>CAVWVO010000001.1:0-860479 GCA_963758515.1 uncultured Actinomycetota bacterium
CTCGCTCCTCCTCAACGAGGAGCTGCGCCGCGCCCAGGCGGCCTACCCCGACCGCGTGCACGGCCTCGCCGTCCTGCCACTCGGCGACCTCGAGGCGGCGGTCTCGGTACTGACCGGGACGGCGCCCGTCGATCGTCTCGGGTTGAAGGGGGTGATGATCCCGGGCAACGTCGCCGGGCAGTCGACGCGGACCGCCGGCTATGGCCGCTCTACGAGGAGATCGACCGGCGCGGTCTACGCGATGTTCCTGCACCCCACACGCTCGTTCCGTTCTCCCTGCGTGACACCGTTCAACCTCGAGATCCCGATGGGCTACATGTTCGACACGAGCTTCGCCATGATGTCGCTCATCGTGAGCGGGCTCGTCGACCGCCTGCCCGCACTGAAGATCGTCCACCCGCACGTGGGGGGAGCCCTCCCGTACCTACGTGGCGCGGATCGAGATCTATCGCGGCAAAGGCCTCTGGCCTCGGCTCGACCGCCCGATCCTCGACTACCTGCGCAGCCTCTACTTCGACCTCGTCTGCGACGAGCCTGAGTCGCTCGAGCTGTTCGGCAAGGTGATCGGCTTCGACCGCCTGTTGTTCTCGAGCGACTTCCCGTACTGGTCGGCCTCGAAGGCCGTCGAGTTCGCACAGCGGGTCATCCCGCCCGAACACCTCGCCGGGGTGCTCGGGGGCCACGCCCGCAATCTCGTCGACCTCTCCCTCGACCCCGCGGGCGACGGCGTGACCGGCATCATCGACGTCCACCACCACACGCTGCCCGCCTGCGTACACCGCCGAGCTGGCGGCCGCGGGCATCGAGGCGCTCCCGGGCTATGGGTTCCCCGACTGGTCACCCGAGCTCTCGCTCCAGATGATGGATGAGCTCGCCATCGAGCGCGCCGTGCTCTCGATCTCGGCGCCCGGCCTGTACTTCGGTGACGGGGGCCGGACGCGGCGCCTCGCCCACGCCGCCGACGAGTACCTAGCCGAGCTCACCGCCTCCGAGCCCCGCTGGGCCTTCGGCAGCCTCCCTCTCCCGGACATCGAGGCCTCCATCGCGGAGGCTGAGATCGTCCTCGAGCGCTTCGGCCTCGATGGCGTCGTGATCTACACGAACAGCGGCGGGATCTACCCGGGCGACGAGCGCCTCGACCCGCTCATGGGTTACCTGTCCTCACGGGAAGCGGTCGTGTTCGTGCACCCGCTCCAGCCGTGCGGTCAGCAGGAACCGCCCCTCGCCGTCCGCCCTTCAATCCTCGAGTTCGTCTTCGAGTCGACACGGGCGGCCGCAAGCCTCGTCGCCAACCGCACCCTTTCTCGCTTCCCGGGGATCCGTTTCATCCTCACCCACGGCGGGGGCACCCTGCCCTATCTCGCCGAGCGGCTCGGCCACCTCCGCCGGGACCGGGCGGTTGCCCACCGCAACTCGCTCGAGGTCGAGCACGACCTCGCTACGTTCTTCTACGACGTCGCCTCGTGCACCCGCCCGCACGCGCTGTCCTGCCTCTCCGCCGTGGCAGCTCCGGACCACCTTCTGTTCGGAACGGACCTCCCGTTCGAGACGGTCACGAGCGCCGCTGCCGCCGTGGGCGAGCTGCAAGCCAACCCGGATGTGGCGGCTCAAAGCGCCTCGGCGGGCTGTGGCAGCAGAATGCCGCGCCCCTGCTCACGCAGCGACAGGCGGCGGGGCGGGCCAGTCCCGCCGGTGACGTCGTCGGCGCCGCACCGAGGATACAAGAGTCCGAAGCCGGCGGGCTGTAGAATCGGCACCGACATCCACCGGAGCAGGAGCCCATGCTTCGCTGCCTTCCTGGAGCGAACGCGGACCAGCTCGAATGGTTCTCGAAAGGGTTGAGCAGTGGCACGGACACCCCGGGACAGCGCGGTGCCACGGACGCCCCAGGGACACCCCGGCGCCGCGAACGGAACGCCCGGCGACCGAACAGCATAGCAGCGCGTCCGGCATGGCGGACAGCGGCGGGAGGACGCCCCTCGAGCGGGCGGAAGGGGGCGACCGTTCCCAGCCGCCGGTCCGCATAGCGGAGAACCTCGCCCGGCCCATCAGGTCGATCACCCCTCCGTCGATCCCCGCCCTTGTCTCGACGGAGCTACGACGAAGGATCGCGAGTGGCCAGCTCGAGCCGGGACCGCTCAAGATCTCCGACCTCGCCCTCGAGTTCGGCGTCAGTGCCGTGCCGGTCCGCGAGGCGCTCCGCATGCTCGAAATGGAAGGCCTCGTCACCTTCGATCACAACCGCAGCGTGCACGTCAACACGCTCTCGCTCGACGACCTCGGCGAGGTCTACGCCATCCGTATGCTGCTCGAGCCGCTGCTGCTCGCGCGTGCCGTGCCACGCCTTGCGCGCCGACAAGGAGCGCCTCGCACGGCTCGAGAAGCTGCTCAGGGCCATGGACGACTCTTCGGACGTCGTCCTGTGGGCCGACACGAACACTGCCTTCCACTGGGAGTGCTACGAGGCTTCCGAGATGCCCCGACTGAAAAACATCGTCTCGTCGCTATGGACCTCCGTCGAGCCGTTCATGCGCCTATTTACGCGACCTCGAAGAATGGAATGGGGCTGGCGCAGCGAGAACACCGCGAGCTGCTGAAGCACATCAAGGCGGGGAACGCCGCCAAGGTGGAAGAGGCCACCGGCACCACCTTCGCGACACCCTCGCGGCGATCGAGTCGCGTCTGCGGGGGCTCAGCGAGCCGACCTGAGGGAGCCGACCGGGGGCGGCACAGCGGTCGTTTGCCCGCTCGTGAGCCCGCCGGCGGCACAGCGGGCCGGTCAGTAGCGGTATTGATAGATGATATTTGGACAGCGGAGCCGATCCGAGCTTCGATCTGTGCACGGGTGGAGGATGCCGATGAGCAGGTACGTCCGCGAGTACGCCCAGATCACCGGATGCCGCACGGCATTGTTCGACACCGGCGGCGGCAGCCCGACGGTCGTGTTCGTCCACGGGATCGGCGGGGCAAAGGCCGTCTGGATCCCCGTGCTCGACCGGCTCCCCGAGACCTGGCGGCTCGTCGCCTACGACTACCGGGGCGGCGGCGAGAGCGAGGAGGAGGACCCCGGTCCGCTCTCGGTCGTCCAATGGTCGGACGACCTCGGCCAGCTACTCGCCGAGAGGCAGGTGCGTGGGCCTGTCGTTGCTCGTCGGCCATTCCCTCGGCGCCACGATCGTGCTGCAGTTCGCCCTCGACCGGCCCGACGTCCCGAGCACGCTCTCGTCCTCGTCGGCGCCGAAGCCGCACTCGGCCGGCTCGGCCCGATGATGCTTGAGCGGGCACGCTCGATCGAGGAGGAGGGCGTCGACGGCTGGGTCACCGGCCCCTGGCGCGCGAAGCCCCCGTTCTCCCGCCGGACCCGACCGCGAGCGTCCCGAGATCATCGACGAGTACTCGAAGATGCTGTACCTCACCGGTGCCGAGCGCTATGTGAGGGCGGTCAGAGCCATCGCCGAGTCCCCCGACCTCTCTTCCTCGCTCGGCGCCATTTCGCAGCCGGCCCTCGTGCTCATCGGTGCCGAGGACGACCGCACCACGCCGGAGGCCGTTGGCACACTCGTCCGCGGCCTCGCTGACGGCCGGGGAGTCGAGGTGCCCGACGTTGGCCACACGCTCTCCTACGAGGCGCCCGAGCGGGTCACCGAGGAGATCGTGGCCTTCCTTGGCACATACGGGCTCACATGAGCACCGGCACGCCGGCACCTGGCACGGCGGCCGGCTCCAGGTCGACGCCAGGCGTGACGATGGAGCGGGTCGAGGAGGTCCACGAGGCGTTCAACACCCGTGCCGCGCACGCATCGCCGCCTGCTTCGCCGAGGATGCCACCTTCTACCTGGCCTCGGGGCCGGATCCCGACGGCCGCGCCGGTGCACGGGCGCGAGGCGATCCGGGCACTGTTGGCGGAGCGTTTCTCCCTCATCCCGGACATGGCCTGGGAGCTGCACTACGGGTACACCATGGGCGAGCGGGCCGTGACGGTGTGGCGGGTGACGGGGCACGCCGCTGACGGAACAGTCCTCGACCACCAGGGATGCGACCTGTGGGAGTTTTCCGGCCACCTCGTGCAGCGCAAAGACACCGTATTGGAAGATCGTGCGCCCAGAGGATCCGTGGGTACGGAGCAACGGCTGATGGCACGCATTGCCGGCGAGCAACGAGCCACAGCATCCGACGGCTCTAGCAGCAAGCCACAGGGCTTCCCGCCTGTACCACCGACGCCTAGCCCATGCGTGTCTGACAAAAATCTGGGCCACCGCACGCTCCCGGGCCGTCGCCGGCGGCGCTCAGGCGGGTGGCGATCTCGTCGGAGAAGTCCGTGGCCGCCGGCGTTGTCAGCGGGCGGCGAGGAACTTGAGCACACGTTCAGTGAGCAGCTTGGCGGCATCGGGACCGTAGGACGGCAGGCTCGAGTCGGCGAACAGGTGCCGATCGCCGGGTAGACGAACAGGCTACGCGTCCTCGGCCGAGTCAACGAGCGCACGGGCCGCCTCGATGTCGCCATCGCCGGCGAAAAGGGGATCGGCGGCCATGCCGCGGATCTGGACTGGCACGCCGTCCGGCCAGCCAGTCCCGAACTCCGAGACGGGGACGCAGGACTCGAACAGGAGCGCCCCGCGGGCGCCCGGCCGGGTCTGCGCCAGCTTTTGAGCCGGCAGCGACATCGGTGACGGCGTCGTCTTCCTGCCGTTCCACTACGGGTACCGGGATCGCCCCGATCATGGCCCGCGTGCGGCCAATGAGCTGACCATCACCGACTGGGCCCCGCTCTCCAAGCAGCCGCTATTCAAGACGTGCGCCCCGGCTGTGCGGCTCGTGGAGAGTGATGGGGAGCCCTGCTCGCGCCCACGACAACGGCGTCAGCGCCCGCGACAAACGGTGGGGTTCGTCTCATCCTTGGCGGCCCGACGCCGAAGTCGACGAGGTCGTGTCGTGAGCCGGGGCGTGGAAGTGGTGCTTGCAGAGGTACATGAAGGTGAAGCCCAGCTGGAGAAGCACTTCCACGTCGTGGGGGAACCGCACCCGAGCGAGCACGAAGTGCACCACTCGCCATCGACCTTGCCAGGTGGTCACTGCAGAACCGCCGAGTCCTTGTCCCATTGGCCGCTCGCTACGGAAAGAAGCTGGCCGGAGACGAGCGTCCCCAGACTGCCGCCGGTCCGTTTGCGGCCGCTTCGGAAAAGCTCGCGGAGCTGTTGGGCCATCGCCTGAGCCGGGACTGCTGCTCCTCGGAGATCTCCGGCACCTGTTCCTGGTCTTGTCCGGCAACTCCGTCCTTTGGACCATGCTCGCCCAGGCTGCCCAGACAATGAAGGACAGCGAGCTGCTCGGGATCCTGAGCGTCTGCCACAGCCGCACGATGCGCCAGGTGCTGTGGTGCAACGGCATGATCAAAGAGCTGAGCCCGCAGGTCATGACGGCGCGCTGACGACCCTCCTCCCTTCAGTGGTGCGTCGTGATGAGGCCCATCATGTCGAGGAGGGCGATGGAGATCCCGGCGCCGAGCACCCCGATCAGGACCGCGAGGGGCACGAGCCGCACTGTGTCCATCGAGGTCGTGAAGTCGCCGAGGTCACGCTCCTCACTACCGGCGGGGCGCAGATCGGGACCTACGTATGAGGCTTCGCTCTCCTTTGTCAGCTCACTCGGGAGCTCGCCCACCCCGGTCAGCTCGTCATCGCCAGGGCCGATGGCCGAAGCCCTGTCGGGGGCGCCGTCATGGCCGGAGACCGTGCTCCCGCAGCGCGAAGCGTCTGCGGCGGTCTCCACAACTGGACGCGGTGACGACTCGCTGCTCCGAGAGCCGGCGGGCCCTCGCGAGGTCAGTGGGAGGGCCAGGCTCTTGGCGGGCCGAGAGGGTAGGTCGAGGCCGGCCATCTCGAGTGGCGGACGAGGCCAGGTGCTCTTCCCGTGGCCGAATCGGCTCGAGGACGGCTCGTACGAGTTCGACGGCACTAAAGGCCGGGCCGGGCTCGACGAGCCGGAGCACCACAACGCCATCCACGGCCTAGTGCGTTGGCTCCCCTCGACAGTGGAGGATTTCTCGGAGAAGGAGGTTCGGCTCAGCTGCACGGTGGTGCCGCAACCTGCCTACCGATCGGGGGTAGCCGCCGAGGTGACCTACGCCGTCTCTGAGGGCGAGCTTCTCGTCACGGCGAGAGCGGCCAATCAGTCGACCGCGGCGCCGTTCGGGCTCGGCTTCGACCCGTACCTCTACGCCGGCTCGGCCGGCGTGGACAGCTGCACACTCCTTCTTCCCGCCCGTAGTCGCCTCCGTTGCGTCGACCGTGGCCTTCCGCTCGGCTACGAGGACGTCGAGGGGACGCGATACGACCTCCGGGGCGGCGTCCCGCTCAAAGGAGTGCAGCTCGACGACTGCTTCACCGCCCTTTCCGGGGAGGCCGGAGCACCGCCTGATGCCGCCTGGGAGGTGCTGCTCGTCACTGGAGACGGCAAGCGTCGGGGGCTGTGGGGCGGAGGGCTGGAAGTACGTGATGTGCTACACCGGGGACACCCTTCGCCGGCCGGCCGGCGGAAGGCAGTGGCGCTCGAGCCGACGACGTGGCCGCCGAACGTGCTCAGGACCGGGGATCGCTCATCGTCCCCGCCGGGCGGCTCCTGGTCGGGTGCTTATGGAATCCGCGTGCTGGCTGGAGCCTGATCAGGCCTACGGCCGCGTCTTCGGACCCCGCGACGGCGCGGGAACGATCAAAGGACGGTGACGAGCGTGCCGATCGGTGTGTACGGGAAGACCGTCTGGGCGGACGCGTAGGGCATCTCCACACACCCGAGGCTCTGCGGGAAACCGTAGGCGGCACGCAGGAAGCCATGTAGGGCGTCGCCGCCGTTGAAGTAGCTGACCCACGGGATGCCTGGGTCGCTGTAGTGCGAGCCGTCGGGATTGGTCCCGCTCATGGTCGTCGTCACATAGCGGGCGTAGACCGGCCATGTGCCGACTTCGGTGGGTGCCTGTGCTATCCCGGTGTTGGCGAGGGTCTTGAAGACGACCGCTCCATCCCGCCAGAGCGACACGTACTCGGGCGACCCGGTGTTCACGTACACGTAATCGTAGGTCGACCGGTTCAGCTGGCGTCCGGCGACCGCTCTCAGCAGGTCCGCCCACACCAGTCGGCCGGCTTGGCCATCGGTCGGCAGCCCCTCGGCCAGCTCGAACTGCATGACGGCACCTGTCGTGATCTCGTTGCTCTTCCCGGGCGCCCACAGCACCGCCAGCGAAGGGGGAATGTGGCCGAAGCGCCAGGCGAACGAGCCCACAACCGGGGCTAGCGGGATCGCGCTCGGAGTGGATGGCTCCTCGACGGTCGTCAGCTGCGGGGGAGGTGCCGCGAGGAGCGGAGTCACCCCATTGGCGGGGGGCCCAGCCGGGATGAGACGGGCCTGCCTGTCTGCCGCCTTCGTGGTCCGCCGCGGCTCGCCGTGACTCCGACGCCCGTCACGTCAGCCTGCGTCGTCACGCCGGGTGTCGGAGCCGAGCCTGAGCCGGAGTGAAGCGGACGGGCAGGTAGCCGAGCTCTGCCAGCAGCTGCTGCAACCGGAGCGTCGAGCCGGCCTGATTACGAAAGACGACTTGACGGTCGTGCGGAGCAGCACGCCCGCCTTGCTCGAGAAGCCGTCGGGGCCGCCCGGCAGGGTGAGCCGGACTCGGCTGAAAGGCGGGAAGTAACCGGCTGGGTGGAAGACGAGCTTTTCCGGCGTTGCCCAGGACCATTTGCCCGGCGGCGCCGGGTCGAGCTTGGGGAGCACGCCGTTTGCTGCTACTGGCGCTGAGAACGAGATCGTGATGTCGGGATCGAAGCCGACGCCCTGAGCCCCGTCCCTCGGGGTCAGGCCGACGACGCTGAGCGGTGCAGGCGGATCTGTCGTCCCCGGCACCGTCGAGCTCGTCGGCCCCGCGGCGAGACGTGACCGCACCGACGAGGCGGTTTCGCGTGTGATGGCGCCCCGAGATGAGGACGAAACCGCCGGCGGCGAGGGCAAGAGCCACGACGGCACAGATGAGGGCGGGCAGGAGCGCGGATGATCTCCGGGCGACGGAATGTTGTGCCTTTTTCTTGAGCATGAACGCCACCTTGGGTGCCGCACACCATCGTATAGGCAAACACGATCCCTTTTACGACGGGAGGCCGACCAGACCGACCGGCTCCCGCCGAGAGCCCTGACGCCACCGCCGGGCGGATCGGCCGTAGCCTGTGGAGAGGTGCGGCCGGTCCCCGGAGGCGCCGGGAAGGAGCATCTGATGCTCGAACCACGTCGTAGGCAGCCTGGAGGCATCCGGTTGTTCCACGGCGCTGCCATGGTGGCCGTTGTCGTCGTGGCAGCCGTCATCACCCTCGTGGTGTTCGACTTCGTCGTCGGCTTCTTCATCAAGATCGTCGAGCTCGCCGTCGTGGTGGCCCTTGTGGCAGGCGCGATCCACCTCATCACCCGCAACGCCCGACGCCGGCGCACCTGAGGACGCCACCGGGCGGCACCGTCGGTGCCTGCTCGTCGTCGCTTCACCCCGCCCGGCTGGGAAGCGAGCAGGTCGGCTGTTCGACAAGCTGGTTCGGCGGCAGACTGAGCTTTGATGGACAGACAGATGCTCGCCAGGACGATCAACCAGCGTTGCAGGCTCGAAGGGAGCTTTACCCTCCGCTCCGGGCAGACTGCCACCCACTACTTCGACAAGTACCTGTTCGAGGGAGACCCGGAGCTGCTTGCCGAAGTGGTCGCCCACGCAGTACCCCTCGTGCCTCCCGGCACCGAGGTGCTCGCCGGCCTGGAGCTCGGGGGCGTGCCGATCGCGACGGCGCTCTCGCTCGCGACAGGCCTCGAGGCTGCTTTCGTCCGCAAGGCCGCAAAGACCTACGGCACGGCGAGGCTCGCCGAAGGCGCCGAGGTCGCCGGCCGCCAGGTGCTCGTCGTCGAGGACGTGATCACGACCGGTGGCCAGGTCGTGATGTCGAGCGAGGATCTCCGCCGTCTCGGGGCCTGCGTCGAACATGTGCTCTGCGTGATCGACCGGAGTGACGGCAGCCACGAGGCGCTCGGCGAGCGCGGGCTCACGGTGAGGTCAGTGCTCACGGCGGCCGACCTTGACGCAGCGGCCGCTGCCCGCCCCGACGAAGCTGGCTACGACCGGCGGTCTGGTTGACCGAGGAGGCGGACGTGGTGAGGGAGGCGAGCCGGTTCCCATTCGGAGGTTGGGTGGCCGCTAGGCTCCGGCCGGCTGGTGGCCTGGTCGAAGCCTGAGTGACAGGAGACTGCGATGATCAAGGGATTCAGGAACTTCCTCATCCGCGGCGATGTGATAGTCGTCGCGATCGGGCTGATCGTTGCGCTGGCGTTCAGCACGCTGATCCAGTCCTTCACGACCTCCATCATCAATCCGCTCGTCACTCGGGCCGAAGGAAAGCACTCCCTCGGTCTCGGCGTGCAACTGGGTCAAAAGGGCAACGCGGCCACTTTCCTCAACTTCGGGACCTTCGTGTCAGCCGTCATTTACTTCGTGATATTCATGGCTGTGCTGTACTTCGCCCTCGTGCTGCCGTACAAGCACCTGTCTGCTCGACGCGGCAATGTCGTCTTCGGTGATCCCAATCCTGTGAAGACCTGCCCGCAATGCCTGTCGACAGACCTGCCCGTCGGCGGCGCTCAAGTGCAAGTACTGCGGGAGTGAGCAGCCGACCGGCACCGGCACGGAAGCGGCGCTGCAGACGTAGGGACTGCCAATCAGATTGGCGAGCAATCGGATCCTCCGGCCCTACGAGGGTGGCGCGAGGTAGTCGGCGCGTGCGATCCGACCCTGTTGGTATTGAAGAACCCAGACCGACCCCTTCTCCCGCATGCCGGCATGACTGAGGTTGGATGGGGCCTTCTCCCGAAGATCGCTCTGGATGTGTTCGATGACCTCACCATGGGTGCAGAGGACGACCGGGCCGGTTCCGGCGCCGATCTCGTGAAGCAGGGTCGTGGCGGCCCTTCGAGAGTCCGGGCGAAGGCCCTTTGACAGTTCGACAGCTGAGCCCTCGCGAGCTGCGAATGGCTCGACGCTCTGCAGGCATCTGATGAGGGGGCTCGAGAGGACGCGGACCGGGGCGAACTCGCTCAAGCGTTCGGCGAGGACGCCGGCCTCTGCACGGCCGCGGTAATGAGCGGGCGCTGGCTGTCGTCGGCGCCCGCGCATCCCTTCGAGCCGGCATGGCAGTGACGAACGAGGAGGATCAGCATGGCTAGGCGCCATTGAGACACAAGAGGGAAGAAGGCGGCAGTGAGGACACGAGCCGACTGATGCGTGCGCCGCTCTGTCTCGGAACTGCCCGTCGACCTTCGATCGGCACTCACGCGGAGCCTCCTTCTCGAGGCTCTCGAAGCTTTTGATCCCCCTGTCCGGTGGCCCGAGGGTGACCTCCAGGTGAATTTCCGGTGAAACCAGCCGAGCACTTCCGCCTGCTCGTGGAGACCGAAGAAGAAGCTTCCCGTCGTGCCGGCGATCCACGCCGCCGTGGAGCAGGGCCCGGCTGCTGTCGCCTGGTGCGACGTCCGAACCTGGTCGAGGCAGCTCAGGCCGCCTAGGGGACCGACTTTTCTCCGAGCAAGTGCTTGTTTGGGCCCGGCTGGACGTTCTAGCGTGACGGACCTCGCAGGCGGGGTGGCCGGCGATATGGGAGGTGCCATGTGGTGTGAGCGTGGGCAGGGGGGGCGGCGGAACCGAGCTGCCCGGTCAGGGGTCGCCGGGCGGAGCTCAAAGTCGCCCCTGCGGCACCTCGTCACGCTTGCAACCGGCGCCGTGCTGTTCTCGTCGGGATTAGCCGCCTGCAGCACGAGCAGTGCCAGTACCGGGCCGGTCACCCTGAACTTCTACTTCCCAAATGACGTCTCGGGCGCCACCCAGAAGGCCGTCACCAACTGCAGCAAGCAGAGCGGCGGAAAGTACTCGATCTCCTATCAGGTGCTGCCCGGCGGCCTCGGACAACCAGCGACTGCAGCTCGTCCGGCGGCTGGCGGCGAACGATCCGACAATCGACATCATGGGCCTCGACGTGACGTGGGAGTCCGAGTTCGCCAATGCAGGCTGGATCGAGCCGTGGACCGGGACGTACAAGACACAGGCCGAGTCGGGCACCCTCAAGCCGGCGCTCGAGACGGCCCTTTGGCATGGCCAGCTCTATGCCGTGCCCGACAACAGCAATACCCAGCTGCTGTGGTACCGCTCCGACCTCGTGAAGTCGCCACCGACGACGTGGGCCAGATGATCGCTGACGCAGAGCAGCTTGCGAAGGAGGGAAAGCCGCACTACATCGAGATCCAGGGCGCCCAGTACGAAGGAGCGACCGTCTGGTTCAACACGATGGTGCGGAGCGCCGGCGGCACGATCCTCAACCCGGACGCGATCGAAGGTGACGTTGGGTGCGCCGGCGGTCAAGGCGCTCTCGATCATGAAGGAGCTCGCCACTTCGCCGGCGGCGGACCCGTCGCTCCCCGTGCAGATGGAGGACCAGAACCGGCTCGCCATGGAGGCCGGCAAGGCCGCCTTCGAGCTGAACTATCCGTTCGTCTATCCGTCCATGAAGGCAGACAATCCGAAGCTCTTCAAAGTGTTCAAGTGGGCGCTTTATCCCGAGATCACTCCGGGCGTCCCGGCCAAGGTGACGATCGGCGGGACCGATCTCGCCATCAGCCGGTTCTCACAGCACAAGGCGCTCGCGTTCCAGGCGGCCCTGTGCCTGCGAGACGCAGCAGAATCAGATCACGGCGGCCAACGTCGGCGGCCTGCCGCCCACGATCACGAGTCTCTACAACAACCCGGCCCTTTTCGCCGACTACCCGTTCCACGCCGACATCCTCCATGCCCTCGAGAATGCGAGCGTCCGGCCGAAGACCCCCGTCTACCAGGTCGTGTCCATCGACATCTCCCACCTGATCTCGCCGGCGGCGGCCATCAACCCGGCCAGCACCGAGAAGACGATGGTCGAGCCAACTGAACGACGCTCTGCAGTCGAAGGGGCTGGTGCCATGAGGACCGCCGTTGTGACCGCCTCGCACGAGGGAAGGGAGGAGCCGATGAGCGTCAGTCAGGCGATCAGCACCGAAGTGGCCGCCGGCGCGATCGAGGCGGAGGCGACGGGCCGGCGCCGGCCGCAACTGTCAGAGGGGGCGAAGGCCGAGCGCAGGCTTGGCTGGATGTTGTGCGCCCCGGCGGTCGTCGTGATGGTCGCCGTCACCGCCTTCCCGGTCGGTTACGCGATCTATCTGTCTCTCGAGCGCTACAACCTGGAGCTCCCGAAAGCAACCAAGTTCATCGGGTTCAGCAACTATGCCGCCGTCCTCAGCTCACCCTACTGGTGGCATGCGCTCGTGGTGACCTTGGTCATCACCGTCATCTCAGTCACGGTCACCCTCGTGCTCGGCATGATCCTCGCCACCGTCATGCACCGGACGCTCTTTGGCCGGGGGGCGATCCGCACCGCCGCCCTCATCCCGTACGGGATCGTCACGGTGGCAGCTGCCTACGGCTGGCAGTACGCCTGGACGCCGAGCACGGGCTACCTGTCGGCGGCTTTCAACAACAGCGCCCCGCTCACTTCGGAAGTCAAGGCGATCGGCGTCATCATCCTTGCTGAGATATGGAAGACGACGCCCTTCATGGGCCTCCTGCTGCTCGCCGGCCTCTCCCTCGTGCCCGAGGACCTGCAGAAGGCCGCCAGGGTCGACGGCGCGACGACCTGGCAGCGCTTCACCCGCATCACGCTCCCGCTGATGAAGCCGGCGATCCTCGTCGCCCTCCTCTTCCGGACCCTCGACTCGTTCCGGATCTTCGACAACATCTTCATTCTCACCGCCGGCAACAACGGCACAGGCTCGGTCTCAATCCTCGGTTGGGACAATCTGTTCAATGCCCTCAACCTCGGCCTCGGCTCGGCGATCTCGATCCTCGTCTTCATCTGCGTCGTGATCATCGCCTTCTTGTTCATAAAGGGCTTCGGCGCAGCCGCACCGGGCTCGTCCCTGGGAAAGAGGTGAACCGCTGATGGCTGCTGTCCACTCGACGCCGCGCCAGAAGGTCGGCTGGGGAACGGCGAACCTCGTCGTCCTGGCACTGGCGCTCATCCCGGTGATCTGGATGGTGTCTCTGTCTTTGAAGACGCCGGCAGCGATCCTCGATCCCTCCTTCTTCCCCGTGCACGCCTCGCAGTTCACGTGGGGCAACTACTCCGGCATCCTGCACACCTCGCAGTTCATCAGGCCGCTCGTCAACTCGATCGGCATCGGCCTCATCTCGACGTTCATCGCCGTCGTGCTCGCCTCGATGGCCGCCTACGCCGTCGCCCGGCTGCAGTTCCCGGGCAAGAGCGTGCTCATCGGGATGGCGCTTCTGATCGCCATGTTCCCGGCGATCGCCCTCGTGACGCCGCTGTTCAGCATCGAGCGCGTCGCTCGGTCTGTTCAACACGTGGCCGGGCCTGATCATCCCCTATGTGGCGTTCGGCCTGCCGCTCGGCATCTACACGCTCTCGGCGTTCTTCCGTGAGATCCCGTGGGAGCTGGAGAAGGCCGCCAAGGTCGACGGCGCGACGCCCTTTCAGGCCTTCGTCAAGGTCATCGCGCCCGCTCGCTGCACCGGGCATGGTCACGACGGCCATTCTCGTCTTCCTCGCCTGCTGGAACGAGTTCCTCTTCGCCATCTCGTTCACCTCGACGATCGCGTCCCGGACAGCACCCGCCTCGCTGGCCTTCTTCAGCGGCAGCTCGCAGTTCGCGGTGCCGACCGGGCCTATCGCGGCAGCTGCAGTGGTCATCACCATCCCCATCATCATCTTCGTGGTGTTCTTCCAGCGCCGGATCGTCGCCGGGCTGACGTCCGGCGCCGTCAAGGGCTAGCCGGCAACCAACCGGATTCAAAGGAGAGACAGTGGCTGAAATCGTTCTGGACAAGGTCACCAAGCGCTATCCGGACGGCGCGCTCGCTGTCGACAAGATCAGCATGGACATCGCCGACGGCGAGTTCGTCATCCTCGTCGGGCCGTCCGGGTGCGGGAAGTCGACGACGCTCAACATGATCGCCGGCTTGGAGGACATCACCGAAGGTGAGCTTCGTATCGGCGGCAGAGTCGTCAACAACATGACGCCGAAGGACCGTGACATCGCCATGGTCTTCCAGAGCTATGCGCTCTACCCGCACATGACGGTCCGGGAGAACATGGGCTTCGCTCTGAAGCTGGCCAAGACCCCCCAGAACGTGATCGACGAGAAGGTCAATGAGGCGTCCCGGATCCTCGATCTCGACCAGCATCTCGACCGCCGGCCGGCCAACCTCTCCGGCGGTCAGCGCCAGCGGGTGGCGATGGGCCGGGCGATCGTCCGCGACCCGTCGGCCTTCCTGATGGACGAGCCGCTCTCCAACCTCGATGCCAAGCTGCGGGTGCAGATGCGCACCGAGGTGTCGAGGATCCAGCGGAGGCTCGGCACGACGATGGTCTACGTCACCCACGACCAGACCGAGGCGATGACCCTCGGGGACCGGGTGGCGGTCATGCGGAGCGGCTTGCTCCAGCAGCTGGGATCTCCCCAGGAGCTTTACGAGCGGCCGCTGAACCTGTTCGTCGCCGGCTTCATCGGCTCGCCGGCGATGAACTTCGTCCCGGCCACCGTCGAGGAGGACAAGCTGCGCACACCGTTCGGGGACATCCCGCTCAGCGACAGCCTGAGACAGGCACTGTCGCGTTCGGACGCATCCGCGCGACCTCATCGTCGGCATCCGGCCGGAGGACTTCGAGGACGCCTCGCTCGTCGCTGCCGATGCCCGGCAGGCAGGGATCACCTTCCGGGCGACGGTCGACGTCCGGGAGTCGATGGGCTCGGACGTCTACGTCTATTTCGCCAAGGAGCTCGGGCAGAGCATGGCGGCGAGCGAGCTGCAGGAGCTCGCCCAGGACTCCGGCCGTGCCGACACCGGCGCGAGCGGGGAGACCATCGTCGCCCGGCTGGACGCGGCCACGGGCGTGCGGGAGGGCCAGGATGCCGAGCTGTGGCTCGACGCCCGGAAGATCCATGTCTTTGATCCGTCGAGCGGCCAGAACCTCGCCCTTGACCGATGGCGCACATGTCACGACGGGAACGGCCCCCTCGCCGGTCAGCTGAGAGCCGGGAGGTGTGGGCACTCCGATGCTGACCGCCCGCCGGCCGGGGCGGCGAGCGTCAGCTCGTCGCGTGCCTGCGATGGCGCGGTGACCGGAGCTTGCGCTGAAGCTCGTCGATGACGTCGTCGTTCCATTCGTGGGTGCGAATCAGCCGGTAGCGCTCGCGGGCGATGATGAGGTAGGCCTCGGCGTCGGTCGAGCGAGCCGACAAGGTCGGCCGCGTGAAGCATCCGCACGACGGGGATGAACTCGTCGGAGAACCACCGGCGGCCCACCTCGCTCCGGTCGTAGAACTTGTGCTCGTGCTGCATCAGGCGGAAGCCCCACGCTTCGACGGCTTCGACCGAGCTCGGCGTAGGACCAGGGGTCGGTGACGGAGATCTTCGTGTACGCCTGTGCCGGGAGCGGCACTCGGGAACGGAAGAGGCGCTCGTAGCTCTTGAAGAGGAGGTCGCCGCGCCGATGGATGCCCCGCGCCGGCACCGCTGTCAGGATCTCGGTGACGTAGGCGTCGATCGTCTTCTGGCCGGTGGCGAGGGCGATCGAGACGCGATGATGACCGTCCTTCACGAAGTGCAGCTCGCCGATGCGGAAGACGTCAATGGGAGGCATCGGCTCGCCCCGCCGCTGGGCTAGAGCCAGTCGCTCCCAACGTTCCCGGACGCGACTCGAGGTGGGTCGGAAGTAGCGGTCGAAGTCTCGCGTCGAGTCGACGGTGCCTACCACCGTGCTCAGCTTGATCGACTGGAGGCCGAGCGACCGCTCGCCGGTCATGCCGAGGGCCGCGACCACCTCGTCGAAGGGCAGGATGAGGTTGACGTCGTCCGGCTCACGCCTCAGCCGCTGGGCGAGTCGGGCCAGCGTCTGGCGCCGGCGGGCGCGGAGGAAGTCGTTCTCGACGTCGGCCCGGGGAAACCCGGTGTCGGCGGGCATCGGATTACCGGGCACCCGGAGCCGCTGAGAGCTCGCACCCGAAGCCGACCGGGTCGATCTCGAGGAGGTGCCGCCCGGTCACGTTGCGAACGATCGTGCTCCCGATCACGCCCGTCGGGATGCCCACTTCGCCCGGCTGCACATGCCCGTGCAGCAGCAGGGCCGGATTGAGCCGTCCCACGAGCGCGTTGATGGAGGTGAACCCCCGGTGAGCCAGGTCCGGCTCGTCGCCGACGCCCCGCGGGGGAGCATGGGTGAGAAGGATGTCAACTCTGCGTCCGCGCACGCCTCGGCCGAACACTGGCCCGGCCGGCGAGCCGGCAGGCGCGGCGAGCCTGCTGCCGGTCGCTGTACTGGTTCGGCCCAGGGCTGTAGCGGGGGGAGCCGCCGAGGCCGGCGACGCGCAGGCCCGCCACGTCGACGATCCGGCCGTCGGCGACGACGGCACCATCAGGCCACGGCGGCGACGCCGGCAGTCCGGCGCGGAGAGTCAGTCCGGCCCGCGACGTCCGGTAGCCGGTCAAGGACGGATCATGGTTGCCGGGCACGAAGACGAGAGGGACGTCGAGAGCAGTCATCAGGTAGCCGAGGTATTCGAAAGGAAGGTCGCCGCAGGCCACTATCAGCTCTGCGCCGGTCACCGAGCTCACATCAGCCCAGAGCACTTCCTCGACGATGTCCGAGACTGCAAGCACACGGACCATCCAGGTGATGGTAGGGGCCGGTCGGCAATATGACCGCAATCGGGATGAGGTGCCTAGCAGACGTCGAGTCCGCGCTCGCGTAACTCCGCCTCTGCCCGGCGGATCTCGGCCTGCGGGACATGGTCGCCCCGGGGCGGCGGGCTCGCCTCCAATCGCTCGCATGCCGACGCCAAGGTGTCCAGATAGGCGCTGCGCAGTGCGCGCAGGCGCATCTGCTTCGCCTGCAGGTCGATGCTCGCCTCGAGCGAGCCGAGCTCGGCCCGAAGCCGTCGGAGACGGGCTGCCAGCCTCTCGATCGGCTCGGCGGTCGGCTGCGAGTAGTAGCGAGCGTGCGAGCGTCGCTCTGCCGCCCAACGGGCGAGCCGGACGCCTCCGACGATCCCGTACCCAACGGCGGTGGGAAGGAGGATCACGAGAACCCACTCGAGGTAGTCACTCACCCTTATAGTCTCCGCCCGACCGGCCGTTCCTATCAAGGGGGCCACGTATCATCACAGCGGCTCCAGCCGGCGGCATGTTGCTGCATCCGGTCGGGGGCCATTTGTTCGGGCCGGCGTCCGAGCCGGTCGGCGAGAGCATTTCGGGGAGTGAGACGTAGATGTCAGGGAGCGGGTCTTGTTGGTGGGAGGGCGCCACCCTCTATCAGATCTACGTCCGGTCGTGGCAGGACAGCAACGACGACGGTTACGGGGATCTGCGCGGTGTCACCTCCCGATTGGACTACCTCTCGTGGCTCGGTGTGGACGGCATCTGGCTGTCGCCCACGATGCCGTCCCCGGACGACGACTGGGGCTATGACGTCTCGGACTACACGGGCGTCCATCCCGAGCTCGGCACCCTCGAGGACCTGGACGAGCTGATTGCAGAGGCAGGAAGACGGGGCATGCGGGTGCTGCTCGACCTCGTCCCGAACCACACGAGCAGTGCCCACGCCTGGTTCGTCGAGGCGATCAGCGACACGGCGTCGCCCTACCGGAGCTACTACGTCTGGGTAGATCCCGCCGAGGACGGCGGACCACCGAACAACTGGCTCGCGGCAACGGGCGCGTCAGCCTGGACCCTCGACGAGCGAAGCGGGCAGTATTACCTGCACAACTTCCTGCCGAGCCAGCCCGACCTGAACTGGTGGGAGCCGGCCGTTCATGAGGCTTTCCGCGAGATCATCCGGTTCTGGTTCGAGCGGGGCGTGGCCGGCTTCCGCATCGACGTCGCCCATGGTCTCTACAAGGACGCCCTGCTTAGGGACGATCCGCCCGCACCGGTTGCGGATCGGCTGCACGGCCGGTTCGGGCTTGCCCAGGTGAACAGCGCCAACCGGCCCGAGTCCCACGCCGTCTTCCGGGAGTGGCGCAAGATCGCCGACTCATATGACCCCTCCCGACTGCTCCTCGGCGAGACCTGGGTCGCCGATCTCGGAGCGATGGCCTCATTCCACGGCGATGGCGACGAGTTGCAGCTCACCTTCAACATCCCCTTTCTCTTTGCCTCCTTCACCGCCGACGCGCTTTCCGGGATCGTCGAGGAGACCCTGGCGAAGCTGCCCCGTCGGAGAGAGCGCCGTCTGGGCGGCCTCAAACCATGACCTCAGCCGCTTTCCGACCCGTTGGTGCGGTGGCGACGAGCAGAAGGCACGACTGGCGCTGCTCGTGCTCGCGACGCTGCCCGGCGTGCTGGTCCTCTACAGCGGCGACGAGATCGCGATGACCGACGTCTATGTGCCCGAGGCACTGCGCCGCGATCCCATGACGCCGAGCGGGCGGAGCGGGGAGGGACGCGACGCCGCCAGGACACCGATGCCGTGGGACTCTTCACCGTCGGCCGGCTTCACCTCCGAGGGCGTCCAGCCGTGGCTCCCCTACGGCGATCACGCCGAGCGCAATGTCGCGGCGCAGCGCGAGACGCCGGGCTCAACCCTGCGGCTGTGCCGCGCAGCTGATCGCTTTGCGCAGGGCCGAGCTGTTCGATCCCTCGCCCGTCTACACGAGGCTCGCCGGGCCGCCCGGCACGTGGATCTACCGCACCGGGGCCCTCACGGTCATGGCGAACTTCACCGACGAGCCGATTGCTCTGCCCAAGCGACTCGAAGACGTAGTGCTCGCGACTGATGAGTTGAAGGAACCGGTCCGTAGCCTTCCGGCGTGGGCAGGCGTGGTCGTCCGCACCGGTTAGCGAGCGCGCGCCCTGGGGAGCTAATTCCCCTCACCCCAGGGCGCCGCTACGATGTCCGGTGCAGTCCCGCACCGCATCCGGCTCCGGTATTATCGGCGCCCGAAGGCGGAGCTTTAGGACTTGCTCGACGTGTTCAACAGGTCCTTAGATCTTTCGCCAGAGCGGGCACATATTTGAAGGCGTCGTTCCACCTGGGTCCCGATGGACGGACGCCGGCGACTCGGTCCTTGCCTCTACCACGGGGGAGACCTCTACTGTCACGTCAGTGACCGAGGACCTGCTGAGCATCGGACGGCTCGCCCGGCTGAGCGGGCTCACGGTGAAGGTGCTCCGCTATTACGATCGCACCGGCGTGATGCGGCCCGTCGTCGTGGACGAGCTGACGGGCTTCAGGTACTACGGCCTCGGCCAGGTGAATGAGGCGCGGCTCATCAGACGGCTGCGCTCTCTCGACGTGCCCCTCGACGACGTGCGCCGATGCATCTCCACTCCTCGCAGTCGAGCGACAGTGGAGGAGGTTATCCGCACCCACCAGCGACGCCTCGAGAGCCGCGCAGCTCGCATCGCGGGCGACCTGCACAGGATCTCTCATTTCTTTGGAGAAGAAGCGGAGGAAACAATGACGACACAGCCGGCAACCGACGACGTGATCGATCATGAGGGAGAACGCCGCCTGGCGGGCCAACTGTTCAACGGGGTCTGGCTCCTGCTCGAGAAAGAGGACCGGACAGAGGACGACGACGACCGGATGCTCCACATGGCACATGCCTCCCGGTACCACTGGGGCGAGGTTGGTTCGGCGGAGAACATCGCCCGCGGCGAGTGGCAGTGCTCGCGGGTCTATGCCGTCCTCCGGCGCGCTGAGCCGAGTCTTCACCATGCCCAACGCGTCCTGCAGGTTTGCCAGGCAGGCGGCCTTGGTGACTTCGACCTTGCCTTTGCCTACGAGGCGCTCGCTCGGGCACACGCGGTCGGCGGCGACAAGGAGCAGGCTCGATCGATGATCGAGAGAGCAGTTGCGGCCACCGAAGAGATCTCGGACGACGAAGATCGACGCATCGTTCTCGCAGATCTCGAAACCATCCCGGATCAGGATCGCTTCTGGTAAGGGAGATGCCGAGCTCGGGCGGGCGAGCCGCTCGGTGAAGTGGAACAGCCCCTCCTGGAGAGACGATCTCAGCCGGCGAAGCGACGCGCGCCCTGGGAGGTTCTTTCACCTCGCTCCAGGGCGCCGCCGCCACGACCGGTGCAGCAAGCACCGCCTCCGGCGTCGATCTTATCGACGTCGATCAGGCGTGACTTTAGGGGCAGGTGACCTTGTCCAAAAACGGGCTGAAAGGCGGTCGCAACCCCGCCCGAACCCAGCTCAGCACTGCCTCGCCGACACGGTTCTGCTGGCACAGGTCACCGAAGTCGGAGGGGGGCTGCCAGTGTTGACCGAGAGACCCGGACCCTTGCGGTTAAAGAGGAGCTCGACGGCTGGGCCGCTCCCGCAGCGAGCGTCCTGGGAGGGTTCCCACCTCACCCAGGACGCTGCTACGGCCGGCCGGTGCGGGAAGACACTGCTTATGCCGGCGGTCCGCTCATCGGCATCTGGTGCCCTGAGCTTTAGGAATTGGCCGCCGCCGCCGGCGCACCTGTTCAACGGCTCCGGTTCTGAGACACGATTTCGGCGATCCGGGCGGAAACGCTGCCTCCCTCAATACGGGCGGAACAACCGGGTTGCCATAGGTTCCATGGAAACCAACGCCGGACGCCAGCTTGATAGACGAGGGCTCCAGTCACGAACGAGCTCGATAGCATCACCTTTCCTGGGCAACGGGGAGTCTGTCAGTACAGGCGGTTCGAAGGCCCTTACAGGAGGGCCGGCCCCCGATACCGTTCCAGTAGTGTGAGCGAGGCACACGGTCAGAGCGCGGCCGCGGCGGCGGCTGCACACCACTCCGCTACTTGGACGGTACAACTAGCAGGATTGGACCATCGTGAAACAGCAGTATCAACCCAGACGAACGAGTGACCGAGAATGACGATCTCCGAGTCGGCCACCTCTGCTACAACCCTGCAGCCCCTGGAAGGCCCGGGCGGACAGGCCGTGCCGCTCGCAGCACGAGACAACGCCGTCGGCTCCTCCTACGAACTACCTGATGATGCAGAATCTGAAGCCGATCCTGCCACGGTAGAGGCTGCGATCCACCACTCCGTCGCTCCACCGAAAGAGCCACGCCGCCGGTCAAGGGCTCGTCTGCCGAGTCCTCGTGGTCCGCTATCGGAGTTCCTTCTTGCTTCATTTCGCAAGCCCACACACAATCTGCGATCCGTTCCCAGTTGTACCGGCCACCCTATTTGGGGAGAAGACGCAGGTCTGGCCCTGTACCTCTGTTACGAGCTCCACTACCGCGGCCTCGCCGGCGTCAGCGATGAATGGGAGTGGGAGCCGTCGGTCCTGGCCTTACGCCGATCACTGGAAGACTCCTATCTCCGGGCGCTTTACCATGAGGTGGGCGCGCCGGCTCCCTGCGGAGAAATCGGGCCTTACCTACATCATGTTCTCGCTTCGGGCACAGCGCCTTCACTTTCGGCCTATATGGCCACGAACGGCACCCTAGAGCAGTTCCGAGAGTTCGCTGTCCATCGGTCCGCTTACCAGCTGAAGGAAGCCGACCCCCATAGCTGGGCAATCCCCAGGCTGGACGGACCGGCAAAGGCGGCGCTCGTCACCATTCAGTTCGATGAGTACGGCAACGGGAGGGAGGCCGCCATGCACGCCAGCCTCTTCGCCGACACCCTCTCGGCCCTCGGCCTCGACCCCACCTACGGGGCTTACCTTGATTACATCCCTGGTGTCACCTTGGCCACTGTCAACCTCATCTCGCTCTTCGGTCTCCATCGTCGCTGGCGGGGTGCCCTCATAGGGCACCTGTCGATATTCGAGATGGCTTCCGTCGGGCCGAACACCCGCTATGCCGCCGCCCTGCGTCGCCTCGGGCTCGGAGTCTCCGCTACCGGGTTTTACGACGTCCACGTGATCGCAGACGCAAGCCATGAGGTGATAGCAGTCGACCAGATGGCCAGTGGACTTGCCCAAGCCGATCCTGAGCTTGCCGCCGACATCGCCTTCGGGGCTCGCGCCATCATGCTCGTCGAGGAACGGTTCTCGCGCCACCTGCTCGCGGCTTGGGAGTCAGACGCATCTTCGTTACGCGCACGCCTCGGGCCGTGACATGCAGGAGGATCCACAGCGCCTGCCCGGCTCGCTGAGGGCGGATACCGGGAAGTGGGACCCGCACCTACCACTCCCGCCATGGCAGCCCCGGGCAGATAACTCCGCCCGAGGAGGCGTCAACGAAGCCTCCTACATAATGCCGCTGTCCTCGCCTCGCAGGCTGGACGGAACCGAGATGACGCAGTACCTGACATTGGTTGGCAGCTCGGCTGGAGGTGGTCGTCGTAGACGGTTCGCCTCCGCCCGTCTTTGCGGGCCACCACGCCGCGTGGGGCCGGAGCGTCCGCCACCTGCCGCCGGACCAGGACCTCGTCACGCCGAACGGAAAGGTGGGCGGCGTGCTGACGGGGGTACGTCATGCCACCCACGAACGGCTCGTAATAGCCGACGATGATGTCCGCTACGACCACCAGAGCCTGGAGCGACTGGTCGACGCCCTCGGCGGCGCCACCCTCGTCCGTCCGCAGAACTTCTTTTCCCCGCTGCCATGGCACGCCTGTTGGGACACCTCCCGGAGCCTTCTCAACCGGGTGACCGGGGGAGACTGGCCGGGCACGATGGGCGTTCGCCGTTCAGCGGTCATGGCTGCTGGTGGGTACTCGGGCGACGTGCTGTTCGAGAATTTGGAGCTGGCGCGCACGATTCGACGCGGTGGTGGAAGCGAGATCGTCGCCTATGACCTGTTCGTACGCCGGCTACCCCCCACAGTCGAGCACTTCTGGTCCCAGCGAGTACGCCAAGCCTACGACGAACTAGCCCGGCCCCACCGGCTCGCCGCATATCTGGCTGTCGGCCCAGCCGTCTTGGCGGCGGGCTGCTCCCGAGCCTGGTGGAAACTCGCAGGAACGGGCGTCGCACTCATCGCTCTCGCTGAGGCGGGTCGGCGAAAAGGTGCCGGAGAGACGGTCTTTCCCTTCCGCTGCTCGCTCTGGGCTCCGATTTGGGTCGCCGAGAGGTCCGTCTGCTCCTGGCTCGCCGTCGTCGCTTGGGCTAGGGGCGGGATGCCTTACCGGGGGACCCGGTTGCGCCGAGCCGCCACTCCGCTCCGGGAGCGGCGTCCAGCGAGCGCTCAGAGCGCCGACCGCTTCCGGCCGTCTCAGGTCTCCTCGTAGTGGCACGCCGGTCGTCCTTGTCGGGGACGAGGTCGCAACCGCCTTCCTTGTCCGGGCAGATGGCCTTCTCGACAAGGCCGGCACCGCAGGTGTGGATCCTGCGGCCTGTAGCCGTCAAGCGGCGGCTCAGCTATGCGAAGAGTTGGTCGACCCCCATTAGGGTCTCGGCATGGGTCTCGACTACGCGCGGGAGAGGATGACCCGTCTTGTCCAGACCCTCGCCGTCGACATTCGGCCGCTGCCGGACCGGTTGCAGCCCGTCTTTTCGTACCTCATTGAGACGATCAGCGATGCCGAGCGTGACAGTTATCTGCCAGATCAGCTCCTAGCCGAAATGCGAGATGTGCGGGACCGACTGACGCACCTCGAGGTTCGCGGGAACAATGGGCACCTCACCTCCACCTTGGTGCCGATGACGCACGTCGAGGGATATGAGATCGCCATCGAGCTCCTGGCGCTGACGGCTGAGATCCTGGCGCTCCGGTAGAGACGGCCGCCTTGGTGACGCGCGCCCCGTCGAGCGCGTCGAAGACGCCTTCGTCCACTGTTCCGCAACAGCGAGCTTCACGAGCACAGCGGGCGGGCGGATGCCGGCGCCCCTGGCGAAGACCCGCATCCCTGTTCCAGGACGTTGTTGGAGGCGGCGCCCAGAATCGAACTGGGGTAGAGGGCTTTGCAGGCCCTTGCCTAAACCACTCGGCCACGCCGCCAGGCTGCCCAACCATATCGGGGCTGTGGCAACTCCCGCGACCGAAGGCTGAGGGAGATGTCGTCACGAGATGTCTGCCGAATCCGCCACCGGGTGGACTTCGAGGCGGAAGCCCGCAGGAGTCATCGGGTCGTGCGATGCCGGTGAATCCTCTCGGGCGCCCGATCAGCTAGCGCTTCCGATACCGCCTCGGGCCGCCGGCGTCCCCGCGATGGCCTGAGGTCTTTCTTTGACCGGTCTGCCCGCCGTGACCGGTCTGCCCGCCGTGGCCGGTCTGCCCGTCGTGGCCGGTCCTACCGTGAGTCGAGCTCTTGCCGTTCCCCAAGTTGAGCCAGGACCGGCGCTGCTCAGGGCCTTCCCCCTTGGCGTGCTTGCCCTTTTGGGTCGGCGACCGCCTTTCACCCCGTGGCCCTGACGTGCGTCCTCGCCACGAGCTTTTCCGTCCCCGCGAGGGCGCTCCCGTCCTCCCATGCCGCTTTGTTCCTGTCTTTCCTCGCCACCATGACGGCGGCTTCTTGCCTCCTGTTGACTGCTGAGTTGTCACACCTGGTTGTGGCGAGGGCCCCTTCCTGTCCGCCGGCAGCTTGCTCGCAGAGGAGGCTGGGGCACTGGCTCGTTTCGTCTCTGCCGGCCTTGGCAGGTGGGAGGTGGTCATCGCCAGCCGTCGGTCGGCGGCCTTCGTCATGACAAGGCCCTTCGTCAGCGAACTCTCGAGCGATGAGGTTCTCTTGTGGTCGGCCCCTTTAGTCATGGCCCCACCTAGGTGCTTGTGCACCGTGGCGGAAGAAGCAAGAGGCGCCACTTGAGCAGATTGAGGAGCGATCGGCAGGGAGACAGCGGCGGTGATCGCCAGTGTGCCGATGGTGGCGCCGAGGTGGGAGCCGGCCGGGACGACTTGGCTGAGGGTCGCAAACCGTCCTTGAGCTGCGATCCTGCCAACAAAGGGTAGATCCAGTAAGAAGGACAAAGGTCCAAGTACGCTGCGCAGCTTCGGAAGCGAGACGTTGAGGAAGGCCCTCACGATCGTCGGATCGAAGTGGGCGCCTGCACACCGGATGAGTTCCTCTCGCGCTGCAACGACCCCCATCGGCAGCTTGTAGGACCTGACACCGGTCATGACCTCGAAGGCGTCGGCAATGGCGACGATCCTGCCCCCGAGTGAGATCTCGTTGCCGGACAGCCCGAAGGGGTAACCGTTGCCGTCGTAGCGCTCGTGGTGCTGCTCCACCGTAAGGGCCCAGTCTCCCAGCCACTCCTTCAGAGGCTCAATGAGGTGCGAGCCCTCGAGCGGGTGCCTGCGCAGCTTCTCCCACTCCGCCTCGTTGAGGCGGCCGTCCTTGTTGAGGATGGTCGGATGAACGGTGACCTTTCCGACGTCGTGCAACAAGGCGGACCACCGCAGCCGATCCCGATCCGAGCCTGACAGCTTGAGCTCCTCGGCGATCAGGTCCGTGAAGGTTCGGACCCGCTCGGAATGCCCTCGAGTCCAGCGGTCGTGCTTGCTGATGACGCTGGCGAGAAGCAATATCTCAGTTCCGGGAAGATCGCCTTGAGGGCGTCCACTGTCCTCGGCCAGCTCGACGCGCCGTGCGAGCTCTCGTGTCGAGCCTGCGAGTCGGGCGACTGCAAAGCGCGAGGGTGCGCGGTCGGGGAACACCATCGTCATCCGAAGGACGACAGCTAGCGGAAGGAGCCGGCGACAGGCGCGGTTGGCCACGATGAGCGCCGCCGTCGAGAGGAGGAGCACAGCTGTCCACCAGCCGACGAGGTCGGCCGTGCCGGTGCCGCGTGGCAGGAGCCGTCCAGCCAGCTCGGCCGTTGCGAGAGATGCGCCGAGCGGTATCAGCACGGCAGATGCAGAGACCAGCCGAGCGGCGACCGAGCGAGTGACCCAAGTGCCCGCAGTCGCCGCTAGCGCTCGCTCTGACGCCGGGTCGTTTCTCAAGTGTCTCGTCGCGCCGATAGACATGAGGCCTCATATCGACATGGCGATTGAAAAGTTGAGTGACTTTCTCAACACCCACCGGCACGAGCCTGCGGCGGCGCCCGCCGGCACCTCATCGGGACCCCCCGAGCGGGCTAACCTCACCGGAGCGGTGCAGGGAACCCGGTGGGAGACGGCGGCCGTCCGCCGACTGTCACCTTGGAGTGGCCTCTCAGAAGGTCCGGGGCCAAGAGGCGGGAAGGCCGGCGTTGAGCCGAGAAGCTCTCGGAGTGAGGAGACCCGCCCATGTACTGCCGGAAGGCGGAGGAGAGTGGACCTGAGGACGGTCGGATCGGCCTGATTGTGCTGGTGCTCGGAGGTGCCCGCTCGGGCAAGTCAGAGGTGGCCGAGGAGTGGGCCTCCCACTGGGCGGCCGAGAGCGGCGATCAGGTCACCTTCGTGGCCACGGCGGTCGCCGACGGGGGAGACGCTGACTTCGCCGACCGGGTCGCTCGGCACAGGGAGCGGCGCCCGAGCAGCTGGGCGACCGTCGAGGTGGACCCGGGCGGAGACCTCGGGGCCACGCTCGATGGCTGCCCGGGCGACCACGTTGCACTCGTGGACTCGATCGGCACATGGCTCGCCGGCCTCTCGGGCTTCCTGCCCGACACGTCTCGGCTGACAGCGGCACTGGCGCGCCGTCGTTCGATCGGTGCTCGAACCCTGCTCGTGAGTGAGGAGGTGGGGCTGGGCGTACATCCGGAGACCGCGGTCGGGCGTGAGTTCCGAGATGCTCTTGGCGGCCTCAACCGCGAGCTCGCCGCCGTCGCGGACGAGGTCCTCTTCGTGCTGGCAGGCCGGCCGATGTCGCTGCCAGGTCCGAACGAGATGGTCCGGCCGTGACCGCCGGAATGCCCGGGCGAGCCGGGCGCTGTGATGGCGCCCGGGGGGCGCTCGGCCTGCTCACAGTGGTGGGAGGGGCAGCGCCGGCGACGCCTGCCTCCGTGCCGTGGTTTCCGTTGGTCGGCGGTGGGTTGGGCGCCGTCCTCGCCACGTTGTGGTGGGGCCTCGACGCGGTGATGCCGCCCTTCGTCGCCGCCGGCGTCGTTGTGGTAGCTGACCTTGCCCTCACCGGGATGCTCCACTTCGACGGGCTGATCGATGCCGCCGACGGCCTGCTTTCTCACCTCGAGCGCGATGAGCGGCTCGTTGTCATGGCCGAGCCCCAGGCCGGGGCGTTCGGCGTCACGGCCGCGGCCGCTCTCCTCGCATTGCGGGTGAGCGCCCTCGGCTCGGCTCGACCCGGATCGCTCAGGAAGCGGATCCTCCTCCTCTCGGCCCTCTTGGCGGTGAGCCGGGCCGTGATGGGCCTTGCCGCTCTCCACATGCCGTACGCGAGGCAGTCCGGCATGGTGAGCGGGTACGGCGGCGCCATGTCGCCAGCGGGTCGTTCCGGTCGACTGCGCACATCCTCTTGCCTTCTTGCCGTCGCGGCGTCGGCTGCTGGGCTTGCCGGGTGGCGCCGGCGGGCTGCGCCGGCGGTGCTTGCCGCTGAGTTGTTCACCGGCGCCGCCGTCCTCGCGCTCGCGCGGCGCCAGTTGGGTGGTTACACAGGCGACGTCCTCGGAGCCGCCGGTGTCACTGCAGAGACGGCCGGGCTGGTCGTCGCAGCCGCCAGATGGTGAACCGCCCGAGCCGGACCGAGGGCAGGACGAGGTCGGGGCCGGGATCAGCCCTGCCCTCGAAGCTCAGCCGTACTGCTGCCAGTGCCGCCGGGGCTCTCGTGTTCGACGCCCTCCTCGGCGACGAACACCTGCGCCCTCACCCGGTGGCCGTCTACGGGCGGGCGATGCAGGCCCTCGAGCGCCGCATCTGGCAGGACAAGCGGTTGGCCGGGGTGTCCTACCTCGTGAGCGGCGTCGCCGCCACCGCGCTGTCGGGTGCGGTCATCGATCGACTGCCCGGCGGCGCAATCGCCGCCAGCTACGCGTCGCTGAGCGGAAAGGGCCTGTGGCAGGCGGCAACAGGCGTGAGCGAGGCCGTCGAGTCCGGGGACCTTGAGCGGGCACGGATGCTCCTGCCGAGCCTCGTCGGGCGCGACGTGGGCAACCTTGACGAGGCCGGCATAATCCGGGCCGTCGTAGAGTCGGTGGCCGAGAACACGAGCGACGGGATTGTGGCTCCCGCGCTCTATGCAGCGGTCGGAGGTGCTCGCGGGACCCTCGTCTACCGCGCCGTCAACACCCTTGACTCGATGGTGGGCCATCGCAACTCCCGCTACGGGCACTTCGGCTGGGCAAGCGCCCGCGCCGACGATGCCGTCAACATCATCCCGGCCCGGCTGACGGCGATCCTCGTGGCGATGGTCCGGCCGAGCGCCGCCGTCGGGATCTGGGAGGCCGTCCGCCGAGATGCGGGTGCCCACCCGTCTCCGAACGCCGGTGTGGTCGAGGCGGCTTTTGCTGCTGCTCTCGGCTTGCGGCTCGGCGGCACGAACCACTACCGCGGAAGGACCGAGGAGCGGCCGCTCTTGGGACCGCCCGATGGGCGCGCACCTCGGGTGGAGGACATCGCCCGGGCGGTCCGCTGCTCGCGGCACGTCACGGCGATGCTCTTCGTTCTTCTGGCCGGGGTCTCGGCACTCGAGCGACCTCTTTGATCAGCCCGCCATCGGAAGCCGACTGCAGAGACCCTCACCGACATGGCGGTGGCTGACGGGAAAGGCAAAAGCTCCGGTCTTCTCGCCGTCACGCGACTCCAACAACGGCCGACGCCGTTGGCGTGGCGCCCGAGGGGCTCCCCTCCTGTAGGCGCTCGAGCAAGGGATGTGGGACGCTTCTCAGGCTTCCCTCATGTCGCTGCGCCAAGCCGTGCTCGAGGGCGAGGGATTGGAGGAGGGCGATGAGCACTGAAGACGACACCCACCGGGTGGCTCCGTTCGCTCTCGGTCACCGCAACTGGCGGGACCGTCTTGAGGTTCACGGGCTGTCGAAGGATGAGCTCGACGAGGCCATCTCGCAACCGACGGTCGGCGCCGCCGGCGCGACGGTGGCCTCCGGAGATCCCGGAGCGGACGCTTGCGGGGCTGCGCCGGGAGCCGGCTCGGCCGACGGTCACGACGACGACGACGAGCCAGTGGCAGGCGACGACCCCCTCGGGCTGAGCGAGGAAGACGGCGCCGCCACTGGCGGCCCGTCAGCTCCCCCGACCGGTTCGCTGCTTCCCGAAGACGGACCCTCGGCGGACGTCCTCCCGATCGGGCGTCCTCCATCGCGACGGGCAGTTGCTCCGCCGACCGATGGCTCACGCCGGGGAAGGGCCCGCCACCCGAGCGTGCAGGGCGCCGAGAACACCCGGCGCGGGGGTCGCAGCATCTTCGCCCAGCCCCCCGGTACCCGCCCGCGCCGGCTCGCCGCCGCGCCGACGGCGTTCGCAGCAGCCGGGCGGCCCCGTTCCGGGACGGGGGGGACAGCCGGCACGACGCCGAGGATCTCCACGAGGCGGGCACCTAATAGCGTCGTTCCACCTCGAGCGCCAGGCGAAGGAAGCTGACCGTCAGGCTCCCATGGCATGAAAGCCGCCGTCGACGTGGATAATCTCCCCGGTCGTCTTCGAGAAGTAGTCCGACAGCAGCGCAGCAGCCGTCCGCCCGACCGGCTCCGGATCGTGCACGTCCCACCCGAGGGGAGCCCGCCCGTCCCATACCTCCTCGAAGCGTGCAAAACCGGGGATCGACTTCGATGCCATCGTCCTCACCGGCCCGGCCGCCAGCAGGTTGACGCGGATGTTGCGAGGGCCGAGGTCGCGGGCGAGGTAACGGGCGAGCGACTCGAAGCCTGCCTTGGCAACCCCCATCCAGTCGTAGGCCGGCCAGGCGACGGTGGCGTCGAAGTCGAGCCCGAGAAGAGAACCGCCGGCCGCAGGCTGCTCGAGTAGGGGAGCGAACGCGCTCGCCAGCACCTTGAGCGAGTACATGGAGACCTGCAGCGCCCGCCACATCGGGCCAGTCGGCACGGAGGATGTCACCGCCGAGGCAGCTCTCGGGGGCGTTGCCGATGGCGTGCACGAGCCCATCGAGTGACCCCCAGCGCTCATCGACTACAGCTGCCACCTCGGCGACCTGCTCGGGCTTCGTCACGTCTAGCTCGAGGACGTCGGGCTCGCTCGGCAGGCGGCGGGCGATCCGGCGGGTGAGCGACATCGCCCGCCCGAAGCTCGTGAGGACGATCTCGGCGCCCTCCTCCTGGACAGCCTTCGCGATGGAAAAGGCGAGCGAGGCATCGGTGAGCACGCCGGTGACCACGATGCGCTTTCCTTCGAGGATCCCCACGACCACCTCCCATCGCCGGAAGGGTCGAGGTTAGCGTCCCGGTCCTAGACAGGGTGGGGCCGACGGCCCTCTGCCGCCGGTGCCGGCACCGGCGGCAGATCCCAGACCGGATCCGCTCGCGAGCCGTCGATGGGCTCAGGTGACCGCACCAGTTTCCTGTAGAGGGCCGCCGTGGCGGGGTGGACGGCCTCGAGAGGGTCACCTTTCCACTCGAGGGCTGCGGCGAGCGCACGAAGAGCCGACTCGACGGCGCCCCGGCTGCCCGTGGCGTCGCCAGCGCGCATCAACAGCCGGTAGAGAGGCTCATCCCATGGAGCAGCTGCAATACCTCTTCGGGCCGCCCAGGCGGCGCCGTTCGGATCCCCGCTCTCGATGAGATGCTCGCCGAGACGATGGGCAACTTCGACGACCTGTGTCTCGACGCGGGCCCCGGCGCCTTCGAGGCCCACCCAATCGCCCTGCGACAAGCCGTCGAAGGGCCGCCCGCGGACGAGTGAGAGCGCATGGTGCCAGCTCGATGGACCAGAGCCTCGGCCGGTGAGTTCGAGAAAGAGGCCCCAGTCGCTCGTCACCTCGCCAGAAAGCCTGTGGCGGCCGTCGATGAGGCGTATGGGCGGTTGGCCGTCCGGAGCAGGCCCGAGTGCCCGCCGCGCCTCATGGAGCCGGTTGGCGAGAGTCTGGCGCGGCACCCGGTGCTCGGGCCACAAGGCGGCCGCGAGGGTGTCGCCGGTGACCCCCTCGGAGTGAAAGGCCAAGTAAACGATCAACTCGGTCAGGCGACGGCGCCGCTCGAGCGGCTCCTTCGCCCCGACGATCCGGACCGGGCCGAGGAAGCTGATCTCGACGCCGGCAGCTGCCGGGCGCACAGCTGAGGGGGGATTACCCGGCGGCGGCATGGCTCGAGCACTAAGAGGGACGTCGGCTGACGGCAGGCTCAGCCTCGACGGGCGCGCGTCTCTGCGGCGCCGTCACCTCTACCCACTGCTCCGGAGTCACGATGGCGGTCAGGCTGGGAGCGCCTCCGGACCTCGAGACCGAGGGTGTGACGGTGGGACGACAGCTGCCAGGTGCAGCGGGCCTGTACTGACGGTGTCACAGCAGACGACGCTCGTGGAGGGGACTTGCTCGGTCAAGGCGATCAGGTCGCGCAGCTCGCGGTGCGCCGTCGGGCCGGAGACCCCCGGCGCAACGAGGAAGCACCTCGAGCGGGCGCTGACCCGGTTGCTCGCCCTCGCGAGCAGGCTGAGCGGCGTCGCCGACGCCGGCGAGGAACCTCACCTGCTCGAGCCCGTCGATCTCCCGCCCGAAGCCGACGAGGTAGATCTCCTCTGGGTCCGACCAACGTCGGGAGGCCAGTTCGATGACGACGTCAGCGAGCGTGAAGCCGACGGCGATCGGCGGCCCGTCGATGGCGACCGAGCGGGCGGCGAGGAGATCGAGAAGACAGCGAGCGCCGTCGTCCTGCCACAAGGTGACGAGGCCGGACGTGTGAGCTCGCGCCGGGAGGACCCGTCGCGCTCGCCGGCCCGACCGAGGCGATGGCCGCAGCGGTGCGTGGGACGACCCAGGTGGCGCCGTCGGATGTGGGAGCAAAGGGCGGCCCGGGCGCAGGCCCCGCTTCGCAGAAAGCGCTCGCGACATCCGGCCCGAGGAGCCAAGCAAGCGGCATCTCGTCGGCGAGCAGCGATTGGGAGGCGAGCGCCAGCAGCAGCCGGCTCCACTCCGTTTCCTCGAGGTGGTCCGGCGGGAGGGCCCTGCGCTTCTCGGCGCTAAAGCTTGTCTGAGACGAGGGAGCCTTCCCGTTGTCGGGTCCCTCGAGGTGCCCCGCCATCTCAACTCTCTGCTCGAGACGTCGCGCCACGCGACGGGCAGTGCGGTCTGCACTGGGAGGCCAAGGCCAGACGAATCTCTCCTCGAGCTCTTCGGTCCGGAGTCATTGTGCCAGAGGCAGTCTCCCGAGGCACAAGCCGCGTTCGCGACACCTCAGCCCGCCACGGCACGGGACGATGATCCGTGCGGCGGCTACCGGATGAGCTACCGCCCGACGATGCCACTTATCCACTACACGTTCACAGGTGCGCCCGGCTTTGCACTCATGACAGAACGGGATCGCCGCCCAACAGAGTAGTCGGGCGCCGCTCCCACGACTTTTGGGAGGCAGCGTCATGGACCATCACGAGGCGAAGGACGGACAGCAGACAGCCGGGAGCGAGGCCGGTGCCGCCCGGGAGGCTGCGCCGCACCGGCGTACCCGCGGCTGGATGCCGCTGGCGGCTGCTGGCGCGATTGCGCTCGCCGGGGTGGCGCTCGGCTCGGTGGCGTTGTCGAGAGGGGGACGGCCAACTGTCCTGTTGGCCTCGCAGTCGGGCACCCTGAAGCCGGGGGCGACGGTGACCGTGACCGGCTCGGGAACCGTGACCGGCCAGCCGGACACGCTCAGCTTCGAGATCGGCGTCCACAGCACCGCCTCGAGCGCGCTCGGCGGCGCTGCGGGAGAACGACACCCTCGTCGGCCGCCTCGAGTCGACGCTCGAAGCCCGCGGGGTGCCGGCGTCAGGCCTGCAGACCTCCCAGCTCGACATCTACGCTGATGAGAATTCGAGGCAGGTGATAACGGGTTTCTCTGTCGATGACAGCTTGTCCGTCACGACCCACGACGTCTCCGCAGCCGGCTCGGTCATCGATGCCGCCGCCGAGCGGGCCGGCAACGGCGTGCAGCTGAACAGCATCGACTTCTCGATCTCGGACCAGTCGGGGCTGCTCGCGAAGGCGCGGGCGGCGGCGATGGCGAACGCCCGGACAGAGGCTTCACAGATTGCCGCAGGCGCCGGTCTCACCCTCGGTGGGATCGTCCGGGTGACGGATCGAGGAGAGTTCATCCCCTGAGCCGTTCTTCGGCGGCCTGTCGCAAGTGGCGTCGCCGTCAGCGAGAGAGGTGCCGCTCGAGACGGGCACCCAGCCCGTAAATGTCGAGGTCAGCGTGGTCTACGCCCTGCAGGGCTAATCGGACGGAATCTGCCGTACGCGAATCGAAGAGGAGGCGGCTTTGCAAGAGAGAATGGATGAGCTCGGTCTTCCCCATCTGCTTGACGAGGGCGCCCCCGAGGCCGGTCCGCAAGCCCTCGCCCGGATCATCCGCCGACACGGGCTCCGTCGTCTTCGGCGGGCGCGCATCGCCGCCTCGGCTGCGGTGGTCGTGGCGCTCGCCGGCGTCGGTGTCGGGATCGGCCTCTCTTCCTCTCCCCACGGCACAGTGGCCGACGAGCCCGCTCTCCCGTCGTCGCGTCACCCCGGCGAGCCGCCACCCGGTCTGGCGTGGGAGAAGGGATCGGCCGGTCCCGGCGCCGAGACCGCCGCCCCCGGCGTCTTCGGCTGGCTCGGGGGGACGCACGGGACAGCGACGCCGTTGAGCGAGGCGGCGGCCTCCGGCTCACGGCGGGCTTCGCCACCGGCTGCCGTCTACGGCCGAACGGCCGGTCGCGCTCTTCCGGCGGTCTGCACCACGCAGGGTTGCGGGCTCGTCTATGGCGCCCGGTCGTCGAGGCGCTTGTTCGAGAGGACCGTCGACGGCGTGACGATCGAGGCCGAGCTCAGCCAGTACGCCCTCCCTGAGGGCAAGATGCTGCCGGAGGCGCCCGTTTCCGGTGGCTCCGGCAGCGCTTCGGCGGCTTCGGGCTCGTCGGCGCGTACGGCCCGACCTTCGAACAACCACTACATGAGAGTGGCGCTCCCCTGCTTCTCCCCGTCCGAGCTGATCGTCACGGTCTCCGGCGGCGGGACGACGGACACGCTCGCCGTTCCCGGTTCCGCCTCGACGCAGCCTTTCTCGGTGCTGGCATCGGCAAGCGCCGAGCTGGGGGGCGACAACGTCATCGTCGCCGTCACCCACACGAGCCCACTGGTCCGCACCGTCACCTCTCAGTTCCCCGGAGGCGGCGATGACCGGATGAGCCCGGTGGACGGCTGGTCCGTGCTCGCCCACCGCACCCACGGTGGCGGGGACCCCTGGTGCCGGAGCGGTGACCATCGTGGCTACATCGGCCACAGGAACTACCCTCGAGCAGGTCAGCCTGCCATCGACGGGCTCGCTCGCGACGGCGACAGCAGGGACTTGTCCCTATTGGCTCGGAACACCCCGCTCAAGCACGACTCCAGCCCACGCTTCGACGTCGGTGCCGGTCGCCGGGGCGCCGGCCGCCGGCAGCGGTTGACTTGCTCGTCCGAGCCGAGGGTCTCGGCACCGGCAGGGGCGACGAGCGAGAGGCCGTCTGCCAGAGTGTCCTCATTGAGCAGAATCCTCCTCCCGGGGTGGCGGACGACTTCGTCGAGGTCTACGAGCTCCACTACCCGCGCCTCGTGCGTGCCCTCGAGCTGGGCGGCCTAGGGCGTCCGGCAGCCGAGGACGTGGCACAGGAGGCCTTCGCCCGAACCCTCGGGCACTGGCGGCGTGTGAGGCTCGGCGTCAACCCGCCCGGCTACGTCTACCGGGTCGGCTTCCGCCTCGCCAGACGGTCCCTCCGCCGGGACGAGCCGCTCATCTACGACCTGGCCGGCCGAGACGACGTCGAGCGGCCAGGTCACCGCCCGCCACGTCGTGGAGGTGGCCCTGGAGGCGATGCCCATGAGGCGGCGCAGCTGCGCGGTGCTCTGCCTCATGGCAGGCTTCACGCCGAAGGAGGCGGCTCGCTCGCTCGGCATCGCAGAGGGAACGGTACGCAAGCAGCTCGAGCTTGCCCGCAGCGAGCTCCGCCAGCGCCTCGGTGACTCGCTGCTTTGACCGAGGCTGGTTCCGCAGGCTGATCCGGCGAGCGACGGCGGGCCGTTCGGACGGCGTCGCTTGCTATAGTCGCTTGGCCGTTCAGTAGGAACCTTGGAAGGACGTGGGCGGTTGCCCACGTCTTTTGTTTTTGTCCGGTCCGGGTGCAAGAGGAAGCAAGGAGACGAGATGAGTGTCGCCGACGACGTCGAGCGGGCTGTCGCGCCCGTCGTCTCGTCGCTCGGCCTCGAGCTCGTCGATCTCGAGACCCGTCCCGGCCACGTCATCATCACCCTCGATCGTGAGGGCGGCGTCGACCTCGAGGCGATCGGCGGCGCCACCCGGGCGATCTCGCGTGCTCTCGACGCAGCCGATGCCGTCCCGACGCGGCCGCTACGAGCTCGAGGTGTCGAGCCCCGGAGTCGAACGCCGGCTGCGCCGCCCGGAGGACTTCGCCCGCTTCGTCGGCAGCGCCGTCGCCGTGCGGCTGCAGGCCCGGGTCCGAAGGAGTCGCGGCGCTTCTCGGGCGTCCTGACGGCGGCCGATGATGATGCCATCGTGGTCTCCGGGCCGGACCTGCCCGATGGCGGCCGCCGGGTGGAGCTTGCCGATCTCGAGCGAGTCCACACGGTCTTCGACTGGCGGGCGGCCCTGGCCGGGACGTCGTCGCCCGGCCGCCGGGACGACCGCTCCCGAGCCGGATCGTCGCCGCCACGACCCGGTCCCGCTACCGAGACGAGGACGGAGAGCTGATGCCGACGAATTTCGATCTTCTCGAAGCGCTGCAGCAGATGGCGCGGGACAAGGGCATCACGGTCGACACGCTGTTCGACGCCCTCGCCAACGCCCTCGTCGCCGCCTACAAGCGCCTGCCGAACGCCGCCGAGGAGGCGGTCGTCACGATCGACCCCGACGCCGGGGAGTTCCGTGTCTACGGCCAGGAGCTCGACGAGGACGGCAACGTCGATCCGGGAGTGGGACGACACGCCGGCGGACTTCGGGCGCATCGCCGCCCAGGCCGCCAAGCAGGTCCTCATGCAGCGGGTGCGGGAGGCCGAGCGGGACCGGAAGTACGAGGAGTACGCCGGGCGCGAAGGTGACATCGTCACCGGGATAATCCAGCAGACCGACAGCCGGTTCACCCTGCTCGATCTCGGCAAGGTCGAGGCTCTGCTGCCCCAGGCCGAGCAGGTGCCCTACGAGCGCTACGACCACGGTGCCCGGCTCAAGGCCTACATCGTCGAGGTGCGCAAGACGAGCAAGGGCCCGCAGATCGTCGTCTCGAGGAGCCACCCCGGGCTCATCAAGCGGCTCTTCGAGCTGGAGGTGCCCGGAGATCTCGAACGGCATCGTCGAGATCAAGGCGTGCGCCCGCGAGCCGGGTCACCGCACGAAGATCGCCGTCTGGTCGAACGACACCAACGTCGACCCGGTCGGAGCCTGCGTGGGTGCCCGCGGCGCCCGGGTGCGGATGGTGACGACCGAGCTGCGCGGCGAGAAGGTGGACATCGTCCCGTTCTCCGACGATCCGGCCGAGTTCGTCGCCCGGGCACTCCAGCCGGCAAAGGTGAAGGACGTGCTCCTCGACGAGGAGCGGGGTCACGCCACCGTCGTCGTGCACGACTACCAGCTGTCCCTCGCCATCGGGAAGGAGGGCCAGAACGCCCGCCTCGCCGCCCGCCTCACCGGCTGGCACATCGACATCCGCAGCGAGTCCGAGATCGCCGCCGAGGAGGCGAGTTACCAGCAGGGCGAATGGGCCGAGGGCGAATGGGTCGAGAACGACGGGGGCGAGATGGTCTGGAAGCCTGCCGGCGGCGGCGAGACGCTCTCGGCCACGCAGTGGGCGGCCGGAGGATCCGAATCCAGGCCGCCGAGGGCGATGAGGCCGCCGCCGGAGCTGAAGGCGGCGGCGGACCGGGGGACGACACCGCCCCTCGGCCGGAGGCCGGCACCGCCTCTCAGCCGGAGGCCGAGGCCGGCGCCCCCGCCGATGGTCTGGAGATGCCCGGCGGCGCAGATCCGGCCGGCGACACCGTGATCGCGGTCGAAGTGCTCGATGTCGAGCTGCTCGAGCCGGAGCCGGAGGCTGTCGTGGAGGCCGCCGAGGCAGTGGCGGCGATCGACGAGGAGGAGCTCGAGCTCGACGCGGTCGCCGCTGAGCTCGAGGCATCGGCCGAGGACGAGACCGACAACCCTGACGTGGGCGATGCCGTCGACAGATGCTCCCGTTCCGGACCTCACGCCAGATCCCACGGCGAGTGCCTGACGGTGCCGCCGGGCACGCGGAGGTACCTCTCGGCGGGACGCCGGCCGATTGAGGCTCCGTCCGGCTCGGGCGGCCCGGAGCGGACCTGCATCGGCTGCCGGCGCAGGTTCGGCGCCTTCGAGCTGACGAGGGTCGTCGGTCGCCGGCTCTGGTGCGCTTGTCGCCGGACCCGGTCCCGGGACGGGGAGCCTGGCTGTGCCGCCGCTCGCCGTCCTGCTTCGACCAGGCGGCCGCGCAGGCGGGCGTTCTCGCGGGCGCTCCGCTCCGAGGTCGCCGACGAGGCCGTCGCCGCCCTCCGGATGTCGCTCTGGCCGGGATAGCACCGGTCCAAGCGATGACATGAGACGGCCCTATTTCCTGATAAACCCGTAGGAGCCACCTTCGCGGCGGCTGTTCCACGTTGTCGCCGCCGGTGTGCGAGGATTGGGAGGCGCCCACGGCCTTGCAGCGCCCGCGGAGCGTCCCTTAGAGAGGACCGAAGCGCCAGTTGCCGAAGAAGATCCGCGTCTACGAGCTTGCCCGCGAGCTGGGACTGACGAACAAAGAAGCGCTCGACCTCTGTCTTGAGCTGGGGATCGGCGTGAAGAGCCATTCCTCCTCGATCGAGGACGCCCAAGCCGACCGCGTCCGCCGTAAGGCGGACCGCGACGGCCTGCGCCGCCCGGTGCAGCCCGAGGAGGCTGCTCGCCGCAAAGAGTGCGGCCGCCGGCAAGGTCGGCGGCGAGGGCCCGGACAGTCACGCCGGCTGGTGCCCGGACCGGCCTCTCCGACGGCGGCGAGCGACGGCCGCCCGTGCCGCCGACCCTCGACCGCCGGCCGCGGCTCCGATGGCGCCGGCCGGCCGGACGCCTCAGCGCCTGCGGCCCGCTCGCCGGAGTCCTCCGTCCCCCGTTGCCGGCGAGACGACCCGCAGCACCGCGACGGCAGCGGCGAGCCGGCAGCGGCCTGCTGCTCCGGGTGGCCCTCCCTCGAGCGGCGCCGCTCCGTCGCCGCCTCCCCATCTCCCTCCACCGGCTCCGGCGCCGGTCCGCCGGCAGCCCCGCCGGGCACCCACGAACCGCTCCCCGGTCACCGTCTCGTCGTCAGCCGGCCGGCGAGCGAGCTCGGCGAGGCCCGCCCGGCACCTGTCCGCCCGGCAGCCCGTCTGTCCCGTCGCCGCCGGCGCCCTCCCAGCGCCGGCGGCGCCCCGCAGCCTGCACCGCGGAGCGCACCCGGACGGGGCACGGCACCCGCACCCGGGTCACGACCGGTGCCGCCGCGACCGCCCGTCCCCGGTCAGGCCGGCGGCACCGGCCAGGCGGGAGCACCACCTCGACCAGGCCCGAGCGGACAGCAGCCCGCCCGGCGGCGACCGCGAACCGCGCCGAGCCCATCCGCAGGAGACCGCCGCCGGCAGACGTGGCGCCCGCAGCCGGCGGGACAGGCAGCCCTCCAGCCGGTCTCGCCGTCGGGCCGCCCGATACCTCCTCCTCCGGGGCCGCCCCGCTCGATGACAGGCCGTCCCATCCCGCCGCCGCCCGGCATGCGCCGCCCGCAGGCTGCCGGCCGGTCCGTCCGGCCCGAGCGGCCGGCTCGGCCCGAGCGGTCAGCGCCCGGCGGGCGGCCCTCGTCCACCGATGGGGGCGAGGCCGGGCGGCGGCCCGTCACGGCCGCCGGACGGGCACCCGGCCCGGGGGCGGCGGCTTCGGCGGCAGCCGGGGTGGCCCCGGCGCGGTGGCGGCAGTGGCTTCGGCGGCAGGCCGGGCGGAGCGGGCTTCGGAGGCGGCGCCTCGCGGGGCGGGATGGCGCCGGGCGGAGGTGCCCCGGGCGGAATCCGAGGAGGCCCCGGCGGCCGCGGCCGGCCACCGCAGCGGCGGCCCCGCAGGCGTCGCCGCAACATGGAGGAGCTCGAGCCGATCCAGGTGACGGCTTACGTGCCGTCGAACGCGCCGGTGCCCGACACCGAGGTGATCGTCGAGCGGGGCTCGACGCCGCAGCAGCTCGGGCCGAAGCTCAACCGGTCGGCCGGCGACGTCGTGCGCTTCCTCCTCCTGCAGGGGGAGATGGTGACCGCCACCCAGGCCCTCACCGACGACATGATCGAGCTCTTCGCCGCCGAGATCGGCGCCCGCGTCAGGCTCGTCGACCCCGGCGAGGAGCAGGAGGCGGCGCTGCGGGCCCGCTTCTTCGGGGACGAGTCCGATGACGAAGACGAGGAGGAGGGCGACCTCCGGCCGCGGCCGCCCGTCATCACGGTGATGGGTCACGTCGACCACGGCAAGACCCTGCTGCTCGACCGGATCCGCGAGTCGAACGTCGTCGCCGGCGAGGCGGGCGGGATCACCCAGCACATCGGCGCCTACCAGGTCGAGTGGAACGGCCACACCCTCACGTTCATCGACACCCCCGGCCACGAGGCCTTCACCGCCATGCGCGCCCGCGGGGCGAGCGTGACCGACATCGTCGTGCTCGTCGTGGCCGCCGACGACGGCGTCATGCCGCAGACGATCGAGGCGATCAACCACGCCAAGGCGGCCGACGTGCCGATCGTGGTGGCCCTCAACAAGGTCGACCGCGAGGACGCCGACCCGAACCGCGTCATGCAGCAGCTCTCCGAGCAGGGGCTCGTGCCCGAGGCATGGGGCGGCGACACGATCACCGTCGAGGTGTCGGCGCTGCAGAACCTCGGCGTCGACGACGTGCTCGAGCAGCTCGTCGTGCTCTCCGAGGTGCTCGAGCTGCGGGCGAACCCGGAGGTCGACGCCCGCGGCGTCGTCCTCGAGGCGAACCTCGACGTCGGCCGTGGGCCGGTGGCGACGGCCGTCGATCCAGCGGGGCACGCTCCGCGTCGGCGACCCGATCGTGGCGGGGCCGGCCTGGGGCCGCGTGAAGGCTCTCATCAACGACCGCGGCGACCACATCAAGGAGGCGCCCCCCTCGACGCCCGGTGCAGGTGCTCGGCCTGTCCGAGCCGCCCATCGCCGGCGACGAGCTGCGGGTCACGGACGACACCGCCGTTGCACGCACCGTCGGCGAGGCACGCGAGCAGCGGCTGCGGCTCGGCTCTTTCGCCTCGGCGTCCGCATCGTCCTCGACCGCCCCGGGCGCGAAGCTCGAGGACCTCTTCGAGCAGATCAGCCGCGGCGAGACGGCGATGCTCAATCTCGTCCTCAAGGCCGACGTGCAGGGGTCGCTCGAGGCCGTCACCGAGAGCCTGCGCAAGCTGGAGCGGGACGAGGTGAAGATCTCCTTCGTCCACCGCGCCGTCGGCGGGATCACCGAGAGCGACGTCGACCTCGCCGCCGCCTCGGGGGCCTCGATCATCGGCTTCAACGTCCGCCCCGACCGCCGCGGGCGGGAGCTCGCCGAGCAGCGCCACGTCGAGATCCGTACCTACGAGATCATCTACAAGCTCATCGAGGACATCCAGGCGGCGATGGTGGGGATGCTGGCGCCCGAGATCGAGGAGGTCGTCACGGGCGACGCCGAGGTGCGGACGATCTTCCGGGTCCCCCGGATCGGTGCCGATCGCCGGCTGCTACGTGCTCAACGGCGTCATCACCCGTGGCTCGAAGGTCCGGTTCCTCCGGGACGGGCACGATCATCTGGAAGGGCGCGATCTCGTCCCTCAAGCGCTTCAAGGACGACGTCCGCGAGGTGCAGGCCGGCTACGAGTGCGGCATCGGCCTGACCGACTTCCAGGACCTGAAGGAAGGCGACGTCATCGAGACCTTTGAGGAGCGCGAGATACCGAGGACTTGATGGCCGGCTCGATCGACCGCCGTTCCGGACGCGGGCGCGACGAGCCAGTCCCATCCGTACCGCCGCACGCGCCAGGGTGAACGCCCTCCTCGCCGAGGTGCTCGCCGACGCCGTCGAGCGAGCTATCGACGAGGACGAGCGGCTCGGCCTGCTCACCGTCACCGGCGTCGAGAGCGATCCGGACCTCCGCCACGCCTCGGTCTTCTTCTCGTCGCTTTCGCCTGAGGTCGCCGACGCCCTCGCGGAGCATCGCGCCGCCCTGCAGCGGGCGATCGCCTCGAGCGTGCGCCTGAAGCGCACGCCGACGCTCCGCTTCCTGCCCGACCCGGCGGTGGCGGCAGGTCAACGAGTCGAGGATGCCCTGCGCCGCATCCGCCAAAGCGACCCCGAGCCCGGCTGAGCCGCGCTCCGAATGGTCGATGGCCTCGACGCTCTGTCGCCACGTCGATCGACGGCTGCATCATCATCGACAAGCCGGCCGGTTGGACCTCGCACGACGTCGTCGCCCGCGTGCGGCGGCGCCTCGGCACCCGCCGGGTCGGTCATGCCGGCACTCTCGATCCCGATGCCACCGGCGTGCTCGTCGTCGGGGTCGGGCCGGGCGACCCGGCTGCTCCGCTTCGCCTCGGCCTCGTCGAAGACCTACGTCGGCGAGATAGCCCTCGGCGTGGCCACGAGCACCCTTGATGCCGCCGGAGAGGTGACCGGCCGCGCCGACATGACGGCTGTGACGCCTGCCGAGGTGCGCCTCGCTGCGGTCTCGCTCACCGGCCGGATCGAGCAGACGCCGCCGATGGTGTCGGCGGTCAAGGTGGGCGGCAGGCGGTTGCACGAGCTGGCCCGCCAGGGGATCGAGGTCGAGCGGGCGGCGCGCCCCGTCGAGGTGCGGCGCTTCGACATCTTCGAGTCCGGGTCGCCTGCGGTCTACCGCTTCCTCGTCGAGTGCTCGACCGGCACCTACGTGAGGGTGCTGGCGGCCGACCTCGGGCTCCGCCTCGGAGGCGTGGCCCACCTGCGGACGCTGCGCCGAGTCGCCGTCGGCTCGTTCCGCGACGTCGACGCCCTCAGCCTCGACCAGGTCGCGCACGAGTCGCTCCGCCCGTGCCTCGACCTCGTGCGGGACCTGCCCTGCGTGGAGGTGGGCGACGAGTTCGTCGAGGCCATCGCCTTCGGGCGACTGCTCGACAGGAGCGCCGTCAAGGCGGCCGGCGAGGGGCCATGGGCCGTGGTTGGGCCCGCCGGCGATCTCGTGGCCGTCTGCCAGGCTCGCGGCACCGACCGGATCCATCCCGTCGTCGTGCTCGCGCCGGCCCGGTAGCGTCTCGCCCGGTGGACGAAGGCCGCCGCAGCGTAGTCACGATCGGCGCCTACGACGGGGTGCACATCGGCCATCGCCAGGTGATCGATGCTGTCCGGCGCCTCGCCGTCCGAGCGGCAGCTCGACAGCGTCGTCGTGACCTTCGACCGGCATCCCGCCGCCGTCGTCCGGCCGGAGTCGGCGCCGAAGCTCCTGTGCGATCTCGACCAGAAGCTGGAGCTGCTGGCGGCCACCGGCGTCGACAGGCTCGTCGTCATCGGCTTCGACGAGGAGCGGGCGAACGAGCCGGCAGAGGAGTTCGTCGAGGAGGTGCTCGGCGGCGAACTGGCCGCCGCCGTCGTCGTCGTGGGGAGCGATTTCCACTTCGGCAAGGGCCGCGGCGGCGACGTCGCCCTTCTCGAGACGATGGGAGCCGAGCTCGGCTTCGGCGTGGTCCCCTTCGCTCTCGTGCCCGACCCCGTCCTCGGCCGGATCGTCTCCTCGACCGAGATCCGCCGGCTCATCGCGGCCGGCGAACTCGGTGAGGCAGCGCGCTTGCTCGGCCGCCCGCACGAGGTGCGCGGCCCGAGGCTCCCGTTCCCGACCGGAGTCGAGTCTCCAGATCCGCCCACGGCAGGTGCGTTCTCGGTCGCCGTGCCGCCCGAGATCATGCGGCCGCCGCCCGGGCATCTACCCCGTGCTCGCCGGCGTCGTCGCTGCCGCCGGGACGAAAGCAACCCCGCCGGCCCGAGGTGTTGCCGTAGTGCCGGCTGACGAGACGGCACCCTTGCAGGTCACGCCCGGTGGCAGGTCAGGAGAGGGGACGGCACCGCCGGATGCAGAAGCATCGGCGCCGGCGGGCGGGGGGCACGGGCTCCCGGGTCACATCGCCCGCGTGATCTTCGGCGAGCAGACTCTCTAGGGCTGGCGGCGCCGGGGCGGCCGTGGAGGCCGGCTCCCTGTGGCGGGCACTGGCTCGTCCCTGGCGGGGTTGGGTGCCTGTCAGCGGGATGTCGGCTTCGCCGGCGGGGTGAACTCGTTGCTCGGCACGCCCGGCGTGAGTTTCGACAGCGTCAAGGAGTAGTGGCCGGATCCGTCCTGGCCGAGCGCCTCGGCGAGGATGCCCTCCGGGGTCACGCACACCGTGTAAGTCCCGCTGTTGGCGTGGGTGTGGTAGGTGAGGCAGCTGACGCTCTGGCCGGCGAAAGTTTTCGTCGAGGTGGAGACGCCGTATGCACCCGACTCCTCGGCCTTCAGCTTCGCGAGCTCGGACTTGGCGGAGAAGTTGTCGACGAGGCCGCTCACGTCCTTCTTGATCGTGGCGGCGAGGGAACCGCGGAAGCAGATCCATCTGTGAGTCTCACGGGCACAGATCGTGGACTTGGAGCGGCCGACGATCTCCTCGAAGGCGCCTTGGGGAGTGGTGGCGGCAAAGAGGGTCCTCCCGCCCGCATGGGCGATCGTGAACGTGCCGTTCTCAACCCCCCCGTTCCCGGTGCTCTTGACGGCGTAGTCGGCGACGTAGGTGTCGTCCAGCCCGGCCGACAGCTTCGAGCTGAACTCGGTGAGCGACGACGTGGCTTCCTTCGGCGTGGTCGTGGTGGCGGGAGGACGTGCTCGTGGCGCCGGCCACCGTCGAAGACGTCGTGGTGGTCGACGAGCTCGAAGTGCCGCATGCGCTCAGGCCGAGGGCGAGGGCAGCCACGGCGACCGCGACGAACGGCGCGGCGAGACGGCCAGAACGAGTACCGCCCGACAGGCCTCGTAGGGTCGCAGGGGCGGTCATCATCTGATCTCCTTTGCCGCGCGCTCCGGTCGCCACGCGGCGGAAAGCAATACTTGCACTGATTTGCGAGAAATGGGAATCAGCCTCTTGGCCCGGCGACGAGGTCGAGAGCCGGCGAGCGGAGCCCTGAGCCGCCTTCCGAGCGCGAGAGGGCCAATCTAGGACCCTCATTACACTGCGGGCGTGTCCGCCTACCCGATCCGCCTCTTCGGTGATCCGGTCCTCCGCCAACGAGCCCGAGAGGTCGAGGAGCTGGACGGGCGCCTGGCGAAGCTGGCCGAGGACATGATCGCGACGATGTACGACGCACCAGGCGTCGGGCTGGCCGCCACCCAGGTCGGAGTGGACAAGCGGCTCTTCGTCTACGACGTCGGCGACGGGCCGAAGAGCGTCGTCAACCCGACCATCAGTGAGTCCGCGGGGTGAGTGGGAGTTCGAGGAGGGATGCCTGTCGGTGCCCGGGCTCCACTGGAGCATCGTGCGGCCGAAGGAGGTCCATCTGAGCGGCTATCGACCTCGACGGCACCGAGCTGTCCATCGATGCCGACGAGTACCTCGCCCGGGTCTTCCAGCACGAGCTCGACCACCTCGACGGGATACTGCTGCTTCAGCGCCTCGACCCCGACCAGAGGAAGCAGGCGATGAAGACGCTGCGCTCGCGGGTTCTCGGGGCGGCCGGGCCGGCGGGCCCCCGCGAGAGCTCGCCGGCCCGAAGCGGGGCGGAGCTCGACGAGCCCGGCCTCTAGCGGCTAGGTGGCGCGGCTCGCTTTCCTCGGCTCCCCCGCCCCTGCCGCCGTCTGCCTCACCGAGCTTGCGGGCGCCGGCCACGAGATCGTCGTCGTCGTCACCGAGCCCGACCGTCGCCGCGGACGCGGTCCTGAGCTTTCGCCGACCCCGGTCAAACGCGTCGCCGAGGGCGCTCGGCATCGCCGTCTCCGATGATCTCGGCGACGTCCTGTCAGGCGGTGCCGAGCTCGGCGTCGTGGTGGCCTATCGGCCGGCTCATCCCGAGCGGCGTGCTCGATCGGCTCACCATGGTCAATGCCCACTTCTCGCTCCTCCCACGCTGGCGGGGCGCCGCCCCGGTCGAAAGAGCGATCCTCGCCGGCGACGCCATCACCGGCTTGAGCCTGATGGCGCTCGAGCGTGGCCTCGACAGCGGGCCCGTCTACGAGCAGGTGCCGGTACCGATCCTCGCCCACGAGAGCGCCGCCTCGCTGACGGAGCGACTGACGGCAGTGGCGGCTCAGCTGCTCGTCCGGCGGCTGGCAGACGGAAGAGACGGCCTCGGAGAGCCGGTGCCCCAGCAGGGCGAGCCGACTTATGCCGCCAAGATGACGCCTTCGGAGCGGCGGATCGACTGGACTGCGCCGGGCGAGCAGATCGAGCGACTCGTGAGGGTCGGCCGGGCCTTCACGACGTTCCGGGATCGACGGCTCATCATCTGGGAGGCGGTCGCCGCCGGGGCACCGGGCGGCCAGCCCGCCGCCGGGCCGGCTCGACGCCGGCCGCGTGGCGACGGTGGACGGGTGGCTCGAGCTCCGGCGTCGTGCAGCCGGAGGGGCGACCGCGGCTCGCCGCCCGCGAGTGGGCACGCGGGGCGCGGGTCGAGGCCGGCGAGTCGTTCACCTGAGCCCTGGTTGACGACTGAGCGCCCGTGCGCATTACCGTGTCCTGATGGCGACGGCGGTGGACGATCGAGCCGGCGAAGCGGCTCCCGCTGCTCGCCCCGGGCGAGATCCGGGTCGCGCCCTCGATCCTTGCGGCCGACTTCGGCATCCTCGCCGACGAGATCGCCTCGGTCGAGGGAGGGACGGACTGGTTGCATGTCGACGTGATGGACGGCCACTTCGTGCCGAACGTCACCCTCGGGCCGCCCGTCGTCCAGTCGATCCGCCGCCACACTCAGCTCTTCCTCGACTGCCATCTCATGATGACCGACCCCGGTGAGTTCCTCGAGGCCTTCTCGGGCGCCGGCGCAGACGGTGTGACGGTGCATGTCGAGGTGGGCCGAACCGAGGAGCTCTGCGCCGAGATGAGGGCTCTCGGGCTCTCCGCTGGCATCGTCGTCAACCCCGAGACCGAGATCGAGGCGGCCTTTCCCTTCCTTCATCTCGTGGACGTGCTGCTCGTGATGTCCGTCCACCCGGGCTTCGGCGGCCAGGCGTTCATGCCCGAGACGGTCGGGAAGGTGGAGGTGGCCCGCGCCGAGCTCGACCGCCGCCGGCTGCCCGCGACGGTCCAGGTCGACGGAGGCATCGACGAGGAGACGGCAGCCGGTGATGGCAAGGGCGGGAGCGCGCTGTTTCGTCGCCGGGTCGGCTGTCTTCCATCAAGGCGACCATCTGGCGGCGGTGAGGGCGATCGGCGACGTCGCCTCGGGCGCGGTCCGGCCGTGACAAGCGCGACAGGCGACGCCGCCGAAGCCGGCAAGGGGCTCCTTAAGGCCAAGGTGCTCACCGTCTCTGACGGCGTCGTCGCCGGAACCCGCGGAGGATGCGAGCGGGAGGGCGGTCGCCGACACCCTCGAACGCCATGGCATCTCGGTCGTGGACCGCCGGCAGATCCCCGACGGCTCGATGGAGGTGGCGGCGGCGCTCGAGATGATGGCGTCGGGCTTCTGGGGTTTGATCGCCACGACCGGAGGAACGGGCTTCGGGCCCCGCGACGAGACCCCGGAGGGCACCCGGATGGTGCTCGAGAGGGATGCGCCCGGCCTGGCCGAGGCGATGCGGCTCGTCAGCCCGCTCGGGCGGCTGTCGAGGGGAATCGCCGGCACGAAGGAGTCCGCTCTCATCTGCAACCTCCCCGGCTCGACCTCGGGAGCGATCGAGTGCCTGGAAGCGGTCCTCGACGTGGTCCCGCACGCCCTCGACCTCCTCGGCGGAGGGCACCCTCACTGAGCGACGGGCCGGGCACACCTTCGGACTTGAACCACATGCGCCGGGCGCTCGAGCTTGCGGCCGGCGTCCGCGCCCGGTACCTCACCCAACCCCTGGGTGGGCGCCGTCGTGCTCGACGCAGCCGGCGAGGTGGTGGGCGAGGGTGCGACGGCGCCGCCGGGCGGCCCTCACGCCGAGGTGGCCGCGCTCGCGGCGGCCGGCGGGCGCGCCCGGGGAGGGACGGCCGTCGTGACGCTCGAGCCTTGCGTGCATGAGGGCCGAACCGGCCCGTGCGTCGCCGCCCTCGTGTCAGCCGGCATCGGGCGAGTCGTCGTCGGTCTCATCGATCCGGACGACCACGTGAACGGGCGAGGCGTGAGCGAGCTTCGGGAGGCGGGGGTGGAGGTGGTCACGGGTGTGCTCGCCGCCGAGGGCGAGCGTCTCCTCAAGGCCTATCTCGTCCACCGAAGGACCCTCCGGCCCTTTGTCGTGCTGAAGCTCGCCGTCACCCTCGACGGCCGGCTCGCCGCCCCGGACGGCTCGAGCAGGTGGATCACCGGTCCGGAGGCGCGGGCCGACGTCCAGCGGCTCCGGCAGGAGAGTGACGCCGTTCTCGTCGGGGCGGGGACCGTCCGGGCCGACGACCCCGAGCTCACGGTCCGCCCCCGAGACGGGGAGGCATTGCCGGGGACGCCGCCGGGAGAGGTCCGCCAGCCGCTCCGGGTCGTGCTCGGGCGAGCCGGAGCGGACCGCCGTGTCCAGCCGGCCCTCGAGCTCTCGGGGGACCCGCGGGGTGTCCTCGACGAGCTCGGCCGCCGCGGCATCCTGCAGCTTCTCGTCGAGGGCGGCTCGCAGGTCGCCGGCGCGTTCCACCGGCTCGGGCTCGTCGGCCGGTACGTCTTCTACATCGCCCCGATGATGCTCGGCGGCGACGACGGGGTGCCGGTCCTGTCCGGCGCCGGCGTGCCCACCGTCGCCGGCGCCTGGCGCGGGCAGATCGCCTCGGTGACGCGGCTCGGCGACGATCTCCGGGTCGAGGTCGAGCCCCAGGGGTGACCCGACCCACGGTCAAGTGCCACTGACCGGCCAGTAGGATGTGGCGCCGACAAGGAGCTGGCTGTGCCGCTGTCTTTAGTGGAGAAGGCGATTGCCTCGATAGCCCGGGGCGGGATGGTCGTCGTGGTCGACGACGAGGACCGGGAGAACGAGGGTGACCTCGTGATGGCGGCCGAGTTCGCCACCCCTGAGCGGATCGCCTTCTTCCTCGCCCACACCTCCGGCCTCATCTGCGTGCCGCTCATGCCCGAGCGGCTCGACGAGCTCGAGCTGCCGCTCATGGTGGCCCAGAACACCGAGTCCCAGAGGACGGCCTTCACCGTGACGGTGGACTACCGGCCGGGCACGACGACGGGGATCTCCGCCGGCGACCGGGCCGCCACGATCCGGTCGCTCATCGACCCGGGAACGAAGCCGAGCGAGCTGGCCCGCCCGGGCCACATCCTCCCTCTGCGCTACCGGACGGGAGGGGTGCTCAAGCGGGCGGGCCACACGGAGGCGACGATCGACCTGGCGCGCCTCGCAGGCTGCTACCCGGCCGGCGTGCTGTGCGAGATCGTGACAGCCGACAAGCAGGCGATGGCTCGCCGGCCCGAGCTGGAGCGCTTCGCTGTCCGAGCACGACCTGCCGCTCATCTCCATCGCCGATCTCGTGAGATATCGGCGCCGGCGGGAGAAGCTCGTCGAACGGGTGGCGTCGGCGCGGATACCGACCCGGCTTCGGGGAGTTCACCGGCCATGCCTACCTCTCCCTCCTCGACGGCGAGCAACATTTCGCCCTCGTCGCCGGTGAGGTCGCCGGGCAGGACAACATCCTTGTCCGGGTGCACAGCGAGTGCCTCACGGGGGACGTCTTCGGCTCGCTGCGATGCGACTGCGGCCCACAGCTCGACTTCGCCCTCGGAAAGATCGCCGAGGAGGGATGCGGGGTCGTCGTCTACCTCCGTGGCCACGAGGGACGCGGCATCGGGCTCGGCCACAAGATGCGGGCATACAACTTGCAGGAGCAGGGCCGCGACACCGTCGACGCCAATCTGGAGCTCGGGCTGCCGGTCGACAACCGCGAGTACGGCATCGGCTCGCAGATACTCGTCGACCTCGGTGTGACGACCATGCGGCTCATGACGAACAACCCGGCCAAGTACGGCGGCCTCGAGGGTTTCGGCCTCGACATCGTCGAGCGGGTGCCGATCGAGTCGGTCCCCAACCCGGAGAACCTCGCATATCTCCAGACGAAACGGGAGCGTCTCGGGCACCTCTTCGGCGACCTCGAAGCAAGAGCGGGCGACATCGCCGATGGCTGAAGCCGGCCACCGGCTGCCGAGGCGGGCCCCGGGTGCCGGTGGGGGAGCGGGCGGCCTCGTAGGGTCACACGACGGTCGCAACCTCCGGATAGCCGTCGCCTGTGCGCGCTTCAACGACGAGATCACGACGCGCCTGCTCGACGGGGCCGTGCGGGCGCTCGACGAGCACGGCGTCGGCAAGAGCAACCGCCTCGTCACCTTCGTCCCGGGCAGCTTCGAGCTCCCCCTTGCTGCTCAGGCCTTGGCGCACAGTGGGGGCTTTGATGCCGTCGTCTGCCTCGGCGCCGTCGTGAGGGGGGAGACGTCCCACTACGACTTCGTCGCCGGCGAGTGCGCCGCCGGGCTCGAACGGGTTCAGCTCGATGCCAATCTCCCCATCGTCTTCGGTGTGCTCACCACCGAGAACCTCGAACAGGCGCTCGAGCGCTCCGGCGGCTCGGCCGGCAACAAGGGCGAGGAGGCGGTCACAACAGCGATAGAGATGGCGAATGTGCTCAGGGAGATCGCCGTCGCCGGCGCCGAGCTTCGCCACCAGAGCCGCGGCCGCCTCCGCAGTCGCTGAGATCATGTTGCGCTTCGTCCCGGCCTGTGCGGTGGAGACGGTCGTGCCGAAGTCTGACGTCAACGTCATCATCCCTGCGCTGAAGGAGCGGGGCGCGACCGACATCATCGAGCTCGCCTTGTCGAAGATCGTCCATTGACGGTGCGGAGCCCGTCGGGGGCCGGCCCGAAGGTGCGCCTCGGCGTCGTCGCCTCCTTCGAGGCCGGGCGGGGGCTCGGCTCTGTCAGAGAGCTTCGGGCAGCAGCTACGAGGGAGGAGGTGGAGGGCGAGGGTCCTGAAGCGGCCTACCGCTTCCACTCCACCGCCATCGCCGACGGCAGCCGGCGGATCGAGCGAGGTACGGCTGTCTGCTTCGTCATCGTGTCTGCCCACGGCGGTGAGCTCGAAGCCCGTGAGCTGCACCGGCTCGCGGACGCCGCCCCGCCTTCTTCCTGAGCAGTCCGGCTCAGCTCTCGGGGGGACCGCCCTCGCCGGCGATCATGTCCGAGATCCGCACGAAGGCCAGCCGGAGCTGGTTGAGGCCTTCTGCGAGGTCAGCCAGGTGTGCTCCCAATCTCATGTTGAGGCCCTCGACGAGAAGAGCCAAGGCGTCGATCGCCAAACTGGCCTGCGGGAGCTGGGGCGGCTGCTGAGATAGGTGGAGGGCTGCCAGCTCGAACAGGCCGTAGCAATGGTTGGCGATGACATCCTCGGGTGGGGCGCCCGCGAGCTGGCGGGCTACCTCTCGGAGTTGCTCGTCCGTCGGCTCGTCATCGTCGGGCCGCCTCGGCGGCCCTGGGGGCGGCCCGGATGGCGCCCCGCCGGCGCTACCCCCGCCCGGGGCCGGCCCGGCCGGCGTTCCCGCCGCCACCAGGCCCAGGTCGGGGCACTTCGTGCTCACCGCTTGGTGTCCAGAGGCTGCTCACGGCTGATAGCGTAGAGCCGAGACAATCTAGGGGAAGCGGGGTTAAGCGCAATGAGCGCTCTCCCACCTGGCCACGATGATCGAACGATCCGCTCCGGGTCGTACGACTGTGCGCCAGGTCGACAGTGACGGCAGGCGCAAGCTCGCCTCCCCTTCGTCACGCTGCGCATGATGCGCCGCTGAGGAAGGAGTGACAGCCGATCACCAACGCACCAACCACCAACGAGCCCCGGATCAACGACCGCATCCGTGCTCGCGAGGTCCGACTGGTCGACCCTGAAGGGCGCCAACTCGGGATCAAGTCTCTACCTGAGGCATTGCAGATCGCTCAGCAGCAGGATCTGGACCTAGTGGAGGTGGCCCCGCTTGCCAGCCCCCCGGTCTGCCGGATCATGGACTACGGCAAGTTCAAGTTCGACGCCGCCCAGCGAGCCAAGGAGTCACGCCGCAAAGCGAGCAACGTCGGGATAAAGGAGATGAAGTACCGGCCGAAGATCGGCCTCGGCGACTTCGACACAAAGACCCGGCAGGTGGTGCGCTTCCTCGACGACGGCCACAAGGTCAAGGTGACGGTGATGTTCCGCGGGCGGGAGGTGTTCCATCCCGAGCTCGGCAGACGGATCCTTGACCGGATCGCCGAGCGGGTCGACGGAACGGCCCGGGTCGAGTCAGAGGCTCGCCTTGACGGCAAGAACATGGTGATGGTGCTGGCGCCCGACCGCCGGGCGAGACAATCGAGTGCGGCCAAGGCTCAACACGAGGCCGAGGGCGCCCCCGAGGCTCCGAGCACGAACGGGGCAGTGCCTGGTGGAACTACGGGCCCGCCAACGGCCGGAGCCGGCGTGGCCGGCGGCGCAGTACCCGGCCCGGTGGCGAACGGGTCGGCACAGGCAGCGAGCGGGCCTCGCGACGCAGCGAGCGGGCCGGCAGAGGCGAACGGAGCCGCCGACAGAGCAGGCGGGGCGAGCGAGCCCCCTGCCACGAGCGCACCAAGTGCGGGAACAGAGGACTAAGAGATGCCGAAGAGGAAGACCGACAGGGGTGCCGCCGCCCGGTTCAAGGTGACGGGCACCGGGCGGATCAGGCGGCGCCAGCAGAACCGCCGGCACCTGCTCGAGCACAAGAACTCCGTGCGCACCCGGCGGCTCGGCCGGGAGGTCGACGTGTCGGCCGCCGACGAGAAGAACATCCGGCGCCTTCTCGGCCTCTGAGAGGCCACTCCAAGAGGGGCACGGCCCCGGCACCACATTCGCAGGCGCTTCGGCGTCGGCGGACACGAGATCGAGACACGAACACGTATTGAAAGGAGCCCCAGATGGCAAGGGTTAAGCGCGCTGTCCACGGCAAGAAACACCGTCGGGTCGTTCTCGAGCGCGCCCAGGGCTTCTATGGCAACAAGTCGCGGTCGTACCGGGCGGCCAACGAGCAGCTCATGCACTCGATGCAGTACGCCTATCGGGACCGGCGGGCACGCAAGGGTGACTTCCGCCAGCTGTGGATCCAGCGGATCAACGCTGCCGCCCGCCTCAATGGCAGCACGTACAGCCGGTTCATCGCCGGGCTTCACCGCGAGGGCATCGAAGTCGACCGGCGGATCTTGGCCGACCTCGCAGTCCGCGACCCGAACGCCTTCTCGATACTCGTGAGGATCGCCGACGGCGACGGGGCGCGCGAGGGCGAGGCAGGGGGCGACGGCGGGCCGGTCGCCATCGCCCAAGCCGACGACAACGGCACAGGCGGGATCGGCGTCGACCAAAGCGCCCCCACCGGCGACGGCGCCGAGGAGGCCGTTTCCTGAGCCGTCAGGCACTCGGCGCACGTCACCAGCGCGTCCAGCGCCTCCGCCGCCTCCTGCGCAACTCCAAGCTCCGCCAGTCTGAGGGCGCTCTCGTCGCCGAGGGGGCAAAGGTCGTCTCGGCCGCGCTCGAGGCGGGGGCGGCCGTCGAGGCGATCTTCGTGGCCGCCGAGGGTGCCGGGCAGGAGTCGGTCACTCGCCTCATGACCGAGGCGGCGCGGCGGGGGATCCGTACCTTCGAGCTTGCTCCGGGCGTGATGGACCGCGTTGCCGAAACGGTCACCCCCCAGCCGGTCTGTGCCATCGTCGGCACGACAGATGTCCCGATCGAGTCGGTCGTCGGGCCGCCACGAGGTGCGGGCGATGCCGGTACGGGGGCCGATTGCGGCTCCACCGGCGGACCGGCGTTCGACCGTGTCGTGATCGTCTGTCTCGACGTGCGCGATCCCGGCAACCTCGGCGCCATCGTCCGGAGCGCCGGAGCCTCGGGCGCGGCCGGCGTCGTCTGTTGCGGATCGAGCGTCGACCCCTACAACCCGAAGGCCGTCCGCGCTTCGGCCGGGGTGATCTTCCGCCTTCCCGTCGTCCGGGCGAGCGACATCGAGGAGGTACTTCGCGTGCTGAGCGAAGGCGGCTTTCGCCTCATCGGGACGAGCCCGGCGGGTGGGACGGACTATCTCGAGGCCGACCTCGACGGGGAGATCGCCCTCTTGGTCGGCAACGAGGCCGCAGGTCTTCCGCCTGACATCGTCGGCCGGCTCGACGAGACGGTGACGATCCCGATGACCGGCGCCGAGTCACTGAACGTCGCCATGACGGCGACGGTGCTGTCGTTCGAGGCCGCCCGCCGCCGGGCGACGAACGGCGGGGAGAGCAGAGGCTGCGACCTGAGAGGCGCCGGGCCGGCTCTCTCGAGCCGGCCGTAGCATGACACGATGACATCCGGCGTGAGGCTCGGCGGCGGCGGGGCCGTGCGGCCGCCTGGTGACGACGAGGGGGGTGTCTCTCCGGCCGAGCTCGCGGAGGTCGAGGCCGAGGCGCTCCTTTTGATCGAGGCGGCCCGGTCGCGCGAGCAGCTCGAGGCGGCGAAGCGGGATGCTCTCGGCAAGAAGTCCCGGTACTCGGGCTACTACCAGCAGCTGGGCCGCATGTCGGACGAGAACCGAAAGAGCGCCGGCCGCGCCCTTCACACCCTCCGGCGCCGGATCGAGGAGGCCGCCTCGAGCCGGTTGGCCGAGCTCACCGAAGCGGAGCGGAAAGAGCGGCTGCTCGATGACCGGCTGGATCTGTCAGAGACGATTCCCGGCTCGCTCGCGGGTCACCTTCACCTTGTGACCCGGATCGAGGAGGAGCTCGAGGATGTCTTTGTCGGCATGGGCTACGAGATCGCCGAAGGCCGAGAGGTTGAGACCGACTGGTACAACTTCGAGGCGCTCAACATGCCTGCCGACCACCCGGCCCGGAGCGCCTTCGACACCTTCTTCGTCGAGTCCGACGAGCCGGAGACGGTGCTCTTGCGCACGCACACCTCCCCCGTGCAGATCCACCTCCTCGAGCGCCAGAAGCTGCCCATCTATGCCGTAGCGCCGGGAGTCTGCTACCGGCGCGATACCCCTGACGCCTCTCACCTGCCGGTGTTCCACCAACTGGAGGCGCTCGTCGTCGATCACGGGGTCACCTTCGGCGACCTCGCCGGCACGATCGACACCTTCGTGCGGGCGATCTTCGGCGCAGACGTCAGCTCGCGCCTTCGCCCCGCCTATTTCCCTTTCACCGAGCCATCGGCCGAGTTCGAGATCTCCTGCACCATCTGCGAGGGGACCGGCTGTCGCACATGCTCGTTCACCGGCTGGATCGAGCTCGGCGGCTGCGGCATGGTGCACCCGGCGGTCTTCGAGGCGAGCGGGATAGACCCGGAGGAGTGGACGGGCTTCGCGTTCGGCTTCGGCATCGACCGGCTGGCGATCATGCGCCACGGCATCCCGGACATCCGTCTGTTCGTCGAGAACGACGTGCGTTTCCTCGAACAGTTCTGACCGCCTGCCCGAAAGGCCTACGAAGATGCGAGCCCCCTCAGCTGGCTGACGTCGCTCACGCCACTCCCCGCCGTTGCGACGGACCGGGAGACGGTCTCCGAGCTCGCTTACGAGCTCGACGCCCTCGGCCTTGTCGTCGAGGCCGTCGAGTGGGTCGGGGAGGGCCTCGACGACGTCGTGCTGGCCCAGGTGCTCGAGATCTCCCGCATCGAGGGGGCGGACCGGATACGGCGCGTCGTGCTCAACGCCGGCGACGGCGAGTCGGTCGAGGTCGTTTGCGGAGCCTGGAACTTCGAGGTGGGCGACATCGTGCCGTTCAGCCCGATCGGAAGCGTGCTGCCGGGGAACTTCCGGATCGAGCGGCGGAAGATGAAAGGCGTCGTCTCGAACGGCATGATCTGCTCGGCGCGCGAGCTGCGACTCGGTGACGACCACGAGGGCATCATGGTTCTCGCCCGACCCGAGCGCCTGTCGACGACCGATGGGCCGGTGGCGCTCGAGCCGCCAGCCGGGGTCGAGCTCGGGCTGCCCATCGGCGACTACCTCGGTATCGGGCCGGATGCTGTCTTCGAGCTGTCCATCGAGGCGAACCGGCCCGACTGCCTCTGCATGCTCGGCATCGCACGGGATCTGGCCGCCCGCTATCACCTGCCGCTCCTGACACCCGAGCCCGTCCTCGTCGAGTCGCCGGAGGACGCCTCAGAGATCGCCTCGGTCGAGGTGGAAGAGCCGGCACTCTGCCGCCGCCTGAGCGGGCGGGTCATGACCGGTATCAGCATCGTCCCTTCCCCGCCATGGATGCAGCACCGGCTCTTACTTGCGGGCATGCGCCCGATCGACTGCGTCGTGGACGCCTCCAACTACGTCATGTTGGAGCTCGGCCAGCCGACGCATCCGTACGATCTCGACGAGCTCGGAGGCCGCGGCCTTCGCGTCCGGGCCGCCCACCCGGGCGAGACGATCGTGACCCTCGACGGGGAGGCCCGCATCCTCGGCGGCCGTCCGCCACGGGGCGGCGATCCTGTCACGGCTCTCGACTGCGTCATCTGCAACGCCAATGACATCCCCGTCGGCATCGGAGGCATCATGGGGGGCCGGGCGAGCGAGATCAGCGCCTCCACCACCCGCGTGCTCCTCGAGGCCGCCGAGTTCGTCCCGTCGGCGATCGGGCGGACTGCGCGTCACCTCGGGCTGCGGACGGAGGCCTCCGCCCGCTTCGAGCGAGGCGTGGACCCCGAAGGCGTCGCGAGGGCGGCTGACAGGGTCTGCGAGCTCGTGGTGGAAGCGGCGCAGTACGCCGGGGTGGAGCCTCCGGCGATCGCCCGCGGCCTCCTCGACGACAGGCCGCTCAAGACCGAGCCCCTCCGGCTGAGCGTGCGCCCGCCGCGGGTCAACGCGCTGCTCGGCACGAAGCTCGAGACCGAGGAGATGCTCCGACTGTTGGAGCCGATCGGCTTTCGACAGGTAGAGGAGGAGAGTGAGAGGGACGCCAAGAGCGAGGCCGCAAGCAGGCCGGAGCAGCTCGAGACCGCACGCGTCCTCGAGATCCCGTCGTGGCGCCCCGACGTCACCGCCGAGGTGGATGTGATCGAAGAGGTGGCGAGGATGTACGGCTACCGGAAGATCACGCCGACGGACCGGCGCTCCCCCTTCGTAGGACGGCTGAACGCCGTCCAGCTGCTACGTCGCCGCCTTCGCCGGCTGATGTGCGGGCTCGGTGCTCACGAAGTCTGGACGGGATCGCTCGTCGACCCTGTCGAGCACGAGAAGATCGGCGGCGACGACGACCTCGTGCGGATCGCCAACCCGATGGCGGCCGAGGAGTCCGCTCTGCGGCCGGGACTGCTCGACGGCCTGCTCGCAGCCGTGCGCCACAACAGCGGGCACCGGCGCCCGTGGATCCGCCTCTTCGAGATGGGAGACGTCTTCGCACCGGCATACGAGCCCGATGACAGCGCCGGCGCCGAGGGGCCCGGGCAGATCGGACTTCCCGACGAGCGCCAGCGAGCCGCCATCGTGCTCGCATGGGAGGGAGACGACGTCGCAGCCGCAGTGAACACCTGGCGCCTTCTCGCCGACGCACTCGGCATCTCCGGGATAGAGATCCGTCAGAGGGCGGCGGTTACCACGCCAGATGATGACGAGGCGGCCGGCGAGCCGGAGCCGGAGCTCAATAGGGATGAGCGCGCCGCTCTTGTAGGCCTCCACCCGACGAGGTCGGCTCTCCTCGTCGTCGGTGAGCTCGCTGCAGGATCTGACAGTTCGTTCGACGACGGCTCGTTCGACGAGGCCGTCGGTATGGCCGACGGCGAGATGGTCGACGCCGCCGCAGCCGTCACCGGCAGTCTCACGGGCATGGCTCCGGCGCCTGCCGGCACGCTCATCGGGACTGTCGGTGAGGTCGACCCTGATGTCGTCGCAGCTCTCGGACTGCCCCACTCGCGCATCGGCTGGGTCGAGCTCGACCTCGACGGCCTCCTGAACGCTCCGCGGCGCCCCCGGCTGGCGGCTCCCATCAGCCGTTACCCGTCGAGCGACCTCGATCTCGCCTTTGTCGTCGACGAGGCGACACCTGCGTGGCGGGTCGAGGAGACAATCCGGCTGGCGGCGGGGACAAGTTGTGAATACATCGAGCTCTTCGACGTCTACCGGGGCCCGGGCGTGGAGGAGGGCACCCGGTCACTGGCCTTCCGCCTGCGTTTCTCGGCGATCGACCACACCTTCACCGAGGCCGAGCTCGGCGACCTCCGGCGGCTCTGCATCGAGGCCGTCGAGGAGGCGCTCCCCGCCACCCTCAGGACCTGAGCCGGAGTCGTCCTCCTCTGCCGCCTCGCCGTGCGAGAGACGGTCGAGAAGGCCCTCGAGGTCCGACGACAGGTGCGGCCGGGCGAGCGCCCTTGCCCCCGGCGGCATCTGGTTCAAGAGCGCGTAACCGACGAGCTCACGACCGCCTGACATGCCGCGCTATCTCGTCGGCGGCGGCGAAGCAGCGGTCGAGCGTGCCGGCCGAGCCGCATCCGACGAGGAGGACGGTGACGAAGTCCGCCAGCTCCATGAGGACGACCTCAGAACTGAGGTCCTCGCCGTAGAGCTCCTGCAGATCTGCGTATCTCTCCTCGAACTCAGGCAGATCGCGGCGGAGGACAGCGACGGCTTCTTCGGCGGTGGGTGGACGCATGGCTCCTCCTCAGGTTGCTGTGCACGAAGATCAGCCGGAGCTGATGAGACGGCAAGAGGCGGCCTGAGCACCAACGTACACGCGTCATCCAATTGCGCCCGTGGCACCGGAGAGGGTTCGGGCGACGGTGGAGTCCCCGTAAAGGGTCAGCTGCTGGCGAGGCCGGCGGTTGCCGTGTCAGCCCGTGAGACAAGGAGAGTGGCGAATGAGCGAATTGACGCGGCGCGCGTTTCTGAAGCAGAGCGGGGCGACGGCCGCAGCCGCCGGTGCCGCAGTGGCCGTTCCGAAAGGTTTGCTCGGCAAGGCTCGCCCCGAGCGCAGCCAACGACCGGCCCGCCAGACCGGTTCGGCCGAAGCCAAGCGGCAAGCCGAGCGCCGGCTCGTCGTGAATGTGCCCGACACGAGCAAGTCCGAGCTCCATCTCATGGTCGGTGAGCGCGAGGTCGTCCTCCGGGACCGTGAGCTCGTGAGCCGGCTCCTGCGCGAGACCCACTGACCCCGCTAGATCTGACCGAAAGGATCCCCCATGTCTTCACATCGCGAAGCTCCGGCGATATCAAAGGACCAGGTTGCCGACAGCACAGACCTGTACGCCTTCGTCAGCCCTGACAACCCGTCAACGGTGACGATGATCGCCAACTACATCCCCCTCGAGCTGGCTCCTGCCGGCCCCAACTTCTACGAGTTCGGTGACGACGTCCTCTACGAGATCCACGTCGACAACGACGGCGACGGCGACTCCGACATCACCTACCAGTTCAGGTTCGAGTCCGTGATCGAGGACCCGAACACCTTCCTCTACAACACCGGCCAGATCACCTCGATCTCCGACCCGACGTGGAACCGGCGCCAGTACTACACCGTCACCCGGATCGACTCCTCGGGCTCGCACACCCTCGGCTCGCACCTTGCCTGCCCGCCGTGCAACGTCGGGATCCGTTCCACCCCGAACTACGGCCAGCTTGCTGCCGAAGCCAACCACAAGCTGTCGGGCGGCACGACGGTCTTCGCCGGCCAGCGGGCGGAGGGCTTCTATGTGGACCTCGGGTCGATCTTCGACCTCGGAGCGCTCCGGCCGTTCCAGAACCTCCACCTCATCCCGCTCCCACCGGCGCCCGGCGTGAACGCGCCGGCAATCCTGAACGTCCACTCCATCGCCATCCAGGTCCCGATCGACGACCTCACGGCCAACGGGCGGATGCCCTCCGGCGTGACGGATCCGAAGGCCGTCCTTGGTGTGTGGACCTCGGCGAGCCGCCAGAAGAGCGAGGTCCTCGGCCAGGGTGGTGGGAACTCCGGTCCATGGGTGCAGGTGTCCCGACTCGGGAATCCTCTCATCAACGAGGTCATCATCCCGATCGGTTACAAGGACCAGTGGAACATGCAGAGCCCGGTCGACGACAAGGACTTCCTTGCCTACTACGAGCACCCGGAGCTGTCGGGGCTGCTGCCGGTGCTCTACCCCGGCGTCTTCCCGCACCTCGCCACGCTCTCGGCGGCCCGGGCCGACATCGTGGCCATCCTCCTCACGGGCATCCCGAGCGGCATCATCCCCGGCTTCCAGAACTCGACGGGCTCCGGGTACCACGACCTGCTCCGGCTCAACGTGGCGATCAAGCCGTCGAGCAAGCCGAGCCTGCTCGGGCTGCTCGGTGGTGACCTCGCCGGCTTCCCGAACGGGCGCCGCGTCTTCGACGACGTCGTCACGATCGAGCTGCGGGCACTCGCCGGCCTCACGTACCCGTTGGTCCACCCGAGCTACACGCCGGACGCGGCGGCCGGGGAGATCTACGACATCGTGAACCCCGCCACGACGACTCCGGCTCAGCTGCAGTCGATCGGGGAGGACTACCTTCGGACTTCCCGTACCTCGGCGAGCCACACAGTGGTTTCTCGACCCCGTCGATGACCCCGTAGCAGGCGGCCGGATCGGACACCGCTCCGCACCGGCGTTGCCGTTGAAGTGCAATGACATCCTGACGCCCGCCGCGCCGGCCCCCGCCGGCGCGGCGGGCTCGTCAGGACTTGGTGTAGACCAGAGGCGCTAACCCATGACCACTCCCGCCACACCCGAAGAGCCTGTCGGAAGGCACGCTCCCGGCCCCGCCGGCGCCGATGGGCAGGCCGCCGAGCCCGGAGGGACGCACACTCATGACGACGGGACGAGTGCCCACAGTCATGCCGGCGAGCATCCGGTGCGAGAAGCCGCCCCTCCGAGCGAGCCGGTCACCGGCATCATGGTCGATGTGGGGGACGGCTACGGGGCCCTCGTGCTCTACGCCGGCGCCGAGCAGGTCGGTCTCGAGCCGGAGATCCACCCGGTCGGGCGCCCTGAAGCACGCCAGCACGTGTGGGTGCTCGAGCGGGCAACCTCGGCCCCGGCGCCGGTGTTCGCTGCGGTCTTCCCGAGCCTTGCCGCCGGCCGCTACGCCATCTGCTCGCCGGGCGGCGAGCAGATCGACGAGGTCGACGTGACCGACGGCGCGATAACCGAGGCACGCTTCGACTGAGGAGTCCCGTCAGTGTCCGCACCGTAAGCTGGCCCGATGGCCCAGGTCACCGTCGTCGGAGCCGGATACGTCGGCCTGACCACAGCAGTCTGTCTTGCCCACGTCGGTCACGACGTCGTCTGCAGCGACATCTCAGTGAGCCGCATCGCGATGTTGAACCGCGGCGAGGCACCGCTCACTGAACGCGGTCTCCCCGAGCTGGTCCGGAGCGGCCTCGAGAACGGCCGGCTCTCGTTCACCAACGACAACCTGAAGGCGGTCGAGAAGGCTGAGTTCACGTTCTTGTGCCTGCCCTCACCGAGGGGACAGAACGGTGCTGCCGACACGAGCTTTATCGAGCAGGTCGCTGCCGAGATCGGCCCACACCTCGTGGCGGGATCCATCGTCATCAACAAGTCCACCGTGCCGGTCGGCTCGACGCGTGTCGTGGCGGACGCGCTCGCAAGAGACGACGTCGTCGCCGTCTCGAACCCCGAGTTCTTGCGCGAGGGCTCTGCTGTGCACGACTTCCTCCACCCCGACCGGATCGTCATCGGATCAGACGACGAGGCATCGGCGATCAAGGTGTCCGCCTTGTTCCTCAAGATCCCGGCCCCGTTGATCGTCACCGACCCGCCAACTGCTGAGACGATCAAGTACGCCTCGAATGCTTTCCTCGCCACGAAGATCAGCTTCGCCAATGCCGTCGCCGCCCTGTGCGAAGCAGTGGGCGCCGATGTGCGCGACGTCGTTCTCGGGATGGGCTACGACTCACGGATCGGTCCGGCGTTCTTGAAGCCAGGCCCCGGCTGGGGCGGTTCGTGCCTCCCGAAGGACGCGGCGGCTCTTGTCCGGATGGCAGACGACGCCGGCTATGACTTCGGGCTCTTGAAAGGGGCCATCTCGGCGAACGAGGACCAGTTCCGGCGGGTCGTCGACAAGGTCGTCCACCTCGCCGGTGGATCCGCCGGAGGCCGGCGGATCGCTCTCTGGGGCCTGACGTTCAAAGCCGGCACGGACGACCTGCGCCAGTCGCCTGCTCTTGCTGTCGCAGCGCGCCTGACTGAGCTCGGCGCGACGATCCGTGCCTACGATCCGACCGTATCGGCAGCACTCGAAGGCATCGAGGTCTGCGCCGATCCTTACAGCGCCTGCGAGCAGGCCGACGCCCTCGTCATCGGGACGGAATGGGACGAATTCCGCTGGCTCGACTTCGACAAGGTCGGCAATCTGATGGCCTCACGAGCGGTCGTCGACGCCCGCAACCTGCTCGACTCGGCGATGCTCCGGCGACTTGGCTTCGACTACACCGGGATCGGCTGCTCCTAGCAAGAACGTGGTCAGCGACAGCCGGCGTTTGTTCAGCTGTCCGAGCCCTCCTTGCCGTCGAATTTCCGCCGCAGGATCTCCCGCCTCTCCTGCACTTCCCGGTAGGTGATCTGGCGCGTGTCGCTCGAGAGGCCCATCGAAGCCCGTAGCCCGTCGAGATCGACAGGTGTCGCCCGCACGTCCACCCCGACCTCGGCTGCGATGCGCTCGCCGTGGCGCTGGGCGAAGTATGCCGCGATGACCGCAACCTCACCGAGAAGGTCGATCTCGGGCGCCATCGTGGCGACGGCGCCATCTAGGAAGAGCAGGTCCTTCACGAAGAGCATCAGCTCCTTCGGCATCCGCACGCCGTAGGAGAGGAGCTGCTTCGTGAGGTCCCGCAGCTGGCCCGTCAGCTCATCGGCGGAGAGAAGCGTGATGTCCGCCGGAGGCTTGTCGAGGCCGAGGTCTCGGATCACGTCCTCGGTCCGGGCGTCCTTCGGGAGGGCGCCGAGGTCCCGGAGGGCCTCGATCTGGGTGGCGACGTCGTTCGTCGTCCCTCCGACGAGGAGCCGGAGGAAGGCGAGGCGTTGCGGCTCGTCGAGCCGGCCGGTGATGCCGTGGTCGAGGAGGGCCACCCTGCCGGTCGGCTGGACGAAGAGGTTCCCGCCGTGGAGGTCCCCGTGGAAGACACCGTAGAGGAGGGCACCCTCGAGAAAGGCGATCACCTCGCTGCGGAGCACAGCAGGCGTGTCGATGCCGGCGTCACGCATCCCGGCGACGTCGTCCCAGGCGAAGCCGGACAGCCGCTCCATCACGAGCATCCGCCTCGTGACGAGCCGCGGATGCGGGCGCGGGACGATGATCGAGCGCTGGTTCGTAGCCGCGAGGACGAGGCCCAGATCGAGCATGTTCGCCGCCTCGAGGCGGAAGTCGAGCTCCTCGACGATCGTCTCTGCGAACAGCTCGATGAGCGCCGGCGGGTTGGCGAGAGCCGAGACCGGGATGCGCCCGACGAGGTAGGGGGCGATGAAGCTCATGACGGCGAGGTCCCGGCGAACGAGCTCGGTCACCCGCGGGCGCTGCACCTTGACCACGACGTCCTCACCGGTCTGAAGGACCGCCCGGTGAACCTGGGCTATCGAGGCGGCGGCAATCGGCTCCTGTTCGAACTCGGCGAAAGTGGCCGACAACGGCCCGGCGAGCTCCGACTCGACTATCGCCCGCACGTCCTCGAAAGTCTCCGCCGGGACCCGGTCTCGGAGAAGCTTGAACTGAGAGACGACTTCCTCGGGAAAGATCCCCTCGCCCGAGGAGAGGATCTGGCCGAGCTTTATGTACGTCGGCCCGAGCCGTTGGAAGGCCAGCCGGAGGCGCCTCGACAAGCCGAGGCGAGAGGCCGAACCGCCCCGGCGGCGGTCACCGAGGTACCAGAGGCCGAACGACGAGCCGAGGCTCAGGCTCACACGGGCGATACGGCGCGACGGGGGCAGGTATCTCCTCCGGACGAGGCGGGGTACCTCTGCCCGGGTCCGGGCGCGTATGGAGTCGACGTGGCGGCGCCACGGCAGATCGTCCGGATCGACGACCCAGGGGCCTTGCTCGGAGAACGAGAAGCGGGCGACGTCTGCGGGCGCGTCGCCGGCCCCCGGGATCACCGGGCTCAGGACCGGCCGGAGCCTGCGCCGCCGGGCTCGGTGCCTGCACGGCCGCCGGTGGCCGAGGTCGTACCACCACTCTCGAATGGCGCAAGCACGAGGCAGCCGTTGTGGCCGCCGAAACCGAAGCTGTTCGAAAGCACGGCGCCCCCCTCGTAGGCCCTCGGGGTGCCGGTCACGATGTCAAGATGGATCTCGGGGTCGAGCTCCTCGAGACCGACGGTCGGCGGGATGATGCGGCGCTCGATCGTGAGCGCCACCGCCACCGCCTCGATGGCGCCGGCAGCCCCGAGGGAGTGGCCGGTCACACCCTTGATCGACGTCACGGGTGGGCCGGTCGTCCCGAAGAGCTTCTCGATCGCCTCCGCCTCGGCGAGATCGTTGAGCGGGGTGGAGGTGCCGTGGGCATTGATGTGACCGACGTCGCCCGCCGTGATGCCGGCATCCTCGAGAGCGAGCTCCATGCACGAAAGCGCCCCGGAGCCACCAGGAGAGGGTGCGGTGATGTGGTAGGCGTCCGCCGTCGAGGCGCTCCCGAGCACCTCGGCGTAGATGTGGGCGCCGCGACCGACCGCCCGCTCGGCTTCCTCGAGCACGAGGGCGGCACCCCCCTCGGCGATGATGAAGCCGTCCCGGCGGCGGTCGAAAGGACGAGAGATCCCCGAGCTCGAGAGAGCCGTCATGTTGGTGAAGGCGGCGATCCCGATCTCGGCCATGGCCGCCTCCGCGCCGCCGCTCACCATCGCGTCACAACGCCCGGAAGCGATGGTCCTTGCTGCCGCCCCGATCGCCTGGGTGCCGGCGGCACAGGCGGTCACCACGGTCTCACACGGGCCCCTCAAACCGAACCGCATCGAGACGGCGGCTGCACCGGCGTTCGACATCATCATCGGGACGAGATAAGGCGAGACCCGGCGGGGGCCCTTCTCGACGAGGACGGTGATCTGCTGCTGCAGTGTCTCGAGGCCGCCCACGCCGGTCCCGAGGACCACCCCGGCCCTCGCCGGGTCTGCCCCGACCTCGCCGGCATCGTCGAGAGCGAGCTGAGCAGCCGCAACAGAGAACTGCTGGAAGCGGTCAGCACGACGGGCTGCCTTTACGTCGAGCCACACCGACGGCTCGAAGTCCTTCACCCGACGCTCTCCCTCCGGCGCCGGGCCGCAGAGGCCGTCGAAGAACGCGTCGCTGCCGATCCCGCAACAGGCAACGACGCCGAGACCGGTGACTACGACACGCCGCCTGCCGGCCGGCGACATCAGATCTTGGACGTGACAAGCTCGAAAGCTTGCCCGATCGTCTCGACGCCCTCGAGCTCGCTCTCTTCGACTGTGATGTCGAATGCCTCCTCGAGAGCCATCACGAGCTCCACGACCTCGAGGCTGTCGGCGTCGAGGTCGTCTGAGAACTTCGCCCCGAGGGTGATCTTCTCCTCAGGGACCTGGAGCACCTCGACCGCGCAGGACTTGAACTTGTCGAAGGCAGCCTCATTGTCCATGTCGCCCTATCTCCTTCTGTCGGTGTTGCCATGTTCTGGCACGGAGCTCAGTGCCCCATACCCAGGCCGCCGTCCACGGGAAGCACAGCCCCGGTGACATAGCCAGCCTCGTCGGACACAAGGAACGCCACCGCGGGCGCCACCTCCTCGGGCGTGGCGGCACGACCTGCGGGGACCATGGAAGTAAGCGCTGTCACCCGTTCGTCTCCTAGCCCGGCGATCATATCGGTGGCGACGACGCCGGGAGATACGACGTTGACCGTCACGTTGCGCTGGGCCAGCTCACGGGCAAGGGAGCGGGCGAAGCCGACGAGGCCCGCCTTCGAGGCGGCGTAGTTCGTCTGGCCGGCCGACCCGAGGTGGGCCACCACCGAGGAGATGAGCACTATCCGCCCGAACCGCGAGCGCACCATCTTCCCGCTCGCCCGCTTGCAGGCGTGGAAGACGGCGGTGAGGTTCGTGTCGATCACCCGTTGCCAGCGCTCGTCGCTCATCCGAAGCAACAGGGCGTCGTCGGTGATGCCGGCCGAGCAGACGAGGATCTCGACCGGGCCGAGCGCTCGCCTCGACCTCGCCGAAGGCCCGCTCGATCTCGGCTGCCTCGGTCACGTCGCACTCGACGGCGAGAAGGGGCGTCGTGCCTTCTGGGCCGTCGAGCGCTCCGGCGGCTTCGTACGCCACGTCACCGCCACCCTGTAGCCATCGGCCTGGAGGCGGCTCGCGATGGCGTAGCCCGATCCCCTTCGAACCTCCGGTGACTAGGGCTACGCGCCCGCCGGTCACGATCCCCAGCGCAGGATCGCGCTCGCCCACGTCATCCCGGCGCCGAATCCAGACAGCAGCACGAGGTCACCGTCGCTCAGGCGCCCGGCGCTCGCCGCTTCGGAAAGGGCGATGCCCATCGAGCCGGAGGAGGTGTTGCCGGTCCTGTCGAGCACGATGGCCGACCGCTCCGGCACGAGACCGAGGCGCTGCACGGCGGCGTCGATGATCCTCAGGTTCGCCTGGTGCGGGACGAACAGGGCGATCTCGTCCGGGCCCACGCCGGCCTCGCCGAGGACCTTCTGGGCGGACTCGACCGAGGCGCGGACTGCGCGTCGGAAGACTTCCTGTCCCTCCATCAACAGGTAGCCGCCGTGGTCGCAGTAGAGGAGCGCGCCGAGCGAGCCGTCGAGGCCGAGATCGTGGGCCAGGAGCAGCTCGTGGTCGTCCGCCTCTATGAGGACGGCGCCGGCGCCGTCGGCGAACAGGACCGCCGTCGAGCGGTCGTCCTGATCAGTGATCCGCGAGAGCGTGTCGGCTCCTATGACGAGAGCCCGCCGATAGCCCAGCCCGAGCATGGAGATGGCCGTCACGATGCTGTAGACGTAGCCGGCGCAGGCGGCGTTCAGGTCGAAGGCGGCACCCGAGCAGCCGAGCTCGGCGTGGACGGCCGACGAGGTGGCCGGCACCGCCTGGTCCGGGGTGGTCGTGGAAAGGATGAGGAGGTCGACCTCGCTCGCGGAACGGCCCGCCCGCTCGAGGGCGGCACGGCCGGCTTCGATGGCGAGGCTCTTCGTCGTCCCGCCGACGCGCCGTTCCTTGATGCCGGTCCGCTCGGTGATCCACTCGTCGGAGGTGTCGAGGCGGGCGGCGAAGTCGGCGTTCGTCACCACCTTGTCGGGAAGCGCGGTCCCCCAGCCTGTGATCGACGCCGTCGGTGCCAGAGGATGTCTCAACGAAGTGTCCCTCCCTCGGGCGTCGCCCGCAGCCAGGCGACGGGCTGGCCGGCGCTCACACGCTCGCCTGCGAGCACGAGGATCCCCTCGAGCGAACCGGCGAAGGCCGATCGAACCTCGACTGTCCCGACGCGGCCGACGAGGCTGCCGACCTCGATCGCGACCGGCTCTTTCACCGGTCCGCCCGGCCCGGGGGACAACGCGACGACGCTCGGATCCGGTTCGAAGAGCCCGGCGACGGGAGCCACGACGAGGCGCTCTCGTATGTGGAACCGCTCCCCGGCGCGATGGTCGATCGCCGCCTGTTGGGCTGCGCTCCGCCCGGCGAGCAACTCGAGCAGGCGGTCGAGCTCGTCCGGAGTGGAGACGGCGGCGGCGAACGAGTCGGCCGTCGGCAGCATCCGGCGGGCGAGACCGGTGAGCACTCCTCCCGGGCCGAGCTCGACGAAGGACTGAGTACCGGCCGTGACGAGGCCTTCGATGGTCTGGCGCCACCTGACGGGGCTGGACAGCTGTGCCGAGAGCAGCCTCGGCCATTCGTCGGGGTCGGTGTGGGCGCGGGCGTCGACGTTGGCGATGACGGCAGGGTCGGGCTCGCGGAACGTCACGGCGGCCACCGCCTTGCGCAGCCTGTCGCGGGCCGGAGACATGAGGGGCGTGTGGAACGCTCCCCCGACCGGGATGGGGAGCACCTTCTTTGCCCCCATCTCCTTTGCGAGCCGGCCTGCCTCGGTGACGGCTTCGTCCGTCCCGGCTATCACCACCTGGGAGGGGGCGTTGTAGTTCGCCACCCAGACGTCGCCCTCCGCCAGGGTGCACGCCGCCTCGACGCCGTCATCGTCCAGCCCGAGGACAGCCGCCATCGTGCCCGGCGCCACCTCGGCGGCATGCTGCATGGCGGCGCCGCGCTCAGAGACGAGCCGGAGGCCGTCCTCGTAGTCGACGGCGCCGGACGCGACAAGGGCCGTGTACTCGCCGAGGCTGTGGCCGGCGCACAACCCGGGGACGAGCCCGACGCGCTCTGCGGCGTCGAGGACGACGAGGCTGAGCACGAACGTCGCCAGCTGGGCGTTGTCGGTCCGTCGGAGCGTCTCCTGGTCGGACGCGATCAGCAGTTGGGCGACGTCCCGCCCGCTCACCTCACTTGCCTGCTCCACGAGATCGAACGAAGGGTGATCCTTCCATGGTGCGCCCATGCCAGGTCTTTGGGAGCCTTGGCCAGGGAATGTGAACGCCAGCACCGAACCCTCCTCAAGAGACCTTGTCTACGACCGCCCGGTCGCTGTGAAGCAAGCGGTATGCCGTCTGCCACCCGTGCAACGGGTTGTACCCGGATGCTACGCAGTCTGACCGCCGCCGGGCCGGACTGGTTACACGCCCACGTCAGGACAGCTGCTGTTGGGTCCGACGGCGCCTTCGGCGGGGGCAGGGCGGCCGCCATCGCGGCCGGATCATCCGCCTACCATCTGAGCTCGGCACGGACGGCGCGGTGGTCGGAGTTGCCGGCGTGCACCACCTTGCTGTCCGCCACATCGACGCCAGAGCTGACAAGGATGTGGTCGGTCTGGCTATGCGGACGCCACGCCGGCCAAGTGCGCCCCTTCACCGCTCTCCTCCAGCCAGGGAAGAGGAGCGACAGGGGCGGCCCCCACAGGTTCATGTCGCCGGCGATGGCCGACGGGCCATCGCGGCCGGCGAGGGCGGCGTTGCAGCCGCCGGAATTGGAGAGGCGACCCCGCCGTCATGTGAGCGCCGTGGGTCCCGACGACGGTGAAGTCGTGGCTGCCGGTCTCCCCGGCCACCTCGATCTCGACGAGGATGGCTGCCCGGCGGGTGAAGTCCTTCCTCAGCCTGCCGAGCTCGACCACCTCTGAGCCGACTATCTCGTAGCTGCTGAGGATCGCAAGCCCCCACGTGCCTTCCTCGAAGCCACTCAGCTCACCAGCCGTCACCGCTTCGCTCTTGTGGCCGACGAGCAGTGCCTTGTCCCGCCTCGGGGGCAGCCGTCGTGGCTCCCAGCCTTTGCCGTTCCAGATCGGCACCCGACGTCGCCATGCCGGGACGAGCGGAAGCTCCACGCAGTCGCAACCGAGCTCGGAGGCGACGTCCTCGGCCTGGCTCGGGCCGTCCGAGGGGGTGAAGACCTCCTGCATCACGATCACACCGGCGTCGAGCTCCCGACATGCCGCGACGAGGTCGTACGGTCGCCCCCAGCCGTCGGTGCCGACGTGGATGTTGAAGCTGGCCACCGTCAGGAAGGGCATTGCGCCGCAGGGTAGTCCGGCCGCCGCCCGCGCACCGCCGACTGATGCCGACCGGCTTGTTCAGCCGCCTCGGCTGAATCTGCCCGGACATCAGTGAGAGCTACGCCCGACGAGTGCCCAGATCCGGTGTGGGACGCCGAGCGGGTCGTCTCCGAAGCGCTCCGCCAGAAGCCGGCCGAGCGCAGCGTCGAAATCGGCGACGACGGTGTCGGAAAGGCTCGCCCCTACGCCGTTGCACGTCCTCATGCGGCCCCGCCACGCCTCGTGGGAGTACGGAACGGTCACGTCAAAGCTGAACGTCTCGAGGCCGACGAAGCCGGCGTCGGCGGCGTCGAGGGCCCAAGCGGGGTAGATCCCGGTGCTGCCAGCCATCGTCCAACCCGGGTTGTACTCGAGGATCAGCTCCTCGGTGGCGGCGCAGACGTTCCCACGCTGGGCGAGGTAATCCCGGTGGCAGATGACGAGAGCCCCGCCCGGGACGAGGAGGCGGCCGGCTTCCTCGGCCGCTCGGGGGCGGTCGAACCAGTGCCAGCACTGCCCGGCGGAGACCACGTGGAACGAGCTCTCCTCGAGCCCCGTCTGCTCGGCCCGGCCAACTTCGTAACCGATCTCCACTCCTGCCTCGGCGTCCAGCCGCCGGGCCTCTTCGAGCAACGCCGGAGCCGGATCCATCCCCGTGACGGCGCATCCTGACCGAGCAAAGCCTCGGGCAAGGGCGCCCGTCCCTGTCCCGAGGTCGAGGACGACCTGTCCGGGCAGGCCGACGCCGAGGGCGCGGAGGCGGACGAAGAGCTCATCGGGGAAACCGCTCCGGTAGGCGGCGTAGTCCGTCGCCGTCCGATTGAAATCGACGGGCGTCACGAGCGGTGTCGGCCGGCCGGAGCGAGGTGTGAGGGCAGTGTCATAAACGTGCCCGGAGCGGGACTCGAACCCGCACGTCCTTGCGAACAACGGCTTTTGAGGCCGCCGCGTCTACCATTCCGCCATCCGGGCCTGGCAGGAACTGTAGTTGCCCGGGCGCTCGAGGCCCGGCCGCTCACCTCTGCGCCGAGATGCACGCTGCGATCTGCAAGCCTTGAGTGATGGATCCGCCACGGCCGACAGCGATCCGACGCGGTCGGCTCGGGCCCGGCGAGCTCGCCGAAGTGGCAGTTCTCGGCGATCTGGCACTCGTCCTCGAGGTGATCGGCTGGTTCGCCCCCCTCGGAAGTGTCTTCCAGGCCCTTGCCACTGATTCCGTTTGCCGTGCTGGCGGCAAGGCACCGCGTCCGTGCCGCCGCCGTCGCCACTGTCGCCGCCGCCGCCGTCGGCTCGCTCGTCGGGGGCGTTGGCATCGTGCTCCAGACCGGGCTCGCGGGCATCCTCGGCCTCTCCATCGGCGTCGCCCACCGCCGTGGATGGTCGGCGCCGAAGTCGGTCGCCTTCACGGCCTGCGTCGCCGGCATCCCCCTCGCCTGTCTCACCGACGCGATCGACGCCGCTTCTTCGGGCTTCCGGCGGCTCAGCTTCGCCCAGGTGCGAATTATCTGGCGAGACGTCCGCAACGTGCTCGGGTGGGCCGGTCAGACACGCCTCCAGCACATCGGCGACGTGGTGCTCACATGGTCGATCGACCATTGGTGGGCATCGGTGCCGGCCGCAGAGCTGGTCTTCGTCCTCCTCATGGCCGTGCTCCTACGGCGGTTCTGGCCCTTCCTCGACCAGGTACGCAGGAGCTCCCTCGCCCCGATGACCGACGAGGCTGCAGAGCGCACGGTGGAGAGGGCTCGGCGCCACCGCCGTGGCGTCCGCACCGCAGCAGACCTGCCGGAGCTGCCGATGCCGGTGCCGGTCCGGCTGGAACATGTCTCGTACTCCTACCCGGGTGCACCGGTCGCCGCTGTCGAGGACGTGACCTTCGAGCTCCGCGCCGCCCGGATGCTCGCCCTCGTCGGCCCGAACGGCTCGGGCAAGTCCACACTCGTGAGGATCCTCGCCGGGCGGATCACGCCATCCTCAGGCGCCGTCGCTGCGGGGCGGCCCGGCAGGACTCGGCCTCAAGGGAGGCACGGCGATCGTCTTCCAGCGCCCGGAGAGCCAGGTGCTCGGCGTGAGGGTTCGCGACGACGTCGTGTGGGGCCTCGCCCCGGACGACGCACCCGACGTCGGGGAGTTGCTCGGCCTCGTCGGCCTCGGTGGGTTCGAGGAACGGGAGACCTCCGGCCTGTCCGGCGGTGAGCTGCAGAGGCTGGCGATGGCCGCAGCGCTCGCCCGCTCACCGTCGCTCCTCATCTCTGACGAGGCGACTGCGATGATCGACCATGTTGGGCGGCACGACGTGGTGAACCTGCTGCTGGCGCCTGGCCTCGAGCGGGCTCGCTGTCGTCCACGTCACCCACCGCCTCGAAGAGACAGAGGGCGCCGACGACCGCCTGTTGCTGTCCCCGTCCCGCCGGGGCGGTGCGAGGACCTTGCCCATCGCCCCCTCCCCAGGCCGGGTCGGCGGCAACGGGGGCGGCCCGCTCATGTCGCCAAAGCCCATCCCCCGCTACGGCGTCCTTCCCCGACGCGAGCAGGAGGCCGCAACTGACGTCGAGGCTCCACCCCTCTTCACGGGGCCGGGGGCGCCCCTTGTCACGCTCGCCGGCGTCGGCTACGTCTACGCCGCCCGCACACCGTGGGAGCACAGAGCCTTGAGCGGGGTCGACCTCGAGATCCGGCGAGGAGAGGGGATAGTCGTCACCGGCTCGAACGGCTCGGGCAAATCGACGCTCGCATGGCTCCTCGGCGGCCTGACGACCCCGACGGAGGGAAGCTGCCTGTTGGAGGGGGAGCCGATCGCCGATCAACCCGGTCGTGTCGGCGTCTCCTTCCAGCATGCCCGCCTCCAATTGCTGCGCTCGACGGTGCTCTCGGACGTGATGCTCGGCGCGACGGCGGACGAGGCCCGGCGGGCGCTCATCACGGTCGGCCTCGACCCTGACGAGATGGGCCCGAGACGGGTCGACGACCTTTCCGGCGGTGAGCAGCGCCGTGTCGCTCTCGCCGGGCTCCTTGTTCGGGAGCCGGATCTGATCGTCCTCGACGAGCCGTACGCAGGCCTAGACGACGAGGCACGTCTGGCACTGGCGGCGACGCTGCGGACGCAACGGCAGGTGAGCGGCGTGGCCGTCGTCGTCGTCACCCATGATCTCGACAATGCCGAGCTGCTCGGAGGCCGCCTCATCCACCTCGAGAGCGGCCGCATCGTCTCCGAGGCCGACTCTCGGGCCGCCCGGATGAGCGAGACCCCGCGGCTGGTCCGGCCGGTCCACGAGGTACCCGAGGCGGGACTCACGCCACTCCACGAAGGAGGGGCTGAGAGCCAGGCGGGCGAGCGAATTCCATGTGCTTCGCTACGTGCCCGGCTCGAGCGTCGTCCACCGCCTCTGGGCCGGGACGAAGCTCGTCGTGCTCGCCGGTGTCTCCGTAGCCCTCCTGCTGTGGCCGACATGGGCCGCTGCCGGATTGACGGGAGCCTTGCTGCTGTCCGGATTGCTCGCCGCCAGGCTGCCGAGGGGCGTGGCGCCACACGTGCCCCGATGGATCTGGGCGTTCGTGCTGCTCGGCGCACTGTTGGCCCTGGCGGCGAGCGGCAAGCCCTATGTCCACCTCGGCGCGTTGAAGATCGGCCTCAACGGTCTTGACGTGTGGGCGCTCTTTGCGACTATCGCGGTCGAGTTCCTCGGCCTGGCGGCGCTGATCGGCTGGACGAGCCCTCTTGCCGATCTGGCTCCGGCTCTCTCGCGGCTGGCCTCTCCGCTCCGGCGTGTGCGGCTGCCGGTGGACGAGCTCATCGGTGTCATAGCCCTTTCCATCAGGTGCCTTCCACTTCTTCTCGACGAGGCCCGCGTCCTGTCGGCTGCGAGGCGCTCGCGCCGCTCGGGAGCCCGAGCCGGCGGGCGGGAGCTCCTGAAGGACGCCGAGGAGCTTCTGTTCTCGGCCCTCTCGAGTGCTCTCCGGCGCTCCCGGGAGATGGCCGAGGCGATCGAGGCACGCGGGGGCGTGCCGACGGTCGCCGTAGAGAGCCACCGCCTGCAGGTGGCGGATCTCGTCGTCCTCGTCGTCGCCACCCTTCTCGTGACCGCGATGGCGCTTCTTCGTTGAGCGTCGCTCGCCGCTCGTCAAGGCGACGAAGGGGCGCCCTGCGGCGGCCCTACACTTCGGCCTGTGTCCGGACGTGCCGTTCAGCGCCGCCTCGTCGAGGTGCACGAGCGCCTCGTGAAAGCGCGCGAGGAGTTGGCGGTCGTCGAGGAGCAATTGGACGTCTTCAACGACACAGCCGATGACGCCCGCGTCCGGGCGCTCGTCGCAGAGACTCCCCTCGCCAACCATGACTGGAACGAGGCCCGGCGTCACGCGGACGCGATGGAGCGGAGCCGTGCCGCCGCCCGTGCCCGGGTGGCGGAGCTGGAGCGCTCCCAGGACGAGCTCCTCGCCCAGCTCGTAATCTGAGCAGCCGGCGCCGCCGCCGGCGTGCCCGCTGTTGCCGGAGCCCCGCTGTCTTCGGGATCCCCGTATCGAAGCAAATGAGAGAAGGAGAATGGCCGTGGGCAGGACCGTCGTCATCGCCGAGGACGAAGCGATCGTGCGCCTCGATCTGCGCGAGATTCTGGAGGAGCACGGCTTTGACGTCGTAGGCGAGACCGGCCGGGGCGATGAGGCTGTCGTCCTCGCCAGGCAGCACCAACCCGATCTCCTCATCCTGGACATAAAGATGCCAGGGCTCGACGGGCTGTCGGCGGCGAGGGACATCAACAGCGAGCGAAAGTCGGCGATCCTCATCCTGACGGCGTTCTCGCAGCGCAACTTGATCGAAGAAGCTCGCGACGCCGGTGCCCTCGCCTACCTGGTGAAACCTTTCCAGCAGGAGGAGCTGCTGCCGGCGATCGAGGTCGCCCTCGGTCGCTTTGCCGAGATGCAGGCGCTCGAGGCCGAGAATGCCGCTCTCGCAGACGACAAGCGGAGCCTCGAGGAGCAGCTCGAGACCCGGCGCTGGGTAGACCGGGCGAAGGGAAAGCTCATGGACTCAAAGGGATTGAACGAGTCGGATTCCTTCTCGTTCATCCAGCAGACCGCCATGAACCGCCGCACCACGATGCGGGAGGTGGCCAAGCTCGTCATGGACGGCTCCATCGAACCGTGAGAGCCCTGTGCGCCGACCCGCTACCGAGAGGCCATGGCCGGCTACCGTGTCGGCCCCATGCCGCCCGGCGCCCGGCCCTCGTCCCTCAGGTGATCCAGGGTGGTCCGTCGGCCTCCGGCGGGTAGGCGGTCCCTCCGGTCGCGCCGGCGCCATCGGCAGGGGGAAGTGGCTCGTCTTCCTCAGCCGCCCGCTCCGGCGACTCGACGTCGTCGCCGTAGCCGACGGTCTCCTCGAGATAGGGGCCGAGTGAGATGGCGTTCCCCGGTTGCGCCGGCCACGCCGCCACCGGAGGCACAGCCGCCGGCGGGGTTGCCGGTGGCGGCGACGGGCTCGCCATCGGCATGTAGTAGGGCCGGTCGGTCGGATAGGCGGGTGAGCCGGCCGGCTGGACGGGGGTCGTCCTGATCGCGCTCAGGTCCTCGCCCATACGGAAGATGACGATGAGGACCTCGAGCACTATGCGGGCGACGGTGAGGTAGACGACGTAGGCGGCGACGATCAGGATGACCCCGATGATGATCCGGACGGGGCGGCCCTCCTGGAAGAGCCTCACGAGCGCGACGACGGCGACAAGGGAGAAGAACACCGTCACGAGCCAGTAGACGGCTTTGATCACCTGCGGGGCGTAGTGGCGGGTGAAGCTCATGTCGTACAGCCACCCGAGCAGGCCGGCGGCCGACATCGGGTCCGGGCTCGAGGCGCTGTGCTGCTTGACCATCTCTCCTCCTCCTCGGCGGGTGCGTCCGTCAGCTCGTCGGTGCTCTTTCGCACGGTACTTGCCTGCGGTGCGCTTTAGCATGCTTTAGGTGGCTCCCTACCTGCTGCTCGACGGGCACTCGCTCGCCTATCGGGCCTGGTTCGCTCTTCAGGAGGCGGATCTCTCGACTGCCTCCGGTCAGCAGACCCAGGCCGTCTACGGCTTCGCCGGCATGCTCGGGCGCTTGCTCGAGGACCACTCCCCGGCCGGGATGGCGGTTGCCTTCGATCGCCCCGAGCCGACGTTCCGCGACGGGATCGCGGCCGACTACAAGGCGGGACGGGCGGCGACGCCCGAGCCGCTTCGCGAGCAGATCGGCCTCATCCGGCGAATGGTCGAGGTGATGGGCGTCCCGGTCCTCGAAGCGGTCGGGTTCGAGGCCGACGATGTCATCGCCACCCTCGCCTCGCGTCTCGGGGAGGCCGGCCACGACGTCATCATCGTCACCGGCGACCGGGACACCTATCAGCTCGTGGACGACCCGCACGTGAAGGTGCTCTACAACCGCCGGGGCGTGACCGACTACGTGCTCTACGACGAGGACGGGATCGAGGGCCGCACGGGCGTGCGCCCCCCGTCCTATCCCTTCCTCGCCGCCTTGCGAGGAGACCCGTCGGACAACCTGCCCGGGGTGCCCGGGGTCGGCGAGAAGACTGCCGCCAAGCTCGTGAACACCTACGGCGACATCGACAACCTCTTCGCCCACCTCGACGAGCAGACTCCGAAGCTGCGCTCGTCGCTCGCCGAGCACGAGGCTCGGGTCAGGCAGAACTTCCAGCTGACGCCGCTCGTCCGGGACGTCCCGGTGGAGTGCGAGCCCGAGGACCTTCGATTCGGTGGCTCGGACCGGGAGGCTCTCGAGAGCCTGTTCACCCTGCTCGAGATCCGCGGGCCGCGCGACCGGATCCTCAAAGCCCTCGACCGCCTCGAGGCGGCCGGAGGGGACGGCGCCCTGCCCGAGCCGGCACCGGCGGCGCCTCCCGAGACCGTGACGGTGACGGTGCTCGCCGAGGTTGCGATCGCCGAGGCGTGGCTCGAGCGGCTCGTGAGCTCCGACGACGGCATCGTCGTCGAGCCCGACTGGGCCGGGGTCGCCGGGCGCTCAGCCCTGAACGGTCTCGCGCTCGACGCCCCTCTCGTCGGGCGGCGAGCGGGAGGTGGCGTGGCTGCCGGGGGAGCTCGTGGGCGAGGAGGAGCTGGCACCGGTGCTGGCCGAGCTGTTCGGCCTACGGCCGGGAGAGCAGGTGGGCCGCCTCGTCTGCTACCGGGCAAAGGAGCTGATGCGTGCGCTCGAGCCTTCCGGGCTCACCTTTGACGGCCTCGATCTCGACCTCGCCATCGCCGGCTATCTGGCCGACCCGCGCCTCGGGCAGGCGACGATGGACGCGATGGCCGCCGCCGCCCCGCAGCTCGGCGCCGACCCCTTCGGGGCGCCCCACAGTCCCGGTTCGACCGGCGTCCCCACAGGCGCGACCGAGCAGCTCGGCTTCGACATCATCGGTGGCGGGGGGCTCGTCGAGAGGGAGGGCGCCTCCGACAGGCCTCCTGATGAGGAGCAGGCGGATCCGCTCGTGCTCGGAGCCGTCCGGCGTGCGGCGCTCCTCGCCTCCTTAGAGCCGTCACTTCGCAAAGCCGTCGCCGAGGCCGGCGCCGAGCGCCTCTATGCAGAGATCGAGCGGCCGCTGGTGCGGGTGCTCGCCGAGATGGAGCTTGCCGGGATCGCCGTCGACGAAGAGAAGCTCTCGGAGATCAACGAGGAGCTGACGAGCGAGGCGGCTCGCCTCGAGTCCGAGGTGCAAGCGCTCGCCGGCGAGGAGTTCAACGTCAATTCGACCGCTCAGCTCCGCCGGATCCTGTTCGAGGTGAGGAAGCTCACGCCGCAGAAGAAGACGAAGACCGGGTTCTCGACCGACGCCCAGAGCCTCGAGAAGATGCGCGGGCTCGACCCTCTCGTCGACACACTGCTCTCCTACCGGGAGGTCGAGAAGCTCAGGTCGACCTACGGGAGCGGCCTGCTCGCCGAAGTGGCGCCGGACGGGCGGATCCACGCCAGCTTCAACCAGACCGTCGCCCGCACCGGCCGGCTCTCCTCGGACAGGCCAAACCTGCACAACATCCCCGTGCGGAGCTCCCTCGGCCGGCGGTTCCGCCAGGCGTTCATACCCGGGCCGGGCGCCGAGCTGCTCGTCGCCGACTACGACCAGATCGAGCTGCGGGTGATCGCCCACCTCGCCGAGGACCCCGGCCTCGTAGAGGCCTTCCGCACCGGCCTCGACATCCACGCCGCCACGGCTTCGCGCGTCTTCGGCGTCGAAGCTCAACAGGTCACGCCGGCGATGAGATCGAAGGCAAAGATGATCTCCTACGGCCTCGCCTACGGGATGGAGGCCTACGGCCTCTCCCAGCGGCTCTCGGTGCCGGTCGAGGAGGCAGCCGAGATCCTCGCCGCCTACTTCGTCGCCTTCCCGAACGTGAAGGACTACATGTCCCGCACCGTCGCCGATGCAAGGGCACGGGGCTACACCGAGACCTTGTTCGGCCGCCGGCGCTACCTGCCCGAGCTTCACAGCTCGAACTACCGCGTCCGTCAGGCCGCCGAGCGTCAGGCAATGAACGCCGGCATCCAGGGGCTGGCCGCAGACATCTTCAAGGTCGCCCTCGTGCGGCTCGAGGGGGCGCTCAGGAGCCGCCAGATGGGGAGCCGCATCGTTCTCCAGGTCCACGACGAGATACTCGTCGAGAGCAGGGCCGACGAGGCAGGCGAAGTGGCAGCCCTGACCGAGGAGGTCATGCGCACGGCCTGCGAGCTTTCCGTGCCACTCGCCGTCCACGTGGCCCGCGGCAGCAGCTGGGCCGAGGCCAAGAGCTCCGGCGGGACAGGAGGCGGCGCCGCGGCGGAGGATATCGAGCTCGTGGACGAGTTGGCGGGCGGCTTGCTTGCCCTTGACGGCTGAGGACCGCCTGGTAGAGCGCTTGACCGGCGGTGACCTGGGCGGGTATAGCATTCGTGCGGCGTCGTCCCGTTGCGGAGAACGTATTTCGGCGTTGGCCATAGCGTTCACGGCGAGGTGACGACGACCTCGGCCCCATTCGACCTGCCTCGAGGCGCGCTGCTCGCGTGCCGACGGGCCTACGACTCGCCAAAAGAGAGCTAACAGACCTGATGTCAGTCACCGCACCACAAGTAAGCAGCCCCGATCCGGCGGACCGGTTCGGAACCTTCGACGAGATGGGGACCTACATCCCTGTTCAGATCACCGACGACGATCTCGGCGGCATGTCGCTCGAGGAGGCGATCGACCGCACGATCGTCGAGTTCGACGACGGCGACATCGTGAAGGGGACCGTCGTGAAGGTGGACCGCGACGAGGTCCTGCTCGACATCGGCTTCAAGTCAGAAGGCGTCATCCCGGCCCGTGAGCTGTCGATCCGCCACGATCTCGACCCGCACGAGGTCGTCTCCCTCGGTGACGAGATCGAGGCCCTCGTCCTTCAGAAAGAGGACAAAGAGGGCCGTCTCATCCTCTCGAAGAAGCGGGCGCAATACGAGCGGGCATGGGGCGACATCGAGAAGATCAAAGAGTCGAACGGCGTCGTGCGGGGACCCGTCATCGAGGTCGTGAAGGGCGGCTTGATCCTCGACATCGGGCTGCGCGGCTTCCTGCCGGCCTCCCTCGTCGAGCTGCGGCGGGTGCGGGATCTGCAGCCGTACATCGGTCGCGCCCTCGAGGCGAAGATCATCGAGCTCGACAAGAACCGCAACAACGTCGTGCTCTCGCGCCGGGCCTGGCTCGAGGAGACCCAGCGCGAGCAGCGGGGCGAGTTCCTCGTCAACCTGAAGCCGGGCGAGGTCCGCAAGGGCGTCGTCTCCTCGGTCGTCAACTTCGGCGCCTTCGTCGACCTCGGCGGGATGGACGGGCTCGTCCACGTCTCGGAGCTGTCCTGGAAGCACGTCGACCACCCGTCGTCGGTCGTCTCGGTCGGTGACCAGGTGACCGTGCAGGTTCTCGACGTCGACCTCTCGAAGGAGCGCATCAGCCTCTCGCTGAAGGCGACCCAGGTCGACCCGTGGCAGGAGTTCGCCACCAACCACCGGGTGGGCGAACTCGTCTACGGGCGCATCACGAAGCTCGTCCCCTTCGGGGCCTTCGTGCAGGTCGGAGACGGCATCGAGGGCCTCGTCCACATCTCGGAGATGGCGGCCCACCACGTCGACCTGCCCGAGCAGGTGGTCACGCCCGGCGAGGAGCTGTGGGTGAAGATCATCGACATCGACCTCCAACGGCGCAGGATCAGCCTGTCGATCAAGCAGGCCGCCGAAGGCGGAGTCGTCGCCGAGGAGTATCAGGAGGCCTTCGGCGAGCACGCCTACGACGAGCAGGGCAACTACATCGGCTACGACTACTCCGGGACCGAGTTCACTCCGGAGAGCGAGAGCCAGGCGGCCTGGGCCGCCGAGCTCTCCGCCCTGAGCGCCGCCGCCGACCTCGAGGCTGCCGCCGCCGGAGGCGAAGCAGGCGCCGGCACCGAGAGCGCCGCTGGCGGGACCGGGAGCAACGAGAGTGCCGGCGCCGATGGCACCGCTGTCGAGAGCGCCGGCGGGACGAGTGGTGCCGTCGAGGGTGGCGCACCCGACGCCGGCGCTCCCGAACAGCCCGTCGCCGACAGCGCCGACCTCGGGAGCGCCGCACCTGGCGGAGCTCTCGAGGGGGAGGACTCCCCTCGGGAGGCTGACGGCCTCCCGGCAACAGAAGCCGATGGTGCCGCAGGCGCCCCGGCAAGCGACACTCCCGTCACCGGCGACAGCGCCTAGCCCAGACCAGCTGACGCACCGCCTCGGGTGGTGGCCGCCGGCGAGGTCGAGCCGCCGAAGGCCGCCATCCTGGCCCACGAGACTTGGAGACTGTCATGGACTGGACCTATAGCGCCGAGCAGCTCGAGCTGAAGGGGCGTGCGTCCGGGCTGGCCGAGCTGATAATGGGTTTCGAGCAGCAGTGCGACGAGGGGGACGGCCTTCCCGACGAGGCGCTCAGCGAGATCCGCAAGCACGTGCTCGCCTCCGGCCTGCACGCCATCAACATGGCGAGGGACTGGGGCGGAGCGGGACTGTCCATTCTCGACCAGGTGCTCGTTCAAGAGGAGCTGGGCCGGCTCACGAACGCCCTCTGGGACACCGTCTGGCGGCCGGCGAACGCCCTCAAGGCCTGCAACGACGAGCAACGGGATCGCTACCTCCTCCCGGCGATCCGAGGTGAGCGCAGGGATTGCTACGCCGTCACCGAGGCCGGTGCCGGCTCGGACTACACCTCCATCACCACGACAGCGACTCCTGTCGAGGGCGGGTACCGGTTGGACGGCGAGAAGTGGTTCGTGACGGTGGGCGACGTGGCCGACTTCCTCATCGTGATGGCGATGGCCCCCGAGCGCCGGCCGACGCTCTTCCTCGTCGAGCGCTCCGCTGAAGGCTTGAGCGTGGAGCGGACGCCGCGCTACATGCACAACTTCGTCTACAAGCACCCGATCTTCACTCTCGACGGAGTCGTCGTCGGACGAGGACGCCGTGCTCGGCGGCCTCGGTCGGGGGGACGAGCTGACGCGGGAGTGGTTCGTCGAGGAGCGGATCATGATCGCCGCCCGTGCCCTCGGTGCCGCAGAGCGCGCTCTCGCCGAGGCGACCGCATGGGCCAAGAGCCGCCAGCAGTTCGGCCACAGCCTGATCGACAACCAGCTCATCCAGGCGATGCTCGCCGACAGCGCCGTCGAGATCGCCACCAACCGGGCGTTCACCTATCAGGTGGCCGCCGAGGCCGACGCCGGCATGCCCGCGAAGCTTGTCCATGCGAAGGCCTCGATGGTGAAGCTTTCCGCCTCAGAGGCGGCCGGGCGGGTCATCGACCGGGCCGTGCAGATATTCGGCGGCCGCGGCTACATGCGCGAGTACGCCGTCGAACGGCTCTACCGCGACATCCGTGTCGACCGCATCTGGGAAGGCACGTCGGAGATCCAGCGCCTCGTCATCGCCAACGAGATCAACAAACGCGACCTGGAGCCTCTCCTCCACCCGTGGGCGGCCGAGTGACCGGCGGCACTCCCGGACGGGTCGAGCCGGAGCCGGGCGGCGCTGTCAGACCGAACGAGGGTTCTTCGCCCGGTGACCCGGGCGCCGTGACGGTCCGCCTCGAGGGGACGGTCGCCGTCGTCTCGATCGAGCGGCGGGCGAAGCTGAATGCGCTCTCGTCGCACATCGAGCTCGAGCTGGCCTCGGCGCTCGCGAGCCGCGAGGTGGGGGAGAGTCGCTGCGTCGTCGTGACGGGCGGCCCGGAGGTCTTCTCGGCCGGGGCGGACGTCCACGAGATGACCGGCCTCGACGCCCGGGCCGTCTTCGACTACTACCGGGAGAGCGGGGGCGTCTATGAGCAGCTGGCGGCGCTCCCGCAGCCGAGCATCAGCGCCATAAGCGGGTACTGCCTCGGGGGCGGCCTCGAGCTGGCGCTCGCGAGCGACTTCCGCATCGCCGATGCGACGGCGATCTTCGGCCTGCCCGAGGTGGGCATCGGCATAGTGCCGAGCTCTGGTGGCACCCACCGGCTCGTCCGGGCTATCGGGCCGGCAAAGGCGCGGGAGATCGTGCTGTTGGGGTCACATCTCGGGGCGGGCGAGGCGCTCAGCATGGGGCTTGTCACCGAGGTCGTCCCGGCCGGGCAAGCGCTCCTCCGGGCGATCGAATTGGGCAGTCAGCTGTCAGGGCTGCCGGCGCTCGCCGTCACGCTCGCCCGCCGGGCGATCGACGCCGCCGCCGAGTCATCCCGGGAGGTCGCCCTCCTCGTCGAGCAACTCGCCTATGCGACCCTCTCGATCGGCCGGGGTGACGGTACGGCGGGGGCGGACGGTACGGCGGGCGCTCGGCAGGCCCCGGCGGAGGCCGCTCCGGCGGCGGAGCTCGGGCCGCCGCCGGCGCGACACGGGGAGGATCATGACAGAGCTGCCGACAGAGCTGCTCGCCCTCAGCCCGGAGCAGGAGGAGATCATCAGGCTGTGCCGGAGATTCGCCGCCGAGGAGATTCGCCCCATCGCCCGCGCCGTCGACGAGGCCGACGTCGAGGTGCCGTGGGAGATATGGCACAAGGCGTCACGCCTCGGGCTGACGTCGTTCATGTTGCCTGAGCGTCTCGGCGGCGGCGGCTTCACCGACGTGCTCACCCAGGCGCTCGTGCAGGAGGAGCTCTGCGCCGGCGACCTTGCCATCGGAAATCTGCTCACCTCGAACGGCTTTTTCGCCCATCCGGTGCTCGAGCTCGGGACAGACGAGCAGCAGGAGCGCTTCCTCGTCCCGCTCAGCTCACCCGAGCCGCCGCTGACGGCCCTCGCCGTCACCGAGCCCGACACGGGCTCGGACGCGGCCGCGCTCACGACGCGGGCCGTGCCGACGCCGACCGGGTATCGCCTGAGCGGGCGCAAGGCGTGGATCTCGAACGGCGGAGTGGCTGAGCTCTACCTGATCTTCGCCACGCTCGACCCGGGCCTGAGGGCGCGTGGCGTGACGGCGTTCCTCGTCAGGAAGGACGCCCCCGGCCTGTCGTTCTCCGCCCCGCTCCGCAAGATGGGACAGCGGGCGCTCCTCAACACCGAGGTCGGGCTCGACGGCGTCGAGGTGCCGGTCGAGGACCGGCTGGGGGGGAAGGGGAGGGCTTCCGGGGCCTCATGCGCACCTTCGACGCCTCCCGCGTCATCCTGGCGGCGGCGGCGACGGGGGCGGCCCGGGCAGCCACCGAGTACGCCATCTCCTACGCCGGGGAACGGCGGCAGTTCGGCGTCCCGATCGACCGGCACCAGGCCGTCGCCTTCCGCCTCGCCGACATGGCCACCCGCGTCGAGGCATCCCGGCTGCTCGTGTGGCGGGCGGCCCGGCGCCTCGACGCCGGGCTCCGGGCCACGAAGGAGGCCGCGATGGCCAAGCTGACCGCATCTGAGACCGCTGTCTTCGCGACATGGGCGGCCGTTCAGACCCTCGGTGGTTGGGGCTACTCCCGCGAGCACCTCGTCGAGAAGTGGATGCGTGACGCCAAGCTCGAAGAGATCGAGGAAGGGACCTCGGACATCCAACGCCTCGTCATCGCGAGGGCGATCACCGGGCACTGAGCAGCCCTGCGTCAGTGCAGCATCCGAGCCGCCCGTGCGCACCACATGGCTTGACGGCGGCGATTGGCCTACAATCCGCCTGGTCGATGTTCAGCCACCGCGACGGATCGGTGCCGGCACCGGAGGGGAGGAGAGATGAGAGAGCTCCTGGCTGATTGCCGCCCGCCCTCGTCCGACCCCGATGGTGCCTCCATTGACTGCGAGCGCCTGCTCGGCTGGGGAACATGGCGGTAGCGGTCGCCGCTCCGCCGGCGCCGCCAGTCCCGACCGCCCGCACGATCCGCTGGCGCGATGCTCATCCGCTCCTGTCGCTCGCCGTCAGCCGGATGCTCATCGGCCTCGTGACGCTCCTTGTGGTCTCGCTCGTCATCTTCCTTGCGACCGAGGTCCTGCCGGGCAATGCCGCCTACGCCATCCTCGGCCATACCGCCACGCCGCAGCGGCTGCGCGCCCTCGAGAGCCAGCTCGGTTTGAACCGCGGTCTCGCCTCGCAGTACTGGAGCTGGCTCTCCGGCCTGTTCACGGGGCGCCTCGGGACGTCGCTCGCGAACGGGGACAGCGTCTGGGGCCAGGTCGCACCACGGCTCGCCGACTCGGCGTTTCTCGTCTTCATCGCCGGCATCATCGGCTCGGTTCTCGGTGTCGCCATCGGCGCCGTGGCGGCCCTCCGCAAGGACGGGTGGTTCGACCACATCTCCTCGGTGCTCGCCCTCGCCGTGACGGCCCTCCCGGAATTCGTCGTGGCGATCGGGCTCATCATCGTGTTCGCCACTCTCGTCTGGCACCTCCTGCCGGCGGTCTCGCTCCTCCCCCCGGGACCTATGCCTGGAACGAGCCGAAGCTGCTCGTCCTTCCCGCCGCCACTCTTGTCCTCGTGATCGTCCCGTACATCCAAAGGATGATGCGGGCAGCGATGATCGAGGCGCTCGAGTCGGACTATGTCGAGATGGCCCGCTTGAAGGGGGTGCCCGCCTGGCGGGTCGTTCTCGTCCACGCCCTGCCGAACGCCATTGCCCCGACGATCCAGGTAATCGGGCTCACCTTCCTCTACCTCGCCGGCGGCATCGTCATCGTCGAGTACGTCTTCAACTTCCCCGGGATCGGCCAGGGGCTCGTCAATGCCGTCTCGGACCGGGACATCCCCGTCATCCAGTTCATCGTCGTCGTGTTGGCCGCGTTCTATGTCTTCATGAACATTCTCACCGACATCATCGCCCTCCTCGCGACCCCGCGGCGAAGGATCGCCAGGTGACAACAGACGCCGAGCTCACCGCCGCCGGCTCGCACGCAGCGCCCCTCAAGCGCCACCAGTGGCTCTCGGTGCTCGGCTCGGCCGCCCGGACGCCACGAGGAATGGTCGGCCTGATCATCACGTCCTTCGTGGTGCTGCTGGCGGTCATCGGGCCGTTCGTCGCACCGTATTCACCGACGGCTTTTGTCAGCTCCACGTTCGCAAAGCCGGGCGGCCAGGTGCTGCTAGGTGCCGACGATCTCGGCCGCGACGTGCTCTCGAGGGTTCTCAACGGCGGCTGGGTGCTGCTCATCATGGCGCTCGCGGCGACGGTCTTCGGAATCCTCGTCGGCGGAGCAGCGGGGATATCAGCCGCTTACCTGCGGGGGAAGACCGACGGCATCATCATGCGGAGCGTCGACGTGATCCTTGCTTTCCCCCAGCTCGTCTTCGCCCTTCTCCTCGTGAGCATCATCGGCCCCAAGCTGTGGCTGATCGTGATCGCCGTCGGCTTCTCCCACGCCCCGGCGGTGGCAAGGGTGATCCGCTCGGCGACACTCGACATCTCCGAGCGCGACTACGTGAAAGCTGTCGAGCTTCAGGGCGTGAAGCCGGTCAAGGTGATGTGGTCGGAGATCCTCCCGAACCTCGTGACGCCGCTCATGGTCGAGGCCGGCCTCCGCCTCACGTACTCGATCGTCGTCATGGCCGGCCTCGCCTTCCTCGGCTTCGGCCAGGCCCCTCCCGCTCCGAACTGGGGTTACATGATCAACGAGAACCGCATCGCCATCCAGGCGAACCCGTGGGGCGTCATCGTCCCCGCAGCCATCATCGCGCTGCTCACGATCGGGACGAACACCTTCACCGATGCCGTCGCCCGGGTGGCGATAGGCGTCGACCGCCGGCCGGAGGAAGCGGCGCTCGTCGACGACATCGGAGTCCATCTCGGGCAGGTCGCGTGACGACCGAGCTACCGGTGGCGCCCTCGGTCGTGAGCGGGAGCGGCCACGCCCGCCTCGAGGTGCGGGATCTCGAGATCTGCCTCAGCCACGACGGCTCCGACGTCGTGAAGGACGTCTCCTTCTCCGTCGGCTGCGGGAGAGGTGCTCGGCCTCGTCGGCGAGTCCGGCTCCGGGAAGACGACGGTCGCCCTCGCCCTCCTCGGCCACGCCCGCCGCGGGCTCAGAATCGCCCACGGCGAGATCCTCCTCGACGGGTCCAACCTTCTCTCCCTGCGGCCACAGCAGCTCCGCGAGCTGCGTGGGGCCGAGGTCGCCTATGTGCCGCAGGACCCGGCGGCAGCGCTCAACCCCACCCTCAAGATCGGCACTCAGCTCACCGAAGCGCTCAGTTCGCACCCGGGGGCGGTCGAGCGATGTCAAGGCCCGCATCGCCGAGGTGCTGCAGGAGGTCCGCCTCGACGCGAGGCCTGAGATGCTCGAGCCGCTACCCGCATCAGCTCTCCGGCGGCCAGCAGCAGCGGGTGGCGATCGCGATGGCCTTTGCCTGCCGCCCGTCGCTCATCGTCCTCGACGAGCCGACGACCGGGCTCGACGTCTCGACCCAGCGGCACGTCCTCGAGACAGTCCGGAACCTGTGCGATTCCTACGGCGTGGCGGCCGTCTACGTCAGCCACGACCTCGCCGTCGTCGGAGGGCTCGTCTCAGAGGTGGCTGTGATGTACGCCGGGAGAGTCATCGAGCTAGGGGCGACCGCCCCGTGTTCGCCCTCCCGATGCACCCCTACACCCGCGGCCTTCTTGCTGCGATCCCCTCGCCCGAGCGGGCCGAAGTGCTCACCGGGATCGAAGGCCAGCCACCACGCCCCGGGCGTCGACCGACGGGATGCGCCTTCGCCCCGCGGTGCAGCTACGCCGTCGAGCGCTGCCGGGTCGAGGTGCCGCCGCCCACCCTGATCGGCACGCGCAGCGTCCGTTGTCACCGGGCCCTCGAGATCGAGCACGACCACCGGGAGCGGCTCGGGGTCGCCCTGTCGGCCATCTCGGACACCGAGCCGGAGCTGACGCTCCACGACGTCTCTGCTTCCTACGGGGTCCAGCCCGTGCTGTACGACATCAACCTCGCCCTCACCTCCGAGCACTGCGTGGCGGTGGTGGGGGAGTCGGGCTCGGGCAAGACGACGCTCGCCCGCTGCATCGTCGGGCTCCATTCGAACTGGACGGGCGAGATGCGCTTCCTCGGTGAGAAGCTCGCCCCCGGGATGCGCAAGCGTCCCGAAGGAGCTGTTGCGGAAGGTGCAGTACATCTTCCAGAACCCCTACACGTCCCTCAACCCGAGGAAGACCATCGGTCAGATCCTCTCCCAGCCGCTCGAGCACTTCTTCGACCTCAGCCCGGGTGAGCGAGCTGACCGGGCGGGCAGCGTGCTCCGCGACGTCTCGCTCGGCGACGACTTCCTCGGCCGGTACCCGGACCAGCTTTCCGGGGGTGAGCGTCAGCGGGTCGCCATCGCGCGGGCGCTCATCGTCGAGCCGAACGTCCTTGTCTGTGACGAGGTCACCTCTGCCCTCGACGTCTCCGTGCAGGCTGTCATCGTCGAGCTTTTGAGGCGGCTGCAGCGCGAGCGTCACCTGGCGATGATCTTCATCACCCACAACCTCGCCCTCGTGCGGTCCGTCGCACAGACTGCCGTCGTGCTCTCCGAAGGAAGGATCGTCGAGCAGGGATCCGTCGAGCAGATCCTCGAGCGCCCGGAGAACCCCTATACGATCCGGCTGATCGAGGACGTGCCGAAGCTCGCCCACTCGGGCGAGGCCGCCCTCACCGCCTCCTAGCGCGGCGCCCGACCGCCACTTCGCACCGGCCCGAGGGAGGACTCCGGTCGACAAGCCTCTTGCCCTCTACACCGATCCGGAAGGGGCCGATCTCGACGCCGGGGTGAGGCTCCTCGAAGAGGGCGGCTTCCGTGTCGAGATCGCCTCGCCTCGGCTCCGAGGACGAGCTGGTGGCTCACGTGCGAGCCGCCCGGCCGACGGCGTTGCTCGTCTCTTACCTTCCCGTCTCTGATCGCGTGCTGGCGGCCGCACGCTCGATTCGGATCGTCAGCTGCGCAGCCGTCGGCGTCGACAACGTCGACTTGGCCGCCGCCGAGGCCCGCCACGTCACCGTCTGCAACGTGCCCGACGCGGCGACCGAGGAGGTGGCGACGAATGCCGTCACGATGGCGCTCGCCCTCGTCCGCCACATCGCCTTCCTCGACCGGCACGTCCGCCAAGGGGGTTGGGCGTACGACGCCTGCGGGTTGCCGAGGCGGCCGAGCACGATGACCCTCGGCATCGTCGGGCTGGGGCGGATCGGGCGGGCCGTCGCCGATCGGGGGGCGCCCTTCTTCGGGCGGCTCGTCGGGCACGACCCGTGGACGGGCGCCGACGGGCACCGACAGGTGCGACCCATGTCCTTTGAAGACTGCCTCCGCGAGAGCGACGTCCTGACGCTTCACCTGCCGTCGAGCGCCGAGACCGACCACATGATCGACGGGCGGGCGATCGGGCTCCTTCCACCGGGGGCGTACATCGTCAATGTCAGCAGGGGCCGCCTGATCGAGACAGAGGCGCTCCTCGCCGCCCTCGACGATGGGCGCTTGGCAGGCGCTGCCGTCGATGTGGCCGACCCCGAGCCGCCTGCGCCCGATGCCCGCATCCGGCGCCACGACCGGATGATCGTCACGCCGCACTCCGCCTTCTACTCCGGAGAGGCGCTGGAGGCTTACATCGTCGGGCAGGCCGAGAACGTCCTCTCGTGGGCACGATCAGGCATGGCCGAACATCCCCTGTCGTCGGGCGGGACGGCCGGGCCGACCGGACCGCCCCGGAGCCTGGTCGGGAGCCGTCTCTCCCGGCCGGGAGGGACGATCAGGCCGTGAGGGCGGCCGTCTGCCGCCAGTTCGGGAGGGCGCTCGAGGTCGAGGACGTCGAGCTCGCACCGCCGGGCGCCGGCGAGATCCGGGTCGAGATCGCCGCCTGCGCGATCTGTCACAGCGACATCTCCTACATGGACGGGGACTGGGGAGGCGATCTGCCGGCCGTCTTCGGCCACGAGGCTGCCGGCATCGTGAGCGGGCTCGGCGCCGGCGTGACAGAGCTCGGCCTCGGTGACCACGTCGTCGTGACCCTGATCCGCTCGTGCGGGCGCTGCTTCTTCTGCCTCCGGGGTGAACCCGTCTTCTGTGGGGCAGCCTTTCCGGTCAACAAGAGACCAGATCCTCGACGCCGCCGGGCTTCCGGTGGCACAAGGGCTCCGGACTGCTGGGTTCGCCGAGGAAGTCGTGGTGCACGCCTCACAGGTGCAGCGCCTGCCCGAGCACGTGCCGCTTTCGACCGCCTCCCTCCTCGGATGTGCCGTCCTCACGGGCGTCGGCGCAGTCCGCAACGTCGCCCGGGTGGTGGAGGGGAGCGCCGTTGTCGTGATCGGCACCGGGGGAGTGGGCCTGAACGCCATCCAGGGGGCCCGCCTCGCAAGGGCGGGGCGCATCATCGCCGTCGACGTCATCGAGGAGAAGCTGGAGGCGGCGGCGGCGTTCGGGGCGACGGACGTGGTCAACTCGGCGAACGATGATCCCGGCAACGCCATCGCCGGCCTCACCGAAGGCCGGGGGGCCGACTACGTCTTTGTCACCGTCGGCGTGCCGAGCGTGATGGAAAGTGCCGAGGCGTTGTGCCGCCGGGGCGGCACGCTCGTGCTCGCCGGCATGCCTGCTGATCGTGCGACCCTCACCTTTGACGGGATCCGCCTTCCGAACGACGGGCTGCGCATTCTCGGCTGCAAGATGGGCGCGACACGACTCGAAGTGGATGTGCCCGAGCTCGTCCGGCTCTACGGCGACGGCGAGCTCCTGCTCGATGAGCTCGTCTCTGCCCGCTTCCCTCTCGAGGAGATCAACGACGCCATCGCCGGCGTGCGCACCGGTCACGCACTGCGGAACGTCATCGTGTTCTGAGCGCGGTCAGGGCGGGGCGACCCAGATCGGGGAGGACCAGGCCATCTCGCCGTCTTCCAGAAGGACCCGGGCGTAGTACCAGCTCGGGCCGGTGACGTCATCGGTGAAGGCGGTGACCACCTCGTTCGTGCCGAGGCTGCGCAATCCCCCGGTGGCCCGGCGGAGGGAGAGCGAGCCGGCGTCGCCCCGGCCGATCTCGACCGCCCCTGAAGAGGCGAGCTCGCCGAGCGAGGTCGATCCGCCGAGCAAAGGCGTGCTGACACGTACCTCGGCCCGTGGCGGACCGATGAGGGTCAGCTCGACGCCTCCGCGCTGGGCGCCGTACTGCGAGGCGAAGTTGCGCGTCTCGGCCGACCAGGCGACGCGGTGCGGCGGTGACCTCGACGATCTCGGGCGACCAGAACTTCGTCGCGAGCACCTCGCCGCCGTCGATCTCGAGCCAGCCGCTCCAGTCGGAGCGGAACTGCCTCCCGGTCGACCACTCGACCCGCATCGGGACGGCGATCTCGCCCTCGCCGAGATCGAGGTCCGGCTCGAGGCTGTGGGCGACGGCGCCGTTGCGGATCACGTCCACCCGGGCGACGTCGCAGTACCCCCTCGCCGTGACGGTGATCTCGGCCGTCGCCGACGGGGCCGCCTCCTCACCCATGAAGGAGCCGTTCAGGCGGAAGTCGACGAGGATGTCGCGGGTGGTGGCGGCGATGGTGCGCCGCCCGTGCAGAGCAGCGAAGACCGACTGTCGTGAGAGCTCCTCGGCGAAAGCGCCGACGTAGCTCGCCCCGTTGCCGTGGTCCGACGACGAGATGAGTCCGAAGCGGTGCTCCTGGCGCAGCCCGTCGGCGACGAAGGTCCCAGCCGACGTCCCGTCGGAGTACTGGCGGAAGCAGCCGTCGTCCTCGTAGTTGCCCCGGCACGCCTGGAAGACCTCGACGAGCCGCTGCAGGTCCTCGGCGTGGTACGACCAGTCGAAGGCGACCATCGCCGAGCCGGGATGGTGGGGGATCGTGAGGCTCCTCTGCGCCGGAGCGCCCGGAGGCGGTCCCAGAGGCGGTCCGGTGTCGAGGTCTCGGCGGCGGTCGAGGAGTAGATGGGCGCCCCCCGCCGGGCCGACTCGTAGACGACGTTCTGGTGGCCCGTCGCCGCTGTCCACTCGAAGCCGTAGAAGGGCACGAAGCGCCCGTCCACGTGGAGGACGTCGGCGAGCTTCTGGATCGCCCACCACTGGTAGGGCGAGGTGTTCTCGGCATGGTCGGTGACCGCCCAGAAGTCGTACTCGCAGACGTCGAAGGAGTAGCGGTAGAAGTCGTCGAGCTCCGGCTCGTCGCCGGCCGTGCACCGGCTGATGAGGGAGTGCCGGTGGAGGTCGCCCCAGTAGAGGGTGTAGGAGCGGTCGCCGACGACGGTGCGGTAGACGCTCCGCCCGGCCTGGGGGCGGGCCTCGCTGCCCACGGCCGGCTGTCGGCGGGCCCGGCGAGGACGGGCGGCGCCGCCTCCTGACGGGCGACACGGCGAGCTCACGGCGCCGGCCGGCGGCGGCACGCGCCCGAGGCGGATCTGGCCGCCGCTGTGGACCGAGTGCCAGACGACCTCCCCGTAGTGCTCACGCCGGCGGAGGCACTCCTCGCCGCCGAAGCCCTCTGTCCAGGCGAGCTGCCGGTCCCTGCGCCCGTCCTGCTGCCAGCAGACGACCCGCATCGGCTCCGCCGGCGGCGACCGCCGGCTCCTCGAGGGGCCCGTCCGGGTGGTCGAAGGTCGTGAGGTGCCCCCAGCCGCCCGGGCCTGTGCCACTCGAGGACGGTGTCCCAGAAGTAGAGCATGAGCGGGAGGCGCCTCAGGCAGCGGTAGGCGACGGCGATCGAGCCGTCGCCGGTCGCGACGAGCCGCGGGAGGGCGGCCGGCGAGATGTGGACCCCTGCACCGACCTCTCCGGTCTGCCTCGGGGCGGTCGCCGGCCTCCTCGAGGCGGACGACGATCACCTGCAGCGGCGATCTCCGGCGCCAGATCGCCCGGGACCGCCCGTCCGTCGGGCCGGTGGCCGGTCCGCCGCGGCAGCTCCATCTCGTCGCGGGTGCGGAGCCGGGTCGGCCCGGATCCGGCGTGGCCGCCGAGCGCGACCGCGTCGAAGGCGCACCAGAGCGACCCGTCGGCGGCAAAGGCGAGGCTCGGGTGGAGGCTGTAGGAGGAAGCGGCGCTCAGCTTCTGCCGCACAGGCGGGCGCCCCCTCTCGCGGCTGAGGAGGGTGGTCTCGTAGCCGGCGCCGCCGTAGGTCGTCCAGGCGTAGCAGGTCCTGCCCGTTCCCGTCGACGGCGATCGTCGGGTCCCAGACGTTCCTCTCGTCGTCCTCGCTCAGCAGCTGCGTCTCGCCGAAGCCGCCCCTCACCTGGCGGCGGCTGTAGATCCGGAAGCGGCCGTTCTCGTAGCCCTGCCAGCAGCATTCGAGAGCACCATCGTCGTGGCGGGCCAGCTCCTGGTTGAAGGAGGGGTGCGCCGTCGTGCTCACGAGCTCGACCGGGCCGAAGCCGCCGCCTTTCTGCTGGCGGGCGCACCAGACTCCGACGCCTCGGTCACGCCTGATGCCGAAGCAGGTGAAGCCCCTCCCGTCCCCGTCGAAGGCGACCGAGGGTCGGAGGCAGTCGCCCGGAGGGCCGGACACCGGCTGTGGCTCGGTGACGAGCCGCCCGGAGGGATCGAGCGTGACCGCTACTACCCGCTCGCCGAGCCGCTCATCCCATTCGATCCAGGCGACAAGGCTGGTGCCGTCGGGCGAGGTGGCCACCGCCGGGCGGGCTGCCGGCAGGCTGGTGGGCATCCGCGTGCTGGCGAGGTTGCGAAAGCCGGGCAGCAATGGAGCCGACGCCAGTTCGGCCCCGGCCTCCTCCAGGATTGCCTCGACCATCTCGCCGCCGTCATCCACCGAGCTGTAGCGGGCGGGGTCCGGGTCGAGCATCGCGAGAACCTTCGACAGATCAGCCCCGGCGCCGGCTGCAGCGACAAGGCGGCGGTTGAACGACTCGACGAGCGCGAGCAGCCGGCGATCGGAGGCCGCATACCTCTCAAAGCGGTGGTCATGACCGTCGCACTCCTCTATGACCGCGCCTCCTTCGGACAGCTGCTCTGTGACAGACGCTTGGGCGGCGACTGGTCCTGCCGACGATACGTCACCGTGACTGCTGTGTCCCCTGGCAAAGGGAGGGCCGTCCGGGCCGGCGGGTGCTTGCGCGCAGTCATCTGGCCCCTTACGCTCGGCACAACTTGACGAACGCGTGACAGCTACGCTGAAAAGCGCGAGAAGTTTTGCAATGCTCAGGTCGAGAACGCTCTGCCGTGATCAGGAGATGAAAATGGACGACACTCAGTCATCGGGCTCAAGCGAGCCGATCGGCTCCGGGAAGCATTCTCGACGTGACTTTCTTCGCACCGCCGTCGGCGGGGCGGCGGCCCTGGGAGTCGGCGGCGTCCTCGCCGCTTGTGGTTCGTCGACCGCCACGCCCACGACGTCTTCTGGGACTGCGGCCGGGGGCGGAGCGCCCAAGCGGGGCGGCACACTCACGCTCGCCACGACAGGGGGAGGATCGTCGGACACCCTCGACGGCAACAACGGCGTCAACAACACCGACTTCGTCCGCGCCCCTCAGCTGTACGACACGCTGATGGAGGTGGACGCCGACAACGTTCCGCAGCTCCACCTCGCCGAAGAGGTCACGCCGAATGCCGACGCGACGGAGTGGACCATCCGCGTGCGCAAGGGCGTCCTGTTCCACAACAGCAAAGAGCTCACGATCGACGACGTCCTCTACACCTTCAACCGCATCCTGACGAACAAGTTCTCGGCCGCGTCGGCGCTCACCTACATGAACCTGAAGAGCGCCACCAAGATGGACAAGTACACAGTCAAGATCCCGATGCACAGCGGGTTCTCGATCATGCCGTACACCCTTATCGGAAATGGCGAGATGAGCATCGTGCCGGAGGGCTTCGACCCGAAGCACCCCGTCGGTACCGGACCGTTCAAGTACGCCTCCTTCACGCCGGGTGTGCAGAGCAGCTTCACCCGCAACGCCAACTACTGGGTCGAGCGGCCAGCCGTACCTCGACAAGATCGACATCACCGACTATGCCGACGAGACCTCTCAGGTGGATGCACTTCTCTCAGGCCAGGCGACATGTGTCGACCAGCTCTCCAACGCGAGCGTCGCTCAGATAAAGGCCGCCGGCAAGGTGGCCAACATCTGGCCGGGCCCGGGCTGGGTGCCGTTCACGATGCGCCTCGATGCGCCCCCGTTCAACGACGTGCGCGTCCGCCAGGCGATGCGTCTCGTCATCGACCGCCCCGAGCTGCAAAAGGTCGTCTACGGCGGTTACGGCTTCATAGGAAACGACATCTTCGGGCGGACGGACCCCGAGTACGACACCTCGATCCCGCAGCGCCATCAGGACATCGCCCAGGCAAAGTTCCTCCTGAAGAAGGCGGGGCAGGAGAACCTCACCACCACCCTCGTCACCGCCCCGATCAAGACGGGCGCCGTCGAGATGGCCCAGGTTCTGAAACAGCAGGCGAGCACAGCAGGGATCACGATCAACTTGAACTCGATCACGAGCGGGACGTTCTTCGGCCCGAGCTACCTGAAGTGGGTCTTCTCCCAGGACTGGTGGAGCGGCTACCCCTATCTGCGCCAGGCCGGCTACTCGATGGTGCCCGGCGCCCCCTGGGACGAGACGCATTGGGACGCGAGCTCGTACGGCTCGCAGTACGTGCGCATGTACAAGCAGGCTCTCAGCACCGTCGACAAAACCCAGCAGGCGGCTCTTGTCCACGAGCTGATGACGATGGACTGGAATTACGGCGGCTACATCATCCCGGCGTTCAACCCCGTGATCGTCGGTCAGGCGACGAATCTGAAGGGTGTCGGCAGCCAGAAGACGGGCGACCCGTGGATTGAGTGGCGCTTCCGGAGCATGTGGCTGTGAGGCATCGAGCCTGAGGCGCTCACCGAGCCGGAGGGCTCAGGCGGCCGCCGGCGGAATCACCGCCGCCCGTACGACCGCCTCAGGCGCTTTGAGCGCCACCGATCACCTTGGCGAGGGCGGACGCCACCTCGTCCATCAGGGCCTCCGGGCCGATCGTGATGCGGAGGTGACCGGCGAGGCCGAAGTCATGGCCCGGCCGGACGAGGAAGCCTCGGCGGGCGAGCCCCTCGTAGAGGGCGATGTCGTCCCCGCCGGGAGCGGCCAGGATGAAGTTGGCCTGCGACGGCACCGACGGGACGTCGAGGGCGGCGAGCGCCGCCGCGAAGCCCTCCCTCGCAGCCACGACCATCTGTCGCCGCCCCTCGACGGCGGCCGGATCGGCAAGGCAGGCGCTGCCGGCGGCGAGAGCGAGGCGGTTGACGTTGAAGGGCTCCTGCACGGCATCGAAGCACGGCACGAGATCGGGGTGGGCGAGGGCGTAGCCGAGCCGGAGACCGGCGATGCCGAAGAGCTTGGAGAAGGTTCGCAGCACGACGAGCGGGCGACCGGCGGCAACCTCGGCGGCGCGGGCGGGCCGCTCGGCAGGATCGATGTAGTCGGCGTACGCCTCGTCCACGACGGCGAGACAGCGATCTGGAAGACGGTCGAGGAATCCGGACCACTCCTGCGCGCTGAGGGAGTCGCCCGTCGGGTTGTTCGGGTCGCAGACGATGATGAGCTTGGCTCCCTCGGCCGCCGCCGTCATCGCCGCGAGGTCGAACCGGTAACCGGTGAGAGGCACCCGGACGATCTCGGCGCCGGCCGCTTCACACGCAGCCCGGTAGAGGCCGTAGGTCGGTGACGGGAGGACGACCCTGTCGCCCGGCTCGACGAAGACGGCCACTGTCGCGATGACGAGCGACTGGATGCCGTGGGCCGGGATGACGGTGGCCGGGTCGGCGCCGCTCCAGGCCGCCACGAGCCTGCGGAAGTCGCTGTAGGCCTTCTCGGGGTAGAGAGAGGCCGCTTTGGACAGTTCCGCCACGACGGCGTCGTGCACGCCCGGGAGCAGGCCGAAGAGATCTTCGTTCCAGTTGAGCTTGATCATGCCGTCGACCCCGAAGCGCGCCTCGAGCTCGGCGACGCTCGGCCCCGGGTCGTATTCGACGACTGACCGCACACTCGGGCGGACGAGGTGGCGCAGATCCGAGGTCAAGGTGTCGGCGCCGCCGCCACGAGCCGCTCCCTCAGCACGACGACAGCCGGGCCGTCGGTCTCGAGCGCCCAGGCGATGTCGCCCGCGAGGTCATCGGGGGTGCTCGTGCGCACGGGTAGGCCGGCGGCGGTCACGACCGAGGGGAGGTCCGGCTGCACGAGGTCGACCTCGTGGGTGACGCCGAAGGCGGCCAGCTGGTATTCGCGGAGGATCCCGTAGCCACCGTCGTCAACGATGAGGAGGGCGGCCGGGAGGCCGTACTGACGCGCCGTCGCCAGTTCGGCGCTCCCGTAGGAGAAGCCGCCGTCCCCGACAACGGCAAGCACCGGGGTGCCCGGCACGCCGAGGCTGGCCCCGAGAGCCGCCGGCCAGGCGTAGCCGAGCGTGCCCGACCCGAGGGGATAGAGGAACCGCCGCGGCGCGGGGCGCGGTGATGGGCAGCGGCCCAGTACCCGAGGATGGTCATGTCCCAGGCCTGCACGGCCGAGTCGGGGAGCACATCCCCGATGCTCGAAAGGAGCGCCGTCTCGAGCGAACGGCCTTGCGCCGCCAGGCCGGCGGCGACTCGCCGCCTGAGGCCGGCGACAGCTTCGTCCCCGTCAGGACGTGGCGTCCTCGGCTTCTCGGCGAGGGCGTCGTTCAACGACCGGAGCACCTCGCGGGCGTCCCCGGCGAGCCCGAGGACGGGATAGGAGGCGCCGAGGCGCTCCGGTGCGGCGTCGATCTGGACGATCCGCCCCCGTGGCTCGAAGGCGTACTGCTGGGTCGTCTCGGCGCCGAGCTCGGTCCCGATACAGACAAGGACGTCGGCGTCTTCGAGGAGCTCCCGGAAGGCGGCCTCGTCACAGCAGCAGCCCGCCGCCAGCCGGTGGTCGGGCGGGAAGGAGCCCTTGCCCATGTAGGTCGTGGCAACCGGAGATCCGAGCCTCTCGGCGAGCTCGCGCAGCTCGGCCCACGCCCCGGAGCGAAGGACGCCGCCGCCGGCCCAGAGCACAGGCCGTTCGCTCTCGGAGAGAAGCACGATCGCCTCGGCGAGGGCTGCCCGGTCGGGAACCGGGGGCCGAGCCGGTGCGCCGTCGAGCTCGGTCACCTCGGGCACGGTCGTCTCGGAACTCAACAGGTCGACGGGCACCTCGACGACGACCGGGCCGCTCGGCGGGGTGAGGGCCCGGCTCCAGGCGGCAGCCATGAGGGAAGGGAGGGACTCGAGACTCGGCGCGCTCGCCGTCCACTTGACGAGGGGAGCAAAGCTCGCCAGCTGGTCGGGGAGCTCGTGAAGGTAGCCACGGCGCCGGCCGACGAGATGGCTCGGGATCTGCGAGACGACTGCGACGACGGGCACGTGCGAGCTGGCCGCTTCCATAAGGGCGGTGAGGGAGTTGAGCGCTCCAGGGCCCGTCGAGAGGAGAAGCGGCGCCGCTCGTCCGGTCGTCCGGGCGTAGCCGTCGGCTGCAAAGCCGGCCGACAGCTCTGTGCGCAGCACGACTGATCGGAGCCCTCGTCGTCGCAGTCCCTCCCAGGCGGGGAGGGCGTGGACCCCGGGGAGCCCAAAGACCACATCGGCGCCGAGCGCCGACAGGGACTCGGCGAGAAGCTCCCCTCCCGTCCGGCTCGGCCTCGCGACAGCGTTCACGTCCACATCTCCTCGTCCCGCCCCTGTTCGAGCGACTCTTTCTCGCGGATCGGACCACAACTGGGCGGGCGCCCGCCTCCCATCATTGAGGGGGAAGGCGCCGGGGGCAAATGGGCTCAGCCGGCCCCCTCCAGCCGGGAGGCCGGGCGGATCTTCTTGCGCCCCGCCACGACGCAGATGGCGGCGATGCCGACGATGCCGCCGACGACCTGGATGAGATCGAGCGCCTGGTGGAGGACGAGCCACGCCCCTCCGGCGGCAAAGACCGGGTTACTCGCGCCGACGACGGAGGAGACCGAGACATCGACGCCGCGGTGCGCCCAATTCATGAGTAGGTGGCCGGTGCCCGGGACGACTGCCAACAGGCCTATCCAGAGCCATGCGCCCGGTCGGCTGACGACGAATCCCTCGCCCGAGATGAAAACGACGGGCACGAGCACGACCGCCGCCACAAGGGTGACACCGAAGGTGTACTCGAGGGCACCGCTCGCCTGACGAGCCCGCTTGGAGATGACGAAGTAGCCCGACCAGGCGAGGAGCGAGACGGCGGCGAGGGCGTCGCCGGCGAGGTGGTGTGAGCTCGGCAGCCCCGGTCCGGCCACGACGAGGCCGACCCCGGCGATGGCGACAGCCGTCCAGGCGATGTCGGTGGCGGCGACGGTCTCAGCGAACATCCGGCCGGCGACGAGGAGCACGAGAGCCGGCTGGAGGGCCCCGATGACTGCCACGTCGGCGATGCTCGTGATCTTGACGGCACTGAAGAAGCACGCCATGTCCGCCGCCAGCAGGATCCCGCCGGGCACTGAAGCGGCCAGATGCCTCCAGCGCGGAAGGTGTCTCGTGACGACGCAGGCGACGAGCAGGATGGCGACGGCCACCCAGAGCCTGTAGAAGGTGAGTACGAGCGCCGGGACGTCGGCCAGCTTGACGAAGATGGCGGCGACACCCCATCCCGCTGCTGCCGCCGCCGACGCCGCCAAACCGAGCGCCGGCTGACGCGATCCGGCGCCCGGCCCGACGGCGAGGTTGTCTCCCTCGGCGCTCCTTGCGGCGGGGCGTGGGCTCACCGGCCGCCGGAGCCGGCGCTCACTCCGAAGCGATGGTCGGCAGGCCGGCAGCCTTCCAAGCCCTGAAGCCGCCATCGAGGTCGGTGGCGAGCGAGAGCCCGAGCTGGCGGAGGGCGACTGCGGCGAGGCTCGAGGCGTAGCCTTCGGAGCAGAAGACGATGATCTGCCTGTCGTAGCGGGCCAGCTCGGGGATGCGTGCCTCGCTCTGCGGGTCGAGGCGCCATTCGAGGACGTTGCGGGGGATGATGACAGCCCCGGGCACCTCGCCCTCGAGGCGCCGTTGCTCCGGCGGCCGGATGTCGACGAGGGCTGCCCCGAACTCGACCGCCCGGGCCGCCCCCTCCGGGCCGACGCGCTCGAGGCCGACACGCGCCGCTGCCAGCAGCTGATCGATGGAGCGGGCGCCGAGGCTCTCGGCTCGTGCGCTCGAGCCGAGCGGGCGCGGGAGGCGGCGGTGGCCGGAACGGTTGCGTCCCGGTCCCTCCGGCGAGTCGACCGGGATCGTCTCCCGGGCGAAGAGGCCCATCGGGGTGGACTCGTAGTACGTCATGGCGGCAAGGGGCGGCGAGTAGGCGTGGATGCTCGTCGCCGGCTCGTCGCCTACGTAGCCGACGTTGTGGACATGTGACGGGCCGAAGCTCGCGACGGCTCCCACGCCGAGCTCCCGCGCCGCCACGGTGCGCGTGCCTGAGCGGCGGAAGCGCTCCAGCAGCCGGCCCTCTACGACGGCGAAGGACCCGGACGAGCCGCCGTGGTCGTGCCAGTCCGTCTCCTGTCCCGGCTGCCATGCGAGGACCCACAGGTCGAAGCCCGGGCGCCTGCTCAGCTTCAGGTGCCAGCGAAGGGCCGGGTCTCTCACGACGAGACCCTCGAACAGCTCGGGCCGAGCTGCAAAGGCGGCCGTCACGCGCCCGAGCGTCGAGGGGGAGAGGAACGTGTCGTGCGGCACGAGCCTGAAGAGGACCTCGTCGATCGCTCTTTGCTGCGACTCTTCGATCCGACGGCCGCCACCGGCCCTCTCTCCGGCCTTGCCGCTCGCAGGCGGGCGGCGCCGCGGAGGACGGGTCGTCGGTATGGCTGCCATCGAACGCTCCTTTTCTATCGATCCCATCGAATTACCGCGATTGTATCCTGAACCGGGATACAAGGTCGAGCTTACCGGCCGGCCGCCGACGTTATGGGAGTATCGGCGCGACCGAGAAGTGCCTTGACGACCCCGCGGCCGCGGTCTCGAGGGGGAAGGGTGGCGCGAGAAGGAGTGACCAGATGACAGATCGTCGCCGGCGGGACGCCCGACACGACATCTTGTTCGAGCCGGTGACGATCGGGCCGAAGGTGCTCCGCAACCGGTTCTTCCAGGTCCCGCACTGCTGCGGCTTCGGCGATGTGAAGCCTTTCTCGCAGGCCGCCCACCGGGCGGTGAAGGCCGAGGGCGGCTGGGCGGCGGTCTGCACCGAGTACGCCCCGGTCAGCGAGGATTCCGACGAGTCGCCGTATGCGTCAGCGAGGATGTGGGACGACGACGACACGGCCAACCTCGCCCTTGTTGCCTCACGGGCGCACGAGTACGGGGCCCTCGCGGGGATCGAGCTGCACCATGCCGGCGCCCATGGGCATTGCGGCGAGTCCCGCCGCGTGCCTGTGGCGCCGTCCCAGCTGGCGAGCGACTACATCCCCCGTCTCGTGCCGAAGGCGATGGAGATCTCCGACATCGTCCGCGTGCGCCGTGACTGGGTGCGGGCGGCTCGGGCGGCAGCCGATGCGGGTTTTGACATCGTCTATGTGTACGGCGGCCACTCGTACCTGCCCATGCAGTTCCTCTCCCCCTTCTACAACCGGCGGGAGGACGCCTATGGGGGCAGCTTCGAGAACAGGTCCCGTTTCTGGCTCGAGCTGCTCGAGGACGTGCGCTCGGCTGTCGGCAATGACTGCGCCCTTGCCTGCCGGATCGCCGTCACGGCACTCGGGCCTGCAGGCGTGAAGCTCGACGAGGGGCTGGCGCTCATAGCCGCAGCCGACGACCTCGTCGACCTGTGGGACGTCAACGTGGGCTCGATCGGCGAGTGGTCGAAGGACTCGGGGGCGTCCCGTTTCTACAAGGAGGGGTACCAGCTCGAGTGGACGGGGGAAGTGCGGAGCGTCACGTCCAAGCCTGTCGTCGGCGTCTCCCGCCTGACGAGCCCCGACGTGATGGCCGAGATCGTCCGGTCCGGCAAGTGGTCGTTGATCGGGGCGGCGCGGCCATCGATAGCCGACCCGTTCCTCCCGGCCAAGATCGAGGCCGGCCGCTACGACGAGATCAGGGAGTGCATCGGCTGCAACGTCTGCATCATGAAGGCGGACGAGGATCTCCATATCGGTTGCACCCAGAACCCGACGGCGGGGGAGGAGTACAGGAGAGGCTGGCACCCGGAGCGCTTCTCGAGGGCGGCCAACGCCGACCTCGACGTCCTCGTCGTCGGCGGCGGTCCGGCCGGGATGGAGTGCGCCATCACCCTCGGCAAGCGCCAGATGCGCCGCGTCCATCTCGTCGAGGCCGCTTCCGAGCTCGGAGGCTCGATGGGCTGGATCCCGCGCCTGCCCGGGCTCGGCGAGTGGGCGCGGGTCGTCAACTGGCGCGTCATCCAGCTCGACCGCCTCGCCAACGTCGAAGTCATCACTTCCGCCCGCCTCGATGCGGCCGCCGTCCGCGACTACGGCGCCGAGCTCGTCGTCATCGCCACAGGCTCGCGCTGGGCGGCCGACGGCATCTCGGGGTTCACCCATCTCCCCTTGGAGGGGGCGGCCGAGCATCACGACGCCGTCTTCACGCCCGAGCAGCTCATGGTGGACGGGAGCAGGCCCGCAGGCACCGACGTCGTCGTCTACGACGCCGAGGGCTACTTCGTCGGAGCCGGGATCGCCGAGCTGCTGGCGGGGGAGGGCTACAACGTCGAGCTCGTGACGTGCCTCGATCAGGTGGCGCCCCGATGCGACGACACGCTCGAGGGCCCGATGTTGCGCCAACGCCTCCACGACTGCGGCGTGCGGATGCACCGGGGCGTCACCCTGAGGGGCCTCGACGGCACGGCTGTCTCGGGCACCGACGAGTTCGGCGAGGCGTTCCAGCTGCCGGCACAGGGTGTCGTGCTCGTCACCCAGCGCCGGTCCGACGACGGGCTTTATCACGAGCTCGCCGCCGACGCCGCCTCCCTCTCCGGCTCGGGGATCGTCGGGCTGTACCGCATCGGGGACTGCGTCGCCCCCCGCATCCCGGCCGACGCGATCTTCGACGGTCACCGCCTCGGCCGGGAGATCGACACCGCAACACCGGAGGTCCCCCTCGCCTACCTGAGAGAGCGAGCCCTCGTCGCTTCGGGGTCTTCCCGCCCGGCCGCCTCCCGACGGTGAAGCCGCCCGCAGGCGGGCGCGACCTGACGGCGCTCTTCAACCCGTCCTCGATCGCCGTCGTCGGTGCTTCCGCCGAGGAGCGCAAGTGGGGCCACTGGCTCGCAAAGGGGGCGCTCCGCGGCGCTTCACCGGCGGCGGGTGGCCCTCGTCAACCGCCGTGGAGGGACGATCCTCGGTGAGCCGTCATATCTCTCGGTTCGCGACGTGCCCGGGGGGGCCGAGCTGGCGGTCATCTGCGTACCGGCGGCGGCCTTCGCCGCCTCGGTGCGGGAGGCGCTCGACTGCGGGGCGAAGGCGATCGTCGGCATCACGGCCGGGCTCGGCGAGAGCGGGCCGGCCGGCCTGCGGCTCGAGGCCGCCGTCGCCGCCGAGGTGCGGGCGGCCGGAGCCGTCCTCCTCGGCCCGAACTGCCTCGGCCTGAGCGATGCCACCACCGAGCTGTACCTCACCTCCGATGAGCTGCCGAACGGGCCGGTCGGGCCTCATCTCCCAGAGCGGCAACCTCGCCCTCGAGCTCGGCCTCAAGGCGGGCGCCTCCGGCCTCGGCTTCGTCCGCTTCGCCTCGCTCGGCAATCAGGCCGACGTCGACGTCGCCGATCTCGTCACCGCCTTCGCTGCCTCGCCGGAGGTGGAGGCCGTCGCCATCTACTGCGAGGACTTCGGCGACGGTCGCCGCTTCCTCGAGGCGGCGTCTGCCGCCACAGGCTCGGGGACCCCGGTCGTGCTGCTCGCCGCCGGAGCGAGCAGCGCCGGTGCGCGGGCTGCGCTGTCGCACACGGGCGCCCTTGTCTCCGGCCGGCTGTCGGTGGATGCCGCCTGCCGGGCGGCCGGCATAGAGCGGGCCGACACGCCGGGCCAGCTCATAGAAGCGCTCTCGGGGATCCTGCTGGCGTCGTCCGCACCGCCGTCTGCACCGTCGCGGCCGTGCGCCGGCCCCCCGGCGGGTGGAGGGGGCGGCCTCAGGTGTGCCGAGGGTGGGGGTGCTCGCCGACGGGGGCGGCCACGGCGCTGTCGCCGCCGACGTCGCCGAGGCGTCCGGGCTCGTCGTGCCGCGCTTCTCTCCGGAGCTGGCGGCGGAACTGAGCCTGCTGACGGGAACGCCCGGTGCGACCTCGAACCCCGTCGACCTCGCCGGCGCCGGCGAGCAGGATCCCTGGTCCTTCGCCCGGGTCCTCGAAGCGATGCTGGCGTCGCCCGAGGTCGATGCAGTGATCGTCACGGGCTACTTCGGCGGCTACAGCTACTACGGAAGCGACCTCGCCCGGGCGGAGAACGAAGTCGCCGATGCCCTCGTCGCTCTCACGCGGGCTTCCGGCAAGCCTGTCGTCGTGCACGCGATGCACGACGGGGTCCTTCCCTCCGAGCCGCTCGCCCGCCTGCGCGGCCGGCCGCCTTCCCTTGTCGCCTCGCGTCGAGGGCGCCGTCGCCATCCTCGCCCGGCTGGCGGCCCGCAGGGTGGCGGGCGGCGTGCAGCTTCCCGACGTGGTCCCCGCAGCGCCCCCGTACGCGCGGCGGTGGCTACTTCGCAGCCCGGCGGCTCTTCGCCGGGGCCGGCATCACCTTCCCGCCCGCCGCCGAGGCACACGACGTGGCGGGGGCCGTCGCGGCAGCGAGGGCGATCGGCTATCCGGTGGCGCTCAAGGCCGTCGTGCTCGAGCACAAGTCCGACGCCGGCGGGGTGGTGCTCGGCCTCGACAGTGACGAGGCCGTCAGGGCTGCGGCCGCCTCCATCTGGTCAAGGGTCGGGCCGGGCGCGATCGGGGTGGAGAAGATGGTCGTCCTCACCGGCGGGGTGGAGCTCGTGGTGGGCGCGAGGCGCGATGCCAGATTCGGCGCCGTCCTTCTTGTCGGCCTTGGCGGCATATATGCAGAGGTGCTCGGCGATGTGGCGGCGTCGCTCGCTCCCGTGGATGAGCAGCAGGCGCACGGTCTGCTGGCAGGCCTGCGCGGTGCCCCCCTGCTGTTCGGCGCACGGGGCCGGCCTCGCCTCGACGTGGCTGGCGCCGCCCGAGCGGTCGTCGCTGTCTCGAGGGTGGCCGCCAGCCACCCCGAGATCGCCGAGCTCGAGGTGAACCCGTTGCTCGTCGGCCGGGAGGGCGCCGTCGGGCTCGATGCCCGTGTCGTCCTCGGCGGATCAGCCGCCCCGGTCTGAGGCCGGCGCCGGTGGATCGGGTGGATCGGGTCGGACGGGAAGGACGCCGGGCTCCGGCGGGGTGAGAGGCTCGGGCAGGGGTGGCGGCTCGCTCTGACCCCATGCATCGACGCCACCGTCGACGACGACAGTCGTGCCGGTGACGTAGCTGGCGCCCGGCGAGACGAGGAATGCGATGACCTCCGCCACCTCCTCGGCGGTCCCGAGGCGGCCGAGAGGCACTCCCCGCTCCCAGGCGGCGACCTCGTCGGTCCCGTAGCGGTCAAGGCCCTCGGTTGCGATGTTGCCCGGGGCGACGCAGACGGCCCGGATGCCGTAACGGCTCCAGTCGCACGCCAGCCCGCCGGCGAGGTTCTCGACCGCAGCTCGGGCCGAAGAGGAGTGAACCATCATCGGCAGGCCACGGCGCGGGCTCAACCCCAGGAACACGACGACCCCGTGGCGGCGCGGGATCATCGAGCGCGTCGCCGCCTCGCGGGTGAGGCTCCAGGCGGCCTCGACGTTCAGGCGGTGGACGGCCCTCCAGCCGTTGAGCGAGATCGCCTCTGCCGTCGCCTGGAACTGGCCGCCGGCGTTGTTGACGACCACGTCGACGTGACCGAAACGTCCGATGGCGGCATCGATCACAGCAGAGACGGCCGGGGGCTCGCGGATATCAGCCGGCACGGCGACACAAGCGCCCCCTCCCTCCTCGACGAGCGAGCGGGTCGCCTCGAGCAGCTCGGGGCGCCGGCCGCAGATCACGACGCCGGCGCCGGTGCGCGCGAGGGCGAGCGCCGTCGCCCGCCCGATGCCTGTGCCGCCGCCCGAGATGACGGCGACCGTCCCGGCGTTGGCGTCCGAGGTCAACACAGAGGGGCTCACGGCGAGACGATAGGCCGCCACGGCCGAACGTCGGGCGCACCGTCACCGAGCGCCGGCGGCCCCGGAGTGCTCCGTAGGGCGATGGGTAAGCTCAGCCCCCCATGTGGCTGCGCAGACCGATGCCATGATCGCCGTCGCCCTCACCGGGGGCATCGGCTCCGGCAAGTCGACAGTGGGCCGGCTGCTGGCAGCCCGCGGCGCGGCGCTCATCGACGCCGACGAGTTGGCGAGGGTCGCCGTCGAGCCGGGCAGCAAGGCTTTGTCGCAGGTGGTGGCGCGCTTCGGTGGTGGCGTCATCGGCGCCGACGGCTCCCTCGACCGGCCCGCTCTCGCTCGGATCGTCTTCGAGGACGACGCGGCGCGTAGTGACCTGAACGCCATCGTCCATCCCGAGGTGAGCCGGATGATCGCCGAGCGCCTCGCGTGCTTCGTCGGCACGGATGCAATCGTCGTGCTCGAGATCCCCCTTCTCGTGGAGGGCGGCGGCCGCGGCCGCTATCCGGTGGCCGCCGTCCTTGTCGTCGACGCTCCGGTCGAGCTGGCGGCGGAGCGTCTCGTGACCGAGCGCAAGATGGAGGAGGACGATGTGCGCCGGCGGATCGGCGCCCAGGCGCCCCGCGAGGCGAGGTTGCGACAGGCGGACTACGTCATCCTCAACACCGGCACCCTCGAGGAGCTCCGGCTCATGGTGGACCGGGCGTGGGACTGGATGGTGGACATGCGCGACGGGGCACCGGGCTGATCCGTCGCGCCCGGGTGCGATCCAGCCGTCCCGTCACATTGTTCGAGAGGAGGACGGGCTGTCAGGCGCGATAGGGGAGCAGGCAGATGCCGGCATGCCCGGCCACATGGGCACAGGCGTCGCTTCCGTCAAAGTTGTCGCTCGCGATCCAGAGACCGGTGGAGGTGAGGAGCATGTCGTCGGCGCCGAGGCCACGAGCGCGGGTCGGATTGAAGGTGAGGCGTCCGGTCGTCGGCGACAGACCCTCGAAGCCCGGGGCGAGGATGGCGCCCGGGCCAGCGCTCTTGCAGCCGTCGGGGTTCTCCGAGTAGAGGTCGTGGCCGCCGAAGTAGGCCGTGCTCTTATCGGCCGCGACCGAATAGAGCGAGTAGCAGCCGGTGTAGTTGATCCAGTCGTGCCGGACGGAGGTCTGGGTAGCAGGGAATGCCGCCGCCGCATCGCACAAGCCGGTGCGCGGGCGGTCGCGGGCACGTTCCACGGGTGGAAACCGGTGTCGGCGATGTAGACCGTCGAGTCGTTCGGCGACCAGGCGGCGCCCCTTATGTAGAAGGGGATCGAGTCGCCGCACTGGTAGTTGTAACCGTGCGGCGGCTGCCCGTCGCTGCCGTCCCACTCCGGTGACGTCCAGCCGGTGACACTGGCCGGGTCCGAGGCGAGGTCGAGCATGAATATCTGCTGCCGGCTGAGTCCGCCCACCGAGGTGAAATCGCCTTCCACGAGGTCGAGCGTCCCGCTGTGACTGAGTTGTTGGTTGTGCACTTCCGTCGGGTTGGTGGTCACGTCGTAGTACTGGTAGTGCCCGGAGATGTGAAGGTGGAGGAAGCCGTCGTCGGCGCCCGTCGTGGGCGACAAGCTCGTCATGTAGGCATCGGCGCTGCTGCCGTTGATCGCCGTGTAGAACCCCCCGGCGAGGATGTGCCCGCGCACGCCGAGAAGCGTCTCCACCTCCCCGTTGGCGTCGTGCCCGAAGCTCGGGACGACGTCACCCGTCGTCGTGCTCAGCTCGGCGATGTCGTGGACCTTCGAGCCGTGGACGGAGCTGAACAGCCCTCCGATGTAGGCGTGAGAGCAGTCGGTCCCGTTGAAGGTGATGGAGTTGACGATTCCGTCGGTCGGCTGGAACGGCCCGTCGTCGAGAGGGGCAGCCTTAGGAGCAGCTCCGGTTGTGGTGTCTCTCACGTCCGGGTTCCACGACGTCAGCGTGTAGGGCGCATTTGCGCTGAAGCTGAAGATGTTGCTGCGGGCGTAGGTCGTGCCATGGCTGGTTATCGCGCTGAAGGTTCCCACGGCGTACATGGTGTTGCCGCACTGCACGAGTTGGCGAACCTGCTCGGTCACTCCCGTCGGTGCAAGCGCCGGCGTTCCGCTCGCCGGCGTCCCCGAGACCGGTCCGACCGGTGGGACCGGTGAGGAACTGGCGAGGGAAGTCTGGCTCAGACAGGCCACGCTCAACGCGACCACTGATGTGATCAGGCTGGCCCTGCCCCAAAAAGGAACTCGAATCGCCGGCATCGCCGTCCCTCCCTCAAGGCCTTCTTCCGGGCGCTCTCGGGCGCCGGGGCGAGGTGCCAAGTCCCCGTCGGGGGCAGCGTACACAGCATTGTGATCGGCCCGCCAGCGTGTTGCCCGCTCCTTCCCACCGGTGCCCGATGATTCTCAGCCTGCCGGCGGATCCGCCGGCAGCGCGCTCAGACGCCGAGCATCGGGGCGAGAAACTGGCCCGTGTAGCTGTCGGCGCTCTTGGCCACCTGCTCCGGCGTGCCCTCGGCGATGACGAGGCCACCGCCGTCGCCCCCCTCCGGCCCTAGGTCGATGATCCAGTCAGCGGACTTGATGACGTCAAGGTTGTGCTCGATGACACAGACGGTGTTGCCGGCATCGACGAGGCGCTGGAGCACCCCGAGGAGCTTGCGGACGTCCTCGAAGTGGAGCCCCGTCGTCGGCTCGTCGAGGATGTAGAGCGTCCGACCCGTCGACTTCTTGGACAGCTCGGAGGCGAGCTTCACCCGCTGTGCCTCCCCGCCCGAAAGCGTCGGCGCCGGCTGGCCGAGGCGGACGTAGGACAACCCGACGTCGACGATGGTCTGCAGATGGCGGGCGATGACGGGCTGAGCGGCGAAGTACTCGAGCGCCTCCTCGCACGACATGTCGAGCACCTCGGCGATGTTGTGCCCCCGCCATGTGACCTCGAGGGTGTCGCGGTTGTAGCGGGCGCCTTTGCAGATCTCGCAGGGCACATAGACGTCCGGCAGGAAGTGCATCTCGATCTTGATCGTCCCGTCGCCGGCGCAAGCTTCGCACCGGCCGCCTTTCACGTTGAACGAGAAGCGGCCCGGTTGGTAGCCGCGCAGCTTGGCCTCAGAGGTCTGGGAGAAGAGCCTCCGGATGTGGTCGAAGACACCTGTGTAGGTGGCCGGGTTGGAGCGGGGAGTCCGCCCGATCGGTGACTGGTCGATGTCGATCACCTTGTCGAGCGCCTCGGCCCCCTCGATCGACTTGTGCCGCCCCGGCACGCTCCGAGACCGGTAGATGCGTTGCATCAGGGCCCGGTGGAGGATGTCGTTTACGAGAGTGGACTTGCCGGAGCCCGACACCCCGGTGACGGCGACGAAGCAACCGAGGGGGATCTCGACGTCGATGTCCCTCAGGTTGTGCTCACGGGCGCCGCGGACGGTGATCCATTCACCGCGAGGCTCCCGGCGCATCGGGGGAACGCCGATCTGGCGGCTGCCGACGAGGTACTGGCCGGTCATCGAACTCTCGCAGGCGAGGATGTCGTCCAAGCTCCCGGCGCAGACGATCTCGCCGCCGTGCTCACCTGCGCCCGGTCCGATGTCGACGATGAAGTCGGCCACCCGGATCGTCTCCTCGTCGTGCTCGACGACAAGGACCGTGTTGCCGAGGTCGCGCAAGCGGTTGAGCGTCTCGATCAGCTTGCGGTTGTCACGCTGGTGCAGGCCGATCGACGGCTCGTCGAGAACATAGAGGACGCCGACGAGGCCGCTGCCGATCTGGCTCGCGAGGCGGATCCGTTGTGCCTCACCGCCGGCGAGCGTCGCCGCCGACCGGTCGAGCGAGAGGTAGTCGAGCCCCACGTCGACGAGGAACTGAAGCCGGGCACGGATCTCCTTCATCACCCGCGAGGCGATCATTTCCTCCCGCGAGCTCAGCTTCAGCGTCCCGAGCACGTCGTGGGACGACCGGATCGAGAGGGCGCTCAATTCGGGCGATGTTCATCCCGCCGATCGTCACTGCGAGCGACTCGGGCTTGAGGCGGCTCCCTCCGCAGGTGGCACAGGGCACCTCTCGCATGTAGCCCTCCACCTGCTCCCGCTGGTAGTCCGATTCCGCCTCGGAGTGGCGCCGCTGCAACCACGGGATGACGCCCTCGTAGGCGGTGTCGTAGCTGCGGGTTGTCCCGTAGCGGTTCCGGTAGCGGATGTGGACGCGCCGGGAGCCGGCGCCGTATAGGAGGATCTTCTTCTGGTTCTTCGTCAGCTTCGACCATGGCTTTCTCATGTCGAAGCCGAAGGCGTCGGCGACGGCCTGGAGCACCCTCGAGAAGTACTCGGTCCTCGCCCCGGCCCACGGGGCGATTGCCCCTTCTACGAGGGAGAGGTCGGTATTCGAGACGACGAGTTCCGGATCCACCTCGAAACGGGTGCCGAGGCCGTTGCACGCCGGGCAGGCGCCGTAGGGCGAGTTGAAGGAGAACGAACGGGGCGCCAGCTCGTCGAACGAGATGCCGCAGTGGGTGCAGGCGAGGTGCTGGGAGAACGACAGGAGCTCCTCGGGGGCGCCCTCGTGCGAGCCGAGGAGGATCTCGGCCATCCCCTCGCCGAGGCGGAGCGCCGTCTCGATCGAGTCGGTCAGGCGCCGCTCGATCCCTTGCTTGGAGATCAGGCGGTCCACGACCACCTCGATCGTGTGCTGCTCGTAGCGGGCGAGCTCCATCTCGGCCCGTTCGGCGAGCTCGATGACTTCGCCGTCCACCCGCACGCGGGCGTATCCCTGCTTGGCGAGGTCGTCGAGGAGAGAGGAGTACTCGCCCTTCCTGCCCCGCACGACCGGGGCGAGCACCTGGAAGCGGGTGGCTGCCGGCAGTTGGAGCACCCGGTCGACGATCTGCTGCGGGCTCTGCCGGGTGACAAGGCGGCCGCAGTTGGGGCAGTGGGGCTGGCCGATCCGGGCGAACAGCAGCCGTAGGTAGTCGTAGATCTCGGTCACGGTGCCGACAGTCGAGCGGGGGTTGCGGGAAGCCGACTTCTGGTCGATCGAGATCGCCGGCGACAGCCCCTCGATGAAGTCCACGTCCGGCTTGTCCATCTGCCCGAGGAACTGCCGGGCGTATGACGAGAGGGACTCGACGTAGCGGCGCTGGCCCTCGGCATAGATGGTGTCGAAGGCGAGGGACGACTTGCCCGAGCCGGAGAGGCCGGTGAAGACGATCAGGCGGTCCCTCGGCAGCTCGAGAGAGATGTTCTTCAGGTTGTGCTCACGGGCTCCCCTGATGACGAGTTGGTCATGCTGCACGGGCTCAGGACACCTCCCGGAGCTCCCGTCGGAGCGATCTGATCTCGTCACGGAGGCGGGCAGCGTACTCGAAGCGGAGGTCGGCGGCCGCCGCCTGCATCTCGGAGTCGAGGACGTCGATCAGGCGACCGAGCTCGTCGGCAGGGAGCACGTCGTCCGGGCCGGACCGGGATCCTGAGCCTGCCCCGAGGGCGGTGGCGACCCGCTCGGCCGCCCGGCGGCCGGCCCGCCTCGACCGGTCGGCACGGGCCGTGTGGCCGGAGGGGAGCGGGGCGCCGTCGTCAAAGGTGCCCGCCGCTTTGCGGAACTGCGCGACGAGGTCTGTGACGGCCTTGCGGATCGTTTGCGGGTCGATGCCGTGCTCGATGTTGTAGGCCTCCTGCAGGCTTCGGCGCCGCTCGGTCTCTGCCATCGCCCGGCGCATCGAGTCGGTCATCACGTCGGCGTATAGGACCACGCGGCCCGAGACGTTGCGGGCCGCCCGGCCCATCGTCTGGATGAGCGACGTGCTGGAGCGGAGGAACCCCTCCTTGTCGGCGTCGAGGATCGCCACAAGGGACACCTCGGGCAGGTCGAGGCCCTCCCGGAGGAGGTTGATGCCGACGAGGACGTCGAACTCCCCGAGCCGGAGGTCGCGGATGATCTCGATCCGCTCGATCGTGTCGACGTTCGAGTGCAGGTAGCGCACCTTGAGCCCGGTCTCGAGGAGGTAGTCGGCCAGGTCCTCTGCCATCTTCTTCGTGAGCGTCGTGACAAGGACGCGCTCGCCGCGGGCCGTCGTGAGGCCGATCTCGGCGATCAGGTCGTCGATCTGGCCCTTCGTCGGCTTGACGACGACCGCCGGATCGACCAGCCCGGTCGGCCTGACGATCTGCTCGGCGACCTGGCACGAGACGGACAGCTCGTAGGCCGACGGCGTGGCGGACATGAAGATGCACTGGTTGAGGCGCTCCTCCAGCTCCTCGAAACGAAGAGGCCGGTTGTCGAGCGCCGACGGCAGCCGGAAGCCGTGCTCGACGAGCACGTCCTTGCGCGAGCGGTCACCCTCGAACTGCCCGTGCAGCTGCGGCACGGTGACGTGGCTCTCGTCGAGGATGAGGAGCCAGTCAGACGGGAAGTAGTCGAGCAGCGTGTAGGGCGGGTCGCCGGCATTGCGCCCGTCGAGGTGCCGGCTGTAGTTCTCGATTCCGCTGCACGAGCCGACCTCGGCCAGCATCTCGAGGTCGTGCTCAGTCCTCATCCGGAGGCGCTGAGCCTCGAGCATCTTGCCTCCGGCCTCGAGCTCCCGAAGCCGCTCGCCGAGCTCCACCTCGATGCCGCTGATCGCACGGCGCATCCGCTCGTCACCGGCGACGTAGTGAGAAGCGGGAAAGACGGCCATCTCGTCGAGGTCGCCTAGCACCTCGCCGGTCAGCACGTCGAAGCGGGTCAGCCGCTCGATCTCGTCGCCGAAGAGCTCGATCCGGACGGCGTACTCCTCGTAGGCGGGATGCACCTCGATCGTGTCGCCGCGGACGCGAAAGCGCCCCCGCACGAGGTTCTGGTCGTTGCGCTCGTAGTGCATCTCGACGAGGTGGGTGAGGATCTTGCGCTGGTCGTGCAGCTCACCGGGGTGCAACACGAGGATCCGGTCCCGGTATTCCTCAGGCGAGCCGAGGCCATAGATGCACGACACCGACGCCACGACGATGACGTCGCGCCGGGTGAGGAGGCTGGCGGTGGTGGAATGGCGGAGCCGGTCGATCTCGTCGTTGATCGAGGAATCCTTCTCTATGTAAGTGTCCGAGGAGGGGAGGTAAGCCTCGGGCTGGTAGTAGTCGTAGTAGGAGACGAAGTACTCGACGCGGTTCTCGGGGAAGAAGGAGCGGAATTCGCCCGCGAGCTGGGCTGCGAGCGACTTGTTGGGCGCCAGCACCAGCGTGGGGCGCTGAACCTTCTCGATGGTCCAGGCGACGGTGGCGCTCTTGCCGCTGCCGGTGATGCCGAGCAGCGTCTGGAAGCGGTCTCCCCGCTCGACGCCGGCAGACAGCAGCTCGATCGCCTTCGGCTGGTCCCCAGCCGGCTGAAAGTCGCTCACGACGCGAAAGGGGGGCATTGTCCGCATGGTACTCACGGGGTGTTCGCCGGTGGATCGGGAACCCAGCCGTCAGGCGCGACGAGAGGGGTCGTCCGGTCCGGCACCGGGCGGGCGTACCCTCAAGGTAGTGCTCGAACGTCCCGCCGCCATCCCTGACGCGCCCGGGTCCTACCAGTTCAAGGATGCCGACGGCCGGGTGATCTACGTCGGCAAGGCGCGTTCACTGAAGAGCCGGCTCGGCAGCTACTTCCAAGACCCGCGTCACCTTCACCCGCGCACCGCGCAGATGATGGAGCGGGCGGACTCCGTCGACTGGATCGTCGTCGGCAGCGACGTCGAGGCGATCATGCTCGAGTACAACCTGATCAAGGCGCACCGCCCGCGGTTCAACATCCGGCTCGTCGACGACAAGAGCTATCCCTACCTCGCTGTCACGGTGGGTGACGAGTGGCCGAAGGCTACGGTGATGCGGGGGGCCAGGCGCAGGGACACCCGCTACTTCGGGCCCTACGCCCATGCCTATGCGATCCGCGAGACGCTCGACCTGCTGCTCCGGTCCTTTCCCATCAGGACCTGCTCGGACGCGAAGATGCGCCGCCACGAGCTGCTCGGCCGCCCGTGCCTGCTGTTCCACATCGAGCGGTGCGCAGCCCCCTGCGTCGGGGCGGTGAGCCACGAGGAGTACGAGCGGTTGGTGGGCGAGCTGATGGGTTTCTTGGAGGGCGATACCGGGCCGATCACCCGGCGCCTCGAGGCCGAGATGCGGGACGCCGCCTCACAGCTCGAGTTCGAGCAGGCGGCTCGCCTCCGGGATCGCCTCGCCACCGTGAGACTCGCCATCGAACGCCAGCAGATGGTGACCGACACACCCGAGGATCTCGATGCCATCGCCCTCGCAGACGACGAGCTCGTCGCCGCCGTCCAGGTACTGCACGTGCGGCGGGGCCGCGTGGTCGGGCGTCACGGATTCGTCGTCGAGAAGGTGGAGCCGCTCTCGAGCGCGCAGTTCCTCAGCCGGATACTCGAGCAGCACTACGCGGCGTCGCCGCTCGGGGTGCCGAAGGAGATCCTCGTTCCCGAGATGCCGGAGGATCCCCAGACCTACGAGGAGTGGCTGGGTGGCCTTCGGGGCGCTCGGGTGTCGCTGAAGGTGCCGCAGCGGGGGCGCAAGCGCGAGCTGCTCGCGACGGCCCGCCAGAACGCCGCCGAGCAGCTGAACCGCCACCGGCTCCGCCGTTCGTCCGACCTCACGAGCCGAGCTGTCGCTCTCGAGCAGCTGCAGGAGGCGCTCGGCCTGAGCGAGGCCCCGCTCCGCATCGAGTGCTACGACATGAGCCACCTTCAGGGGACGGACTACGTCGGGGCGATGGTCGTGTTCGAGGACGGCCTCCCGAAGAAGAGCGACTACCGCCGGTTCAAGGTGAGCGCCGTGCAGGGCAACGACGACTACGGCGCGATGCACGAAGTGCTCAGTCGGCGCCTCCGGTACCTTCTCGGCCGCGACGAGACTCCCGACGGCGCCGGTGCCGCCCTGTCCGACGGTGCCGGTGGCGCCCTGTCCGACGGTGCCGGTGCCGCCCTGTCCGACGGCCCCGTTGCCCTGTCCGACGGCCCCGTTGCCCTGTCCGACGGCGCCCGTGTGGCGCCCTGTCCGACGGCGCCGGTGGCGCCCCGTCCGACGGCGCCGGTGGCGCCCCGTCCGACGGCGCCGGAGATCAGTTCGAAGCGGATCTTGACTCCATCGGCCGGCGCCGACGGCGCCCTTCCCGCTTCGCCTACCCGCCCCAGCTGCTCCTGCTCGACGGGGGGAAGGGCCAGCTGCACGTCGGGGAACGGGTTCTCGAGGAGTTGGGACTCACGAACAAGGTGGCCGTGGCGGCGCTCGCCAAGCAGCTCGAGGAGGTTTTCGTCCCGGGCAACCCGGATCCAGTCGTCATCCCGCGGGACAGCGAGGCGATCTATCTCTTGCAGCAGGCCCGTGACGAGGCGCACCGCTTTGCCATCGGATTTCACCGGCAGCTCCGGCAGCGGCGGATGACGAAGAGCATCCTCGACGGCATCCCCGGCCTCGGGCCCACCCGACGTAAGCGGCTCGCCGATGAGCTCGGAGGCGTGAGAGGTGTGCGGACAGCATCCCTCGAGCAGTTGAAGGCGCTGCCGTGGCTGCCGGATGCGGTCGCGGCGGCGGTCTACGAGCACGTCCGGGCGGGTCGGTGAGCGGAAGGGCAGCGAGCCCCCGGCCGAGACAGGCTCAACCTCAAAGCTGGGACGAGCTGGCCGAGTGGTGGCGGACGACGTTCACCAACGGAGCCGACGTCGAGTACGACCGTCAGATCCTGCCGCTCGCGACGGCCCACCTCACCGGTTGCCGGCGGATACTCGACCTCGGGTGCGGTGAGGGACAGCTCGCCCGGCGGCTCGCCGAGACAACCGTCGGCGGAGCTGACCGCCGGTCAGCTCCGGTACCGGTCGCCCCCCGGCTCGTCGTCGGACTCGATCTGTACCGGCGTCAGCTGGACAACGCTGTCTCCCAGGGAGGCGGCGCCGTCTTCGTGCAGGCGGCAGGGGAGTCCCTGCCGTTCCCGAATGAGACTTTCGACGCCGTCGTCTGCTGCCTCGTGATCGAGCACGCCGCCGATCCCGACGAGGTGCTTTCCGAGGTGGCGCGGGTCGTCGCGCCGGGCGGCCGGTTCCTGCTCCTCGTCAATCACCCCGTCATCCAAGGCCCTGGTAGCGGCTTCGTCGACGACCGCTTGCTCGACGAGCGCTACTGGCGAATCGGCCCATATCTGCCCGAGACCGTCTCTGTCGAGGAGGTGGACCCGGGAGTGCGGGTCGCCTTCGCCCACCGGCCGCTCTCGCGCTACGTGAACCCGGTCACCGAGCGCGGCCTTGTTCTCACCCGCCTCGAGGAGCCGGCTCCGCCGCTCGAGTTCCTCGACGGGTCGCTCGACCTCGAGCTCGAGGCGGCGATGCCGCGCCTTTGCCTGATGCGGTTCGAGCGGCGCTGACGAGTGGGACAATGGAGCCCGGATGGCTGAGTACCTCTTCCTCGTCGGCATGTCGGGAGCCGGACGCTCGACCGCCGCCGCCAGCCTCGAGGACCGCGGATGGTTCGTCATCGACAATCTCCCGCCTGCACTGCTCGGCAAAGTGGCCGAGCTCGCCAACCAGCCCGGGGCCGAATACGAGCGGCTCTGCCTCGTCGCCGGTCGCGGTGGATATGAGGCGCTCGCCGAGCTGCCGAGCGCGATCGAGATGCTCAAGTCCTCCGGGGCCCGCGTCCGGGTGCTGTTCCTCGACGCGCCGGACGAGGCGCTCGTGCGCCGCTACGAGGGAAGCCGCCGCCGGCATCCGGTCGAGACCGACGGCGGCATCCTCGAGGCCATCCGGCAGGAGCGCGCCCTCCTGACGGAGCTGCGGCGCGACTCCGACATCGTCATCGACACCGGTGACCTCAACGTCCACGAGCTTCGCGACCGGCTGATCGACCTCGTCGACCGTGGAGCCGGGCCGGGCATGGACACGACCGTGATCTCGTTCGGTTTCAAGCACGGGCTCCCCCTCGACGTCGACCTCGTCTTCGACTGCCGGTTCCTCCCAAACCCGCATTGGGTGCCGGAACTGCGCCAGTTGACCGGTCTCGACGAGGAGGTGAAGGACTACGTCATGTCGACGCCGGAGGCAAAGGTGCTCCTCGACCGGCTCGACGACCTTTTCGATCTGCTGCTCGGTGCCTACGCAAGGGAGGGCAAGTCGTACCTGGCGGTTGCCATCGGCTGCACCGGCGGCCAGCACCGGTCGGTTGTGCTCGCCGAGGAGATTGCCGCGCTGATGCGCCGCCGCGGCTTCACCCCGACGGTTCACCACCGGGATCTCCCTCGTTGAGCGACCCTTTCCGGCTCACACCGGGGGGCCCGAAGGTCGTGGCCATCGGAGGTGGCCACGGTTTGGCCCAGACGCTACGGGCGGCGAAGGAATATGCCGGGGAGATCACCGCCGTCGTATCGGTTGCCGATGACGGGGGGTCGAGCGGCAGGCTCCGCGAGGAGCTGGGGATCCCCGCACCTGGTGACGTCCGACGCTGCATCGGCGCACTCGTGCCGGACGAATCCCCGTTGGCCGAAGCGCTCGAGTACCGCTACGAGGGTGGCCCGCTCGACGGGCACGCCTTCGGCAACCTGCTCATCACGATCCTCGCCCGCGCGCTCGGCGACTTCGCGGAGGGGATCGCTGAAGCCGGCGGGCTGCTCGGTGCGGTCGGCGCCGTGCTGCCGGCGACCTCCGGTCCCGTCGTTCTGAAGGGCGTCGGCGCCGACGGCATCATCGAGGGGCAGGTACGCGTCATGGAATCACGTGGGGTGAGCGAGGTGTCGCTCGTGCCGCCCGATGCGCCGCCCCCGCCGCTCGCGGTGGAGCGCCTGCTGGCCGCAGACCAGATCGTGATCGGGCCTGGCTCGCTCTACACGAGCGTGCTGGCGGCCTGCGCCGTGCCGGCGCTGCGTGATGCCGTCTCGGCATCGGGGGCCCAGCGTGTCTATGTAGCCAACCTTCGAGAGGAGCGGCCAGAGACCGAGGGCTACGATGTTGCGGCCCACGTTGCCGCCCTTCGCCGCCACGGCATCGTCCCTGACGTCGTGCTGGCAGATCGTGAGGGCCTCGACATCGGCGACCTCGGTAGCGGCGTCCGGCTCGTCCGGGTCAGCCTCGCCGGCCCCGGGCGGCTCGCGCACGACCTCGCCGCGCTCGCCGGCGGCCTCGCCGGAGTTCTCGCCGACCGCTGAGCGGTAGCTTTAGGCGCCGGTTGTCCGTCGTGAACATGGCCAAGCTGGCGCGGATCGAGAGGACGATGTCATGACGGTGCGAGTGGGGATCAACGGCTTCGGACGGATCGGGAGGAATTTCCTGCGGGCGTTGCTTGAGCGCGATGAACAGGCCGGAGCAGCCTCCACAGAGGTCGATCTAGTCGCTGTGAACGACATGGTCTCGCGGGAGGTCAACATTCACCTCCTCAAGTACGACTCGACTCACGGGCGTCTTCGGCAGACGGTCGAGGAGACCGACGAGGGCTTCCGGATCGGCCGCCACGAGGTCACCGTTTTGACCGAGCGAGAGCCGAAAGCGCTTGGCTGGGGTGCCCTCGGCGTGGACGTGGTCGTGGAGTCAACCGGACGATTCACGAGCCGAAGTGCCGCCATGGCGCACGTCGAAGCCGGTGCCAAGCGGGTCATCATCTCGGCGCCTGCCAAGGATGCCGACGCCACGTTCGTCGTCGGGGTGAACGACCAGGAGTTCGACCCGCAGCGGCACGTGGTCGTCTCCAATGCTTCGTGCACGACCAACTGCCTCGTGCCGATGGTGCGCGTCCTCGACCAGGCCTTCGGGCTGCAGCAGGGCCTCATGACGACCGTGCATGCGTACACGAACGACCAGGAGCTGCTCGACCTCGGCCGCGACAACCTGCGCCGGGCGAGGGCGGCAGCTATCAACGTCGTCCCGGCGTCGACAGGGGCGGCCAAAGCGACGAGCCTCGTGCTGCCCTCTATGCGCGGCCGCCTCGACGGGCAGTCGCTGCGGGTGCCCGTCGCCGATGGATCGATCACCGACCTGACGGCGATCATCGGCGCGGCCGTGGACGTAGGTGAGGTAAACGCGGCTTTCCGTGACGCTGCCGCCGATGGCCCACTGTCCAGCGTTCTTGCCTACGGTGAGGACGAGATCGTGTCGAGCGACATCATCGGAACCTCGGTGTCGTGCACATTCGACTCGACGCTCACGATGGTGATCCCCATCGACGACGCGAGCAGCCTCGTCAAGATCTTCGGCTGGTACGACAACGAGTGGGGCTACTCGCACCGTCTGATCGACCTGGCGGCCATCGTGGGTCAGGCGTGACGTCGAGCCTGCCGGTGCTCGAGGACCTCGGGGACCTGGCCGGCGTAAACGTGCTCGTGCGGCTCGATCTGAATGTGCCGATAAGGACCGATGCCTCTGGGGAGCGCAGCGTGGAGGACGACTTCAGGATCAGGGCGTCGATCCCGACACTCACCTGGCTGCTTGTCCAAGGGGCCCACGTGACGGCATGCACCCACCTTGGACGCCCCGACGGCAAGCCGGACTCCCGGTATGACGTCTCACCAGTGCGATCGGCACTCGGCGAGATGATCCCTGGCGTTCGCCTGCTCGAGAACCTGCGCTTTTCGCCGGGCGAGACCTCTGATGACCCGGAGTTCGTCATGTCTCTCATCGAGGGCCAGCAGTGCTACGTGAACGACGCCTTTGCCGTCTGCCATCGTGCGCATGCCTCGGTCGTAGGGCCGCCCCGCTTCCTGCCATCGGCGGCGGGTCGCCTGGTCGAGCAGGAGGTGAAAGAGCTGGGCGCACTTCTCGACGCCCCCGCCCGTCCCTTCGTCGTGGTGATCGGCGGCGCCAAGGTCAAAGACAAGCTCGGTCTCCTGCGAAGTCTTGCCGACAGAGCCGATCGCCTTCTGATCGGCGGCGCGATGGCCTTCACCTTCACTGCTGCCCTCGGCAGGTCGCCCGGGGAATCCGCCGTCGAGGCGGACATGGTGGCCGAATGTGCCGCCCTCCTCGAGGAGTACGACAACATCTCTTTGCCGATGGACGTCGTGGCCGCCGGCCCCTCGGTCGAGATCGACAAGACCGCATCAGCGAGCAGCAGTGACAAGGTCGGCATAGGCGCTGGTGCCGATCCGGACGAGCTCCGCGTGGTCGGGCAGGCAGTGCCGGAAGGTTGGCGTGGGCTCGACATCGGCCCCGAGGCGGCCGAGATGTTCAGCGAGCAGATTCGCCGAGCCCGGACAGTCCTTTGGAACGGGCCGATGGGTGTCTTCGAGGACCCTCGTTTTGCCGCCGGCACCAAGGAGGTCGCCGAGGCGGTGGCCACCTCAGCGGGTCACACGGTCATCGGAGGCGGAGACAGCGTCGCGGCCGTCCACCGCTTCGGTCTCGCTGATCGCATCGACCACATCTCGACCGGAGGAGGGGCCTCTCTGGCTTTTCTTGAACAGGGTGATCTCCCTGGCCTCGCCGCCCTCAGGCGATCGCCGAAGGGCGAGCCGCCGCCCGAGAGCCTGTGACGGGAGGGCGCACCGCCAACGAGCGCGTGATGCTCGTGAGCGGCAACTGGAAGATGCACCACAACCACTTCGAGGCGATCGGGTTCGTCCAGAAGCTCGCCGGCGACCTGCGTGCGACCCCTCTGCCGAAGACCCGGATCGCGTCTCTCCACCCATCATTCACCTCTCTCAGGTCGGTCCAGACTGCTCTCGAGTCCGATTCGGTGCCCGTCGCCCTCGGTGCTCAGGACTGCCACCACGAGGACAAAGGGGCGTTCACCGGCGAGGTGAGTGCCGGCATGCTCGAAAAGTTGAACGTGCGCTACGTCATCGTCGGTCACTCGGAGCGCCGCCGCTACTGCGGCGAGACCGACGAGATGGTGAGGGCGAAGTTGGACGCCGTACTGCGCCATCGGATGACTCCGATCCTGTGCGTCGGTGAGACGCTCGAGGAGCGGGAATCGGGGAACGCCAGCCGGAAGGTCGCCTCGCAGCTCGATGCGGCTCTCTCGGGGCGCCCCGCCGCTGTTGTCGGTGGCGTGGTTCTCGCCTACGAACCGATCTGGGCGATCGGCACGGGCAGGACGGCGAGCGTCGACGACGCCGACGAGATGGCGTCCTTTATTCGGGGCGAGGTCGGGCGTTTGGCGGGAAGTGAGGCTGCGGCTGGCGTGGTCGTGCAGTACGGGGGGTCGGTGACGCCCGAGAACGCCGCCGCCTTGATGGTGAGCCCGGACGTCGACGGACTGCTGGTCGGCGGCGCCAGCCTCGATGCCGAACGGTTCTGCGAGATCATCCGAGCCGGCACCTAGCACGGACGCCGGTCGCGGCCCTCCGGGCTGCTGCCTACTGTCGAAGCGCCGGTGGTAGCCTCCTTGCGCTCGAATGGTGGTGTGCCGAGGAGCATCCTTGGCCCCTAAGGAGGAAGTCGTCCCGTGCTCACCGACGCCCTTGTCGTAGTTGACATCATCGTGGCGCTCGGCCTCATACTGCTCATCCTCCTGCACAGTGGGAGAGGGGGCGGCCTGTCGGACATGTTCGGCTCGTCGACGGGGTCGTCCGCCGCTGGGTCGACCGTCGCAGAGCGCAATCTGGACCGCATCACCGTCGCCTTCGTGCTCATCTTCGCCTTTGTGACCGTCGCTCTCTCCCTGCGGTGGAGTGGGTGAGGCGGAGAGCTCTCGCTTGCTCGCTCCTCGTCCTGGCGCTGCTGGCCGCCGCATGCACGAGCTCGCCTTCGAGTAGCCCGACTACCCCTTCCACACAGCCGTCGAGCCCCGTCTTCTCCCACGACGGCACCGCCGTCGTCGCTGTCTCGTCGCTGCCGACGAACTTCAATCCGTCCGCCCCGGCGGGCGGGAATCGCATCACCCAGGAGGTGATGGAGCAGGTCTGGCCGCAGACATTCGTGACGAACGACAAGGACGACCAGACGCTCGAGCCGGGCTTCGTCGAGAGCGCGGAGGTCGTGGGCCTGTCACCGCTCAGGGTCGACTACACGCTCAACCCGGCGGCCAAATGGTCGGACGGGGTGCCGATCACGGCGGCCGACTTCATCTACAACTGGCACGAGCAACTCCTCTACGCCCCGCGTCTCCCCGATGCCGGCCTCGTGGCCGGCTACCGCGACATCTCGCGGATCGCCTCGTCGAAGAACGGCCACACCGTCACGGTCACCTTCGTTCATCCCTTCGCCGAATGGGAGTCGCTCTTCGCGAATCTCGTCCCGGCCCACATCGGTGAGCGCTACGGGTGGGTGTCGGCGTTCCAGGGGTTCGACCCGACCAAGGTGATCTCCGGCGGTCCGTTCGTGATCACGACCGTGATCCCAGGAAAGGAGCTCGTTCTTTCCCGGAATCCGGTCTATTGGGCGACTAAGCCGTCTATCAGCCACATCCTTCTGAAGGTCATGTCAGCGTCCAAGGCTCTGACGGGCCTCGAGTCTGGTGCGGTCTCAGTGGCCGAGGCTCCTGAAGGACCGGAGGACACGAACGTGCTCGCAAACGCCGCCCGCAGCGGGAGGGCCTTGTCGCGTGACGATTCCACCTTGCCGACGCTCTGGCAGCTGTGCCTCAACACGGCATCGCCGATCCTCCGGACCGGCACGTTCCGACTTGGAATCGAGGATGCGTTGTATCTGGCAGAGATCTCTTCGGACTCCGCAGGCTTGGAGGACGACACGCTCGCCCCGGACTTCGAGAGGTTCCTGCTCGCCGGTGAGGCGCCGACCAGCCAACAGAATCCCGAGCCTTGGGACCCGGCGACCTCTCTCGGCTACCTCACCTCCCTCGGACTCGTGAGAGGGACTGACGGTTACCTGAGGACTGACGACATCGGTACGCCGGTCACCCTCTCGCTCCTCATCCCGAGCCAGGACGTCATGATCTCGGAGGCGGCGGACGTGATCCAGGCCGAGCTACAGGCTATCGGCATCAGCGTCGTGATCCACGAGGAGCCGCTAGCCGTCATGCTCGGGAGCACGCTGCCGGAGGGAAGCTATGAGCTGGCGATCGCACCGTTTCTCCTGACACCCTTTGCGGGCGGAGAAGCGGCGGTCTATTCGTCTCCTGTGCTTCCCGGCTCCGTCGGCGGGGAGGGGTCGACCGCAGGCACCGGCGGCTCGGGGTCGGTCTCCTCCGGATCCGCCACCCCCAGCACGTCGAGCGCCTCAGCGTCGACCTCCACAACGACGTCCGGTTCGGTGGCTTCGTATCCCGGCCTGCCCTGGTCGACGCCGACCCCGGTCGGGACCGAGCCGGACGCTGCCGTCGCCGGCGTGGTAACCCGCGACGTCTTCGGACTGGTCGACCCTCTCGTCTCTCGTTACGTGGCGGAGTCGTTGACGAATCTCAACAGCGACCAGGCGGCCACCGAGCTCGCCGACGCCGATACGAGGATGTGGCAGGACGTACCGACGATCCCGCTCTTCCAGCAGCCCGTCGCTGTCATCTACCAGAGTCAGCTGATGAATGTCTCCGAGAGCGCGACGTGGGCCGGGGTCTTCTGGAGCGCGGAAGACTGGGCCCTTCAGCTGAGGCCGGCGATCCCTCCTCCGACGTTCGCCGGCGTTACACCCCCATCGACGGCGAGCCGGTGAGGTGTCCCGGGGCTGGGGCGGGGTGTCTCGGCGGACGGCGAGGCCCGATAGCGGAGGCTAGAGTCTCGACTCATCGGTAGCTCGGATAGACGAGGCCGGTGCCACGTCGGAGTGGCGGAATAGGCAGACGCGCCAGGTTGAGGGCCTGGTCCACGCAAGTGGGTGGGGGTTCAAGTCCCCCCTCCGACACACGCGACGGTGGACATAATCGCTGGTCAGCGCCATGTCGCCCCATATGCGAGGCGCTGGCAACGTCCTGTGGTCACAGAATGGTCACAAGAGTCCCTTGGCGAGGCCAGCAGGGTCACGATTTCAGGAAGGTTGGGCGGCCAAGGACGAGGACGACGTTCCGAGCGACCTGGAGCGAATGGACACCCTCTTCGAGGAACTCGGGCAAGACCTTGCCGCTCAGAAGGCGCAGAGAAGTGTGGCCGATGCCGCCACCCGCGAGCAACTTCGCTTGGCGGCCCTCAGCATGGCGATGAGGTGGGTGGATGAGTCGCCGACGGGCGGCGACCTGAAGCACGTGCTTGAAGTCGCGGAGGTCTTTTACGGGTTCGTGACAAAGCCCTAAGCACCGAAGACCAGGCTGGCCACCTTCGCCGCCGCACCGGCCCGGAGCTCCGGGTCCGTGTGGGAGTAGATGTTGAGCGTTACGCCGACGTTTGCGTGGCCGAGGCGCTCCTGGACGACCTTCGGGTGCACGCCGGCCTTGAGGGCCATCGTTGCCCAGCCGTGCCTGAGGTCGTGTAGACGAACGCGACGAGCGCCCTGGCGCTCCACCATCCGGTCGAACTCGCGGCTCGCCCGTTCCGGGTGGTACATACGGCCGTCTGGGTGGCAGAAGACGAGGTCGTTCTCCGCGTAGCCGGCGCCCATGAGCAGGCGCTCCTGAGCTTGCCTGGCCCGCCACGACCGGAGGGTGGCGATCGTCGGCCCGTCCAGCTCGATCTCCCGCTCACGGCCCGTCTTGGTCTTGCCGTCGACCTTGACCCGGTGCTCGATGGCCGTGATGGTCGTCCGGATGCGGGCGACGCCGGCCTCGAGGTCGACGTCTTGCCAGTGGAGGCCCACCGCCTCACCTCGCCGGCAGCCAGTTAGAGCGAGGAAGGTGTAGAGCGGGCGGTAGCGGTTCTCGCCGCATCGCTCGAGGAAGGTCTGAAGCTCAGAGGCGGTCCAGGGATCCGGCCGTTCTGACGTGGCTCCTCGAGCGCTCGGAGGGTCGGCCCTACGGGCCGGATTGCGGAGGATCTTGTCCCAGCGCATCGCATCGTCGAGGACCTTGCCGACGATCGTGTGGATGTAGCGCACAGTGCGGTCACTGAGCCCGCCGGTCCCGTCACGACGGCCGGATACCTGAAGGTCTGCATAGACCTTGTTCAGGTCTTCCGGTCCGATCGCAGCAAGGCGGAGATGACCGAGGCGGGGGAGTACGTGCTGCTCAATGTTGCGCCTATAGGAGGCGAGGGTCGACTCCTCGAGCTTCACCCGGACGGCGGGCAGCCACGTCGTCTCGACAAACTCGCGCAGCGTGACAGGCGAGGGTGCGATGTACGCCTGCCGCCGTACGGAGGTACGGACGTCGTCCAGGGCCGCCTGAGCGGCCTTCTTGGTAGGGAAGCCCCGCCTACGTGTCTGGTGGCGCTTCTCATCGGCGCCCACGACGTCCACGATGAACCACCATGTGCCGGTGGCGTCGTCCCTGCGCGGCGTGGCTGACTTAGAGCGTGTCATCGGTGACCTTCCGTCGTGTGCGGACGAGACCTTGCTTTTCCCGGCTCACCCTCAGTCAGGAACCCGGCTTTTGCGGCCTTACGGATCCAGCTCCGGATCGTCGCTGATTCCTTGGGCTCCTTCGGGTGAGTTCGCTTCCACCACTCCTCAACAGCCTTGGCCGGCGCTCGCGGTGCATCGAGGTACACGGCCGCCAGCTCGCGAGGACGTCCTCGCGGATCGCCGGCCGCCCGACTGACGTCTGCGGCTTACCGAAGTCTCGCTCGTACTTCGCGACCTTTTTCGCCTGTCCGGGTTGTTCTGGCCAAAGGCGCAGTGCTGCTCGGCCGAGGCGGAGATGGAAGTTCACCCACGCCTCCAACAGTGTTGCTAAGGGGATCCCCCTGATCGCCTGCCCTGTGATTGACGTAGCCGGCGGGATCTTGACTCCATGCTCCCCAAGTAGCTCACCGAGCTGCCAGGGCTGCCATGCGGGTTCGCACCCCCATAGCTCGACCCCTACAACCGAAGGGCGCCCGGCAATACGGGCCTGCCACAAGCGGAGCCTGTACGGCCCTGTGGTGTCGTCAGGCCAGAGTCGCTCGCCCATCATCTGAGGACCGTCGTCTAGTTGGTTGTCTGGCACGAACGACATCATAGTCTAGATGCCACAGTTCCGCAACACCCATGATAAAACCGTGCCTCACCTTCGGCACCCCGTCATATAACTCCAGCAAATAACTGGATCTAGGCAGAACGCCACAGTCCTGCCACACTGTCGCATTATGCGATCCGCAGAGCTAGAACTAATCAGCGCAGCGAGGCGCGAGCACTTCTGGCGATGGCCGGAGGATGCGCGTCGCGAAGTCTGTGAGCGTCCGGCAGACATCGTCGGTGATCCGGGTAGACCCAGCGACCTTGAGTCGCTGGGAGCGTGCTTTGTGCTCCCCTTCGGGCGCGAGAGCGTGCCGGTATGGACGGCTGCTCCACGCATGGGGCTTTGACGGATGATCCCCGACCCGGCCGAGACGCCGTTCCTCCCCGCTGTGGCCCGACACGGGCAAAGCACTTGGTCTCTCCCGGTCGTCTACGTACGAGGCAGCGAAGCGAGGTGAGATCGTGACCCTTCAGTTCGGTGCGAGGAAGGTCGTTCCAACGGCTTGGCTCAGAAAAATCGCACGGATTGAGGGGCCGACATGAGTGCCCGCGAACGCTGACGACGTCCGGGCTGCAACACCCGGACATCCGTCAAATCCTTCGACCTCGCCTCCAGGATACACCGACCCGTTGCCGCTCGACGACCTCCTGGCCTACACAACAGCGTTTGCACACCTCCCCAGCCGTGTCTCCGGGCAGATGAGCGACGACGATCTGGCAGAGGTCTTCGAGGTCGTGCTCGCCCGGATCTCGGAGAGCCTCGCCTACGCCTTGGAGCGTGTGGCGTGACCACCCTCTCACCCCTCGGCGTGGCAGCCCTTGAGTACGTGGAACGTGGGTGGGCGGTGTTCCCGCTCGAGCCGGGTGGGAAGCGGCCTGCCGGCCAACTCGTCCCCACGGGTTGAAACAGGCGACGGCCGAACTACGGGACGTCGAGCGCTGGTGGACCCGACTTCCCGACGCCAACGTGGGAATCCGCACCGGGCTCAGTTTCGACGTCCTCGATGTCGACGGCCCGGACGCCCTCGAGCGACTCAACGCCGCCATGCCTGCCGCCGAACTGCCCGAGGATGACCCGACGATCGACGGTCCAACCGTCGCCACACCTCGAGGGTGGCACGCCTATGTCGCTGCTACGGGGCACGGCAACACCGTCAACCTCGGCGGGATCGCTGGCATCGACTGGCGAGGCACCGGCGGCTACGTCGTGGCTCCTCCGTCGGTCCGAGCCGATGGCGGTACGTGGTCGTGGATGGTTCCCGGCAATCCGGTGTTCGGCGCCGATGCGCCGATCCGTCCGGCACCGGCCTGGACCCTGACAATGCTCGAGCGGCGGGGCACTGCCCCGGCCGGCCAGCGCGACGTCGTCACAGGTGATGGCACTCCATACGGACGAGCGGCCCTCGAAGGTGAGCTTGGTCGACTGCTCATGGCGCCGGTCGGCACAGCAACCATCAACTGAACAGGGCCGCCTTTGCGATCGGCAGGCTGATCGCAGGAGGTCACCTCGCAGCCCAGCCGGCAATCGAGGCACTCCTGGTCGCTGCTGAGCGGATCGGGCTTCCTCCAAATGAGGCTGAGCCGACAGTGGCGAGCGGGCTTCGCTCCGGGAGACAGAGGCCGACGGTGGCGTCATCATGAGTGACAGCGACATCGCGGCCGTTGCGACACGACTGGTCGAGCACTTCGAACGTGCTCGATGACGTCGGTGCTGGCGCAGCCAGTGACGGGATCCAGCCGATCGACTGGACGGCTTTCTGGCTGAACGATGCTCCCGAAGTGGAGTGGTCGATGGAACCGCTCGTGCCGGCGGGGCGCCAGGTGGCCGTCTATGGCGCTGCCAAGGACGGCAAGAGCCTCCTGGCACTCGATGGAGCGGCAGCAGAAGCGTCCGGCGGCTCAGTGTTCGGTTACGACCGAAGCCTCCGCGCGACGTCATCTACTGCGACCTCGAGATGACCGAGGATGACCTTCGGGGGCGCCTGGTCGACATGGGCTACGCCCGAGTCAGACCTCTCGCACCTCCACTACTACCAGTTGCCGAACCTGCCGCCGCTCGACACCGATGCCGGCGGGAAGGTCATGGCCGAGCTCGTGGACCGCCACCAGGCGTCGCTCGTCGTCGTAGACACGATGGCTCGAGCGGTGGCCGGCGCAGAGGACGAGTCAGACACCTATCGGGACTTCTACCGCTTCACCGGCCGCCGGCTGAAGGAAGTGAGGACCTCGCTGCTGCGGCTCGACCACGCCGGCAAGGACCCGACAAAGGGACAGCGTGGTTCGTCCGGCAAGGCCGATGACGTCGACGTCGTCTTCCGGTTGGCAGTTGTCGAGGGCCGAGTGATCCTCAAGCGGACGCACTCCCGCGTTCCTTGGGTGCCGGCTGAGGTCGTCTTCGATCGGCAGGAGGAGCCGAACCTGAGGCACGTACTTGTCGACATCGGCTGGCCAGCTGGAACCGCACCGGTCGCCGATCTTCTCGATACCTGCGAGGTGCCGCTCGATGCTTCGGTCACGACAGCGATGCGGACGCTGAAGTCGACGGGAAACGGTCGTCGTCGGACCATCGTCATGGCGGCGCTCAAGTATCGGAGAATCCGGTGAAATCGGTTCCCGAGATTCTGGGAACCGGTCGGCTGGCGACGTGCGGGAACCGGTCAGGAACCGGCCCACGTGGTTCGCAAGATTTGCTGGTCAACATGCACATATCGGTTCCCGGAACCGGTTCCCATCGGTTCCGAGTGAGCGGTTCCCGGTTTCCCCGTCTATAAGACGGGAACCGGAACCACACCAGGCCGGGGAACGGCTATGCGGGAAGTCGCAGGGCTTGCTGGCGAGTGGGGGGAGTGAGTGGCCAGGCCGCTCGCTTCGTGAAAGCCCATGGATCTGCTCAGACACGACGCACCCCATGGAAGCTCGTCAACCTGCGCGCTCGATCTGTTGTGACCGCTCTGTGACCGGTGGCACTCAACATGCAGGTCAGAGCGACAGGCGTGGACGGCACATCACACGCCCATGAACGGTCGATCGGTGACGACATGACCACTAGATGCAACGGGACCACCCGGGCAGGAGATCCGTGCCGGCGGCCGGCTCTCGAGGGCAGCTCTGTGTGTTACATGCACGGAGGCGCTGCTCCACAAGTGAAGGCGAAGGCCGCTGAGAGACGAGCGGTGCAAGCAGCACAACAGGTGCTCGCCGACCTCGACGACGTCGAGCCGATCAGCGATCCGTTCGCCGCCCTCGAGAACATCGCCGGGCAGAGGCGTGGCGCTCGCCAACATCCTCCGAGAGATTGTCAGCCGACTCGAGGAGATTGGCTACGGAGGCGGAATCGGTGCCGGGTGTCGAGCAGGTGAAGGGGCGAACTGAGCGCCTATCTCGCAGCACTTGGCACGGGCGGAATCAGCACTGGCGAAGATCATCAAGCTCGACTTGGAGGGCCGGCGAGTGAGCCTCCAGGAGAGCGCAGGTGAAGCAGCTCAGTCGCTACGCTCAACTGGATGCTGCTCAGCCGTCACTCGAACTGACGGACGATCAGCATCTGAGGCGCCTCGAGGCAAGTTAGGCCGCCGAGTTCAAGGCGCCGGCCGCAGCGATCGAGAAGAGCCATGAGCGCTAACAGCGCTAACAGCGCTCGGAATTACCATGAGTCGGTCGCCTTTTGCGGCGTTCCGCCCCACACGCCTCAGGAAAATCTGGAGGCTCCCATTTACGTCCCCGTCCGCTGAGATCCCGCAGGACGAATTCCCGGCCACTGACGTACTGCCGGGCTACAGCGCCACAGGCGCAACTACGGACGGCGTGGGGCCGAACGAGCGGCCACGTCTGACTCCGCAAAGAGCTCGGGCACTCAGTCGATGGGCGTCGGCTGAGGCCCGGCGGCGGGGATGGCGACCATGCCCCGTCTCCGGCGAAGACCACCGCCTCCTCGGAGGCGGGGGCGGTGGTCTTGCCTGTGCCTGTTGCGGGATCCCGGCATCACCCACCATCGAAAGGAGCCAAACGATGGACCGTGAAGACGAGCGAAATGGAACGCCAGATCCGGGCACGCCTTGACGCACTGCCCGAGGGATGGGGGAGCGAGGCCTTCCGTGCCGCCCTCATCGCCGAGGCGAGAGCAAAGTCACCCGGGCCACAGCTCGAGACTCTGGCCATCTCATCGAGGGAGGAGGCGACCTTCCACCTCGAGCAGCTCGACGTGCCGGCCGCCGTCGAGGCGATGAAGAACCGGATCGCCGCCGAGCTGCTGGTCGAGTCGTGGCACCCGCCGGCCGTCGACATGTCGGCCGTTGAGCAAGAGATCGACCTGTGCGTGAACGGGTCGCCGGCTTGGCGGAGGGACTCAGCCTGCCTGAGCTCTACTTTGGCAGGCGCTGCCGCGCACTCTGTACCAGAGAATCTCCCCCCCCAGGCCCAGAAGGAAATTGGCGTTCCTCGCTCCACTGACGCTGACCTCGTGGCCCTCGCCCACCTCGAGGCCATCAGAGACAACCTGCGGCCGTTCCTGAACGACCTCAACCTCTACCGCCGGCACCGCAGCGAGACGGATGCGATCCAAATGGTGAGATCGCATCGCCGCCGAACTGACCGCCCGCCGACCTGCTTTCGACGAGCCTCTCGTCCGACGAAGGGTAGCGGCGCTGATCGAGAGGGCCAACGCCTCCCACCCGACCTGGGGAGAAGCAACCGGTGCCAGCGTGAACTCGAACCAATCTCACGATCCCCAGAAAGGGGGCGCAACCGAAATGGAAAGTCCAGCACAAGGGGAGCGGTCCTATGACGTTCCCGTCCACCGACCCGTCGGGTCACCGCTCGCTGACGCATTTGGAGCAAGTGACGACGGCACCGGAGCAGCCAAGACCTTGGCTGCTCTCAAGGCTCTCTACTCGTTGGCGTCGCAGCCGACCTCGCGGCCGGCGGCAACGGGTCCGGCGATGACACCGAAGGCGGCGAAAGCGATCGCCACCGACGTGAAGAAGATGCAGGTGGCCTTCGACGCCGAAAGCGACCCGGTCGAGAAGTCCCTACTTGGCCAGAAGTTGACCCAGCTCCGGCTGCGGGCCGCCTTCACTCCCGGCTTTGTCGACGCAGTCGCAAAGGAGTCCGACCTGGAGAAGTTCAGTCCCACTCCGCTGTGCTCGAACTGTCACGGCGCCAAGACCGTCGCCGCCGGCAACTTCGAGCGAGTCACGTGCCCGAGATGCCAAGGCGCCGGGCGGATCTCCCCCGGAGACGGGGCGGCTAACCACGCTGCCGCGACAAAGGGCCTCTCGTCAGTGAGCAAGAAGCTCTGGGCGAGCCTCGACAAGGACATGGCGACCGCGAAGACGTCACCGAGGGACAAGGTCGCCAAGTCGATAGGCGATAACAACTTTCAGACCTTCGCCAACTGGGTGCGGCAAAACCGCCAGACCCGATAGATCACGCCGGCAACGATGCGTGACTCTGCATCCGCATCTCGCCGTGCGCTGGCGGCCGACTCTGGGTCAGGTCGACCGTCTAAGGCGAGCTGGCGAGGGGGTGGGTTTACACCTTTTCCTGCCCTCCTCGCGGCTCGCTGAGATCCACGCAGTCAGCCGATACACCCGCCAGAGGTAGTGCCTCCCGGTGCTCCTAGGTACTGGACCACTGTGGAAGCAGGTATAGCCAGCCCATCCCCAGTGGCCGTTTCTACTGCGAAGACTATTCCTACAACCTGCCCTGCGCTATCAAACAACGGGCTACCTGAGTTACCGGGCTGGATTGCGTTCGAAACCTCCATAACCTTGCCAGGTTCACCATATCTGGTTCCAGAAACGTAGTCTATGACGATACCCGGCTTGAGAGATAGCTGATTACCTTCCGGGTATCCGGCGGCCCAGACGTCAGTTCCCGCCGGAATCGCTGTCCTCACGATCGACGGATACTTCCCTGACAAGTTGGATAACAGCGCCAGATCTGGCCCGCTTGAGAGTGATTGGACGGCAGCGTTGAAATCAGTGCCGGCCCAGGTTGACAGTTGCAAGACACTTGCGCCGCTCGCCACATGCCGATTGGTGACTATGCCGCTACTTGTGGCAAAGGATGTTCCCGTGGCAAGGCAGGTTACGTTACGGGCTCTGAATACATACTGGCGAGCCTCGGAAAGCAACTTGGCGCTTACACCGGGTACGGTCGTCGCGGGCGTTACAACCTTCGGAAACGTGGTGGTGGTCGTGCTGCTGACGGCTGACCGAGGTGGCGCGGGAACACATGCAGTCAAGATCACTGCCCAGACCGTGAGAACAGTTGCCCAGCCTCCAAGCTTGAGCAAGGTCATCCGGCTGTGTTCAAACTCGTCTGAAGCTGCGAGTTTGCTTGCTGGGCTGACGAACAATCCTGAGATGCTGTGTCGGCATTAGCTTGAAGATTAGAATCGCTGAAGTCATAGGAAAGGTCATTTCCGATCTCGCTAAGCAGAGAGTTCATGTCGTCAACGCAAGTCGAGAGTTCACCTGTAACGGTGCCGGCTTCGCTCGTAAGCTGTGTCAACAGGGCATTCTGGTCAAGTGCTTTGGCCTTAGCGCTCGCCACCGCCGACAGTTGGTTCTGCAGACTCGTGATTTTCCCATTTAGTGTTGTTGTGGTTGCGCTGAGAGTTTTGATAGAGCTATTCGCAGTGGCGATCGTCTTGTGAGCCACCGTCAGATCCGACGATAGGACCCGATCACGTGAGGTTGCCGTATGATCGTGCTGCCGCCAACTGGCCGCCGCCGTGTTTTCATGTTTGGCTACGACGGCCGCTCCTATGGCTGCGACCAGGAACACGAGAGCCAAGACCGCAACAAGACGGGAGGAGCGCAGCCGCCAGTGTTTGGTCGGCGCAGGTACGGCCGCAGTTCCATAGTTCGACTGCGAGGCTGAGAGGTCGACTCTGCTTGCAGCTGGCGTGCCGTGTGCTATTTCGTCGCTGTCGAGTGGCATGACGCTCCTCTTCTGATCAATCAGAAGAGAGCCTGCACCCTGGGGGTGGTCGACGTGATCGTCGACTATCCAAGCGGGGCGCCCTACTGAGAACTTAACGGTACATTGTGGAAGACGAATTCACGGCGAGTGGCCACGACGTTACCTGCGGTGGCAAACCCTTTTCCCCAATTGACATGCGGTAATTGGCCACTAGAGGGGTTAGCGGGGGCGGTGCCCATACGCTCCGTTCCCCTGTCGTCATGACGCGCGGCGGCGCTTCGTCATCGACTAGACACGTCCCATGGCGTCGGAGGGCGACGGCAATAGTGCTTTGGTCCGAACGTGCGCCGCGATGTCGAGTTGAAGATTCGCCTGCATTGAGAAAGCTTCATCGGCTCCCACCTTCGGTGCCGCTCCGCCGTGGTGGTTCGTCAGCCACTTGTCGCCGGCGTTGCCGGTGAGAGTTCCGCAGTCGAGATACGGGCTGTCCTGGCGCATCCCGAGGACGTCCCCGGCGGACACGTTGAGCGGGTTTGCCAAGGTGAACGTGTAGACGTGCTCCGTGCTCGTTAGATGCTTGATCCCGCTGATGTCAACGAGCTGGTAGGTGTTGGCGGTACTGGTTTCTCGCCACACTTCGAGCTGGACACTCCCACCGATCTGGCCGGTTGACATTTTCCACGAAGTGATCGCACGACCATCGGTCGGAACCGCGTAGGACGGCCCACCCGCTTGAACCGCCCCCTGTAGGGAGTCATACGATCCTGGGCTTCCGGTCTGGCACTGCGTGCCCGCTACCGCTTGGCCAATCCAGACGGATGGTGCCGAACTTGCTTGGGCACCCGTGACCGCCTGCAGGCTGACCGCGAGTCCAACGGCACACGTGAATCGCCACATGAGCGCTCTCCCCCCTGGAAGCGAGGACTGCGCTGCCCCCGTGGTGTAATGCTTATCGCTCGAGGCGCGGAGGGGTCAAGCGCTCGGCAGCGAGACCATCTGGCTTAGGGTGGCCGACCGTTGGGCGGAGTGCTCGTGGCGGCAGCGACGCCGGACTGCGGCACAGCCTGCCGACCGCTGACCACAAGCGGTACTCGAGCACATGCGCCGGCAGCGCTGCCGGGTGATCGCCGGCCGGGCTTCCTAAGAGCTTTCGGCGATGGCATGATGTTTGCCTATGGGTACTCGCTTCAACCCGACACCGGATGAGCCCGCTGTATCGAGGTTGGAAAGAAGGCGGTTCAAAGCCGACAAGCTATTGAACCATCCAAGCCTCCGCGCCGTGTTGCCGGCGGGGCTCCAGCCAGCGACGGCGGACCGGCGAGATCAGTTCCAGGGCATCACGATCGTCGGCGACCGCATTGAGGCCTCGGAGGGTAGCGGTGCCATCGCAGGCACCTCAGCACGAGTGGAGACTGCTGGGGAGATCAATACACGGCTTAGCGCCAGCCGGCTGATGATGCTCGGTCCCCTGGCTTTGTTCCGCGAAAGGTGGACAATCGTGAGCTGTACCTGACGATTGAGGGAACCGGATATTCGATCGTTAAGAACCTCAAGCCGAAGCGGGATGCTCAACCTGCTCGTGTGTTCGCGGCACGAGTCAATGCAAAGGCTGCCGCCGCAGCACAAGCGGCTCAAGTTCCGTCGTCAGGAGTCGCGGATCGCGGGCCGGTGTCATCCCGCCGTCGGTGGCGGACGAGTTGAGCAAGCTTGCCGAGTTACGTAATGCCGGAGTGCTGAGCGAGGCCGAGTTCGAAGAGCAGAAGGCCCGACTCTTGAGTTCGTAGACACTGCACCGGGTTAGGGCTGGTCGGTAGTCCCGTCGAGCAGGCGCCGAAGTTGCGCACTGAGGGCTCTTCTGATCTCGAGCGCAGCCTTTCTGATGTCCAGCGCAGCCAGGTGGGTGCTGTCCCGCTCATTCGGTGTGAAGGCTGCGTCGACACGATCCTCCAGGGGGATGTCGGTCACGGCTGGACCCTAGACGTCGGAAGCGCCCCCGGCACCACAGGCATCAAGGGCGTTCCCGGAGTTGCTCTACCCCAGGTACGCCGTACGTTCACTCGTCGCTGGCTGCAAGCGCCGGAGGCCAGAATTTCGACCAGTTGCTCATGTTCGAGCTCTACCCGTGGCACTCGACCGCCGTCACGGCTCCGATCAAACCCCCTTCTGACGTTCTCGACTACTTCATTTGGCAGCCGATCGCTGAGCTCGACGTGGAGTACGTCTTTGCGTTCGGGCGCCCGTGGGAGGGCGTTGCCGAGCGGCTCGGCTACCCCCTGGTGACCGCCCTCGGCCTAGGGGGTAAGGCGTACGGTTCGTCAGTTCCGAGTCGAGCGGTGCGGTTGTACGAACTGCCCTCGAAGCAGAAGCTGGTCATCATGTGGCACTCCGGCAGCGCTGGCCCGCCGAGTAAGGACGAGGTCGAAGTCCTCCGGGCTGCGATAGGCAACCCGTGAGACGAGTCCCTGGTTGTGTGATCGCTCGATGTGCATGCCGACCACGTCTTCAGTCTCCTCTTCAGGCGACGCCGGCGCCCGAAGAGACTAGCTCCCATGGCCTCGATCACTGAAAAGATTGGAGTGGGCCCCGAAGAGGAGACCGAGTCCGAGCCGTCACGAACGACCGAGACGCTGTCGCAGTCGAGGGAGAGCTCGATCTTCGCTGTACGACGTTATTTGGGGAACGGGCAAGATGCTCCACGTAGTAGTTGTTGAGAACGGTCGCGAGCCGCGACTTGCGAGCTGCGGGCCATCATGGGGCGCACGAGCTACGTCAAGCGGCCCGTGAGGCAACCTCCGACCCTGGTAAAAGACGTTCGCTCCGTGAGAACTCTCCCACGATTCGCTCACATACGGGTAGGTTTTGACCCAATCGCTGTACGACCCGAGATGCCGGATATCTTGGGCAAAGCGGCCCTGACGAGACTGAAAGACAGGAAAGTAACGCCCCGGGTTGATGCCGAGGATCACGACTCGTGGCTGGGATGACGTTCCAGCGAAGTCGCCCTGGTAAGGCTCGACAAACCCTTCTCGAGTCACTTCTCCGAGCCCGTGGCCATGGAAGCCGTCGTACCATCGCGGCAGCGGCTCTGGCATCGGATCGTCGCCATCGAGCCAGCGGCGGACGTGCTCGTCCCAGTAAGCAACCACGCCAGCCCGTCGCGCTTCTCGTAGATGACACGTCCTAGTGAATCACGCATCGACGGTCGGATTCGAGCCGCCGCAACATCATCGTTCATGCGACCCGTCGCCCGGAACCGGTCGCTCGGGTCGCAGCCGTCTGACGAGGCGATCAAGATCTCGGGCTGTCCGCGGCACGTGAACTTCGGCACTGCTGCATGCAGCGCGACGGAAGCCATGATCAGCCTTGAGCGAGATGAGTGGCAGATACGCTGCCGACTCGCTGGAAGGGCTGGGGGGTCGGCTAGTACGTTTGTCCATCTCAGGACCTCCACGGGGTTTGGCCAGCTCCCGGGACGTTCACGCGTCGCCGGGAGCACTCATTTGTCAACAACGAGTCAGGTGGAAGGGACGCTGTGCGGTCAGTCTGGCAAGGAGGACTAGTTCCTCATGGCGAGAGCGCCCCCATCGTTGGTGGTGTACCCAACAGCCGTGCAGTAGGCGGAAGTACACGACACCCCGTAGAGAGTGCCAGTAGCGGGTGTCACGTTCATCGTCCAGACTTGGCCGTTCCACGTATCGACCAACGAGGAGCCCAAGTCACCCACGACTGTGCAGCTTGAAGCGTTCTGACAGTGAACACCCCAAAGTGAACTCTCACCACTGGACGCTGGATCCTGCATTAGCGCCCATTTACTACCGGTCCACGTCTCCGCCAACAGTGCGAAAGTGCCCTCCGAATAACCGACCGCGATAGACCCGCTGCCGTAACAGGAAATGCCTTCGAAGACGGAGTCTTCTACGACAGAGGGCGTCTTTGCGTGATCCATTTTGTACCGTCGAGGCCCATCGCTAGTGGGGAATAACCAGTGGTGGTAAAGGAATTGGCATCTGTTCCGACTGCCTCGCAATGATCAGTGGATTGGCAGCCTACGCTAGTCAGGGCACCGAAGGGTGCTCCAGACGTGGACTGATCAGCCCAGGTCTTGCCGTTCCAATACTCGGCTAGGGGATAGGGAGTTCCCATGTAGCTTCCGGCGTGTTGACCCACGGCTTCGCAACTCGAGGCTCCGGCGCATTTGATGGCGTTTAAAAGGTTCCAACTGGACTTCGGATTGTACGTTTTCATGGTTGTCCAGGCCGTGCCGTTCCAGGCCCAGGCCGCCGTTGTGTATCCGTCGCCGGTATAGCTGTTGCCGACAACGATGCAGTAGCTCGTCGAAGTGCACGCCACACCGGTCACGTGAGTATCCGTGTTGCCGGGAGAGACGAAGGCGGACCAGCTGTCGCCGTTCCACACATTGACCGAGTCGCTGCCTCCCACGGCCATGCAGAAGGTTCCTGAAACACATGAGACCGTGTTGAAGCCGCCGTTAGCGTTGGCCGGTGTTGTCTCAGCGTCCAGGTCGTTGACGCCGCTACGGCCGGCGTGGCGACCATCAGCCCCACGCACGCAGCGACGGCTATCATCACGAGCCTGCTCCTCATCGGGACCCCTTGTCCGTTTCACGGATGGTAGCCGTGGTCACAACGCTGGTCACAGACCCTTCATAATCGGCCGGGACTAGGCATCACGCTACCCTGGGTCAAAGCGTCGAATACTGCCCCTGACCAGGACGAGGTAACAGGAGCCGGGACGGACCATCACCGCTGCCGTCAGAGTTCAAGTCCTCCCTCCGACACGGGTCAGAGGCGGCAACCTCCGAGAGGAGCGCACAGACAGCCGCGCTGACGTGCAGCCTGGGAGCGGCGTTAACACAGGTCGGCGAACGGGCTGCCCGGGTTGCAGAAAGTGAGTGCCGGCAATCGCAGCGGTCGCCACAGGGGAGAGCAGACGTGCGTGTCACCTTTGTCGGGATCGGGTCCCTCGAACCAGCAATAGTCAGATGAGAGAACCCACGTCGGGAGTCGAGCCCCTATGGCTAAACGTTCTGGATTACCTTGCCAAGTTCATCGCACGGTCGAGTCTGCCCTTTGCGCCTTAGTTGCGTCTCAGGTCAGGGTGTTCTGCTGACTGGCGTTTTGCTAGATATTGTAGGAACGTGCCTCGGTGGCCTGATCAAGCAAGGCATTGATCCAGCGCATAGCGCACCGCTGCGGCCCGGTCCACAGAACCGGTCTTCGCGAAGATCCGGTTGATGTGGCTCTTGATCGTATGGGCGCTCAGATAGAGCTCGGCGGCCATGTCGGGGTTGGTCATGCCTCGTGCCATCATCGCCAGGATTTCCGCCTCCCTTTTGGTAAGCCCGTCGGGCAATATCTCGGGAAGGGCGAGCGGGGGGGGCGGGGTGCCCCGCGTGGCGGCCGCCACGAGAGTCGCCCGAACCTTCGGGTCGAGGACGGACAGGCCGTTGACGGCGCTGCGTAGGGCGCTCGCTATCTCGGCGCGGTCGGCATCCTTGGTGAGATAACTGCGGGCTCCCGCCCTGAGGGCGGCGAGAATGGAGACGTCGTCGGCGTACGTCGTGAGCACGACGATGGCGACGCGGGGGTGTTGTTCGGTGATCTGGCGGGCGGTTTCGATGCCGTCGAGGACCGGCATGTGCAGGTCGAGGAGGATCGCCTCGGGATGGTGACGGGCTACCTGATCTATGGCTTGCCGGCCGTCGGCGGCGGACGCGACTACTTCGATGTCGGGGATAAGGCCGAGCATCAACACGAGGCCTTCGCGCACGGCAGCCTGGTCGTCAGCGACCACGATCCGTAGGGGGATCGGCCGTTCGCTCACTGTGGGACCTGGGCTGTGACGATCCAATTGCCCTGGGCCGGGCCGGCGGAGAGGGAGCCGTCGATGAGAAGCAAGCGCTCTCGCATCCCGGCCAGCCCATAACCGCCGTTTGCCGTCTCGAGGAGCGGATCGCTGCCGGTGTATGCCGCCAGTTGGCTGACCACGGTGAGTGCGGTCTGGCTCTCCTCGTAATCGAGACGAACCTCGACCGGTTGACGGGGCGCATGCTTGGCCGTGTTGATCAGGGCCTCCTGTGCCGTCCGAGTGAGCGCCAATCCGGCGTCGGCCGAGAGTGATCGGGGCGAACCGCTAACTTCGAAGCGGACCTGGGTGCTGTACCGACGCTCGTGGTCAGCGCTCATCTCGGCCATCGCTTCAGGTAACGGTGGCGTGTCCGCTCGCAGCGCGTGCAGGGCTAGGCGGGTGTCGTTCAACCCCTCGGCCGCCGTTCGCCGGGCCTGGCCAAGCAAATCGACGGCCCGGTCGATGTCGCCCCGGTCGATGAGCACTGCTTGGGCGGCTTGGATCTGGACGCCGAGGGCGCCGAGGGAGTGCGCCAGTAGGTCGTGGATCTCGCGGGCGATGCGATTGCGCTCGTCCAAGGTGGCAGAGCGGCCCTGCTCCTTGCGTAGCTGTTCGGCCTCGCCGAGGAGGGCGGCTGACACTTCGACCTGAAGGCGGTAGTCATGCAGCAGTCGCCCGAAGACGAGTCCGAGGACCAGGACGAGCGGGTAGAAGAGGACCTTCCACCCGTCGGCGCCGTAGGCCAGGCCCGCTGAGGCGATCGTAGCCGCACCAGCGGCGGTGATGGCGCCCGCCACAGGCAGGCTGAGCGTGCTGCCCGCCGCCACCGCCGCCATCGACGCCAAGAGACTGAAGGGCCCTCCGCTGTTGGTGAGCGCGGCGAGCCCGCACAGCACGGCCATGGCCCCCCAGGCGAACGGCATCAGGCCGGCGAGCCGGGGCCGCCACGCGTCGGAGCGATCACTTGCTGTCCGGAGCACCAAAGCGATCGCGGCGATCGTGAAGGCGACGATCTCCAGAAAGTTGCGGAATGGGCCGAACGGCTGGGTAAACGTGGAGACGCCCACGATGGCAAGTGCCACCAATACCGCCAACCAGTCGAAACGACCCAGCACCAAGTCAGTATCCCTCATGGGCACGGCCCTTCACGTCGTGGGGCGAGGAGAAGTGCCGATCAAGAGGTGCCCTTTTCGTCAACACAAGGTGCCGGTTACCTTTGCAACCGCGGTCATGGGGGGCATCCTTTCGGCCGGCTGCCAGCTGACTGGACAGACGCTGAAGCAACCGTACGGAGCAGCTGGCGACAGCGCATCCACCCAACGGGTTGATTCGCGGTATGAGGTTCTCGCCTCCTCTCATGCCGGTCAGATGCCGGGCATACCGCGGGCGAACAGAACCGAACCCACGGGCCGATGACGGGCGACCGGGCCAAGAGGACACTTGCCGCATGGCACCTGAAGGCTCGAATGGCTGTGGTGGTCCCTATATCGAGGGACTGCCCGCAGCCCCTTTCAGATTTGGGCGACATGACATTGGCACCTGAGTTGTCCGTTCACGCTCGGCAGACTTCACCTGCGGCACATGCCATCGGTCTGTGCAAGACCTACGGAAAGGGACAGGCGGCAGTCAAGGCTTTGGATGGCGTCGAGGTCGCCTTCGAACGAGGCCGTTTCACTGCGGTCATGGGCCCCTCAGGCTCCGGCAAGTCGACGCTCCTGCACTGCATGGCGGGACTCGACGCCCCCACCTCGGGACATACGTACGTGGGCGAGCAGGACATTGCCGAGCTGGACGATGGAGGACTTACCGAACTGCGCCGCGACCGGGTCGGCTTTGTCTTCCAGTCCTTCAACCTCGTGCCGACCCTCACCGCACGGGAGAACATCGAGCTCCCTCGGATCTCGCCGGCACCAAGATCGACCGGCCTGGTTCGACTACCTGGTGGACCATCTGGGCATCGCCGACCGGCTGTCTCACCGACCCGTGCGAGCTGTCGGGCGGTCAACAGCAACGGGTGCCTGCGCCCGGGCTCTTATCGGTCGCCCGGATCTGATATTTGCCGATGAGCCAACCGGCAACCTCGACTCGAATGCGTCGGCCGAGATGCTTGGCTTCCTCCGTACCTCTGTGAACGAGCTCGGGCAGTCGATCGTCATGGTCACCCACGACCCGCACGGAGCCTCCTACGCCGACCGGGTGGTGTTCCTCGCCGACGGAAAGGTGGTGGGCGACCTCCTCGCCCACGCCGGACACCGTGCTCGAGCGGATGAAGCAGCTGGGGGACTGACATGTGGAAAATCACCCTGAAAGGCTTGCTCGCGCACAAACTCCGGCTCGCTCTGACGGCCACAGCGATCGTTCTGGGCGTCACCTTCATATCGGGGACGTTCGTCCTGACCGACACTTTGCACAACACCTTCACGACGCTGTTCGGCAACGTCTACCAGAACATCGATTTCCAGGTCCGCGGAGTGGCCCAGTTCTCCGACAACAGCGGCGGAGCGGTGCGCAATCCGATATCCGAGTCGATCCTGCCTGAGGTCGTACAAGTGCCGGGGGTCGAGGCCGCGGCCGGGACAGTCAGGGCTACGCCCAGTTCGTCTCGCATGACGGGAAGGCGATCTCCAGCGGTGGGGCCCCGACCCTCGGGCTCTCCTTCGACCCCGATACGAGGATCTCGCAGCTTCACATCGTGGAGGGTGTGGCACCGACCACCTCTCACGATGTCGTGATGGACGCGGGAACTGCCCAGAAGTACGCCTTCCGATTGGGAGACCAAGTGCGGATTCTGCTTTCCGGCCCGTCGAGGACATTCACCATCACTGGGATCGTCCGCTTCGGTACCGCCGACAACCTCGCCGGCGCAACCCTTGCGGCCTTCACATTGCCCACCGCGCAGTCGGTGCTCGGGGAGGTCGGCCAGTTCGATGCCATCAATGTGGTTGCAGATCCCGGTGCGAACAAGGCCGTCGTCGAATCGGCTATCGCCCGGGTGCTGCCTGCCGGCGTCGAGGTGGTCTCCGGCCAGACGGTGGCCAACGAGCAGACGAACGACATCAACCAGGCGCTCTCATTCTTCTCGACGCGCGCTGCTCGTATTCGCCTTCATCTCGCTGTTCGTCGGCGCATTTACGATCCTGAATACCTTCTCGATCATCGTGGGTCAGCGGACCCGAGAGTTGGCGTTGTTGCGAATCGTCGGCGCAAGTCGCCGCCAGCTGTTCCGTTCGGTACTGGGCGAGGCGGCGATCGTCGGTTCGTCTCGTCGCTGATCGGCATCGGGCTCGGCGTACTTGCGGCCGTGGGGCTCGAGGCGCTGCTGCGGGGGTTCGGAATCGATCTGCCGTCGGGAGCACTGGTGTTCGAGGCCAGAACCGTCATCGTCGCCTTGGTAGTCGGCGTCGGCGTGACTGTCGTTGCCGCGATCAGCCCGGCCCGGCGCGCCGTGCGGATCCCACCGGTAGCTGCGATCACCGGGCAGGACATGCGAGATGATGTCTCGCTCCGGCGCCGGTTCGCTGGGGCGTCTCCGCTGCGGTCCTGGTGCCGTCGCCCTCTCCGTCGGGCTGTCTAAGCCGGCGATCCAGCTCGTCGGCCTAGGCGCGGCGGCGATATTCGTCGGCGTGGCCATGCTGGCCCCCGCCGTCGCCCGTCCTTTCTCGGGTGCCATCGGGCGACCCCTTGCCCGCTGTCTGGGCGTGGCGGGCCGACTTGGGCAGGGAGAACTCCATGCGTAGCCCTCGTCGGACCGCCCAGACGGCCTCTGCGCTGATGGTGGGCCTGGCACTTGTCTCGGCCATTTCGGTGTTCGGCGCTTCGGCGTCGAGATCGGCGACGAGCAGCGTCGACAACGCTATCAGGGCGCAGCTCATAGTCACTGGAGAGAGCACCGGGTCGGGATCCTTCAGCACGGCCGTTGCGAAGGCTGTGTCGGACGTCCCCGGCGTCACGGATTCTACGACCGTCTACGGCGGTCAGTTCGAGGTCAGAGGGTCCCTCGAGACCCTCAAGGCCATCTCGAGTGAGGACCAGTCGAAGAGGGTGATACTGCGACATGACGGCCGGGAGCCGGCGGGCCCTGCCACCGGAAGCCTGCTCATCGATTCCACCACGGCGAAGAGCGACCACCTTTCAGTCGGCGACACCGTCCTTGTGAAGTTTGCGCTGACGGGTTCTAACCGCATGCGCATCGGGGGGATCTTCCAGCCCAATGCCCTCATCGGGAGCTATCTCGTCGGCGCCAAGTTCTTCCTTTCCCACTACGAGAACCCGCTGCCTGGCGCCCTGTTATTGTCGACCGACGGCAATGCCGCAGTGGAGAACGGTGTCAACCGCGTACTGGCCCCCTACCCGACAGTCCAGGTCCAGTCCCTGGCCCAGTTCGAGAAGTCGGAGACGGCACAGGTCAACGAATTGCTCGGCCTGGTCTACGCGCTTCTGGGTCTGGCCGTGCTCATCGCGCTGATCGGCATCGTCAACACCCTCATGCTGTCGGTGTTCGAGCGCACCCGGGAGATCGGACTCCTCCGGGCGGTCGGCATGAGGCGAAGCCAGGTCCGCACCATGATCCGCTCCGAATCTGTGATCCTCGCCCTCTTCGGCGCCGGCGTAGGTGTCCTGCTCGGGACGGGTCTAGGCGTAGCGCTCGTGTCATCGCTCAGCTCGCAAGGGATCACCGACACCGTCGTGCCGGGCGCCAACCTGGTGGCTTCTTGGTCCTTGCGGCCCTGCTCGGCCTTATGGCCGCCGGCGGGCCTGCCCGACGGGCAGCCAAGCTCGACATGCTGGCCGCCATAGCAACGGACTGAGGCCTGTCGCGCCTCTCAGGAACCATAGTTCGGCTTGATCTTCCCAAGTCCGGGCCTCCGACCGCCGGACAACGAACGAGGTCGGGGGTCATAGGCCTGAGTAAGTCGCCGGACTTGCAGAACCGTCATCCGTAGCCACACCAACATGGAAGGAGCTGCATGCCTACAGTTATCGTCCGGAGGCCCGACGTCACGACCGAAGAGGTGACTGAAGTGCTCCGAGAGGGCCTCGGACCCAAGTACAAGGTGTTGCCGGCGACCGGGATGAACTGGAACCCCGCCGGCGGGCCGCGGCCGGATCAGATCGACAAGATCACCGTTGGCACCGGCTCGACGCGGATGTTCCGCGCCGAGATCACGATCTCCCGGCGCTCCGGCGAGACGGTCCTTCACGTGATCGCGGGGGGCGTCAGTCTGTTGATCCGACCTGTCAACCGGCTCTGGATCGCCGAAAGGATCCGGCGGGTTCTGCAGGCCGCCCCCAGCTTCCGTTGAGGTGTGCTGCGGCGCCCGGGTCCCTGAGCGGCAGATCAGCGACGTTCTCCGCGCTCGGATGCTCGACGACAGCGTCCTGCGCAGGAGTTCGACGTCATATTCGGCGAACCTCTCGTCGATCGTAACGATCGTCAGACCTTCCATTCGTGCTTGCGCGATGAGCATTCGGTCAAACGGATCCCCGTGGTGAGCCGGAAGTCCACCGGCAGCCAGGGCGTGTGCCGCCCGCCTCGGCGGCCGAGCGGAGGTTGGGCCCGACATCGTGATTCGAAACGGCGATCTCCGCGCCGAGCCAGTGGGCTGCAGCAAGGGCCTCGACCATCGGCGCGGACATGGCGCGTCCTTGGCTCCTATGGCGGTGCTGTAACTCCGCCATCAACCACGAGAGCTCGCGCAGCGACACGACCTCGATGTCGTCAGGAAGGGCGGCGAGCTGCGCACGAACCGAGCCTGAACGTCAGCCGGGAGGCCGGCCACCGGAGCTGAGAGCCTGCCGGCAACGGCTGGGTCAGCGAGCGAGGAACACAACCGGAACAGCCAGAGGCCGGTGGTGAAAACGCCGTCAGCCGCAATCCCGTCGAGGTTCTGCGCACGCTCGCCAGTGAGGATGTCGCGCAGCAGGTGGTCGTCGATAACGACCGAAGCCACTTAGGTCGTAGCGAGATCGGGGTCGTTAAGTTCGCGGACGAACCGGCGGTGGCGTCGGCGCTCAGGGCCTGCCCAAGGAGCGTCTGCCCGGCGCCGGGAGGGAGCAGGACCACCGCGTCACCTAGGTCGACGACGGTCACCCGCCCGCCCTGATCGAGCCCCCATCGATGGCCTACAGCCGCCGGGACCGACATCTGCCCGCTCGTTGATACGAGAAACTCGACGGGCGCTCCCGTGGACGCTCCCGTCCCTTGGTGAATCCTAATCGTACCAAGTGGGCGACGCAGGCGGTGAGCGAACCCAGCGTGAACACCTTGTCAAGCCCAGCCCAGATCCGCGAAGTCGGCCCTCCGACACGCACGTTTACGATAGGCGAGAGCCCGTGGGCGGCGAGTCATGGCCATAGCCGCTGGAGCTGGGCGAGGAACCCGGGGTTCGGGTCGGCGATTGGTCGCTGTGCCCTGATGCGGGCGAGTGCCGCGTCGGCGCTGATCCCGAGCGCCCGGCAGTGGACGGCGGTGTCGATGTAGCTGGCACGGCTCACCCCCTCTTTGCAGTGCAGATAGACGTTGCCGCCGCCATTTAGCCACGCCACGACGCCGTCCGCCAGGCTTGAGAGCACGCCGTCTTTCAAACAGCCCGTCGGCACGTCGTCGACCCAGACAGCCAGCACCGCCTCCACGGTGGCGTGGTTGATGAACTGGTCATTGTCTTCGCCCCGGTCCATGCAGACGACGAGAAGGGGGCCGACGAAGGGGGGTGAGTCGATGGCGGCGTCCAAGGCACCCCCTTGCCACACTGTTCCCTTGTCGAGTATGTCGATCCGGTCGTAGTCCATGGCCCCTTTTCTACCGACTGCCAGGAGCCGAGAGCTTCTTCAGGCCGCTGAAAGATACACGCCGTCGAAGGCGGGGAGGAGGCCGTCATGGGGCGACGGGCCTGCACTTGCTGACGAGCAACCGACTCGTCTGCAATACCGGTGTCGTAGACCTGCGATGACCGTTGAGTTGCCTATCTGGAGCGCAACGGGTGGCTCTGAGCAAGCAGACGATCATCGAGCACGCTGAGGTTACGAGCCGTCTCGGGCTCGGAAAGGGAGCGTGCGCGGACGAGCATCGGCGCCGCCCCGACGGCCGCGAAAGTTGCCGCCGCTTCGGTGGCCAGTGTCGCCGACTCCTCGAGCCTTTGTCTACCTGCGAACCATTCGGCTAGGTCGAGCTGGGTGCGTGCCCTCCAATACCCATAGCCCAAGTCTCGAAAGATCGCTTCGACGCTCGCCAACTTCTCGGCCACGAGCTCATCCTCGCCCCGTGCGGCGGCGGCAAGAGCCTTTGACCGCGTGACCTGCGCCCGGAGGTAGGGCGGAACTTCACCTGGTGGGCGCACCGCCACCAGCTCGGCGAGCTGGTCGGCTTCCTCGAGCTCAGAGAGGTCTATCGCCGCCTCAACAGCGACGGGGAAGGCGAGGCGGATGACCTCGTTGGCGAGACCGATGCCTCCGCTCATCGCCTCATCGATCGCCCGGCGAGCGCTTTCTAGGGCGTGCCGGCTGTCACCCTCGGACAGCAAGACCATCGCCTCGGTAGAAAGGTATGTTGACCTCTTCTGAATGTCGTCGCTCGATACCCAGGCACGACAGCCCGAGAGGTGGGCGCGAGCGGCGTCCGTGTTCCCGCAGAGAGCCTCCAGATGTGCGAGCTGGCCGCTGATCTTGTCGGCTCCGGGACGTTCGTCACCACCTGCTTGGAGCAGCTCCGTCCCGAGCTGGCGCGCCTCCTCGAAGCGTCCCGCCATTGTGAGGATGTACATGAGTAGGACGCCGGCCCACGCCTCGCCGTCCCGCCGCCCCCGGCGACGGGCGGCGGCGAGGGCGGCGCGGGCATGGTCTTCGGCCCCCGGAAGGTCGTAAATCATGCAGTCATCTGCCAAGTTGGCCTCTGCGAGCAGCTCGCCTCTAGTGATTCCGTGACGCCTGGCGAGAGAAATGGCGCCTTCGTAGTTGAGACGGGCCTCCTCGGCGCGGCCGGCGTAGCTGAGACGGTTTGCTCTGCTAATCAGCCCTTGGTAGAGCAGCTCGGGGAGCTCGTAGTGCTGCGCCAGGGTGAGGGCTTCCTCGTTGACTAAGGCTGCCTCATCACCGCGGCCAGAAGGGATGAGGCACGCCGCGAGGCTCGTCTTGAGGGCGGCGACGACCTCGGGAGGGGCGGCGATGCCCTCTAGGGAGCCGAGCGCCTCGCGAATGTGGGTGATCGCCTGCTCGATTCGTCCGAGGAGGTGGAGCGCAGGGCCGAGCCGGGCCGTGATCAGGGCAGCCTCGATGATCCGCCCGGCGCCGGCATTGGCGGCGGCAGCGGTCTCGTAGTGACCAACGGCCCGCTCGTACCAGCCGGCGTCGGAGGCCATCTGGCCGGCCAGAAAGATGTACCCAGCCTGCTCTGCCTCGTCCGGACTCAGCTCGGCTGCCCGGACTAGGGCAGCCTCGGCGGCTTCGAGGGCACCGACGGACTCGGCCCGCTTGGCCGCCTTCGCGAAGGCGTCACGAGCACCAACACGAAGCTCATCTGATTCTGGAGCGTCACGGGCGGCGAGGTAGGCGTCATAGAGGTGGGCGGCGATCACCTCGGCCACCTCGGCACCATCGTCGGGGAAGGCCGACCTCAGGTGTTCGGCGGTCCGAAGGTGTCGGGTCTTTCGCTCGCGTCTTGTCAAGGTGTCGTAGGCGACAGACCTGATGAGGGACTGGGTGAAGTCGTACTGGCCCCGCTCGGGCGAGAGCTTGTCGGCCCGCACCGTCAGAACCTCCTTTCGCACGAGCGCGCTCAACAGCACCTCGATCTCACTCGAGTCGATGTCGGAGATAGCTGCGATCGATTGGCGAGGGAAGCTTCCACCGAATACCGAGCACTCCTTGACGAGCCGGCGCTCGTCAGGTTCGAGGGCGTCGAGACGGGAGGCGATGAGGGCGGTGAGGCCGGGCGGGACCTCGAGCTCGCCGAGGTCGCCGATGAGGCGGAGTGCTCCCTCGTCACCTTTCTCGAGGATGCCCTTGTCCAAAAGGCCCCTCACCGTCTCGATCGCGTAGAGCGGGATCCCCTCTGATCGCTCGACAATGCGTTCGCGGGCAGCGCGGGGAAGGCCGATGACGAGGCCTTCCAAGAGATCGCCGACGACCTCGTCAGAGAGCGGGTCGAGCGGGAGGGTGGTGATGCTCCGGCGGGACAGGACGGCGCCCATCCGGTCGGTCCCATCCGGCCGGGAGAGGACGAGGATGAAAAGTGAATGGTCACCTGACCACTCGAGCAGGTGGTCCAAGAAGCCGACCATGCCGGCATCTGCCCACTGCAGGTCCTCTACCACCATGACGACGGGAAGGTGCTCGGACAGCCGCTCGAAGAAGAGGCGCCAGCCCGCAAAGAGCTCCTCTTTAGCGAGCACCGTGGCACTTGACAGCCCGAGCAGCTGACCGAGGCGGGGGAAGATGAACTCCCGGTCGGTGCCATCGGCGATCCACCGTTCAAGGCCGCTCCGGAGGCGCTCTGTGACGACCTCTGGCGTGTCTTCCTCGTTTATCTGCAGCCTCGCACGGACCATCTCTGACAGTGCCCAGTAAGAGACCCCCTCCCCGTAGGAAAGACAGCGCCCGTTGTGCCAAAGGACAGTTCCCGCCAAGCCGTCGATGTACTTGAAGAACTCCCATGAGAGCCGTGACTTGCCGACGCCTGCAACGCCGGATACAAGGACCATCCTGGCGAGGTGGCTATCGGAACTGGCGTGGAAGAGCTCCTTTACGAGGCGAAGCTCATGGTCTCTGCCGACGAAGGGTGCCTCGAGCACCCCTGCCTGCTGGAGGCCGGCGACCGCACCGACGACCCGTGTTGCTTCGAAGAGCCTGACAGGCTCGGCCTTACCCTTCAGCTCGTGTTCGCCGACGTCCACATAGGCGACCGCCGCCGCCGAGGCACTCCGCGTCGTCTCGTCGACATAGCAGCACCCAGGTGGTGCGGCCGACTGGACCCTGGCGGCGGTGTTCACCCGGTCGCCGGTGACAAGGCCCTCCTCGGCCCTCTCGACGGTGACCACGGCCCCCGTCACGATCCCGACGCGTGCCTTGAGGTCGAACCCGTGCGCCGAACCGTAGGCAGCAACAGCAGAGATGAGGTCGAGACCGGCGCGCACCGCCCGTTCGGCGTCATCCTCGTTCGCCACCGGGGCTCCCCAGACCGCCATCACGGCATCGCCGATGAACTTCTCGATTACGCCGCCGTAGCGACCCACGATCGCTCGTGCCAGCTCGAAGTAGCCCGAAAGGACTTCCCGTACCTCTTCGGGGTCACGCTTCTCCGAGAAAGGCGTGAAGCCGACGAGGTCACAGAAGAGCACCGAGACGTGGCGAAGCTCGGTGGTTAAGGCAGACAAAGGCCGGGCAGCCTCTGCCACTGCCGGAGAGGACACAGAAGGAGTTCCAGCACCGAGCGGCGTTCCGCAGTCAACACAAAACGACTTTCCAGCTAGAAGTTCCGCACCACACGCGGGGCATAGCGCCGCCAGCGGCCGACCGCAGTCTCCGCAGAACCGCCTACCGTCCGGGGTCTCACCTCCACAGGCTGGGCAGCGCATCCGCCTCCTTATCTGCTCGCGGGAAGGCTACGGCGGCGCCGGAGAGTTTGCATATGTCACAGACATGTGACCGCGAGCCCGGTGTGACTCCGGCTTCGTCATGTCCTCGTGCGGCCAGCCGTGCTCGTTGGTGATGGGGTAGATCTCGGTGGCACCGGCGAAAAGCGCCTGTTCGAATAGGAGCTCAGGCTCATCGACGATGAGCAGCATTGCGTTCGCTAGTGCCTCCGGGCGCCCCCGGGCTGAAGTTGTGATGCTCGGGAGATTCGGGTTCGGTGGCGTGAGGGGTGCCCCCGCCTAAGCAGTCACGACGCCTCCTGATCGGCCGGCGAGACAGGATCTCTTCTCGGGCGCCCTCGCTTTGGGATAGGGCGGGCGGACGGGCTGCGGCCGGCGTCGGTGAGGGCCCGACGAAGCAGGAACTCGATCTGGGCGTTGGTGCTCCGTAGCTCGTCGGCGGCCCACCGAGCCAGGGCGTCGTGGACGGATGGGTCGAGCCGGAGCAGGATGCTCTTGCGCTCGGCCGCTCTGGCATCGGGCACCGGCTACTGGTACAGCGAGCCGGCGTTGACGATCGGTTGCGTGCCCCGGTCGCCGCAGAGCACGACCAGCAGGTTGGACACCATCGCCGCCTTGCGCTCCTCGTCCAGTTCGACGATGCCCTCCTCGGCCAGGCGGGCAAGTGCCATCTGGACCATCCCGACCGCGCCCTCGACGATGCGGGACCGAGCCGCGACCACCGCGCCGGCCTGCTGGCGCTGCAGCATCACCTGGGCGATCTCGGGTGCGTACGACAGCCGGGTGATCCTGGCCTCGATGATGTCGACACCGGCGGGGACGACCCGGGCGGCGATCTCGACGGCCAGCTGCGCCGGCGACCTCGTCGGTGTGGTCGCGCAGCGAGAGCACGTCGCTGCCGGCGTTGTCATAGGGGTGGCCGTTGGCGACGTGGCGCAGGGCCGCCTCGCTCTGGGTGTCGACGAAGGCGACGAAGTCCTCGACGCCGTAGGTCGCCCGGGCGGTGTCGCGCACCTGCCAGACCACGACGGCGGCGATCTCGATGGGGTTGCCGTCAGAGTCGTTGACCTTCACCGTCGGGGTCTCCTTGTTGCGGATCCGCACCGAGACCCGTCGGCGGACGGCGAAGCGGGTTCACCCAGCGCAAGCCCGTCGTCCGCACGGTTCCCCGGTAGCCCCCGAAGAGCTGGACGACCCGCACCTCGCCGGGCTTGATGGCGGTGAGCCCGGCCAAGCCGTAGGTCGCGAGGACGAAACAGCGCCACGGCTGTCCACACGAGAGCGGCCCCGCCGGTCCTGACGAGCAGGATGCCACCGACGCATGCGGCGAGGGCGCCTATCAGAACGGCAATGCCGGGTCCCGACCAGAGCTCTCGCTCGTCGAGCGGGACGGCCCGCTCGAGCGAACGAGCGATGGCCGCTGGTGCTGTCTGCATCGGATTGCCTCCTGTGACTCGGAGCGCCGGCACCGCCGGCTTCCTATCAAAGTGATATCACTTTTCTGAGGACTTGTAAAGCGCGTCAGGGCTTGAGGACTTCGTCCAGGAACATGAAGGCTTTCGGATAGGCATCGAGCCTGTTGGCCAGCCGGGCCAACCCGTGGCCCTCGTCGTCGTAGATGACCAACTCGCAGCGGATGCCCCGCTCGTGCAACACATCTGCCAGCTGCTCGGTCTCGGCCACCGGTACACGTGGATCGTTTCTGCCGTGGATCATGAACAGCGGTGCTCTGATGGCGTCCGCGTGTCGCAGCGGTGACGCCGCCGCCAGGAACTCGCGATCGGTGGCGAGGGAGCCGTACTCCCGCTCGCGATGCGCCCTCCGGTAGTCGGACGTGTTCTCGAGGAACGTGACGAGATCGGAGATTCCGACGACGTCCACGCCGGCTGCCCAGAGCTCCGGCTGGAAGGCCAAGCCGGCCAGCACCATGTACCCCCCGTACGAGCCACCCCAAAGGGCCGCCCGGTCGGAGTCGAGGCCGGCCGATCGGAGCCAGGCGTGCACCGCTGCCAGGTCGCGTACCGAGTCGAGCCGCCGGGTCGTGTCGTCAAGGCCTGCATAGCGTTTGCCGTAGCCCGTCGAGCCGCGCACGTTGGGCACGACGACGGCATATCCGGCTGCCGCAAGGGACTGCACGATCGGATTGAACGAGAGCATCGACTGGCTCTCCGGGCCGCCGTGGACCACCACCACTACTGGTGGATTCCTCGAGCCGTTCGACGGCCGGTAGAGATAGAGCGGTATCTTCTCGCCGTCGAAGCTGATGACCTCCACCGGCTCGGCACCGACGAGTTGCTCGGGCTCGGCCGCTCCCGGGCTGGTCGTGACGGGCCGACTCTCGCCTGTGCGCCGGTCGTAGGACCACCCGTCGCTCGTTCGACGTGGGGTCGACAGCGTGTAGTAGAGCCGGGAGCCGTCGGGCGACAAGTGTGGGGGTGGCAACTGATACGACATGACGACGCCGGGTTCGACAAGTGGGACTTCTTCTGTCTCGGCAAGACCGGCCGGGTCGAGCAGCGTCAGCTGGTTGGCGCCGTTTCGATTCTCCACCGCGGCCACGACCAGCCCCGGGATCCCGGCGGCAGGCCAGGTATCCCAGTCCCCGGCGGTGACATCAGTCGTCTCGCCCGTCGAGAGGTCGTGGCGGACGACGGCGGCCGTGTCGCGCCCGACATTGGAGGAGACGAGGATGGTGTGGTCGTCCCACCAGACCGGTGAGCCGACCTCTGCCGCCTCGCCGGGGTGGGGGAGCACGACGCGCACCTCGCCGGTGGCTATCTCGATCAGCAAGAGGTCGTTGTCGAGCGGCCGCGGCCCTGGCCGAAGGACTGCGACGAAGCGCCCGTCGGGCGAGAAACCCTGACGAGGGCTGGCACCAACCGCCGCCCTCATAGACGCTGCGGCTCGAGCCGTCCGCCACATCGCACACCCACAGGTCGAAGTCGACGCCGTTCGCCCGGTTGGACAGATAAGCGACAGCCGTCCCGTCCGGGCTCACGCCGGCGAGGTGGTGTCCGTAGCGGGCGTCATCGGTCAAGGAGATCAGCTGGCCCGGAGCTGCCGGTCCGCCCTCCAGCTCGACAAGGTGCAGCTGGTGGCGCTCGTTGCCGCCCCGGTCCACCTCGATGACGGCCTGGCGCCGTCCCGGCACGTAGGCCGCCGCACCGACAGGCTCGGGGAGGTCGGTCAGCTGCCGAAGGCCGCCGGGCTCCGATACCTCGTAGAGCTGCATTGTGCCCGTGAGGTCGCTGCGGACGAGGAGACGGTCTTCACCGTCTTCGGCGGCTACATCGGCCACCACCGCCGAGCGGGTCTCGAGCAGGGCGCGCAGCAGGTCAGTCATAGGACCATCATGCTCGGGAACGGCCGCGCCGCACCGATCAGCCGGCACAGCCGCCCGCGGGGAGCGAGGCGATCTCAAAGCATGGCCGGGCGGCGCCACGGCCTCCCGAGTACCTGCTCGTCGAGGAAGGCGAGCACCGTCTCGTACCAGACGATGCCGTCAGCGGGTTGCAGGATCCAGTGGTTCTCGTCTGCGAACCACAGGAATCGGGCATCGACCGCACGACGGATCAGGTCTGTCCACAGGCGCAGTGACTCCCCGACGGGGCAGCGGTAGTCCCGGTCGCCGTGGATCAACAGCATCGGCGTTCGGATGGCCTCGGCGTGACGGTCCGGCGACCACTTCTCGTACAGTTCCGGATTCGTGTCCGGGTATCCCCATTCGTCGGCCCAGTATCCCGGCCAGTCAGTCGTGCCCTGGAACTGCTCGAGCGACCAGACGCTCGCATGGCTGACGATCGCCCGGAAACGCTCTGAGTGGCCGGCGATCCAGTTGGCCATGTAGCCGCCGTACGACCCGCCCATCGCTGCTGTGCGGGAGGGATCGAGGTCCGGTCGCTCGAGGGCGGCATCGGTGATGGCCATCAGGTCGTCGAATGGTGCACCTCCCCACTGCCCCCAGCCGCGCCTCACCATCTTCGTGCCGTAGCCGGTGGACAGCGCCGGATCCGGTAGCAACACGGCCCATCCTCGTGCCGCCAGGAGCCACGGGTTCCAGCGCCAGTGCCACCCGTTCCACGATCCGAGCGGGCCGCCGTGAACCCAGAGGGCAAGAGGCGCCGGAGTGTCCGAAGTGGTCTCGGCGGGCAGCACGAGCCACGCCCGAAGCTTCGTGCCGTCACCCGCCTCGGTGGTCACTTCCTCGAAGCCGCCCCGGCACCTGCTCGATTGCGCCCGGGGCGTCGATGACGGTGAGGTCGTCGCGCTCGACGGGGGCGCTCACCGGGAGCGCCAACCGCACCGGTCGCGGCGGTTCATCGGTCGTCGACCGCAGCGCGTAGACAGACACCCCGTCCGGGGCACACCGCGACGAGCTCCACGATCCCTCTCCGGTGATCCTCGTCACCGCCTCGGTCTCGATGTCGATCTGGAAGAGGGGCGCATGCCCGTGCCAATCCGCCGTGACGACAAGGGCAGAGCCGTCGGCGTTGAAGGCAACTTCGTGCGGGTACGGCTCGTCACCGGCGTTGACGACACGGCCGGCGCCGTCGGCGAGGTCGATCAACCACAGCTCGACCGCCGGCGGTTCCCCCACTGTTGCCCGCGATGTGCGGATCACAGCTGCTCTGCGCCCGTCGGCGGAGATGGCCGGGCGCTCGTAGTCGAAGGATCCGTCCTCGGCGGCCGCGAGCGTGCGTCTGGAGCCGGTCTCCACCTCGATTGCAACGAGGTCGGAGCGGACGCGGCCCCCCTCGAGAGGCACCATCCAGTTGACGAGCAACGTCGAGCCGTCCGGAGAGAGGACGGCCTGGGAGGCGTGGAGGGCCTGACCGGCGTCGGGGGTGAGGTCCCTCAACTCCGGCTGGGAACGGGCGGAGGGGTCGACCCGCTGTCGCGTAGAGGTGGACTTCATCTGGACCGAGGTGATGATCCCAGTTGCGCACAGGGAGGCTCTCGTACAAGACGGCGCTGATCTTTTGCTTGCGACGGCGCGCCCACCAATCACGATCGTCGGCGGAGCTCACCTCCCCGGGGGCGCTTCTGGCGGCTACCACGACCGTCCTCGTCTCCAGTCCCGTGACGACGGCACTTATCCCACCGGGACGCGTCGCAATGAGCGAGGCCTCACCCCCGCCTGCTGGCAGAAGCCAGAGCGCCGGCCTGTCGGAGTCATCCTTGTCTTCAGAAGCTCCATCGCCGCCGGGCCGCGGCCTCGCGGAGGTGAAGAGCAGTGACCCGTCCAACAGGAAGGCGGCCGCCGACTCCCCCTCACTCGAGCGAGTGAGCTGCCGGGCGGGCGCCTGCCCGGCAGGGTCGAGCGCCCAGAGAGATGAGACGAACCTGGACCCCTTGTCGTCCAGCCGGGCGATGCTCGCCACGAGCTGGTCGCCCGCCGGAGAAAGGATCAGGTCGTTCAGACGCGGGATCGTCATGAATGCGGCGGGAGACTGGAATGGGTTGTCAAGGCGTACGCCGTCGGTCGAGGCCATTAGGTGATCCTCGTCTGGTCCAGAAGCTCAGTCAAAGCGGCTGCTCACGGCCGGCGTCTGCCGGCCGTATAAAGAGGCGCATACTGTCCACGTGAGCACCCACGGCTTCTCCTGCGAGCTCGATGACAAGGAGCTGAGTGCGCAGGTGACGCGATGGAGGGAGATGCGCCCGTTCATCGTCGCCCATGTCCGGTTCGAGGGCGGGCTCGCGCTGACGTTCGACCCTTCGTGCCACGAACGCCTCGTCTCGTTGGTGGCGACGGAGCAGAGGTGCTGCGGCTGGGCCGCCTGGTCGCTGACGAGGGAGACGGCCGGAAGCGTCCTCGAGGTCAGAGGGCCGTCAGCCGAGCTCGCCGCCCTCGCGGGTGCCTTCGCTCTGTAGCCCGGCGCATCGCGCAGCCGCTCGCCTGCGCCGGCAGTCGCCGCCAAGAGCTACGGGCAGCACTCGCACGCCGTCGATCGGCTCACGGCGACGAAATGACCGTAAGAATCCGGAGCGTGCGCGCCCGGGCCTGGCTTCGTGTTGCCGGCGCCCTTTCCGCCGCCGTCACGCTCGGTGGCGTGCTTGCTTCTTGTGGATCGGGCGGGGAGGCCGTCAAGACGTCTTCGATCATCACGAGCGACGCTGACTTCGAGACGGTCCACCTCCTCCTCGTGAGCAGTTCCACCGGTGCCGACGGAGGGTTCAACTTCGACGGTTACGGCAACGGGAAGATGAGGATCGTCATCCCCCGCGGCTGGCGGGTGGACGTGACCTGCAAGAACGCCTCGGCGATCTTGAGTCACTCGTGCGCCATCGTCGAGGACACCCCCCTCAGCCCGCAGGGGGCGCCCCTCGCCTTCCGAGGAGCCTCGACCCCGGCGCCGACAGGGGGTGTCGGACCGGGAGGGTCGGACTCGTTCAGCTTCGTGGCCAGTAGGATCAGGGACCTATCGCATCGCCTGCCTCGTCTCGGGTCACGAGATCGACGGAATGTGGGACTGGCTGAGCGTGACCCGGGGCGGTTCGCCGAAGGTGGAGACCTGACGGCGAGACTGCCGCGGCCCGCTTCGCCATCGGATCCGGCCGCCTCGGCGTGGGAACCGGGCTTGCACGGTGGCGCTGCCGGCGACAGATGTCGCGCGAAGCTGGCTGTCGTGAGGGAAGATTTGAAGCCGGACGGCTCTGCCGAAAGCGCCGGCGATGCGTGGTTCAGCCGGGATCTCCCAGTGCTCATGGCGACGGTCGCCCTCTATGACCGGGCGAGCTTCGGGTTCATCACGTTCCAGCAGGTGAGTGAGCGGACCGGCCTGAGCAATGACGTCCTCAGCCGATCACTCCGGGGGCTACGGGCGGCCGGCTACCTAGAGACTCGGCTGACGGGCGGCAGCGACCCGGGCCAGCACCTGGTGACGACCATCAGCGCGAGCGCCCGCGTCGTCGCCGGCCAATGGCCGTCCGAGTCGACGATCGTCGAGCGGCTTCTCGGCGCGCTCGAGGAAGAGTCGAGGTCGGCCCCGACCGAGGAGCAGCGGGCGAAGCTGCGTCGGCTGAGAGAGGCGATGATCGAGACGGGCACCCAGCTCGTGGCGAGGATCATCGGAGAGGTGGTCGCTCCTCACCTCCCGGCGGCTCGAGGACGACCCGGGCCTGTCGGTGCGGGGACCGATCCGTCCTGATCAGGTCATGAGTGCCGCGATCCATGCCGCTACGACGGAGGCCACCTCTTCGTCACGGCGCCTCAGGCTGTGGTCTCCCTCCACCCAGATGTGAGTGACCGGTCCGACGATGGCCGCCGCGGCGGATTCGAGCTCTGCTACGGACGCGAAGGAGTCCCGCCGGCCCGACAGGAACAGGCATGGCACGTCGAGGAGCCGGAAGTGGTCGCTGCGGAGCTTCTCCGGTCTCCCCGGCGGATGGAGCGGATAGCTCACGAGTACGAGACCTGCCGCCGGCAGCCCCGCCGCCACCGCCATCGAGCAGATTCGGCCGCCCAACGACCGGCCGCCGAGCACGAGGGCGCTCGTGTCAGCGCCGGCTGCCACAGGGGCGTCCCCGTCTCGAGGTTGCGGCGCCTCGGCGCCGGCCCGTTCGGCGACGGCGCGCCGTGCGAGAGCGCGGGCGGAGGAGGTCACCGTCTCAAGCAGCACGTGAGGAGGGTCGGGCCGTTTCCGACCGGCGACACGGTAGGGAAAGTCGATCCTTTCCACCAAGATGCCCAGAGTGGAAACGGCTTGGTCTACGGCCACAAGAGCAGGCTGGTCCCTGCCGGCGCCGGCCCCGGGTGCAAGGAGCAGGCCGGAGATGGGGGTCGTCAAGTCCGCCACCTGAGGGAGATTTCGTAGCTCGCGGGCAAGACCGTACCAGCCGTCGCAGGTGGCGGAGAAGTCCCTCCAGTCGTTCGGGCGAGCCGTGCGGCGAGAGCCTCGGACCGCGCATCGACCCGGGTGTTTAAGCTCTGCCTGCCCAGCTGGGTGATTCATCCGAATCCGGCGCCGGGCCGTGCGGGGAAGCGCCTCCGCCACCGTCCGGCCGAGGGAGGCCACGATGACCACGTTGCAGGACGCAGCTCAGCTCGCCGCACGGGAAGGGTATCTGGCGGTCGTGGCGACGTTGCGGAGCGACTCGACCATCCAGTCTTCGGTCGTCAACGCCGGCGTGCTGGAGGATCCGTTCCTCGGTGGGGAGGTGCTGGGTTTCGTGACCTATGGGAGGTCGAAGCTCCGCAACCTGCGCGCACGGCCTCAGATCACGGCGACGTTCCGCTCGGGCTGGTCGTGGGTCGCCGTCGAGGGTCTCGCCGAGCTCGTCGGCCCCGATGACCCGCGTGCCGGTGTGGACGCCGAGCGCGTCCGCTTGCTCCTGCGCGACGTGTTCAGGGCGGCCGGTGGCACCCACGACGACTGGGACGGCTACGACCGCGAGATGGCCGAGCAGCGCCGCACGGTCGTGCTCGTCAAGCCGCACCGGATCTACAGCAACTGAGAGCGAGGAACGACTACCGCGGATGGAGCCGACTTACCTGACGTATCTCAATCGCCAGGACATCGAGGATTCAGCTCTTTCCGACCAAGAGGTCATCGCTGCGGTCGAGAGAGCGTTGGTCCTGCAGGGCAATGGCGAGACGGTCATCGAGCCGCGGGTCCATCTCGTGCCGGAGGCCGGCGCCGACGGGCATTTCAACGTGCTCCGCGGCTACGTCGGCGGGGACGTCGATGCTGTCGGGGTGAAGGTCGTCGGTGACTTCGTGGACAACCACAAGCTCGGGCTGCCCTCGGAGCTCGGACTGCTCAACCTGTTCGACCCGCGGACCGGAGCTCCGACCGCCGTCATCGATGCGAGCGCCATAACAAGCATGCGCACCGGGGCGGTCACTGCCCTCGGGGCCAAATACCTTGCCAAGAGGAGCTCGAGGACACTCGGCCACATCGGATCCCGAGGAACGGCATATTGGAACGTGCGGCTCTTGAACGGGCTGTTCGACTTCGACGAGATCCGTGTCCACTCGCTCCGGCCCGACAGCCGCGCCAGCTTTGCGGACCGCCTGAGCGACGAGCTCGGGAAGGAGGTCCTCGCGACGGCGGATTGGCAGTCGTGTGTCGAAGGTGCCGACATAGTGGTCGAGGCGTCGAGGCTGCGCGTGCCGCAGCCATTGCTGAAGACGGAGTGGATCACACCTGGCGCCCTCGTCGTCCCGTACGGCACGATGAGCGCCGTCGAGCTGTCGCTGACCGACATCGCGTCAAAGGTCGTCGTGGACGACTGGGGACAGTGTGAGAGCGGCAGGTTCGGCGCGCTGCGCCCCCACGTCGAGGCAGGGAAGCTGTCTCTCGCGACGCTTCATGGCGAGCTCGGTCAGATCGTCGCCGGGCGGAAGCGCGGGCGCGAGGACGAAGAGGAAACGATCGTGTTCTGGCACCGCGGCCTGTCGCTCTCCGACATCGCCTTAGGCCACGCCATCTTGGCGAAGGCCGCTTCGATCGGTGTGGGTCAGAGGCTGAGGTACCGGTGAGCAGGAACGAGTGCCCGTGTTAGGCGCTCTGGCGAAGCAGGGGGAGGGACCCCGCCGGGACAGCCGGCTGCCGGACGACTTCAGGACCGCCCTCGATCCTGCCGTCAGGTTCGGCTCGTCCGGGCGCCTTGCAGCAGGCGGATCACCGTGGAGGGTCATTCGTCTCGGTGAGGCGGCGATGCCGTTCGTCTCGAGCCTGAGAGCCGCCGGCCCCGGCGGTGCCGTCGCGACAGACGAGCCCGGTCGTTCGGTCGCAAGGAGCCTCCTCGACCGCGGGTTCGCCCACCCGGTGGTTCGGGGCCGCCCGGGCGCTCGCCACGACGTGGATGTCGTCGTGCCGGTGTTCGATGCCGCCACTGCCCTCGCCGGCTGCCTCGAGGCTCTCGAAGGCCTCCACGTGATCGTTGTCGACGACGGCTCGGCGGATCCCTCCGCGGTCCGGGCCGTCACGCGGAGCCACGGCGCCACGCTCGAGCGCCACGGCGAGAACCTCGGGCCAGCGGCCGCCCGCAATACCGGTGCGCGCCTCGCCCGTAGGGGACTGGTGGCCTTCGTGGACGCCGATTGCCGCCCACAACCGGGATGGCTCGACAGGCTGGTTGGCCATTTCGAGGATCCGCGGGTAGCCGCCGTCGCCCCCCGGGTCACCGCCGAAGGCGGCGGCGCCTCAACCCTCGCCCGCTACGAGGAGCCACGGTCGGCGCTGGACATGGGCAGGCGGGCTGCCCTCGTGACGCCCGGCGGCCGCCTCAGCTTCGTGCCGACCGCTGCCCTCGTTCTCAGGCGAGAAGTCGTGACGGCTCATCCCTTCGACGAAGGCCTCCGCTTCGGTGAGGATGTCGATCTTGTCTGGCGCCTTGTCGATGAGGGCTGGCTCGTCCGCTATGAGCCGGCAGCGACGGTGGTCCATGAGCGGCCCCCGGCGCCGGTCGCGTGGGTCGGGCGCCGCATCGCCTACGGGACATCGGCGGGCGCGCTGGCGAGACGCCACCCCGGTCGACTCGCCCCCGCCCGCTTATCGGTCTGGAGCCTGGCGTCGCTCCTCCTTGCCGCCACGGGGCACCCGACCTCGGCTGCTGCCACCTCGGGTCTGGCGGCCGGCCTTCTCCAGCGAAGGCTGGCGCCGATCGGCGGAGGCTCGTCGATGGCCGTCTCAGCCGTCCTTCGCGGGCTGGTGGCTGACGCCGCCGCCCTCGGCCACGCCTTTCGGAGGGAATGGTGGCCGGTCGGGGCGTTCGCTCTCCTCGCCGGCTCGAAGCTCGCACGGCCACGATCCGGGTCCGGCTCGGACCACGTCCCCCGGGCCGCCGGGCTCGTCTCGGGCTTGATGCTGGCGCCGCTCGCACTGGAGTGGGAGCGAGAGCGGCCCCGGCTCGACCCTCTGTCTTACGTCGCACTCCGCCTGCTCGAAGATGCTGCCTATGGAACCGGTGTAGCCGCCGGTTCATTGCGTGCACGGACAATGGCGCCGTTGGTACCTCAGATACGCTTCCCCGGCCGCCTTGCTCGTTCGCGCCGCACCGGCGCAGCCTGAGGATCGAGCGCCGCGACCGGCTCGATCAGGCGCCCGATCAGACGGGGCGCTCGACCGAGGAGCCGAGGGTCCCGACCTCTCGGGCGGCATCGACCCGCGCCCTAGCCCGGTGCCGGCCCGGCACCATCATCGCGGTCAGCACCCCGATCCCTACCACTGCCGCCCCGACGTAGGTAGCCGGGCTGAGCCCGCTCACGTAGACGTGTGCTGAGGCATATCCGCCGTTGGCCGAGAAGACTGCGCCGAGCACGGCTATCCCGAGCACCCCGCCAAGCTCGCGGAATGCGGCGTTCGTCCCCGATGCCACTCCCTCGAGCGCTTTCGGCACCGAGCCGAGAACGAGAGATGCCAATGGCACGAAGAAGAGGGTCATCCCTATGCCCGCAACGACGAAGGCTGGAACCATGTCGGTGTAAGGCGTCGTCGGTGTGATCAGTGTGGCGAGCCAGGTGAGGCCTACCACCTGCAGGGCGAGCCCCGTCACGACGAGGGGCTTGCCGCCCCACCGCTCGGCGAGCACGCCGACGACCGGTGCGAGGAGCATGGGCATACCGGTCCAGGGAAGGACCCGCAGGCCGGCGGCGAGCGGAGAATACCCCTGCACCGTCTGAAGGAACTGCGAGAGGAAGAAGATCGACCCGAACATTCCGAAGCTGAACAGCATGGCGGTCACGTTGACGGCGGCGAAGGCCCGGCTCTTGAACATCGAGAGGTTGAGCATCGGAGCCTGTGCCCGAAGCTCTGAGCGGGCAAAGGCGGCGAGGAGCGCTGCTCCCACCACGAACGAGGCGAGCACGCCGTCACTCGTCCACCCGTGGGAGTTCCCCTGCACCAAGCCGTAGACGACCCCGAACAGGCCGCCGCTCACGAGAAGCACACCGATGAGGTCGAGGCGGGCCCTGTTGCCCCGTGACTCGGCCAGCTTCCACCAGGCGAGCGGCACGAGAACGAGCCCGATCGGCACGTTCAGCCAGAAGATGTAGTGCCACGACCATCCGCTCGTGACGGCTCCGCCGACGAGCGGCCCGAGGGCGACGGCTGCTCCGCCGATCGCACCCCAGATCCCCAAGGCGAAGTTCCGGCGCTCAGGCGAGACCGCTGCGCTAAGCAGCGTCAACGACAGCGGCATGATCATCGCGCCACCGGCGCCCTGCACGGCCCGCGCCGCCACGAGCCATCCGATGTTCGGCGCCAGGGCGGCAGCCGCCGAGCTCAGCGTGAAGACGGTGATGCCGGTCACGAACACGCGTCGCCGCCCGAAGCGCTCGCCGAAGGCTGCCGCCGACAACAACAGGACGGCGAACGTCAGCGTGTAGGCGTTGACGGTCCACTCGAGGCCGGAAAGGCCGGCGTGGAGGTGGACCCGGATGACGGGAAGCGCTGTCGTGACGACCAGGTTGTCGAGCGATGCCATGAAGAGCGCCAGCCCTGTTATGACGACGGCCCACGTCGCGCGGCCCCGGCTGCCCGGGACTGAGGCGGCCCGGTCAGTTGGCTCGTTGCCGGTCGGTGCCTCGAGCGTCGTGCTCATAGCGTTCTCCTTTGCTGGGACTGTGGTTGATCGAATGAACCTGAACCGATCAGCCGCCGGGCTGCTCCGAGATATTGTGAGTAATCACTAGATATCGAAGGCAAAAAAAGGGCTGTCGTCACGCCGGCGAGCCTTTGGCGGTGGCTTCGCCGTGACGACGTGCCTTTCGAGCATGGGTGGCCGCTGCCAACTTCTCGGACTCGGGGCACATCGACTGTGCCCATCGTTCCGGTACTGAGAGAAGGTCGATTGCCGACATGACCGAGATCATCATCCCGCTCGAGAAGAACTGCCGGATCACCTCTGCGGGGAGGTTCGTGCGCTCGTCTACCAGGTGCCACAGCACTTCGAACGTCTTCCGGCAGGCCGCCGCGATGTCGGCATCGCCGGTCGCAGCGGCAAAGCCGTGCATCTGGACCTGGAGGAGGTGGGGATCCTGCATCAAGTGGATGTAGGCCGCCCCCATCGCGGCGAGCGCCTCTTCTCCCTCGAGGCCCGAGGCTGCATCTTTGAAGGCTCGGATGATGCGCTCGCCGACCTGGTCGTAGGTGGCAATGAAGAGTCCCTTCTTCGTGCCGAAGAGGCGGAAGAGGTAGGGCTGAGAAATGCCGGCCCGAGCGGCGATGGCCTCGGTCGAGGTTCCGGCGTAGCCGGAGCGGGCGAACTCGGTGATGGCGGCCGAGAGCACGGCGACTCTGCGCTCTCCTGCGGTTTGACGGCCCGATGTCATCACAGGAAGATTGTAAGTGTGTACTCACTACCTGTCAACTGGCGGATCGGAGGCAGCCGAACGGCCACGGCCGCCGTAAATTGTCGAGCTGCAGGTGGTGGACTGAGCGGCTTACGAAGAGCCGGCTTTCCGATGGAGTGCCCGTAAATGCCGCAGGAGCATCTGGTCGACCGAGTCCGAGCCGTTGCCCGGATCGACCTCGCGCCCAGCCACAGCCGGCCGGCAGCAGCTCGGACCGCCGTCGCGACGGCTGTCTCCGTCATCGGGTCACTGCTGGCTGACGCCGTCCTTGTGAAGCTGGGCACGTCTCTCTTCCCGTCGACGAGGGGTTTCGCGCACTTCCGGTTCTCCGACTACGCCGCCCTCACGGTCATAGGAGTGACAGCAGCCGGGGCGGCATGGGGTGTCGTGACGCGGGTCACGTCGGCTCCGCGCTGGCTGTTCGTGCGCCTGGCGTTCCTCGTCACACTGGCGCTATGGCTTCCGGACGGATGGTTGCTGTGGAGGGGGGAGCCGCCAAAAGCAGTCGCTGTCCTCATGGTGATGCATCTCGCCATCGCGCTCGTCACCTACACCGTCCTCGTCCACGTCGCCCCCATAGGGAGCGCCGACGCCGCCGTCAACGAGGAGGAGCTTCACGAGGTAGCCGCCGCGCCGGAGCCGGATATGCCAGAGGATTCGCCGGAGACGGCGGGCTTGCTGCCGGCAGACGGGGCCGTGGCCGTCCCGGCAGGCGAGGCCGTGGCCGTCCCGGCAGACGGGGCCGTGGCCGTCCCGGCAGGCGAGCCGAAGGAGGCTCATCTCCTCTGGATCTTGATGGCGTGTGCCACCGGCCTCGAGTTCCTGCTCGGGATCGCCGGCCTCGTCGTCGTGCCGCTCGGCCGACCGAGCGGGTGGGTCGCCCTCCCGGGGGGAGCCTCTTTACCTTGCTCACGCGGTCGTGGGGGCGGCGCTCGCTGCCGGCGGGCTGTTACTGCTGAGGCGCGCCGTCCACGCGGGGCGCCTGGCGCGCATCGGCGCTTTCTCCGGCGCCGCCGGCCTGGTCCTCGGAGTGCTCGGAGGCGTCTTGGCCGTCTATCACGCCGGCAGGCTGGCGGGGATGGGGCTCATGCTCGTCGGCGCGATGGCGGCAGGCTTCGGCTACCTGATCCCGGTGGTCGCCTGAAAGGTGAGAGGCGGCGGAGGATCCTCGTCGGTTACCGAAGGCCTTCGTGCTCTGCCAGCTGGCGGAACTCCTCCGGCACGCGGCTCTCGGGTGAGAGGACGACGGCGGCGTAGCCGACCGCCCCGTTCCCGAAGCGGGCCCGGATCGCATCGACTGAACAATCGGCGGCCAAACGGGCGTTCCCCCGCGGGGTGCCCGGTCGGTGGCGCTCATTCCCCGAGCCGAGCGGTAGCTCCAGCTGGAGGGATGCCTGATCGACGAGATTGGACACAGACACGCCGAGCAACGTGATCTCGTGCTCTTGTCTGTGGCACGCCAAGGCGACGCCGGCGAGCTCGACGGCCAGCTCCGTCACGGTCAACGTCGTCGAGACGGCCGTTGCGGAGAGTCACCGACCGGGTTACCGATCGGAGGCCGCCGAAGCGCACCCGCACCGTGATCGTCCGCCCTGCCCGACCGGCCGCTCGCAACCGGGAGGTGACGCGGTCGGCCAGATAGCCGAGCGTCGAGCGGAGCAGCGAGGGGAGACGGATCTCTGCGGCCGAGGGCGGCCTGGGCGCCGACAGAAGCTGCCCGCCTGGCCGTCTCGATCTCTCTTGGATCGAGGTTCGCCGCCAGTGAGCCGAGCTTGTGGCCGGCGCTCTCGCCGAGCAGCGTCTGAAGAGCCGGTGAGGGTGCAGCCGCCAGATCACCGATCGTCCGGATGCCGATTCTCTCCAATCGCTCCCGCGTAGCCGGCCCGACGCCCCACATCAACTCGACAGGCAGCGGGCGAAGGAACTCGAGCTCGCTGTCCGGTGGCACTTCCACCAACCCGTCGGGCTTGGCGACTTGCGAGGCGATCTTGGCGAGGTGCTTGGTTCGGGCAACTCCGACAGAGACCGGAAGGCCGATTTCGTGCCGCACCCGCCTGCGGATGGACGAGGCGATCTCCGCCGGCGAGCCGAACAGGTGGGTGGAGCCGGCGACGTCCAGAAACGCCTCGTCTATGGAGACCCTCTCAAGGAGCGGGGTGAAGTCGCCGAACACGTCCATGACCCGGTCACCGAGCTCCTGGTACTGGCCGAAGTGGCCGCCGACAAAATGAAGGCCCGGGCAGAGGTGCCGGGCACGCCGGCCCGACATCCCCGCGACGATCCCGAAGGCCTTCGCCTCGTAGGAGGCAGCCAGCACGACGCCGCCGCCAACGGCGATGGGAAGACCTCGCAGGGAAGGGTCGAGGAGCTGCTCGACTGATGCATAGAAAGCATCGAGGTCGGCATGGAGGATGGTGGCTCCCCGTCTCGATGCCATCGCGGGCGATCATAGCCGAACATATGTTCGCTCCGTACCTGCGGGCGCCGCCGGCAGGGGGACTCAGATCACGGTGCCCGGCGTCCCCTGTTCGGTGACCACCGGTCGTCCTTCGGCCGCCCAGGCGAGAATGCCGCCGGCGAGATTGACCGCCTGATAGCCGGCCCTCGTGAGGGCGGAGGTGACGATCCCCGAACGGTGGCCCGATCGGCAGATCACCACGACCCGATGATCGCTCGGCAGCTCCGTCGAGGCGTCCGCCCACCTCTCCCATCGGGATGAGGACGGCGCCCGGAACGTGCCCGGCTTCCCATTCTTCGGGCTCTCGCACGTCAAGGAGCACAGCGCCTCCCTCCATGAGCGTCGCCGCCTCGGCCGCCGATGTCTCGGGCACGAGTCCGACGGTAGCTGGTCTCCGGCGGAGCCAGGGCACCGCGGGCCTGGCTTGTCAGGCGCCCCTCGAGCAGTCATCGCCGCTCGGCGACGGCTTCGGGCTTGACGTCCTTGCGAGTCACTGCGAGGAATGCGACGAAGACGACGACGAGGATGGTCGCGCAGAGACTGACGGGGCCGTCGCCGAAGGCGAGGCCGCGAGGGTGCGGCTTGCTCGTCCAGTCGGCGAACGAGGCGCCGAGGGGACGGGTGAGCACGTAGGCGATCCAGAAGGCGAGCACCTCGTTCAGCCCGAGCAGCCGGTAGGCGAGGGCGGGGATGGCTATGAGGCCGGCAAAGACCACGCCCGAAAGGAGATAACCGAGGTGGAGCGTGGTGGCGGTGAGATCGCCTGTGGCGGTGCCGAGGGCGAAAGCTGCCATGACGGCGGCCCAGTAGAACGCCTCCCGGCGGAGCGTGTAGATGCTGTGGATGGACAGGGTGCGCTCGCTCAGCAGCCAGACGACGAAGACGGCGGCCAGGATCACGGCGAAAGCTGGTTGCACGAGACCGCATAGGAAACCCCGAAGCGGACGTGCAACACGTCAGCGGCCATCGTGCCGGCTATCGCGACCATGACGACGGCGAGCCAGTAGACCCAGGCGATGTACCTTCGGACTGAGAATTGCAGGACGAGGGCGATGACAAGGCCGGCACCGCCTATCCCGACGGCGGTGACGGGCGGGAGCTTGTGGACGAGGAAGTCCGAGACGGCCTCCCCTTGTGCGGTCGTCAGGATCTTGATGATCCAGAAGTAGGCGGTGAGCTCAGGCACCTTCCTCATGCCCCGCCCGCCCGACCGCGCGTGGCGTTGCGTGCTCACCGGGTTCCCTCCCGGGGAAGGGGTCGGGTGGTCCGGTTCGAAGGCCATAACGGGAAGGATTGCCGGGCGAGGGCGCAACTCTTGGACGGCTTCGTGCGCCTGTGTTGATCTGTCAGATCCACTTCCGATCGGAAGCCCATTGTAAGAGCGACGCCCCGATGAGTGGGCCCGTAGGCGGCACACTGCGACCGGCGGCGTCGTGCGCGACGATCTCCACGTGCCTTTGGACCTCGATCGCCTACGCGCCGACACGCCAGGCTGCGAGCTTGTCGCTCATCTGAACAACGCCGGGGCTTCGCTTCCTCCCCGCCCGGTCGTGGAGGCTGTCGTCGGGCATCTCTGGTCGGAGGCGCAAACTGGCGGTTACGAGGCTGAAGCAGCCGCCGCCGCCGATCTCGGTGCTGTGCACGCCTCGGTGGGCCGTCTTCTCGGCGTCGATCCGCTCGACGTGGCGCTGACCGAGAGCGACACGTCGTCGTGGTCGAAGGCTTTCTGGGGGCTCGCCCTCGGCGGATGGTTCGATGGCGGGGGCCGCGTGATCGTCGACCGTGCCGTCTACAACAGCCACTATCTCTCACTTCTGCAGGCACGGGATCGGTTCGGGATCACGATCGAGTCGATCACGTCGCAAGACGACGGAGCACTTGATCTCGACGACCTCGACCGGCGGCTCGACGACAGGGTCCGACTCGTCACGGCCACCCATGTCGGCACCCACAGGGGCCTCGTAAACCCGGTGGCCGAGGTCGGCAAGCGCACCCGATCCACCGGCGTCCCCTTCTTCCTCGACGCCTGCCAATCGGCAGGGCAGCTTCCCGTGGACATCCCGACGATCGGGTGCGACGTGGCGACCGGCACGGGGCGCAAGTTCCTCCGCGGCCCCCGCGGGACGGCCTGGCTGTATGCGGCACCTGAGTGGTCTGAGCGGATGCGGCCACCCGGCCTCGACGGGTCATCGGCTCGCTGGTTGGATGAGGATGACTACGAGTTGAGCGACAGGGCCTTGCGCTTCGAGCAGTTCGAGGCTTCATATGCCGGTCGCCTCGGCCTCGGCGTCGCCGTCGACTACGCCCTTCGGACCGGGATCGAGTTGATCGCCGAGCGGATCAAGCTGCTGGCGGACACGCTGCGAAGCGGTCTCGCCGAAGCCGGCGCACTGACTCACGACGGCGGCGGCGAACGGTCGGGGATCGTCACCTTCACCGTGCCTGGCCACGAGGCGGGATCAGTGCAAGCGGGTCCTTTCCGCCGTCGGCATCAATGTCTCGGTGACAGGTGCCCCATGGGCGCGCCTCGACATGGAACAGAGAGGCATCTCGTCGGCGGTGCGGGCGTCTCCCCATGCCTACAACTCCGAAGCTGAGATCGAGGCTCTCGTCGATCGGGTGCGGCAGATCGCAGACGGGCCGACCGCTGAGCCGGCCTGAGTTCGGCGAAGCCAGCACAGCGTTCGTGGCATGAAAGACAAGATGCCTCCTCCGCCTTCGATGAGGGCGACCTTGCGCCACCGGCCGGCCCGAAGCCGGCAAGCCTGACGATCGAGATGGCGGAAGCACGCGTGCCGGGCGACGCAGGAGAACCGCAGGTGGCGCTGCGGACGATCGCGCGGGAGTGGTCCCGGATAGGCGTGACGGGCTTCGGAGGGCCGCCGGCGCACATCTCGCTTCTCCGCAGGCTGTGCGTCGACGACCGACACTGGTTGGCGCCTGGCGAGTTCGAGGACGGCATAGCGGTGACGAGCCTCCTGCCGGGACCCGCTTCCACGCAACTGGCCATCTTTTGCGCATGGAGGCTCCGCGGCCGGGTCGGGCGCCCTCCTCGGCGGCATCTGCTTCATCCTCCCGGGCCTCTTGATCATCCTCGGGCTGTCTGCCGTCTTCCTCGCCCGGAGACTCGCCGTACTGGATAAGGGGCATCGCCGCCGGCGCCGGCGCCGGCGTCCCGGCCGTCGCCCTGAGCGCCGCTCTCGCGCTCCTCCCGGCCAGTCAGCATCGGGTGAGGGGGAACGCCTGGCGGGAGCGCCGGTGGCTCGGCTACCTCGTGACCGGCGGTGTGATGGGTGCGCTCGCGGGCCAGGACCTCGTGTTCGTGCTCCTCGCCTGCGGACTGGCTGAGCTAGGGGTTCGGTGGCGGGGGCACTCGGCGACCCGTAAGGGGTTCGCCGCCGCCTTTCTCCTCTCGGGCTGGTGCCAGCCGGTCGGCGGTCTCGGAGCCGTTGCACTCGTCGCGTTCAAGGTGGGCGCCCTCTCATACGGGGGCGGCTTTGTGATCATCCCGCTCATGCAGCACGATGTGGTGAGCACGTATCACTGGATGACGAACGCCCAGTTCCTCAATGCGGTGGCCCTCGGCCAGATCACACCGGGACCGGTGGTACAGACCGTCGCCGTCGTCGGTTACGCCGCTCACGGGCTCTTCGGTGGGATTCTCGCTTCGGTTGTGGCGTTCGCCCCCTCGTTCGCTTCGTGATGGCTGGTGGTCGGCACTTCGACCGGGTCCGTCGGAGCGACCACGTACAGGCGTTCCTGACCGGCGCGGGAGCAGCTGCCATCGGCGGGATCGGCGGGGTGACGATCCCGCTCGTGCTGGGGTTGTCCCACCTATGGCAGCTCGGGATCACCTTCCTCGCGGCTGGCATGGCTCATCGGGTTGCGCAAGGGGGTCGTGGCGGCACTCATCGGCTGTGGCGCCCTCGGCGCCATCGCTGCAGTGGCCCACGCCCCGTTGCCGTGACGGCCGTCACCCACCCGCTACAAGGGCGTTGCCTCCCGGCTTGCCGGTTGATACCTTGCCAGGTCGATCACCGACACACCGCCGCACCCTTGTGGGATCGACTCGGAGGAGATGCTCAGGATGGCAGAGGACGATTCCGACCACCGTCGCCACGACGGCGACGGAGGTGGGTCAGACCCGACCTTCTACCGCACCCCGGAGGACGCCGCCGCTGCGCCCGCCGAGGAGCTGGCCTACGTAGCCGCGTTCCATCGCGACGGCCCGCGCGCGCGCCGATGCTCTTGCCGTCATCGACGTGAAAGCCGGCTCGGCCGACTACTCGAAGGTGGTCGGCTGGCTCGACATGCCCGAGGCCGGTGACGAGCTACACCACTTCGGCTGGAACGCCTGCAGCTCTGCTCTTTGTCACAGCGGCCATGACGCCAGTCACCTCGAGAGACGGTACCTGCTCCTTCCAGGGATCCGCTCCTCCCGGATCAACGTCGTCGACACCAAGCCCGACCCGCGCCAGCCCCGTCTCGTGAGGACGATCGAGGCGAGCGCCCTGGCCGAGAAGGCCGGATACTCCCGGCCCCATACGTTGCACTGCGGCCCATCAGGTCTATATCTGAGCGCCCTCGGCGGCGGCGGTGAGGAGGGGCCGGGCGGCATCGCCGTGCTCGACCACGACACCTTCGAGCCTCTCGAGCAGTGGGAGCTCGACCGCGGCCCGCAGCGCCTCGCCTACGACTTCTGGTGGCACCTCAACGCCGGCGTGCTCGTTTCGAGCGAGTGGGCAACGCCTTCGATGATCGAGAACGGGATCGTCCCCGAGATGCTGCTTGGCCGCAAGTACGGCCACGCCATCCACATCTGGGACCTGGAGAAGCGCCGCCACCGGCAGGTGCTCGACCTCGGCGACTCGTACCAGATGGCACTCGAGCTCCGTCCCGCCCACCATCCCGACAAGATCTACGGCTTCGTGAACGCCGTCGTCAGTGTGGAGGACCTGTCGGCCTCCATCTGGGTGTGGCACCAGGATCCGGACACCGGGGAGTTCTCGGTCACGAAGGTGATCGACATCCCGGCCGAGCCCGCTGATCCGAGCGTGCTGCCGCCGCTCCTGCAGGGCTTCGGGGCGGTGCCCCCGCTCGTGACCGATATCGACCTCTCCGTCGACGACCGGTTCCTCTACGTCTCTTGCTGGGGCACGGGCGAACTCCGTCAGTACGACGTCTCGGACCCCTTCTCCCCCCGGCTGAGCGGCTCGATCCGCATCGGCGGCATCACCGGCCGCGCCCCGCACCCGGCTTCGGACGAGCCGCTCAGGGGAGGCCCGCAGATGGTCGAGGTCAGCCGGGACGGCCGGCGGGTCTACTTCACCAATTCGCTCTACGGCGCCTGGGACGACCAGTTCTACCCCGAGGGCGTCGGCGCCTGGATGGTGAAGCTCGACGCCGCACCGGGCGGCGGGATCAGCTTCGACAATGAGTTCTTCGTCGACGACTTCCGCGGCCTCAGGGCACACCAGGTGCGTCTCCAGGGCGGGGACGCCTCCTCGGACTCATACTGCTTCTCCTGATCCATGACGTGAGCGGGCCGGGCTCTCTCGATGCGTGACCTCTCCCGCTCATCGGGAGGACGAGCCGGAGCGCGATGGCAGTCGGTGTGACGATGAACGGGGCCGGTCGCGTGCAAAACTGCTCGACCTTATGGCCCGGACTCGCCGTGGCGCCCTCCACCGACGACTATCCCCGCCCACGCCTGCCGCCTCGCGCCGTCTCGTGGATCTAGGTCCGGACCGCCCGACGCCGGGCCAACCATCGGCCGGACGAGCCCAGGCCGGGGGGACGCCGGGCGAGCCCGGGAGCGACCAGCCGCCCCGTTGGCATCTTCGTCATCGCCAGCTTCCTGATGCTCTTCGTCGAGCTGTTCCTCATACGCTGGACGGCGGCGAACAACGTCTATCTCGCATACGTGACGAACTTCGTGCTTCTCGGGAGCTTCCTCGGGATCGGGGTCGGTTTCCTCCTGGCGAAGTCGGAGACCGACCTGTTTCGCCTCGTCCCGCTGACCTTGACGGCCCTCACGGGTTTCGTGCTGCTCTTCCCGGTCTCGCTCGCCAGCCTCCACGGCCCCCATCAGCTGAGCGGAGGATTCGGGCTGCCGGCGCTACCCCAGTGGGTCAGCCTGCCGGTCATCTTCGTGCTGAGCGTGGTGATCATGGCCGGGATCGGCCAAGGGGTGGCCCGCATCTTCACATGCTTCAGCTCGCTCGAGGCGTACCGCCTCGACATCCTCGGCAGCATCGGCGGCATCGCCGTCTTCTCGGCTCTCGCGTTTGCCGAGATGCCCCCGGTCGTCTGGGGGCTCGTCGCGGCGGCCGCCCTGCTCATCCTCCTCGGCCGCAACCCCCGCTACTGGCAGCTCGCCGGCGTGGCCGCCGTCATCGTCCTCCTCGGAGTCGAGTCCCTCTCGTCGACCGACTACTGGTCGCCCTATTACAAGGTGACAGCGGTGAGGCCGGGCGGCCACCGGGCGGCCGCCCTCGACGTCTCGGCTAACAACATCCCCCATCAGACGATCTACCCGGTGGCAAGGCTCCACAAGCTCGAGCCCTTCTACTTCTATCCCTACCACCACCTGAGGAAGGACTCCCTGAAGCAGGTCCTCGTCGTCGGGGCCGGAACAGGAAACGATGTCGCCGTGGCGCTCTCGGAGGGTGCCCGGCACATCGACGCCGTCGAGATCGACCCGGTCCTGCAGCATCTCGGCGTCCTGTACAACCCGAACCACCCGTATCAGAGCAGGCGGGTCTCCGTCCACATCAATGACGGCCGGGCATTCCTCCAGAACACCTCCAAGCACTACAACCTCATCCTGTTCGCCCTGCCGGACTCACTCACGCTCCTGCCCGGCCAGTCGAATCTCCGCCTCGAGAATTACCTCTTCACCCTGCAGGCGATGCAGGAAGCGCGGGCTCATCTCACCTCGCACGGCACCTTCGCCATGTACAACTACTACGAGCCGTTCCTGCTCAACCGCTACGCGACGACGCTCAAGGACGCCTACGGGACTCGCCCCTGCGTCGAGCTCGGAGCGGCGCTGGCGGCGCGTCGCCAGGCAGTGCTCACGATTGACAGGACCGGTGTCGTCCCGGGTTGCAGGACGTTCTGGCGAGGGCCGGCCCTGGCGCCGGCCACCGACGACTATCCGTTCCCTTACCTGGCTGTCCGCGGAATACCGTGGTTCTACGTCTGGACGCTCGCATTGATCCTGGTGGCCTCGTTCGCCACGGTGCGCTGGGCGGGCGGACCGGTCCGGCGGCTCCGCCCCTACCTGGACCTCGCTCTCATGGGCGGGGCCTTCCTTCTCCTCGAGACGAAGAACATCGTGCAGTTCGCCCTCCTGTTCGGCACGACCTGGCTCGTCAACTCGCTCGTCTTCGCGGGCGTCCTCGCCTCGGTCTTCCTCGCCATCGAGGTCGTGCGACGGGTCCGGCTGCCCCATCCGGCTCTCCTTTATCTGGCGCTATTGGCTGTTCTCGGCGTCGCCTGGGCGGTCCCGCAGGAGACCGTGCTCTCGCTGTCGGAGGTGCCCCGGTTCTTTGCCGCGACGGCTCTAGCCTTCGCGCCGATCTTTGTCGCCAACCTGATCTTTGCTCAGAGATTCAAGGAGATCGGGGCCTCGACATCCGCCTTTGCGCGCCAACCTTCTCGGGGCGATCGTCGGAGGTGCGCTCGAGTACCTGGCGCTCCTAACGGGCTACCGGTTCCTGCTCATCGTGGTGGCCGCCCTGTACGGACTTGCTCTCCTGTCGGGGTGGAAGTACGTGAGCCGGGCCACATCGGGCTGAGGCTCCGCGAGCGGAGGCTCTGCGGGCTGAGGCTGGGCGCGCTCATGCCCGCCGGCTCCTCTCGGGAGAGGAGCTACCGGTCGTCGTCGCCGGCGCTCTTCGGGCCGAGGAGGTCAGTGGCGGGGGCGTCTCGCCGCGAGGCGCGCTCGACGATCTCGGCGGCGATCTCGCGGAGCTTGCGGTTCTCCCGTTGCGAGGCCCGCACGAGGACCTGGAACGCCTCTTCCGGGCTTCGGCCGCCGTGGGCCATCACGATCCCGACCGCATAGTCGATCGTCGCCCGCGACCGCATCGCCTGGTTGAGGTTCTCGCTCAGGTTGCGGGCGTCCCAGTACACCTGGGCGTTGGCAAGCACGATGGCGGACTGGCGGACGAAGTCCTCGAGGCGGGCGGCGGTCTTCATCGTCGAAGGCGGCCGGCTGGCGGGAGTAGAGGTTGAGCGCACCGAGGGCCTCGTCGCGGGCGATGATGGGCAGGGAGAGCGTGGAGCTGATGCCGTGGTCGGCGGCAGCGCGGGCGAACTCCGGCCAGCGAGTGTCCTCTCGTGGTCATCGTCGATGCGGTAGACGAGCCGGTTCCGGAAGGCGTCGAGGCACGGGCCTCGACCGGTGCCGTACTGATCCTGGTCGATCACGACCGCTTCCGGGTCGGTGAACACGCCGGTGCTCGCCCGGCCCTCGACGAGCAACGTGACACCGCCCATGTCCGCCGGCGCCGCCTCGCAGGCGAGCTCTGCGACGCGGAGAAGGGTGTCCCCGAGCGTGCCATCGCTGATGAAGAACTGGGAGAGCGCGCCAAGACCGTCACCGGATCGCGTCCTCGTTGCGGGCCACTGTGGGCTCCTGTCTCCGAGGACCAGTCGTACCCAACAAGAGCGAGACGGAGAGCAACTCGGTTGCAACCAGGCTAGCCGCTCACGGGCACCTCTACACCGAGTGCGCCGTGAGGCGTTGCCCGGAGCTTTTCAGACCCGGTGCTGGGTGGTGGAGGCGCCGACGTTCCGAGGGCCTGAATGGGCTGCTCGCCCACCGCAACTGGACGGGAGGTGGCCGAGGCTCAGGTCAGCTCGGCGAGAGCTTCTGCCAGCGGTTCGAGCACGGCGGCCGAGTGGGGCGGCCGCAGCTGCACGATGGCAAGCTCGACGCCGGCTTCGCCGAGAGCCGCGGCCGCGGCCGCCGTCGCCGCCGGGTCGCCGTCGAAGCGGACGATGGCTCGAGATGAGGATCTCGCTCGGGTCCCGGCCGAGGTCGGCGCAGTGCTGGTGGAGGACGTCCCGCTTGATCGACGAACTCCTCGACCGGGCCGCCGACGAAGTTCCAGTGCTGTGCGAAGCGGGCAGCGGTCCGCAGCGTCCGCCGCTCCCCGCTCCCGCCGATACAGAGGGGCGGGTGCGGCTGCTGCACCGGCTTCGGGTTGCAGCGTGGCGTCGGACAGCTCGTAGTACTTCCCTTTGAACGAGGTGGTCTCGTTGCCGAGCAGGCTGACGAGGACCTCGCACGCCTCTTCGAAGCGGTCGCTGCGCTCGCTCGGCGAGCCGAGGGCGATGCCGTAGGCGCCTGACTCCTCCTCGTTCCAGCCGGCGCCGACGCCGAGCTCGAGCCGGCCCCCCGAGATGATGTCGAGCGTCGCCGCCATGTTCGCCAACACGGCGGGGTGGCGGTAGTGGATGCCGGTGACGAGCGTCCCGAGCCGCAGGCGCCGGGTGGCCTGGGCGAGGGCCGTCAGCGTCATCCAGCCCTCGAGGCAGGGGCCGGTCGAGTCCGAGTGGATCGGGTAGAAGTGGTCGAAGGTCCAGCCCGACTCGAACACCTCGATGTCGTCGGCCGCCTTCCACACCTCGAGCATGGCGCCCCAGGTGGTGTGCTGGGGGGCGGTCTTGAAGGCGAAGCGCATCCGGCTGAGGTTAGATGGAGCCTCTGCCCGCGCCTGCCGCTCCGGTCATTCGCCCGGCTGATCGATCGCCGGCGCGAGGACGCCGGCGGCGGCTATGGCTCCGAGAGTGAGAGCAAGGATCGGCAACCGGGTGCGTTCGGGGAGCTTCCTGAAGGCGAGGAACATGGCGATCGTGTCTCCGGCGTCGGCGAGGGCGCCTGCCTCGATCCAGCCGCGGGCCGCCCCGTCGTCCCGGATGGCGATGAGGGCGCCGATCCCGAGGGCGAGGTCACGGCCGCCGAGGGCACGTCCGAGGAGCGGAGCTCCCTGGCCTGCGGCGGTCTCGGGTCCGACCCATGGCCGAAGGACGCGTCGCGGCAGGAACGCCGCCCCGAGCCCGATACCGACACGCAGCGCCGCCAGGCCGCTTGCGCCGAGCCGGGCAGCCTTTCTGTCGAGAAGGACAGGCATCGCGTCGCTCATGTGCACCTCCGGTTGGTGAGCAGTGCGGGGCTGAGCTGCACCCTAGGGCGCTCCCTGGCGGGACCTGTCAGCTCTCGTCGAGGCCACACGAGCGGCGCGAGCCCCTGGCGATCCGAGGGCGGGGACAGCCTGCAACGGCGATGCGCCTCGGGACGGCGAGCCCTTTCCGGTAGGATGGCTTGCCGGATCCGATGCGGCGAGACCTCGTATGACTGCCCGCCACGACCTCCGGAACCTTGCCATCGTCGCTCATGTCGACCACGGCAAGACGACGCTCGTCGACGCCATGTTGTGGCAGTCGGGCGTCTTCCGCGCCAACCAGGACGTCGCCGAGCGCGTGATGGACTCGATGGATCTCGAGCGGGAGAAGGGCATCACGATCCTCGCCAAGAACACAGCCGTGCGCCACGGCGGGATCAAGCTGAACATCGTCGACACGCCCGGGCCACGCCGACTTCGGCGGGGAGGTGGAGCGGGCCCTCGCGATGGTCGACGGCGTCCTCCTGCTCGTCGACGCCAGTGAGGGTCCGCTGCCGCAGACCCGCTTCGTGTCTGCGGAAGGCCCTCGAGAAGGACCTCCGCGTCGTTCTTGTCATCAACAAGATCGACCGGGCCGACGCCCGGCCGAAGGAGGTCGTCGACGAGGTGTACGAGTTGTTCCTCGACCTCGACGCCGCCGACAACCAGATCGAGTTCCCGATCCTCTACTGCAACGCCCGTGCCGGACATGCCTCCTTTGATGCCGAGCACGAGGGCGACGACCTCGAGCCGCTCTTCGCGGCGATCCGGGACCACATCCCGCCGCCGGAGTTCGAGGAGGGCCATCCCCTCCAGGCGCTCGTCACCAACCTCGACGCCTCGCCGTACCTCGGGCGCCTCGCTCTGTGCCGGGTGTTGAACGGCACGATCCGCCGATCGGCCCAGGTGGCGTGGTGCCGGGCGGACGGTCGGATCGAGAACATCAAGATCTCGGAGCTCTACGTCACAGAGGGCCTCGAACGTGTCGCTGCTTCGGAGGCGGGACCGGGGGAGATAATCGCCGTCGCCGGCCTCGACGACGTGACGATAGGCGAGACGCTCGCCGACCCGCTCGATCCCCGGCCGCTGCCTGTCCTCACCGTCGACGAGCCGAGCCTCTCGATGACGATCGGGACCAACACCTCACCGATCTCCGGCCGCGACGGCGCCAAGGTGACGGCACGGCTGCTGAAGAACCGCCTCGACGCCGAGCTCGTCGGCAACGTCTCGATCCGGATCGCCCCGACGGAGCGGCCGGACACCTGGGAGGTGCACGGCCGGGGCGAGCTCCAGCTGGCCGTCCTCGTCGAGCTGCTGCGGCGGGAGGGTTTCGAGCTCACCGTCGGGCAAGCCCCAGGTGGTGACCCGGACGATCGACGGCAAGCTGCACGAGCCGGTGGAGCGCGTCTCGATCGACGTGCCGGAGGCGTTTCTCGGCGTCGTGACCCAGCTCGTGGCATTGCGCAAGGGGCGCCTCGAGCAGATGGTCAACCACGGCACCGGCTGGGTGCGCCTCGAGTACGCCGTCCCGTCGCGGGGGCTGATCGGGTTCCGGACCGAGTTCATGACCGAGACGCGGGGGACGGGCGTCATCCACCACGTCTTCGACCGCTTCGAGCCGTGGTTCGGCGGAGCTGCGGCTCCGCCAGAGCGGCTCGCTCGTCGCTGACCGCTCCGGCGTGACGACGGCATACTCGCTCCTTTCGCTCCAGGAGCGTGGCGCCCTGTTCGTCGGGCCGAGCGTCGAGGTCTACGAGGGGATGATCGTCGGTGAGAACGTCCGGGCCGAGGACATCGACGTCAACCCGACCAGGGAGCGCAAGCTGACGAACGTCCGGTCATCGACCGCAGAGGAGCTCGTCCGGCTGATCCCGCCGCGGCTCCTCTCGCTCGAGCAGGCGCTCGAGTTCATCCGGGAGGACGAGTGCGTCGAGGCCACTCCCTCGAGCGTCAGGCTCCGAAAGGTGACTCTCGACCAGGCGGCCCGGGGCCGGAGGACCGCCCAGGCAAAACGGGAGCGCCTCCGGGAGCAGGCCTAGCCGGCGCGGCCGGTCGTGGGCGAGGAGTCGCCGGCGCCGAGTCAGGCCTCGAACGTTCACCGGCGCCAACGCCGAGCCGCCGGAGCTCAGCCGACGGGGGTCTCCCGCACACTCGCCGGCACCCGTGTCGGCTCCAGTCCCGACCTTTCGCAGCTCGCGGGAGAACCAGACGGCGTCGCGCAGCGCGCATCCGAGCGGGTCGTTGTTGAAGTAGGCGAACACGTCTTCTTCGGGCGCCCAGTGCTCGGCGAGGCGCGTCGCCCACGATGCGAGCGCCGCGCCGGCCGTAGCAGGGTTGCGGCGATGACCGCCCGGCGTGGAACCGGATGTAGCCCCAGTCGGCCGTCCTCCAGATCGGCCCCCGTCGTGCCGGCGAGTCAGCCAGGCAATAGGCGGCATTGTGGCGGCCGAGCAGCTCGGCCAAGATCGTCGACCCACCAGCTCGGGTGGCGGACCTCGACGGCCACCCGGAGGTGCCTCGGAAACTCGCCGAGGGTGGCGTCGAGCAGCCCGAGGTCGCAGCGGAAGTCGGGCGGCAGCTGCAGCAGGAAAGGGCCGAGCTTCGGCCCGAGGCCGGCCGCTCTCTCCACCAGCCGCTGCACTGGCTCGCGGGGCTCCCTCAGCCGGCGGATGTGCGAGAGGTACCGGCTCGCCTTCACCGTCACCACGAAGTCGTCTGGCGTGCGGTCGCGCCAGCTTCTCGAAGACAGAGCGTTCAGGCAAGCGGTAGAAGGCGTTGTTCACCTCGACGGTGGCGAAACGGGCGGCGTAGTACTCGAGCCAGCACCGCTGCGGGACGCCCGGCGGATAGAAGCGCTCCCGCCAGTGCCGGTACTGCCATCCCGACGTCCCGAGCTGGACCGGCACGCGGAAGACACTACGGACGAAGGGCCGGGGGCGCGCCGCCCGGTCCGGGCCTTAGGGGAGGGAGGCGCTCGAAGTGTTGCGGCCACCGGGTCGGACGCCTCCTCTCACTGACCTCAGGCGGCCAGCCTGGCGACGGCCGCCTGCCCCGCTGCCGACAGGCGACGAGCTCCGCCGCCGGCCGGCAGGCTGCGCACCGCCCGGCTGCCACGGGACGCCGGACCAGTGCGGACGAGAATGCTGCCGTTGCCGAATCTGTGCTCCGGCCGGACGAGCCGGCCGATCGGCACGACGGCGGCAACGGCGGCGCCGGCGTGAGTGAGCGGCAGCTGCAGCGCTGAGAGCGCGTGCACCGGAAGTGAAGATGTCGTCGAGGACGATGACAGTGGCGCCGCGGACGATCTCGACGGCGCCCGGCAGCACCTCGAATCCGTCGCGCACGGGCGTCGAGCCGCGCGGCGGTACGGCCGAGGCCGCAGCACCTCGGCAAGGCGGAGATCGGCACCGCCGGCTCCGGTGCCGCCGAGGTGGCGGCCGAGGACGTCCTCGGCGAGACCGCCGACAGGGTGACGACCGCCCCAGGAGGGACGCCCGCCGATGGTCGAGGGCACCGGGCACGATCAGCGCCGAGGGCCGGCAGGAGCGAAGCACGCAGTCGGAGGTGGCCTCGAAGAAGGACCAGACATCACCATCTCGAGGCGCATTGCGGCGAGCGGAACGACCGGCGGATGACGGGGCCGACTTGTAGCCGACGAGGCTGCGATGGGCGGCCGAGCCGAGCGAGAAGAGGAAGATCGGCAACGACACGGGGTGCCCGGCCGCCGAGTTGGGAGCAGACCCGGCGGCAGCTCCAGCAGGAGGTGAGCCCTTCTGCGGCAGGGCCTCGGCAGAGGCGGCAGACCGCATAGCCGGCGGCGGGCCGCACCGGTCCTGACGGCGGGACGGCGAAGGCTCCCTCGAGGAGTGCCTGCTGATCCTTCCGTCCGGGACCGGACCGGGCCGGAGGTACTCTCCGGGGGCTCCCGCCGGAGCGGCGATGCCCGGCGCACGGTGGGCGGCCCTCATGGCCGTCGCGTCCTGCTCCATCGTCTCGCGACGGTACGAGGAGGTGCTCGTTCGTCGGGGCGCCGGGGCCGCCTGGCCGCTGCCGGCGGCTGGCGTGCCGCCGGCGGGCGCGACTTACACTGGCGCAATGGCCCGTGCAGTGACGAACGGGTGACCTCGCTCCTGCACGGCCTGCTCTCGCTACGGGGCTGGCCGGCCTACCTCATCGTCGCCTCGCTCTGCTTCGGCGAGTCGGCGATCTTCGTCGGCTTCGTTCTTCCCGGCGAGATCGCCGTCGTCTATGGCGGCGTTCTCGCCTCGCGTGGCCACGTCAGCCTGTTCTCGATGACGGGCGTGGTCGTGGCTGCCGCCGTCCTCGGCTACACGGCGGGATACGCCGTGGGCAAGTACCTCGGCCCGGTCCTATTGCGCCACCGCCCGTTGAAGGACAGCGAGCACGTCGCCCGCACACAGGCGCTCTTCCAGCGCCGGGGAGCTGTGGCGGTCTTCCTCGGCCGGTTTCTCGCCGTTTTCCGGGCGCTCGTCCCCGGGATGGCCGGCATGGCCGGAGTCCGCTTCCGCGTCTTCCTCGTCTTCGACATCCTGAGTGGCGTCCTGTGGGGGATCGGCTACACCGTCGGTGGATATCTCGCCGGAAAGTCGTACGAGCGCCTTCTCTCGGTCGCCGGCACCGCCACCTACGCGGTGATCGGCGTCGCAGCCGTCGTCGGTGCGGCACTGTTCGTGCGGGCGAGGAGGCGGCGCCGCCGGCACGCCTTGACGGAGGTAGAGGGTCGGCCACTCGATTCGACCGCTGAGATACCCGACTAATATCATCGGAGTTAGCCACATTCCCGCTGCAGCCGCCCTGCGCTCACCCATAACGGCGACGCAAACCGGATCGCGGGACGACACGACGACAGGAGAAGCTCATGGCTCTGCAACTCGGCGACACCGCACCTGACTTCACAGCCCCGTCCACCGAGGGCTCGATCCACCTCTACGAGTTTCTCGGCGACGGCTGGGGGGTCCTCTTCTCCCACCCGAAGGACTTCACTCCCGTCTGCACCACCGAGCTCGGCGAGGTGGCCCGCCTGAAGGACGACTTCGCCGAGCGCAACGCCAAGGTCATCGGTGTCTCTGTGGACCCGGTCGACTCCCACGCCGGATGGGCGCAGGACATCGAGGACGTGACCGGCCACAAGTTGAACTACCCCCTCATCGGCGACGAGGACCGCAAGGTGGCCGACTCTACGGCATGATCCACCCGAACGCCAACGACACCCTCACCGTGCGCTCGGTCTTCATCATCGGGCCGGACAAGAAGGTGAAGCTCACCATCACCTACCCGGCGAGCACGGGTCGCAACTTCGAGGAGATCCTGCGCGTGCTCGACTCACTCCAGCTGACGGCCAAGTACTCCGTCTCGACGCCGGTGAACTGGCAGGACGGTGACGACGTGATCATCGCCCCGGCGATCGACGACGAGACTGCCAAGGAGAAGTTCCCGAAGGGCTTCACCACTCTCAAGCCCTACCTTCGCTACACCCCTCAGCCGAACCGCTGAGCGCACCGCTCAGGCGGGCTGCCCGCTTGAGCTTGGGTGACGTCCGGCAACCTCGGGGCCGATCGGTCGCCTATCCGCTGACATCGCCCCAGTCACCCGTACGATCACCCTGTGGCAGCTCTGCTCGACGCGCCCGGGCGCATCTGGGCGCGCCTTGCTGCCCTTCCGGTCCTGAGCCAGGACGGCCTGCTGTACCTCGGCTCGGCCGGCCTTGCCTCGGGCATCATCGCCATCGCCGTCACGGCCGATTACCGGGAGTGGGCCCAGATGGCCATCGTGCCGTACCTGGCCGCGGCCGGCGCCTCGTGGTACATCGAGCGGCGTCGCGGCGGAAGGTCCGTTGCGCGACCGCACGGGCGTGTCGGAGATCCCGCTCGGGCGACGATCTGCTTGTCGGTCCTCGTGCTGTGCGTGTTGTTGCCGCTCGGCTACCAGCTCGTCTGGCGGGCCGACGCACACCCTGGGGCCAACGCCCAACCCGAGGTGGCGGTGATCGAGCGGGCCGGCGACCGGGCGGCCCATGGTACGGACCCCTATCCCGGGAGCCCCTCCTCGGCGGGAGCCTCGCCCTCGGGTGACTCGCGAGCCCTCGACGCCGACGCCTTCTTCCCCTACCTGCCCGGCATGGCGGTCTTCGGGATGACGAATGTCCTCACGAGCTCACCCGAGCTCGACGACGCCCGCGTGCTTTTCACGCTCTTCACCTTGCTCGTGGCGCTACTGGCCCTCAGTCTCGTCTCAGCGCCGCCCGGAGCGCCGATGGCGGGCCTTCCAGTTCCTCATCATCCTCCCCTCCGGCGCCCTCCCGCTCGTGACCGGAGGGGACGACCTGCCTGTCCTCGCCCTCATGCTGCTCGCGCTCGTGCTCGCCCAGCGGCGCCAGCCCGTCTGGTCCGGGGTGGTGATGGGCGTCGCCGGCACGCTCAAGTTCACCGCATGGGGGCTCCTGCTCCTGCTGGCGCTGGCGGAGTTCGACCGCTATGGGAGACGGGCGGTCGGGCGCTACCTGCTCGCGGCGGCCGTCGTCGTCGTGCCGGTCATCGCCTTCGGGATCGCGATCGGGCCTCACTCGTTCGTCCTGAACGCATCGACTTCCCGCTCGGGCTCTCGAAGGTGCACTCTCCTGCGGCCAGCCCGATGCCGGGCCAGGAGCTCGTCGTTCTCCTGCCACATCTGAAACGACCGCTTACCGTCCTGCTCGCTTGCCGCCGGGCTGGGAGCCGTCGGCTGGGGCTGGTGGAGGTGGCGGCCGACCACGCCGAGCGCCGTCGCCCGCTTCACGGGGCTCGCCATCATCCTCGCCATCGTCGTGGCCCCGGCGACTCGCTTCGGCTACTTCATCTACCCGGTCAACCTGCTCGTGTGGGCTTTGCTCGTCGAGAGAGCGCGCCCCTGCGTCATCACACGTCGCCGGCGGCGACCCGTCAGCTGGCGTCCTCGACCTGGTAAACGGTCATCACGACCTTGCTGGAGGCTGTGCTGCTGCTGCCGGCGAGCGCCGGCGTGAGCGTCGGGTTCACGCTCGTAACGTCGACGGCGACGCCCCATGCGTAGCCGTCGTTCCCATTCTGCTGCGCTAGCAGCTCGACGCCCCCCGCCGTCCTCCCGTCGTACTGCAGCTGCCAATGGGCGCGGGCGAGCTCTCTCAGGTAGAAGCGCTCCACTTCCCGCTGCGGCGCCGGCACAGCGAAGGTGACGCTCCGGTTGAACTGGTCGACACCCTTGTCGGCCACTCTGTCTCCCTCATAGGTGCTGCCCGCCGGTACGCGGAGGTCGGTCACCACATCGCTCGGGGGTTCGCCCGGCTCGGCGACGTGGCGGAGGATTGCGGCGGCCGGCACCGAGCGCAGCCCGACGCCGGGAACCGACGAACCGAGGCTCGCTCCGCCCTAGTGGGCCGATCCCGTCCCGATGAGCGCCACGATCGAGCCCAGCACGACGATGAGGACGGCGAGCCCGAGCACGGCAGCGGCCGGCTTGGCAGACGGCCGGCTCGGATCGCGCCCGGGTCGAGCAAGATCGTCGCTCGAGGTGGTGACGGCGGGGCTCGACACTGGTTGCTGTCGACCTTAGCCAGAGATCCGGCCAGTACCGAAGCGGCGCCACCGCGCCAGTGCAGCCGCTTCGAGGAGCCGGTCAACGGTACTCTTCGTGCAGTGACCAGCCACGATTCGGGCGACGGCGGCGACGGAGGCGACCGACTCCCCCGCCCCTGATCCGGTCCCGCCGCTGATCGAGAACCCGGCCCGCGTCGATCGTCCCGCCGCCGACGGAGTCGGTGGAAGGAGTGCTCGCCCTCCTCGAGAAGCGGGGGACCGGAGAGGACCTTGGGCTCGTCCGGCGGGCCCACTCCCTCGCAGCCCAGGCCCATCAAGGACAGCTCCGCGCCTCGGGCGAGGCCTACCTCACCCATCCTGTTGCTGTCGCGACGATCGTCGCCGAGCTCGGCCTTGACGCCGTGAGCGCAGCGGCGGCCCTACTCCACGACGCCGTCGAGGACACCCGAGTCGAGCTCGACATGATCGAGCGGGAGTTCGGTGCGCAGGTCGCCGGCATCGTCGACGGGCTGACGAAGCTCGACCGCCTCCGCTTCAGCTCGAAGGAGGCTCAGCAGGCCGCCACGATGCGCAAGATGTTCGTGGCGATGGCCCGTGACTGGCGGGTGCTCGTCATCAAGCTCGCAGACCGGCTGCACAACATGCGGACCCTCGGTGCGCTTCCGGAGTGGAAGCAGCTGCAGATAGCCGAGGAGACGCGGGCGATCTATGCCCCGCTCGCCCATCGCCTCGGGATCCAGGAGATCAAGTGGCAGCTGGAGGATCTCGCCTTCGAGACCCTTCACCAGAAGCGCTTCGCCGAGATCGCCCAGATGGTGGCGGCACGCGCCCCGCTTCGTGACGTGGAGCTCGCCCACGTGCTCGAAGCGGTGCGGACGAGGCTGTCCGAGCTCGGGATCGAGGCGGAGGTGACCGGGCGGCCGAAGAACCTCTGGAGCACCTACGAGAAGATGGTCGTGCGGGGAAAGGAGCTCGACGAGATCCACGACCTCGTCGCGATCCGGATAATCGTCGCCGCCGAGAAGGACTGCTGGGCGGCGCTCGGTGCCGTGCACGCGCTCTGGCCGCCGCTGCAGGGGCGATTCAAGGACTACGTCAACTCGCCGAAGTTCAACCTCTACCAGTCGCTTCACACCACGGTGGTCGGAGCGGAGGGAAAGCCGCTCGAGGTCCAGATCCGCACCTACGAGATGCACCAGCGGGCCGAGCACGGGATCGCCGCCCACTGGGGCTACAAGGAGGGCGGCTCGCAGAAGATGAGCGGCTCGAGCTCCCGCGGCGCCAGCTCGACCAACGAGGTGGCCTGGCTGCAGCGCATCGTGGACTGGGAGCGGGACACGCCCGACCACGAGTTCCTCGAGACCCTGAAGGTCGACCTCGAGCAGGACGAGGTGTACGTCTTCACCCCGAAAGGTGAGATCGTCACCCTTCCCGCCGGGGCGACCCCGATCGACTTCGCCTATGCCATCCACACAGAGGTCGGCCACCGCTGCGTCGGGGCGCGGGTGAACAACCGGCTCGTGCCGCTCGAGTCGAAGCTGAAGTCGGGCGACAGCGTCGAAGTCGTCACGTCGAAGACCGCCAACGCCGGCCCCTCGAGGGACTGGCTGAAGATCGTCACCTCCCCGCGTGCCGCGGAACAAGATCCGCCAGTGGTTCTCCCGGGAGCGGCGGGAGGATGCCATCGAGTCCGGTCGCGAGGAGCTGGCGCGGGCACTGCGCCGTGCCGGGCTTCCGGTGCAGAAGCTGCAGAGCGCCGCCCCGATGGTCTCTGTCGCCTCGAGCCTCGGTCATGCCGACCTCGATGCGCTGCACGCCTCTTTGGGTGAGGGCCATCTATCGGCGCAGGCGGTCGTCCAGCGGCTCGAGCGGGAGCTTCGCGGCGGTGAGCACGAGGAGCAGCTCCCCTCGACGGCGCTCCAGCCGCGGCGGCCGAGCAACAGGCGGATGGGGGCGATCTACGTCGAGGGCCTCGACGACGTCATGGTCCGGCTCTCCCGCTGTTGCACGCCCGGTGCCGGGCGACCCGGTCGTGGGCTTCATCACCCGAGGGCGCGGCGTCTCCGTGCACAGGGAGGACTGCGCCAACGCCCTCGCGCTTGCCGCCAGCGCGAAGGAACGGGTGATCGAGGTGGAGTGGGACGAGGACCGAAAGGGCGTCTTCGTCGCCGGCATCGAGGTGAAGGCGCTCGACCGGACGAGGCTGCTCGCCGATGTGGCACGGGTGCTCTCCGAGCATCACGTCAGCATCCTGTCCTCGTCGTCTCACACCTCGGCCGATAGGGTTAGCCGGATGCGCTTCGAGTTCGAGCTCGCCGACCCGGCGCATCTCGACTCGCTCCTCGGCTCGCTGCGCCAGCTGGACTGTGTCTACGACGCCTATCGCCTGCTGCCCGGGCGCGGGGGTCCGGCGACCGCTCAGAGGTTGAGGCTGTGACAGCCGGCGAGCAGCCACCTTCCCGAGCGTGACCCGGCGCGGGCGCGGGGCTGCGCACCCGCTACTGCGGGAGGCTCAGCGCCGACGACGCCGGCGAGCGGGTCAGCGTGTGCGGGTGGGTCGCCCGCCGGCGTGAGCAGGGGCGCCATCTTGCCTTTGTCGACCTGAGGGACCACACCGGCATCGTCCAGTGCGTCATCGACGGCGCTCACGACCTGCGCTCGGAGCACGTCGTGAGGATCACCGGCACAGTGCGCCTCCGGCCCGGAGGGCACCGTGAACGAGGCGCTCCCGACGGGAGAGGTCGAGATCGGCGGCGAGGAGATCGAGCTGCTCGCGACGGCCGAGCCACCACCGCTGTCGGTGGACGGGCGGGTCGAGAGCGACGAGGCCGTCAGGCTGCGCTACCGCTACATCGACCTGCGGGCGGCGCGGATGCAGCGCAACCTCCGCACCCGCGCCAAGGTGAACGCCGCGCTGCGGCGGGAGATGGACCGGCAGGGCTTCGTCGAGGTGGAGACGCCCCTGCTTGTGGGTGCCGACGCCTGAGGGCGCCCGGGAGTTCGCCATCCCGTCCCGCCTTCAGCCCGGCTCGTTCTACGTGCTCCCGCAGAGCCCTCAGATCGCCAAGCAACTGCTGATGGTCGGTGGCCTCGACCGCTACTACCAGATCGCCCGCTGCATGCGTGACGAGGACCTGCGGGCCGACCGGCAATTCGAGTTCACCCAGCTGGACGTGGAGGCGTCGTTCATCACGGCGCCCGACATCTGGGAGATCGTCTCGAACGCGGTGATCGCGGCGGCCACCGAAGTGGACGGCGCCCCGCCCCCGCCGGTGGTCACGATGACTTGGGACGAGGCGCTCGACCGCTACGGGACCGACAAGCCCGACCTCCGCTTCGGGATGGAGCTCGTCGATCTCGCCGGCGCCGTCGGGGGCACTCGAGTTCCGGGCCTTCAAGTCGCCGGCGGTGCGGGCGATCCGGGTGCCGGGGGGAGGCTCGTTCGGGCGGGCGCGCCTCGACGGGCTGACCGAGCGGGCGAAGGCGCTCGGCGCCGCCGGGCTCGTCTGGCTGCGCGGTCCTCGACGGCTCGCTCGACTCGCCGGTGGCGAAGTTCCTCTCGGAGTCGGAGCAGTCGGCCATCGTCTCCACGAGCGGTGCCGAGCCGGGGGACCTGGTCCTCGCCGTCGCCGGCGAGCGGGCCACCACGTGTCGAGTCCTCGGGCAGCTGCGCATCGAGATCGGCCAGCCGCCCGTGTCCGAGCGGCCGCTGCGCTTCGTGTGGGTGACGGACTTTCCACTTTTCGAGGGCCTCGACGCCGACGGGCGGCCCGAGTCCGCCCACCATCCCTTCACGATGCCGCACCCCGACGACCTCGACCTCCTCGAGACCGACCCGCTCAAGGTGCGGTCCCTTGCCTACGACCTCGTCGTGAACGGATGGGAGCTCGGCTCGGGAAGCATCCGGATCCACCGGGCCGACATCCAACGGCGGGTCTTTTCGGCTCTCGGGATAAGCGACGACGAGGCCGAGGCCAGGTTCGGCTTCCTGCTCGGCGCGTTCAGATACGGTGCGCCGCCCCACGGCGGCTTTGCCGTCGGGATAGACCGGTTCGTCGCCATCCTCGCCGGCGAGGAGAACATCCGCGAGGTGATCGCTTTCCCGAAGACCCAGTCCGGGACGGACCTCATGTCGGGCGCACCCCGACCGATTGCCGCCAGACAGCTTGGCGAGCTCGGCATCCGCATCTCACCGCCGGGCCGCCGCGGGGCGAGGATGCGGCGGGGCACGAGCGGCAGACGATGCCGCCCCGCCGTAGCGGCCACCGCCTGCCGCCGAGCCTGTTCGACGCCGCAGTCGACGACGAACTGGCGAGACGGGCCCCCCTTGCCGCCCGCATGCGGCCGGCGAGTCTCGACGAGGTCATAGGCCAGCAGCACCTCCTCGCCCCCGGGGCACCGCTGCGCGCCCTCGTCGAAGCCGATCGTCTCTCTTCTGCTGTCTTCTACGGGCCGCCCGGCACCGGAAAGACATCGGTGGCCCGGCTCCTCGCCGACTACACCCAGCGCCGTTACCGCTCGCTGTCGGCGGTCGATGCCGGTGTGAAGGAGGTCCGAGCCGAGCTCGAGGCCGCCAGGGAGGCCATCGCGACGGGCGCCGAGGGGACGATCCTGTTTCTCGACGAGGTGCACCGCTTCAACAAGGCTCAGCAGGATGCACTGCTCCATGGCGTCGAGGACGGGCTCGTCGTCCTCATCGGCGCGACGACCGAGAACCCCTTCTTCGCCCTCAACACGCCACTCCTCAGCCGCTCGACACTGTGGCGTTTCGAGCCGCTCAGCGAGACAGAGGTGATCCTCGTCGTCGAGCGGGCCCTTGCGCGCCGAGGGAGCTGTCGGCGAGCGGGGCGGCCCTCGGGCTCATCGCCGACCTTGCGTCAGGCGACGGTCGGGTCGCCCTCACGGTGCTCGAGGTGGCGATCGCCCTCGCCGGGCAGGAGGTCGGTGAGTGCGCCGGCGGCCGGAGGGCGAGGGAAGCGACAGGGGCAGCCGCCCGGCCCCGGGGACAGCGGTGCGGACGGCTGAGGGCGGCCGCTCTCGGCCCGGGGCCGGAATCCGGGTAGAGGTGGGCCACGTCGAGCAGGCGCGAGCGATGCGGGCGTTCCGGCATGGCACCGAGGAGCACTACAACCTGATCTCCGCCCTCATCAAGAGCGTGCGCGGCTCAGATCCCGACGCAGCGGTTGTACTGGCTGGCGAGGCTGCTCGAGGTGGGCGAGGACCCCCGCTTCATAGCAAGGAGGCTCGCCATCCTCGCAAGCGAGGACGTCGGGATGGCCGACCCGATGGCGATAGTGGTGGCTTCGGCGGCCGCACAGGCGGTGGAGCTCGTCGGACTCCCGGAGGCGGCGCTCAACCTGTCCCACGCCGTCATCCACCTGTCGCTCGCTCCGAAGTCGAACACGAGCGCGGCGGCGATCTGGCAGGCACAGGAGGCAGTCCGCACCGGGCCCTTCGCCGCTGTCCCGCCGCACCTGCGCGGCGCCGGCTACTACGGTGCGTCGGCGATCGGGAGCGGGATCGGCTATGAGTATCCCCACGACGACCCACGTGGCTATGTTGAACAGCAGTACCTACCGGAGGAGCTGGCCGGGCGCCGCTTCTACGTGCCGGGCGATCACGGCGCCGAGGGGCCGCTCGCCCGGCGATGGCGCGAGCGGCGGCAGGAGCCGCCGGAGAGGCCGTCCCGCCGGCCGGGGCGGAGACGAGCGACTGATGCTGGCGTCTCCGGGAGCACCGCAGGAAGGCCGCCTTTGTGGTCCGTTGCCCGCCTTGTACCGGTCGGGGTCTGCTGAGGGCATGCGAGCAGTCGGGATCGACCTCGGCGAGCGACGGATCGGTGTGGCGGTGACAGACGCCGGAGGCAGGATGGCCGTTCCCTATCGGGTCGTCGAGCGCTCAGGCGACGGCACGAGGGACCGGGCTGTGCTGGCGGCGATCGTCGAGGAGCTCGGTGCCGGCATCGTCGTCGTCGGCTTGCCGATCGCGCTCGAGCGGCAGGGTGGGCCGGGCGGCACAAGCGGCCGCTGCCGAAGCGGCCGCTCTCGGCGAGGTGCTGCCGGTGCCCGTGGTCACCTTCGACGAGCGCCTGACAACCGTCGAGGCGGCGCGCCGGCGTCGCGAACGGGACGAGGCGCGGCGCGAGCGAGGGGGCGTGGGCGAGAGCGGGAGGGCGGACAGGGCCGGCGCGCCACGTCGCCGCAAGCGGGCCGCCAAGCCGGACGGCTCGTCCCGCCGACGTCGCCCTCCAATTGACGCCGAGGCTGCGGCGATCATGCTCGAGGCATGGCTCGGTGGCGGAGCGGTGACGGACGGCATGGCTCCGATGACAAGGGCGGCCGGCGTCGTCGGCCAGCCGATCTCTCACTCCCTCTCGCCGCGGCTTCACAGGGCCGCCTACCGGCGAGCTCGGCCTTGACTGGACGTACCTTTGCCTTCGAGGTGGGCGAAGTCGATCTGAAGGCTGCCGTCGAGGGCGCCCGGGCGATGTCGTTTGTCGGGCTGTCGGTGACGATGCCGCACAAGCAGGCGGCAGCCGACCTCGCCACGCGGCGATCGCTCACGGTCCGCCGCCTCGGCGCGGCGAATACCCTCACCTTCTCCGGTGCCCAGACGGCGGCCGAGAACACAGACGGTGCCGGATTGCTCGACGACCTGCGGGAAGTGTTCGCCTTCGATCCCGACGGCCGCTGCTGCGGCGTCATAGGGGCGGGAGGGGCCGCGAGAGCTGCAGTTCTCGCCCTTGCCGAGGCCGGCGCCCGCGAGGTGCTCGTGGTCAACCGCAGCGCGCCTCACGCCTTTCGTGCTGCCGCCCTGGCCGGGATCTGCCGGCCGGGTTGCCCGGCCGGTGGAGCTCGATGCGGCCGACGTCGTCGTACAGGCGACACCGGCGAGCATGGACGGCGACGGGCCGACCTTCGTCGACTCCTCCCGATTCGGGTCAGGTCAGATCGTGATCGACCTCGTTTACGACCCGCCGAGGTCGCCGTGGCTGGAGCGAGCTGCCGGCGCCGGCGCCCGGACGGCGAACGGCATCGGGATGCTCGTGAACCAGGCGGCTCGTCAGGTCGAGTTGTGGGCAGGTTGCCCGGCTCCGCTCGAGGCGATGTGGGCGGCAATCGGCGGCCGGTCCGGGCCGGTCCCACCGTGACGGGAGCATCCCAGCCGGCGAAGCTGGGCCCATTGCCGGGAATGAGGAAGGGCTGGCAGGTATCCTCGCGAGGGTGGCGACCACCTTCACCGGACAACAGGTTCCGGTGGCCTCGAGGCGGGAGCGGCATCCGCTCGTCGCCATGCTGCGTCACGTGGACGTGGCGCTGATCGGCGCCACCGTGGCGCTCGCCCTCATCGGCGTAGTCACGGTCTATTCGGCGACCCGTTCGCAATACGGCCACTACTACCTCGAGCGCCAGGCCATCTGGGTCGTGCTCGGCATGGTGATCATGGTGGCGGTGGCGCTCGTCGACTACCGGCGGCTGGCGGCGTGGGGGTACCCGATCTACGGCCTCGTCGTCATCTCCCTCATCGGTGTCTTTGTCGCAGGAAAGTCGGCGAGCGACACTTTCGGCGCACAGCGCTGGTACCAGCTCGGCCCGTTGCAGCTCCAGCCGTCGGAGTTCGCCGCCCTCGGGCTCATCATCGCCATCGCGACCTATTGCAGCCGGCGCCAGGGTGTCCTCCGGCTGCGGGAGATGGTGGGCATCCTGGTGCTCGCCGCGGTGCCGCTCGTTCTTGTCTACAAGCAGCCCGACCTCGGCACCACGATCATCCTCGGGGTCTGCCTGGCGGCGATGATGGTGGCGGCCAATGTGCGCGCCCGTTACCTCGCTCTGCTGTTCGTCACTGTCGTCGGCGGCTTTGTGGCTGCGATCCACCTGCACCTCCTTGACCAGTACCAACTCGATCGACTGACGAACTTCCTGCACCAGAACTCCAACCTGAGCGGCGGGAACTACGACCTCTACCTGTCGAAGGTCACGATCAGCTCGGGCGGGCTGCATGGGACGGGGCTGTTCCGCGGGCGCCTCGACGAACCTCGCCTACGTCCCGAACCAGGAGACGGACTTCATCTTCTCGGCGATAGGCGAGCAGCTCGGCTTCGTGGGTACGGCCCTTGTGATCGGGCTGTTCGGCGTCGTGTCGCTGCGGATCCTTCGCGCCGCACAGACGGCCCGGGACAGCTTCGGCCGTCTCGTCTGCGCAGGCGCCTTCGCCTTCCTTGCTTTCTCGGTGTTCGAGAACATCGGGATGACGATCGGGCTCATGCCGATCACGGGCATCCCGCTGCCGTTCATCAGCTACGGCGGCTCGGCCTCGTTCGCATTCTTCGCTACCGTCGGTCTCGTGGCCAACGTGGAGATGCGCCGGGTGAGCCGCCGGTGAGCGAAGTGGATGCCGGCTCTGACCCGGCCGTCCCGCCCGATCTCCCGCAGGACGACGGCGGAGAGCCCGGGCCGGGAAGCGGTAGGCCAACGGCCGAGGAACCGGCCGACCGGCGGGCGGCGATCGAGCCGCCGATCGGTCTTCTCGACGGCGCAGAGGAAGATGCGCCTCACTCCGATCCGGATCAACCCGAGCTGGTTGAGTCCCGGTCGGCTCCCGGGCCGGCAGAGGTGGCGGCGCCCGGCGAGGGCCAGAGCAACGAGGAGCCATTCCGGTCCAGCCTCGACGACACGATCGATTTCATAGGTGCGACGCCGGCGCCAGGTTTCGAGGACGCCCTCGGGGAGGCGCCAGAGCTGTCGAGCGCCGATACAGAACAGCCCGACATCTCCTCCTCTCAGTTGCTCTTCGTGGACGTGCTCATCGTGCTGCCGTCCTCCAACCCGGTGGTGGTGCTCCAGGAGGCGGACGCGCCCTACCGTGAGCTGCGGATCCCGATCGGGGGGGCCGAGGGCGTCGCCATCGGCTACGCCGCCAGGCGGATCGCCACCCCGAGGCCACTCACCCACGAGCTCATGAGTCTCATTCTGAGGGACTTCGACCTGACGCTCGAAGTTGTGAGAATCACCGGGTCGACCGGGAGCAGCTTTACGGCCGAGATCGTCGTGTCCGGCCTCTCGGGAACGCGCACGATCGATTGCAGGCCTTCTGACGCCATCGCTCTCGCCTTGCGCCAGCGGTTGCCGGTGCCGATCGTGGCGGCGCCGGGAGTTCTCGAGCAGGCGGGATCGGGAGCAGCTGGCTCCAACTGAGGACGGACGCGGCCCCGGCGGCCCGACCTCTCTTGCACAGAAGAAGCAGCGCAGCCCACCGGCCGCCAGGCCGTCAGGTGCGGGCCAGTGCCACCGTGACGGGCGCGGCGTTGCGGGAACGGTCCGTGAGCGGGGTGGCGCCCTCGTTGGAGATCCGCATCAGGACGGCCACGAGCACGTAGTTGGCGAGAAGAGAAGAGCCGCCGTAGGAGACGAACGGCAGCGTGACGCCCGTGAGGGGCAGGAGCCGGACGACACCGGCCATGATGAAGAAAGCCTGGAAGCCGACGATGACGGTGAGGCCGAGCGCCGCCAGCCTCGAGAAGTCCGAGCGGGCCCGCAGAGACGCTCTCAGGCCAGATCCAACCATCAACACGAAGCCGACGACGACGGCCGTCGCCCCGATGAGGCCGAGCTCCTCGCCGATGGCGGCGAAGATGAAGTCACTCTGGACGACAGGGATGGCGCCCAGGGTCCCCGAGACCTAGGCCCGTGCCGGAGAGGCCGCCCTGAGCGAGGCCGAGCTCGCCGAGGGCGGGCTGCAGCCCTATTTCAGCGGTTCCCGGCTTCAGGTACTTCCAGGGGTCGAGCCAGATCTCGACGCGTTGGTTGATCTGATGGAGGACCTCGGCGGCGAGATAGGTACCGGCGGCAAAGGCGATCACGCCGAGCACGATGTACAGCCAGCGTCCCGTCGTCACCCACAGCATCGCCAGGAACAGCACGAAGAGCAGCAGCGAGAAACCGATGTCACGCTCGAGGAGGATGACGGCGACAGAGCACAACCAGGCGAAGATGATCGGTGCGAGCGGTCGCAGGTCGGGCAGGAGATGGTTGCCGACCCGGTGGGTCGACATGCTGAGCAGTTCCTTCTTCTCGACGAAGTAGGACGCGAAGAAGATCACGAGGAGGAGCTTCGATGCCTCGAAGGGCTGGAACGAGATCGGGCCCAGCTTCACCCACAGCTTGACCCCGCCGAGGTTCTCGGCGGAATCTCCGAGATGCGGGACGAGCGGCATGACGAGGAGCCCGATGGCGAGGAACAGCAGCAGGTAGCGGTACCTCTCGAGGTCGCGCGACCGGCGGACGACGAGGAGGGTGAGCACGTAGGCGCCCACTCCGAGGAGCGTCCAGAAAGATTCGTAGCCGACGATGTGTGGTGCGCTCTCGGAGAGCAGCTGGCCGCGGGCGTTGAAGCTCTCGATGTTCACGAACGGTTGCAGGCGGTAGATCATCACGAAGCCGAGCCCGTTCAAGACGAGCACGACCGGCATCAGGACGGGGTCGGCGTGGGGGACGAGCCAGCGGTTCACGACGTTGACCACGATCAGCAGCGCGGCAGCGGCGGCGGCCACGATCGTCAGATGGCGCGGCAGGTGGTTGAACGTCCCGAGCGTCGCGAGCACGTAGGCGAACACCACGACGAGGGCGCCGACGAGCATCAGACCGAGCTCGCTCCGGCGGCGGGGCTTCGACTTGGATGCGATCGCCAATGCGGTCACGGGATCAAGGTAGCGTCTCGGGGGTGGAGGCCGACGTCAGCGTAGATGGCTCGGCTGTCGGGCTCAGCATCCATGACGGGCCGGAACGGTTCATCAACCGCGAGCTGTCGTGGCTCGACTTCGCCGATCGCCTGCTCGATCTGGCCGAGGACCGCGAGATCCCCCTCCTCGAGAGGGTGAAGTTCGTCGCCATCTGGTCGAGCGGCATGGACGAGTTCTTCCAGGTCCGGGTGGCCGGATTGAAGGACCAGGTGGCGGCGGGCCTCCGCTCGCGCTCGCCCGACGGGATGACGCCGTCCGAACAGCTGGCGGCGATCGGCCGGCGCTGCCGGCAGCTCATCGCGCGGCAGGACGAGAACTTCACGAGGCGGCTCGTGCCGGAGCTCGCGGAGGCCGGTGTGGAGATCGTCAGCTGGGACGGCATCACTGAAGATGAGCGCGGAGCCCTTCTCAAGATCTTCGAGCGTGACATCTTCCCCGTCCTTACCCCGCTAGCGGTGGATCCGGGACACCCGTTTCCCTACATCTCCAACCTGTCCCTCAACCTCGGCGTCCTCGTCTCGGGCGACACCAAGGGGGTCCACCGCTTCGCCCGGGTGAAGGTGCCTCCGCTGTTGTCCAGATTCGTCCAGCTTGGCGACCAGCAGCGCTTCGTCGGTCTCGAGGATGTGATCGCCGCCAACCTCGGCCGCCTCTTCCCGCAGATGCGCCTCGGCGGTCACTACGCCTTCCGGGTGACCCGCAATGCCGACCTGCTCCTCGAGGAGGGGGAGTCGGACGATCTGCTCGCCGCCGTCGAGGTGGAGCTGCGCCGCCGCCGCTTCGGCAAGGCCGTTCGCCTCGAGGTCGCCACGACGATGCCGCTCGAGATCCGTGAGCTCCTGCTCGAGGAGCTCGAGCTCGGGTCGAACGACGTCTACGAGTCGGATGCGCCGCTCGATCTCGGCCAGCTGTGGGAGATTCACGCTCTCGACAGGCCGGCCCTCCGCGACCCGCCGTGGGTGCCGATGACGCCTCCCGGCCTCGCCACCCCCGCCGACGACGGTGTCGACCTTTTCGCCGTCCTCCGTGATCATGACGTCCTCGTCCATCATCCCTACGACTCCTTTGTCACCTCGGTGGAGGCTTTCCTGCGTCAAGCAGCCCGCGACCCGAAGGTGTACGCCATCAAGCAGACCCTCTACAGGACCTCCGACGACACCTCGGTCGTCTCGGCCCTCGTCGAGGCGGCAGAGCGGGGCAAGCAGGTGGCGGCGCTCGTGGAGGTGAAGGCCCGCTTCGACGAGGCGGCCAACATCTCGTGGGCCCGTGAGCTCGAGCAGGCAGGTGTCCACGTCGTCTACGGCCTCGTCGGCTTGAAGACCCACTCCAAGACCTGCCTCGTCGTGCGCCGGGAGGAGGAGGGCCTCCGCCGCTACTGCCACATCGGGACCGGCAACTACAACTCCGAGACCGCCCGTGTCTACGAGGATCTCGGGCTGCTCACCGCTGATCCGCTCTTCGGCGAGGACCTGACGGACCTGTTCAACTACCTGACCGGCTACGGGAAGCAGTCGTCGTTCCGGCGGATCGTCACATCACCGCACGGGATCCGGGCGTGGTGCATGAGCGAGATAGAGAAGGAGGCGGCCCGCGGGCAAGCCGGCCGCATCACGATCAAGGTCAACGGGCTGAACGACCCCGGGATCATCGATTGTCTCTACAGCGCCTCACGCGCCGGCGCGCAGATCGATCTCATCGTGCGCGGGATCTGCTGTCTTCGTCCGGGCGTGCCCGGCCTCTCCGAGACGGTGCGGGTGCGCTCCATCGTCGGGCGCTTCCTCGAGCACTCCCGCATCTACCGTTTCGGCGATCCTGACGGCGCAGTCCGGCGACGAGCCCGCCGCCCGGCACTTCATCGGCTCGGCCGACCTGATGGAGCGCAACCTCGACCGGCGGGTCGAGGTGCTCGCCCCCGTCCTCGGGGAGGATCTGCGGGCACGTCTCGACGAGACGCTCGAGCTCAATCTGGCCGACGACGTCTCGGCGTGGGAGCTGTGCCCAGATGCGGCATGGCGCCGGGTCCCGCCTGGGGCGGGCATCAGCACCCAGGGCCGCTTGCAGGAGCTGGCAGTCGAACGAGCCCGTAAGCGCCGGGCGCCCGAGCCGGCGCCCATGGGCTCGGGGGAGTACGCCGGGGAGAGGGCGTGAGGATCGCTGCCCTCGATCTCGGCAGCAACTCGTTTCATCTTCTTGTCGTAGCGACCCGGCCCGATGGCAGCTTCGAGCCACTTGTGCGAGAAAAGCAGATGCTTCGGCTCGGCGATGTCGTCGCCCGCCACGGCAGCCTTACAGCCGAGTCCCTCGACGCCGCTGTGGCAGTGGTGAAGAGGTTCCGCACGATCGCCGAGGCGAACCATGCCGACGAGCTCCTCGCCTACGGCACGGCTGCCCTCCGCGAGGCGAGCAACGGCGCCGACGCGGTCGAGCGCATCGAGGACGAGGCAGGCGTCAGGGTGAAGGTGATCAACGGGATCCGTGAAGCCCAGCTCATCTTCGAGGCGGTAAGGGCGAGCGTCCTCATAGACCCCGGGCCGGCACTCTGCGCCGACCTCGGCGGCGGCAGCCTCGAGCTGAGCGTGGGTGACCGCGCCGGGCTCGTCTACGCGACAAGCCTCCACCTCGGGGTGGGACGGTTGACGACCGAGCTCGTCGGGGGGGACCCGCCGAGCGCCAAGTCCCGCAGCCGCCTCCGCCGCCGGATCGAGGCCGAGCTGGGCGGCGTGCTCGGAGAGATCCTCGACAAGGGGCCTCAGCAGCTGATCGGGTCGTCTGGGACTTTCTGCGCTCTCGTCCGCACCTCGGTGGCCCTTCGTGACGGGGCCGTCCCGCCCGTCGTCAATCAGCTGAGCATCACGGCGAAGGAGGTCAACGACTTTGCCGAGCTCATCTACTCGCTACCGGTCACCGACCGGGCGCGCCTTCCCGGCATCGATGTCCGCCGCGCCGAGCTGATGGCGGCCGGTGTGGCCGTCGCCCAGGCGCTCCTCGAGGTGACCGGACTGCCCGGGCTCATGGTGAGCGAGTGGGCGCTTCGCGAGGGCATCGTCCTGTCGGCGATCCGCAAGCACGACCGGGCTGATCTCAGCGGTGACCCGAGAGCGATACGGCGGGCCTCTGTCCTCTCCCTCTGCCGCCGGTCAAGCTGGCGGGAGGCCCATGGCCGCAAGGTTGCCGAGCTGGCCGTGCAGGTGTTCGATGCTCTCGCTCCGGTCCACGGCCTCGGACCCGGCGACCGGGAGCTGCTCGAGCTGGCCGGGCTGCTCCATGACGTCGGCGAGCATGTCAGCCGGGACAGCCATGGGCGCCATACCGCCTATCTGATCGAGAACGGCGGGTTGAGGGGTTTCTCTCCGGACGAGGTCCGCCTTCTCGCCTGCGTCTGCCGCTATCACACCCGTGGGCGCCCCCGCGAGACGTTCCCGGCATGGGAGGCACTGAGCGCCACCGACAGGAGGCGCTGCCTCGCCCAGCTGTCGCTGCTGCGGATCGCAGACGGTCTCGACGTGTCCCATGCCCTTGTCGTGAGCAAGCTGGAGGCTTTCGTGGGCCGGGAGAGTGTCGAGCTCATTGCGACGGCGCGGGGTGATGCAGAGCTCGAGCGGTGGATGTTCCGGCGCAAGAAGGGACTGTTCGAGGAGCTGTTCGGGCGGTCCCTCGAGCTGTCGTGCGTGACCGAGGGCCACGACGAGTTCGAGCCGCTCGCGGCCGGGAGCGCCGGCCTCGGCTGAGGCGCCCGGGGAACGGTCCCCGGTCCGGTGCCGCTCCCGGCCTTTCACCAGTTACCGTTGGCGAGTGAGTGAAATCGGCCACGGCCACCCGGTCGAGGAGCGTGTCCGGTCCGCCGTCGGCGATCGTCGTCGTGACCTTCACCGCTACCGCGAGCCCGCCGGCGACCCTGGATGGTTCGGCCCGGACTCGGTCACCTGGAGTGTCCATTCGGAGCTCGGGCCGATGCTCGTCGGTGGAATGTCGGCCCTGTTGCTGCAGAGCCTCCACCCGCTCGTGGTTCAGGGCGTCGCAGACCACTCGAACTACCGGGAGGACCCCTTCGGCCGGCTCCAGCGGACGGCCGACTTCATCGCCGCCACCACCTACGGGTCGTCGGAGCTGGCGGAGGCTTCGGCGCGCCGCGTCCGCTCGATCCATCGCCGCGTGCGGGGGCAGACCTCCGACGGGAGCCCGTACAGCGCGAGTGACCCGGGACTGCTCACCTACGTCCATGTCACGGAGGTGTGGAGCTTCCTCCGAGGATTCCAGAGATACTCGCGACGGCCGCTCCTCTTGTCGGAGAAGAACCGCTACCTGAGCGAGGTGGCGGTGGTGGCGCGCCGGCTCGGGGCGCTCCAGGTCCCGGTTACCACCGAGGAGGTCCGGACCTACCTGCGCGAGATGAGGCCCGAGCTGCGAAAGAGCGAGGCGGCGGAGGAGGTCGTGGCGTTCCTGATGAAGCCGGCGAGGCGGTCGACTGCCGAGGCCGCCGCGCAGCGGGTCATCAGTGAAGCGGCCATCGACCTGTTGCCGGCCTTCGCCCGCCGCGAGCTCGGACTGTTCCGCCCGCACGGGTACCGGTTGGCGATGGTGCGGCCGGCGGCCTCGGTCCTGAGCCTCACGCTCCGGCGGACCGTCGGTGAAGCGCCGATGCTCAACGCCTCCCGCCAGCGTTGCTCATAGCGCCCCGGCCTGGTTGACAGCGCGCCAGCGTCGCTCACAGCGCGCCAGCGTCGCTCGTAGCGCGGCGTCGCTCACAGCGCGGGCAGCCCGAGCGTTCCAGCAGCGCGGCAGGGTTCGGCGGTGGGCTCAGTGGGAGCCGTGCGCCGGCAGCACGAAGAACGCCACCACGCAGAGGTGGAGGGCGAGCGCGCCCATGACGCAGGCATGGAAGATCTCGTGGTAGCCGAAGACCTTCGGCCACGGGTCAGGGCGTTTCCGGGCATAGACGACGGCTCCCACGGTGTAGAGGAGCCCGCCGGCGACAACGAGTGAGAAACCCACACCGCCGAGCGCGTGCAGCATCTCCGGCATGACCGCCACCGCTGCCCAGCCGAGGACGAGAAAGGGAAGGGCGACGGCCCATTTCGGGGCGTCGAGCCAGGAGAGACGAAAGACGATCCCACCGACGGCGCCCAACCAGATGATGCTGACGACGAGGGGAGCGTCGGCCCCCGGCAACGAGAGGCCGGCGATCGCCGTGTACGAGCCGGCGATGGCGAGGAAGATGCCGCAGTGGTCGAAGCGGCGCATCCACACCCGGCCCCGCTCCGACCACGTCACCCGATGGAAGAGAGCGCTCACGGTCAGCATCGCCGTCACGCAGAAGGTGTAGACCGACGTGCACAGCTCGGCGACGACGCCGCGGGCCTCGAGGCCGACGAGCGGCCCGATGACGAGCATCGCGATGGCGCCGACCTCATGGGAGACGCCGCGCAGGATCGGCTTCGGCCGCTGTCTCGGGGTGATGGACGGAGCCACATGCCCGGAGCCCGCCCCCGGCGGAGCAGCACGGGCGGCGCGGGAGGCACGCGAGTCCGACATGGTCGGATCGTAGGCCGCCGTCGTGGAGTGAGCGTCACGGCCTCCGGGCAGTTCGCTCACCGTTGTTGCCGGCCGGCGACTCCGCCGGCTCGGCCGGCGATGTCAACGCCGCAAACACCTGTGGCCGCGCGAGCGACAGGACGGCGAGAACCGCCGCCAGCACCATCGCCGCCACCGACGTCGTCCACGGCAGGCCGTAGCGGTCGGCGATCGGCCCTTCGACGAGCGACCCGACCGGGTAGCCGACGCCGAGGGCCACCAGGTAGAGGCTGAGGATGCGACCACGGAACTCGAGTGGTGCCCGAAGCTGTACGACCGTCGAGAGGCCGGAGAGAACGGCGATGTAAACGAGGCCGACGAGGAAGAGCAGCCCGGCCGCCACGGCGAGTGCGGGCGCGAGGTCGTAGGCGACGAGCACGGCCGGCAGTACGAAGAGCGCCCCGATAAGCAGGCGCCCGCGACCCACCCGCTCCGCGATGGGGGCGATCAGGAGTGCACCGAGCACCGCCCCGAGACCCTGGGCCGTCGTGAGGAGGGCCGTCGCCGACGCGACCTGACGTGCTCCGCCGTGGCCGAGCCGGTGCGCGACGGCCGGGACGAGTGCGATGAAGGGCGAAGCGAGGAAGGCCACTATGGCGATGACGGCTATTGCCGCCCGGCACCCGGGCTCCGAGCGTGTTGCCCGGAGGCCCTCCCCGAGTGATCGGAGCAAGGTTGGCCTTTCGGCGGACGCAGGAGGTGGCCCGAGCCGGACGAAGGCGAGAGCCGCCACGACGGCGAGGAACGAGACGGCATTTGCCACGAAGGCCATCGGGTACCCGAAGGCGGCCACAGCCCCGCCGGCGAGGGCCGGTCCGATGACGCGCCCCAAGTTGAACTGAGCCGAGTTGAGCGATGCCGCTGCGAGGAACTCGCTGCGGGGCACGAGGTCCGGGAGGATCGCCTGTTGGAACGGGTTGATCAGCGCGCTGACGCATCCCTGGATCGTGACGAGGATCGTGAGGACGCCTGGGCCGTCCCTGCCACCGGCCACGAGCAGGGCGATGACGAGGGCGACCGCACCTGCGATCACATTGCCGATGATGAGGGCCGCCCGCCGGGGTATGCGGTCGGCGAGGGCGCCCCCGACGGGCGAGAGCAGCCCGATGGGGAGAAACGCCCCCGCCGCGATCACCACCGCCCACAGAGCCTTCCCGGTGTGGGAGATGACGAGGGCGCCGACGGCCACCGTCTGCATCCACGAACCGATGATCGACACGAGGCCGCCCGTCCACAGGAGCGCATAGTTGCGGTAGCAGAGCGGCCTCAGGGCGACGAGCCGGCCGCGAGCGGCCGCGCCTTGCTCGTCGGGCGTCACCCGAGAAGGGTAGGCCGGCGGGCGTTTGGCCCGTTCGAGCCGTGCGTGCCGGCGATGGGCGCTCCGGCGTCAGCCGCCGAGGATGGCGTAGTCGACCCCGGTCTCACGGGCCGAGACGTCCCAGAGGCGACGGGCGACTGCTTCATCGAGGGCCCGTTTCTCGAGCTTCTCCCGGCGGGGGGAGCCGCGCATGCCGCCCATCTTGTCCGGGCCGAAGAGCTCGCCACCGCCCACGCCCGGCGCCGTGGCGGCATAGAGCGACGGGAGGGCGCCGTCGGCGGCAGTCTGAGCGAAGACGGCGTTGCCGATCTGGTAGGCGGCGCCCTGCAGCCACGTGGAGCCCGACTGCAGGTTGGTGGCGGCATAGCCGGGATGGGCGGCGACGGCGATGGTGGCCGCCTCGGCCGCCCGGAGGCGGCGCTCGAGCTCCTCGACGAACAGGAGGTTGGCCAGCTTCGACTGGGCGTAGGCCTTCCAGCGGCCGTATCTCCGCCGGCCGTGGAGGTCGTCGAAGTCGATCCGGCCCGTGCGCCGGACCTGACTGGTGACAGCGACGACCCTGCTTCCGGCCACCTGCACCATCGCCGGCAGCAGGAGGCCGGTGAGGGCGAAGTGGCCTAAGTGGTTCGTGCCGAACTGCATCTCGAAGCCGTCCTCCGTCTCGGCGCGCGGGATTGCCATCACGCCGGCGTTGTCGATCAGCAGATCCAGCTTTTCGCAACCGGCGAGGATCTCGACAGCGGCCGCCCTTACGGACTCGAGCGAGGCGAGGTCGAGCACCACGGTCCGGACAGAAGCGCCCGGGTGGCGCCTGCGCACCTCGACGGCGGCTGCTGCCAGCCGGCCGGGATTGCGAGCGGCCATGACAACCTGTGCCCGGCGGCCGGCGAGCACAGCCGAGGTCTCGAGGCCGATCCCGCTGTTCGCACCGGTGACGACGACGATCCGTCCGCTCTGGTCTTCGACCTGCTCAGTACGGAAAGGCGCCACGACACAGATGTTGGCCGAAGATGGCACTGACGTCGATCTCGGCGCGCCGAGGGGATGTGGGCGCCCCTCTCCGCCCGCCCGAGCACCGGACAACAGCAGGTTGGCGCGCTGGAGCGCCCGGCCACCTGCTCGAGCGCCGGATTGTCAAACAGGCGGCGGGAGCCGGCAGACGACCAGCTTCGCCATCTTCGTGAACAGCTGATGGCAGCCGCTAAGGGAGCCCGAGAAGCCGATCTGTCGCAGGGCGGAGGGGATGGTCTTGAGCGTGCCGGTCTCGAACACGGCCCACCAGGCCACATGGGCCCTCCGGACCTCAGTCGCCACGTGTGCCCACCAGGCATTGCTCATGACGTCGTCGAGGTTGCCGCCGGCGCGGACGAGGTCGGTGCTCGCGGGCACGTACGGGACGAGGTAGCCGAGTGGGCCCGGCCCGGCCATCACGAGGCCGCCTCCCCTCTCGGCAGAGAACGTGCCGGCGGGCACCGCGAAGTAGGACCTGCCGAATGGCTCGGTGTTCCCGAGCTTCGGCTCGAGAGCGAAGAGCGATCCCACCGCGAGGACCACCGCCACCGCGGGCAGCAAGGCGCTCAGCCGCAGCCGGTAGATGAACACGAGGCTGATGACGACCGCAGCTGCCGACATCTCGACCGGTGCGAGGTAGCGGTAGATCCCGAAGACGGCCTCGGACAGCGCGAATCCGCCGACGAGCGAGACCTCGAGGAAGAGCGCCTCGGGGCTGTGGCGCCTGATGAGCTCGGCGACGAGGCCGACCGTCGTGACGGCGATGCCGAGGAACATCACCGGTGAGCGCACCGGCCACTGGCTCGTGCCGTTGCGGTAGTTGTTGCCGCCGATCACGAGCCGCGTGTAGTGGAGGATGAAGCCGAGCGGGCTGCGGACCGTCCATCGCTGGTCCCGGTAGCTGCCGGGGAGCAGGTCGGCCGAGTGGAAGATGCTGTTGAAATACGGGAAGACCGGGTCGCGGTAGCGCTCCCACAACAGCAGCGCCGTCGGGAGGTAGAGGACGAGGGCGCTCACGACTGCGACGGCGGCGGGCAGCGCTGCGAGCAGGAGGGAGCGGCGGAGGTCCCACCCGGCATGCGGCCGCCCGAGGACGAGGGCGAGAAGAAACCCGACGAGAATGGCGACGATCAACGGCCCGGTCGTGAACTTGAGGGCGCCCGCGATGCCGAGGAGGAGCCCGGCGACGGCGACTTCGCGGAAGGCGGCCCGTCCCGTCCTCGCCATGATCAGGCTCCTGTAGAGCAGCCCGACGCCTCCGATGAGCGGCAGGGCGAGCAGCGAGTCGCTCGACGTCTCTCCGAGCTCGCTCCCGTAGATCGGCGCCAGGAAGGCGCCGGCACCGGCGAGGAAGCCGGCGATCGCGGCCGTGAGGTGCGACCCGCCCGCGCCGCGGACGAGCTTCCACACGAGAACGGCCAGGAGGGAGACCGGAAGAGACTGCAAGAGGGAGATCACCGCCACAGCCGGGTGGGGGCTCAGGTGTGAGATCAGCAGGTAGTAGACGGTGTTGAGCTCGGTGTCGAGGTACGTCTGGAGAAGGCCGGGAAGGGCGATCGGGCTCCGGAAGCCGTGCAGCTGGGCGTAGCCGGCGTAGTACTCGTAGTTGCCGAGGTCGAAGGTCTCCGGCATCCCCCCGAGGAGGGCTCGGAGGATCGAGAGCCCTCCGGCGAGCACCTCGACGATGGCAAAGGCTGCCAGGGTGAGCCGCCAGCCGTCCCGGGTCGCCGGCCCGGCGTCACCTTCGGTCGCCTCCGGCAAAGTGTCATCGACGTCAGCGCGAGCAGTCACCGTCGGCCGTGGCCCCCTCAGGTCATCTGGCGGCCGGCCGGACCGCACCGGAGGAGCCGCCCCGGGCCACTCCGAGGCCGGCGAGCACCTCGAGCACCGCACGGTGGGCGTTGTTGACAGTCAACTCGGCCCAGTCGTAGGGAGGCGACACCTCGACGACGTCCATCGCGACGATGGGGGTCTCGAGAGCGAGCTTGCGCACTGCGCGCAGCAGATCCGCCGGCGCAAGGCCGCCGGGCTCCGGCGTCCCCGTACCGGGTGCAAATCCGGGATCGAGCACGTCGACGTCGAGCGACAGATAGATGCCGTCCGCAGACTCGAGCGCCTCGGCGACGGCGTCCTCCATCACTGCCGGCAAGCCCCGCTCCCACACCTCCTGCATGAAGTGCCACCGCATGCCCTGCTCACGCATCCATTCGAAGGTTTCCTGAGGCGGCCAGTAGCCGCGGAGGCCGACCTGGACGAAGTTCGCCCCCCGGACCGCCCCCGACTCGATCAACCGACGCATCGGGGTGCCGTGGCTGGCAAGGTTGCCGTCGATGCTGTCGGCGGTGTCGGCGTGGGCGTCGAAGTGGACGACGCCGACCCGGCCCCAGCCCCGCGCCTCGGCGACCGCCGTCGCCGCCGGCCACGTGATGGAGTGGTCGCCGCCGAGGATGATCGGCACGATGCCCCGCTCGGCGACTTCCCCGACGCGGCGGCGGATATTGGCATGGGAGATCTCGGCGAGCCCGTGGGGGCACATGGCGTCGCCGTAATCGACCACCTCGAGGTGCTCGAAGATCTCGATCCCGAGATCGAGGTGATAGGTGCCCGGGCCGTAGGCGAGCGCCCGCAGGGCTCTCGGGCCGAAGCGGGCCCCTGGCCGGTAGGTAGTCGAGTCGTCCCAAGGGGCGCCGACGATGGCGACGTCGGGCTGCCAGCGATCGAGGTCGTCTGTCTCGGTGAGGAGCGGGCACTGGGCAAAGGTGGCCGGCCCGGCGTACGAGGGGCCGCTCAGCTGATCCCGCATCCCGGGGGGGATGGCCCGGCCCGGCGGGGACCGTCGCCCGCGGAGCCGTCACCTGCCGGCGCGGGCGGCGGCCCGGGCTGCTCGTAGCTCATCGGTCGCTGTTGATAGCACATCGGCCGCTCCAGGCCGGAACCGGGACCGCCGGCTCGTCGGCACCTACTGCGGCATCGGGCCGGCCTTCGTGCAAGGATGGCGCCGTGATGGGAACCGACCGATCCGAGGGGCGAGCCGGCGACGCCCTCACATCGCCCATCGGCCCGCTCCGGGACGGCACGTCGTGACCGGCGAGCCCGGCGCGTCGCCGGCCGAGGGGTCTGAGCTGTCGCTCATCCCGCTTGCAGAATTCGATCCCGACCCGACGGCGATGATCGAGCCGTCGTCGCATTTCGGCTTCGGCCGCGACGAGAGGCCGGACATGCCGCCCGTCGGCGTGGCGTGCTTCTTCGGCGACGTCGTGGAGAGGCTCGCCATAGAGCAACGTGCTCGCCTCGTGACGAGGCTGACGGCGGAGCACGGGCGTCATGCCGTCTGGGAGATCGAGCACGAGGGCGAGAGGCTGGCGTTCTTCCAGCCGGGACTCGGGGCGCCGTTGTCGGCCGGGTTTCTCGAGGAGGTGATCGACTACGGCTGCCGGACGCTGATCGTCTGCGGCGGGTGCGGCGCCCTCGATCCCGATCTGGCGCTCGGCCAAGTCGTCATCGTCTCAGAAGCCCTCCGCGACGAGGGGACCTCTTTCCACTACCTGCCGCCGTCGCGCACGGTGAAGGCCGACCCGTCAGTCGTGGCCATCCTCGAGCGCCTCCTCTCGAGCCGCGCCGTCCGGTCCGCCACCGGGATGACGTGGACGACAGACGCCTTCTACCGGGAGACTCACGGCAAGGTCGCCCGCCGCCGGCAGGAGGGCTGCATCATCGTCGAGATGGAGGCTGCCGCTCTCATCGCCGTCGCAGGCTTCCGCGACGCCCGCCTCGGCCTTCTGCTCTATGCCGGCGACACCCTCGCCGGCGAATCGTGGGACCATCGCGACTGGGTGAGCGCCCACGACGTCCGCTCCCAGCTGTTCTGGCTGGCGGCCGACGCTGCCGTCGAGGTGGCTGCCGACGCCCACTGAGGCTCAACGCCGTTCGGCGAACCATCCCCACCGGTCGAGGCGGGCGAGCCACCGGGGCTGGCGCACGAGCGGGGGAGCGGGCTCGGCGGCATCCTCGACCGTGCCGGGAGGCGCCGTCTCGTCGTCGGCTGTGCCGACCTCGGTCTCCCGTGAGGCCGATGCCACCTCTTGCCTCCGCCGTGAGCGAGCCGAGGGCGGCCCGGCGCTCGGGCCAGCTGGCGCCACGGCCGACGCGGAGCGAGACCCAGCATCCGGCGCCCGCAGGTATGGGAAGCCAGAAGCTGAACAGGCGCCAGCCGAGGACGGCGAGGGCGCCGATCCCGATCGGCACGCCGAAGCCGCGGAGCACCGCCGGAACGGCCGCCTCCACCGGGCCGAGCCCCCCGGGGTGAGGGGGATGGCGGCGAGGACGTTGCCCACGCCGTAGGCGACGAAGAGGTCGATCGGGTTGAGGGCGTAGTTGAAGGCCGCAAGGCAGACCCACAAGCAGGTGGCATCGAGGAGCCAGTTCGACGCCGCCCAGACGACCCCCTTCGTGAGGAGCGCCCGGTTGTCAGCCAAGGAGTGAAGCCGGCTGGGCGATGTGGCGGACGGCATTCTCCATTCGGTCCTCTGGTATGAAGCGCACCCGCCGGGCGAGGTAACGCAAGGCGTTGGCCGCCCAACCGCGTCCCTCGGCGAAACCGACGACGAGGGCGGCGAAGAGCGCCAGCAGGACGGCGGAGATGATCGCCACCGTCACATAGACGGGCCGGAAGCCGTTGATCGGGATCGACACGACGAGGGCCAGCCACAACATGGCATTGAGGACGACGGCCGAGCCGATGCCCTGGCTGGCTGCGGCGAAGGCGACATCAGTCCCTTTCACACCGTTCGTGGTCATGAGGCGGTAACCGAGGCCCGTCCCGCCTGCCGTGCCACCCGGAAGGACGTGGCTCACCCCGAGGGCGGCGACGTTGATCCGGAACCCCTTCGACAAGCTGAGCGAGTCCGGCGGCAGCAGCACGAGAGTGAGCTTGGCGTAGGCGAGCTGCGCGAGCACCTCGAGGCCGAGGCCGAGCAGCAAGAGGGCGATGTTGACGTGCTCGAGGGCATGGATGCTCTTCTTTGCGAGCAGGAGCTCCGGGATGACGAGGTACTCCACGATGAGCAGGAAGATGATGACCACGAGGCCCCGGCGGAGGAAGCGGGGGACGTGCCACCAGTTGCGTCTCTTCCCCGGTCGCGGGGCGGCTGTGAAGTCGCGCGTCGAGACGAGCTCGATCTCGGAGGCGGAGGTGCCGCCCGGGCCGCCGCCGGCCGTGTCGGGGCCGCGACGGGCGCTCCTGGGCGGCCCGCTCCGCCCGACCTCTGCCATCCCACCATGCTTGCAGGCACCGCCGCCGGTGGCGAGCACCGCAGCAGCTTCAACGGCGTCCCGGGGATTACCGCCCCAGGCGAAAGGGCATCCCTGTCGCCGTGGAGAGACCGCCGGCGTGCCGCGGCACATGCCCCGCCGGCGAGCCTCACCGGCCCGCTCCGGAGCCGGGGCAGGACCAGGACCACGTCAGGTGCGCCCTGGATGGAGTTGACTTGAGAGGTATGGCCGAGCCGTCCGGAACGCGCCCCGACCCCTCGTTGGCCTCGAGGGTGCCGGGTCTCGGCAACGATGCCGTCCGGGCCGCCCGCCGCGAGTTCGAGCGCCGCGTGATGCGGGGCACGCTCATCGTCGACGCCATCGTCGTCGTAACGATCGTGTTGGCGCTCATCGTCTGGCGGCTCCGGGCGATCCTCCTCCTCGTCGTCGTGGGGCTGTTCCTCGCCGCCGTCCTTCACCCGATAGTGAGGTTCTTCGAGCATCGGGGGCTCCGTCGCGGCATCGCGACGACGGTCGTCTTCTTCCTCGCCTTCATCGTCGCCCTCGGCGTCGGCGCCGTCATCGTCAACCCGATCATCAGTTCGGCCACGCACTTCGTGAAGGTGCTGCCCCGCCTCGTCAGCCAGGCCCAGCACGGAAGGGGCCAGATCGGCCATCTGGTTGCACGGTTCCACCTGCTCAACTTCGTCAAGTCGAAGCAGGCCAACCTGCAGAATCTCGTCACCAAGGTGGGTAAGCCCGCCCTCGCGATCGGCAAGAGCGTCGTGAGCGGGCTGGCGGCGGTCGTCACCATCATGTTCCTCACCTTCTTCCTCCTCCTCGAGGCGCCCCGGCTGGCGAGAGGAGTGTTCCTGTGGATGCAGCCGGAACGCGCCGAGCGGACGCGGCACATCCTCGACGAGGTGAACAAAGCCGTCGTCGGCTACATGCTCGGCAACTTCGTCACTTCCGTCATCGCCGGTGTCGTGATCGGCGTGACCCTCTACGTGCTCGGCGTGCCCTTCCCGGTCGTGCTTGCGGTGTGGGTGGCTCTCGTCGACTTCCTGCCGATGATCGGTGGCCTGCTGGCCGGCCTTCCGACCGTCATCATCGCCGGCCTCCACTCCCTTCCGGCCGGGATCGTCACGCTGATCGTGTTTCTCGTCTACCAGGAGGTGGAGAACCACATCCTCAACCCGGTGATCATGAGCAGGACCGTGCGCCTCAACCCCCTCTGGGTGATGCTGGCCGTCCTGCTCGGTGCCGAGCTCGGTGACCTGATCGGCTCCGTCTCGGGCGCCCTCATCGGTGCGCTTCTCGCCGTTCCCACCGCCGGCGCCGTCCAGGTCATCGCCCGCGATCTCTGGCTCCACCGAACGGGCGCATCGATCCTCGGCCTGAGCGTGGACGGAGCCGGCGCAGATGGCAGCGAGCTGTCCGGCAAGGACGAGGGCGGCGTCATCGGAACCGGGAGAGGCATCGTGGCAAAGGGGGGCGCCACCGTCCGCCGCTACCGCCGGGAGGTTCCGAGAAGACGCCGGTAGGCTGCACCTGTGCGAGTCCTGGTGGTGCTGCCCACCTACAACGAGGCATTGAACATCGCCAATGTCCTCGAGCGCGTCCGGAGCGTGCTGCCCGAGGCCTCCATCCTCGTCGTCGACGACAACAGCCCGGACGGGACGGCAGACCTCGCAGAAAAGTGCGCCGTCGATCTCGGCGGGATCTACCTGCTCCGGCGAGTCGGCAAGGCGGGTCTCGGGAGCGCCTACCGGGACGGTTTCCGGTGGGGCCTCGAACGAGACTTCGAGGTCCTCGTGGAGATGGACTCCGACCTCTCGCACGACCCGGAGGCCCTCGCCGCGTTGCTGGCTCCGCTCGAGGATGGCTACGACGTCTCGATCGGCTCCCGGTACGTGCCGGGCGGCTCGATCCCCCGCTGGACACTCAGCCGGCGGCTCTTGTCGCGGGGCGGCAACGTCTACGCCGACGTGCTCCTCGGGCTCGGGGTGAAGGACTCGACAGCCGGGTTTCGCGCCTACTCGGCTCCGCTGCTCCGGCGGATCGACCTCGACGGGGTCCGCGCCGGCAGCTACGGCTTCCAGATCGAGATGACGTACCGGGCGATCGAGGCCGGCGGCCGGATCCGTGAGGTGCCGATCCGGTTCGTGGACCGCACGCTCGGCACCTCGAAGATGTCGACGTACACGGTGCTCGAGGCGCTCTTCCTCGTCACCGTGTGGGGTCTCCGACGCCTGGTCGGGCACATCCTTCCTGCCGAGCGGTCGGAGCGCCCGGACGGCCCGGTCTCGCGCCGCTCGAAGTCGCCGACGAGGTTGGTCGGGGGGTCACGTAGCTGATCGCCGGCGCCGGTACCTCTGACGGAGCGGTTACCGCGGCGATCGAGGCGGGAAGCGGGCGGTCTGTGCTGCTCGTGCACGGGCAGCCCGGCTCGGGTGCGGACTGGGGGCCTCTTTCGCGCCTCCTCGCCGCCGATCATCACGTCATGGCGCCCGACCGGCCGGGGTGGGGCCTCAATCCGCGGTCGCCCTCCGGCCTGCGGGGGAACGCGAGGGCGCTCGCCGACGCCGTTGCCGCCTTCGGCCTCCGCCCCCCGGTCACCGTCGTGGGCCACTCGCTCGGCGGCGGCATCGCCCTCGAGCTGGCCCTCGAGCGGCCCGATCTCGTCGGCGCCCTCGTCCTGATCGGCTCCGTCGGAGTGGGGCTGGCGCTCAACCGCCTCGACAGGCTGCTCGGCGTGCCGATGGTTGGCGAAGGGATCGTTCGCGCCGGCGTCGCAGCCCTCCGCGGCACGGTGGCCGCCGCCGCCCGCCTCCCAGAAGGCGGCCGCCCCATCTCGCCGGCCCGCCGCCTCGGGCGGATCGCCTCGGTCGTCACGTCCTTCGATGACACCAATCCCGTCGTCGGCCGAGCCCGCACAAGCTTCCTCGTCGAGCAGAAGGCGCTCCTCGCCGAGACGCCGTCGCTCGAGCGGCGCCTCGGGCTCCTCGGCGTCCCAGCCGTCGTTGTGCACGGGGCGGGGGACCGGATCGTCCCGCTCCCGGCCGCCCGGCTGCTCGCCGAGCGGATCCCGGGGGCCGAGCTCGTCACCATCCGCGGCCAGGGCCACAGCATCGCTTCGGAGGAGCCGGCGCTCGTCGTCCCGATCGTCGCCCGTTACGCCCGCCTCGGCGGCGATTAGGGCCGGACGGCGGCGGCTAGGAAAGCCTGCAGCTTGAGCTGTGTCTCGGCAAGCTCGCCGGCCGGATCGGAGTCGCTCACGATGCCCACGCCGGCGAAGAGGCGGGCCGTGCGGCCGGCGACGAGTGCACAGCGGATGCCGAGGTACCACTCGCCGTCGCCGTCGCCCCTGATCCACCCGGCAGCGCCGCCGTAGCGGTCCCGGTCGAGCTCCTCCGCCTTCTCGAGGTAGTCGAGCGCCAGGTCGGCCGGTGTGCCCGCCACCGCCGGCGTCGGGTGAACGAGCGCCAGCACGTCGAGGGCAGTGGGCAGCCTCCCGTCCGGCCCGGTGCTCAGGTTGCCGCCAATCCTCGTCCCGAGATGCGAGACGTTGCGGAGCTCGACGATCTGAGGGGCTTCGGGCACCTCGAGGTCGTCGGTCGCGGGCAACAGGGCGGCGGAGATCGCCTCCACGACGGCTCGGTGCTCGGCCCGCTCCTTCGGGGAGCTGAGAAGAGCCGCCTCGGCCCGGCGGTCGGCGTCCGGGTCCCCGCTCCGCGAAGCCGTCCCGGCGAGTGGATGTGACTCGACGCGCCGTCCCGCCCTCCGGACGAGGAGCTCCGGGCTCGCGCCGAGAAACCCGCTCCAGGGCGAACGTCAGGCACGACGGGTGCAGAGACCGCAGCCTCTCCAACAGGTCTGCCTGGCGGAAGGGCCGGTTAGCCTCGACAACCACCTCGCGTGCCATCACCACCTTTTCGAGGCGGCCACTGCGCACCTCGCCGACAGCGTCGGCGACGCGGCGCAGGAAGTCGGCATGGGGTCGCGCCGAGCGCAGCATGAAGCCGTCCGGTGGAGGCTCTCGCCTTAGCGGCGGGGCGGCAAGAAGGTCGTCGAGGGGCCGGAGGCTTGCCGTCTCGCCCGTTACGACGGCAACGGGGGCGGAGCCGTCCCGCGACACCACCTGCACCGCAGGCACGACGAGGAGGGACGGGCCTCCCGGGAGGAACTTGAACGCCCCCATGGCACAGGGAAGCTCTGCGGGGGAGCGGCTGCTCCGGGAAGGACCTCCTTCTCGGGGCTCCCCCCGGTGGCGTATCTCGCCCAGCTCCCGGACCACCCCCTCGAGAGCTGCAGGATCTTGGAGCCCGTTCGGCAACTTGAGGAGGCGGGCCACTCCGAGACCGAGAATCGACAGGCCGTCCCGCTCGACCACCATCCCCTCCGAGAAGGCCCGTTGCCGCAGCCGGCTGAATTCGGCCTCTTCGAGCGTGCGGCAGGCGAAGCCGAGCTCGACCATCAAGGCTCCGCCGTCAGCGCGTCCGGCCGGACCGTCACCCGCGGCATGCCTGCCCGTGTGGCGGTGACGACCTGCGCCACGCCGCCCGTCATGAGGTCACGCCGCATGCCCGTGAAGCCGGCATCGCCGAGCATGGCGGCGAGCTGGGCATAGACGGGGAGATAGGAGACCGAACGGGGAAGATAGCGGTAGGCGGCGGGATCTGAGAAGAGACCGCCGATCCGGGGCACGACGTGGTTGAACCAGATCGAGTGGCCGGCCCGGATGAGCCTGTTGGGGGGCTCGGCCACCTCGAGCAGCGATATCCGACCACCCGGCCGCACGACTCGCGCAAGCTCCACTGTCACCGCCGGCAAATCAGAGAAGTTCCGCAGCGCAAAGCCGCTCACCACGCCGTCTACTGCCGAGTCGTGAAGCGGCAGCATCGCCGCGTCCGACTGGACGAGGGGCGCCACGCTCCGGTCGCCGGTCCTCAGCATGCCGATGGACAGGTCGATGCCGACAGAGCGGTAGCCGCGGCGAACGAGAGTCCGGGCGAGATCCCCGGTCCCGCAGCCGACGTCGGCAACAAGGGCCCCCGGCCCGAGGGCGAGCAGCCGGATGGCCGTGCGCCGCCAGAGCGAGTCGAGGCCGAAGGTGATGAGCCCGTTTACGAAGTCGTAGCGCGGGGCGATCGAGTCGAACATCTCGCGCACGAACGTCCGCTTGTCGGTGCCGGTTGGCAGCGCCTGCTCAGCGTCCACCGATGCCACTTTAAAGGGTGGGGCGGCATGCACGGTAGGCTCCCGCCGCTCCGACATGGAAAAGAACCGCATCGAGGCATTTAGCGACGGGGTCATGGCCGTGGCGATCACACTGCTTGTGCTGGACCTCTCCATCCCGATCGCCCGGCGGCACGCTCAGCTGGCATCGCTTCTCGGAGAGGAATGGCCCCGGTTCGCCGCCTACGGGGTCAGCTTCCTCGTCATCGGGATCATCTGGGTCAACCACCACACCCTGTTCTCACTGTTGAGCCACGTCGACCGCCCGCTCCTCTTCGTCAACTTGTTCCTGCTCGCGGACGTCGTGCTGATCCCCTTCGGCACGGCGCTCCTCGCCGACAACATCAGACAGGGTGGGAGCAATGCCCACGTGGCGGCCGCCATCTACTCGGCCATCTCGCTCCTGATGGCCGTCGGGTTCAGCGCCATGTACGTGTACATGACAGTCGACGGGAGGCTGCTCCGCGATGGTGTGGACCTTGAAGCGGCACGAGCGTGTCGCCTTCGCTTCAGTGGTGGCGGAGTCTTCTATCTCGTCCTCGTCGGGCTTGCCTTCGTCAATGCCTACCTGACCCTTGCCTGTCAGTTCGCCTTAGCCGCCTACTACGTGTTCAACCGGCTGCCGGTGCCGCCGGCGCCGGCGGAGGCAACCGGCTCCTGAAGCACGGCCGCGAGCGCCGCCAGGAAGACCCGTTCTCCTCCGGCCGAAGACAGCCCTCGAGCCCCTCGGGGGCAAGTGGCCTCGAAGACGACCACTGCCCGTCCCGGTTCTCCGTAGGCGGGCATCAGGCACTGAAGCACCTCGTTCGACCCGTTCGCGCAGAAGATCCGGTCGGCGCCGACCCCGTGGTGCCGTCCGATCGCGTCTCGAACGACAACCGGCGCGGCGGTCGGGGCAACGGTTAACGGCGATCTCTGTGACTGCGGCCGCCAATTGCTCCCCGAAGGCGTCGGCGGCGGCCCGCCGACTCGTTCGTGTTCAGCCGGACGCTGGCGGCAGCGTCGGGGAGTGATAGCCGGCTCCGAGAGCAGCTGGGTTCGGCGGTCGGGAGGCCGACCGCTGTCACGCCGGCCCGGTCCTATCGGGCTCGGTGCGCCCGCACCGCGACCGACTCGGCGTGGGCGAAGAGCCCTTCGGCCTCGGCGATCGCCGTCAGGTGCGGCGCTGCAAGGCTGAGGCCGGCGGCGTCGGTGGAGATGACATGGACGCGGCGGAGGAAGTCGTCGACGCCGAGGGCGCTCGCGAACCGTGCGGACCGGAACGTTGGCAGCACGTGGGAGGGTCCGGCCATGTAGTCGCCGAGTGACGCCGGCGACCACGGCCCGACGAACACCGCGCCTGCGTTGCGGACGGATGGCACGAGGGCATCGGCCCCGGCACAGCACAGCTCCAGATGCTCAGGTGCGACCTGGTTCGCCACCGCGAGCGCCTCGGCGCTCCCGTCCACGAGGACGGCGTAGCCACCGCGGGCGAGCGTGGAAGCGATCTCCTCCCGGCGGGGGGCGCCGCTCGACGAAGCGCCCGACGGCGGCGTTGATCGCCTCGAGGGCCGACGGCGACCAGGTCACGAGCCACGCGAGGCCGTCAGGGCCGTGTTCGGCCTGCACGACGAGGTCGATGGCGGCGCACTCGGGCGGGACAGTCTCGTCGGCGACGACGACGACCTCGGACGGGCCGGCGAAGGCCGCCGGCACCCCGACAGCGCCCCGTACCTCCTGCTTCGCGATCGACACCCACCGGCTGCCGGCGCCGACGATCACGTCGACCGCCCGGATCGACTCCGTCCCGTAGGCGACGGCGGCGATCGCCTGTGCTCCTCCGATGCGGTAGATCTCGTCCACGCCGGCGACGGCGGCGGCCGCGAGCACCTCGTCGGAGATCCGCCCGTCTCGGCCGGGCGGCACACAGAGAACCACCTCGCTCACGCCGGCAACCTTTGCCGGGATGGCGGTCATGAGGACCGACGACGGGTAGCGAGCCCGTCCGCCCGGCACGTAGGCAGCCGCCCGCTCGACGGGGAGCTCGAGCAGCTCGACACGGACGCCGCCCCGCTCGAAGGGGGCGAGGGGGGCCGGACGGCGGCGGTGGAACGCCTCGATGCGCTCGCCCGCCTCGGTGAGCGCCTCGAGGAACACCGGATCGAGTCGGCTGCGGGCGGCGTCGGCTTCGGCCAGAGGGACGCGCAGCTCGCCGATCTCAGCCTGATCGAACCGGGAAGTGAAGGCGCGAACAACCCCGTCCCCGCCCGCCCGTACGGCGGCGATGATCTCGCGGACCGAGGCGACGGCGTCTCCGCCGCCGAGGTCGGGCCGGGGGAGCAGCGGCATCTGCCCGGGGGCGTGCCCCCGGAGGTCGAGCACCCGCAGCATCGTCGCCGAAGCGTAACCGAGCCCCGTCTCGGCGCCCGAGCCGAGCCGGCACGGGACACCGGTCCGGCAGAATCGGCCCATGCAGACCGATATCGCAGAGCTGTCGTCGATCGCCTCCTCGATCGAGCAGCTGACCGGCCGCCTGTCCTCCATCGCAGAACGTGCCAACGCCCTTAAGGAGGAGAGAGTGGCGACCGAGTTGTTCGCCGTGGAGCGTGCGCTCCAGGGGGCGGGGCGGAGGCTGTCGCGTCTTATCATCGCCACGAGCTAGGCGGGCGCCGAACCGCACTCGGGTGCGGACGGCCGGCTGGCGGCTGCGCGCACGCAAATGTGTCCGGACGCGCCGACGGCGCCCCGAAGGGCGCCGTCGGGAGCGGGTCGGGCGGCGGATCCCAAACTCCGCTCATATGGAACCAGGTGGCGGGAACCGGTTCCGCCGAACACGTTAGCAGCGCTGAGCGCATGCATGCGTGGCAAATGGGCCAGAATCTTCAATTCGCCTTTCGCTTGGCTGGCGCTCTGGTGGGCGCACGCTTCGCCGGCGGTCCTCCGGGCGGCCGTGGCGCCGGGTCTGGGGGCGGCCGGCGCGGCCGAGGCTTGGCCGGGCGCGACTGGCTCAGCGACCCGAGGCCTGCTGAGGGACAAAGTGGGGCGAGGCTGCAATCGAAGCAGCGAGGCTTACGGGCCGCGCAGACCCGCCTGCCGTGGAGTATCAGCCGGACGCTGAGTGCCCCCCAATCGTCCTCGGGGTAGAGGGCGCACAGGTCAGCCTCCACTTTTACAGGATCTGTCGAGCTCGTGAGCCCAAGGCGGTGGCTCACCCGCAGAACATGGGTGTCGACGGGAAGGCCTGGCAGCCCGAGGGCAACGGAGCGGACGACATTGGCCGTCTTGCGCCCTACGCCGGGGAGCGCCGTGAGCTCGCTCATCTCGGTCGGGAACCGGCGCGGGTGCGACTCGACGAGGACACCGGCCATCCCGATCAGGTGAGCCGTCTTGGACCTGAAGAAACCGGTCGGGCGGATGAGCATCTCCACCTCGCCCGGGTCGGCCGCCGCGAGCGCCCTTTGGTCCGGGAAGCGGGCGAAGAGCGCCGGCGTGACGAGGTTCACCCGCTCGTCGGTGCACTGGGCAGAGAGAATCGTGGCGACGAGCAGCTGGAACGGCCCCCGGTGATCGAGGGCACACAGCTCCTCGGCCGTGCCGGGGTACTCCTCGGCGAGGAGCGTGCCCACGGCCGCGGCACGTTGCGCCAGTGCGCGTCGTGACAGCCGGGCCACGGCGGCAGCGTAGCGACGACCCCCGAGTAGCCTTCAGCGGTGCACGAGGTCGAGGTCAAGCGCCGGATGGGCGAGGAGGAGATCGCCGCCCTCACCCGCCTCGTCGAGGCGGCCTCGGCTGCGGATGGCCACCGGGCCCTCGGTGAGCACCAGTGGCTCGACCTCGTCCAAGGGGGCCGCGAGGGCTTCGCCGGCTTTGTGGCGAGAGAGAACGGCCGTCGCCGGGTGATCGGCTACGCGCAGGTGAGCCGCGGTAGTGAGAGAAGCTGGGCGATCGAGTACGTCATCCACCCCGACTGGCGGAAGGAGGCGGGCCTGCGAACAGACCTCGTGAGCGCCGCCCTGTCTGAGATCGCCACCTCCGGTGGCGGCCATGTCCACCTGTGGGTGCCGAAGCCGACGGAGGTGGACGACGAGGTGGCGGTGGCGGTCGGGCTGAAACGGGGACGTGATCTGCTCCAGATGCGCCGGCCGCTGCCCTTCGACGGCGAGAGATCCTCGATCACGGTGCGGCCCTTCCGGCCCGGTGAAGACGAGGAGCGGTGGCTCGAGGTCAACAATCGCGCCTTTCGGTCGCATCCCGAGCAGGGCTCGTGGGATCTCGGCACAATCGCCGAACGGGAGTCACAACCGTGGTTCGACCCCGACGGCTTCCTCCTCCACGAGATCGACGGCGAGCTCGCCGGCTTCTGCTGGACGAAGATCCAGGAGGAGGAGGGCGAGATGATGGGCGAGATCTACGTGATTGCCGTCAGCCCTGACTTCCAGGGCCGCGGTCTCGGCAAGCAGCTCGTCATCGCCGGGCTCGAGTATCTCGGGAAGGTCTCCATGTCGACGGCGATGCTCTACGTGGACCGGGACAACCGCGAGGCGCGCGGCCTCTACTTCAGCCTCGGGTTCTCCGACGACCATGTCGACCGGGCCTACACCGCTGACATCGCCCCGGGCACATGAGCCGATACGACCTCTCCCGCCCGCAGCTCGCCGATCTCCTCGCGGACGAGCCGCCCTACCGGGTCGACCAGCTGTGGGACGGCCTCCACCGGCGCCTCGCGGAACCGACCGAGCTGAGCGACCTTCCGGCGCCACTGAGGGTCCGGCTGGCGCACGAGCCTCTGCTCGTGCCCGCTTTCGAGGTGGTGGACGAGGTGCGAGCTGACAAGGGGGCCACCGTCAAGTGGGTGCTCGCGGCGGGCGACGGCACCCGGGTCGAGACCGTCCTCATGCGGTACCGCGACCGGCTGACGGCCTGCGTGTCGAGTCAGGCAGGCTGCGCGATGGGATGCGGGTTCTGCGCCACCGGTCAGGCGGGCTTCAACCGCCAGCTCTCGTCCGGCGAGATAGTCGAGCAGGTTGTGAGAGCCGCCAGGTTCGGCACCCGGCAAGGCTGGGGCCGGCTCGCCAACATCGTCTTCATGGGAATGGGCGAACCGCTTGCGAATTACCGCAACGTCCGGAGCGCCATCGGCCGCTGCAACGACGACCTCGGGATCGGGGCGCGGTCGATGACGCTCTCGACGGTCGGGATCGTGCCGGGCATAAGAAGGCTGGCGGCGGACCCTGTGCAGCTCAACCTGGCCGTCTCGCTCCATGCCGCTAACGACGGGCTCCGTGACGAGCTCGTTCCGATCAACAAGAGGTACCCGCTCGCAGCGCTCCTCGAGGCGTGCGAGGAATACGTCGCCGTCACCCGGCGGCGGCTCTCGTTCGAATGGGCACTGATCGCCGGAGTGAACGACAGGCCCTCCGATGCCGCCGAGCTCGCCGAGCTGGCACGTCCCCTCCGCGCCCATGTGAACCTCATACCGCTCAACCCGACTCCCGGCTTCCTTGTCGCCGGGAGCGCTCGAAGTGTCGTCGCCCGCTTCCGGGACACCCTCGTCGCCTCGGGCGTGAACGCGAACAGTGCGCAACACCCGTGGCCGCGACATCTCCGGCGCATGCGGCCAGCTCGCCGGCGCCGTCCCCGCCTGCCGGAAGCGGGGAACTGATCCCGCGCCGGCCGCTGCAAGCAAGGTCAGGCTTGGTCGCCTACCTGGCGAGGCGGACATGGCGACGACGGCGCGGCTCGCGTAGCTTCTCGGCGATGGGCACCCACTTCGACCGGATCGAGGACATGAAGGCGAAGGTCGGCGAGCACCTCGGCTTCAGCGACTGGCACGACATAACCCAGGAGCAGGTCGACCTTTTCGCCGACGCCACCGGCGACCACCAGTGGATCCATGTCGATCCGGAGCGCGCCCAGCCGCGAGAGCCCTTTCGGCGGCCCGATCGCCCACGGGTACCTGACACTGTCCCTCGGCCCGGTCCTGCTCGCCGAGGTCACGAGCGTCAGCGGCGTCTCGATGGCGATCAACTACGGCTGCAACAAGGTGCGCTTCCCGGCCCCTGTTCCTGTCGGCAGCCGGATGCGCCTCGGGGCGAGGCTCGACTCGCTCGAGGAGCTCGCCGGATCTGCTCAGGCCGTGATGACCCTCACCTTCGAGGTGGAAGGCCAGTCGAAGCCGTCATGTGTGGCCGAAGCGGTCTTCCGCTACTACCAATGACTTCCGTCGCGAGCTGCGCGTGACGTCGCCCTTGATCATCTCGTCGAGGGTGCCGTCGCAGGCGGCGCGAACCGCCTGCTCGCCGCCTCCATCCTCCATCTCGGCCGCCACAGCGTGGCGGAGGCGAAGAGGCATCTGCTTGCCGCCGGAGTCGTGGTGAGACCAGCGGGCAGCTGAGGCGGCGGCCTCGATTGCTGAAGGTCGAGCAGGCCGCCCGCGGTACCGTTGGCCTGTCATGGCGAACGAAGAGGCAAACTCCGGGCGGGACCCGAGATCTCCGGCGGCGGTCCGCCTCGGGCCACCCACGGTCAGCGGCAAGCAGCCGGTGACGATGTTGAACGACCGGGTGCTCGTGCGCATGCCCCAGGCCGAGGGTGAGCGCCGGTCGCGCCTCGGCATCCTCATCCCGGCGACGGCCGAAGTGGCAAAGCGCCTCTCGTGGGCCGAGGTGGCGGCCGCCGGCCCGCACGTGCGCACGGTCCGGCCCGGCGACATCGTGCTTTTCAACCAGGAAGAATCCTTCGAGGTAGACGTGGGCGGGGAGGAGTACCTGATCCTGCGGGAACGGGACGTGCACGCTGTCGCGTCGGAGCGGATCGACGGCGGGACCGGGCTCTACCTTTGAGCCGGCTCGAAGCCGCAGGGGACGGCCGGATCGGCGCCGGTGACGGCGAGGGGGAGAGCTCCGCCGGCCGCCGGCACGTGCGCCAGGGTCGCTTTGACTGCGACGATGACGCCGTGCTCGTGCTCGTCGAACAGGAGGGCGGCGGCGCCTGCCACGCCGGCGCGTGGACCTGCTTCCACCGGGCGCTCGGGGGCTGAGGGGGTGCCCGGCGCAAGGACATGGCCGGCGCCGGGGCGAGCCGGCACCAAGGACATGGCCGGCGCCGCGGGCCGAGCCGGCACCAAGGACATGGCCGGCGCCGACGGCGGCCGGATCCGGCCCGCCGTCTCGCCGACGCCGGCAGCCTTTGCCGAGCTCGCCGCCCGCCATCGCGTCGTCCCGGTCTGGGCCGAGCTGGTCGCCGACACCGTCACGCCCGTCGGGGCGTTCAGGTCGGTCGTCGGAGACGGCGACGGGTTCCTGCTCGAGAGCGTCGAACAGGGGGAACGGTGGAGCCGCTTCTCCTTCCTCGGCCGCTCGCCGGTGGCGACCCTCGTCGCCCGGGGACGCTCGGTAGCCGTCGAGTCCGGCGAGCTCGCCGTCGCCACCCCCCTCGACGAGGGGATCCTGGCGGCGATCGAGGGCATCCTCGCCGAGCTGCGCTCACCGACGCTCGAGGACCTCCCGCCCCTTCATGGCGGCCTCGTCGGCTACCTCGGCTATGACGTCGTGCGAGAGGTGGAGCGGCTCGGCTCTCCCCCGAAGGACGACCTCGGCCTTCCCGACGCCGTCATCTCGGTCATCGGCGAGCTGGCCGCGTTCGACCACTGGCGCCAGCGGGTCACGCTCATCGACAACGTCATCGTCCCTCTCGCCCCGGACGGGAGAGCAGATGTCGGTGCGGCCGTCGAGAGGTACGGCCTCGCCTCGGGCAGGCTCGAGCAGTTGCGGAACGATCTCGAAAGGCCTGCCGGCGAGCTCCTCGTGCCTCCGCCGGCCCGCTCGGAACGTCCGCCCGAGGGGGACGTGAGGCGGGTGACGTCCTCTCACGACTATCAGCTCGCGGTGGAGGCGGCAAAGGAGTACATACGAGCCGGGGAGGCGTTCCAGATAGTCCTCTCACAGCGCTTCGACCTCGAGATCGGCTGTGAGCCCTTCGACATCTACCGGGTGCTCAGGCAGGTGAACCCGAGCCCGTACATGTTCTTCCTCCGCCAGGGCGGCGTCACCGTCGTCGGTGCCTCCCCCGAGCCTCTCGTCCGGTTGCTCGGCCGGCGGGTCATCTCGAGGCCCATCGCCGGGACGAGGCGCAGGGGCGAGACCGAGGAGGAGGACCTGAGGCTCGAGGCGGAGCTGGCAGAGCACCCGAAGGAGCTCGCCGAGCACGTCATGCTGGTCGACCTGGCCCGGAACGACGTCGGGCGCGTCGTCAGTTTCGGAAGCGAGCACATCGGGGAGCTGATGACCGTCGAGCGGTACAGCCATGTGATGCACCTGACGTCTCAGGTCTCGGGTGAGCTCGAGGAGGGCAAGGGGCCGATAGACGTGCTGCGAGCGACGCTGCCGGCCGGGACGGTCTCTGGAGCACCGAAGGTACGGGCGATGCAGATCATCGACGAGCTCGAGACGACCAAGCGCGGCCCTTATGCCGGAGTGGTCGGCTACATCGACTTCTCGGGCAATCTCGACACCGCCATCGCCATCCGGACGCTCGTGGCGACACCGGACGGGCATGGGTCGGTACAGGCCGGTGCCGGCATCGTCGCCGACAGCGACCCGCAGGCCGAGGACGAGGAATGCGCTGCCAAGGCGGCCGCGATGCTCGCCGCAGTGGCCGGGGCGCGGAAGCTGTCGGCTGCCGAGAGTGTTGACAGAGGCGATGGCTGATAATTCTGTCGAGGCGGCCTACAGGGCGATCCGCCACCAGGTCGCCTGGCGGCGTGGTGGAGAGGGATGCCGTCGTCGTCGAGGGCGCCGACGCGACGGACTGGCTGCAGGGCCAGCTGTCGCAGGATCTCGCCAAGCTGGAGGAGACGGGAGCGAGCGCCGAGACTCTCGTGCTGTCGCCGCAGGGAAGAATCGACTCCTACTGCCGGGTGACGAAGCTGGCGGACGACCCGCCGCGGTACCTCCTCGACCTGAAGGCCGGAGCCGGCAAGGCCCTTCACGAGCGTCTCCGGCGCTTCAGGCTGCGGGTGAAAGCCTCCGTCGAGGTGTTCGACGGCCTTCACGTCCTCGAGCAGAGGGGCCCGGCGAGTAAAGCGATCGCTCAAGGAGGAGAGGAGGCTGTCGAGATGGCGGCCGCGCTCGGGAGCGTCGCTGACATCGCCGTCTCCTGGCCCGGCTTCGAAGGGAGGGACTGGTTGTTCGCGGGGGACCCGTCGCGGATCCCGTCGCTTGCGGCCGCTCTCGGTCTTGACGAGGGCGGCGGAGGCGGTGCGGGCGTCGACGAGGCATTCGAGGCTGCCCGGATCGAGGCGGGAGTGCCCGAGCTCGGGCGCGAGCTGACAGAGCGGACCATCCCGCAGGAGGCGGGGGAGCTCGTGGCGCGAGCCGTCAGCTTCACAAAGGGCTGCTACACCGGCCAGGAGCTGGTAGCTCGCATCGACGCCCGCGGCTCGAACACTCCGAGGCGTCTGCGCGGCCTCGTCCTTGCCGGCGGGCCGGCGACGGGTGCTGCCGGAGTGAGTGGCTCGCCGATAACTAAGGATGGTCAGCAGGTAGGCGAAGTGACCAGCTCTGCCTGGTCGCCTGGGCTGGGGAAGGTCGTCGCACTGGCATACCTGAAGCGCGGGGTGGACGTCCCGTCCGAGGTGACGGTCGAGATCGGCGCGGGGAACGGCGGTGAACAGGAGGCGGCAGCGGGCGAGGTGCGGGAGCTGCCGATCTGCAGCCGGCCCGAAGTGGAGGCCTCCTGATGGCTGCCGTCCTGCTGGCGCTGGCGGCTGCGCTCTGCAATGCCCTCGCGACGGTCTTCGAGAGGCTCGGCGTCGAGACCGCGCCGGCGGGCGCCGAGATGCGATTAAGCCTCATCACCCACGTGCTGCGTCGCCCGGTGTGGTTCCTCGGCTTTGCCAGCATGATCGGTGCCTTCATGTTCCAGGTGGCGGCGCTCAGCCAGGGCGGCCTCACCCTGGTCCAGCCGCTTCTCGTCTCCGAGCTCATCTTCCTCGTGGCGATACTCCGCATCTGGTTCGGGCGCCCGCTCGGCTGGCGGGAGGCGGCCGGTGTCAGCCTGACCGTCATCGGCCTCGCCACGTTCCTCGTGGTGAGCAACCAGGGCGGCGGCAACAAGCTGCCGTCATCACTCGGTTGGATCCTCGTCATAGCCGCTTCGGCGGGCGGGGTGGTGCTGTCGGTCTTCATGGCCCGGTTCGGGTCACGTCCTTGGCGCTCGGCCTGGTACGGCGCGGGAGCTGCCGTCTCCTTCGCCCTCGTGGCGGCGTTCATGAAGTCGACGACGACGCTCGAGGCGAGGGTGGGTTTCACACACCTCTTCACCCACTTCGAGCCGTACGGGATCGCCGTCGGTGGCCTTTGCGGCCTGTTCCTCACGCAGAACGCCTTTCACGCCGGTCCGATCACGGCCTCGCAGGCGGCCCTTCTCATCGTCGACCCGATCGCGAGCATCGTGATCGGTGTCGGCCTCTTCGGGGACAACCTCCGGGGATCGCTCGGCGCCCTCGCGACGGATGCCTTCGCTCTCGCCGTCATGTCGGCCGGCCTGTTCATCCTTTGCCACTCGCCCCTCATCGTGAACACGAAAGCCGAGGACCGCCTCTCGCGCCGGCGAGACGTCGGGCGGCCCTCGGAGGCGCCCAGCACGTCGTAGCGCTGCGCCTCACGTGCCGGCGTCTCTCGGTGCGGGATCCGATAAGTAGGCTCCCCCAACGTGGCGACCTACCTCGACGGCATCCTCGCCTGGCACCACGCCCGCGCCGCCGGGGACGGCCGCGACGTCGGGCGGCTGAGCGAGGAGGCCGCCTCACGAGGCGCCGCAAGGGACTTCTCGGGCGAGCTGGCGCGGCGCAGTGGCCGCCGTCCGGGCGCCGGAGCGGCCGCTCATCTTCCGGCGGTGATCGCCGAGGTGAAAAGGCGATCGCCCTCGAGGGGGGAGATCGACCTCGATCTCGATCCGGCCGCCGTGGCGGCCGACTACGAGCGGGGCGGGGCGGCCTGCCTGTCGGTGCTGACCGACGGGCAGTTCTTCGCCGGCTCGGCTGCGGATCTCGTCGAGGCAAGGGCCGCAACGTCGCTCCCCGTGCTCCGGAAGGACTTCACCGTCTGTGAGGCCGACGTCTGCGACGCCCGCTTGATGGGCGCCGACTGTGTCCTTCTCATCGCAGTGGCGCTCGACGACGACTCTCCTCCTCCGCTTGGCTGCCCTCGCCCGATCGCTCGGGATGGACGCCATCGTCGAGGTGCACGACGAGACCGAGGCGGCGCGGGCGCTCGCCGCCGGAGCGTCGATCATCGGGGTGAACCAGCGGGACCTCACGACCTTCGAGGTCGACCGCGGGCGGGCCGAGCGGGTGTCTGAGCAACTACCGGGCTCGGTCCTCAAGGTGGCCGAGTCAGGCATCTCGACCCCCGAGGAAGCCCGGCGGCTCGGGGATGCCGGCTATGACGCCGTGCTCGTAGGCGAGGCGCTCGTGCGGAGCGCCGACCGGGCGGCGGCGGTCCGCCGGCTCGTCGGGCCGGGCACCGCCGAGATGGTGGTGCCCGCTGCGACGAGGCTCGGGACTGGGCGAGGAGCCTCGTGACACCGTCATGTGGGTGAAGATCTGCGGCATCACAAGTGAGGAGGACGCCCTCCTCGCGGTGGCGATGGGAGCCGACGCTGTCGGTTTCATCTTCGCCCCCTCCCCACGGCAAATGAGGCCGTCCGACGTTCACGCCATCGTCCGCCGGCTTCCTCCCGAGATACTCACGGTCGGCGTGTTCAAAGATGAACGGGCACAGAGGGTTGTCGAGGTGATCAACGAGACGAGGCTGAAGGCTGTCCAATTGCACGGCCACGAGAGCAGGGCGGACTGCGGCTACGTCTCGGTACGGGTGCCTGTCATGATCAAGGCGTTCGTCGCCGGAGACGAGCGCCTCGAGCGCGCCGAGGAGTACGGCGCTGACATCATCCTGCTCGATACGCCTTCGCCCGGATCGGGCAAGGTGTTCGACTGGAGGCTGGCCGAGGGGGCGCCCCGGAGCCGGAGGATCGTCCTCGCGGGCGGCCTCGACGCCGGCAACGTCGGAGAGGCGATCCGCACCGTGCACCCATGGGGCGTCGACGTGGCGAGCGGCGTCGAGTCGTCGCCCGGGAAGAAGGACCCGATGAAGATCCGTGCCTTTGTCCAGGCGGCGAAGGCGGCCGAGCCGGAGCCGTACGACTCCGACGAGCTCGGCCCATACGACTGGCAGGAGGAGTTTTGACCCCGCTTCGCAACTCGAGCACGTTCACGATCATCGGAGAGATGATGAGGGAGCCGTCACGCCGCCGGGCGCTTCGGCGAGTACGGCGGCCGCTTCGTGCCCGAATCGCTCGTGCCGGCGTGCGAGGAGCTCGAAGCGGCCTTCCGGCAGGCCTGGGGCGACCCGGCCTTCCGCGGTGAGCTCGACCGGTTGCTCCGGGAGTACGGCGGCCGGCCGACTCCAGTGTGGCGCTGCCGCCGCCTGAGCGAGCACCTCAACCTGCGCGTGTTGCTGAAGCGGGAGGACCTCTGCCACACCGGCTCGCACAAGCTCAACAACGTCATCGGCCAGGCCCTGCTCGCCAAGCAGATGGGCAAGACCCGGCTCATCGCCGAGACCGGGGCGGGCCAGCACGGTGTGGCGACGGCGACGGCGGCAGCTCTGTTCGGGATGTCGTGCCGGGTGTACATGGGCGCGATCGACGTCGCCCGCCAGGAGCTGAACGTCTTCAGGATGCGGCTTCTCGGCGCCGAGGTCATTCCGGTCGAGGCGGGCAGCCGGACGATGAAGGACGCGATAAACGAGGCGCTCCGCGACTGGGTGGCGAGCCTCGAGACGACGCACTACTGCCTCGGCTCGGTCGTCGGTCCGAACCCCTACCCCTTCATCGTGAGAGAGCTGCAACGGGTCGTGGGCGAGGAGGCCCGCGGGCAGTGCAGGGAGATGCTCCGCGCCGACCCGGACGTCGTCGTCGCCTGCGTGGGCGGCGGCTCCAACGCGGCGGGAACCTTCGCCGGCTTCGTCGACTCGGGCGCCAGGCTCGTCGGGGTGGAGGCCGAGGGCGGGGCGGCGACGAAACGGGGCATCCCGGGCGTGGTGCATGGCATGCGGTCGATGTTCCTCCAGGACGAGGACGGTCAGATCCTCGAGGCGGAGTCGATCGCAGCCGGCCTCGACTACCCGGGGATCGGCCCCGAGCATGCCTTCCTCGGTGAGATAGGGCGTGCGGAGTACGTAGAGGCGGGTGATGAAGAGGTGTTGGAGGCGTTCCGACTGCTCAGCCAGCTGGAGGGGATCATCCCTGCCCTCGAGCCCTGCCACGCCCTCGCCTGGGTGATCCGCGAAGCGGGACGGTCGATCCCCGCCCGCTCGAGCGTGCTCGTCACGTTGTCGGGCCGTGGGGACAAGGATGTCGACCTCGTCATGAGACGCCTGCATGGCCTCCGTTGAGGGCGGGCGGCCCGGAGCGGCCGCGGGGAGCCCTCCCGCTGGCGGCACGGCGAGGGCCGGGTCGGCGGCCGGGCGGGGATCACTCGAGGAACGGCTGCGCGGGCAGAGGTCAAAAGGGCGGAAGCTGCTCGTTCCCTACCTGACGGGCGGCCTCGGTCCGGATTGGGTGGCCTGCCTCGAAGCGGTGGCCGCCGCCGGCGCCGATGCGGTCGAAGTGGGTCTGCCGTTCAGTGACCCGATGATGGACGGCCCGGTGATCCAGCGGGCGTCGGTTCTCGCGCTCGAGGCGGGGGCGACGTCGCTCGGGATCATCTCTGCGGTCGGCACGGCTGACATCGGGATCCCCGTCGCCGTGATGAGCTACTACAACGTCGTGGCAAGGACGGGCCACCACCGGATGGCACGCCAGCTCGTCGAGGCCGGCATCGCCGGGACCATCGTGCCCGATCTGCCCGTCGACGAGCTCGACGGCTGGGGCGACGCCGCCCGTGAGGCGGGAGTGGAAACGGTCCTGCTCGCCGCCCCGACGACGCTCGAGGCTCGTCTCAAGATGATCGGGGAGAAGACGAGGGGTTTCTTGTACGCCATCGGCCTGATGGGGGTGACGGGGGAGCGGGACGAGCTCTCCGCCGAGCGCGGCGGAGACAGCTCGGCGTTGCAAGCAGGTGACCGACTGCCCCGTCCTCGTCGGGATCGGCATCACGACCCCCGCCCAGGCCGTCGAGGTCGCAGCTGTCGCCGACGGCGTCGTGGTCGGTTCTGCTCTCGTCCGGCGGCTGCTCGAGGGCGGCGGCCCCGAGGACGTGGCGGAGCTCGTGGCTGAGTTCCGCGCCGCTCTCGACGTTGCATGAGTATGCGTATACCTGTATAGTCATGCTGTGAAGTGCGGACTGGTCGGTGCCACCGGATACCTCGGGGCAGAGCTGCTCAGGCTGCTCGCCGGCCACCCGGACCTCGACGTCACCGTCGCCCAGGCGGATTCGACGGCAGGCGCCCTGCTCGCCGAAGTCCATCCCGGGCTGGCGCAGGCCTACCCCGACCTACCCGTCGAGAGCCTCGAACCAGAGCGACTGAAGGGTTGTGAAGTGGCCTTCGTCGCCCTGCCGTCCGGGCTGTCCCAGCAGGTCGTGTCGTCAATCGCCGGCAGCGTCCGGCTCGTCGTCGACCTCGGGGCTGACTTCAGGCTTCGCGATCCGACTCTCTACGCGACTTGGTACGGCTTTGCCCACTCATGTCCCGAGCTGATCGCCACCGCCGTCTACGGGCTGCCCGAGCTGTACCGTTCCGAGCTCCGTGGCGCCTCCCTCGTGGCGGCCCCGGGCTGCTACCCGACAGCCGCCGCCCTTGCTCTTCAGCCGCTCGTCGCTTCGGGGCGGGTCGATCGCAGCGGCATCGTCGTCGATGCCGCGAGCGGCACGTCGGGCGCAGGCAAGAGCCCCGCTCCGGCACTGCACCATCCGCTCGCGAACGAGCGTTTCGCGCCTTACGGGCTGCTCACCCATAGGCACACCCCGGAGATGGAACAGGTGATCGGTGCCGAGGTGCTCTTCACTCCCCACCTAGCCCCGATGTCGCGGGGGATCCTCGCCACTTGCTACGCCCGGCTTGCGGCCGGCGGCGAGATGGCGACTGATCAACTGCTCGACGAGCTCCGGGAGCGATACGCCGACGAGGCGTTCGTCCATGTGACCGACGGGCTCCCTTCGACCTCGGACGCCTACGGCTCGAACGTCTGTCATCTGACTGCGCGCTCCGACCGGCGCACCGGTTGGGTCGTGGCCATCGCGGCGATCGACAACCTCGTCAAGGGAGGTGCGGGCCAGGCGATCCAGGCGGCGAATATCGCCCTCGGGCTGTCGGAGACCTCCGGGCTGCCGCTCGCGGGGCTCTCGCCGTGATCGCGGGCGAGCTGACGTCAGCGGTGAAGGCGGCAGTGCTGTGCGACGCGCTGCCCTACATCCGGCGCTTTTCCGGGCGAATCGTCGTCGTCAAGTACGGCGGCAGCGCCATCGCCGGCGAGAGCGAGATGCTGGCGCGCTTCGCCGAGGATGTCGTCCTGCTGCGCTCGATCGGCATCTGCCCGGTCGTGGTCCACGGGGGCGGTCCTCAGATCGGCGCCCTGATGGAGCGCCTCGGCAAGGTGCCTGTGTTCCGCGACGGGCTGCGCGTGACGGACGCCGAAACCCTCGACATCGCCCGGATGGTCCTCGTCGGGAAGATCAACCGGGACATCGTCGGGGCGATCAATGCGCACGGGCCGCTCGCCATCGGGATGTCGGGCGAGGACGCCGGCTTGATCAGCGCGGCGCAGCGGGACCCGGCTCTCGGCTATGTCGGTGACGTCATCGCCGTCGAGGCGTCGATCCTCCGCCGGCTCGTGGCGGAGGGACTCGTTCCCGTCCTCGCCACGATCGGTGCCGACGCGAGCGGGCAGGCGTACAACATCAACGCCGACACCGTCGCCGGCGCCGTCGCGGAGGCGCTCGGCGCAGAGAAGCTGTTGTTCCTCACCGATGTCGAGGGCATCCGTTCGAACCCGGCTGACGCCGGCTCGCTCGTCGCCGATATGTCACCCGCCGACGTGGACGCCCTCATCGCGTCCGGCGTCGTCTCCTCCGGGATGATCCCGAAGGCGACCGCCTGCGCCCGTGCGGTCCGCCACGGCGTGGCCGCTGCCCACATCCTCGACGGCCGGGTCACTCACTCACTCCTTCTCGAGCTGCTCACATCGGATGGCGTCGGATCGATGGTGGCTGCCCCGTGACCCTGATGAACACCTACGCCCCCGTCCCGGTGACCTTCACGCGGGGCGAGGGGACCATTCTTTTCGATGACGCGGGCCGGCAGTATCTCGACTTCCTGAGCGGTATCGCGGTCACCTCGCTCGGCCATGCGCACCCTCGGGTCGCCAACGCCGTCGCCCGCCAGGCGCTCCGGCTCGTCCACGTGTCGAACCTCTTCGGCAACGAGCTCGCCGCGCCCTTGGCGGCGGCGATCGACGAGCTGATCGGTGACGGCAAGGAGGCGGGCGGGGGGATCTTCTTCTGCAACTCGGGTGCTGAGGCCAACGAGTGCGCCATCAAGCTCGCCCGGCGTGTCGCCGGATACGGTCGCTACGCAGTCGTATCGGCCTACGGCTCGTTCCACGGCCGGACGCTCGCCACCTTGCACGCCACTGGCCAGCCGGACAAGCACGAACCGTTCCAGCCTCTGCCGGAGGGCTTCCGGCACGTCTCCTACGGCGACATCGACGCCCTCGCGGCGGCCTGCGACCCGACAGTGGTGGCGGCCGTGCTCCTCGAGGCGATCCAGGGCGAGGGTGGAGTGGTGACGCCGCCGCCGGGCTATCTCGAGGGGGTCCGGCGGCTCTGCGACGATCGCGGCATCCTCCTCATCCTCGACGAGGTCCAGACGGGCCTTGGCAGGACCGGCCGCTGGTTCGCCTTTCAGCACTCTCACATCCGGCCGGACATCGTCACGATCGCGAAGGCGCTCGGCAACGGGATGCCGATCGGGGCGTGCTGGGCGGGAGCAGGCGTCGCGAGCGCCTTCCGACCGGGCGACCACGGGAGCACTTTCGGCGGCCAGCCGCTCGCGTGTGCTGCGGCGCTCGAAACAATCGCCATCCTGCGGGAGATCGACGCGCCGGCGCGGGCGGAGCGCTTAGGCAGCCGGCTGGCGGCAGGCCTCGGGGAGATCGCCGCCGTCGAGGAGGTCCGCGGGGCCGGACTGTTGAGGGGCGCCGTGGTGGGCGGTGCCGCAGACGCCAAGAGGGCGGCGGCGGCAGCGCTCAGGCGGGGGCTCGTCGTCAACTCGCCCGTGCCGGGCGTCCTGCGCCTGGCGCCCCCGATCACAGTCTCGGAGGACGAGATCGACGAGGGTGTCCGGATCCTCGCGGCGGTGCTCGCGTGAGAGAGACGCCTGACGTCGACCGCCGCCCCGTCGGAAAGCCGCGGCGCCAGCACGTGATCCAGCGGTTGCTGGTCGACAACCACGTCACGAACCAGGAGCAGCTCGTCGAGCTGCTCGCAGCCGAAGGACTTGCCGCCACACAGGCCACGGTCTCGCGGGACCTCGAGGAGCTGGGGGCGATCAAGGTCAGGGTGGCCGGCGCGGAGCGAGCCGTCTACGCGGTCGCCGAACTGCCGAAGGACCAGTTCATACCGACTGATCACCTCCGACGGGTGCTCGGGGAGTGGGTCGTCGACCTCGCCTGGTCGGGCAACCTCGTCGTCTTGCGCACTCCTCCCGGCTCTGCCCATGTCGTGGCGTCCGCCCTCGACCGGAGCAGCCTCGACGGCGTCATCGGGACGGTGGCCGGCGACGACACGGTTCTTGTCATAGGGGGCGAGGGGAGCGGGTCGGCACTTGCCGGCAACCTTTCGGACCTGGCGGGGGACGGGCGGCCGGTCACGGGGGGATCCGGTTGACTGAAGCAGTGAGGTGTCTTGCGGCGCGAGGCGCCGGGAAGGAGTCTGTTAGATGTCACGTCGCGTAGTGCTCGCCTACTCCGGAGGCCTCGACACCTCAGTCGCCGTGCACTGGCTCAGTGAGGAGCTCGGCTTCGAGGTCGTCGCCGTCGCGGTCGATGTCGGCCAGGGCGGCGACCTAGGCCCGTTGCCGGAGCGGGCCTTGGCGGCCGGGGCTGTCGATGCTGTCGTGGTCGATGCCCGTCACGAGCTCGCCGCCGACGTCATCCTTCCCGTGCTCGCCGCCAACGCCCGGTACGAAGGGCGGTACCCACTCGTGTCGGCTCTCTCGCGGCCGGTGATCGTGCGTCACCTCGTCGCCGAGGCCCGCCGGCACGGTGCGGTCGCCGTCGCCCACGGCTGCACCGGGAAGGGAAACGACCAGGTGCGCTTCGACGTCGCCACCCGGGCGCTCGCGCCGGACCTGGAGATCGTCGCCCCCGTGCGGACGTGGGGCATGACGAGGGAGCAGACGATCGACTACGCGGAGAAGCACGAACTGCCGATAACCATCTCCCGCGACCGCATCTACTCGATCGACGAGAACCTGTGGGGCCGCTCGATCGAGTGTGGCATCCTCGAGGATCCATGGGCGGCGCCGCCGGCGGACATCTTCACACGGACCGTGCCGACGGCCTCCGAGGAGATCGAGCTGGTGGTGGGCTTCGAAGCCGGGGTGCCGGTCAACCTCGACGGCGAGGCTCTCGATCTGGTGGAGCTGATCGGGAGGCTCGACCGGGTCGTCGGCTCGTTCGGCATCGGGCGGGTTGACATGGTCGAGGGCCGCCGCGTGGGGATCAAGAGCCGGGAGGTCTACGAATGCCCGGCCGCCGTCGCGCTCATCGCCGCCCACCTCGACCTCGAGGGTCTCACCCTCGAGCGTGAAGTAGCACACGAGAAGGCGAGGATGGAGCCGCGTCTTGCCGAGCTCGCCTATGACGGGATGTGGTTCTCGCCCCTTCGGGAGGCGGTCAGTGCCTTCATGAGGAGCACGCAGCGCCACGTCACCGGTGAGGTGCGCCTGCGACTCACCCCCGGCGGGGGGATGGAGGTAGTCGGCCGGCGGAGCCCGCTCGGGCTCTACGACTACGGCCTCGCGACGTACGATTCGGCCGACTCGTTCCGCCATGAGGATGCCGAAGGCTTCGTGCGGCTCTTCGGGCTCGGCATCCAGACCTGGGCGGGGCGGCAGGGTGGCGTCTCTGGCGCCGGGACCGGTCCCTCGGGCGGTGACGGCAGGCGAGCGGCCGGTGAGACCGAAGCCTCGGGCGGTGGCACCGCTTCATGACGTTGTGGTCTCACAGGATGGGCGCGCCGCCCGCCCGGGAGATGATGGCCTTCACGGCGAGCCTCTCCTTCGACCGCCGGCTCGCCCCCTTCGACATCGAGGCTTCCGTCGCTCATGTGCACGGGCTCGAGCGGGCAGGGATCGTCAACGAGGCCGAAGCTCGGCTTCTCGTCGGGGCGCTTCGCCGTGCCGGCGACGAGATCGCCGCCGGCACGTTCGAGTTCGAGCCGGGCGACGAGGACATCCACACGGCGATCGAGCGCCGCGTCCGGCAGCTGGCCGGCGATGCCGGCGCCAAGCTCCACAGCGGGCGGAGTCGCAACGACCAGGTGGCGACGGCGCTTCGCCTCTACGCCCGGGAGGAACTGGTCCGGATCGCCGACCTCGTGCTCCAGCTGCAGCGGGCTCTGGAGCGGCGGGCGACCCAGGCAGGCCAGGCGTACCTGCCGGGGTACACCCACATGCAGCGCGCCCAGCCAGTCCTTCTCGCCCACTACCTCCTCGCCCACGGGTGGGCACTTGCCCGCGACATCGACCGGCTGATCGCCACTGTGGAGCGCCTCGACGCTTCCCCCTCGGGGCCGGTGCCCTCGCCGGGAGCTCTCTTCCGCTCCTGCCCGACGAGGTGGCCGCCGAGCTCGGGATGGCTGGGCGCTGCGAGAACTCACTCGACGCGGTGAGCGACCGCGACTTTGTCGCCGAGGCCCTCTTCGACATCGCCCTCCTCGGCGTGCACCTGTCGGGCCTCGGCGAGGAGATCGTCATCTACTCGACGGAGGAGTTCGGCTTCTTCCGTCTCGACGACGCCTGGGCGACGGGGAGCTCGATGCTGCCCCAGAAGAAGAATCCTGATGTCGCCGAGCTCGCCCGGGCGAAAGCGGGGAGGCTCGTCGGGCACCTGACAGGTTTCTTGACGACGTTGAAAGGGCTTCCCCTCGCCTACAACCGCGACCTTCAGGAGGACAAGGAGCCGCTGTTCGACTCTGCGGACCAGATCAGCCTCGCCCTCGTCGCGATGCAGGGCCTCATGACCACCGTCGCGTTCGACACCGAGACTATGCAGCAGGCGGCGAACGGCCCGGCTCTTGCAGCCGTCGATCTGGCAGAGTGGCTCGTAGGCCGGGGGGTGCCGTTCCGGGACGCCCACGGCATCGTCGGGGCACTCGTGCGGGAGTCGCTGGAGCGCCGGGTGCCACTCGCCGAGCTGATCGAGTCGCATCCCGCTCTCGGTGAGGAAGCCCTCAGCCTGCTCGAGCCGGGTGTGGCGCTCCGGAACCGCCGTACACCCGGAGGCAGCGGCCCGGAACCGGTGGCGGCCCAGCTCGAGCAGTTCCGCGATCAGCTGCTGGAGGATTCCGAGCGGCTGGCGGCACGCCGCCGGTGAGCCCGGGCCTGCAGCCGGACGCCGACTGGCTCAGGCAGCTCCTCGCCGGCGACCCCGTCGATGTGGCGCCGCAGCTGCTCGGTATGCGGCTAGAGGCGGGTAGCGATGTCGCCGGGCGGATCGTCGAGGTGGAGGCGTACTGCGGGGCCGACGATTCGGCCTCGCACGCCTACCGGGGCGAGACGGTGCGGAATCACGCCATGTTCGGCCGTCCGGGCCTGCTCTACGTCTATTTCACCTACGGAATGCACCACTGCTGCAACGTCGTCTGCCGCCCGGAGGGACAGGCGGGAGCTGTTCTTATCCGGGCGCTGGCGCCGGTCACCGGCCTCGAGACGATGCGGTCGAGGCGGCCCCGGGCCCGCCGGGACACCGACCTGTGCTCGGGCCCCGGCAAGCTCTGCCAAGCCCTTGGCCTCGACCGGGGCCACGACGGGATCGACCTCCTCGACCCGGCGAGCCCGGTCCGTCTCGTCGTGGGTCGCCCCGACGCGAGCCGCCCCGACGTGAGTGGCCACTTGACGGCGGTGGGCTGCGGAGCAAGGGTCGGGCTCTCAGCGTCCCTCGCGACGGCCGGCGAACCGTGGCGCTTCTTCGTGCTCGGCGACCCGAACGTGTCGCGGGCGCCGAAGCCGGCCGCTATTGTCTCAACAGCGCCCCCGGACTGAGTCCGGAGGTGCAGATGCCGCCCCGGTTGTCGGTTGACAATCAGAGCGGCGGTGATAAGATGAAAAGCCGCTCGGAGCAGGAGTACCTGTTCCGGCACGCGCCCGGAAGAGCTTCGGCTCACAGCACCGGGAACAGAGCGTGGGTCGCTCTCCGCAAGGAGGGCCACACCCGGCAGAGCGCGGTGGCACCTCCTTCCGCAAGGAAGTGTGTCCCGGCGTCGCTCCTTGACAACGGAGAAGGAACAGCTAAAAGCCAGTGCGGGTGACCGACGGCGCCCTCGGCGTCCTCGGTCATCGAAGTCAATGCACTTGGACGGACAACAATCCGTTTCTGGTGCCAGTCGGCAAGGGGCGACCGTAGCCCCGACGCCGGCTCTCCTGATCGAAGCCCGTGGGTTCAACCCGCGGTGCGAGATCTCGATGGAGAGTTTGATCCTGGCTCAGGACGAACGCTGGCGGCGTGCCTAACACATGCAAGTCGAACGAGGTCCATCCGGTGGCAACACCGGTGAAGGCCTAGTGGCGAACGGGTGCGGAACACGTGAGCAACCTGCCCCGAAGACCGGGATAACAGCGGGAAACTGCTGCTAATACCGGATGTCCCCACCGGTCCCGCATGGGACTGTGAGGAAAGGATTCCGCTTCGGGAGGGGCTCGCGGCCTATCAGCTTGTTGGTGAGGTAACGGCTCACCAAGGCTACGACGGGTAGCTGGTCTGAGAGGACGATCAGCCACACTGGGACTGAGACACGGCCCAGACTCCTACGGGAGGCAGCAGTGGGGAATCTTGCGCAATGGGCGAAAGCCTGACGCAGCAACGCCGCGTGGGGGATGAAGGCCTTCGGGTTGTAAACCCCTTTCAGTGGGAACGAAATTGACGGTACCCACAGAAGAAGCCCCGGCCAACTACGTGCCAGCAGCCGCGGTGATACGTAGGGGGCGAGCGTTGTCCGGATTTATTGGGCGTAAAGAGCTCGTAGGCGGCTTGGTAAGTCGGGTGTGAAACCTCCAGGCTCAACCTGGAGATGCCATTCGAGACTGCCATGGCTGGAGTCCGGTAGGGGACCACGGAATTCCTGGTGTAGCGGTGAAATGCGCAGATATCAGGAGGAACACCGGTGGCGAAGGCGGTGGTCTGGGCCGGCACTGACGCTGAGGAGCGAAAGCGTGGGGAGCGAACAGGATTAGATACCCTGGTAGTCCACGCCGTAAACGTTGGGCACTAGGTGTGGGGCCTTATCAACGGGTTCCGTGCCGCAGCTAACGCATTAAGTGCCCCGCCTGGGGAGTACGGCCGCAAGGCTAAAACTCAAAGGAATTGACGGGGGCCCGCACAAGCGGCGGAGCATGTGGCTTAATTCGATGCAACACGAAGAACCTTACCTGGGCTTGACATGCGGGTTAAGGCGCAGAGATGCGCTGACCTTCGGGTCCCGTACAGGTGGTGCATGGCTGTCGTCAGCTCGTGTCGTGAGATGTTGGGTTAAGTCCCGCAACGAGCGCAACCCTTGTCCTATGTTGCCAGCGGGTAATGCCGGGGACTCGTAGGAGACTGCCGGGGTCAACTCGGAGGAAGGTGGGGATGACGTCAAGTCCTCATGCCCCTTATGTCCAGGGCTGCACACATGCTACAATGGCCGGTACAAAGGGCTGCTATCTCGCGAGAGTGAGCGAATCCCAAAAAGCCGGTCTCAGTTCGGATCGCAGTCTGCAACTCGACTGCGTGAAGTCGGAGTCGCTAGTAATCCCGGATCAGCAACGCCGGGGTGAATACGTTCCCGGGCCTTGTACACACCGCCCGTCAAACCACGAAAGTCGGCAACACCCGAAGCCGGTGACCCAACCTCAGGGAGGGAGCCGTCGAAGGTGGGGTCGGTGATTGGGGTTAAGTCGTAACAAGGTAGCCGTACCGGAAGGTGCGGCTGGATCACCTCCTTTCTAAGGAGTCACGGTCAGTTCCGGATCGAGGCGCAACCAGCAACTTGTGGCGCCGTCTCGAGCCGGCAAACTGAGCACTCCCAGTTGATCACTGGCTATTCGGCACTGTTTCCGATCAGCTCTCGGTCTTGATTGCCGGTGGGTTCTGCGGGCTACTGCCCGCCGTGCCCGCTGGGACTCCCGGGACTTGCTGACCGGGACGGATGGCCGAGCTGTTCCTCCTCCGTTGCCAGGGAGCGGCGCCACGACATGCCGTCGTGCCCCTTGAGAACTCCATAGCGAGCACGAGCATCTGAATTTTTGTTCTCCAAGCTACAAAGAGCCAACGGTGGATGCCTTGGCGCCTGAAGCCGAAGAAGGACGTGGATGGCTGCGATAAGCCACGGGGAGCTGCCTATCAAGCTTCGATCCGTGGATGTCCGAATGGGGAAACCCGGCACCTGTCATGAGGTGTCACTCCGGTCTGAATGAATAGGACCGGCAGAGGGAACCGGGGGAATTGAAACATCTCAGTACCCCGAGGAGAGGAAAGCAACAGCGACTCCCTGAGTAGCGGCGAGCGAAACGGGAAGAGCCTAAACCGATGCGGTGTCAAGCCTGGTGGCGTTGCCGGATCGGGGTCGTGGGACGTGGAAGAAGGGGCACCAGACCCTTCACGGAGTTACAAAGTTGCTGCTTAGTGGAAGTGCACTGGAAAGACGCGCCATAGCGGGTAAGAGCCCCGTACACGAAAAGCAAGCAGCCTCCGTCCACCAATCCCGAGTAGCGCCGGATCCGGGAAAGCCGGCGTGAATCTACGAGGACCACCTCGAAAGGCTAAGTACTCACAGGCGACCGATAGCGAACTAGTACCGTGAGGGAAAGGTGAAAAGCACCCCGGGAGGGGAGTGAAATAGTACCTGAAACCGTTGGCTTACAAACAGTCAGAGCGTCGTCATCTCCTAAGGGAGGTGGCCGTGATGGCGTGCCTTTTGAAGAATGAGCCAGCGAGTTACCGTGTGTGGCGAGGTTAACCCGAATGGGGGAGCCGGAGCGAAAGCGAGTCTGAACAGGGCGTTCAGTCGCATGCGGTAGACCCGAAGCCGAGTGATCTAGCCATGGGCAGGCTGAAGCGGGGGTAAGACCCCGTGGAGGGCCGAACCCACTTTGGTTGAAAACAAAGGGGATGACCTGTGGTTAGGGGTGAAAGGCCAAACAAACTCGGTGATAGCTGGTTCTCCCCGAAATGCATTTAGGTGCAGCGTCAGACGTTCAGCATCGGAGGTAGAGCACTGAATGGGCTAGGGGGCCTACAAGCTTACTGACCCCAATCAAACTCCGAATGCCGATGCTCCAGAGTCTGGCAGTGAGACCACGGGGGATGAGCTTCGTTGGTCGAAAGGGAAACAGCCCAGACCGCCAGCTAAGGCCCCAAATTCTAGGCTAAGTGGGAAACGATGTGGGAACGCAGAGACAGCCAGGAGGTTGGCTTAGAAGCAGCCACCCTTGAAAGAGTGCGTAATAGCTCACTGGTCGAGTGGTCCCGCGCGGACAATGTAACGGGGCTCAAGCCTAGAGCCGAAGCTGCGGGCTCCTGCCTAGAGCAGGAGCGGTAGGGGAGCGTCGATCTTGCTGAGAAGCGGCGGTGGGAACCGTCGTGGAGCGTGATCGAGTGAGAATGCTGGCATGAGTAGCGAGAGAGGAGTGAGAAACTCCTCCGCCGTAAGCCCAAGGGTTCCTGGGGAAGGCTAATCCACCCAGGGTCAGTCGGGAGCTAAGGCGAGGCCGAGAGGCGTAGTCGATGCACAACTGGTTGATATTCCAGTACCACCGTGTCCGCGCCCATTCCAATCCGGGGGAACTACGGGGCTGGTCTTCGGACCGATCTGTTGGAACCCGAGGCGGACAGCAAAGGGGGGACGCAGGAGGATAAGTGAACCCAGGCGCTGGTTGTCCTGGGGGAAGCGTGTAGGGGGAGTCCTAGGCAAATCCGGGGCTCACATACCCTGAGACGTGATCCCGAGCCATTCCAGGCGAAGTCACTGAGTCCATGCTGCCAAGAAAAGCCCCTAGCGAGTTGGCACGGTGCCCGTACCCCAAACCGACACAGGTGGGCGGGTAGAGCATACCAAGGCGATCGGGAGAACTGTGGTTAAGGAACTCGGCAAAATTCCTCCGTAACTTCGGGAGAAGGAGGACCTCGATAGGGTGACGGACTTCGCGTCCCGAGCTCGAGGAGGTCGCAGAGAATTGGGGGAAGCGACTGTTTACTAAAAACACAGCAGCGTGCGAAGTCGTAAGACGATGTATACGCTGTGACGCCTGCCCGGTGCCGGAAGGTTACGGGGAGGGGTTAGTCCTTCGGGACGAAGCTCTGAACCTAAGCCCCGGTAAACGGCGGCCGTAAAGACAAGTTGCGGCTCCGGTTGGGTAACCGACCGGATCAAACCCTGCTATTTGCTGGAAACCCCGTGTATCCGGCGGTACTCGTCCATGGTGGCGCTCTCGAGCGCTGTCACATCCTCTTCGTAGGGTGAGAGCCATGGGCAGTGACAATCCGTCCGGTGCGGACAATCAGCAGGAAAGGCCCAGTTCCTCAGACTGGTTGGATCGTGTCCCGTATGACCTGGGCAACTGGGTCGCGGGCTTCGTCGACGGAGAGGGGAGCTTCAACGTCCCCGTCCGTCGAGAGCGTGATCGCGGCTTGCCATGGCGAGTCTCGTTGTCGTTCAATGTCTCGCAGATCGGTCCGGAACTCCCTGAGCTCCTGAGGTCGGTCTTCGGGGTGGGAACGGTTCGAGGTCGTGGGGACGGCGTCTTCTACTTTGAAGTCACTCGTCCCGGGGCGCTCGCAGAGCGGGTCTTCCCGTTCTTTGAGCGCTTCCCACTGCGCAGTCCGAAGCGGACAGATCTTGCGATCTTCCGCAGATCACTGAGCTCATCCAGTCAGGCCGGCACCGTACGCCGGCGGGCATCGGAGAGATCCTCATCCTGAGGTCTCCGATGAACCGAGGCGGAAAGCGCCGGTACGACGAGCGCTACATCCTCGCCGTACTTGAGAGTTGGGAATCCTCAGAGGCCATACGCAGGGCTCCGTCTTTGAAGCAAGACGGATGAAGATATGGTCCACGCCCTATGGCGACATAGGGGTAACGGGAACTATAACGGTCAACCCAGGCCGTGGGTAAACCTGGCTATATGCTGGAATCCCCGTGTATCCGGCGGTACTCGTTATCCATCCATGGCCTCTGGCCATAGATTGATGGCAGTGACAATCCGTCCGGTGCGGACAATCAGCAGGAAACCGCGTTGTACAGCGGGATCCTCAGAGACTGCACGCCAGGCCTGTCAGCCTTCGCTGGCGGTGAAGGTACAGTCCGACCCTCGTGGCGACACGAGGAATCAGGCAGAAATGGCCTGATCACTCTTCGAAAAGGCTCGGGTAACTGAGCTCCAGAAGAGGAGTAACAACGTGCCTAAGGTAGCGAAATTCCTTGTCGGGTAAGTTCCGACCTGCACGAATGGCGTAACGACTTCCCCACTGTCTCAACCACAGACCCGGCGAAATTGAACTACGAGTAAAGATGCTCGTTAGCTGCACCAGGACGGAAAGACCCCGTGGACCTTTACTGCAGCTTGATGTTGAGTTTTGGTACTGATTGTGTAGGATAGGTGGGAGCCTAGGAAGCTTCGGCGTTAGCCGGGGTGGAGGCAACCTTGAAATACCACCCTGTTAGTGCTGGGGCTCTAACCTCGACCCGTAAGCCGGGTCAGGGACAGCGTCAGGTGGGCAGTTTGACTGGGGCGGTCGCCTCCTAAATTGTAACGGAGGCGCGCAAAGGTTCCCTCAGGCTGGTTGGCAATCAGCCGTCGAGTGCAATGGCAAAAGGGAGCTTGACTGCGAGACCTACAAGTCGAGCAGGTGCGAAAGCAGGCCATAGTGATCCAGCGATTGCGTGTGGAAGCGTCGTTGCTCAACGGATAAAAGGTACCCCGGGGATAACAGGCTCATCTTCCCCAAGAGTCCATATCGACGGGAAGGTTTGGCACCTCGATGTCGGCTCGTCGCATCCTGGGGCTGAAGCCGGTCCCAAGGGTTGGGCTGTTCGCCCATTAAAGCGGTACGCGAGCTGGGTTTAGAACGTAGATCACTGCGTCCCCAGGGAGTAATCCCTGGGTGCTCACCGGCTCATATCGGTGGAACCCCGACTGATACACCCGAACTGTACGGTCAGGGCAATACCGAGGGAAGGCCAACACCGGTGAAAGTGTTGCAAGCGTCCTATGTTGCAGGATTTCTCGATGGCGATGGAAGTATCCACTTCCAGCTCGTCAAGCAGAAGGAGTATCGATTCGGGTACTACATCCGGTCGAGCGTCTCCTTCTCGCAGAGCACCTCCGCCAGAGGAGGCCTGGAGATCCTCCAGAGCCTCGTTGGCGGTGGCTACCTGCGGGATCGTGGTACCGGAATGAGTGACCTCGTTGTCACCAGCCGGCCGCTTCTGCTCGACTTGTTGCGCTCTCTCGAGCCGTTCGTGATCTTCAAAAGGGAGCACGTGCGGCGAGCTCTCGATCTGCTTCCCCGCCTTGGCGGGGTGCGTGATCCGGAGCGGTACCTGCAACTGGCACGTGAAGTCGACGCCTTTGCCACCCTAAACTATTCGAAGACGAAGCGGATAACCGCCGTAGATGTTGAGCGACATCTACGTAGCATGGGAGTGTTGTGCCCCTGTAACGACTTCCTCGCTTGCCACAGCGGGGGGATGGCGTCAGAAGTAATCATCTCACGGACGCCATGACACGCCGGCCCCTCGAAAGAGGGTGAAGGTATAGTCTATGCCCGTAGTAATACGGGAGTTTCATGCGTGAGACAGTTCGGTCCCTATCCGGTGCAGCCGTAGGAGATCTGAGGAAGGCTGTCCCTAGTACGAGAGGACCGGGACGGACGCAGCTCTTGTGTGCCAGTTGTCTTGCCAAAGGCACGGCTGGTTTGCGACCTGCGGAAGGGATAAGCGCTGAAAGCATCTAAGCGCGAAGCTCGTTCCAAGATGAGATCTCCCACAGGGTTAACCTGGTAAGGCCCGTGGTCAGAACACCACGTTGATAGGCCGGAGGTGTAAGCACGGCAACGTGTTCAGCCGACCGGTACTAATCGGCCGAGGGCTTGGGGCTCGTGCTCGCTATGGAAGGCTCACAGGGGCGACGGTTCGTCGTCGTCCTGACGGCTGCTGATATGTCGGCTCCAGAACTGGAGGCTGCCCCTCAGCGGCCGGAAGAGCGAAAGGTTTCCGGTGGCCATAGCGGCAGGGTCACACCCGTTCCCATCCCGAACACGGAAGTTAAGCCTGCCTGCGCCGATGGTACTTGGGGGGAGACTCCCTGGGAGAGTAGGTCGTCGCCGGAATTGATCTGAGGAAGAGCCCCGTGCCGCTTGGCGCGGGGCTCTTTCGCCGTCCGGGCTATGGTGCGTCGCATGCCTCCCCGGAGCCCGCAGCAGCCGCGCGCCCGCGGCCCGGGCCCGCCAGCCTCAGGAGGCGGCCGGGGGGCCACGCCCTCACTACCAATCGCGCCAGGAGCGCAACTTCGAGCTGCCGGCAGCCGTCAGCCGGGAGCTGCGCGATGCCTCGACCGGACGAGGGGTGCCGAGCCTCGAGCGGCGGTTGGGAGCAGCGGCGCGGGCTTACGAGCGGGACCGGTATCCCGAGGCGCTCGCCGCCATCAAGCCTGTCGTGGATGCCGCCCCCTCGTCGGCGGCGGTCCGCGAGCTGTACGGGCTCATCCTCTACCGTCTCGGGCGCTGGCGGAACGCCGCCAAGGAGCTGCGGGAGTTCCACGCCTTGAGCGGGTCGTTCGACCAGCACCCGGTGATCGCCGACTGCGAGCGGGCGATGCGGCATCTAGAGCGGGTGGAGGAGCTCTGGACCGAGATCCGCCGGGCAGGTGTCGACAGGGACGTGCTCGTCGAGGGGCGCCTCGTCATGGCCGGGGCCCTTGCAGATGCCGGGCGGCTCACGGAAGCCATAGAGCTATTGAAGGCCGAGTCGCGCTCCCGCAAGCATCCCGACCTGGCGCACCTACGCGAGTGGTATGCCCTGGCGGACCTGTACGAGCGGGCAGGCGACCTCCCGAGGGCGCGGCGAGCTCTTCCGCAGGGTGGCGCTGGCGGCGCCCGAGCTGTTCGACGCCCCGCAACGGCTGGCGGAGCTTCGCTGAGCCGGCCCTATCCCGTCCCGTCGCGCCCCACCGGCAGCTACGGTCGTCCGACGTGGATCGCCTCGGCCTCGTCGGGCTGCCGAACTCGGGCAAGTCGGCCCTCTTCAACGCCCTGACAGGCGGGGACGCAACGGTCGCATCCCACCCGTTCTCCACCACCGAGAGCGAGATAGGTGTTGCTCAGGTCCCCGACGAGCGGCTTGAAGCCCTCGCCGAGATGAGCAAGAGCCGGAAGGTCGTCCAGGCCGCTTTCGAGGTCGTCGACATCGCCGGCGTGCAGAAGTCCGCCGACCACGGCCAAGGCGGCGGCGGGAGCGACGGGCTCGGGACGAGGTTCCTGAGCGGCATCCGGGAGGTGGACGCCCTCGCCTACGTGCTCCGCAGCTTCGAGGACGAGTCGGTGCCGGGAGAGGTCGACCCCGAGGCTGCACTCGAAGTGCTCGAGCTCGAGCTCGTGCTGGCCGACGCCGCCACCCTCGAGACCCAGCTCGCCAAGAAACGCAAGCCCGGCTCCGTCGAACCCTCCTTCCAAGCGGCTCTCGGCGCCGCCCCCGCCGCCCTCGCCGTACTGCACGGCGGCACGCCGCTCTACCGGTCCGGCCTGCCGGCAGATCAGCGGGAGGCGCTGCGGCCGCTCTTTCTCCTCACCAACAAGCCGGTGCTGGCGATCGTCAACACCGGTGAGGATGCCGCTCAGTCGGCGGCCACCGATGCCGCCTCGGAGCGCCTCTCCGAGCAGCTCGGCGGCCATGCAGAGGTGCTCGCAGTCTCGGTCCAGCTGGAGGCCGAAGCCGCCCGCCTCGACGCCGCCGAGCGGGCAGAGCTGCTCGAGGGCCTCGGCCTCGGAGAGGGTGCCCTCGTCCGGGTGGCAAGGGCGGCCTATGCGATCTTGGGGCGGAACACTTTTCTCACCACCGGAGACAAAGAGTCCCGGGCATGGACGTTCCGGGCGGGAGCAAAGGCGCCCGAGTGCGCCGGCGTCATCCACTCGGATCTGCAGCGGGGTTTCATAAAGGCAGATGTCATCTACTGGTCCGATCTCCTCGCAGCCGGCTCGTTCGCGGCAGCCCGGGCCAAGGGACAGGTGCGACTCGAGGGGAAGGACTACGTCGTGAAGGACGGCGACGTCCTCGAGATCAGATTCAACGTGTGAGTCACCGCCGGTAGGCTCCCCTATCGAGCCGGACGATAGGAGACCCGCTGTGGGCACTGACATACACGAGTTGCTGGGAGACGAGGCCGAGTCCCTCCTCGGCCACGAGTCGAAGGCGTTCCCACGTGACGAGCTCGTCCTGCCCGGGCCGGACTTCATCGACCGCGTCCTCGTCCCGAGTGACCGGCCGATCGCCGTGCTGCGCAACCTGCAGGGAACCTTCGGCCACGGCCGCCTGGCGAATACGGGCTACCTCTCCATCCTTCCGGTCGATCAGGGGATCGAGCACTCGGCTGCGGCGAGCTTCTCGAAGAATCCGATCTACTTCGATCCAGAGCGCCTCGTCGAGCTCGCCCTCGCCGCCGAGTGCAGCGCCATCGCCTCCACCCTCGGCGGCCTCGGGATCGTGGCGCGGAAGTACGCCCACAAGATCCCCCTCATCGTGAAGCTGAATCACAACGAGCTCTTGAGCTACCCGGCTGAGCCCGACCAGGTCCCCTTCGGGAAGGTGCGCCAGGCCGTGGACATGGGGGCGGTCGGCGTGGGGGCGACCATCTACTTCGGCTCTGCGGAGTCGACGCGCCAGATCCGCGAGGTGAGCGCCATGTTCGCCGAGGCTCATCGCCAGGGTCTCTACACGGTGCTGTGGTGTTACCTCCGCAACGACGCCTTCAAGAAGGACGGCGTCAACTACGAGGTCTCGGCCGACCTGACCGGTCAGGCGAACCATCTCGGCGTGACGATCGAAGCCGACATCATCAAGCAGAAGCAGCCGGAGAACAACGGCGGCTACACGGCGATCGGCTTCGGCCGGACCGATCCACTCGTCTACGACAAGCTGACGACCGATCATCCGATCGACCTCACCCGGTGGCAGGTCGTCAACTGCTACGCCGGGCGGATCGGGCTGATCAACTCGGGCGGGGAGTCGAAGGGCGACAATGACCTCGCCCAAGCGGTGCGGACGGCCGTCATCAACAAGCGCGCCGGGGGGACCGGGCTGATCGTCGGCCGCAAGTCGTTCCAGCGGCCGATGGAAGAAGGAGTCGCCCTCATCAATGCCGTCCAGGACGTCTTCCTCGATCCGGAGATAAGCATCGCCTGACCCTGCGGCCGGCTCGTCGAGCCAAGAACCGCCAGCTCACGCAACCCGGCTACTAAGCTTTGACCAGCGAAATATCTCGCGGGACGGAGATGACGTGACGAGCAGGGCCGGCACCCAAGGGCAGGTGCGCAGGGTCGTCGAGATCGATCAGGTCGTGATCCGCTTCGCCGGTGACTCAGGCGACGGCATGCAGGTCACGGGGGACCGCTTCACGAACGAGAGCGCCATCTTCGGCAACGACCTGTCGACGCTGCCGAACTTCCCTGCCGAGATCCGCGCTCCCGCCGGGACGCTCGCCGGCGTGTCGGCCTTCCAGGTCCACATCTCGGACCACGAGATCCTCACGCCCGGTGACGCTCCCAACGTGCTCGTGGCGATGAACCCGGCCGCACTGAAGGCGAACGTCGACGACCTGCCTGTCGGCGCCACGATCGTCGTGAACGCTGACGCCTTCGACGAGCGGGCGATAGAGAAGGCGGGCTACGTCGACAACCCACTCACCGACGGCAGCTTGCACCGCTACAAGGTCTACGAGGTCCCGATGACCACGCTCACCCTCGAGGCGTGCAAGCCGACCGGTGCCAAGCCCCGGGACGCCGAGAGGAGCAAGAACTTCTTCGCCCTCGGGATCATCTCCTGGCTCTACCAGCGACCGACCGAGACGACCATCCGCTGGATCTCCGAGCGCTTCGGGCGGAAGCCGACCGTGGCCGAGGCGAACACGCTTGCATACAAGGCCGGCTACCACTTCGGCGAGACCGCCGAGCTCTTCGAGTCCGCCTACGAGATCCATGCCGCCACCCACGAGCCCGGCACCTATACGAACATCACCGGTAACAGCGCCCTCGCCTGGGGCCTCATCGCAGCGGCCAGGCTCGGCAACGTGCCTCTATTCCTCGGCTCCTACCCGATAACGCCGGCATCCGACATCCTCCACGAGCTGTCGAAGCACAAGAACTTCGGCGTCCGCACACTGCAGGCCGAAGACGAGATCGCCGGCATCGGCGCAGCCCTCGGCGCAGCCTTCGGGGGCGCCCTCGGTGTCACGACCACGAGCGGCCCCGGCATCGACCTCAAGTCCGAGACTGTCGGGCTGGCCGTCTCGCTCGAGCTGCCTCTCCTCATCGTGGACATCCAGCGGGGCGGCCCGTCGACCGGCCTGCCCACGAAGACCGAGCAGTCGGATCTGCTCCACGCCATGTTCGGCCGCCACGGTGAGGCGCCGGTGCCGATCGTCGCCGCCATGACTCCCTCGCACTGCTTCGAGGCCGCCATCGAGGCGGTCCGCATCGCCCTCAAGTACCGCACCCCGGTCTTCCTGCTCTCCGACGGCTACCTCGCCAACGGCTCGGAGCCGTGGCGGCTGCCGCTCGTCGAGGAGCTGCCGGACATCTCGACGGAGCTCGCCACCGAGCCGAACGTCACCCTCGCGGACGGCGAGAAGGCGTTCTGGCCTTACCTGAGGGACCCCGAGACGCTCGCCCGGCCGTGGGCGATCCCCGGGACGCCCGGCCTCGAGCACCGGATCGGGGGGCTCGAGAAGGCCGACGGGACGGGCAACGTCTCCTACGAGCCTGAGAACCACGACAAGATGGTCCGGCTCCGCAGCGCCAAGATCGCCGGGATCGCGAGGGACATCCCTCTCGTCGAGGTAGACGACCCGACCGGCGACGCCCGGCTGCTCCTCCTCGGCTGGGGCTCGACGTACGCGGCGATCACAGCCGGCGTCCGCCGGGTACGGCGACGGGCGGGACTGGCGGTCGCCCAGGTCCACCTCATGCACCTCAACCCGTTCCCGGCCAACCTCGGCGAGGTGCTCCGGCGCTATGAGCGGGTCATAGTCCCAGAGGCGAACCTCGGCCAGCTCGTGAAGCTCATCAGGGCCGACTTCCTCGTAGACGCCCGCTCCATCACGAATGTCCGCGGCACGCCCTTCAGGGTGGGCGAGATCGAGGCCGACATCCTCGACGAGCTGCGGGCGCTCGATGGGCTACAGCCTGCAGCGACGGATCTCGAGACGAGCCCAACCGGGATGGCGATGAGTGATGACAGGTGACTGACACCGCCGTCCCGGCCACTGACGCCGTCCCGGCCACCACCAGGAAGGACTGGACGAGCGACCAGGACGTCAGGTGGTGCCCCGGTTGCGGGGACTACTCGATCCTCGCCGCCGTCCAACTGCTCATGCCCGAGCTCGGCGTCCGCCGCGAGAACGCCGTCTTCATCTCGGGCATCGGTTGCGCCGCCCGCTTCCCCTACTACATGAACACCTACGGCATGCACTCGATTCACGGCCGGGCGCCGGCGGTGGCCACCGGCCTCGCCGTGACGAGGCCAGATCTCGACGTCTTCGTCGTGACCGGCGACGGCGATGCGCTCTCGATAGGCGGCAACCACCTCGTCCACGCCCTCCGGCGCAATGTCAACCTCACGATCCTGCTCTTCAACAACCAGATCTACGGCCTCACGAAGGGCCAGTACTCGCCGACGTCCGAGGTGGGCAAGGTGACGAAGTCGACGCCGTTCGGCTCGCTCGACACGCCGTTCAACCCGATCAGCCTCGCCCTCGGTGCTGAAGCGACGTTCGTCGCCCGTACCCACGACATGGACCGCAAGCACATGATGGAGGTCTTCCGGCGGGCGCACGCCCATCGTGGCGCCGCTTTCGTCGAGGTCTACCAGAACTGCAACGTCTTCAACGACGGCGCTTTCGAGAAGATCACGGCGAGAGCGAGCCGGGAGGAGATGCTCATCCAGCTCGAGCACGGCAAGCCGATCCGTTTCGGTACCGACGGGCACCGGGGAGTGGTCATGGACGCCCAGGGACGGCTTGGCCTCGTCGAGGTCGGGGGCGATGGCGGCGTGGACGAGAGCTCGCTCGTCGTGCACGACGAGGCGCGTCCGGACCCCGGGCTCGCCTTCGCCCTCTCGAGGCTCTCCCTCGGTCCCTACGAGCCGACGCCGGTCGGGATCTTCCGGGCGGTGGAGCGGCCCGACTACGGATCGCTCGTCGATGCCCAGTTGCTCGACGCGAAGGCGCGCAAGGGCACGGGCGACCTGGCGAACCTGCTCCAGTCGGGCACGACGTGGACGGTGGAGGCCGATACCGAATAGCGTCGGCCGAGCGGGTGCCTCAGCAGGCGTCAGGCCTTGGGGGGTCGAGCTCCCGGAAGACCATGCCGGTCCTCAGCTTCGGATAGAAGAACGTCGACTTCGGCGGCATGCGCTCGTCGCCGTGCGCCGTCCGGGCGATCCGGCTGACCGTCACGGGCCGCAGCAACACGGCCGCTTCGGCCCGCCCTTCGTCAACCGCCGCTTTCGTGGCGGCGAGGCCGTGCTGGTAGACGACGTCGTAGATCCCGAGATGGGAGAGCGCCCCGGCGAGGAGGGCGGCGTCGACGTCGTCTCCCGGGTCCTTCGCCGGGCGCAAGAGGAAGGACCCCTCCTTCGTCACGAGGCCGAGCGCGCCACCGGCTGACATGAGCTCGTAGAGCACGTGCGGATCGGACGTCGAGGCTGGCTCGACCTCGAACCAAGGCTCCAACTCGGACGGGAGGGTCCGCCCGTCCACGCCCCGGAGGAGCCGGTGGATCGGCTGCACGTCCAGCTGGTCCTCGGCCAGCTCGACGACGAAGGCGAGGATGGATCCGGCGCCGGCGAGCGCCGGCTGCTCCTCGTGGAACGTCCTCGCCGTCTCGTAACGGTGGTGGCCGTCGGCGATCAGCACCGGCATGCTCGCCGACGAGCGCCGAGATCCGCCCGATCTCGTCGGCGCCGGTGACCGGCCATGACTCGTGAAGGACGCCGTCGTCGTCGAGGGCGGCGAAAGGCGAGGCGGCCGTCGGCAACGGCCTCGGCCGCCTGTCCGAGGCCTGCTGCGGTCGAGAGCCCCCAGATCGGTGAGAAGTTGGTCCGGGCTGCTCGCAGCAGCGAGAGCCGGTCGTGCTTGTCCTTCGGAGTCGTCTGCTCGTGCGGGAGGACCTCCTCGGGATCGATGCCGAGGGCGCCGAGCACCCCGGTCGTCGACCTGACGGTTCCGCCCTCGGTAGGAAACGTCATCCTGTAGATGAAGAAACCCGCCTCTGCTCCCGACACGCACCACCCCCTCCCGGTGCCACGCGTCGAAGAGCCGGGCGGCGGCGGCGTAGGGGTCCGTCGTTGCCTCGGCCACTGGAAGCTCGACGTGGATGGCGTTGTAGGGGCTTCTCGCCGCCAGGCTCGCCCGCTCGACCGGCCCGACGACGTCATAGGGAGGAGCGATGACGTCCTCGGCCCGGACGCGGCTCGCGTCGTACGTGGTGGCGCGAAAAGGCTCGAAACGTGCCATGGAGGAGAGGAGTCTAGGTAGCGATGCGTCCTGCCGGCGCTTCATCTGGCATGGTGGCCACATGACCTGGGTGCTCGACTGCGACGGAGTGGTGTGGCTGGCGGACGTGCCGATTCCGGGGGCGGCCGAGGCTGTCGCCCGCCTGAAGGCTTCCGGGCAACGGGTCGTCTTCCTCACGAACAACTCGTGGCCGCGGCGCGCCGATCACCTCGAGAAGCTGAAGCGGATGGGGATGCCGACAGCGGGCGAGGACCTCATCAGCTCACCGATGGCCGCCGCCTCACTGCTCGAGCGAGGGGACAGGGCACTCGTGCTCGGGGGGCCGGGAGTCATCGAGGCCCTCACCGACCGCGGGGTGGAGGTCACCGAACCCGGCGGTGCCGGAGCGGGCGACGCCGCGGCCGGAGCAGTCGCGGCCGGAGCGAACCCGGCGGCGGGCGCATCCCCCCGGCGGGAAGGCTTCGGGGTTCACGGCTGTCGTGGTGGGCTTCGACTCGTTGTTCGACTTCGACCGGCTGGCGGCGGCGACGACCGCCCTGCGGGGAGGTGCACGCCTCATCGCCACGAACGACGACGCCACCTTCCCGACGAGCAAGGGGCTGCTTCCCGGCGCAGGCTCATTCGTCGCTGCCGTCGCCAAGGCGGGCGGAGTCACCCCGGTCGTCGGCGGCAAGCCTTACGAGCCGGTCGCCGACCTCGTCCGGAAGAGCGTCGGCGCCGTTGACGTCGTGGTGGGGGACCGTCCTTCGACCGACGGACGTTTCGCACGCCTCCTCGGAACGCGGTTCGGACTCGTTCTGACCGGAGTCACTCCTGCCGGCCACGGTCGGCTCGACCCCGAGCCGGACGTCGAAGCAGACGATCTCCTTGCTCTCGTGGAGCCGGATGCTGGCGCGCTAGCTGCAGCACATGACTGCTTACTCCGGCTAAAAGACCAGTTCAGCAGCTATAATGCAGACATGGCACCTACGAACCCCCTGCAGCGTTCGCTCGCCGCCGGCATGGCCTTCACTCGAGATCACGCGCAAGCGCGCCGAGGAGATGGTGCGTGACTTTGTGCGTGAGGGAGAGGTGGGGCGGGAGCACGCCGAGGAGTGGGTCGAGGAGATCATGACCCGCAGTCGCCGGAATGCCGAGCTCCTGACCGAGCTCGTCACAGGCGAGGTGCGACGCCAGGTGGAGGCGCTCGGGCTGATGCGCTTCGACGAGGCGCCGAAGCTGTTCGAGCAGTTCCTCACCCAGGCATGGTCCACCGGCGAGCGGACAGTGCGCGACGTCGCCGGGCGCGCCGAGCGGGTGCGCCGGACTGCTGCCGGCGGCGCCAGCACGGTCAAGCGCGAGACGGAGGGGCCGGCGTCCCCAGCTCGCCGGAGTGCCGCCGGCAAGAAGGCGGCAGCTACCGGTGGGCGCAGCCGGTCCGAGAGCCGGCGAGCCGCAGCGAGCGGCTAGCGGCCACCACGACGCCCAGCAAGGAAGCGGCAGGCAGAGCAAGGGCGCCGACGCGGCACCCGCGGACACGCCAGGCGACGGCCGAAGGCTGCCGGCACCCGCAAGGCCGCCGGCACCGGCAAGGCCGCCGGCACTCGCAAGGCCGCCAACGGGCGGCGAACAGCCGCCGCGTCGGGCGATGGCCAGAAGGCGCGCCGGCACCAGAAGGCGCCGCCGGCACCGGCAAGGCCGCCAAAGGCCAGCGATCAGCGCGGCGCGTCGGGTGGTGGCCGCAAGGCACGCCGGCACCCGCAAGGCCGCCGCCAACGGTCGGAAGGCTGCCGGCACCGGCAAGGCCGCCAACGGGCGGCGGACGAGCCCGACGGGCAGATCGACGCGCACCCCCGGCGCAGGGGACAGCTCGGGCTCGGCGGCGAGGAGCGCTCCCGGCGCCCCCAAGCGCGCCGCCAGCGGGTCTGCCCGGGCGAGCGGGGCGAGGAAACGCCAGACGCGGGTTCCGGCCGCTCGACAGCCGGCTGAGACGAGCTTCGGCACCGGCGGGTCCGGACCGTTTCGCACGGCGCGCCCCGGAGGCATGCGGCGGGCCGGGCGATGCCAGGCGACGGATGCTGGCGCGTCCCGAGCCGCAAGGATGACCGCGTGAGCATCCGGTCGGTCCTCCTCGTCGTGCACCCGACCCGGCTTGAGGCCGACGGACCTCGCCAAGAGCGCCCGGGAGTGGTGGGAGCGCCGTGAGGTGGAAGTGGTCGAGCTCGATCCTTACGCCGAGCCTGAGCACACCCGTCCGGCCGGGTTCGATCTCGCCGTGAGCCTCGGTGGCGACGGGACGATGCTTCGCACCGTCGAGGCCGCTCTTCCCGCCGGGGTGCCTGTCCTCGGCGTGAACCTCGGTCGGATGGGCTACCTGACGGGAGTCGAGCCGGCCGGCATGGAGGCGGCCTTTGACTTCGTTGCCGCCGGTGACTACCGGGTCGAGGACCGGATGGCGCTCGAGGTCGAGCTCCGCAGGGCAGCGGATGGGAACAGGGTCGAGACCTACCACATCCTCAACGAGGCGATCGTGGAGCGGGAGTCCCACGGGCACACGATCAGGGTGAGCGTCTCGATCGCCGGGAGGCCGTTTCTCACCTATGCCGCCGACGGCCTGCTCGTGTGCACGCCGACCGGCTCAACCGCATACAACCTCTCCGCCCGCGGCCCGATCGTCTCGCCCCTCATGAGGGCGATGGTGTTCACGCCGATAGCACCTCATCTCGTCTTCGATCGCTCGCTCGTGCTCGAGCCGGAAGAGCCCCTCACTCTGACCGTGCTCGACGAGTGGACTGCCGTCCTCGTCCTCGACGGCGACCTCCGGGCGCAGCGGCTCGGTCCGGGCGACTCGGTCACATGCCGGGCGGCGGACCGCTCGGCACGGCTCGTGACCTTTGCCGAGCGGGACTTCCACGCCGTGCTCCGTTCGAAGTTCAGGTTGACGGATCGATAGCGGGGCATGCTCGTCGAAATAAGGGTCCGCGACCTCGGCGTGATCGACGATCTCGACCTCGTTCTCGGGCCGGGCATGACGGCCCTCACGGGGGAGACCGGCGCGGGAAAGACCCTCGTCGTCGAGGCGCTCGAGCTGCTCGTCGGGGGGCGGGCGGACGCGACGCTTGTCAGGCGGGGCGCCGAGCAGGCCTTCGTGGAGGGCCGGTTCGTGGTCGAGGCGCCTGACACCGCGTCGGTGGAGGGCGAATCGCCCCAACCGGCGGCAAAGGGCCGGCGGGTGAATGAGGGCCAAGAGCGCGAGCCCAGACGGCGCGAGATCATCGTGAGTCGCGAAATACCGGCCGATGGGCGCTCCCGCGCCTATCTCGACGGGAGGATGGCGACGGTGGCGGCGCTGGCAGAGGAGGGTGCCACCCTCGTAGACCTCCATGGCCAGCACAGCCACCAGTCCCTCCTCCATCAGGAGGCGCAACGCCAGGCTCTCGATCAGTTCGGGGAAGTGGACCTCACCGAGGTCGAGGCCGAGCGTCTCGTCGTACGCAGTCTGGACGACCGGCTGGCCGAGCTCGGGGGCGACGAGCGCCAGAGGGCGAGGGAGGTTGACCTGCTCGCTTTTCAGGTCGCCGAGCTCGAGGCGGCCGCTCTCGGCGATCCCGACGAGGAAGCAGCCATCGGGGCGAAGGTGGCGCTGCTGAGCGCGGCCGAGAGCCTTCGTCATGCGGCGGCAGCCGGCTACATCCTCCTCACGGGAACGAGCGACGGAGCCCCAGACGCCTCCCTCTCAGGCGCACAGCCTGACGCGCTCGACGCCCTCGGGCGCGCCGGCTCCCTGCTCGGCGAGCACGAACCGCTCCGGGACCTGGCGGGGCGACTAAAGGATGCCGCCGCCGAGGTGGCCGATGTGGCAGCAGAGCTGCGGACGCGAGCAGAAGGCTTCGAGGATGACCCGGCGATGCTCGAGGAGCTCATGGGACGGCTGCGACTGCTCGCTGAGCTCCGGCGTAAGTACGGCGAGTCTCTCGGCGATGTCATCGGTTACGAGCTGGCAACGCGCGCACGGCTGGCGGACCTGCGGGCCGGGGAAGCGCGCCGAGGCGAGCTCGAGGCCGAGCGCGGCCGTGCCGTCGCCAGGCTGGCGCAGGCGGAGGAGCGGGTGGGCGACGCCCGGCGGGCAGCGGCCGGCGCCCTCGCAGCAGCTGTCGAGCGCCACCTCGCCGAGCTGGCGCTTCCGAAGGCCCGCCTCGAGATCCACGTCCCCGAGCGTGGACTCGGGGAGGCGGTGTCGTGGTTGTTCGGGGCGAACGCCGGCGAGCCGGCACTGCCGCTCGCCAAGGTTGCCTCCGGCGGGGAGCTGGCTCGGGCGATGCTGGCGACGCGGCTCGTCTTGAGCGAGGCGCCCCCGACTTTGATCTTCGACGAGGTGGACGCCGGGATCGGGGGCGAGGCCGCCCTGGCCGTCGGCAGGTCTCTCCACCAGCTGGCTGAGGCCGGGCATCAGGTGATCGTCGTCACGCACCTGCCTCAGGTGGCTGCGTTCGCCGACGCTCACGTGGCCGTCCGGAAGGAGGAGCGCGGCAGGCCGTACCATCGCCTCGGTCGCCACGGTCTCAGGCGAGGAACGGCTCGTCGAGCTCTCCCGGATGCTCTCCGGCCAGCCGGGCTCGGCAGCGGCCCGGCGCCACGCCAAGGAGCTTCTCAGCCTGGCCTGGGGCTGAAAGTGCCGGTGACGCCGCCGAGGCGTTGGAGCCTTGTGCACGACTTGGTAGCCCGGAGGCGGCTCTCCATCCGCCGGGCGACTGGCCAGATCCGATAACCTGCCGGGGCGGACACCTGGGAGGAGAACCTTGACCAAGTACGTGTTCGTGACGGGGGGCGTTTCGAGTTCGCTCGGGAAGGGCCTCACAGCTTCGTCGTTGGGGAGGCTGCTCAAGTCGCGTGGCCTACGGGTCACGATGTGCAAGCTCGACCCTTACATCAACGTCGACCCGGGCACGATGAACCCGTTCGAGCACGGTGAGGTCTTCGTCACTGACGACGGCGGCGAGACGGACCTCGACCTCGGCCACTACGAGCGCTTCATCGACGAGAACCTGAGCCGCAACTCGAACGCCACGACCGGCCAGATCTACCAGTCCGTCATCGCGAAGGAGCGCCGGGGGGACTACCTCGGCAAGACCGTTCAGGTCATCCCCCACATCACCGACGAGATCAAGGAGCGCGTACGGCGGCTCGGGACCCGCAAAGACGTCGACGTCGTCATCACCGAGGTCGGTGGGACGGTGGGGGACATCGAGATCGTCCCGTTCCTCGAGGCGATCCGACAGTTCCGCCGGGAGGTGGGCCGGGACAACGTCTGTTACATCCATCTCACCTACGTGCCGTTTCTCCGGACCGCCGGTGAGCAGAAGACAAAGCCCACCCAGCACTCGGTGACCGAGCTCCGCAGCCGGGGCATCCAGCCAGACGTGATCGTCTGCCGGAGCGAGCAACCGATCTCGGACGGCCTGAAGCGCAAGATCTCCCTCCTCTGCGACGTCTCGATCGAGGCGGTCGTCTCCGCTGTCGACGCCGAGCCCATCTACGCCATCCCGATCGCCCTCCACGACGAGGGCCTCGACGAGATCGTCTGCCGGATCCTCAGGCTGGACGGCCCGGAGCACGCGGTCGATCTCGTTCCGTGGCGGCAGCTCCTCGAGCGGGCGGCCGCCACGACCGACACCGTCCGCATCGGCATCATCGGCAAGTACGTCAACCTGCCCGATGCCTACCTCTCGGTCGTCGAGTCGCTCCGCCACGCCGGCTACTACTTCGGCGCCCGTGTGGAGATCGAGTGGGTGCAGGCAGAGGAAGTCACCGGGATGCTCGCCGGCACCCGGCTCGAGGGGATAGACGGGATCGTCATCCCGGGCGGCTTCGGCGAAAGGGGCGTGGAGGGCAAGATCGCCGCCGCCTCCTACGCCCGCGAGCACGGCATTCCCTGCCTCGGTCTCTGCCTCGGGCTGCACGCGATGGTCGTCGATTTCGCCCGTAATGTCGCCGGGATGGAGGGAGCCAACACGAGCGAGGTCGACCCTCGGACGCCCTACCCGGTCATCGATCTCATGGACGACCAGGTAGAGGTGGACGAGAAGGGCGGCACGATGCGGCTCGGGGCCTACTGGGCGGCCCTCGCCCCGGGGTCGAGAGTGGCCGAGCTGTACGGTCAGCCCGTCGTCTCCGAGCGCCACCGCCACCGCTACGAGGTGAACACGCGGTTTCGCCACAGCCTCGAAGAGGCCGGCCTGTCCTGCTCGGGCGTCTCCCCTGACGACCGGCTGGTCGAATTCATCGAGCTTTCCTCGCACCCGTTCTGGGTCGGCACGCAAGCGCACCCCGAGTTCAAGAGCCGTCCCGACCGGGCCCACCCGCTCTTCAAGGGGCTCGTCGGTGCCGCCCTCGCAAGGGCGAACGACCGGACCCCGCGGCTGCTCGAGCTCGATCTCGATGCGGTCGGGTGAGTCGCCGGGCGCTTCTCAGGCGCCCGAAGGCGCCCGCTTCCGCAAGATCGGGGAGAGGGAGCGATTCGACGGAGGCTTCTTCAAGGTCGTGACGGCGCGCCTCGTCGGTCCCGACGGCTTCATCTTCGAGCGGGAGATCATCCACCATCCCGGCGCCGTCTGCATCGTGCCCCTCGAGGCCGACGGCCGCCACGTCCTCATGATCAGGCAGTACCGGGCCGCCGTCGGGCAAGCCATCCTCGAGTTGCCGGCGGGCAAGCGTGACGTGCCGGAGGAGGATCCGGCCCTGTGCGCCTCCCGTGAGCTCGTCGAGGAGATCGGCCGGGAGGCTTCGTTGTTCACCGAGATCGCCCAGTTCTACAACTCGCCCGGCTTCTCTGACGAGAGGACCATCTGCTTTCTCGCGACGGGGCTTCGAGAGTGCGCCCGGGAGGCGCACGGGGCAGAGGAGGAGAACCTCACGATCGAGAGGATCGCTCTCGAGGACCTCGAGGAACTGATGGCCGTCGGCGACCTCGTCGATGCCAAGTCGATAATCGCCTTGGCGGCAGCGCGGGCGGCTCTCGGGTGGAAGCCACAGCTGCCACAGCAGCACGAGTCGGCGGCGGTGCAGCATGCGAGGAGTGAGCCGTAGGAGGCTCGTCGGTCGGCGGCGACAGGCAGCCGCTCAGCCGCGACGCCGAGGAGTTCCTGTCATTCCTCGCCGTCGAGAAGGGGCGGGCGCCGGCCTCGATAGCCGCCTACCGCCGCGACCTGCTCGCGTACGAGGAGTTCCTCGCCATCCGTCGCTGTGCCCTCTTTGATGCCGGTCCGGCGATCGTGGAGGACTACATGGGGTTTCTCGCCGCTACGGGCCGCCAGGCGACCTCGAACGCCCGCTCCTTCTCGGCGATCCGCGGCTTGCACCGCTTCTGCCTCGACGAGCGAGGGGCGCCCACGGACCCGACCGAGGGCCTGAGCGGGCCGCGGCTGCCACGGGCGATCCCGAAGGCGCTCACGGAGGCCGAGATCGAGCGACTGCTCGGAGCGGTGGGCGGGGACGACCCTCGAGGGCGGCGAGACCGGGCCATCCTCGAGCTCGCCTATGCCACCGGCATGCGCATCTCGGAGCTGGCCGGCCTCCGTCTGTCGGACGTCGACCTCTCGCGCCTGCTCGCCATCGCCTTCGGCAAAGGATCAAAGGAGCGCGTCGTGCCGTTCGGGCGCCAAGCGGCCTCGGCACTCCGGGCATGGCTCGCCGGTCCCGGCAGGCCGGCGATGGCGCCGGAACGGTGGGGGAGGCGGGCTGACGAGGAGGCGCTCTTCATCTCGACACGGGGGCGCCGCATGTCCCGCCAGGGAATCTGGGTCGTGGTGAGGGCGGCGGCCGAGAGGGCAGGCCTCGAGGACCGGGTCACCCCCCACGTGCTCCGGCACTCGTGCGCAACCCACCTGCTCGAGCAGGCGCCGACATCCGCGTCGTCCAGGAGCTGCTCGGACATGCCGCCATCACGACGACCCAGCTCTACACGAGCGTCTCCTCCGAGCTGCTGCGGAGGGTGTACGACGATGCCCATCCCCGGGCGCACTCCCGCAGCCGGCGATGGGTCGTGCCCTCGACACAGGGCGGTGGAGGATGACCATGAGGTCGACGGCGGCGCCGGCGGGGCACGTCGCAGCCCAGGCGCCAACTAGTGTGTCACCGTGGCAAACGATGCAGCCGTCGACTACCGAGCCCTGCTCGAGGAAGAGCGCCAATCGCTCGAACAGCAGCTCCGCGAGATCGGCTTCGGGGACAATGGCAGCCTCGAGTACGACTCGAATTTCGCGGACTCCTCGCAGGTCACCGCGGAGCGAGGCGAGGCCGAGGCCCTCGCGGCGCAGCTGCGCGAGGCACTCGATGCTGTCCGGATGGCACTGAAGAAGCTCGACGGTGGGACCTACGGCGTCTGTGCGCGGTGCGGCAAGCCGATCGCTCCGGCGCGTCTCGAAGCCAAGCCCGCCAGCGCCTACTGCATCGACTGCGCCTCCGTAGCTCGCCGTTGAGCAGCGGCCCTTTCGGCCCTCCCGGCCAGCCACCTCTGCCTCCCGGGGCACCGGGCCCGCCACCTCCTCCCGGGGGTTCCACGGTCCCCCCTTCTCGTCCGGCCAATCCGGTCCGTCGACACCGCCAGGCTCACGGGGGGGCCGGCCACGACGCGGCGGCCTCCTCCGCTACCACACGCCGAACGTCCTCATCGCCCTAGCAGTGCTCGCCATCCTCGGCGTCGTCCTCGCCGAAGGCGGTCCGCCGCGGCTACATCCACAGCGACACGGTGATCTTCCTGGCATGCTTCGTGCCTTCGGTCATCTGCCACGAGGTGAGCCACGGCGTCGATGGCGCTCTGGTGCGGGGACGACACGGCGAAGCGTGCCGGGCGCCTCACGCTCAACCCGATCAAGCACATCGACCCGGTCGGCTCGATCATCGTGCCACTCGTGTTCGCTCTCTCCGGGCTGCCGGCCTTCGGTTGGGCAAAGCCCGTCCCGGTCTCGATCAACAACCTCCGCCACCCGCGCAATCAGGCGGTGCTCGTCGGCCTCGTCGGGCCCTGCGACGAACATCGCTCTTGCCGCCATCGGCGGCCTCGTCTTCCACCTCACCGCATCGTTCAGCGTGATCAACGGCATCGCTCTACGGGGCGCCGCTGCCGTCCCAGCCATTGCTCGCCCAGATCGCCTTCGACTTCGGCGATCGTCAACATCATCCTCGCCGTTTTCAACCTGATCCCGATCCCGCCCCTCGACGGCTCCGCTTTGGTGGAGCGCCTCTTGCCGGCGGCGGTGCTGCCGCAGTACTACCGGATGCGGTTCGGCTTCATGATCATCGTGCTCGGGCTCGTGCTCTTCGACCAGAGCCTGCTTCAGCGCCTGTTCTGCGACGTCGAGAACTGGTTCGTGACGCTCTCGGCCTGAGCCGGCTGCGTCGGCGCTCAGGTGCTCGGCGTGAGGAGCCCGATCGCCTCCTTCGCCCGGTGAAGCGTCACGGAGGCGACGGCGGCCGCCTTGGCGGCGCCTTTCTCGAGGAGTGACTCGATGGCCGCCTCGTCTCCGGCCAGCTCCTCGTAGCGCGCCTTGACCGGCGCCGAGCAGCGTCGACGAGGGCGTCCGCCAGGTCCTCCTTCAGCGGCCCGTACCTGTCGTAGGACGAGGCGAGCTCGTCGATCGGCCGGGCGGTGGCGGCCGAGAGGAGCTCGAGGAGGTTGGCGAGGCCGGGTTGCTCGGGCCGGGTCGTAGCGCACCTCGCCGTCGGTGTCGGTGACGGCCTTTCGCACCTTGGCGGCGATCTCGGCCGGTGTGTCGAGGATGTTGAGGGTGCCGAGGGGAGACTCGACCGACTTCGACATCTTGCGCTCGGGGTGCTGCAGGTCCATCACGCGGGCGGCGACCTTCGGCACGACCGCCTCGGGCACGACGAAGGTCTCGCCGTAGCGGCGGTTGTAGCGGATGGCGAGGTCGCGGGCGAGCTCGAGGTGCTGGCGCTGGTCGTCGCCGACGGGCACCTGGTCGGCGTCGTAGAGGAGGATGTCGGCCGCCATGAGGACCGGATAGGTGAGGAGGCCGGCCCGGACCGACTCCTTGCCGGCGCTCTTCTCCTTGTACTGGATCATCCGGCCGAGCTCGCCGATCGTCGCCGTGCACTCGAGCAGCCACGAGAGCTCGGTGTGCTCGTGGACGTGGCTCTGCACGAACACGGTGCAGACGTCGGGGTCGAGGCCGGCGGCGTAGAGGCCGACGGCCGTCTCGAGGGTCCGGCGGCGGAGGTCGGCCGGGATCGTGCTCGACGCGTGAGGCCGTGCAGGTCGACCACGCAGTAGAAGCTGTCCGCCTCGTGCTGGTCGGCCGCCCACTGCCGGATCGCCCCGAGGTAGTTGCCGACGTGGAGGGCACCGGACGGCTGGACGCCCGAGAAGACTCGTACCATCGGTCAATGATACTGGCGGGTCCTGGCGCCGACCCGGAGCATCCCCGGAGACGCTGCCGGCCTCGACCGGAGGACCATCCCCGGCTCGCGGCCGGTGTCGGCGGTAGCCTCGCCGCGATGCCCTACGAGGTCCGGACCGACGTCTTCGAGGGGCCCTTCGACGTGCTCCTGAGGCTGATCACCGAGCAGCGGGTCGACCTCTACGAGGTCCGGCTGAGCGACATCGTAGACAGCTTCCTCGCCGAGATCACAGCAGCTCGAGAAGGTCGATCTCGAGGTGGCGACCGAGTTCCTCCTCATCGCGGCGATCCTCGTCGAGCTGAAGAGCCGCCGGCTGCTGCCCGCAGCGCGACTGCCGACGTGAGCGAGCAAGACCTCGCCCTGCTCGAGGAGCGGGACTACCTGTTGGCACGCCTCGTCGAGTGCACGGCTTTCTCGGCAGCCGGCAGGCGACTGGCCGAGCTCGAGGCAGCAGCAGGACGCTCCGTGCCGAGACTGGCCGGTCCGGACGAGCGCTTCGAGTCCATCGCGCCCGACCTGCTTTCGGGTGTCACACCCGAAGCGCTCAGCGAAGCCGCCGTCAGCGAGCGCTGGCCGAACGGCCGAAGCCGGTCGTCGACATGGAACACGTGCTCGTCGACGAGGTGACCGTCGCCGACGTCGTCGAGCGGCTCGCCGCCGTGCTGCCGGGCATCGGCCCGATCACGTTTCGCAAGCTGACGGAGAACGCCCGGCACCGCATCGAGGCGGTTGTCCACTTCCTCGCCCTCCTCGAGCTGTACAAGCAGGAGCTCGTCGAGCTGGACCAGGCCGTCACCTTCGGCGACCTTGTCGTCACCTGGGTGTCCTCGCCGGACGGGGCGGGGGCGAGAGGTGCGCTCGCTGACGCCGACTACCGGGGCTGAGACGAGTTGGCCGTGACACCGCCGCCGCACGCTGCCGGCCGCGACGGAGGGACGTCGGGTGAGCCCGACCCCGTCGACCGAGGCGGCGATCGAGGCGGTCCTCGTCGTGGCTGTCGAGCCGGTGCCGCCCGGCCTCCTGGCCGAGCTGCTCGAGATGCCCGTCGACACGGTCGAGGCGTACTGCAGGCAGCTCCAGAGCAGTACGAGCATGACGAGCGGGGCTTCCGCCTCGCCCGGGTCGCCGGCGGCTACCGGCTGCAGAGCCACGAGACGTGCTCTGAATACGTCGAGCGCTTCGTGCTCGACGGCGCGCCGACGAAGCTCTCCCCGGCGGCGCTCGAGACGCTTGCCGTCATCGCCTACAAGCAACCGGTCTCCCGCTCACAGATCAAGCGCCATCCGGGGTGTCAACGCCGACGGCGTGCTGCGCCTTCTCACGGCTCGGGGGTACGTTCAGGCGATCGGCCGGGACAGCGGCCCAGGGCAGCCTGTGCTGTTCGGGACGACGGAGCTGTTTCTCGAACGGCTCGGCCTGGACTCCCTCGCCGAGCTGCCGGCGCTCGCCGGCTTTGTCCCGCCTGCCTCGACGGTCGAGATGCTCGAGACCGCTCTTCGGCCCGAACCGGAGGGATGACGGCCGAGCCTGCCGACAGGGCGGCAGCCGAAGGCGAGCGCCTCCAGAAGGTGCTCGCGCGGGCGGGCTTCGGCAGCCGGCGTGCCTGCGAGGAGCTGATCGCGTCGGGGCGTGTGACCGTCAACGGCTCAGTGGCGCCTCTCGGGCGACGGGTGGCCGTGGAGAAGGACGCGATCAGCCGTGGACGGGGTCCCAGTCGGCGTGCTGCCCGGGCTCGTCTACTACGTGCTGAACAAGCCGGCGGGTGTCGTCACGACGGCATCGGACCCGGAGGGGCGACCCGCCGTCGTCGACCTCGTGCCGCCGGAGCCCCGGGTGTTCGCCGTCGGGCGGCTCGACGCCGGCACCGAGGGCCTCCTGCTGCTCACGAACGACGGTGAGCTCGCCCAGCTACTGGCGCACCCGAGCCACGGCGTCGAGAAGGAGTACCTCGCCGAGGTCGCGGGAGTCCCGTCCGCCGGCGCGATCCGGCGGCTCCGGGAGGGTGTCGAGCTTGCCGACGGCATGACCTCGCCGGCCAAGGTCTCGGCTGTGGCGCCGGGAGTGCTCCGGATCACCATCCACGAAGGAAGAAACCGCCAGGTGCGCCGGATGTGCGAAGCCGTCGGGCACCCTGTCCTGCGGCTCGTGCGGACGCGGATCGGCCCGCTCAGCGATCGTCGCCTCGCCCCGGGGCAATGGAGAGAGCTCTCCGTCGAGGAGGTGCGGGCGCTCGCCCGATCGGGCACTGTCTCTCAGTAGCGAGGCTTTTCGTCATCGGTCTGCGGCGGCTCCCCGAGCGGGAAGTGCGGCCCGCCGAGACGCTCGGTCTCCTCGGGGGCCCGGCTCGATAGGCTGCGCGGCCATGCCGGCGGCTCTGCGAGCACTGCGTGGCGCGACCACCGTGGACGAGGACACTGCGGCGCACGTGACCGCCCGCGTGCAGGCACTCGTCCAGACGATGCTGGAGCGAAACGGCGTCGACCACGACGACCTCGTCTCGATCCTGTTCACGGCGACCGACGACATCGTCTCGGTCTTCCCGGCGACGGCCGCCCGTGCGACGGGCCTCGGCGACGTGCCGCTCATCTGCGCGAAGGAGCTGTCCATCGCCGGCTCGGAGCCGATGTGCATCCGGGTGCTCATGCATCTCTACACCGAGAGGGAGCGAAACGAGCTCCACCACGTCTACCTCGAGCGCGCCCGGGGCCTGCGTGACGATCTGCCCGCATGAGCAGTACCGGTGCAGTGCTCAGCCGACGCGCCCAGGTGATCGGGCTGGGGCTTGTCGGCGCGTCGATCGGGAGTGGGCTTCGCACACGCGGCTGGCACGTGACGGGGACGGACAGGGACGAGGAACGGGCGTTGCGGGCACACCAGCTGGGGATGGTCGACGGGCTCGGCCACGACCCGGATGCCGAGCTCGCCTTCGTGGCGACGCCGGCCTCCTCGGTAGTCGGCGTGGTCGAGGATCTGCTGCAAGGCGGCCCGATGGGCCCGTCGTGACCGACGTCGCAGGAGTGAAGGGCCCGATCACGGCAGCGATCGACGACCCTCGTTTCGTGGCCGGCCACCCGATGGCCGGCTCGGAGCAGGAGGGCCCTGAGGGGGCCGACCCCGACCTCTTCGTCGGCGCCACTTGGGTGCTCGCCCCGGGCGCCCGCACGGACCCGGGCGCCTTCACGCTCGTCCAGTCGGTCGTCGCCCTGCTCGGCGCCGACGTCGTCGCCCTCAGTGCCGAGCGGCACGACGAGCTCGTCGCGCTCGTCTCGCACGTGCCCCACCTCACTGCGGCGACACTGATGAGCCTGGCCGGCGAGTCGCCCCTTGACCATGCGGCGCTGATGCGTCTGGCGGCGGGCGGGTTCCGTGACATGACCCGAATCGCCGCCGGGTCCGCCACCATCTGGCCGGACATATGCGCGGACAACGCCGGCGCGATCGTTCCGGCCCTCGACCGGCTGATCGGGCGCCTGAGCGATGTCCGCCGCCTCGTGTCGGCCGGCGATCGGCCGTCGCTCGAGCGCTTCCTCGAGGGGGCAAGAGCAGCCCGGCGTAACCTTCCCCCTCGTGGACCGCGCCCGGCAGAGGTCTCCGAGCTGCGCGTGCTCGTCCCCGATCGGCCCGGGGTGCTCGCCGAGGTGACGACGGTGGCCGGGGAGCTCGGTGCCAACATCTTCGACCTCGAGATCGCCCACTCGGCCGAGGGCCCCCGCGGGGTTCTCGTCCTCGTCGTCGACGCCGAGGCCGCGAGCGCCGTCATCGACGCGCTGCGGGGCCGCGGGTACCGCGTCGCCTCGGCGGAGCCGGGGGGCCGGACGGGATGAGCTGTGGCGACGCCAGTACGGTGACAGGCGGCACGGACGGAGCCGGTGGCGACCGCTCGACGGCAGCCGGCCGCCAGGTCATAGCCATCGACGGGCCGGCCGGGTCCGGGAAGTCGACGATTGCCCGGGCCGTCGCCGATCGGCTGGAGCTCGCCCGCCTCGACACGGGGGCGATGTACCGGGCCGTCACATTGCTCGCTCTTCGCCGGGACGTCGATCCGGCGGACGAGGAGGCCACTTCGGCCCTCGCCCGGGGGATGGATCTGCAGCTCGGGGAAGAGGGAGGCCCGGGTGGAGGCGACGACGTGAGGCTCGATGGGGAGGACGTCTCAGAGGCGATCCGCTCACCGGCTGTCGATGCCGCCGTCTCGGTCGTGGCTGCGCATCCGGCCGTCCGCCGCCTGCTCGTCGAGAGCCAGCGGGCCTGGGCGCTTGCGCACGGCGGGGGCGTCGTCGAGGGGCGTGACATCGGTAGCGTCGTCTTCCCCGACGCCCGGCTCAAGGTCTACCTGACGGCATCGCCGGACGAGCGAGCCCGGCGGCGGATGGAGCAGGCCGCCCGCCTGACGAGGGGGGTGCCCCGGCCGGTGAAGGGGAGCAACGCCCTCCCCGGTGATGCCACCGGGGACAGACCCGAGGAAGAAAAGGCTGAGACTGTTGGTGGCGTGCTTCACCGGCGCGACCACCTCGACTCGACACGGGCGAATTCACCGCTCGTGGTCGCCGGCGGCGCCGTCGTCGTCGACTCGACCGGACGGACGATCGAGGAGGTCGTGGAGGAGGTGCTCTCCCACCTATGAGAAGCCCGGACGAGGTCCCGTCCCCGCCGACCCGGCGGGCGCTCTTGTTCTATCGCGTGTGCAGGCTGATCGTCGTCGGGCTCTCGCAGGCCATCTTTCCCGGTCCGGTCCTCGGCCGCGAGAACCTGCCGGCAGAAGGGCCGTACATCCTTGCGCCGGTGCACCGCTCGTACCTCGACTGGCTGATCGTCGCCCGCGTGACGTCACGAAGGATGCGCTACATCGCCAAGGCGGAGCTGTGGAAGGTGGGACCGGTCGGCCAGCTGCTCGGGGCCCTCGGTGCGTTCCCTGTCAACCGGTCGGGCGCCGACCGGGAAGCCCTCGAGCGGTGCCGGGCCGTGCTCGCCGGCGGTGAGCCTCTCGTGATGTTCCCCGAGGGCACCAGGCGGACGCGGGCCTGTGGTCGAGGATCTCCGGGAGGGCGTCGCCTACCTCGCGATGCGCGCCGGCGTGCCCGTCGTACCGGTGGGCATCGGCGGGAGTGAACGGGCGATGCCCCGCGGCTCTGTGCTTCCACGCCCTCGCCGGGTCGACGTCGTCGTGGGCAAGCCTGTCGTCCCGCCCGCCCCCGGCGGGGCCGCCCGAGACGGGGTGACGGAGAGCGAGGGGTCAAGAGGCCGGACGGTCCGGGTCTCGCGGCGGGCGCTCCACGACTTCTCCGGTGAAGTGGGAGCGGCGATCCAGGCCGTCTTCGATCAAGCCGAGGCCCGGCTCCGGAAGTAACTGTACCGTCTGGACGGTACAGTAGAGGGCATGGCACGACCGACGGAGACGCGCAGCCGCATCGTCTGTGCCGCCGAGGAAGTCGTGATCAGAGACGGCGTCGCCAAGCTGACACTCGATGCCGCCGCCCACGAGGCCGGCGTCAGCAAGGGGGGTGTCCTCTACCACTTCCCGACCCGGGCGGCGCTCGTGGCGGCGATGGTGGAGCGGTTCGTCGTCAGCTTCGACGCCGACCTCGCCCGGCGCGGCTGTGCCGGTGGCCGGCCGGGGGACTTCGTCCGAGCCTACATAGACGCGACGGTGTCTCCGTCTCTCGAGCCGGGAGATCCGCGCGAGCAGCACCTCGGCGCCGCCCTGCTCGCCGGCGTTGCTTCGGACCCGGACCTGCTCGAGCCGCTGCGGGCTCGTTTTGCCTCCTGGCAGGCCTCGATCGAGGCAGACGGGATCGACCAGGTCGTCGGCACGGTCATCCGGCTCGCCTGCGACGGCATGTGGCTGAGCGACCTGTTCGGGCTGGCCCCCGTCGCCGGCCGGCTGCGGACCGAGGCGGGAGCCGACCTTCGCAGGCTCGTCGACCGCTCGGCCGCCGACGCCTCTTCCTTGGCGCCGCCGGCGACGAGCGCCGCCAGGAGCCGGCCAACCGGAAGGCTCGCGCCCTGCCAGCCGGTCAGCCGGGCGCCGCCGCCAGCCGGAGAAGGACACCCACCCCACGAAGCACCCGCGGGCAAGATCATGAGAATGATCGCGAGGCGCCGCCTGGCGCCCGCAGATCCGGTTGGCGACCGCCGTGTGCGCCGCGTCGTCGCCGCCTTGTCGATCAGCGCCTTCGCCGAGTGGGGGGGTGCGAGTGTCGTCCTTCCCCTCCTCCCCGTCTACCTCCGCCACGAGGGGTCATCGGTCGCGCTCGTCGGGTTGACGATGGCGGCCTTCTTCGGGGCGGCGCTCATCGTGCAGTACCCGCTCGGCAGGTTGTCGGACCGGATCGGCCGGCGCCAGATCCAGGTCGTCGGACTGGCCGTGTTCGCCGCTGCAAGCCTGCTGTTCGCCTTTGCCACGAGCCCCGCGCTGGCGCTTCTATTCCGGGCCCTCCAGGGTGCGGGGGCGGGGAGCGTCGACGTCGCCAACGCCGCCACGATCGGCGACGTCGTCCCGGCGAGCCACCGGGGGCGCGCCTTCGGCACGTTCTACGGGGCGCGCACGGTGGCGATGGCCGTCGGCCCGTTCTTCGGGGGCCTCGTCGGGATCTCCGGGATGCGGTGGCTCTTCCTCGCGTCTGCTGCCTGCGCTGCCGCCGCCATCGCGCCGATCGTGTTGCTGATCCCGAAGCGAGCCGTCCACCGCCCCGTGCCCCGGTCCGAGAGGACCGTGCTCTGGCGCAACCGCTCCATCGTGGGCGTGATGATGGCCTTCATCGCCGGCGGCCTCATCATCGGCGTCTACGAGGTCTGCTGGAGCCTGCTGCTGGCGTTCCGTGGGGCGACATCCTGGCAGATAGGGCTGTCATGGACGCTCTTCGCCCTGCCGTTCGGCATCGTCTCGTTCCCCGCCGGCTGGCTCGTCGACCACTTCGACCGGCGCTACCTGATAGTGATGGCGATGGTCGGAGCGGCTGGCTTCGCGGCGACGTACCCCTTCGTCCACAGCGTCGCCTGGCTGCTCGGCCTCGGAGCCGCCGAGGCAGTTCTCGTCGCGATCGGGATGCCGGCCGAAGCCAGCCAGCTCGCCCACTCGGTTCCGAGCCACGACCTCGGTCGGGCGCAGGGAGCCGCCGCCACCGCCCAGACGGCGGCGACAGGCGTCGCCGCCCTCGTCGCCGGCAGCCTGTTCGGCATACACCCGTGGCTGCCCTTTGCCGGGGCCTCGGCCGTCATCGTCCTCTGCTCCGCGTCGCTCAGGCCATTGTGGCGCGGCGTTCCCGGGCGCAACCGGCCGCGGGCGCCGGCAGAGCCGGCAGAGGTCGTCCGAGCCGCCACCGCCGGCGGTCCGCCGCCCCTCTGAGCCCGTCGCCCGGGATCCCCAGGCGGCGGTCGCTGCGGGCACATCCGGCTCCCCGCAGAGCCGGCCTGTGGCCGGCCGGCACGGCGGAGAAGATACGAGACGCTCAGCCAGTCCGCTCGAGCAGCTTGCCGCTCTCCGGCGGCGGCCGGAGCACGTCGGCGGCCGACACCGCCCGATCCTCCGCACCAGGTCCCTCCCCGCCGGCGGGCGCACCGAGGGCGAAGACCGCCGCTGCCCCGACCGCCCGCAGGAGGTCGCGCAGCTCCGGCGGCGGCGGGAAGTACTCGTCTTCTTCGGTGACGTGGACGAGCTCGACGCCGTCCGCCGGCTCGAGCCGCTCGACGATCTCCCGCACGAGCCACTCGGGCGCCGAGGCGCCGGCGGTGACGCCGACGACGCCGGCCAGGTCGTCGGGGAGCTCGCTGGCGGCGTTCACGCGCATGACGCGCCGGCAGCCGGCCGCTTCGGCCACCCGGACGAGAGAGACGGTGTTGGACGAGTTCGCCGATCCGATGACGACGACGGCATCACAGCCGGGAGCGAGCGCCCGCATGGCGGCCTGGCGGTTCGTCGTGGCGTAGCAGAGGTCGGAGCGCCCCGGCATCCACAGGTCGGGAAAATGCTCGCGGGCGGCATCGACGAGGCCGGCCCACTCGTCATGGGGGAGCGTCGTCTGGGCGAGGAGGGCCACCGGGGCGCCGGCGGGAAGCTCAGATGCCGCCGCCAGCACATCCTCCTCGTGCTGGACGAGGCGGACCGACGTCGGGGCGACGGCCATCGTGCCGACGGCCTCCTCATGATTCTCGTGGCCGACGTAGAGGACGGTGTAGCCCTTCCGGGCACGGACCTTCATCTCGTGGTGGACCTTCGTCACGAGCGGGCAGCAGGCGTCGACGACGACGCGCCCGTGCTCGGCGGCGGCGGCCTCGACGGCGGGCGCCGAGCCATGGGCGGACAGCATGAGGGGCGCCCCGGGCGGCACCGTCGTGACGTCGTCGACGAAGATGACGCCCTGGCGCTCGAACTCCTCCACGACGATGCGGTTGTGGACGATCTCGTGGTAGCAGTACACGGGCGGCTCGAAGACGCGCACCATCCAGGCGAGGGCCTTGATCGCCATCTCGACCCCCGCACAGAAACCCCGCGGCTCGGCCAGCCGGACCCGCTCTACCTGCACCGCAGCCACGCTACCCGGCGGTAGCCTTGCCGTATGCCACTGCCCCGTGTGGTGGCCGTGGCCGCAACGTCGCCGGCATCGCGTGCCGGTCTGCTGCCGGGCGACGAGATCCGCTCGATGAACGGCCAGGTGCCCCGCGACATCATCGAGTACCAGCTCATCGCCGACGAAGCCACTCGTCGACCTCGACGTCGCGCGGGGCGGCCTCGAGGTGACGCTCTCGGTCGAGAAGGCGGCCGGCGAGCCGCTCGGGGCCGAGATCGCCTCGGCGCTGTTCGACCAGGTGCGCACGTGCGACAACCACTGCGAGTTCTGCTTCATCTACCAGCTGCCGAAAGGGATGCGGAAGAGCCTCTACATGAAGGACGACGACTACCGGCTGTCGTTCCTCTACGGGAACTTCACCACGCTCACCCGCTTCACCGAGGCCGACCTCGAGCGGGTCGTGACCGAGCGGCTGTCGCCCCTCTACGTCTCGATCCACGCCACCGACGGCGAGGTTCGCGCCCGGATGCTGCGCAACCGGCGGGGTGCCCTCTCGCTGCGCTGGCTCCGCCAGCTGCTCGACCACGGCATCGAGGTACACGGCCAGGTCGTCGTCTGCCCGGGCGTCAACGACGGCGCTGTCCTCCACGACACGATGGCGGGCATCCTCGACCGTTTCCCGGAGCTGGCGACGGTGGCGCTCGTCCCGCTCGGGGTGAGCAACTACACGACGGAGGAGGCGATGCGCCCGCACAGCCGGGACGAGGCGGCCGCGGTCCTCGACATCTTGTCCGAGTGGCAGGAGGTGTATCTCACCGCCCTCGGGCGGCGGCTCGTCTATGCGGGCGACGAGTACTACCTCCTCGCCGGCCGTCCGTTTCCTGCCGCATCGGAGTACGACGGCTTCCCGCAGCACGAGAACGGCATCGGGATGGTGCGTGCCTTCGAGCGGGAGCTGCTCGGGAGGCGCAGGCGCCGGCAAGGTCCGGTCCGGCTTCTTCCAGTGGGTGGAGGGAGCGCCGGCCGACGGCTACCGCGGCCACCCGGTCGCGCACGGCGCGGAGGCTGGCCGGCGCGGCGAAGGCTGCCGGGCCGCTGCCGATCTCGCTGCTGACGGGCGAGTACGGCGCCAGGGTCCTCGAGCCGATGCTCGAGCGGGCCGGGCTTCGGCGATGTCGAGATCCTCGCGGTGAGGAACCGCTTCTTCGGCGGCAACATCGCCGTCGCCGGGCTTCTCACGGGCGCCGACGTGGGAGCGGCGCTTGCCGGCGCCCCGCCGGCCGGCGCTACCTGCTGCCCGACGTCTGCCTGTCGAACGGGCTCTTCCTCGACGGGTTGCGGCTGGCGGACCTGCCCCGGCCAGTCGAGGTGGTCCCGACCGACGGGGCGTCGCTCCGCAGGGCGCTCGACCCGGCGCCATCGCCTCCGTCTCTTGCTCTGCACGGCGGCGATGAGCCCGTCTCCCACGCCCAGGGGGCGTCTCGGCGGTCCCGAGGGTGCGCCCGTGCGCCGCAGTTGGCGGCGGGGCGGTCCCGGCTGCCTGTCGTCGCCGTCGCCGGGCGGCCCGAACGTCGGCAAGTCGACGCTCGTCAACCGGATCGTCGGGCGGCAGGTGGCGATCGTCCAGGAGACGCCCGGGATCACGAGAGACCGGCTCGAGCTCGAGTGTGAGTGGAACGGGCGGTCGTTTCTCGTCGTCGACACCGGAGGCGTCGTCGACGGCGGGGACACTCTCGACGCCAAGGTGACCGAGCAGTCGCTCCGGGCGGTGAGATCGGCCGACCTCGTCCTGTTCGTCGTCGACGTCACGACCGGGGTGACGGGTGAGGATGCCGACGTGGCGAAGCGGCTGCGCCCGGTGGCCGACCGCGTGGTCGTCGTCGCGAACAAGGTCGACTCCGAGCGGCGGGAGGCCGACGCCTGGGAGCTGGCCTCGCTCGGGCTCGGCCAGCCGGTGACGGTGAGCGCGTTGCACGGGCGGGGGACGGGCGACCTGCTCGATCTCGTCGTCGGGCGGTTGCCGGATGAGGCCGGCGAGCTGCGGAGCGCCGCCCGGGGCCGGCCGAGCAACCCTCTCCCGGCTCCGGCCGACGTCCGCGAGCCCCTTCCAACGGAGCTCGAAGTGCCGGCCGGCCCGGTTGACGGCCGTGACCCGGCGCCGGCGAGGCCGACGACGGCGAGCGAGGCGGCGGCTGGAAACCCAGACGGGAGAAGGGCGAAGCCGTGCGGCGAACAGGCAGAACGGCGTCGGGAAGCGGGCAGCCGGCGGCGGCCGTGGCCATCATCGGGCGGCCGAACGTCGGCAAGTCGACGCTGTTCAACCGGATGGCGGGGGAGGACCGCTCGGTCGTGCACGATCTGCCCGGCACGACGCGGGACGCGATCGACACCGTGATCGAGAGCGCCGCCGGTTCGCTCCGCCTCGTCGACACCGCCGGCATGCGGCGGCGGGCACGAGAAGGCGATGCGCCCGAGTACTACTCGCTCGTGAGGTCGCTCCGGGCCCTCGATCATGCCGACGTGGCGCTCCTCGTGCTCGACGCCACCGAGGGGATCACCCATCAGGACCAGCGGCTGGCCGAGCGGATCGACGCCTCCGGCAGCCCCGTCGTCGTCCTCCTCAACAAGTGGGATCTGCTCTCGACAGACGAGCGGCTGGCGACGAATGACGAGGTGGCGGAGAAGCTCGGGTTTCTCGGCTATGCGCCGGTCATGCGGGTCTCGGCCAAGACCGGCCTCGGCGTCCAACGCCTCCTGCCGGCGATCGGCGACGCCATCGAGGCCTACCACCGGCGGATCCCCACGTCCCGGCTCAACCAGGCGCTGCGTGCGGCCCAGGCCGCCCATCCGGCGCCGGGCGCTCGTATCCTCTACGGCGTGCAGGGTGCCGTCGACCCGCCGACGGTGACCCTGTTCGCCACGCGGAGATTGCCTCAGCCGTACATGAGGTACCTCGAGCGCAGCCTGCGCGAGCGTTTCGAGCTCGGCCCGACGCCGATCGACCTGCGGGTCCGGGTCAGGCCGCCGCGGTGAGCGCCGAGCGCGTCACTGCCGCCGCGACGGCGCGCCCTCGCCGGCAACCTCGAGAAGGGGGCGGCGAAGCTGGCCAGTCAGAACAAGCTGTTCGTCCGCGACCGGCTGTCGCTGTTGCTCGACGAGGGCTCCTTCGTCGAGGAGAGCCTGCTCGCCAACGCCGGTGCTGTCGACCTGCCGGCCGACGGCGTCGTCACCGGCCAGGGGCGCGTCGGCGGGCGGCCGGTCTGCGTCATGGCGAACGACCCGACGGTGAAAGCAGGCTCCTGGGGAGCAAGGACGGTCGAGAAGATCGTCCGGATGACCGAGTATGCCCTCGAGCACGAACTGCCGGCGTTCTATCTCGTCGACTCCGCCGGCGCCCGGATCACCGACCAGGTCGAGCTGTTCCCCGGCCGGCGGGGGGCAGGGCAGGATCTTCTACAACGAAGTGCGGCTGTCGGGCAGGGTGCCGCAGATCTGCTGCCTGTTCGGGCCGTCAGCGGCGGGCGGCGCCTACATCCCGGCCTTCTGCGACGTGGTCTTCATGGTGGAGGGAAACGCCTCCATGTACCTCGGCTCGCCGCGGATGGCAGAGATGGTCGTGGGGGAGCGGACCGACCTCGAGGAGATGGGCGGGGCGAGGATGCACGCCACGGTGTCGGGTTGCGGCGACAACCTTGTCGAGGACGACACTGCGGCGATCGAGAGCGCGAAGGCGTACTTCTCCTACCTTCCCGGCTCGTGGCGGGAAGCGGCTCCCTATGACGAGCCGCGGCCGCCGGTCAGCGCGCTGACGTCGAGCACGATCCCGACAGCCACCCAGGCCGGCTACGAGATCCACTCGGTCATCGACGGGATCGTCGACGAGGGGTCGTTCTTCGAGCTGAAGCCGCTGTACGCGCCTGAGCTCGTCATCGGGTGGGCCCGTCTCGACGGCCGGTCGATCGGCGTCATCGCCAACAACCCGGCGTCGCGGGGAGGGGTGCTGTTCACGGACTCGGCTGACAAGGCGGCTCGTTTCATCTGGTGCGCCGACGCCTTCAATGTCCCGTTGCTGTTCCTCGCCGACGTGCCCGGCTTCATGATCGGGACGCGTGTCGAGCGGGAAGGGATAATCCGCCATGGGGCGAAGATGATCACTGCGGTGTCGGAGGCCACCGTGCCGAAGATCTCTGTCATCTTGCGCAAGGCGTACGGCGCCGGTCTGTACGCGATGGCCGGTCCCGCCTTTGCTCCTGATGCATGCCTGGCGCTCCCGTCGGCGCAGATCGCCGTCATGGGCCCCGAGGCGGCCGTCAATGCCGTCTATGCCAACCGGATCGCCGCCATCGAGGACGCGAAGGAGCGGGAGGAGTTCGTGGCCGACCGCCGTCGCGACTACGAGGAGGACGTGGACCTTCTCCGACTGGCGTCGGACCTCGTCATCGACGCCGTCGTCGAGCCGGAATGCCTCCGGGACGAGCTGGTCAAGCGCTTCGCCCTCGCAGAGTCGAAGAGCCGGTGGTTCACGGACCGCCGCCATGGTGTCCCACCGGTGTGAGGAGCTAGACGATGGGCGAGAGCGATCATCCCGGCCGGCGTGACAGGAGCCGGGACGAAGAAGAAGCCAGTCCGCCGGAAGACGATGGGGAGGAGGAGCAACCCCGCCAGGCCCGGGCTCCTTGGCACTTCAAGGTCCTGTTGGTGGGGACCGTCGTCTATCTCGGGTGGCGGCTCTACCAAGGGATCGGGTGGCTCGTGCACCATGTCTGAGCCCGCTCGAGAGCGACCTCGGCTGCGACAGGGCTAGCTGTGCCGGGCCGCCGCAGCGGCACATGCGCAACCGGCGCCGCAGCCGCCGACATCGGAGCCCACCGACGGCGCGACATCTGGCGAACGTCCCGCCGTCGCAAAGACCGAAAGCACCCTACGAGTGGCCGAATGGCCGTTGGGACAGCCCGGTGCGGGCTCGTCGGACAGCTCGGGTGGACGCCTTGCGTCGAAGCGCGCCCCGCACTCAGTACACCGAAACTCGTAAATCGGCATGGCTGTCTCGGCCTTTCTCGCGTTAGCCTCAATCGTAGCGGACACTCCGGCTTTGATAAGAGCCGCTAGAGCTGGCTCAGGTCCGGGTGTCCCACAGGACGGCACCGCTGGCGGCGTAGAGCACCAAGTTGCCGTCGACCTGGAGGACCAGCCGGTCGCCGGCGTGATGCGCTCTCCCGATACTCCACAACGCCCGTCCTGTCGCCGAATAGATCACGAGGTTGCCATCGCGTTGCAGGACAGCGCGGGCGCCCGCGTGACCCCCTGTCCGACTGGACCAGAGGGGCGAGTGGGCGGAGTCGTAGAGCACCAGGTTGCCGTCGGCCTTCTGCTCCACCAGCTTGTAGGCGCGGTTGGACGACTCCAAGTACCAGCTGCCGTACAGCTGCTCGCCGTTCGTCAGCTCGGGGTTGGTGGTGTCGGTCGACCAGAGGGCTTTTCCCTGTTCACTGTAGATGAGCAAATTGGCGTCGGCCTGGAGCGCCAGCTCGGCGCCGAGGTAGCCCGTCGTGCCGCGGCGCCACAGCGCAGCGCCGGCACTTGAGTAGATGACAAAGTCACCGTCGTTGCGCATGACGGCGTAAGCCCCCCGATGGCCCGCCGTCCCGGCTGACCACACAGAGCGGCCCGCAGCGGTGGACAGCACCAGGTCGCCATCGGACTGGCGCATCGTGAGCCGGTACTGTCCGCTCGCCGTGATGATGGAGGTGCCCGGACTCAGCCGGTCGCCGGAGGCCAACGTGGCGTCGCCGGCCGTGTTCCCGATAGTCGCAAAGACACCGGAGGGCGGAAGGGGGACCGGTCCGGCGCCCGCATCAGCAAGGAGCGCATCGCAGTAGTCGGCGTCGATGTTCAAGCTGACGCCTCCGTAGCTGGCGTTGAAGCTCCCGCGGTACTGGTGGATGCGCTGGTTGTGGCTCCATTTCCCTGCGGGCACGTAGCTGTCCGAGGTTGTGGCCTCACCGTTCCAGTCGCCGATCCACAGCTCATCGGGCTCGGTGTAGCCACGCCTTCCCGAGACGTCAACGAGAGCGGTGATACCGGTGGCGGCGCTGCTGTAGACGCCGGATTCGTAGCCGAGCGCGTGCAGCTCGGTTGTCCAGCTCGCCAGGTAGGTGAGCACCGCCGCATTGCAGCTTGAGTCCGTGTTGTTCCACGACTCCATGTCGTAGAAGATCGGGTTGTGGGTGCCCAAGCCGACCGCAGAAGCGAGGGATACAGCCGCCTCGGCCGACTGCCTCCCCTGTTGTGCTGCTGTGCGTGGGCCTATCACGTGGGCGAACGAGGCGTCGGCGCAGGCTGCTTGCGGCCCGACGTAGATAGGAATGAGATGCCAGCCGGCGGCGGCGACTTGAGCAGTCCAGGCAGCCGTCAGGTTGGGCTGCGCGCAGGCCGCCTCATCGCCTCCTAGGTAGACGCCGATGCCACGGTAGGGCGATGATGCCCAGGCAGACATGGTGGCCGAGCTCGGGGTGGCACAGACGTCGAAAGCGTGGCCGGTGTAGACGGAGGGGCCCGGTGCGGCCGCTTTGGCCGTGCTGTCGGCGCCGGGCGCATTCTCCACCGCTCCCACCCGGGCGGGCACGGCGGTGGGACCAGCCTCACTTGCCGGCGTCAGGCCGGCCGGTGCCGAGCCGATGCGAACCGAGGCGGTAATGGCTCCGGCAACGGCGGCCCGAGGGCCGCTCGTTACGACCAACTCGGCGTGTGACTGGGGGGAGACGAGCGTGTACCCGGGCTGGACGGCATTTTGCCGGCTCACGCCGACGTTGCGACCGTCCACTTGCGCCGGCGTCAACCGGCTCATGGCCTGGAGCACCGCCGACGGGGTAAGGGGCTCCACGAGGACCGCTCCGGCCTGTCCGAGCAGGTGAGCCGGGCAGTTCTCGTCGGGGCCCGGCGTGCCGAGGTAGACGGCGTGGCGGTCAAAGCGGACACACTGCCGCGAATTCGCTCCGAGCCGATAGACCGGCCAGGCTGTCGGAACGGTGATGGTGATCCCGTGATAGGTGAGCGTCCGCACGTCATTGCCAAGGGCACGGGTAGTTGGCGCCGGGTTTGCTGCACCAGCAACGGGACTTCCCTCGGCGGGCAGGACTTGAAGGCCGAGCGCAGCGCTTGCGAGAGCGACCAGACCCAAGCCTGCCACTGCTGTCGGGGAGGAGACACGGCCCACTCGAGCTGTCCGTCTGCTCGGACGGCGCCGCGGCTGCGTCTTCCCGGTCTCCGGCTGGCTGTTATCCATGTGCCCTCCGCTCTTCTTCGAGAAGCCTGACCTGAGCGCGGACCGTATCGAGCATCGTTCCCGATTTCAAGGCCACGAGGGCCAGCTGACTTCGCGAATTGGCCCGGCCAGGCTCGAAGCGCCCAGCTTCGCCGAACCGGTGACATGCGGCCCGGCCTTTTCATCAACTGGTCGGGTCGTCCGACGGATGCGCCGTCTGCCGAGACGAAGCGGGTTTGCGCGGGGCAGCGTTGTTAGTAGGGTCTTCGGGCGGAGAGTCCCCGCTTGCTCCTCGAGGACTCTCCCTGGAGCAGGAACGGGCTGTGGCGCAGCTTGGTTAGCGCGCTTGACTGGGGGTCAAGAGGTCCCGGGTTCAAATCCCGGCAGCCCGACTGAATCATCCCAGGTCAGCGCCGGGCCCGTCGTTGTTCAGGAACCTCTACAGCCATGTCACCCCGTCGATGCAACGGGAGGCGGCAGAGAGGACCGGGCCGGCGCTCTTCGGCTGAAGTGGCAGTACTTGGCGCCTAGCACGTGTCCAGGCGCGCCTCCTTTCCGAAGCCTAGTACGCTTTACCTATGATGCTAGATAAACAGGAGCGATCGGCGGCTGCCTCCGCCTGTGGGATTGTCTTCCGCCTCGACCCGAGATCGGGCGTTCCGACCTACCTCCAGCTCGTCCATCAAGTCGAGCACGCCCTTCGTCTCGGGTACCTGACCGAGGGCGACCAACTTCCCCGCGTAAAAGACGTCGTTGCAGCGCTCTCGATAAACCCGAACACGGTGCTCAAGGCCTATCGCGACTTGGAACAGAAGGGTCTGATCGCAGGTCGTCCTGGGCAGGGCACCTTTGTCATGGTCTCGCCAGAGACCGTCGGTCTCCCGGAGCTGACCGCGCTGCGAAGAGCCCTCGTCGCCGGATGGCTCCGTGACGCCTCGGCCGCCGGACTGGACGAGGACGGCATCACGGCGCTCTTTCTGGCAGCGTTGCGGGATTTTCTTGAACGACCTTCGAAAGAAGCTGCGAACCGGACTCATGATCAGCGCGAGGAAGGTGTTGGCGCATGAACGTGATTGAGACCTTCGAGCTCGGAAAGCGCTACCGCCGCACGTGGGCGCTCCGGGAATGTGCCCTCGCTGTTCCATCCGAGCGCGTCGTTGCGCTAGTCGGCCCGAACGGCGCAGGCAAGACAACGCTCCTTGAGTGTGCGGTCGGCCTCACCGCCCCAACCACCGGCAGCGTGACTGTACTTGGTGAGCTTGCACCCGGGTCCCTCGATGCCCTTGAACGCATCGCCTTCGTCGCGCAGGATGCGCCCCTCCATAAGTACCTTCCGGTGCGAGCGATGCTCGAGGTCACGCGCAACCTGAACCGCAACTTCGATCACCCCTTCGCCGAGGAGCGCCTGAGACGACTCGAGATACCGCTCGACCACAAGGTGGGCAGGCTCTCCGGTGGTCAGCAGGCCCAGTTAGCCCTCGCCCTCGCCCTCGCTCGTCATCCCGATCTCCTCGTGCTCGACGAGCCGCTTGCCCGCCTCGATCCGCTCGCTCGCCACGACTTCATGGCGCTCGTCATGAGCGCTGTCGCCGAAGACGGGTTCTCGGTCGTCTTCTCCTCCCACGTCGTCTCTGAGCTCGAGCGTGTGGCGGATTACCTCATCGTCCTTGCCGCCGGACGGGTGCAGATGGCGGGGGCGATCGACGATCTCCTCACCACGCACTTGCTGCTGAGCGGCCCTGCATCCGATGTGGGACGAGTCACAGAGATGTTCCCGGTCGTGCACGCCGAGCACGTCGGTCGGCACGCACATCTGCTCGTCCGAACTCCTGCTTCACAGACAGTGCCAGTGGGCTGGGAGGCCGAGAGCGTCGCGCTTGAAGAGCTCGTGCTCGCCTACTTGCGAGAACCCTCTGCGAAAGCACTACCTGGCCCACTCGCGACCGCCGCTCATCGCCCGGTCGAGGTGGCACCATGACCGCGCTCGCTGCGCCGCCAACTCTGTCGAAGTCCCGCGCTCACCCGGTCCCGTGGATGCCGATGGCCCGGGTCACTTGGCTAGAGCGCCGGTCAGCACTGATCGGCCTGCTTGTTCTCTACGTCGGCTGCGCGATCGCGATCGTCGTCGGGGAACAAGGAGTCCACGGTAGCTACGCGAGCTTCGTCGCTGGCGGATGCGTAGCCAACGCTTTCCACGTTCCTTGCGGAACGATCGAGAACATGTTCGAAGGCAGTCAAGATGCCTTCTCGGCGATCGTCATCGCACTGAACGTCCTCCCGGCTGCTGTCGGCGTCTTCATCGGAGCGCCGCTGCTATCCCGGGAGTTTGAGTCCGGAACGTTCCGCTTCACCTGGACCCAGGCAGTGGGGCGCACCCGCTATGTAGCGACCACGCTGGCACTGCTCGCAGGATTGGTGGTGACCGCAGCAGTGCTCCTTGGACTGCTGCTGAGCACATGGGCACACCCCTTCCAACTGATGGGAACGGAGAGTGAGTGGTACTCGGGTCTATTCGCCACGACCTGGTTCATGTTGGCGGCTTGGTCATTGTTCGCCCTCACGCTCGGGGTCTGGCTCGGGGCAGCTATCAGACGGACGGTGTCGGCGATGGCGGTGGCGGCGGTCGCAATCGGAGGACTGAGCATCGCTTCCTTCGTACTGTTCGTCCATCGTCTGCTCGCCATCGCTCCGCTCGCATCAAGGAGGATCTCACCGCTCAGCGGCCTCGGAATCGGTGTTCTTAACGAGCCGGCAAATCGTGGAACCGGGCAGCCGCTAGGTGCTTGGCTCGTACGCGATTGGTTCACCGGACCAGATGGGCATGTGCTGAGCGCCAACACGGCGGACAACCTGCGAAATCTGTTGTACGGAGGCCAGAACGGCAGAAGCGTCAATGTCACTACATGGCTGGCAACTCACCACGATGCCTTCTGGGTCAGCTACCAGCCCGCGTCCCGCTTCTGGATCTTCCAAGGCGTTGCTGGAGTCATACTTATTGTGCTGGCGGTCGCCTTTGCTGTGGTGACACTGCGGCTTATCACTGAGCGGGGCGGGAGGGGCCAGCGTGTCTAGGTCGGACAGTCCGCGACGACCAGACGGTCCGCTCGGCGCGGTACTCGGTGCCGAAGGCCTACCATCGGGAAGAGGTCTTCTGCCGGGTCCACGGCGACGGCTAGTCATCATCGGGCAGGGTCGAAAACGTCATCTCTGAGATCGCCCGCCACGAGCTGCCGACGTGGAGTCGCTGCAGCCTACGGCTCTTGGATTGTCTGCGGACCACCAGCTCCGCCGAGCTCAGGCTGGCGAACTAAGCCTCTATGAGGATCGTCAGCGTCTCGGACAGCACTCCGTCATGTGTCATCGCCCCAGACGCTTCCTCGGTCTGCATGAAGGCCATGAGGGCATCCATATCGGCAACGTCCATGACCAACGCCACGTGGCTCGGGTTCTGAGGGTCGACGAACGTCCGGATATTGGTGACCCCAAGAGGACCGAAGACGTCTTCGCGCTGCGGCGAAGCAAGCCAGTGGTCCTTGTCCTTCACATCGTGGTGGGCGACAACGGTGGGCACGGTTCTCCGTTCGAAGCTGGAAGCCAGAAAGGTCTAGGCGTGCCGCAAAGCTAATCGGGCTGCTCCTACCCTGCAAAAGACAGCATCCGCCCCTGCGGCCGATCCGACCTCGTCCGCACGCTCCGATCAGGGCGTGACAGGGCCGCTCAAGGGTGCCGGCGACGCTAAGACGTAGTCGAGCTTGAGGTAGCTGGCGGCATCCACGGACCTGTTACCACGGTGAGCGCTACGGGCAAATGCGACCGCGGAAGCCTCGGCAACGGCAGACGAGATGTGCGAAGCACCCGGGCCCCCCTCCAGAGACGACTGCTCAGATACCGGTGTGATCCGCCCGCACCGGATTGGGGTCCGGCACATAAGGCATGAGAGCGTTCGGCGGGATGGTGCCGAGCTTGCCGGACTGGAAGTCGCTCAGTGCCTGCTCGATCTCGGCGCGAGTGTTCATCACGAATGGCCCGTAGTGCGTCACAGGCTCACCTATGGGCTGGCCTCCGAGGACGATGACTTCCAACGAGCCACCTGCGTCCTGACGGTCATCGGCTCGGAGACTGATCCAGTCGCCGGCGGAGAACACCACCAGCTGTCCCCTGCGGACCGGCCGACCTTCGGTGCTGGCGCGTCCGGAGCCGGCCAGTACGTAGACGAGGCCGTTGAAGCTGCTGTTCCAGGGAATGCGCAGCTGAGCACCGGGCGCCAGGGTGGCGTGAACTAGGGCCATCGGCGTGTGCGTCGCCCCGGGACCGGCGTGCCCCGCCACCTCGCCGGCGATCAACCGCACGAGGGAACCACCGTCCGGCGAAGCCAGGAGGGTCACCTGATCTGCCTCGAGACCCTGGTAGGCGGGCGGGATCATCTTGTCCTTCGCCGGCAGGTTGACCCAGAGCTGGATGCCATGGAAGAGGCCGCCGGAGACGACGAGCTCCTCGGGAGGTGTCTCGATGTGCAGGATCCCGCCGCCGGCGGTCATCCACTGGGTCGCTCCGTCGGTGATGATGCCGCCACCGCCGTGGGAGTCCTGGTGGGCAAAGGTCCCGTCGATCATGTACGTCACCGTCTCGAACCCACGGTGGGGGTGCCACGGCGTACCCTTCGGCTCGCCGGGCGCATATTCGACCTCACCCATCTGGTCCATGTGGACGAAGGGATCCAGGTCAGCCAAGCTCACACCGGCGAAAGCTCTCCGTACCGGGAAACCCTCACCCTCGAGGCCGCTCGGTGCGATGGTCACCGAGGCCACTTCGCGCTCGGCTGCCTCCGGCACATCGGGGTCGGGGATGCGGGGCAGGGCCAGGAGGTTGTCCACGGTCACAGCAGGCATTAAGTCTCCTCTCGAGCAGGAACTCGGCCCCTTCGGGCACTTATCGCTCGCGCCGGCCGGCCACGCTCGTGCACGCTCGTTCAGATTGTCTTCCAACGTGTCGTCCGGTGAGCGGCGGACGATCCCCCACGGGCAACAGAGAAGCCAGCATCTCGACGAGCGACGGCCGCTTCGTGTTCTGAAGGCGGTAGTGCGTCGTCAGCGCCTGCAACGATAGCGGTGGACGCGTCTCGACGTGGTCGCTCCCACCGGAACTCGGCTCCCCCTCACGGATCGCACTTCTCGCAGGGCTGTCTGCCACTACGCCGCGCCTCGAGCCGAGTGATCTCCTGCGCCGAACTGGGCGCTTCCACAGTCCGGCAGCCGAGCCGGTGATAGAAACCCTCTCCATCGAGGCTGAGGACCGTGGTCGCCCGTGCCGGTGAGTCGCCACGCTGGTCCTCGGAGTCAGCCGAGCGCCGGCTCGGGTCGACGAACACATCCGTCACGTCTGGCACTTTCTCACGGATCCGCTGAGCGATTTGCTCGGCCAATTCCTCGACTTGGCCGCCGTCGAGATCGTCGGCGAGGTCGACCCGTGTGGCCACGAGCACGCTGTCGGTCCCCATTCGCATCGTGAGAAGGTCGAATACCTCTTTGATGCCGCTCTGGCTCGAGATGATGTCGAGGACCTCGTCCTCCTGCTTCTCCTCGACGGCCTCCCCGATCAGAAGGTCCTTGTTGTCCCTCGCGAGCGCGAAAGCGACAAAGATCAGCATCCCCATGATCATCAGTGAAGCAACGCCATCCCAGAGAGGTTGACCGGTCAGCTGCTGCACACCAGTCGCGCCAAGCCCGAGAACATCGCCTATCACCGCCACCGTGTCCTCACTCGCGACGGTCTTCACGCTTGGGTCGGGGCTCAGGCGCACGTGCTGGCGCAGGTTTCGGCCGGCTTGCTCGGCCTCCGAGCGCGTCTGGCGGTAGGCCCGGACCCAGCTGACGGTCTCGACGGCAGCTGCGAACCCGAACACGATGTAGTCGACGAGATAACCCTTGTCGGCGGACTTCGGAGACTCGCTGAAGGCCTTCATCGCCTCGAGCAGTGAGAAGCCGGCGCCGGCGACGAATATGCCGACTGCGGCGATCAAGGCCCAGAAGAAGCGTTCCTTGCCGTAGCCGAATGGGTGCTGGCGGTCAGGGGGCTTCCTGCTGCGTTTGAGCGAGGCAAAGAGGAACACCTCGTTCATGGTGTCGGCGACGGAGTGAGCCGCCTCGCTCAGCATCACGGCGGATCCGCCGACGGCGCCCGCGCCAAACTTGGCGAGGGTGACAATCGCATTCACGACAAGCGCCAGGAGCACAGTCCCGGAGCTTTCGCCGCCGGGCTCTTGCGCGCCCTCTTCTTCTGCTTCTTCTTTCTCCTGTGCTCGCTCCGCCATCGCTACACCCTCGCCACACCGTCCGGGACTGTTTCAAGCACCCGACGTTGTTCCCAAGCTGCGCCACATTGATGCCTGGCTTGGGCATCCTTCGACCGACGGAAGACGTCGCCGCATCAGAGCGCCGCCCCGCCCCGGCGCCGTGGATCTCCCGACAGAGTTACGACTTCTCGGCGGCGTCCATCCGCCGGGCTGCCGGAGGTAAAGCGGCGCTCGCGCCTGCGGCGCTCGCGAGACGCCGGGCGGCAGTCGCCCACCGGTCCGAGCGGCGTACAGGCGAAAGTCTGGCTGCCTCGGGCGGTAGCCGACCGGGAGGGACACCTTCGCTATTGTGCTTCCGCCAGGAAGTCAAGTGACGACGTTCGCCAGGAAGGTCATGGCAAAATACAATTGACTCTCCGGCAGCGGTGCCCAACCGGGTCTGAGGGGCGGTTGGGAGCCGACGACCGCCTTAGGAAATAGCTTTGTAACTGCAAAACAGCTTCGCAGACGCAAGCAGCGAGTGCGGCCGATCTGCTTGTTGCAGGCTCTCCGGTTTGCTCTACCCATGATGTCCGCTGATTCGTAGCGCGAGGAGGCCCTTAGTGGCCGACATTAGACCCGGACCCGTGACGGCGGCCGATATTGGCACAATGGAGCCCATTATCCGGCGCGTCATCCTGGCTGCTCACGTGCGCAATCCTGCCGACGTCGATGACCTGGTTCACGACGCGCTGGAGCGTCTTCTAAGGGCCCAGCCACGTCTCTCCCCCGAGGCACTTGTGCCATTTTCGGTGGTCACTGCCAGGAATCTCGTCATCTCCCGGGCTCGGCGCCAGCAGCGCAGGGAAAGGAAGGCTTATCGGTTGGTGAGCTTGGAGGAACCAGACTCTCCCGTCGAGGCTGTACTGGGCGGGGAAGTCAGGCAGGCGATGCTGGCGGGGTTGGCGCAGCTCTCACCGGACGAGCGCGACGCCTTGCTTGCATACCAGGAGCGGGCCGACGACACCGAGGTTGCATCGGGGGCGACTCGGGTGCGAATGGCCAGAATCCGCGCGAAGCTGCGGGTCGAGTTCCTCCTGGCGTACCGCCACGTCGATCTTCCGACGCCAGTGTGCCGGGCTGTGCTCGTGTCAATCTCGTCCGGTGACACACGTCGGCAACGGGTCCTGCAGAGTGGTGATCATCTATTGAGTTGTTCCACCTGCGCACAACTGAGTGAGCCGCTCAGCCGCCGCAGCCTCGGCCTCACGGCGCTCATGCCGTTGTCGTTGGTTCGTTGGGTGGTAAGGACGACGAAGGCGCATCCGGTGGGATCCGCCGGTGCCGGGGCAGTTGCCGCTGGCGGCATAGCGGTCGGCGCGCTCTTCGCTGCGCAGTCTGTGCCCCACCGGGCCTCGCCGCTCGGGCGAGAGGTGGTGAAGACGACGTCGACGACCCTTGCCAGCCCGGTGCTCGCCGGTGTGACCGTGGACCACGGGCCGCTGCACCCGGCGGCGATCGGCTCACTTGCCGGCGACAGCGCGACCGCATCCGGCGTGAAGGTACAAGCTGTGGTCACCCACGATGGATTCTGGGTAGGTTCGAGCACCACGGACCGGGTGTGGGTGGAACTGGTTGGCCCGCTCCGGCCCTTGCACGTGAAAGAAGGCGAGGTTGTTCGTTTTCGCGGGACCGTCGTGGCCGATCAGAGGACGTATGCAGCCGCAGCAGGAGTCTCTTCCGCTGACGGAGCGGCCCTTCTCGATGATGAGGGCGCCCACATCCAGGTGCAGACGACCGACCTCACTGCCGTACCCCGGTAGCTCTCGGATCGGTGGCATAAGAGCCGGACACGTGTGAAAGAAAAAAGGTCGTTCCGCGCGTAACGTTGGACCGTCCCGGGCGTATCTCGTTAGTTGCAAACAACAGCAATCTAAAAGCACTTTCGACGGGGTCAAAACATCCCCGGATGAGTTTCGCAAATTCAGCTGCGGGGGATAGCCAAAACTAGTTCTCACGTGGCGGCTTCCCTCCGAACGCGAAATGGATGGTAGAGACGGTGTCTCAGCTGGGCAAAATGGCGTCGGGTCCTAGTCGTGACGGAGGAGCCGCCAAAGCAGTCGCCGACGGCGATTCAGCTGTTGCGGAGTCGCGAGTGAGCGGGGTAAGGATCTGGCCGGCGGCGCGGCAGAGCGGATCCGCGGACAGCCCGTGGCTCGGCGTCGGGACGCTCAGGATTGTGGGTCCGAGCGATGATTGTTGACGCGACCTCGGCAGGACGGCCCCACGCGAGGAGGGTCCGTCCGGGACAAGCGGCACGGCAGGTTCAGGGGCGTGCGAGCGGGGTAACCATCGAGTTAGCCGGGCGGGCCAAGACGGCCGTCACGGACGTGACGGCCGTGGCCGAGGAGGGTCGCTCGGCAGCACAAGACATCCGGCAGCACGGTTCACCGGCCGACGCTGTGAGCTGAGCAGGCGCGATAGCACCAAATCTTGCGTAAACACCGCTGGTTCTGGACGTATCCCGCGTCACAGACCAGCCCGACAAGGCAGGGAGCAGAGATATGACCAAGACGTACTCACAAGAAGAGGTCTCCGGCTGGATCGGCAACACCGTCGTGGACGGCTCAGGAGGCAAGGTCGGCAAGGTGTCTCAGGTGTACTTCGACGACGAGACGGGTCAGCCTGAGTGGCTGGCGGTCAACACCGGCCTTTTCAAGTCCCGCTCTTCGTTCGTGCCGCTCGAGGGGACGCGAACCGACGGCGATCAACTGGTGGTTGGCTACGACAAAGACATGATCAAAGGGGCTCCGCAGGTCGAGGATGATGGAGACGGCTACCTCAGCCCGGCGGAGGAGCAGGAACTCTATTCATATTACGGCCGGGGTTACGCGGCAGCCGAAGGCCAGACGACCACGACCACGAGCGACGACCGCACCGACGATGCCATGACTCGCTCAGAAGAGCAGCTACACGTCGGCACCACTCGCGAGGAGGTGGGCCGCGCACGCCTGCGGAAGTATGTCGTCACCGAGCAGGTGCAAACGACGGTCCCGGTCTCACATGAAGAGGTTCGTGTGGAGCGCGAGCCGATCACCGAGGCAAACCGTGGCGCCGCCATGAGCGGCGAGGCACTTACAGAAGATGAGCACGAGGTCGTGCTTACGGAGGAGCGGCCGGTTGTTGAGAAGGAGGTCGTGCCGAAGGAGCGTGTCCGTCTCGGAACAGAGACGGTGACCGGCGAGGCCGAAGTCACCGAGGAAGTTCGCAAGGAGAGGATCGAGGCGGACGGCCTCGACTGAGCCCTACCCATGCTTGTCGTGACAGATTGCCGGCATAACACCGAAGGTCGCCGTCCAGACCTGACGGTGGGAGCGTTGTGAGCGAGCGCCGACCTGGCTCGCATGCCGCCACGGGCAGCGAGCAGGTCGACGGCTCGCAGGGGCCCTCGCAGGACATGGCCCCGCCGGATGGGGATGTCGGAGCACAGCTTCCGGGAAAGAAGCGCTCCGGCCGGATCCCCGAGGGGAAGGCCCACCGCCGTTCGGGCAGCTTCGGCCAGACGGTGAAACGCACCTTCACCGAGTTCAGCGAGGACAATCTGAGCGACAGCGCGGCTGCGCTCACCTACTACGGCGTGCTTGCCATATTTCCGGCCCTGATCGCGTTGGTCTCCATCGTGGGGCTGGTTGGCAACCCCCACACAATCATCAACGACGCCACCAAGATGGTCTCCTCACTCGGCTCGGGCTCGGCGGTGAAGACCCTCAAAGGCCCGATAGACGGGTTGGTCGCTGCCAAACGTTCCGCCGGGATCCTGTTCATCGTGGGCATCGCCGGCGCCCTCTGGTCGGCGTCAGGATACGTCGGGGCGTTCATGCGTGCGTCCAACACGATCTACGAGGTCCAAGAGGGACGATCGTTCATCAAGCTCCGGCCATTGCAGATGCTGGTGACTCTGCTGTTGGTGATCCTCCAGGTCATCGTGCTCGTTGCCCTTGTCCTCACAGGTCCGCTCGCGAAGGTCGTCGGAAGCGCAGTGGGACTGGGCTCTACCGCGCTCACCATCTGGGACATAGCCAAGTGGCCGGTACTTGTCGTCATCGTGATCGTCATGATCTCGGTGCTCTACTACTCCTCCCCCAATGCCCGGCTCGGGGGATTCAAGCGGGTGCTTCCAGGGGCGGCCGTAGCCATGATCGTCTGGCTCGTCGCCTCGGCGGCCTTCGCTCTCTACATCGCCGAGTTCGGGTCCTATAACAAGACCTACGGCACCCTCGGCGGAGTGATCAGCTTCTTGGTCTGGCTGTGGATCACCAACGTGGCGGTTCTACTCGGTGCCGAGTTCAACGCAGAGTCTGAGCGCAGCCGGGAGCTGAAGGAGGGGACGCCTGGCGCCGAACGCGAGCTTCAGGTCGAACACCGCACGGAGCCGAAGGTCAGTAAGAAGGCTCGCACCGCCTGAACGACTGTCTCAGGCTTGGCGGTCCTGCCCGGTGGTCGAGGGTGCCGGAGTGGTCAGCGCCTTGCCTCGAATACCAGGTTGAACGGCGTCTCGGCGACACGTCCGAAGGCGCCGAACCCGGCGCTCGTCACGACGTTGCGGATCCTCGCCTCACCGGCCTGTGCGCCAAGAGCAAGCCCGACTTCCTGAGCCAGGGACGACGGCGTGCACAAGAGCGTGGAGAAGGAATAGTACGCCCGGCCGATCGGATTGAGATTGTCCTCGACACGGTCACCGGCCGCCGGCTCGACGATCATCCAGGTGCCGTCGTTTGAGAGGGATGCAAGAACGTGTCGAGCCGCCCCGATCGGGTCGCCCATGTCGTGCAGGCAGTCGAACATCGTGACGAGGTCGTATTCTTGGCCGCGAGTAGGACGAAGCGGGCGCCACTTCGAAGGTGACCTGGTCGCTCACGCCGGCCTCTTCTGCCCGCTTACGGGCTGTGGCGATGGAGCCCTCGTGGTAGTCCGAGCCGATGAATGTCGAGCGGGGGAAGGCCTGTGCCATCAGTATCGTCGAGGCCCCGTGGCCGCAGCCGATGTCTGCCACGCTCGCGCCCACGCTCGAGTTTTTCAACGACGCCGTCGAGGGCAGGCAGCCAAGCCGGACACGAGGTTGGCGTTGTAGCCGGGACGGAAGAAGCGCTCGCATCCCTCGTGGACATCACTCACGTGATGCGTGCCATCCGATGCCGGCGCTCCGGTCTTCGAGGCCTCGATGACCTTCGGTGAGTCGAGCACCGACCCGAGGGCGATCTGGAAGAGGCCGGGCAGGTATGCCGGACTCGTCTCGTCAGTCAGAGCCACAGCTTGCTCGGGGGGCAGACTGTAACGACCGCTGTCCGGGTCGTACACGACGAAGTCGCCGGCCGCCTGCGCGTTCAGCCACTCGCGTACATACCGCTCAGACACACCGGTTGACTCGGCGAGGTCATTCGGCGTCGAGGGATCCAGCGGCAGCCAAGCGCCTTGTACAACCCGAGCTTGTCGCCCATGACCACGAGCGCCGTGTTCATTGTGGCGCCGACCTCGCCGACGGCTCTGAACACAAACGCCATGAGCATGGTCCGGATCTAGATCCCTCTGCTTTTCGGAGACAGTCATTGTCGGTGGCTCCCTTCAAGGATTGCCGGTGCGACCCGTTTGGGCACCCGATCGCACGTTAAGCCCGCACCTCGGCGCGTCGCTTCCGGGGGCCCCCTAGTTCAAAGAGCGATTTGGCGCCGATGGCGTCTAGCTCCGCACCAGGTGGTCGGTCATACACTGCGAGCGGTGCTCGTCGGGCGAGATCGAGAGCAGTCGCTGCGCTCGAGCTGCTGCTTTCCGGTGCCCGGAGCGCCCGTGGCGGGGTTCTCGCCCTCGTCGGCGAAGCCGGCATCGGTAAGTCCGTCCTTCTTGACTATGCGGTGCGGCACGCCGAGGGGATGAACGTCCTGCGAGCTCGTGGTGTCCAGTCCGAAGCCCACATACCCTTCGCAGGTCTTGACGAGCTACTTCGGCCCGCCCTCGCCTTCGCTCGAACGCATCCCTAGGCCTCAGGCGGCTGCACTCGAGGGGGCGCTTGGCTCTCCGGCCCGCCGGGCGACAGGATCGGTTCGCGATCGGAGCCGCCACTTTGAGCATTGCTCGCCGCGTACGCCGAGCAGTGCCCGCTCTTGGTTGTCGTCGATGATGCCCATTGGCTGGACGGGTCGAGTGCGAACGCGCTGGTCTTCGCTCGCGTCGGCTGCTAGCCGATCCCGTCGCGGTCCTGCTGGCTGTACGAGCGGGTGAACCGTCGCTCCTCGAGGGCGCCGGTCTGCCTCGGAGCTTTGGCTTCGATGGCCTCGATCTGGCAGCCTCGAGCGAGCTGCCTCCGGCGGCGTGCTGACCGGATCTCCCCACGAGAGGCTGGACGCGAGCCTCGTCGATCGCTTGCCACCGGGAGACGGGAGGCAATCCTCTGGCCCTACTGGAGCTCGGCGTGGATCCCGAACGTGGCTAGCAGGCAGACCCCACTGCAACGAACCTCTCCAGGTCGTGGCGAGCGTCGCAGAGGTGTACGGGAACCGATTTCGAATCTCTTGCCTCCGGGCACGCGTCAGCTACTTGTGCTGATCGCTGCCAGTGATGCCCAGCGACCTCACGCTGCTCGCACGTTCGGCTTCTGCTCTCGGGGTCGATTTCGACGACCTCGGCGCTGGGTAGCTGTGGACGGCCTCGTCGGCGTTCGAGGGGACCGGGTGGAATGGCGTCATCCGCTCGCGCGGGCGGCGATCTATGCCCGAGCCTCTGCCGCAGAGCGGAAAGCGGCGCACCGTGCCCTCGCCGATGCGCTCCCGGACGCCGATGACGATCGGCGGGCGTGGCACCTCGCCCTCGCAGTCGTTGGCACAGATGCAGCGGCGTCGTCGGCACTCGAGCAGGCAGGGACACGTGCCCGCGAGCGGAGCGCCTACGACGTCTCCTCCCGCGCCTTCGAGCGGGCCGCCTCGCTCGCGGCCGAACCCGAGCGCCAAGGACGGCTCCTATGTGCCTCGGCCGATGCGGCGTGGCTCGGAGGACTCGCCGAGCGCGCCATTCTCTTGCTCGACGAGGCGAGGGCACTTCGCCAGCAACCCGGAGCTCATGATCTCGATCGAGCAGATCCGGGGCCACATCAACGTCCGTCGCGGCCGTGTCAGGGAGGGGCAGCGCATCCTCCTCAAGGCATCCGAGGAGGCAGCCAGGATCGATCCGCCGAAGGCCGTCGTCATGCTGGCGGAGGCTCTCAATGCCTCGTTCTACGCCGGTGACGCCGCAACGATGCGCATTGCAGCCGGGCGCGTCTCTAGGCGGCCCGCACAGTGCACCGATACGCGTTCGGAGTTCTTTGCCTCAATGGCTGAAGGGATGGCACTTGTCTTCTCGGGGAGAGGGAGATCGAGGTCCGCGACGGATCCGACGGGCTGTCGCCTTGCTCGAACGCTCTGACGAGCTCCGGGACGATCCGCGCCTGCTCGCCTGGGTGGCGATGGGGCCGCTGTGGCTTCGGGAGGCGGCTCAAGGGCAAGCGCTTGTTCTGAGGGCACTGACAGATGCGAGAAGCCGATCAGCAGCTGGTGTGTTGCCGTTCCTACTGGGCCATGTCGGGATCGACTATGCCACGAGAGACCGCTGGGTGGAGGCCGAGGCGGCTTTCTACGAGGCGATCGACGTGGCTCGAGAGAGCGGGCAGGATTCTGAGCGGGCGGTGTCGCTGGCTCGCCTGTCCTGGTTGGAAGCTCGCCAAGGCAAAGAGGCGACGTGCATGGCTCACGCGAGCGAGGCTCTGGATCTGAGCAGGAGGCTCGGCCTTGGACCCTGTGAGATCTGGACCCTCGCCGCCCTCGGTGACCTTGAGCTCGGACGGGGGCGGCCCGAAGAGGCGAGGATCCGGTACGAGGAACAGCAGACGGCGCTCCTCGGACGCGGCATCCATGATGTCGACCTCTCGCCGGGACCAGAACTCGTAGAGGTGTACCTCCGCACAGGGCGGGTCGAACAGGCAGCCGAGGCGGCAGCGGCCTTTGGACGGGAGGCGACAGTGAAGCAACAGCCATGGGCGCTTGCCCACGCGGCTCGTGCACGAGGGCTAGTCGCCCCTGATGGCGCATCCGAGACACATTTTGACGAGGCACTCGTTTGTCACACGGAGACCCGGACGTCTTCGAGACCGCACGCACCCACCTTGCGTACGGCTCTGTCTTGCGAAGAAATCGGCAAAGGGTGAAGGCGCGACCGCAGCTGCGGACCGCCATCGAGCTTTTCGATCGCCTCGGGGCGGAGCCATGGAGTGAGCGCGCCCGTGTCGAGCTAGCCGCCACAGGCGAGACCGTCCGGCGCCGCGACCCGACAACTCTCACTCAACTCACCCCCCAGGAGCTTCAGATCGCCCTGCTCCTCGCCGAGCGCCGGACGACCCGCGAAACGGCAGCCGCCCTTTTCCTGAGCCCGAAGACGGTCGAGTATCACTTGCGCAGCATCTACCGGAAACTGGATGTCTCGTCTCGTGACGCACTCGCTGCCGCGATGTCAAGGCGTCCAGATTCCGGTCGCCCGTAGAGTTCACGGTGGCGGCTGACGGGCGGATGAGGCGAGCTTGCGCGCCCTGCGAGCTCGGTAGGCAGCGACATGTTGGCGGTTTCCACAGTTGCCGGTGTCGCAGTAGCGACGTGATCTGTTGCGGGAGAGATCCACGAGGACGGCGTCGCAGTCAGGCGCTTCACAGAGGCGTAGGCGGTCAGTGGCATTGGCACGGATGACGTCGGCCAGTGCCATCGCGAACTCAGCCCGCATGCGCTGCGCCAATGGGGCGCTGCTGTCAGCGGCGTGAAGGTGCCAGCCCTTTCCGTCGTGATCGGTCAACTGCGGGGCTAGATCCGTTGAGCTCAACAGCGCGTTGACAAGGCGCACGACGGTCCCGGCGTCTGGTGCGTGCCAGAGCTCCTGGAGGCGGCTCCGTAGCTCGATGACGTCTCGAAGCTCAGCATCGGTGCCCGTCCATGTGCCCGATTCGCGGCGACTGGCAAGGAATCGCTCGAGGGTTGCGGGCTCGTCGAGTGATTCGTGCCCGTTGGCGGCGGTATTGACCAAGGCGGCGGCCGTCACCAGAGAAAACTCCGTGTCATGAGCAAAAAGCATGTTGACTCCTGACGACTAAGTCATTACCATACACGCTAGACGCTCATGACGAACGAGACGACCAGCGTGACGACAACTCGACGAATTTCAATAGCGACGGTGTTGGCGGGAGCGAGCTGCATTGCCGCCTCGGCTGTCCTTGTCCGTCTGTCGGGATCGTCAGCGACAGCGGCCGCGCTTCTTTCGATGCGCCTTTGCTCTTCCCGTTCTCGGGCTTCTCGTCCTCTTCGACCGTCGCCGGCCCGGCCGGGGAGGGATGACGGCGAGAGCGAAGTGGCTGGCACGCTCAGCCGGGCTGTTCCTCGCCGGGGATCTCGTCCTATGGTCACATTCCATTGCCGCCGTAGGTGCGGGCCTGGCCACGGTTCTCGGCAACTTGCAGGTTCTCCTTGTCGCGCTAGTCGCATGGGCGGTGCTGCGTGAACGTCCGGACCGTTCACTCGCCTTGGCTCTCCCGGTCATGTTTGCAGGCGTTGCGCTCGTCGGTGGACTTGTCGGATCGGGAACATACGGCGCCCATCCGGTGCAGGGCGTGCTCTATGGAATCGGCACGTCCATCTTCTACGCGGGCTTCATTCTGATCCTGCGCCACGCCATGTCGCCTCAAACCGAAGCGCCCGGCACGAGCCATGTCGGAGTGGTGCGTCCGCTCTACGAGGCGACCCTCGGAGCGACTGCCGGCGCCGTCGTCGTCGCCCTCACCGTCGGCAACTTCCACATCGGCCGCGGACTGGGTGGCCTCGGCTGGCTCGCCATCCTTGCGGTGACCTCACAAGTGGCCGGATGGCTGCTCATCTCTGTCTCCCTCCCGAAGCTGCCAGCGGCCTTGACCAGCTCGTTGCTACTCGTTCAACCGGTGGGAGCACTCGGGCTCGGCGCGCTGCTCTTGGGCGAAAGCCCGTCACCGGACCAGCTCGGCGGCGTGGGGCTCATCCTCCTCGGAGTGATCATCGCCACGCTAGGCGAGCCCATCCTCAAGTCGACGATCTGGTCAGACGGTCAGAGGCGGCTCCCAGACAGCGTCCCGCCCGGTCTCCGAAGCGGGCGCTTTGCGGGCGCAACGCGAGCGCCGGCAGCGGAGCGGTGAGGCATTCAGGAGTGATTCCGACTTGATTGGGAGGGTCCCACCGGAGCTTTTCGCCGTTTGCAACGACTTAGTCCTGAAGCCTTCGAGCGACAGCGTGAGCCAAGGCACTAGAAGCAACTGTGAAAACCGAGTATGGTAGCGCCACGAGACGATGAGGCCGGGGGAGATAATCTCCCGACCCTTTTTCTAAGCAACAGGCCCAGGTCCCCGGCTTCCAATCAAGGAGGTCCGCTGTGGCCGATGCGTTCGCCGAGCCCGATGCAGACGAAACGGCGCAGTCGTCGGGCGATGTTGTCGATCACGTGGGTGACGTCAAGCCGATAGCTATGGCCGGGCGAGGCGTTCCGGCCGAGGCGCTCGCTACCTCTTGCGAGGACCGGCCCGGCTGGAGCTATGTCGAGGTCCGGCATCAGATTGACGACGGGATGCGGTGGGGCTACGCGGAACGCAGCCTGAACTTCCGCAATGATGACAGTGGCTCCGGGTCGCTCGATCCCCTCGAGATGATCGCCATCGCCGCCGAGCCTGTCGATTGCTGGAGGATGGCGGCCGAGTACATCCACACGCTCGCCATCGAGCTGTTCGAGGCCAAGCATCGCATCGCCGAGATCGAGCAGCGTCTCACCGGGCCTTAGAGGAGAGCCGCAGTGTCTCGCCCGGTCTCAGACGGACGACCATGTGTTCCAGATTGCGGCGGGCAATCTCGTCGGTCAGGTCATCGAGGTTCAACTTGAAGACGGAATAGTCGTCAAGGTGAATGGGCAGCGCCTGGTCCGGCCGTAGGAGCTCAAGGAGGTCGCAGCCTTGGCGGTGATCCATGGTGACCATCACACCGCCGGGGAGCGTGGTCGCGCCGAGGTGAATGAGCGCCAACGGGATGTGAGGGAAGCGTCTCGGTATCTCGCCAAGTTCACTGACGAACAACGTGTCGCCGCTGACGTAGATGCGGTCGCCGACCTCCCCTGCCGGCGACCTCAGCTCGAGCATGGCGCCCATCACCGGTGGCAGGAAGGGGCGGACCACGCCTGGCGCGTGCTGCCCGGGAAGGGCGGTGATTCGGAGGAGCGAGTCGTTCTTGACGAGGGTATGAGCGGCCCACGTTCGAAGGCCGACGGCTTGCGCGAAGCCGTGATCGGGCCTGGAGTCGCCGTGAGGCGTGTGGGGTGGTGATGATCGGCACGTCGCGCCGGAGGTGACGTCGGGCGACCCGATCGAAATGGTCGCCGTGCAGGTGGGAGAGGACAACTGCGTCCAGCGCGGGAAGCTCGTCAGGCTCAAGTGCCGGCTCGGTGAGCCGCCGGGATGTGAGACCGTGCCCGAGGTAGGCACGTTGGCCTCGATGGAGGAAGTTCGGGTCGGTCAAGACGGTGAAAGGCCCGCACCGGATCAAGCAGGTCGCGTTCCCGATCCACTGCACGGAGCCAACCTGTTCCATCGCCACGTCGGCGGCTGCTGGCGAAGGCGGGGGTGACGGATCATCCATGTGCTGGCTCCTTCGACTCTGGCCGCCGTCGAACGGCGAGAGGCTTCTTGAGGAGGCATGACCGGCGGCGGGTCAGCGTGATGGCCTACATACCCGCCCGCAAGAGCGTTATTCAGACGGGCAGTCTGCTGCTGGCCACGGGTCGAGGCACCTCTACGGCGGCCGGCCCGCCTTGTTACCGTTGAGGCGATGGCTCCTTTCTCGCAAAGGCGGCCAGGGCCCGAGTGCCTCCCATGAGATGAGCCAGTTGAACGTCCGCAAGATGGTGAGTGCTGACGTCACTCGCGCTGACGAGCTGATGATGCGGGCCTACGGGGCTTCGTCCCGCCGAGCCGAGCTAGACCTCTACCTGTCCGCCGAGCCGCTTGGCTGGTTCGTGATGGAGATCGATGATCGGCTGATCGCTGCCGGTGGCGCCCTCAACTACGGACGATTCGCCTGGATCGGGTTGGTGGCGACCGATCCCGATCTGAGGAATCAAGGTCTCGGCCGGCGAATGTCGGTGCACATCCTCGGCTGGTGCCAAGAGAGGGGTTGCGCCACGATCGCTCTCGACGCGTCAGATCTCGGCCGCCCGATCTACGAGCGACTCGGCTTCGTCGCGTGCGGAGCCACGGTCGAGCTCGGTCCGCACACGTTCACCCACAGGGCCGCCCGGGCGGCGCCGGCGCTCGATGACATCGATGAGCTCGTCGAGTTCGATCGCGACATCTTCGGTGCCGATCGGGCCGGCCTTCTCCGCCGGCTCTTTGGGGCGGGAACGCCGGCTGTCGCCGTGCATTCCGAGGGCGCCCTCGCCGGCTATCTGTTCGTCGGCAAGCGCATCCTCGGGCCCGGCGCGGCCAACGACGGCGACGTCCTCGATGCACTGGTGAAGGGGGGCTACCGCGACGGCGGGGGGCAACACCTGCTCGTGCCAGCTGGTAGCAGCCACGGCGAGAGGTTGAAGTCGCTCGGCCTGCGCGAGGAGAGGCGCTTGACGCACATGCGGCTCGGCGAGCAGGTCCTACCGGGCATGCGCTCGCTCCTGTTCGCCCAGACGAGCTACGCCGCCGGCTGATGGCGCCCCCAGGCCTTAGCTGCAGATCTTCGTTGCCTTGCAGCCGGGGACGACGCCGAGGTGCATGGCGATGACCGCGACGATCGCGACGAGGCAGATTACGACCACAAGGATCATCATCTTTTCGGCGGTCGTGAGCCGGATTCCGTCGGGCATGCCCGCACAATAGGTCAGCTGCGAGCGGCGGCCTGTTGCGTGAGGTGGTGGAGATGGCCCAGGAGTGACGGCGGCACCTGCTCATCTGCTCGGGCACGGCCGACAAACAGGATCACCGTATGCCGGCCTCGGGAAGAGGCTTGTGGTCGATGACCCGCTGGTATCCGAAGCGATGGAGGTCGATCGTCTCGTAGCCTCCTTTGAGCATGAGCTCGGAGAGGGCGCGACCGACCCCGGGTGCGTGCATCAAGCCGTGTCCTGAGAAGCCACACGCCACGTAGAAATTGTCGAGGTGACCGGGCCAGTTGCCCACGATCATGTTGCCGTCAAGACGGTTCTCGTCGTACAGGCCGGACCAGGTGGCCCTAAGCCGCAGTTCGTCGAGGGCGGGAAAGCGGTGCGCGAGGGCGGGCCATACCCGCGACACGAAGTAGGAGGTGTCCACGTTCAGGTCGAAGCCTCGAGGATGGGTGCGGTCCACGAGGCCGACGTCAAGGCCGCTTCCCTCGGGCCTCACAGCCAGCCCGTCCGGGTCCTTGATGAAGGGCAGGTGAGAGTAATCCTCGCGTGTCTCGACGAAGTGCTCGTAACGGCGCATCGGTTCGACGGGAAGGGCCATGCCCACCTGGTCGGCGAGGCCGGGGGCCCAGCAGCCCGCCGTGTTCACAACCAACTCCGCCCGGAGCCGGCGGCCCGACTGCAAGGTAAGGCTACGGACAGCCGAGGCGGTTCTCGACAGCTCCATCACCCGATCTGTGGCAAAGACCGCCCCGAGCTCCTCTGACTTGCGGCGAAGTCCCTGGAGGAAGCTGTTCGGGTCGAGCCAGCCGTCACGAGGCGAAAGAACACCTGCGGCAAGATCGTCCGCGTTCATCATCGGGTAACGGTCGCGGATCGCCTCGGCATCCAGCCACTCCACCGTCACCCCGTATTCCTGCTGGGTCCGAAAGTTGGCTCGGAGCGGGGCAACTCCTGTGGCCCCCGTTATGAAGAGGTACCCCTGCCGGCGCCAGTTAGGTCGGCCGCTCCGCCTCTTTTGGCCGCCGCAAAATTCGACCAGTCCTCGATGACGTCCAGTGTGTACTGAGAGAGGAGAATGTTCTCGCGGTGGGTGAAGAGCTGGCGCACCCCGCCGGAGGCCGAAGCGCTCGCGGCTGTCGCATAGGTCGGGTCCGGCTCGACAACGACAACGTCAAGGCTCGGCTCGGCTCTGAGCAGGTGGAGTGCGGTGGAACAGCCCATGAGTCCGCCACCGACGATGAGGACATCAGGTGCCACGGTGGCCTCCAAGTCTCCCGCTGCTGGTACTTGAGCACCCGCTCGAGCGGCCTTATGAGCCCCTTCGGAACGCCCGGGCGCCCGGGGAGGGGCTCGTCATGTTAGAGCGGCGTGAGGCAGAGCTGAAGGGCGTGGCCGGACCTACTGGCCGAGACGTGGCCGGCACTGACGGGCGCCGAGATGACACCGGTGGTGGGGTGATGGGTCGCCGGGGGAGTCGATGACAGGGGACCGGTACGTTGACGAGATGGGTGCCGCCGGGCGGACCGTAGGTTCCTCTCCGGCGCCCGGCCGGGACATCGTCGCGGGGGCTTCTCTTGCACTGACCGGCGTCGTATCGGTCCAACTGGGGGCGGCGCTTGCCACTCGGATCTTTCCGCTTGTCGGGCCCGTGGGGGCGGTCAGCTTGCGGAGCTTCGGAGCATCGGCGGCCCTTCTCGCCTTCACCCGCCCGTGGCGCCGCCGGTGGGGGAGAGCAGAGCTGCTGACGAGCGCGCTGTTCGGCCTGGTTCTGACGACGATGAACCTGTGCCTTTACTCCGCCATCCGACGTCTTCCTCTCGCGACCGGGATCACGCTTGGAGTATCTCGGGCCACTGACACTCACTCTCGTCACCTCTGCGTCGTGGCGCCAGAGGGTGTGGGCGCTCCCCACTGTCGTCGGCGTCCTTCTCCTCGCCGGCGACATCAAGCTCTCCGACGTCCCTGGAGTGCTGTTCGCGCTGGCGGCGGCCTGCTGCTGGGCCTGCTACATCCTTCTCAACCGGCGACTCGGGCGGCACGGAGCCGGACTGGCCGGTTTGAGCCTTGCCAACGCCTTCGGGGCTCTTGTCGTCCTGCCCGCAGGCATCACCGTTGCGGGAGCCTCTCTCTGGAGGCCGTCGACAATATTGATCGGCCTCAGCGCCGGCGTCCTCTCGTCGGCCGTCGGATACAGCCTCGACCTTCAGGCCCTACGACTGCTTCCGACAGCCGCCTTCGGCGTTCTCACCAGCCTCAATCCTGCCGTGGCAGCAGTGATCGGCCTAGTAGTCCTCGGCCAGGGTCTTCCCGCCACTCATCTCGCCGGGATCGCCTTCGTCGTCGCCGCCAGCACCGGAATGACGCTGACCTCGAGCACATAGCACCGGTCAGCCGCCTTCAGCTTCTCACCCTCCGAGGAGCTCCGGCTCCGCCGGAGGCCTTCGCCGGTCACGACGCGGTTGCTAGCGACTTCCACCAGCCGACACGACGGGAATGATCTCGGTGATCTCGTCACGCACGAGCTTTGCCGGCGGCTTCGGCTCTCCGGCTCGCTGCCAGCTGCCGTGCTTCTCGACCGTCCTCCATGCTCGGAGGATCAGCATCGCGACATCATTGGTCTGCTCGAGGTCGTAGCCCGCCTCGTCAGCAGCCCAAGAGAACGCGAGCATCAGCGCCTCGAGCGTCACCGGGTAGAGAAGCTCCAGCCGAGCGGCCTCTCCCTCCAGCGCCTGATCAAGGTCGACGGCCGCAGTCTCGGAGGTGAACTGTCGTTCCGGCCCTGTGCTGCCCATTGTGCCCCTTCCGCCCGCTGGTGCAGTTGCACGGTACGTGTGGAGCCGGCCCGTACGCCAATCGTGCCTCCATCAGCTGGCGGCGTGGATCGTCCGGAGAGGGGTGGATAGGGTCAAAGTGATGCGAACCGATGCAGCCGGCACGTCGCCCCGCGCGGTGCCGGTGAGTCGGCCCCTCTTCGAGGGCGTCGGCGTCGCTCTCGTCACGCTCTTTCACGACGACGGCTCCCTTGACACTCAATCGACTGCCGCTCTTGCCGGGCAGCTGGCGGAGTTGGGTGTGAAGGCCGTCGTCGTCGCCGGCTCCACTGGTGAGGCCGCCGCCCTCGAGCCCCACGAGCGTCAGGAGCTCGTGCGCGAGGTGTGCAAGGTTGTCTCGGGCCATGGCGGCCCCCCGGTTATCGCCGGAACGGGCGCTCCCTCGACAAGACAGGCTGTCGAGCTCACGCGTCAGGCCTGTGACGCCGGCGCGGACGGAGTGCTCGTTCTTCCTCCTCCGGGGAGCCACGACCTCAGCGGCTACTACGAAAGCGTCCGCAAGGCGGCGGGAGGCCGACCCGTGCTCGGCTACCACTTCCCACAGATGTCGGCCCCGGGCCTTCCATTGGACGTGTTGCCCAGCCTGCCGATCGACGGCTGCAAGGACTCGAGCAGGGACGGCAGCAGGATGCTCGTCACTCTTGCGACATTCGACCGCCCTCTCTACACCGGCTCGGCCGCCCTGCTCGCCCTTGCCGGCCCGCTTGGCTGCACTGGAGCGATCCTCGCCCTCGCCAACGCCGATCCCGAGCGTTGCGCGGCTGCCTTCACCGGCGACATTGAAGCTCAGCGGGCGCTCGCAGTCGGCGAGCGCCGGATGTCCGAGAGCTTTCCCGGCGGCATAAAGCAGCTGACGGCCGACCGGTTCGGGACCTCTGCGGTCACCCGGCTCGCCTGATCTCGCTCGCCTCCCGTCGGATGGCTCAGGCCGGACATAATGTGGCGATGCTCGATGCGGACGGGACGCAAGCAGTTGAGCCCATCGGCCCGTCTGAGGTCGAGGCGGCGGCAGAGCGCATCGGCGGTCGCACGAGGCTCACGCCGGTCTCAGAGATGGAGCCGGGTGCCTTCAGCGGTGGCGGGGTGAGCCTGAAGCTCGAGCTGCTTCAGCACACCGGGAGCTTCAAGCCGCGAGGGATGTTCAACAAGGTGCTCGCCGGCGACGTGCCGGCGGCGGGACTCGTGGCGGCGTCCGGGGGCAATGCCGGACTAGCCGTCGCCTATGTGGCGCGGGCTCTCGGACTGAAGGCGGCTGTGTTCGTGCCGGAGAGCTCGCCTCCGGTCAAAGTGGCAAGGATCCGGGAGTACGGCGCCGAGCTGCATCAGGTGGGCGAGAGCTACGCGGACGCTCTTGCTGCCGCAGAGAGTCATGCCGAGGCGACCGGGGCGCTTCGCGTGCACGCCTACGATCAGCCCGAGGTGGTGGCAGGGCAGGGGACGCTCGGGCGTGAGCTGGAGGAGCAGGTGCCCGGCCTCGACACGGTGCTGGTGGCTGTCGGCGGAGGCGGCCTCATCGCCGGGATCGCCGGCTGGTTCACGGGTCGCGCCCGCGTGGTGGCGGTCGAGCCGGAGCGGTGCCCGACTTATGGTTCCGCTCTCGAGGAGGGCGGTCCGGTCGACGTCGAGGTGGGGGGTCGGGCAGCGGACTCGCTCGGGGCCCGCCGGATCGGTGCTTGGTGCTGGGCGGCACGCGGCTGGGTGGCCGGTTCTGTTCTCGTAAGCGACGCCGATATCGAGCAAGGCCCAGCGCCGCCTGTGGGAGCAGTGCCGCATCATCGCCGAGCCCGGGGCGGCGACCGCACTTGCCGCCCTCGTCTCAGGTGCTTACGTGCCCGAGGGCGGCGAGCGGGTTGTGGTCGTCATCTCCGGCGCCAACACCGATCCCCAATTCGTGAATCGCTGACGGCGCCCCATTTCACGGTGTGCCGTCCCAGAGGATGCCGCTTGTTCTTTGGTGTACTGGCTGTCGCCGCCGCTCGGGCTTCCGTCGGCACGGGGTGCACCCCGTGACCGACGCGGAGTCCAGGATCGCCTTCCCTCACGACGCTGAACCCGTCCCCGCATCATTCATCGACTGCGGGCATTGCGATCTTGAGCCTTCAATGGTGACTTCGGCCGCCGGACCTCACCGGAGCGCCTGTCGTGCGATGACCACGGATAGTAGTGACTCGACTACTAAAAGTGAGATATAGTGGCGGAGCGACAGGGCGGCGGAGCCTCAGCGAAGGGTGGGACTCGAACAAGCTGGTCCCCTCTTCGCCGCTCGTCTCCGGCGCCTCGGCGTGCACTTCCCGCCGATGAGATCTCGCCATGCTCCTGCGGCGCGAGGCAGCTCCTGGTCCCCTGGTCTTAGCCCCGGCGGCGGTGTCAGCGGCGCTGCAAGCGGACGTCGAGCGAGTCCCGCAGGCCGTCCCCGATGAAGTTGAAAGCCACCACGGTGAGGACGATCAAGATCCCGACGGGGTAGACCTCCCACCAGTACCCGTCGAAGAGGAAGTTCGTACCGTTTGAGAGCATCCCCCCCCAGGTCACGGCGGGCGGAGGAAGGGCGAAGCCGAGGTAGGTGAGCACTGCGAGCACGAGGATGGCATCGGCCACCTGGAACGTCGCGTTCACGACGATCGTGCCGAAGGTGTTCGGGATCACGTGCCGGGCGATGACACGCGAGGAACGGCCGCCCATTGCCTCCACCGCCTGCACGAACTCGCGGGTGCGCAGCGACAGCGTCTCGGCGCGCACCAGCCGGGCCGTCGTCAGCCAGGAGAGGGAGGCGAGCACGAGGATGAGAAGCAGGAGCGTCGGCCGGAGCACCGTCGAGAGGAAGATGAATATGAAGATCGCCGGGATGGCCAAGATGATGTCGACGACGCGCATCATCGCCGCATCGAGTAAACCGCCGAAGTAGCCGGCGATCGCCCCGTAGACGACCCCGAGGCCCGTCGCGACGACCGCGACGGCCAGGCCGACTTCGAGGGCACTCTGGCCGCCCACCATCAGCCGGCCGAGAATGTCGAAACCGACGTCGTCGGTGCCCATCGGATGGGCGGCCGAAGGGCCCTTGTTCGTCTGGAAGAGGTTGGTGTGCAACTGGTCCGTCCGGTACAGGAGGGGCCCGACGAAGCAGAAGAGCGCGATGAGCACGACGAGGGCGAAGCCGATGACGGCGAGCCGGTTCGAGAGGAAGGCGCGAAGCACGAGGCGCCAGGCGCTCCCGGCGCCAGTGGCTTCCCCGCCCTCGGGAAGAGGCTGGCTGCCTTCGAGAAGGAGCGGAAGAGGCGCTCACGAGTAACGCACCCGTGGATCGAGGATCGCGTACGAGATGTCGGCGATGAGGTTGCCGGCGACAGTGGCCAGCCCGACGAGGAGGGTTATCCCGAGCTCGACCGGGTAGTCGAAGCCCTGGGCCGCATTGAAGAAGCTCAGGCCGAGACCGGGAAAGTCGAACACGTACTCGACGATGAGCCCGGACGTTATGACCGCCGGCAAGGAGAGGCCGATCAGTGTCGTCACCGGCAGCAATGAGTTGCGCAAGAGGTGGAGGAAGACGACGCGCCGCTCGGAGAGGCCCTTTGCCCGCGCCGTTCTTATGTAATCCTGTGCCAGGTTCTCGATGGCCGAGGAGCGCATGTACCTGCTGAACAGTGCGTAATTGATCAGCGTGAGAGTGGCGATCGGCAGAACAAGGGCAGACGGGTCAGCGATGATGCCGCCGATGGAGGTCGCCTGCGGGGCTTGGGCGGGGAGCAGATGGACCGAGATCGAGAGGGCGCCGATGAGGAGGAGCCCGAGCCAATACGACGGCATCGAGTACAGGACGAACGAGAGCGCCGTCGCGCTGTAGTCGATGATCCCGTTCCTCCGGACCGCCTGCACCAGCCCTATCGGAACAGCGATCAGGACGGCGAGGACGAGGGAGGATCCGACGAGAAGCACGTCCTTTGGCAGCTCCGCTTTGATGATCGAGTCGACGCTCTGGTTGAGCTTGTAGGAGTAACCGAGGTTGCCGTGCAGCAGCTGGCCGAGATACGACAGGTACCTGAGCGGAAGCGGCCGGTTGAGCCCGTATTCCCGCACGAAAGCCTCGATCGATCCACGGGTCGCCTTCGGCCCGATGATCGCGACGGCGAGCTTGGGACCCGATGCGACGATGTTGAGCAGGACGAAGGAGATCACCGTCACCCCGAGCACGACGAGCGCCGAGACGAGGATGCGGCTGACGACGTAGCGGGTCATCGCAGGCGTGGTTCCGGCATCGGCGCGGGTGAACGGGACCCGACCGACGGCGGGGGCGCCGAGGCTCGTCCCTCGGCGCCCGCGGCCGAGGGCGTCATACGTGGTCCCGTGGCACCGACCGGTGCCAGGTCTTCGTGAAGACCCGCCGGTCGCCTTCGAAGCCTTCGAGCAGGTTCGTCAGCTGGAACTCTTCGGCCGTCGCGGACATGGTGCTGAACGTCCGGACCGCTTGTGCGCCAGTCTCCCCGGGCGATCTCGATCGGCGCGTTCCGAGCTCGCGAATGCCGACAGCGGCTCACCCTCCACGATGCGGTGAAGGTCGCACTCGTCCTCTGAGTACTCGAGACCGGACTCGAGCAGCCGGAGCGGCTCCGAGGCGCTCGTCCTGCTGACGAACTCGACCGTGCCCGACGCGACATCGCGCAGCACCGTGCGCGAGTGCCGCCCGGCGGATCCGGCGGGAGAATGCGCCGGCGTGGCGGCCTGCTCCGGGGAGGAGAAGTGCTCCGGCGGCAGGTAGGCGGCGATGCCATCAGCCAGTGGAAGTTGAAGGCTCGAGGCTCCGCCGACGAAGAGGCTGAGGGTGACCGGCTCGGGGACGGCCAAGCCCACGGCCAGTATGAAGGCGAGATGGCAAGACGAAGGCGGTGCCCTGCTGGGACCGAGTAAGCGATCGAGTTGAGCTGTCACCTCTGCGACAAAGCGCTCGCCGGGCACGAGGTCCTGCGGCTCTTCGTGGCCGGCATGATGACTGAGGTTCATCAGACCGCGCGTGATCAGCGTGGAGGCGCCGTCCGGCCAGACGTCGCACAGTCGGGCCACGACGAGCGCGAGCGGCCGATCCGAGGCGACCTCTAGCCGAGCGACCGGGAAACCGAGGATCTCCAGCCGGAACGGAAAGAGGATCCGTGTCGAAGCTGAGCGAGAGCCCGTCGTCGGCCCGCTGGTCGGACGGGAGATCGGTGGCGCCGCCGTGACCGCCCCAGCCACCGGGGTCAAGGGCGACAGCCTCGGCACCTCGGATGCGTAGCTCGGCCTCACCTGCTCGACCGGATCCATCCGGAACGCTCTCACCACCGCTCGCCGGCCGGGCGAGCTCATGCGCAGCCGCCCTCAGGGCAAGTGACCCGTCGGCACGCCGACCGTCCTCGAGGCCAAGCGCGTGCACTGTGACCTCCTCCGGCGCCGGCCAGCGGTCGAAGGCCAGCCAGCGGCCCGGCCAGACGGCGTAGCCGGGAGCAGGCCGGCGCGCCTCTCCCATCCAGACGCGGAGCTTCGGCTCGCGACATGATGCCGGTGTCCCGGCCCTTCAGCCAGTGATCCCACCACTGCACGCACTCCTGCAGGAAGCCGATGGCAGGCCCGGGCGCTCCGTCGTGAGGGTAGACGTGCGCCCACGGCCCGATGAGCCCCTTGCAGGGCCCGCCGTAGTGCTCGCAGGAATCGCAGGATCGAGTTGCGATAGGCGTCGGACCATCCGCCGACCATGTACACCGGGCAGGTGATCGCCGAGTAGTCCTCGCAGACTGAGCCCTGCTGCCAGAACTCGTCGCGGCGCTGGTGGCTCATCCACGCCTCGATGAACGGGGGAGTGCGTTCCATCCGCTCGAACCAGATGTCTCGCCAATCGTCTCCCACGACGGCAGGATCGGGAGGACGGGCATTGTAGGCGAGCATCGTCGAGGCCCAATTGAGGGCCGTCCAGGCTAGAACGCAGCCCCCCATGTAGTGGACGTCGTCGGAGTAACGGTCGTCCGTCGACGCCACACTGATGATCGCCCCGAGCTCATCGGGCGCGTGGGCGGCGATCTGCAGGGCGTTGAAGCCGCCCCAGGACTTGCCGATGATCCCGACCCTGCCCGAGCACCAGGGCTGAGAAGCCAACCACCTGACGACCTCCACTCCGTCTGACTGCTCAAGGGGCAGATACTCGTCCTCGAGGATGCCGTCGGAGTCGCCCGAGCCCGCGTAGGTCGACCCGGGCGGCGGCATACCCATGACCGGCGAAGTAGGCGTGGATCGGCGCGTCGCGCAGCGCCAGCTCGTCGTTCTTGCGATAGGGGACGTACTCGAGGACTGCCGGCACGGGCTCGTCCATCGCCCGTTCGGGCATCCAGATCCGTGCGGCCAACCTTGACCCGTCCGAGAGGGGGATCCACACGTGCGGCAGCACGCGCACTGAGAAGGGGAAGGTAGTCCTTACTGTCACGGCCGCCTCCGGGGGAGAAGGAGAGCTAGCGGGTGAGGTACCAGTTCTCCGGATAGATGTTGTTGAGCGGATCCTGGGGCAGAGCGCCTCCGAGGTGGTCGGAGACAGCAGAGATCTGTGTGTCGATCTGTGGCATCCAGATCACCGGTAGCTGCTTGGCCAGGTAGTTCTCATAGGCGTAGATAGCCGCCAGTGATCCGGAATGGACCGCTTTCATCAAGGAGTCGGCAGTCGGGCTCGAGTAGCTCCCGCCGTTCGAGGGGGAGCCCGTCCCGAAGATGACCGAGCCGTCGGGCACCTCGTAGCCGGGGTTCCAGTACCAGCCCTGCCCGTAGTAGTCCATCTGCCAGCAGTTCGGCTTCGTGCAGGAGACAGCCGTCGAGACGACCTGGCTGAATGGGGCCTCGGACAACGAGAAGTCGATCCCGACCTGGGACGCTGCCGAGCGGAGGGCCTCGATCTCCTCGGTGATGTTGGTAAGGCCCGAGTTGTACAAAAGCGAGATGTCGAGCTTCATGCCTTGCTTCACGCCGGAGCCGCACTCGGTCGGCCCCGAGCCGGGGCGGGTGCAGACGTCGGCGCCGTTCGGGACGATGCTCCAGCCGTGCCCACTGAGAAGGGTCTTGGCGCCGGCGGGGCTGTAGGGATACGGGTTGCTCTTCTCCTGCGGGCTGACGAACTGGCTGTTGGGAACGGTGGGCACCGGCCCGTAGACGGGGCTGGCGTAGCCACCCATGAAGGCAGAGATGTAGCGCGGCTGGTCGACAAGCTCCTGGAGAGCCTGTCTGAAGTAGAGCTGCTTGAACAGAGGGCCGTACTGGGGGTCGACGAAGTTCAAGTTGATGAAGGTGATGCCCCATGACGGCCACGCCTTCACCTCGTAACCGAGCGACTTGACCCTTCCGAGCTGCGGTGTGTCGTTGAACGGCACATATCCATAGCTGAGGCCGGAACCCGTGAGGAGGGTGTCGAACTCGGCGGAGTCGCTCGTGTAGGGAGTGAGATCGAGCTGATGGATGCTCCCGGTCGCCGGCCCGGAATAGCTGAAGTTGCGGGCAAGGGTTGCCTGGCCGACCGACGCCACGAAGACCTTGACCTTCCACGGCCCGTCGACCACCTGCCAGAGGGGATTGGTGGCATAGCTGGCGAGATCCTTCGATTGGGCGGCGAGATAGTTGTAGACGGCGGTGGCACCTCGCGGCGTGTCGTCATAGTTGCCAACCGGGCCCGAAGCCGACGTCTTGTCCCAGGCATGTTGTGGCATGGGGATCAATTGTGAAAGCTCGTTGTACAGCCAGAGCGAACCGTAGATGCCCTTGAAGGTGATCGTGAGCTGGTAGGCCGAGTCGGCCTTGAAGGAGAGGACGTTGTCGGGGAACTGGCCCGTCGTATAACCCCACCAGTTGTCCTTGTTCGCCCGCAGCAGGTTGAACCAGAACTGAACGTCTCTTGTGGTGACGGGCTTGCCATCTGACCAGCGGTAGTGCTTGAGGGTGATCGCTGCGACGGTATCGCCGCCAGACGTCGTGATCGTCGCCGGCTCAGCCAGGCTCTCGACGGTATTGAGGCCGACCCCGGTGGGCGATCCGATCCAGTAGAGGGGGCGCCACATTAGGTACTCGAAGTCCTCGAGGTTGGGCCCGGTCGCGTACTGGGCGGGGCACATGGGCAATATCCAGTTGATCGAGTTGCCCGGCAGGAGGGCGACTGTGGCCGTCCCACCTTTCAGCCTCGGGCCCTTTGCCGCCTTGCTCGCTGATGATCCGCAGCCAGCAGCGACTAGAACGATGGCCAGCATGACCACCAGGCCGGACAGGCCACCCTTGCGAATCCTCACGGCGCCTCCACGGTCGTTCGGTCGAGGCCGGTGACCGTGTGGCTCCTGGCTCCGATCTTGCTTCTCCGGATCGCGGCGACGCTACCACCGGCCCACACGGCGGGGAATCTCATCGGTGTGCCGCCGCCTTGAGCCAGCAGGCCTCGACGGGCGTGCGACGGGCTACCGCCGACAGCAACTGGAGTCCTCGTACCCGCCCGGGCGGCGCCCGCTTCGGTAACCTCCCGCTCAGAGGTTGAACGCGCTCTTGAAGGATGCAGCTGACCGCGCCAAGCCGAGCTCCGGGTAGCCGAGGAGGTTCTCGGTCGTCTTTAGCAACGAGTAGTGGCTCAGCATGGCGCCGTCCCTCGTCCCGGGCTTGACCGAGGGGGCGATGACGATCATCGGGATATGGCAGCTCAGGTCGAGGGTGAGGTAGCAGGACTCACCCGCCTGTGCAGGTCCGCCGTCGCCCTCGTCCCAGGTGATGAAGATGGCCGTGTCGCCCGAGGCATAGACCGGCGTGCGGGCGATGAGTGGGATCCAGGTCTTGAGCCAGCGATCGCCCGTCTGCACGAGACCGGTCGTGCAACCGGCCGCCGACGAACCGTGCATGTCGTCGCATATGTTCGGCGTGAGGAAGCTGAACCGGGGCGCCGTCGACTCACTCTTGAAGTCGTTGAGCAGATTTGAATCCCCCACCGTCCCGAGCACAACGTCGTTCTTCGAGCAGTTCCACAGGTTCGTAAAGTAGATGGCCGGGTTGTGCCGGTCCACGTAGAACCCCGTTCCATGGGTGTCGCAGTTGAATGGCATCGACTCCTCGTAGGACTTCCATGACGGTGACTGGCCGAAGATGCTGGCAGCCGACGAGTCACAACCCGCTCCGGGAGGATTGCAGTCGTCGTAGAACTCCTTCAGCGAGCCGAGCGGTGCACCGCTTGTTGCGCCGACGTAGTTCGGCAGCGAGAAGTGCGTGATGCCGTAGTAGTTCGTCGCGAGACCACATTCGCGGGCGAGGTGGTTGATGTATGGGGCCGCCGGAGATCCGATGATCTGTGCAACGGTTTCGTTCTCCTCGAAGATCCAGATGACGTGCTTGTAGGTCGGCGGCGTCGAGAGGGTGCCACACAGCCCTGAACGGTTTTTCGCATGTTGAGCTGGTCTCGGGGCGGCAGTCGTGGACACTTGTGACGTGCTCGGGACTGCCGGACGGCTGGTCGAGGTAGAGGTGGCGGTGCTGCCGCAAGCCGTGAGGGCGACGCTCGAGACAATCCCGCCAAGGACGGCGCGGACGAATCTACTGGACGGCCCCGCGTGGCGGCTGCTCTAATTCGACCCGGCGGGGGTCCGTTCTGAGCCCCCCAGAGTCCTGACACTGGTGGCAGGTTAGGAGGCGCCGCCGAACTAGTTCAAGGAGCCGCCCAGGAAGCTTCTCCTAAAGTCCCCGTCGGCCCGTGACGATACTTAGACAGGCCCGCCCAGGACCTACGCACCCGCTCCCGGCCACCCCTTCCCCGGGAGCGGTGCCGCGTCCGGCCTACGGTGACGGCCGGCGCATCGCGTGAGCCTGAGCAGGCTCCCGCAGCCAGGCGTATGCCTCGACGAGTGTGAGGACGCTTTCGGACGTCATGACATCCGACCGGATGGCGTCGAGCAGGCGCTGGCGGAGAGCCTCCTCGATCTCTTCGTGCGTTGGCATTCCCGAGTCCTCCATTCATGGCCATGATCACCCATCGGGTGACCCCAGCGTGCTCGTATAACCTCTGAGAGTGCAACCGGCTCCTGCTCTGCCTGACGAGGCGGTCCGCCTCGCCGCCGTCCGCGAGCTCCGCCTCCTCGACACTCCGTCCGAGCCCGGCTTTGATCAGATCACCGAGCTCGCCCGTCGCCTCACCGCGACGGCAGTCGCCATCATCAGCCTTGTCGACGACCGGCGGGTCTGGTTCAAGTCCGTCGCCGGCGCCGAGAGGGCCGGCCTCGTGCTCGGCGAGCCGGCGCGCCGGGACTGGTTCTGTTCCTACGTCGTCTCGAGTGGCTCTCCGGTTGTCGTCGAGCAGGCGTCTGCCGACGAGCGCTTCGCCGGCGGGCCGCTCGTGAAGGGCGACCCGGGCATCTCCTTCTACGCCGGTGTCCCGCTCCGGGGGCCTTCCGGCGCCATCGTCGGGGCGCTCGCCGTCATCGACGTCGTGCCGCGAGAGGCGACGGACGCCGAGCTCCGCGCCCTGCGAGAGCTGGCCAGGCTGGCCGAGGCCGAGCTCTCCTCCCTCCAGCACGCCACGACGGACTCTCTCACCGGGATGGCCCACCGCCGGATCTTCGAACGCGTCGGCAACCACCTCCTCGAGTTCACCGACACCCGCCGGCAACCCTCAGTTGTCCTGCTGGCCGACTTCACGGGGCTCGGGATGGTCAACCAGATGTACGGCCATGAGGTCGGCGACCGGGCGCTCGTCGACGCCGCCAGCGTGATCCGCCAGACTGTCCGGGGCTCCGACCTCGTCGCACGGGTCGGTCCGGACGAATTCGGGCTCTTCCTGCTCGGCGCCGGCGAGGAGTCGGTCCCACTCGTCCTCGGCCGCCTCGCTGTCCGGATCCGGTCCAGCAACGAGGCGCAGAACAGGCCTTATGTGATCTCTTTCGACTACGGCCACGCCGAGCACCGCCCCGATGACGGCCTTGACATCGCCGCGCTCCTGAAAGGCGCCGAAAGGCAGATGAGCGAGCGCCGGAGGAATCCCGGGCGGCACTGATCCAGGCCCCGCCTGCCGGCGGCCCTACGCGAGATGAGCATCTTGCGCCGAGATGAGCGGCCCGGTGAGATGAGAGACGAGCGAGGTAGTGAGATCGACGCGGGAGAGAGAAGAATGGGACGACTCGAGGGCAAAGTGTCGGTCATCACCGGCGCAGCAAGTGGGATCGGACGTGCGAGCGCGAGACGCTTCGCCGCCGAGGGCGCGAAGGTGGTCGTGGCCGACCTGGCCGATGAAGCCGGGGCGGCGGTGGCAGAGGAGATCGGCGGCCACTTCGTGCACGCCGATGTGACCGACCCGGCAAGCGTGGAGGCACTGTACGACGAGGCCATCGGGCGCTTTGGAGGACTCGACGTCTGCTTCAACAACGCCGGCATCTCGCCCCCCGACGACGACTCGATCCTCGAGACCGGCCTCGACGTCTGGAGGCGGGTTCAGGAAGTCAACCTGACGAGCGTCTACCTGTGCTGCCGGGCGGGCATCTCGAGACTGCTCGAGCACGGCGGCGGAAGCGTGATCAACACGGCCTCCTTCGTCGCCGTTCTCGGAGCGGCCACCTCCCAGATCTCCTACACCGCCTCGAAGGGCGGCGTCCTCTCGATGTCGCGGGAGCTGGGCGTGCAGTTCGCCAAGCAGGGCGTCCGCGTCAATGCGCTCTGTCCGGGGCCGGTGAACACCCCGCTTCTTCAGGAGCTGTTCGCGAAGGACGAAGAGCGGGCCGCCCGCCGGCTCGTCCACGTGCCGATGGGACGATTCGCCGAGCCGGAGGAGATCGCCGCGGCGGCCGCCTTCCTCGCCTCTGATGACTCGTCGTTCGTCACTGCAACCGCCTTCATGGTCGACGGTGGCATTCACTCGGCTTACGTCACCCCTCTCTAGAGCCACGGCCGGCATGGAGGCGTCATGAGCGGGCGGCCGGTAGTCGGCATCACCGCCTATGAGGAGGAGGCCAGCTGGAACCAATGGCAGATGAGTGCCTCGATCCTCCCGGCGCGCTACACCCACGCCATCGAGACGGCTGGGGCGATTCCGCTTCTGATCCCTGTCCAGCATCTCGAGCCACAAGATGCCGAGGTGATCCTCGAGCGGCTCGACGCCATCATCCTTGCCGGAGGGCCCGACGTCGCGCCGGAGCTTTACGGAGCCGCCCGCCACCCGGCGACCGGACGCCCGCGCCACGAGCGGGATGCCGTCGAGATCACGATCCTCCGGGCGGTGAGCCGGGTGCCCCTCCCCACGCTCGCCGTCTGTCGCGGGCTGCAGGTGCTGAACGTCGCCCGCGGCGGGACGCTCCACCAGCACCTGCCCGACGTCGTCGGCCACGATGGCCACGGTCCGGACCCCCATGGCTACCTGCCGCACGAGGTGAGGCTGGCGAAGGGAACTGCTCTCGCCGCTCTGCTCGGCGCCGAGCGGGCGGACGTGCCGACCCATCACCACCAGGCGATAGACCGGCTCGGGAGTGAGCTCGTGCCGACGGCGTGGGCGGAGGACGGCACGATAGAGGCGGTCGAGGACAGTTCGATGCCCTTTCTCGTCGGGGTGCAGTGGCACCCGGAGATGGGCAGCGACCCGAGCCTGCTGAACGGCCTCGTGGCGGCAGCATCGGACCGCTCAGCTGCAAGGGGCCGTTGAGGACAGACGACGGCCGGCGGCTCGCAGGGTCGGCCCTCGGGGCGGGAATGTCGGCCGCCACAAGCGGCCCGTAGACTGCGTCGCGTGGCGCAGCCGGCCGGCGACGGACAGAGCAGCATCGAGGCCGGACAAGAACGCCGTGACGAGGGACTCGACCGGATCTGGACGGTCCCGAACCTTCTCTCGGTGGGCCGGCTGGCCCTCGCCGGCGTCTTCTGCTGGCTGCTGTTCGGCCAGCACGAGCGCTTCTGGGCGGCGGCAGTCCTGGCCGTCGCCGGCGGGACCGACTTCGTCGACGGCTACTTCGCCCGCCGCTTCCACCAGGTGACGACACTCGGCAAGGTGCTCGACCCGACAGCGGACCGGGTCGTGCTCGGAACCGGGGTCATCGCCATCACTGTCTACGGCGCCGTCCCCATCTGGCTCGGTGTCCTCGTGCTCTCGCGAGAGGCGCTCGTCTCGGCAGCAGTGCTCGGCCTCGCCGCCCTCGGGGCGAAGCGGATCGACGTCCTCTGGCTCGGCAAGGCGGGGACGTTCGGCCTGCTCGGCTGCTTCCCGTTGTTCCTCGCTACCGACACGACCGGCAGCCTGGCACATGTCTTCCGGACGTGACCTGGGTCCTCGTCGTGCCCGCTCTCGGCTTCAGCCTGGCGGCCACCGTCGCCTACGTACCGGTGGCCCGCCGGGCCCTCGACGAGCGGCGCCTCCGGCGGGCAGGCTTCCCGCCCGCCCCCGAGGCTCCCGGCACGGTCACCCCGTGATGCGCTCCCGGCGTCTTCCCAGCAGGTGAGGAGAAGACGATGAGCGCCACGCCCGTACCGCCTCGAGGAGGATCGGATTGAAATGAAGGCCGTCATCATGGCCGGGGGCGAGGGGACCCGACTCCGGCCGCTCACCGCCAACCAGCCGAAGCCGATGCTCCCGATGGCCAACCGGCCGATGGCCGAGCACGTCGTCAACCTGCTGCGCCGCCACGGCTTCGAGGAGATCGTCGTCACGGTCGCCTTCCTCGCCAACCACATCAGGACCTACTTCGGGGACGGCTCGGAGTTCGGCGTGCGGATGGTGTACGCCATCGAGGACTCCCCGCGGGGCACTGCGGGCTCGGTGCTGAACGCCCGGGACGAGCTGAACGAGCGGTTCCTCGTCATCTCCGGCGACGTCCTCACCGACATCGACCTCTCCGAGCTGGTGAGCTTCCACGAGAAGCAGGGCGCGGTCGCCACCCTCGCGCTCAAGTCGATGGAGAACCCCCTCGAGTTCGGCATCGTCATCACCGGCCCAGACGGACGCGTCGAGCGGTTCCTCGAGAAGCCCGGCTGGGGCGCCGTCTTCTCCGACACCATCAACACCGGCATCTACGTGCTCGAGCCGGAGGTGTTCGACTGGATCCCCGAAGGGCGCCCGGTCGACTTCTCGGGCGAGGTCTTCCCGGCGATGCTCGACGCCGGTCGCGACCTGTTCGGCTTCGTCGCCGGCGGCTACTGGGAGGACGTCGGCACCCTCGAGGCCTACGTCGGGGCGCACCGCGACATCCTCGACGGCAAAGTCGACGTCGACGTGCCTGGATTCCCGCTCCGGCCGGGCATCTGGATAGGCGAGGGCGCCGAGATCCATCCGAGCGCCACCGTGAGCGGGCCGGCGGTGATCGGGGGCAACTGCCGGGTCGGCGCCGATGCCGAGATCGGCGCCCACACCGTGCTCGGGGCGAACGTGCGGGTGGGCGACAACTCCCAGATCGAGAACACCGTCATCCACGACAACTCCTACCTCGCCCCGGGCGTGACCGCCCGCGGGAGCGGTCATCGCCCGCTCCTGTGACATCCGCCAGGGGAGCCACCTCGAAGAGGGAGTCGTCCTCGGTGACGGGTGCCGGGTGGGGCGGGGCGCCGTCATCCGGGCCGGCGTCAAGGTCTACCCGAACAAGACGATCGAGGCGGGCGCAGTCGTCGAGCTCCTCGCTCGTGTGGGAGTCCCGCGGCTCCCGCGGCCTGTTCGGGTCGCGCCGGCATCGCCGGGCTCGCCAACGTCGACCTCTCGCCCGAGCTCGCCATGAGAGTGGCGATGGCGTACGGCACGATCCTCGCCGAAGGGCTCGATGGTGACGACCTCGCGGGACTCGAGCCGGGCGGCGCGGGTGCTGAAGCGGGCGGTCATGGTGGGCCTCAACGCCGCCGGCTGCAACGTCGAGGACCTGGAGGCGGCGACGGTCCCCCTCACGAGGTTCCAGATCCGCACCAGCCCCTCGTGTGGGGGAGTCACGGTCCGGCTCGTGAGCGGGGACCCGCAGTCGGTCTCGTTGCGGTTTCTCGACGTCGACGGCGTCGACCTCGACGAGGCGACCGAGCGCAAGGTAGAGCGCCTCTACGAGCGGGAGGAGTCGCGCCGGGTGCTGGCGGCCGAGATCGGCGACATCGACTTTCCCTCGCGGACCGTCGAGTCCTACACCCTCGACCTCACGGGCACCGTCGACCTCGTGGCGATCCGGGAGGCCGGCTTCAAGCTCGTGCTCGACTACGCCTTCGGCACGACGAGCTTCGTCATGCCGAACGTGCTCGCCAAGCTCGGTGCCGACGTCCTCGCGATCAACCCTCACGTCTCGACGCCGGGCGTCCTCAGCTACGAGCGCCAGTCACCACGCCGAGCGGCTGGCCGGCCTGGTGCGGTCCTCGGGGGCTCATCTCGGGGCGATGTTCGAGCCGGACGGCGAGCAGTTGACGCTCGTCGACGACACCGGGCGGATCCTCACCGACGAGGAGGCGCTCTGTGCGATGGTCGCCCTCGTCACGAGGGAGCGCCAGGGCTGCTCGATCGCCGTGCCGGTCGACGTGCCGTTCGAGGTGAGCCGCCTGGCGGCGGCGGCCTCGAGCGAGGTCGTGTGGACCAAGCTCGTCCCGTCCGACCTGATGGCGGCATGTGCCAGGCCCGGGAGTCGGCTTCGGCGGGAACTCCCAGGGCGGCTTCATCTTCCCGGAGTTCCTCCCCGCCTTCGATGCCGTCTCGGCCTTCGTCCACCTCCTCTCGCTGCTCGCCCACGACGGGTCGCCGGCTGTCCGAGGTCGTCGGTGCGCTCCGCTCGCCCCACGTGGTGCGACGGGAGGTCCCGACGCCCTTCGAGCACAAGGGGCTCGTGATGCGGACGCTGCTCGAGCGGGCGACGGCCGACGAGGTCGTGCTCGTTGACGGCGTCAAGCTGGTCGACCCGCAAGGGTGGACCCTCGTCGTCCCGGACCCGGAGGCGCCGCTGACGCTCGTGACGGCAGAGGGCGAGACGGCCGAGCTCGCCGAGGCGCGGGCACAGCAGATGGCGGAGCAGGTGGGTTGGATCGTCGCCGAGGCGACAGGTTGAAGAGGAGGAAGGCCCGATGAACGTCCCGGAGGATCTGCGTTACACGAGCTGACCACGAGTGGGCGCGGGCCGAGGGTGCCGAACGATCCGCGTCGGGCATCACCGACTTCGCCCAGGACGCCCTCGGGGACATCGTCTTCGTCGAGCTGCCCTCCGTCGGCTCGTCGGTCACAAAGGGCGGCCCGCTGAGCGAGGTCGAGTCGACGAAGTCGGTCTCGCAGATCTACGCCCCCGTCAGCGGCACGGTCGTCGAGGTCAACTCGGCGCTCCGGGACGCCCCCGAGACGCTGAACAGCGACCCGTACGGCGACGGGCTGGCTCTGTGTCATCGAGACGGCCGACGACGACGCGCTCGCCGGCCTGATGGACGCCGATGGATATCGCGGCGTTACAGAGGAGTGACGAAGCCGCACTTCTTCCAGTGAAATGGCGGCACTCGGGCAGGCGCGCAGCCTCCGCGCGACCTCAGCGCGGCGCCGGCACCCCGGCGAGATCATTCGTGAGCGACTAGCTTTGCACGAGTGTTCTGCAACAACTGCGGCCACCGCAACCCGCTCGACGCCAACTTCTGCTCCTCGTGCGGCTCGCCTCTGGCTCCGGGCCCCGACACCACCGTCTCGTTCGTCCCGGCCGATCCCTCAGGAGAGCAGGGCGAGGACGAGGTCAACGTGGCCGTCGGCGAGCTCGCCGACGGGACGGGGGTGCTCGTGGTCAAGAGGGGCCCGGACGTCGGGGCGAAGTACCTGCTCGACAAAGACGTCACCCATGTCGGGCGGCATCCCGAGAGCGAGATCTTCCTCGACGACATCACTGTCTCGCGGCGGCATGCGGAGTTCGTCCGCGACGGCATCTGCCTACACGGTGAAGGACGTCGGATCCTGAACGGCACCTACGTGAACCGTGAGCGGATCGACGACGCCGTCCTCTCGAGCGGCGACGAGGTGCAGATCGGCAAGTTCAAGCTGCTGTTCCTCTCGACCGGCGCGGCCTGAGGCGACGGTGGACGACCGGCCCTATCTGTCGATCGGCGACGTGCTGGCGCTCCTCCAGCGCGAGTTCCCCGACGTCACGATCTCGAAGATCCGCTTCCTCGAGAGCCGCGGCCTGCTCGTGCCGGAGCGGACTCCGTCGGGTTACCGGAAGTTCTACGAGCACGACGTCGAGCGGCTGCGCTGGATCCTGCGCCAGCAGCGCGAGCACTTCCTGCCCCTCAAGGTGATCAAGGGGCGCCTCGAGGGCCAGGAGACGTCCCGGCCGCCGGCGCTGTTCGAGATGGGTGAGGCCGCCCCGCTCGGCGGCCCCGTCGGCGAGCGAGGGGACTCGTAGTGGCCGAGACTGAACAGCCAGCCGTTGCGCCGCCAGCAGAGCAGGCGGAGGCGGTGTCGGCGAGCGGGTCCGCAGGGGTAGGCGACACAGATGCGCCGCTCGGCGCGAACGGCTTTGCATACTCCACTGCCGGCCGCAACGGTGTCGAGCACGCCGCCGGCGGCGGAGTGGTGTCGAGCATGCCTCGCGCGGCCGTCGCGAGCGGGCTCCCGCAGGGCTCGCCGCAAGCAGCGTCGGCCAGGCAGCGCTCTGCCGGCCGGAGCTGAGCGGCGGAGCGGCTCATGTGACCGCAGGTGCCGGGCCGAGCGCCGTCCCGGAGCCGCGCCGCAGAGATCCGCAGCGGCGCGACGCCGCTCTCCGGGCACGGCCGCACGTGCGGCCGGCAAGGTGAGGCCGGCGAGCCCAGCGGTCCGCCGATGACCTCCGGCTCGGCAGAGGCGCGGTCGAGCGCCTCGGAGCCTGCGCAGGCAGCTCCGCCGGCACCGGAGGCGACCTCCGGCGTCGGTGCCCGAGGCCCCGGCAGAGACAGGCGGCTGCGCAGTCGGGCGGCGCCGCTCACGAGCTGGCCGCTCTCGTCGGCGTGAGCCTCACCGCCGCTGAGCTGGCACAAGCGAGCGGGCTCGAAGTCCAACAGGTCGCCGACCTCGAGTCGTACGGCCTCATCGAGGCAAGGACGGTGGCCGGCGTGCGCTGCTACGACGAGGCGGCTCTCGTCGTCGCCGGGCTGGCGGCCAGCTTCGCCCGCTTCGGGGTGGAGGCGCGGCATCTGCGGCGTCTTCAAGTACGCCGCCGAGCGGCAGACCGGCCTTTACTCCCAGATCGTCCTGCCGTTGCTCCGCCAACGCAACCCGGACGCCCGCCGGCGGGCGCTCGAGGACGTGGCACAGCTGAGCGAGCTCGGCGTCCTCGTTGCAGGCATCGCTTCGCCAAGGCGGCGCTGCGGGACCTGACCGGGGCGTGACGACTCCCGGCTCGGCCGGGCGCACGCTCCTCGACCGCGAACAGCTGGCCTGCATCGTGCAGGCGCTTCGGGAGCGGCGATAACGGCCGACCATCCCGACGGCGTCGTCCTCGTCGGCATCCTGAAGGGGAGCGTCTGCCTCGTGGCGGATCTGGCCCGGTCCGTCGAGTGCCCGTGCGCCGTCGACTTCCTCGGGCTGTCGTCCTACGGCGCCGGCGGCGCCCGGGTCAGGCTGTCGAAGGACCTCGACGCCGACGTCGCCGGGCGGGCGGTCGTCATCGCCGTCGACATCATCGACAGCGGCTTCACGGTGAGCTACGTGCGGAGGCTGCTCAACGAGCGAGGAGCCCGCTCGGCCGACGTCTGCGCGCTCCTCGACCGCCGGCACGCGGCGGATCCTGCCGGTCGAGGCGCGCTACGTCGGGCATGACCATCGGCGACGAGTACGTCGTCGGCTACGGCCTCGACTTCGAGGAGCGGTACCGGAACCTTCCCGTTGTGGTCGCGGTGGACCTGGCTGTGCTCCGGGCGGGCAGATTCAGCCCTTACTCGCGCGTCGGCCGCGTTCCGGGCGGCGCCGCCGGTCGAAGCTGCCCGGCGGTTGTCCGACCCGACAACTTTCGTGCCCGAGATGGTGCTCGCGAAGGTGTCGATGCGGCCTGCAAACGGTATGTTGGCGCCATGGTCGAAGTTCGGCTCTCAGCGGTCCGAGTCGATCTCAGCTCGAGCACGCCGGTCGTGCTCCTGCAGGAGACCGAGGGCACCCACCGGTCGCTGCCGATCTTCGTCGGGCCGCCCGAGGCGACGGCGATCGCCTTCGCCTTGCAGGGCGTCGAGATGCCCCGCCCGATGACCCACGACCTCATGACCGAGCTGATCGAGCTGCTCGGGGCGAGGCTGACTCGGGTCGTGGTCACCGAGCTTCGCGAGTCGACCTTCTTCGCCGAGCTGCACCTCCGCGCCTGGCGGCAAGGACCTCACCTGTCGTGCCGCCCGTCCGACGGGATAGCCCTCGCCACCCGGACGCACTCGCCGCTGTACGTGGCCGACGAGCTGATGGACGCCGAGGGCCTCGTCGTCGAGCCGGACGTGGACGACGTGAGCGAGGCGGGCGATCCCGAGGAGCTGGTCGGGGAGTTCAAGGAGTTCCTCGACACCATCCGCCCGGAGGACTTCAGCACCTGAGCGGCGCTCCTGGCGCCGCCGTCGACCGGTCCAGAGAGCCTGCACTCGCCGTCGCCGGCTTCCGCCGATGGCGCCGGCTCGACACCGACGTGCGCAGGAGCTGCCGCTCTCCGCCGCCGCTACGGCATCTCGACGGAAGCCGCCTGACAGCCACTGCTGCCGTCAACCTGATGACAGTCTCACTTGCATCATGAGAGCTGCAGGACCGCTAGCTCCAGGCCAGCGAAGTCTAACCCTCAACCTTGGCTCGGCACTGCAAGCCTCACCTGATGGTTGACGTGGAGACCGGACGGCTTTAACCTCGTCACAGCAATGTAGTTACTCCGCTGTCGTCCAGCCCGGCCGGCGCGGCTGCTCCGATCTGACGGGAAATCGCCTTATGGCACAAGGATTCCGTGGTCCGCAGGTGTGCAAGATCGTCGGCATCAGCTACCGCCAGCTGGACCATTGGGACCGCACCGGACTTCTCTCCCCGTCGCTCGTCCGGGCGAAGGGGAGCGGCTCGCAGCGCCTCTACTCCTACCGCGACGTCGTCGCGCTTCGGATCATCAAGCAGCTGCTCGACGCCGGCGTCACGCTGCAGCGGGCCCGCCGGGCGATCGAGTTCCTCCGCTTCTCGGGCGAGGACCTCGTCCACCGCCAGCCTCGTCCTCGGAGCGGCCGACTCGGTCCTCGTGCGGGACGGCGAGGAGCTGCTCGACCTTCTCCGCGGCGGCCAGGGCGTCTTCAACGTCGTCCCGCTCGACGGCGTCGTCGGCCACGTCGATGCCGCCATCGTCGGAGCTCGACCCGCCGCTCGGTGCCCGAGGCAGTGCGACGAGCCGGCAGCCGAGGAGGCGTGCTCGGCGCGCCGGCTCGAACGGGGCGCCTCTCGTGCGACCCGACGCAGCTGGCAGGCGGCCGGCTCCGGCCGCGGTCTCGCCCACCTCGGCTGACGCGGCCGGCAGATCGACCGGCTCGGAGTTCGCGACACTGCGGCCGAGAGCCGGCGCCCGATGGCAGGCGCGTGCCGAGTCGGCTCCGCCGCCGCTTCGCCCACGAGTCCGAGCGCCTCTTCGCCGAGCTGCTCGACTTCTACGAGGTGGCCTGGGAGTACGAGCCGGTCGAGTTCGTCCTCGCCTGGTGGCCGGACGGCACGCCGGCGAGCGGCTTCCGGCCCGACTTCTACCTGCCGGACCACGGCGTCTTCGTGGAGCTGACGATGCTCCGCCAGGACCTCGTCACCGCGAAGAACAACAAGGTGCGCCGGCTCCGCGAGCTCTACCCCGACGTCGCGCGTGAAGCTGCTCTACCGGCGCGACATCGCCAGCCTCATCGAGAAGCACCGGCTCGGGGCCACGTCTACATTGGCGGGGTGATCCTCCGGGACAGCCCGCTGCGGGCCGAGCACGAGTCGCTCGGCGCCCGACTCGTGGACTTCGGCGGCTGGGAGATGCCGCTCTCGTACCCGACGGGCACGATCGCCGAGCACCTGGCCTGCCGGCGGGCGGCGGCCTGCTTCGACGTGAGCCACCTCGGCACGGTCAGGGTGACCGGCAGGGACGCCTTCGACCTGCCTGCAGTCCGCTCTCACGAACGACCTCCGCAAGATCGGCCCGGGCCGGGCCCAGTACACCCACCTTCTCGACGCCGACGACGCCTCGGTGCTCGACGACATCATCGTCTGGTGGGTGGACGACGAACGCTTCGACGTCATGCCGAACGCCTCCAACACCGAGCGGGTGCTGGCGCCCTCGGCGGGACGCGACGTGACAGCCGAGCGGGCCGTCATCGCCGTCCAGGGCCCGACGGCGCGGTCGGTGGCTGGCAGCCGTCGCGCCTGAGGCGGCCGAGGTGGGGCGGTTCCGCGTCGCCCGCTTCGAGCTTCGAGGAAGTGGAGTGCCTCGTGGCGGGCACGGGCTACACGGGCGAGGACGGGATCGAGATCGCCGTCCCGGCCGAGAAGGCGCCGCAGCTGTGGCGGGCCGTCGTCGAAGCGGGCGCCACGCCCGCCGGGCTCGGGGCGCGCGACACCCTCCGGCTCGAGGCGGGCCTGCCTCTCCACGGCCACGAGCTCGGGCCGGGCATCACCCCGCTGCAGGCCAACCTCGGCTGGGTCGTCGGCTGGGAGAAGGGGGCCTTCCGCGGGCGGGAGCCGCTCGAGGCCGAGAGGGCGCGCGGTCCCGCCCGTCTGCTGAAGGGCCTGCTCAGCCGAGGGCCGGCGGCCTCCGAGGGCCGGCGACGGCGTGCGGTCGTCGGGGACGGCCGTCGGGCAGCGTCACGAGCGGCAACTTCTCGCCCGTGCTCGGCCGGGGCATCGCCCTCGGCTTCCTCCCGCCGGAGACGGCTGAAGGCACGGCGGTCGAGATCGAGATCCGGGGCGCACCGGCGGCGGCCAGAGGTCGTGAGGCCGCCCGTTCCACAAGCTGCCGTCGCGGCCTCGAGCCGGCCGTCACCGAAGCAGATGGCCGGCGCCGGCCGGCAGAGCGGACGCGAGTCGATAAGAGCGGGAGGCAGACGTGAGCGCGCCATTTGTTCCCCACACCGAGGACGAGATCGCCGCCATGCTCGCAGGATCTCGGCCTGTCGGAGCATCGACGAGCTGTTCGCCGCCATCCCGGCTGCCATCCGGCTGGCCGGAGGCCTCGACCTGCCCGACCAGTGGAGCGAGGCCGACCTGAACGACCGCCTCGAGGAGCTCGCCGCCGGCAACCGGCCGGCGGGTCGGCAGGTAGCGCGGCTCCCTCGTCTGCTTCGCCGGCGCCGGCGCCTACGACCACGAGATCCCGGCGGTCGTGCGCTCGCTCGCCTCCCGCTCGGAGTTCGTCACCGCCTACACGCCTTACCAGCCAGAGGTGGCCCAGGGCGTGCTGCAGGCGCTCTTCGAGTACCAGACCCTCGTCGCCCGGCTGAGCGGCCTCGAGATCGCCAACGCCTCGCTCTACGACGGGGCGGCCTCGCTCGTGGAAGGCGTCAACATGGCCGTCGCCGCCACTGGCCGCCAGCGTCGTGCTGTGCTCGGACGGGGTCAACCCGCGATGGCGCGCCCAGCTGCGCGACCTTCGCCCGCGGGACCGGCCACGAGATCTCGCCGGTGCCCCTCGCCGGCGGCATCGACCGACTGGTCGGCCGTGCCCGCAGGGGCTCGAGGCCGGCGCCGTCGTCATGGCGGCGCCGAACTTCCTCGGCTGCCTCGAGGACGTCGCCGCCGCCCGCGAGCGTCGCCGACCGCACCGGGCGCCCGCCTCGTCGTCTGCTTCGACCCCGTGTCGGCCGGCGTGCTGAGGACCCCCGGCTCGCTCGGCGCCGACGTCGTGGTGGGGGAGGGGCAGGCCTTCGGGCTCCCGCTCAGCTTCGGCGGCCCGTATCTCGGGCTGTTCGCCTGCACGCCTCGCCGACGTCCGCCGCCTGCCCGGGCGCCTCGTCGGCGAGACGGTCGACGCCGACGGGCGGCGTGCCTACGTGACGACGCTGCGGGCGAGGGAGCAGGACATCCGCCGGGAGACGGGCGTCGTCCAACGTCTGCACCAACCAGACCCTGATGGCGGTGACGGCCGCCATCCAGCTCGGCTGGCTCGGGACGGAGGGACTGGCCGAGATCGCGCTCCGCTCCGCCCGCGCCGCCCGCTACTGCCGGCAGTCGCTCCTCTCGGTCGAGGGGGTCGAAGCGGCCGCAGATGCGCCGGTGCTGCGGGAGTTCGCCGTGCGCCTGCCGATCGAGCCGGAGACGGCGATCGAGCGGCTCATCGAGCGAAGGCTTCCTCGCCGGCGTGCGCCGTCAGGGAGGGATACGAGGCACACCGAGTACGAGGGGGCGCTCCTCGTGGCGACGACCGAGCGGCGGACGCGGGCGGAGATCGACTCCTTCGTGGCCGCACTCGACAAGGCGGTGCGATGACGCCGGCGCGCCCCGGCGGCCTGCCGGACCGAGGAGGCGATGCGATGACCCGGCGGCAGGGCCCTCGGCGGCCTCGATGCGGAGCAGGCGGAGCGGCGGCGGCCCGGGCGGCCGCCCCCGGGGGAAGGGCGACGAGCGCCCCCCTCATCGGCCGCGGCACCGAGCCGGTGCTCTTCGAGCTCTCCGTCGACGGCCGCCGGGCGGCGAGCTTCCGGACGAGCGAGCTGCCGGAGTGGCCGCTCGAGGAGCTCGTGCCCGAGCAGTTCCGCCGCGACGAGCCGCTCGAGATCGCCGTCGGTCGCCGAGCGCGACCTCGTGGCGCACTTCACCCGCCTCACCCACCGGCAGTACTCGGTCGACCTCGGCGCCTACCCGCTCGGCTCGTGCACGATGAAGTACAACCCGAAGGCCTGCGACATCGCGGCGGCCATGCCGGCGTTCGCCAACGTCCACCCGGCGACGCCGCCGTCCGGCGCACAGGGCTGGCTGGAGATGCTCGTCGAGCTCGAGGAGATGATCTGCGCCATCACCGGCATGATCGGCCGCCACGCTGCAGCCGGCTGCCGGGGCGGCCGGTGAGCTGACGGGACTGATGTTGATGCGCGCCTACCACGACGCCAACGGCGAGCCTCGCCGGAAGGTGATCATCCCCAACTCGGCTCACGGGACGAATCCCGCCTCGGTCACCCTCGCCGGCTACGACGTCGTGACGGTGGGGACGAACGCTGCCGGTGGCGTCGACCTCGATCGAGCTGCACGCCGCCGCTCGATGACGACGTGGCCGGGATCATGCTCACCAACCCGAGCACGCTCGGCCTTTTCGAGGAGGACATCGTCGAGATCGCCGGTGCGGTCCACGACGCCGGCGGCCTTCTCTACTACGACGGCGCCAACCTGAACGCCATCCTCGGCGTGGTGAGGCCGGGCGACATGGGCTTTGACATCGTCCACCTGAACGTGCACAAGACCTTCGCCACTCCTCACGGCGGCGGTGGCCCCGGCGCCGGGCCGGTCGCGGTCGACGACCGGGTGGCCGACTTCCTGCCCGGGCCCCGGCCGGTCCGCCTCGGAGACGGCTCGTTCGGCTACGCCACCCCGCCCCGCTCGGTCGGCCGGGTCCACTCCTGGCACGGCAATGCCCTTGTCCTTCTTCGGGCGTGGGCCTACCTCCGCCTGAACGGCGCCGACGGCCTCCGCCACGTGGCCGAGACGGCGGTGCTGAACGCCAACTGGCTGAAGGAGAAGCTGCGCGGCGTCTACGACCTTCCCTACGACCGGACGGTGATGCACGAGTGCGTCGTCTCGGCACGCTCGCTCGAGAAGGCGACGGGGCTGCGGGCGCTCGACGTCGGCAAAGCGCCTCTTGGAGCTGGGCTTCCACGCCCCGACGGTGTACTTCCCCCTCATCGTCGACGAGGCGCTCATGATCGAGCCCACCGAGACCGAGAGCCCACAGACGGTGGCGGCCCTCGCCGAGGCTCTCGTGCAGATCGCGACGGAGGCGAGCGACGGCCGGCAGCGCCGACGATGCCAAGTCGGCGCCCCGGACGACCCCGGTCGGACGGGTCGACGAGGCGCGGGCCGCGCAGGCGTCTCGTGGCGACGTTCGACCAGCGGCCGGTCGAGGTGCTCAGCGGAGGATGTTGACCGCCCGGGCGACGACAAGGGCCCCGGTCACAAGTGAGACGCCCGACTGCAGGAGGAAGAGCATCTTCGTCCAGCGAGTGAGCGGCATCGTGTCCGTCGGGCTGAACGCCGTCGCGTTGGTGAACGACGTGTAGAGGTAGTCGAAGTACTCCGGCTGCCAGTCGGCCGGCGCGTGCTCCGGACGTCGTCATCTGGGGGAAGAGGAGATCGGGGAAACGCCGCTCGGCATGCGCCCGGAGCGCGGGCCCGCCCCGGTCGAACTCCCAGTACCAGAAGCTGAAGGCAATGACGTTCGTGCCCCAGATCGCCGCCCCGGTCAGCAGCAGTGCCGAGGCGTTCTGGCCCTCGGTGCCGGTGACGAGACCGTGGATGAGCAAGCCGAGGGACCAGAAGTTGGCGAAGTTGATCGCCGCCACCATGACGACCGTCGCTGTCCGAAGCACCGAGGACGGCCGGGTGATCCGGCCGGGGTTGACGGCGGCGAGGAAGATCAGGAGCGCCGCCTCGAGGCCGGCATCACCCAGCGGGGATGGAAAGCGAGCCCGTTCGGGATCGATGCCTGCAGGCCGATGGCGAGGGCGACGGCAAAAGCCATCTGCCAGCGGTGCTCGCCGGCGCTCGGGCGCAGCCAGCTCGGTGGGCCCGGAGCGCTTTGAGGGACCGGGTGCGGCGGTCACCGCCTTCATCGTAGGAGGCCCGCCCCGGTAATCTTCGGATGTGCGCAGCTTGTGGTGGTCGCGCCGGGCGATCGGGTTGCACGTGGCGCTTGTCGTGTCGGTGCCGGGCTTCTTCGTGCTCGGCTGGTGGCAGCTGCACCGGGCGCTCTCGGGCAACGAGCTGAGCTGGGTGTACACCTTCGAGTGGCCCTTCTTTGCCGCCTACGCCGTCTGGATGTGGTGGAAGCTCGTGCACGAGGAGGCTGCCCCTGCTTGCCAGCCCCGGTCGAGCCCGCGGGCGGCGGTGCGGCCGAGGTGAGCGGGGCCACCGGCGCCGTCGGATCGGCAGGGGAGCCCGCCCGCCGGTGAGGACGAGGTGACAGGCGCCCGGGCGGCGGCCTTCGACCCATACGACGAGTCTCGAGCCGGAGCTCGCCGCCTACAACCGCTATCTCGCCGGCCTCCATGCGAGCGACCGGAGCGAGCACAGCTGAGGCGGGATGGCGAAGGACTCGGACAACGCGCTTCGAGGCCGGCCGCCTACGCCAACCACGCCGGTTGACAACCGAATAGAGTTGACGCTTTTCGACCGGCCCCTTATTGTCCCGCCTGGCGCTGCCGCGTGCGGCGGTGCCGTCCATGACGAGGAGGACGGGGAGCGAGGGACCCGAGAGGGTAGCGGGTCTTCCGGCCCCCCTTTAGAAAAGGGGTAGGGGCCATATGAGGACAAGAGCGAATGCGAGGGCAGCGGACCGCTTGGCGGCTGCTCACGGGAGTGATGGCACTGGCGATCGGGGTGGGGTTCTACGTCCTTGCCGCCCCGGGCAAGGCGGGCGCTAGCGCCAGCCATCCGGCGGGCTCGACCGTGGCGAAGTTCGGCGAGCTCGACTGCAACGGTTTCAGCACCCTCCAGCGGTCCGTGCGGCCGTCGTCGATCTGCGCCGACATCCGGGGCTTTGACAACGTCGACAACGCCAACACCTGGAGTGGCCGCTTCTACGACAACGGCCGCTACATCGGCCACGACGAGCCGGACATGACGTTCAACTCGTCAACGCCCGGCTCGGGTGACAGGTCAGCTGGACCGAGACGATCGGCAAAGACCCGAGCGCGGCGCCCACGACCACGAACCCCGGCCACGACGTGACGCACCAGTTCCAGCTGACGGTCGCGCCTTGGTTCTCGATGGCAATGTGCGACAGCAACTCCTACCCGCAGCTCCCCTGCACGCCTGAGAGCGACGCCAATGCGCCCGCCTGCGTCACGGCCACCTGCAGCCAGCGGAGCTACCCGGGCGCAGGGAGCGCCTTCATGGAGATGCAGTTCTACCCGCCAGGTGAGCCGCCGTTTGCCGACTCGATCAGCTGCGACGACACCCACTGGTGCGCCGCACTCACCATCGACAGCCTCGAGTGCACGTACAAGTTCGCCCAGTGCAACTCGGGCTGCGAGGAGCCGGTGAACTTCGCCTTCATCCAGACGAACGGCGTCCCGACGGGTCCCCCGAGCCCGCAGCTCGCCGACCTTGCCACCGAGACGCCGAACAGCCATACGCTTCTCATCAATCCGGGAGACAAGGTGACCACCCACATGTGGGACGCGCCGGTGCCCGGAGGCGGTGGAGCAATGGCGTTCAAGGTGACTCTCGACGACCTCACGACCGGCCAGACGGGGTGGATGCAGGCTTCTGCGGCGAACGGCTTCCAGAACACCTCCATCGCCAGCTGCGCCGGAACGCCCTACAACTTCCAGCCGGAGTACAACACGGCGAAGAGGGGCAACATCATCCCGTGGGCGGCGTTGCAGACCAACATCAGCACCGAGTTCGAGGTCGGCCACTTCGAGGGCTGCGCGAGCCTGTCGAAGCCCCTCACCGTCACCCTGGCCCCAGGTGTCACCGACAAGACGTGGGACCAGTGCAACGGCGGGTACGAGTCAACGTCCGACTCCTCGACCGCTGAGTCACATGGCGAGGCCTACTGCTACTCCAAGGGCGACACCCACGGCATGCTGGCCTCTGCTCCGGACGAGGCTACGGGATGCCAGGACCAGTTCTCCCTCGGTGACCTCGACTTCGACGGGGAGCCCTATTACCCGGATTGGCCGGTAGGAAGCTCGCCGACGAAGACACTGCCTGCGAGCTTCAGCTTCGACCGTCCGACGACGACGGGCGGAGGGTACTCGAGCTTCTTCTTCCAGACCGACACCGCCCTCAGCGAGTCGACCTGCACAGCCACCAATCCGAGTGGTTGCACGGTGCCACCGCCGGGTCCGGGTCACTTCTACCCGTACTGGACCGTTGCCGGCACGAGTGGCGGCAGCTGTGTGATCCAGTTCGGCAACGTCCACGTCGGATCACGCGTTGACGACTTCGGCGCCGACAGCCAGTACGGGCACGTCCTGACGGCCAAGCTCGGCTATCCCGAGTTCGAAGGGTCGACCCACAGCAACAACTGCTCCAGCCAAGAACAGCTGACGATGACGGCACGAGGCGATCGTCTCGTGCCCTGAGAGGCAGCAGATGGCCGGCTGGGCTCGGGAGCTTTCTCCCGCTCAGCCGGCCATCTCGCGCCGGAGGGCGGTCGCGCCGGAGGACGGCCGGTGGAAAAGACCCGCCGACCTATGGCGACGGGCTGTCGGGGAGCCTTCCCTGCGGGCTCAGCCGGCCGCCGTCGCGCTGAAGACGTTGGCGAGCTCTTCGGGCACAGCCGTCTCGAGCTGGTCGTAGCGGCAGGATGCCGGCGAGCGGTCCGGCCGCCACCGCTTGAACGTCGTCGCATGACGGAACCGGTCGCCCTGCAGGTGGTCGTAGCCGACCTCGCACACGAGGTCGGGCCGAAGCGGCTCGAACGAGAGGTCGCGCCCGGCGTTCCAGCGGCTCTGGGCGCCCGGCAGGCGACGTGCCGGTGGAGGCGGCGCGGTCGGGTCTGAGGGGTCGCCCTCTCCGAAGGCCCACGGGTGGCCATCCATCGAGGTGAGCCGGTATGGGTCGAGCTCGCTCACGAGCTCCCTCCGGCGGCTGTCGGTGAACGACGACGTCACCCCGACGTGATGGAGGACACCCGCATCGTCATAGAGGCCGAGGAGGAGCGAGCCGACCTTGCCGCCGCTCTTGTGCCAACGGAAGCCGCCGACGACGCAGTCTGCCGTCCGCTCGTGCTTGACCTTCGTCATGACCCGTTGACCCTCTATGTAGGCGAGGTCGCCGCTCTTCGCGATCACGCCGTCGAGGCCGGCTCCTTCGAACCTGGCGAACCAGTCCTTCGCCACCTCCACCGACGCCGTCGCCGGCGTCACGTGCACGGGAGGAAGCACACCGGCGAGCGCCTCCTCGAGGCTCTGGCGGCGCTCGGCGAAGGGCCGGCGCCGGAGGTCGTCGGCGCCGAGGGCGAGGAGGTCAAAGGCGACGAAGGACGCCGGCGTCTCGCCCGCCAGCTTGTGGATGCGGGACTCGGCCGGGTGGATCCGCTGCAGGAGGGCTTCGAAGTCGAGGCCGCCCTGAGCGACGATGACGATCTCGCCGTCGAGGACACAGCGGCACGGGCAGGTTCGCCGCCAGCGCCGAGGCGAGCTCGGGGAAATACCGGGTCAGGGGGCGCTCGTTCCGGCTGCCGAGCACGACGTCGCCCGTCGTCACAGAAGACGATGCACCGGAAGCCGTCCCACTTCGGCTCGTAGACGAGCCCTTCGCCGACCGGCAGCTGGCGCTCCAGCTTGGCGAGCATCGGCGAGACGGGCGGCCCGAACGGAAGAGTCACGAGCGTCGGTTGAGGAGATGGGCTCTTGCCTGATCCCGCGGGCGCACGACGAGGCGGTCCACGTCGACGTGGCTGGGCCTCGTAGCAAGAAACCCGATGCACTCTGCGACGTCGTCCGCCGTAAGCGGCGTCAGCCCGCCGTAGACGGCCGCCGCGCGAGCCTCGTCGCCGCCGAAACGGACGAGCGAGAAATCCGTCTCCACCATCCCCGGGTCGATCTCGCTCACCCTTACGGGCTGTCCGAGCAGCTCCATCCGGAGGACATCGGTCAGCGAGGCGACGGCCGCCTTGGCGGCGTTGTAGCCGGCGCCGCCAGGGTAGGGCTCGAAGCTCGCCACCGAGCCGACGTTCACGACAAGGCCGTCGCCCGACTCGACGAGGCGGGGGAGGAGCGCCTTTGTCATCCGGAGCGTGCCGAGGACGTTCGTCTCGTACATGGCACGCCACTTCTCCTCGTCGGCGACGGCGACCGCCTCGAGACCTAGAGCCCCACCAGCGTTGTTGACAAGGACACGGCAGTGAGGCACCCGGCTGCAGAACTCCTCGACCGAGGACGGCTCGGTCACGTCGAGCGGAAGGGCCCGCCCAGGCGGGTCGAGCTCGGCGGCGAGCGACTCGAGAAGGCCGAGGCGCCTCGCGCCGAGCACCGTCTCGAAGCCGAGGGAGGCGAGGACCCTTGCCGTCGCCGCCCCGATGCCTCCCGAGGCACCCGTCACGACAGCGACTCCGCGCCCGGTCGGCGAAGCTCCCTCGGTCACAGGATCGTGGCGCTTCGGCTCAGAGGTCGTCGCCCTCGTCGGCACCGTTGCGGGCCCCGTCACGGTCGATCCAGCTGGCGAACTTGTCGAATGCCTGCTGGACACCGCCCCCTGCCCGCTCCACCATGCCCGAGAAACGCTGCCGGTAGTGATGGACGGCCGAGTTGAACTCCTCCGACGGCGGGGGCTCCTGTCCCCGCCGCAGGTAGGAGCCCGACCTGATCCGGTCGAAGTCGCCCGAGGCGACCCATGCGATCAGCTCCTTCACCCTCCGGACGGGGAAGGGATGGGTGCGGCCGACCTCCTCCCAGAAGCGGGCGTAGCGAGAGAACGAGTTCGGCTCCTCCTCGTACTCGGTCGCCTGGCGGATGAAGACGTCGACGTCGAGGTCCTTCACCGGGCCGCCGGCGATGCGCATAAGCGTGCGGCAGGGGATCATCGGGTCGCCGATGACGAGGGCGCTCGCCCGGTCGGCCGTCAGCTCGGCCATGCGGGACCATTCGAGGAGGGCGTAGTAGAGGGCGTAGAGCGGCAAGCCGGCAAGTGGCTGGCTGCGGAGGAATCCGCTGCAGGATCATCGTCGTGATGTCGAGCGTCGTCGTCAGCCCGACGTGGTCGGCGAGGACGTGGCCCATCTCGTGGGCGAGGACGGAGTGGAGCTCTCCTCGGGGTCGTAGCTGGCGACGAGGCCGGAGGCGACAAGGGTGACAGGCTCGTTCGTGCCGATCGTCATCGCCTGGCCGACGGGGGCCTGGGTCACGTAGAGCTGCGGGCAGTGTGGCGATGTCGAAGGCATTGGCGCACTGCCGCTGCATCGCCCAGGCGCTCGGCATCTGGTCCTCGCCGAGGCGGACGGCGTTTCCGAGCATGATCTGGCGGGCCTTGCGCTCGTAGCGCATCTCGGACAGCTTCTTCACGAGCTTGTCGAGCATGGGGAGGGAGCGGAGGGCGGCCGTCGCCGCCCGGTCTGCCGGATGGGCAAAGGCCTGAGAGCTGATCTCGGGATACCTGAGCGCAGGTTCGATCGTCGTCATAGCCGCCTCCCTTGGCAGAGCCGCCACCCTGTCTAGTCGACGGGGGCCGACGGCGTGGCGCGCCGGTTGCTCAGAGCTCTTCAGGCGGGGCCAGGAGAGGGTCCGCCCCGCACCGCGGCAGAGCGCCCCGCAGCAGGAGGGAGGAGTCGAGCAGCTCGAGATCGCCTCGGGCGCCTCGTGCGGGCGACCAGAGGAACCCCTGCGCCTGCTCACAGCCGAGCTCCTCGAGCATCGCTCGCTGCTCGGCCGTCTCGACACCCTCGGCCACCGCCGACAGCCCGAGCGAGTGAGCCAGCCGGACGACGGAGCCGGCGATGGCGGCGTCGCCGTCGTTGTGGGAGATCCCCGATACGAAGAAGCGGTCGAGCTTCAGGATCTGGACGGGGAAGTGCTTCAGGTACAGCAGCGACGAGTAGCCGGCCCCGAAGTCGTCGACGGCGACCTTGACGCCGATCTCCCGCAGCGCGCGGAGCGAGGCGGCGGCGCGTCTCCGGCTCGAGCAAGCAGCCCGGACTCGGTGATCTCGAGGCAGAGAGCTGACGGCTCGAGTGCCGCTCCGCTCGAGGACGTCCTTCACGATCGCCGGCAGCCCGGGGTCGGAGAGCTGGCGGGTGGCGACGTTGACGGAGAGCTCGAGGCTCGGCGCCACCGTCGCCCGCCAGGCGGCGACCTGACGGCAGGCCTCCTCGAGGACCCACGCCCCGAGCGTGACGATGAGCCCGGTCTCCTCGGCGAGCGGGATGAAGTCCATCGGGGCCACGAGGCCGAGACGGGGGTGCTGCCACCTGACAAGCGCCTCGACGCCGCGTATCTCGCCCGGCGAGCGTCACGATCGGCTGGTAGTGGAGCCGAAGCTCGCCGCTGTCGATCGCCCGACGCGGAGGTCCTCCTCGAGCTCGAGGCGGCTGCGGGCCTGGACCCCCATCGCTCGTCGAAGAGGGCAAAGCCGCCCCCGCCGAGCTCCTTCGCCCTGTACATGGCGACATCGGCATCGCGCAGCAAGGTCGTCGGCGCTCGCGATCGCGCCGAGTCGGTCGAGACGATCCCGACGCTGATGCTCGGCCTGAGCTCGCGGCCGGCGAGCAGCAAGCGGGTCGCCGACGGCAGCGATGATCCGCTCGGCGATCGTACGCCGGCTCGTTCGCGCAGACTCATGTCCTCCGCCACGACCACGAATTCGTCGCCTCCGTAGCGGGCCACAGTGTCGGTCGCCCGAATGGTGCGCTCGATGCGCTGCCCCGATCGCCTTCAGCAACTTGTCGCCCGCTTCGTGCCCGAGCCCGTCGTTCACGAGCTTGAACCGGTCGACGTCGAGGAACATGACGAGCGACGGTGCCTTTCCGGCGTGCCAGCCGGGCGACCGCCCGCGCGAGCCGGTCGCGGAGGAGAAGCGGTTCGCCAGCCCGGTGAGGGGGTCGGTGAGCGCTTGCCGCGTCAGGCGTGCCTCTTCAGCCTTTCGGGCGGTGATGTCGCGGAAGAACGCCTGGAACTGGGATGAACCGACCGTGCTGTCCTGCACGACGCTCACCTCGACTGGAAACTGGCGGCCGCCGGCTCCGACGACGTTCATCTCGAAGACGGCTCTCGGCGCCTGCTCGCTCGCCCGGGCGAGCGCGGCTCGAAGGAGCCTCGGCCCGTGGACCGGTCCTCTGGCACGAGGAGGTCGACCAGATCGAGCTCGAGCGCCTGCGGCCGGCGTCCAACCGAACATCGACTCAGCAGCGGGATTCCAGCCCGTGATGTGATCGTCTGAGTCGAGGCTCAAGAAGGCATCGCTCGAGTGATCGACGACCCGGCGGAACCTCTTCTCGCTCTCGCGCAGGGCGGCGTCGGCGGCGTGGCGGGCGGTGACGTCGCGGAAGTTGCCGACGGTCCCACGAACTGCCGGATGGTCCTGCAGATCGGTGAGGGTGAACTCGTACCACCCAAAGCTCCCGTCGGCGTGGAGAATCCGCCACTCCCGCGTGCCCTTCTCCCCGCCCGACCGCATCTCGAAGAGCTCCGCCTTAGCGGTCGCGAGGTCGTCAGGATGCAGGTAGTCCCAGACACGTCGTCCCGAGCAGCTCGGCCACGGTGTAGCCCGAGAGCGCCTCCACCGACGGGGTGACGTAGATGATGGTGCCGCATGGATCGAAGACGACGGCGATGTCGGACGAGCTGTGACGAGGGCACGGAACCGCTCCTCTGAAGACTGCATGGAGGCTCTCGCCTTCAGCTTCGCTCCAGCGGGGCGCTGCCTGGCTGAGAACGCCGACGAGCTCGCCGAGAGTCGTCGAAGATCGGCGAGCGGGTGAGCGTAGAGCGGGATCCTCAGGCCCCGTCTGAGCGGAGAGCCCAGACGTCGCCGGACCAGAGGTGCCCGGACATGACCGAGTCCCATTCGGCCCTCCTCCTTCGGGGCCCGCCATCGTCTCGAGTGTCGGCCCGATGCAGCGTCTCGCAGCGTGCTGGAGCAGGAGCTCGAGCCAGGCGTCATTGCAGTAGACGATCATGCCGAACGTGTCGAGCACGATGGAGCCATGCGGGCTGTCCGGCGAGCAGCTCGAGGGCGGTCTTCTTCTCGAGGGCCCTGACAGGGACTGGCGAGCCGGCAACCATTTCACCAATTGTCGGCATGAGGGCGGTCGTGATTGAGGGATTGCCCAGCGTATGACCCTCTTCTCGTGCTCTCGAGAACGGCTCTCACTTGTCGACTGAAGCTGTCACCCGAAGGGGGGCAAAGCCAAAATAGGCACCCTCTTATGAGCCGGGCTAAGCGTGCGCTCCACCCGTTGGCAATCCCGAGCCGGAGGTCCGAATGCGCCGAGGGCTGCTGCTGCCGGTCTCCGTCTTCGCAGTCGTCCTGATCGGGTTGGCCGGCGCACCGAGAGCGGGCTTCTCCACGCCGGCAAACGGAGCGGCATCGCCTCACGTGCTGCCGGCGTGGACGAACCTGCTCGAGAACGCCGGTGCCGAGGCCGGGGACGCCTCTTCGCAGGGCTGGGATGCGGTCACCATCCCCGGTTGGCAGATCCGCCAGGGCCTTCCGACCGTCGTCCGGTACGGCACGGCCGGCTTCCCGTCCCGGTCCGACCCGGGGCCGGTGAGGAGGGGGAGTCACCTCTTTGCCGGTGGGGCCGGCGGGACGGCTCGCCTCACCGAGCAGGTGCCGATCCGGGCAGGTCGGAGATGCCCCGCTCCGACCGGGGACCTCTTACTAGCCTCTCGGCCTGGCTGGGGGCTCCGAAGGCCGGCTACGCCGGCCTCGAGGTGCGCTTTGAGTCACGGGACGGTTCGACGCTGCGGACGCGCTCCGTCGCCGAGGTTACGACGAGGGAGCAACAAGGGGCCGCGGGCCTCGTCCATCGGGTGGCGGCGGGGATCCTCCCGGCCGGCACTGCGGGAGCCGAGGTGGAGCTCGTGCTCGGGACGACGCTGACGGACTTCGACGGCCCGAACAGCCCGATCGCCGGCTACGACCGCTCGGTCGCCGACAACATCTCGCTCGCCGTGTCCTCTCCCGTTGTGGCGCCGAGAGCCCTCGCCCCACCGCCGGCGCACGTGCCCCGGTTCCGCCACGTCTTCCTCGTCTACATGGAGAACGAGGACTACGGGAGCGTCGATCGGCAACACCAAGGAGGCTCCGTTCCTCAACAGCCTCCGACGCCGGGGGAGCCTGCTGTCCAACTTCTATGCCGAAGAGCACCCGAGCGACGGGAACTATGTCGCCCTCGCGCGGAGGGAGCACGTTCGGCCTGCCGCTCACCGATCCTCTCGAGGCGAACCCGTACTACACGATCAACGCCCGCAACATCGGCGATCTCGTCACCTCGGCCCACGAGTCGTGGCGCGACTACCTGCAGAGCGCCAACGGCCCGTGCGACGACACGGTCCACGGCTACTACTGGAACGACGACCTGCCGATGCTGTACTTCAAGGACGTCCGGGAGCGGCCGTCCTACTGCTCGGACCACCTCGTTCCCGCTCACACAACTGGCGACCGACCTGAGGAGCGCCGCCACGACGCCCAACTTCTCCTGGATCGGACCGAACGACTGCTGCCGACATGGAGGGCTGCGGGATCAAGGCGGGCGACGAGTTCCTCGCCGGCACGCTGCAGAGCATCTTCAGCTCCCCGGCCTGGACCTCCCAGCCGAGCCTGTTGATCGTCACCTTTGACGAGGACGGTTACGACTTTCAGCACCCGGCACAGCGGGTGGCGACCCTCGTCGTCGGCTCCCGGTTCGTGAAGAAGGGCTACGTCTCGAGCGTCCGCTACACCCACTACAGCCTGCTGAGGACGATCGAGGCGGCTCTCGGCCTTGGTTCGCTCACCGGCAACGACTTCTGGGCCAGTCCCGTGAACGACGTCTTCACGTCGCCCCGAAAGCAGGGGAGCGGGGGAGCGGTTACTGCCGAGAGCGGGGCATCCCTGACCGAGGCGGTGCTGCCTGTCACCAAGGCGGCGTCTGTCGGCGCGCCTCCCGCATCTCGCGCCGAGCCCCCCGGGCCTGTGGCTTACGTCGCCAATTCCGCCTCGGCGAGCGTGACGCCGATCGACCTTGTCCGGCGCCGCGCCGGGCCGCCGATACCTGTGGGACGTGATCCCGTCGCCGTCGCCGTGGCACCGGACGACTCGACTGCTTACGTGGTCGACGAAGGCTCGAACTCGGTCACGCCGATAGACGTCGCGACTGACCGCCCCGGGAAGGCGATTCGGGTCGGCAAGGCACCGGCCGCCATCGCCATCACGCCGAACGGCGTGACCGCTTATGTGGCCGACAGCGCCTCGAACTCGGTGACGCCGATCGACACCGCCACCGACCGGGCGGAGGCACCGATCGAGGTGGGTGCTCGCCCCGTGGCGATCTCGATCGCCCCGAACGGCCGGACGGCCTACGTCGTGGACCAGGGGGCGGGAGCCGTCACGCCGATCACGACGGCTACCAACCGCCCCGGTCCGCCTATAGGTGTCGGCTCGTACCCGTCGATGATCGCCATCACGCCCGACGGGGCGACCGCCTTCGTCACCAACTACGGCTCGGACACCGTCAGCCCGATCCATCTCCGTACCGACCGGACGGCGCCGGCGATAGCAGTCGGCGGTGCCCCCGACGCACTTGCCATCACGGCCAACGGCGCGACCGCACTGGTTGCCGACGGCAACTCGGGGACCGTCACGCCGATTGCCACGGCCAGCCTCCGCGCCGGCGCCCCGATCCCGGTCGGCTACTCGCCGACGGCGATCGCAGTCGATCCGACCACCCCGCTCGCTTTTGCCGTCAACACGATTTCGGGAACCATCACCCCGATCGACACAACGACGTTGAAGGGCCGGCCGAGCTATCTCTGTCGGCATCTACTCGTATCCGACGGCGGTCTCCTTCACCGCCTCCGGTTCGCTCGCCCTCGTTCTCGGCACCTACAGCGGCACAGCTGTCGAGATCGATCCCACCTCCCGCCGTGCGACGGCCTGGCTCACCGTGGGCGCCTTCCCTGTTGCCGCTGCCATCGGTGTGGCCCCGGGATAGCGCCGCATCTGGGCGAAGCGGCGGTGTCGGGTTGGTTGAGGGCGACCCCGGCGCGGTTACTCGGAGCCGACGGGCTCTGCGGGCGCCTGGAAATCGGTTCGGAGCAGCCCCATCACGACGGCGTCGAAGTACCGGCCCGGACCACGGACAGCCTCCCGCAGACGGCCTTCCCTCCCGAAAGCCGACCCGCTCGAAGCAAGCGATGGCACGCTCATTGCCCGACCAAGTGTCGGCCTGGACGCGGCGGACGTTCAGGTGGTCGAAGAGGTGGCGGACGAGGATGCGAACCGCCTCCGAACCGTATCCCTGACCCCAGAGGTCCTTCTCGCCGATTGTGATCCCAATCGTGGCCGACCGGGCGAGCTGTCGAGGTTCCGGTAGTCGACCATGCCGATGTGCCTGCCCGAGAGTAGGTCGACTGCGAACAGCCCGTCGGTCCGTGGATCGAGCCCCGGTCTCACCTCCGAGAACCAGCGATTGAGGGTGCTCGACGCAACCGGCCAGAACGCGACATCCCTCGCCGTGGCGAAGTAGGCGACTTCGGCATCGTTACGCCAGCGAAGATGGTCTTCGACATCACTCTCGAAGTGCGGCCGCAGGCGCACCCGGGACGACTTCAACGGGTCGTGGTCGATCCTGTCCATTCCCCGAGTTCTACCTCGTCCTTCTGACGGACGCCCGGGACCTTTCGACGGTATGGCGGCAAACTTACATAACGGCCATTATCGGCGATGGTTCGGTGAGGGTGAGGATGCTGCGGAGGAAGGCCCGTCCGGCCCCGCTGAGGCGAGCGACGGCTCTCTGCGGCCTCGACCACCAGCGGTTCAGGTCGCCTGAGGTTCCTCTGTGAGCGACAACGACGTGGGCACCCAGTAGCGCAGCTTGACGCCCATCTGATTCTCGAACCTGCCGCCGTTTCGCTCGATGACGAGTCTCGAGGCGACATTGGTGTCGTCACAGGTCAGGAGCGCCGGGTCGATGCCGAGCCGGAAGGCGTACGGCAGCGAGGCTCTGAGCATCGCCGTGGCGTGCCCCTGGCGCCGTGCCGTCGGCCGTACCTCGTAGCCGATGTGCCCACCGAAGCGGAGAAGGTGGTCGGTCAGGCGGTGGCGGATGGAGAGGCGACCGAGATAGGTGACGCCCTCGACCCACCACAGTGTCGTCTGAGGAACCATCCCGACCGGCCGGGAGCCGTCCTCCAGCTCATCGGCGCGGAGACGTTCGAGATAGGCCTCGAACTCCGACAGCTTGCTCAGGCGGGTCGCCCGCAGCTCGATGAACCGGCCCTCGGCCTGGTGCTCCTCCATCGCCTCGACGAAGGAGGCGTGGTAGGCCACGTCGGGGGCAGCGAGCATCGCCATCGCCACAGTCTCGCGGGCAGGCGTCGACGGGCGGTCACCCCGGGCGGCGCTCTATGGTGGATCGATGGCTTCGGTCAAGCAGGTCCAGGTCACCTTTGACTGCGAAGAGCCTGGGCGCGGTCGGTCACTTCTGGTGCGAGGTGCTGGGATACGTCACACCGCCGCCCCCGGAGGGGTTTGCCACCTGGGACGATTTCGATCGGGCGCTCCCGCCTGAGCAGCAGGGTTCAGCGTTCGCATGCGTTGATCCCTCAGGTGCTGGCCCGCGGCTGTACTTCCAGCGCGTTCCCGAAGGAAAGGTCGTCAAGAATCGGCTGCATCTTGACGTGCGGGTCGGCGCCGGCCTCGTCGGTGAAGAGCGGCTGGCTGAGCTCGAGGGCGAGTGCGCGCGCCTGGTCGCCCTCGGCGCGGTACGTGTGCGACTACTGCCTGCCGATGACCACAACGAGTCGTGGCTCGTGATGGAGGACATCGAGGGCAACGAGTTCTGTCTCGACTGACAACGCCGCTTTTCCCCCGGCGGGTTCCGCCCCGGCCGCCGTTGTGGCCGATCAGGAGCCGCTTTTAGTGCGCACGTCAAGATTTCAAACGGCGTTCGACCCCGCCGTTGGTGCCGACGACAACCTCGCTCACGAGCTCTGGCGGGAAAAGGCCATGGTCGACGACGCCGGCCTGTGCATCGAGCCGGGTCGCGAGCAGGGCCGGGTCGGGCACCTCGCCGAAGTACTCGGCCAGCACTCCCCCGTCGGGCGTCGGCGGAAGCGGCCGCAGCTGGCACCGGCCGACGTTGTGCAAGGTTGCCGCCAGCCCGAAAGCCATGAGCTCGAGCGGTATCGGGGGGCGGATCGCCTCGACGAGCTTTTCGCTCGAGACGATCACGATGAAGCGATCGGCGGCCTCGGCGACGATCTTTTCCCTCGTGTGAGCTCCTCCCCCACCCTTGACGAGCCACATCTCCGGCGATACCTGATCGGCGCCGTCGACGGCGATGTCGAGCCGGCTCAGGTCCTCGAACGGCCGGACGTCGAGCCCGAGCTGCCGGGCCCGCTCCTCGGTGGCGACGGACGTAGAGACGCAGACAATGCCTCGTGCGCGTCGAGCCAGTGCCGGCAGGAAGTACGCCACGGTCGAGCCCGTCCCGAGACCGACGGTCATGTCATCTTCGACGAGGGCGGCCGCCGCCTCTCCGGCCAGGCGCTTCTCCTCGTCTGCGCTGCCCACGGTGGCGAAAGATAGCCCGTAAATCTCCCGGAACGCCGGGAGACCCGAGCGGTCTCGGCTCCAGGCACCGCACTAGGGTCCGGTGATGGTCGGCATCAGGGTGCATCTCGTCGACGGGACCTACGAGCTTTTCCGGCAGTATTTCGGGCAGCGCCGCCGGCCGCGCCTGGCCAGTGACGGCAAGGAGATCGGGGCGACATGGGGAGTCCTCACGCTCTGTCCTCTCGATGCTTGCCGGTGAGGGCGCCGCGAGGCGAAGCGGCACCGCCCCCGTCCACCTCGGCGTCGCGACAGATCACGTGATCGAGTCGTTCCGCAACGAGCTGTGGGCCGGCTACAAGACCGGGGCCGGCGTGGCGGCGGACCTTCTCGCCCAGTTCCCGCTCCTCGAGGACGGTCTCGTCGCTCTCGGGGTGAAGACATGGCCGATGGTGGAGCTCGAGGCAGACGACGCACTGGCAACGGCCGCCCAGGTTGCCTCCGCCGATCCGCGAGTGGGCCAGGTGGTGATCTGGACGCCGGACAAGGACCTCGGCCAGTGCGTCGAGGGGCGCCGGGTCGTGCAGTACGACCGGCGGGCGAGAACGCATCATCGACGCCGACGGGGTGAGGGCGAAGTTCGGCGTGCTCGCCCGAATCCATCCCGGACTGGCTGGCGCTCGTCGGCGACTCCGCCGACGGTTTCCCGGGTATCGCCGGTTGGGGCAAGCAGTCAGCCGCCGCTCGTTCTCGAGGAGTACAGGCATCTCGAGTCGATCCCCCTCGATGTCGCCGAGTGGGCGCCGGCCGTCAGGCGGCATGTGCGGGCGCCGGCGCTCGTGGCGCAACTATCGGCCAATCTCGAGCTTGCGGTGCTGTTTCGGGTGCTCGCCACCCTGCAGATCGAGCCGAGCCTGCTCGCCGGCGTCGACGAGCTTGCATGGCGCGGCCCGCAGGACAATTTCGACGAGGTCGCCCGCTACCTCGGTGACCCTGCAGATGGCCGAGCGCGCCGAGGCACTGCGGGCGGCCGCCCAGACCGGAGACCTTTGACGGGACGGGGCTCGCCGGGCGGACCCGGTGAGGGAACCGGCCCGAAGAACGTCGGCTCGCGAATGACACGGCGGAGCTTCCTCGGCGTCGTCGCCGGGGCGACGGGCGCCGCTGTCGGCGCGACGATCGGCGGATGCAGCTCGGTCAAGACGGACCGCCCGAGCACTTCGGTGTCGAAGAAAGGCCGGCCCGCGGTGATAACGAGCCGGCCGGGGCGCCCCGGGCTGCCGCCGAACAGGGGCGCCGCCGTCGGCTCTGATCAGCTTCCGCAGTTCGACCACCTCGTCGTCGTGATGATGGAGAACCATTCCTTCGACAACATGATCGGAATGCTCGGGCGTGGCGACGGCTTCACCCTCGGCCCGACAGGCCGGCCGACCGCCGCCAATCCGGACGGCCGCGGCGGCGAGGTGCCACGCCTTCCACATGCCGACACCGTGCCAGCTGGCCGGCCATCCCTCGCAGAGCTGGAACGCCTCTCATCAGCAGTACGACGGCGGCAGGAACAACGGCTTTGTGGTCTCAGCCTCGGGACCTGTATCGATGGGATACTTCGACGCAGGCGACATGCCCTTCACCTACGGCTCGCCCGCACGTTCCCCCTTGCCGATCGCTGGTTCTGCTCTGTCCTCGCCGAGACATACCCGAACAGGCGCTACCTGCTCGCCGGCACTTCGCTCGGCCTCATCGACGACTCCTTCCGCAGCTCGACCTGCCGCCCCACGGCACGATCCTCGACCAGCTCGAGACACACGGCATCTCGTGGCACGACTATTCGTCCGACCTGCCCGGCATCGGCGTCTGGCCTGGCGCTGCTCGAGAGCCCGGCAACCTCGAGCCGCGTCACCGGCATCGACGCCTTCTACCGTCGACTGCGCAGCCGGCACACTGCCATCCTGCTCGCTTTGTCGACCCGAACTTCGTCACGTCGTCCGAGGAGAACCCACAGGACGTCCAGTTCGGCGACGTCTTCCTCGCCAAGGTCGTGAACGCGGTCATGTCCGGCCCCGACTGGCCGAAGACGCTCCTCGTGTGGACCTACGACGAGCACGGCGGCTACTACGACCATGTGCCCCCGCCAGCCGCGCTCCGGCACCTGATGCGGTGGCTCCGCTGCTGGCGAAGGGGGACGTCCCGGAGGCTCCTTCGACCGCTTCGGCTTCCGGGTGCCCTGCAGGTGTGGTCAGTCCCTATGCCAAGAAGAACTACGTCTCGCACACCGTCTACGACCACACCTCGATCCTCAAGACTGATCGAGCAGAAGTGGAACCTGCCCGCCTTGACCGAGCGAGACGCCGGCTGCCAACAGCCCGCTCGACATGGTCGACTTCGACCGGTCACCGGCGTTCCTTCGTCCCCCAAGGCTGCCCGGACCGGCCGATCCGGCGCCACGGGCGGTCTGCGAGATCTCGGGGCCGGGCACGATCCCGCCTCCGACAGCCGTCACGCGGGCCCTGACGAGGACCCGGTGACGGCCGTCGCTCCGACCTGAGGATCGGGCGACGGGATCAGTGGATCAATAGCCGTAGCCGCCCCCACTGCTCGTGGACGTCGTCGAGCTCCCGCTGCTCGTTGGGCCGCCGAGCTTCAGCACGAACCAATTGTCCGTGTAACCCTGACCTGCTGCCTGTCCGGCCGCCTTGTCGCCGACGTAGGTGTAGAGAGGCATGCCGTGGTAGGTGACCTGGGTGGCGCCACCCGGGCGCTTGATGGTGCCAACTCCGGCCGGTCCCTCCACGTGGGCGCCCGCCGGCACGAGAAGCGGCGGCCAGATGCTCGCGCAGCTGGCGGTGCAGGCGATCTTAGGTGGATGGTCGAGCGTGTAGTGGTAGAGGGTTATCCCCTTCGCGTCGACGAGCACGGTCCCGAGGCTGCCCACCTTCGCCGTCTTCACCATGACGGCGCCCGAACCGGCGGCGGCTGAAGACGACGACGACGGGGCGGTCGTCGAAGTCGTCGACTTGCCGCTCCCAGAGGCGGCACTCGCCCCGCAGGCCGCTACAAGCAGCCCGACCGCCACGAGGCCGGCACCGACACCGGCGCGGCGGGCCTGAGTCCGCCCAACCCCGACCATCCTCGCCTGCCCGACATGTGTGAAAAGTGCTTCAAGCATGACGTCATTGCTCCCTCTTCTCGTCCTGCAGGAGATACGGGCGACAACGGCGGCTGGATTGCGGGCGGAAAACTTCCCCTCAAGAGCTGAGCCAGTGACGCTTCCGGAACAGCACTATGAGCAGCACTATGGCCACGACCTCGGTTCCGACGCCGACGAGGAAGAAGACTCCCGTGCCCTCGATGTGATTGACGAGCCAGCTGAAGTTCTGCCCGAAGAAGCCTGTGAGGAACGTCAAGGGCAGGAAGACCGTCGCGATCACGGCAAGCTGCTTCATCACGACGTTCAGCCGGTTGGAGACATTCGACAGGTGGGTGTCGACAGCACTTGTCAACAGGTCCCGGTAACTGTCCACGAGGTCGCTCAGGCGGATGAGGTGGTCGTAGAGGTCGCGGAAGTAGCGCTCTGAGTCATCGGTCATCCCGGGAAGCTCGGAGGTGCCGATGGCGACCGTGGCGAACATGTCGCGCTGCGGCGTGATGATCTTGCGCAGGCCGATCAGCTGGCGCTTCATCGAGAAGAGCGTCGCCAGCTGTGCCTCCGTCGGCTCGGCGAGGATCTGCTCTTCGATTGTGTCGATCTGATCGTCGAAGCGGGCCATCATCGGGAAGTAGCTGTCCACGAGGGCGTCCGCCATGCGGTAGAAGAGCATGACGCTGCTGGCCTGTGCATGGTGGCGCCAGAGCGTGGAGTGCTTCCGTAGGTCCTCGAAGATCTTCGAATCGGCCTTCCGCACCGTGACGAGGAACCGGTCGGCGTAGAAGCAGTGGACCTCCTGCGAGCCGGTGCCCTCGTCGTTCGCCCCGTACAGCACGAAGTGGGAGAAGCCGTCGTAGTCGTCGTGCTTCGGTCGCTGCTCGAAGTGCTCGGCGTCCTCGACGGCAAGAGGATGGAACTTGAAGACGTCGGTCAGAAGGGCAGCGCCGTCCGGATCGAGCTGGACGAGGTCGAGCCAGAACGGGGTCTCTGCTGCGAGCGCCGTTCGCACGGCGTCAGCGCTCACATCGTTCACGAGCGTGCCGTCAGCCGAGATGAGCGCCGTCTCCATGGCACGATTCTCGCTCGTGCCGGCTTCGAATCGCGGGGGACTCCCCCCCGCCGCTCACTCAGCCCGGGGCCGGCCTCACCTCGCCTGCGACCTCACCAAAGCCGATCCGGGCGCCGTTCACACCGGGGGCAGTGGCGCGGATCGTCACGACGTCACCGTCCTCGAGGAATCCCCTCGTGCTCCCGTCGGGCAACTCGAGAGGTGTGGCGCCGTTCTCGGTCAGCTCGATCAAGGAGCCCTGCTCCCCTTCGCCCGGGCCGCTCACCGTGCCGGATGCGTACAGGTCGCCTGTGCGGAGCGAGGCACCGTTCACCGTCATGTGGGCGAGCTGCTGGGCGGGCGTCCAGTACATCGTGGCAAACGGCGGCCTGCTCACGACGGCGCCGTTCAGCTCGACCTCGAGTTGCAGGTCGAGTCCCCACGGTTCGGCGTCGGCCAGGTACGGCTGAACGGGCGGCTCGCGGGGTGGCGGGTCGACGCCGGGCAGCCTCGAGCGCCGCCATCGGGACGACGAAGGGCGAGACCGAGGTGGCAAACGACTTGCCGAGGAACGGCCCGAGGGGCACGTACTCGAATGCCTGGATGTCGCGGGCCGACCAGTCGTTGAGGAGAACGGCGCCGAAGACGTGGTCGGAAAACGCCTCGATCGGGACGGGCTCGCCGAGCCTCGAGCCGACGCCGACGACGAAACCGACCTCCGCCTCGACGTCGAGCCGCTCCGACGGCCCGAACGCCGGCTGCTCGTCACCTGCCCGCTGGCCTCGGGGGCGGACGACGGGCGTGCCAGAGACGACGACGGTGCCGGCTCGGCCGTGGTAGCCGACCGGCAGGTGCTTCCAGTTCGCCGGTGAGCGGCGGGGAGCCGGGGCGGAGGATACGCCCGAGGTTCGTCGCGTGGTGCTCGGAGGAGTAGAAGTCGACGTAGTCGGCGACCTCGAAGGCAAGGTGCAGCCTCACCTCGGAGCGAGCGATCAGATACGGCTCCACCCTTCCCGGCTGCTCGTCGTCCGAGAGCCACTCCGTGAAGAGCGCCACGCGCCCGGTGCCACGACGTCGGCCCCGTCGCCATGAAGGCGTTGAGGGAGGCCGTCCTCAGCACGGAGGCCTCCGGGAGGCCGGCGGCCTCCGCCGTCGCGAAGGCGTCAAGGACGTGATCGCCGATGGCCACGCCGATGCGCCGCCGTCCGTCGCCGGTCGAGAAGACGCAGTAGGGCAGGCAGTCAATCGGGAAAGGGGACGACTCGGGTATGGCGAGGGCGGGGCTCATGGCCCTTAGAACCCGCTCCCGAGCAGACCGAGGCGGACGAGATCAGCGACAGGCTCGCTCACGCTGCACGTGCCGAAGCTGCGGAAGAAGCCGCGGGCACCCTCGACCTGCTGAGGGCCGAGGCCTGCGACCGCCTTCGCGACGAGCGCCTCGTCCTGCTCGGCGAGCACAGCGGTGATCTCGGCTCTCCCGGCCCCGGCGAGGGAGGCCGAAGTTGCAAGAATGATGTTGAGGAAGCCCTGCTGTTCCATCACCCCGCCCGCCTCTCCGACCGGCACAGCGTGACGTACGCCGGCGTGAAGGCCGGCGGTGCACTTGAAGGCGAGGTCTCGGGCGGTGCATCCGTGGATGAAGGCGGCCACCTCGCCGTCAGCCGGAAAGGACAACGGGCTCGGGCCACCCGTGCGCAGCTTGGCTCGCACCCGGTGCTCGGCGAGGACGTCGAGGACGGCCTCGAGCTCGTCGCCGCGTGGCACCTCGACGTAACCGGCGACGCCTGGCGGCAGCTCGGCGAGGCATGCCGCTGCCGCTGCTGCCCGTCCCGGGGCGCCGTCCCCGGGGCCGAGCGGGACCTCGAGGGCGACGAGGCCGATGTCCGGCTCCTCGGCGAGGTCGCTGAAGACCGCCTCGACCGAGAAAGGCCCGCCGCTCACGACGGCGCTCACCGGCAAGGGGGACAGGCGGCTCTCCCGGCGGATCTCTCCGACGAGCTCCGGCGTCCGGGTGTCGAGGCAGACGAACGGGCCGACGAGGAGGCCGAGGGGCGACTGTTCGAGACCGAGGTGCCCGCTCACCGCCTGTGCCATCGGAGCGTTGCCTGGAGGAAAGAGGGCAGCGTCGTCGAAGAGGCCGGCAAAGCAGTGGCGGCGGGACGGATACCTGAGCCATCGAGCTGCATCGTAGGGCGCTCCCGGCCGTAGCCTCCCGTCGATGAGCGCCCCCGATCTCTTGAGCCTGCTGTCCGGCGTCGTCGGCGAGGCGGCGGTCATCGCCGGGCCGGCCGCCCCCGCCGAGCTCACGACCGACGAGGGGCTCGCCTCGGTGCCGGCGGTTCCGTCGGCCGTCGTCACGCCCGCCTCGGCCGGCGAGGTGGCGGCAATCGTGAAACTCGCCCGGGAGCACCGGATCCCGCTCACGGCGCGGGGCGGGGCCACCGGCCTTTCCGGCGGGTGCGTCCCTCTCGAGGGCGGCATCGTCGTGTCGTTCGCCGCCATGAGGAAGATCCTCGATGTCGACCTCGAGAATCAGGTGGCCGTCGTCGAGCCCGGGGTCACCCTGTTCGAGCTCGACGAGGCGCTGCGGCCCACAGGGCCTCATCTACCCCGTGCAGCCCGGCGAGCAGAGCTCGTCGCTCGGCGGCAACGTCGCCACGAACGCCGGCGGGATGCGGGCCGTCCGCCACGGCGTGACACGGGCCAACGTCCTCGGCCTCGAGATGGTGCTCGGGACGGGCGAGGTCGTGCGCTCGGGCGGGAAGTTCGTCAAGTCGTCGTCCGGCTACGACCTCACCCAGCTCGTCATCGGATCCGAGGGCACGCTCGGCGCTCGTGACCGAGGTGACTGTGAAGCTGCAGCCGAGGCTCGAGCACACGGCGACGGTGCTGGCGCCTTTCGCCTCGCTGCGGGAGATCACCGCGGTGATCCCTTCCATCGTGCGAAGCGGGCTCGCGCCGACGATCCTCGAGTACATCGACTCGCTCACGATGCAGTCCATCACAGCGAGCGAGGGCCTCGACCTCGGCATCGGCGGCGAGCTGCGGCAGCAGTGCGAACGCCTACCTCGTCGTGGTGCTGGAGCAGCGAAGCGAGGAGCGGCTCGAAGAGGACGTCGAGGCGCTGGCGGAGCTTCTCGGCGAGGCGGGCGCCCTCGATGTCTTCGTGCTTCCCGGCTCGGCGGCGTCGTCGCTCGATCCGCGCCCGCGAGCGCGCCTTCTACGTCGCCAAGGCAGCCGGGGCGGACGAGATCGTCGACGTCGTCCTGCCGCGGGCGAGGATCGCCGACTTCCTCGAGGCGGCCGGCAAGCTGGCGGCCGATCACGGCAGCTTCGCCATCGGGTGCGGCCATGCCGGCGACGGCAACATCCATCTCTCGGTCTTCCAGCCCTCTTCGAGAGGTGCGGGAGCGCTTCCTCGGCGCGCTGTTCTCCGCCGGCGTGGAGATGGGAGGAGCGATCTCCGGCGAGCACGGGATCGGGACGGCCAAGCAGCACGCTTTCCTCGAGCTCGAGCCGCCGGAGCGGATCGACCTCATGCGCCGGATCAAGGCGGCCTTCGACCCGGACGCCATCCTCAATCCCGACAAGATCATGGGGGCCGGCCGAGCCGGGCCGGAGCGCGGCCGCCGCGACGCCCGGTGACCGCCGAGCGGGACCGCGGCCGGTGAAGGGCGCCAGGGCCCTCCTCGAGACGCTCGTCTCCTCCGGGGTGAACACGTGCTTCATGAACCCGGGGACTTCCGAGATGCACTCGGTGGCCGCTCTCGACGACGTGCCCGCGATGCGAGCGGTGCTCACCCTCTTCGAAGGGGTGGCGACGGGAGCAGCCGACGGCTACGGGCGGATGTCACCCGGCCGGCCTCCACGCTCCTGCACCTCGGGCCCGGGCTGTCGAACGGCCTCGCCAACCTCCACAACGCCCGCCGGGCCCGGACGCCCGTCGTCAACATCGTCGGCGACCACGCCACCTACCACAAGGCTCTCGACGCGCCGCTCGAGTCCGACATCGAGAGCCTCGGCACGGCCGGTCTCGGGCTGGTACCGGTGGTGTCGGCCGACCAGAAGACGTCGTGGCGGACACCCTCGCCGCCGTTGAAGCCGCCCTCGGGCCGCCCGGCGGCGTGGCGACGCTCGTGCTGCCGGCCGACGTCAGCTGGCTCGAGCTCGACGAGTCGCCGCCGGCCTGTCGGAGCCCGAGCCGCCCGGCGACGCGCCGCTGCTCGCGGTCGACGGCGACGTCGTGTCGCAGCTGCCGCCTGCCGCCCTTCGCTCCGGTGAGCCGGCCGCCCTCCTGCTCGGCGGCTCGGCGCTCCGGCGCCGCCCGCTCATCGCCGCCAGCCGACGTTGCCGAACGGGCGGGCGCGAGGCTCCTCGCCGAGCCATTCCCCGCTCGGCTCGAGCGGGGGGCCGGCCTGCCCGGCGTCGAGCGCCTCGCCTACCTCGGTGAGATCGCGATGGCGCAGATGGCCGGCCTGTCCCACCTGCTACTTGTCGACGCCCGCTCTCCGGTGTCGCCCTTCGCCTATCCCGGGAGGAGCCGAGCGAGCTCGTGCCGGACGGCTGCCAGGTCACGTGCTCGCCGGAGAGAGTGAGGATGCCGCCGAAGCGCTCGAGGCGCTCGCCGACGAGCTCGGCGCTCCGCCCGACGGTGCCCGGCCTGACCCCGGCGGCCCGTCCCGGCAGTCGAGCCCGGGCCGCTCACGGCGGCAAACGTGGCGGCCGTCGTCGGGGCCGTCCTTCCCGAGAACGCCATCGTCTCTGACGAGTCGATAACCGCCGGGATCCACCTCGGAGCTGGCCAGCAAAGGTGCGCCCCCGCACGACTGGTTGTCCCTCACGGGCAACTCGATCGGCCAGGGCCTCCCGCTCGCCACCGGCGCCGCCGTCGCCTGCCCGGAGCGGCCGGTGCTCGCCCTCGAGGCGGACGGGAGCGCCATGTACACGATCCAGGCCCTCTGGACCCAGGCCCGGGAGGGCCTCGACGTGACGACGGTGATCTACGACAACGGCTCGTACGCGATCTTGAACCTCGAGCTGAACCGGGTGGGAGCCGGAGGCCGGCGGGGAGAGGGCCCGGGCGATGCTCGACATCGGCTCGCCGGACCTCGGCTTCGTGCAGCTCTCCGAGGGGCTCGGGGTGCCTGCGGTGCGGGTGGAGACGACCGAGGGCGCTCTCGAGAGGCGCTCGCGAGGGCCTTCGAGGAGGAGGGCCCTCACCTCGTGCATGCCGTCCTGCCCCGCGGGGGCATCTGAGCATGCTGAGCGGCCGATGACATCGCGTCGACAGCTCACGAGAGGAGCCGATCGATGAGCGAGAGCGAACTGTTCGACGGGAGCACCGAGCTGGTCGAGACCGAGGACGGCTTCGTCACGTCCTCAGCCGAAAGACGATTCGCGGCATCGACAGCGAGATCGACTTCGACGACGAGGAGTACACCGCCGAAGGAAGAGGAGCTGATCGGCGAGGAGGAGGCCGGCAATGCCGAGGGCGGATGCCGACGCCCACCTCGACGACCCGGAGGCGGTCGACGACGATCTTCTCTGATCGAAGCGGCACTGCTCGCATGCCGGGAGCCTCGGTGAGGACAAGACGGACCGCTCGGGCGGCGCTCACTTTACGGGCAGGCCGGAGAACGCACTAGCTTCTTGCGGGTCATGCCGCATCGGATGGAGATCGAGCTCACGAGCGCCCGGGACGACGACACGTTCACGTGGCGGGCAGCGGGTGCCCGCAAGCCGAAGGGGACCGTCGGCTCCTCGGTGCTGCCGCCCGGCTCGAAAGTGGGCGACGTCGTTCGCGTCGAGGCAGAAGTGGAGCTCGAGGGGATAACGATCCTCTCCGTCCTCCCGCCGAAGGAGAAGGAAAAGGGCGCCGGGCGGATCGAGGTGGTCGGCTCGCGAGCCGCCCATCGCCGGCTGTGACGACCGTGCTGGCCGGGCCGTCGGAACGGAGGCGGCCGAGCCGCTTCTTCGACGGAGAAGACGTCGTCCGCGGCGCCCGTCGGCGAGCGCCGACCGGGCGCACCTGGCGGTGACGGCGAGGCCGTCAACGTCGGCGAGCGCCGGCCCGGGCGCGGCGACAGGAGACCGGCAGCAGGGAGGGCCGCCGAGGGGCGGCGGGCGCCTCCGAGCACCGACCGGGCGCGCGGGACGCGCTCGGGCCGCCCGGGAGCAGCGGAGACCGGGCGCAGGCTCGCACCGGCGCCGGCCGGTCACCGGGCGGCGACGGGCGACGCCGCCCGCGGCGGTGCACCCGGCACCCGCACGGCCGGCGGCCCACCGGGCACGGAGCGTCCCGCTCCTCGAGACGACCAGAGCGTGAGCCGTCCGGGCCGGGACGGAGCCGTCCGGCACCCGCCGGGCGCGGTCAGCCGCCGGGGAGGGAGCGGCCCGCCCCAGCCCGCCGGGGGCCCTTCCGCCTCGAGCCCGGGACTGCCCACCGCGACGCCTTCATGGACACCCTCGCCCCCGAGCACCGGCCGATCGTCGGAGCGGCTCGCCGCCGGGCGGGATGCCGGCGGTGCGCGAAGGCCGTCGCCGAAGAGCAGGAGAGGGCAAGGGCAGAAGGGCGCCCGAGCGTCTCGGGAGAGGCGATCGTCGCGCTCGCCGAGGGACTGCTGCCGGAGGTCAAGGCTGCGCTGTGGCTCGACCGTGCCGAGGCGGCCGCTTCGCACCTCGACGAGCTGAGCCTGCGGGACCTGCGTGCCACCGTTCTCACGGCCACCGCCCGCGACGACCGCGGCCGGGAGCTCGAGCGGCAGCTCCGGGAGGCGTTGGAGCAGAGGGTGACCAAGCTCCGCAGCGACTGGGAGCAGCAGCTCGAGCAGGCGCTCAGCCGCGGACGGGCCCTCGAGGCGCTCCGGCTGTCGGCGAGGACTCCCGAGCCGACGGCCCGCTTCCCCGCCGGCCTCATCGAGCGGCTGGCGGCTCAGGCTGGAGCTGCCATGACGCCGGATCTCCCTCCCGGCGAGTGGCTGAGCGCTCCTCGACGCCGCCGTCGAATGCCCGGTCCGCAGGCAGATCAAGCCGGCCGGCATCCCCGAGGATCCCTCCGGAGAGGTGGTGCGCCGGGCGCGGGTCGCCGCCGGGCGGATCCCGGCGCTGGCTCCGATGCTCGGCATGACGATGCCGCCCCCGCCGCAGCCACTCGCCGGGCGGCCGGTCGGCGCCGACCTGCCCAGCTGTCGCGGCCAGCGAGCCTCCGCTCGCCCGGCAGGGCGCGGCCCCGAACGCCGGCGGCAGCAGCCGCCGGCGGCGCCGCCGCCGTCACACGAGCGTGCAGCGCCGACGTGCCGGCGCCGGCCAGATGACAGCCGAGCCGGCCCAGCCGCGACGAGCCGACGGCGGCACCGGCGCCCGACGCCGCCGCGCCGGCCGAGGCAGACGCGGCGTCGGCCCGAGGCCGGAGACGGCTGCTCGCGACCCTGCACGAGCCCGGACGAGGACGACAGCCCTCCCTCAGGGTCCGCTGCCGGCGAGAACCCCGTGCTCGACGAGCCACTGACCGAGCCCGTCGACGAGGGATAGGCCGAGGACGCTCGTCAGGCTCACCCACGGGCGGCGTCGGCATCGTCCCCCGCCGCCAACGGCTGCCCGTTCGGGACGATCGACGGCGCGAAGTCGAGGATGACGTAGTGCCAGTCCGGCCCGATCCGCTCGGCCGTCCCGAGCGAGCCCTGTCGGCTCGACGTCGAGACCCGTCTCCTCCCTCACCTCGCGGCGGACGGCGTCCTCGAGGGTCTCGTCCGGCTCGACGCGCCCCCCGGGCAGTGACCAGCGTCCCTCGCCCGGGAGGCCTCCCCCGCTGATCAGGAGAAGCCGGCCGCCGTCGGTCACGACGGCGCCGACGGCGAGGACCGGTTCCCGGTCCGGGCTACTCAAGCGGCGCGGTGAGCGCGCTCAGGTCGAGAGCATCACGATGAGGCGGGCGACGAAGCCGGACGACTCGAGAAAGTTCTTCGCCTCCCTGTTGCCCGGGAGGGCGTAGGCGTCGAGCGCTGGCGGCCCGTGCTCGGCCGCCCAGGCGATCGCCTCTCGACGAGCGCCTCGCCGAGACCCACCTCGCTTGCCTCCGGCTCGACGAAGAGCAGCTCGAGGCGGCCGAGCGCCTGCCCGTCGGCAGCGTCTCGATCCTCGAGACCGCCAGCCCGAGCAGCTGGTCGTCGATGGTGCCGGCGACGACAAGGACGTCCGGATCGCCGAGGAGCAGTCGCCAAGCCGTCTCGGCGTAGGGCGGCCTCAGCAGCTCACGGCCGACGAATTGCCGCCCGCCCCGCTCGGCGGCAAACGCAGCCGCGCAGGTCGAGAGGAGGGCGTCCAGAGCCGGCAGGTCACCTGCCGTGGCGGCTCGCGCTGCCACTCGCACTCGGCCGCCTCAGAGTGGCGTGCGGCCCGCGGCGGCGTTCAGCTGTGCGATCCGATGAAGGATTGTCCGGCGCCCCCGGGTGCCGATCTCGTAGCGGCCGAACAGCTTCGAGCTCGTCCGGCTCGAGCGAGCTGAGACGCTGAACGACCTGGGAGGCGGCCAGGGTGTCGTAGGCCGGGATGGCGAAGTCGACCCGGCGCGCGGCAGGTCGATGCCTGCCGCAGCGGACGCCTCGCGGCAGGTCGGCTCGTCGGCCGGCGGCGACGAGACGCCGTCGGCGGCGGCGGGGCTGCAGACGACGCAGCGCCGGAGACGTCGATGCCGTCGCATGCGGCTCCTCCGTGCTCGTCACGACCGCCGATGCTGTCTCGCGACGAGAGGATCGTGCGCGCCTCGGGGCTGCCGAGGTCACCGAGTCGGACCGTGCCGGCTCGGCGGGCCGGACGCCGCCGACTCCGCCGTGCCCGTCGGCCGAACGCCGTCGAGGAGAAGATGCGGCCTACCTGGCGCTGGGCATGGCCGACGGCGAACTCCCCCATCAGCCGGGCGAGGTGGATCCGGGTGCCGGCGAGCTGGCGGCCCTTTTCCGTCAGCTCGGGCAGCTGCTCGGCGACGGAGGCGGCGATGCCGATCGGCACGTAGACGGCGTACTCGAACAGCGACCTCATGGAGAGGGCGGTCGTCGGGCACCGGGGCGACCCTAGCTTGTGCGCTCTTCAGACGCAGTCGCGGCAGAGCATGCGGGCGGGATCGGCCAGCTGGCTCTCGCTCTTCACGAGGAAACACGATCGGCAGACGAATTCGCCCGGCTGCTTGGGAAGGACCCTGATGTTGCCGTCCCCGCGGTCCTCGGCGTCGGGCGGCTCGTCCTCGTCCTCGTCCTCGTCGTCGTTCACGACGAGGCGCTCCTTCAAGATCACGTCGAGGCTCGCCTCGACGTCATCGTCGTCGATCTCCTCCTCGTCCTCCTCCTCGGCTGCGGTCTCCTCGGCCTCGGCGACGGGCACGATGACGATTCCCGGCTCGGCGGCGGTGTCGTCGATCCTCGGCGGCATCGCCGAGGTCGTCGGCCAGGTCGTCCTCGTCGTCGTCACGTCGTCGAGGACGTCGTCGTCGTCGAGCAGCGCGTCGTCGTCGGGAAGGGCGTCCTCGTCAGTCAGCTCGGCGAGGTCAGCGTCTCCATCGGCATCGTCGGCGTCGACCAGGTTCGCGTCGTCGACGGCCTCTTCTTTGATGTCCTTTGGCATTGGCTCCTCGATGTCGTTTTCGTTCCAGGCGCCCAGGTTCGAGCTGCGGCCGCCCCGGGACCGCGCTGCCTCGAAGGCGCGATGACTATAGGGCAACAACGGGACGGCCGAACCTCTTCCCGAGAACGACGTCGCGCCGTTCTCGAGCCGCGCTCGCTGCGAGCGGCGATGCAGGCCGGTCCACAGTCCTCTCGGCCGGCGGAGTGCGACCGAGGTGCGTCGCCGGATCGTCGAGGCTCGCCGCCGGCAGCCCTCTCAGGGGGAGGGCGGACCGACCTCAGGCTCGCCCGGCTCGATCGCGCCTCGGCCCGCTGTTCGGCCTCGAGCCGCCCGAGCTCCACATCCCCGTGCTCGACGAAGCTCATCGCCCCGGCGAGCATGCGATGGCCGGCCTCCTCGGCGATGAGGCGGTGCATCTCCTGGGCCACCCGCCGGTAGGCGGGATGGCCCTGTGGCGTCGAGCGGAGCTCGAGCACGTGCATCGCCTCGCGGGCGTTCATCTGCATCGAGAAGCGGATGTGGTACGCGAGCGCGACGGCGTAGCCGCACTGGTCGGGGAAGTACCTGACGAGGGAGTCGTGCAGCGCTCGTGACCGCTCGAGCGACTCGGCGTAGCGGCCGGCGAGACCGGCCTCCTCGACGAGCTCGGGCACCTCGTAGCCGAGGTCCGTGCCGAGCGGCTGCCACTCGATGCTGAGCAGCCGATGCCGCTGCAGGTCCCGGAAGGCCCCGTAGTCCGGCGACGACGTCGAAGCGGTACGTCGGTCGCCTCGAAGGCCCGCCCGGGCCGGTGGCGGCGGTTGCGCCGCTCGCCGACGTAGGCCCGCAAGAGCGCCCTCCGCTCCTCCTCGCCGAGCCTCTGCGACACGGCTGTCGATCTCGGCGGCGCTCAGGTTGGAGTGCGGGTAGCAGATGGCGGCGAGAACCTTGTTCTCGCCGTCGCGGTCGAACTCGGTGAGCGTGACGCTCGCCCCGGGCTGGGGGGCCTTCACCGGCCAGAGATCGCGCACGAGCCGGCGCGGTCTCGGCCTCGGTCGAGCGCAGGTACTCCGCCCACGCTCCCCCCCGCTCGGGCCGCTCGAGGCGGGTGAGGAAGGACGGGATCACCTTGCGCAGCTCGGTGATCATCATCTCGGCGTACAGCTGGGCCTCGGGCAGGGCGCTCGCCCGCATCCGCAGCAGCAGCAGCTCGTAGCTCTGCCCCGAGCCGTAGATCCCGACGTTCGAGAGCGACCCGGCCGGGAGGAGGCCCCGGAGGGCGTCGAGGCAGGTGGCTCGCACCGCCTGGCGGTGGGCCATCGCCGAGACCCCCGAGCCCGCCGGGCGTGCGGTGGCTCACGAAGGCCTGCAGGGCCGGCAGCAGCTCGCCGTAGGTGTCGAACATCCGGTCCATCTCGCCCACGTAGCGGGCGCCGAGCGGGGACTCGAGGATCGACGGCTCGCGGATGTAGCGGTAGTGGCCGGTCGAGAGGCGGGTGTCGTAGGGGATGTAGCGCGTCGACTGCTCGAGGTAGGACATGAGCCGGCCGCGCTCGAGGACCTTGGTGAGAAGGTTGGACGACTGCTCGCAGGCGAGATGGACGCCGCCGAGCTGGGCGACCGAGTCGTCGCCGTACTCGCTGAAGACCCGCTCGTAGAGCTGCTCGGCCCGCCGCAGGCCGACGGTGGCGTCGAGGCTCGTGTCCCCGCTCACGTCGAGGTCCTCGACGAACTCGTCGAGGAAGAGCCGGCGGAGGCTCTTCGACGAGCGCGAGTAGCGGGCGAAGAGGGCCCCCTTCACGACCTCGGGAAGGTTGATGAGGGCGAAGACCGGCCCGTCGAGGTTCGTGAAGTACCGGCTGAGCAGGGTGCGCTCATCTTCGGTGAAGGACTCGGGGGCGATGAGGGACATGCCCGAGGAAGACTACGAGCCGGGGGGCCCGACGGCGTGGATGGTGCCGTCGTCCTCCTCGACGGTGACTGCCGACGAGGCGGCGACGACGCCGCGGAGCAGCCGCTGGGCCGCCGCTCTGGCAGCCTGACCGCAGCGACTCGCTCGGCGCGACGACCGCCGAGCTGGCGGAGGAGGTCGATCACCTGCTTCGTGTTGCGGACGAAGTCGCCCGCCCGTCATCACCGGGCGGGCGGGCCGGTCCGGGCGGCGCCGGCCGGGCGCGCGCCGCCCTCCGCGCCTGCGCCGGCCGCCTCCCCTGCTCGTGCGGCCGCGCGGGGGCGCCAGGATCCGGCGGAGCTCGCCGCCCCGCGCCCATTCCCGCGTCAGCACGGCGAAGCCGGGGTCGACTCCCCGCGTCACGCGGCAGACCGCGGGCCTGCTCGTCAGCGGCGAGCTCCTCTGACATCTCCGCCATCTGCTCGACCGCGGCCCCGAGCGGCCCCGGCGGGGGCCGGACGGCCCCTCCCGCTCCCGCCGTGCCTCGAAGCAGAGCGCCGAGACGGCGGCGGCGAGATCGGCCGGGTCGAGGCCGTCGAGGACGCCCGAGTCGAGCGACTCGGCGACGAGCAGGTCGGCCTCGTGGTAGAGGCCGGCGAGCATCTCGCCCTTTCGCGTCACCGACCAGCCGCGCAGGTAGCCGCGGTCGCTCGAGCAGGTCGAGGACGGCATCGAGCTGCTCGCCGAGGTCCTCCTCGGACAGGTACTGGGCGAACGAGGACGTGACGATGCGGTAGGCCTCCGTCCGGTCGAAGCGCCGGACGAGGCTGACGGCGAGGTTGTAGGTCGGGCGGAACGACGACGTGAGCGCCCGGCCGGGCGCGCCGGCCAGCCTCGCCACCTCCTCGAAGGTGTGAAACGGCGACGCGAGGACGACGGCGTAGCCGACCTCGTCGATGCCGCGCCGGCCGGCCCGCCCGGTGAGCTGGGTGTACTCGCCCGGCGTGAGCTCCACGTGGCCCGAGCCGCCGTACTTCGTGAGCTCCTCGATCACGACCGAGCGGGCCGGCATGTTGATCCCGAGGGCGAGCGTCTCGGTGGCGAAGACGACCTTCACGAGCGCCTCGGTGAAGCACGCCTCGACCGCCTCCCGGAACGGCGGCACCATGCCGGCATGGTGGGCGGCGACTGCCGGCCTCGAGGGCGGCGAGGAAGCGCCCGTAGCCGAGGACGGCGAGGTCGTCGTCGCTCAGTGCCTCGACGTGTGCGCTCGGCGATCTCCCGGCACGCGCCTTCGCTCGGCGGCCGAGCTGAGGCGGAGGCCGTCGTCGAGGCAGTAGCCGGACGGCGTCCTCGCAGCCGGCGCGGGAGAAGACGAAGTAGATGGCGGGGAGCAGGTCTTCCTCGTCGAGGCGCTCGACCACCTCGGTCCGCCTCGGGCGGTAGGTCCGCGCGGCCAGCCCGGCCGGCCCGGCGGCGCCCTGCGGCACGGCGTGCGGGGGCGGCGGGCTGCCGGGAAGCTGCGCGGGCATCATCTCGTCGAGGTCGATCGCCGTCGGGTTGGGCCGGCCGTCGACGAAGGTCGGCAGCAGGGCGATCCGGCTCTGCTGCACCGGTCGCCGATGGCGAACAGGTCGCGCAGCTCGACCGGGCGCCGGTGCTCCTCGACGATGACGGTGCTCCCCCGGACCTGGGTGATCCAGGCGGCGAGCTCGTCGGCGTTGGCCACCGTCGCCGAGAGGCAGACGAGCACGACCTCGCTCGGGGCGCCGAGGATGACCTCCTCCCAGACGCCGCCCCGGTAGCGGTCCTCGAGGAAGTGGACCTCGTCGAGGACGACGTAGCCGAGGTCGGAGAGGCCCGGCGCGCTCGGAGTGGATCATGTTGCGCAGCACCTCGGTCGTCATGACGACGACGGGCGCGTCAGCGTTGATCGAGTTGTCGCCCGTGAGAAGGCCGACGCTCTCCGGGCCGTGGCGGCGCCGGAGGTCGGCGTACTTCTGGTTCGAGAGCGCCTTGAGCGGCGTCGTGTAGTAGGCCTTCACGCCCGCTCGGAGCGCCAGGTGGACGGCGTACTCGGCGACGACGGTCTTGCCGGCGCCCGTCGGTGCCGTGACGAGCACCGAGCGGCCGGCGTCGAGGGCGTCGAGGGCCTCGAGCTGGAAGCGGTCGAGCGGAAAGGGCTGGCCCGGCCAGGAAGCGGCCCTGGCGCGGTCGCCTGGCCGCCGGGCGTCACCAGCTCACTTGTGGCACAGCCTGCCGATGACGATCGAGCCCTCGTAGAACAAGAGGAGCGGTATGGCAAGAGCGAGCATCGAGAACGGGTCCGAGCTCGGCGTGGCGACGGCGGAGAAGATGGTGATGATGATGATGGCAAAGCGCCGGAAGCGTCTGAGAGCGCCGCGCGTGCTGAGCACGCCGGCCAGCTCGAGGCCGACGAGCACGGCCGGGAACTCGAAGGCGATGCCGAACACCACCATGAGCAGGGTGATGAGCCCGACGTAGTCCTGGACCGTGAGGAGCGGCGTCGTGCCGGTCCCGCTCGTGTGGAGCAGGAAGCTGAGGCCCTTCGGGAAGATTGCATAGGCGATGAAGGCACCGAGGGCGAACAGCAGCACGGTGGAAAAGACGAAGGGAAGGGCGTAGCGCTTCTCGTTCGCCTTCAGCCCGGGCGTGACGAACTGCCACAGCTCGTAGAGGATCACCGGCAGGCCGATGACGAGCCCGCCGTAGGCGGAGATGTTGAGCCGGGTGGTGAAGCCCTGCAGCGGGGCGGTGAAGATCAGCTTGCAGTCGTGCGGCGTCACCTCGCAGAGCGGGTGGCGGAGCACGTCCGAGGATGTGGTCGTAGCCGAGGTAGCAGACGATGGCGCCGGCGACGAAGACGATGGTGCAGATGATGAGCCGCCGGCGGAGCTCGCCGAGGTGCTCGAAGAGCGTCATCGAGTCCGGCGAGGTGCGCGCCTTGTCGCGTCTCGTGATCGTTCGGGCCATCTTGATCCTCGCCGGGACGCCGCTCAGTCGGAACCGTCAATGAGTTGTACGGCCTCGTCCGCCGTCCGGATGACCGGGCGGTCCTCTGACGGCAGGCTCAGTTCCAGCTCGGCTCGTCCGGCGAGCAGCTCGACCTCGGCGGCAAACGGGCCCGGAGGCTGCCACGGCCGGGACACCCGAGAGGAGCGAGCCACTGGCGAAGCCGGGTGAGGGCGCTCCGGTGGACTGCCAACCGGCCGGGAGCCCGGACGAGGCTGAGCGAGGCTGACGAGATGGCCTGCGACGGCGCCGACGGCGGGAGCCGATGTCCACTCCGAGGTCGAGAAACCCCCCTCGGTGCGTCCTGCGCCGCCTCGCCGGCAGCTGGCCCCGCTGACGACCTCGCCTGTCATCGCCCCGCTCGCCTCGGCTCCCCCGCTCCCGACAGAGGTCATCATGCCGGTGAGGTAGCCGGTGAGCCCGCCGCGGGGGATGGTCGGGATGGAGGGGAGGTCGAGGTCCGGCAAGGCGGAGCGGACCTCCTCCTCGAGGCGCTCCCTCACGCGGGTGAGCTCCCGCCAGGCCGCTCCGAGCTGGCGGGCTGCCTTCGGGAGACGCTCGGGGCCGAGCACGATCACGGCCACGAGCAGGATCATCAGGATCTTTGCCGGGTCAAGTCCGCCCATGGGCCGAAGTGTACCGGCCCCGCATGACGCCGCTCGGTCGACACGGTCGGAGCCGGGCCGAGCTCCTGCCCGGTGCTGCCCTACAACCTCGAGCTGAGCGACCGGCGGGCTCGGACGAGAAGGGCTCAGATGACGTGGAAGTCGGGCTTGCCGTTGCGCCAGATCACGAGGAACACCCGGCCGATGATGTACGACCCGGGAAGCGGTCCCCAGTCCCGGCTGTCGTAGGAGTCGTTCCGGTTGTCGCCCATCATGAAGTAGTCGCCGGCCGGGATCTTCTGGCGGGTGATCGGCGGCCCGAGAGGGTCGTTCTTCGGCAGCCAGGGCTCGGCGAGCGGCTGGCCGTTGATGTAGACGGTGTTGCCGACCGACCAGATCGTCTCGCCTGGCAGCCCGATGACCCGCTTCACGAGGTCGTCCTGGTTCGGGTCGCTCAGGTCACCGGGCGGCCGGCGGAAGACGACGATGGCCCCCCGCTCGACCGAGTAGCCGACTTTCAGCACGAGCATGCGGTCGCCGGGCTGAAGCGTCGGGATCATCGAGCCGCTCGGCACGAAGAACGTCTGCACCACGAAGAAACGCAGCCCGAGCGCAACGGCTGCCCCGAGCACGATGACGGTCAGCCAGCTGAGCAGCCAGCGCCGCCGGCGCTGTGCCTCCGCAGGACGCGCCCGGTGGCGGCGTCTCCGCCGCCGCTCGCGGCGCCCTGTCCGCTGCCAGCCGGCGCCGTTCGCCGCTCCCCGCCGGCGCCGTCGCCGCGGCGCCATCGGCGCCGCCGTCGTCACGGGCGTCGAGCGGGGACGTCGCTCCCTCCTCGGCCGCTCGATCGGGTTCGGGCGGAGCCTCGCCGGCCTCAGGCAGGACGTCACTCATCGCGACCCGAGGCTACTTGGCCTGCGAGTCGGCCTCAGATCGCTTCGATCAGCCGCTCGACCCGCTCGTCGTGGGAGCGGAACGGGTCCTTCAACAGCACCGTCCGTTGGGTCTGGTCGTTCAGCTTCAGGTGCACCCAGTCGACGGTGAAGTCGCGCCGGCGCTCCTTCGCCCGCCGGATGAACTCGCCGCGGAGGCGGGCCCTCGTCGTCTGGGGCGGCTGCTCCATCGCCAGGTCGATGGCGTCGTCGGTCGTCATCCGCTCGGCCGCCCCCTGGCGCTGCATCAGGTAGAAGACGCCCCGGCGGCGGTCGACGTCGTGGTACTGGAGGTCGAGGAGGGCGACCCGGGGGTGGCCGAGCGGGAGCTGGTGGCGCTCCCGGTACGCCTCGACGAGGCGGTGCTTCATCACCCAGTCGCACTCGCGGTCGAGGCTCAGCGGGTCCTTCTCCACTCCCTCGACGCAGTGCTGCCACATCTCGAGCGCCTGGTGCTCGAGTGGCGGCAGGCCGCGCTGCTCGTCGTAGCGGATCGCCCGGCCGAGGTACTCCTTCTGGATGTCGAGGGCGCTCGCCTCCCGGCCGTTGGCGAGGCGGACGAGCCGCCGGCAGGAGATGTCGTGGCTGATCTCCCGGATGGCGCGGATCGGGTCCTCGAGGGTGAGGTCGCGGAGCACCACTCCCGGCTCCTCGAGCATCCGCAGCAGGATGGCGGTCGCCCCCACCTTCAGGAACGTGGCGTACTCGCTCATGTTCGAGTCGCCGACGATGACGTGCAGCCGGCGGAACCGCTCGGCGTCGGCGTGGGGCTCGTCACGGGTGTTGATGATCGGCCGGCTCCTCGTCGTCGCCGAGGAGACGCCCTCCCAGATGTGCTCGGCCCGCTGCGAGAGGCAGAACATCGCCCCCCGCGCCGTCTGGAGGACCTTGCCGGCCCCGGAGTAGATCTGCCGGCTGACGAAGAACGGGATGAGCACCTGGGCGTAGTGCGAGAAGTCGTCGCGCCGGCCGGTCAGGTAGTTCTCGTGGCAGCCATAGGAGTTGCCGGCCGAGTCGGTGTTGTTCTTGAACAGGTAGACGACGCCCCGGATCCCCTCGTCGCGCAGGCGGGCCTCGGCGGAGCGCACGAGGCCCTCGAGGATGCGCTCGCCCGCCTTGTCGTGGGCGACGAGGTCCGCGATGGAGTCGCACTCGGGCGTGGCGTACTCGGGATGGCTGCCGACGTCGAGGTAGAGGCGGGCGCCGTTCTCGAGAAAGACGTTGCTCGAGCGGCCCCAGCTCACGACGCGGCGGAACAGGTAGCGGGCGACCTCGTCGGGGCTGAGCCGGCGCTGGCCGCGCAGCGTGCACGTCACGCCGTACTCGTTCTCGAGGCCGAAGATCCTGCGCTCCACGCGGCCACCGTAGTGTGGCCTCGCCAGTCGTCAGGCGTTGCAGCGCCGAAGTAGCGTCTCGCCGCGTGCCTGCTCTCGGCCGGCTGCGGAACCTGACGACCGTCATGGGCTCGTTCCATGGCCGGGTGCTCGCCGCCCGTCTCGGGAGCCGAGGGCGTCATCGTCGTGCTGAAGGGGGTGAGCGACGGCCCCTATCCGCTGCAGGGCGCCGTCGAGGTCCTCGTGCCGGCCGACCAGCTCGAGCTGGCGCGCGAGATCCTTCTCGCCGACGCGGTCGAGGACGCCTTCGTCGACTCCTCGTCCTTCGAGGCCTCGCCGCCGCCGGCCGAGCCGGACCCCGCCGAGGCAGCGCCCGGCGGCGCCCCGTGTCCACGGAGCTCCGGCGGCCCTCGTGGTCGTGGTCGTGATCATCCTCGTCGTCGTCGGCCTACGTGGCCGCCGCCCACTGAGGGCGCCGGCTAGGGCCTTCGGCTCCCGGGACCTCCGTGCCCGGGCACGGCCGGCGGGTCGCTCTACTCCGGGGATTCGGTGCCACTGCCATCGGCCGGGTCGGCCGCCGTCCTCGGCCGCGTCGGTGACTGCCTCCTCGGCCGCTCGGTGCTCGCCTCGCCCGCCTCGGTGAGCGCTGCTCGTGGCCTTCGCCGGTCGCCGAGGTGACTGCCCGGTGGACGCTCGGAGCCGTCGAGCACCGCCTCGAGCTCGCCGTTCGTGATGCGGCGGAACGACCGCCGCTCGGCGCCGCTCGGTGAGGACCGCCACCTCGAGCTCGGCCGGGCCGAGGGTGCGGTCGGGCCCGGCCAGGGCCGCCACGCACTGGCGGAGCGCCTCCTCGAGGCGACCAGCCCTTGTCGTAGGAGGCGCCGAGCCGGTCGGTGATCGTGGCGGCGTCGCCGCCGAGCACCGAGAAGCCGGTCTCGTCGACGACCGTGCCGTCGTAGGCGATGTGGTAGAGCTGGTGGGCGTCGCCCGGCGGCGTCGAGCTCCGCGACGAGGATCTCGACCTCGAGCGGCTTCATCTCGTGGGTGAAGACCTGGCCGAGGTACTGGGCGTAGAGGTTGGCGAGCGAGCGGGCGTCGACGTCCTCGCGCGAGTAGGCGAAGCCCTTCGTGTCGGCGTGGCGGATGCCGGCCACCCGCAGCTGGTCGAACTCGTTGTACTTGCCGACGCCGGCGAACGCGACCCGGTCGTAGATCTCGCTGATCTTGTGAAGCGTCCGCGACGGGTTCTCGGCGACGATGAGGACGCCGGCGTCGTAGATCGTCGGCCACGAGCGCCCGACCGCGGGCGATGCCCTTCTGGGCGTACTCGGCCCGGTCCTTCATGACCTGCTCCGGCGCCACGTAGAACGGCATCGTCATGACTGGTCGCCCTCCGGCTGGGCTCGATCTGCGGCGCGTTCGCAGACGTGGCGGGCGGATTGGTCACCTCGGTGGCGTCCGCGGTGGCGGGCGAGGGTCGCCGAGGAGCGCGACGAAGCGGTCGGCCACCTCGGCGTCTGGACAGCCGCCGGTAGCCGCGCCTCGTCGACGACGGCGACGACCGGGTAGATGCCCCGGAGGGGGTCGGGGCCGCCCGTCGCCGAGTCCTCGTCGGCCGCCTGGTAGAGCGCCTTCACGGCGAGCTCGATGGCCTCGTCGCGTGCCGAGGCCGTCCCGGTAGCCGAGCTTGACCGTCGTCTTGGCGTCGCGGCCGCCCGAGCCGGTGGCGTAGTAGTCGAGCTCCTCGTAGCGGCCGCCGGTGAGGTCGAAGGAGAAGATCCGCCCGGTGCTGCCTGCGGAGGTCGTAGCCGGCGAAGAGCGGCAGGACGGCGAGGCCCTCCATCGCCATCGGCAGGTTGGCCCGCACCATCTGGGCGAGCTGGTTCGCCTTGCCCTCGAGGCTGAGCGTCGAACCCTCGACCTTCTCGTAGTGCTCGAGCTGGGTCTGGAAGAGGCGCACCATCTCGATGGCCGGGCCGGCGGCGCCGGCGATGGCGACGGCCGAGTGGCGGTCGGCCGGGAAGACCTTCTCGATCCCGCGGTGGGCGATCGTGTGGCCCTCGGTCGCCCGCCGGTCGCCGGCCATGACGACGCCCGCGCCGCGAGCGGAGCGCGACGATCGTGGTGCCGTGCCAGACCCCGGGCCGGCCGCCGACGACGTCCTCCGCGAGGCGTTCCGAGGTGGCGGCGACCCACGTCCCGGCGACAGCTCCGCTCGAGCCGCCTCGGCGAGAGCGGCCGCCGGACCGGCCGGCATGGCGCATCAGGTCCACGAAGCTCGGGCCGGGGTCGTCCCCGACCGGGAACATGGGAAGGCTCATTGAGGCGCAGGCTACCGGTCGTGCCGCGCGAACAGCGGTCGACGGCCCGCTCGCCGGCCGAGGCCGGTCCGGCGTGCTACTCGCCGCCTTTTTGCACGTAGTTGCGGACGAACTCCTCGGCGTTGTCCTCGAGCACCTCGTCGATCTCGTCGAGCAGGTCGTCGATCTCGGCTTTCAGCCTCTCGCCGCGCTCGTTCGTGGCCGCCGGCTCCTCCTCCTCGACGTCGTCGGTCTCCCGGCTCTGCGCCGGGCGCCGCTTCTGCTCTCGTTCAGCCATCAGTCACATCTCCTAGGATCCCAGCCGCTGCAGCAGCTCGGCGGGGCTCTCGCAATCCTCGAAGAGGGTATCGACGTGTCGCGCCGTACCCCTGAGCGGCTCCATCATCGGGACCCGCCGGAGCGGGTCCTCGCCGACATCGAAGACGACCGAGTCCCAGTTGGCCGCCACGATGCTCTTGGCGAACTTCGCCAGGCAGCGCCCGCGGAAGTAGGCCCGGGTCGTCTCGGGCGGGTCGGTCACGGCGTGCTCGACGTCGGCGTCGTCGACGAGCTCCTCCATGTCGAGGCGGGCGAAGAGCGACTTCTCGGGCCGCAGGTCGTGGTACTGCAGGTCGAGCGCCGAGAGGCGGGGGTCACCCCAGCCGAGCCGTGACGCTCCCGGTAGGCGTCGACGATCCGGCGCTTCGCCACCCAGTCGAGCTCGGCCGGCGAGGGACTCCGGCTCGGTCTCGAGGCCCTGCAGCACGTGCTCCCACCGGTCGAGCACCATCTCGCCGATCCTCGTCCTCGCCGAGGCAGGCGAGGCCGCGGTCTTCGGCGTACTTGCGGGCGAGCCCGAACAGCTCCCACTGCAGCTCGACCGCCGTCATCTTCTCCCCCGAGGCGAGCTCGACGAGCGTCTCGAGATCGGGATCGCGCGAGACGGCCCGCATCGCCGTCACCGGGTTGGCGAGCGTGAGGTCGTGGCCGGCGTCGAAGTCGTCCTCGATCATCGCGAGCACGAGCGCCGTCGTGCCCACCTTCAAGAAGGTGGCCACCTGCGAGAGGTTGGCGTCGCCGACGATGACGTGCAGGCGGCGGTACTTCTGCGGGTCGCAGTGCGGCTCGTCGCGGGTGTTGATGATCGGCCGCTTGAGCGTCGTCTCGAGGCCCACCTCCTCCTCGAAGAAGTCGGCGCGCTGGCTGAGCTGGAAGTGCGCCGGCTGGTCGGTGTCGCTGTTCTCCTGGCCGACCTTGCCGGCGCCGGCGAAGATCTGGCGGGTGACGAGGTGCGGTGTCAGCCGCTGGACGATCCGGGCAGAACGGGGTGGCCCGGTCGACGAGGTAGTTCTCGTGGCAGCCGTAGGAGTTGCCCTTGCCGTCGCTGTTGTTCTTGTGGACGAGGATCTCCTCGCCCGGCGGGAGCAGGTAGCTTGACGGCTTCCATCGAGCGGCTGAGCACGACCTCGCCCGGCCCTGTCGTGGCAGACGAGCTCGAGCGGGGTCGAGCACTCCGGCGTCGAGTACTCCGGGTGGGCGTGGTCGACGTAGTAGCGCGCCCCGTTCGTGAGCACGGCGTTGACGAGGTGGGTCTCGACCTCGGGCGGCATGGAGCCCTCGCGGGCAAAGCCGCGCGCGTCCTTGCCGGGCGACTCGTCCTCGAAGTCCCAGCCCACCCGCCGCTCGAGGCGGGCCACGTAGGAGTTGATGAGGAGTGAGGAAGCCGTGGTCGGGCTCATCTCCGGGTTCGAGACGACGAGCACGCCGTACTCGGTCTCGATCCCGCACACCTTGGCGATGGCCACGATTCGGACGCTACCGCAGCACGCGTCGGCGTGGTGCCGCGTTGTGTCATTACCCGAACTCTAGCGGCACTGCCGCCTGCAGTGGTTGATCGGCTACTGCCGTGGCAGCCAGTTCGCGTGAACCACCGAGCGACCGGCACCGCTAAAGGTACTGGCCGGTCCCCACCCGCTCGATCGCCCGGCCGCCCTGGTCGTCCTCGCCCTGGCCGATCAGCGTGCGGACGTAGACGATCCGCTCGCCCTTCTTGCCGGAGATCTTCGCCCAGTCGTCGGGGTTCGTCGTGTTCGGGCAGGTCCTCGTTCTCCTTGTACTCCTGCTTGATCGACTCGAGCATGTCGTTCAGGCGGATGCCGCGGCCCGCACCGGCGATCGCCCGCTTGATGGCGAGCTTCTTCGCCCGCCGCACGATGTTCTCGATCATCGCCCCGGAGGAGAAGTCCTTGAAGTAGAGGATCTCCTTGTCGCCGTTCTGGTAGGTCACCTCGAGGAACCGGTTGTCCTGCTCGGCCCGGTACATCTCGGCCACCGTCTTCTCGATCATCACCTTGACCGCCTTGTCGGCGTCCCCCCCGCCGAAGGCGGCGACGTCGTCCGGCTCGAGCGGCAGCTCGGCCGTGAGGTAGCGGGCGTAGATCTGCTGGGCGGCCGACTCGTCGGCCGCTCGATCTTGATCTTCACGTCGAGGCGGCCCGGGCGCAGGATGGCCGGGTCGATGAGGTCCTCCCGGTTGGAGGCACCGATCACGATGACGTTGCGCAGCGTCTCGACGCCGTCGATCTCGGCGAGCAGCTGCGGCACGACCGTCGACTCCATGTCCGAGCTGATCCCGCTCCCCCGCGTGCGGAAGAGCGAGTCCATCTCGTCGAAGAAGACGATGACAGGGACGCCCTCCTCGGCCTTCTCCCGGGCCCGCTGGAAGACGAGGCGGATCTGGCGCTCGGTCTCGCCGACGTACTTGTTCAACAGCTCGGGGCCCTTGATGTTGAGGAAGTAGCTCCGGGCATTGGCGTTGCCGGTCGCTCGGCGACCTTCTTCGCGAGCGAGTTGGCGACCGCCTTCGCGATGAGCGTCTTGCCGCATCCCGGGCGGCCCGTAGAGCAGGATGCCCTTCGGCGCCGGCAGCCGGTACTCGGCGAAGAGCTCCTTGTGGAGATAGGGCAGCTCGACGGCGTCGATGATGTCCTCGATCTGGCTGTCGAGGCCGCCGATGTCGGCGTAGGTGACGTCGGGGACCTCCTCGAGCACGACCTCCTCCATGCCCGGGCGGGGCAGCTTCTCGAGCAGGAGCCCGGAGCGGGGGTCCATCAGCACAGAGTCGCCGGCGCGGAGGTTGATGTCCGCCAGGTACTCGGAGATCTCCGCCACCCGCTCCTCGTCGGCCCGGCCCGACGCACAGGGCCCGCCGGCCGTCCTCGAGCACCTCGGCGATCGTGACGACCTCGCCGCCCGGACTCGTGGTCGCGGGCGAGGATCACGTTGAGCGACTCGTTGAGGACGACCTCCTGGCCCTTGCGGAGGTCGTCGAGCTCGACGTCGGGATGCATCGAGACGCGCATCTTGCGGCCGGAGGAGAAGACGTCGACGGTGCCGTCGTCGTTCGTCTGCAGATAGGTGCCGTAGGCGGCCGGCGGCTGGGTCAGCTTCTCGACCTCGTCGCGGAGCGCGGCGATGTGCTCCTTCGCCTGCTGCAGGGTGAAGGTCAGCTTCTCGTTCTGGGAGACGGCATGGCTCAGCTGACCCTTCGACTCGAGAAGCCGCTCCTCGAGGGACCGGACCCGCTGGGGCGCCTCCTGCAGCCTGCGACGGAGCTCGGCGATCTCCTCTTCTGCCTGCTCGGCCCTGACGCGAAGCTCCTCTGCCAGCTGCTCGACAGCGAGGTTGTCGTCAGGATGCTGAGAATCCCCCATATGCCGCAGTCACCTCCTCGGGCTTTGCCCGTCGATCCGGACCCTACACCGGGTCCTGTCCGAACGCCGCGATGGGCGGCGAATGTAGCGGCAGCTCTGCCGGCGACGGGCGCGGCTCCGGCCGGGGTCGCCGCTCGCCCGTAGAATGGCGCCAGGAGCGCCGGTGGGACGCAGCGTTCTGGCGGGGCGACGAGCCGTGCGTTCGGCAAAGGAGAGCTTCGAGCAGATGAAGGTGTGGATAGACCAGGACCTGTGCACGGGTGACGGCCTCTGCGAGGAGATCTGCCCGTCGGTCTTCACACTGCTCGACGACGGCCTCGCCTACGTGAAGCAGGGCGACGACGGTTCTCAACAGCCCGGGCGGCTCGGCCCAGATGGCCGACGTCTCCTCTGACCTCGAGGACGCCGTCACCGAGGCCGCCGAGGAGTGCCCGGGGGAGTGCATCTTCATCGTCGCCGGGGACTGATCACCGCCACGGGCGATCAGCCTGTGGCGTCCCTGTGCCCGCGGGCCCGTCGGCTTCCGGCACCGAGACAGGCCCGTCGGTCTCGGGGGGGCGACGGGGCCAGCTGAGCCGAGCTCGAGGAGCCGCGCCGTCGTGATGAAGCCGGTGTGGCCACCATCCGCTGGTCGGGCCGGACCGACCGGCCCTCGATGTGCCATGTCCGCCGGAGCACCTCGAAGGTCTCGGCGAGGCCGAAGGCGCTCCGGTGGAGCCGGTGGCGAAGGTCGGCTGTCTGGTTGATCGACGGCAGGTAGGCGCAGAGGATCCCACCCGGCGACAAGGGCGTTCTCGGCGTGTGCCACCACCCTCCACGGCTCGGGGAGGTCGAGCACGACCCGGTCGAGCGACGTCTCGTCGATCCCCTCGTAGACGTCGTGCTCGAGCACGCTGTAGTGGTCCGCTGGCGGCCTCGCCGAGGAAGGCGGCGACGTTCGCCATCGCCTGCTCGGCGAAGTCCGCCCGCAGCTCGTAGCCGACGACCTCTGCGCCCGCGCGGAGGAGCGCCATCGACAGCGAGCCCGAGCCGACGCCGGCCTCGAGGACGCGGGCGCCCGGGAAAGATGTCAGCTGCGATGACGATGGCGCCGAGGTCCTTCGGGTAGATGACCTGGGCGCCCCGCGGCATGCCCACGACGACGTCGGCGAGCGTCGGGCGGAGGGCGAGGTAGCGGGCGCTCGAGCGGCGGCCGTTCCCGCTCCCGAGGCTCGCCTCGACCTCGGAGCCCTCAGGTGCGCCGATGAGGGAGTCGTGGGGAACGACGCCGGCGTGCGACTGGAAGCTCCGCCCGCTCCTCAGCCGGACGAGATAGCGGCGGCCCTTCCGGTCGACGAGGAGGATCCGCTCACCCTCGGTGAAGGGGCGCACCCTTGCGCCGGCCGGAACCTCCGTCACCCGTGGCGGCGTCCCGCCCGCTTCCTGCTCGAAGCATCTCCGTCGTCGGGCGGCGGGGACGGTGACGGCCGTGCTTCCGCTCCCGGCGCACCTGCTTTGCCTCGTCGCGTGCGGCTCGCCGCGCCTTTGATCGAGCTTGCGGCGACGGCGTCCCGACGGGGGCGGGGGCACGCTCGTGACGGTGATCGACTCGCCGAGAGCGATCTCCTCGACGACGACGCTGCGCTCGGGCCGGCGGGCGAGGAACCTTGCCAGCCAGGCGACCGCGCCGACGGCGAGCCACAGGCCGCTCCCGCCGAGCAGGCCCTCACGGAAGCCGCGGCGGACGAGGGCTGCCGTGAGGCGTTCGAACCAGCTGCGCATCGGTCTCCGGCGATCCGCGCCGGGTCAGATGCGTCGGATCTCGAGGACCGGGGCGTCCTTGCGTCCCCGCTTGCGGCCGAGCAGGTAGACCGCAACGAACGAGCAGCACTGCTGCGACGGCTGCTCCGCCGATGGCGGGGGCGGCCGCCTGGGTGGCCACCTCCTGCACGCCCGAGCCGAGCTCGCGCAGCTTCGACTCGAGATCGCCGAGCGTGACCCGGCCGCCGGCGGCGCTCACGCCTCACCGCCGCCCGTGCTCGAGCGCGGGCACCTTCGGCGACCGCAGCAGGATCGCCGCGAGGAGGCCGAAGCCGATCAGGCCGGCGACGAGGGTCAAGAAGTACGGCGCCCACGACCACTCGCCGGCGAACAGGGTGCCCGTCTCGGTCTGGAGCGCCCGCAGCAGGCCCGTCAGCAGCAGGATGGCGCCGATGCCGAGCATGAGCGCCGCCGCCGATCCGAACAGCGAGCGACCGGCCGGCCGCCTTGAGCGGGCCGAGGGTCTGCTGCTTCACGTACAGCGATCGACAACGACACGAGTTCGCTCAGCTCCGATGCCGGAGCGCGACCACCTTCAGGCATCGCAGGAAAGCTAACAGGCTCGCGGGTCGATCAGGTACGTCGAGGAGGCCGTCGCCGACGAGCCGGTCGCTCGAGTCGCGGATCTCCGCCTCGCAGAACACGACGCGCCCGCCGCCCGAGACGACCCGGGCGACGCAGGTGAGCGCCGTCCCGGCAGTCACCGGCTTCACGAAGCTCGTCTTCATCTCGACGTTGGCGCAGAAGACGCGGCCCTTTGACTCGGCGGAGGCGAAGGTGACGGCCGAGGCCCCCATCGCCGAGTCGGCGAAGGCGCCGAGGAAGCCGCCCTGGATGATCCCGGCCGGGTTGGCGAAGCGCTCGTCGGCGAGCATCGCCCACGTCGTCACGCCCGGGGACGGACTTGTCGAGGCAGACGATGCCGAGGGTGAGGTCGCAGTTCGGCGGGACCTGCATCGGGCTCACGGCTCGAGGGCCGCCTTGAAGAAGCTGCGCAGGTGCTCGAGGCGCCGCTTCGAGCTCGTCCTCGGCGAGCGGGTCGCGATCGAGGAGCGCCTCGAGGAAGGGCACGTTCGGAGAAGTAGGTCGGCAAGGGCGCCGTAGCCGGTGATGCACGAGCTGCTCGGGGTCGTGGCTGCGGAAGCGGCCGGCCTCCATCTGCCGGGCGAAGAAGGCACGTCGCCCGCTCCAGCATCGGCCGCACGGCGGCGGCGAGGTCGGCGGCGAGGAAGCCCCCGCCCGCGAGGGCCTCCCGCTGCACGAGCCTCACGAAGTCCGGGCTCTCGGCAAAGAACCTGAAGCCGACGCTGAGGACCCGGTCGACCTGCTCCCAGCCGTCTCGCGGCACGTCGGTCGCCTGCGCCACCCGCTCCAGCCAGTCGGCGAAGGACGCCTCGAGCACCTCCCGGTAGAGCGCCTCCTTCGAGGCGAAGTGGTGGAGGAGGCTCGGGCGGCGGATCCCGACGGCGTCGGCGATGTCGTTGAGCGACGTGCCGTCGAAGCCCCGCTCGGCGAAGCAGTTGAGGGCCGCACTGAGGATCGCCTCGCGGGTCGACCCGGGCGCTCGCGGGGGGAGATCGGCAGGCGTCGAGCACTTCCGAACGCTACAAGACGCAGCCCGCGGCTTTCCTACCTACCGGACGGTAGGGCGTTTGCTAGGCTCGCCACGTGCCCAAGGTTCTCCTCGCTCTCATCATCGCTTTCGTCGTCTGCCAGGTGGCGCTCGCCTGCACGACGATCTACCTCCACCGGGCGCTCGCCCACAGGTCGATCACGCGTCTCGCCGCCGGTCCGGATGGTCTTCCGGGTGCTGATGTGGCTCATGACGGGCATCCGGCCCCGCCAGTGGGTGGCCGTCCACCGCAAGCACCACGCCTACACCGACGTCGAGGGGGACCCGCACTCGCCCGCTGCTCCTCGGCTTCTGGAAGGTGCAGCTCGGCAACGTCATGCTCTACCGCAAGAGCGCCCGCGACGGCGAGACGACGCAGGCGCTACGCGAAGGACCTGCCGCCCGACCGGCTCGACAGGGTGCTCTTCGACCACGCCTTCCTCGGCCTCGGCATCGGCATCACCGCTCCTCTGCCTCGTCTTCGGCTGGGAGGTCGGCCTCATGGCGGCCGGGCTTCCACACCGTCATGTACCTGGCGATCAACTCCGCGGTGAACGCCATCGGGCACCGCTTCGGGAGCAAGGCCTACGAGAACACGGCCCGCAACAACCAGTGGCTCGCCTGGCTGACCGTCGGCGAGGGGCTCCACAACAACCACCACGCCGCCCCGACCTCGGCCAAGTTCGCCCTGAAGAAGCGCCAGATCGACCCGGGCTGGTGGATCATCAGCGGCCTCGTCCGCACCGGGCAGGCGAAGGTCCGCCTCAACGAGGTGCGACTCGCTCGAGACGCGCCGAGCCGGCGCCGGAGGCTGCCACCGGCTGAACCGGCCGGCCGCTCGACGCCCACGGGGGCCGTCGGCAGGCGCCGGTAGGCTCCTGGCGTGGCCGACCTCGTCAAGGATCCGAAGCTCGAAGCAGCGCTGCATCAACGTCATCCGGGGCCTCGCGATGGATGCCCCGCAGAAGGCGAACTCGGGCCACCCGGGCACGGCGATGGCGCTCGCCCCGCTCGCTCACGTGCTGTTCACCCGCGTGCTCTCCTACGACGCCGCCGATCCGGACTGGCCCGACCGCGACCGGTTCGTGCTCTCGAACGGCCACGCCTCCATCCTCCAGTACTCGATGCTCTACCTGACCGGCTTCGGCCTCGAGCTCGAGGACCTCCGCCAGTTCCGCCAGTTCGGCTCCCGTACGCCGGGGCATCCCGAGGTGCACCACCTCCCGGGCATCGAGGTCACGACCGGGCCGCTCGGCCAGGGCTTCGCCCAGAGCGTCGGCCTCGCCATCGCCGAGCGGTTCCTCCGCCACCGCTTCGGGCCTGAGCTGTTCGACCATCACGTCTTCGTCTTCTGCGGCGACGGCGACCTGATGGAGGGCGTCAGCCACGAGGCCGCCTCGCTCGCGGGCCACCTCGGGCTCGGGCGGCTCGTCTACGTCTTCGACGACAACCACATCACCATCGACGGCCCGACGGAGCTCTCCACGAACGACAACGCGCAGCGTCGCTTCGAGAGCTACGGATGGCAGGTGATCAACCTCGGCGAGGTGGCGAACGACCTCGACGTCCTCGAGCGCGGCCTGCGGGACGGGATGGCCGAGGCGGAACGCCCCACCCTCCTCATCCTCCGCAGCCACATCGGCTGGCCCTCGCCGCACCGCACCGACACGAAGGAGGCCCACGGCGACCCCCTCGGCGCCGACGAGATCAGGGAGACGAAGGCGCTCCTCGGCCTGCCTCCCGACGAGGAGTTCTACGTCCCTGAGGACGTCCTCGAGTACTACCGCGAGGCCGGCAGGCGGGGCTGGCCCGAAAGAGAGGCGTGGGAGCACCGGCTCGGGCTCCTGAGCGATGACGAGCGGGCTGTCTACGAGGCCTGCAAGGCGGGCAAGGGATTGAAGGGCTGGCAGGACGAAGCTGCCGAAGTTCGAGGCCGGCACGAAGCTGGCGACGCGAAAGTCGATCAACCAGTGCGTCAACGCCACGGCGGCCGAGATCCCCGGCCTCGTCGCCGGCGTCGGCCGACCTGACGGGCAACACGGGGGTCAAGCTCGACGCCGGATCGGTTCAGTCCCGTGAGGATCCCGGGGGCAACCAGATCCACTACGGGATCCGCGAGTTCGGGATGGCATCGGCGATGAACGGGATGGCGCTCCACAACGGCGTCCTTCCTGTCGGCGGCACCTTCTTCGTCTTCAGCGACTACGCCCGGCCGGCCATCCGCCTCGGGGCGATGTCGGAGGCGCACGCCGTCTTCTTCTTCACCCACGACTCGATCGGCCTCGGCGAGGACGGACCGACCCACCAGCCGATCGAGCAGCTCGCCTCGCTGCGGGCGATGCCACAGCTGCGCCTCATCCGGCCGGCCGACGGCAACGAGTGCGCCGCCGCCTGGGCGATCGCCGTCGAGTCCGACGGGCCGACGGCGCTCATCCTCACGCCGCCAGGACGTCCCGGTTCTCGAGGGGACGGCCGAGCTCGCCCGGGAGGGGGTCGCCCGCGGCGCCTACGTGCTCGCCGGCGGCGAGAGCGGGAGAGACGACATCGTCCTCATCGGCACCGGGAGCGAGGTGCAGCACTGCATGGGGGCGCGGGAGCTTCTCGCGGCAGACGGGATCAGAGGCCCGCGTCGTCTCGTTCCCGTCGTGGGACCTGTTCGCCGCTGAGGACGACGGGTATCGCGAAGTCGGTGCTCCCCGATGGCGTTCCCCGGCCTCGCCGTCGAGGCCGCCTCCTCCTTCGGCTGGGACCGGTACGCGGATGCGACGGTCTCGATCGACCACTTCGGGGCGTCGGCTCCCGGGTCGGTCAACATGGAGAAGTTCGGCTTCACCGCGGACAACGTCGCCGAGCACGCCCGGCGGCTGCTCGGCTCGAAGGACGCCACAGATCACGCTACGAAGGACGAGGAGGACGAGAGACCATGACGAGACTGAACGATCTGTTCGACGAGTGCGGGCAGAGCCCGTGGATCGACAACCTGAAGAGGTCGTACCTGACCGACGGCCGCCTCGAGCGAGCTGATCGCCGACGGCGTGCGCGGGCTCACGTCCAACCCGACGATCATGGCAAAGGCGATCGAGGACGGCTCTGCCTACGACGAGCAGTTCACCGAGTCGATCCGGGCCCATGACGGCGACGTGCTCGACACCTACTGGGATCTCGTGGTGAAAGACGTGAGCGACGCCCTCGAGCTCTTCGCTCCGCTCCACGACGAGAGCGGGGGTGGGGACGGCTTCGTCTCGATCGAGGTGGCCCCGAATCTCGCCACCGACACCGACGGGACGATCAAGGCTGCCCGCGACCTGCACGAGCGGATCGACCGGCCGAACCTTCTCGTGAAGATCCCCGGCACGAAGGCCGGCATCCCGGCCATCCGCCAGATGATCTCCGAGGGGCGCAGCATCAACGTGACCCTCATCTTCTCCATCGACCGCTACGAGGAGGTGATGGAGGCCTACCTCTCCGGCCTCGAGGCCTTCGTGGAAGCCGGCGGTGACCCGGTCACCGTCGCCTCGGTCGCCTCGTTCTTCGTGAGCCGGGTGGACACAGAGGCCGACAGGCGCCTCGAGAAGATCGCCGCCGATGATCCCGGCTCGCCTAAGGCCGAGACCGCTCTCGGGCTTCGCGGCAAGGCCGCCGTTGCCCAGGCACGCCTTGCCTACGAGCACTTCGAGCGCCGCTTCAGCGGACCGAGGTGGGAGGCGCTCGAGAACGCCGGTGGGCGGCCCCAGCGGCCGCTGTGGGCGTCCACCTCCACGAAGAACCCCGACTACCCCGACCTTCTCTACGTGGAGAGCCTCATCGGCCCGCACACGGTGAACACGATGCCGGAGGACACCGTCGGTGCCTTCCTCGACCACGGCAAGGTCGCGCGAACAGTCGACAGCGACTTCGAGGGCGCCCGCCGGGTGCTCGGCCAGCTCGCCGAGGTCGGCGTCGACCTCGAGGACGTGGCAAGGACGCTCGAGTCAGAAGGTGTGACGGCGTTCGAGAAGTCCTTCGACGAGGTCGCCGACCGGCTGAAGAACAAGGCCGCCCAGCTCGGGCAGCCGGCCGAGGACGAGAACGACCGCTAGCGGCTCCTCCCGACTGTCCCCACAACCCCCAGCCTCCGCCCCCGGATGAATGGCCCAGCAATGACTCCTCCCCGCCCCCCCTCCGGCGAGCTGCGCCTCGTCGACGACGTCCCGGGCGCCTTCGCCGACCTCGTCGCCGGCCGCCAGGCTGACTCCCCGGGGAGCAATTTCCGTATAGCCCTCTCCGGCGGCGAGACCGCCCGCGCCTGTTACGAGCGCCTTGTCGGCGCGCGGATCGACTGGGCCTCGCCTCGAGGTCTTCCTCGGGGACGAGCGATGCGTCGACCCCGACGACGACGCCGCCAACCAGCGCCTCATCAGGGAGGCACTCGGTGAGCGATTCCTCGAGCTCGGCGCCTTCTACCCCATGTCGTGCGACGATCCGGCGGGCTACGCCGAGCTTCTCGCATCGAAGGCACCCCTCGATCTTGTCCACCTCGGCCTCGGCCCCGACGGTCACACGGCCTCGTTGTTCCCCGGCTCTGCCGGCCTCGGTGCGCGAGGCGGTGAGATGGTCGTGCGAAACGAGGATCCGACCGGCCACAACCCCCTCCGACGGCTCACACTGACCTTCGAGGCGATCGCATCCTCCCGACTCGTCGTCTTCACAGTCGCGGGGGCCTCGAAGGCCGACGCCGTCAGACGGGTGTTCGGCGGGGAGGACCTGCCGGCGGCTCTCGTGAGGGCGCCGGAGGTGCTGTGGCTGTGTGACGCCGAGGCGCTCGGAGGAACACGTGGTGGCTGAGCGTGGCAGCCGAGAGGCCCTCGAGACCGGCGCTCCCAGCCCCTTCACCCGACGTCGTCATCGAGGGGGTCGAGCCTGTCGTCGACGGTGGGCGCTTCGCCGGGAAGGCCGTCGTGGGCGATCGCTTCGATGTCGGGGCGGACGTCTTCGCCCACGGTCACGACCTCGTCCGGGCGGTGCTCCGCCACCGCGGCGCCGGCGACCGCCACTGGCAGGCGGCGGCGATGACGCCCCTCGGCAATGACCGTTTCGCCGGCTGGTTCGTCCCGAGCGTCCCCGGCCCGATCGAGGTCGAGGTCCTCGGGGCGGTAGACGAGATCGGCACCTGGGCGCGCGACGCCCGGCGCCGGCTCGAGGCGGCCCGTCCCGATCCCTTTGACGCCGAGATCGGCAGCGGTCTGCTGATGGAGGCGGCCGGCTTCCTCGACGGCGGGGAGGGAGCGGGCGACCTCGAGGCGGTGCGCGACCTCGCCGCCCGTGTCCAAGGCCGGCTCGGCGTGGCCGTGCTCGACGAGGTCGAGACGGCCCTTGCCCGGGGCGGCCCCCTCGCCGACCGGGGCGTCCCCGCCGGCAGTGGTGCCGTGGCCCGCCTCAAGGTCTACGCCGGGCGGGAGCGGGCGGCCTTCTCCTCCTGGTACGAGCTGTTCCCCCGCTCGGCCAGTCCCGACCCCGAGCGGTCAGGGACGCTCGAGGATGTCGTCGACCGGCTCCCGTATGTGGCGTCGCTCGGCTTCAACGTCCTTTACCTGCCCCCGATCCACCCCATCGGCGTGACCGCTCGCAAGGGCCCCAACAACTCCCCGGCCGGCCAGCCGGGCGATGTCGGCAGCCCGTGGGCGATCGGCGCCGCCGAGGGGGGCCATGACGCCATCGCCCCCGAGCTCGGGAGCTTCGAGGACTTCGGCCGTCTCGTGGAAAAGGCGAGGGACCACGGGATCGAGGTGGCGATCGACCTCGCTTTTCAGTGCTCACCCGACCATCCGTGGGTGCGGGAGCACCCCGAATGGTTCCGCCACCGTCCGGACGGATCGATCGCCTGCGCTGAGAACCCGCCCAAACGCTACGAGGACATCTACCCGATCGACTTCCACACCTCGGACCGGGATGGTCTCTGGCAGGCCCTCTACGACGTGACGATGGGCTGGGTCGAGCGGGGTGTGCGCATCTTCCGGGTCGACAACCCCCATACGAAGCCCTTCGCCTTCTGGGAGTGGCTCCTCGCCGAGACGAAGGCCGCCCACCCCGAGCTCATCTTCCTGTCGGAGGCGTTCACCCGCCCGAAGGTCATGCACAGGCTGGCGAAGCTGGGCTTCGACCAGTCGTACACCTATTTCACGTGGCGGTACGAGAAGTGGGAGATCCTCCAGTACTTCGAGGAGCTCGCTCACGGCCCGGGCCGGTCGTACTTCCGCCCGAACGTCTGGCCGAACACGCCGGACATCCTCGCGAAGAGCCTCCAGCGCGGGCGGTCGCGCCTCTTTCATCGGGCGGCTCGTTCTCGCCGGCGGCCTGTCGGCGAACTACGGGATATACGGCCCGGTCTTCGAGCTGCAGTGGGACGAGCCGGCAGGGGCCGGCAGCGAGGAGTACCTCAACTCGGAGAAATATGAGGTTCATCATCACGACCTCGCTGACCCGCGGAGCCTGGCGGGCCTCGTCCGCCGGCTCAACCTCGCCCGTCAGTCGCATCCCGCCCTCCAGCGCGACGACGGCCTGCGCTTCCTCCCGGTCGACAACGAACAGATCGTCGCGTGGCTGAAGCAGGATCCCGACGGGAGCGACATCGTGATCGGGGTCGTCAACCTCGACCCGAAGTGGGCGCAATCGGGTTTCGTAGAGCTCGACCTGACCGAGGTCGGGATCGGCCGGGGCGAGACGTTGCGCGTGAGGGACATGCTCGGCGAGGAGGCCTACCTGTGGCAGGCCGGGCGGAACTTCGTCAAGCTTGATCCGGCCGGCGTCCCTGCTCATCTCTTGAGCGTGGAGCGGGCGACATGAGCCCCGCCCGCACCTCCGAGCCCCTCATCATCCCTGGCTTGGCGACCGACTGGTACAAGGACGCCGTCATCTACGAGCTCCACGTGCGTGCCTTCGCCGACTCCGACGGCGACGGGAGAGGTGACTTCCGCGGCCTCGCCGACCGCCTCGACTATCTCCACCAGCTCGGCGTGACGGCGCTCTGGCTCCTCCCCTTCTACCCGTCGCCGCTTCGCGACGACGGCTACGACATCGCCGACTACACGAGCATCCATCCTGACTACGGCACGCTCGGCGACTTCCGCCGTTTCGTCGAGGAGGCTCACCGCCGCGACATGCGGGTGATCACCGAGGTCGTCCTCAACCACACCTCCGATCAGCACCCGTGGTTCCAGCGGGCGCGGATCTCGCCTCCCGGCTCCAGCCAGCGCGACTTCTACGTGTGGAGCGACACGCCTGACAAGTACAGGGAAGCCCGCATCATCTTCCAGGATTTCGAGTCGTCGAACTGGTCCTGGGACCCCGTCGCCGAGTCGTACTACTGGCACCGCTTCTACTCCCACCAGCCCGACCTCAACTACCGCAACCCGGCCGTGCGAAAAGCCGTCCTTAGAGCCGTCGACTTCTGGCTCCGCCTCGGCGTCGACGGCCTCCGCCTCGACGCCGTCCCCTATCTGTACGAGGAGGACGGAACGGACTGCGAGAACCTCCCGGCGACCCACGAGTTCCTCGCCGAGCTCCGGCGGCACATCGACGACCGCTTCAGCGGACGGATGCTCCTCGCCGAGGCCAACCAGTGGCCCGAGGACGCGAGCGCCTATTTCGGCAAGGGTGACGAGTGCCACATGGCGTTCCACTTCCCCCTCATGCCGAGGCTGTTCATGGGCCTGCGGATGGAGGATCGCTTCCCGATCATCGACATCATGCAGCAGACGCCCGAGATCCCCCCGTCGTGCCAATGGGCGCTCTTCCTCCGCAATCACGACGAGCTGACCCTCGAGATGGTGACCGACGAGGAGCGGGACTACATGTACCGCTCCTATGCCCGCGACCCGGTCATGCGCATCAACCTCGGCATCCGGCGCCGGCTCGCCCCGTTACTGCAGTACCACCGTCAGAAGATCGAGCTCATGCACGGCCTTCTCATGTCGCTGCCGGGCACTCCCGTGCTGTACTACGGCGACGAGATCGGCATGGGCGACAACGTCTACCTCGGGGACCGCAACAGCGTCCGCACCCCGATGCAGTGGAACGCCGACCGGAACGCCGGCTTCTCGACGGCGAACCCGCAGCGCGTCTTCCTGCCTGTCAACATCGACCCGCAGTGCCACTACGAGTCGGTCAACGTCGAGGGCCAGCTCGACAACCCGGACTCGCTGCTGCGGTGGGTGCGCCGGATCATCGCCCTGCGCAAGCGTCACCCCGTCTTCGGCCGCGGACGGATCGAGTTCGTCTACTCCGACAACCCCCGCGTGCTGTCCTTCGTCCGCCGTGACGATCACGAGGCGGTCCTCGTCGTCGCCAACCTGTCCCGCTTCGCCCAGTTCGTCGAGCTTGACCTTGCTGCCCATCGCGGCGTCACGCCCCGCGAGCTCTTCGGCCAGACGACCTTCCCGATGATCGGCGAGCTCCCCTATCTCGTCACTCTCGGGCCGCACTCGTTCTATTGGCTCTCTCTCGGCGACCCGAGCTCTGACACCCACACGGGCACGCTCTCGCTTCCGGCGCTCAAGGTGAGCGGGCCGTGGTGGCGCTTCACCGAGCCCGGTGACAACCGGCGCCGCTTCGAGGCGCTCCTGCCGACGATCTTGAAGACGCGGCGGTGGTTCGGCGCGAAGGAGCGCCGCATCCAGCAGGCGACGATCGTCGAGACTGTCACGCTCCCGCTCACGACGGCCGCCGAGCGGGCCGAGCTCCTCGTGGTTGGCGTCGAGTACCTCGACGGCGAGCCGGAGCGGTACCTCCTCCCGGTCACCTACGTCGAGGGCGAGCAGGCTGACGCCATCGCCCAGGACCACCCCGAGGCAGTGCTCGCTCTGCTCACCCCGACGCCGGGGATGGCGGGCCTGCTCGTCGACGCCCACTTCGAGCCGGCGCTCGGCAAGATGCTCGTCGACTTCGTCGCCAACCGGCGGCGCCGCACGAACGAGAGTGGGACGCGCCTCGCCGGCGTCCCCGTCCCGGCGATGGCCGACGTCCTCGCCCGAATCCCGACGAGCCCGCGCTCGCCGGCGCGCGTCTCGGGCGCCGAGCAGTCGAACACCTCGATCATCCTCGGCGACCCGGACGGTCCCCGCTGCATCATGAAGACGCTCCGGCGGCTGCAGGCGGGGCCTCATCCCGAGATCGAGCTCGGCCGCCTCCTCACCTCGGTCGGCGCGGCGGTGGCCCCGCTTCTCGGCTCGATCGAGCTCGTGAGCCCGAGCGGCCAGGAGACCGCCGCTGCCGTCGTCCACGAGTTCGTGCCGCACGAGTCCGACGCCTGGCGGGCCACCTTGCGGGCGGCGAGCTCGTTCCTCGAGAACTGCGTGCCGGCGGCGGGCGATGTCCCGCTGCCACCTCCCCGGACGGGATCAGGGAGGCTTCCTCGCCGGTGTCCTCGCCGGCGAGATCCCTGCCGAGGCCGAGGCGCTCATCTCCGAGACCCTCGCCGGTGCCGAGCTCCTCGGGCGGCGGACGGCCGAGCTCCACGTCGCGTTCGACGTCGCGGGCAGGCGGACCGGGCTTTGCTCCCGAGCCGATGACGGCGATGTCCCAGCGGTCGCTCTACCAGTCGATGCGCACCGCCGCCCGCCGGACGCTCGTGCTCGTCCGCCAGCGCCTCCGCTTCCTCCCGCCGCGGGATCAAGAGCTCGCCCACGAGCTTCTCGAGAGCGAGCAGGAGCTGCTCGACGCTCTCCAAGGCGTGCTCGAGATCCGGGAAGGGAAGCGCTTCCGCATCCACGGGGACCTTCATCTCGGCCAGGTGCTCTTCACCGGGCGGGACTACGTCTTTGTCGATTTCGAGGGCGAGCCCGCCCGCAGCTTCGGGGAGCGGCGGCTCAAGCGGTCGCCGATGCGGGACGTGGCCGGGATGCTCCGCTCATACCAGTACGCCGGGTACAGCGCAGTCGACGACCTCGTCTCGCGGGGCGTCGTCGAGCTCGACTCGACCTTCGAGCTCGAGGACTACCACCGGGCGGCAACCCGTTGGGCCTACTGGACCTCGATCGCCTACCTCGAGGGCTACCTTCCCCCGGCTCGGGAGGCGGAGCTGTTGCCGCCTGACGACGAGCTCGCGATCGACCTGCGAGCCCACTTGCTCGAGAAGGCGCTCTACGAGCTTCGCTACGAGCTCGGCAACCGCCCGGAGTGGGTCCATCTCCCCCTCCTCGGCCTCCGCTGGCAGCTTGCCCTCGACCGCCAGGGCCGCTCGGCATGAGCCGGCCGCCGGGAGGGACCCGCGGCCGACCTCGCCGCGCTCGCGACCGCCCGCGGCATCGCCGTCACCTATGACGACGCCCACTCGCGCCCGAGGGAGGTCTCCGAGGACACCCTCGTCGCCGTACTCCGGGCTCTCGGCGAGCCGATCGAGAGGCCGGCCGACGCCACCGGTTGCCTCCGCCGGCTCGAAGCAGCCGAAGTGGGGCGGCCGTGGCCTTCGGTGACTGTTGCCTGGGACGGGATGCTCTCGCTGTCACCGGCAGACGGTGCGGGCCGGCCCGTGAATGCAGCCGCCCTGCACGACGGTCCCGTTCGAGCTCGAGCTCGAGGACGGCTCGGCGGCGACCGACCTCCTCGTGGCGGCCCCTCCCGGCGTCGGTGAGCTCGCGTCGAGCCGCTCCCCTTCGGCCTCCACAGGCTCCGGCCCCGCTCAGGTGACTCGGCGGAGACGGTCCAGGTGATCTCGGCGCCCTCGCGCGCCCGCCCGCCCGAGAGCCGCTCCTGGGGGGTCTTCGCGCCCACCTATGCCCTCTTCGACGGGCGGAGCCTCGCTACCGGCGACCTGACGTGCCTCGAGCAGCTGGGCCGACGGGCGGGCGAGCTCGGGGCTTCCTATCTCGCCACGCTGCCCCTCCTTGCCGACTACTCCCGCATCGAGGCGCCCGGGGCGCTCACGACCCCCTACTCGCCGTTGAGCCGGCTCTGGTGGAACGAGGGCTACCTCGACGCCCGACGGCTCCCGGAGTTGGCTGGCGAGTTCTCCGAGGTGCCCGAAGGCGCCCACGCTCAGGCGGGCTCGGGCGCACGACGACGCCGACGTGGCCGCTGCCGCCGCCTCGATAAGGCCGCTCCTCGGCAACGGTGCAGAGCGGGTGCTCGCGGGCGGTGGCCCCCGGTTGGCATCGTTCCGGCAGTTCCAGGCGGATCGGCCCGACGTGCTGCGTTACGCCACCTACCGCGCCGCAGCAGAGGCCGCCGGCCCGGACCGGTCGGCATGGCCGGACTCATGGGCGGCGGGCGACATCCTCGCCGGCCGAGACGTCCCCCACCTCGCCGTGCTGGCGCATGTCTATGCCCAGTGGGCGACCGACGAGCAGCTCGGGACGGTGGCGGCGGCGACGGCGGAGGCAGGCTGCCGCCTCATGCTCGACCTCCCGATCGGATGCCGGGCCGACGGCTACGACCCATGGGCGTTCCCGGAGTCCTTCGCGAGCGACGTCACCGTCGGTGCCCCGCCCGACATGTTCTTCTCGTCCGGCCAGGACTGGGGATTCCTGCCCCTTCATCCCGAAGGAGCTCGCCGCTCGGGCTACCCGGTCGTCGCCGGTGCATTCGCCCATCTGCTGCGTCACGCCGGCGCCCTGCGGATCGACCATGTGATGGGCCTCCAGCGCCTTTGGTGGATTCCCGCCGGAGCCTCGCCGGCCGAGGGGGCCTACGTGGGCTACCGGAGCGACGAGCTGCTGGCACTGGCCTGCCTCGAGGCCTGGCGCGTTGACGCCGCTCTCGTTGGCGAGGACCTCGGGACGGTCGATCCCGGACTGACGGAGGCTCTCGGCCGGCATGGCATCGCCGGCATGCACGTCGCCGTGTTCGATCTCGACTCAGAACCCGGGGAACCTCTCCGGCCGCGGGCGGGATCTGTCGCCCTCGTCGACACCCATGACACGGCGACGTTCGCCGGCTGGTTCGAAGGCACCGACATCGACGACCGTGAGCGGCTCGGCCTCGTCACCGGCGACGAGGCGGCGGCCGAGAGGGCGAGCCGGCACGAGTCGCACAAGCTGCTCGTCGAACGACTGTCGGCATCGGGTGCGATCGGGAGAGGCGAGACGGAGGACTCGGCCAAGGTGCACGCGGCGGTCCTCGAAGAGCTCGGCACCTCGAGGGCCGGCATCGTCATCGCCAACCTCGAGGACCTCTGGGCCGAGCACGATCCGCAGAACGTGCCGGGGACGACCGACGAGCACGAGAACTTCAGCCGCCGCTTCCCGTATTCGATCGAGGAGCTCGCCGACAGCCCGCTCCTCGAGCCGCTCGTCCGCCTCGACGGTGCCCGCCGGAGTCGAACAGAGGGCGGGAGCGGGAACGGGGAGGGGCGGTAGGGCGATGGCCGGTCGGGGTAAGTCCGATGACGTGGTCCGAAGAGGCGACGCCGTCGCGCCGTCATCGCCGTCGCCGTCCGAGGCCGATCTGCCTGCAGCGCCGGCCCCGCCACCACCGCTCCTCGATGGCGGCGCCGTCTACCTGTTCAACGAGGGGCGCAACTTTCAGTCCTACGAGCTCCTCGGTGCCCATCTGCTGGGAGACGCCGAGGGCACACAGGGCCATGCCGAGGGCGCCCGGCGGGCGAGCGGGACTCGTTTTGCAGTCTGGGCCCCGAACGCGGCCGCAGTCTCGGTCATCCACGACGGCAACGGCTGGACGCCCGGAGCCGATCCCCTCGAGCGGCAGGGTACGTCGGGGATCTGGGCCGGCGTCATCGGGGGCGCCGGGCCGGGGACGCTCTACAAGTACCGCATCGACCCGCTCAGCTCGCGCTCGCGGGACAAGGCGGACCCGTTCGCCTTCTCCGCTGAGCTGCCGCCGGGGAGCGCCTCTGTAGTCGCCGATCTGAGCTACGAGTGGAATGACGGCCGCTGGATGGCGGAGAGGGCCGGCCGGCAGGCGGCCGATTCGGCCGTCTCCATCTACGAGGTCCACCTCGGCTCATGGCGGCGCCGGCCCGACCACGGCTGGATGAGCTATGAGGAGCTGGCCGAGCCGCTGGCAGACTGGGTCAGCGGGCACGGCTTCACCCACGTCGAGCTGCTCCCGGTTATGGAGCATCCGTACTACGGCTCGTGGGGCTACCAGGCGACGGGACTTTATGCCCCTACCGCCCGCTACGGGACGCCGACGGGGTTCATGGCTTTGATCGACGCGCTCCATCAGAGGGGGATCGGCGTGATCCTCGACTGGGTTCCGTCGCACTTCGCCACCGACGACTTCGGCCTCGGCGACTTCGACGGGACGCGCCTTTACGAGCACGAGGACCCGCGCAGGCGGGTCCATCCCGACTGGGGCAGCTACGAGTTCAACTATGCCCGCCTCGAGGTGCGCTCGTTCCTCGTCTCGAGCGCATGGTTCTGGCTCGACCGCTACCACGTCGACGGGCTCAGGGTGGATGCCGTCGCGTCGATGCTCTACCTCGACTACTCGCGGGGGCCCGGGCAGTGGGTCCCCAATCGCTACGGCGGCCGCGAGAACCTCGATGCGGTCGACTTCCTCCGCCAGTTCAACGACTCGGTCCACGAGCACTTCGAGGGCACGGTCACCGTCGCCGAGGAGTCGACAGCCTGGCCCGGGGTGTCGTCGCCGACCGCAGAGGGCGGCCTCGGGTTCTCCATGAAGTGGGACATGGGATGGATGCACGACACGCTCCAGCACTTCGAGCGGGAGTCGATCCACCGCAAGTACCACTACGGGGAGCTCACCTTCCGCGGCCTGTACGCCTTCACGGAACGGTTCGTCCTGCCTCTCTCCCACGACGAGGTGGTCCACGGCAAGGGCGCTCTCGCGACGAAGATGGCGGGCGACGACTGGCAGCGCCGCGCGACGCTCCGGCTGCTGTACGCCTGCCAATGGTTCCAGCCCGGGAAGAAGCTGCTCTTCATGGGCGACGAGCTCGCCACGTGGCGGGAGTGGAACCACGAGGACCAGATCGACTGGGAGCTCGTTCACAAGCCCGAACACGCCGGCGTGGCCCGCCTCGTCGCCGAGCTGAACCGGCTCTACGCCGAGATCGAGCCGCTCCGGGGACGTGACTTCGACCCGCAGGGCTTCGAATGGATCGTCGCCGACGACCCGGACAACGACGTGCTCGCATGGCGGCGCTCGGGCGCGACGGGCGACGTCGTCGTCGCCGTCAACTGCACCCCGGTGCCCCGCTACGGCTACCGGATCGGCCTTCCGAGCAGTGGGGAGTGGACCGAGGTCTGCAACAGCGACGCGGCCGAGTTCGGCGGGAGCGGCGTCGGCAACCTCGGCTCGTTCAAGTCCGAGCCGGTGCCCTCGCACGGCAGGGAGCAGAGCGCGGCCATCACCCTGCCGCCGCTCGGGGCGCTCCTGCTCGCCCCGGGAGGCCCGGCGGACAGAGGCGGCGGGTAGGGCCTTGACCGATCGAGACGCCTCAGCATCATCACCGAAACGGCTCGGGTCGACCTACCGACTGCAGCTCCGGCCGGGCTTCGGCTTTGGCGAGGCGACGGCGGTCGCCGGCTACCTCGCCGCCCTCGGGGTCGAGCTCGCCTACCTCTCGCCGATCGCCGAAGCCGTTCCGGGGAGCGTCCACGGCTACGACGGCACCGACCCGACGGCCGTCCGGGCCGAGCTCGGCGGCCGGCAGGGTCTCGACCGGCTCGTCGCCGAGCTGCATCGTCACGGGCTCGGCGTCCTGCTCGACATCGTGCCCAACCATCTCGCCACCTGGCCGTCCGGGCCGTGGTGGGGCGACGTGCTCCGCCACGGGCGGGGATCGCCCTACGCGGCTGTGTTCGACATAGATTGGGAGCAGGGCGGATGCGGCGGCGGGGAATCGTCGGGCGAGCCGAAGGTCGCACTGCCGATACTCGGTGAGCCGCTCGAGCAGGTGCTGGCATCGAGCGAGCTCCGAATCGAGCTCGTCGGCGGCTCGCCCGTCATCTGTTACGGGTTGGACGGGCCTGTCCTGCCCGTCGCCGAGGGCAGCGGGGAGCCGGGGGACGACGTCGCCCGGGTGCTCGATCGGCAGCACTACCGCCTCTGCCACTGGAGGGACAGGCGGGCGCGCAACTACCGCCGCTTCTTCGACATCGACGGCCTCGTCGGGGTCCGGGTGGAGGACCCGGCCGTCTTCGAGCTGACCCACCGCCTCGTCGCCGACCTCGTCGAGACCGGGGCGCTCGACGGCCTCAGAGTCGACCATGTCGACGGGCTCGCCGAGCCTTTCACGTACCTGCGGCGGCTCGATGAGCTCTCGGGGGGCATTCCGATCGTCGTCGAGAAGATCCTCACCCGGGACGAGCCCCTCCAGCCCGCCTGGCCCGTCGCCGGCACGACAGGCTACGAGATCGCCGACGACATCTCCGGTGCACTTGTCGACCCAGAGGGTCTCGGCCGGCTCGTGGACGGCGCCCGGGCCGAGGGCGAGGACCGGGTCGCCGACGCCGTCGCCGGCGGCAAGCTGCTAGCCGCCGAGGAGACCTTCGCCGCTGAGCGGGAGAAGGTCGCCGCCCTCCTCGGGGCCGACCCGGACGAGCTGAGCAGGATCCTCGTCGACTTCCCCGTCTACCGGGCCTACGTGTCGCCGGAGGGGGCGTCGGAATTCGACCGGGCCGTCGTCGAGGCGGCCGCCCCGGGCGCCCTTGACAGCGGGCTTCTCTCCCCGAGCGAAGGCACGACGCGGTTCCAGCAGCTGAGCGCACCGGTGATGGCAAAGGGCGTCGAGGACACGGCGTGGTACCGGCTCGTCGGCCCCCTCCCGTTTCTCGAGGTGGGCGGCGACCCGGAGCGGGACCGCGCGTGATGGTCTCGAGCGCCTTCACTCACGCTCGGCCGGCCGCGCCCGGGCCGGCTACGGCGGCCTCGTCGCCGGGACCACCCATGACACGAAGCGGAGCGCCGACTGCCGCGCCCGGCTCCTCGCCCTGGCGGAGGTGGCGCCGGAGTTCGAGGCCGGCCTCGTCCGTTTCGCAGAGCTGTCCCCGCTCCGCAAGACCGGCACCGGCAAGCTCGTCGGGAATGCGCTCGAACTGCGGCTCATAGCCGCCACCCTGCTCGCCGTCCTTCCTGCCGCCGGTGGGAGCGCCGAGTGGGGGGAGCTGACGGCGCGGGTGGGCGACGCATTGCGAAAGTCGGCCCGCGAGGCGAAGGTCAACAGCTCCTGGACCGCTCCGGACGAGGAGTACGAAGAGGCGCTCATCGCCATCGCCGCCCACAGCCTTGCCGGAGAGGGCGCCGTCCTCCATGAGGCGTTCGGCGACCTCGTGGAAGAGGTGGCGAAACTCGGCGCCACCATCGCCCTCGGCCAGGTCGTGCTGCGTTCCTTCCTCCCCGGCGTGCCGGACTGCTACCAGGGCGACGAGACCTGGAACCTCTCGCTCGTCGACCCGGACAACCGGCGCCCCGTCGACTTCGACCGCCTCGAGCGCGACCTTGAGCGCCTCGGCGGGAGGCCGTCACCTGAAGCGACAGCCGCTCTTCGCTCCGGCTGGAAGGACGGCCTCGTGAAGCTGCATGTCACGCGGCAAAGCCTGCGGGCGAGAGCTCTCGCCCCGGCCGCCTTCGCCCCGGCCGCCGGCTATCTGCCCCTTCGTGCGTCGGGGGCGCAGTCCGACAGCGTCGTCGCCTTCGCCCGGCTCGCCGCCGGGGACCAGCCCGAGCAGGCGATCGTGGTCGCCTCGAGGATGCCCCGCCGGCTCACCGCGGCGCCCGGTGATCTCCCCGTCGGCCGGCGGGCGTGGGGGTCGACGGTTCTCGAGCTGCCCCTCCCCGGTGCTCGGGGAGAAGGCGGCGCCGACGCGGGCAATGCCCGGGCGCCGGGCGGGCCGGCTGTCGGCGGCGGCCGCTGGCAGAATGTCCTCACCGGGAGTGAGATCGAGAGCGGAGCCGGACACCTCGAGCTGCGGGCGGTCCTCGCCGACCTGCCGGTGGCCGTTCTCGTCAGGAGCTGACAGCCCCCCGCTGCAGCACCACGACCGAGCGCGCCTCGACCGTGAGGGGCTCGCCGGCTTTCACCGTCTCCCGCGAGGCTGCGCAGAACGGGTTCTCCTCGGCGGCGGTGTCGAGCACCGGTGTCCAGTAGTCGCCGAAGCGACCATCGGGCAGGCAGAACGAGATGGGCTCCCAGTAGGAGTGAAGCACGATGAAGAAGCTGTCGTCCGACGCCTGCCCTGCCCGGCGGGCGGCGGCCGGGAGCGACTCCCCGTTGAGGAAGACGCCGACCGACTTGGCGAAGCTGACCCGCCAGTCGTCGTCGGTCATCGCCTCGCCTGTGGGCGAGAACCACGCGATGTCGCTCACGCCATCCCCCCGCAGCGGGCGGCCCTGGAACCAGCGCCGCTGGTGGAAGACGGGATGGCTGTGGCGGAAGGCAGCCAGGCGCTGGACGAAGTCGAGCAGCCGGAGGTCGGCTCCCTCCCAGTCGAGCCACGAGATCTCGTTGTCCTGGCAGTAAGGGTTGTTGTTGCCGTGCTGGGTGCGGCCGATCTCGTCGCCGGCGAGCAGCATCGGGACGCCCTGGGAGAGGCAGGTCGTAACAAGGAGGTTGCGCTGCATCCGCTTGCGGAGCCGGATGATCTCTATGTCGTCGCTCGGCCCTTCGACACCGCAGTTCCACGAGCGGTTGTCGTTGCTTCCGTCCAAGTTGTCCTCGAGGTTCGCCTCGTTGTGCTTGTGCCCGTAGCTGACGAGGTCGGCGAGCGTGAAGCCGTCGTGGCACGTGACGAAGTTGATCGACGCCCACGGCCTGCGGCCGGTGCGCTCGTAGAGGTCGGAGCTGCCCGTCAGGCGGTAGGCGAGCTCGGGCAGCGTCTGGTCCTGTCCCCGCCAGTAGTCGCGCACGCAGTCACGGAAGCGGCCGTTCCACTCCGACCAGAGCGGCGGGAAGTTGCCCACCTGGTAGCCGCCCTCGCCGACGTCCCACGGCTCGGCGATCAGCTTGACCTGGCTGATCACAGGGTCCTGCTGGATTATGTCGAAGAAGGCCGACAAGCGGTCGACGTCGTGGAGCGTGCGGGCCAAGGTGGCGGCGAGGTCGAAGCGGAACCCGTCGACGTGCATCTCGATCACCCAGTACCGCAGGCTGTCCATCAACAGCTGAAGGACGTGGGGCTGGCGGACGTTGAGGGTGTTGCCAGTGCCGGTGTAGTCGACGTAGTAGCGGGGGTCGGCCCCGTTCAGCCGGTAGTAGGCGGCGTTGTCGATCCCCTTGAACGACAACGTCGGCCCGCTGTGGTTCCCCTCGGCGGTGTGGTTGTACACCACGTCGAGGAGAACCTCGATGCCGACCGAGTGGAGGGTCTTCACGAGCGCCTTGAATTCCTGCACCTGCTGGCCGAGCTGCCCGGTGGCGGCGTACTCGTTGTGGGGGGCGAGATAGCAGATGGAGTTGTAGCCCCAGTAGTTGCGCAGCCCCTGCTCGACGAGGTGGGCGTCGTGGACGAACTGGTGGACCGGTTGGAGCTCGACGGCCGTCACGCCGAGGGAGAGCAGATGGTCGATGACAGGCTCGGTGGCGAGGCCCGCGTATGTCCCCCGCAGCTGCGGCGCCACGCTCGGGGTGGCGCATCGTGAAGCCCTTCGTGTGCAGCTCGTAGACGACGGTCTTGTACCACGGGGTCGCCGGCGGCCGGTCGTTCCCCCAGTCGAAGTACGGGCTGACGACGACGTTCTTCGGCATCGAAGGGGGCGCTGTCGGCGCGGCTCGACCCGCCCCTCGTCGGCGTTCTGGTGGCCGTAGAGCGAGCGGTTCCAGTTCGACCTGGCCCTCGACGGCCTTGCCGTACGGGTCGAGCAGGAGCTTCTCGGCGTTGCACCGGTGCCCCTGAGCCGGCCGCCACGGGCCGTGGACCCGGTAGCCGTAACGCTGGCCCGGCCCGACGCCGGCGAGGTAGCCGTGATGGACGTGGGCCGTCTCCTCGGGGAGGGCGATGCGGTCCTCCCGCCCGCTCTCGTCGAAGAGGCAGACCTCCACCCTGTCGGCGATCTCGGAGAAGATCGAGAAGTTCGTCCCGACGCCGTCGTAGGTGGCGCCGAGTGGATAGGGCCGCCCGGGAGTGATCTCCATCGGGACGCGCGCGCATCTGCTTCAGGCTACCGGGCCGACGGTGGCGCCCTTCACGAGGCGGCACCGGCTGAAGCGGGCCGTAGGGTGTCGGGGGTGACCCTCCTCGACAGAGCAAGCGCCGCCGATCCCGCGAGCGGCCCGGCGGACTCGGAGCTGCTCGCGAGCGGCCCGTCCGAGCTCGCAGCCGTGGCAGCAGCAAGGCGCGACGCCATCTTCGGGACCCGCGTCACCTTCTCTCCGAAGGTGTTCATCCCCCTCACGATGCTCTGCCGGGACCGCTGCGGCTACTGCACGTTCGCCAAGCCCCCGGCGCGCCTCGAGTCGCCTTACCTTGCTCCTTGACGACGTCGTCGAGCTGGCACGGGCCGCCGCCGCCCTCGGGTGCCACGAGGCGCTCTTCACCCTCGGCGAGCGACCCGGAGGAGCGATACCCGGCGGCTGCCGACTTCCTCGCGGCCGCAGGTGCATCCTCCACCGTCGAGTACCTGGCCGAGGCGTGCCGGGCGGTGAGGGACGAGACCGGCCTCCTCCCTCACGCCAACGCCGGCGCCCTCTTCGAGGACGAGCTGGCGCTCCTCCGGCCGGTGACGGCCAGCCAAGGGATGATGATCGAGTCCCTCTCCCCCACCCTCTCCTGCCACCGGGCGGCTCCGGACAAGACGCCCGGCTCGGCGCCTTGCCACCCTCGAGGCTGCCGGTCGCCTCCAGATCCCCTTCACGACCGGGCATCCTCGTCGGCATCGGTGAGACGAGGGCGGACCGCCTGACGGCGCTCCGGGCGATCGCCGACGCCCACCGCCGCCACGGTCACGTCCAGGAGGTGATCGTCCAGAACTTCCTGCCGAAGCCCGGGACGGCCATGCACGACCGGCCGCCGTGCCCGACAGACGAGCTCGTCTGGTCGGTGGCGGCCGCCCGCCTGCTGCTGCCGGCCGACGTCCACGTCCAGGCGCCGCCGAACCTGACGGAGGATTTCGGCGTCCTCATCGGGGCGGGGATCGACGACTGGGGCGGCGTCTCGCCCGTGACGGTCGACCACGTCAATCCGGAGCGGGCCTGGCCGGCGCTCGAGCGGCTGCGGGCGGTCACCGAGGAAGCCGGCCACGTCCTCGCCCCGCGGCTTTGCATCCACCCGGAGTACGCCGCCCAGCCGGACCGTTTCCTCGACGAGGCGATGCGCTTTGCCGTCCTCGACCGTTCCGACGCCGAGCATCTCGGCCGCGACTCGTCGTGGTGCTCCGGCTCAGACGAGGTACCGCCCGTCCTCGTCGGGAGCGGCTCGGCGGCCGCCGGCCGCCCGACGGCGAACGGGCGGCAGAAGTGCCGCCCCGGCGGAGCCGTGGCCGAGGTCCTCGACGGAGCCCGTTCCGGCCAGGAGCTCGGCGAGGACGGAGATCGTCACCCTCTTTGGCGCCCGTGGCCGCGAGGTGGAGCAGGTGGCGGCGGCAGCCGACGACCTCCGCCGGGAAAAGGTCGGTGACGTCGTCACCTTCGTCGCCAACCGGAACATCAACTACACCAACGTGTGCACGTTCAAGTGCCGGTTCTGTGCCTTCTCGAAGGGGCCCCTCTCACTCAATCTCCGCGGCTCTCCCTACCTGCTCGAGCTCGACGAGATCACCCGCCGGGTGGCCGAGGCCGAAGCGCTCGGGGCGACGCGAGGTCTGCCTGCAGGGCGGCATCCACCCGAGCTTCGACGGCGACTACTACCTCGAGGTGCTCGCGGCCGTGCGGCGGGCGTCGAAGACGATCCACATCCACGGCTTCACGGCTCTCGAGGTGCACGAGGGGGCACGCCGGCTCGGCGAGGACCTCGAGACCTACCTCGGCCGCCTGAAGGCTGCCGGGCTGAGGACGCTTCCCGGGGACGGCGGCCGAGATCCTCGACGACGAGGTCCGTGCGGTTCTCTGCCCGGACAAGATCGGCACCGAGCGCTGGCTCGAGGTCCACCGCTGCTGCTCACCGGGTCGGCCTCCGCTCGAACGTGACGATCATGTTCGGCGCCGTCGAGACGCCGCGATCGTGGGCCCGCCACATGCTCGCCACAAGGGCGCTCCAGCACGAGACGGGTGGCTTCACCGAGTTCGTCCCGCTCCCCTTTGTCCACATGGCGGCGCCCATCTACCTCCAGCACCGGGCGCGGCGGGGGCCGACGTTCCGCGAGGCCCTCCTCATGCACGCCGTCGGGCGCCTCGCCTACGCCGGCGCCATCGACAACATCCAGGCGAGCTGGGTCAAGATGGGCGCAACGGGCGCCCGCCAGCTTCTTCAGGCCGGCTGCAACGACCTCGGGGGGACCCTCATCGACGAGAACATCTCGCGTGCTGCCGGCGCCACCCACGGCCAGGCGATGGACGAGGCGGGCTTCCGCCGGATCACCGAGCCGCTCGGACGCCCGCTCGAGCAGCGAACGACGCTCTACGGGCGCGCCGGAGCCCGCCGGGTCAGCGTGGCGGCAGCGGTTGACGGCGTTAGACGCCGCCGCCGGCGCCTCGCCCGGGTGCGGTGTGCCCCTGCGCGCTCCTCGTCCTCCCTCGCAGCCTGGCGGAGGAGGCGGGAGGCCTTCTCGATCGACGGCCGCGCCCGCCCGATCAGCTTGTCCCGCTTCGTGGCGGCGTGCCGCATCCCCGCCGGGCTCGTCGAGGGCGGCCCGCAACAGGTCCATCGCGGCGTCGACCAGCTGCTCGCCGAGCTGATCGGCCGCCCGCGCCAGCTCCTCGAGGCGCTCCTCGCTCACCGGCCCGTCTCGGCCGGGCTGCTCGAGGTGACCACGTCGAGCTCCCCTTCCGCGAGCTCTGCCCGGAGCAGCTTCTTGTCGAACTTCCCGACGCTCGTCTTCGGCACCTCGTCGACGAAGGCCCACCGCTCGGGCACCCACCACCGGGCGACCCGGCCCGGACAGGTAGTCGGCCAGCTCCGTCAGGCGCTCGGGGGCCGGCTCGACCCCGTCGGCGAGCACGATGCAGGCGAGCGGGCGCTCGGCCCACCGCTCGTCCGGCACCGCGACGACGGCTGCCTCGAAGACGTCGGGATGGCCCATGAGGGCGTTCTCGAGCTCGACCGACGAGATCCACTCGCCGCCCGTCTTGATGACGTCCTTCGTCCGGTCGGTGATCGTCATGTAGCCGCGCTCGTCGACCGTGCCGACGTCGCCGGTGCGCAGCCAGCCGTCGTGGAACCGCTCCTCGCCGTCGTCGCCGTAGTAGGAGCCGGTCACCCAGGGGCCCCGCACCTCGAATTCCCCGACGCTCGTGCCGTCGCGGGGCGCCACGGTGCCGGTGCCGTCGACGACCCGCACCTCGACGCCGAAGACCACGCGGCCCGCCTTCTCGCGGTACTTCCACATCTCCTCGCCCTCGGCGTCGCCGGGCGGGACGGCGACGGCGCCGAGCGGGCTCGTCTCGGTCATGCCCCACGCCTGGACGACCGGGACGCCGAAGCGCTCCTCGAAACGCGCCATGAGCGAGAGGGGGACGGCCGAGCCGCCGCAGATGATCCGGGAGAAGGACGACAGGTCCGAGCCGTGGGCTTCGGCGTAGCGCAGCACCTCGTTCCAGATCGTCGGGACGGCTCCGGCGAAAGTCGGCCTCTCGGCCTCGATGATCTTCACGAGCGGCTCGGCCTGCAGGAACTGCTTCGGCATGATGAGGTCGGCGCCGGCGAGCCAGGACGAGTAGGGGATGCCCCAGGCGTTGGCGTGGAACTGCGGCACGACGACGAGGCCGCGGTCACGCTCCGACAGCCCGAGAGTCGCCATCGTCGTGCTGGCGAGCGAGTGGAGGTACGTCGAGCGGTGGCTGTAGGCGACCCCCTTCGGGTTGCCCGTCGTGCCGCTCGTGTAGCACATCGCCGCTGCCTGGCGCTCGTCGAGGTCGGGCCAATCGAAACCCTCCCCGTTCGAAGCCAGCACCTCCTCGTAGCCGACCGTCTCGCCGAGGACAGAGGAGTCGCCCGTGCCGACGACGATGACCTGCTCCACGCTCGGGCAGTCGCCGAGCACCCGGGCGAGGAGCGGGGCGACGCCGAGCGTCGCAGATGATGACCTTGTCGCCGGCGTGGTCGATGACGTACCGCGAGCTGCTCGGGAAAGAGCCTCACGTTCAAGGTGTGGAGGACAGCACCCATGCTCGGGACGGCGAGGTAGGCCTCGAGGTGCTCCTGGTGGTTGAAGCAGAACGTCGCCACCCGGTCGTCCCGGCCGACTCCGAGGCCGGCCAGCCCTGATGCCAGCCGTCCGGCACGCGGCGGCCACCTCGGCGAAGCTCGCTCGCCGGAACCGGTCACCCTCGAAGGTGACGACGGTGCTCCGGCCGTGCACCTGCTCGCCGTGGCGGAGGATCTCGCGCACTAGCAGTGGCGCGTCCTGCATGGTGCTCAGCATGTCGGTGCTCCCCGGGCCTTCTGTCATCGCCCCGCCGTCGGGATGGGGGCGATCCTCATCACTTCGGCGGGAACCGAAAAGCCATCTATCCTTATCTAAGCAGTTCGGGAAGTACTACCACCGTGGCGCCGGGCAGGCCAGGGAGCGCCTCCCGAGGTGACCCGCCAGGCGAGCCGAGTGGACAGGGGCTGTAGTGAACGACGCCGCCGCGATCCTCAATCAGATCTCGGAGACCCTCGCGGAGGCGGTGCCGAGCCACGAGGAGACTGTCAGGCTCGTGGCGCGGGCGACAGGCGACGCCCTCGGGAGCACGGGCGTCCTCTTCCTCGCCGGCGACGAGGGTGGCCGTTTCGAATTGGCCGCTTCCTACGACCCGCGTCCGGGGGGATCTTCGGCTGTGTCCGGGCGGCTGAGCGGCTGGAACGATCAGCTTCACGATGCCATCGCCGGAGCCGATCACCTGATGGCGGCTCCCTTCACACTGCGAGGATCCGCCGGGGGGGCACCGGGCGGATCGGCTCCCGCCGGGCGGCCGGTCGCAGCAGACCGATCCGAGCAGGGAGACGATCTCCTCACCGCCGTCGCCCTCAGGGTGGGAGGTGCCATCAGCCGGCGCGCTCGGGGTCGTGCGGGCAGCCTCGCTCGGTCGTCTCGACGATCTAGAGGTGGCTCTCCTGCGTGAGATCGGCGACCGGGCGTCCCTCGCCCTCGAGATAGTCAGGCTCCGTGCGGTCGCAGAGCATGAGACAAGGAGGCGGCACCTTCTCGACGAGGACGCCGCCGGGCAGGCGGCACTGGACGACCTCGGCCGGCGGGCGCTCGTCGGGCTCGACTACGCCGACCTCGTCGTCGACGCCGTCAAGCTCGTCGGCGAGCACGTGAGGATCGACGTCGTCCACCTGCTCGAGACCGCCCCCGAGTCCGACTTCCTCACCCTCAAGGCCAGCACCGGCCACGGCGTCTCGGACCATGAGTTGACCTCGACCGAGCCGACGTCATCGCCGGCGAGCTTCGCCTTCGCCTCCCGAGAGAGCGTGGTGAGCGACGACCTGCGGAACGAGGAGCGCTTCGAGGTGCCCGAGCTGTGGAGCGCGGCCGGGCTCGTGTCGGTGATGGAGGTGCCCATCCCGGGCCCGGACATGCCGGCCGGGGTCATCGGCGTGGGGCGCCGCCACTTCTCGCCCTTCAGCGAGGAGGAGAGCGGCTTCGTGACGGCGGTGGCCGATGTGCTGGCTTCGGCGGCAGCCCGCAGTCGGGCCGAGACGGCCATCCGGGCCCAGGCGGGCCGCGATCCGCTCACCGGGCTTCCGAATCGCTTTCTCCTCGCCGACCACAGCATCGGCTCGTCGGGCCCGCCCGGGTCCTTCACACCGATGAGCGGAGCAGATCGGACGGTCCTTGTGATCGACATCGACCGCTTCAAGGAGATCAACGACACCCTCGGCCATGCCATCGGCGACCTCGTGCTGCTCGAGGTGTCGCGCCGCCTCGCAGACTTCGGTGATCCGGTGGAGCTCGTGGCCCGGCTCGGGAGCGACGAGTTCGCCGTCGTCGCGCGGCGAACCGGCGGCGCCGAAGGCGACGACCGCTTCGCCGGCCGCCTGCTCGTCTGTCCTCGGCGAGCCGTTCGACGTCGGGGGGGTCAAGCTTCGCCTGCGGGCGAGCATCGGCATCGCGCCGGCAGATGTCGACCCCGCCGGCGATCCTGTCGTCGTCCCGGCTCTCCTTAGGAGGGCGGAGTCTGCCATGTACCAGGCCAAGAGCGAGCACGCCGGGGTTCGCCGCTACTCCGACGACCTCGAGCGGCGGAGCGTGCGGCGCCTCACGCTCGCGAGCGAGTTGGCCGAGGCGATCGACCACAACCAGCTGCGGCTCGACTACCAGCCGAAGGTGAGCACCACTGACGGGCGAGTGACCGGTGTCGAGGCGCTCGTGCGGTGGGAGCACCCCACCCGCGGGTTGTTGATGCCCGATCAGTTCGTGCCGCTCGCCGAACAGACCGGCATCATCGGCGAGCTCACCAACTGGGTCCTTCGCCGGGCACTGGCCGAGTGCGCCGCCTGGCGCCGCACCGGCTTCGTCGTCCCTGTCGCCGTCAACCTCTCGGCCGGCACGGTCCGGGAGGCGTCGCTCGTCGACACGGTGACGACTGCGCTCGTCCGAGCCGGCCTGGCGACAGAGGCGATCGAGCTCGAGATCACAGAGAGTGCCGTCATGGGTGACCCGACCGGGGCTCTTCACACCCTCACGGCGCTCGTGGCCCTCGGGGTCCGCATCTCGCTCGACGACTTCGGCACCGGGCACTCCTCGCTCAGCTACCTCCAACGACTGCCCGTCGCCTCGGTCAAGATCGACAAGTCGTTCATCTTCCCGCTCGGCGAGCCCGACAATGCCGTCGCCCGGGCGATCGTGAGCGCCGTCACCGAGCTCGGCCACTGCCTCGGCCTGGAGGTCATCGCCGAGGGGGTGGAGTCGGCGTTGGCGCTCGAAGCCGTCACCTCTATCGGCGCCGACACGGTGCAGGGATTCCACCTCGCAGAGCCGATGGCCGGGCACCGGCTCCGGTCATGGATCGCCTCCAACCCGGCCCGTGTCCAGCCTCTTCCGGGCCGGCCGGAGGATGAGGCGGCGGCCGGGTGAGGTTCGCCGGCGTCGGGCAACCTCGAAGGCTCCAGCGCGCCAAGTACGTCGGACCGTCTAGCGGCGGGCGGTCAGGCTGAAGCCGGGCCGCGAGACGTGAAGAAAGCCTGACCTTGAGCTTGCGAGCAGCTCCCGGACGAGCTCTGCAGGCGAGTGGGCCTCCTCGAGGCTGTAGCCGCGCCTGAGCGGCCCGGCGGACCGGGTGGCCACGAGGTCGCTCTCGGGGACGAGGTAACGGAGCAAGAGCTCCTCATCGCTCAGGTGGCCTCCGCCATACTGCCGGCGCAGCTCCGGGAGGCTCGGCTGCGGCGGCTCCCAGCCGGCAAAGTCACGCCCACGCGGTGAGTCGAGGATCCTGTCTTTCACCTCCTCGTCGAGCGGGGCCGGCGGCTCGCCGAGATGGCCGAGGGCGTACATGATCACCTCGTCGGGAACCGCCGAGTACCGCTCAGCCGACACGATGTTGAGCACCGCCTGTATCCCCATCAACTGCGAGAACGGCGTCGCCGAGATGGGGTGCCCCAGCTCGGACCGGACCCGCACGACCTCCTCGAGAACCTCGCCCAGACGGTCTTCCATGCCGTACTGGGCCAGTTGGGCCTTGAGGGTGCCCGTCATGCCACCGGGGAGCTGGTGATGATAGGTGAAGAGCCTGTACTCGTTGGGAGCCCCGACTTCGTAGCCCTCCTGTCCGGCGACGGCCTGAAAGTGTGCCGCGATCCGCGGGAGGCGGTCCTCGTCGATCTCGGCCGTATGTCCGAGCCAACGGAGGTTGTCGAGCATCGCCTCGATCGAAGGAAGCGACGGCCCGTTCGCGAGAGGTCGGCTGGCGGTGTGCAGGATCGCCACGCCGGCCCGGAGCGCCTCGATGTAATTCGAAGGTGCCAGTCCGGTCGTGTTGTGGCAATGCATCTCGAGCGGCACCCCGCCGGCGGCAGCCTTGAGCGCCGGGACGAGCGTTGCGGCTCGCTCAGGTGTCAGGATGCCGGGAGCATCCTCCACGTAGACCGTGTCGGCGCAACCCCAGGAGGCCATCGTGGCGACGCGGCCGGCGAACCACTCGTCGGTATGGACCGGGCTGAGGCCGAACATGATCGCCGGGCAGACCTCGGCGCCACTGTCGGAGGCGACACGGCAGAGGTGTTCCATCATCGCCATGTTGTAGAGGCAGTCATAGATCCAGAAGCTGCGGATGCCGTGCTTCACGAGCGTGCGTACCCACAACTCCATCAACGAGGTCGGAGTGAGGCCGAACTTGGCAATGCAGTTGCTCCGTGACGCCGCCCGGAGCGGGGTGCGGGGAAAGGCCGACCTGATGAGGTCGAGGCCGTCGAAGGGATCCTCCCGGCAGTATCGCAGCAGCACTTCGAAAAAGGAGCTTGCCGTGAGATCGACGACCCGGTAGCCCGCCCGGTCGATCTCGTCGGCGACAGCCATGATCATCCCCGAGCGCATTCGCATGCCCCAGAGGCTTTGCTGGCCGTCGCGAAGCGTCTGGTCAACGAACTCGACATGCACGAGACGATCCTCTCAGAGACACGGGCCGGAGGAGAGCACCGACGGCGACTACGGCTCGAGGATGCGGAGGGAGAACAGTGCCTCGTCCCGGGCGAGAACTTGACCGTCAACAGCGACGATCTCGGTGACGACGCCATGCACGGCAGCCTTCAACGGGTTCATCAGCTTCATCACCTCGACGATGCAGAGCGTCGAGTCCGGCTCGACGAGGTCACCCACCTCGACGAACGGTGCCGCCCCCGGGTGGGGAGCCCGCCAGAACAAGCCGATCGTCGGCGACCGGATGACGGTGTCGGCGCCCCCAGTCTCTCTTCGAGCCGGCACCTCTTCTCCGCCCGCGGGCACGGCCGTCGGCTCGGCACCGGAGGCCTCGGCTTTGCCGCCGAGGGAGACGCCCTCAGGTGAGGAAGCGAGGTGAACGACTGTCTCTCCGACCACGAGCCGGAGCTCGTGCCAACCGGAGGCTTCGAAGGCCTCCGTGATCGCACGGATCTCCGCAGCGTCGAGCACCGCCCTGTCCGTCAAGCTTCCCCGGCCCTCAGGCGGAGCGCCCAAGCGAGAGTGCGCATCGGTTGAGATCGGGATCCCTTCGGTTTACTGTCAGAGACATGAAGTTGAGCGATTTACTACCCGAGATATGAGCCTCGGCGGCGTCCCGGCTTCGTGGGGCGCCGGCGGCAGGCTTTCGAGCGGTCCTCACGCATGGGTTCCCCGTTCAGCCGACCCTCCCCCGTCGGTCTCCCTCGCCGAGGTGTCTCACAGGCGGCTCCCCGTCGGGCGGCGTCTTCCGTTGTTGGGCCCCGCCAAGCTCGAGGCGAAGGTGCGGATCGGCGGCCCACTCCTCGAGGGATCCGTCGTAGACGGCGACATCGTGCCGGCCGGTCTCGCCAAGAGCGAGGGCGACAGCGGTTGCCGAGATGCCGCCGCCGCAGTAGAGGACGACCGGGGAGGCCTCTCGAAGGACGCCCCCGAGGACATGGCGGAGGTCCTTCGGACCGAGCAGCCGGCCGTCCGGGCCGACGAGGGCGCTCGCAGGGACGTTCAGGCTGGAAGGGATGTGGCCGCGGCGCCGGTAGCGGGTCGGCACGTCGCCGGCGAAGGCTTCCGGCGAGAGCGCGCAGACAAGGGTCCCGCCACGTCTCTCCTCGAGGATCTCGAGCACGTCGCTCTTGTCCATCCACGAGCCCGGCCTCTCTGCCACCGTGAGCCTCCTCCCCATCGCAGCTGTGACGGGGAGCTCGCCCGGCGGGCCGATCTCGACGGGGCCGCCTTCTTCGAGCCAGGCCGCCCACCCGCCGTCGAGGACGGCTGCCGGCAGGGCGGCCGACCGGAGCATCCACCACAGGCGAGCGGCCCAGATGCCGCCTGCGGAGTCGTAACTGACGACTGGGCATCCATCGACGACGCCGAGCGCCTCGAGCCCCTCACGAAGGCGGCTGATGGAAGGCCGGGCGAAGTGGTACGGCACTTGGTCGTCGGACAGGTCGTGAAGGAGGTCCGCATGGCGCGCCCCGGGCACATGGCCGAGGAGGTAGCGGGGATAGCCGCTCTCGGCCCTGTAGTCGCCGTCGCGTTCGGGGGGCGCCAGGAGCACGGTGGCGTCGAGCACGACGAGTGGCCGGTCAAGGTGCGCCCGCAGCCACTTCGCCTCCACGACCGCCCCGGGCAGGGCGAGAGCCGAGCCGCCCGTGATCACCGCCGACAGACTAACTCCCGTCCCGAGGACGACATGGCCGGCCAGCTCGACGCCGTCGTGAAGGGGGTGGGCAGCTGGCGGCAACGGTCGAGGCCGCTCGTGGTCGCCCTCGATGGTCACGGGGCGTCCGGGAAGTCAACCTACGCCCGGTTGCTCGCCGCCAGCCTCGGCGCAGCTGTCGTCCACACCGACGACTTCTTCGAGCCGACCCCGCGCCGACTCGCAAGCAGCTCGCCGACCGCCCACCCGCTCAGCCGGTACTACGACTGGGGCCGCCTGCGCGACGAGGCGCTCGTGCCACTCCGCGCCGGGCGGGAGGCGGCCTTCCCGGCCTACAACTGGCTGCTCGACGAGGTCTCGGGCCCGAAGGTCGTCGTCGAGCCGCGTGGCGTCGTCGTCCTCGAGGGGGTTTTCTCCTCCGCCCCGGAGCTGAGCGATCTAGTCGAGCGCTCCGTGCTCGTCGACACTCCGGAGGACGAGCGGCTTCGCCGCCTCCGGGGCCGAGTCGCCCCCGAGGAGTGGGACTCCGACTGGCTGGCGGCGGAGCGGTCGTACTTCGCCACCGTGCGCCCGGCGTCCTCCTTCGACATCATCGTCTCAGGGGCTGCCCGCCTGCCCGCCCGCCTCGCCGGCGACGGCCCATGAGCCCGGTCCGGGTGATCCTCGGCTACCTCTATCCGTGGCCGAACGACGCCGGCTTCTTCGTCGCCCGTGACCGCGGCTGGTACCGCGAGGAAGGCCTCGACGTCGAGATCTGCGTCGCCGACCACGGGCGGGGCGACACGCTCGCCTACCTCTCGCGCGGCGAAGCCGCCTTCGGGGTCTTCCCGTCCAACCGCCTGCTCGTGCGCCGGGCCGCTCGGGAGCCGCTCGTCGGGATCGCCGCCGTCAACCACACCGGCCTCGAGACGATCCAGGTCCTTCGCAGCTCGGGCATATCGCGGCCGCGCCATCTCGAAGGGCGGCGGATCGCCTACGGTCCGACCCCGAGAGGGAGGGCAATGGTGAGCTATCTCGTCGCAGTCGACGGCGGAGACCCGACACGCGTGACGACCGTCGACTCCCTCAGCCACGAGCTGACGCCGGAGTACCTCCTCGAGAGCGGCGCTGACGCCCTCTTCGGCGGCTACTGGTGCTGGGACGTGCTCTCGCAGGCAGTTCCCGACGAAGACGTCGTCACATGGCCCGTGTCAGAGATCGGCGCCCCCCGCTATCACAGCTACCTGCTCGGCACGACGGAGTGGAACATCGAGGCGAACCCGGAAATGGTCCGCCGCTTCCTCGCCGCAACGGCGCGCGGCTTTCACGCCGCAGCCTGCGAAGCCGGGACGACGGTCGACCTTCTCGAGCGGGTCATCCCCTACGAGCCGAGGTGGCGCCTAGCGAGGTCCCTCGAGCTCGTCAGCTCGAGCTGGTTCCACGATGGGCGGTGGGGCTTCCAGCGCGAGGACGAGCTTGTCGCACCGTACGCCCGCTGGCTCGCCGAGCACGGGGCCCTCGACGACGCTGATGCCTGGAAGGGAGCGACGACCAATTCGCTCCTTCCCGAGGCCGAGGCCGAAGAGCCGGCTTCGAAAGGAACGAGGCGATCATGAAGTCCCGACCTCGCACGAGGCCCGGTCACGGCTGGTTGCGTCTCGCAGCAGTGGGATCGATGGTGGCGGCGGCCCTCGCCGGCTGCACCTCTCGCTCGAGCGGCGGCTCGCCGGGCGGCACCACGGCGGCCGGTCCGCCCGTCCGCGGAGGGACGGCATATTTCGCCGAGCAGCCGCTCACCCCGCCGACGTACATCTTCCCCCTCGTGTCGGGGGCGTACTTCACGACCGAGAACACCTCGGACTTTCAGACGCTCATGTACGAACCGCTCTACTGGTTCGGGGAGAGGGGGTCGCCGACGATCGACTACCCCCTCTCGATCGGCAACCCACCGGTCTTCAGCGACGACGACCGGGTCGTCACGATCACGCTCAAGGCCTACAGGTGGTCCGACGGCGAAAGGGTGAGCGCACGTGACGTGATCTTCTGGATCAACTTGCTGAAGGCCGACACCGAGGCGTGGGCCTCCTATGTCCCGGGCGGCTTCCCCGACAACGTGGTGTCGGCGACGGCGCTCGACCCGAGCACCGTCCGGCTGAAGTTGAACGCTAGCTACAACCCGACCTGGTACACCTACAACGAGCTCTCGCAGATCACCCCGCTCCCGCTCGCATGGGACCGCACCTCGCTCCAGGCGGCCGTCCCGGCGGCCTCGGCCGGCGGCTTGCCGGACATGAGCCCCCGCGGCGCACGGGCGGTCTACAAATTCTTGAACGGCCAGGCGAAAGCCATCTCCACGTACGCCACGAGCCCGCTCTGGGGCGTCGTCGACGGCCCGTGGAAGCTCGTCAGCCTGACGACCGACGGCAGGGCGGCGTTCGTGCCCAACAAGGAGTACTCCGGACCGGACAGGCCGCGTCTCGCCGAGCTCGTCGAGCTCCCCTTCACGAGTGCCGAGGCGGAGTTCTCCGTGCTGAGGGCGGGACCGTCGTCGGGTGGGAGAGGCACTTCCGGTGACCAGGTGTCGGTCGGCTACGTTCCCGACAACGACCTGCCGCAGGCCCCGACGATGCGCTCTCAGGGTTATCAGCTCGTTGACTGGTTCCCCTTCCAGTTCGACTACTTCGAGCCGAATTTCAACAACCCGAAGGTAGGTCCCATCCTTCGCCAGCTCTACTTCCGCCAGGCCTTCCAGCACCTCGTCGACCAGGAGGGCTGGATCCACGCCTACTACCACGGGCTCGGTGTCCCGACCTACAGTCCGGTGCCGGCGAGCCCGAAGAACCCGTACGCCGACCCCGAGTCGACAAAGAACCCCTACCCCTTCAGCATCTCGACGGCAAGGGCGATCCTCGAGAACCACGGCTGGAAGGTGACCCCGAACGGCGTCACCACCTGCCGGCACGCCGGCACCGGCCCGGGCGAATGCGGTTTGGGCATCACCGTCGGCGAAGGCCTCAACTTCACCCTCATGTACCCCGACGGCCTCACCTACACCGACGGCTCGATGGTCGACCTCCAATCAGTCGCCAGGCAGGTGGGCATCGAGATCGCCCTCAAGGAGGTCACCCCTACGACGATCGCGTCGACGATCCTGTCGTGCACACCCACCCAGGCGGCCTGTAGCTGGCAGCTCGGCCAGTACGGTGCCGGATGGCTCTTCGAGCCCGACCACTACCCGAGCGGCGAGGAGATCTTCGAGACGGGCGCTCTCGGCAACGTCGCCAACTACTCAGATGCCGGCGTCGACCGGTTGATCGAGGCGACGACGAGGGCGCCGGAGGGGAGGGCGCAGGCGACCCTCAACGCCTATGCCGACAAAGTGCGGCTGCAGCTCCCGAACTTCTGGCAGCCGAGCCCCGGCTCGCTCGTGACCCTCCAGTCGAATTTGCACGGCTTCTACCCGAACGCCTACGGGTTCATCAGTCCGCAGGAGTGGTACTTCACGAAGGGCTGAGGTCGCTCACGAGCGGGTCTCACAGCCGGAAGGAATAGACATGATCGGCTTCGTGGCGCGGCGGCTTCTACAGGCTGTCGTCGTCATAGTCGGCGTGACGCTGCTCGTCTTTGTTCTCCAGCACATCCTTCCAGGGAACCTCGCCCGGGCGATCCTCGGTCAGCGGGCGACGCGGGGCGAGATCGCCGCCTTCGACCGGGCGAACGGGCTCGAGCACCCGCTCGTCGTGCAGTACCTGACCTTCGTCGGGCACGTGGTGCGGGGCAACCTCGGCTACTCGTACCGCCTCAACCAGAGCGTCGACTCCCTCGTCGCCCACGAGCTGCCCGACGACGTCATCCTCGTCGGGAGCGCCCTCGTACTCGCCCTTGTGATCGCGATTCCGCTCGGGGTCGCCCAGGCCCTCCGGAGCAACAAGGCGTTCGACCACGGCGCCACCGGCGTCTCGTTCGTCGTGTACTCGATGCCGTCGTACTGGCTGGCCCTCTTGCTCATCGCCGGCCTGTCGATCGGCACGCACATCTTCCCCGCCGAGGCACCGCAGACGTCCTCGGTCGCCGCCGTCCTTGGCGACCCGCGGGCGCTCGTGCTGCCCGTGCTGACGCTCACGCTCGTGAACGTGGCCCTTTTCAGCCTCTACATGCGGTCCTCGGTCATCGGCACGCTCGCCGAGGACTACGTCCGGGTGGCACGGGCCAAGGGCCTCGGGAGGCGGCAGCTCGTCTTGCGCCACGTGCTCCGCAACTCGCTTGCTTCGGTCGTCACCCTCGTCGGGCTGTCGCTCCCGGCCGTGCTCACGTCGGGACTCATCATCGAGTACGTGTTCAACTTCCCAGGCGTCGGGCTCACGTACTACACGGCCGCCGTCAACGCCGACTACCCGGTGATGCTCGGCGTGACGGTGCTCGTGGGCCTCGTGACCGTTGTCGGCAGCCTGCTCGCCGACCTCACCTACGCAGCGCTCGACCCCCGGGTTCGTTATGGCTGAACGGCCAGCCGGCGTGGTGGGGGTGGCGGGCGTCGGGTCGGTCGGCGGTCGGGCGGGCGCAGTCCCTGATAGCGGAGACGGCGCCCAGCCCGGATCCGGAACCGGGCCCCCGGCTGTCGGGCGGCCGGGGCGGCGGCCGCCACCTGTTCCTGGCGGCTCTTCTCGAGAGCCGCCTCGCCCTCGTCGGGCTCGGGTTCATCGCCGCCGTCGTGGGTTTCTGCTTTCTCGGGCCGCTCGTGTACCACAGCGACCAGATCCACGCCAACATCGACCTGACGAACCTCGCGCCTGGAAAGGGGCGGCCGCTCGGGACCGACGACAACGGCTTCGACATCCTCGGTCGCCTCATGGTCGGAGGCCGGACCGCCCTCGAGGTCGGCCTCGGCGTAGCCGTGCTGGCGACGACGTTCGGGTCGTTGTGGGGGGCGCTCGCCGGGCTCCTCGGCGGTTGGATGGACGCCGTCCTCATGCGGATCGTCGACGTGCTCATCGCCGTGCCGGCCATCTTCATCCTCATCTACCTGTCGACTGCGTTCCGGCCGACGATCTGGCTGCTCATCCTCGTGCTGTCCCTCCTCTCCTGGCTGGGACCGGCCAGGCTGATCCGCGGCGAGACGCTGTCGCTTCGAACCCGCGAATTCGTCGAGGCGGTGAAGGTGAGCGGCGGCCGCCTGCCGCGTGTCATCTGGCGTCACATCATCCCGAACACGATCGGCACGATCTCGGTCAACGCGTCGTTCCAGGTAGCCGATGCGATCATCACGCTCGCGGCGCTCAGCTTCCTCGGCTTCGGGCTGCCCCCGCCGGCGGTCACCTGGGGCAACATGCTCTCGCAGGGCACGAGCAACCTGTTGAACGGCTACTGGTGGCAGGTGTACCCCGTCGGCGCCCTCCTCACGGTCACCGTCGTCTCGTTCAACTTCGTCGGCGAGGCGTTGCGTGAGGCGCTCGATGGCCGGCTGCGGCGGCGTTGAGCCCCCCGGCGCCTTCTCCCGGCGCGACGGCCGGCCTGCGTCTTCAGCAAGCGCCCGGGAAGCCCCCGAGTCAGGCCGGCTTCGGGTCGATGGCCTCCGGTGCCCCGTAGCGCCACAGCACCTCCGGGACAGCGACTCCGCCTGCTCGGTCCTGGTAGGTCTCGAGGAGAGCGATCAGGAACCGCGCCGTCATCGCGGTCCCGTTCAGCGTGTGGAGCACGTGCAGCCGGCCGTCGGGGTCCCGGTAGCGGGAGTTGAGGCGCCTCGCCTGGTAGTCGGTCGTGTTGGAGCACGACGTGATCTCGCGGTAGCGCCCCTCACTCGGGATCCAGGCTTCGATGTCGTACTTCTTCGCCGCCGACGGCCCGAGGTCGCCAGCGGCGGTGTTGACGACGCGGTAGGCGAGGCCGAGCGATCCGACGATCTCCTCCTCGATCGCCAGTATCTGCTCGTGCTGAGCGGCTGAGTCGGCCGGCTCGACATAGGCGAACATCTCCACCTTGTCGAACTGGTGGACCCGGAAGATTCCCCGCGTGTCGCGGCCCGCCGCCCCCGCCTCGCGCCGGAAGCAGGTCGAGTAGCCGGCGTAGCGGCACGGGAGGCTGGAGGCCTCGAGGATCTCGCCCGCATGGAGTGAGGCGAGAGCCACCTCCGAGGTGCCCGTCAGGTAGAGCCCGTCCGGCTCCACCCGGTAGAGGTTCGGCTCTTCGGTGGGAAGAAAGCCTGTCCCGTGCATCGCCTCCTCCCGCACGAGCACCGGTGGCAGGACGGGCTCGAAGCCGGCGCCGACGACATGGTCGAGCGCATACCGGTAGAGGGCCAGCTCGAGGAGGGCGGTCTTGCCCATCCGATAGGCGAAGCGGGAGCCGGCAACGCGCGCCCCGCGGTCGAGATCGAAGCCCCCGAGCTCGGTGTGGTCGCGGATGGCGAAGTCGAGGCGGGGCGGCTCTCCCACTCGGCGCACCTCGACGGCGTCGTCGTCCGAGCTGCCGTCCGGCACGTCGTCAAAGGGCGGGTTCGGAACCTTGTCGAGCAGCTCCGCCCGGCGCTCGCTCACCTCGGCGAGCTCCGACTCGGCCCGCTTCAGCCGGTCCTTCAGCTCCTGCAGGCTGATCAGCTCTTCCGGGCTCGGCTTTCCCTTCGGCCGGGTTCGGGCACGAAGGTCGTCGACCGCCGCCGTCAATTCCCGGCCATCGACCGCGTCCTCGGCCATCAGCCCGTCGAGAAGCTCGCCGGCCCCCTTCCTTGCAAGGGCGTCACGCAGTTGGCCGGGGCGCTCACGGGCAAGGCGGATGTCGATCATGGCCGCTCAGCCTATAAAGGGCCGCTGCCGGTCCGCACTCGAGGCTCGCCCCCGCGGCGCCGAGCCTCGGAGCCTGCGGGTGCCGCCGTGGCGCCGGTGGGCCGCCGGCTGTGGCCTCAGCGGACGGGTGGGGCTCCGGTGAGCTGCCGTCTCAGGAAATCGACAGTGAGCGGCCATGAGAGGGCGGCAGTCTCGGGGTCGGAGAACGCCGGCGCGAAGGAGTTCTCGAAGGCATGGCCGCCGCCGCGATGAACGTGAACTTCGACGTCGGGACGCTCGGCGAAGGCCGCCCCGACCGCTTCGGCTTCTGACGGGGGGATGAAGGGGTCGTTGCCGCCGAAGTGGAAGATCGCCGGGCAGCTGATGCGGGGGGCGTCGTCGAGCATGCCGGCGATGCCCGAGCCGTAATAGGAGACGCAGAAGTCCGGATCACCGGCGACAGCGACTTCGTAGGCGAGCCGTCCCCCGAGGCAGTAGCCCATCACGCCCACCGGGCCGGCGACCTCGGGCATGGAGCGAAGATGGGCGAGGGCGGCGAGGAGGTCGGCGGTGGTAAGGCCGCCGTCGAGGGCAGCGAAACGCTCGGCGTAGGAGAACGCTTTCGCCAGCCCCGCCTCGTCGTGGCCGAGGACGACGTTCGGCTCGATACGCCAGAACACGTCCGGGCAGAGGACGACGAACCCTTCCTCCGCGAGGGCGTCAGCCTTGGCAAGGAGGAACTCACCGACGCCGAAGATCTCCTGCAGCAACAGCACTCCGGGGCCGCCTCTGGCGGGCAGCACGGCCGTAGCGTCGAAGTGCTCGCCTGCTGCCGTCACCACCGACTCGCGTCGCCGGGCCACCGGGGCGGGCGACGCGGCGGCCGGGCTCACCGCCGCCGCTTCTTGCGCGGGCGCGGGGCCGGCCGGCTCGCTGTGCTGCCGCCCTGGCGAGAAGAGCCGGTCGGGCGGGCTCCCCCGGCGCTCGGGCGGGCGACCGGGCGGCCGGTGCTCCCCTGCCTCGGCTGCCTCGTCGGCTGCTCACGGTAGGCGCCGTTGCCCGAGCCGTTGCCGAGCAGGTCGGGCACACCTCCTCCTCCTCGTAACCGATCCCGTCGGGACCTGCCACATCGGCACCGCTCCTCGCGTCCCGAGCATCGGGCGGCGGGCGGCGATCCTGCAAAGTGGTGCTCCGCCCCGGACGAAGTGGCCCCTGGACCTCCCGCTGGGCTCCTCCCTTGCCGCGGCGCCGCCTCGAAGCACCCCCCGCCTCCCGCTCGTCGAGAACCCCTGCCGCCACCGCTGCCGGGCTGAGCAGCTGATCGCGCAGGCCCCGCGCCTCGAGGCGGTGGCGGATGTCGGAGTAGCGGCGCTCGTGCTCCTTCAGCATCGCCACGAGGGGGGAGGCGATGAAGATCGACGAGTAGGCCCCACTCGCGAGACCGATGAGAAGAGCAAGGCCGAAGTACTGCAGCGTCGTCGCCCCGAGGATCTCGGCGCCGAGGACGAGCACGGCGAGGATCGGCAGGATGGCGACGAGCGAGGTATTGACAGAACGGGCCAGCGTCTGGTTCATGGACAGGTTGACGACGTCGGTGATGCTGAGCTTGCCGGTCGCGCCGAGTCCTTTCGTGTTGTCGCGGACGCGGTCGAAGACGACGATCGTGTCGTAGAGCGAGTAGCCGAGGACGGTAAGGAAGGCGACGACGGTGTCAGGGGTGACGAGGAAGAACGTCAGCGAGTAGATGCCGACTGTGACAAGGATGTCGTGGATGACGGCGATGATGGCGGCAAGGGCCATCTTCCACTCGAAGAAGATCGAGATGTAGATGGCGATCAGGATGAAGAAGACGATGAGAGCCTCGACGGCTTTGTGGGTGACCTGGCCGCCCCATGTCGGGCCGACCGTCTCCACGGTGACCGAGTTGATCGACCTTTGATGTGTCAGGCGGACGAGGGCGTTCTCGACCTTGAGGATCTGGTTCGACTGGGCGGCCGAGCCGGAGGCGGCCGAGGTGCTCGAGAGCTTCGCCTCGATTTGCAGCGTGGCCTTCGAGCCGCTTCCGAGAGTCGTGATCGTCGCCCCCCCGAGCCCGAGGGGCCCGAGCGCCGAGCGGACCGTGCTCACCGAGACGCCGTTGGAGGGCACTTGCCACGAGGTCCCGCCGACGAACTCGATGTCGTAATTGAGGCCGCGGACGGCGAGCGAGACTATGCCGGCGAGGATGACGATGCTCGAGACCGCGAACCAGATCTTCCTGCGCCGGACGAAGTCGAACTTCGTCTGGCCGTAATAGAGGCGCTGGAAGCGCCCGTGATGATCGGTGACGGCTTCGTCGAGGCCGAGGGCCGCCGTGCTCATATGGGCTCCGAAGAGGGGGCGGCAAGGCCGCGGGCCACTCCGAGCCATCTTGCCTCGGTGAAGAGACGGTTCCGGCCGAGGAGGATCACGAGCGGGCGTGTGAAGAGGTAGGCGGTCACGACATCGAGCAGAGTCGACAGCCCGAGCATGAAGGCGAACCCACGGACGTCACCGATCGACAGCAGCCACAGCACGGCAGCGCCGATGAAAGAGACGGCGTCTGCTGACAGGATCGTCCGGTAGGCGCTCCGGAAGCCCCTGTCGACCGACGACCGTATCGACCGGCCGGCGCGCACTTCGTCCTTTAATCGCTCGAAATAGACGACATAGGAGTCGACGGTGATCCCGACAGAGACGATGAGCCCGGTGATGCCCGACAAGTCGAGCGTCAGGCCGGTCTTGTGGCTGAAGAACGAGATGATGGCGTATAGGAGCGCGCCCGTCGAGACGAGGCCGAGCACGACGACGATGCCGAGGGCCCGGTAGTAGAAGATGGTGTAGAGCATCACGAGGAAGAGTCCGAGGAGGCCGGCGAGCACGCCCGCCCGCAGCGAGGCGCTCCCGAGCGAGGCCGACACCACTTCCGAGGTCAGCCTGACGAGGCGGACGGGGAGGGCGCCGTACTTGAGCTGCAGGGCGAGGTTCGCCGCCTCGGTGGCGCCGATGCCGCTGCCGCTGATCTCGCCGCTGCCGGGGAAGTTGCTCGATTGCATCGAGGCGGACTCGACCGCGGTCGCGTCGAGGTCGTCTGCGACGAGCCCTTTGTTGGCGTAGTAAGGGGCGGCGATCTTGCTGTTGAAGATGTTCGAGCCGGAGGGCGTCATGTCGAAGACCACCTGCCAGCCGGTCGTGCTGCTGCCCGGCACGTACTGGGCGTAGGCGTTCGAGATGATCGACCCCGGCGCGAGGGACGGCCCGAGCTCCACTCGCTGGGCGACCCCGTTGACCGTCTGGATCAGGATGACCGTCCGCGACGGATTGTCTAGAGCGGCCGGGGTCGTCTTGTAGGAGGCGAGAGGCGGGTACGGCTGAACCGTCGTCGAGTTGGACGAGGTCGGCGTGTAGACGCTGTTCGCCGGGCAGGGCGGCGGGTAGACGTACCCGGCGACTTTGGCGGGCACGGTCGTGGCGGTCGTCGCAGCCGAGCTGGTCGAGGTGGTCGAGGTGGTCGATTTCGGCTTCGCCTTGCCCGGCGTCGTCGTGCTCGTCGTCGGCGTCGACTTCTTCGGCGCCACGTAGGGGGGCGCATAGCACAGCACCGGCCGGAAGTAGAGCTGAGCCGTCTGTCCAAGGACGTTCTCGACACGGCGGGGATTCTTGATGCCCGGGAGCTGGACGACGATGTCGTTGCCCTGGACGCCGATGTTCGGCGTCCCGACTCCGAGCCCCTCGACCCTCGAGTCGAGGATGTCGACGGCTTCGGTCAATTTTGGCTTGGAGACCTGGTTGCCCGGCGCGCACGATGTGACGACGTCCTTCGCCGCCGGGCAGTAGACGACGGACAGGCCGCCGCGCAGGTCGAGCCCTAGGAGCGGCTTCCAGCCCTCGGCGACGACCGCTGCGAATGCCCCAAAGCAGACAAGCAAGGTGAGCAGGACGCTCACCAGAAGTCCCCGTCTCAAGTCAGTTGGTCCCCCGGCGGGGGCGGCGGCTCTCGGTTGAGCCGTCATCTCCCGCCAGACCGTCTCCTCCTGTCGCCTCTCCGCTCTCACCGCCGGCAATGCCGCCACCCGGGACGGCGTTGCCGGTGTCACTCTCGGCCGGCTTCACAGCCGTCGGGGGCCATGCCGTCGCGCCGGGCGAAGCACCCTCGTGGCCGCCTTGGCTCCGCTCGGGCTCGCCGGCGTCCTCGTCCCCCTCGCTCGGATCATCGGACGCGTGGGCGAAGTCCTCGTCCTCGTCACTCGCCGGGTCGGGCGAGACCGGGAGCGGCTCGGGGGCGATGTCGGACGGCGTGACCCGCTGGGCGATCGCACGGGTCACAACCTCGATCTCGATGTCGGGCGCAACCTCGACATTGGCCCGGTCGCCCTCGATCCCGGTGACGCGCCCGAAGATCCCCGAGGTCAGCATGACCTCGTCGCCGACGGCGATGTTCTGGTTCTGCGTCTGGGCCTTACGGGCTCGCTGGCGCTGCGGCCGGATGAGCAGGAAGTACCCGATGCCGACGATCACCACTAGGAACAGAATCGAGGTGGAGAAGCTGCCCGAGGTTTTCTTCGCGGCGGCAACGAGTGACCCTTGAACGGTCATGCTGGCGAGGGTGGCTAAGTAAGGCATCGGCTCCTGCTCAGTGCGTCTGTCGAGCGACCCGACACCTTAGCCGCTGGCGGGTGTGGACTCGGGGCGCGGCGGATCGGGCGCGACATCGTCGAAAAGGCTCGGGCCCCGTACAGAAGCGGCGCGCCTCGAACCGGGGCGGCTCCGAGCGAGCAGATCGGCGCCGGGAGTACCCTCTCCGGCCGCACCGAGCCCGTTCGCGTAGCGGGGCGCCTCGAGGCCGAGGTGGGCGTAGGCGGCCGGAGTGGCGAGGCGGCCCCGCGGTGTCCGCAGCAGCAGGCCGGCCTTCAGAAGATACGGCTCGTAGACGTCCTCAACCGTCTCGGTCTCCTCACCGACGGTGACGGCGAGGGTGGAAAGCCCGACGGGCCGGCCGGGGAAGCGCTCGCAGAGCGTCTCGAGGATCGTACGGTCGAGCCGGTCGAGGCCGAGCTCGTCGATCCCGAACGCCTCGAGGCCGAGCCGCGCCGCCTCGAGCGTGACAACGCCTGCTCCCCTCACCTCTACGAAGTCCCGCACCCGCCGGAGGAGGCGGATGGCAAGGCGGGGCGTGCCACGCGAGCGGGCGGCGATCTCTGCCGCCCCGGCAGGCGTCAGCTCGACGCCGAGTAGACGGGCCGAGCGGAGCACGATCGCCTCGAGCTCGACTGCGAGGTAATGGTCGAGACGGGCCACGAAGCCGAAGCGATCCCTCAGCGGGCCGGTCACAAGACCCGTTCTCGTCGTGGCGCCGACGAGGGTGAAGCGGGGCAGGTCGAGGCGGATCGAGCGGGCGCTCGGACCCTTGCCCAGCATGACATCGAGGGCGAAGTCCTCCATTGCCGGGTAGAGGACTTCCTCGACAGCCCGCCCGAGCCGGTGGATCTCGTCGATGAACAGGACGTCGCCCGGCTGCAGATCGGTCAAGATCGCTGCGACATCGCCGGTGCGGACGAGCGCCGGGCCGGATGTGACGCGAAAGCCCGCCCCCATCTCTGCCGCCACGATGCCGGCGAGCGTCGTCTTGCCGAGGCCGGGCGGACCGGCGAACAGGAGGTGGTCGACGGCCTGGCCGCGCCGGCTCGCCGCCTCGAGCACTATCGCCAGCCTCTCCTTCAGCTCGTCCTGACCTACGAAGTCGGCGAGGCGCTTCGGGCGGAGCCCCACCTCGAGCATGGTCTCACTGTCGGTCGCGACAGGATCGACGGGCCGCCCGTCGCTCTCCTCCCCGCTCTTCGAGGTGCTGGCGGGCGCACCGGCATCACCGGCGAGAAGCTCGCGGCGAAGGCTCATCGGCGGGGGGCGAGCTGTCTGAGCGCCGAGCGGAGGAGCTCGGCCACCGTGCCTTCGTCGGGAAGCGCCTGCAGGGCGCCCCTCACCTCCTCGGGGCCGTAACCGAGCCCGAGGAGCGCCTCTGAGACCTCGGCCGCCGACGATCGATCAGACACGGCGCCCCCGATGCCGTTCGGCCCATCAGCGCCGTCCCCGCCGGGCTGCCCGGATTGCCCACCGTCGGCGAAGACCGAGTCGAATGTCCCGTCGAGCTGGTCGAAGCGGGCCTTCAAGTCGACGATCAGCCTCATCGCCGTCTTCCGTCCCACACCGGGGACGAGAGTGAGGGCGTCGACGTCGCCCCCGGTGACGATCTCGACGAGGCGCGCTGGCCTGTGGACCGCCACGACGGCAAGGGCGAGCGAGGGGCCGACGCCGTGGGCGCCGAGCAGCAGTTCGAAGGCCCGCCGCTCGTCGGCGTCGGCGAAGCCGTAGAGGGTGATCGCCCCCTCGCGGACATGGGTGTGGATCGACAGCGTGACTTCGGAATCGCCCCGCTGGCGGCGGCTCGGCGCCCCCTCGGGCCCTCCGCGTCCCGCCTGCAGTCCAGATGCCAGCCTCGGCGTGACGAGCACCCGGTAGCCGACGCCCGCCACGTCGACGACGAGCTCGAGGGCGCTGTCGCCCGCCACCCGACGTTCGACGATGGTCCCGCGGAGATAACCGATCACCGGAGGTCACTCGCGGCCACTGCAGTCGCCGTCGCCCGAGACCACGGGGCTGCCCCGAGATAGCAGACGGCCAGCGCGAGCGCATCGGCAACGTCGGGAGGCCCCGGCACCTCTACGAGGCCGAGCAGCCGGGCGACCATCGCCTGCACCTGCTCCTTCGAGGCGTTCCCGTAGCCGGTCACGGCCAGCTTCACCTCTGCGTTGGTGATCTCGACAACCACGCAGCCGCGCTCGATCGCGCTCGAGAAGAGCGACCCCGCTCGCCTGGCCGACGAACATCGCCGTGCGGGCGTTCGAGCGGAAGAAGATGCGCTCCACGACCACGACGTCGGGCTCGAGCTCGTCGAGAAGAGCCGTCAACTCCCGGCGGAGCATCGCCAGCCGCTCGGGCACGGGATCGGCGGCGGGCGTCGTTATGACGCCAGCGGCTCGGGCACGAAACCCGGCCCCCTCCCGGACCACGCCGCCGTACCCGCACCGCGAAAGGCCCGGGTCGATCCCGAGGACAAACATGCGTTCGATGCTATCCCGGCTGCCCTCCGTGGGCGTGGATGCTGCGAGCAGGAGCGGGGATCAGACCTCGACGGCCTCGAGAATGTCGTCGGGTATGTCGAAGTTGGCCCAGACGTTCTGCACGTCGTCGTGGTCCTCGAGCAGCTCGATCAGCTTGAGCACCCGTCTCGCCGTCGACTCGCCTTCTATCTCCACCCGGGAGGAAGGCACCATCTCGAGATCCGCCGCGTCGGTGGGGATCGAAGCCTCGCCAAGGGCGGCGCGTAGCCTCTGCAGGTCGGTCGGCGCCGAGGTCAGCATCCACTCGTCACCCTCGTCGGCGAGGTCCTCTGCCCCGGCGTCGAGGGCAACCGTCATCAGCTCGTCCTCGGCGACGCTCTTCGGCACCATCACCACACCTTTTCGGTCGAACTGCCAGGAGACCGCTCCCGGCTCGGCCATCGATCCGCCGTTGCGGGAGAAGAGCGAGCGGATGTCGGCGCCGGTGCGGTTCCTGTTGTCGGTCAGGCACTCGACGATGAGGGCGACACCGGAAGGGGCGTACCCCTCGTAGGAGACCGCCTCGTAGCGGACGCCGTCGAGCTCGCCGGTTCCCCGCTTGATGGCCCGCTCGATCGTGTCGAGGGGGACGGAGGCGTCGCGGGCCTTGGTGAACATCGTGCGCAGCGTGGCGTTCGAGTTGATGTCGCCACCCCCCTCTCTCGCAGCCACCTCCACCTGGCGGATGAGCTTGGCGAACAACTTCCCCCTCGCGTTGTCCTTGGCGCCCTTACGGTGCTTGGTCGTCGCCCATTTCGAATGGCCCGACATCTTCTCAGTCCCTCTCGTCCTTGTCCTCGTACGTCTGATCGACCTGTCCCCGCCGGGCGGCGGCGAGCAGCAGCTCGTGCAGCCGTCCGTCCCCGGCGAGCTCGGGATGGAATGCCGAGACGATGACCGGTCCCTGCCGACAGACGACAGGCCGCACCGCCCCGCCGAGCTCGACCGAGGCGAGCACCTCCACACCCTCTCCGGCATGCTCGACGATGGGCGCCCGGATGAAGACGGCGTGCATCGGGACCGCCCTCGATGCCGCTCACGTCAAGGTCGGCCTCGAACGACTCGAGCTGGCGGCCGAAGGCGTTGCGACGCACCTGGAGATCGATCGCCGAGAAGCTGACCTGGTCGTTCCGGCCGTCAAGGATCTCCGATGCGAGCAGGATCATCCCGGCGCACGTGCCGAGCATCGGGAGCCCGCCCGAAACGAGCTTGTCGATCTCCCCGGAGAGCTCGGCCGACTCGAGCAGCATCGACATCGTCGTCGACTCCCCGCCCGGCAGGACGAGTGCGGCAATCCCCTCCAGCTGGCTGGGCTCCCGCACCTCGACGACGTCGGCGCCGAGAGACCGGAGCACGGAAACGTGCTCGCGGACATCGCCCTGCAGAGCGACCACCCCGACCTTCACCTGTGCCGCATCGGTGCCGGCGGGCGAGGCAACCGGCGCTTGGCCCGGCCTCACAGGATCACCAGCCGCGCTCGGCCAGCTTCACCTCGAGCGCGCCGATCTCCGATCCACGCATCGCCTCGCCGAGGCCCTTCGAGACCTTGGCGACGATCTCGGCATCCTCGAAGTGGGCCGTCGCCTCCACGATGGCCCGTGCGCGGAGGGCCGGGTCGTCGCTCTTGAAGATGCCCGAGCCCACAAAGACCGCCTCGGCGCCGAGCTGCATGACGAGGGCGGCGTCCGCCGGCGTAGCCAGGCCGCCGGCGCAGAAGAGTGGCACCGGGAGCTTGCCGAGCTCGGCGATCTCCTCGACGAGCTCGATCGGGGCGAGGAGGCGCTTGGCCCACGCATAGCGTTCCTGGGAGTCCGCAGTCGTGATCTTGCCGATGTCGCCGATGATCGAGCGGAGGTGCCGGACCGCCTCGACGACGTTCCCGGTTCCGGCCTCGCCCTTCGAACGGATCATTGCAGCCCCTTCGCTGATCCGCCGGAGCGCCTCGCCGAGGTTCGTCGCCCCGCAGACGAAGGGAACCTGGAAGGCCCACTTGTCGATGTGGTGCTCCTCGTCGGCCGGAGTGAGGACCTCGCTCTCGTCGATGTAGTCGACCCGGAGGGTCTCGAGGACCTGGGCCTCGGCGAAGTGCCCGATCCGCGCTTTGGCCATGACCGGGATCGTCACGGCGGCCTGGATCGCCTCGATCAGCAACGGGTCGCTCATGCGGGCAACTCCGCCGTCCCGGCGGATGTCGGCTGGGACGCGCTCGAGGGCCATCACCGCGACGGCACCGGCATCCTCGGCGATCTTTGCCTGCTCGGCGTCGACGACGTCCATGATGACGCCCCCCCGCAGCATCTCGGCGAGGCCGCGCTTCACGCGGGTCGTCCCCGTCGACCTGCCCGCAGGCCCTCTCGCTGCATCGCCCATGGGGCTGTCCTCCTCGGCGCGGCCGCCGGTGGCTGTTCCGCCGTGCCGGCCTTGTCTCTTCATTTCCTCGGCCATCGCTCACCGAGTCTACTGGCGCAGCCCCGGGGTCAGAGTTCCCGCAGGACGTCGAGACGGTCGTCGAGCTCTGACGCCCGGCGCCGGTCGAGCCGCCCGGAAGCAGCCGGCACGGGGGCCAGCCAGCTCATCTCCGTACGGTCCCCGGGCCCGGCCGGCTGGACCAGGCGAATGGGAGGACGCCACCGGCCCGGGAGCCGGCTCGGGCGAGACGAGACGATCCTCGGAGCCGCCGCGCTCCTGATCGGCGATCCGCTCGAGAGCCGATATCAGCCCGGGCGGATAACGGGTGACCGCCACAGCCGCCAGGTCGGCTCTCGATCTCGCGGTCCTGCCCGTGCAGCCAGCTACCGAAGCGGCCGCCGGACAGGGCGTCGCCCGCTGCTCCGAAGCCCGAGGCGGCAAGAGCAGCGGTCAGCACATCGAGCCGCTTCACGTGGACGAGCTCGTGGGCGAGGACCGCCTCGAGCTCGATCCGGTCGAGGAGATGGGCGGCCCCGGCCGTGAGCACGAGGGTGGCGTCGTCAGGCCCGCGGCCGAAAGCGAGCGCGTTCGGGAACGGGTCGTCGATGATCATGATGGCCGGGACGGAAAGCCCGAGGCCGGCACAGAGGCCGTCGGTTATGTCGGCCAAGCGCTCCGCCTCGAAACTGCTGATCGTCCCGCGAGCTGTCGCGCTCGGCCGAGCTGACCGCGCCGAGGCCCCGGAGCGCCCCGGCGGCAGGTCGGTGCCATATCCGCACCGCCATGACGGCCCAGAGGACGACGGCGGCTCCTCCGACGAACAGGAGCGGGAGGGCCACGAGGCCGAGGACCATAAGGACGACGCCGACCGAAAAGGGAGCTACTACTGCTGCGAGGGCCCGCCGCCGGTTGGCCCCGGCAGCCTCTCTCCATTCGGCGTCGCGCTTCGCTGCCGAGACGGCGAGAACCGCACGGGAAGCCTCGTAAGCGGCCTGCTGGGACTCGAGGATTCGACGGAGCCGCTCGTCGGGGTCGCTCCCTCGGCGCTCACGGCGCCCCGTGACCTCGGCGGCGCTGGCACGTCCTCATTGTAGGGGAGCCCTCCGCTAAGAGGCCGGGCGGCTAGCTGCGACGGGATCGAGCCCGGTCGCCCCGACAAGATGGGCCCGGTCGCCTCGCCGACCGGTAGAGGTCGGTGTAGAGACCGGCGATGGTCTCCATCGAGTGAGCGGCCGCCACAGCCGCGCCAAGGAGCACCAGGCGTTGACGCTCGCCTGCGTCGGACAACAAGGCCATGAGCGCGCCGGCGAGAAGCCGATGGTCTCCCGGGGGAACGAAACGGGCCGCCTCCCCCGCCGCCAGGCGATAGCCCGGAAGATCCGAGGCCACGACAGCGGTCCCCGCCGCCATCGCCTCGAGGAGGACGACGCCGAAGGACTCTCGCTCGATCGAGGGGGCGACGAAGAGCTCCGCTGCTGCCAGCCGGCGTGCCTTCTCCTCATCAGAGACGGTGCCGAGCCATCGGATCCTGGCGTCGGGGAATTGCCGGCGCAGCTCGGCCGAGGACGGCCCGTCACCGAGCACGTCGAGGAAGACTTCTGCCGGCAGCTCGCGAAAGGCCTCGAGCAGCGTGCGGAGCCCTTTTCGCTCCTCGTGGCGTCCGACGAAAGCGATCGTCGGCACCTCGTTCCGGGCGGTGGCACGGGAGCGGGCGGCCTCCTCCCTCGCGCCGGCATAGGGGCCGAGCTCGACGCCGTTCGGCACGATCACGAGCTCGCGTCCGTCCAAATGGCGACCGAACGCGGCTCTCGCCGTCTCGGCGGCCGCGCCTGAGACGGCGACAATGTGGGCAGCCCTCGCCATTAGACCGCCCAGAAGCAGGCTCTCTGCGGCGTACATCCGGTCTAAGCCCGATCGGTGGAAGGTGGCGACGATCGGGCTCGGTCCGGCGATCATCGCCGCAAGGGAGGGCCCCGGGGTGAGCGGCTCGTGGACATGCACGACGTCGGGCGCGAGAGCGCCTGAGGGCGCGCACCGTTCGCGCCATCGCCGCCGGCGTCGGGGCCACCGGCGCGATCGAGCCGTTCGCCGGCAGGCGGATGCTCCGCCCAGCCCGAACGAGCAGGTACGGCTGACCGCTGTCATCGGCCGACAGCCCACCGACGCTCTCCCGCGGGGGACCCGTCCATCGCCCCCTCCGCCACCGGAGGCGTGAGGGGCGATCACGGTCACCGCGACGCCCATGAGGCCGAGTGACCTCGCGAGGCCGGCTACTTGAGTCTGGACTCCCCCGGGCAGGGACCACTCATATGGGCAGACGAGCCCGACGCGCACCGGCGGGAGGCTACTTGAGGAGGCGATTCCCGGTGGTCATCGCGAGGGCGAATCCAGCTGCGGCACAGGCCACATCTCGCCGACCTGCTCCGGCAACGCCGGAACGGCCCGAAGGCGCCCGTGATGTTCCTTCTCACCGTGAAACTGCCAGCTGTCTCGCCCGTCTCCGCTTGGCGACGTACATCGCCTCGTCGGCACGTTCCATCGTCTCGACCGGCACCCTGCCGTCGTGAACGGCCACGCCCGCCGAGAAGCTCGGGTACGGGAACAAGGACCATCGGCTCCGCAACCGGGCGAGCATCGCCTCTGCACCGACGCTCCCGGCTCCCGGGAGGATGGCGACAACCTCGTCGCCCCCGTAACGAAGGGCGCTGTCACCGGCTCGCATCGCGCCTCGGACAGCATGGCCGAACGCCGCCAGGACGAGATCGCCGGCTCTGTGCCCCTGCTCGTCGTTGACGATCTTGAAGTGGTCGATGTCGAGGAGGACGACCGCATCACCTGAGTGCAAGGCGCTCGAGGAGGCCTTCAGCTCCCCCCGGCTCAACAGCCCTGTGAGCGAGTCGGTTGACGCTGCGAGCAGCAGCTCGCCGGTCCGCATCGCGCTCCGGGCGGTGCTCGTGGCGAGTATGTGCCCGAGGAGCACCCAGATTCCCACGGCAACGGGGAACTTCACCCCGACCGTTGCCGTCAGGCCGCCGAGACAGACCACCCAAGCCGGTAGCACGAGAGGAATGACCGCCATCGTCGTGCGACGTGATTGCGTGAGGCCGAGATAGACGAAGCCGACCGTGAAGAAACCCCCGTAGGCCGGCGTGATGCCCCTTTGTCAGCAGCGCGACCGCCGTCATCGCAGCCAGCCCGACAGCTGGGAAGCAAATGAGCGCCCAGGAAGGAGAACGCTCCCACGGCAGCTTCGTGAGGCCTAGCGCCAAAAGGGTCGCCGCCAAGGCGACGCCGACAGCGATGGACCTACTGGTTGCCGGCACTGACAGGAACCAAACGGTCGAGACGACCACGAGCGAGCAAGCGGCTATGAGCCCGACGCCGAGGCGCGCTTTACGCGCGCGTCTTTCGGCGTCGGACGCCGCATGACCGACACTCATCGACGATTTATCGGCAGATGGAGATGTCGAGTTGAGATGATCCGGGGCCTCCACCGAGCAGGGTCGACGTCCTCGAGGGTGGCTCCGACTGCGGGAAGTCCACGAGGTGGAGGCCATCCTCCAGGCCTACCCGCTCAAGCTCAGGCCGGCCGGCGTCGATAAGCCTATTCCGCGGCGGATCGTCGGTCACGGCGTGCATCCCGTGACCGGCGGCCCGGTCCCCGTCACGTTCGGGGAACCCTCTGCTCAAAGAGTCAGTTCAACGCACTGCTGTCGCCTCTCGTTCGCCGTTCTGCTGGCTGTTGAGCTGTGAGCGCACCGCATCACCGGCGAACTCCTCGCACTCGTGGCATTGCAGTGACCCCACCTGATCCCACTCGAGGAGGGGCAGAGTTGGGCCGTCGACTTTGGCGCCACGACAGACGCTCAGGCTGCACACGACGCCGAGATCGGTTATCTCGGCGAGGTGCCAGCGAGCGACTGCCGTCTTTGCCGGTGGGCCGGGCGGTTCGAGCGTCATCCGAGCGACCATCACGTACTCGGTCATGGTGGCCAATGCGCCGGCGGCGCTCCTTCGACCCGATCTTGCAGCGTCTTGCTCACTCCCCCAATGCCCCATTGGCTCCGGCCGAGTCGCAGCCAATAACGATCTTACTGTGCTCATCTGATGTTGCCCCCAAACGGACTACCGTTCTTACGCCAAGAGAAAGTGTGACATCCTCCATGTCCGATTACAATGGGCAATATCAGGAACGCAAACATGCTCTAGCGGGGCCCGGACGCCGAAGGCAGCGTCAAGAGCCGGCGAGCGACTCGAGGTGGACGACAAGACAGCCGAAAACGTTGCCTGGTGCCGGCGGAACGCCGGCGGCGCCTAGGGCTGCGTCTTCTGCCGGCAGAAGGCCAGATCCGAGCAATGCTTGCAGATGGGCTGCCCGAGTTCGTTGACCGCATAAGGCGGATGCTCGCAACCCGGCATCGAGCAGAGTGCGTCGTCGTCGTCGTGATCGACCTGCGCCTCCAGCCAGCCCTGGCGCGTCAGGGCGTTGTCGTAGGTGCGGGTGACCGTGTCGAGCGACGTGCGTACAGAGCGATCTGGTGCATTCCGCATTCGTCTCGCCCTCCATTCCTTATCAAAGAAAGCAAGCCGGGTCTCAGCTCGCTTCCGGCCGTTCTGACCATTCCCAGCCACACACGACACAGGTCCGGTGGATGTGCTCGCCTTTGGCGCAGTTCCGGAACCCCTCGACAGGCTTGGCGTGGTGTTCCGCCAGCGCCGGGGTACCGACGGCTTCACCCTGTCCGCAACTCGGGCAGGGGCTCTCGGGAAAGTACTTGTTCACGGGGTCGATCCCCGGTAATGAGCTGCGACGGCGTCCCCCGTCTTCGGCGGCGCCCCCAACTGGACCGTTCGACCGGGCCGGTCACCGGCGCTCCGGGGTTCGCCATCGTTTGAATCGGACAGCGGCACGCCGGTCGTATCTTGTTGGACGAGTCGCTCCACCCAGTCGGTCCTGCATCTGCTACAGAACCTGTGCATGTGAGGGCCCGCCCTCGCCTCGCACGACCAGCCGCTGTGGTAGTCGTACCTCGCCGCCCCGTCGCATCGCGGGCAGGGTCTGTCCCGATCGAACTCGCCCATCGCAAGGACGATGAACTCGGCCGGCTTTCCGTATGGCAGGTGGGGGTCGGTCTCCGTCACAGCTGCACCCGTTCCTCATAGGTCAAGCAGGCGGCACAGATACCGAAGCCGCCCTTGCCCATGCGCCACTCGGCGAGGTCCTCGAGGGTCACGTAATCGGAGCTGGGGTCGCGTCCGCAGCGGGAGCAGACGGCATCGCGGGCCAGCTCATGTGCACCCTCTTTGATCGCCTCCCACTCCTCAAGTGACAGGCAGTCCGGACAGACGACGTCACCGGCCAGAAGATCCCAATCGACGAAGTCGTCTGAGTCGACGGAACTGCTCCGTCCACACCGGGCGCACAGCTCTGCCTCATCCGCCACAACCTCACCCCCAGTGCTCAAGTGTTGCACACGCGCTGAGTGGTTGACAAATCACGAACAGTGACGAGCTCGCCAGGACCTCCGCGGGCTTGGCTACCGGCGGCGGTTCCGCCAGCTGTGGCGTGGAAGCGGTGCAGCATCGTTCCCGACCCGGTCAGCCGGCCAGTTCGGCTGGAACATGTGCCACTGCGTGGGCGCCCGCCGGATCAGCCCCTCGAACTCGTGGGCGAGCTGCTGGGTCATCTCGGCGACGTCGCGCCGGAGCTTGCCGGACCGCTCGATCTCGAAGCGGCGGACGAACGACGGCGTGTCGCCGCCTGCCGGCGCCCTGGTAGACGGCGCACGGGAAGAGCGGCGCACCGGTCCGAAGCGCCAGCAGGGCCGCCCCGCCCGGGAGCGTCGTCGGCTCGCCGAAGAACTCCACCTTCACCCCGTTGCCGACGATGTCGCGGTCTGCCACGAGGCCGACGAGCCGTCCCCGGCGGAGAGCAGAGAGGAGCAGCCCCGGCGCCTCGGCGTTGAGGGTGTGGATCGTCAGGCCGAGCATCTCGCGCTGTGCCCGGAACCACTCGAACAGCTCGGGCGGCTCGACCGGCTCGACGACCGTCGTCATCGGGTAACCCTTCAGAGTCAGCCAGAGGCCGCCGAAGTCCCACGCCCCGAGGTGTGGCAGGGCGAGGATGACGCCGCGGCCCTTGGCCATCTCGTCCTCGACCGGCATCGAAGCCCTCGATCGTGAAGCGGCGCGAGCACCTGCCGGCGGCCGGAACCTGACGAGGCGGGCGCTCTCCACCCAGTAGTCGGCATAGGACTGGAACGCCTCGACGACGGCCCGATCGAGCTCACCCTCGCTCGCCGCCGGCCCGAGCACCCGCCGCAGGTTGGCCCGCACGATCGGGCGGGGACGGGCAGCGAGCTTGGACATGACAATGCCGCTCAGGCTCGCCGCCGTCGACGCGACCGGCTCTGGAAGTCCCTGGACCGCCGTCGCGAGCCCTCGGTACACGAGATAGTTCAGCCTCGTCCGTGGCGCCGGCGCATGCGCGGCTGCGGAGCTCGCATCCGCCTCGTCGTCGCTCTCGGTGCTCACGGCACGAGGAGGCGGTCAGGCTGAAGCGCTGCCGGGCGAGCGGCGAGCGGGCGCCGCTCGGTCCGGTCAGGACGGGCAGCGGCAGTGTGCTCAGCGACCGGTCCCGAGCCGGCGGCGCAAGGCGGCTGCCGTCCCCTGCTGCCGACGATCGGCTCGGGGCTTGCTCGGCCGTCCTGCGCGCCCGCTCCGAGGCTGGGCGGCTGCCCGCCGCGATCGCTCGTGAGTACCCGCCGCTCGGTCGTGAGGACGCGGCGCACGCCGGGTGGTCAGCGGCTCCTCCCACCGGCGAGAGCGGGCACGGCTGGCCACGACGAGCTGGCGGGACGGGCGGCGGGTGCCACCGCTCGCCTCGCGCCAGGCGCGCCAGCGGGACTCGACCCGGCCGGGGCGCCAAGCCACCGACAGGAGCTCCTGCCGGCACCGATGGCAGGCTCGGCTACGGGCCGTGCGCGAGCTGCGGGTCGGCGCTCGCCTGTCGCCACACTTTGACGAAGCGCTGGGCGGCGGTGTAGAGGCACAGAGCCGAGCGAGACCCAAAGGAGAGGGACAAGGAGCAGGTGGGTCAGGAGCGCCAGGCCGAGGAGAATGAGGCGCTCGGCCCGCTCCATCAGGCCGCCCTTGGCGACAAAGCCGAGCGACTCCGCCTTCGCCCGCTCATAGGAGATCGTGTTGCCGACGGCGAGGATCCCGACCGGCAGCAGAGCGAGGCCTGGGTCATGGCCCGGGCCGGCGGCGAAGTACCAGGCGAGGCCGGCGAAGATGAAGGCATCAGCGACCCGGTCCGAGACCGAGTCGAAGAAGGCACCCCGCCTCGAGGACGTGCCTGCCGCCTTCGCCACGGCGCCGTCGAGGGTGTCCATGAGACCGCCCACGGTGAGCAGCACGACGCCGACCCAGAAGCGCCCGGTGGCGAGCGAGAGCCCCGTCAAGGCGGCGATCGAGCATCCCGACCACCGTCACGTGGTCGGCGCTCACGCCGAGGGCGACCAGGCGGCGTCCGAGGCCGAGTGCGAGCGCTTGTGGTGCTGGAGCGGCGCTCGCCACCGGTCGCCTCGGAGCGGTCGGACGTGCTCCTCGGCCGGGTCGACCGCCGGCACCTCGGAGCGGCCTCTCCGGCCGTCGATCATCGTGTCCCTCGGTAGCTGTAGTGTCCGGTGAGGCCTGGTCATTCGTGCCTCGTGCCCCGGCTCCGGGATCGTTCCCATCTGTGGTCACAGGATACCAGCAAGCGGGCTCAAAGCCGGTTCTCACGGCCCGGACTCCGCGTGGCTCGGCGACGGCGTTTTTCGCTCGCTCGGCCACCCTCGATAGGCTCGGGCGCCAATCGGGCCCACGGTGCCGCCGGGCGGCGGGACTTACAGGGTCAACAGGAGGTTGATGTCGTGGGCAACGTCCCCTCGGGAAAGATCCGAAACGTCGCCCTCGTCGGTCACGGCGGCTCCGGCAAGACGACGCTCGCCGAGGCGCTCCTCGTCACGACCGGCGTCATCAACCGGGCCGGCCGCACCGAGGACGGCACGACCGTCTGTGACTTCGAGCCCGAGGAGGTGAAGCGCCACATCTCGGTCTCGCTCGCCGTCGCGCCGGTGCCGCTCGGCGACTTCCGGATCAACATCATCGACACGCCGGGCTATGCCGACTTCGCGGCGGAGATGGAGGCTGCGCTGTCGGTCGCCGACCTCGCCGTCGTCGTCGTCAGCGCCGTCGAGGGCGTCGAGGTCCAGACCGAGGCGGCCTGGAGGGCCGCCGCCGCCCTCGGGCTTCCTCGCCTCGTCTTCATCAACAAGCTCGACCGGGAGCGGGCGGACTTCGAGCGCACCCTCGACCAGCTGCGCCAGATGTTCGGCGCCGGCATCGCACCGCTCGAGCTGCCGATCGGGCAGGAGGCGAGCTTCTCGGGGAGTGGCCGACCTGCTCACCGACACCGCCATCACATACGACACCGGGAGCCCCGTGACCGGGCCAGATACCCGACGAGATGTCAGAGATGGAGCACCGGGTTCACGACGCCCTCGTCGAAGGGATCGTCGTCGCCGACGACGACCTGATGGAGCGGTACCTCGAAGGCGAGACCCCCTCGGCAAAGGAGCTCGAGGCGACGCTCGCCCGCGGCGTCGCCGAGGCGAGCGTCTTCCCGGTCGTCTGCGGCTCGGCGGCGAGGAACATCGCCATCGACCGCCTCGCCGAGCTGATCTGCGAGATCGGCCCGAGCCCGCTCGAGCGGCGCCCTGTCGAGGTGCGGGCCGGCGACGGGACGATAGCCGTGGCGCCCGACCCGACCGGCCAGCCGCTCGCACGGGTCTTCAAGACCATCGCCGATCCCTACGTGGGCAAGATCTCCCTCATCCACGTCCTCTCGGGCACCCTGCGGCCCGATGCGACCCTCGTGAACTCCCGTACTCACGCCGAGGAGCGTCTCCACGCCCTTCAGCTGCTGCGGGGCAAGGAGGCGAGCCCGATCACCGAGGCTCAGGCCGGCGACATCATCGCCGTCCCGAAGCTCGCCGACGCCCGCACCGGCGACACGCTCGCACCGAAGTCGAGCCCCGTCGTGATCGAGGCGAGGCCGGCGCCCACTCCGCTTCTCTCCATGGCCGTGCGCCCGAGGGCAAAGGGCGACGAGGACAAGCTGATGACGGCGCTCCATCGCATGCAGGAGGAAGACGTCGCTCTCGCCGTCCGGCGCGACGACGAGACGCACCAGACCGTCCTCTCGGGGATGGGCGACACCCACCTTCAGATCGTCTGCGAGAAGCTGCACCGGAAGTTCGGTGTCGAGGTCGAGGTCTCCCCGGTCAAGGTCCCCTACCGCGAGACGATCTCGAAGACGGCAGAGGCCGAGGGCAAGTACAAGAAGCAGACCGGCGGCCATGGGCAGTTCGGCGTGGCCGACCTGCGGATCGAGCCGCTCGAGCGGGGCGAAGGCTTCCAGTTCGTCGACGCCATCGTCGGGGGCGCCATCCCCCGCCAGTTCATCCCGGCAGTCGAGAAGGGGATCGCCGAGGCGATGTCGACCGGCGGCGTGCACGGCTTTCCCGTCGTCGACGTGCGGGTCACCTGCTACGACGGCAAGTACCACTCGGTCGACTCGTCCGAGATGAGCTTCAAGATGGCCGGGGCGCTCGGGTTCCGGGAGGCCATGCAGGCTGCCGGCCCGGTCCTGCTCGAGCCGATCTCCCGTCTCGAGGTGACGGTGCCGGCGAGCGCTCAGGGGGACGTCCTCGGCGACCTCAACTCGCGGCGGGGGCGGGTGCTCGGCACGGAGGCGGCCGAGCACGGCGAGCAGGTGGTGATCGCCCTCGTGCCGACTTCTGAGATCATGCGGTACGCGACGGATCTGCGGTCGCGTCACCGGCGGCCGGGGACGCTTTCGCGTCCAGCACGACCGGTACGAGGCCGTGCCCCAGCAGATGGTCGAGCGCGTCGTGAAGGCGGCCCACGCCGACGCCTGAGACTCCCGCCTCACACCGGCAGCGTTGCCCAGGCCGCCGCCACCTGCCGGGTCGCCGGTGAGGTCGAGCCGCTCGAGGCCGACCCGGTTCCAGGAGAACAGGAACAGCTCGGAGGCACTCCCCCGCAGGTAGGCCGAGGCCGGGCCGCGTCCGCTCCGGACATGGAGCTGGCCCTGGCCGACCTCGACGGTCCAGGCGGCATCGCAGTCGGAACAGGCGAGGCAGAGCGAGCCGCCGAGCGTCGCCGACGGCTCCTCGGGGATGTCTGCGCGCAGATGGACCATCAGGCGCTCGTCAATGCCGTCCACGGCCAGCTCCCGCTCGCACCGGCGTCGGGACGCCGGCGGTCAGCTCGGCGTCGTAGCGGTGGACCGCCGTCTCGAGCGCCATCCGCCTCGCCACCCACCCGCTGTCGAGATCCTCGCCCGCCCAGTTCCAGCACGGCGAGTGGGGGCCGGCCTGCTCGATCACGGCGAGGAGCGACGTCGCGATCGTCTCGAGCCACTCGGTCGGTGCCGCTCCGGTCGGTATGTCCTCGTCGCCAAGCTCGCGCCGGCTTGCCGGCTCAGCCGCCAGAACCTGCTCCCGCCAGAACCGGAAGACCGTTCCGACGTGCCTGACGAGGTCGAGCCCGGTCCAGTCCGGACAGCTCGGTACCGGCTCGGCCAGGACGTCGCAGACCGCCGCGACAAGGCGGGCCGCCCCGGCCTCGATGGCCGCCGTGTACCCCTCGAAGGTGACGTCGTTGCCGGTCACGAGGCGTCGTCGCCGCTCTCGCCGCTTGCCATCCCGCTCGGCGGCGTCGTCGCAGTCCCGTCACCCCGGCCGCCATCGCGCCGCCTCGTGCGGCCGGTCCGCTCACCACGTCGATCCTTCTGCCGCCGCTCTTCACGGCTTCCGCCGTCTGCGGCACCGACAACGGGGCGGTTCTCAGCCGGGAGCGCGCCCGGCGTCGCACCGAGGACCGGGAGCCCGGCCGCCTCGCGCAGCTCCCTCACGGTTGCAACGGGGTTCTCCACCTCGACAACGACGGTGGCGTGCCGCCGGACGTTCGTCTCGATGACGATGGCGTTGCGGCCGGCCCCGCACGCCCAGAACGACCAGCCTTGCAAGCTGTGGTACGCGCCGAGCTTTATGAGCCCGGTTCGCTGCTTCGTGGCGATCATCCGTGTCTTTGTAGGGACGCGGCTGTAGACCCCGGGATCGTGGTCGACCGAGACGATCTCGCTCAGCGGGACCTTGATGCCCCGCGTCATCGCCCAGGCCGCCCGCCAGCCCGACAGCCTCACCACCATGAAGCCGTCCTCCACCGTCACCGTCGCCCAGATCGCCGGCGGCCGCCCGTGCCGCGACGGGAGCAGCGCAGCCGGCATCAGCTCGGGGTCGAAGCTGCGCCGGCCGACGCCGGTCGGGCGGCCCTCCTAACGCCATGCTGCCCGCAGCTTGGCCCAGCTCACGTCGAGGGCTTCCGGCAGCACCCGCGCCGCCGCCGTCGTCGTCATGAAGTTCGTGTCGCCGAGCCAGCGCGGCACCGCATGAAGATGGAGGTGACGCGGGAATTCCGGCGCCCGCGGCACGGCCGAGGTTCGCCCCGATGTTGCAGCCGTCAGGTTGATAGGCGCGCTTCTGGGCGGCGACCGCCTCGGAGAGGGCGTTCCACAGCTCGCTCGCCTCGGTGGGAGTGAGCTCGTCGAGCTCGCCGACGTGACGGGTCGGCATCACAAGGACGTGCCCGGAGGCGTACGGGTACAGATTCAAGATGGCCACCACGCTAGGGCCGCTCCAGACGACGAGACGCTCAGCGTCGGCGGCGTCCGACGCGACGAGCTCGCAGAACGTGCACGCCGGCGACGGCCCGCCGTCTGCGCCCTCGGCCGGCTCCTCGTAGCCCTCGATGTAGGTCGAGCGCCAGCCGGCCCACAGGTGATCGAGGCTCACGACGTCCTGCCGGCGGGCAGATGGTCATCTCGCCGAGCCGGCGGGGCGGCCTCATCGAGCGCCCGCTCGAGAAAGGCGTCGAGGGCGACGCCGCGCTCCGGGGACCCACCGCCGAACCGGTTCACCCCGACGGTGCGCGCTGCAACGTCGTCATCGCCAACCACGAGCACGTAGGGGAGCTTCTCGAGCTTGGCCCGGCGGATCCGCCCGCCGAGCGGCTCGGAGGCGGCGTCCTGCTCCGCCCTCAGACCGGCCTCCTCGAGGATGGCGGTCACCTCGCTCGCGTAGGCCTCGTGGTCGTCGCGGACGGGGAGGACGCGGGCCTGCACGGGCGCGAGCCACATCGGGAACGCACCGGCATAGTGCTCGACGAGCACACCGAAGAAACGCTCGATCGATCCGAAGAGCGCCCGGTGGATCATGACCGGGCGGTGGCGCTCGTTGTCTCTCCCGATGTACTCGAGGCCGAACCTCTTCGGCAATTGGACGTCCAGCTGGAGCGTGGACATCTGCCAGCTGCGGCCGATGGCGTCGAGCGCCTGAACGGAGATCTTCGGGCCGTAGAAGGACCCTCCCCCTTCGTCGAGGACGAGGTCGAGGTCCTTCGTCGCCGCCGCCGCACGCAACGTCTCGATCCCCTCGGCCCACTCCTCGTCAGAGCCGACGGCCTTTCCCGGCGGCTTCGTGGACAGCTCGAGGTAGAAGTCGTCAAGGCCGTAGTCCCTCAGCAGGTTGAGCACGAAGCTGAGGAGCGACTCGAGCTCGCCGACCGCCTGCTCACGGGTGCAGAAGATGTGGGCGTCGTCCTGGGTCATCCCACGGACGCGGGTGAGGCCGTGGACCACGCCGGACTTCTCGTAACGGTAGACGGAGCCGAACTCGAACAAGCGCATCGGCAGCTCCCGGTAGGAGCGCTGCCGGCTGCGGTAGATGAGAATGTGGAACGGGCAGTTCATCGGCTTCAGGTAGTAGCGCTGCCCCTCGTCGAGCTCCATCGGGGGGAACATCCCGTCGGCGAACCATTGAAGGTGGCCCGAGGTCTCGAAGAGCTCGGCTTTGGTGATGTGAGGGGTGTAGACGAATTCGTAGCCTGCCTCTTCGTGGCGCTGGCGGGAGTAGTCCTCCATCAGCTTGCGGACAAGGCCGCCCTTTGGATGGAAGACGGCGAGCCCTGATCCGATCTCGGGCGGGAACGAGAACAGGTCGAGCTCGGCCCCGAGCTTGCGGTGGTCACGGCGCTCGGCCTCCTCGAGGCGATGAAGGTGCGCCGCGAGGGCCTTGGCCGACTCCCAGGCTGTGCCGTAGATCCGCTGCAGCTGCGGCCTGTGCTCGTCGCCGCGCCAGTAGGCGCCCGCCACGCGCATCAACTTGAAATGCCCGAGGCGGTCCGTCACCGGCACGTGAGGCCCGCGGCACAGGTCGACGAAAGCTTCGGTGTTCCTGTACGCGGTTATGACGCCGGGCGCCTCGCCGCCGACCTCAGCCTGGAGCTCGGGCAGCTCGGCTGTCGCAGGTGGGCCGCTTCGGACGGCACGTTCCTCGCCTTCACCGGCAGCCGCGCCTTCCGGCGGGTCTGCCGGCGGGGCGCCCCTTGGAGCGGTGACACCCTCGATGATCTCGCGCTTGTACGGCTGGTCGGCGAATAGCTCGAGGCCTTCGGAGACCGAATGCTCCTCGCGCACGAAGGGCTGTGCCTCGGCGACGATCGCCCTCATCTTGTCCTCGATCCGCCCGAGGTCGCTCTCGGTGAAATGGGCGCCCCCGGGCAGCTCGAAGTCGTAGTAGAAGCCGTCGGCTATCGGCGGCCCGATGGCGAAATGAGCGCCCGGCCACAGTGCCAGCACGGCTTGGGCCAGGACGTGGGCGGTCGAGTGACGCACGACGGCCCGTCCTTCCTCGGTGTCAGCGGTGACGATGCGCACCTTTGCCTCAGCCGGGAGCAGCCGCTCGAGATCACGCAGCTCGCCGTCGACGGAGATCGCCACTGCCTGAGCGGCGAGCCGGCGGCCGATGGAAGCCGCCAGCGTCGCCCCGGTGGCCCCTTCGGGCAGAAAGCGGTCACTCCCGTCGGGAAGGGTGACCCTGATCTCGTCAGGCATGGGGCCAATCTACTTGCGGTGTGGATTAACCGAGGGCCGTCAGGGCGGCCTCGACGGTCGAAAGCGGCCGGGCCTTACAGGCGCACCCCGAGGAGGGCGGCCGACTCGCTCACCCCGATCCCTGATGCGGCTGCTTCGTCGATGGCAGCAAGGGCGCCCGGCGTGTCGAGGTCGTCGTCGAGACGGGCCATCACCGCCGCCAGGGCCCCCTCGCCGTCGCCGGCCGCCCGCCAGGACTCGAGGCGGGCGGTGGCGGCATCGAGGAGAGGCTTCTCGAAGTCCCACGACCGGCGGTAATGGTGCGCGAGGAGCACGAGGCGGATGGCGGCAGGGTCGTGGTTCTCGAGCAGCGTGTGGACGAAGACGAGGTTCCCGAGCGACTTCGACATCTTCTCGCCGCCGAGGCCGACCATGCCGACGTGCATCCAGTGCCGCACGAAGCGCTCCCCGGTCGCCGCCTCAGACTGGGCCGCCTCGCACTCATGGTGGGGGAAGATGAGATCATCACCGCCGCCGTGGAGGTCGATCGTCGTGCCGAGCTCGCGAAGCGCCAGCGCCGAGCACTCGATGTGCCATCCGGGCCGTCCCTTGCCCCAGAGGGAGTCCCACGCCGGCTCGTCCTCGGCCGAAGGCTGCCAGAGGACGAAGTCGAGCGGGTCGTCCTTGAACGGGTCCTCCGGGTGACCGCCTCTTTCGGCCGCGAGACGGAGCATCTCGTCGCGCCCGAGGTGGCTCACCTCGCCGAAGCGGGGGAATGACGACACGTCGAAGTAGACCGCGCCGCCCGCCCGGTAGGCGTGGCCGGCGTCGAGCACCATCCCGATGAAGCCGAGGATGTCCGGTATCGCCGAGGTCGCCCGCGGCTCGCTCGAGACCGGGAGAACGTTGAGCGCCCGCATGTCGTTGTCGAAGCGGGCGATCTCGCCGGCGGCGAGGTCGAGGTAGTGCACTCCGAGCTCGCGGGCCTTGCGCAGGATGTCGTCGTCGACGTCGGTGATGTTGCGCACGCAGACGGTCCGGTGCCCGATCGACCTGAGGCGCCTCTGCAGGACGTCGTAGGTGACGTAGACGGCGGCATGGCCGAGGTGGGCGGCGTCGTAAGGGGTGATGCCGCACGTGTACATCGTCACGACCGGGCCGGGCTCGAAGGGGACGACTGCCCGCCGTGCGGTGTCGTAGAGGCGCATCACCGAGGACCGTCTCCGGCGAAGACCCGTGAGGCGGATGCTCGAGTGCACCCGGTGGCGGACGTTGACCCCGACGAGGACGGCGGTGAACGCCTCGATCGCCGAGGCGGCGGACAGCGAGCCGGCGTCGATGCCGCGGCAGCCCGGTATCAGGTCGACGAGCTCGATAGTGGCCGTTGTGGCTCTCTCGTCGTCCGAGCAGACGAGCACGTCGGCATCGAGCTGCGCGTCGAGATCGCCGAGCAGGCGCGCCGGGAGGTGGTGGAAGGCGCCGGCGACGAGTGCTTGCGGGCATGCCTGCTGGACGGCGACGGCGATCGAGCCGCGGGGCGGGACGAGGGCCTGCAGCTCGGGGCCGACCCTGGCAAGGGCATTGGCCATGGAGACGACGACCTTCCCCTCGAGCCGCTCCTTCAGCGCGGCCACGGTCGGTGCCGCCCCGTCCCACGGCGTCGCGACGACGACGATGTCGGCGTCGCAGGCTTCCTCGTTCGACATCCCGGCAAGTGAGAGCCCCCTGTCCGGCCAGCGCTCGAGAAGCCCGGCCGCAACCTCGCCGCCCCGCTCGGCGTGGCGGGAGCCGACCCGCACCTCGAGGCCGACAGACGCCAGCCGGACTGCAAGAGCCTTTCCGGCAGGGCCGGTTCCGCCGAGGACGCCAACGATCATCCCTCCACCGTTGCACACAGCACTACCCTCCGTCGCCCTCGTCGGCTTCGTGGCCCGGGGCTGCGTAGGCGGAAAGGCTCGGCATGAGCCACGCCACGAGGGCGACGCCCGCCAGGCAGCCGAGGCCGCCGGTGATGACCGCCGTCGGCGCGCCGACGGCCGCCGCGACAGCACCCGACTCGACGTCCCCGAGCCGGGGACCGCCTGTCACGACGGCGGTGTGGATCGACGAGACGCGGCCGCGGAGGGCATCGGGCGCCTCGTTCTGGAGGATCGTGCCCCGGAAGACCGCCGAGATGACGTCTGCCGCACCGGCGATGCCGAGGAGCACCAGCCCGGCCGCGAGGAAGCGAACGATGCCGAAGGCGGCGATCGCAATGCCCCAGACGGCGACGGAGATGAGGACGGCCCTTCCCTGACGGCGGACAGCCGACACCCATCCCGTCAGCGCCGCTCCGAGGAAGGCGCCCGCCCCGGGGCTGCATAGAGCAGCCCGACGGTCTTTGCGCCTCCGTGGAAGCGGATGAGGCCGAGCGCCGGGAAGAGCGCCCGCGGCATGCCGAGGATCATGGCGTTCAGGTCGATGACGAACGTCGCCTGCAGCAGCTGGCGCCCGCGGAGGAAGCGGACGCCCTCTTTCATCGACTGCCAGCCGAAGCGCGTCCCGCCGCCCAGTGGAGGAAGGGGCTGCAGGGTCGCCACGAAGACGACCGAGACGAGGCACGAGCCGGCATCGACCGCATAAGTTGACGCCACGCCCAGCTGGCCGACGAGGATGCCCGCAAGTGCCGGGCCGGCCACGCTGCCGATCTGGTAGAGCAGCTGCCAGAGGGCGTTGGCTGTGGCGAGCTGGCGCCGCTCGACGAGGTTGGCGATGACGGCCGACCTCGTCGAGCTGTCGACGCTCGAGAAACCCGCCGTCGTCGCCGACAGCACGTAGAGCGGCCACAGGCTCGGGCGGCCGAGGGAGGCGTTCCAAAGGAGGCCCGACGCTGCACATCCCGATGCAGCACCTGGCAGACGAGCAGCAGCCGCCGGCGGTCTACGGCGTCGGCCACCGAGCCCCCGATGAGGGCGCCGGCGAGGACGGGGACGATCTGGGCGAGGCCGATGAGGCCGACGTCGAGCGACGAGTGGGTGAGGCGGAAGACCTGATAGGGAACCGCCACCACCGTCAGCTGCGAGCCGAGGACGCTCACGAGGTAGCCGGACCAGAGCCGGCGGAACTGGGGGAACTCGCGAAGGGGGGCGATGTCGACGAGGAGTCGGCGCACCGGCATCGGGCGAAGCTACCCAACAGCAGATCGCCCGGCGCCCGGACCGGTCGGGCGGACCTGTCGTGGCCGCTCGGGAAAGGGCCGCTCGGAGCCCGCTCGCCGAAGGGATGGTCCTAGTGGTGGGGCTGCCTCTTCACCGACTTCGCCGAAGGAGCGGAGCTCAGCGCGGCGCTCGGCACTCAGCCGGGCGTCCGTCCTCGCCTCGAGGCGTCGCTGCTCCCTCTCGAGCCGCCTGAAGCTCTCGAGCCGCTCCGGATCGAGCCCGCCCTCTCGGATCGCTGCCTGCACGGCACAGCCCGGCTCGCTCGCGTGGGCGCAGTCGTTGAAGCGACAGGCGGCGGCAAGCGCGCCGAGGTCGCTGAATGCCTCACCGATGGCGTCGCCCGCATCCCACAGGCCGATCGCCCGCAGTCCGGGCGTGTCGATGAGGAGCGCCCCGTTGGCCAGCCGGACGAGCTCGCGGGTGACCGTCGTGTGGCGGCCCTTGCCGTCCGAGCGGACCTCGGTCGTGGCGAGGGCGGCCGTGCCGTCAGAGAGGTGATTGGCGAGGGTTGACTTTCCGGTACCGGACGGGCCGATCATCACCGCCGTCGTCCGCGGGGCGAGCTCCGCCGAGAGCTCGTCCATCCCCTCGCCCGTGACGGCGCTCACGGCATGCACGGCGACCCCCGGTGCGACAGCGGCCGCCTGCCCGAGTGCCGTCGCGACATCCTCGCAACAGTCGGACTTCGTCAGCACGACGACGGGAAGGGCTCCTGTCTGCCAGGCGATGACGAGGAGGCGCTCGATCCTCCGCGGGCGGAAGGCGTTCTGGAGCGAGCTGACGACGAGGACGGAGTCCACGTTGGCAGCAAGGACGTGAGCGGACAGCTCCCGAAAGCCGGCCCGCACGACGCTCGTGCGGCGTTCGAGAACGGCGACGACCTCGCCGCCGTCGATGACCACCCAGTCGCCGGTGGTCGGTGCCTGCAACGGGTCGCGCTGCAGCTCGCGCCCGACCGGCAGCGAGACATCGCCGCTCGCCAAGGCCACTTGGCACGAGGTCCGGTCGACCCTCAGTACCCGGCCGGGGAGCGCATGTGGGCGGCCGGCGCAAGAGGCTGACCGGAACTTCGCCGCGAAGGCGTCGTCGTAGCCGAGCTCCTCGAGGGCGGTGCCGACAGCCGAGTCGTGCGAGGTCGAGGCAGAGGAGGGCGTCGGGGGAGGGCAGAGCTTGTGAATCTGTGTCACGGCTCAAGATGGGAAAGGCTCCTTTGTCGGAGCGTCCTGCCACCCGCGCCTTGGGCTGTCGACCCGGTAGAAGCCAGCGTGGGTCAGGAAAGGCGGGAGCCGAGCGCTCGGTCAACACGCGTCAGATGGGGTGTGCACACGGTGGCATTCATCTCGGTCGACCTCCTCTCGCTCGCTCGATGCAGCGCCACAAGGTTAGCTCGCTCTCGGACCCCCAGGCTGCGAGTGCCGTCAGCCGGCCTGAGCGAGCCGCATGACGGCAAAGGGGGCTCCCTCGGGATCAGCCACGACGGCAAAACGCCCCGGCGGTACGTCGCGGGGACCGGCCAACGTGCTCCCGCCGCCCTCGGAGACCTTCGCCACGGCGGCGTCGCAGTCTTCGACGGCGAAGTAAGGGAGCCAGGACGAAGGCGCCTCCGCCGGCCATCTCTCGTCCATCTGCGACATGCCGGCCACTGCGCTGTCACCGAGCCTCCATATCGTGTACTCCCGGCCTGCCATGTCCTCGGTGGCCGCCACCCAGTCGAAGACCTCCCGGTAGAAGTCAATCGGCTGCGATCGGGTCGCGGGTGGCCAGCTCATGCCAGCACATCGTCCCCGGTTCGTCGACCATCGCCGAGCCCGCGGTGCGCCCGTGGCTGCCATACCGAGAACATCGCCCCGCCCGAGTCGGTGTAGACGGCGACACGACCGTCGTCCATGACGTCGGTCGGCTCCAGGTGAACCTGGCCTCCTGCTACAAGGACACGGGCGGTCGTCGCCTCCGCATCGGCCGCCGAGACGAAAGTCGACCAGTGCGGTGGCTGATCGCCCTGTGTCGGCGCGACTCCTGCAACCGGCTCGCCGCGAAGAAGGAAGAGCCTGTAGTCGCCCGCATCGGGATGGGCGTCACCTGCCTGCCAGCCGAACAGCTCGGAGTAGAAGGCGACCGCCTTGTCGACATCCTTCGCACCGAGATCGACCCAGCACGGTGTGCCTGATTCGTATGAGGCCTTCTCCATCGTCATTACTCCTTGTCTCGCCCCCGGCGGGAGCTCAGTGGGTATCGACCACCTGGAAGACCTCGGCGAAGCGGTCCGGGCCGTAGCCGGCGCGCTCGGCCGTCGCTCTGGTCCACTCCCGCACGAACTCCTCGATGCGGTTGTCCGCCCCCACCTGGCTCTCGTGGGCCTTGAGCGCCGCCACCTTGCGATCAATGACCTCGGTGATGTCGATGAAATGGTCGGCTCGGGGCGAGGCCATCAGCCATACCTCGCCCACCTCGTGTGGCTCGAGGCCTTCTTTCAGCAGCTCGGGGTGGGCAAAGGGGTTCCGGGCGTCCGGGTAGACGGCCTGAAGTGCCGCCTCTCCGGCAGCGAGGTGGTCAGGATGGCTCGCACGGATCCGCTCCCAGTTCCGCTCGGGAGACTGGGCGACGACCCGGTCGGGCCGGACGGCCCGGATCACACGGCTCAGGTCGCGCCTCAGTCGGAGGGAGACCTCGAGCTGCCCGTCGGGATAGCCGAGGAAGGTGACATCTGTCACTCCGACCTCCTCGGCGGCTCTCCGCTGCTCGGCCTGCCGAACGGCCGCGAGCGTCGAGAGGTCGGCGTCACTCTCGAAGGCGCCGGCGGCGCCATCGGTGATTATGCAGTAGGAGACGTCGACACCCTCAGCCGTCCAGCTGGCGACGGTGCCGGCGGCGCCGAAGTCGACGTCGTCCGGATGAGCCGTGATGGCAAGGACTCGTGCCGTCTTGCTGGGCTCCTCCATGGCCGCCGACCGTAGCGCGGCGAGCCGGCCTGCCGTGCCGCCCGCCGGGGTTGCCGAGGGCCTCGGCTACTTTTCGCCGATGGTCCTCGAGACCTGGTCGGCCACCTTGGCGATCCCGTCTCCGAAGGCGCGAAGGGTGTCGGCGAGGTTGGCCGATGGGTCGACCCCGAAGAGCCGGGCACGGTGCCCGTTGTCATGTGCCTCGCGATGGGGCTCGCGGCTCCCGAAGCCGGCGCCGCCGGCGAGCAGCTTCGCGATCTCCTCGAGTCGCTGGCCGCTCTCGTCTAGCGCCTCGGCCGACCTGCGGGTGGCGCGGCCGGCGTCGAGAATCGCCGCCGCCAACGCAGCCCGTGCTGCGGTGTCCTCAGTCCCAGTCACTACGGCCTCCTTGTCGAGAGCCCCACGCCGCGGCCGATGATCGGCCGGCCCGCGAAGCCCCACTCTGTGAGCATAAAGCCGTCCGGTCGTGGCCTAGCGTCGCCCGCGGTCACCGCGCCAGGCGGGCACGCCGTCGTGGCGCGTCGGGCACCTTCTTCTTGACAACGGGCGCATCCCTCGCAATGCTCGGCCGGTGAGCGGCCATGTGCTGCACCGGGCGGCCGATCTTCCCGCAGTGAGCAGCGGGCGGGGCTGTGAGCTCTTCGACTCGAGTGGTCGCAGGTGGCTCGACGCGAGCGGGGGGGCCGTCGTCGTCGGCATCGGCCATGGGAGGAGCTCGGTGGCCGATGTGATGGCCCGGCAGGCGGCGACCGTCGCTCATGCGCACGGGACGATGTTCACCTCCGAGCCGCTCGAGGAATATGGAGCCGCTCTCGCCGAGCTCCTTCCGGTGAGAAGAGCGAGGATCTACCCTGTCTCTGGTGGTAGCGAAGCCGTCGAGTCGGCTTTCAAGCTGGCCCGCGCCTACCACCTGGCACGCGGTGAGCCTTCCCGCCACCGCATCGTGGCACGGAGCCGCTCATATCACGGCAACACCCGTGGCGCCCTCGACGCCTCGGACCGTCCGGCACTACGTCGCCCCTATGAGCCGTGGCTCGGGCTGAGCCGCCACGTCAGCCCGGCGTACGAGTACCGCTGCCCGTACGTCGTGGACGGCGGCCATCCCCACGGTTGCGGCGAGCGCCTCGGCGCCGAGCTCGAGGCCACGATCGAGGAGCTCGGTGCGGAGACCGTGGCCGCCTTCATCGCCGAGCCGGTCGCCGGGGCCACGCTCGGCGCAGCGGTGCCGCCCGAGGACTACTGGCCGGCGGTCGCCGATGTCTGCCGCCGCCACGGGGTGCTCCTCATCGCCGATGAGGTGATGACGGGCTTCGGCCGGACAGGCCGCTGGTTTGCAATGGAGCACTGGGGCGTGCAGGCCGACCTCGTCACTGCAGCCAAGGGAGCCTCGTCCGGCTACTGGCCGCTCGGCTTCGTGGCAGCGAGTGGAGAGGTCGCCGATGCGGTCGGAGATGGTCGGTTCACGAACGGCTTCTCCTTCTCGCACCACGTAGTCGGAGCCTCCGTCGGCCTCGAGGTGCTCCGCATCCTCCGGGAGGAAGAGCTCGTCGCCGCCTCGGCCGCCAAAGGCAACAGGATGCTGCAGCTGCTCGATGAGCGGCTCGGCCCGCTCGAGCACGTAGGGGACGTGAGGGGCCTCGGGCTGATGGCGGGCGTGGAGCTCGTCGCCGACCGGGTCACGCGTGAGCCGTTCGGTCGGGAGAGGGGGATCACCGAGAAGGTCGTCCGAGCGATCCGGGACCGGGGCGTGCTCGTCTACTCCTCGGTCGGGTGCGCCGACGGCTCGCGGGGCGATCTCTTGATGGTTGCGCCGCCGTTTGTCGTCTCGGGCTCCGAGACAGAGGAGATAGTGGAAGCAGTACGTGGCGCGGTCGAGGAAGTCACCTCCACTGAGGGGAGGCGCCGCCGTGCGGGCGCGTGACCTCGGCATCACGATCGGCTCAGGCACACCCGGACGGGAGAACGCGATCACCGACGTCGCTCGGGTGAGAGTCGGCCACACGACGCTCGTCTCAGGCGAAGGCCGGCTCGTGACGGGCCGCGGGCCCGTCCGCACCGGCGTCACCGTCGTGGTCCCCTGCGAGGAAGCAGGGCACCGCCTGCTTTTCGCCGGCTGTCATCGGCTGAACGGGAACGGCGAGCTGACCGGGCTCGAGTGGGTCCGCGAGTCAGGGCTGCTGACGACGCCCATCGCCCTTACGAACACGCACAGTGTCGGGGTCGTGCAGGGACGCCCTTGTCTCGGCTGAGGTGCGCTCGAGGCGCGACGGCGAGGCCTACTGGAGCCTTCCCGTCGTCGGGGAGACTTGGGACGGGACGCTCAACGACATAAACGGGATGCACGTCCGGGAAGAGCACCTCTTCCGTGCTCTCGAGAGTGCTGCCGAAGGCGCTGTCCCCGAGGGGAACATCGGCGGCGGGACCGGCATGGTCTGCCATGAGTTCAAAGGCGGGATCGGGACGTCGTCCCGAGTCGTCGAACAGGAGCACGACGCTTTCACGGTCGGGGTGCTCGTGCAGGCGAACTATGGGAGGCGGGAGCGGCTGACCGTCGCAGGCGTGCCCGTCGGAGCCGAGATACCGACTGACGAGGTGCCGGCACCCGGCGCCGGTGGACCGGCCCTCAAGCTCGTGCCGCCCGGGGCAGGTTCGATCATCGTCGTCGTCGCCACCGATGCCCCGTTGCTCCCCCACCAGTGCAGCCGGCTCGCCCAGCGCGCCGGCCTCGGCATTGCAAGGGTGGGCGGTGTCGGCGGCCACTCGAGCGGCGATCTGTTCATCGCCTTCGCGACGGGAAATGCCGGCACGAAAGCGGCTGTGGCAGAAGGAGCTCCGCCCCTCACCTCTGCGGTGACGATGCTGTCAGACGCGTTCATCAGCCCGCTGTTCGAGGCGGTCGTCGACGCGACGGAGGAGGCGATCCTGAATGCCCTCGTCGCCGCCGAGACGATGACCGGCCGTGACGGGATCACCGCCTACGCCCTCCCTCACGACCGGCTCGCGGCTGCAATGGCGAGGTACGGGCGGGCGGGTACTGCCCCCTGAAGATCGAGCTCAGTCGCCGTTCCAGCAGCCGAGGATGAGGTCTGCCACGGTGAAGGCGACCTCCGTCGAGCCGGTGGGCGGCTTCCCGAACTCGGGCGGCAGATCGGCGATGTCCACGAGCAGCACCTTCCAGTCCTTGCGGACGACGACAGATCCGTCGCGGGTCGTGAAGGCGCCCTGACCGAGGTTGCCGAGAGCGCCCTTGTCTCCCAGCTCGGCGCCGAGGCTGTGGAAGTAGGCGACGGTCTGTCGCCAGCTGGACAACTCCTTCACCGACAGAGCAAAGGACCCTTTGTCGTACAGGTAGCGACACGAGTAAAGGTGGCCGACCCAGCTCCGATCGGACACTCGCGCCGAGACACCGAGGACCTCGTCGATCTCACGCTGAGCCTTCACGGCGCAGACCATCGTGGCGATCCTCGACGGCCGGGGGCCTGCCGGGAGCGGCGCCTCGGTGGTCGGCGTGCGACTGCTCGCCTGCGAGGTGCCGCAGGCCGACAAGCCGAGAAGCACACAGCCGAGACAGATGGCAAGAGCGGCCCGGCGCACAGCTGCAACGTACCAGCGGCGCCTGCCGAGGCCAGGCCAGGCGGTCCGGCCAGCTACAGGAGGGCTGAAAGTAGTCTTTCGAGGTGATCGCCGCGCCACCGACCCGAGCGGGCCGGTTCCCGTCCGGAGCCGTTGCCCGGAGATGCTGACAGCAGCGAGGGGACGGCTCACGTCCCCGGACGGCAACGAGCCGTCCGGGGACGTGCCGAGCCGCGAGCACGGTCGAGCTGGCGATCGGCGGGATGCACTGTGCGGGCTGCGCCGGCCAGGTGGAACGAGCGCTCGCCTCACAGGACGGCGTCGTGAGCGCGGCCGTCAACTTCGCAACCTCCAAGGCATACGTCTCCTTTGACGGCGCCACGACCGCTCCCGACGAGCTGTGCGAGGCGGTCGCCGCCGTCGGGTACTCCGCAGCCGGTGTCACCGGCAAGGGCGATGCAGGAGCTGAGGAGCATTCCGAGCACTGGTCGGCACGAGCCGGCGTGGGATGGGCGCTCTCGCTCGCCGCCCTCTCCCTCGCAATGTTCGCCCGCGAGGGCCCCACCTCCGGCTGGTCGGTGCTCGTGCTGGCGGTCCTCGTCGAGACTTTGGCGGGCTGGCCCTTCCTCCGAGGCGCCGTCCGCCTCCTCCGCCACGGCGCCACGAGCATGGACACCCTCGTGGCTGTCGGTACGCTCGCCGCCCTTGCCGTGAGTGCCGTCGAAGCCGTCGCGCTCGGTGGCCGGCATGTGCACCTCGGCGGTGGAGGAGCCTACGCAGCCCGGCTCCACGGAGTGATGGCGCCGCTCATCGTCTCGATCCTCGCCACCGGCCGGGCGATCGAGGAGCGCGCCCGCCTGCGAGCGAGTCGGGCGCTCGGCTCTCTTCTCGAGCTTCGGCCGCCGGTCGCCCGCGTCGTGACGGACCCGGACGACGACCGGGGTGAGCTCGTAGCACCAGAGACCGTGCCGGCGGGAGCCCTCATCCGGGTGCGCCCGGGCGAGACGATCCCCTTGGACGGGACGGTCGTGACGGGTTGGTCGGCCGTCGACGAGTCGATGCTCACCGGGGAGGCGTTCCCGGTCGACCGCGGCCCGGAGGCTGTCGTGACCGGTGGGACCCGTAACGGCAACGCCGTCCTCGTGGTGCGGGTCAGCACGGTGGCGGCCGAGTCGGTGCTGAGCCGCCTCCAACGCCTGGTCGAGGAAGCGCAGCGGGACAAGGCACCGCTCCAGAAGGTCGCCGACCGGGTGAGCTCGGTCTTCGTGCCGGTCATCCTCGTTGCGACACTCGTGACGTTCCTTTCATGGTGGCTCCTCGGGGGCAACTTCGGGACGGCCGTCCTGAGCGCCATCGCCCTCCTGCTCGTCGCCTGCCCGTGCGCGATGGGCCTAGCCACACCCGTCGCGATGATGGTCGGCAGCGGGCCGGGGGGCGTCCCTCGGCATCCTCATCCGGAGCGGAGACGCACTCGAGCGGCTGGCGGGAGCCGATCTCGTGGCCTTCGACAAGACGGGGACGCTCACCGAGCGATCCGCCCGCGTCACCGCTGCCGTTGCCGTTGCCGGTCCGGGGCGGCGGGCCCTCCGCCGGCTCGCCCGAGAGCTCTTCATCCCTGCTCACCTTGGCAGCCGCCGTCGAGGCCGAGAGCAGCCACCCTGTCGCCCTCGCGATTCGCCAGGCTGCCGGCGACTCAGGTGAGCTACGCGGCGACAAGGATCGAAGAGCTGGCGGGGAGCGGGATCAGTGGCGTCGTCGACGGACGGTCGATCGAGGTGGTCCGACGGGCGAACGTCGCCGTACCGGCGGTTCTCGACGGTTTCGTCTCCGAGCGAGAGTCACGCGGGGAGACCGTCGTCGTCGTGACAGAGCACGGCAGCGTCATCGGGGCCATCGCCGTGTCGACGCCACTTCGCAGTGAGGCCGCCGCCGCTGTCTCCCACCTTCGTTCCATGGGCCTTCGGTCGGTCCTCCTGAGCGGCGACAGCGCTCCGGCCGTCAACGCAGCGGCGGGCGCCCTCGGCATCTGCGACGCCCGGAGCGGCCTTCGACCGGCGGACAAGCTGGCCGCCCTCCGGAGCCTGCAGGCAGATGGGCGCCACGTCCTCATGGTCGGTGACGGCACGAACGACGCACCCGCCCTCGCCGCCGCCGACGTCGGCTGCGCGGTCGGGAGCGGAACCGAGGCTGCGCTCGCCACGAGTGACATCTGCCTTCTCGGAAGCGATCTCGAGGGCGTCCCGGCTGCCGTCGGCATCGCCCGTTCGACTCTCGCCACGATCCACCAGAATTTCGGTTGGGCGATGGGCTACAACCTCGCAGCCCTTCCCCTCGCAGCCGCCGGCCTTCTCGATCCTCTCGTCGCCGCCGGTGCGATGGGGGCATCGAGCCTCGTTGTGGTCCTAAACAGCTTGCGTCTCCTTCGTCTCGGTCGAAGCGGGCGCGAGGCCATCGGCGGGCCGCGGGTGACGAGCCGGTGGCGCATATTGACGCTCTCCTTGCTCCTGCCGATGGCCTTGTTCGGCGGCGCTACCGCGGCCGCCGAGGCCGTCTCTCCTGCGCGGGGGCAACCACTGCTCCCGGTGCTGGCGAGCATCTCGGACTTCTCCCTTCCGGGCGGAAGCATCGCCGAGGCTTACCTCTCGCCTGGTTCGACCGGGGTCAACGCCCTCCACGTGATCTTCCTTCGAGGCGGGGAGGCAACGCCGGCGACCTCTGTCTCTGTCGCCGGGAGCCGCTCCGGGGCGCCGGCCAGGCTGTTTCGCCCTGTTCGCTTGAGCAAGGGCCACTTCGTCGCCTACGCGCTTCTTCCCACCGGCAGCTGGCGCTTCAGGATCAGAGCCTACGTAGCGGGTCGCGCGGTCACCTTTGTCCTGCACAGGGTGCTCTCCTGAGGCGAGCCGGTGCTCGTCAGCCAGCGCATCGTCAGCTAGCGCATCGTGAGGAGCATGTAGCCCATGGCGATGCACATTGCGACATGGCAGCCGATCTCGAGGCGAGGGGCCAGCAAGGGGACGTCGCGACCGCAGGCCACGACGGCGCCGCGCGGGCGACCCTCGAGCGACGTGGACAAGGTCGCCCCGGCGACAAGGGCCGGCTGCGCGAGCAGATGGTCCGGACCGACTCTGCGCCCGTTCGCCGCCGGCGGCCCCGGACGGCTCAGTGGTCCCGCATCGCCGGCCACAGCCTGGTTGCAACCAGGACCGCCCGGCTGCGAGCGCCATGCTGGCGAGAATCGAGCGAGGCCGTCTGCATGCCACACCGCCGAGACGAGGAGAGCGACAAGGAGGAGCAATGCCAACGCAGGTCTGCCCTCCGTCCCGCTCATCGCTCCGGTTCTCACACTCGCCAGACCAGTCCTCACGGCCCCCGAGGCCGAGGCGGGCGCCGAAACGCCGACGAGAAGCAACACGTAGAGCATCGCGAGTGCCATGACGAAGTGGGTCGCGTAGTGCGATACCTGATGGACGCGGTCGCCGTCCCACCCCGACAGCCCGGATCGCCGCACGAAAGCGATGACCCGGAGGGCGAACCACGCCATCAGGCAAGAGAAGAGGACCTCCCACAGGCTCGCCGGGAGGGTCCGCAACGAAGTAACGAACATCCCGGCCATCGCCGTCCCCATTGCGACGTGGGCCATGTTGACGTCGTAGTGCATCGACCGGTGCCACAGCCGGGCGACGACAAGGCGGCTGAAGCAGTACCCCGACGTCACGAGCACGACGACCGCCAGCATGTCGGAAAGCAGACGCGGGCCGCCCACGCTAGGGATCACTCCTGCGAGGAATGCGCCGCGGCCAGTAGATGCGCGCACAGCAGCAACAGGACCGGCCCGGTGCCAGGGTCGGTGGCGGTGGGTCCGAAGACCCCTCCGAGGCCTTGCCCGACCGCCCAGGTGGCGACGGCGATGCCGGCCGCGATGGCGAGTGCCGCCCTGGCGAGGCCCGCAGGCAGAAAGACACAGATCGCCACGAGCCCGAGGAGCACGCCAAGCACGACCGAGGCAGCGCCGCCGTGGCCGGCAAGGGCACTCGCGAGGCGGAGGTCGAGGCTCTTCAGCCAGGCCGGGTCGGTGCGGGCCGTCTGCGAGATCATCCTGCTCAGGCCGTCCGCCGCACGATTGTAAGGAAGGAGGGTGAAGCAGCACAGGCTGGTCCACAGGGCGAGCCACGCCAGCCTCGCAGCCGCCGGTCCGAACGGCCGCTCGGCGACGCATCGCGGCGAGATGGCGCCGGCGGACCGGTCAGTTGGCCACAGCAGGACCGCCGCCACCGCGTAGAGGAGGGCCGCCCCGGGCGCACCGCTCACCGGGCTCGAGTGGCCGGTGAGCACACCACCGAGGCCCTCTCCCAGCCACCAGACGCCGAGGGACCACGCCACCGAGACCGAGAGGGCTGCCTTTACAGCAGGGCGCCAGGCGATGCCGAGTCCTATCAGCAGCTGGACGAGGCAGAAGACGGCGTTCGAAGCCGCCGCGTTGGCGGCGACCTCCCGCGCCGCCCATGTGATCGGGTGGCCGATCGCCACAGGATTCCCGACGGCTCCTCCGGCCAGCATCGCCGACCCGAACGACCTCGAGAACATGAACGGCTGAAGCTGGAGAAGGGCGTCGAGAAGCCAAAGGGCTGCAAGGGTGAGCTGCAGCAAGCGACGGGCATCAGGAGCCCTCCACGCCTCAACTGAGGCCGCATCGAAGGAACGGGCCCACCCGGTGGCCGTCCCCGGAGCGGCGCCGGTCGTCACCCGCGAAACGGTAGCGGGTGGGCCTCTTGTCGGCGAAGCACCGCGCTCCCGGGGGCGTCGAGGGCGGCCACGATCTCCACGTGCTCGGTCATCGGGAACAGGTCAAATGCCCGCAACGCCGCCAGCTTCCAGCCCTGGTCGACCATGACGTGCACGTCGCGGGCAAAAGATGCAGGGTCGCAGGCGACATAGACGATCCGTCGAACCTCGGCCAGCCGGGCGAGACCTTCCATCACGGCCGGACCGGCTCCCTGGCGAGGAGGGTCGAGGACCACCACGTGCGGCTCGTTCAGGCCGCCGTCGACCAGTTGGACGGAGACACCGGCCTGCACCACCTCGACATTGTCCAACCCGGCGCGATTGACAGCGAAGTCGGCGCAGGCTCGCGCATCGCGCTCCACTGCAAGGATGCTCCCCGTCGGCCCCACCGCGCCTGCAAGCAGCACGGAGAAGAGCCCGACGCCCGCATACAGATCGGCTATCCGTAAGCCGTTGCGGGGCTCGACGAGGGCCAGGACGGCACGAGCGAGCGCCGCCGGGGCGCCCGGGTGAACCTGCCAGAAGACACCGGCGCTCACCTGGAAGCCGTGGCCAAGGGCCTCGATCTCGAGCGCCGCCGGCCCGGCGACGACTTGGTCGTCCACGAGAAGGCCTCCCTCGAACTGCGGAACCTCGAGCTCGCGGTGGCGCCGGGAGCCGACCGAGACCACCGGAAGGTCGCCCGCTTTGGCGGTGAAGACCTCCACGCTTGAAGCGCCTGGCCACCTGAGCTTCTCGGCCTTCAATGCCCTCACGCCCGCGCCGGCGATGAGACACCGGTCAATCCGCTGGATCTGATGCGACCGGTGCTTCCTCAGGCCTAGATGACCGGCCGGCGAGACCGAGTAGCGCACCCGTGAGCGCCAGCCGAGGCCATCGACATCTCCCGGCACCGGTTCGACTCTCACGGCACAGTCGATGCCGGCAAGGCGCCCGAGCTGCTCCCGGATCAGCCCTTCTTTCCAATTCCTCTGGGTGGCGAGCGAGACATGCTGCCAGTCGCACCCTCCGCACCTGCCCGGTCCGGCGAACCTGCACGGCACGGGCACCCGTGCCGGTGAGGCCTCGATGATCTCGACGGCGTCCGCCCGTACGAAGGCTTTCGACTCGGCCGTGATCCTCGCCCGGACACGTTCGCCGGGGAGGGCGTACCTCACGAAGGCCACCCTGCCGTCGTCGAGGTGGGCCACGCAGCCGCCGCCGGCGGCCACCTGCCCCACCACGAGCTCCACGAGATCTCGCCCGGCTCCCATCGGGCCATCCTCTCAGGCGACGTGCTCCTCCGGCGGGCAGAGCAGTGACTCGGCACGCTCCGAAGACCTTCAGCTCAAAGAGCCGGCAGCAACCGCTCAGCAGTTGCTCAGCGGCTCAACGCCTCAGTCCTTCCCGATCATGACCTCCGTCGCTTTGATCACCGCCTTCACGGCATCACCCTCGCCAAGACCAAGCGCGTCGGCGGAGCCTTTCGTGATCACCGAGACGATCTCCTGGCCGCCGTCGAGCCGTATGACGACGGTGGACATGACGGCCCCATGCTCGACCCGAGCCACCACGCCGTCGAGCTGGTTCCTTGCACTGAGTCTCATCAGACCAGGCTACGGATCGACGTGAAGGACCATCACAGGCGGTTGCTCCACAGCTGGCCGGAGGGGCCGTTGACCACGAGGCTGGCATAGTTCATGAGCACGAGGCTGAAGCTTCCGGAGTGACCGCCGGTCCGGGAGGACCAAAGAGCCGCCCCCGTCGAGCTGACAACGACGAGGTTGCCGTCGGCCTGCATGACGGCCCGGTTCCCGGCCCCCGTGGTCCCGCTCCACCAGATCGCCCGGCCGCCGGTGTACTCGACCAGGTTCCCGTCGCCCTGCATGTCCAGGCTGTAGAGGCTGTCGGATGACATCAGGTGTTGCCCGGAGAGGAGGCTCTGAGCGTTGGTGAGAGTCCCGGTGCGAGGGCGCAACCTCCAGAGCGCCCTACCGGGCCCGTTGATGATGAGGGTGCCATCGTCGCGGAGGCCAAAGCTGATGCTGCCGGCGTTACCGGGCGTGCGGGAGGACCAGAGGTCGGCTCCGCTCGGGCTGAAGATCACGAGATCTCCGTCGGTCTCTATCACCGCCTTGTTCCCGGCACCCGAAGTGCCGGCTGACCAGAGCACGCGGGTACCTGTTGACTCCACCAGGTTGCCATCGGTTTGCATCGTCAGGCTGTAGACGCCGTCCGGCGAGGTGAGCACTTGGCCGGCGGTCAACGATTGACCGGCCGCGAGACTGGCCTCCCCGATGACGGGCACCACCCGTACGCCCACCGGCGCCACAAAGGCGCTCAACGTCATTCCCATGACGGGCGGCGCAGTGCCGAGGGATCCGAGGTATGAAGGACCGTTGAGAACGACAGTCGAGGTGGAGGAGAAGGCGGCCTCGGTGTTGCCCCAGCCGTTCCAGTCACCGCTCACGGTCGTGACGCTCCCGTCAGGGTTCACCGCGGTCACGATGGCGACATGCTCAGCGTCGCCGGCGCCGTTGTAGTCGAACACTGCCGCGTCTCCAACTGCGGGCTCCGCCGACAAGGTGCCGAATTGCTCCCCGTAGGTGTAGAAGCTGCCGGCAAGTGCGTTCAACGCCGAAGTGTCCGCAACGCCCGATCTTGACCACACCCACCTGGCGAAGTCGGCGCACCAGTATTCGGGCTTGCCGCCATTGCCGGTGCAGCTCGACTCGAAGGCCCGGCCCTTCAGGCTGTTCACCGAGCAGGCTTTCTTCCCGACGTTGGCAAGTGCAAGACCAGCTATGCCGGGTGTCGTTTGTGCGGAGGCCGCTTGGGGTGCGGCCATGAGCACCGCCGGTCCGACAAGCGCCGCAGCCAAGGTGGTTATCAGCAATCGGTACGCGCGCATGGCGGACCTCCTTTCAAGAGACTGAGGATCCGATATCGGCCGTTACCGGCACTTTCTTGAGTTGATGGCGGGGGCGGAGAGGCAACGACGAAGGCGGGAGGTGGGTCCCAGGCGACCTCGAGCGAGCAGACAAACCGGTTTCCTCGCCATGAGACGAGGTCTCGACGGCTCTGTACCCGGCTCGTTCGGCAACGAATACCATCTCCCGCCATGGTCCATCCAAGGATTAAAGCGGTGTGGGACTGCTCGGTCCCCGATGTACGCGAGGTGGCAGGGGTACACGACTACGACGGGGTGGTGATGGACCTGTCGCCGTCGGGCGTGCGATCCTCGGTGCACCGCCTCGGGGACGGCCCGGGCAGTGCCGCCAGGGCGGCGAGCGCCTCTCCGATCACAGACTCACACGACGAGCCGCATCTGCGTGCGATCGAGGACGGCCTACGTGCCTGCTTCGTGACTGCGGAGGCGCACCGATGGAACCCCTTGTTCCACCTCGCCAATCTGGATCTCTCCTGCTACGACCGCGACTATGACGACGCCGAGGTGCGTGAGGCCGCCAAGCAGGCACACGTCGCCCGCTGGCCGGACGCAATCGACGCCTCCCTCGAGTCACTCGACTCCATACCGCGACCGGTGGCAGAAGCCCTCCTCGGCAGTGTCCTCGGACTGGCAGCAGAGGTGGGCGATCCACTCGCGCTCGCGGCACATGAGCGCCTCGTCGAACGTGTCCGGGAAGCAGCCGAGAACGGACCGGTCGACGCCTCGCTCGGTGCCCCCGTTCTCGAGCGGCTCCTCGGCGATGCCGAAGGGATGGCAATCGAGCTTGCCAAGCTCGAGGAGTCGGCGGACCGTGAAAGGGACAGGCTGAGGGCCCGGCTCGGTGAGGCCTGCGAGCGTCTGGCCCCAGGAGCGCCTCGGCGGCAGCTGATCCGCGACCTCATGGCGGATCACCCAGATGACGACGAGGTCGTCTACCGTGCGGCGCGCGATCTCATCGAGCAGGCGACCTCCTTCGTCTACGAGAGGGACCTCTGCCCGGTGCTCGGCGGGCGGTGCCTTGTCGGTCCTGCCCCGGCGTCTCGCCGCTTTGCCGTCGCCATGATGGCGGGGACGGGCGCCTACGAGGCTGATGTCCCCGGCTGGTACTGGGTCAACCCGCCGGATCCCGCCTGGGACGAGGAGGCCAAAGCCGAATGGAGGTCCCTCTTCAGCAAGACGACACTGCCGGCCATCACGGTCCATGAGGTGACCCCCGGCCACTATGCCCACAGCCGAATGCTCCGGGACCTCGCCAAAGGAGACGTGCGGCGCAGCCTGTACTCGGCTGCCTTCGTCGAGGGCTGGGCGCATTACGCCGAGGAGCTGATGGTCGAGGAGGGTTTCTTGGCCGATGACCCGCGCTTCGCGATCGGGGTCTGGGTGGAGGCCTTGACGAGGGTGACCCGCTTTGCTGCAGCCCTCGGTGTCCACGCCGGCTCGATGAGCATCGACGACGCGACGAAGCGGTTCGAGGAGGATGCCTTTCTCCTCGGGCCGGCAGCGCGTTCCGAGGCTACGCGGGCCACATGGGATCCCACCTATGGCCGCTACACCTGGGGAAAGCTCGAGATCCTGTCGCTTCGAGACCAGGCAATCGCCCGATGGGGCAACCGCTTCACGGCCCGCAGGTTCCACGAGGCCCTGATGCGGCTCGGTGCTCCTCCGCTAGGCACCATCGGCGACGCTGTCGGCGATTAGGCCCCGAACTGGCCAGACGGTAAATCGGGCCGGGCGGAGCCGGTAGGCTTGTTCGGCAAGCTAAGGCACTGCAATGCTTGGTTGGTGCGGAGGGCAAGGTAGGCACTGGCTTGTCATAGTTTCAAGACATCCCCCGGCGCTCCAACTGCCGGGGGATGTTCGCGTTCAGTTTCGGATTTGGATCGCCGTTCGGTCACGGGCGGATTGGTGCCGCCCGACATCCAGCTTTAGGATGGATTGACGAAGCTTGACAAACGGCGGGAGGCGCCAAGTTGGCGAACGGCTGTCCACAATGGGCGTCTTTGTCTCGAAACGCGACCGCTTTCGGGATCTTGATCCTCATGTCGGCCGCCTGCGGCTCAACTGCGGCGTCGCCATCGACGAGCGGTGCAGCACCGAGCACGACTTCTGTCGCCGCGACAGCGGTCCCTGTAGGAGCCCAGTGGTTCCAGGCTCACAAGCCTGCCGTGATCCGGCTGCAAAGCGAGCTCACCGCCGTCAGCTCGGCCGGTCAGAGCACTTCAGCGGCACACCTGCTAAGCGTCTGCCGCCGCCTCGGGAGGACGGCCACGAGGGCGGAGAAGCTGCCGCCCATCAGGAGTGCTCGGATCCAAGGACTGTGGGGCTCGTTCCTGGCGGATCTCTCGGCAGCTGCGCTCGACTGCCGGGCTGGCATCCGGGAGGATGACGCCGGGCTCAAACAGCAGTACAAGCTGGAACTGGCGGGAGCGGCCGCGACAGACGCCGCCTTGCTCAAGGAGCTGCAGGGCCATGCCTGAGACAGCTTTTCTGACGAGGCGTTGTGCCATCAGGCGGCTCTTCTTCTCGCCGAGCAGGGCCGCCGAGTAGGGGACGCCGCCACAGCCGAGCGGAGAGAGCGTCCCGATGCCTCAAGTCTCAGCCCTCATGTGGCGATAAACACAACGGGGATCGAGTCCAGGTTGTCCACGAAGGCCCTGGCTCCGAATGAGCTGGTCACGGGGTGCACACCGTGCCAGCTTGCTCCCGTCGATCCACTAGGACGGGTCAGGCGTGCCGTCGATCAGGCGCCGCAGCTTGGCGGCGAGCGCCTCCCGCCTGAGGCGAGCGTTGCGCAGCTGGCGTCCCTCTCGGACGTCGAGCGCCGCCATGTGGGTGATGTCGTGATCGTTCGTGAAGACAGCCTCGACGCGTTCCTCGAGGGTGAATTCGTCGCTCACATCCCATTGTCCCACGTGAAATGACCCTGCCCGGCGGCCGTCTGCCCGATTCTTGAAGAGACCTCGTCGCCGGCAAACAGTCGCCTCGCCGGACTCCAGATCGGTTTCTCCAAAAGGCCGGGAAAAATCCTAAAGTTCCTTTTCCCGGATTCCGATAAGAGGAGAGAGACTACGAGAGCGCCGCTCAACTCCGGTTCCCGGGCGCCTGCAAGCCCTAGCTCTTCACGGCCTTGCTCGTGAGGTTGTAGACCTCCGCCGCCGGCGGGACCGTGACCTGAAGCGGGGCACCGAAGTCGTAGAAGTCGATCGTGGTGGTCACCTTGGCCCCCGTCGTCGATGAAGACGAGCTGCCGCTCGGGGATGACACAGGCACCTGCACCCGGAGCTGACGAGCACGGCCTTGTGAGTCCACCCACACCTGCACCGGCATCGTCGACCGGTGAAGCTCGAGCTCCAGCTTCTTGACGGCGGCCTTTATCTTGGCCGTCTTGTTGGCCGCCTCTTTTGTGAGATCGACGGTGACCTCGTACTCCGTCGTCGAGCTCCCCCGGATGATCGCCGTCCCTACCCTGTGGACGCCGTTGGTGGACACCGCCTGCAGGTAGGCGAGCGTCTGTGTTGGTAGGTCGGAGGAGCTTGAGAGCTGCGAAAGGCTGGCGCCGAGCTTGTTGCGGGCGATCGTGTTCAGGTTGAGGCTCAACCAGGCCTTTCCGCCGGGCAGCTTCGAGCGGAGCGCTGCTGGCAGCTCGATGTACAACTGAGGCGAGATGAGCCGCACGGTGAACGTGCCCGCTTGTGGCACGGACATCGTCATCTCCGCTTTCTTGTTGTCGAAAGCCACCACCCCCGTCCCCGAGATGGTGATGTTCTCCCCCGGGCCGCTCAGGATCTCGTCCATCGTCATCTTGGCGGTCTTGGCCGCCGTCGTCCTCGTGTAGGCAGTCAGCACGGCGGCCGGGCGAACTGGCGCCTTGCCGCCCTTCGCGCTCGGTTTCGAAGCTGCCGCGCTCCCGCAACCCGCCAACGCGACGGCTACTCCCGCCGCCATCAGTGCCGTCCGTCTCCGCCCTGACATCGCGCCCATGTCGCCTCTCTTTCGCTGTAGGCCTGACTAGCGATACCCGAAGGCCGCTCTTGCTAAAGATCCACCCTCCCTCGGGCGTTCGAGGACTCCTACCCGCTCGAGTGGCCGAGGCCATCGTTCGCCTGCTGCGGACGTCCACGGTCGGTCGTGCCCGTCCACGGGGCCGTTGTGGGCCGCAACTTCGTCGTCGCGCCTGGAGTCGCTGCCCCAGCGAATCAATCCGCCAGCGCAAGCTGGCGTTGACATGCACCCGAATGGGTGGGAATATTGCCGCCGGCGCGACGCCCCCGACACGGGCATCCAGTAGGTCTAGGGGTAAGAGAAATGAACAGGCGGATAGTCCGGACCAGAGTCGACGTTTCGCGTGGCTCTCGGTTGCTGGTGGTTATGGCCTTGTCCTGTTGCGCCGCCACACTGGGTCTAGCGAACGCGGCAACGAACGCAGCGGCAGCGCCGGTGTTCGCCAACTGGACGCAATGGGCATTCAATGCTCAGCACACCGGCTACAACCCACAGGCGGGGCTGGACAGGTCGACGGTTGCGAACCTCACGCAGATATTCGCGACCAGCCCGGTGTTCCCGGATCCGATAGTCGTGAACGGCAATGTGTACTCGTCGAACCCCGACACGTTCAAGGTGCAGGCCGTCGACGCGACCAGCGGTACCAGGCTCTGGAGCCGCGGGGGATGCATCGGTGGGACGCCCACGGACCCCGCATTTGCGGGCGGCTCGGTCTGGGTGGCGCTGGACGACCCCGGCTTAGCCGCCGTCAGCGCCAACGGAACGAGCGTCAAGTGCGTAAACGTGAGTGCCTTCGACTACCTCACACCGCCGTCGGCCGCCGGCGGGATCGTCTACGACGGTTCTGAAGGCGGCGTTGTGAGCGCGGTCAACGCCGTCACCGGCCAGGTCCTGTGGGACACAGAGGTGGCGCCGAAGCAACAGCCCGGGCTGGAATCGCCGACAGTGAGCCCTGACGGCCGCTCCCTCTTCGTCGTCGGCGACAACGGCTTCCTCTACAAGTTGAACGCCAGTACGGGCCACGTCCTGTGGTCGCGCTTCATCGACACGTGCGCCGGCACCCCTGCGTCGGTAACGACTTCGCTCGTCTACGTGGGTGGGTGCAACCTGTACGCACTGTCGCCGGCGACCGGGCAAGTGGTCTGGCGCACGTCGCGCTTCGGACCCTTCGTGACAACACCGACGATCGTCGGCGGCATGGTCATCGCCGACACGGTCGGGACGTCCGGCAACTCCACCGGCGCCGCAGCGTTCAAGGCAACTACAGGCCACCGCGTCTGGTTCGACGCCGGCTTCGGCGCGACGGCGCCGCTCACCGCCTCAGCCGGGCTCGTGTTCCTCAACGGCGGGTACTTCATCGCGATCCTGAACAGCAGCACCGGTGCGACCATCACCGATCTTTTCTCACCGAATGAGTCGAATTACGCCGGCAGTGTGATCCCCGCAGAGGGCCGCCTCTACGTCTGCACCGTCGACCCGAGCAGCGGTGTGTCCACGCTCCTGGCCTACGAGCCCCAGAGCTGAAGCCGCCGGTCGGTGGCGCGTCGCCTGAACTGCTGAGTCAGCGTTCAGCTGTCTCAAGGCCTTGCCCAAGTGGAGGGTCCGAGCACGACGACGGGTCGCCAGGTTCTCGCCCGGCCACGAAAGGCCGACCGCGATAGCCGACCCTCGGTCAGCTCGCCCACGAGCGAGAGATGGCGGGCGGCGCGGCGCGGATCTCGCCTGGACAGCACCGCGTCGTAGAGAAGCTGGGGACGCTCCGAGCGCCGGTACGGCGAGTGCGACGATCTCGCGGTCGATCGCGCCGAGCCGCCGCCACATTGCGGGCGAAGCTACGGGCGAGCTGCTCCAATCGGTGCGGTAGCTCAGACAGCGTGGCGCCCGAGGGCGCGTGACGTCCGCCGCGCCGCCGCCGCGAGCGCTGCCGCCGTCTTCGGTACGTGGGCAGCCGGCATCCGGTAGTTCGGGCCCGACAGCGTGAGAAAGCCACGCAGCGTCCCGTGCTCGTCTCGAACGGGAGTAGCGATGCCAACGCAACCGACCTCGAACTCCTCGTCGCTCACGGCGAAGCCCTCACGCCTCACCCGTTCGAGCTCGGAGCGGAGAGCCGTCCTGTCAGTGATCGTCCGCGGCGTAAGACGAGCGAGCGGCCGCTCGAGGAAGACCGAGAGGTCGCGCTCGTCGAGATCCGCGAGAAGGACCTTTCCAGGTGACGACGTGTGGAGCGGGAACTCCTTTCCCACCCAGCTCGCGACGACGACCGAAGGTGGGTCCACCTGGTCGAGCACCTCGATGCGACCGAGCCGCATCCCGGCCGCCCCCGCGCTGAGACCGGTCGTGCGCGCCAGCCGCTCGAGCTCGGGTCGAGCGAGGAGCGTGAGCCGCTCGAGCTCGCCCCTCGCCACGTTCCTCATCGAGAGGAGGGCCGACCCGATGCGAAAGCCGCTGCGGGGGCCGGCCCGCTCGACGAGGTCGCTCTGCTCGAGTGTGACGAGAAGGCGCCACGCCGTCGCACGCTGCAGTCCGCACGTTTCGGCGAGCTGGCCGACCGTCGGTGGGCTCACGGCGGAGCCGATCGCCTTCAGGAGCTCGACAGCACGCGTGACGGACTGGATCGGGGCCACGCCGGGTGCTGGCGAAGAGGCGGTCACGGGTCGAGCCCGACGATGTAGCCCTCGTCCTCGCTGTCGAACTCGGCGAGGGCCTCCTCCGCCTCCACAAGACACGCCGCGAAGTCCCGGCGGACCTCCTCGAGCGGGACGGAGAAGTCCGGCTGTGAGTCGAGGAACCGCTGCAGTCGCTCAATCGTCCGGTAGGCGGCGTAGCTCGACCACTCGACGAGGGCGACCTCGCGCCCGTCCGCCTTGCGAAGGGGCGAGAGCACCGTCGGCTCTCGCGACTCGGGGTCCGAGCAGTAGTACGAGGCGACGAGCGAGACGCGCGGGCACGGCTCTTCGAGGCGGGCGGCTCGGTGGAGGATCCTGTGCCCCTGCTGCAAGAAGGCCCAGCCGGCAGCCGGATACCCAACCTTTGCGATGCGCTCGGGCGGGATGGCCCCGCCGTCACGGAGGAGCTCCCAGCCCTCCTCGAGGGTTCCGCGGAAGTACTCCGTGTGCCCACCGCTCATCGTCGCCGGATCGGTGAGCAGCATCACGAAGTCGTAGGAGACGACGTCGTGATGCCACACGTCGACGTCCTTCTCGAGCTCCTCGGGGGCGAAGTTGAGCTGCACGCGGTGGTGCCCGATGGGATGGGGTCGGAGATCGGCGTCTGCGAGCTCCGAAAGGAACGCGACGAGCCGTCCGTCTGAGTACATGCCGTCGAAGAAGTCCGAGCGGTAGCTGCACCCGCGGAGCCGCTTCGAGCGTTTGTCGGAGACCGCGTGGGACTCAAGATCTCTCGCGATGGCGACCGCGTGCGCCACACCTTCGTCACTCAGTACCCGGAATGGTTCGGTGACTGCGACCGGCGAGAGCGCCTTCTCGTCGGGGCCGCCGCCGAACTCGATAAAGGTGTGGACGGCCGAAGGCGGTTCCAAGGCGAGGAAGCGGGGATCCCATGCCACGTCGCGCTCGGCCCGGATGCAGCCCTTCGGCACCGCTGTGCTCGTCGTCACGTCCACCTCCCACGGCCACGGCGGTCGTGGGCCCGGCCACCAGGCTGCCGCACCAGGGAGAGATAATCAACCCTGGCGCTACGACTGTCGCGCCACGCGCGACGAGTGACTCAGGGAGTGACCCACATGCTGCGCGTAGAAGTCCGCTGTATACGCTCTTGTCGCCTCGGGGCGCCAACGTCAAGACGACTCAGACCCGCCTCGGACAGTCATCGAGCCGCGTGACGCTCGACCTCTACGCCCGTGCCACCTCCGGCGCGGACCGCAGAGCGGCCGACGCGGTTGGCGATTATCTGCGGCCTTCGCGCACGCGGCGCGCACGCCAGACCCCTTAGATGACAGAAGCCGGTGCGCCGATCGGCTGTGACCTGCGTTACGCGGTGGGCGCTGAGGGACTCGAACCCCCGACCTCAGCCGTGTGAAGGCTGCGCTCTAACCACCTGAGCCAAGCGCCCGTAACTCTGCCACAACCCTGCTGCCTCAAGCCGACGAACCTCTCAACACCGCCTGAGGGGACAACAGACGCGCCCCCCTGCCGGCAACAGGTGAGCCGCCCCAGCTTATGCGGTGCGGCTCCCACTCGGGCCAACGACCAGCCGGGGCCGGCCGGTGAGGATTCGTCACGCTTCCTGAGCTGAAGCAGAGTCTCCGGGGGGGGTGGCAGATCAAACTGTGATGCGTCTCTTGGCGCCGTTACCCTGTGGGCGATGCTCGGACGACGCCAACGCACCAAGCCAGCAGCCGGCGGCGGAAGCACGCTGACCGACGCCACCTCGGCGGAGGACGACTACGCGGACGAGGGGCCCGCCGAGACGGGGGGCGTCACGGATGAGCCAGACGGCGGGAACCGATGGGAAGAGGACACCTCTGACGAGGTCGACGTCGCTGATGCCGAGTACGACGACGACTACGACGACGAGGAGGACACGTACGACGAGGACGACGTCGCCGATGACGAGTACGACGACGACGAGTACGACGACGAGGAGAGCAACGACGAGGATCCCGGCTCTCCGGAGCCGTTCACGCCGCCCACGTTCCTCGAAGCCGTCAAACAGGCGTTCCGGCCGAACCGGGTAACAGCAGGCACCTCCGCCGGGAGCACCGGGACGGAGCGATCCGGCAGAGCCGCCGCCGGCTCTTCGATGCGCAGCACCGGGCGGATGAAGGCCCAGCCGGCTACAGGCACAGCAGAAGACGCGAGGGCAGTCAACCTGATCGACCGCCGCGAGAGGATGGTCGGCTTCGTCTTGAGCATGGGGCTCTTCGCCCTCGCAGTGCTCGCCTACTCCGCCGACCACGGTTACAAGAACCACAACCCTGCCAAGCAGGCGGACGTTCGTCATGCCGCCGTCGAGGTGCTGTTGATCTTCGCCGTCCTCGGCGCCGTGACGCTCACGGCCACACTGGTCAGGCGACGCGCCCTTCTCGGCTTCATCCTCGCCTTCGCCGGCCTTGCCCTCCTTCAGACCCTCGGCTTGTTCGGGGTCATCTATCTCGCCGCCGGCGGCTGGCTCATCTTCAGGGCGATGAAGACCTCACCGAGGTCGCGGGCGAGGCAGGCTGGTATCGCCCGCAAGTCGGACGCCGGCACGAGCGGGACCGGCGCCGGAGCAAGGGGGGCGAGAGCGACGACCGGGGATTCATCGGCGAGAGGCTCCTCGGGGGCGAGCCCGGCGGCCACCGGGCCCCGAAGCGCCGGGACGGCCTCCCAGCGTCAGATCGGCCGCAACAACCGCACCACGAGCGCTCGGGGAGGTCCGTCACCGTCCGGTCGCTACACCCCGCCCAAGCAGAACCGCCGGCCCCCACCGGCGAAGGAGCCCGATCCGCCTGAGCCCTCCAATCGCTTGTCGGCCTGGCTGCGCAAGTAGGCCGAGACGTGGATGCACCGGCAATCGCCGGTAACTGCTCCATGCGCCCACGATGGTAGACACTCCCCCGTGATCTCCGACGACCTCGCCGGGCGGCGCATCGCTGTGACCGGGGCGACGGGGTTTCTCGGCACTGCGCTCGTCGAGCGGTTGCTCCGTGCAGTCCCCGGCTGCGAGGTGGTCGTGCTCGTCCGTCCCGGACAACGCCAATCAGCTGCGGAGCGCACCCGGCGGGAGATCCTCCGCAACGACTGCTTCGACCGCCTCCGAAGCGAGCTCGGCACGGGCTTCGACGAGGAGATCGGCCGCCGGCTGACGGCGATCGCCGGTGACGTGAGCCGAGACGGGCTCGCCCTCGACTCTGAAGGGGGGGCAGTCCTCGCGACATGTGACATCGTGATCCACTCGGCGGCGACCGTCAGCTTCGATGCCCCTTTGGACGGCGCCGTCGAGGTGAACCTCCTCGGCCCTTCGAGGGTCGCCGAGATGCTGCGCGAGTTGAGCGCCAGACACGGCACCGCCCTCCCCCACCTCGTCGCCGTCTCTACCGCCTACGTCAACAGCGGCCACAAGGGAGGCGCAACCGAGGAGCTCATCACGTCGAGCCGCTGGCTCGCCGAGACGGATTGGCGAGCCGAGGTGGAAGCGGCGCGACGTGCCCGCACCGATGCCGACGCTGAAAGCCGCTCGCCCGGGCGTCTCGGGGAGTTCCAACGGCGTGCCCGGGCAGAGCTCGGGGCGGCCGGAACCTCCCTCCTTGCCGACAAGACCGAGCGCATACGCAAGGACTGGGTGGCCCACTACATGATGGAGGCCGGCCGCAGCCGGGCACAGGCTCTCGGCTGGCCGGACGCTTACGCCTACACGAAGTCGCTCGGCGAGCGTGCCCTCCTCGAGACGAGGGGAGATCTCCCCGTCACCTTCGTCCGGCCCTCGATCGTCGAGTCGGCCCTCAGCGAGCCTCGCCCCGGCTGGATCCGAGGCTTTCGCATGGCCGAGCCGGTGATCATCTCCTATGCCCGAGGCCTGCTGCGCCAGTTTCCCGGTGTGCCGGAAGGCGTCGTCGACGTCGTCCCGGTCGACCTCGTCGTGGCGACGATCATCGCCGTCGCCGCACGAGGGCCCGACCCGGGCGGACCGGTCGTCTTTCAGATCGCCTCCGGTACGAGGAACCCCCTCTACTACGGCCGTCTCGTCGACCTCACGGCGGGCTGGTTCACCGAGCGCCCCCTCTACGACAACCGTGGCCAGCCGATCGTCGTCCCGAAGTGGTCGTTTCCCGGCCGAGGAAAGGTTCAAGGCGAGCTCCGGCGCGCCACGCGGGTCCTCGGCGCAGCCGAGCGGGTCGTCAACATGCTGCCTGTCAGGGGAGAAAGGGCCGACTTCGTCGGTCGCATCGAGGAACGGCGCGCCCAGGCCGACCGGGCGCTCGACTATGTCGAGCTGTACGGCGCCTACGCCGAGACAGAGGCGCGCTTCCAGATCGACCGGACGCTTGCGCTCTACGATGCCCTCACCGAGGAGGACAGGCAGCGGTTCTGCTTCGACCCGGCGGTGATCGACTGGCGCCACTACGTCGAGGACGTCCACCTGCCCTCGGTCGTTGCCCACGCCCGCGTGCGCACCTCACCTGGGAGACGGACACTTGGTTCGAGGGAGGAGCGCACGAAGCGGGCGATCCTGTCCTCCGATCCCCGCATCGCCGTCTTCGACCTCGAGAACACTCTCATCGCCTCGAACGTCGTCGAGAGCTATGCCTGGCTGGCTACCCGGCACCTCGGTCCCGCTCAACGGGCACGAGTGGTGGGCGGCCTGGTCGCCGAGGCGCCCCGGCTGCTCGCCATCGACCGGCGCGACCGGAGCGACTTCCTGCGCAGCTTCTACCGCCGATACGAGGGAGCGCCCGCCGATCGCGTCCGGATCGACGCCGTCGAGCTGTGGAGTGACCTCCTTTCGCTGCGGGCCTTCCCCGAAGGGCTCACCCGCCTGCGGGAGCACCGGGCACTCGGCCATGCGACGGTCCTCATCACCGGCGCCCTCGACTTCGTCGTCGAGCCGCTCCGTCCCCTCTTCGACGAGATCGTCTGCGCCGAGCTCGGTGAGAAGGACGGCGAGCTGACCGGTGAGATGGTGAGCGCTCCTCCGACAGGCGAGGCACGGGCTCTGCTCACCGAGGAGCTGGCGGCCGTGAGAGGCCTCGGCCGGGAGCAGATCGTCGCCTACGCGGACTCGACGAGCGACCTCCCGATGCTGGAGGCGGCCGGCCTCCCGGTCGCCGTCAACCCGGAGGCAAAGCTGGCAGCGATTGCCCGCCGCCGCGGATGGCCGATAGAGCACTGGTCTACGACGCCGGGCGGTCCTCGGCGCCCATTGGCAGTCGCCGGCCTCAGACCGGGTCTCAGAAGCGCCGGGGCGCCGTCGTGAGCGCGGTGACGGGGCGCCAGCGTGAAGGCTCTCGTCTTCGAGCGCAGCCTTCCCCGGTTCGCGGCGTCACGCCTCGCTTCAGCGGTCGCCGGAACCGGTCATGGCGTTGGGGTCGGCCCGCTCGAGCTGCTCGAGGTCGACCCGCCGAAGCTCCCCGGGGCGTCCTGGGTTCGATTGAGGCCACGACTCGCCGGGATCTGCGGCTCCGACCTCGCCACCCTCGACGGGCGCTCATCGCGTTACTTCGAGCACGTCGTGAGCTTCCCGTTCGTGCCCGGCCATGAGATCGTCGCCGATGCGCTCGGCGGCCGCTTCGACGGGCGCCGGGTTGTCGTCGAGGCGGTGCTCGGTTGTGAGGCCCGCGGGATCACACCCGCGTGCCCGGCCTGCAGGGAAGGCCGAAGAGGCGCTTGCGACCGGATCGCCTTCGGGGAGCTGGCGCCCGGGCTTCAGACCGGCTACTGCTCCGACACCGGCGGTGGCTGGTCGATGAGCCTCGTCGCCCACGAGAGCCAGCTGCACGAGGTGCCGGCGGGCTTCTCGGACGAAGCAGCAGTGATGGTCGAGCCGACGGCGTGCGCCATCCACGCCGCCTGCTCGTCCGGCATTGCGAGCGGTGCCAGCGTCGTCGTGCTCGGCGCCGGCACGCTCGGGCTCTGCACCGTGGCGGCGCTGCGGGCCTACTGCCTGCCGGGGATCCTCGTCGCCGTCGCCAAGCATCCCGATCAACGGCGACTCGCCGACGACCTCGGGGCTGACCAGGTCGTGGCACCGGGCGAGGTCGTGCGGGCGGCCCGGCGGCTCTCGGGCACACTCGCTCTCGGCAGGCCGGCTGACAGTGGCCGCATCGAGCGCCTGACGGGGGGCGTCGACGTCGTGTTCGACTGCGTCGGTAGCCCGGCCTCGCTCGAACAGTCGCTCGCCATCACCCGCCCGGGAGGCACGATCGTCCTCGTCGGAATGCCCGGGCCGGTCCGGGTCGACCTCGCCCCTCTCTGGCAGCGCGAGATCTCCCTCCGGGGGGCGTATGCCTACGGCGTCGAGAACCGGCCGGAAGGCCCCCGTTCGACGTTCGAGCTCGCCTTCGAGCTCGTCGCCGCCGCGAGCCTGGAGCGGCTGGTCTCGGCCCGCTACCGCCTCGAGCGCTTCGAGGAGGCGGTCGCCCACGCCGGGGCAGCCGGACGACGAGGGTCTGTGAAGATCGTCTTCGACCTGAGAGAAAAGGGCCCGGGGACACGCCCGGCGCCGAAGGCGGCACAGGCATCAGCCGGTCGCCCCAAGGAGGATGAGAGCCAGTGAGCCCGAGGCCCGGATTCGTGCTCGACGTAGACCGGTCGACGCCGCCGACGCTGTTCTGGCACGGCGAAGGTTTCGGGCTGGAGAGGCTTCCCGTCGGAAGCAGGGTCGTCTACGGGCCCGAGCCAGTGGCGCCGCTGAAGGATCCGGACGCGGCCATCCGTCACGCACTCGAGCATCCTCTCGGCGACAGCGCCTCGTTGTCGTCCCTCCTGAGGCCGGGCATGCGCCTCACGATCGCCTTCGACGACGTCTCGCTGCCCGTTGCCGCCCATGCGCTCGCCCGACGTCCGCCAACGCGTCATCGAGGCCGTTCTCGACCTGGCGGCGGCAGCAGGCGTGGACGACGTCGTCCTGATCGCCGCCCTTGCCCTCCACCGGCGTATGACCGACGACGAGCTCCGCCATGCTCTCGGCTCGAGGATCTTCGAGGCTTTCGCCCCGCACGGGCTGCTCAAACAGCACGATGCGGAGGACCCGGCGAACCTCGTCCACCTCGGCCGGACCGAGGAGGGCGAGGACGTCGAGCTGAACCGCCGGGCGGTCGAGAGCGACCTCCTCGTCTACGTCAACATCAACCTCGTCGCGATGGACGGGGGCCACAAGTCGGTGGCGACCGGGCTCGCCTCCTACAAGAGCCTCCGCCACCACCACAACGTTCGGACGATGCGGGCGAGCCGATCGTTCATGGACATGCACCGCTCACAGCTGCACACCTCCAACTGGCGGATGGGCAGGCTCATCGCCGACTCGGGGCTCAAGGTCTTCCAGATCGAGACGACGCTCAACAACGACACCTTCCCGCCCGAAGTGCGCTTCCTCCAGCAGCGGGAGTGGGAGTGGACGCTGCGGGACCGGGCGAGCTTCTACGCCGCCTCGAAAGCGCTCGACCGGACCCCGCCCGAGCTCGCCCGGCGCATCTTCCACTCGGTGCAGGCGCCGCACGAGATGACGTCGGTCCAGGCCGGCGAAGTAGGCGCCGTCCACGAGCGGACGCTCGAGCACGTCCACCGCCAACAGCTCGTCGAGGTGACCGGCCAGAGCGACATCCTCACGATGGGTCTCCCCTACATCTGCCCCTACAACGTCAACTCGATCATGAACCCGATCCTCGTCGCCTGCCTCGGGCTGGGGTACTTCTTCAACCTCTACCGCAACAAGCCGCTCGTGCGGGAGGGGGGCGTCGTGATCATGTCGCACCCGACGCCTTGGGCGTTCAACCCGGTCCACCACCCGAGCTACATCGACTTCTTCGAGCAGGTGCTCGCCGAGACGACCGACATGCTCGAGGTGGAGTCCAAGTACGAGGCCGCCTTTGCCACCGACCCTTGGTACGTCCACCTCTACCGCACGAGCTACGCCTACCACGGCGTCCACCCGTTCTACATGTGGTACTGGTGCGCCCACGCTCTCGAGCACCTCGGCAAGGTGATCGTCGTCGGTGGTGACCGGGCGGCGGTGAGGCGCCTCGGCTTCGTGCCGGCCTCCACTCTCGCCGACGCCCTCGAGATGGCCTCAGACGTCGTCGGCCGTGACCCGAGTATCACCCACATGCACGCCCCGCCCCTCATGCTGGCCGACGTGCGGTGACAGCCCCGTCCGGGCTCCGGTCAGTCCTCAAACGGCCGACCCGGCCGGGCGGTGCCGATCCCCTTCCCGCTTCACTCGTGACCTCGGCGTCGACTACGACACCGGCTGGGCGCGCACCTACCCGGTGCGCCTGGCAAGGGCGATCCTGCTCGACGACGTGACGGGGCCGGTGATGAGGGCGGGCTGCCGGCCGACGATCTACGGCCTCGAGCACCTCGACTCCCCTCGACGGGCCGGTGATCTTCGCCGGCAATCACGCCAGCCACCTCGACACCGCATTGCTGCTGTCTTGCCTCCCTCCCCGGATCAGGCACCACGCCGTCGTCGGCGCGGCGGCGGACTACTTCTTCGACCGTCGCTTGAAGGCGGCTGCTTTGGGCGTTCGCGCTCGGGGCGATCCCGATGGAACGCGTGAAGGTGAACAGGAGGTCGGCTGACCTGGCCGCCGGCCTCATCGAGGAAGGCTGGAGCTTCGTGATCTTCCCCGAGGGCGGACGGAGCCCCGACGGGTGGGGCCAGGAGTTCAAGGGGGGTGCCGCTTACCTCGCCAAGCGGTGCTCCGTGCCGGTCGTGCCGGTCCATCTCCGCGGCACCCGGGCCATTCTCGCCAAGGGCTCCCGGCGGCTGCGACCGGGGCCGACCGAGGTGCGTTTCGGGGACGCCCTGTCGCCCGGGGCAGGAAGAGGACGCCCGCCGATTCGCCGCCCGGATCGAGCGAGCCGTCGCGGTGCTCGCCGATGAAGCCGAGACCGACTGGTGGTCGGCCCGTGTCCGGGCCGCCGGCGGAGGGACGCCGCCGTTCCGCGGCCCGGCGGTCTCTCCATGGCGCCGGGCGTGGAGCCTGCCGCCCTCTGCCGACCCGACCGCCCGAAGCTCAGACGAGGCCAGCTCGGCGAGCGGCACCAAGTGGCCGTAGACCGTCCCGAGAGGCGGTGACTGACCTTCGTGCCGAGGCGAGCGCCGTCAGCTGCCGACGAGCTCCCGCTCGATCTGGGCGAGGGGACGGTTCTTCGTCTCGGGCACCCTCATGATGAAGTAGACGATGGCGACAAAGGACAGGAAGCCGAACAGGAAGAAGGCCCCTGTTCCGCCGATGGCGGACAGAAGGGTCAGGAACGACGCCGTCACGACGAAGTTGGCCAACCAGTTGGCGATGGTGGCGATGCTCATCGCCTGGCCGCGGATGCGTAGGGGATACAGCTCGCTGATGAGGAGCCAGAAGACCGGCCCGAGGCCGATGGCGAACGAGCCGGTGAAGACGCCGAGGCCGCAGAGAGCAAGGATCGCCGTCGTGCCGTGCAACGTGCCTCCCGAGACGGCGAAGGCAGACCCGAGGATGGCCATCCCGACCACCATCCCGGTCGTCCCGCCGATCAGGAGCGGTCGCCTCCCGACCTTGTCGAGCGCCCAGATCGCGACGATCGTCAGGCCGACGTTCACCACTCCGACGCCGACGTTGGCGAGGAGGGAGGCCGAGTTGCCGAAGCCCGCACCGTGCAGCAACGTCGGGGCGTAGTAGATGACGGTGTTGATCCCGGTCACCTGCTGGAGGATCGCCAGCAGGACCCCGACCATGACCATCTTGCGGACCCGCGGCTCGAGGACGTCCCGGAAGCCGCTTGCCTCCCGCGAGTTCTCCTTGATCTCCTTGATCTCGGCCTCGACGTCCTCCTTGCTCGCCCGCAGCTTGCTGAGCACCTCGCGGGCCTCGTCGTCCTTGCCCTTCGCGACGAGGAAGGCGGGGCTCTCCTTGCGGGTCAGCATCCCGACGAAGAGCAGCGCCGCCGGGATGGCGGCGAGGCCGAACATGAGCCGCCAGTTCTGGGTGGAGGCGAGCCAGTAGTCGACGAGGAAGGAGATGAGGATGCCGCTCGTGATAGCCAGCTGGTTCAAGCTGACGAGAGCCCCCCGGGTGGACGGCGGCGAGAGCTCTCCGATGAACAACGGCACCACCATCGACGCCGAGCCGACGGCGAGGCCGATGACGAAGCGGGTGGTGACGAGGAACCAGAAGGTCGGCGAGAGGGCCGCCCCGAGGACGCCGGCGACGAAGACCGCCGCCGTCAGCAGCAGGACGGGGCGGCGACCCCACTGGTCGGCGAGCTTGCCCGCCCCGGGTGCGCCGACGGCGGCGCCGATGAGAAGCAGGCTCGTGACCAGCTCCTTGTCGAATGACGTGATCCCCTTGAAGGTCTTCGAGAGGAAGAGAAGGGCACCTGAGACGACACCGGTGTCGTAACCGAACAGCAGGCCGCCGAGCGCCGTGATCGCCGCCCCGACGGCGACAGCACGCCCGATTCCCGGCGGCACGCTGCCGAGGCCGCCCTTCAGCCGCTGCCTGCGCCGCCGTCCCCGGCTCTCGCCTTCCTTCTTGCGATCCGGCCCGGGGCCTGCCACATTGCGCGACTCGGTTCTCACGCCATGCTCATACCGTCGCGGGCGCCGATAGAAACACTGTCATCAACAAGACGAGGGTCGAACGCCGATGCCCGAGCTGCCCGAGGTCGAGATCCTCTGTCGCCGCCTTGACGAGAGATGCGCCGGACGACGGGTCGAGCGGGTCGAGCTGGCCTCCATCTCGGCGCTGAAGACGTTCCAGCCACCTCTCGGATCACTCGTCGGCGAGGTGGTCGAAGTCCTGCTCGCGCCGGGGGAAGTACGTCTGCTTCGAGACGTCGCCCGACCGGGGGGCGGCGCCCTCGCGGCCAGGGCCGCCCCTCTTCCTCGTCATTCACCTCGCCAGGGGAGGCTGGATCAAGTGGCGCCGGCAACTGCCGCCGGCAGTGCCGCGGCCCGGGAAGGGCCCCCTTGCCCTCCGTGTCGGGCTCGAGGGCGGGGACGGGTTCGACGTCACCGAGATGGGGACAGAGAAGCGGCTCGCCATCTGGGCCGTGGCGTCACCGGGCGAGATCGAGGGAATCGCCACCCTCGGGCCCGAGCCGCTCGAGGAGAGCTTCACCGCCGAGCGCCTCGGGACGATACTCAAGGCGGAGAAAGGGGACCTGAAGCATGTCCTCTCCCGGCAGTCGATCATCGCCGGCGTCGGGAACGCATACTCCGACGAGGCGCTCCATGCTGCAAAGCTGTCGCCCTTCAGGCAGGCGTCGAAGCTTTCCCTGACGAGCTCGAGCGGCTCTACGTGGCGCTCGAGCTCGTGTTGACCGAGGCTGTCGAGCGGGCGGCACCCCTCGACCTCGACGAGCTGAAGGACGGCAAGCGCGAGGGTATGCGGGTCCACGGCCGCACCGGCCTCGACTGCCCCGTCTGCGGCGACACCGTCCGGGAGGTGAGCTTCGCCACGCGGTCCCTCCAGTACTGCCCGACCTGTCAGACGGGCGGCAAGCCTCTTGCTGACCGCCGCCTCTCTCGCTTGCTCAAGTAGCCCTTCGCCGGTCGGGCGGCGTGCAGCCAATCGTTCACTCCCCCACCTGGCGCCAGTAGATGACCGCATCCTCCCCGTCGACTGCGTGCGGGATCCGCCCGATCTCCCTCCAACCGAGCTCCTCGTAGAGCCGGCGGGCCGGGTTCGAGACGAAGACCAGGTTGAATTGGATGGCCCTGAAGCCGAGCAGGGGCGCCCGCCAGATCGAGTCCTCGACGAGGCGCCGCCCGACCCCCCTTCCTCGCGCCGCTGCCGCCACGACATAGCCTGCGTTTGCTATGTGACCGGCGCGAGGGCCGAAATTCGGCTTGAGGTGGTAGGCCCCGAGCAGCTGAGCGCCTCGCGCCGCCGGCCGCCGGACGCCGATGACGGCGCTCACCGGGCGGACCCACGTCGCCTCGAAGACGTCGCGGGTGAGCGGGGGGAGCTGCGGGTAGCCGTCACCGCTCGCGACCGCCTCGGCGAAGATCATGAAGAGCTGTTCGGCCTCACCGTCGGACAACGGACCCACTTCGAGCACCTCGCCTGAAGCAGTGGTGACGGCTACCTGCTCGCCGGGCGAGCGCTCTGAGAGCTCACTCACCGGTCGCCGTCGCCCCGGGCGTTCCTCTCGAGAGTGCCCATCCGCCGGATGAGGGCGACCGGCGTCTGCTCGGTGCCCTGTCCGAGAGGGTTGTCCCCGAAGAGCCAGCAGAGCTCCTGCCGGTCGACTCCGGCCGTTGCTCCGAGGACCTCCACTCCGCGGTCGTTGGCGTCGACGACGGCGACCTCGATGGCGGCGCCCGCCTTCTCTGAGAGGAGGGTGGCGATGCGGGAGGCCACCCCGTCGGGATCGGCCGGCGGCAGCTTGGCGTGCGTGTCCGACGGCGGAAGAGTCCCGGCCGTCGGCCCGTCGATCGCCGAGACCCTGTGGCCGGCGACGCGGTAGAAGGTCCCGCTCCGCCGGGCCAGCTTTCCTGCCGCCCCGGCGGCGGCGGCAAAGAGGATCCGCCCTGCGCCGGCCTCGTCAATGGCGAGCTGCATCGTGGCCGGGATCCCGAGGCCTATCCCGCCCGGGCCTTTCCTGACGAGGCGGCACAGCAGATCGCGCGAGCGCGCCCGCCCTCACCTCGTCGGCCGGGAAGGAGCGGCCCTGACTGACGGCGACCGCCTTCTCCGAGATGGCCACGATGTCACCCTCTTCCAGCCCAAGATCCCCGCTGCCGGCACCGAGGAGCGCATCGGCGACGACAGGCCCGATATCGTCGCCGCCCTCTATGCGCGGCGTCCGCACCGGGGCACGGCCAAAGACGCTCTCACCGTCCGGCCCGCAGCAGAAGACGTGCCTGCCGGGGTTGGGCGTCACGGCTCCGAAGGAGGCGGCGGACGGCCCGATGATCTCGGCCACCTCGGCGTCGCCGGCGGAGTGAATGCTCCCGACGGGGCGGCGCCCACCCGGCGCGAGCGGTGCCCTCCCGTGGAAGACCCGGAGCCACGCTTCGGCGTTGAGCACCCGCCAGAAGAGCGCCGATTCCTCGAGCTGGCCGTCACAGACGTCGTAGAAGGCGCGTGCGATCGCCGGCCCGTCCCAATATGGGCGGGAGCAGAATGCCGGGGAGCGGAATATCCCCTGCACTGTCGCCCGCTCAGCCCGGAGCCAGCGCATCTCGGGCGTGGTGAAGCCGATCTTCTTGCGTCGGAGCCTCACCTTGTCCGGCAGTACGCCGGCGAGCGACTCCCGGAGGATGTGCCGGCTCCAGCCGTCGCGGACAATGGCGTTCGCTGGAAGAGCAAGGATCAGCTCCACCAGCTGCTGGTCGAGGAACGGCGGCCGTGACTCGATCGAATGGGCCATCGAGTTGCGGTCCTCGTAGCGCAGGAGCGACGGCAGGCTGTAGGTCGTGAGGTCCTGTAAGAGGCGCGCCTTCAGATCGTCCCGCCCCCGTCGGTCGGCGGCGCGGGCGGCCGCCACCCGCCCCGGGTCGCCGAGGAGTCCCGGGCACAGCTTGGCCGGGTCCACTGCCCTCCGCCTGTCGGCCATCCTCCGGCGGACGAGCGGAGTGAGGACGTCACGGGCAGCGATGGTCTCTCTCATGAGAGACACCGGCCGATGCTCCTTCGCCAGCTGGCGCAGGTAGACGTACTGGTAGGGCACGTAGCCGGCGAGCAGCTCGTCACCGCCCTGCCCGTCGAGGAGTACTTTCGCCTTCCCCTTGGCGAGCTCCATGACGCGGTACTGGGCGTAAGGCCCGGAAGAGACCATTGGCTCGTCCTGGTGCCACACGACGAGGGGCAGATCGCCGAACAGCTCCCCCGATCGCGGCCGCACGAAGTCACTGTCGGCGCCCGAGACCTCGAGCACCGGGGCGATGTACTCCTGCTCGTCGATCGGGTCGCCGTCAAAGACGGCCGAGAACGTGCGCAGCCGCTCGCCCATCGATCCAGCGTCCGGCGCCCCCTCGGCGAGCAGGCTGCTCATGACACAGACGATCGCCGAGGAGTCGAGGCCGCCCGACAGACAGGTGCCGACGGTCACGTCGGACACGAGGCGGCGCTCGACAGCGGCCGTGAAGGCCGCCCTGAACTCGCTCGCGTCGCCGGACCCGGAGGCGGACAACCTCGGCTGCCAGTAACGGTGCTCCCGAGGGCGCCCCACGGCGCCTGCGGCGCTCCCCACGGCGCCTGCGGCACCGGCGCCGCCCGGCTCGGCCGACCCGAGCGGGATCGTCACCGCCGTCGCCGGCAGCACCTGCCGCACACCGGCGAAGAAGGTCCGCTCGTCATGATCGTGCAAGCCGCGGGCGAGGTACTCGCCGAGGCGGTCGGTGTCCACGACCGGTGTCAACTCGGGCGACGCGAGCAGGGCCTTGATCTCTGAGGCGAACAGGAACCGGCCACCCGCCCGGGCGTAGTAGAGCGGTTTGATGCCGAGGTGGTCCCTGCTCAGCACGAGGACCGCCTCGGACGGGCGCTCGTCGAGAAGGGCGAGGGCCCACATGCCGTTGAAACGCTCGAAGCAGTCGAGGCCCCAGGCCTCGTAGCTGGCGAGGACGACTTCGGCGTCGCATGCCGTCGCGAAACACCTGCCGGCCGCCTCGAGCTCACGGCGAAGCTCGCGGAAGTTGTAAACCTCCCCGTTGTAGACGAGATGAACATCACCGCCCGGGCTCGACATCGGCTCGTGCCCGTGGTCAAGGTCGATGATGGCAAGGCGCCGGTGGCCGAGGCTGGCGAGCTCGGTCTCGAGGTAACCCTCGTCGTCCGGCCCACGGTGCTCGATCCGCTCGCACATCGAGCCGAGCAGATGGCGATCCGGCGGACCTGTGAAGCCGGCGATCCCGCACATGGGCTGTCAGGCCCCGCTCGGCGGGAGCACCGGCGCCTCATTGGGGGGCGGCCCGAGGCTCGCGAGCCCCGTCGCGGGGGTCCGCCGGCGCAGCAGCGTCCCGTCCGGATCGGATATGGCATCGGCTCGTCCCACGGCCATGACGATACGCAAGGCGCAGCACGGAAGCCGCCGAGCGCGAAGAAGGGGCCGGTGGGGGGGATACCGGCCCCTTCTTTCAAAGACTCGACAGGGACTGGAAGGGGATCCAGCGAGCTCCTGCGGTCTGTTACGCGTAGTGTGCTCCGCCCCCGGGTATCGGTCAAACGAATCTTGTAGATAGTCGGTATCGTTTCTGGTGATGGAGATGCGCCAGCTCGATGCCCTCGTGGCGATCGCCGAGCACGGCTCGTTCTCCTCCGCCGCCGATGCTCTCGCCACCGTGCAGTCGAACGTCTCCACCCACCTGAAGAAGCTGGAACGGGAGCTCGGCACGACGCTCGTCGACCGGACGAGCGGGCAGCTGACCCCGGCCGGCGAGCTGGTCGCCTCCCGTGCCCGGCGGGCACGGGCCGAGCTCGATGCGGCAACGAGTGACGTTCTGGCACTGCAGCATGACGTGGCGGGCAGAGTGAGGATCGGGATCATCGGCACGACTGCGCGCTGGCTCGTGCCGAACCTGCTCGATGTCGTGCCCAGCCGCTACCCGCGGCTGCGGCTCGTCTTTGTCGAGTCCACGACGACCGCCCTCGAAGGCCACGTCGCGACAGGCCACGTCGACCTCGCCATCTTGAATCTGCCGCACGCTTCTTCAGAGCTCCTCCTCACGCCGCTCTTCGAGGAGGAGCTGGTGCTCGTGACCGCCCGCGATCATCGGCTCGCATCTGCCGGCGAGATCAGCGTCCGGCAGCTCGAGGGCATCCCGATCCTCCTGCCTGAGCAGGGAACTGCCTTCCGGGACGACCTCGACGCAGCCGTGGCGCGGCTCGGCGTCACCCTCGTCTCCCGGGCGGAGGTCGACGGCACCCGCCTCATCGCCTCGCTCACCTTCGAGGGCTACGGGCCGGCCATCCTTCCTTCCACCGCCATCCCGCGCTACCTGCGCGACGAGTGGGCGACGGTCCGGATAACCGAGATCCCGCGCCGCCTCGTCGGCGTGGCGCGCCACGTGCGCAGCGTCCCGTCGGCTCCGGCCAGAGCCGTCCTCGATCTACTGACCGAGATCGTTCTCGACCCGGCCCTGACCCCTGAAGGACTGCGCCCGGTTGCGCCCGCTCGCCCCTCCGAGGACCAACAAGAAAGCAGCGGGGTGCTCACAGGAGTGGTCTCCGGCTCCTCCCGCCCCCGCCCGGCTCGCGCCACATGAGCCACAGCTTGACGTCGGCCTCGGGGACGACGACGTCGCCGACGAGCTCGTAGCCGTGGCGATGGTAGAACGCAACGTTGCTCTCCGTGGAGGATTCGACGTAACTCGGCATCCCGTCGGCGTCGCACTGGTCGAGCACGACGCGCATGAGCGCCGAGCCGTAGCCCTTGTTCTGGACGGCGGGATCCGTCCCGATCGTCGCGAGGTAAAGATGTGGTGAGCGCGGTCGCCTGCTCTCGAGCAGCTGCACCAGCCGGTAGCCGCGACTCAGGTGGCGGCCGAACATCCATGCCGCCGGGAGCTGCCTGAGGGCGTCGCCGAGGCTCGGTGGGGACTGTCGTGAGGGCACCCAGAAGGCGGCGGCGTCAAGGCTGTCGGTAGTCCACGACTCTCCCCGGCGGAGGAAGAGCGTCCTCATCTCGAAGCTGAAGTACTTCTCCAACCGCCCGCCCCTCCGCCCCTCGTCGGGAAAGAGGTACTCGGTGACGGGGTCGTCGAAGAAGGCCCGCCGCAGGGCGCGGCTGAGAGCCGGCACGTCAGCTCGTTCGAGCCGCCTCACGGCAGGACCGCTTCGCACTCGCGGATGGTAGCGAGGTCGGGCGACCCGAATATCGGACTGCGGGCGCCGGTACCGGCGCCCGCGCAGGAATCCACCGGCCCCGCAGCGGGTTGAAGACTGTGTGACCGACAAAGACGGCCCTAGCCCATCACCCTTCGGACGGAAGCGCCCAGCCCCTCTGCTTCGGTGTCACGTGGGACTACCGCTGCCCCTTCGCCCGCAACGCCCACGAGCACCTCGTCGCCGCCCTCCAGGATGGGGCCGACTATGAGGTGACCTTCGTCCCGTTCTCATTGAGCCAGGTGCACGTGGCAGAGGGGGGCATCTCGGTCTTCGAGGACCCTTCAAAGCGGCAGGATCTTCTTGCGACCGAAGTAGGCCTCGTCGTGAGAGACCGAATGCCGGAGCGGTTCTTTGAGGTCCACCGCGCCCTCTTCTCACAGCGCCACGACGAGGGACGCGATCTGCGAGACGAGAAGGAGCTGCGCCTCACCCTGTCCCGCCTCGACATCGACGCCGGCTTCGTGTTCGACGAGATCACCCGCGGGTGGCCGCTCGTCACGTACCGCGACGAGCATGAAGCAGCCGCACGTGACCACTCGGTGTGGGGGGTGCCGACATTCATCGTCGGAGCGAAAGCGGCTTTCGTCCGGATCATGAGCCGGCCTGAGGCAGACCCCAAGGCGGCACGCCAGATGATCGAACATGTAGTCGCCTTGTTCGGTGAGCTTCCCGCCCTGAACGAGTTCAAGCACACGACCGTGTCGAACTGAGCTAGCCAAAGGTGTTGCAGATGATTAGGAAACCTGAGAGCGGGAGAGAGTATTGACATGACCACAAGCCGCAGGCAGCAAAGTGTCTGAGACGGCCGACCAGGCTGACAGCGAGATCGGCTTTGGCCCGGCAGTCTTTGCAGAGGCCCGTCCCGCCCCTGACGGCCGACGCCGGCTGGTCGTTCGCCGTCGAGCCGCTCATCGACGAGAACCTGAGCAGCCTCACGCTGAGCGGGGAGATCGATGCTCGTGCTCAGGAGGAGCTCGACCGGGTCCTCGAGAGAGCCATCGAAGCGCAGTCCAAACTGCTCCTCGTCGACGTGTCAAAGGCAGAGTTCGTCTCGACAGCGGCAATGTTGTCCCTCGTGACCGCCGCCCGCCACGTCGGCCGGGTCCTCATCTACCGGCCAAACAGCGCCACCCGGCGGATCTTCCGTCTCCTCGATCCGGGGGGCTCTGCCAGAGCATCGCCTGAGCCCGGCGGCGCCGCCGGCGCAACCGCTTTGAGAGGCTCAGCTAAGCGAGATGGGCTCGTCGTCCCCGACGGCGGTTCCAAGCAGGGCCAGAGCGGCAGGGTCCCATCTGCGGAGGGCCGCACTGCAGGGGGCGCGGGGCAGCTGCTTCTGCGGCAGCCGCCTGTCGCTCCCCGACGATCTCCCGGATCCGCTGGTCGAGCTCCACCATCAGCTCCGGGGTCGTGCGGAGGAACTGCTTGGCGTTCTCCCGCCCCTGGCCCAGCTGCTCGCCCTCGTAGGTGTACCAGGCACCCGACTTCTTGACGATCCCGAAGTCGGCGGCCACGTCGAGGATGGAGCCTTCCCTGCTGATGCCCTTGCCGTAGATGATGTCGAACTCGGCGGAGCGGAAGGGCGGAGCGCACTTGTTCTTGACGACCTTCACCCGGGTCCGGTTGCCGATCATCTCGGCTCCGTCCTTGATCGTCTCGACTCTCCGGATCTCGAGTCGCACAGAGGAGTAGAACTTGAGCGCCCGCCCGCCCGGAGTGACCTCCGGGGAGCCGTACACCACACCGATCTTCTCGCGTAGCTGGTTGATGAAGACAGCAATGGTGTTGGACTTCGCCAACGTGCTCGTGAGCTTCCGCAGCGCCTGGGACATCAGCCTGGCCTGCAGGCCGACGTGACTGTCCCCCATGTCCCCCTCGATCTCGGCACGGGGCGTGAGGGCGGCGACCGAGTCGATCACCACGACGTCGATCGCCCCCGACCGGATGAGCATCTCGGCGATCTCGAGCCCCTGCTCGCCGGTGTCAGGTTGGGAGATCAGCAGCTCGTCGATGTCGACGCCGATCGCCTTTGCATAGACAGGGTCAAGCGCATGCTCGGCATCTACATAGGCGCAGATGCCGCCGTTGCGCTGGGCCTCGGCCACGACGTGGAGGGCAAGTGTCGACTTGCCGGAGGACTCCGGGCCGAAGATCTCCACGACGCGCCCACGAGGGAGGCCGCCGATGCCGAGAGCCAAGTCGAGAGCCATCGCCCCGGTGGAGATCGCCGCTACGCCGACGCCCACATGCTCGCCCATCCGCATGATCGATCCTTTGCCGAACTGCTTCTCGATCTGGCCGAGCGCCATGTCGAGTGCTTTGTCTCGTTCCATCGCCGTTCGTTCTCCTCTGTCCATTTTTGTCGTGCTTGCGGGCCCGGGCCCTCCCGGTGCTCCGGATGGGGGAACCATACGGAAGGGGTGTGACATCGCCCGTCTGCTGCGGGTGGTGTCCATGTCACATCACTGTAGTTCCAAACACACGTTCGCCGGCGGACCATCGGCGACAATGATCACATGACTCCGTGTCGCCGACGTTCACGCATCCGATGAGCGAAGATCTCTTCGGTCGGTTCGACGCCGCCACGCTGCTCGCCGTCGAGCGCGCCAACGGTGGGGAGCTGGCGAGCCTCGAACAGGTTGTCTCCACCTTCGTCGCCTTGTTCGACCAACCTCCTCACCCGGAGGAGTTCGCCGGCTCGGCCGCGCTCTTGGCAGAGGCGGGACTTGTCGAGTACGAGTCCGAGGCCCTCGGCCTCACGCCCGCCGGTCGGCGGCTTCTCCGCCGCGCCGGGGCGAGCAACGCCTCTGATCGGCCCGAGCGCCTCCTCGGCCTGCTCGGCGAGCTCGACGAGACGTGATCTCGCCCCGGAGGGCTCCCTGCCGGCGCCGACGGCCGATGCTGTCGCCGGCGGCGCTTGCTGATCTCGACCGGGACCTCGAGTCGGGGAGCGCCCCCGTCCAAGGGGAGCTGCTCGCCCCGCAGCCCGCTTCGACGTGGGGCTACGGGTCTGCCGGGCGCCTCGGCCGCTCGGGCCTGTAACGCCCGAGTCGCACGGGTGGCTTCGGGCGCCTCAGGCCTGCCCGAGCGCCGAGAGGCGCCGCCGCAGGACGTCGAGGGCGGAGATGGTCGCCATCTGCCGCACGCGGTCGCGGTCTCCCGGGACGCGGAGCGCGACAGCTTCGGGCGGGGACCCCGGCATCACGACGCCGGCGAAGACCGTTCCCGGCGGCTGGCCGTCCTGCTCGTCGGGCCCCGCCACGCCCGTCGTCGCGAGCGCCACGTCCGCATGGAGGAGCCGGGCGGCGCCCTCGGCCATCGCCACCGCCGCCTCGCCGGAGACGACCGGGCCGTCGGGGACGCCGAGGAGGCGCTGCTTCAGCTCGGTCGCATACGAGACGAGCCGCTCCGGCGAACCACTTGCTCGCGCCGGGCACCGAGACGATGCGGGACGCCAGGAGGCCCGCCGGTCAGGGACTCCGCAACGCCGAGGGTCCAGCGAGCGCCCGAGCAGCAGCCGGCCGACGGCGGTCTCCATCGTGTCGTCGTCCACCCCGAACACGGTGATGCCGAGAAGAGCGCGGAGCTCCGCCTCCTCGGCATCGAGGGCCGCCGTCGCCTCGGCCGCCGTCGGCGATTTCACCGTCAGGCGAACCTTCAGGCCCTTCGATCCCGCTCGCGAGGAAGGCGATCGTCGGCACGCCGGCCTCGCCTGTGCCGAGAGCCTCGATCCGCGGGGCGAGGAGCTCCGCCAGGCCGGACTCGCTCATCCCCCACGTCCGAAGGGTCCTGCTCGCGATCACGGCCGGCTCGCCCGCCCGCTCCCGCAGGTCGGGCAGCACGGCGCGGGCCAGCATGTCATGGAGCTCGTAGGGAACCCCCGGCATCGCGTAGAGCACTTTCCGGCCGACCGGGCAGATGAGCCCGGGGGCGGTCCCCATCGTCTGGGGTATCACGCTCGCCCCGACCGGGACGTCGGCCTGCCGGCCGTTGTTGGCCGGCATCTCCCGGCCCCGGGAGGCGAACATCGCCCGGATCCGCTCGAGGAGCGCCTCGTCGCGAACGAGCGGGACGTTCATCACCGTCGCGATGGCCTCCCTCGTGATGTCGTCCTGGGTCGGCCCGAGACCTCCGCAGACGACGACGGCGTCACTGCGGGCGAGGGCGGTGCGCAGCGCAAGGACGATCCGGCCGAGGTTGTCGCCGACCGCGGTCTGGAAGTGGCAGTCGAGCCCCGAGGCGGCGAGCTGCTCGCCGATGAAGGCGGAGTTCGTGTCGACGATCTGCCCGAGCAACAGCTCGGTGCCGACGGCGACGATCTCGACCCGCATAGGCGGACCAACGTAGCGAGATCGGCCCTCCGCCGCCCGAGGCACGACCGGGCGAGCTCTAGGCAGTCCTCGCCGGCCCGGCACCCGCCAGCAGGCGCCGCCCGTCGTGGAGGTACTCGAGCCCGGTGTAAAGGGTCATCGCGACGGCGATCCAGAGCAGGTCGCGCACGAGGCCCGCGTGGTGGAGGCCCACCGGCGGGATGAGGGCGAGGCCGACGACGAGGTCCTGCAGCAGCGTCTTCACCTTGGCGGTCTGGCGGGCCGGGATCGACACCCCGCGGCGGCCGGCCATGATCCTGAAGGCGCTCATGGCGAACTCGCGCCCGGCGACGAGCACGACGGGCAGCCAGCCCACCTCGCCGATCGAAGCCAGTGCGGCGAGCACGCCGAGGACGAGGAACTTGTCCGCGAGCGGGTCGAGAAAGGCTCCCGACCGGGTCGCCCCCTGCCGCCGGGCGACCCAGCCGTCGAGCCCGTCTGATCCGGCGCAGACGAGCCACAGGCATGCGAGCAGCCACGTCGAGGGCCCGGTCAGCACGACGAGGGCGACGAGCAGAGGAGTCGCCAGCAGGCGCCCGAGGGTGAGAGCGTTCGCCGGCGTCGCGACGGCCGAAGGCCCGAAGGTGGAGCGGGGCGTCTCGGCGCTCATCTGGCCGCAGTGGGCGATCGCCGCCCGGGCTCCACCGGGACGAGCCACGAGGTCAGGGCCTGTCGCAGCCGTCACCTTCACCTCGAGGATCGAGCCGGGCGTCAAGCTGGGCCGGGAGGCGGATGACCCCGTCGATCTCGGGTGCCTCCCTGAAGGAGCGGCCGATCCCGCGCTCGTCGACGAGAACTGACACCGTCGTGCCCACGAGCTGCGCGGCGGCGTCGTGCGGTGATGGCGTCCTGCAGCTCCGAGCACTCACGGAGGCGCTCAGCGGCGAGCTCAACTGGGACCTGCCCGGGGAGGCCGGCGGCATAGGTGCCGCTCTCGGCGGAGAACGAGAAGAAACCCGCCCAGTCAAGCTCCGCCGTCTCCACAAACGAGAGAAGCTCGTCGTGGTCCTCCTCTGTCTCGCCCGGATATCCGAGGATGAAGGCCGACCTGAGGGCCGCCCCGGGGGCAACCGAGCGGATCCTCGCGATCCGCTCGAGAAAGCGCTCGGCGCTCCCCCACCGTCGCATCCGCCTCAGCAGGCGGCCAGAGGCGTGCTGGAGCGAGAGGTCGAAGTAGGGGACGCCGGTGGCACAGATCGCCTCGATCAGGCGGTCGGTGAGCGAAGACGGATAGAGGTAGAGGAGGCGCACGCGGGGCACGCGGGCTGCGGCCGCCTCGACGAGCTCGACGATGCCCGGCTCCTTCGTCCTCACCTGCATTGACCGGCTCGACTGGTCACGGCCGTAGGAGGCGAGATCCTGCGCCACAAGGACGACCTCGCTCACCCCGAGAGCGTCGATCTCAGCGAGGATCGACTCGAGCGAGCGCGACCGCTGCCGCCCGCGGAACGACGGGATGGCACAGAAGCCGCACCGCCGGTCACAGCCTTCGGCCGCCTTCACGTAGGCCCACGGCGCCGTCGCCGGTGGCCTCGGGAGCTCGAGGAGGTCGAAGGCGGGGATGTCGCCCCGCGCCCGCAGCATCACCGGCGCCGTCCGGGTCCGCTCCACTCCTGCCTCGGACCGCCTGGGCGGTGGGCGCGGCCCCGTCGGGACGGAGGGACGCCGGTGAAGTCCATCCCGAAGCCGGCGACCACGTCGACCTCTCCGAGGGCCTCGGCGAGCTCCTCGCCGTGGCGCTCGGCGAGGCAACCCGTGACGGCGAGGCGTGCTCCGGGACGGCGCAGCTCGCTCATCTGCAGGATCGTCTCGATCGACTCGACACGAGCCGGCTCTATGAACGCACACGTGTTGACGACGACGAGGTCGGCCTCGCCCGGCCCGCTGCGCCTCCTCCAGCCCCTCGGCCCGCAGGCGCCCGGCGAGCTTGGAGGAGTCGACGTCGTTCTTCGCGCACCCGAGCGTGGAGATGAAGAAGCTACGGGGCACCTTGAGAGGGTAGCTGGCGAGGTGGGTTTCTCCTCTCTCCACGGTGCCCCGTCAACCTCAGAGCGCTCGCAGCACGCCCGTCTCGGTCAGCTGAGCGACACGATCGCCGTCCACCCCCCACTCGGCGAGTGCGTCAAGGCCGCCTTCTCCCGGCGAGGCGGGGTGCCCCGGTCGGCCCGAGCGCCGTCACTCCGAAGCGGGGCGCCGGCGCCGGCTGCGTGATGCCGGCCGCCTCGACGAAGGTCGACCGGGCGACGTTGTGCGGGTGCTCTGCTGCCTCGGCCATCGAGAGCACCGGTGCCACGCAGGAGTCGGTTCCCTCGGCCCGTGCCGCCCATTCATCCCGCGTGCGGCGGCGGAAGATCTCGGCGTAGCGCTCCTTTGCCTCCGGCCACCTGTCCCGGTCCATCTGTGGCGGCAGATCGCCCGGCTCGACGCCCATCACGGCGAGCATCTCGTCGTAGAACCGCGGCTCGATCGCGCCGACGGCGATCATCTTCCCGTCGGCGCACTCATAGACGTCATAGAAGGGGGCCCCGCCGTCGAGCAGGTTCGTCCCACGCTCGTCCTTCCACACCCCAAGGCCGCGGAGCGACCACGTCATCGCCATCAAGAGCGCCGCCCCGTCCACCATCGCCGCGTCGACCACCTGGCCCTCCCCGGTCCGCCCCGCCGACAAGAGCCCTGACAGCACGCCGACGGCGAGCAGCATGCCGCCGCCTCCGAAGTCGCCGACCAGGTTGAGCGGTGGCACAGGACGCTCTCCGGCACGTCCGATCGGCTCGAGGGCGCCCGCGAGGGCGATGTAGTCGATGTCGTGTCCGGCGCGGCCGGCGAGGGGGCCGTCCTGCCCCCAGCCGGTCACCCGTCCGTAGACGAGGCGGCGGTTGCGGCTGAGGCAGTCGGCCGGCCCGACCCCGAGCCGCTCGGTGACTCCCGGCCGGAACCCCTCGACGATGGCGTCCGCCTCCGTCACGAGGTCGAGGACGAGGGCGACGCCGTCGGCGCTCTTCAGATCGACTCCTGCTGAGCGCTTGTTGCGCTGCATCACGTCCCAGTGGCCGCGGGAAGGAAGCTCCCCCGGCACGGCCGCCGTCTGCTCGATCCGTAGGACGTCAGCTCCTAGGTCGGCGAGCACCATGGCGGCGAACGGGCAAGGCCCGATGCCGGCGAGCTCCACCACCCGGAAGCCCGCGAGCGGGCCGCCGCGCTGCGCAGTGCTCACGAGATGGGCAGCTTCACCTGTTCGGCGTCGGCCCTCCGGATGTTGGCGACGAGCGGCTCGAGGATCTCGTCCCACAGCTCGGGGGGAAGGTCGTGTCCCATCCCGTCGATCATGACGAGGCTGGCACCTGGTATGGCTGAAGCCGTCGCCTCTCCGCCGTCCGGCCGGACGAGAGGGTCCGCCTCCCGTGTATCACGACCGTCGGCACGCTGGACACTGCGCGAGGCCGCCCGTGCGGTCGGGGGACATCACGATGGCGACGAGCTGCCGGGCCACGCCGTCCGGGTCGTGGGACCGGTCGTAGGAGAGTCCTGCCGCTGCTCGTACGGTCGCCTCGTCCTGCGCCAGCCCGGGAGAGCCGATGAGCCTCGAGATCGCCACCGAGCGATCGATCGACTGCTCGCGGGTCGGGGGCGGAGGCGCGAGCAGCTGGCCGACGACCTCCGGGGTCGGTTGGCCTACGCGCCCGTCACCTGTGGTCGACATGATCGAGCACAGGCTGCGGACCCGCCCGGGATGGGCGATGGCGATCTGTTGGGCGATCATCCCGCCCATCGAGACACCGACCACGTGGGCAGTGCCGATCTCGAGGGCGTCGAGCACCGCGATGGCGTCGTCGGCCATCTCACCGAGGTAGTAGGCGACCTTCGGCCTGCTCCCTCCGGCGATGGCGGCGAGATCCGGAGGTGGCTCCGAGTCGAGGTGAGTGGAGAGCCCGACGTCGCGGTTGTCGAAGGCGATCACGAAAAAGCCTTCCTCGACGAGGCGGTCTAACCACTGCGGCGGCCAGTCGACGAGCTGCATCCCGAGGCCGGCGACGAGCAGCACTGGAGGCGCCCCGCTGTCGCCGTGAGTCTCGAAGTAGAGGTTGAGCCCGTCTCTGCTCGCGGTCGGCATGTGCCGAATGCTCGCTGTTCGCCGAGTCGGGGTCAAGCCGGGGCGGGGGCCGGACGGTAAGCGGCGGGACCGTCCCTCACTCGCCGCCCAGCAGCTCGCGACGCTTGTCGGCGAGCTCGGAATCGGTAATGACGCCGAGGCGGTGCAGCTCAGCGAGACGGGCGAGCTGATCGCTGCTCGATCGTGGCCCTTCCTCCTCGCCCGTGGGAGCCACCCGGTCTCTCGTCGCTCCCACCCACCTCGGTGGGAGGACCGTCGGCGGAGGGGGCTGCCCCCGGGGCGCCCGTGGCGCCGGCATCGAATCGCACGAGCTCGCAGACGGGGCACGGTGTCCCGTCTGCTCGTGAGCCGACGGCGTCGCGTGACCATAGGACGGTATGCGGTCGATCTCGACCGTCGGCTCGCCTGAGACGCTCGCCTCCCGATTGGGGGCCGGTTCCCCGCCCTGACCGGCGACCTCCGCCGGCTCGACGAACGGCCGGGCGCGGCCGCTCCCGGCAGATCGACTGTCCGGTCCCGGTCTGCCCGCTCAACCCACCGCCCTCGCCGGCGGCGTCCGAACATCAGGCTGTTGATGAGGGACTGGATCATGGCCGGATGGGCGACGTCGGGGAAGGCCTGCTGGCCGCTCTGGCCGGCCGACTCGACCGTCAGGCTCCCCGCCCCGAGCATCCGCTCGAGCACGCTCTGTCGGTACGTCACGTCCTGGACACGGCTGAGCGGGATCTCGCGCCCGAGCCGCCGGAGCGCCCCGGTGCGGTAGATGACGCGAGCGTTCGTGATCACGAGCGTCGTCGAGCGCCAGGTCACGATCTTGGCGAGCACTCCCGCGAGGGCGAGCAGCCCGGCGGCGAGCAGGATGTAGCCCACCCAGAGCGGAGCAGCGGACCAGGAGACCACGACCGCCACGCATCCCGCCACCACCGCCGCCGCAAACACCCCACGGGGGACGAGGATCGACCAATTGGGATGCGACTCGAGGACAATCGCCTCTCCCGGCGCGAGCAGCTTGCGTGAAAAACCCACGAGGGCGATCCCTGTCCTCGGCGGCGAGCGGGCGCTCAGCCGAGCTTGCTGCTGATCGAGCCTGCCCCGCGGAGAAGGGAACCGTCGGCGCCGGCGGCCGAGTAACTGGCGGCCGGCCGGGCGACCGCCTCGCCGAGCAGATCGAGAAGGAGGGTCGGCGAACTCGATCGGGGGCTCGATCCACAGGTGGCGCCCGAGCGAGCCGGGGATGGTGTTGACCTCGTTCACGTAGGCGGTCTCCCCGTCCGAGAGGAAGTCGACCCGAGCGATGCCCCGTAGCCCGGCGAGGGCGGCCAGCTCGAGCGCGGCCTCTCGGATCTGCTTCTCGAGTGGCGCCCCGACGAGCGCCGGCATCTCCCGCGGGGCCGTCGTCATGCCCTCAGGCCCGACGTACTTGTCGTTGTAGGCGAGGATCTCCCCGCCGGGATGACTCCGGAGCGGCCGCTCGATGGCTGACAACTGAGTGTCGGGCCAGGTCCTCACCGCCAGCTGCAGGTCGAACAGCTCGGGCCGGTACGGCTCGAGGACCGCTCCCCGCCTGAGGTGCGGGTTGATCCTCAGCCTGGCGCAGGCGGTCTCGTAGTCGGTGACCACTTCGATCCCGATCGACGAGCCTCCAAAGCGTGGCTTGACGATGAAGGGCCCTTCGAACCCGGGCCGGCCGGAGCCCTCGTACAAGGGGACCCGCGGCAGGGTCTTGAGCGATGCCGAAGCCGCCAGCGCGCCGAAGACGAGCTTGTCCATCCCGAGAAGCGCCCCGGCCGGTGTCGGCCCTGTGTATGGGAGACCGATCAGGTCGAAGACGCCCTGCAGGGTCCCGTCCTCACCGGGGCCGCCATGGCAGCAGATCACGAGAGCGTCGAGCTCGAGCGGCTCGTCCTTGCCGCCGAACCGGCCGCCCCGCCGCCTCGAGAAACCGCCCCCGCCTCCGACGCTCAGCCGGAGCGGGCGCCCTTCGGACGGCGGCCCGTTCACGAACGCCGACGGCTCGAGCCCTGGCTCGACCTCGAACCACTCCCCTTCCTTCGACCAGTAGAGCGACAGGACGTCGCCGATGTCGGTCCTGCCGGAGAGGCAGCGCACGGCCTGGAGCCCGGTCAGGATGGAGACATCGTGCTCGGGCGAGGGGCCGCCGTAGACGATCCCGACTTGTCCGAAGGAACGCCCGGCCCGAGGTCCTGCAGCCCCCGAGCCTCCGAGGTGCCCTGGTCGTCGAACACGTGCCCCCGGTGTCGCGCCCGAACCATGCCGGCGCCACTCTAGCCGTGGGATGCGGTGGCCTCGGACTCCCGCCTCACCTGAACCCACGTTGGCTCAGGGGAAATGGTCGGGCAGGTCGTTCTCGTACAGGACGGCATCGCCGTCGCCGAGGCGCCCCCGCACCCACCCGACGGCATCGTCCAGGCGGTCGACCGTGACGATGGTGGCTCCCCCTGCCGCCCGGCGACCTCCCTCGAGGAGTGCCCGCCGATTGGTCCGTGCAACCACGACGAGGTCGGAGGCGACCGCGGCGGCAGCCTCTCCGAGAGCGGCGTTCTCGTCGAACTGCGTACGCCCGAGCTCCACCATGCCCGGCGTCACGACGACGCGCCGTCCTGCCGGCGCCTCGGAGGACAGCCGAGCAAGTGCCAGCCGTGCACCGGCCGGATTGGAGTTGAACGTGTCGTCGAGCACGACGTAGCCGCCCTCGGCCCCGTAACGCTGCAGCCGGTTGGGCGGGCTCGGCAGGCAGCTCAGCCTCGCCAGCACTGCCTCGGCGCGGAATGTCCAGCTCGAGGGCGACTGCCGCCGCGCAGGCAGCGTTCGAAAGCGAGGTGGGCCGGTCCGCCGGAGCCGATGGACGCCGTGCCGACACGGCGGCCCGAGATCGACAGCTCGAGGCCGTCCGGCGCCGCGACGACGGCCACGTCGGCCTCGCGGTCGGTCCCGGAGGCGCCGACGACGTGCTTTCCGCCGCTCCGGAGCGAGTCGGCGAGCGACCTCAGGCGCGTGTCGTCGACGTTCAGCACGACGACGCGGGCCGGCTCGGCGATCTCGGCCTTGGCGGCGACGATGTTGTCGAGCGTCTTGAACCTCTCGAGGTGAGCCGGGCCGATCGCCGTGATGACGGCGATCTCCGGCGGCATCCAGACGCACAGCTCTGCGATCTCGCCCGGGCCGTAGGTGCCCATCTCAGCCACGAGCACCTCGGTGCCTAGGCGGAGATGCTCATTCACTGTGCGAGCGAGCCCTGCTCGATTGTTGTAGCTGTGCGGGCTCGGAAGTGTGCTCTTGAAGGGCCCGACGAGATGGGCGATGTAGCCCTTCGTCGTCGTCTTTCCATAGGAGCCGGTGACGGCGACGATCGTCGGCCGGCCTCCGCTCGAGCATGGCGACGGCGCTCCTCACGTACCGATCGCCGGCACGGCGCTCGAGGGGTGCCGTGACGGCGAGTGCCAGGTCCAGGGCGGCGGGGCTCACCATCGCGAAGACGGCCGCTGCCACGACGCCGCCGGCGATCGAGCCGGCGAGGGCCCCGGCGGCGACCACGACCGCCTCGATCAAGCCGAGCACGGCGGCGACGGTCGCCAGCCGGCGGGTCCACTTGAGGCGGGAGGTGCGGCCGCGAAGGCTCAGGCCGAGCGGTGCCACGAGAGCTACCGCCGCCGTGGCGACCCCTATGGGCGGGAATGCCACCGAGGCGACGGCGCCCCCTGCCCCGACGACGAATGCCACTTCGTTCGCCGGCCGTGCTGCGCCACCAGCGGACGGCGAACCTGGTCACACGATCCTGCGAGGTAGTGCTCGCGCTGGGCGACGCGCAGCCAGCGGATCGTGCCGACCGTCGCAGCGCCGAGCACGAAGGCGAAAGCGACGAGATCCGCTTGTCTCACGGCGCCTCTGCCGGCCGCAGGTGCTCGATCGGCCGCCCGCAGCTCGGCCGGCGCCTCGAGTGGTGTCATGTGACCGGTGCCCGCGCAGACGCGGAGCTCGGCGCCGTTCGGGAGGGCGGCCCTGATCCGCTCCGCCACCTCGAGCGGCGCCTCGCTGTCAGCGTCCCCCCACACGAGCTCGACAGGGCACCTGACCGAGGCGATCGCCTCCTCGTACCGGTCGGCGAGCAGGGTGACGAGGACGTCGCGCATCACTCCCGTCGCCGCCCTGTAGTCGGCCGAGCCATACCTCTGTCGCCACTTCTCGAGCCGTGCGTCCTTCACGATGCCCGCCTTCGCCAAGCGGCGCACCGTCCTGTAGGCAACGGGCGGCACGGAGCGCGCCGCCGCTCGCCCTGAACAGGGGGGCGCCGCTCAGCACGAGACCGGCAACCCGCTCGGGCGCCATGGCGGCGAGGTGGACCCCGACGCGACCACCGAGGGAGTGCCCGACGACGACGACCCGAGGAGTCATCACCTCGAGGACCGGCAGGAGCGCCTCTGCGTAGCGGGCGGCACCCTGCGCCGAGCCCGGAGGCGGCGTCGCCCCGAAACCGGGCAGATCGACGGCGATCGCGTCCAGCTCACGAGGCTTCCTCGAGGACGGCGTCGAAGTCGGTGTGGTCCCGGCGCCATCCGTGGAGAGCAAGGACCCACGGAGCGCCTGACCCGTAGGACTCGCCGAAAAGCTGCGAGCCGGCGAACGACGTCAGCACGGCGCCGAAGCTACCGTGCCACCGGTGCCGGATGGCACCTCGTCACGCGGCCTCCGTGCGCTTTGCGCTGCCGGCGTCCCGGTCCACGAACCTGACACACCGTCGCAGTACCGTCTCGTCGTGGCCCGGTCGAGGAGAGAACGGGATCTGCTCTCGTCTTGTGACCCGGAGCAGATCGAGGCGATCACCACGCCGGCGCGGCCCCTGTGCGTGCTCGCCGGCGCCGGCTCTGGGAAGACGCGCGTGCTGACCCGCCGGATGGCCTGGCGCGTTCTCGAGGGCTCAGCAACGGCCGACCACTTACTTGCCTTGACCTTCACGAGGAAGGCGGCGACGCAACTGCGGGGCCGGCTCTCTGATCTCGGCCTCCCTCAGCCCGTCACGGCAGGGACGTTTCACGCCGTCGCCCTCTCGGAGCTGAAGAGGAGAGCATCGGAACGCTCGCTCCGGCCCCCGGTCGTCCTCTCCTCGAAGGTGCGCCTGCTCTATCACGTGCTCGGCGAGCAGGTGCGTCTGAAGACCCCGCCGAGGGAGGTGGCGGAGCTGGCGACGGAGATCGAGTGGGCAAAGGCGAACTGTCTCACCATCTCCGGGTACGAGCGGGCCGTCGGCCGGGGCGCTCCGGACGAGCAGTTGGCGGATCGGGGAGATCGCCGAGATCTGGCAGCGATACGAGCGCGAGAAGGTCAAGCGGGGCGTGCTCGACTTCGAGGACCTGCTGCAGCGGTGTGAGGCTGAGCTCCGCGACGATCCGGAGTTCGCCGCCTCTGCCCGTTGGCGTCACCGGCACCTGTTCGTCGACGAGTTCCAGGACGTGAACGAGTCACAGCTGCGCCTGCTGCGGGCATGGCTCGGCTCGAACGACGACCTCTGCGTCGTCGGGGACCCGAACCAGGCGATCTACTCCTGGAACGGAGCGGATCCCGACGTCATCGCCCGCTTCCCAGAGCACTTCAGCGGGGCAACCGTGATCTCCCTCCGCACCAACTACCGCTCCACCCGGGAGGTCCTCGAGGTCGCTGCCGCCGTGCTCGGCGACGGGCCTGGCGGCCCCTGCCGGCGGCCCTGTTCCTGAGGGAAGGGTGCCAACTGTCACAGCCCACCGCTCTGAGCTGCATGAGGCTGCAGCAGTCGCCGCGGCGGCTCGACTCGCAAAGCGCCCCGGCCGGCCCTGGTCGGCGATCGCTGTTCTCGCCCGCACGAACGGGCAGCTCGAGGTACTGCTGCGGGCTCTTGACGCCGCCGGCATACCGGCGCGGGTGTCCGGGGAGCGAGCTCAGCTCGGCCGGCCGCACGTGAAGGCGGCCCTCGAGGAGGCGGCAACGGCGACGAACAGGGCCGCGCTGATGGCGTGGGCGTCAGATCTCGCCGCCGCCGTCGAAGGCCGAGGGGAAGCCGCTGGCGAGATGGGCTCAGAAGAGGCCCGCATCGAGCTCGCCGAGCTCGCGAGGGCGGTGATGGACTACATGGCGGAGGACGTGAGCCCGTCCGGGCCCGGCTTTCGCAACTGGCTCGAGACGACTGTCCTCTCCGGGGCGACTGACGTGCGCCCGGACGCCGTCGAGCTCGCGACGTTCCATCGTTCTAAGGGCCTCGAGTGGGCGGTCGTCTTCGTCACCGGACTCGAGGACGGCTTCGTGCCGATCTTCCATGCCCGCAGCCCAGAGGCCCTCGCCGAGGAGCGTCGCCTGCTCTACGTCGCCTGCACGCGGGCCGTCGAGGAGCTCCACTGCAGCTGGGCCGCCGAGCGGACCTTCTCCTCCGGGCGCCCGTCGCCGAGGAAGCCCTCGCCGTGGCTGACGGCTATCGAGGGCGCCGAGCGGGAGCTGAGGAGAGTGTCGCGGGCTTCTTCCAGTGCGGCCAGGCAGGCGCTCGCCGAGAGCCGCCGCCTGCTCGGCCTGCCCGATCCGCCGGGAGCCACGGGCGCCCGAGCCGGCTGAAGAGCGCCGACCGCTCAACCTTCTCGCCGAAATGACGATAGTCTCGCGGTAAGCGACCGATTGGCCTCTCAGCGTGGTGAACCGGTTTCAGCTGTGCGGGGGCTGTCAGCCCGGCGCACTGTCGATCCGCCTCACATGCGAAAGCGCCTGCGAGGCGGGGAAGGAGGAGCCAATATGCCAAAGGAGGCAGACGCCCGGGTGGCGGATCTGGAGGCGCGCAACCAGTACCTCGGGATCATCGACGATGCGTGGGAGATCTACCGGGAGGCAGCTGAACGCGCTTGGGAAGCCTACGAGCAGGCGCTCGTACCCGCCCGGGTCACCTACGAGGAGCTGCAGGCCGGTACAGAGGACGTCCACGGTCGCTCGATCGACGAAGCGTGGGCGCTGTACAAGCAAGCCGTGGCGACGGCCCCCTCCACGATGCGACGCGACATCGTCGCCCAGGCGCGGGTCACCTACAACGAGACCGCCGCTCACGTCCGCAAGACCTACAACGAGTCGATGGCGATCGCCCGCGACGAGTACCTGCGCACAGTGCATGAAGCAAGGGCGACCTACCGTGCGGCTGTCGACGGCGAACTCGAAGCTCATCGCGAGGCTGTGCGAGCCGCGTGGGGCAACTACCTGGAGATGGTCGACTCCCACCTTTCTGTCGACGGCTGACGCTCGTCCGAGCGGAGGCGACATAGAGCTCCGCCCCGCCCCGCCGGCGGCGCTCCGGTGAGAGCCGCCCGACCGCGTTCGATCGCTGACGCAAAATCGCTCATTGCGACGCGAAATGGGATTGAATGCTGTCGTGCACATCTCCGCGAGGGTCGAATACGCCCTGAGGGCTCTCTGCACGCTGGCCGCCCGGGGCGACAAGCCTCTCACCGCCGAAGAGCTCGCTGAGGCCCAGGGGCTTCCGGTCCGCTTCCTCCGGGCGATCTTGAACGAGCTACGCCGCGTCGGCATCGTGACGAGCCAGCGGGGGAACGAGGGCGGCTATCAGCTCGCACGGCCGGCGGCCGAGATCACGGTCGGCGAGGTCTTCCGGCGCCTCGAAGGACCGCTCGCCGAGGTGCGGGGAGTGCGGCCGGAAGCCGCCAAGTACGAGGCTGCCGCGGCGAACCTTCAATCGGTTTGGGTTGCGGTGCGGGCCTGCCTTCGGCAGGTGCTCGACGAGGTCAGCCTGGAGAACGTCGTGTCGGGCGACCTCCCCGAGCACGTGAGCCGACTGCTGTCCGAGCCGGGCGCGTGGCAGCCTCGCTGATCTTCGGGTTCAGCGCGGACCGACGTCCCACTGCGGCTTGGCAAGGAGGACCTGGACGTCACTGATGTGCCGTTCCAAGAAGGCGGCCTCGCAGTAGCAGAGGTAGAGCTCCCACTGCCGGCGGAATCTCTCGTCGAAGCCGGCCTCCTCCAAGCTGTCTGCATGCGCCCCGACGGCACCCCGCCACCGGCGCAGAGTCTCGGGATAATGGCGCCCGATGTCGTCCAGCTGGACGATGGTGAGGTCGCTCGACCGGGCGACGGCGCGGGCGAGCGCTTCCACCGAGGGAATGCATCCGCCAGGGAAGATCATCCGCCGGATGAAGTCGTCGTGGTGCTTTGCCCGCTCGAAGCTCCGGTCGTCGATCGTGATCGCCTGCAGCGCCATGAGGCCGTCGGGTGCAAGAAGGCGCGAGCAGGCGGCGAAGAACGTGTCGTGGAGCCGCCAGTCGACGGCTTCTATCATCTCGACGGATACGAGCTTGTCGTAGCGACCCTCGAGGTCCCGATAGTCGAGACCGAGGATCGTGACGCGGTCGGCGACCCCGGACTCGGCGACGCGCTTGGAAGCGACCTCACGCTGGCCATCTGAGATCGTCGTCGTGGTCACCCTGCAGCCGTACCGTCCGGCGGCGTGGATGGCGAAGCCCCCCCAGCCTGTCCCGATCTCGAGGAGGTGGTCGGACGAGGTGAGGCGGAGGCGGGCGCACAGCCTGTCGAACTTCGCCCGCTGGGCTTCTGCGAGCGCCATGCCCGGCTCGTCGAAGACGGCGCACGAGTAGGCCATCGTCTCGTCGAGCATCAGAGCGAACAGCTCACTCGGGAGGTCGTAGTGCGCCTGCACGTTGCGGCGGTCGTCCTCCCTCGCCGGCGGAAAGCGCCTCGCGAAGGGCTCGAGGGCCGGAGCGGCGATGCGGGCGGCCCGGTCGAGGCGGGACCGGAGCGTCCCGGTGCTCTGAAGAAGCATCCGCACGAGAGCCGTGAGGTCGTCTGCATCCCACCAGCCATCGGCGTACGACTGGGCGAGCCCGACCGAAGACCGCCGGAGGAGGGTCCCGAATGCCCTCGGATCGTGCACGGTGACGTGGACTACAGGCTCGCCGGCGCCGGCCGTCCAGCGGGAACCGGCCGGCGGGCGAGCCAGCCACCTGTTCGGGGTGTCCTTCGTTCCGCGTCCGTGTCTATCTCCACCACAAGCGTGCCGCCACGCACATGGCGCGAGAGCTTGCGTACCGCCGCCGCCGACAGGTTCACGGCAGGGACGATAGCTCCGCTCGTGCCGCCTCCCCCTATCCGTCCTTCCTGTCTCTCATCCTCCCGAGCCAGCTCCTGGAGCGACAGTCATTGCGGAATCCTTCGATGCTGTCCTACTCTCACAACGGAATCATGGCCGAAGTCGTCTCCCGACATCCCTTCAGGATGGGGCGGTGCCGGTCGCTCGGATAGTGTTCCGGCGCCGTCTTCCCGATTCGCGCAGTGAGGTCGGTGCGAAGCGGGCTGCCGGAGCGAATGCAGGCAAACCCAGTTGAAGAGGGCACCGCAAAGGGAGGGCCGTGATCACGAGTCGAGACCGCCTCGGCCGGCGAAGCGCCGGCCGAGAAGGGGCTGAAGCACGGAGCGCTCGGGCTCATCTCGAGCGTCGTCATCGGTGTGGCCTCGACGGCGCCCGCCTACAGCCTGGCGGCAACGCTCGGCTTCGTGGTCGTCGCCATCGGCCTGCAGGCGCCCATCGTCACGATCCTCGCCTTCATCCCGATGTACCTCATCTCGGTCGGCTACAACGAGTTGAACAAGGTCGGATCCCGACTGCGGGACGACGTTCACGTGGGCGACGAGGGCCTTCGGCCCGAAGACCGGCTGGTTCGGCGGCTGGGGCATCGTCGCCGCCGACATCCTCGTAATGGCGAGCCTGGCCCAGGTCGCCGGCCAGTACCTCTTCGACCTCTTCAACACGACGAGCATCGGCCACGACGCGACGAGCGTCTGGGTGCTCCTCGTCGGTGTGGCCTGGATCATCGCCATGACCGCCATCTGCTACGTCGGCATCGAGGTCTCGGCCAACTTCCAAAAGGCCCTCCTCGGCATCGAGCTCACGATGCTGACGGTGCTGTCGGTCTGGGCACTCGTAAAGGTCGGCAACGGAACGGCGCCGCACGGTCATCTCGTCCCGTCCGGATCGTGGTTCAACCCCTTCAAGACGAAGAACTTCAGCAGCTTCGTCGTCGGCCTCGCCGACATGCTCTTCATCTACTGGGGATGGGACACGACCGTCTCCATCAACGAGGAGACGGCGAACTCCGACACCGTGCCGGGCAGGGCAGCCGTCATCGCCACATTCGTGCTGCTCGCCATCTACGCCCTCGTCGTGCTCGCAGTTGAGTCCTTCGCCGGCATCGGGTCGACGGGGATCGGCCTCGGCAACGCCAACAACCAGGGCGACGTCCTCTCCATCCTCGGGCCGGCCGTCTTCGGCAACTCCGGTTTCGCCTCGGTCCTCTCCCACCTCCTCCTCCTGATGGTGCTCTCGTCGGCGGCAGCCTCGACCCAGACGACGATCCTGCCGACGGCGCGAACGACGCTCTCGATGGCGGTCTACCGGGCGATCCCGAAGTCGTTCGCGAGGGTCCACAAGAGGTTCCTCACTCCGTCGGTCTCGACCGTCGTGATGGGGCTCGTCTCGATCGCCCTCTACGTGGTCATGAACTACCTCTCAGCCGGCTCTGTGATCTCCGACTCGGTCTCTGCCCTCGCCGTCATGATCGCCTTCTACTACGGCCTGACGGGTTTCTCCTGTGCCTGGTACTACCGCAAGACCCTGACGGAGAGCTTCCGCAACCTCGTCATGCGCGGGATCTTCCCCTTCCTCGGCGGGGTCATCCTGTGGGCCATCCTCGGGTGGGCGTTCTGGTACTACTGGCAGCCGGTCAACAGCTACACCACCTGGACGTTGCCCTTCCCGCCCCACTGGCACATGGGCGGGGTCTTCGTGATCGACGCCCTGACGATCATCCTCGGGATCGTGCTGATGATCGCTCAGAGGACGGCCCGGCCGCAGTTCTTCCGAGGGGAGACGCTCAACCGCGAACACGGCGACGCTCGTGCCGGAAGGGGCTGACGTTCCGATCGGCGCCGTCAATCCAACGCTTGCGCCAAATCCGTGACGAGGTCCTCGACCGTCTCGAGCCCGACCGAGAGGCGGAGGAGCGCCGGGTCGACCGAGAGCGCCGAGCCGGCAACCGAGAGGTGCGTCATCTGAGCCGGGTGCTCGATGAGGGACTCGACGGCCCCGAGCGACTCGGCGAGGGTGAACACGCCGGTCTTGCTCGCCGCCCGCAGGGCCGCCGGCTCGCCTCCCTTCAGCGTGAACGAGACCATGGCCCCGAAGGCGCGCATCTGACGCCTGGCGAGCGCGTGGCCCGCGGTGGGACTCGAGGCCGGGGTACAACACGGCGGCGACGGCCGGATGGCCGGCGAGGAACGTCGGCCACGCGGGCGGCGTTGTCGCACTGGCGCTCCATCCGAACCGCGAGGGTCTTGAGGCCGCGCTGCACGAGGTAGCAGTCGAAGGGGCTCGGGACCGCACCGGCTGAGTTCTGCAGGAACGCCACGTGCTCGGCCAAGCGCTCGTCACGCGTGGCGACGAAGCCGCCAACGACGTCGGAGTGGCCTCCGAGATATTTCGTAGCCGAGTGGACGACGGCGTCGGCGCCGAGCGTCAAGGGCTGCTGGAGGTACGGGGTGGCAAAGGTGTTGTCGACGACGCACCAGCCGGCGTGGTCGGTGGGCGATCTCCGCCAGCGCCTCGATGTCGCAGATGTTGAGGAGCGGATTGCTCGGCGTCTCTATCCAGACAAGGCGCGTCGCCGGCGACCATGACGCCGCAACGGCGTCGTTGTCGGTCAGGTCGACGGGGGTGTAGGTGATCCCGAAGCGCGACAGCACCCGTGCCACCAGCCGGAACGTGCCCCCGTAGGCATCGTTCGGGATCAGCAGGTGATCGCCCGGTCCGAGGATGCGCAGCAAGGCGTCTTCGGCGGCCATCCCGCTTGCAAACCCGAAGCCGCTCGTCGCCCGCTCGAGGGTGGCGAGCGTGTGCTCGAGCGATGCCCGCGTCGGGTTGCCCGTCCGGCTGTACTCGAAGCCCCGGTGGCCGCCCACGCCGTCATGGGCGTACGTCGTCGCGAGGTGGAGCGGCGGGATCACGGCACCAGTTACCGGGTCCGGCTCCTGCCCGGCATGGATGGCGAGGGTCTCGAAGCCCGCCTCGGCCGCCTCGCCGAGGTGGTCGGCCCTTTCCCTCTCGTCCTTGTCGCTCATAGCTTGATCTCCCGCTCGTGGCCGCTGCGGGCAAGGAAGCCGAGCGCGTCGGTCCTCGTCAGCACGCCGACCGGATGGCCGTGGTCGATGACGAGGACCGCCGGAGCCTCCTCGAGGCGGCGCACGGCGAGCTCGACGCTCTCACCCGCTCCGACTGTAGGCAGTGGAGGGCCCATCACCTCGCGGACGGTCCGTTCAAGCAGTGAGGGGTCGGCAAATGCCCTCTGCATGAGCTCGCGCTCGTGGACGGCTCCGATCACCTCGGCCTCGGCAAGGGGCGGCTCGGCCTGGACCACTGCGAGCTGTGAGACGCCGAACTCCGACATGATGCCGATCGCCTCCCTCACCTTCTCGTCCGGATGTACGTGGATGAGCTCGGGGAGCGAGGCGCCCTTGCGCTCGAGGACGTCGCCCACCGTCAGCCCCCGCTCTCTCAGGAAGCCGTGGTCGGTCATCCACTCGTCGCTGTACAGCTTCGACAGGTAGCCCCGGCCCGGAGTCGGGGATGAGCGTGACGACGAGGTCCTCGGGCCCGAGCTCGGCGCAAGCTGTGTGGCCGCCCACAGGGCCGTCCCCGTCGAGCCGCCGACGAGGATCCCCTCTTCGACGCCAACCCGCCGGGCCATGTTGAACGAGTCACCATCGCTCACCATGATGACGCGGTCGACGGCAGCCGGATCATAGGTGGTCGGCCAGAAGTCCTCGCCGATCCCCTCCACCAGGTACGGCCGGCCCGAACCACCCGAGTAGACCGAGCCCTCCGGATCGGCCCCGATGATCTGGACGTCGGGCCGCTTCGACTTGAGGTAGCGGCCGATGCCGCTGATCGTTCCCCCGGTGCCGATCCCGGCGACGAAGTGGGTGACGCGGCCCGCCGTCTGCCGCCAGATCTCCGGGCCCGTCGAGGCCACGTGGGACTCGGGGTTCGCCGGGTTGTGATACTGGTCCGGGTGGAAGGCGCCAGGGATCTCCTTCGCGAGGCGGGCTGTCACCGAGTAGTAGGACTCGGGATGGTCGGGCGCGACAGCGCTCGGGCACACAACCACCTGGGCTCCGTACGCCCGCAGGAGACCGATCTTCTCGGCTGACATCTTGTCCGGCATCACGAAGATGCACGAGTAGTGACGGCGGGCTGCCACGATGGCGAGGCCGACTCCGGTGTTGCCCGAGGTGCCTTCGACGATCGTCCCACCGGGCTTGAGAAGGCCGTCACGCTCGGCGGCATCGATCATCGCCACCGCCGGGCGGTCCTTCACGCTGCCGCCGGGGTTGAGAAGCTCGAGCTTGGCCAAGAGGGCGCACGGCAGGTCACGGCCGATCCGGTCGAGTCGGACGAGCGGCGTGTTGCCGACCAGATCGAGGAGTGAGTCGACCGCCTCCATCGGGGGGCCGGTGTCGGTCAGCGGGAGCACCTCGACGCCTGCGAGCCCCGCCCTCCCAGAGACGCTCTCATCTGTGTGGAGCCGGACGGGCAGCCCGGCCCGATGGAGCCGGGCGGCCACGACGACGGCGTGGGGGCCGGCCACCGTGACGCGCTTTGGCAGGTGGGAGCGGAGGTCGGCAAGTACGGGAGGAGCCACCTCGTCAGTATCGAGGGTGACGACACGGTTGTTGCGGGCGGTCAGGTACCGGGGAGGTTCGAATCGGCCCGCCACGACGAGGATGTCCATCCCCCCATGTTGCCTCTCAGAAGAGGCGTTCGGCTACGGCGAGCCGGAGCCCGTTCGGAGCGGCTCGTGCGGGGAGTCGAGGATGACCCGGTCGCGCCCGAGCGCCTTCGCCCGGTACATCGCCAGATCTGCCTTGTGCACCACGTCCTCGAGCGACTTGCCCTGGTCGGGGAACATCGCGATCCCGATCGACGCCGTAATCGAGCCCACCTCCGCCGAGACAGGAGGGACCGCCGCCAGAGCGGCCCGCACCGTCTCGGCCACCCTCTCAGCGCCCCGCTCGTCACTGTCGTGGAGGACGAGGAGGAACTCGTCCCCCCCGAACCGGACGGCGGCGTCGCCCGAGCGCACGGCTGCCGCCGAGCACCCGGGCGGTGTTCCGCAGCGTGATGTCGCCGACGGCGTGCCCGCAGGTGTCGTTGACCCGCTTGAAGTTGTCGAGGTCGACGACGAGTATCGCCATCCGCGTTCCCGTGCGGATCGCCTGTGCAGCCTCGCGGGGGGCCAATTCGTCCCACCACCGCTTGTTGAGGAGGCCGGTGAGCAGGTCGGTGACCGCCCGCTGCTCGAGCTCGGCGTACAGCTGGGCGTTCCGCCAGGCGGCGGCTGCGAGGTAGCCGAAGAGGGCGCACCGCTCGAGCTCGACATCACTGAAGCTGTCGAGCCCGTCCCGCCACAGGTCGAGGACACCGAGACGGTTGTCACCGGCCACGAGCGGGATCACGAGGAGGGACTCGTCGACCCTCCCACCGCTGCTGCCCGGCACGTGGATGGCGGCCTCGTGCGAGAAGGTGTCCCCGCACAGGTACGGCTCCCCGCGCAGGAACGCCCAACCGGTGATGCCGCTTCCGATCGGCGTGGTCCAGATCGGAGAGACCCTCGAGCTCCTCACCCATCCCCACCCGGGGGCGCAGCGTGTAGCTCTCCCAGTCCGCCTCGAATATTGCCACCCGGTCAACCGCCACGACGTGGGGTAGCCATTCCGCCACAAGGGTCGAGAACCGCGCCAGATCGTGCTCGGCCTGCAGCCGACGGGCCGCCTCACCGAGGACCCGTGCGAATTCGCGGTCGTCGAGCACCGCGTCTGCCCGGGTGAGACCGCCGTAGGTGACCCAGGCGGGATTCGTCCCCCGATGACCGAGGACACGGACGGCCCTTGCCCGGAACCAGGCGCGGGTGACCACCTCGTCGCCGACCTCGGCGAGGGCCGGGTCAAGGACGATGGGCGGCTGCAGCTGCCGGCCGATGCCGAACTGGAGGCCGTTCTCGATCAGGAGCTGGGCGAGGTGCTCGTCGTCCACTCCCCGGGCGACTACCCGGACGCGAAGGCGGCCGAAGAACGACAGGAGAGCCGAGACCTCGGCCCGGCCGAGTGCACCGTCCCGCAGTCGCTCGGTGAAAGCGGCCTCTACGAGGACGTAGGACGGTTCGAGCGCTATCAGGTCTGCGTCGGCGAGGGAGGCGATCGTCACGCCGTCGAAGGCGAGGCGGAATCCCTGCGAGGCGAGCAGCCGGCCGTGTTCACACTCCTCGGCCGTCGGCCCGGGCCGTTCGCCGGAGCCGAGGATCCAGACAATCTCCGACGGCCATGACTCCGGCGGCCGCCGCCATCGTCGAGATGCTCTCGCCCGAGCGTCTCGACGAGCACCGGATCGGCGCGTAGCAACAATACGGCCGGATTCACGAGGGGGACGAGGGAGAGCGCCTCTTCGAAGGCGGCGACGGGATCGACGGGGAGGCCGGCGGGGCGCTCGAGTGCCTCGTAGCCGACAGGGCTGCGATCGCCGATGTCGAGGATCGGCCAGAGCGCATGGCCGGCCATCACGGCAACAACCGAGCAGAATCTCGAGGTGGGCGCACCACGGCGATACCCGTAGCCGGCACGTTCAGTAGCTTACCAGCGCCTCCGAGTGGTAAACAGCCATCCCGGACGGACTGTGGAAGCTCTCGAGGATCAGATCCGGCGGTAACGGGCCTCGATGACCGAGTAGGCGCTGAAGGCGGCGAGGCCGACTGCGACCAGGCCGAGCAGCCACGAGCCATAGTGGTGATGAGCCAGTGTGAGCAGGATCGAGTCGAGGCTCTTCACGTGATGGGGGTCGTCAGTGACAGCACTGATCATCAAATAGACGGCGGCCGCCGTCAAGAGTCCCCCTCGGGTGACGTCTCCCCCTGCCGCCAGTACACGCGCCGCCGCGAGGCCGCGGCCGTGAAGCTGCCGGGTATCCAGCACCTTCGAGAAATCGTGGACGCAGCTCCAGATCGCGAGGGCCACTCCGCCCGCCGCCAGCCCGACGGCGACGGCGCCGACGATCTCGGGACCGGCGAACCAGCTGAGCGCGGTGCCAACAAAAGGGGCAGGGTGAGAGGACGGCCCTCCCGATCCGGAGCTACCCGAGCCGAAGGCGAGCTTCAACGCTTGCCAGCAAAGGACGAGATACAGGCCCCCGCTGCCGAGCCAGCCCAATCGGTTCCAGGAAGAGGTCTTCTCTCCGGCCTGGCCTGCGACTGCTTGAACGAACCGCCAGGCTGCGTAGGCGAGCAAACCCACCGCCACCACCACAAGCAGCTCAGTCCCGGCCGGCTGCCGGGCCACTTCACTGAAAGCGCCGCTCGCGTTCACATTGGCGGGAGAGTGGCCGCGAAGGGCGATGTCGACAGCAAAATATGCAAGAAGGGCGTAGATCAGTGCCCTCGACCCGATGCCTGCCCGGGCGAAGCGGGCGAACCAACGCCTTTCCCGGATAGGGCGGGTCCGGCTGGAGCTGCGGTCCGCCGCCCTGACGGCACCGAGCAGGCTATGGCCTGAGGTCGAGGACTCCACGTTCGAGGATCTGGAAGGGGCGCCGGGCTCAGCGCGGCCGCGGGCTGCGGCTCGTGCCCGAGCGCCCTGTCGATCGGGCCGATCGGGTTGTCGATGCGACCGCCTTCCGGGAACTGCTGATCGCCTCGCGGGCCAAGTCGACCGTCGCGCCGACTAGGCCACCGGCAAGGTTCCCCGGGGGCGTGTCCGGCATCCTGGGATGTGGACGAGTGGGTGCCACCTTCTTCGCCGTCGCGAGCTGCTCACCGATCTCGGCGAGGGCCTTCCGGCCGAGGGCCTTGCGGACCTTGGGGAAGAGGTCGCCCTCCTCCTCCTTCACGTGATGGCGGACGTTCTCGATGAGGACCGTCACCTTGGCCTCGAAGCGCTCGTCTCCCGGCTCCATGCCCTCGAGTTCCGACAGCACCCACTTGACGATGTGGTGCTCCTCGAGGGACTCGAGCACGAGGCCTCTCGCGTCCGAGACAGCCTCACGCACCGCCGGGTAGAACACCTGCTCCTCGATGGCAGCATGGACCGAGAGCTCGCGGATGATCTGATCGGCCAGCTTGCGCTTGGCCGCCCCAGCCGCGCTCGCCGGACTTCTCGAACGACTTGAACAGCTTCTCAACGCTGCGATGGTCCTCACGCAGCAGGGTTATCGCGTCCATGGGGACTGTGATCCTCTTTCCTCGGGGAATGTCCTTCTTGCTCTACCCACTTGCTCTACCCACTGCCACAAAGCTCCATCCGCCGATCGGCGACGGCCGGGTGCACGAAGAGCCGGGATGCCGGCGCAGTGGATCAGCTCGCGCGAGCCGTTCGGCGACGGCGGCGAGGTCCGCCACGAAGGCGGAAAAGGCCGACTCACGGCCGTCGGCGTCCCGCTCACGCAGGATCGAGGACGGGTGAACGGTCGCCATCAGCGGCCTTCCGAGCGGTGCTCTCGAGGATCTCGCCCCGGCATCTTGGTGACACGAAAGCCCGGCCCGAGGAGCGCCTGAGCCGCCGTTGCTCCGAGGCAGACGACGATCTCCGGCGCGACGGCATCGATCTCGGCGAGGAGCCAGGGCTTGCAGGCAGTGACCTCCCCCGCCGACGGCTTCTTGTGCAGCCTGCATCTTTCCGCGGGGCTCCCACTTGAAGTGCTTGACGGCATTGGTGACGTAGGCGTCGGCAGCGCTCACGCCGGCCTGCTCGAGCGCCCGGTCGAGAAGCCGCCCGGCGGGACCCACGAACGGCTCCCCTCGCGGTCCTCCTGGTCGCCCCGGCTGCTCGCCGACGAGCATCAGCCGAGCCCGGCCGCCCCTCGCCAAAGACGGTCTGAGTGGCCCGCTCGTACAGCCCGCAGCCCCGGCAACCGGCGCTCGCCGCCCGCAATCCCGCCAGGTCGCTCCGCTCAGAGGGAAGGAACTCGAGGGCGCTCACCGCAGGTGGATCACGATCCGAGCCGCGGTCGCAGCTCACGGACGAAGAAGTCCGAGAAGCCGTCCTGATCCGGTCCGATCTGGTTCACGTAGACCTCGTCGAAGCCTGCACCGAGGTAGCCCGGAGTCGTGGACCGAGGCCGGCCCGTGCTCTTTCTCGACAGGAAAAGGCCGATCTCTGGCAGTCCCGTCTCCTTCAGATCTCCGGCGCGCTCTCGAGGCGGAACGTTCCGCTCCTACCCCGCCGAGCGACCAGCCAAACAGGTACCGCCTCCGCATGACGCGGTCAGAGACCATCGAGAGGCCTCTCGGGTCGGCCGCGATCTCACTTCGTCAGGCGGTTACGGAGCCAGGCTGACCAGAGACGCCCGAGCACGTACCATCCGGCTCCGATCACTCCGACAAAGAAGCCGATCGGCCAATTGGAGCCATAGGAGGCAGCTATCGCTGCCCACACCGTCACAAGGGCCATCGATACCGAGAGAACGAGAGCCGTCGGTGGATCGTTCGCCAGGTACCTGCTCGCTGCCGGCGGGCCGACCATCAGGCTGAACATCATCAGGGCTCCGACGACCGGTACGGCCATCGTCGAGGCGGCCGCCACGATGAGGAGGAAGCACATCTCCACACGCCGGGCTCTGAGGCCCCGAGCGGCTCCCGCTTCGCCCATTATCGAGGTGAGGAGGAGCGGGCGGTAGAGAAGCCCCACCCCCGCCACCGAGATACCGCCGAGTAGAGCCGCGACAAGAATCTCGCTGCTGCTCACGCCGATGACCTCGCCGAAGAGCAGGGCGAAGACTGCCGGCGCGTACTCGGTCGTCCAACTGAGGAAGAGCGCCCCAAGCCCGAGCATCGTCACGACTGCGAGCGCCGTCATTGCATCCTGCCGGCCCCGCCGGGCGAGCAGGCCGATGCCGACCGCACTTGCGACGGCGAAGGCGCCGAGGCCGAATACCGTGTTGATGCCTAGCAGGCTCGCGCCGGCGGCCCCGGCGAAGCCCGATTGAGGCACGGCGTGCGCCACGAACGACGAGCCCCTCATCACCACGAAGAAACCCACCACTCCGGCGGTCACCGCCACGATCGTGGCCACGATCCACGCATTCGTCATCAGCCCGGAGAACACGCGCCCCCCGCAGAGCAAGGACCCGCTGCCGGCTGCATCACTTCTCCCTCACCATGGCCATGTTCTCGGCCTTCGCCTCTGGCGGCCGGACAGCAGGCGCCCGACATCGGCCAGGACGTAGAAGGTGAAGATCAACGCGACCACGAAGAAGCTCACCGGCCAGCCATGCCTCGCCGGGGGCCAGTAGTAGCTGTCGTAGGAGAGAAGGATCCCTCCCCACGTGGCGACGAGCCCGAGCGCCGCTGAGCCCGCAAGGGCGGCAGCCGGCCGCCTCGTGAGGCGAAGAGCAGTCGCCGCCGGCCCGATCAACAGCGCCGTCGAGAGGATTGCGCCCACTGTCACGGCGGACAGTGACACAGCGAGTGCCATCGTGACGAGGAAGGCGATGCCGACGGCGCGGACGGGCACGCCCGCGCGCTGCTGCCATCTCGGTGCTGACCGAGCTGAGGAGCAGGGGGCGGTAGAGGGCGATCACGCCGGCGAGTGCCACCACGCTCAATGCCACCATGGCCGGGACCGTCGCGCCGCTCACGGTGAAGAGCGAACCGAAGAGGATCGTGATCGTCTCGCCGGTCGTGCTCCTGAGCGTCGTGTCCCAGTAGAGAAAGAGCGCCGAGAGGCCGAGGGCGGCTCCGAACACGACGCCGGTGGCCACGTCGCGTCCCGCGCCCGTTGCACCCCGAACAGCTCCATCGTCACAGCGGCCGCCATCCCTACGCCTACGAATCCCCAGAGCGGGCTCACCCCGACGAGGAAGCCGGCGGAGCCTCCGGTCGTCCCGATGTCCCCGAAGGCGTGGCCGGCAAAGGACTGGCCGCGCATGACGGTGAAGACCCCGACGCTCGCCGAGAGCAAGGAGACGACGCCGCCGGCGATCAGCGCCGCGTGAACAGGCGCACTCGAAAAGAAGCCCGGCTCGAAGAGCGCCCTCGCGAAAGAGGTCACCGGCCACCGACACGGTGAGCTGTCGCTCCCCCACGGCTTGCCGCCGGGGCGGCGCCGGGCCTGAGGCCTTCGGTTGGAAACGGTGAAGGGCCGTCGTCCCGTGCTCACCTCGTCGGGAATCGGCTCCGCCACGACGAGGATCCGCCCGCCGACATGGAGGACTGTGACGGGGCTGCCGTACAGCTCGCTCAACACCTCCGAACGCACCACCTCTTCGATCGGCCCGCTTGCGACCCGGCCGCCGGCAAGGTAGACGACGCGGTCCATCACAGGAAGGAGCGGGTTCATGTCATGTGCACTGACGAGAACCGCCACATTCTGCTCCCTCGTCACGCCGGCGAGAACCTGTACGACCTCCTGCTCGCTTCGAAGGTCGAGGTTGGCGAGCGGCTCGTCGAGGAGGAGGAGGCGCGGGCGGCTGATGAGCGCGTGGGCGATGAGGACGCGCTGCAGCTCGCCGCCCGACAGAGTCCCCACCCGAGCGTCCTCGAAGCTCTCGGCGTCGACGGCGGCGAGCATCTCGTGGACGAGGTCTCGGCGCCGGCGCGAAGGAAGCGGCACGCCGAAGCGGTGCCCGTCTAGCCCGAGCCCCACGAGGTCGCGAGCCCGGAGCGGGATGTCGGGATCGATCGCCACCTTCTGGGGGACGTAACCGACGGAGCCGCCGCGACCAGCTCGCCGGGTCCCGTCGATGTGAACCTGTCCAGCTGCGGTCGCCTGCAGCCCGAGAATCACCCGGAACAGCGTCGTCTTGCCGGCACCGTTCGACCCGATGAGTGCGGTGAGCTCACCCGGCCTCACGTCGAAGCAGACATCACGTAGCACCTCGCGCCCCGACAGCACGACCGTGACACCGTCGAGGGCGAGCAGGTCGTCGCTCCCGGACGTCGAAGTTGTCCCGGGAGCCACCCCTATAGCCTCGGCGCAGACTCGCCCGTGGAAAGGGCGCGGGTGAGAGCGTGCACTTCGGCGAGCATCCAGCTCTGGTAATCGTATCCCGGCATCGGCATTGTCTCGTAGACGCCGACGATCGGGACGTGGTTCTCCCGCGCGAGCGCCTCCAGGCTCCCAGTCAGCGTGTCGGTGACCTGCTCGTTGTAGACGAACGCCTTCACTTTGTGATCTGTGAAGAGGGTCTCGACGAGCGAGACGGTCTGCGGGGCGGGGTCGACGCCGTTCATCACGTCTGTCTGGAGCGTGAACGGTGTCAGGTTGTGGATGCCCGCCGCCTCGAGCATGTAATCGGCAACCGGCTCGGTGGTAGCCACTGGAGCGCCCGAGAAGCGCGACCTCAATGATGCGATGGCCCGGTACCAGGCTGCGAGCGACTTGTCGAAGCGCGGCAGCCTGTCCGCGGAAGTACGCCGCGTGGGACGGATCGATGGCGGCCAGATCCCTGCCGACTGCCGCCGCGACTGCAGGCATCGTCGCCGGCCGGTACCACAAGTGTGGGTTGGGCGTGGAAGCGGGCAATCCGAGGAGCTGCTGAACGTCGATCACCCTGCGCCGCGGATTAGGTGCCGCCTCCTCGATCTTGTTCATGAAGGTGTCGTAACCGACCCCGTTCTGGACCACGAGCTCGGCGGCGCCGACGGACTGTGCTACCTGCGGGCTCGACTCGAAGGTGTGCGGGTCGGTGTTGGGGTTGCTCAGCACTGCCGAGACAGTTACGTACCGGCCTCCCACCTGGGCGATCACGTTCGCATACTCGTTCTCGGCTCCAACGGCGACGATTGTTCCGGGGCGGGCAGCTCCCGCCGCGGACGCCGAGCAGCCTGCTGCGACGAGAGCCGTTGCGCACATGATGGCGCCAGCCACGACTCGTAACCTCCCCGCCTCCGATGCTCCTGTGGCGGAGAGTTCGGGCCGTCGCACCTAGATAATGATAATCAGTCTCAACAGGGGGCGACACGCTCGCCGACGCTGAGTTGGTCCGCCCGCTCTCAGCTCGACCGGCAGAGCGGACACAGCCCGAGCAAGTCGAGTCGGTGCTCTGAGACCTCGTAGCCCTGCTCCTCGGCGACGGCCCGCGCCGCCTCCCCGAGTGCGTGCTCGAGGTCAGGCGAGGGGTGGACGTCTTCCACTTTGCCGCAGGTGGCACAGACGAGGTGGTGGTGGTGGCCGGAAAGCTCCTCGGCGAGCTCGAACCGCCCGTGGTCATCGCTCCCGCTGACGCGTCTCACGACGCCGATCTCGATGAGGGCAGTCAGGTTGCGATAGGCGCTGCTCTGGGGAAGCTCCGGAGCGCCCTTCAGGATCTCCCTGATGCTGAGCGGGCGTCCCGCCTCGGCGAGCGTCGTCACGAGCACCCTCCTCAGGTGCGTGTAGCGCTGGTCGAGCCTGGCGAGCCGCAGCCCGACGGCGTCGTGAATGGTGGGGGCAAGAACCACACCGCTGAGACTAGATGGCCTCTGCGGGGCAGCCCGCTTCTCTCAAGGCGCAGCGCGAAATGGTCGATGGCAAGGGGTGAACCTGTCGCGCGGTGACGTCAGGACTTCGGTGGCGGGGGACGGCCATCGCCTGTCTGTCGTTCGTGGTGGCCTTCGGCCTCTGGATGGCTCTCAACCTCGGCGGAGCCCGGGCGACGACCTGGTTCGACGACACGGCCACTTTCTCGGTCGCCGCTCTGGCAACACTCGCTGCTGCTTCGAAGGCGAGGTCGACCGACGGGCGCTCCCGCACAGGATGGATCTGGATCGCAGCAGGGGCAGCATGCCTGACAGTGGGCGAGGCGATCTGGGGCTGGTACGCGCTCGTCTTGACCGAGCAGATACCGTCCCCGTCGGCCGCCGACATCTTCTACCTGCTGGGCGAGCCGGTCGCCGTCGTCGGCATTCTCTTCCTCGCCTCCCGCCCGGGCGAGATCTCGAGGGGCTTCCGCCACATCCTTGACGGGATCATCATCGCCGGCTCCCTCCTCTTCATCAGCTGGTCGACAGCACTTGGTGCCGTCTACAGAGTCGGCGGGAACAACCTTCCAGCACGCCTCGTCGATCTCGCCTACCCGGTCATCGACATCATCGCCTGCACCGCCGCCCTGGCGGCGCTGTCGAAAGTCCGCGGTGACCGCCGGCGGGCGCTTGCCCTCATCGGGCTCGGGCTCCTCGCCTTCGCCGTCTCGGACAGCGCCTACAGCTACCTCACCTATCTCAACGCGTATGGCAACGGGAACGTCTTCGACACGGGCTACGTCGCCGGCTACCTCCTGATCCTGCTGGCGGCGGTTGTGCCGCCATCGCCCCCCGACACCTCATGGGCCGAGCCGGACGTCTCAATGCCCCAGGCCATGCTTCCGTACGTGCCTCTCGGGCTGGCAGTGGCCGTCGCAGTGACGAGGGCGATCAGCGGCGCCCATTTCGACGGTCTCCTCATGGCCACGGGAGCCGTGACCGTCACCGTTGTGCTCGTCAGGCAGCTGCTCACGCTCGTCGAGAACGCCGCGCTCACGGTCCGGCTCCGATCGAACATGCTCGAGATGAGCGAGCGCGAGGACGAGCTCGCCTACAGGGTCTCGCATGACCCCCTCACCGGCCTCGCCAACCGCCTCCTGTTCGCCGACCGCGTCTCTCATGCCCTCGACCGGCAGAGCCGGGGAGACATGGCCGATGGCTGTCGTCGTATGCGACCTCGACGAGTTCAAGTCCGTCAACGACACACTGGGTCACCAGGCGGGCGACGACGTCCTTCGTGCAGTGGCAGAAAGGCTTGTCGGATGCCTTCGGGTCTCTGACACCGTGGCCCGCCTCGGGGGCGACGAGTTCGGCGTCCTCCTCGAGGACCTGGCGGGCCCCGAGGCCGCTCTCGAGAACGCCGCCCGGCTCACAGCCTGCGGTGCGGCCCCCGATGGAGGTCCGCGGGCATCAGCTTGTCGTTACCACGAGCATCGGGATCGCCTTCGCGATGGGCCCCGGTGACACGGCCCAGACCCTTCTCCGGGATGCCGACGTCGCCCTCTACGAGGCCAAGGGGGCGGGCAAGGATCGGTTCCGCGTCTTCGACAGCGAGATGCTGGCGGACGTCTTCGCCGACATCGCCCTCAAGAACGACCTGAGAGATCTCGCCGCGCATCCCGAGCAGCTGGAGCTGCACTACCAGCCGATCGTCGACGTGTTCACGGGGGTGCTGTGCGGCCTCGAGGCGCTCGTTCGGTGGCGCCATCCCCGAGAAGGTCTGATTCATCCGGACGGGTTCATCGCCCGGGCTGAGGAGACCGGGACGATCGTTCCTATCGGGGCGGCGGTCATCGAGAGGGCTTGCGCCCAGATGGCCATATGGCGGGAGAGCGGGCTCGACTGCCCATCTGTCTCTGTCAATGTCTCACCGAGGCAACTTCGCGAGCCCAGCCTCGTTCCGACCGTGAGGCGCGCCCTCGAGACCCATGGCATCCCCGCCGCACATGCTCACGATCGAGATCACAGAGGGCGTCCTCGTGGCTTCGGCCGAGCAGGCCATCAATCGGTTGAAGGAGCTGAAGGCGCTCGGGTTGACGATCGCCATCGACGACTTCGGCACCGGGTACTCCTCCCTCGCCTACCTCCGGCGCCTTCCGGTCGACGTGCTGAAGATCGACCGTAGCTTCACGAACGAGCTCGCTGAAGGAAGCCCGACCGTCGTGCTGATCGATCTAATGACCCAGATCGGCCACGCGCTCGGGATGGTCACGGTGATCGAGGGGATCGAGACGCCGGCGCAGCTGAACGCGATCAGGCTGATCGGCTGCGACATGGCCCAGGGCTTCTACATCGCCCGGCCGATGACAGTCGCCGCTATCACCACGATGATCGAGAACCACCATTTTTCTGCTCTTGGCGCCATTGCGTCTCCCCCGCTCCACTGGAGCGTCTGAGACCACGTCCACCGGCGGCGCCGCAACCGGCCTTCCTGCTCCGGCGATCAGCTCCGGCGGCGCGCAACGAAGACGGGGATCTCCCGCTCAGCCTTCGCCTGGTACTCGGCGTATGGAGGAAACGCCGCCACCGCCCTCTCCCACCACTGCACCCGCTCCTCACCTCGCGCCTCGTGGATCTCGACGGCGAAGGGTTGAGCGCCATCCTGCAACGCGACCTCGCCCGGATTGGCTTTCAGGTTGTGGTACCAGACCGGATGGTCCGGCGCCCCTCCCTTCGAAGCCACGAGGGCGTACTCGCCTCCGTGCTCGACCCGCATGAGGGGGGTCTTGCGGAGCTTGCCGCTCTTGTTGCCGCGGGACGTGACGATGACGACCGGCATACCGGTGTCGCGAAGCGTGTTCGCCTCCCGTCCGTCGGAGGCTTCGTAGGCCTCAACCTGGTCGCGGACCCACTGCTCAGGGCTCGGCTCGTACTCTCCTTGAAGGGACATGGAGCGATCTTAAGGGTGCCAGAGAAGGCGCCCGAATGAGCCGAGGCCGGCTCGAGATCGAAGAGCCGCCATCGAAGACTTCGACCTGTTGACGCTGCGGCACCGGGGACGCTCGGCGGCGTCCCCGGTCTCCACGCGTGACGGCGTCTACCAGCGGTACCAGCGCCCACCACCGGGGCGCACGATGAAGCCGATCAACCACAGCACGGCGACGACGATAGCGATCCACCAAAGCACATGAATGGTGAATCCGATACCGAACAGAATTAGGGCCAGTAAGGCCACGAGCAACAGGGCCAGCATCACTGCTCCTTCGGCAGCTGGGTGCACTGCCGGCAAGAAGGGCGCACTGAGTGCGGCGGGAGCCGGCAGCCACCGGGTTCGACCCGCAGGGACAGGGCGGGGATGACCAGATAGCGGTTACCCGGGCCAGGCCGCTGTCAAACCTCTTCTGCGTCAGCGACTGCCGGCTGGCGGCCCCGCGGGGCTTCTCTAACCACATCGGCGGCGACGTCGGCCAGGCGCCGGCGGGATGTCCGAGCCTGCGCCCTCAGCTTTCCGAATGCCTGACGGGGGTCGAGGCCCTCGCGCCCCATGAGCACGCCCTTGGCCTGTTCGACCACCACACGGGCATCGAGCGCCCGCTGCAGCTGACTGGCAACTTCCCCCCGCTCCTCGCTCTGCATGGTGGTGGCGATGGCAAGCGCGGCCAGATCCGTGAAGGACATGAGCGCGAGTTCCCCCTCTGGTGTCCACGCATGCGGCTTGGCCGAGAAGACCGCCACAACGCCGACGGCATCCGAGGCATAGGGAATGGGGCTGACGAGAACCGCTCTCATACCGGCGGCCACTGCCTCGGTAGCGAAATCGCCCCAGCGTTCCTCGTCGACGAGGTCCTCGCAGCTGACAAGCTCCTTCTCTTGAAAAGCGGTGATGCAGGGACCACTCCCATGTTCGATCTGCAGGGACTCGAGCTGCTCCATGCGCTCGTCCGAGGTGGCTGCGTTGCGCAGGGCGAGCTCGCCGTCGATGAGCATCAAGGCGGCCCCGTCGACGGAGAACAGATCGTGGGTGGTCGAAACGATCCGGCGCATCGCCTCCTCCAGGTCCCCCACTCCATAGCGCAGGCTGTCGAGGCCCTTCAGGGCTTGCCTGAGATCGTGGACGCTAAAGGTCACGACCGGCTCCTAACCCCCCGGACCGCCTAGGACGACGCCGCGTCGAGGACGGCACGCCTCCGAGAGACCGGCCCTTCCGACGCTTTCCTGTACCCCGACGCCGCCCGCGCACCCTGTCAGGGTAGGCGCTTCATCACTCGTGGCGGCGCATTGGGCTCCACAGACCTACGCTCTCAGCGGTGCGAGTGGTCATCTTGGGATACCCTCCGTGGCTCCTCGGGCCAACGTCAGGAGCGGCCAGGCCGGCGCTCGCCGATTACAGCTATTTCCTGTCGAGCGGTGTGCAAGCATCCTCCGGCGGGGGGTGGCCAGAAAGATGCAGGCCACAACCGGTTAACTAGCCCCCGTAGCTCAGTTGGACAGAGCAGCTGCCTTCTAAGCAGACGGTCGCAGGTTCGAGTCCTGCCGGGGGTGCCCGCCCACGCGCCCGCCCTCCCGCCCCCGCTGTGTCAAGACTGCCTTGCAACATGACGGGAGATCGAGCACACCGTGGGCCCTTCGGGCGGCGGCAAGTTTGGCCGGTCACGATGATTTTGGTGCGGATGGCTCGTCCCAACTGTCGCGGAACAAGGGAAGGAGACCCGCGTGACCGACATATCGGATGCAGTCGCCCGGCCACCAGTCGTCTCGGCCGATGAATGGCAACAGCAGCGTGAGGAGCTGCTCCGGGCCGAGAAGGAAGCCACCCGCACCCTCGACGCCATCGCCGCCAGGCGTCGACGGCTGCCGATGGTGAAGTTCAACAGCAGCTATATCTTCGACACCCCGGAGGGCTCGAAGACCCTGCTCGACCTGTTCGACGGTCGGGAGCAGCTCGTCGTGTACCAGTTCATGGACAATGGACCGGATTCGTTCTGCCCCGGTTGCACGCACTTCACGAACAACGCTGCCGACCTCGGTACGCTCCGCGAGGCAGGGGTGACGTTCATCACGGTGTCCAACATGCCGCTCGATCAGATCCAGCAGTACAAGGACCGGATGGGCTGGACGGTGCCGTTCGTCTCCTCGCGAGGCAACGGCTTCGCCGACGACACGGGGGCTGGGAACCTCTTCAGGCTCACCGTCTTCCTGCGCGACGGTGATGACGTCTATATGACGTATTCCACCACGGCTCGGGGTGTTGATCGACTGCTCTTCTCCAACAACGTTCTCGATCTCACCCCTTACGGGCGGCAGGAGGATTGGGAGGACTCGCCCCCAGGCTGGCCACAGCACCCGACGTACGGCTAGGCCGAACCCTTGCAGCGACCGCGTTAACCATCACCTCTGCTCCGGCGACCGGCCCGTTCAGCGTGGCGGAGAATCGCAACAACAACGGAGATGCCGTGAGCCTGAGCGGGACGGCCCCAATCCACTCGGCGTTTGCCCTCTCCCGTGTCCCAATGGTCAAAAGCGGGCGGGACATGGTGCAGCCGATTTGACGGGACGATAACGCCTGTCTACGGTCGCACCCGTACTGACGCGGCTGACAGGAAGCGGCCTATTCGAGTCCACTCGTCGCGACCAATTCAGGTTTGACCAACCAGGAGGCGCAGCTTATGTACGCAAAGATCATTCGGGCTGTCGTGCCCGCGGCGGTACTCCTCGGAGCCATCGTCGCAAGCGGAGTCGGCGTCGCCGGGGCAGCGGCGGCTTCAACGTCGAAGACGCTCTGGGTGGCTCCCACGACGGCGGTGGCGGGCGAGTCGACCGCTTGCCGCATGGCCCCTTACCACCAAATCAACTCGGCGATCGCCGCCGCTTCGAGCGGAGACACCGTCAAGGTCTGCGCAGGTACATATACCGGCTCGACCACGATCACTACCGGGGTGCCGATACAGCCCACGATCACTACCGGCGCAGAGATCAACAAGTCGATCCGGCTTATGGGAGAGCCCGGCGCCATCATCGATGCCACCAACCTCGACAACGGTGTGACCTTCTTCGCTACTAGTCACGCCACAGTTGAAGGCTTCTCGGTCACAGGTGCCCTCGGCGAGGGCATCCTGGCACTCGGTTCGACGGGCATTACGATCAGGCACAACGTCGTCGAGCACAACGACAACGGCGGTGTGACAAGCGGGTGGTTCGAGTGTGCAGGGAGTGGAAACGTCCCGGGTGACTGCGGTGAAGGTATCCACCTCATGTCGAGCAGCTGGTCTTTCGTGCTTGGCAACACCTCGATGTTCAACTCAGGCGGCATCCTTCTCGATGACGACCTTGGCCCGAACAACCACAACACGGTGGACGGGAACCTCGTGGAGGACAACGAGTCCGACTGTGGAATCACCGTGGTCGGTCACAGCAGCACCGCTGTGAACAGCTCCGGGATGCCCACCCCCACGATGGGCGGGACCTTTGACAACGTCATCCACAACAATGTCGTCATCTCGAACGGGACGACCGGCGACGGCGGCGGAATCTTGTTCGCCGCGGGCGCCTCGGGGGGCGGGTCCTACGACAACACTGCCTCTGGCAATGAAATCGTCGGCAACGGGCTGAGCGGTATCACGATCCACCAGCATTTCCCGCTCTCCGACGTCTCCGGGGACACCTTCTGGGACAACGCCATCGGGACGAACGACATCCTCGGCGACCCGGGCACCGGTGACTCATCGACCACCGGCATCCTCGTCGACAACGGAGGTACCGGGAAGCGGATCCAGGTGACGGTCGTAAAGAACACGATCGCCTTCAACACCTTCGGGATCTACGACGACGCACCTGGCCTCGACGAGGCCGGCAACACCTTCGTGCACGTCAAGGTAGACATCAAGCACTAAGCACACCGCGGGCCGCCGTTTTCTTGGCGGTGCGAGCGGGGCCCGGCGGGTCATGACCCGTCGGGCCCCGGTAGTGCAGCAGCGACGGCGCTCGCGTTGCAGGCGTCGTCGAGCCTTTGGTACGAGCGCGAGGGCCGCGGCAAGTTGTTGCGCCCTCTCCGGTGGTGTGATGCTCACTAAGTGCCCATCGAAGTGCGGGTCGAGCGTTACGACGCTCCGGTGGTGCAGCAGCTGATCCGAGAGATGGCCGACGACCTGGCCCAGTTCTACGGGCCGGGAAGCTATCCGCCCGAGGATCCAGCGCGCTGGTCGCCACCGGGCGGTGCAGTTCTCGTCGCGTACTCGACCGGCGAGCCCGCCGCTTGCGGAGCCGTCATTCGCTTCGACGACACGACGGGAGAGCTGAAAAGAATGTTCACCCGCCCCGAGCGCAGGCGAAGGGGCTTCGCGGCGCTCCTCCTGTCTGGGCTGGAGAGGTTCGCCTGGCACGCCGGCTACCGCCGAATGATCCTCGAGACCGGTACGGCGCAGTTAGCCGCCCAAGCGTTCTACACGACCGCTGGCTACTCGGAAATCCCTTGCTGGCCGCCTCACGACGCCGACCCGACGTCGATCTGCTTCGGCCGGCACCTTTCCGATCCGGATTCGCCTGAAGAGTGAGCTGACCAGTGCCGAGTCAGCTCCGCGTCGCCGCCGATCAAACCCGAGTCACCTAAAGCTCCTTCAGCCGCCGCCCAACTGGGTGCAGGTCCCCCCGTGTGCCGAGATGTAAGTGCACGGGGGGCTGTGTGACATCGACGCGATGACACCGATCGCGAACAAGCCCGCAACAATGAAGAGAATCGAGGCGATCGCAACGCCGAGCATCTCTGTCACTGTCCGGTGTCGTGCTGGCGGCCTGAGCACCTCCCCACGTCCGAGGGACTCCCGGCCGCTGTGGCGGTGCTCGAGAAGTCGCAGGCCGGACGCCTTCTGTTCGATCAGCCAATGCTCCCAGCCACTATCTTCCGCTCTCGGCTCCCGCACGGCCGCAGTGTGCCAGCAAGTGCTCCGACAGGGCAAAAGGAGACGTCAGGTCATGTTCACGCCAGACGAGAGACAGGGATTGCGGGAGGAGCTGGTTGCAGCCGCCCGTGCTGACCGCCGTATCACGGGAGCGGCCTTGACCGGATCGGCCGCGGCGGGCAGGGAGGACCGCTGGTCGGACATCGACCTTGTATTTTGCGTCGGCAACGACGCCGAGTCGAAGGAGGTGATCACGGACTGGACGACCCGCATGTACGAAGAGAATGGCGCCGTCGCCCATATGGACGTGACGGCCGGCCACGTCCTCTACCGCGTGTTTCTGCTTGCCAGCACGCTGCAGGTGGACCTCGCCTTCTCACCGCCGGCGGACTTCGGCGCCATCGCCCCCACCTTTCGTCTTCTTTTCGGATCGGCCAACGACCGTCCGCCCTCGGCGGGACCGACTGCGCCCGAGTTGATCGGGTGGGCATGGCTGTACGCGCTGCACGCCCGCTCGAGCATCGAACGACTGCGGGTCTGGCAGGCGGAATACATGATCAGCGGAACGCGTGACCATGTGCTCGCCTTGGCCTGCTTGCGCCACGGTGTGCCTGCAGTTCAGGGGCGGGGGATGGATCGCCTTCCGCCCGAAGTGACCGCCGCCATGACCCGGGCGATCGTCTGCTCCTTGGACGCCGCTGAGCTGAAGCGGGCGTTCGGCGCCGTGACCGAAGCCCTCCTCGTGGAGATCGGGCTCTTTGACGGCGAGCTGGCGAGCCGCCTTGCCTCTCCGTTGCGGGAGATGGCCGGCGGGGGCGATCATGACGAGCCGGAGATGAACGGCTGCGTGCCGTCTGACTCATGATGAACGACGACACGAACCGGAGGAGGACCATGCACTTCGTGCTCGTCCATAGTCCCTCGGTCGGACCATCGACGTGGGCCGCCGTCAAGGACGCGCTTCAGGATCGCGGCCACGTCGTCGACCTTCCGAACCTCACCGCGGTCGTGACGCTCGATCCACCGTCTGCACCCCGTATCGCCGAGTTGGTGGCGACGGCGGTCAGCGTGAAGCCGGGAGAAGAGGTTGTGCTCGTGACGCACAGCAACGCAGGCTTCTTCGGGCCGGCCATCGGTCAGGCGCTCAGCGGGGTCCACTTGCGCTATGTCTTCGTCGATGCGTCCATCCCCCCATCGCGGGGATGGACCGCCGTCGTGCCAGAAGAGCTCCTGACCGAGTTGCGGACAAAGGCGACCGACGGCTTTCTTCCCCCATGGACCGAATGGTGGCCCGAGGCCGACGTTTCACCGATGTTCCCCGACGAGCACACCCGGCGGACGATTTCGCGGGAGCAGCCTCAGCTGCCGCTTTCCTACTACGAGCAGCTCGTCGAGGTTCCCGACGACTGGGACCGCGACCCGTGTCACTACATCGTGTTCGGCCCCCCGTATGACGAGATTGCCGAAGAGGCTTCGAGACGCGAGTGGCCGGTCGTGTCTGTGCCCGGCCTCCACCTGCACATGGTGGTCGATCCGGAGACCGTCGCCTCGGCCCTCGAGACTGTTGCCGGAGCGCCCTCGCGCTGAAGACCCACCGGCGCAGGTCCGGCGTCTAGCAAGATGTCCCACATGACGGTGACTGATGCGAAGACCGACCTCCGGAGTTACCTCCAGGACGCACGCGAGGTCCTGCTGTGGAAGCTAGACGGGCTCTCCGAGTACGACATCCGCCGTCCGCTCGTGCCGACCGCTACCAACCTGCTCGGGCTCGTCAAGCACCAGACTGGGGTCGAGCTCGGTTACTTCGGCGACACGTTCGGCCGACCCTTTCCTGAGCAGTCACCCCCGGACGAGTCCGATCCGAACTGGGACATGTTCGCCCAGCCCGATGAGTCGAGCGAGTGGCTAACAGGCCGGTACCGCCGCGCCTGGGCACAGGCAGACGTCACGATCAGCGAGCTTCCGCTCGACGCCATCGGGCACGTGCCATGGTGGCCGCCCAGTCGGAACGAGGTGACGCTGCATCAAATCCTCGTCCACGTTGCTACCGACACGAATCGCCATGCCGGGCAGGCTGACATCCTCCGGGAGCTCATCGACGGGAGGGCAGGGCGGTCGGCGCTGGACTCCAACCTGCCGCCTGGGGACGAGGCATGGTGGAGCAGCTACCGTGACCGGGTGGAACGTGCGGCCCGGGAAGTCGCCCACCCGAGAGAGGCCGAGCAGTAGCAGTACGGTCCCTCACGTCCTTGCTGGCTACACGGGCGGGCACGGCGCTTCAACGCCGACAAGGTGGTCTCCTGACGTCGGTTCCGGGCATGGTGCTGTTGGCAACTGGGTAGCTTTCCCCCGCAATTGCGATAGTTCGGGCAGAGGCCAGGCTCGCCGGTGAGGTAGTCCCAGGTCGCCGGACTCACACGAGCAGCCCAGCAGCAGAGTCAATTTCGGGGTGGCGGAGACGGCTATGGACAGCGTGGCTACGGGCGACGTCGGCCCCATCGGGCCCGTCGCCGCGGGGGCGGAGGTGCCTCCGGACGGTGGCTGCGTCTTCGAGGCCGCCGGCGATGGAATAGTGGCCCGGTCACTCGGCTCCGGCAGGAAGCGGGCCGACATCGAAGGGCTACGAGCGGTGGCCATCCTCGCAGTTGTGGCCTTCCACGTGGGTGTGGGATGGACCCCCGGCGGCTATGTCGGCGTCGACGTCTTCTTCGTAATCTCCGGGTACCTCATCACCGACCACCTTTACCGCGAGTTGTCGTCCGCCGGCGCCATCGATCTCAAGGGCTTCTATGCCAGGCGGGCGCGCCGCCTGCTTCCTTCGGCATTGCTTGTCGTGATAGTCACCGTCGCCGTCTCGGCTGTCGTGCTCCCACCTCTCGAGGTGCCCGGAGTCACCCGGGATGGCGCCGCTGCCGCCCTCTACTTCGCCAACTACCGCTTCGCCGCAGAAGCCACGAACTACCTCGCCGGCGGGTCGGCGAGCCCGCTTCTGCACTACTGGTCCCTCGGGGTCGAGGAGCAGTTCTACCTCGTCTGGCCGTGTCTCCTCCTTGCCTGCTCGCTTCCGTGGCTGTGGGGGGGTCGGCGGAACAAGCGCCGGCGCCCGGCTGAACGACACCGCGACGCCAGCTGGTCGAGGGATGCGAATGTTGTTGCAGGGCTGAGCCTTGTCGGCGCGGCGTCGCTCATATTCTCGCTCTGGTCGACCCGGGTCGACGAGCCATGGGCTTTCTTCTCTTTGCCCACCCGGGCATGGGAGCTTGCGGCCGGCGCTCTCGTCGCCGTCGGTGCGCCGGCGTTGCGACGGCTCCCTACTACGGCCGCCGCGGTTCTTGGATGGGCCGGGCTCGGAGGGGTGGTGTGGGCCGTGGTTGCTTACAGCGCATCGACCGCCTTCCCGGGCGCCGCTGCTCTTGTCCCGGTCGCCGGGGCGGCCGCCATTCTCGCGAGCGGCCTCGTGCCTCGTCGGCTCGGTCCGGGAGCGCTCCTTAGTCGCCGGCCGTTGCCGTTCCTCGGTGGCGTCTCGTACACCTGGTACTTGTGGCACTGGCCGGCACTCGTGCTCGCTCCCTTCCTACTCGGCCGGTCGCTCTCGATCGACGGCCGGCTTCTCGTCGCCGTCGTCAGCCTCGGGCTGGCGACGGTAACGAGCGTGCTCGTCGAGCGGCCGTCGAGGCGCAATTCATGGCTCGTGGATCGGTCGCGGCGAAGCCTCACGTTGGGGGCCGTGCTCGGTCTCGGCGCAGCAGCAGCATCGCTCGCGATGGCGTACGCGACCCCCGCCCTTGTCGGCACGGGTCGCGCCCCTGACGTGAAGCTGGTTGTGCCGACAAGGGCTGCCCCGGTGCCCCTCAGCTCGACCCATCAGCAACTCACTCCGGTGGTCGAGGCGGCACGAGCCCTCACCGCTGAGACGCACAATGCCGTTCTACGGTCCCTCGCGATGCGAGACGTGCCGGCAAACCTGAGCCCGTCCATCTCCTACGTTGCCTCTGGGAGCGGCATGGCGGCCCCGTTTTGGGACGGTTGCTTCGACGGTTTCACCGACGTCGGTGTTCATCCCTGCAACTACGGCGATCTCGAGAGCAGAACCACCGTCGTCCTCTTCGGCGACTCCCACGCCATGATGTGGTTCCCCGCCTTCGACACGATTGCCGGCGCCGAGCACTGGCACCTTGTGGTGCAGGCCAAGGCCACCTGCCCGCCGATCGACATCCGCGTCTTCAGCCCCGACCTCGACGAGTGGTATGTCCAGTGCAGCCAATGGCGAGCAGCCGTGCTCGCTCGAATCCGGGTGCTCCGGCCCGAAGTGGTCGTCCTCGGTTTCTCCCGCGAGTACGGGGTCGGGAACGATCACGTCGTCGTGGACGGCCCGAGCTGGATGAGAGGGCTCACGCGGATGATCCGCACGCTCCGCTCGTTCGGCTCCCGTGTCGTAGTCATGGGCGACGTCCCGTACCCGCCTGGGCTGGTGCCGAACTGTCTGTCGGCACATCTGAGCGACCTTGCCGCCTGTGAGATCAAGAAGGCTCCCCCGGCCTTCAATTCGGCACACGTCAGGAAGGAGGCCGGCGTGGTCGAGGCCGCCGGCGGCGCCTACATCGACACCGAGCCGTGGTTCTGTGGGCCGACGACGTGTGCCGTCGTCGTCGGCGAAAAGGTCGTCTACCACGACGACAATCACATTTCGGCGCCCTATGCTTCCTGGCTCACGCCTGTGATCAGCGCCGACCTGCGCGCGGTGACGCCGGCGCACCTCTGGCGGACGCCGGCGAGATAACGAAGCCGAGCACCGCCTCCGCTACTTCGACAACGCCCGATACCAGGTGGCCGTGGATGTCTGGCGGAACCCGACGCCCTTGTACAGGGCGGCGGCAGCGTCCGTCTTGTATGAGATCTTCACCCGCTGAGCTCCCCTTGCGACGAGGCGATTGATTCCGGCGGACAGCATCGCTCGTGCGAGCCCTTGCCGCTGGAACTCGTCCTCGACCCTGACGGGTTCGACGAGTCCCACCTTTGTGGTCGGGTCGAACCAGTACAACGAGTAGCCCGCCACCAGTCCATCAGCGGTCTCGACGGCGAGGTCTAGGGCGGGGTCGTAGAGCGGACACTGGCCGAGGCGCTGTGCCACGCTGTCCCCGTTTCGCTGTCGCATGGGATGCGGGGTGTCCTGCCGCTGAGTGCGGTCGATGACTACGAAGCCGTCAGGGGGCGCCGCGACGGGCGGTCGATCGGCGGCATCCATCCAGGCGGTGCAGTCTTTGTCGCCAGCGGTGAGTCCGGACCGCCCGGCTAGATCCTGGAAGGTTCGATCGTCATCCCTCAGCGGTACTTCGAAACCGTTCGCCGACTCATTGGCGGCATGCTCTATCGCCCGGCTCCACACGAGCCCGGCTTCGACGCCCGACGGCTGTGGGACGGCGACCGGGTCGCACTGCCAGGCGTCATCGGTCCAGCTCGTCAAAAGGACGCCGGCGACGGGTCCCTCATCGTCGAGCCAGAAGAGCTTCTCGACCTCATCAGAGCGCCGCCGCTTCCGCCACCACCACTGGAGATCCGCGGCTTCCCAGAGACCGGCCCCGGGGTCGGCCCGGCGAGCGCGCTGCAACAACTCTGTCGCGAGCATCAGAGCTTCGAACCCCGTTGCTCTGACCTCTCGCACCGACACGTCGTCTCCTCCTCGCCGACTTGGGCGACTCTTTTCCGCTCCGATACCAAGGCGCTTCAGGCTAAGTGGGCAGACTTTCCCGCGGGAAGCCCAGAGCTGCCATGTCGAAGACCGTCACAGTTACACCACACAAAGGATGACGCACCGTCGTTGCTACGGCTGTCAGGACACATCGAACGTGCCGCCGACACGCCAGTAGAAGCCGTCCCGGCGATCCATGAAGTCCTCGTCGACAAGGTAGCGGCGGAGGGCGGCGCAGTCAGGATGGTACCGCTGAAGGATCTCGTTGACCGTCGCTTCGGGGTACACGCGGCCGGGCACGAACTCTTGCGCCAGCCAGTCGAGCACGGCCCGACGCTTCGAGCGCCGGGCCGGGATCACCGCCAGCCGGTTGCCGACGCAGAAGCGCCTGACGATGGGGTCGAGGGGCACCGCCCGTTCCGTCATGCTGGAGCACCCACCGAGGTGAAGTTACTTCGTCGTCAGGCCGCCGGCCGCAACTATCGGCCTGCACGCACTCCCAACCAGGCGAAACCGGCGCCGCTAGAGGCTTTGTGAAAGCAAACAGCCGGGATTGCACCCCGACCTGCATCTTGCCGGTGCCCGGAGGGGGCCGAGCCCCTAATCCGGCACTTTTCGGGCACGAGGTTGCATACGCAACTATTCCTATTCCCCGAGCGGCGTCTAAGGCTCGGATCAGGCCACCCGCCTCGGCTGGAGTTGGCCGGGCGATACCAGGCGGGAGGCTAGGCCTGCACGCCGAGAAGCCCGCTGCGCACGCGGTCGTGGTCACCCGAACCGGCCCCACGAGGCGTCGTGTCGGTCACTGGCGACCACCCCCGCGGTGCCCTCGGACGAGGGCACTGGCGCGAACACGGGATGGTCTCGGGACCGACTGAGCGCCCCAATGGACGACATAGGGCCGGCGAAAGGAACGGCAGCGGCGGAGGGAGGGCCGGCGGCGCAAGGGAGCACGAAAGCGTCCGTCCGCCGCCCGCATGGCGGAACGGCGGGAGCCATGCAGTCCGCTCTTCTGGGCGCCGTTAGGCGCTCGCGCCCGCTCAGCCGTTCCGCTTGCCTCTGCCCCCGGTCTGCGAGCATCGCCCACCCCTGTCCTTCCGCCTTCCCTGCGGGAGGAGCCGGATTACCATCCCGATGGTGAGGCGTCTTATTGCCCTTGCCGCGGCGCTGGGCGTCGTAGGTGTGGGTGCCGGGCTCTGGCTGTCTTCGGGTCCCCCGGTTCCTTCAACTCCCATCTCGGCGCCTCGCAGGACACCCAACATGACGGCGCTCAGCTGCAAGGAGTCGGCCGGTCAGCAGGGTCGCGACAACGAGAGGTTGGTAGGCGGAGTTGCGGGACTCCTGCTTCCCGATTCGCGAGATCCTGCGGGGCTAACTCGTATCCATGGCGCCGATGGCAGGAGCTATTTCGTCTACAAGGCGTTTCTCGCAGTCTCCTCGACTGACGCGCCCTACGCGACAGTGTCAATCGTGAGGCCGAGAAGTGCCAAGCTGTACTACGCGCTGGTCCGGCCAGTTGACCGCGAGTTCCGCGGATGGAGCGCTTGTGTCGGCTTCAAGAAGCATGGTTCGGCTGCCAGTCTGCGGACCGCGCTACACCGGGTACGTCGGTGGCGTTGTGGTCACCGCGCCGACGTGGGTGACCTTTGCCATCTCCTCCCCCCACCGAGGAACCGCCCAGGTCAGGGTCCCTATAGGCACCGGCTGAAAGCCAGCTCTCAAAGGGGTAATCGACAGCATCTGCCCCTACCTAACCGAACACACGTTCGCTACACTTGGCGGGCGTGTCGGACCTCACGCCAGAGGAGATCGAGCGGATGGCGGCGATCCCGTGGCGATGCTGCCACCAGAGACTCAGGTGAGTCTCAAGCAAGGCACGTTTCGGCCGCGTCGTGCGACCGTGACTACAGTCGAAGCCTGTCCACTCCACGGTCAACCACGTGACCTGCGGCCTGGTGCGCCCCCTGGGACTCGAACCCAGAACCTGCGGATTAAGAGTCCGTTGCTCTGCCAAATTGAGCTAGAGGCGCCTGTGACGACGACACGTTAGTGGAGCCGGTGGGGCCGTCCCTCCGGGCCACTGATCAGGGATCATCGAGGGTGACCGAGGGGACTTGAACCCCCGACCTCCAGGGCCACAACCTGGCGCTCTAACCGACTGAGCTACGGCCACCATGCCTTGCGCCGACCGTCTTAGCATCCCGGACGAGGCGATCCAACAGCATGGCACAGCAATCCCGTCTGCCCGATGCCCCCGCACCTCGGCATCCCTAGGTGGCCTGCCCGCCGGGCTCCCCCGCGGCGCCCTCATGCTGTCGCCGCCTCAGCTGCGACCTGACGCACTCCACGTCCCGTCTCATCTGCTCGACCAGCTCCTCGCTGCTCAAGAAACGGACCTGGTCGCGCACCTTTGAGCCGACCCGCACCGTCACGTGTTCACCGTAGAGGTCGCCGTCGAAATCGAGCAGGTGAGCCTCGACGAGCCGCTCGCCATGGTGGCCGTAATAAGTGGGCCGGTTGCCGACGGAGATCGCCGCCGGGTGGCGAGATCCATCGGCCCGCTCCAGCCATCCTGCATAGACGCCGTCCTCGGGGGGGACGGCGAGGGTCTCCACGTTCGCCGTCGGGAAGGAGAGGTCGCGCCCGCGGCGATCTCCCGCCACGACGACTCCTTCGAGCACGAGATCCTGCTCTCGATCGCCTTCGGCTCCCACGGGCGGCGACGATAGCGTGCTCCCACGTGAAGACCAGTGGGGTGCTGCCGCCATTGCCCGCCGACGTGATCATCCGCGAGGTGGGGCCCCGCGACGGGCTTCAGTCCGAGAAGCCGGTGCCCCCCGCTGAGAGGGCGCGGCTCGTGACGGCTCTCGTGACGGCTGGCTGCGCACGGGTAGAGGCGGTCAGCTTCGTCTCCGAGCGTGCTGTCCCGGCGATGGCTGGCGCCGCCGAGGTGCTGGCACTACTCGGTCTCTCAGAAACGCGGCCCGGCACCGACGGCAGCAGTGGCCCGAGCCGGCTGTCAGGCGAGATTGCCGACAGCGTCTCGAGGTGCCGGATCACCGCCCTTGTGGCAAACGTCCGTGGTGCCGAGGCCGCACTCGGTGCCGGCGTCGACGAGCTCACCGTCACCGTCGCCGCGTCGGCGACATACAACGAGCGAAACGTCCGCCGCAGCATCGCAGCCTCGATCGAGGAGATCGGCCGCATCTGCGCACTGGCCGTCGACAGCAGCGTCCCGGTGGACGCCGTCATCTCGTGTGCCTTCGGCTCGCCCTACGAGGGCGACATCGACCCAGCCGAGGTGGCCCGCATCAGCGAGCTCGTCCGAAGGGCGGGCGCAGACGAGGTCACGTTGGCCGACACGACCGGCATGGCCACGCCCCGGGTCCTCGACGAAGTGCTCACCTCGACCGGCACCGACGTCGGGCTCCACCTGCACGAGACGCGTGGCACGGGGCTGTTGAACGCCTACGCCGGCCTTCTGGCCGGAGTGCGGCGGTTCGACACCGCCGTCGGCGGCCTTGGAGGCTCCCCGTTCGCCGACGGTGCCGGCGGGAACCTTGCCACCGAAGACTTCGTCGCCCTTCTCGACGACCTCGGCATAGCAACGGGTATCGCGCTCGACCGGCTCCTCGAAGCTTCTCGCCTGGTGGCGGAGCTCGTCGGCCATGACCTGCCGAGCCGGGTGGCGGCCGCCGGGCCCCGCACCCGCCTGTCGACTCTCACCCCTTGACCGCAGGAGCGGCCGCCTGACGGTGGCCGGGCCGTTTCGTCCGCAGGATCAGCCAAGTCCGACAGGCCCGGGCCTTGACGGCACGACAGCCCCGCCCCCACCACTTTCACGCGCCGCTGCCCTCATCGCGGGATACTCGTGATATGAGCTCTTCTTCCCCGGCGGCTGCTGCCCCGGCTGGGCAGCGGTCGCCTTTCCGTGCGCGGGTGACGGATCACCTCGCTGTCGCCGTCGGCACGAAGGCAGGCCTTTTCATCGTTCGCGATGGCATCACCGAACAACCGATCCTCGAAGGCCCGGTGCCGGCATTCCTCCAGCTCGGGACGAGGTACCTGGCAGGCACTGAGGAGCAGCGGCGGGGATCGTTGATCCGTCTGACCGACGATGGTGGCGCGAGCTGGAGAGAACCTGCCGGAGCGGCAATGACCCTCCCGGACAACTCCGGAGCGACCATCTCAGAGATCGCTCAGCTCGCATCGGACCGGGGGGCGCCTGGCGCCGGTGAAGCCGTCTTGGCCGGAGTCGCACCCGCTGCCCTGTTCTCCTCAATGGACAGCGGGGACACGTTCGAGCTCGTCCGCAGCCTGTGGGATCACCCCGACCGCCCGCACTGGGGTAGCGGCTGCAAGGGGCAATCCCTCCACACCATCCTCACGCATCCGGACCGCCCCGGCCGCATCATCGTGGCGATCTCCGGCGGTGGCCTCTACCGGTCCGAGGACGCTGGCGCCACTTGGTCAGATTGCAACAACGGCATCGGGGCAACGGCGCTCGCCCGGGGTGTGCCGGAAGACAGCTACTGCATCCACAAGATCGCCCTCGAGGAGTCGAGCCCCGACACTCTTTGGGCTCAGGGTCATCATGGAACCTACCGGAGCGATGATGGAGGCGACGGGTGGGTCCAGGTGGACCGGGCAGGCGAAGCCGACGGCCTCCCGTCGAACTTCGGGTTTCCCGTCGTCGCCCATCCCGTTGACCCGGGGAGCGCATTCGTCTTCCCGCTCGATGGAGAGGGGTTCCCATACAACGAAGAGCTGCATTCCCGCGTCTGGCAGACCGCAGACGGAGGAAGGAGCTGGACAGCCCTCCGCAGCCCAATTGGACACTTGAAGGTGCTGCCTGACGCCTTGACGATCAGCTCGTCGGTGCCGTTCCCGCTCGTGTTCGGGGCAGACACGGGACAGCTGTTCGCTTCCGCCGACCACGGTGGGACCTGGCGATCTGTGGTGTCACAGGCGCTCCCGCCGGTCCTCTGTGTGCGAGTGCTGGAGTAGGTCGGGTCTCGGTCCTCCCATGGTGACGGCAACTCATGACGGCGCGATCGACTGGGGGAAGTGAAAGACGTTGAGCGGGTCGTAGCGCGACTTCACCTGCTCGAGACGGCTGAGATTGGAGCCGTAGTATGCCGCCGCCCACCCGGAGAGCTGTGGATCGATGTAGTTCTGGTATGCCTGACCGCTCACGAACGGGCGCATCGAGTGCCACGCTGACTGCAGCCACCGCCTGTTGGCAGCGATGACGGATCCGGGGAGCGCCGTTTCCCCATTCGGCGCTGTACTGCAGTGTGAACAGCCCGTCACGGTGAACATAGGCAGTCGCTCCCGGCGGGACCCGGTTTATGGCTCCCCCCGATGCATCGAGTGCCACTCCCCCTCCGGACAGGGCAGCAGAGTTCGCTCGCGCTTCGACGGCGGCGAGCAGGGCGGCGATCCCGCCCGGCCGGAGCTTCGAGGAGACTATGTCGGACTTTGCCGCGAACGGCGACCGGGTGAGCATCCCCTGCGGAGTCTGGCCGATCAGGTGGCAGGCCGCTACCGAGTCGCCGTCACAGCCGGCCTCGATGAGCATCGTGTCGAGGTAGCCCGCCGTCCCGACGAAACGCGTGAACGGTGCCTGCGGGATCGCCTGCAGGAACGGCTGCAGGACAGCCTCGAGCTGCCCCTCGCTCCCGACGTAGACACCGGTGACCCGGGCGGCAGGTGCAACGCCGGAGGGAGTGTCCTGGCTGTTCAACAAGAGGCAGTTGGACCACAGCTCGTCGGGAGCTGTGGGGGCCCACGACTGCCACGCGTCGATCACCCTGCCGGCAGCTGCCCACGGCCAGACGAGGGTGAACAAGCCAAGGTCGCCAACCTCGTGGGTCGAGAAACGGAAGTCGGTGACTACGCCGAAGTTCCCCCCGCCCCCGCCCCGGAGGGCCCAGAAGAGATCGGGATTCGACCGAGCGCTCGCCGTCACGAGTTCCCCTGACGCAAGGACGACGTCAGCCTCGAGGAGGCTGTCGCACGTGAGGCCGAACTTCCGGCCGGTCACCCCGAGGCCCCCGCCAAGGGTCAGGCCGGCAATGCCGACGGTTGGGCAGGAGCCACCGGGCACGCCGGCACCGTGCTCGGCGAGGCCGGCATAGAAGTCGATCAGCTTGGTCCCGGCTCCAGCGCTCACCGTGTGGCTGTTGTCGGCGACGGTCACCCGCGACATGCTCGTCACATCGATGACGAGCCCCCGCCCTGTCGACCAGCCGCCATAGCAGTGGCCACCGGCGCGGATCGAGAGCGCAAGGTCGTGCTCGCGTCCGAAGCCGATCGCCTTCGTAACGTCTCCCGGAGAGGCGACATAGGCGATGCCGGCCGGGCGCACACCGTCGAAGACCGGGTTGTAGGACCGGGCATCGGTCGTGTAGGCGGGAGATCCAGGGCGGATGAGGCGGCCCTCGAGCGAGCGGCCGAACGACCTCCAGTCGGCCGCCGTCGTCACGCCGGGGTCGGGCGAGTTCGTAGTGGGCGCGCTCGCGGAGGACGTAGGTGTACTGGACGGCGAGGAGCCAACCGTCCCTTTCGCGCTCGGCGCCGCCGTCGAGCAGGCTGCCAGTGCGCCACCCCCGATGCCGCTTGCGATCGCCGCCCCTGAGAGGCGGAGGAACTCGCGGCGCCTCACCTCCTGACGATACGTGGTCCGAGGCGGTAGCGTCCCGCATCATGCTCATCGTCGACCATCCGGTCGTCGCCGACCGCCTCGCACAGCTGCGCGACGTGCGGACTGCCGACCATGTCTTCCGTCAACTGCTCGCCGAGCTGAGTTCCCTCATCGCCTACGAGGCTCTCCGGGACCTCGAGATGGCGCCCCAGCGCTTCGACACACCGGTTGCGGCTGACGTCGTCTTCGAGCGGGTGGCCGAGACGGTCCTCCTCGTCCCGATCCTGCGGGCGGGCCTCGGGATGGTGCAGGCCATACAGGAGCTGTTGCCGCTCACTCAGGTGGCTCACGTCGGCTTGCGGCGGAACGAGGCCACCCACGTCTCAGAGATCTACCTGAACCGCCTCCCGGCTGACCTCTCCGATCGCCGCGTCATCGTGCTCGACCCGATGCTGGCGACGGGCGGATCGCTCGCCCAGGCGTGCAGCCTCGTGATCGAACGGGGCGCCACCGACGTCACTGCCCTCTGCATCATCGCCGCCGCCCCTGGGCTCGAGCACTTCGAGACGGTCCACCCGGGCGTGCGAGTCGCATGCGCCGCCGTCGACCCTGAGCTCGACTCGCGCGCCTATATCGTCCCCGGCCTCGGGGACGCCGGCGACAGGCTCTTCGGGCCGCCCGACTGAGCCGCCTTGGCGCCCGGGCGGGAAGTCGGTTGCGGCTCCCTTTTCTCGCGAGCAGGCTCTCGGGTGTGAAGGCGCAAGCGACCTATCGGGCGACCGTCGGGAGCCAGCAGATCGACCTACCGCTCATCGAGGTGGCAGAAGGTCTTTCCATCGCTCTGCTGATAAGCGTCGACCACGGGATCCGCTTCGCCGAGCTCGCCGGCAAGGAGCTCGCCGCGGCTCTTCAGCCGTTCGACATCGAGGTGGTCGCGTCCGTCGCGACGATGGGCATCCCGCTCGCGATCGAGGTGACGCGGGCACTCAACCTCGACGACTACGCCATCTTGCACAAGACCCCGAAGATCCATCTCGCCGACGCCATCGCCGAGAGGGTCCGTTCGATCACAACCTCCGCCGACCAGCACCTTCTCTTCGACCGGGCACGGGTGGCGGCCGTCGAGGGCAAGCGGGTCGCCGTCGTCGACGATGTGATCTCGACGGGCGGATCGAGCAAGGCGGCGCTCAATCTCATCCGCCGCGTCGGAGGGATCCCCGTCGTGTTCGGGGCGCTCCTGACAGAGGGCGGCCTATGGAAGAAGGCTCTCGGAGAGGACGCCGCCATGGTGACAACCCTTGGTTCCATCCCCCTCTTCCGGCGGCTGCCGGACGGTTCGCTCGCAGAGGACTGGGGCTAGTACACCGACGAGGCTCAGACCGCCGTCACGCGAGCGAGCGGGCTGTCGGCAAGATGCTCGAGGAGGTCGGCGACGTCCCGGTAGACCGCAACCGCCCCGGCGTCGGCAAGCTCGTGTTCGCTGAAGCCGCCGCTCTCCACCCCGATGCACGGAAGGCGCGCCGCGATGGCCGCCTCGACATCCCAGACGCTGTCGCCGACGACGATCGCGCGGGAACGGTCCACCGATCCAGCTTCAAGGGCTGCTTCGAAGATGTCGGGAGCGGGCTTTGTCTCGCTGACGTCGCCGCTCGAGGTCGTGGCGGCGATCGCCGACGCCGGTGCGCCGATCAATGAGCGGTTGACTTCGAGCTCATCGGGCGGGGAGGAGGTGGCGAGCACGACGGCTGCGCCTGCTGCGGCCAGCTCGACGAGCAGCTGCCCGGCGAGCGGGAACCCGAGTGCGTCGCCCATGAGCTCGCGGTAGCGCTCCGGGCGGGCCTTCTCGGCCTCAGGGGAATCGTGCCCGAGAAGCCTGACGACGAGCTGATCCCCACCCATGCCGACGAGCCGGTGAATGGCGTTCATCGGCGCCCATTCGCCGGCGCCGCGGAACGCCCGTGACCAGGCGAGGGTGTGGAGGTAGTTGGTATCGACGAGCGTGCCGTCAACGTCGAAAAGGACACCTGGCCGTAATGAGCTCATAGAGGAGACGTTCCCCATTTCGGCCCGAATCAGACCTGAGGGGGGCTATGGCAACGTTTGCCCGCCCTCAGGTCGCAGCCGGCTCCTCGTCACGAGCAGCCGCTCGTGGCACCGCAGCTCGGGCAGGCGTAGCAGGAGCCTGCCCGCTGCATGATGTTGCCGCAGGCGTAGCAGAACGGTGCATCGCGGCTCTCCATCTGGCGTGCCGAGTGGGGCGGACTCGCCGCCGGACGGGACGGCCCTTCTCCGAACGGGCCGGCCGGTCCCTGTCCGCCCCGGTCGGCGCCGGCCGCCGGCCGGTCAGTGTCACCGCCGGCACCGAAGCGCTCCTGCTCGCGGTGAGCCGCCTCGCCTGACTCGACATCCTCGAGACCGGGCAGCGTCGGCTGGGAGCGCTCGTTCGTCGACAGGACGCCGAGCTCCAAACGCTCGTCGAAGCTCAGATAGTCGAGCGCCAGGCGCCGGAATATGTAGTCCACGAGGCTCGAGGCCAGCCGGAGCTCGGCATCGTCAGTGATGCCGGCCGGCTCGAAGCGCATGTTCGTGTACTTCCGCACGAAGGTGGAGATCGGCACTCCGTGCTGAAGCCCGAGGCTGACGGCGATGGAAAAGGCGTCCATGACACCCGAGAGGGTCGAGCCCTGCTTCGAGACCTTCATGAACACCTCGCCCGGGCGGCCGTCCTCGTACTCTCCCACCGTCACGTAGCCCTCACAGTCGGCCACTCGGAAGGCGAAGGTGTTCGAGCGTCGCCGGCGGGGCAGCCTCGTGCGCGTCGTCGTCGCCGGCGCCGTCACATGAGAGTGCTGCAGCGCTTCCTCGAGCTCGGCGATCCGCGTTGTCAGCTCTGCTTCTCGCGCCGTCACAGCCGCCTGCTCGATCTCGAGGAGAACGCCGGCCTCGTCAGCAGGCAGCACCGCGATCACTTCCTTCTTCGTCGTTGCGAGCGGCTGGGCGACCTTGCAGTTGTCCCTGTAGATGGCGATCGACTTCAGCCCCATCTGCCAGGCGTCCACGTGCAGCTGCTCGATCTCCTCGACGGTCGCTTCCTCCGGCATGTTGACCGATTTCGAGATAGCCCCGGAGATGAAAGGCTGAGCCGCCGCCATCATCCTCACGTGACCGAGGTAATGGATGACGTTGTCGCCCATCGAGCAGGCGAACACCGGCAGGTGCTCTGAGCGGAGTCCCGGGGCACCGACGATCGACTTGTGCTCGTCGATGTAGGCAATGATCGCCTCCACCTGAGCATCGCTGTAGCCGAGCCGGCGCAGTGCCCGAGGGACCGTCTGGTTGACGATGGACATCGTGCCGCCACCGACGAGCTTCTTGGTCTTCACAAGCCCGAGATCGGGCTCGATCCCGGTCGTGTCACAGTCCATGAGGAACGAGATCGTGTTGTGGCTGACGAACCCGTTCGCCACATAGGTCACGTTCTCCGGCACGGACAAGTCGTAAGTGAGCTCCTCACTCCCGAGGGCGGCGCTTGAGACCCGGTCGTAAAAGAAGCCGAGCAGTCTCCCGAGCTCGGCGTCCCGACTGCGCATCCACAGCTCCGTCGCTGCCCGCCTTGACACCGTAGCTGTGCGGGAATGTTCGACGAGCATCCCTTTGCGGAGCCGGTCATCTCCCGGCGCCAACCGGTCGATGAGCGAGCGTGTCACCGGCACGGCGTCACAGCGAGCGCCGCCTGAGGCCGAGCTCACACGAACTCCGCCGCTCTTGCGAACGCCGATGAAGCCGATCTCGTCCAACCAGGCGGAGCAGTACGACAAGTTGACAAGGCGCAGCCGAGCGAACTTGCCGCCTCCCGACGAGCCCCGTCGGCCGTCATAGCTGAGGGTGGTCGGGAAGCCGAGCGCAAGCAGGATGGTCTGGACGTCCTCCACGATCCCGACTGAGGTGCTGCGCAGGGCCGGATATCCGGCCGACACATCACCATCGGCCTCGTAGAGGCCACGGATGAACGACGCATAGACCGCTCTGTCGTTGGAGCCCAGCACCGCGTCCGGGACACGGGCCTCATCGCCCTTGCCGCTCGGCGCTGCCGGGCCCGTCTTGGCGAAGCCGCACGCCTCCCACCACAGAACGAGCCTCGCCGAATCCAACCGCACCTCGGTGTAGCCGCGCTGGTCACTCGTCTGAGGTGTCAGCCCCAGCACTTCCTTGCAGAGCACCTCGAGCCGCGACACGACGTCGAGGTCGCCCGGGCTGACACAGAAGCGAATCCCGCTCTCGTAAAGCGATCCGCCGCCCATGAAATAACCGACGAGCTCGGCGAGCTCTCGGGACATCACGCTCGGAACGGTCAAATCGTCCTCTGAAGCCCAGTTGTCATCGGGCGCCGGCGGGAGCGGTACGGGCTGACGCAGCCCGACGAGGCCGCTCAGGGAGAGCGGAACGAGATCGCCCTCCCGGAGATCAGACAGATGCCTCCACACCAATGACCCGCTCCCCGGCTCCACGACCTTCACCCGGTGCTGCGGGGTGCCACGAAGGCGGTATCCGCTGCGGGTCCGGATGTCGGCGACGGGCGAGAGCCCGTTGACAAAGAAGCGGGTCGCTTCCCGCGTGCCCTCGTCGGTGGCGACGTTCGCGCTGATGTCCTGCCATTGGCGGCCGTCCGGGTTGCCGAGCGAGTGCAGCCTGACAAGTCCGCCACTCGTGGGCACGAGCGTGCCGCCGACGAGACAGCCCGTCGGCGCGAGAACACTGGCCTGAGCGTTGCGCACCCCATACCGGCCCGCATAGTCGACAGCCTCCTCCCAGCACTTCTCGGCCGCCGAGAGCAGCTCGACCGGAACGAGGCTCTCGTCGATCCTGGCCACTTCCGAGCGGTGCATCTGCAGCACGTTGAGCATGGCCTCGCTGTTGGCGTGATAGCCGGCGAAGGGACCCATACGGGCGGCCGTGCGTGCGGAGGTCTCGTAGGCGCTCCCTGTCATCAACGCCGTGATGGCGGCCGCCCAGGCTCTTCCCTCGTCCGAGTCATAAGGTACGCCTTGGGCCATGAGAAGCGCCCCGAGGTTGGCGTACCCGAGGCCGAGCTCGCGGAACGCCCGCGTCGTCTCGGCGATCTTCTCGGTCGGATAGTCGGCGTTGCCGACGAGGATCTCCTGAGCCGTGAAAAGCACGGCCACAGCTGCACGGAAACCCTCCACGTCGAAGACGTCGGACTCGCCGAGGAACCTCAACAGGTTGAGGCTCGCCAGATTGCAGCTCGAGTTGTCGAGATGCATGTATTCCGAGCAGTTCCTCACGACTATCCCGTTCACGATGTAACTGTGGTTGCGCGGCTCCGACAGGTTGTAGGTGAGCTCCCTGCCATCAGCCGTACGCTCGGCAAGCGTCGTCGTCCGCTCCGGGTTGCAGGAGCCGCGCGTCGCGTCGCTGACGGTCTCGGCCAGAAGGGCAGACTTCCCCGACAGGCTGAAGCCGATCTCTGCAGCAAAGCGGCGGACCGACGCTGACTGGATCCGCAGGTCGTACGGGGAGCACTCCCGTACTCGTCGTTCCGGGTGTCGGCGCGACGAGGAACCTGCCGGGCTCCGCCTCGTCTCGTAGATGTCGGCCGAGATCCCGAAGCTCGTCAGCAGGCGCTGCACACCTTTGAGGAGCTCGGCCGAGATCGACGCGAGGCCCACATGGGACCCGTTCGCCCGGTCGAGGCGGACACAGCCATCTGCATCGAAGAGTCCCTGCAGGAAGGCGGCAGCGGCGAACGTAGGCGCTTGTTCGATCGCCCACGGAACGACCTTGTCTCCCCCACTTGCCGAACGGACACCGAGCGACTCGAGAAACCGCGTGAAGGGCGCCCGCCCGAGGCGAAGTTGACCGGTGCCGTCGGCCTGCTCGGAGATCTTGATCGGCCTGTCCCCGTTGACCCACTCGATGAGCCTGGCGTGGCGCGGTAGCACCTCATCGCGATCTTCGGCAGAGCCGTAGGTGGTGCTGGTGGTGCCGCCTGAGGTGGAGCCGTCTCCGATCAACCACCCGAGGTAGTGGGCAAACTCCCCCGACCACTCCTCGGGGAAGCGCAGCAGCTCGCTCCGCCCGAACGGCTCGCGGTAGGTCATCGGATCGGTCGGTACCGGGATACCGAGGTCGGCCTCGACGGCCGGTGCGGGCACATCGAGGACCTTGACCCGATCGCTCGCAGTCAAATCCTCGGCCGCCACAAAGCCGCGGTTCGTCGTGAAGACTCGATGCCGGGGTGTGCAGCGCAGCTCCATCCCGTTGTCGAACCTCAGCCGGACGATGTCGTTGACACCGGTGATCATGAATGCCTCTGGGCTGGACAGGACGGCGACCTCTGCCGGCTCATCTGGCCTCGTGGCGTCATGGGTGTAAACCGCGAACTGCTCACCCGAGCTGACGCGGGCTATCAGCTGATCGAAGCGGATGACGCCTTTGTCCGTGTGCACGAGCATGTCCCCGGTGAAACAAGGGTTGCTTCCGTTGATCCGGCCCGTCTCTGGCGCCGTATGCCACTTGTTGATCGTCGTGTCGTACTGGAGCCCCGGGTCGGCGCACTCCCAGGCGGCTTCTGCTATCTGGCGGAACAGGTCGCGAGCCTTCAACGTCTCGACCGGCTCACCGGTCGTGCGGGCGACGAGGTCCCAGTTACCGTCGCCGAGGACTGCCCGCATGAAGTCGTCGCTCAGTCGGACCGAGTTGTTGGCGTTCTGGTACTGGGTGGAGTGGCTGTCGGCACCATCGAGGTCCATGTCGAAGCCGGCCTGGGCGAGCACCCGAGCTTTGCGCTCCTCCCTCGCCTTGCACCAGATGAACTCGCGGATGTCGGGATGATCGGCATCGAGGATGACCATCTTCGCGGCCCGCCGTGTCTTGCCCCCGGACTTGATCGTGCCGGCGGAGGCATCAGCTCCCCGCATGAAGCTCACCGGCCCCGATGCTGTTCCCCCGCCCTGGAGCAGCTCCTTCGAGGAGCGGATCCGCGACAGGTTGACCCCCGAGCCGGAGCCGCCCTTGAAGATCGTCCCTTCTTCCACGTACCAGTTGAGGATGGACGACATCGAGTCCTCGACGGCGAGGATGAAGCATGCGGATGCCTGCTGGGGCACGCCCTTCACGCCGATGTTGAACCAGACCGGTGAATTGAACGCGGCCTTCTGCTCGACGATGAGGTGCTTCAGCTCGTCACTGAACGCTGACGCCTCCTCGGCGTCGGAGAAGTAGCCATCCCTCACCCCCCATGCCGTGACTGTGTCGACGACCCTGTCGACCACCTGCCGGAGCGACCACTCCCTCTCAGGCGTGCCGAGGCTCCCACGGAAGTACTTCTGGGCCAAGATGTTCGTGGCGTTCATGCTCCACGTCGACGGCACCTCTACGTCGAGTTGCTCGAAGGCGACCTCGCCGGTCCTGTAGTCCGAGATCCGCGAGTCGCGCCGCTCCCAGCTAGACCTGCTCATAGGGATGGCGTCCCTCTTCCGTGAAGTGGCGTCGGATCCCGATCTGAAGGCGCTCTTCGGCTAGTGCCATGTCTTGGTTCCTCTCTGACCGGCTTCACCGGTCGAGCCTAACGACCACAAGATGTAGTGGTGATGGTGGACCACACCACCAGATAGCTGGGTAATTACAGCACCGTAACTACCTCTGTGTCAACGGTAGGGGCCTCGTGGCCGTGCAGGTCAGAGGCCGCTCGCGAAGGTTTGCACCCCACCGGTCGCGTGCCAGCCGGAGCCCATCCTCGGCCCCTCTCCGAGTCTGCCGTCCAGCTTAAGCGAGTCGAACACAGGTTCGCTCGCCGCCACGGGGCGCTTGCAGCTACCCTCCGGCCATGGCAGCGGTCATAGCCATCGACGCCGGCACCACCGGGGTGAGGTCTCTCGCGATCAACGAGGCGGGAGAGCTGCTCGACATCTCCTACCGGGAGCTGACCCAGCACTTTCCCGACCGGGTCGGGTCGAGCACGACGCGGCAGAGATCTGGCAACTCGTCGAGGCGACGCTCGCCGAGCTGTGCGCCCGGATGGCCGAGCGCGGCAGCGGGGACCGCCCGGCGGTGGCTGCTGTCGGCATCACCAACCAGCGGGAGACCGCTGTCGCATGGGACCTCACCACCGGCCGGCCGCTCCACCGGGCGATCGTCTGGCAGGATCGCCGGACGGCCGCCCGGTGTGAGGAACTGGAACGAGCCGGCCATCTCCCCCTCGTGCGCGACCGTACCGGTCTCGTCCTCGACAGCTACTTCTCCGCCACGAAGTGGCAATGGATGTTCGAGCAAGGCGGCCTCGAGAAGGGGCCACACCTCGCCCTCGGCACTGTGGACGATTGGATCTGCTGGCAGCTGACAGGCGGCCCGGACGGCGGCCGTCATGCGACCGATCCCTCCAACGCCTCACGAACCCTCTGCTACGACATCACCTCCCGCTCCTGGTCCGACGAGCTGTGCGAGCTGTTCAGCGTCCCACGACGGTCACTCGGCGAGGTGTTGCCCTCCTCGGGGAGGTTCGGCACGATCTCTGCCGAGGTGGCAGGAGGGCTGCTCGCCGGGGTTCCCCTGAGCGGCCTTGCCGGTGACCAGCAGGCAGCGCTCTTCGGGCAGTGCTGCACGGAGCCGGGCATGACGAAGGTCACCTACGGGACAGGCAGCTTCGTCCTCATGAACGTCGGGGAGCGCCGCCCCGAGCCCGCCGACGGGCTTCTCACGCACGGTGGCCTGGCAGATCGGCGACACCTTCGCCTACGCGCTCGAGGGCGCCGTCTTCGCCTCCGGCTCGACGATCCAGTGGCTGCGCGACGGGCTCGGGATCATCGAGCATGCCGGAGAGACCGAGGGCCTCGCCCTCTCGCTCTCCTCCAACGACGGCGTCTACCTGGTGCCGGCCTTTACCGGGCTCGGGAGCCCGTGGTGGGATCCCCATGCGCGGGCGGCCGTCGTCGGCCTCACAAGAGGTACCGGCCGGGCGCACCTCGCGAGGGCATCGGTGGAGGCGATGGCGTACCAGACCCGGGACGTCCTCGACCTGATGACGGCGGTCGCCGGTCAACCCGTCCCCTTGCTCCGAGCCGATGGAGGTGCCTCGGTAATGGACCTCCTCTTGCAGCTGCAGGCTGACCAGTCAGGCGTGCCCGTCGTTCGCCCCGCCAACCCCGAGGTGACTGCGCTCGGCGCCGCCATGTTGGCCGGCATGGCCGAGGGCGTCTGGTCCTCGACGGAGGAACTGAGGGAGGTCGCTCCGCCGGCGGCTGTCTTCGAACCGAAAGCCTCCCGAGCCCGCGGCAGATAGCGATCATGCCGGCTGGTTGCGGGCGCTCGAGCGGGCGAGAGCCTGGGAGCGCTGAGCTGCGGTTAGCTCTCGCTCCGCAACGACGCTCTCCTCGAGCCGCCCCGCCCTCAACTCTAAAAACGGTGACCTCGGAGCAGGCGCGGCGCGGAAGATGAGGCGGCGGAGAGACGGCGGGAGATCCCTTTGTGAGCCGGTCCGGCACCCCCTCCGGAGGCTAAGGCCGTCGCCTCGCGATGCCGAAGTGATGAGGACGGGACCGGCCAACTGGTCCATCCGGCTTCCGTCGGCGCCTTCTGCGGGCCGGCGAACCGGTGTGAGTGAGCGATCCCCTGGCTGCGGTGCCCCGGCGCCGTCGACCTCGAGAGAAGAAGGTAGCAAAATGATGAGACATGCCCATGGGCGGCGCCTGGCTGCGCTCTGCAGTCGCCGCCTTCTTCTTCGTCGCTGTCCTTGCTCTTCCTGCCGAGGGTGGGACGCCACCGGCCCACGGCGATAGACAGCCCACGGCCGCGCCGGCTCGCTGCCGGCGGCAGGCTGCTCCGACCCTCGTGGTGGAACGGCGCCTGCGATGTCGGCAACCATCCGGGCTCGTATCGCCTGAGCGCCAACTTCGACGGTTTGCAGTCGTGTGCCCCCGGCCCGAACCAAGGAGGCCACGACCGCCTCGTCCACTTCTACAGCGGGGCATGGGGAGAATACGAGTGGGAGTGCGTCGAGCTCTCGATGCGCTGGATGTACCTCGCATGGGGCGTGCGGCCGTACGGCGCCAACGGCAACGGCGTTGTCGCCAACTACCCGAACGGCAAGGCCGGTTACCCGCGCCTGACCAAGGTCACGAACGGCACACGGTCAGCACCAGTGGCGGGAGACGTGCTCTCGATCGACAACTCGGACGCCGACGGGCACACAGAGGTCGTCGCCACCTCCTCGGTCAACTCGTCCGGGAACGGTGCTCTGACGGCCATCACCGACAACTGGGACTCCCAGTCCAACGGCTGGGTCACTCTCTCGGTCTCGCAGTGGGTCGTCTCTGACGGAGTGCCGGGCAACAAGGTGCTCGGCTGGCTGCACGATCCGTCCTGGACGCTCGCGGGCCCCGCCCGCGCCTGAGCGGGCTTCGGCGTGCGATCTAGCTCCGGCGCTCAGGCGTGCGGAGGTCTATACCAGCCCCGGAAGCGGACTCGACGACGGCGTCGAGCGACCTCGGCCAGCCCCAGATCGCCCACTCCGACCCCGCCGCCGCCAGCCCGGCGAGCGTCGCCGCAGCGGTGGCACCACCCGCGGGAAGAGGCCCGCCCCAGGTCACCCTCGTGCCCCGCTCCACTTCTCTCGCCACCCGTGCCGGGCTCGCTCCCCAGAAATTGAGGACAGCTCCGAGCGAGCGGGCGACGTCGTTCGTGGCGGCGGTGCCGGCGCCGATCCAGCACTCGACGCCGGCCGACAGGAGGGCCTCGCACACCGCCGTCAAGCTCTCCAGCCGGGTCCTGACACCGAGGAAGGGGATGCCGTTTCGATCGTGCTCCGGTGCGCTCTCCTCATCGCCGGTGCCAAGGCCTGCGACGAGCCGCCCGCCGGCGATCTGTTGTAGAGAGACGATCGAGGCAAGAACGACCGGGTCGGGGAGCAGCCCGATTCGCGCCACGAGGCTCCCCACCCTGATCGTGGCGGTTGCAGCTGCCACCGCCCCGAGCACGGGATAGAGGCCGAGGGAGGGACGGCCCGGGGATCCGAGCGGCCACAAGTGGTCGAAGGCGAAGACGCCGTGGATCCCGAGAGCCTGAGCGGCTCGCGCTGCCGCGATCACACCGGCGGCATCCTCACCGAAGGTCGGAAGCGTCACGCCGATCTGCACAGCGCGTTCGCCAGCTCAATCGCGGCCGAGGACGGCAGAGCCGATGGCGCCGCCCCGCTCGCCGAGCGACGCGGCCACTATGTCGATCCCGGGCCGGAAGGCGGCCCCTTCGAGCTGGGTGGCGAACGCCGTCCGGACGGGCGCAAAGAGGGCCTCGCCGGCCCGGACGAGGCCTCCACCGATCACGATCATCTCCGGATCGAGGATGTTGGCCAGGTTCGCGAGGCCGAGCGCAAGCCACCACGCGAACTCGCCGAGGATGGCGACGGCCGGTTCATCGCCCTCGTCAGCAGCTCGGACGACATGCTCTCCTCGGACGGCATCGGTGTCGCCCCCGGCCAGAGCGATCACCCGCCCGGCCTGTCCGGCATAGGCGTAGTCGCGGGCGATCCTGCCGAGTCCGGAGCCGGAGGCGTACCGCTCCCAACAGCCACGGCGCCCGCAGCCACACGGCGGCCCATGAGGATTGACCACCATGTGGCCGATCTCGCCGGCGAGGTTGCCCGCTCCCCGGAGGATCCGCCCTCCGGCGACAACACCGCCCCCGATCCCGGTGCCGACCGTGACGAAGAGCACGTCCTGGCGCCCCGCCGCTGCGCCGTAGGTGGACTCACCGGCGGCCGCACAGGTGGCATCGTTGTCCACCTGGACGCTTCCCCGACCACAGAGCCGCGACTCGAGCCCCGCCTTCACCGGCGTGCCGCTCGCCCCGAGGAGGTTCGGAGCGAACTTCAACACCCCCTCCCGGTCAACGAGGCCCGGGACGCCAACTCCGATCGGGACTACGCCTTGGCGGTACCCGCCGCCTGCTGCCGGCGGGACGGCCGTCCCGATCAGCTCGTCGCAGAGCTCGGCGATGTCGTCGAGCAGGGCGTCGCCGTCGTTCAAGGTCTGCCGCCGCCTCTCGGCGAGGATGGCCCCGCCCTCGTCGATGGCTACACCGAGCACCTTCGTGCCCCCGACGTCGATCCCGATGGCGACCTCGGGCGCGCCGTTCGCCGCATCACCAACTACGAGCAGGTCGTCGGCCGGTCGGCTCACTTGATCAGGGGCACCGGGGCCGGGCGCCGGCTGACGGGAGGGTCACTGCCCACGGGGCTGACACCGGCGCCCCGTCCGGCGCCGCCGGCCCGCTTCACGCCTCGGACTCGACGCGCGCCTTCAAGTCCCTGATCGCCGCGTGCAGGATGTTGCCCTCCGCCCTCCGCTTGATGAACCCCGGGAGAGGGACTCGTAGCTCGACGGCCAACTGGTAGGTGATCTCGGTGCCGCCGCCCGGCGCCGGCGCGAAGCGGTAGAAGCCGTCGAGGCGACTGGTGAGATCACCGTCGCGCTGCACCCAGCCGAATTGCTCGGGAACCTTCGAGTAGTCGTAGACGAGCGTGTAACTCGTGGAGCGCCCGAAGGCGGCGGCCCGGAAGGAGACAAGGACGGGACGACCGGCATCGTCCCGCTCCAGCACGTGTACGTCCTTCAGGTCGCCCACCCACTCGGGGTACCTCTCGATGTCGGCGACCACCGCGAAGCACCGCTCGGGAGAATTCTCCACGACCATTCGCTCCGTGGTTTGCTCCGCCACACGCCCTCCTTCGGTGGACACATTCACGCGACGACGCCCCGGACAGTACCCGGCCCGGGCGCTCATCCGCCTACTTCTCGCAATGCCCGCTCCAACCGGCGCGCCAGCACCGAGTAGTCGAACTGCTCCTCGGCACGTCGGCGAGCACGCCTCCCCGAGCCGGCGGCGCTCGACGTCGTCCTCGAGCAGGCGTCGCAGGGAAGCGGCGGCAGACTGGACATCGAGCGGATCCTCGAGGATGAGGCCTGTCTCACCGTGAATGACGGCCTCGCCGACGCCGCCGCTCAGTCCGGCCACCTGGGCGACTCCCGCCGCCGCCGCTTCGAGGAAGACGATCCCGAAGCCTTCCTGCTCGAGGCCGAACCATCTGTTGCGACAGAGCATCGCCCACACGTCCGCCACACCGTCGAGGACCGGGAGGTCGTCGTCGCCCACTCGGCCGAGGAACCGCACGGCCGACTCCGAGCCGCTGGCACGACCTGCCGGGGCCACATCCTCGACCACGCGCCTCGCCACGGCCTCCAGCCGCCGGCGGTCGCGCCCGGTGCCGCCGATGGCGAGGGAGAGATCCGGCATCGGCTCGAGCAGCCGGCCGACGGCCCTGATGAGGACATCCATCCCTTTGCGGGGCACGAGCCGGCTGACGCTCACGACGAGACGGCCCTCGACGGGCAGGCCCAGTCGCCGGCGGCCGGCGGCCCGCTCGGCATCGTCGAGCGGGCGGAACCGGTCGACGTCGATCCCTGGTGGGATGACGGAGACTGGCGGGATCCGCCTGCCGGCCACCCTCCTTGCTTCGGCCGCCGGGTAGCCACCGGCCGCCACGACGAGCGAGGCGCCCCCGATCACCGAGGCGAGCAACTGCCTGGACCCCGGCAGCCGGCTCGGCACTGTGACCTCGGCGCCGTGAAGGACGAGGGCGTACGGGACACCGACGCCAGGTCCGAGGATGCCGAGCGGGAGAGCCGGATCGAGCACGACGAGCCCTGCGCCGGCGGCCGCGACGAGGCTTCGCACCTCTCGTCCCAGAGCTGACGTCGGAAGGAGCAACTTCTGGGGAAGCCGCTCGATCCTGAAGGGCTGCGCGTGGTCGAACTCGGCTGTGCCCGGGCGGCCTCGCCCGCCGGTCAGCACGACGAACTGATCAGACGGGAGACGCTTCCACAGCTCGTACAGATAGGTCTGGATCCCGCCCACCTTCGGCGGGAAGTCGTTCGTCACGAGGACGTGCGGACACATCGGCCCTCAGCCGACCCGCCGTTCGAAACGAAGGGAAGGCACGAGGCCCGCCCTCTGGAGCATCCTCACCGCCCTCACCTCGGCGGCGTCCACGATCTCGGCTGAAGCGGTCGGCCGCCGGCTCTCCGAGGACAGGAGGAACGTCACCACGCAGTCGTCACATGCCGCCGTGCCCTCGAGGCGGCACTCGTCGCAACTGACAGTCACCTTGTCCATGTTCGCTCACGTCCCTTCGTCGGCGGATCCGTGCTCCGAGCAATGCGGAGATGATCGCAGCAGGGTGTGTCAATCACCGTCGGCGCCTCGGGCCTTTAGTGGCCGGCGCGGCGTCATGCGACCGGAGCTACACCGCGGCTTGCGTCGCCCGGCCCACCAGCTCCTGGAAGACGGCATAGCGGCACGAAGCATGCTCCTGCCATTCCGGGTCCGGCTCCACGCTCCGCCCGACGGCGGCCCATCGGCTCGCCTCGCCGAGATCGGTCTCGAGGCCGGCCGCCAACCGGGCGACGAAGGCTGCTCCAAGGGCTCCGCACTCCGGTACGGCCGCCACGTCGACCGGCAACCCCGTGCAGTCGGCGAGCGCTTGGATCCACTCCGGCCTGCCGGTCCCACCTCCTGTCGCGACGATGCGCCTGGCGTCGATCCCGGCAAGATCAATGTGCTGGCGGACGACGAACCCGGCCGCCTCGAAGGCCGCCCGCCGGACCGAGGCTCTGTCGTGGGTGATCTCGAGGCCGATCAGCGACGCCCGCCGGGAAAAGTCGTGCAGCGGCGTCCTTTCCCCGCGGGGATAGGGGGCCCAGACCGGCACGCTCGAAGGGTCGAGATGTTGCCCGGCAAGACCCGTGAGGCCGGTCGCCCAGTCGAGAAAAAGGCCGCCGGCGTTGCTGGCACCCCCGATCAGGGTGCGCCCCGGCACGGTGTGGGGAACTGTCCAAAGGCCGGGCACCTCTTTCCAGGCGCCGGTGACGCTCCACACGACGAGGGTCGTGCCGCAGATCACGAGGACGTCGCCCACCTCACTTGCACCCGCCACGATCTGCTCCGCGAGCGTGTCCACGATCCCGGAGGCCACGACCGTCTCCCCCACCTTCCCGATGGGCTCGCCGAGGCCGGCGATCTCAGGAAGCTGGGTAGCCGAGGCGCCGACGGCCGCCACGACGCGCTCGTCCCAGCCGTTCCCGTCAAAGAGGGGGGTCATGGCGATTGCGGTCGTCACGTCGATCACTCCTGCGCCGGTAAGTGCGTAGTTCGCCACGGCCTGGACGGGCCAGTAGCCAGCCGCGTTCGGCGTTGAGGTGGCGAGGTGGCGGAGCAGCTCGGGCGCTCGGCCGATCGGCAGGGCGAGGAATTCCGGCGCCACCGAGCCGCGGGTGTCGCCGTAGAGCAGGCCGGCGGAACGGGGGCGCCCCTGCTTGTCCACGGCTGCCATTGACGGCACGAGCGCCGCCACACAGACGGCCCTCGGCGTCGGCGTCCCGCCGGCCACGAGGGCGGCGAGAGCCTGCTGGGGTGCCTGGCGCCATGCTCGTCGTGCGTCGTGCTCCATCCGCTCAGAGGAGGGAAGCCCGAGGCGGTTGGGGAGCCGCACGCGAGCGTGCACAGTGCCCTCACCGTCGACGGCAACTGCCTTCAAAGCGCTCGACCCGATGTCGATCCCCACGCTGACCTCGAGGCGCCTCGTCATCTCGCTCGTGACGCTACCGGCTGTGACCGGGAAAGGCCATGGCGTCGCCCGCCGGCGACCGCGAGGAGGGGCGGCCCGGGCGCGCCCTCAGCTCTCAGACGACGGTGGGGAGCTGACCGCTCTTCAATGCTGTCCTGACAGCTGTGCCGCAAGAGCCCTGAAAGCACGGCCGCGGTGCGATATTGCTTCCTTCTCACCGGTAGTCATCTCACTGAAGGTCCTGCCGTCCCCGCCGTCAGGCTCGAAGACGGGGTCGTAGCCGAAGCCTGCCCCTCCCCTCCGGGCGAAGGCGATCCGGCCGACGACGGCGCCCTCGGCGACAAGCTCAGATCCGTCGGGGAACCGGGCGAGGGCAACGGTGACAAAACGAGCCCGACGACGCTCGATCGGAACCCCGGCGAGAGCCTCCAGCAACTTGGCGACGTTGTCGCCGTAGGAGGCACCCTCCCCCGCATAGCGCGCCGTCCGCACTCCAGGCGCCCCGCCGAGGGCTTCGACCTCGAGGCCCGTGTCATCGGCGATGGCAGCCTCGCCGGTCAAGGCGACGAGGGCTAGAGCCTTGATCCGGGCGTTCTCGGTCAGGCTCTCCCCCGTCTCTGCAACCTCCGGCAGGTCTGGGGGCCGAGGCAACAAGTCGACTTCGGGAAGCGCCGCCGCCAGCATCGCGACGATCTCAGCGGCCTTGTCAGGATTCGCCGTCGCGAGGAAGAAGCGCCCGCCTGTCACTCCGGCGGGTGCAAAGCGGGCGCGACCGAGAGCAACTCCTCCTCGAGCCGGTCCAACTGGCGGATCCCGGCTTCTGCTGTAGCGAGCAGCGCGTCGAGCTCGGCACGACTGAATGGCAGCCCTTCGGCGGTTCCCTGCACCTCGACGAACCGCCCTGAGCTCGGTCATGACCACGTTCATGTCCACTTGGGCCCGCGAATCCTCGGAATAGTCGAGATCGAGCATCGGCACGCCGTCGACGATTCCCACCGAGACAGCCGCCAGGTGCTCCCGCAGCGGGTGGGACTCGATGAGCGCCAGCCGAAAGCAGTCGGCTGCAGGCATCGTGGAGAGCCAGGTAGGCCCCGCAGACTGCCGCCGTCCGCGTGCCACCGTCGGCCTGCAGCACATCGCAATCGAGGACCACCTGGCGCTCGCCGAGCGCCACGAGGTCGCAGACGGCTCTGAGCGACCGGCCGATCAGCCGCTGGATCTCCTGGGTTCTACCGGTCTGCTTGCCGCGGGCCGCTTCCCTGCTGATCCGCTCACGGGAAGAGCCAGGTAGAAGCGAGTACTCGGCCGTCACCCAGCCGCGGCCCGTGCCCCGCATCCAGCGGGGCACCTCCGGCTCGACCGAAGCCGTGCAGAGGACGCGGGTCCGCCCCATCGAGACGAGAGCCGAGCCGGCGGCGAACTCGGTGAAGTCCCGGTCGAACTGGATCGGGCGCATCTCGTCGGCGACCCGGCCGTCGCGTCGCCGCATTGTCTCGCTCACCGTCATCGTCCGAAGGCTTACCGCCTCCACGGCGCCTGCAGCAAGAGCGATCCGGCCACGGTTGTCAGCGCTCAGAACGACAATTGCTCTGCGACGGAGAGCTCCGGCCCGAGCAAACGCCGGCCCATGGCGGCGAACCAGGCGATGTCACCCGAGGAGATGAACCGGTGGCGGCCTGATCCGCAAGCCGCTCCGGAGCGGCCGGCCGAGGAGGATAAGGCTTCGGACGTCGAAGGCGGTCTCCTCGGCCGAAGAGACGAGCACGACCTCACGACCCATCACGTCGGCGATCGTCCGGGCGAGGAACGGGTAGTGGGTGCAGCCGAGCAACAACGTGTCGACCTCTGCTTCCATGAGTGGGGCGAGCAGCCGCTCTGCGAGCACGTGCACCTGGTCGCTGTCGGTCTCGCCCCGCTCGACGAACTCGACGAAGCCCGGGCAGGCAGCACAAGTGACTGTCACCTCGGGAGCGATCTCTGCGGCAAGGTCCTGGTAGGCACCCGATCCGATCGTCCCCACGGTCCCGATGACGCCGATGCGCCCGGTGCGTGTCGCCTGGGCGGCCGCCCGCATGCCGGGCTCGAGGACACCCACCACCGGGACGGGCAGGTCCGACACGAGGTCGCCCGAAGGCCACCGAGGCGGCTGTGTTGCACGCCACGACGACGAGCTTGGCATCGAACTCCTTCACGAGGTGGCGACCGATCTCGAGCGCGAACGAACGTACCTCCTCCGCCGGCCGTGGTCCGTACGGATAGCGTCCCGTGTCACCGATGTAGACGATCTGCTCGCCTGGCAAGAGGTCGATCAGGGCTCGTACTACCGTCAAGCCTCCAAAGCCGCTGTCGAAGATGCCGATCGGCCGGTCATCGGCTGCTGGTCGGCTGGCGCTGCGAACGGCACAGGTTGCAACCGTAACCGGCCGCCTTCACGCCCGGCCGGTGCTCGCCCCTCAGAAGTAGATGGTGGTCCTCGCCCGCTCGACGACCTCGTCTAGCTCGCCTGTCCAGGCGGCTGTGGACAGGTACTTCCACCCGCCGTCAGCCGCCACGAAGACGATGACGCCTTTTTCGATCGCCGAAGCACACTTGGCCGCTCCCGCCATCGCAGCGCCACTCGAGATGCCGGCGAAGATCCCGACGTCGGCCAGCCGTCGCGTCCAGATGATCGAGTCCCGCGGGCCGACGATCGTCTTTCGATCGAGCAGATGCTCGCCGCCGCCGTTGGCGAAGATCGGCGGTATGTAGCCGTCGTCGAGGTTCCGGAGCCCGTCCACGAGCTCTCCCGCCGGGGGCTCGACGGCCCATACCTCGACGAGAGGATTGTGATCCTTGAGGAACCGACCGACGCCGAGCAGGGTGCCGCTCGTGCCGAGACCGGCCACGAAGTGGGTGATCGTCAGGGCAGTCACGCCATATCTCGGGCCCGGTCCCCTCGTAATGGGCGGTCGGGATTGGCCGGGTTGCCGTACTGGTAGAGAAAGACCCATTCCGGGTGCTGCTCGGCAAGGGCCCGTGCCATCCGAACTGCGCCGTTCGATCCCTCCGTCCCGGGCGACTCGATGATCTCGGCGCCCCAGAGCTCGAGGAGCTGACGCCGCTCGACCGAGACGTTCGACGGGAGCACCACCTTCAGGTGGTAGCCCTTCACGCGGCAGATCATCGCGAGAGCGATGCCCGTGTTGCCCGACGACGGCTCGAGAAGCGTCGCTCCCGGGCGTGAGCAGTCCCGCCTTCTCGGCGTCCTCGATCATGGCGAGCGCCGCCCGGTCCTTCACCGAACCGCCCGGGTTCTGGCCCTCGAGCTTGACGTGTATCTCAACGGCCGGGTTGGGCTGAGCGCCGATACGTCGACCATCGGCGTGTTCCCGATCAGGTCGAGGATGCTCTCGTAAGCCGCCACGGCCCCAGCAGCTCCGGCGGTCAGGCGCCCCCGGCGACGGCCGGGAGGATCGAGACGACGTCGTCCGGGCCGACGGGGGTGTCGAGCTGACGCAGGTAGCGGACGTCGTCGTCGTTCACATAGACGTTCACGAAGCGGTGCAGCCCACCTTCGCTTGTCAGCACTTGGCCCGCCATCGCCGGGTACGTCTCCTGGAGGGCCTCGAGCAGCTGCCGGATGGTGCTCCCCTCGACATTCACGACCGACTGGCCACTCGCCGCCGGACGGAGCACGGTGGGAAGGCGAATTGAGCTCACGACTGCCTCCAGAAAGTTGACCCCTCAGGTCATATTCTACCTGTGGACCACAACCACAGGCTCCTCGGAGATGTTCCCGTCGACGATCCGGAAGGACCGCGTGGAAGGGAGCTCGTGGCGGAGCGAGATCACGACGTAGTGCCAGCCAGGGTCCGGCGCCTGCCCGACATCGGTCGGCGATGGCCACGGGTCGGTGTGGGTGTGGGAGTGGAACACTCCGATTATCTCGACGCCGTTCGCCTCTGCGGCCAGGTCCACCCTCAGGTGCTCACCCGGGTCGACCGTGTACACCTGGGCGGACGCGGCCGCGTTGCGGGTGGCGTGGACCGACACGACGTCGCCGAGGGCGGGGTCGCCGGTGAGGAGGCCGCAGCCTTCTTCGGGAAAGCAGCGCAGGCAGTGCGCCACCATCTCGGCGAGCTGGGCCGAGCTCACCCGCAGGGCTGAAGGCATCGTGTCGACCATCCTGCCATCGTGCGCGCTGATCCGTGCCCGGGTAGCGTCTCGTGGCGTGCCCCGACGTGCTGCTTCTCGCAAGGCGGACAGCCGTGCCGATGCCGCCCTCGGGATCCAACGAGTGGCCCAGAACCGGCGGGCTCGCCACGAGTACGACATCCTCGAGACCTACGAGTGCGGCATCGCTCTCACCGGAGCCGAGGTCAAGTCGCTCCGAGCAGGCAGATCTCTCTCCAGGACGCCTATGCACGCATCGACCGCGGCGAGGCGTGGCTCGTGGGCGCCCACGTGGCTCCGTACGAGTACGCGAGCGGGTTCGGCCGCTTCGACCCCGACCGGCCCCGCAAGCTCCTCCTCCACCGCGAGCAGATCGACGAGCTGGCCGGCGTCGTGGCCCAGAAGTCGCTCACGCTCGTCCCGCTCTCGGTCTACTTCAAGGACGGCCGGGCGAAGGTCGAGATCGGCCTCGCGAGGGGAAGGCGCCTCTACGACAAGCGGCGGGCTCTCGCCGAGCGCGACGCCTCCCGTGAGGCGGCCCGGGTCATAAAAGAGCACCAAGGCCGCCGCTGAGTGAAGTCACCGGCCGGCGGCGGTTCTCCACGGTCGTACGTCTGCTCGGCAGCAGTCGAGTGGTGCCGTCGTGATCAAGCGCCGGGGACGCCCTGTACGATGGAACGGCACGACCTACCGTGGCGCCAGGTGGCCGTGCGCCTGCCGGCGGCGTCGATGATTACAACCACGGGGGTGACAGGCTTCGACTCCGGTCGTCGAGATGGGAGAAGCGAGCCGTGGTCTCCGGAGCCACGTTAAAGAGCCGGAAACCAATACAAACGCCGAGCCTCAGCTCGCGCTTGCCGCCTAAATAACGGCAACGTCTGCCCGGTCCCAGCCCCGCGGATCGGTCGCAGGCGTCATCTAGCGGGGATCACCCGGACGACGATGCTGACACGTCGCCCGGGGACACTTTGGTCAGCTGGGGGCTCGCCTTCCTGCCGGTGGTAGGGCGAGCCCCGAGACTCAACCGCCGGCTGCGCTCGGAGAAGTCCCATCAAGAAGCTGGAGGACGCGGGTTCGACTCCCGCCACCTCCACTCGAAGATCAGCCAGAGATACAGGGCCGCTCCTGACGAGGGTCCGCCGCCCGCAGGAACCTCACCGGCGAACCTGGATCCGCACGTTGGTGATCGGCGTGATGTACGCCTCGCCCAGCTGGGCACGGCGGGGAGAGATGTCCACCGGGATCGCCGCGCGGGGCCGGCCGGCCGGAAACGCCTTCACCACGAGCTCTTGGACCTGCACAGGCTCAACCGGCGTCAGGTGGATCATGCACAACAGCTCCCCGTTCTGGCCCGGGATGGACCAGGTGATGTCGGCAGGTGTCACGGCGGAGACGATCTCGGGCCGGACGCCGGGATCGAGGAGCGGGCCTACCTCGTCGACGAGGCGCTCGATGTCGGCACGGCGCTCCGAGAGCGGGCGGTCGAAGTCGACGTTGGAGGCAAGGACGTCCGTCGCCAGCTCGTCGTCCCATCCCCGGATCAGCTCCTCTACCCGGGCCTGCAGCTCCACGGTCTCCGGCCAGAGGGCGACCGTCGACGCGGGAGCCGCGTGCCGGGACAGAGCTCGCCCGAGCGCCTCCTTGCAGAGGGCGATCGGGTCGCCGCGGTGGCTGTTGGTGAGGACGATCGCGCCATGACCCGAGACGGGGTGCCACGTCATGAACAGCTTGAACCCCGGTAAGCCCCCGGCGTGCGAGAGAAACGTCCCCCGGTGCAGATCCGTGCTCACCCGAAGTCCGAGTGCGTATCCTCCGTGCGCCGCCTGGATCGAGCCGTTGGTGCCGACGACGAGCTCCGGCGGGTCCGCGACATGGATCCGCTGGAGATCCCGGCGTGACGTCCGACTCAAGATGGCGTTCGGGTCGTCGCCTCGCGGCGGGCGGAGCGCCGATCCAAGCCACGTGATCCATGTCGCGAGGTCGCGGACGGTGCTCACGATGCCCCCGGCGGCGGCGAAGGCGTCCGACGTCTGGGGCGGGAACGGGACCCAGTTCCCGTTCGCGTCGAGGGAGTACCCGGTCGCGCGGTCGAGGCCCGCCGGGACGGCACTGTCGAAGAACGTGGAGGTGAGGCCGAGCGGGCGCAGCAGGACGTCCGTCACGTAGTCCTCGAGGGGGCGGCCGACGGCACGGCCGACGGCGAGGCCGGCGAGCGCGAACCCGAGATTGGAGTACTCGAACTGAGCGCCGGGATAGTGGCTGAAGCGGATGCCCCGGCTGATCTGGGCCAGCAGCACCTCGGTCGGGAGGTTGATGAACGGGTCGACCCACGAGTTGTCCTCTGTGAGGCCGCCGCACATGCTGAACAGCATCTCTATCGTCGGCGGGCTCTCGACGGCGACGCCTTCGCCGCTCATGACGAACTCGGGCACGTGGGCGGTGATCGGGTCGTTCAGGGAGAGGTAGCCATCGTCGCGCGCCACGAGAGCGGCACAGGCGACGAAGCTCTTGGACATGGAGGCGATGGGGAACACCGTGTCGGCGTCCGGGACGAGGCCGTCCTCGTTGGCTGCGCCGAACCCGCTGCAGTGGACGAGCCCCTCTTCATTCGTGAGGCCGTAGACCAATCCACGCGCCTGGTCCGCTGCTGTGTACTGAGCGAAGAACGCGTCGAGCTCGGCCTCCAAGGGGACGGGGATGGTCTCTTCGGACATGGGTCCTCCCAAGGCTGTGCGTCAAGTGCCGTGTCCGGCGTGGTCGCGCCAACGCTAGGTCGCGGTCGGGTGCACCGACGCTGTGCGAAAGGACAGATCTCGGCGAGCGGGTTCGGCCGATGCTTCGAGGGAAGGTGCCCGGGCACCGATAGGAGCCGCTGATGTCGCTGCGGCCGCGGCGGGTGACCGACAGCGCAGGGCCCCGACAAGACGGACTAACTGCACAAGCCATGTCCACGCCATTGCCGGGCGGGCATCAGCCCTTTCAGAGCGCTTCCCGGACTGAGCTAAACTAACCACGGTCAGTGATCTTGTAAGTGCGAGGAGTGATAAATGTTTGGAAGTCGACGAGCACAACAGCGCCCACTCAGCATTGGTGGACGTCACCGCCAGTGGCTTGTAAAGGCAGGCGTGTCTGCCGTCCTCTTCTCTGGGATCGGGTTGGTATCAGCTGCAACCGCCCTCGCAGCTCCGAGCGCAGTCGGTGCGGCTACCTCGGCCGTGTCCGCGGCAGGGGCAACAAACCTCGCCGGCGAGGCTTGGAACGGCGAGGCTTGGAACGGCGAGGCTTGGAACGGCGAGGCCTGGAACGGCGAGGCCTGGAACGGCGAGGCCTGGAACGGCGAGGCCTGGAACGGCGAGGCGTGGAACGGCGAGGCCTGGAACGGCGAGGCCTGGAACGGCGAGACGGCCGGCGAGGCGTGGAACGGCAAGACGGCCGGTGAGGCATGGAATGGAGGGGTCGCCGCCACCTCGAACGGTGAGGCTTGGAACTGATCGCCTAGCGGAAATGGCGTGCGAGACAGCAACCTTTTAAGCGAAGACGGCCAACAGCCCACGAAAAGGGCAGACGCTCCATTTGGTAAGCTGCAGAAGGGCCTCGTTGAACAACAAGCGGGCTTGGCGTGGAGCCGCGTGGCGCTCCGAGGGGGGCCATCTTGATCAGCCGATATAAAGGTGAGCTTCCGCGCCCGGCCCGGCTGTGCGTCACCGGTGTCGTGTTTGCCGGGATCGCCTCCACGTCGCTCACGCTTGCGTTCTACGGGCGCCTCGGCTTTGGCCCGAGCCTCACGCTTGTGGTCATGTCGTCGCTCGTGCTGGCGGGCTGGATCTGGCCGATCCTCATGTACTCGCGGGGATCGTCGCGAGCCTTTCATCTCGACGAGGGTTATCTGATCGTCATGGCCCTCGTCCTTCCGCCGGCCGGAGCCCTCCTCGCGTTCGTGGTCTCAACCACCGTGGCTCAGGCGGTCAGGCGTCGGACGGGAGTGAAGTCGCTCTTCAACGTGTCACAGATCACCGTCTCGGCTGCCGCCGGCCTTTTGACCGCCCACCTCCTGGCCGCGCCCGCAGGACGGCTGTCGGCAGGCGCGCTGGCGGCAGCCGTTGCCGGTGCGTGTGTCTACTTCCTCGTGAACGCGGTCGCACTCGCTGCGATCCTTACAGCGAGCGGAGCGGAAAGATTCTTCGGCACCCTCACCGACGGAATCGAGAGCCGCCTGCTCCTGCTCGCCGGCGCGGTCGCCCTCGGGCTCGTCTCGGCGATGGCCGTCAGTCACGACCCGGCGATGACCCCCCTCGTCATTCTTCCCTTTGTTGCATTCCGCCAGGCGCTGGCCGGACACTTCCAGGCGCGTCACGACCGGAACCGCCTCCTCGGCCTGTTCGATGCGACGCTCGAGGTCCACCGGACGATGGGCTCGGAGGAGGTCACGTCGGCTCTGTCACAAGCAGCCTCAGACTTGCTGCGTTCTCCTGACGCCGAGGTGCGCACAGCCCCGCCCGGGCAACGTCCCGGGATGATGTCGGCTGCGATGACGGGCGGCCCATCGCAACGATGGCTCGTCGCGAGCGGCCGGAGCCGGAGCGAGCCCTTCGACGCTGCCGATCACGCACTACTCGACGCCCTCGCGGCGCTCGGTTCGGGAGCACTCGAGAACTCCATGCTCTACGAGGACCGCCGCCGCGAGAAGGAGCGTCTGCTGGCGATCACCTCGAGCCTCGGCGAAGGTGTCCTCGCCTTTGACCGCGAGGCCAAGCTGACCTTCGCCAATCCCGCCGCCGTCGAGCTCCTCGGCTGGAGCGAATCCGACCTCCTCCTCCGCAGCGCCGCCGCCTCGGGCGACCCGGTGCTTTCGTCGACCGCCCTCCGTTCGATCGACAGAGGGCTGGCGATCCGCGACGAGCGAGCGCTCTTCCAGCGGCGCGGCCGGGATCCCTTCCCCGTCGAGTTCACCTGCTCGCCGATCGTCTCCGGCACCGGGGACACCGCCGGCGCGGTCCTCGCCTTCCGGGACATATCCGAACGCCTCGCGACCGAGGAGCAGCTGGAGTACCAGGCGTTCCACGACGTGCTGACAGGATTGCCGAACCGCAGGATCTTCCTCGACCGCCTGCAGCAGGCGCTCAAGCGTTCAGCGAGGAGCGACGAGCTCCACACGGTGCTCTTCGTCGATGTGGACCGTTTCAAGATGACCAACGACAGTCTCGGTCACCTGGCCGGCGACGAGCTGTTGAAGTCAATCGCCGAGCGCCTGAAGGGCCTGGCGCGGGACGAGGACACCCTTGCCCGCTTCGGTGGTGACGAGTTCATTCTGCTGCTCGAGAACATCGGCACGCTCGAAGGCGCCGAACGGATGGCGGTGAGGATCCTCGAGGCTGTTCGGGTGCCGATCACGCTGAGCAACGGAAGGATCATCCTCGCCAGCGTGAGCATCGGCATCGCCTTGGCCTCCGCCGGCTGCTCGTCCGATGACGTCCTCCACGATGCCGACGTCGCGATGTACGAGGCAAAGTCCCGCGGAATCGGGCGGTACGCGATATTCGACGCCGCCGCCATGGGCAAGCGCTCAGAGGAATGGCTCGATCTCGAGCTCGGGCTGAAGCGAGCGATCGAGGTCGGAGAGATCTCCGTCGTCTACCAGCCGGTCGTCGCAACGACGTCAGGGCGGATAGTGGGTTCGGAGGCGCTCGTCAGGTGGGACCATCCCGACAGGGGCCTGCTCTCGCCGGCGACGTTCATCAGCGTCGCCGAGGAGACAGGGCTGATCCTGCCGCTCGGCCGGGTGGTGCTCGAGGAGGCATGCCGTCAGGCAGCCCGCTGGGCGGTCGGTGCTCCGAACGTGAGCGTTGCCGTCAACCTGTCGGCTCGCCAGTTCCAGCAGCAGGACCTCGTGCAAGAGATCGGTTCGGTGCTGTCCGGCACCGGTCTTGCTCCCTTCCTGCTCTGCCTCGAGATCACCGAGACGGTCGCGATGGAGGACATCGAGCGCACGATCAGGGTGCTCAACGAGCTGAAGGCGCTCGGCGTGAGACTGGCCATCGACGACTTCGGCACTGGCTACTCGTCGCTCAACTACCTGAAGCGACTTCCGGTCGACGTGGTCAAGCTGGACCGCAGCTTCATTCAAGAGCTCGACATCAACGCCGTCGACTCGGCGATCGTCTCTGCGGTCATCAATCTTGCCGACGCGATCGGGATGATGGCGATCGCAGAGGGAGTCGAGACCGCCGACCAGCTCGAGCGACTCACGAGCCTCGGCTGCCCGATGGTGCAGGGGTACCTGCTGGCCCGGCCGATGTCGGCCGAGGCGTTCAATGGTCTTCTCGGCCGGCAGGACGCAGGCGGACTGGTTGTCCTCTCGAGGGACGGCACCGGCAGGTCCCTCGCCATCGCCTGAGAGTCGAGCCCCGTAGGCGCCCCGTCATCTGTGAGACGGCGAGGTCAAAGCCGATGATCAGGTCGGGGCAGGCGGGCGCCCCTCTAGCCAGCCGACGATCTCGCCGAGGCTGTGCTCGAGGTCACGAGCGGCCGCGCTGTCCCCGTGCGCCCTCAGCGTCGCCGCCTTGCAACGAACTATCGCCACCTCAGTGTCGAAGGCCGTCCGGGTGCCGGCTCCCTCGCTGCGGTACCTGTCGAAGGTCTCGCAGAGGTCGCGCCCCAACCTGTACATGCGGAGAGGGTCGATCCACTCGTGCGCGGCCACGAAAGCCTCGAAGTCGGAGCTCGCCACTGCCGCCTGCTGACCGGTCCCCCCCTCGCGCGCCCACGCCGCCACGAGTGCACATATCCCGTCCAGGCCGTTCGTCTCAAGCCTCAGCAGCTCGTCGTGCTCGAAGCAGCCGCTCCACTCGCATGTGCATCGGGTGCGGGTCGTGATCTTGGTCGATGACGTCCGGGTCTGCGTGCTGTTGCTCACGTCAGTGCCTCCTTCAATGAGGTGGCCGGCGTGCGGGGTCTCGGCAGCAGGCATTCCTTAAGGCCGCTCGGCTGCCAGTGCGACACAGGCAGCTGTCGGGCTTGATCAATCGGCATCTTAACCATGAGCGGCGGGCGCAGGGCGCTCATAACCCCGACGGATCCAGCTCGATCGTACCGACGGCCGCCCCCTCGTTTTTACTCAGCTGTTCACCTGGGTTAGCTTCGCCACCAGTGACTCCCCTCGGTGCCGACGGTCTGCAGCTTCGGGCTGACCGAGGGCGGTACGTTGAGGCTCACGCTGATCTACCAGGAGGTGGATGATGTCCCTTCGCACTCCCGCTATGTCCGAACCGCTCGAGGGGGGGAGGGACGCCGTCCGGTAGTTCAGGCGGTGGCTGACCCCGCACCCCTCGGGCTTGCTGCATTTGCCATGACGACGTTCGCCCTCAGCGTCTCAAACGCGAAGATCTGGGTACCGGGAGCCGACACCGCCCTCGGCCTCGCCCTCGTGTACGGCGGCTTCGCCCAGCTGCTGGCCGGCATGTGGGAGTTCGCCCGGAAGAACACCTTCGGCGCCACCGCCTTCACATCCTTTGGGTCTTTCTGGATCACCTATTACGTCCTCGTCAAGTTCGTCCTACCCGGGGTCGTGAAGGCGACGCCTCTCGACGTTCCCGTGGTCGTCGGAGTGTTCCTCCTCGGCTGGACCATCTTCACGGCCTACATGATCATCCCGTCCTTCCGGGTGTCCGGCGCCGTCGCGCTGGTCTTCGTGTTGCTGACAGTCACTTTCGTGCTGCTCACGATCGGGGCGTTCCAAGGCCAGGCCACGGTCAACAAGATCGGCGGCTGGACCGGGATCGCCACGGCAGCCGCCGCCTGGTATGCATCGCTCGCCGGAGTGACGAACGAGACATTCAAGAAGACGGTGCTCCCGGTCCTCCCGCTCGGCCCGAGAGTCCCCTGACGCTCCCCGCCGCGGCGGGAGCAGCCTGAAGTCGAAGACAAGGTAAAGGAGCGCTATGAGCGACACGGTGCAGTCAGGTGGCGAGCAGACCCTCTCCGCCCTCCTCCACGAGATCAGGCACTTCGACCCTCCGGCCGAGTTCGCTGCACAGGCCAATGCACAGCCTGGCATCTACGAGGAGGCGGCGAAGGACCCGCTCGCATGGTGGGCAGCACAGGCTGAGAGCCTGCAGTGGGACCAGACCTTCGACGAGGTGCTCGAGTGGGACCTCCCGTTCGCGAAGTGGTTCGTCGGTGGCAGATTGAACGCCTCGGTGAACTGTGTCGATCGGCACGTCGCCGCCGGGCGAGGCGACAAGGTCGCTTATCACTGGGTAGGCGAGCCCGACGGCGACAAGCGCACGATCACATATGCCGACCTGCTCGAGATGGTCTGTCAAGCGGCAAACGCCCTCGTGGAATTGGGGGTGAAGGCAGGCGACCGGGTCGCCATCTACATGCCCATGATCCCCGAGACCGTCGTCGCCATGCTGGCGTGTGCGCGTCTCGGGGCGCCTCATTCGGTGATATTCGGGGGTTTCTCCGCGGAGGCGCTCGCCGGGCGCATTCTCGATGCCGACGCCCGTGTCGTCATAACTGCTGACGGCGGTTATCGCCGCGGGTCGGCGGCCGCCCTCAAGGTGAACGTCGACCAGGCATTAGAGCAGTGCCCCGAGGTCCGGGCCGTCCTCGTGGTCCGGCGGACCGGCCAGGACGTCGGCTGGGAGGAGGGCAGGGACCACTGGTGGCACGACCTCGTAGAGACCCAGTCGCCCGAGCACACGCCGGAGTCCTTCGACGCCGAGCAGCCCCTCTACATCATGTACACGAGCGGGACGACGGCAAAGCCGAAGGGGATCCTCCACACCACCGGCGGCTATCTCGTGCACACCTCCACCACCCACCGGTTCATCTTCGACATCAAGCCGGAGACGGACGTCTTCTGGACTGCAGCCGACGTCGGGTGGGTGACCGGTCACAGCTACATCGTCTACGGGCCGCTCGCGAACGGCACCACCTCGGTCATGTACGAGGGCACTCCTGATGCGGGAGGCCGCGACCGGTGGTGGAGGATCGTCGAGGACTACAAGGTCTCGATCCTCTACACGGCTCCGACGACCATCCGCACGCTCATGAAGTGGGGAGAGGAGCACCCCGCCTCCCACGACCTCTCCAGTTTGAGGCTACTCGGATCGGTCGGCGAGCCGATAAACCCCGAAGCCTGGATGTGGTACCGCAAGAACGTCGGCCGTGACAGGTGCCCGGTCGTCGACACGTGGTGGCAGACCGAGACGGGCGGCATCCTCATTTCTCCCCTCCCGGGAATAACCTCCACCAAGCCTGGTGCGGCCATGTGCCCCTTTCCCGCCGTCGGCGCCGACGTCGTCGACAACGACGGCCGTTCGGTCGGCAACGGCGAGGGCGGCTACCTCGTGATCACCGAGCCCTGGCCGGGGATGCTCCGCGGCATCTGGGGTGACCCGGAGCGCTACCGGGAGACCTACTGGTCCCGCTTTCCGGGAAGGTACTTCGCCGGCGACGGGGCGAAGAAGGACGACGACGGCGACCTGTGGCTCTTGGGACGAGTCGACGACGTGATGAACATCTCCGGTCACCGGATCTCGACCACCGAGGTAGAGCACGCTCTCGTCGGGGACTCGAGGGTGGCCGAGGCGGCGGTCGTGGGTGCGTCGGACAGCACGACCGGCCAGGCGATCGTCGCCTTCGTCACCGTGAAGGGCGAAGCGGCTCAGACCCCGGAGGAGGGTGCGGCGCTCATCGAGGAGCTGCGCAACGTGGTGGCGAAGTCGATCGGCCCCATTGCCAAGCCGCGGCAGATCCTGCTCACTCCCGAGCTGCCGAAGACGCGGAGCGGAAAGATCATGCGCCGGTTGCTGCGCGACGTGGCCGAGAACCGCGAGCTCGGCGACGTCACCACGTTGATGGACCCGACCGTCGTCAATGCCATCAACGAGAAGATGCGCAGCGGCACCGCCGCCGACGACGAGAGCTGAGGCTCAGGAACGGCCTTCCTCACGTACCGGCGACAAATGAGTGCGGGACCCTGACGTTGTATGATTCTTCCACGGCCGGCTCAGGTCTGAGCCGTGGTACGCGTGACCCGGTCCCTGTCGGGCGTCGACCGCCCCGCACGGACAAGGAGGCCTCTGTGCCCGCACGCGCTGCACGTCGAGACCGGACTCGGCGTCCCTGAACAATGGCCGGCGAGCGCCTCGGGCGCATTCTTCGGGAGTTGCGGCGCGCCGGCGCAGTCGGGTCGGAGTCGAGCCGCCTGTGCGCCGTCTGCGCCAGGGTCTCGGCCATGACGGGCGCAGGCATAATGCTCATGTCAGAGGATGTGCCCTTCGGCTCGGTCTGCACGACTGACGGCGTCGCCGCTCTCATCGAAGAGCTTCAGTTCACCCTCGGCGAGGGTCCCGGCGTCGACGCCTACCTCCAGGATCGGCCGGTGCTCGAGCCTGATCTTGCAGACCCGGGGACGGCCCGCTGGTTGGCGTTCTCACCTCCCGTCGTGGCGGCCGGTGCCCGCGCCGCCTTTTCCTTCCCCCTCCAGGTCGGCTCGGTGCGCCTCGGATCGCTCAACTTCTACAGGGACCGGCCGGGATCGCTCAGCGATGACCAACACGCCGACGCCCTCGTGCTGGCAGGCGTGGCGGCCCGCGGCGTCCTCACCATGCAGGCGAATGGGCCACCAGGGGCGCTCGCCATCGAGCTCGAGGAGGGCGCCGACTTCCGGCTCGTCGTGCACCAGGCAGCCGGCATGGTGGCGGCGCAGCTCGACGTGAGCGTCCGGGAAGCCCTGGTCCGGCTGCGCTCGTTCGCCTTTACGAGCGACCGCCCGGTCTCTGAGGTGGCAGCGGACGTCGTCTTGCACCGGGTGCATCTTGACGACGGCGACGGCAGCCCGCCCGCCTATGCGAGTGGATGAGAACGGAGGTCCCTGCCGGCCGTACCCGGAAAGCTGCCGCCCGAGAGCCTAGAGTCATGGGAGCCGGCGTCTCGGGCCACGGGAGGAGAGAACATGAGGACACGATGGTGACGCGAGAACTGTCGCTCACCCAGACGATGGTTGAGCTCGCCGACACTCTCGTCGACGACTTCGATGTCGTCGACCTGTTCAGCCTTTTGACGGATCGGTGCGTGCATCTGTTCGGGATCTCGGCTGCCGGCCTGATGCTCATATCCGCCGAGGGGGACCTCCGTGTAGTGGCATCCTCATCCGAGAAGATGCGTCTCCTCGAGCTGTTCGAGGAGCAAGCCGAAGAAGGTCCCTGCCTCGACTGTTACCGGACGGGCCAGCAGGTCGTGAACCAGGACCTCACCGCGAGCGGCAGCCGCTGGCCCCGGTTCGCCCCGAAGGCGCTCATGGCAGGGTTCCGATCCGCCCATGCGATGCCGATGCGGCTCCGGCGAGTGGTCATCGGCGCCCTCAACCTGTTCGGGACGGATCCGGCAGGAATGACGGACGCGGACATCCTTGCCGCCCAGGCGCTGGCCGACCTGGCGACGATCGCCATACTTCAGAAGCGTGCGGCCGCCGACGCCCAGATATTGAGCGATCAGCTGAGCCGCGCCCTCAACAGCCGCATCCTCATCGAGCAGGCCAAGGGAATGCTTGCCGAACGAGCGGGGATGGAGATGGACCTGGCGTTTTCAGCCCTGAGGGAGCATGCCCGCCGGCACAACCGGCTGCTCGCCGATGTCGCCCGGGACTTCATCACCGGAGCCATTCCGACAACCGAATTGGCGGTGCGCAACCGAGCCGGGGGGCGAGCACGCCTCCCGCCGGCCAACTCCATTCCTGAGGTAATCCTGCGCCGGAACGAGTAAAGTCGTCACAGAGCAGCTTTGGAGAGGCTCGTCGAGACCCCGCGAGCGCACCGCCGGCACCGGTGGCGCGAAGGCAGGGAAAGGCTGGATGGACGGCTCTTCGATCGCCCCCGACGTGCCGGAGGGCACTGGCGAAGGCGGCTATCCCTCACTGGCTCTTTTCTCGCCCGACCTCAACACGGTGGCCACGAAGGAGGGCGTGCTGCGCTACGTCTCCCCGGCCTGCTATGACCTGTTCGGCTGGAAGCCGGACGAGCTAGAAGGTCGGACAGAGGACGAGTTCATCCACCCGGACGATCTGGCGGCGCTCCGTGATTGCCGTGAGGCCCTCGAGTCGGCCGAAGTGGCGACGGTGAGCTACCGGTTCATCTGCCAGGACGGCTCGAGCCGCTGGACCGAGGCGACGTCTCGACGGGTCGATGAGAACGGTGAGCTGCTGGTCGTCTCGGCCATCCGTGACGTCACGAACCGGCAGATGCACATCGCCCGGCTGGAGCATCAGGCGTTCTCCGATCCACTCACCGGAGTGGCCAACCGAACGGTGCTGCTGGACCGGCTGCGTCACGGTCTCCGCCGGCTGGGCCGTTCGTCGGGGGTCCTCGCCGTGCTCTATCTCGATCTCGACAGGTTCAAGGTAGTGAACGACTCGCTCGGGCTCCGTGTCGGGGACTCGGTTCTCCTGCAGATGGCGGAGCGTCTCGTCCAGCACCTTCGCCCGGCGGACACGCTCGGGCGCCTCGGGGGCGACGAGTTCGTGATCGTCGCCGATGCCCTCGTCGACGAACAGTCGGCTATCGGCATGGCCAAGCGGATCGCAGCCGCCGGGCGGCAGCCATTTCACGTGGGCGGCGAGGACCTCGTCTGCACGATGAGCATCGGCGTCGCATGCACGAAGGACTCCGAACGGAGCGCTGACGACCTGCTCGGCGAAGCCGACCTCGCCCTCCACAGGGCGAAGGAGCGGGGCCGTGACCGGGTGGAGGCTTTCGACGAACAGCTTCGTACGAAAGCCGTCGGGCGCCTCGTCACCGAGAGGATGCTGCGGCGGGCTCTCGAAGAGCAGCGCCTCGTCGTCGAGTACCAGCCCATCGTGGACCTCCGCTCCCGCCGTCTCGTCGGCGCCGAAGCCCTCATGCGCATCATGGACCCCGATCGCGGGCTTCTCCTACCGGATTCGTTCATCGGGGTGGCTGAAGAGACGGGTCTCCTCATCGAGATGGACGAAGAGGTCTTGAATGACGCGGTGAGACAGGCAAGCAGGTGGCACAGCCGCATGCCCGGGAGCGACTTCACCGAAGTGGCGATAAACGTCACCGCCCGGCATCTCGCAGACTCGGGGTTCCATCGGGGCGTCATAGACCAGCTCGACGCCCATGAGGTGCCTCACGGCAACCTGCAGGTCGAAGTGACCGAACGCGTCCTCCTCGAAGCCTCCAACTCCTCGATGACAGGCCTCTGGGCACTCCGGGAGGCCGGCGTCAAGATCGGCCTCGACGACTTCGGAACCGGCTACTCGTCACTCGCCTACCTGCACCAATTCCCACTCGACTTCGTGAAGATCGACAAGTCGTTCATCCACGGGCTCAACTGGGTCAACGGCGCCGGCAGGAGCGGGCGCGCCATCGTCGCTGCCATAATCGACCTCTCGCACGCCCTCGAGCTGACGGTGGTCGCGGAGGGCGTCGAGACCGAGGAGCAGCTTCGGATACTCGAGGCTCTCGACTGCGACCGCGGGCAAGGCTTTCTCTTTTCGCCCTCCGCCCCGCCCGCGTTGCTCGACGGGCTTGTCACCGCAGGACTGCAGCATGACGGCGCTGTCCTGACCTCTGGCGCGGCGGCCTCGTAGGCAGAGCTGTGCCGAAAGGATTCTTGCAACAACGCCGCTGACGTTTACTCTGTCGGCATGACCGGACGCAATGTCATCGCAGTGATCCTCATCGTGATAGCCGTGCTGGCGATTGCGGCGGGTGTCGTATACCTGATCGAACCCATCCATTCGCTGCCATCGTTCTTCCCCGGCCACACGAAGGGAACCGGTGGGCATCTTGACGAGAAACACACCAAGCGGGGTCTGGCGGCACTTGCCTTCGGCGTCGTCTGCCTCGTCGTGGGGATTGTGTTGACCCTTTCTGGCAGGAGGGAAAGAGCGGCGTCGTACCGCTATTAGCGCCGGACGCCGGGCGCAGGTGACGATCACGACCGAGGGCGCGATCGAGCAGTTGCGGAAGATCGTCGGGCCGTCACACCTACTGACCGACGAAGCCGTCACCGCCTCGTACGAGTCCGACTGGACGGGTCGTTTCGGAGGACGCTGCCTCGCGGTCGCCCGACCTGGGAGCACCCGAGAGGTGGCCGCCCTCCTCTCGTGCTGCCGTGATGCCGGCATCGCGGTGATTCCACAGGGCGGCAACACCGGCCTCGTCGGCGGTTCGGTGCCTCGTGGCGGTCCCACCCGGCGCCGGTGCGGGAGGGCGACCCCGTTCCCCGGGCTGACCGAGCCCGGACGGCCGATCCGGAAGCGACGCCGACCGTTGCTGCGCCCGTCGTGCTCTCGACTCGCCGGCTCGAGGGGATCACCCGCTGCGATGCCACGTCCGGCCTGCTGGAAGCCGGAGCCGGCACCACCCTCGCGAGCGCACAACGCGCCGCCGGAGCGATCGGCTACGAGCTCGGCATCGACCTCGCTGCCCGGGAGTCGGCGACCCTCGGCGGAATGGTCGCCACGAATGCGGGCGGCATCCATGTCCTGCGTCACGGGTCGATGCGGGCGCGCGTCGCCGGCCTCGAGGCGGTCCTCGCCGACGGCTCGGTCGTACGCCGGATGGACGGGCTGTGGAAGGACAACGTCGGCTGGGACCTCGTCTCACTTCTCGCCGGCAGCGAAGGCACCCTCGCAGTGCTGACCGCAGTCGCGATGCGTCTCGTCGACCGCCCTCTCCACCGGGTGACGGCGCTCGTCGCGATCCGCGCCGGTGGGTCGTCGACGGATCTCGGCACCGGGAGCCGTCACGGCGACGGCGCTCGAGGTGGCAGCGGCTCTCCGGCGCCGGGTGGACGGCCTCGAGGCGGTCGAGATCACCTACCCGGCCGGCATGGAGCTCGTCGCCGGCCATGCCGGTCTGCCAGATCCGCCTTCTTCGCGCTCAGCTGACGCCTGGTTGACGATCGAGGCCGCCGGCGCCTCGGACCCGGCGCCGGCGCTGGCTGCTGCACTCGCCGACCAGCCCGACGTCCTTGGTGCCGCCGTGGCCACCGATCCCGGGCGGCGTGAGCGGTTGTGGGCCTACCGGGAACGCCACGCCGAGGCGATAGCCACACTCGGCATTCCTCACAAGCTCGACGTCTCCCTCCCCCTCAACCGCCTGGCGGAGTTCGCCGAGGTTGTCGAGGCGGTGGTAGTGCAGTGCTCGCCGGCGGCAACGGACGATCTGCTTCGGCCATGTGGGCGACGGCAACCTGCACGTGAACGTCCTCGGGCCGCCCGCCGGCGACCAATCGGTCGACGAGGCCGTGCTTGCCCTCACCCTCCAGCTCGGAGGCTCTATCAGTGCCGAGCACGGGATCGGGGTGGCCAAGGTGGGCCTCGTGACCCGGGCCCGTTCGCAGCGCCGAGATCGCCGTCATGAGGGCCGTCAAGAAGGCCCTCGATCCGGCCGGCATCTTGAACCCCGGCGTGCTCATCCCGCCCGGCGGCTGCCCGGGCGCGCCCTAGGCGAAGCTGGCGGTGATCTCGTCGATCCGGCGCAGCTCGTCCGGGCTCGGCTCCCACTCACCGGCGCGGGCGTTCGACCTCACCTGCTCGACCGAGGTGGCGCCGGCGATGACCGATCCGACGGCGGGCTTGGCGGCGAGGCCGCCGATGGCGACCGAGAGCAGGTCGACGCCGGCCTCCGCCGCGAAGGACCGCAGGGCCTCGACGGCCTCGAAAGCCGCCTTGGTGGCATTGTCCCGTCGCCCACCCATCCGCCAGCCGGCTGCCCGCCGGTGGCGGCTCGCCGTGGCGCCATTTGCCGGTCAGGAGGCCGTTCGCGAGCGGGAAGTACGGGATGACGCCGACCTCGTGGGCGAGGCAGGCCGGAACGAGCTCCCGTTCCACGCCGCGCTCGAGGAGCGAGTAGTGGTTCTGTGCCGAGACGAAGCGGGTGATCGCCTTCGTCGACGACACCCAATCCGCTTCGACGACCTGCCATGGCGCCAGGTTGGACGAGCCGGCGTAGCGCACCTTGCCCGTCGTGAACGAGATCGTCGAGCGCCTCGAGCGTCTCGGAGAGCGGCGTGAGCCCGTCTGGACGGTGGAGCTGGTACAAGTCGATCCAGTCGGTGCGAAGCCGCCGCAAGGACGCCTCCACCGCCCGGACGATGTAACGCCTGCTTGCCCGCGCTCCCCAGTCCGGGCCGTTCGAGCCGCCCATGTCGGAGCCGAACTTCGTGGCGAGCACGACCGAGTCGCGGCGCTTCTCGAGGATGGCGCCGAGCACCTCCTCAGAGCCGCCCATGCTGCCGTAGCTGTCGGAGGTGTCGATGAGGTTGATCCCGGCGTCGAGCGCCGCCTCGACGACCGGGCGCGACCTCTCGAGGTCGAGCCGACCGCCGAAGTTGTTCGCGCCGAGGCCGACGACCGAGACCGTGAGGCCGGAACGGCCGAGCTGGCGATATCGCATGCCGGAGGGTACCGGCGCGTCCCGTCCGGACGTCCCCGGACACGAGCGCCGCCTGAAGCACGCCCGCCCGCTGCCTCTGCCCCGGCGAGGACGAAGGGCGTAACGCGGCCGCCGGCGGGGGGACTGAGCTTCGCGCAATCCCTGCAGGGCCAAAGTGCGTAAGACTCTGGTGAAGGGAGTCGGAGATCCGATGAGCAAAAAGAGCGCACGGCACGGCGAGGGCGGCCCCCGCCAGATCGAACCGCTCGCTCCGAGCGGCCGGGTCTCGAGCCGAGCCGGCGACGTGACTCATGTCGGGCGCCGAACCCTCCTCGGGCTCGGCGCCCTCGGCGTCGGAGGGATCGCCTTTGGAGCCAAGTTCGAATCGGTCGCCGGCGGAGCGCTCACCCACGTCAGCAACGCCTTTGGGGGTCTCGGCGCCCTCGTTCCGGGAGCCGACGAGTTTCGCATCTACACCGTCACCGGCTCGATCCCGATGATCTCGCCCGACGCCTACCGGCTCCAGGTGGGCGGCCTCGTCGAGCGGCCCGTCACGTTCTCCCTCGAGGATCTGCGGGCGATGCCCCGCACGAGGCTCGTGCACTACTTCCAGTGCGTCACCGGCTGGCGGGTGCCGAACGTCCACTGGGAGGGCGTCCGCCTCTCCGTCGTGTTGGACCGCGCCGGCGTCCGCGGCGGCGCGACGGCGCTGCGGATGTTCTCGGGCGACGGCGTCTACACGGAGAGCCTCACCCTCCCCCAGGCCCGCCTGTCCGACGTCATCGTCGCCGACAGGATGATCGGCAACGACGTCACGCCCGAGCACGGCGGACCGGTCCGCCTCTACGTCCCGCCGATGTACGGCTACAAGTCGATCAAGTGGCTCGACCGTATCGAGCTGCTCGACCACGTCGTGCCCGGCTACTGGGAGAATTACGGCTACGCGGTCAACGGATGGATCGGCGGGTCGCAGTGACGTCCGGCACGGCCGCTCGGAGGGCGCCGGCGGACGCCGCGAGCTTTCGAGCAGGCGCCGGCCGGTCAACCGGCGGCCGCCTGACGAGGGAGCTCGCCCGCTTCGACGGCGTCGAGCGCGCCGTCCACTGGTCGACGGCGGTCCTCATGCTCGTCCTTCTCTTCACCGGGTCGGTCCTCTACGTCCCGACGCTCGCCCTCCTCGTCGGCCACCGCGCCATCGTCGAGAACGTCCACGTCGTCTCAGGACTCGCTCTCCTCGTCCCGTTGCTCATCGGCGTCCTCGGGCCATGGCGCAGGCGCCTCGTGGCCGACCTCCGCCGCTTCGACAGGTGGGGGCGGGAGGACTTCGACTGGTTCCGCCGCCCGTCGAGGCGGCTCGACCTGCCGCGGGGGAAATTCAACGGCGGCCAGAAGGCAGAGGCCGCCTTCCTCGGCGGCGGGATGGTCGTCATGCTGGCGACCGGAGTCATCATGCGCTTCGCCCCGTCGCGGCTCGTCACCCTCGCCACGGGGGCCACCCTCGTGCACGACGTCGGCTACATCGCCATCTTCGTCGCCGTCGCGCTCCACATCTTCGTCGCCCTCGGCCGGACCGAGCAGCTGAAGTCGATGTTCACCGGCAGGATCACCCGCGCCTGGGCGAGCCGCAACGCCCAGCTCTGGCTGGAGGAGATGGAAGCAGACACCCTTCCGGACGCGAGCGAGCATCTCGGCCAGGGCGGGGCGGCCTCAGCGGCCGACTGACGCGCTCGCCCCTCAGGCAAGGCCCAGCTCCTCCTCCACCTCGGCGGTGTGCTCGCCGAGGTGGGGCGGTGCGTGCCGGTAGGTGACGGGCGTCCTCGAGAAACCCATCGGATCCCGCACCTGAGCCTCCTCGCCTGGCTTGCCGGCAGCGCCGGGAGAGACCTCGCCGTCCCGCGTCAAGGCCACGACAGGGTCGAGCCCGAGACGGTCGGCGAGGGCGAACGCCTCGCCGATGTCGTTCACCACGCCCGACGGGATGCCAACGGCCTGCAGCAGCTCGATCCACTCGGCCGCCGGGCGCCGGCCGAGCTCGGTCTCGAGCAGCTCGACCATCTGGTCCCTGTGGGCGACGCGGCCGGCGTTCTTCGCGAAGCGCTCGTCGGCCGCCATCCACGGGGCGCCGACGACGGCAGCGAACGAGGCGAACTGGGCGTCGTTGCCGACGGCGACGACAAGGGGACGGTCGGCCGCCTGCAAGGTCTCGTATGGTGCGATGCTCGGGTGGCGGTTCCCCATCGCGCCGGGGATCGCCCCGGTCGTGAGGTAGGTCGAGGCCTGGTTGATGAGCGACGCCAAGAGGCACGAGAGGAGGTCGACCTCTACGTGCTGCCCGCGGCCGGACTTCGACCGTTCGAGGAGAGCAGACAGGATGGCGGTCGTCCCGTAGAGAGCGGTCAGGACGTCGACAACGGCGACTCCCACCTTGCGCGGCTCGCCGCCGGCGTCCCCGGTGATCGACATGAGGCCGCCGACGCCCTGGACGAGGAAGTCGTAGCCGGCAAGGGCGGCGCCCGCTCCGCTCGTACCGAAGCCCGAGACCGAGCAGTAGACCACCCGCGGATTGGTGGCCGACACGGCCGGGTAGCCGATCCCGAGACGATCGGCGGTGCCCGCCTTGAAGTTCTCGATGACGACGTCGGCGCCCTTCGCGAGCCGCAGTGCCTTCGCCCGGCCCTCTCCTGTGGTGAGATCCCACGCCACTGAGCGCTTGTTCCGGTTTATCGAGAGGTAGTACGAGCTCTCCCCGCCGACAAAGGGTGGTCCGAAGCCTCTCGTGTCGTCACCGGCGCCGGGCCGCTCGACCTTTATCACCCTTGCGCCGAGGTCACCGAGCAACATCGTCGCGAACGGCCCGGCAACCACACGGGAGAAGTCGGCGACCACGATGCCGTCGAGAGGACCTGCCGTCACCGCTCGTCGTGCGCGAAGCGCGCTGCGAGCGACGTCCCGGCGACGTCGTCGCCGGCGAGCTCGGCGCCCGCCTCGGCCATCGCCTGCAGGGCGTCCTCGGTCGTGGCAGCGCTCACTCCGGCCGTGAGGCCGACGAGGACCCGGGCTGCAAAGCCGGCGTAGACGGCGTCGAGCACCGTCGAGCGGACGCAATAGTCCGTCGCGAGGCCGCAGATGTCGACGCGGTCGATGCCCCGGTCGAGCAACCACCTGGACAGCGACAGCCCGCCCGCCTCGCTGCCTTCGAAGGCCGAGTAGGCGGCCTCGTTGGCGCCCTTCTCGAAGACGGCGTCGAAAGGGACCCCTTGCAGGAGGGGGTGCATCTCGGCGCCATCGCTTCCGGCGACGCAGTGGACGGGCCACGACGTCTCGAAGTCGGGGACTTCGCCGGCCCCGGCAAAGTGGGTGCCCGGGTTGACGTGGCAGTCGCGGCTTGCCACGACGGCCCCATAGTCAGCTCTCGATCCGCTCACGAGGGCGGCGATCCGCTCGGCGACGTCATTGCCGCCGTGGATCGGGAGCGAGCCGCCCTCGCAGAAGTCACGCTGAACGTCGACGACGAGGAGGGCTCGCGTCCCTGACGCGCCGCCCGTCGGAGCCTCTCGGTGCCCGTGGCCGGCGGCGGCACCCTCCGCCCGGCGGCCATCGCCTGCAGGCCCGGCACCGTTCGGGAGCGCCTCTCCCGGCGAGGAGGCCGCCCCGCCGGCGCCCGGCGAGCGGGACGGCGGCAGAGCGCCGCCCGGGCCGGGGCGCCTTCGCGTAACGGGTGGGGATGAGCGGCTCGCCGGCGCGGAGGTCGAAGGCGGCGCTGCCGAGCTCGCGGACAGCCCACCTGTGGTGTTCCCTCGACTCCTCGAGTGTGGGCACATCGGTCACAAAGATGCCTTTGTGAGCGATCCGGCGCTGAAGCTCGCGAGGCGCCCATCCCTCTGGCATCTCCTCGGGTGCCGGCGCCGCATCGCTGGCGTCCGCCCCGTCGCCGAGCGCCTGGATGAACTCGACACGGGCGACACCCTCGTCGTCGATCCATCGCGACGCCAGCTTGCGTGCGCCGAGACTGTGCTTGGCCGGCGAGCGCTTCTCGACAGGGCGCAAGGGGGCAGAAAGCCCGCTCTCGGAGGCGACGGCGACGAGCTTGTAGACAAAGCCTGCCGTCGGGGCACCCGAACCTGTGACGATCCTCGTGCCGACTCCGTAGGAGTCAGCCGGGGCGTCCGCGAGCGCCGCGATGGCGTACTCGTCGAGGTCGGAGGTAATGACGATGCGGGTCTCGTTTGCTCCGAGGGAGTCGAGCAGCCGCCGGGCGCGCATGCTCTCGCCGACGAGGTCCCCTGAGTCGAGCCGGACAGCTCCCGGTCCGCTCGCCCCCCTCTCCTGCGCCAACTCGACAGCTGTACTGATGGCCGCCGGGACGTCGTAGGTGTCGACGAGGAGCGTCGTGCCGGTCCCCATGGCGGCGAGCTGAGCAGCAAAGGCGCTCCGCTCGTCGCTGTGGGCGAGGATGAAGGCGTGAGAGGCCGTTCCGGCCGTCGGGATGGCGTAACGCCGGCCAGCCTCGAGATTGGAGGTCGACGAGGCGCCGGCGAGGTAGGCGGCTCGTGCGGCCGCCACTGCCGCCAGCTCGTGGGTGCGGCGGGAGCCCATCTCGATCACGGGGCGGCCCGCCGCCGCGCCGACCATGCGCGAGGCGGCGCCGGCGACGGCGGAGTCGAAGTTGAGGACCGCGAGCACGAGGGTCTCGAGCAGCACCGCCTCGCCGAAGGTGGACTCGATCGTGAGCACGGGGCTGCCGGGGAAGTAGCACTCACCCTCCGCATAGGCGTCAAGGTCGCCCGAGAAGCGGAACGACCGCAGCCACTCTGCGGTCTCCTCCCCCACAACGTCCTCGTCGAGGAGATATGTGATCTCGTCAGGCCCGAAGCAGAAGGCCTCGATCGCCTCGACGAGCCGCCCGAGGCCGGCGAAGACCCCGTAACGCCGGCCGAGCGGGAGAGACCTGGCGAAGACCTCGAAGACAGCCCTGCGGCCGGCCGCACCTGATCCGACCGCCGCATCGAGCATCGTCAGCTCGTAGCGATCGGTGAGCAGCGCCGTCGAAAACGGCAGAACAGGCACGTCTCCACGCTAGGCCACCTTGGTCGGGGCGCACACGCCGGCGGTTCAGGGGCACTCGCCGGAGTACCGGGCGAGCTGCCGGCTCGTGGCGACGAGGGTGCCGTCGGAGCTCCACAACTCGCCCTCCTCGTCGACGTAGCCACCGGCGAGGAGCCGCGTCTCGAAGGAGGCGTGATGCCAATCGGCCCGAACACGGTTCCGCCAGTGAACCGTCAGCTCGAGGGTGGGAGCGCCAACCTCGTCCGGTCGCATCGTTCGGGCGAAGACGGCCGGCGGCCAGCAGTCGAGGAAGAGCGGGACGCAGAGGGCGTCTGCCGGCCTGCCGTCGGCGAGCCTCGTCCATCCGCCACCGCGGGCCTCCCCGGGCTTGCTCCGCAGGAAGAAGAGATCCTCCGGTGAGGCGATGCGGAGCTCGAGACGGTCCCACAGGCTGACTGAGCCTCCGGCCATCGAGAGCTTCCCGACCGGGCTCGACTCCTCCGGCCCTGCCACTTCTGGCGGGGAGGGGGCGAAGTCGAGCGGGCCGGCGTCTCTGAGCCGCCCCGTGAGGACGAGCCCTGTCACCCGCGCCTCCTCGGTCCCGTCGCCGCCCTTCTGCACGAGGTCGAAGGCGAAGGTGGCATGCCCGCGCCCGACCCGCAGCCTCTCCACGCGGACCTCTGCCGGGCCGGGCTCGGGTCGCGACAGGTAGTGGAGCGTCATCGAGAGCGGGTCGGGAAGGTCGCTCTCCGCGAGGACGCCGCGCAGGCAGACAACGCCTAGATAGCCGCCGTTCATGCCGCCGCCGACATCGAAGCGGGACGTCAACCGGCCGGCATGGCGTCCCGGCGCCGTCGGTTGAAGCGCCGTGTCGAGGTCGAGCTCGAAAGCGGCGCTCACCGCCGCCACCCGCCGAGTGGGATGGCCGCCTCGATCCTGAGCGCTGCCGCGCAGAGCAGCTCTTCTGAGCCGGGACGGCCGACGAGCTGGAGGCTCGCAGGCGGGCGCCCGGGCGCCGGGACGGGCTGGGCGCTCGCAGGGTAGCCGGCCAGGTTGACCGGAGCGGTGAGAAGGTTGAACTCCCGCCCGAACCGATCGGGAAAGGGAGGGCGGGTCGAGAGGGTTGGCAGCGCCAGCACCTCGTAGCGCTGAAGGAGCGCCGCCAGGCTCTCGGTCCAGGTCCGCTTGACGGCGCCGGCTGCCACCAGTTCGGCGCTCGTGAGGCGGCCGGCTGCCGCCAACCGCTCGAAGATCGAGGGGCCGACGCCCTCAGGGTGATCCTCGACGAGACTGTGAAGGACCTCTCGTGCCTCAGCGACAAGGAGCCGCTGCTGGGCGGCCCAGGCGTTCCGCCAGCCCTCGAGCGGAACAGGCTCGAGCCTGAATCCCGCAGCTCGCAGCGCGGCGTCGATGGCCGCGTCGATCACCGGGTCCACCTCGGCGCCGCTCGTAGCCGGGTCGGGCAGCAGGCGGCCGATCACGTCGGGGGTCTCGGCGGCGGCCTCGAAACCCGGCTCCATGAGCGCCATACCTGTCACGACGTCGCCCACGGCGGCACCGAGGACACCGACGGTGTCGAAGCTCGGAGCAAGAGGCCAGACGCCGTCGAGCGGCAGGCGGCCGTAAGTCGTCTTCAACCCCGCGACGGCGCAGCATGCCGCCGGGATCCTGACCGAGCCCCCCGTGTCGGACCCGAGCGCCACATCCGCCTCACCGGTCGCAACGGCGACCGCCGACCCGGACGACGATCCTCCGGGCACCCGGCCGGGGTCGGCCGGGTTGACGGGCGTCCCGAACCACGGGTTGACCCCGCTCGTCCCGAAGGCCAGCTCGTGGAGGTTCACCTTGCCGACGAGGCGCCCCCCGGCCCGCCGGACTGCGGTTATGCACTGTGCGTCACGGGTGGCGACGACGCCGAGATCGGCGACGGCCCGGCACCCCGCCGTCGTGACGGAGCCGACGACGTCGATGAGGTCCTTCACGGCCACACTCGGTCCGTCGCCGGCCGGTGCGTCCCATTGCTCGATCCAGGTAGCCATTCCGGCGAAATGTAGGCCGTCGCGCCGTCAGCCCGCGCGCCCGCCTCGTCGGAAGCGGTCCGCCCCGGTCCGGTCGGCCGCTGCAACCTGCGGGAGGTCCGGCCGGCCCGCCCGGCTGGGGCCCTCCGGGCCGATTGCCTCTCGCATCGCCCGGTTCAGCTCCGCCGGCCGCATCACGGTCATCTCGATGCGCGGGTTGGTCCACGGCAGCGGCACGCTGTCGCCGGACTTGTAGAAGCGCTCGCCATCCACCCAGCGCACGCCGAGCCCGGGCAGGACGGCGACCCGGGCGCCCCTCGCAACCCACTGCAGCTTCGGATGCAGCGTGCCGGCGGCTTTGGACGCCTTGGCGATCCGCCGCGAGATGAAGGGGCGGCTGGGAGGAAGAACATCCTCGAGTGGCCTCGGTCGCCATACGCAGACGAAGATCGCTCCCGGCAGCTCACGATGGACAGCACGCAGGTCTGCCTCGCTCACGTCCCCCCTTCCCACGAGGTCGAACCGGCCCGCTTCGACGACATACCAGTCCGCGCCGGCGACGAGCTGCACGGCGCGGGGGCGCCGTTGCCCGTCGAGGAGCCCACCCGGAGCGGGCGTCACCGCTTCTCTGCCGATCTCCGTCGCCCTGTCACCACACCGACAGCATCCCAGCACAGCCCGCTTTCAGCCTCTCCGGTATCCCCCATCCCGGGAGACCGGTCGGTTACCTTCGAGCCGTGAGCGATCCCCGCCGAAGAGCACCGAGACCGCCGGGGAGCAGAGGACGCCCCCAGCCCGTGCCGTGGCATGCCCGGCCGGGCCTGTGGCTGCGCCGCCTCGACACCAAGCAGCGACTGGCGGCCGGGGCTGGTGTTGCCACCGCCGTCGCCCTCGTAATCGTCCTCAGCGTCGTGACGGCCTCCGGAGATCCGAGTCACCACCGCGGCGGGTCGACGTCGTCGTCGTCATCGAGCAGCAGTTCCTCGAGCACGTCGACCTCCCCCCGTCCCCATCTCGCCTCGGATCTCTGCCCGTTGACAGGTGTCCGGGCAAGAGGGGGCCACGTACCGGCGCGACCCGCCCTCGGCGTCAAGATCGGGAACGATCCCTCCTCCCGCCCCCAGAGCGGCCTGCCGAACGCCGACATCGTCTACGAGGAGATGGCCGAGGGCGGCATCACCCGTTACCTGGCGATCTTCCAATGCAACGCGGCGGCCGCACTCGGGCCCGCCCGATCGGTCCGCTGGGACGACTGGCACATCCTTGCCTCCTATGGCCACCCCATCCTCGCATTCTCCGGCGGCATCAACCAGTGGGACGCCGTCGTGGCCAGCCTCAAGTGGCTCCACGATGCCAACGGCTCGATCTACCCGACTTCCAACGCCTACTACCGCACCACCGATCGGGTGCCTCCCTGGAACTACTACTCCTCGACGAAGGCCCTCTACGCCCTCTTCGCCCACGCAAAGGACGCTCCCCCGCCGCAGTTCGGCTACTCGAGCTCACCGCCGGCCGCAGCAACGACTGCCGCCGGGGTGACGATCGGTGGCTTTGCAACAGGGGAGAACGTCGTCTGGAGATGGGACGGCGCGAGGAAGGCATTCATGCGCTACTACGAAGCCGATGGTGTGAGCACGGCCGACCGGGACGCCGGCGGTCAGCAGCTGAGTGCCGCGAACGTGGTCGTAGAGACCGTCGCCACGAGGCGGGGGCCGTACGCCGAGAGCGGAACGGTGCCCGACGTGGAGAGCATCACCGAGGGTCACGGCAACGCCTACATCTTTCGCAACGGCAAAGTGGAAAGCGGCACCTGGAGCTGCCCCAAGTACGGCGACGTCACGAAGTACCGCTTCTCGAACGGCTCGGCGATGACGCTCTCTCCTGGCCACACCTGGGTCGAGCTCGTCCCAATCCACGGCTATCCGATCTCGATCCAGCACTGACCTCGAGAAGTATCGAGCCTCAGGGCGACGAGCTAGCCTGATCCGGCTGATCCGCCACGGGGACCGGCCCCGGGTTCTCCCGGCAAGTGAGGTGGTGCTCAGTGAGGGTTCTGCTCGTCGGTGCCGGCGGTGTCGGGGAGGCGGCAGCTGTGTTGGCGGGAGAGAGGGGTTTCTTGGAGCGACTCGTCGTCGGCGACATCGCCGGCCATCGGGCCGCTCAGGTCGCCGAGCGGGCCCGCGGGGCTGGCACGGCCGCCGAGGGCGTCACCCTCGACGCCGGGGACTCAGCAGCCGTCGCCGAGCTCGCGCTGCAAGAGAAGGTCGACGTGATCTTCAACGCCTGCGACCCGAGATTCGTCCCCGCCATCTTCGATGCCGCCATGGCGGCGGGCACCGATTACCTCGACATGGCGATGTCCCTCTCGATACCGGATAGTGAGCGCCCATACGAGCAGGTCGGTCAGATCCTCGGCGCGCAGCAGTTCGCCGCCCATGAGATCTTCGCCGAGCGGGGCCGGCTCGCATTGGTGGGTTGCGGCGTAGAGCCCGGGCTGTCGGACGTCTTCGCCCGGTATGCATCCGACCACCTCTTCTCCTCGATGGACGAGGTCGGTGTCCGCGACGGGGCAAGCCTCGTGGTCGAGGGATACGACTTCGCCCCGACCTTCAGCATCTGGACGACGATCGAGGAGTGCCTCAACCCCCCTGTCGTCTACGAGCGGGACCGGGGCTGGTACACGACCGAGCCCTTCTCCGAACCGGAGGTCTTCGACTTTCCCGACGGCATCGGGGAGACGACGTGTGTCAACGTCGAGCACGAGGAGGTGCTCCTCATCCCGCGCTTTCTCGACGTCGGGCGGGCGACGTTCAAGTACGGCCTCGGCGACGAGTTCATCGGCGTGCTGCAGACCCTCCACAAGCTGGGCCTCGACTCGACAAGGCCGGTGAAGGTACGGGGCAAGGAAGTGGCGCCCCGCGATGTCGTGGCAGCCTGCCTGCCCGATCCGGCCACGCTCGGCGAGCGGATGGGAGGAAAGACATGCGCCGGCACCGCCGTCCGGGGGACGGACAAGGACGGCAACCCCCGCCAGGTGTACCTCTACCACGTCTCGGACAATGGCGAGACGATGGCTCGGCACGGCTGCCAAGCCGTCGTCTGGCAGACCGCCATCGCCCCGGTCGCCGCCCTCGAGCTACGGGCGAACGGAGAGTGGCAGGGTGCCGGCGTGCTCGGCTGCGAAGCGTTCGACGCCGTCCCGCTCCTCGACATGATCACGTCCTATGGCGAGCAGTGGCACCTCCGAGAGGAGACCCCCGCGCCCGCCTGAGGCCGGCGGCCGATACGGTCCCGCTACGGCGGGCACGGGCGGGCGAGAAGCGAGCCGCTCGTGGTCGTTCTCAGTCGATGGCGCTCATCACGTGCTTGACCCGGGTGTAGTCGTCAAAGCCGTACATCGACAGGTCCTTGCCGTAGCCCGAGTGCTTGAAGCCGCCGTGGGGCATCTCGGCGACGAGCGGGATGTGGGTGTTGATCCACACGCAGCCGAAGTCGAGGCCCTTCGCCATCCGCATCGCCCGGCCGTGGTCCCTCGTCCAAACGCTCGAGGCGAGGCCGTACTGCACGCCGTTCGCCCAGCTGAGCGCCTGTTGCTCGTCCGAGAAGCTCTGCACGGTGATGACCGGGCCGAAGATCTCGTTCTGGATCATCTCGTCGTCCTGGTGCAGCCCGGCCACGACTGTGGGCTCGAAGAGATAGCCGCGCTCGCCGATGTGGTGACCGCCGGCACGAACCTCGGCATGGGACGGGGTGCGCTCGAGGAAGCCGCTGACGCGAGCCAGCTGGTTGGCGTTGTTGAGCGGGCCGAAGTCGGCGTCCTCGACGTCGGTGCCTCCGGGTTTGGTCCCCTTGGCCCGCTCGACGAGCTCGGAGACGAAGTCGCCGTAGACGCCGGGGCCGGCGATCACCCGCGTCGAGGCCGTGCAGTCCTGGCCGGCATTGAAGTAACCGGCACCGGCGATCGTCTCGGCTGCCTTCTCGAGGTCTGCGTCGTCGAAGATGATGACCGGCGCCTTCCCGCCGAGCTCGAGGTGGACACGCTTCAGGTCGTGGGCGGCCGACTCGGCCACCTCCATCCCGGCACGGACCGAGCCGGTAACCGACACCATCTGGGGAACGGGGTGGGCGACAAGGGCGCGGCCGGTGTCACGGTCGCCGCACACGACGTTGATCACCCCCGCCGGGAGATGCTCCGACATGATCTCTGCCATGAGAAGGGTCGAGACAGGTGTCGTGTCGGACGGCTTCAGCACGACGGTGTTGCCGGCGGCGATCGCCGGCGCCCACTTCCATACCGCCATCATCATCGGGTAGTTCCACGGCGTCACCTGGGCGCAGACGCCGATCGGCTCACGGCGGATGAACGACGTGTGGCCCGACATGTACTCAGCAGCCGAGCGTCCCTCGAGATGACGCGCCGCTCCGGCGAAGAAGCGGATCTGGTCCACCATCGGCGGTACTTCTTCGGACATCGTGAGAGCGAACGGCTTGCCCGTGTTCTCGGACTCGGCACCGACGAGCTCCTCCGCGTGGGCCTCGAGAGCATCGGCGATCCGGATGAGGGCCAGGCTTCTCTCTGAGGGGGTCTTCTCCCGCCAGATCTCGAAGGCTGCCGCCGCCGCCTCAAAGGCGGCATTGACATCGTCCTCACGCGAGAGCGGTGCCTCGGCGAAGGCCTCACCCGTGCTCGGGTTGATGAGCTCGCTCGTCTCACCGCTCTTGGTGTCGACGAACTGGCCGCCTATGAAGTTCTGCAGCCGGCGAAGGCTCGGACTCGTTCCCGTTCTCGCTTCCCACAGCTGACCTCCGAAGGCTGTCGTGGCTCTTTTCGTGACGATGCCAGGAGGCATCCTTGCTCGCTGCCCGGGCGCAGTGATGCACCGGCGGCGGGCCTGGCCTGATCCTCGCAGAGATGGACCGGCGATGACAAGGGCGCCGGTGCGCCACGACAAGGGCTCGCTGGACCGGTGACAAGGGCGCCGTGCGCCGACGAGCGGCGCCGCGTGCGCGCCGTGCCGCGCGACGCTACCGGGTCACGGCACGTGCGGCGGTCGCTCTGCATTAGCGTCGCCGCCCATGGCTGCCTCGACCTCGACCTCGAGCCCGCCTCTGACGCCGGCGCCGGCGATCTCGGATCCGACACGGTGGAGCGGGACGTCGTTCTGGTTCGACAGCCTTCCCGAGCCTGTGGCTGCCCGCGACCGCCTCACGCTCGGACATCGAGGTCGACGTGGCGATCGTCGGGGCCGGGTACACGGGCCTATGGACGGCCTATTACCTGTCCCGCGTCGACCCGCACCTCCGGATCGCCGTGCTGGAACAGGAGGTGGCCGGCTTCGGCGCCTCGGGACGAAACGGCGGGTGGTGCTCGGCCCTCTTCGCCGCCTCGCCCGAGCGCATCGCCCGCCTCGAGGGAGCAGAGGCGATGCACCGTATGCGGCGGGCTATGCAGGACACCGTCGACGAGGTCGGCTCCGTCGCCTCTGTCGAGGGGATCGACTGCCACTACCGAAAGGGAGGAACCCTCAGCCTCGCCCGCTCCCGCGCCCAGGCGGCCCGGGCCGAAGCCGAGATCGCCGCTCTGCGGGAACTCGGCATCGGCGAGGAGGACGTGCGCTGGTGTGGGCCGGCAGAGGCGACCTCGCTCATAGAGGCGACCGACGTCCTCGGCGGGGTCTACACGCCCCATTGCGCCGCCCTCCATCCGGCCCGCCTCGTCCGCGGGCATCGCCGCAGCCGCCGAGCGGCGCGGCGTGCAGATCTTCGAGCAGTCGCCCGTCCGGCGAGATCTCGCCAGCCGGCCCCCGCGGCAGCCTGAGGCGCCTCGAGACACCGGGCGGCCGCGTACGCGCCGAGATCGCCGTGCTGGCGACGGAGGGCTACACCTCCCTCCTCCCCGGGCACAAGCGCGAAGCGTCCCCCTCTACTCCCTCATGGTGGCGACCGAGCCACTCGGCGAAGAGGGCGTCGCGGCGCTCGGAGCAGCTTCTGGGGAGGCGCTCCGCCGGGGTCTCACCTTCACCGACGGGCGCCACCTGCTCATCTACGGCCAGCTGACGGCGGACGGGCGGCTCGCATTCGGCGGCAGGGGCGCCCCGTACCACTTCGGCTCGAGGGTCGCCGACTGCCTTCGACCAGGTGCCGGCCGTGCACAATGGCCTCCGCGAGACGCTCGGCGCAGCTGTTCCCCGTCACTCGGCGAGGTGCGCCTCACTCACACCTGGGGCGGCCCCCTCGGCGTCCACCGGGACTGGCACCCGTCGGTCGTCCTTCGACCGGCGGGCCGGCCTGGCGGCCGCCGGCGGCTACGTCGGAGACGGCGTCGGCACGAGCAACCTCGCCGGGCGGACGCTCGCCGACCTCATCTGCGGGCGGGAGACCGACCTCACCCGGCTCTGCTGGGTGGGCCACCGGTCGCCTGACATGGGAGCCGGAGCCGATGCGGTGGCTCGGGGTCAACGCCGGCCTCGCCCTCATGCACCGCGCCGACATGAGAGAGCACGCAACCGGCCGCCCATCCCGGCTGGCGGCCGCCGTCGACCGCCTCACCGGGCACTGAGGCGCCACGGCTACGGTCGCACCGATTGCTCAGAGCGAGCGGAGTGCCTTCTCGAGCACCTCGAGGCCCTCGTTCAGTAGCTCGTCGGAGATGACGAGCGGTGGCAGGATCCGCACGACGTTGTCGTAGGTCCCCGCCCGGAGAACGATGACGCCCTCCGAGTGGCAACGGGCGAGCACGGCGGAGGCAGCAGAGGGGTCCGGGGTCTTGGCGGCCCGGTCGGAAACGAGCTCGACGGCCGCCATCGCCGCCGATCACGCGGACGTCCCCGACCGCCTCGACCTCACCGCGCGAGCGGGCGCAGGCGACGCTCGAAGATCCCTCCGATCTCGCTCGCGCACGCTGGAGAAGCCCGAGCCGCTCCACCTCCTCGATCGCCGCCAGGGCGGCCGCGCACGAGATCGGGTTGCCGCCGAATGTGCCGCCGAGGCCGCCACCGTGGACGCGCGGCCAAGATGTCCGCCCGGCCGGTGACGCCGCCGATCGGCAGTCCACCGCCGAGGCCCTTTGCAGTCGTGATGATGTCGGGCACGATCGAGAAGTGCTCAGAGGAGAACCACCGACCCGTCCGGGCGAAACCGGCCTGCACCTCGTCGGCGACGAAGATGATCCCGTTCTCATGGCAGTACTCGGACAGTTGCGGAAGGAAACCGTCACCGGGGATGACGACTCCCCCTCCCCGAGGACCGGCTCGATCACGAGAGCGGCGATGCGGTCGCCGCCGATCTGGCGGTTCATCGCCGTGATGGCAGCCTCGGCACAGGCCGGCCCGCACTCCTCGTAGGAAGCCCCGGCGGCGCACCGGTAGGGATAGCTGTAGGGCATCCGGTAGATCTCTGGCGCCAGCGGCCCAAAGCCGGCCTTGTAGGGCATCGCCTTCGCCGTCATGCTCATCGTGAGGAGCGTCCGGCCGTGGAAGGCGTGGTCGAAGACGACGACCGCCTGGCGCCCGGTGGCGGCGCGGGCAACCTTGACAGCGTTCTCGAGGGCCTCGGCGCCGGAGTTGACGAAGTACGTCCGACGGGCCACGTCGCCCGGCACCAGCTCGTTCAGGCGCTCCGCCAGCGCGACATAGCCCTCATAAGGGGTCACCTGGAAGCACGTGTGGGTGAAACGGGCGGCCTGCTCGGACACAGCTGCCGAGACCAGCTCCGAGGCCGAGCCGACCGTGAGAACGGCGATGCCGGCGCCGAGGTCGATGAACGAGTTGCCGTCCACGTCCAGCACCACCCCCCCGCCGGCCCGCTCGGCGAAGACGGGCATCGTCCCTCCCACGGCGTCGGGGACGGCAGCCCGGCGGCGTTCCATCAGGGCCAACGAGCGCGGGCCGGGAATCTCGGTCACAAGGGAGCGGCGTTGTGGGAGATCGGAGGGAGCCACTTCTTCACCTTTCAACAGGTCGTGCTGAATCAGTTGCTGCCGAGCTTAGTGACAACGGATTCCATTGACAATCGTCGCCTTCGATGGAACAATGAGCGCCATGGCGTCCCGAGTGTCTACCCGGGCAGGCGGGACCGGGACAGCCCGCCTCGGCGAACGGTCACGTCCGCCGTCAGGAAAAGCCTACGGTCCTCGACGAGATCTCGAAGAGCCTCGTAGAGGAGCTCCAACGCGACGGGCGCCGCTCGTATGCCGCTCTCGCCAAGACGGTCGGCCTCTCGGAGGCGGCCGTGCGCCAGCGGGTCCGGCGGCTCCTTGACGACGGGGTGATGCAGATCGTCGCGGTGACCGATCCGCTGACTGTGGGCTTCTCCAGACAGGCGCTCGTCGGGATCAAGACCGACGGAGACCTCCGGGCAATCGCAGCCAAGCTTTCGAGCCTGCCGGAGCTCGAGTACGTCGTCGTGTGCGCCGGCTCGTTCGACCTGCTCGTCGAGCTCGTGTGCGAGGACGACGAGCACCTCCTCACGTTGCTCGACGAGTCCATCCGATCCATCGACGGGGTCCGCGAGACGGAGACCTTCGTCTACCTTCGCCTCGTCAAGCAGACCTATGCGTGGGGGACCCGGTAGGCCGAGGCTCGGCGGCATCCGACACCATCTACACCTACAGACCCGAGAGACACGAGAGACACGAGAGACGACATGAGCGACCGAATGACTTCCGAAGCGACCGAGGGAGAGATCCTCGACGAGCCCGTCGACCACGGCGCCGGCTCTCGTCACGACGAGATGCAGGCAACGGCCCAGGAGCATCTCTGGCTCCACTTCAGCCGCATGGGCGCCTACAGCGACGAGAACCGCATCCCGATCATCGAGCGGGGCGAGGGGCCGTACGTCTACGACAATCACGGCAAGCGCTACCTCGACGGCTTGGCGGGCCTCTTCGTCGTCCAGCTCGGCCACGGGCGGAAGGATCTTGCCGAGGCGGCACGGGCCCAGGCCGAGAAGCTGGCCTACTTCCCGCTCTGGTCCTACGCCCACCCGGCGAGCGTCGAGCTCGCCGGCAGGCTGGCCGACTACACGCCGGGCGACCTGAACCGGGTGTTCTTCACGACCGGAGGCAGCGAGGCAGTGGAGACCGCCTGGAAGCTCGCCCGGCAGTACTTCAAGGCGATCGGGCAGCCCAGCCGGTACAAGGTGATCAGCCGCAACATCGCCTACCACGGGACGACGATGGGGGCGCTCTCGATCACCGGGATCCCGTCGGCCCGCCAGCCCTTCGAGCCTCTCGTGCCGGGGGCGCGTAAGGCGATGAACACCAACCGGTACCGATGCACCGACTGCTCGCACCTCGACAGCTGCACCCTCAGGTGCGCCGACTCCATCGAGCAGGTGATCGAGTTCGAGGGACCCGAGACGGTCGCCGCCGTCTTCATCGAGCCGGTGCAGAATTCCGGCGGCTGCTTCCCCCCGCCGGAGGGTTACCTGCAGAAGGTGCGCGAGATATGCGACCGCCACGGCGTGCTTCTCGTCTCGGACGAGGTCATCTGCGCCTTCGGGCGCCTCGGCGAGATGTTCGCCTGCAACCGCTATGACTACGTTCCCGACATCATCACGTGCGCCAAGGGCATGACGAGCGGCTATTCACCGATCGGAGCGATGATCGCGAGCGAGCGGCTGATGGAGCCGTTCCTCGCCCATGAGGCGAGCTTCGCCCACGGGATCACCTTCGGCGGCCATCCCGTCTCCTCGGCAGTCGCCCTCGCCAACCTCGCCGCCTTCGAGCGCGAAGGCATCATCGAGCACGTGCGCAAGCACGAGGGCGACTTCCGCGCCACCCTCGACCGGCTGAGCGAGCTGCCGATCGTGGGTGAGATACGCGGGGCTGGCTTCTTCTACGGCATCGAGCTCGTGAAGGACAAGGCCACGAAAGAGACCTTCTCCCACGAGGAAGCCGAGTCCTTGCTACGGGGCTACATGTCACCTGCGCTCTTCGACGCCGGACTCATCTGCCGGGCGGACGACCGGGGCGACCCGGTCATCCAGCTCTCGCCGCCGCTCATCTGCGAGCAGGAGCAGTTCGACGAGATCGAGGGGATCCTCCACACCGTGCTCGAGGAGGCCGGAACGCGGCTCTAGGAGCACCAGAGGCCCCCCAGCGGCTGCCCGCGCCTGAGTAGGATCCCTTCTTCATGCAGCCGCTGCTCGTTCATGGCGCCGCGCCCGGGATTGCCGAATGGGCATATGGGCAAGTCGTCTCTGGACATCGAGCGGCGTTGGCGCTCGCCGGCGCCCATGGCTCCAAGACCGCCGCCGTCTATCACGGATCGATCTCCTATTGGCAGGCGATCGTCCTCGGCGTGATCCAGGGCATCACCGAGTTGTTCCCGGTCTCGAGCCTCGGCCATACCGTCATCCTCCCCGAGCTGTTCGGCTGGAAGCACGTCGTCATCGCCGAGAGCCGGCCGGAGTCGTTCTGGCTGCCCTTCGTGGTCGGCCTGCACGTCGGGACGGCCGTCGCGCTGTTCGTCTACTTCTTCCGAACCTGGATCGAGATCATCGGCGAGTTCTTCAAGTCGATCTACCGCCGCCGGATCGAGAACAGCACCCAGCGCCTGGCGTGGCTCCTCGTCGTGGCGACGATCCCGGCAGGCCTCTTCGGTCTCCTCCTCGAGCACCCGCTCCGCGTCATCTTCACAAAGCCCCTCGCCGCTTCCATCTTCCTCATCGTGAACGGGTTCATCCTCTTCTTCGGCGAGGGTGTCCGCCGGGGGGCGGCCAGGCGGGAGGAGCGCGGCATCAAGCCGAAGCGCCAGCTCGACAACCTCAACTTTCGCGAAGCAGTCGTCGTCGGGCTCTGCCAGATCGCCTCTCTCTTCGCCGGCATCTCCCGGTCCGGGATCACGATGGTCGCCGGCCTCGTCCGCGGGCTGAACCACGAGGACAGCGCCCGCTTCGCTTTTCTTCTCGCCACTCCGATCATCCTCGCGGCGGGCGTGCTGAAGCTTCCCGACCTGACCGGCCCGCTCGGCAGCGGCATCCGGGGCCAGACAGTCGTCGGGGCGGCGTTCGCCTTCGTGGCGGCGCTCATCTCGGTGCGCTTCCTGTCGAAGTACTTCGAGACGAAGACTCTCTGGCCATTCGCCGCCTACTGCCTGCTCGCGGGGGTCGCCTTCACCAGCTATTTCGCCTGAGCCGACACAGAAGACAGCCGGGCGAACGAAGCTCGCCTCACGCGCCGGATGCCCCGTCGCCCCTTCAGCGGCGCCGGGCGCCGTACGCTTGCAGGATGGCGATCTACGAACACTCCATCAAATCCCTCGATGGTGAGCCGCTCGACCTTCACGGCTTCGACGACAAGGCGGTCCTTGTTGTGAATGTCGCCTCCCGCTGCGGGCTGACGCCGCAGTACGAGGGGTTGGAGCGCTTGCAGGAGGAGTACGCCGGCCGGGGCTTCAGCGTCCTCGGCATCCCGTGCAACCAGTTCGGCGAGCAGGAGCCGGGCTCAGCAGACGAGATCCGGACGTTCTGCTCGACCACCTACGGGGTGACATTCCCGATGACCGAGAAGGTCGAGGTGAACGGGGCCGATCGCCACCCGCTCTACGGTGAGCTCACCCAGGTCGAGGACGCCGAGGGGGCCGCCGGCGACATCCAGTGGAATTTCGAGAAGTTCCTCGTCGCTCCGGGAGGAGGGAGCATCCGTCGCTTCCGTCCGGCGACCGAGCCGGAATCGCCCGAGCTCGTAAGCGCCATCGAGGCGGTCCTTCCTGACCGATGACGACCTCGTGCCCGTGACGTTCGCGTGACGGGCGACCTACAGGTTCCGGGCGGCCCGCTCATCCCGGCCCGCGAGCTGCGGTGGCGCTACTCGGGGAGCGGCGGGCCGGGGGGCCAGCACGCCAACACGTCGAACACCCGGGCGGAGGTCTTCTTTGACGCCGCCTCTTCGGAGGCACTCTCACAGCTCGAGCGGCAGCTCGTCACCGAGGGGCTCGGGCCGATTGTGCGCGTCGTCGCGAGCGACGAGCGCTCCCAGCTCCAGAACCGCAAGCTCGCGATGGAGCGGCTCGGGAACCGTCTCGCCGAGGCACTCGACGTCCCCCTCGACCGGCGCCCGACGGCGCCGTCACGACGGGAGATGAGCCGGCGGCGCCAGAGCCGCCGGCACGCCCAGAGGCAACGCCAGCTGAGAAGATGGACCTACCGGGGCGACGAATGACGGCTCCGGGGCGACGGATCGCCTTGCCGGGCAAGAGTGTCACCCGCCGCCTGGGAGGGTATCTGTCAGCCAGATCGGGAGTGGAGGCGGGCGCGAGGCAGGCCCTCTCGGCGAGAGGTTCTCCTCCCGGCTCCCGCGCCCTGCACGGCGACGGCAGCAGGTAAAGGACGCTCGAGCGAAGTGGAACAGGATCGCAGTCTCGGCAGGCTCAGTCCCGGTCGGGTCCTCGCCGGTCGCTACGTCGTCGCGGAGCTGATCGGCCGAGGAGGGATGGCCGAGGTGTACCGGGGGCGTGACCAGCGACTGGCGCGCCCGGTCGCCCTCAAGGTCCTGCGAGCCCAATTCGCCCACGACCCGGCATTGCGCCTCCGCTTCGAGGAGGAGGCCAAGGCAGCCGCTCTCGTCTCGCACCCGAACGTCGTGGGCGTCTATGACGCCGGCGAGGACACCGACCCCGCTGCCGCCGACGCGAGCGAGCACTACGCCTTCATCGTGATGGAGCTCGTCGTAGGTGAATCCCTCGCGGAGCGGATCGCCCGCGGGCCCCTCGAGTCGGCCGAGGTCCGTCGCATAGGCGGACAGATCCTCGATGCCCTTGCCGCCGCCCACGCAAGAGGCGTTCTCCACCGGGACATCAAGCCGGCGAACGTGCTCGTCACCGACGACGGGACGGCCAAGGTGGCCGACTTCGGCATCGCGAAAGCCGTTCATCCCTCGCCGGAGAACGACGAGCCCACCGCGATGAACATCGTCCTCGGGACGCCCGGCTACCTCGCCCCCGAGCGGGCACAGGGGAATCCGGCCACCGTCCGCTCCGACCTGTGGTCGGTCGGGGTCCTTCTGTACGAGGCGATGAGCGGAGTACGGCCATTCGCCGGCGACAACCCGATCGCCGTCACCCTTGCGGCTCAGGAAGGCCGCTACGTGCCGCTCCTCGAGCGCCGGCCTGACGCTGATCGCGCCGTGGCGGCCATCGTGACAAGGGCGCTCGACCCGGACCCCGACAACCGCTTCGCATCGGCAGCCGAGATGGGCCGGGCGCTCAAGATGCCGGACGTTCATACCGTCCCCCTCGCCAGTCCCTTGCTGACCGAGACCGCCATCAGCACGGCCGAGTTCGGGCCCGAGGGTGCGGCAGGCCGTGGTGGAGCGGGTGCGGCCGGCGCAGGTGTGGCCGGGCTGGCCGGTGCAGCCGGCTTGGCCGGCGCCGCCTACCTCGCCGGGGAGGGCGGTGGTGCCGGCGCCGGCGGCGCCACGCCCCTCGGGGGGGGCGGGGCCGCCGGCTCTTTGCCCTCTCCCGGGCCGTTCACCCGCGAGGACCTTCTCGATCTTCCCTACGAGCCAGCTTCTGGCAAGCGGCGCCGACGGGGCACAGCGGTGCTGGCGGCAGCGGCCATCGTGTTGCTCCTCGCGGGCATCACGGCGATCATCCTCACCGCCGGGCGCCACCCGCAACAGCCGGCGCCGGGTGGGACGACCTCTTCCACGCGAGCGGGATCCTCCACGACATCGAGCTCACCCTCCACCTCGACGTCCGGGCCGCCGACGTCCACGTCGCCAACCACATCGACCAGCCCGACCACGAGCAGCTCGTCGTCCACGACGACCTCGACCCTCTCGACGAGCACTACGAGCACAACCCCGTCGTCGAGTACGACGACGACGACGGGGCCCGGTACGACGACCACGTCGGATCCGGTCACAACGACCACGACCGATCCACCCACGACGACCACTACGACCTCAACGGCACCGGGCGGCCCGACGACGACGACTGCGCCGACACCCCCGGCCCAGTCCGTAGAGGCGGCGGCCGGCTAGCAGATTCAGCCGACGACAAGGCCCGGGCGCCAGTATGGCGGCCCGGGCCTAATCGCATCCCCCCGTCGGATAGCTCAGTTATCGGCCGGGCCGGGGGAGAACTTGAGCGCGGTTCTCAGACAACATCCGATCTCCATCCTCGTCGTGCACGCCACCGCCCGGTCGGCTACACAGTGGCCGTGCAACGCCCATGACGGCGGCGGCCCACCTCGGGTCAGGACGCAAGGGGGTCTCGATGGAATCCGAAGCAGCGGTCCTGTGGGAAGCAGGCGGAGCCTGGGAGGTCGGCCCCATCGAGCTCGACCCGCCGAAGAGCGGCGAGGTGCTCGTCCGCCTGCTCGCCTCGGGGATGTGCCACTCAGACGAACACCTCGTGACGGGCGACTTACCGGCGCCTTACCCGGTCATCGGGGGGCACGAGGGCGCCGGCGTGGTGGAGGAGACCGGTCCCGGCGTCACCTCGCTCGAGGTTGGCGATCATGTCGTGTTCGGCTTCATCCCGGCCTGTGGGCAGTGTCCGTCGTGTGCGACCGGCCACTCAAACCTGTGTGACACGGGAGCGTCGTTGATGTCTGGGCTGCAGCTCGACGGGACGTCCCGGCACCATGCCCGGGGCCAGGACCTGAAGTCGTTTCTCGGCCTCGGCACCTTCGCCCGCCACACCGTCGTGAGCATCGCTTCCTGCGTGCGGATCGGCGACGAGATCCCCGCCGAGCACGCATGCCTCGTCGGGTGCGGCGTGACGACCGGATGGGGATCAGCCGTCTACGCCGCCGAGGCAGGCCCTGGGCAGAACGTCGCCGTCATCGGCGCCGGCGGAATCGGCTCGGCCGCCATCCAGGGTGCGCGGCGGGCCGGCGTCGAGCGGATCTTCGCCATCGACCCGGTCGAGTTCAAGCGGGAGCAGGCGGTCCGGTTCGGCGCGACACACACGGCGGCCTCCGTCGAGGAGGCCTTCCCGCTCATCGAGGAGGTGACATGGGGCCGGATGTGTGATGGCGTCATCTGCTGCATGGGTGTCGGCCGGGGCCGGCTGATGTCGTCCATCATGAGACTGTGCGCAAAGAGGGGGCGGGTCGTCGTGACGAACATCCACCCGCTCGAGGAGATGGACGTCTCGCTCAGCTTGTGCGACCTGACGCTTCAGGAGAAGCAGCTCGTCGGGACCATCTTCGGGTCGGCCAACATCCGCTACGACATCCCGAAGCTCCTCGAGCTCTACCGGGAGGGCCAGCTCGACCTGGCCGGGATGATCACGAACACCTACAAGCTCGGCGACGTGAACCAGGGCTACCAGGACATGAGGGACGGGAAGAACATTCGCGGCGTGCTCGTCCTCGAATGAGCCCAGCCAAGGGCGGCACCGGGGGGCTGCCGCCGGCACCCCTGCCAGTAGACCGGTAGTACGCGCTCCGACGAGCGATCGCCGCCGGCGAGGCGACCGGCGCGATCTGCAGATATCGGCAGCATGTCGAAGCCAACGAGCTGTCGACGCCAAGTACCTGTAGAAGCAAGGTACCTGTAGAAGGAGGACCGTCTTGTTGTACCGAAACATGACAGCCGGAGAGATACGCCTTACCGGTGACGGCGATGACGAGATCGCCGCCTACTTCGCCGGCCCCACCGAAGGTGGCCCCTTCCCGGGCGTGATCGTCATCCATCACATGCCCGGCTGGGACGAGGCGACGATGGAGATCACCCGCAAGTTCGCCGCCCACGGCTACCTCGGCGTCTGCCCGCACCTCCACTACCGGGAAGGCCCTGAGCAGTCGCCCGACGATGCCGCCGCCGCCGCCCGTGCCGGCGGGGGCGTGCCGGACGACCGCTTCCTCGGCGACATGCGGGGGGCGATCTCCTATCTCAAGTCCCGTGACGACCACAACGGGAAGGTCGCCGTCATCGGCTACTGCTCGGGCGGCCGGCAGGCCTTCCTTGCCGCCTGTTCGCTGGAGCTCGACGCGGCGGTCGACTGTTACGGCGCCTTCGTGGTCGGAGAGCCCCCCGAAGGGATGCCCCTCAAGGTCGGCCCGATCATCCACCTCGCCGAGAAGCTCTCCTGCCCGTTGCTCGGTTTGTTCGGCGAGGAGGACCAGCACCCGTCCCCGAAGGAGGTCGACGAGCTCGAGGCGGAGCTGAAGAGGCTCGGAAAGCAGTACGAGTTCCACCGCTTCGAAGGGGCCGGGCATGGCTTCTTCGCCGTCGACCGCACGATGTACCGGCCGGAGGCGGCCGTCGAGGGCTGGGAGCTGATCTTCTCGTTCTTCGACCGTCACCTCGCCGGTTGACGGCCGGACCTCGAGAAGGAGATTCCGATGTGCTCTTATCAGACCGAGAAAACGGCCGTCTCGGGGAGCGGCAAGGGGGCCAACGGCTGGTTCCGGCTGAGCCACGCCGTCACCTACTTCGACCACCCCTACCACTCCCCGTACGCCCACACGCTCAACATCGATTTTGTGAACGAGGCCGAAGGCCCGGGCGCGCGGGTGGCAGTCGAGCTGACCGAGGAGTCTGCCCGGGCGCTCATCGGCTCGATCGAGGCGGCGCTCAGCGCCATCGGCGCGCCTTTTTCGGGGTGAGGCGCCCTCAGGTGCCCACCCCGGTAATGAGACGAGTTGCGGGCCCGAGGTGGAGCATGATCAGCTTTGCCGACATCATCACCTTGGCACGGTCCGGCATCAGATCAGGGGGGGCAGATGGACAGCTGGAGCATGACGGCAGCCGAGCGGGCTGCTCTTGTCGAGCGCCTCGCTGCCCTCGATGACGAGCAGTGGGCCGCTCAGTCGCTCTGCGCCGGCTGGACGGTGCGCGATGTGACGGGCCACATCCTCGCCATCTCGTCAATGTCGACAGGCAGGTTCCTCGCCGGAATGACCCGCAACGGCTTCAGGTTCGAGCGCCTGCAGGAGGACGGGGTGAAGGAGCAGACGAGTAACAGGACGAACTCCGACCTCGTCCAGGCGCTCCGGGCAAGGATCGGCTCCCGCGCCAAGCCGCCCGGTCCGGCGACGACGGTCCTCGGCGAGACGCTCGTCCACGGTGAGGACATCTTCCGGGCGCTCGGCGCCGAGCCGCTTTCGCACCCGATCGAGCATGTGACGACGTGCGCCGACTTCTACAAGAAGAACCGCTTCCCGCTCAAGGTGAAGCAGCGCATCGCCGGCGTGACGCTGCGGATGACGGATGCCGACTGGTCGTACGGCTCGGGGCCCGAGGTCTCCGGCCCCGGTGTCAGCGTCCTCATGGTGATGGCCGGGCGCAAGGCTGCACTTCCCGAGCTGCAGGGCGACGGGGTGACGATTCTTGCAAGCCGTCCCTGAGTTGCACGCTGACCTCCTCCCCCGGGCCGGAACGCTCTGAGATGACGACCGCACGAGCGGCGGGACCGAGCTCCGCGGTGAGCTCCCGCCCGACCGGCCTGCTTGACCGGCTGCTCGACCGCCAGTTGCGCGCCTCTCGGATGGTGAGCGTCGCCGACGCGAGACGAATGGCCAAGGCGACGCTGCCGGGCGTCGTCTTCGACTACATCGACGGCGGGGCGGACGCCGAGAACACCATGCGTGAGAACGAGGCGGCGTTCGCGCAGGTCGTCTTCCGGCCGAGGATGGCGATGGGCGCCCGGGAGCCTGATATCGCCACCAGCGTGCTCGGGACGAGCCTTGCGATGCCGCTCATGCTCGCGCCCGACAGGCCTCGTACGTCTCATGCACCCTGACGGACCGGCCGGCGCGGCGCGAGCGGCAGCGAGTCGCGGGACGCTCTCGGTCCTCAGCCGGCTTGCCGGCACACCGGTCGGGGAGGTGGTCCCGGCCGCACCCGGAAGAGTCTGGTTCCAGCTGTACGCCGCGGGCGGCCGCCCGGACGCCGACAATGTCCTCAGCAAAGTCGAGGAGGCGGGCGTCGAGGTCCTCGTCGTGACGATCGACACGCCGGCACTCGGCAACCGAGAACGGGACCGGCGTCATGGAGTGACCCCCCCGCTTCGTCTCGATGCCCGCAACGCCATCCATCTCGGCCCCCAAGTCCTGCTGAGGCCTCGATGGGCGGCGCGCATGGCCCGGGACGGCATCCGCATGTTCGGGCGGGCGGGCGCCCCTCCCGGCCCGGCCGCCGCCTCCCTCCCTGAGGCGGGAGATGCCGTCGCTGATCCCGGCGGCAGCGAGGTGGCGCCGTCCGGATTCGGCATGCTGTCGATGGCGGCCTCCCCCTTCACGTGGTCCGACATCGACTGGCTGCGGAAGAGGTGGGCGGGAAAGCTCGTCACGAAGGGCGTCCTCGGGGCGGCCGACGCCCGGCGCTCTGTAGAGGCCGGATCGGACGCCATCGTGATCTCGAATCACGGCGGCCGCCAGCTCGACGGCGCCCCGGCCACCTTGCGGGTGCTACCGGAAGTCGTGGACGCCGTCGGAGCCGAGGCAGAGGTCCTGCTCGACGGAGGCGTCCGGAGAGGGAGCGACGTCGTGAAGGCTGTCGCGCTCGGCGCGAGGGCCGTCTTCATCGGGCGGCCGTACCTCTACGCCCTCGCCGCAGGCGGCCAGCTCGGCGTCGAGCACGTGCTCGACCTCTTCCGCGATGATCTCGTCCGCACGATGGTGTTGCTCGGCTGCCCCTCCATCGGCGACCTCGGAGCCGACTACCTGTTCTGAGCCCCCACCAGCTGCGGGTCGTGCGCCCGGGTCACAGCGAGCCGACGGGCTGTCACCGGTAGGGCCGGGGCCCACGGCGGCGCCGGCCGATCGGCTTTCCCTCGAACCAGATCCGCTCGTAGTCGCGGCTCTGGGGATGAAGGAGGGCGACGACGAGGGCGACCTGGAAGATCAGCGTGATGACGTTCGTGCCGACGGCGCGGAAGGCGGCGAACTTCAAGACGGCGCCGAGCACGACTATCGAGAAGATCGAGTAGGCCAACCGCAGGCCGGCGGCGACGAGCCCCAAGCGGTAGCCCCACCTCATGGAGTTGGCGATCCCGAAGGCGCCCGCGATCATCCCGATGACGAACACGATGCCGATCAGCCCGTAGCCGCCGGCGAAAAGGCCCCCGAACAGCCCGAAGATGCCGTTCAGATAAAGGAGCATGACGGCGAGCTGCAGGGTCTGCGGGTGGCCCGAGTTGAACCAGCGGCGCTCTCGCATCCCGCGAGTCTCGCAGGCTGTCCATCGGTTCGCCCGCCGCCGGGGCGGGGCGCCGAAAAGCGTTCTTGATGCCGGTCGCAGCTCCCGGTCCGCCACGTATGGTTTTCTCGATGCCCGCTCGCCCGCCCGTCCACAGGACCCCGCTCCGCCGTGCGGCTCCGCTAGCCCTTCTCGCTCTCGTCGTCGCCGTCACGCTCATCCTCGTCTTTGTCGTCGGCGGCTCCGGCCACGCCGCCGGCGGCCGCCATCACCGACCGGGCGCGGCGACATCGACGGCGGCGTCCTCGCCCGGCATCTCGTCCACCTCATCGACGGCGCCGCACGCAACGGTGCCTCCCACCGGGAGCGTGACCATCTCGGCGGTCGGCGACACGATGCTCGGCAACACGCCCAACCTTCCTCCCGATCCCGTCGCCTACCTGGCGCCGATCCGCCACGAGCTCGTCGGCGGTTCCGAGATCGTCTTCGGCAACCTCGAGGGCACGCTCACCACCGCCACGACGAGCAAGTGCGGCCCGTCCGGCTCCACCGACTGCTTCGCGTTTCGCGACCCGCCCAGCTATGCCAAGTATCTGAGGGCGGCCGGCTTCACCATCTTGAACGATGCCAACAATCATTCCTTCGACTTCGGCCCGGCGGGGCAGGCACAGACGGTGGCGTCCATTCATGCCGCCGGGATGGCACAGACCGGACTGCCCGGGGAGATCACCCTCGTGCACGCCGGGTCGATCCCGGTTGCCTTTCTCGCCTTTGCGCCGTACACATACGACGCCAACCTCCTCGACCTCGGCATCGCCCGCCACATGATCGAGACCGCTCGCCGCCAGGCCCGCGTCGTCGTCGTCTACATGCACGCCGGGGCAGAGGGGGCAGATGCCGACCACGTCACGGGCGGGGAGGAGTACTTCCTCGGCGAGGACCGCGGCAACGCCAAGGCATTCGCCCACATGGCGATCGACGCCGGCGCCAGCCTCGTCATCGCGAGCGGGCCGCACGTGCTCCGCGGCATGCAGTTCTACAAGGGCCATCTCATCGCCTACAGCCTCGGCAACTTCGCCAATTACGGCGACTTCGCCTCGGGCGGTGTCCTCTCGATGAGCGTCATCCTCCACGTCAAGCTCTCTGCGACGGGCGCCTTCGAGAGCGGGCGGATCGATCCGGTGGAGATAGTCGGGGAGGGACAGCCCGAGCCGGGTGGTGCTGCAGTCTCCTTCGTAGCCGGCCTGTCCGCGCAGGATTTCAGAGACAGCGCCGCTCATTTCTCGCCCTCCGGAGTCATCACCCCGCCCTGACCCGAGCCCTTGATTGCCCCCGGCGGCGCTGGAACCGGGCGGGGGCCCGCCGGCAGTCCGAGAGCCCGGACTCCCGCGCTCTCCTCATCCGGTAGCTGCACCAAGGCGGCTTCGTTTCGCCCACTGCCAGCCGAGGAGCACCGAGCGCCCCGACAGCCAGCACGCGAGCGCCAGCCAGACGGCCACGATCCCGAGGCTGTGGTGGAGGGCGACGGCGGCACCGAGTGGCACGAAGGCCAGCAACGCCACGACCATCGCCCGTTGCAGTGTCTTGTAGTCGGCTGCCCCGAGCAGCAGCCCGTCAAGCACGAAGGCGAGCGGCGGCGATTGGCTGCATGGCGCCGCAGACAACGAGCGCTCTCGTGGCAGCGGCGTGCACCGAGGGGTCCGCCGAGAAGACACTTGGAAGGATCCAGGCGAGGGCGACGGTGAGAGCGCCCACGACCGCCCCGGCGAGCAGGCCGAAGGCGAGCGTCCGTCGTCCGACCTCCCTTGCCGCCGACGGCTCGCCCCGTCCGAGCGCCTCGCCGACGAACACCTGGGCCGGGACGGCGAGGGAGTCGAGCCCAAGGGCAAGCGTGGTCCAGATCTGGAGGGCGATCTGGTGGCCGGCGAGCACGGACGTGCCGAGCCTGGCGGCGAGGGCCGTAGAGGCGAGAAGCACGACGCCGAGGGCGATCGTGCGGACACTCAGGCGGACGCCGTCTATCACGAGCCGTTGCACCTCGGCGCGACGGGGGCGGGCGGGCCGGATGGTCGCACGGCGGGCGACGGCGGCGAACAGCCCGGCCGAGACGACCTGAGCGGCCACCGTTCCCCATGCCGACCCCGCAATGCCGAGGCGGGCGCCGTAGACGAGGGTGATCTCGAGGATCACGTTGGCGGCGTTGGCGACGAGCGCGATGAGAAACGGCCTCTTCGTGTCGGCGAGGCCGGTCAGGTGCCCATTGCCGGCGAGCGAGATGAGGAGCGGGACGAGCCCGACAGCCGAGATACGGAGGTAGAGCACCGCCTCGCGGCCGGTCGGCCCGCGACCGCCGATCAAGGCCGTCACGTAGGGGGCGAGCAGTGCAACGGCCGCCGCCGTTGCGAGTCCCACGACGACCGACAAGCCGTAGGCGGCCCCAGCCGCCCTCGCCGCGCCGGCTTCGTCGCCGGCACCACGGCGGTATGCCACCATCGAGACCGTCGCCATCTCGACGAAGGCCGCCACCCAGCCGACGATGTTGAGAGCCCCGCCCGCGACGGCAAGGGCGCCGAGAGGGGTCCGTCCGAGGTGGCCGACGATCGCCGAATCGGTCAAGTTGTAGATCGGCTCGACCAACAGCGTCCCGAGCGCCGGGAGGGCGAGAGCCACGATGCGCCGGTCGAGGGCATCGAAGCGGGTCAGGCAGCGTGCCCGAGAAGCCATCGAGGCCCTTTTTAACGGCGGGCGCCGGCGGCTGCCGACCGAGAGACGGTGCAGCGAGCTGTGGCGGGCCTCCTAGGCCGCGCGCCGCGCGCCGCTCGTCCGTACCGAACTGGGAGAATGGACCGATGTCGTGGACCGCGCCCGCCTACCGAGCCTACGAGCACCGCCTGGTGAAGGCGCTTCCCCCCGATCAGAGGCCGGCCCACATCGGCGTGATCCTCGACGGCCATCGCCGCTTCGCCCGCGCAGAGGGGCTCGAGGACTACACCTCGAGCTACCAGAGCGGGATGGCCAAGCTGAGGGAGTTCCTCGGCTGGTGCCGCCAGCTGCAGCTTCCGGCAGTCACCGCCTGGGTCCTCTCGACCGACAATCTCCGCCGGCCGTCGGGGGAGCTCGAACCGTACTTCGACGTCCTCGTCGGGCTGCTGGACGACCTGCCACGGCTGGCCGTTCGCCTCGACTGCTCCGTGCGGGTCATAGGCAGCCTCGACCTCCTTCCTGCCGACCTCGCCGCGACGGCCAAGCAGGCAGAAGATGACAGCCCCGCCGGCAGCTGGCACTTCAACCTCGCCCTCGGTTACGGCGGCCGGCAGGAGATCGTCGATGCCTGCCGCTCACTTGTCGCCGATCTCGTCGGCGAGGGTGTCCCGCCGGCCTCCCTCGCCGAGAGGATCGACGCAGCGGCGCTCGCCTCCCACCTCTACACCGCCGACCTCCCCGACCCCGACCTGCTCATCCGCACAAGCGGCGAAGCCCGCCTCTCCGGCTTCCTGCTGTGGCAGTCGGCCTATGCAGAGTGCGCCTTCGTCGACCCGTACTGGCCGGCGTTCCGCCGGGTCGACTTCCTCCGCGCCCTTAGGGACTTCGCCCGCCGCGAGCGCCGCTTCGGTCAGTGATGGCGCGGCCTGCTCTCTCAGGCCTCGTGCGGCCGGGCATCGGCGCCGAGAGCCCGGAACCGGCCGCGGTAGTAGGCGAGAGGGGATTCCCCCGGCCCTAGCTCGATCGCCTCGATGGAGCCGGTGACGAGTTCCCCGTAGCCGACGCTCCGGGCGCCGTTGAAGCGACACGAGATGACGGTGCCGGGGCCGGCGATGACGGGGCCGTACGGCGTGTCGGTCACCTCGAGGCCTTCATAGGGGTCGGCCGGATACCGTCCTGCAAATGCCGCCGCCAGCCGGCGGTCGCCCTCGCGAAGGACATGGACGACAAAGCCGCCACCGTCCCCGAGCAGGCGGCGAAGGTCAGAGAGCGGGTCCAGGAGACCGAGGATCTCGGGCGGCTCACCCTCTGCCACGAGCGCCGACGACACCGTGAGGCCCGCCCTGTCCGGCGGAGCCCCCGCCGTCCACACCGTCACCGGAGCAACGAGGCGTCCGCGGAGCCGCCTGTCGGCGCGCCTGTCCGCCACCGGAGGGAGGAACGGGTCCTCGAAGCCGAATGCGACACGTGGCTCTTCGCTCACGGGGCCGTTTCTAGCGGTTTCAGAGCGGTGCCCCTTGCCGGTGGTGACGATCCGGCACAATCGGGGGAAGTGAGAAAGGTGAGACGCGCCGCGCCCCCGACCGGCTGCCGAGACGGACCGGGCCGGCAAGACCGGCGCCGGCCCGGCTGTCGTGGCTGCCGAGCCGCGTCCGATGCTCCCCGAGCAACGTGCGCGCCGGGCCCCGGCCGCGCCGGCGGAGGCGGCGGTCCGCGTGAGACGGCCGGCCGATCTCCTCTGGGTGATCGGCGCCGTCATAGCCATCGCCTTTCTCATTGGAGTCGCTCATACCCTCCCTACCGGCACAAGAGAGCTCACCGCCAACGTCACGAGGATCACCAGCCACCTTCCCCGTCTCCTCGTCGTGGCTCTTGCCGCCCTGGCGGCGCTCGGGACCATCGTCCTCATCGTGCTCATGGCGGTCATGCTCGCCAGGCGGCGACGCCTCGACGGCGTCAACGCCGCCGTCGCCGGCATCGCCGCCTCCCTTATCGGGATCGGCGCCGTCACCGGCTGGCACGCATGGCACGGAGGGATAGCGGCTGCACTCCTCGACGGCACGGATGGCTCCACGCTCGTGCGCGACATGGCGATCGTGGCCCTCATCACCGGGTCCGACACATCCCACCAGCGACCGTGGGGCCGCAACTTCGGCATCGCCGTCGGGGCGCTCATCGTCACGGGGGTGGCCCTCGGCGAGCTGACGCTATTCGGCGCCGTCGTATCGGCCTTGGGCGGCTTCGCGATCGGTCTTCTCACGAGGTGGTCACTGCACACGACGGTCCGACGGCCGAGCGTCGCCGCCCTCGTCCGAGGCCTTCGTAATGCCGGGATAGAAGTCGACAAGCTCGACCGGCCGGCAGCCGAAAGCCGTGAGCTCTGTGGAGCCCTCGCCGACGGCACTCCGATCATCCTCAAGGCCGCAGGACGCGAGACACGCGGCACGGGCGTCGTGAGAAGACTGTGGTCGAGCCTGCGGCTGCCCGGCTCGACGACGGGCCGGCAGCCTCTCAGCCTGCGCGCAGCCCTCGAGACCGAGGCGCTCGCGAGCCTCATGGCCTCGACGACGCGGGTCCTCGTGCCCCGCCTCTTCCTGCTCGCGCACTTCGAGCCGGACACCCTCGTGCTCGCCCGCGAGCGCCTTGACGGTCCTCCGCTCGGATCGAACGCGACCGGCGAGCACGCCCGCGAGCTCTTCAGCTCTCTCTACCGTCTGCACGCGCTCGGCATCGCCCACCGGGACCTACGAAGCGAGAATCTCCTCTGCTGCCCTGCCGGCGGCTGGCCGGGAGACCGCGGCGGCGCCGTCCCGCCGGCTCAGGGGAGCGGGCCGATCGCCGGCTTTCGCTCACTCGAGCGGGCTGTCGTCGGCGCAGCCGAGCTCGTCCGGCGTCTCGACCTCGCCCAACTGCTGACGTCGGTGGCGCAAGCGCTCGGCCCGCCACAGGCGGTCGCGGCGATGCGGGCCGGCTACGAGTCGGTCGACGAGGAGGCAGTGGCGGCGATACTGCAGCCGATCGCCCTCAGCAGCTGGGGGTGGCCTGCGATGCGGGCGGCCCGGGGCTGTCTCAACGAGGTGCGCCGCGAGCTGCTCGGCGACCGGACAGTGCAGGCAGCTGAGCCGAGGCTCGAGCGCTTCCGCTGGCGGGCACTTGTCGGCGTGGCCGCAATCACCTTCGCCGCCTACGTGCTTTTCGGCCAGCTGTCCAAGGTGAACCTCGTGTCGGCTCTCTCCCATGCCAACCTGGGCTGGTTCGGCGTCGCCCTCGTCGGATCGGCGCTCACCTACGTGGGGTCGAGCCTCAATCTCGTAGCTTTCGTGCCGCAGCGCGTCTCGGTCGTGCGGGGCGCCCTCGTGGAGCTTTCCGGCGCCTTCATCGGCCTCGTCACACCGCCCACCGTCGGCCATCTTGCCGTCAACGCCCGATACCTGAGCCGCCAGGGCGTCGACGCCGTCACGACCGGGACGGCAGTCGCCCTCTCGCAGCTCGTCAACTTCCTCACCACGATCACGCTGCTCGTCGTGACCGCCCTTCTCACCGGGACCGGAGCAAAGCACCTGAAGATCGTCCCCGGCCCACGGCTCCTCGCCGTCCTCGGCGGTCTCGTCGTTCTCCTCGTCGTCCTCCTCACTGTCGTGCGGCCTTCACGGGACCTGTTCCTGAAGCGGGTGTGGCCGAGACTGCGCAGTGTCTGGCCACAACTTCTCGAGGTGGTCTCCCAACCGATACGCCTCGTCGAGGGCGTGGGCGGGAACCTGCTTCTAACCGGGAGCTACGTCGTCGCCCTCATCGCCTCGCTCCACGCAGTCGGAGCCCATCCGCCGATCATCGCGACGGCAGCCGTCTACATGGCCGGGAACGCAGTCGGTTCGGCCGCCCCGACGCCTGGTGGAATCGGCGCCATCGAAGCAGTGATGACAGCCGGACTGACAGCGATCGGGGTCCCGGCCCACGAGGCCGTCCCGGGTGTGCTCATCTTCCGGGTAGCCACCTTCTACCTGCCGATCCTGCCCGGGTGGGGGCTGTCATTGCTGCTCACCCGCCGAGGGATCCTCTGAGTCGAGGCTGTCCTCGAGCTCTCGAGCCCGTTCCACCGACGGCGCTGGAAGGGCCGCCGGCGAATGACGAATGCCGGCTCCGGCTATGGTTGGGGTACGGCGGCACGTTCTGTGCCCAGCCGTTGCCGGTCATTTTCCGGCTGAGGTCCCGTTTCGAGTCCAGTTCGAGCCGGCACCTGTCGACCCGAAACGGAGACACAAGACATCAATGGAACACACCTTCTCGTCGCTCGGCGTGCCGGCGCACCTGGTCGAACGCCTCGCACGGCGCGGAGTCATCACACCAACCCCGATCCAGGCTGCCACCCTCTCGGACGCCCTCGCCGGGCGTGACGTCTGCGGACGGGCGCCGACCGGAACGGGCAAGACGATCGCTTTCGGCCTGCCGCTCGTGCTCCGGGCAGCCCGGCCGACCGGCCAGAAGGGCCCCCGCGGCCTCGTCCTCGTGCCGACCCGTGAACTGGCGCTTGCAGGTGCACCACGACCTCGTCGCCCTCGAGCCTTCGGCGAAGGACCGCGTCACCTCCATCTACGGAGGCGTCGGATACGGTCCGCAGCGACAAGCCCTTCGCCGCGGGGCGGCGATCGTCGTCGCCTGCCCGGGACGCCTCGAGGACCTGATGGAGCGGGGCGATCTTCGCCTCGGCGCCGTCACGACCGTCGTGGTGGACGAGGCGGACCGGATGGCCGACATGGGTTTCTTGCCGGCCGTCCGCCGGATCCTGGCGGCGTGCGCAACCGAACGCCAGACGATGTTGTTCTCCGCCACCCTCGACCCGGCTGTGAGCGCCATCGTGAAGAGCTACATGACCGATCCGGTCATCCACGAGGTGGCGGCGCCGGAGGACACGCTGTCCGACGTCGAGCACGTCTTTCGTTCGACCGGGCGTGCAGAGAGAACCGAGGTCACCGCCCGCCTCGTCGCCGAGCACGGGCGGGCCATCGTCTTCTGCCGCACCCGGCACGGGGCTGACCGCCTCGCCCGCCAGCTCGGCATGGCCGGCGTCGTGGCGGCACCCCTCCACGGCAACAGGAGCCAGGCACAGCGCGAGCGGGCGTTGCAGGCTTTCGGAGCGGGCCGCGTGAAGGCTCTCGTCGCGACCGACGTTGCCGCAAGGGGGATCCACGTGGCAGACGTCTCCTGTGTGGTCCACTTCGATCCGGCTGGGAGCCCGACCGACTACGTGCACCGCTCCGGGCGCACGGGCCGTGCCGGTGCCACCGGCACAGTCGTCTCGCTCGTGCTACCCGAGCAGGAAAAGGAAGCAGCCGCCCTCAAGCGGGCGCTCGGCTTCGAGACGGGCAAGACGCCGCGACGGGCGGACGTGGTGCGCCGTCTGCATCGCGTGGTGCGCCGTCTGCATCGCGTGGTGCGCCGTCTGCATCGCGTGGTGCGAGGCCGCGGTCATTCGGCCTCCAATCGGGCAGGAACGGGCAACGGCTGAACCGGCCGGCGGCCGGACGCGGACGTCCACAGGGACGAGCCCTCCGCCCCCGCTGAGGACCCGCACCGCGTCAACGGCTTCTTCGAGCATCCGCCTTGACAGCTTGCGGTGCTGTATCCGATGTGGTTACGGGCTTGGGAGCTCTCCTGGAGGAGATGACGACGCCGTCGGTCGCCCAGCCCTGGAGGCGGCCTTCCGGACGACGACGGAGACTGGGAAGGCAATGCCAGCGTGCCCGATCGGCGTTCGGGAGGGCTTGCGAGCTGCCCTTGCCATTCGCAGGCGCAGCACTAGCTGCTTCGGGGGCTCGAGCCGGCGGGGGGTCGGAGAGCGTCACAGACGAGCCCGACCATGCGGACCGCGGGCGGGGCGCCCTGATGGTCCGAACCCATGCATGCGCTCCCGACGAGTGCGAAGACCTCGTCTATCGAGACGTCGCTCCGGACCGAACCGCACTTCTGGGCCCGCTCGAGGAGGGAGCCGACGGCCGCTTTGAGGTCGCCAAACGCCTCTTCGGCGACCGCCTTCACGTCGACCCCGGCGTTGGCGAGGGCCTCGGTCAGATCGCGCTTCGTCATCGCCTCGGAAGCGATCCGGCCGAGAAAGTCGAAGAAGGCCGCCCCCGGCTGCACCCCAGCCGCCTCGCAGCGGGCGAGAGCGGCGAGAGCGGCGACGTGGCGCACGACGATCGCCTCGTAGAGCGCCTCCTTGGTCGGGAAATGCCGGTAGACGGTTCCGACGCCGACGCCGGCATCCCGGGCGATCACGTCGATGGGCACGGCGAGCCCCTGCTTGGCGAAGACCGCCTCGGCCGACTGGAGCACCCGCTCCCGGTTCCGGCGGGCGTCGGCTCGTAGGTTCGGTCGGTCCTCGAGGCACGAAGGGGCGCAGGCTGGAGCCGTCTCAGCCTGCGGGAGACCCTCTGGTTCCGCCATCGTCAACATCCTCGCGCAAAGGAGCGGGTAGGGTTGACAAGCGGAACGCACGTTCCGTATAGTTCAAGCGGAACCACGACTCCGATTGTACCTCTGAAGGAGCAGCTATGAGCTCAACATCGCACACCCTCGTGCCTGAACCGCTCCGGGTCTCGACCGGAGCCGGGACGCCGGGACGTGAGGCGCTCGCGCCGGACGGGCATGATCCTCGACGATTCAGGGCGCTTGCGGTCATCGCCACCGCCCAGCTCATGATCGTCCTCGACGCCTCGGTCGTCACGATCGCGCTCCCGTCCGCCCAGCGGGCGCTTCACATCTCGGTGGCGAACAGACAGTGGGTGATCACCGCGTACACCCTCGCCTTCGGCGGCCTCCTCCTTCTCGGCGGCCGTATCGCCGACTTCCTCGGGCGGAAGCGGGTCTTCGTCATCAGCCTCCTCGGCTTCGCCGGCGCCTCCGCCCTCGGCGGCCTGGCACAGGACTCGGCGATGCTCTTCGCCGCCCGCGCCCTACAGGGCGCCTTTGCTGCGCTGATGGCGCCGGCGTCGCTCTCGCTGCTCACCGTCACCTTCACCGAGGCGAAGGAGCGGGCGCGGGCATTCGGTGTCTACGGCGCCATCGCCGGCGGCGGTGCGGCCATAGGCCTCGTGATCGGGGGCGCCCTGACCGAGTACGCCTCATGGCGTTGGACGCTTCTCATCAACGTCCCCATCGCCATCGTGGCGGCCGTCTTCGCCGTCCGCGAGATCCGCGAGAGCAGGGTCGAGGGACGCGCCCGGTACGACCTCCCCGGTGCCGCCACGGTGACCGCCGGGTTGCTCGCACTCGTCTACGGCTTCACCAAGGCCCAGACCGACGGCTGGAGCTCGAGTGTGACCCTGACACTTCTCGGCCTCGCCGTGATCCTGCTGACATCATTCGTGCTGCTGGAGCGGCGTTCCGCCCATCCGCTCCTGCCGCTGCGGGTGATCCTCGACCGCAACCGCGGAGGATCGTTCCTTGCCTCGTTCCTCGTGGGGATCGCCTTGTTCGGCACTTTCCTCTTCCTCACCTACTACCTGCAGGGGACGCTTCACTACTCGGCCCTAAAGAGCGGCTTTGCCTTCCTGCCCTTCTCGGCTGGGATCATCATCGCCGCCACCCTCGCCAGTCAGCTGCTTCCACGGATCGGCCCGCGCGCCCTCATCGCCACCGGTCTCGCGCTTGCCGCCGTCGGGCTCGCCTGGTTCACCCAGATCGGCGTGGACACGGCCTACGTGCTTCACGTGCTGCCGGCGGAGCTCGTCGTGAGCTTCGGCCTCGGTCTCGCCTTCGTGCCGTTCAGCAGCACGGCCCTCATCGGCGTCGGCGCTGACGATGCCGGCGTCGCGAGCGCCCTCGTCAACGCAACCCAGCAGGTAGGCGGTTCGCTCGGGACAGCCCTTCTCAACACTGTGGCCGCCTCGGCGGCGGCGAGCTACATCGCCGCCCATGCCGGACGGTTGTCCCTCGTCCAGACCGGTCTCGTGCACGGCTACACGGTTGCCTTCACGGTGAGCGGCGCACTGCTCGCCCTCGCCGTCTTCACCACCCTTGCCCTCGTGAGGGCAAAGGGCCGTGACGTCGCGAGCCTGGAGCCTGCAGTCACCGGCTGAGGCGCCAGCGCCTCCGCCGGAGCGACGGCCTTCCAGCACCTCCCGACGTGGGGGCGGAGGTGGGCGTGATCGTGGGAGGACGGCTCCCCTCGGACGTCTCGTTGCCCTTAGAGGGCCGAGGTAGCCTCGTCTCGTGATCAGTCGGTCCCGGCGCCACCGGCACGACCACGCCGTCGCGGACGGTGGCAGGCGGAACCTCCTTTCCGCCCTGGCTCTCATCGTGGCGTTCATGGTCTGCGAGGTGGTGGCCGCCGTCCTTGCCGGCTCACTGGCCCTGCTGGCAGACGCCGGCCACATGTTGACCGACGCCGGAGCCCTCGCCGGCGCAGTATGGGCGACGCACCTGGCGGCGCGGCCTCCGACCGACAGGTACAGCTTCGGCTGGAAGCGGGCCGAGATCCTCTCGGCGGCGGTCAACGGGGTCACGCTCCTTGTCGTGGCAGTCCTCATCGCGTTCGACGCCATCCGCCGCCTGATCGTCCCGCCGCACGTGCACGGCCTCGTGCTTGTCGTAGTGGCCGGCGTCGGCGTCGGTGTCAACCTGGCGGCGACGATCATCCTCTCGGGCGCCAAGCGGACCTCGCTCAACCTGAAGGGTGCCTTCGCCCACATCCTGACGGACCTCTACGCCTTCCTCGGCACACTCGCCGCCGGCTTGGCCATAATCGCGACCGGCTATGAGCGGGCGGACCCGATCGCCTCGCTCCTTGTCGTCGCGCTGATGCTCCGCACGGCCTGGCAACTTCTCGTCGCCTCGGGTCGGGTCCTGCTCGAGGGCACGCCGGAGTCCGTCGATCTCGACGCCGTCCGCCGGCACCTCGGCGAGCTGCCCGAGGTCCTCGGGGTTCACGACGTGCACGCCTGGACCCTCACCTCGGACCTGCCCGTCCTGTCAGCCCACGTCGTGGTGGCAGACGCATGCCTCGCCGACGGGTCAGCAGGCGAGGTCATCGACCGGCTGCAGGACTGCCTGGTCGGCCATTTCGACGTGGAGCACTCCACGTTTCAACTCGAACCGGCCACCCACGTCGATCACGAACGCCCGGGCCATGCATGAGGGTTCGGCTGCGATACCTCCGGCGGCTGCGGGCGCCCGTCGGGGCTCCGGCAAAGATCACTCTGGCAAGCTGACAGCCATGGTCGAGGAGCTGACGTCGCTCACGGTCGCCGATGCCGCCGCCTGGCGTCACTGGCTCTGTGAGCATCATCAGGAGCCGGCCGGCGTCTGGCTGACCCTTGCCAAGAAGGGGACGAGAGAGCCGACAAGCCTCAGCTACGACGAGGCCCTCGACGAGGCCCTCTGCCATGGCTGGATCGACGGCCAGGTCGCCCGCCGGGACGAGGCAACGTACCGCCAGCGCTTCACACCGAGGCGCTCGCGGAGCGTCTGGTCGAAGAACAACGTCGCGAGGGCGGAGGGTCTGATCGCCGCCGGTCGCATGCACGAAGCGGGCGCCTCCGAAGTAAAGCGGGCGAAAGCCGACGGCCGATGGGAGGCGGCCTACGCCGGCCAGGCTCAGATCGAGGTCCCCGACGACCTCGCTGCCGCCCTTGCCGCCAACCCTGCCGCCAAAGCGATGTTCGACGTCCTCACGCGTCAGAACCGCTACGCCGTCCTTCTCAGGATCGGGGCCGCCAAGCGCCCCGAGACGCGCGCCCGCCGCATCGAAAGGTTCGTCTCTGAGCTCTCGAGTGGCAAGACGCCCCATCCGCAACGCGTCACCGGTAGCGGCAGCACAGGTCCTCGCCGGGCATAGAGGCGGCCGGCACCGGGGCGCGCCTGTCAGCAATGCAGCACGGCGGCACCCCTAACCCGGTCGTGGGCGAGATCCGCCAACGCCTCGTTTGCCTTCTCGAGCGGATATGGCGTCGTAGTCACACGAACGCCGATCCGCGCCGCCAGCCGGAGGAACTCCTCCCCATCGGCGCGGGTGTTCGCCGTCACGCTTCTGATCGACCGTTCCCCGAACAGGTGCTTGTCATATTTGAGCAGAGGGATAGCGCTCAGGTGGATGCCGGCGATCGAGAGGGTCCCGCCGCGGTCGAGGGCTTCGAGGCAGATCGGCACGAGCTCGCCGGCCGGAGCAAAGAGGAGCGCAGCGTCGAGGGGCTCAGGTGGCGCGTCATCCGCGCCGCCCGCACTGGCAGCGCCGAGCAGGAGAGCAAGAGCGCGTGCCTCGGGCGAACGGGTGAGGACATGGACGGTCGCCCCTTCGGCAAGCGCCACCTGGGCGGCGAGGTGTGCCGAGGCACCGAAGCCGTAGATCCCGAGCCTCCCGCCCGGCGGCAGCTCCGCACGACGGAGCGCCCTGTAACCGATGATCCCGGCACAGAGCAAGGGAGCGGCCGTCTCGTCGTCGAAGGCGTCGGGCAGTGAATAGACATACTCCTCCTCGGCAACAGCGAATTCGGCGTATCCGCCGTCCCGGTCCCATCCGGTGAAAGCAGGCGCCGTGCAGAGGTTCTCCCGCCCGCTGACGCAGAACCGGCAGACGCCGCAGGTTCTCGCGAGCCACGCCACGCCGACGCGGGCCCCGACCCCGAAGCGCCCACTGCTTGCCGGCCCGAGGCGGTCGACGGTTCCGACTACCTCATGGCCCGGGATGGTCAGGTGGCCCCTCGGCCGGAGATCTCCCTCGGCGAGATGAAGGTCGGTCCGGCACACTCCACAGGTACGGACGCGCACCCGCAGCTGGCCCGGCCCCGGGTCGGGGATCGGCCGCTCCACCGGCGCAAGTGGATGGGAGTCGATCGGCCCGGGATCGTCGACGGCAAATGCGGCCATCGTGGCTGTCATCGTGGCTCCTTTCGGTCCGCCCCGGACGCGATGGCGAGCACCTCGGGGTTGACGAGCGCCGGCGGCCGCTCCTTGCGAAGGGCCGCAAGGAGGTTCTCGGCTGCAAGCAACCCCATCGCCGTACGGGTGTCGACGGTCGCACTGCCGAGATGGGGAGAGAGGACGACTCGATCGTCTCTGAGCAGGCGGGGCTCGATGTCGGGCTCCCGCTCGTAGACGTCGAGGCCGGCGGCGAAGATCACGCCGTCCTCGAGCGCGTCCGCCAGTGCCTTCTCGTCGACGACAGCGCCGCGGGAGGTGTTGACGAGCACCGCCGTCGGCTTCATCCGGCGGAGCTGTGGCGCCGAGATGAGGTGGCGGGTCGCGGGCGACAACGGGACATGAAGGCTGACGAAGTCCGACGCCGACAACACGTCGTCGAGGCTTGCCGCCTCGGCACCCTCGAGCAGTTGGCCAGACGGGGCAGACCGACTGTGGAAGAGCACCCGCATCCCGAAACCTGACGCCCGGCGGGCGACGGCTCGGCCGATGCGCCCGAACCCGATGATCCCGAGCGTCCTCGAGGACACGTCCCGGCCGAGCATGACTTCGGGTCCCCAGGCCCACCTCCGTCCCGAACGCAGCAGCCGGTCACCCTCCGCCACACGGCGTGCGGCCGCCATCATGAGCGCCCACGCCATGTCTGCTGTTGCCTCCGTCAGCACATCTGGGGTGTTGGTCACGAGTACGCCACGGCGGGTGCAGGCGACGAGATCGATGTTGTCGACGCCGACGGCGTAGTTGGACACCACGACGAGCTCGCTCCCGGCAGCCTCGAGCAGCTCGTCGTCCACCCTGTCGCTGAGAAGGGTCAACAAGGCCGCTTTGCCGGCGGCCTCGGCGAGAAGAGAAGCCCGCGCCATGACCGAGTCCGCCTCCCAGACCGTCAGCTCGCAAGCCGTCTCCAATCGCTCCATCGCCGGCGCGGGCAGCCTTCGGGTGACGAGCACCGGGTAGCGGGCCACTGTCGGGAACCTACTGGCCCGCGCCGCCCCCCGTCCCGGGTGAGCACCACCGCTCCGGACGCCGCCGGCAACGACCCGGCAGGACCCCTCAGTACGATCGGCAAGGATGACGGGGTGCGGGTCCTCGTCGCCCCCGACAGCTTCGGCGGCAGCCTGACAGCCGCAGAAGCCGCCGCCGCCATCGCCACGGGCTGGCTCCGTGGCGCGCCCGGCGACGATGTGGAGCAGATCGCCCTCTCAGACGGCGGTCCCGGCTTTGTCGACACCCTCGACCACATGCTCGCCGGGCGGATGATCGAGGCGACGGCGAGGGACCCCTGGCTCCGGCCCGTCCGGGTGGAGATCCTCCTCGCCGGCACGACCGCATACGTGGAATCGGCCCAGGCGTGCGGCCTCCATCTGGTGGAGCCGACGAGGCGACGTCCCGAGCTCGAGTCGACGGCCGGCGTGGCAGACCTGCTCGGCGCGGCGGTGGCCGCCGGGGCGGCGAAGGTCGTGATCGGGCTCGGAGGCTCGGCCACGAACGACGGCGGGGCAGGCCTCCTCGACGCCGCCGGAGTAGGGCTCCGGGGAGCCGCAGGCGAAGTGCTCCCTCCGGTCCCCCGCCATCTCGACAGGCTCGACCACGTCGAGCTCCGCCCGGGTTGGCGCCCGGAGCTCGAGCTCGTCGCAGCGACCGACGTCGAGAACCGGCTCCTCGGTCCGGACGGGGCGACTGCGGTCTACGGGCCGCAAAAGGGAGTCGCCCCCGCGCAGATCGCCACCTTCGACACCGCTCTCAGACGCCTGGTCGACGTGGTCGGCCGCCAGGTTCCCGGCGCCGCCGGCCTCGAGGCGCTCCCGGGCGCCGGCGCAGCAGGTGGGCTTGGCTACGGGCTGTTCGTGCTCGGGGCGCGCCGGCAGAGCGGCATCGAGCTCGTGCTGCAGGCGGCGCGCCTCGACGAGAGGGTCGCCCGGGCCGACCTCGTCGTCACCGGGGAGGGCTCCTTCGACAACCAGTCGGCGCGGGGCAAGGTCGTGAGCGGGGTGGCGCGGCTGGCACAGGCGGGAGGCACGCCCTGCATCGTGCTGGCCGGGCGGGTGGGGCCGCTTCTCGGGGACGATGATCACGGCCTCGCCGGGGTCTACTCGGTCTCGGAGGCGGCCGGCTCGGAGGAGGCTTCCCTCGCCGAGCCGGCCCGTCTTCTCACCGATCTCGCCCAGGCGGTCTCCCGGCTGGCCAGAGCCGGATCGCTCTTTTAGGGTTCTCGGCTATGACGGGCGATGGGAACGGGCACCGCCAGGGCGGCCGCCTTGTCATCCGCGGGGCACGTTGGCCTGCCGATATCGCCATAGAGGCCGGCGTGATCACTGCGGTGGGCGAGGTTGCGTCCGAGCCGGGCGACGAAGAGCTGCGCTGCGACGGGGACATCGTGACGCCCGGCTTGATCAACGCCCACCATCACCTCTACCAGTGGATGACCCGAGGGCGGGCGACGAGTTGTGACCTCTTCTCGTGGCTCACCGAGCTGTACCCCGTCTGGGATCAGCTGACGCCAGACGACGTCGCCGCTGCCGCCACCGTCGGCCTCGCCGAGCTCGCCCTCTCGGGCGCGACGACCGTCGCCGACCACCAGTACCTCGTCCCGGGGGGCGATGACTCCGTCTTCGAGCTGATCGGTGAGGCCGCCCGCAAGGTCGGCGTGCGCCTGCAGTTGTCGCGGGGCTCGATGGACCTCGGCGAGAGCGCCGGCGGGCTGCCGCCCGACAGCATCGTCGAGACCATCGACGAGATCCTTCTTTCGACCGAGCGGATCGCCGCCGCCTTTGCCGGCGACGATCTCATAACGGTCGTGGTCGCCCCGTGCAGCCCGTTCTCGGTCTCGACCGAGCTGATGGCCCAATCGGCCGAGCTCGGCCGGCGCCTCGGGCTCCGGCTGCACACGCACCTCGCCGAGACCGTCGAGGAGGTGCAGGACTGCCTGGCCCGCTTCGGCTGCCGTCCGCTCGAGCTCGCCGAGCGCCTCGGATGGGTCGGTCCCGACGTCTGGTTCGCCCACGGCATCCATTTCGAGGACGACGAGATTGCCCGGATCGGTGCCGCCGGTGCCGGCATCGCCCACTGCCCGCGGTCGAACGGCAGGCTCGGATCCGGCATCTGTCGGGTCACCGACCTGCGCCGGGCCGGCGCCCCCGTCGGCCTCGGCGTGGACGGCGCCGCATCCAACGAGGCAGGGACACTTCTCCCTGAGCTTCAGCAGTCTCTCTTCCTCGCCCGCCTCCGGGCCGGAAGGGCCGATGCTCTTTCCCCCGCCGAGGCGCTCGAGCTCGCCACGAGCGGTGGCGCAAGCTGCCTCGGCCGGCCCGACCTCGGGCGGATCGAACCGGGAGCCGCCGCCGACCTCGCCATTTGGCCCGCCGATGACCTGGCCGACATCCCCGATCCCGTCGCCGGGCTCGTGCTCGGACCTGATCGCCGCGTCCGCCACCTGCTCGTCGGGGGCGAGCCCGCCGTAGCGGGCGGAGAGGTCGTGGGCCTCGACGTGCGGGCGGCCCATGCCGATCTCGCGCGCCGAGCGAAGCGCCTCTGGCCAGCGACCCAGTGAACGGGCCGGCGAACATCCTCTAATCTCGACACACGACAAAGGGGTGAGTCAGCCATGAGCAGCAATGACGGCCCGCACGCAGGCGCACCGAAAGACAGCGAGCCGGCCGAAGGCGTTTCGGGCCGCCGCCCCTCCGCCGCCGACCCGGCAGCCCCGTCCGCCACGTGACGACGCGAACCGCCGTCGTCGCCATCGGGGGCAACTCGCTCATCCGCGACAAGCAGCACCAGACGGTCCTCGACCAATACGTGGCCGCTCGCGAGACCTGCCATCACGTCGTCGGGATGATCCGCGACGGATGGAACGTCGTGATCACCCATGGCAACGGGCCGCAGGTCGGGTTCATACTGCGGCGCTCCGAGCTGGCCGCCTCCGAGCTGCACGAGGTACCTCTCGACGCTTGCGGCGCCGACACCCAGGGCGCCATCGGCTACGCGCTCCAGCAGAACCTCTACAACGAGTTCCACCGTTGGCAGATGCCGAACGAGGCGGCGACCGTCATCTGCCAGACGGAGGTGGCGGCGGACGACCCGGCCTTCTCCCGCCCGACCAAGCCGATCGGCTCGTTCATGGACGAGGCCACCGCCGGCCGCCGGCGGCGAGGAGGGCTGGGTGCTCGTCGAGGACGCCAACCGCGGCTGGCGCCGGGTTGTCGCCTCCCCGAAGCCGATCCGCATCGTGGAGATGGGCGTCATCCGCCGGCTCGTCGAGTCAGGCACCACCGTCGTGACCGCCGGCGGGGGCGGCATACCCGTGATCGCCGGGCCGGACGGCTCCCTCACAGGAGCCGCAGCCGTGATCGACAAGGACCTCGTCTCGGCTCTCCTCGCCACCGCCCTCGGCGCCGAGATGCTCGTGATCTCGACGGCGGTCGAGAAGGTCGCCCTCGACTTCGGTACGGCCGCCGAGCGCCCCGTAGACCATATGACGGCGGACGAGGCGCGTCGTTATCTGGCAGACGGCCGCCACTTTGCTGGAGGTTCGATGGCTCCGAAGATCCAGGCCGTCCTCGACTACCTTGACCGCGGTGGGACGGAGGCGATCGTGACCGATCCCGACAATGTCGAGCTCGCCCTCGCCGGCAAGACGGGGACTCATTTCACAAACGAGAAAGGGGCCCGCCCGTGACCTCGACGGCGTTCATCCTGAACGGCACAGCGGTTGAGGTCGCCGACACGCACCCTCATCTCCTGTCAGCCCTGCGCGAGGAGCTGAACGTCACCTCACCGAAGGACGGCTGCTCACCTTCAGGCCACTGCGGCTGCTGCACCGTGCTCCTCGACGGCAAAGCGATCATCAGCTGTGCCGTCCAGCTCGCCCGCGTCGCCGGCAAGTCGGTGACCACCCTCGAAGGCTTCGAGCCGGCCGAGCGCGAGCGCTTCTCGCGGGCCTTTGCGGCGAGCGGCGCCCTCCAGTGCGGCTTTTGCACCCCGGGCATCGTCGTGCGGCTGAAGGCCCTCCTCGACAAGAAGGGATCCGAGCTGACACGCGATGACGCCGCCCGTCACCTCGGGGCCAACCTCTGCCGCTGCACCGGGTACACGAAGATCCTCGATGCGGCGGAGCTGCTCGCGAGCGGAAGGGAGCCCGAGCTCGTTGCCGCCGGCGGCATCGGGACGCCGGGCCTCAAGTACGAGAGCCTCGAGCTCGCCCTCGGCGACAGGCCCTACGTCGACGACCTCCGTGTCCCCGGCATGCTCCATGCCGCCCTCCACCTCGCCGCCCATGCGCGGGCCGACGTCGTCCGGATCGACACGACGGCCGCCGAGGCACTCCCGGGGGTAACCCGGGTCCTGACCGCCGCCGACGTGCCCGGCTCGCTCCGCGTGGGCATCATCCACACTGACTGGCCGGTGCTCATCCCCGAGGGGGGGCGTACCTCCTACCTCGGTGACGTCCTCGCCGTCGCCGTCGCGACCGACCGCGAGACTGCCCGCCGGGCCGCCTCGCTCGTCGAGGTGGAGTACCGCCCGCTTCGGCCGATCACGGACCCCGAGCTCGCAATCGACGATGCCGAGGACGCCGTCTGGGAGCTGTCGGGCAACGTCCTCTCCCGCTCGGTCTACGCCCGCGGCGACGTCGAGGCGGGCCTCGCCGCCTCCGACCATCTGGTGCACGAGGTCTTCCACACCCAGCGGGTCGAGCATGCCTTCCTCGAGCCGGAGGCGACTTTGGCCGTACCGGAGCCCGACGGGGCCCTCACCGTCTACTCGGGGGGCCAGGGGACATGGGACGACCGTGACCAGATCGCCTCCGTCCTCGGGGTGCCGACGGAGAGGGTGGTCGTCCATCAGGTCTCGAACGGCGGTGCTTTCGGCGGGAAGGAGGACATGGCCAACCAGGCCCAGACGGCGCTTGCCGCCTTTGTCCTCAATCAGCCCGTGAAGTGCACCCTCTCGCGGGAGGAGTCCTTCCTCATCCATCCGAAGCGGCACCCGATCCGCCTCGAGTACTGGGCCGGGTGTGCCGCCGACGGCACGCTCTCGGCGCTGAAGGCGCGCCTGATCGGCGACTCCGGCCCGTACGCATCGGTCGGCATGAAGGTCCTCGAGCGGGCAGCAGGGCACGCTTCGGGGCCGTACTGCGTGAAGTCGATCGACGTCGAGGCGATCGCCGTCCGCACGAACAATCCCGTCTGCGGTGCCTTCCGGGGCTTCGGCTCGAACCAGGCTCAGTTCGCGATGGAGGGAGTGATGGACCGGCTCGCTGCAGAGGTCGGCATCTCCGGCTACGAGATGCGCCGCCGCAACGTCATCGAGCCGGGGATGGTATGGGGCCCCGGGCAGATCATGGACGAGGGCGCCGGCGGTGCGCTCGCCTGTCTCGAAGCGGCCCGCCCCGCCTACGACGCCGCCGTCGCCGCCGGCAAGGCCGTCGGGATAGGGCTCGGTCTCAAGAACTCCGGCCTCGGCAACGGGTTGCTCGAGGTGGTGCCGGCAGTGGTGCGTTTCTCGGAGGATGGCGATGTCGAGGTCCGCCATTCGTGGACCGAGATGGGCCAGGGTGTGCACACCGTGGCCCTCCAGGTCGCCGTCGAGGAGCTCGCAATCGCGCCCGAGCGGGTCCGCGTCGTCGTCGACACGACGCGGGAGCTCGGCTGCGGGCAGACGACGGGCTCACGCGGGACCCTCATGGGAGCAGGGGCCGTCGCCGATGCGTGCAGGAAGGCGAAGAAGGACGGGTGCCGGCCGGGCGTCGATTACGAGGGCGAGTATCGGGTGGACTGGACGAACTCGATCGACGACGGCCTCGAGAACCCGACGATCCATGCCGCCTTCTCGTACGCCGCCCAGGTGGTCCTCATCGATCGTGAGAGCGGCCTTATCGAGCGCGTCGTCGCGGTTCACGATGTCGGCCGAGCAGTCAACCCGCTCCTGTGTGAGGGACAGATCGAAGGAGCGGTCCACATGGGCCTCGGCTACGCCCTGTCGGAGGATTTTCCCGCCGATGCCGACGGCCGGCCCGGCAACATGACGCTGCGCAGTCTCGGCATCCTCCGGCCGAAGGACGTCCCCCCCATAGAGCCGATCCTCATCGAGGTTCCCCAGCCGCGGGCGCCTTACGGCATCAAGGGCATGGGCGAGATCGGCCTCGTGCCGACAGCGGGCGCCGTGGCGGCTGCCCTCCATGACCTCGACGGCGACTGGCGCTCCTCACTGCCGATGCGGCGTGCTCAGGCGACCGCGGGCGCCCCGGCGGAGTGAGCCCCACGCCGGCCGGAGGCGATGCGGCCGCCACCACCCACGGCCTCGTCTGCGGCCACCACCACCTCTACTCCGCCCTCGCCCGCGGGATGCCCCCACCGCCGCGGATCCCCGGTGGCTTCCCCGAGATCCTCGAGCTCATCTGGTGGCGCCTCGACCGGGCGCTCGACCTCGAGATGATCCGCTGGTCGGCCATGCTCGGCGCACTGGAGGCCCTCGAGCGCGGAACGACTGCGATCGTCGACCATCACTCCTCCCCCAATGCGATCGAAGGCTCGCTCTCGGTCATCGCCGATGCCTGCGCCGAGGTCGGCGTGAGGGTGCTCTGCTGTTACGAGGTGACCGACCGCAACGGTGCCGGGGGGATGGAGGCCGGCCTGGCCGAGAACGAGAGGTTCCTTCGATCCGGCGGCGCCGGCTTCGTCGGCGCACATGCCTGTTCCACGCTGTCGGACGCCTCGCTCGAATCCGTCGCCGGCCTCGCCGAGGATCTCGGGGCAGGGGTCCACATCCATGTCGCCGAGGGCCGGCTGGACGCCGGCGCGGGCGCCAGGCTCGAGCAGCTGACGAACGAGCACTGGCTGCTTGCCCACTGCGTGCACCTCGACAGGCCTCTCGCCGGCCGCATCGCCCACAACCCCCGGTCCAACATGAACAACGCCGTCGGCTACGCCCGGCCTGCCCGCTGGGAGAACCCGGTCGTGCTCGGCACCGACGGCATCGGCGCCGACATGGTGGAGGAGTTCCGCCTCGCCTACGTCCGCCAGCGGGAGGACGACGTGACGGCAACGCCACGTGACGCCTGGGAATGGCTTGAGGCCGGTGAACAGCTCGTGCCCGGGGTGGCCGACGACAGGGTCGTCTGGAGCTATTCCCCGATGGAGCCATGGCACCTTGCCTTCAGCCCGGGCGTGCGTCCGCTCGAGGTCACCGTCGCCGGGAAGCTCGTCCTCTCCGACGGCCGCCCTACCCTCGTCGACCCCGACGAGGTCAGGGCACGGGCGAGGGAGCAGGCCGGGAGGCTCTTCTCCCGCCTCTGAGCAGCCCGACACGCGGGCGGCGGCTATGCCGGCTGCCGTGCTGCGCCGGACGGGCGCGGCTCAGGCGGTCCAGTCCGAGAACGTGTCGATCATCGCCCGGACGTCCTCACCAAGCGGGTAGAGCACCGGGCAGGTGCAGCCCCGCCTGACGTACTCCCCCACCTTCTCACGGCACTCCTCGGGCGTGCCCGAGGCCGTCAGCAGCTGGACGATCTCGTCCGGGACGAGCCTCGAGGCAGCTTCCACCTGCTCGTGGGTCGCAGGCCACGTGAGGACATGTCCTATCTCGTCGAGGAGGGACTCGGGCACGCCGGACGCCTTCATGATGTGTGGCTGCTGGCCGAGGTACTGGGTGACGAGCATCCGGGCAGCGTCGAGAGCGGCACCGCGGTCGTCGTCGAGCGAGCACACGACGAGCTGCGGGCGGTCGAGGTCGTCAGCCGAGCGGCCGGCGCGAGCAGCCCCGATCTCGAGGTGCTCGAGCGCGTCGTCGTTGTAGGCCGGCGAGACCAGATAGTTGAGCACCACCCCGTCGGCGATCTCGCCGGCGAGCTCCATCATCGACATGCCGGTCGCCCCGATGTAGATCGGCACATTCTTTGCCCGGCGCTCCTGGTAGACGTAGTCGAGCTCGACGCCGTCGAGGTGGACGAACTCGCCCTCGTAGGTGACGGTCTCGTCGGCGAGCAGCGCCCGTACGGCCTCCACGGTCTCCCGCATCGCCCGGAGCGGCTTCACCCGGTGAACTCCTACCTTTCCGGCAAGAGGCTCCCACCACGCCCCGATCCCGAGGATGACGCGTCCGGGCGCGAGGTCGTCGAGGGTCGAGAACGTCGCCGCCAGCAACGCCGGGTTGCGAGTCCAGTTGTTGACGACGCCGGAGCCCACCTTGATGTGGTCGGTGACCGACAAGAACGCCGCCATCGGCACCGTCGCCTCCCGCACGAGGCGGCTCTCCGCCTGCCAGACGGCGTGGAAGCCCTTCTCCTCCGCGTAACGGGCGATCTCCATCCCTTGGCGTATCGGGTGGGCATCCTGCAGGTAGATCGCCACCGGAGTCGTCATGGTGTCCTTTCCGCGGTTTCTCGACGCTCATCGGGCGGCCGACGGGCGGCGAGCGCCAGAGCGATGTCCTGTGGGCGGACCGGAGCCCGGCACAGCTCGAGGCCGGTGGCATCCCGTATCGCCGCCACGACGGCGGCGGTCGACGAGATCGACGGTGGCTCGCCGGCGCCCTTTGCGCCAAAGGGCGCCCCCGGCTCGGGCACCTCGATGAGCGCCTCGATGGCGACCGCCGGCATGTCGAGGGCAGTCGGGATGATGTAATCGGTGAAGGACGGCGTTGCGGACGTGCCCGTTGTCGAGCACGATCTCCTCCATCACCGCCAGCCCCACCCCCTGCGAGATCCCTCCCTCGAGCTGACCAACCACCTGGAGCGGGTTCAGCACCCGCCCGACGTCCTGAGACGTCGCCACCTCCACCACCTTCACGAGGCCGAGGTCGAGATCGACCTCGACGACGGCCCGGTGGGCGGCAAAGGCGAACGAGACGTGGGCGTTGCCCTGGCCGTTGTCGTCGAGCTTCTCGGTCGGCTCGTGACGGAACGTCACGGTCTCCTCGAAGATCTCGCCGGCGGCGGCCTCGGCGAGGTCGAGGTCGAGGCCCGTCCCGGCCGCCACGACCCGGCCGCCGGCGAGCGAAAGTGACGAGAGGTCGATCCGGAGCCGTCCCGCCACCGAGGCGAGCAGCCTGTCGCCGCACCGCCCGGCACGATGCCTCGACGGCGCCACCGGTCATCCAGGTCTGCCTGCTCGCCGACGTCGAGCCCGCCGAGCCGATCCCCGTCGTCCCGGCCTCTGCGACCACGACGTCGTCGACCCCGAGCACCTCCCGGGCTATCTGCTCGATGAGGGTGACGAGGCCCTGCCCGACCTCGACGGCGGCCGACGTGATCGTCACCGTGCCGCCCTCGAGGCGACAGCGAGCCGTCGAGAAGTCGTCGAAGCCGCCCGAGTACATGAGGTTCTTGAACCCGACCGCAAAACCGACCCCCCTCCGCACCCGCCCCCGCTCAGCCGCCCGGCTGGCGCCCCCCGGGAGGGAGAGCTCGGCCTCGGTGTCGGGGCCGCCGGGGGGAAGGGGCGCCTCGGCACAGGTCCTGATCACTTCGGCGACGGGAGCCGCCCCCGTGATCACCTGACCGGTGATCAGGTCGTCGCCGGTCGCAAGAACATTGCGAAGCCGCAGCTCTACCGGGTCGATGTCGAGGGCGGCGGCGAGCTTGTCCATCTGCGCCTCGTAGCCGAAGCAGACCTGGACCGCCCCGAAGCCCCGCATCGCCCCACAGGGAGGGTTGTTCGTCCGCACCGCCGTCGCCTCGACGACGGCGTTCGGGACCTTGTAGGGCCCGCCGGCGAAGCAGGCGGCATTGGAGACGACGGCGGTCGAGGAGGACAGGTAGGCGCCGCCGTCGAGCAGCAGGCGGCTCTCCACCTTGACGAGCCGGCCGTCGAGATCGGCCGTGTGGCGGTACCACATGCGTGCCGGGTGACGGTGGACGTGGCCGAGGAAGGACTCGTCGCGGGTGTAGACCATCTTCACCGGCCTGCCGGTCCGCATGGCGAGCATGCAGAGCTGCACCTGCATGCTGAGGTCCTCCCGGGCGCCGAAGGCCCCGCCGACGCCGGCGAGGTGGATGCGCACCTGGTCGACCGGGAGCGCCAGGCAGGCGGCGATCTGGATCTGGTCGACATGGACCCACTGGGTGGCGACGTAGAGGTCGACGCCGCCATCGGGCGCCGGGACGGCGAGCCCGGACTCGGGGCCCATGAAGGCCTGGTCCTGCATCCCCGTCTCGTAGGAGCCCTCGACCACGACGGGGCCGCTCGCCTCCGGGTCACCCCGGAGGATGCGCTGGGTGAGGAGCCTGTTGCCGAGCGGATGGATCGGGTCGGCCTGAAGCGCCGCCTCCGGGTCAACGAGCGGCTGGCGGACTTCGTAGGTGACGATGATGGCCTCCGCTGCCCGGCGCGCCGTCTCGGGATGGTCGGCGGCAACAGCGGCGACCGGCTCGCCGTCGTAGCGGACGACGTCGGAGGCGAAGACCGGCTGGTCGGGCTCGTCGAGCCCGTAGGTCTTGCTGCCCGGCACGTGCTCGTCGGTGATGACGGCCCTGACGCCGCCCATCTGCAGGGCGGGCGTCACGTCCATCGCCGATGATGGCTGCGGAAGGATGCGGCGAGCGCAGCAGGTGCCCCCAGAGCATCCCTTCGGCGAAGAGGTCGGACGAGAAGGCGAACTCGCCCCTCACCTTCGGGATGCCGTCGGGCCGGCGGGCGCTCGTGAAGAGGCGGTCGCCCGGACGGGGGCGGGACTCGACAGTGGTCACGAGGGAGCCCGCCTCGCCCCTGTTCCCGCCCTGTGGGCGGCGGCGGCATGGACGGCGGCGAGGATGCGGCCGTAGCCGGTGCACCGGCAGAGGTTGCCGCTGATCGCCTCCCGGACCTCGAGGTCGGTCGGGCTCGGGTTGCGCGAGAGGAGGTCGTGCACGCTCACCACGAGGCCGGGCGTGCAGAAGCCGCACTGGACGGCTCCCTCGGCGACGAAGGCCTCCTGGACGTCGGAAAGCTCGCCGGCCGGCGAGAGGCCCTCGACCGTGACGATCTCCCGGCCGGCGGCGGCGGCGGCAAGGACGGTGCAGGCACACTCGAGCACACCGTCGATGAGGACCGAGCACGACCCGCACTCTCCCTCGAGGCAGGCGTTCTTCGGGCCGCGCAGCCCGAGCCGCTCCCGCAGGGCGTAGAGGAGGCTCTCGGAGAGCTCGGCCGTCGGTCACCTCGTAGCGGCGGCCGTTCACCTGCAGGCTGTAGGTGACAGGAGCCGCCGCATCGCCGGTCAACTCGCCCACGGCTCCTCCCCGAATCTCTCCATCAACTCGTCCACCTGCTGGCGGCGGAGGGACCGCTCGAGGGCCCGCCGGGCGCAGATCCCGACGGCGTGGCGCCGGTAGTCGGCTGTCGAGCGGTGGTCGTCGATCGGTTGGGCGGCTGCTCTCACCAGCCGGGCGAACTCGTCGAGGGCCGTTGTCGCCACCGGCGATGCGGTGCTCCTCCCAGACGATCTGCGAGACGGCGAAGGCCTCCGCCTCGACCGGGCGGATGATGACCGGCCCGACGGATCCGAGGGCGACCTGCACGCGCCGCCCCGTCCAGTCGACCACGAGGGCGACGTTGGCGACGGCGATGATCATCGCGTTGCGCGGTCCCACCTTCAGGAACTCCTGCGACCCGAGGGCGGCCGGGAGCCGGATGTCGACGATGATCTCGCCCGGCTCGAGGCTCGTGCGCTTCGGTCCGGTCATGAGCTCGTCGAGCGCCACGAGCCGACTGCCCCGACGCCGGCCGACGCCGATCCTCGCACCGAGGACGGCGAGGGCGGGAAGCGTGTCACCGGCCGGTGAGGCCGTCCCGAGGTTGCCCCCGATCGTCCCGGCGTTGCGGATCTGCGGCGACCCGATCGTACGGGCGGCCTGGGCGAGCAGAGGGACGAGGTCGGCGAAGCGAGGCTCGAGCATCTCGGTGTAGGTGAGCCCGGAGCCGAGCACGACGTCATTGCCGTCGAGCCGCCAGCCCCTCAGCTCGGGCACCCCTCGAAGCGAGACGACGGCTCGGGCCGGCGGGCGCCGGCGTTCACCTCGACCATGAAGTCGGTGCCCCCGGCGAGGAGCTGGGCCTCGGGCGCCTCGGAGAGGGCTCCGTAGGCCTCCTCCAGCGTTCTTGGAAGGAAAACCGGCATTGTGCCCATCGGTTATACCGGACGGCGAGGCGGCGAGCCAGGTCGCCCGCTCGACGAGGCCTGCCGGGGATGCCAGAGGAGGTGCAGGTGCGATTCGAAGACCGGCGCGATGCAGGACGCCGACTCGGCGGGGCGCTCCAGGCTCTCAGGGGTGACGACCTCGTCGTACTCGGGCTCCCGAGAGGAGGCGTCCCCGTCGCCTATGAGGTGGCACGGGCCCTCGATGCCCCCCTCGACGTAATCGTCGTCTGCAAGCTAGGGGTCCCCTTTCGGCCGGAGCTCGCGATGGGAGCTCTCGGTGAGGACGGCGTCCGGATACTGAACGACGAAGTGCTCCGGGCCAGGCGGCATCACGCGAGGAGGTGATCGCGTCAGTGGAACGACGCGGGCGAGCAGAGGTCGAGCGTCGGGCGGAGCACTTCCGCCGGGGCCGGCCACGGCTGGGTCTTCTCGGCACGACGGCCGTCGTGGTCGACGACGGCATCGCCACCGGCTCGACGGCGAGAGCCGCCTGCGAGGTGGCGCGCGCTCTCGGCGCTTCCCGTGTCGTCCTAGCCGCTCCCGTCGCGCCGGCCGCCGGCGGCGGAGCTTGCCGGCATCGCTGACGGAACGGTCTTGCTCGAGACCCCGAGGCGCTTCCACTCAGTCGGCCAGTGGTACCGGGACTTCTCCAGACCTCGGATGCCGAGGTCGTCGATCTGCTGGAAAAGGCGCCGCCCGGCCGTCATTGAGGCTTCGCTGCGAGGGACCGACCCGGCGGCCGCCTGGTCGTGCTCGGGTGTGACCTCACGAGAGCCCCGCCGCCCGGGCTACGGCTCCTCCGCCGCGCCGGAGGCCGATCAGAGGCCGGGATTCGAGAAGGTGGGCGCCGTGTTGTGCAAAGTGCCACTGAAAGTGGAGACCGTCCCGGTGTTCTGAGCGGTGTAGACGGGCGAGACGACCTTGTAGGAGCCGTTGAGGATCTCGACCACCTGGGATCCCTGATAGCCGTAGTGGTCGGTCGTCGAGTACGAGAGAGGCACCAGGCCGGGACCGTCCAGGCTGGCACCGTCGTTCTCGAGGGTGTCGACCAGTCCCTGGCGCGTCGGGTTCCGGCCGGCCGCCTTCAGAAGCTCGACCATCGTCCAGCCGACCGCCAGCCCGTACTCGGTGTTGCCATCGAACTTGTTGTGGGAGTCGTAGGTCTGCCAGATCTGCTTGAACAGCTTGATCCATGGGTTGGAGGAGTCCGTGAAAGGCGGCAGGTAGCCGGCGGTCAAGATCCCGTCCAGAAGAGCAGCTGCGGGAGCCTTGCCCTTCGAGTAGCTCGTAAGCAGCCCGGTCAGGGTAGGGATGTCGGAGCCGACCGAGGAGATGACCCACTGCGGGTGGTAGTGGAGCGCAGCCCCGACGAGGAGCGCCTCTGCGGTGGCGGCAGGGATCGTGTAGAGCACGACCACCTTCGCCTTGGCGGCCGCCAGAGCTGCGACCTGGCTCTCGATGCCGGTGGCCGCTGAAAGCTGGGCGACGGTGTAGGGCTGGCGGCCGACGACGGCATGAGCCGGTATCTCCTGGTCGAGGCCCTTCACCCCGTCCTGGCCGAACTCGTCGTCCTGGTACACGTATCCCACTTTGTCGCCGGCGAAGTGCGAAGTGACGTACTTGCCGAGGATCTTTCCCTCGATGACGTAGTTGGGCTGCCAGCCGAACGTCCAGGGGTACTGCGACGGGTTGCTCCAGCAGGCACAGCCGGAAGCGACGAAGAGCTGCGGGATCTTGTCGGCGTTGAGGAGCCCCTCCACCGGCACCTGGGTGGGGGTGCCGAGCGGGTCGAAGTCGGCGAACATCGGCGCCGAGATGAGCTGCTTCGTCAAGGGGACGGTGAGGGCCGGGTCGTACTCGTCGTTCAGGTACTTGTAGGCGATCTTGCGGCCGAAGATCCCGCCGTGGGCGTCGACCCACTGGAAGACCGCATTCGATGCCGGGGCGATCTCCTCATAGCCGGGTGCGGCCGGGCCGCTCAAGGGCTGCGTGGACCCGAGGAGGATCTGGGTCTTCGTGATTCCCGGCGCCGACGCCTGGTTCGTGGCGCCCGTCGACTTGGAGGTGGTCGTCGTGGAGGTCGAAGCCGTTCCGCACGCCGCCGCCACGAGCGAGGCCGCCAGCAGTGCCGCAGAGATCTTCACCGGACGATTGACCTGTCGCATGTTGTCCCCTCTCCCGTCTTGCTCCGTCGATCAGGAAGTCAACCCCCGGCGCCGGCTCGTTCGCGGGTCGCCGGGCCGGTCCCCTGAGGCCCTATCCCTTCTCCACAGAAGCAATCTCGGTCACGGTATCACCGGCACCCGCAGAGGTCGCGGCCGCCCGGACAGCCTCCCGGGAACGTCCCGCCCGCCTTCGCATCAGTGCGACACCCCGGCGGAGACCACCCTGGATGCCGCCTGGCACGAGCAGGATGACGACCACGATGAGCAGCCCGAAGACGACCTGGGGAAGATTGGCCGCGAGCGTCGAGCTCGGGCTGTTCACGATGTCGTCGAGCCAGATCGGGATGTACACGACGAGCACCGCGCCCCAGACGGCCCCGAAGAGGCTTCCTATGCCGCCGATCACCATCCCGGCGACGAGCTGGATCGACAAGGTGAGGGGGAAGAGGCCCGAGGTGGCTCCGAGGTCGACGATGGCAAGAAGGGCGCCGGCGAGGCCGGCACAGGCTGCGCTCAGCACGAAGGCGAGGACCTGGGTGCGGGCGACGCTTATCCCAGCCAGTGATGCCGCCACCTCGTCGTCGCGAACAGCGGTGAAGGACCGGTGGAAACGGCTCTTTCGGAGATTGGCGAGGAGAACGAAGACGAGGAGGGCACACGTCATCGAGATCCAGGCGAGCCAGTGATTGGTCTCGACAGAGGCCGGCGGCGTCAGGTTGACGGGGACCCCCTGGTCAGAGTTGAAGAAGTGGTCGGCGAGCTGCGGTGCGACGAGCGCGAGGGCGAGCGTCACCCCGGCCAGGTACGGCCCTCGGAGCCGGGCGGCGGCGACTCCGAGCACTCCGCCGGCGAGGGCGGCGGCGCCGACGGCCACGAGAAGTCCCACCGCCAGGGGGACGTGGGGGTTGTGCGACTCGAGCTCGGCATAGGAGTAGGCCCCGACGGCCATGAGAGCGCCGTGGCCGAGCGACAGCTGGCCCGTGCCGCCCGTCAGCATCGAGAGCCCTGCGATGGCGACGGCGAAGAGGGCGACGGTGGCGATCTCGGAGTTGGCGAAGTCGCTCACGCTGACGGAGAGGCCATAGCAGCCGACGGCGGCGATGAGGGCGAAGCTCAGGTGGCGGAGCAGCGGCTGAGTGGGGCGGTGCCGAGACCGGGCAAGCCGGCGTGCGATGTTCACACCCGGCGCGCCTGAACTCGGCTGAAGAGACCCGACGGGCGGGCCATCAGGACGACGACGAGGAGCGCCAGGGCGCCGGCGCCCTGGTACGCCGGCCCGAGATAGCCGCCGACGTAGGAGATGGCAAGGCCGGTGACAAGGCCGCCGACAAGGCTCCCGAAGGGGCTCTCCAGTCCCCCGACGATCGCCGCTGTGAAGCCGTAGATGAGGATCGAGTCCATGTAGCTCGGGGACAGGAAGACCGCCGGCGCGACGAACAGCCCGGCGAGCGCTCCCGCCATCGCGGCGAGCGCCCAGCCGAGGGTCAGCATCCTGTTCACCCGCACCCCGAGGAGCTTCGCCACCTCGGGGGAGAAGGCCGAGGCGCGCATGCGCAGGCCGATCTCGGTGAACCTGAAGAGCAGGAGCATGAGGCCCATGAGCCCGAGGACAGAGAGCACGATGAACAGGTCGAATGGCGTGAAGGTGACGGCATGACCGCCCACGATGTAGTCGATCTGGCTGAATGGGGCCGGGAAGCCCCGCGGGCTGGCGCCCCAGATCGCACCGGCGAGGGCCTCGAGGAAGGTGAGAAACCCGATCGCCACGATGACAGCATCGACAGGGCTCCGCCCTTCCACCGGGCGGATCGAGCAGCCTCTCGGTCGCGGCGCCGAGGGCGAAGCCGGCGAGGATGGCCACTGCGAAGGCGGCCCAGTAGCCGACCGAGTGCTCGAGCAGCGTCAGAGGCGACGTAGGTCGTGATCATCGCCATGGCGCCCTGGGCGAAGTTGAGGATTCGCGTCGATCGCCAGATGAGGACGAGGCCGAGCGCGACGGCGGCGTAGATGGTGCCGGCGCTCACCCCGCTCAAGGTGTAGTTGAGGAACCGCGTCATCGGACGGGCCCTCGGCCGCCGGCGACGCCGGGGCCGGTGCGCCCGGTGCGCGTCTCCTCAGTAGCCAAGGTAGTGATGCCTCAGGTTCTCGTCGCCGGAGACCTCTGCCGCCGTCCCCTCGAGAGCCACCCGGCCGAGGAGGAGCACGACCGCCCGGTCGGCGATCGAGAGGGCGCTCCGGGCGTTCTGCTCGACGAGTAGCACCGTCAGGTTGCTCTCGGCGGCGAGGTTGCGCAGGAGGGCCATGATCTGGGTGGTCACGAGGGGGGCGAGCCCGAGCGACGGCTCGTCGAGCAGAAGGACGTCCGGCCGGGCGACGAGCGCCCTCCCGATGGCGAGCATCTGACGCTCGCCGCCCGAGAGCGTGTAGGTGGAGCGGCGCCGGCGCTCGGCGAGAGGGGGGAACATCTCGTAGACCTTCCCGATCTCGTCCCGTGTCCCCTTCCGGTCTCGGCGGAACGAGCCCCCGAGGCGGAGGTTCTCCTCCACCGTGAGCTCCTCGATGACGCCCCGGCCCTCGGGCACATGGGCGACGCCCGCCCGCACGACCTCCTCGGTCGGCTGGCTCGCGAGGTCGAGCCCACGGAACATCGCCCTACCGGCGGTGGCACGGACGAGGCCGGTGATCGTGCGCAAGAGCGTGGTCTTGCCGGCCCCGTTGGCGCCGAGGACGGCCGTGATCGAACCCTCCTCGACTGTGAACGCCACACGGTCGAGAGCCTGCACAGGGCCATAGGAGGCGGAGAGGCCCTCGACGGTCAACGCGGCGCTCAGGCGAGGCCCTCCCCCGGGTGGAGCTGCTGCGTCGGCTCCCTCGAACCCCGCCGCCGGCCCGATCGGCTGCGACCGGGCGGCCGACTCCCGCTTTGGGCACGTCCTCTCCGAGATAGGCCGCCGTCACGAGCGGGTCGCTCTTGACTCGAGCAGGCGTCCCCGACGCGATCACCTTGCCGAAGTCGAGCACCTCGAGCCGGTCACAGACGGCCATGACGAGATCCATGTGATGCTCGACGAGGACGACGGCGAGCTCGCTCCGCAAGTCGAGCACCGTCGCCGCCAGGAGCTCGATATCCGCCTCTGAGAGGCCACTTGCGGGCTCGTCGAGAAGAAGGAGCCTCGGCTCGCTCACGAGCGCCCGCGCGAGGGCCACCTTCTTCTGGGTCGGGTACGGGAGCGACGACGGGTACCGCTCGGCGAAGCCGGCGACGCCGGTCTTCTCGAGAGCAGCGACCGCGCGAGCACGAAGCCGCGCCTCGTCGCGCGACGAACGGGGAAGGCCGAGGAGTGCCGACACGATGTCACCCCTGCTCTCCCGGTGGAGTCCGGTCATGACGTTCTCGACGACGGTGAGCGACGGCCACAGTCCGACGCTCTGGATGGTGCGGCTGATGCCGAGCGAGCTGAGCCGGTGGGGCTGCACCTTGTCGAGGCGCCGGCCGTCGAAGATGATCGAGCCGGAGGCTGGGCGCACGAAGCCGCAGACGACGTTGAACAGAGTCGTCTTTCCCGCCCCGTTCGGGCCGATCACGCCGACGATCTCGCCTGCTGCTGCCTCGAGGCTCACGCCCTCGAGAGCGGCGAGCCCACCGAATCGGACGCTCAGGTTCCTCACGACGAGGAGCGGGTCGGCGGACGTGGGCGTGCCGCCGGCGCTCCCTCGGCGCTGTGCCGCCACAAGCCTCGCCTCGGCCACGGACGGGAGTATTGCATGAGCCGCTACCGGAGCGTGATTGGCCGCGTCATCTCCGGCGCTCGCGACGCCAATGCCGCGAGGCGGCTCCGGCGATCAGTCAGTTCCCGGCCGGCGCACCTCGCCGGGCGCCCGGGAGACCGTCGGCTCCCGATGGTCAGCTCCGAGAGCAGCGGGTGCTCAGGCAGGCCCCAGGGGGCGCCGGCCGGCTGCCTTGCACGCGACGCAGAGCGTCGCCGAGGGGAGCGCCTCCAGCCGCTCGGGGGTGATCTCTCCGCCGCAGCTGTCGCAGCGCCCGTAGCTGCCTTCGGCGAGCTTTTCGAGCGCTCGTTCTATCTCGAGCGACGCCGACTGCAGTTGCTCGGCCGCCACCGAGCGCTCCATCTGCATGACGGCATCGCTCGTGTGGTCTCCCGCCCGCTTGCCGAACTGCACCTGCACGCCCGGAGCGCGGATCGGCTCGGCGAGCTCGGCCACCTCCCCGAACAGCTCGGCCCTCCGGGCGACGAGCTCGGCAATGATCTCCTGATCGCTCCGGGCCACATCGACAGCGTACGGTGGCCCGGTTGAACTTGACACCGGACGCATCGGCCGGACGCGGTCGAGTGGTTCCGGCGTTCTCTCCGACCGAGGGGTGCCGACTCGCCGGCACCTGAACGACGCAGTAAGACGTGACCATGCGCGTTCGAGGCTTCTGCTGCGGCTGGCTCGAGATGGACCTGGGCGGTCTCATCGAGGGAGGGGAGGGCCGGGTGCGGCTCCCGGTGCCCGCCTACCTGATCGAGCACGAAGGCTCCGTGCTCGTCTTCGATGCCGGCTTTCATCCCGATGTGCGCGACGAGGGGTCCGAGCGGCACCGCATTCTCGCCACGGACTTCGATTGCGACCTTCCGAAGGGCACCGCCCTCGACGAACGGCTCGGTGCATGTGGCATCGACCGATCCGAGGTCGACTTCCTTGCCCTCAGCCACCTCCATTTCGACCACGTGGGAGGAGCGTCCCTCCTCGGGCGGCCGACCTCCTCGTCCAGCGGGCGGAGTGGGAGGCGGCAGTCGACGACCGAAGAGGGGAATATCTCGCCGCCGACGTCGTGAGCGGGCGACGGGCCACATCTGCTCGACGGCGAGTGGGACCCCTTCGGGGACGGACGGGTGAGGCTGATCCCAACCCCCGGTCACACCGCCGGGCACCAGTCCCTCCTTCTCCGGACCGATGACGGCGGCGAGCTCCTTCTCTGCGGCGACGCCTGCTACACGAGGCGGTCGCTCGACGAGATGGCGCTCCCCGGCTCGGCCTTCGACTTCGACGCTCAGCGCCGCGAGATGGAACGGCTGAAGGTTCTCGAATCTGCGGGTGCCCGGTTGATCTTCGGTCATGACCCGGCGCAGTGGCCGGCGGGGCCGGACGACGACGAGATCGTGGAGCTGGCTCCGCCGGCGGCCGGCTGAATCGTTCCTGGGTCGATAGGCGGCGGTCCGTGCTACCTTGCCCCGCACCAGGGTGTGACTGCCGTCCTTTGATGGAGGCGCCAGGTGATGTGCTCTGCCAGCTGATTCGGACCGTCCCGGTGCGGGTCGAACAGAGTGGAATGCGTGAATCCGTAGAGGGAGGGCTGGTAATGGAGGGGATCATCGCCGACCCGGAGCTTGCCGGCGCGATGTCCGATGACTACGAGATCTTCAAGGTCGAGCAGCGCGGCATCGAACTGATTCCGGAGACAGAGCGCCCGATGAGGCCATCCGGGCTGTTCTGGTTGTGGGCAGGCGCGATCTGGAACGTCGAGTACCTCGTGTACGGCGCCTTGATCGTCTCGTTCGGCTTGTCCTTCGGGCAAGCGGTGCTGGCAATCCTGATCGGGAACCTTGCCTATGGCTTCATGGGTTTGGCCAGTCTCATGGGTCCAGAGGGCGGCACCACCCAGCTCATGATCAGCCGGGCGCCCTTTGGCCGAAATGGTAACCGGGTGCCGTCAGTGTTCAACTGGGTCACGCAGGTGGGCTTCGAGATCGAAGGCATCGTTCTCATCGTGCTCGTGGTGGAGGCGATGTTCTCCCGGGAGGGGACGATCCTCGGCACGGCCGGCAAAGTCATCGTCATTGTCGCCGCCGTCGCAGTGCAATTCCTGATGCCTTTCCTGGGTCACGCCACGATCACACGTGTCCTGCGCTACCTGTCTGTTGTATTCATCGCCGTCTTCATAGTTATGGCGGTCCTCGTCATCCCGCACGCTCATCCGAGCAAGCTTCACCAGAGCACGTCCTGGTGGCTCTGGACGACTGGGCTCGTGCTCATCGTCTCAGCCGGGGGTCTCGGCTGGACGGAGAACGCGAGCGACTTCTCCCGGTACCTGCCGCGGACGACGCCTAAGTGGAAGACGTTCTGGGCAGCGACTCTCGGAGCCGGGGTCCCGTCAATCCTCCTCGAGCTTCTCGGCGCAACTGCCTACGTCGTCAGCCCGAAGGTCACTGCAGTCACCGGTGTACCGTCATCATTCGCCAGCTGGTTCTTCTGGCCTTTCCTCATCCTCGCCCTGCCGCAGCTCTTCGCCATCAACACGATGGACCTGTACTCGTCGGGCGTGACCTTGCAGGCGATCGGCGTCCCCTTGAAGCGGTGGGGCTGTGTGCTCGTCGACACGATCGTCTGCGGCGGCGTCACCGCACTTGTGATCTTCAAGGGAAATTTCTACGCCGACCTGTCGGGGTTCCTCGACTACATCGTGGTGTGGATCTCAGCATGGTTCGGCATCCTTCTTGTCGACTACTTCCTCCGGCACGGGCGATACGACCCGACTTCCCTCGCCGCCAAGCGAGGAGGTCTCTACTGGCGAAATGGCGGATTCAACTGGAATGCCATGATCGCGCTCGCTATTGGGTGGCGTTGCCGCCATGATGTGGATCGACGCTGCCTTCTACGTTCCTTCGTATCTCTCGCCTCTTTCCCGCGCCACCCACGGGGCGGACTTCAGCTGGCTGTTCGGATTCGTCGTCGGCGGCTCTCGTTTACGGAATCCTCTCGGCAATAAGCGGCCGGAACGAGGTTCCCGGCGTCGAGGCCACGGCAAGCCTCTAACTACGAAACTCCGAGGGCCTATTCGGCGGCCGTCCTGACAAAGCACTGGATAGGAGGGCAGTTGGACAAGGGCGAGTATCTGCGCAAGGTGCCGAAGGTCGAGCTGCACTGCCACTTCGAGGGGACGGTGCGCCCGGCAACCTTTGCGGACCTCGGCCGCAAGCACGGGGTCAACTGCCGACCGAGGACACTGATCAGCTCTACGCCTACGACACGATCGTCGAGTTCCTCCAGATATTCGAGATGGTCTCCTCGACGATCATCGACCGGGACGACTTCGCCCGCTGCAGCTACGAGTCGCTCGAGGACGGCGTCAACCTCGGCAACCTCAAGTACCGGGAGATGTTCTTCAACCCCACCCTCCACACCCGGCGCGGGATCCCGATGGCGACCGTCATCGACGGCCTCGTCGACGGCATGCGCGCAGCCGAGCACGATTTCGGCGTCGGCTGCCGGCTCATCGCCGACGTCTACCGCCAGGATCCCCCCGAAGTGGCCCGCCAGATGGTGGAGGAAGTGCTCGCCAACAGGGTCGATGAGCTGATCGGGCTCGGAATGGACGGCGCCGAGGCACCTGACCCGCCCGAGAAGTTCGTCGAGGCATACGCCCTCGCCAAGTCGGGTGGGCTGCGCCTCACGAGCCATGCGAGCGAGGACGCGCCGCCCGTCAACATCACGACCTGCCTCGACGTCCTCGGGTGCGAGCGCATCGACCACGGCTACCACATCCTCGAGGATCCGGCCGTCGTCGCGAGGTGCAGGGACGACAACGTCGCATTCACCTGCTGTCCGACCTCGACCGCCGTCGTCTACGGCTGGCCTGACCTCACCAAGCACCCGATCGGGGGCATGGTCGCCGCCGGGCTGTCCTGCACGCTCAACTCCGACGACCCGACGATGTTCCACACCGACATCGGCCGGGAGTACGTCGAGCTCTGCTCCGCCCTCGACTACGGGGCCGACGAGGTGCGCCGGTTCTGCCTGAACGGCGTCGAGGCCAGCTGGCTCGACGACTCCGACAAGCGGGCGATGGCGGAACGCTTCTCGGCTGAGCTCGACGAGCTCGACCGCCGGCTCTCCTGAGCCGCCACCTCGCGGCTCGGGTCAAAGTGGCTGCCTCGCCTGGCGAGGCTGAGCGTGCCGATGCCCTCACCACGCGTGCGGCCCCCGGGCGAGGCAATCCTCAAGCCCACGCGAGGAGCTGCCGATAAGGGAGAAACATCGACCACGTGGTCAGGGGACCTGTGTCACTTGCAGCGAAGGAGAACGGCCGCGGCGGAGTTGGCGCGCGAGAGCCCCGGCAGCCGAACCACAGCGAACCGCACCTGGCTGTGGTTTCTTGGAGCCGAGGCTGTTTTTGCCCTGCTCTACTTCCCGTTCGGCTTCCCATCAGGAAAACCTCTCATCTTCGGCTTCCTTCCGTGGATGGAATGGCCGGGCCAGGTGCCGGCCTGGGCGGCCCTCGGCCTGTCGTCGGTCGCGGCAACCGCCTACGGCGTGAGGCGGAACCGTCCCAACGCCAGGGTGGCCTGGTGGTTCCTCGGTGCCGGCTTGCTGCTGTTCATCACTGGCGACACGACCTACAAGTTCTGGCACCAGGTCATGGGCCAGACGCACATCCCCTTCCCCTCCTTCATTGACGCCATCTACGTCACGATGTACCCCGTCGTCGCCATCGGCCTGCTCCTCCTCGCCCGGGCGCGGGTCCCCGGTGGCAACAGGGCGAGCCTCATCGACGCCTGCACGATCACCCTCGGCGTCGGCTTGCTCTCCTGGATCTTCCTCATCGGACCGAACGTCCGCGCGCCGGGCGACCTGCTCGTACGGCTGACCGCCGCCGCTTACCCACTCGGTGACATTCTCATCCTGGCGATGCTGGCCCATCTGTGGAGCGCCGGCGGCATCCGTAGCGCAGCTGGCCGGCTGCTCGCGATAGGCGCGCTCGGGATCCTCGTATCGGACTCGCTCTACGGGCTCGCCAACCTGCATCCAGGCTGGAACTGGAGCGACGGCAACCCGATCGACTTCGGCTGGATCCTCTTCTACGCATGCTGGGGAGCCGCCGCCCTGCACCCGTCGATGCGCGCCCTCTCCGAGCCGAGGATGGCGAGCCCTCCGCGCACGAGCCGCTCACGTCTGCAGTTGCTCGCCGTCGTCTCGCTCATCGCGCCGGCGGTGCTGTTAGGCGAGAGCCTCCTCGGCCACCCCGCCGACGCCGAGGCGATCGCCGTCGTGGCAGGGGTGATGTTCCTCCTCGTGCTTGCCCGGATGGCCGGCCTCGTGCAGGTGCACGAGCATGCGGTCGGCCGCGAGCACATCCTTCGGACCTCGGCCGCCGAGCTCGTCGCCGCCTCCGGGCGGAACGGGATCTACGAGGCGACGATCAGCGCCGTAAAGGCCCTCGTCGCCGGCCACGGTGATGTCACCGGGATCAGGTTTGCGGTCGGGAGCGCACCCGACAGTCTCGTCGTCGTCGCCCAGTCCGGCGACACCATTTCGATGGCGGAGCCGCTCGAGCTGTCGGCACTCTCCTTCGATGTCCGCGACAGCCTCCTCGGCGGCAAGGTGGCGGCCTACAGCGACGCAAGAGGCACCGGGCCAGCTCAGGAGGCGGGCGAGCACCTTGTGTTGCCGCTCCTCGCAAAGGACCAGCTGAGGGGCCTGATAGAGGTCGCCAGCATCACGAAGCTTCCCCTCGAGATGAGGATGTCGATCGAGATACTCGGGGCCCAGACGGGTCTTGCCCTCGACCGGGAGACGATGACGGAGGCCCTGCACGCGCGGCGTAGCGAAGCCAGGTTCCAGACCCTTGTCCAGAACGCCTCCGACGTCATCCTGATCGCCCGGCCCGACACGACGATCATCTACCAGACGCCGTCCGCCAAGAGGATCCTCGGTTACGAGCCCGGCGTCCTCGAGGGCGGCAAGTTCATCAACATGCTGCATCCAGACGACGTCGAGCAGGCACTCGCCGGATACGCACGGGCGGCTCTGCAGGCCGGCACCGCCGTCACGGCGCAGTGGCGCGTCCGCCACGGTGACGGCTCGTGGCGCCATGTCGAGGTGCGGACCACGAACCTGCTGAGTGACCCCACTGTGGAGGGAATCGTCCTCACCCTTCGCGACGTGAGCGAGCGGGAGGCACTCGAGGAGGAGCTCAAGCATCAGGCCTTCCACGACTCACTGACCGGGCTCGCGAACGGGGCGCTCTTCAGGGACCGCCTCGATCACGCCCTCGCCCGTGCCGTGCGCTCTAAGTCCTCCCTCGCCATCCTCTTCCTCGACCTCGACGACTTCAAGCTCGTGAACGACAGCATGGGGCATGCAGCAGGTGACGCCCTTCTTCTCGGTGTCGCCGGCCGGCTCAGCAGCTCGCTCAGGATGGCGGACACCGCCGCCCGCTTCGGCGGTGACGAATTCGCCGTCCTCCTCGAGGAGACGAGGAGCACCGAGGAGGTGTGCCAGGTGGCTGCCGGCATCATCGCCGAGCTCGGCGCCCCGTTCACGATCGAGGACCGCGAGATCCAGGTCCAAGTGAGCATCGGGGTCGCTCTGAGCGCCGCCGGAGAAGAGAAGCCGGCCGAGCTCATCCAAGCGGCCGACGTGGCGATGTACGCCGCCAAAGCCCGCGGCAAGAGCCGGTACGAGGTCTACAAGCCCGACCTGCAGGTTGCCATCGTGGAACGGCTCGAGCGGACGGTCGACCTTCAGCGGGCGATGGAGAAGATGGAGTTCGAGGTCTACTACCAGCCGATCGTGGAGCTAACGGGGGGCAAGCCTGTCGGGCTCGAGGCGCTCGTGCGGTGGCAGCACCCGGCTCGCGGCCTTTTGCTCCCGACGGAGTTCATCGCGCTCGCCGAGGAGACGGGCCTCATCATCCCGCTCGGGCGGTGGGTACTGCGCCAAGCCTGCCAGCAGCTGAGGCAGTGGCAACAGCTCTCCGCCGGCGCCGACCTGCACATGAGCGTGAACATCTCGGTCAGGCACTTCCAGGACGAAGGCCTCGTCGCTGACGTCAAGGCCGCCCTTCTCGAAGCAGACCTCGACCCGGGCTGCCTGATTCTCGAGATCACCGAAAGTGTCTTCGTGCAGGACGCCGATGCCGTCGTGGCGCGCATGCTCGAGCTCAAGAAGCTCGGCGTCTCTTTCGCAATCGACGACTTCGGCACCGGTTACTCCTCGCTCAGCTACCTGAGACGCTTCCCGATCGACATCTTGAAGCTCGACAAGTCCTTCGTCGACGACCTCGGCGACTCCTCCGACAATGGCGCCCTCGCCGAGACGATCGTGCAACTCGGGCGGACTCTCCGCCTGAGGACCGTCGCAGAAGGGATCGAGCTACCGCGACAGGTCGAGGCCCTTCAGGCCTTCGGTTGCCAGTACGGGCAGGGCTTCCTCCTCGCGAAGCCGCTTCAGGTCGGGCAGGTCGACGAGATCCTGCGGAGCCTGTCAGCGGGCGGGTCTGCCGCCGACGCCGAGCTGTTGGCCGAGACCTTCGCAGAAGAGCCGGTCGGATGATCGCCCGCTTGGCGGCCGCACCGGCACACGGCCCGGCCGCCCGAGACGTTGCCCCACTGACCCAAAGGCCGTCCTCCCCCGAGCAGCGGTGGGCCGACCTCGACCGCTTGCGCGTCTCCCACCCGATGATGGACGCCGTCATCGACGAGGTGTTCGGCCGCCGGATCCGGATCGGCGACCATTGGCTTTGTGACTTCGCCTCCTGCAACTACCTCGGCTTCGACCTCCATCCGGCCATCATCGACTCGGTCGAGGGCGAGCTGCGGCGTTGGGGGACGCACCCGAGCTGGTCCCGCCTGCTCGGAAGCCCTCGCCTTTACATCGACATCGAGGACCATCTGACGGATCTGCTGCAAGCAGCTGACAGCCTCGTGCTTCCGACGATCACCCTCATCCATGCCGCCGTGATCCCCATTCTCGCCGGCAACGGCACCGTGCTCATCGACGCCAACGCCCATAAGACGATCTACGAGGGTGCGCTCGCAGCGCGCGGTGCCGGGGCGACGCTCTGCCGCGTCCGCTCGAACGACACCGAGCACCTCGAGAGGCTGCTTCGTTCACTGCCGCCGACAGAGCCGCGGGTGTTCTGCATGGACGGTGTCAACAGCATGACGGGGAATTGCCCCGATCTGCCCGAGTACGCCCGCATCTGCCGGGAGTACGACGCCACCTTGTACGTCGACGACGCCCATGGCTTCGGAGTGATAGGCGAGTCGCCGACAGCCTCGATGCCGTACGGCGAGCGGGGGAACAGCATCGTCCGCCACTTCGGCGAGACTTATGACAACGTGATCCTCGTAGGTGGCTTCTCGAAGGCATACTCGTCACTGCTCGCCTTCATCGCCCTCCCGACGTCGCTGAAGAGCCATCTCAAAGTCGCTGCGTCGCCCTACCTGTACTCGGGGCCGTCGCCGACGGCTTCACTTGCGACCGTGCTCGCCGGCTTCAGGGTGAACGAGACGGAGGGGGACGAGATCCGTCGGGACATCCACCGCAAGACCGCCCTCGTGCTCGACCGGATCGCGCGAACTCGGGCTTCGGACGCTTGAACTCCTCAGGGCTTCCGATCGTCGAACTGCCGATCGGCGACCCTGACGAGATCGACGCAGTGGGGCGCTTCCTCTTCGACCGGGGCATCTACGTCACCCTCGCCGCCTATCCCCTCGTGCCGAGGTCGCAGGTCGGCTTCCGCATCCAGGTGACGGCGGCCAACGGGGACGATGAGATCGCCCAGCTGAACGATGTTCTCGGCGAGCTCGCCCTCCGCTTCGACATGCAGCGGGAACCGGCTCCGGCCTGAGTCGAGCCACATCGGTGCAGCTCACAACCCCCCTTCGGCGCCGCGACTTCCGCCTGCTGTGGACAGGGATGTCGGTCTCCTTGCTCGGCGACGGGATCTTCATCGTGGCAATCGCCTGGCAGGCCTACGCCCTCTCTGACCGGCCGTCCTCCCTCGCTTACATCGGTCTTGCCACTTCCCTGCCACAAGTCCTCATGTTGCTCGTCGGCGGCGCGGTCTCCGACCGGTTGCGCCGCCAGACCGTGCTGTTCTGGTCAGACGTCGGCCGCGCCCTCGTTGTTCTCGTGCTCTGCGCGCTCACCGCCTCGGGAACCGTCCGCCTGTGGGAGCTGTACCTCATCTCCGCCCTCCTCGGCACGGCCGCCGCCTTCGCCTACCCCGCTCTCGACGCTCTCGTGCCGCAGCTGGTGCCGGCGCCGGAGTTGAACGAGGCGAACGCCGTCGAGCAGTTCGTCCGTCCGGCGGCCATCCAGCTCGCCGGCCCGGCACTCGGCGGCGTCGCCGTCGCGACAGTCCACTCGGCGGGTGCATTCGGTTTCGACGGCTTGACCTTCGCCTTCTCGGCCGTCTGCGTCCTTCGGATGACGCGGCTGCCGGCGATCGAGCTCCGAGCCGGCAACCGCAGCGTTCGAAACGAGATCCTCGAAGGTCTGCAATACGCCCGCCGTCACGTCTGGCTGTGGGGGACGTTCCTCAGCGCCGCCCTCACATACCTCCTCTTCATCGGACCGACCGTCGTGTTGCTCCCCTTCATCGTGCGCAACTCCCTTCATGAAGGGGCCTCCACCTACGGCCTGATCCTCGCCGTCGGAGGTGTCGGCGCCTTGACCGGGGCCGTCGCGGTGGGGCGCCGACCCGATGCGCACCGCCCGCTGACGTGGATCTACGTGTGGTGGACGATCGCCACCCTTGCCGTCGCGGGCTATGGCCTGACGACAAGAGCGTGGGGCCTCGCGCTCGCCGCCTTCGTCATCTACGGGGCCGAGGCCGTTGGTGCCGTCATGTGGGCGACGTTCAAGCAGCGGCGGGTCCCGAACTCGATGCTCGGCCGTGTCTCGAGCATCGACTGGTGTGTCTCGACGGCACTTCTTCCCCTCAGCTACGCGATCACGGCGCCGGTGGCCCAGCTCCTCGGTGCTCGCGCGACCCTTGTCTTCGCCGGCACGGTCGGGGCCGCCGTCACACTCGGCTTTCTCTTTCTGCCCGGGATGAGGGCCGCCGAGCGCCGCGAGGCACCTGCTGGGCTCTAAAAGCCCGCTTCTCTACTCGTGGGTGGGCCGCCCGGGTGTCGAGCTGCCGCTCTCTCTATTCTCCGCTCGCCTGCTCCCCGGAGGTGCCCGGACGAGAGGCGCCGGTGGCGGCGACTTCGCTCCATGCCTCGAAGCCGGCCTGGAAGGCGACGATGCCCGCCTCGGGGAGGGTGATCTCGATCGCCTCGAGTACCTCCTGCGGGCTTGCCCCGTTCGCGAGGGCGGCGCGGATGTGGCTTTGCAGATGGTGCTTCGTTGCTCTCGAGACGACGAGGGAGACGACGAACAACAGCTCCTTTGTCTTGCGATCGAGGAGCCGTTCACTCAGGTAAGTCGCCTGGATCAGCTCATTCGTCGCCTTAAGCACGGCGAAGTCCGCCCTCGCGAGGCCCCTGTGGTAGTCAAGGACGTAGCCGCGGCCGGCTGCCATCTCGTCGAGGTAGGCCTGAGGATCGTCGCCCGTTGCCACCTTGATCGCCTCCTCGTCACTCTCACGGACCGCTTCATTGGTGAGAGGGCCGAACCTAGGGCGGCGACCGCCTCCGAGGAAAGGCGGCCCCGCCGGTCGCCCGAGCTTCGCCGGCGAGGGAGACTGGCGGAATGGCCACGCAGCTCCTCTACCTCCGTGACTCCTACCAGACCCGGTTCACAGCAACGGTCCTCGGTCTCGAGGGCGACAGGGTGCTGCTCGACCGGACGGCGTTCTACCCGACAGGCGGCGGTCAACCTCACGACACGGGCCGTCTCGGCGGGGCGGCCGTCACCGACGTCTGCAAAGAGGGCGACGTGGTGTGGCACAGGCTCGAGGGACAGGCTCCCGCCGCCGGCGACAGCGTAGAGGGTCAGATCGACTGGGAGCGGCGCCATGCCCTCATGCGGACCCACACGGCCCTCCACGTGCTGTCCGGTGTCATCTGGAAGGAGTGGGGCAGAGCGGTGACGGGCGGCAGCATGGAGCCGCTCTCGGCGAGGATGGACTTCGCCTTCGACCCGCTCCCGGAGCTGTTCGGCGAGACGATAGAGCAAAGGGTCAATGCGGAGCTGGCAGCGGGACGCCCGATCAAGATCGAGTTCCTCCCCCGCGATGCCGCCGTTGAGGACGAGGATCTCATAAGGACCAAGGTGAACCTCATCCCGGAGTCCGTCGATGAGATCAGGGTCGTCGACATCGTCGGCCTCGACAGGCAGGCCGACGGCGGCACCCACGTGCAGACCACGGCCGAGGTGGGCCGGATCCGTGTCTTGAAGACCGAGTCGAAGGGGAGGGCCAACAAGCGGATCCGGATCGCCGTCCTTGACAGCTGAGCCGCCCCATCATCGAAACGGTGCACTGTGCTGTGCCGCATCAGAGCCGGGACCGCCCCCGCCGGCCGATGCCGCCCCCGATCGCCAGTCGGCAACGAAATCAGACAGGATCCGCCGGAGCTCGATCGTGTTGCGGTCGGCGCGGGTATGCACCTCGGCGCGGGGATCGAGCGGCAACGACAGGTTGTCGTAGCGGGACTGGATCTGAAGGTCCTCGTCGAGGACCTGTTGCTCGAAGGAGATGGCGCTCTCCCGGGCGGCCATCTCCCCCCCGAGGTCGTTACGCCAGAGCGTGGTGTAGAGGCGGCAGTGGTCGTCCGTCTCAGGCTGGATGAAGAACCCGATCACGCTTATGCCGTCCGCCTCGAGGAACTCGAGACGAAGAGCGAGGAAGAAGGGAGCAAGGTAGCGGTAGGTCATGCGACGCGTCTGGACGAGGGGGCGGATGCCGGCAGCCACTCCCGGGTCTTCCCGGTTGGCGAAGGGATGCTCGTAGACGACCTCGAAGCTCCAGCCGTCGCGCTTCACCACGTAGGGCTCGATCGTCCTTGACTCCTCGGTGCCGAAAGTTGCGGCATGGACGAAGGGGAAATGGGCAAAGTCGAGGAAGTTGTCGGCCATGAGGCCGGCCCCTGCTCTTGTCCTTGTCGGCGGCAGCTCCAGCACCTCGAAGCCGTCGACGGCCGCCTCGGGGATCACGGGCAGCTCGACAAGGGGCGCCTCGGGGGCGAGGAAGACCATGCCGAGGCGCTCGGCGACTCCTGCCGGGGCCGTCAGGCGGGCCGCCGGCGGAACGGTGGCGCCCGGTCCGAGCGCCGGGATCTCGACGCAGCGCCCAGTCTGGTCGAAGCACCACCCGTGATAGGCGCAGCGGAGGTGCCCGTCCTCCCGGTGGCCGAGCGACAGAGGAGCATGGCGGTGAGGGCAGCGATCGGCGAAGGCGACCAGCTGGCCGACCCCGCCAGCAGTCCGGAAGACGACGTAGGGTTGAGCGAGGACCTCCACTCTCACCGGCTCCTCGCCGATCTCACCCGATCGCGCCACCGGGTGCCATGCCCGCCGGAGGGCGGCATGGGTGTTCCCGAGCCGCTCGGGGTCAGTTGACGTCTCCACTGGAGCTCCTCTCGGGCCGCCCGGTCGGACCGGACCTGCCGTGATCGATCAGCCGGCTGGTGCGCCGGTAGCAGTGTCGCCGACGTACGCCTCGAGCGCCCGGATCATGTCCTGGCGACGTCCCTCCTCGGCGAAGCACGAAACTATGGAGGTCCGCGCGACGGAGATGAGCTCCTCCCTCCCCCAGCCGAAGGTGCGGGCGGTCGAGGAGAGCTCGCCGACGAGGTCACAGCCGTAGACGAGCGGGTCGTCGGTGTTGAGAGAGACCGGGACGCCGGCGAGCCGGAGCCGCTCCAGGGGATGAAGGGCGGGATCAGGAGTGAGGCCGAGGATCCTGTTCGAGGTGGGACAGATGTCGAGAGGAATCTGCCGGCTGGCAAGGTCGGTCACGAGGCGAGGGTCCTCGATGGCACGGATGCCGTGGTCGACCCGCTCCGCCCCGAGAATCTCCACCGCCTGCCGGACGCCGGCCGGCCCGCTCGACTCGCCGGCGTGTGCACAGCACCTGAGGCCGCTCCGGGCGGCCGTCGCAAAGGCTTCGGCGAAGCGGTCGGTGTTGGATCCGTGCTCCTCGTTGCCGTCGATCGACAGGGCGACGACACGTTCGTGGCGGGCCGACACCATCCACCCGACCAGCTCCCGCGCTTCGGCGCTCGACTGGGCCCTGTCGAGGGAGATACAGAGGCCGGCCGGCGTGAGCCCGTCTTCCTCGGCCTGGCGGAAGCCCCTGTCGAGGGAGTCGACCATCGCCGGGAGCCGGTCCTTCCACGCCCGCCAGTGGACCGGGGTGACGATGACGTCGAGATAGTGCGTGCCGGACGCCGCCGCGTGGCGGGCGGCGGCGTAAGCAATGGCAGCGATCTCGTCCGGCTGATCGATGAGGGAACACGTGAAGTCGAGGTAGCCGAGCAGATCGGCGAGGTTGGCGATAGCGGGGCCACCCCCGTTACCCAGCACGTCCCGTACAGGCTGTCCTTGCCGGCGGGCCGCCTCCCGGACAAGTGCGCGGTCGATGCAGCCCTCCAAGTGGCAGTGGACCTCGGCCTTCGGCAGGCCGGCGATCCACGCCTCGTCCCATGGGCGATCTAGCTGCACAGCGACAAACTAGGACCCGACGGGCCGCCCCCATCGCCCGCCGCCCCTTGGTTGCGGGCGGAGTGCGCCTAAGGCTGCACGGGAGCCTCTAAGGCTCCGCACCCCGAGGCCTCTCAAGATAGGGATTCCTGTCGATGTGCCGGCCCTCCTTAGAGGTTCATTGTGAACACATAGATCCACCTGTAGAGGAGAGACACCATGATGAGACCGCCGGAAGCCTTCATCCGAGCAGAGATCGCCTACCGCCAGGAAAGGGCGGTCGCCGCTGCCTCGAAGGCGTGGCGCAGGCGGGAGGGCTATCCCGGCCGCCGGGTCAGCCGCCGCCCCTTCGGTGCGCCCTCGCCCACACACGACCAGTAGGTCCCCTCGCCGGTCGACGGGTGCGCCCCCCACTGCAGCCGGCAGCGCTGTCAGATGGTGGCGGGTCCGCGATGATTGTGGACGTGGCCGAGATATCCCTTGTACCCCTCGTCGGGCGCGGTGAGGAGATCCGGCGGATCGCCGCGCTCGTCGGCCTCTACGACGAGGCGGGCGGCCACCTCGTCCTCGGTGGCGATGCCGGCGTCGGAAAGAGCCGCCTCATCGCCGAGCTGGCGGTGCGGGCAGAGCAGGCGGGCTGGCGGGTGCTCGTCGGGCAGTGCCTCGACTTCGGTGACATCGCCCTCCCGTACCTGCCGTTCAGCGACGCCTTCGGCCGTCTCGCTGCAGAAGAGGTCGGTCTCGCCCAGTCCCTCGTCGAGACGAGCCCGGCGATCGCCCGGCTGCTGCCTGCTCACCGCCTGCTCGCAGCAGCAGTAGATCCCGAGGAGCGGACCGCCCCGGCCGTCCTGTTCGACGCCGTCTTCGGGGCGCTCTCCGAGCTCGGTCGTCACGCCCCTCTGCTCTTCGTGGTGGAAGACGTCCACTGGGCCGACCAGTCGACACGGGAGCTGCTCACCTTTCTGTTCACCCGACGGTTCGCCTCTCCCGTCGTCGTCCTTGCCTCCTACCGAAGTGACGACCTCCACCGCGGACACCCACTCCGGACGACGCTCACCGAATGGGGACGCCTTCCGGCCGTCACCCGCCTTCAGCTGGGGCCGCTCGACGAGCAGGAGATGCGGATGCTGATCGCGGCGCTCCACCCGGCTCCACTTCCCGAGCCCGATGTGCGCCAGCTGCTGGAGCGCGGCGAGGGGAACCCGTTCTTCATCGAGGAGCTCGTCGCCGCCGCCGAATGGGGCGCAGGAGGCCTGCCGACCGACCTCGCCGACCTGATGCTCGTACGCCTCGACCAGCTCGACGACGACACCCGCCTCGCCGTCCGTGCCGTCTCGGTCGTGGGTCGCCAGGCACCCCATGACCTGCTCGCCGGCGGCTCCGGGCTTGACGCGGCGGCCCTTGACCGGGCGCTCCGGTCAGCTGTCGAGGCGAACGTTCTCGTGGCCGCCGGCAACGAAAGCTATGCGTTCCGTCACGCTCTCCTCGCCGAGGCGGTCTATCAGGACCTGCTTCCGGGGGAGCGGACGCGCCTCCACGCCGCCTACGCGAAGGCGCTCGCCTCCGGCAAGGTCGCAGGCACAGCCGCAGAGCTTGCCCGCCACGCCCGCGCCTCGCACGACCTCGTCACTGCCGCCACCGCCAGCATGACCGCCGGCGACGAGGCAATGGCCGTCGGCGGCCCGGACGAGGCGGCCCGCCACTACGAGCTCGCCCTCGAGCTCGTCGCCGACCCGGCGGTGGCGACAGCCGTCCGCGCTGCCCGAGGATCGCTCGATCAGGTGGAGCTCGCCGTGAGGGCGAGCGCGGCGGCGGTTGCCGCCGGCCACCCTTTCCGGGCGATCGCCCTCGCAGAGGACCAGCTGCGGGTGCTGCCCGTCGACGCGACGCCAGTCGATCGGGCGCGCCTGCTGCACGCCCTCGCGAGCGTGGCCCTCCTCACCGACAGCAGGGTGGACATCCTCGCCCTCACGAGCGAGGCGACGCAGCTCGTCTCGGACGACTCCCCCGCCGTCCTGCGGGCGCGGGTCCTTGCCGTCCACGCCCGCGCCAACGCCGACCGGGCCCGCTACGACGAGGCGGTCAGATGGGCGGGTGAGGCGCTCAGGCTCGCCGGTGAGCTCGACCTAGCCGACGTGGCCGCCGACGCGGCGACGACGTTGGCACATCTCGAACAGCGCGCCGGTGATCCCGAAGCCGCTGAAGCCTCCCTCATCCAGGCCGTCGGCCGGGCCCGGTCGGCCAACGAGGTCACCGCCGAGCTGAGGGGGCTGTTCAACCTGGGCAGCCTCTGCTACGAGCACGGTCAGCTGGCCCGGGCGCTCGAGGTCTTCCGCGACTCCTGGCACCGCGAAGCAGGCCGGGCGCCCGTGGGCACCCTACGGCCTCGAGTCCCGCGCGATGGCGGCAGTCGTCGCTCAGGTGACGGGCGATTGGGAGCTAGCGCTCGAGACGGTGGACGTGAGCGGCGAGTCGCCGCCCGACCTCGCCGAAGCAGTCCTCATGGCGGCCGGGCTGGCGGTGTCGGCGGGACGGGGCGAGTCGGGCGCCGTCGAGCTGCTGGCCCGCCTTCGCCCGTGGTGGCAGCGAGACGGTCTCCTCGCCGTCCTGAGCGGGGCCGCCTTCATCGATCTGCTCGCGCTGCACGGCGACGTCGGCGCCGCCGAAGCGATTCACGAGGAAGTCGTGGCGAGCGTGGCGGCGCTCTGGCACCGCCCGGACTTTCAAGCGCGCATCCGCCTCGGCGCCCTGTTGCTCGGGCAGCTCGGGTCGGCTGCCGCCCATGCCGGTGTCGCCGAGCGGGCCGATCTCGTGCAGCGCGGCGAGGCGCTCGCCGCCGTCGTGGCGGAAGTGGCTGCGGGCGGCGTGGCAGGTGGCCGCCGCCGCGGGCCGGAAGGCGAGGCCTGGGTCGCCCGCGCGAGCGCCGAGCACGCCCGGCTGAAATGGCTGGCCGGCGTCGACCCGCCTCCCGAAGCCGAGCTCCTCCATCTCTGGAACGAGGCGGTCGCAAAGTTCGCCCGCTTCGGGCACGTCTATGAGACCGCCCGTTCGCGCGCACGGCTCGGCGCAGTGCTGCGGGCGACGGGAGACACCGCGTCAGCGACAGAGCAGATCGCCTGCAGCCGTCGCGTGGCGCGGCGACTCGGTGCCGAGCCGCTCCTAGCCGAGCTCGGTGCCCTTGGAGGGGCCGGGGCGCCCCCGACCCGCTCATCGGCGTCCCGTCGAGACGTCCCCCTCACTGCCCGCGAGGGGGAAGTCCTTGCTCTCGTCGCCGACGGCCGGAGCAACCGCGAGATCGGGCTCCAGCTGTTCATCAGCGCCAAGACCGTCAGCGTCCACGTCTCCAACATCCTCGCCAAGCTCGACGCCTCCGGCCGCACCGAGGCCGTCGCCCTCGCCCGCCGGCGGGGCCTGCTGAACGGGGCGGGACCCGGCGAACAGAGTGGTGTCTAATCTCCCTGACGATGGTCCCTACTGATGTCGAAGCCAGAGCCGGCGCCGGTCTTGCGCAGCCAAGACGGCGATCCGAGGCCGTCGATCACCTCTGCGGTCGATCGACGCCGAGGCCCCGGGAGCCCCTCAGCCTGTGACCGCCGCCCACGGCGCTCCTGCACGCGCACGGCCGAGCCTGATCAAGCAGCTGGCGATCGCCGGCGTCGCCGCCTTGATCGTGGTGACGATACTCAGCTATCTCCTTCATTGGAGCTGGACCGGCTTCAGCGGCAACGGGACGGTGTGGGACTGGATGAGCCTCTTCCTTCTCCCGATAGCGGTAGCCCTCGTTCCCGTCGTCTTCGAGGCCTCGACGAGAGCTGTCGTCACCATCCTCGTCGCCTTGTGCGTCCTGCTCACCGTGCTGTTGATCGGAGGGTACGGCTTCAACTGGAGCTGGACCGGCTTTGAGGGCAACACGCTTTGGGACTGGCTTCACCTGCTGCTCGTGCCGGCCGTCATCCCCATAGCGGTTCGAGGCGCCAGCAACGCGACAGCGGCGCGGGCGGGCGCCGGGGCGACAGCGGGAGGCACCACCGGCTCGGGCGGCCGGGAGGAACCGAAGACGTCACCGAGCCCAGAGTCACCTCGTCCCTCTGCGCCTTTCTCGGGACGCTCATCCACGACGAGGTGATGGCGGGAGTGGCCCGGCTCAGCCCTCCATGCTGGCGAGGCTGAGGACGGCGAGCCGCCAGTCGTCGTAGTCCATCTCTGGCCAGAGCGTGGCGTAATCGGGCAGGCTCTCGACCGACTCACCCTTCGCGATGCCCGCCAGCTCGGACGGGGAATGGTCAGCTGAGGCGACCGTGACCGTGACCGGCTCCGGTGCCCTGTCGGCCCGTAGCGTGTGGGCGAGCACCCGGAGGAGCGCCACGCGGGCCTCGCGGTCGTCGGGCGCCGACAGCTCCGGCGGCAGGTTGCCGGGCACGAGGACGACATGGGGGTCCGGCCCGAGGAGCGGCAGCACGGCCTCCGCGCAGCGGTAACGGAGAAGGATCCCGTGCTGCAACAGGGCCTCGATCTGGCCGGTCGCCGTCTTCGCCTCGGCGTGGATGTCGACCGGCAGCTGGACGTAGGCGTCGAGCGATCCCGCCTGAAGCTCGAGGTCCTCCTCGAGCCGGTGGAGGGCGTCGAGCCCCTCGGCCCTGAGCACCTCGAAGCCGGCCGCCTCGAGGGCCTCGGCGACCTGCTCGACCCGCTTGGGCGACCCCGTGACGAGCGCTCGCTTGGTCATCTCGGCGTTCCCCCTCGGCCTAAGGCCCCCATCGGTCGAGCCACTGTAACGAAGGCCGGCGTTCTGGTCGACCCTGTCCCCGGTGCCCCCTCCGAAAGCCGTCGGCGCTTGACAACCATCTGCTTGCTGTATGATCTAGCAAGAGACCGAAAACAAAAGGAGCCATCATGGCCACACGGACAAAGACCACAGTCGACAATCAACTTACCGAGATCCTTCAGGTGGCCCGCGAGCAGACCCTGCAGGCGGTGAAGCAGAACCAGAAGCTCGCCATCGACGCGGCGGCTGCCTGGGCCGACCTCCTCGGACGGATGAGCCCGCAGTTCCAGGAGGTCCCCGCCAACCTGACTGACTTCTCAGAGGTCATCGCGGAGGCGTTCGTCTTCACAAAGGAGCTGACAGCGGCGCAGTCCAACTTCGCCTCGAGCGTGCTGAACGCCCTCTCGACGGCCGCAACGGTCGCCGCCTGACCGAGCTTTTTGAGGCGGGACGGCGGGCATCAGGCCGCCGTCCCGCCTCGAACGGTGTTCAAAAGAGACAAGGGGGGCACAGGTGCCCGATGAGGCGAACGAACAGATGGAGGCGCTCGGTGCAGCCATCAGGGCGCAGCGCAAGCTCGCCAACCTGTCACTCCGCCAGCTCGCCGGGATCGCCGAGATCTCGAACCCCTATCTGAGCCAGATCGAGCGCGGGCTCCACGCGCCCTCGGTGCATGTGCTGCGCTCCATCGCCAACGCCCTCAGCCTGTCCGCCGAGACCTTGCAAGGACAGGCCGGAGCATTCGGTGAGGGGATCTGGCCGAGTGCGGGCGGGCAGCAGCGCGATGGCGCCGCCGAGGAGACCGAGATCGCCGTGCGAAGGGATCCTTTCCTCACCGACGAGCAGAAGGCGGCCCTCCTTGCCGTCTACCGGAGCTACAAAGAGGCCAACCTCCGCTCCGGCGGGACGGGGGCGGCGGGGGCTGAGCACTTCGGCGATCCCCCGCGAAAGAAGCCCCCGAGCGGCCGGCGCGGATCCGCACCGTCCGGCGGGCGTCCAGGAGGGGGCCGTTCGCGGAGCGCTCCCCCGCCGTCGGGACAGAAAGGATCCTGAAGTCGGCCGCGCGCCGGTTCATCTCCTTTGAGCCGCCTCGGCGCGGCGGCTTGGGTGTTCCCCCCCTACCGCCTAACATCGGACGTGGAGGAGGAACACCCATGGTCGAGAAGGATGACGGCGGGCCAGCCCGCGAGGCCACCGAGGGAGCCGACCTCGATTATGCCGCTCGCCTCTTCGGCGGGTCGGCGGCAGACCTCACGAGTGCCCTCGAGGCTCTGACCGGCTCGGCGCAGGCACTCCCAGGCGCCGTTGCGCAACTCGGGTACACCGAAGCCAAGGTGTGGTTCAAGGCGATGCAGCGGTGCTTCGGAGCTTCCCCACCGCCAGAGGTGGAGCCCCTGCCCGGGGACCGGCGCTTCGCCGATCGCGCCTGGAGCGAGAACCCCGTGTTGCGCGCCCTCGCCGAGAGCTATCTCGCCGGGTCGAGGACCGCCCGCCAGCTCGTAAAGGCCGGTGGGGGCACACCGGAGGCACGGCGCAAGCGCGCCTTTGTCACCGAGCTCCTCCTCGACGCCGCCGCCCCGACGAACCTCCCGTTCCTCAACCCGTCGGTGGTAAAGGAGGCAATCGAGACGGGGGGCTTGAGCCTCGTCCGGGGCGCCGGCAACTTCGTCGAGGATGTCGTGCGAAACGGGGGCCAGCCGCGACAGGTCGATGCCTCCCCGTTGCACGTCGGCGAGCAACTGGCGGCAACCCCGGGCCGTGTCGTGATGCGCAACGACCTCGTCGAGGTGCTCGCGTACGAGCCCCAGACAAAGAGCGTGCACGAGGTTCCGATACTCGCCAGCCCACCGTGGATCAACAAGTACTACATCATGGATCTTGCTCCGGGGCGATCCTTCCTCGAGTTCGCCGTTAAGAACGGCTTCACCGTCTTCTGCCTCAGCTACCGCGATCCGGACCGTGCGATGAGCAGCCTCGGGATGGACGACTACCTGACCGACGGGCTGCTCGCCGGCCTCGAGCGGGTCGAGCAGGTCACCGGCGCCCGGCAGACGGCCCTCTTCGGGCTCTGCCTCGGCGGGACGCTGCTAGGCATCCTCCTCGGCTACCTGGCGGCCCAGGGTGAGGCTGACCGGATCGCCTGGGCTGCGACGACTAACACGCTCCTCGACTTCGGCGATCCTGGCAAGCTCGGGGTCTTCACCGGAGAGAGCTCCATCTCGGCGCTCGAGAAGGTCATGGAGAAAAAGGGGTTCCTCCCCGCCTCGATGATGCGGGGGACCTTCGACTGGCTCCGGAGCACCGACCTCATCTGGAACTCGGTCATCAACAACTGGTACGAGGGCAAGCAGCCCGCCGTGTTCGACATCCTTGCCTGGAACGCCGACAGCACGAACTTGCCGGCCCGGATGCATTCGCAGTACCTGCGCTCGTGCTACCTCGAGAACCGCCTCGTCGAGCCGGGAGCCTTCGAGATCCTCTCGACGCCGATCGACCTGAGCAAGATCACCACTCCCCTCTATGTGCTCGGCGCAGAGGCGGATCACATCGCGCCGTGGCGGAGCACATACCGCACGACTCAGCTCGTGAGCGGTGAGGCGCGCTACGTCCTCACCTCGAGCGGCCACATCGCCGGGATCGTGAACCCGCCCGGGAACCCGAAGGCCCGTTACTGGTCACGACCTGACTGCCCGCCTGACGCCGACGACTGGCGGGCGGGAGCCGAGGCCCATCAGGGCAGCTGGTGGGAGGACTGGCTGGTGTGGGCGTCGGAGCGCTCGGGAAAGCTCGTCGCCCCGCCGGAGCTGCCACCGGGGCCAAAGGCACCGGGCCGCTACGTGCTCACTCGCGCTGACGACTGAGGGGCCCGGGCGACTCGCCCGGGCCTCCCCAGCACCTGTCAACCGACAGGCCATACGAGAAAGACAGGAGGAACCCATCGCGATGGCGACATTCTCCGGCCGGGTGGCAATCGTCACCGGCGGCACGCGTGGCATCGGAGCCGCGATAACGACTGCGCTCGCTGCCGAGGGTGCTGTCGTCGCAGCCGGCTACAGCCGGGACAGGGCATCGGCGGAGCAGCTCGAGAAGAGTCTCCAGAGTAAGGGGCATTCGGTCTCAGCGCACCAGGGCAACGTCGGGCAGCCCGATGACTGCCGGCGGGTCTTCGAGGAAGTGGTGGAGCGCCACGGCAAAGTGGACATCCTCGTCAACAACGCCGGCATCACGGTCGACAAGACCGTCCGGAGGATGACGGTCGACGAATGGCACGCCGTCCTCAGGGTCAACCTCTCAGGGGCGTTCTACATGGTGAAGGCGACGCTCGACCACATGGTCGAGCAGGGTTATGGACGGATCGTCAACATCAGCTCGATCATCGGCGAGACCGGCAACATCGGGCAGGCGAACTATGCCGCCTCGAAGGCCGGCCTCTTCGGCTTCACCAAGAGCCTCGCCCTCGAGACCGCCCGGAAGAACATCACGGTCAATTGCGTCTCCCCCGGCTTCGTCGACACCGAGATGGTGGCTGCCGTCCCGAAGGAGGCTCTCGACCGCGTCATCGAGAAGATCCCCGTCGGGAGGCTGGCCGAGGCGGACGAGATCGCCCGGGCCGTGGCATTCCTCTGCGACGAGAGGGCCGGCTACATCACAGGCGCCGTCTTGGCGGTGAACGGCGGCATGGAGATGTGACGACGGGCACAAAAAGGCTCGGCTGCCCCGGGCGCCGACCTTTTCTCCGAGCCCCGCCCCTAGGCGGCAACGGGTGATTTTCGAGCAGTATTTCCTCAGCTGCTTGTCACAGGCTTCCTACCTCATCGGCGACGAGACGACCGGGCGGGCGGCCGTCGTCGACCCGCGGCGTGACGTCTCGGATTACCTGGAGGCGGCAGAGCACCACGGTCTTCACATCGATCACGTCCTCGAGACTCACGTCCACGCCGACTTCGTCTCAGGGCACCTCGAGCTCGCTGCGGCTACCGGGGCTGAGATCTGCTTCGGGGAGGGAGCCACGACGGAGTTCGCCGTGCGCCTGCTCGCAGACCGCGAGCAGATCTCACTCGGTCAGGTCTCCCTCGAGGTACGGGCCACCCCCGGCCATACCCCCGAGTCGATCTGCATCGTCATATACGACCACGCCGGCGACGCCGTTCCCTACGGCGGTCCTCACCGGCGACACCATGTTCATCGGCGACGTCGGCCGGCCCGATCTGCTCGCGAGCAACGGCGTCAGTCCGGGCCAACTTGCGTCGCGCCTGTTCCACTCCCTCCACGAACAGCTGCTGACGCTGCCCGACGCGACCCGCGTCTATCCGGGCCACGGGGCCGGCTCCTCGTGCGGGAAGAACCTCTCCAGCGAGACCTCGTCGACGATCGGCCGGCAAAGGCTCGACAACTACGCCCTCATGCTCAGCGAAGAGGAGTTCGTGGCCTCGGTGACAGCCGGCCAGCCGAGTGCGCCCCCCTACTTCTTCTACGACTCCCATCTCAACCGGGAAGACCGCCGCCTCCTCGACGACCACGAGGCGCCTGTCGCGTTGAGCCTCTCGGAGGTGCTCGATCTGCAGGACGGCGGTGCCACGGTGCTCGACACTCGCGAGCCTGACGACTTCGCACTCGCCCATCTTCGGGGAGCCGTGAACGTCGGGCTCGAGGGCCGCTTCGCCGAGTTCGCCGGCGATGTCATCGATCCGGGTGACGATCTGGTCCTCGTCTGCGATCCCGCCCGGGCCACCGAGGCGCGCGTGCGGCTCGGCCGGATCGGGTTCGACCGGGTTGTGGGTGCTCTCGAAGGAGACGTCACAGTAGCCATGAGGGAGCGGCCGGAAGTGGCCGGATCCCAGGCCCGGCTGACGGTTGAGGAGCTGGCCGCCAAACTGGCTGCCGAGCATGAGCCGCCAGTCGTCGTGCTCGACGTGAGGAACGTCGGCGAGCATCGGCGCGGGCAGGATCAAGGGCTCGCTGAGCATCCCGCTCACGGAGCTCCTGAGGCGCATCGACGAGATCCCGGCCGACCGCCCCGTCGTCGTGCACTGCGCGAGCGGCTACAGGTCCTCCATCGCCACGAGCGTCATCGCCCGCCACGGCCATCCGGACGTGTCGGATCTCCTAGGAGGCTACGAGGCCTGGGCCGTCCTCGAGGCCGCTAGCTCGGGGCGCCGCTAGCGCCCACAGCCGCAGCGCCGGCTACGGCCGGGCGAGCTCTGTGTACTCTCGGCGGTAGCCGGCCGACTCAAGCCCATCCTCGGGCTCGTCGAACTCCTCGGCGTAACGGCGCCCCGCCCAGACGGCGCCGGCGATGGTCGTCGGTGCCCAGGCGTCGCCGGCGCAGCGCACAGACCTCACACCGCGGCTCTCCCACTCGTCCTTCCTCTCCGAAAGAGCGGTGAACAAGTCGTCGTCTGGCAGCCGCGCCGTCACGAGGACGACGACGTCGGTGGCGAAGGACTTCTCGGATCCGGTGAAGACACAAGCCACCCGGGCCTCTGACGCACTGATCCCCACGAGGGCGCTGCTCACCTCGACGATGACCCCGGCACGACGAACCCGCCGTTGAATGGCGTCGAGCTCCAAGGTGTGCGACGTCCACGAGGAGGCGAGTGGAGCGGGCGTGACGAGCCTTACTCCATGGCCTCGCGACGCCAGCAGCTCGGCCAGCACGCCGCCCATGTAGTAGTGGTCGTCGTCGAAGATGAGGACGTTCCTCGGGGTGGCCCCGGGCTGGACAAGGGGGTGAGCAAAAGAGACGAGCGCGTCCGGCGTCACCACCACTGCCGTCTCCTCAACCGGGATGGCAGCCGTGTGCCAACGCCCGACACCGTCGTCCCGCCATCGCGAGCCGGTGGCGACAAGGACGTCGCTGAAGCCGTAGCCGATGGCGTCGTCGGCGGTGATGGCACTCTCCCGGTACACCTCGACCTGTTTGGAGCGGGCAAGTTGCCCGAGCCTGTAGTCGACCACACGCCGCCAGCTGCCCAAGCCTGGCAGTGCCGCCTCCCTCCACGCCCGGCCGCCGAGCTCGCGGGTGGCTTCAGTGAGCACGACCCGGTACCCACGCCGGCCGAGGCTGCAGGCTGCCTCGAGGCCCGTCGGTCCCGCCCCGACCACGAGAATGCTGGCGTCGGAGGCCTTGTCCCGGATGGTCTCGGGGTGCCACCCGCGGCGCCACTCCTCGCCCATCGACGGGTTCTGGGTGCACCGGATCGGCGACATCGTCATGTCGCCCGAGACACAGATGTTGCACCCGATGCACTCGCGGATCTCGTCGATCCGGCCCTGCTCGATCTTTCTCGGCAGGAAGGGGTCGGAGATCGAGGGGCGGGCGGCGCCGATGAAGTCGAGGATGCCGCCCTTCACCTGGCGGACCATCGAGTCCGGCGACGTGAAGCGACCCACCCCTATGACAGGCTTCGAGGACAGCTGCTTCAACCCGGCGATGAGACGCTCCTGACCGCCCTCCGGTCCGAAGCGGGACGAGACGGAATCGAGCGACCAGCTCGAGGGGACGAAATCCCACACGTCGGGGAGGTCGTCGAGAAGCCCGATCAGCTCGCCTGCTTCGTCCCGGGGCACGCCTGCGCCCCCCGGGAGCGGATCGATGCTGAGCCGGCAGGCGACCGCCGCCCTCCCGGCGCACTCCTCACGGGTATCTTCCATCACCTCCCGTAAGAGCCTCGCCCGGTTGGCGAGTGAGCCGCCGTACTCGTCGGTGCGCTGGTTGTACCGCCGGGACAGGAAGTGCTGCAGGATGCTCAAGCCGTGGCCCGCATAGACGTAGACGACGTCGTAGCCGGCCGTGAGCGCCCGGCGGACGGCCCGCCGGTGCCATTCCCGGAGGGCGGCGATGTCTTGGCTTGACATCATGCGGGCCTGCACCGGATCGTGCGCCCACGTTGCCACCGGCAGGTGCGCAGGGCCCATCGGCGTCTCCCTGCTCGTGAGGTTGGCGGCGTTCATCCCGTTGTGAGCGAGCTCTATCGCCGCGAGCGCTCCGCCTTCGTGGATGGCCTCGGCGATGCGGGCGACAGCCGGGATGTCGCCGTCGTCCCACAGGCGCAGCTCTATGTACGGCGTGATGTCAGAGCTCGGATGGATCTCCACTTCCTCGGTGCTTACGATCGCCCAGCCGCCTTCGGCCTTGACGCGGCGCATCGCTGCTTGCGCGCTCGGGTCGCGGTACCCCATCCCGTTGCAATGGGGCACCTGGACGAACCTGTTCTTTGCCCGCACCGGTCCGAGCTGCACCGCCTCGAAGAGGATCCCGTACGGCCGGCTTCCATCGGTGCCGTCAGGGGGAGCCGTCGCGTCCACCCCGTCGTCTCTCCCCACTGTCGTCATGCTCGCCTTCTCCTCCTCGACATGAACATGACGGTAGAGGTCGCAGCACAGGGGGAGCCCTTCGACGGGTGCCCGGGCCGCCCGGCGGGCTCAGCTGCCGGCGACGAGCTTGAACCGTGCGCCGTTCGGATCGGCGGCCGTGCCGAGGCGCCCGTACGGCGTGGTCTCGGCCTCGGCGAGGACGGCGCCACCGAGCTCGGCGACCTTGGCGAGGCTCGCATCGGTGTCCTCGACGGCGAAATAGACCGACCAGTGGGCGGGGACTCCGTCTGGCAGGAAGCCGGAGGCGTCCATGATGCCGGCGAGGGCATCACGACCCTCGCCGAGCGTCGTGTAGCGGAACTCGGGCGAGTCGCTCATGACGTGAGCGTCCCAGTGAAACACGTCCCGGTAGAAGTTGACGGCGGCATCGAAGTCCCGAGTCTGCAGCTCGAACCAGCCCGGCGCCCCCGGCTCTGCGAGTATGGCCGAGCCTTGGAAACTGCCGGGCTGCCAGACGCCGATCGCCGCCCCGCCGGCGTCGGCGACGACCGCCATCGTCCCGAGATCGGCTACGTCCATCGGTGGGAGATGGACCTGGCCGCCGTTGGCGCTCGCCGCCGCGACGGTCTTGTGGGCGTCGTCGCTCGCAAGATAGATGGACCAGATGTCGGAGATCGGTGCGCCCGGCATGGCGCTCATGCAGCCGCCCACGGGCGCGCCTGCCTTGCTGAACATGAAGTACCCGCCGAACTCCTCGGCCGGCTCCTCTGCGGTCCATCCGAAGAGCTCGCTGTAGAACTCGCGGCTGCTTTCAGTATCGGAGGTCGTGAGATCGACCCAGCAGGGCGCTCCGATCGGGGCTTGGTCTCGTGCAGGCATCGTTGCTCCTTTGACGGTGCTCGAAGTGTTCCACCTTCTCCGACGCTGCAGCCAGTCGAAACTCATCGCTCGCGGGCGAGCCTTGGCGCAGGCTCGCCGCCTCGCTAGCATGCGCGCCCATGACCATCGGCACGTCTCGCCCCGTGAACGTCGAGGAGCTCGAGGAGCATCGGCGTGAGCTGACCGGATACTGCTACCGGATGCTGGGGTCGGGTTTCGAAGCGGACGACGCCGTCCAGGAGACGATGCTGCGGGCCTGGCGGGCGGCCGACAGCTTCGAAGGCCGAGCCAGTCTGCGGTCATGGCTCTACCGAATCGCCACCAATGTCTGCCTCGACATGCTCCGAAGCCCACAGCGCCGAGCCCGCCCCATGGAGCTCGGGCCGTCACGGCCGCCCGAAGTCTCGTCCCTCGTGCCCACGCTCGCCGAGCACGCCTTCGTCTCACCGGTTGCCGACGCCCGCGTCCTCCCGGACAACGGTGATCCGGCCGAGATCGCCGCCTCCCGCGAGACGATCCGCCTTGCCTTCGTCTCTGCCCTGCAGCGCCTCCCGGCGCGCCAACGGGCGGCCCTCATCCTCTGCGAAGTCCTTCGCTGGCAGGCGAGCGAGGTGGCCGAGCTGCTCGAGACGAGCGTCGCCGCCGTCAACAGCGCCCTCCAGCGGGCGCGGGCGACCCTTGAGTCCTCGAAGGACGACGAGCGCCCCGCCGCGATCGATTCCGCCCAGCGCGACCTCCTCGCCCGATATGTGGACGCCTTCGAGCGCTACGACATCTCGCAGCTCGTCACACTCCTCCACGACGACGCCATCCAGTCGATGCCCCCGTACGCGATGTGGCTCGAGGGGGCGTCCGACATCGGCAAGTGGATGCTCGGGCCAGGCTTCGAGTGCAAGGGGTCCCGTCTCATCGCGACAGCGGCGAACGGTGGCCCGGCGTTTGCTCAGTACCGTGTCGACCCGTCCGGCGGCTGGGCGCCGTGGGCTCTTCAGGTCATCGAGATCTCAGGAGACAGGATCTCAGGGATCCACGCCTTCCTCGATGCCGAAGCTCTCTTCCCCTCCTTCGGGTTGCCCGCCCACCTCCCGGAGTAGCCCGACCAGGTCGAGGAGGTCGGCGAGATCCTTGCTCGCCTGCCTCAAGGTGATCGATCCCCCGACCGCGCCGGGCCCGGAGTTGCCACCGCGCGAGCTCTTCGACAACAGCAAGGCCGGGCCGTCCCGGACCTGCGATGACGAAAGCGAGCACCTCCTCGCCGGATGGCCCCATGAGCACGAGACGACCCCAGACCGCATCAGCGCCCACACCGGTTGGACGGCCGGCAGGCAGGGAACTAAGCGGCGGGGCGGCGCGCCGGGCTGCCCATCTCCTACCGGACCGCGGGGGACCTGAGCGGGAGTTACTCGAGCAGTCGCCTGCCGGAACCGTGAGGGAGGAGGCTCAGCAGCTCTTCACGTAGCGGCACGCCACCACGGAGGGCTGGTCGAGCAGCCGGCCGGCCTGCATGTCCCATGCCAGCCGGATGAACTGGGCCTCGGTCCACAGAAGCGGCGTGGCCGACGTCGTCGGGGCGCCGAGGCCGAAGCCGGGCTTCCCCGTCGGCGGTCGTCCGTCCCACACCTGCTCGGGCAGGAGGTGCCCGGCGTTCGCCGAACCGGCCATCGCGGCCAGATAGGGGGTGGCGTTGGCACCGGCGGCTATCTCGTACTCGCCCCGCTCGCCCGTGAGGATCGGCCAGAGGCGCCCGAACGTGCGGGGCGTGCCGGTGCCGGCGATGACCCACCTTCCTCCGGTGCGCGTCTCGCCGTAGCCGTCGTAGGAGTAGCGGTGCCAGAACGGCCCTTCCGGCGTCTTTACCTCGAGGTACTTGTCGACGACGGCGAGCGACTCCACGATGACCGGATCGTGCGCCGCCTTGACGCCGAGCCGCACGAGCTCGAGGAAGGAGGGGTCGACGACGTCGCGCTGGTCCACAGTCGGCCCGGAGTCCCCGATGGCGTACGTCACCGCGCTGTCCGGGCTCCCGTTCTTTGTCAGCCGCAGGAAATATGGATGGTCGGCGAGCGGGCCGTTCGTCGTCACTGTCCACGAGTCGACGTCGCGTTGCCATCGATCCGCTGTCGCCAGGTAGTGGCTCGCGACAGAACGGGCTCCGTGCCAGTCGGCGATGGCGGCACCACAGACGAGGCCGGCGATCTCGGCGGCGATGGTCGAAGGGCTGTAGCCGCGCTGGTTCTCCCACCGCTCCTCCCCGGTGACCGGCCCCCGGGTGAGCACCTCGTCCTCGGCACGCTCGACATGGCTCCACGTCGCCGCCGAGCGGTCCCTCAGCATCCACGCGAGCACGGTGGGGAACGAATACTCGTCGAGTTGCTCACCTGTGAAATAAGGAGTGCCCGACACCGTGGAGTTCTGCGGGAACGCCCCGTCAGGACGCTGTTGCACGAAGAACAGGTAACGCTCGGCTCGGCTGGCGGCCGCCCGGTCGCCGTCGAGCAGGAGGGCGGTGGCGATCTCGTAGAGGTCCCTCGCCCAGACGAGGTGGTACGGGCCGGACGGCTCCGGCTCTGTCGAGGCGGCCGAGCCCCACTCCCACGGCATCGTGGGAGAGGCGACAAAGGCGCCCGGGTGGGTCTTGTCCTCCCCGGCCGCCAGCACCATCTCGGCGACAAGGAACGTCGTTCGGTAGGCGGCGGCGGTCGCCGGCACCGCTCTCAGGCGGGCGAGATACCGGTGCCAGCCGCTTGCGTAGGACCGGGCGACGTCGGCGAATCCCGCCGCGAGAGAGCCCTCCGCGGCCGAGCGTGCGGCCACCGGGTGCCGCCCGAAGCCGAGGGCGAGCGTCAGCTCCTGATGGGCACCGAGTCCTGTCAGTGACGTCGCCGCCGTCTGCACGACGTCGCCGTCTGCCGCCGTGAGGTACCGGTGCGTCAGCTTGTGGTGGGCGATCAGATCGGCTATCCCGTCGCTCGTGCCGAAGAAGCCGTTGCTCGACTCCCCGAGCGCCGGCCGAGCCATGAGGGCGCTCGCCGCCCCCGAGTCGTAGGCGGTGAGCACCGAGCCATCCGTGGTGGCCGTGTCGTGGTTCATGTCGTTGGCGAGCGCCGGCTGGTAGGCGATGTAGACGTGATAGGGGTGCCCGGTGAGGGACTGGAACCTGACGTGGACGAGCACACTGTTCCGGGCGGGGTCGGTCACGTAGTCCTTGATGATCCTGTAGTCGCCCGACCGGGCGGTGTCGATCTGCTCGTAGGTCAAGCTGCGGGAGTCGACGAGGCGGATCTCGTGGCGGGTGGCGGACCTCTCGACGTCGGTGAATGTGTGCCCGTCAGAGACGACGAGTTGCAGCTGGCGTATGGAAGGCGTACTCAGGTTGGGGTAGTAGACCTCGGAGAGAGTCCCGCCTTCCAGGGTGTACCAGACAAGGCTCGCCCGGCCGCGGGCCGTTCCGAAGCCCTGCTTGTCCGCCGGCAGGAAGGACACGGGCCTACCGGGGCCACCCGGGGCGGCGTCCCTTCGAGCGTCTGGCTTGGCGCTCGCCACAGCGGCCGGCACCGTGAGGGCGGCGGCGATGGCGGCGGCGGACAGCCCGGCGAGCAGCTTCGGGACGGCGAGCGACCTGTCTCTCTGCACTGGCGCACCTCCTCGGCTCGGCGGGGCCATACCCGCCTTCCGGGCGCCACAACCGGGACCGGCACCGGGCGGATCAGCCGGCGCCTCTTTAGGTGCCGGAGGTTGTGCCGGAGATGCCGGAGGTGACCGCGCCGGTGGTCGGCATGGTGACAGAGCTGGCACTACCTGCTCCCGGCCGCAAGTCGGGCATCAACGGGAGGCCCGAGCCGGCCGAGCCGAGGTAGCTGCCGAACAGGGTCCGGACCATCGGGCCGGTGACCATCACTGCGCTTCGCGGCGCACTCACCCCGAGCGTCGGGTGCGAGATCGACAATGCGATGGTGTCGCCCTTGTGGAGGATGACGAGCCTCGTCAACGAGCCGTTCACCACCGAGAGGGTCATCGGTATCTCGAGCCCGGCCGGAATGCGGTCGATCGCCGCCGGAGCCGCATCCAGCTCCCTGCTGACGACCGTCAGATACTGGGCCGGCAGGTCCTTCTCCACCGTCCCCCTCATGTCCTTGAGGAAGGCTGAGACGAAATGCCTCACGGGGAGCTTCACCGAGTACTCGGTGACACCGTTCACGGACGAGACCCGGTGAATGCTCGTCCAGGCGTCCCACGACTGGGCGAACGACAGGGTGAAGGCGCCCCGCAGGTTGGCGAGCTTGGCCGGTGCGATGGAGCCGGGAAGCTTGTGGTCGAGGCTCTTCTCGAGCGAGCTGACGGTCGAGTCGCTCACTCCCACCCACTTGTCCTCGACGAGTCCAGAGACGACGTTGCGATCTGCTCCGGGAGGAAGATCGGCGAGCGCCCTGATGCCGCTCGCGTAGGCATCCGGCTCGATCGCCCGCAGGTTGAGCCTGGCGTAGGCGGCGTTGGGCTCGACGACGATGTCCCCGAGATCAACCCGGCCCCGCAGAACGGAGAGCTCGTAGGCCTGGCGACCGCCGGCGGCGGACAATGACCTTCCGGCGCTCTTGCTTGTCATCGTGAGCACGACCGTGTACCGGCCGACGACCGCCTGCTCCCTCGGGCTAGTGGAACGGGCGGAGAAAACCACCCTGAGGGATGGCGACGAGAAGACGGTGCTGAAGGCCGCCTTGACGCTGTCGGCTCTCGAGTTGAAACTGAGAACGACTCCGAACACAGCCACGACCGTGAGGGCGACACCGGCCGCAATTACCCGTTTCAGTATGGGTCGCGAAGTCGCGGTGACTTCGGGCGCGCCGGCCACGGCCGGTGAGGGCACATCGGGCACCGTCGTGACAGGCGGCTCCTCGCCGCCTGGCGCTCCCGGCAGCTGTCCGGCCGGAACCTCCGCCGGCTCCCCGTCGCCGCCCCATTTCTCCCAGTGCCCGCTCATCGTCCCGCCCTCGCCCTAGTGAAAGCCCAGTGTCCCATAGATGGGGCAAAGACCGCACAACGTTGCCGGGACAGGTCGCCCCCACTGTCAGGCGATGGAAACGGGATGTCAGATAACGGCACCCGACCGCTTAGGCAGTGAATGAAGTAGAGCGGTGCCCGCTGCAGGGCTGCCGCCGCAACAGCTGCTAGCGCACCTCTTCGTGAACTGCCGTCGAGCCACCGTCAGCGTCCGTCACCTCGCGATGGTACGTACGGCTCGTGCCGAGCGCACGGCGCGAGCTGGCAAAGACGATCATGGAGACGATCAACCCGACCGCCCCGAGCACCATCAGAATGACCCCTACCGTCGAGAGCCGGAACCCGTGCCCTTGTGTGGTGACTCCCCAGTACATGACTGCGCCCGCCGCAATGGCGATGACGCTGAATGCCATTCCACTTCGTCCCATGCCACTAGCCTCCACTTTCTTTACTTGACCCGACCTTCGATCAGTTAGCAAAGAGGCAGGATCAAGGCCCCCTATAGACCCGCTCAATCTACCACATGAGCCTTTTGGCTCCCGCAAAAGCGGCACTGGGGGCCGTTTTGAATCAATCGCCGTTACCCGGACCTTTGGTCGCTCTCGGGCATCGGCGGGGCGGGCCGGTCACGTTGACACCTCCCCCCGGCCGGCCATACCATCGCCGGCGGATCCGGGCGGGACTCTCGATGAGCGGGCGTGCTTCTCCGGTCTCGGCCAGCGATGGTCGTCCCACTCTGGAGGTGGTAGGCGTGAGGATGAAGCTCCGTGTCCTTCTCATAGCGCTCGTGGCGGCGCTCGTCGCGCTCGCCGTGCCGGCGTTCGGCGCCGGCAGGAGCGCCGCGGACGGCCCGCGTGACAGGCCGGCCTACATGCCTCACGTCTTCATCATCATGATGGAGAACACCGGGTTCGGTCAGCTTCTCAGCAGCCCGGATGCCGGCTACATCCACACTCTCGCCGCCACATACGGGCTGGCGACGAACTACTACGGCGTCACGCATTCCAGTCTGCCGAACTACCTCGCCGCCACGAGCGGTTCGACATGGGGCACCAACAACGACGACACGGCCCAGCGGCCGCTGCTTGACCACACCAACATCGTCGACCAGCTCGAGGCTGCCGGCGTCAGCTGGAAGGCCTATATGCAAGGGCTCCCCTACGCCGGCTTCACCGGCAACGCCGCCGACTACACAGCGACGCCGCACAGCGCCGACAACGCCCTCTACCTGCTCAAGCACGACCCGTTCATGATGTACCCCGACGTCGCCGACAACCCGGCGACGGGCAAAGCACGTCGTCCCGCTCACGCGAGCTAAAGAACGACCTCTCCTCCGGCCACGTCCCGCAGTACGCCTGGATCACGCCCAACATCTGCAACGACATGCACGGCATGGGCGGGCCGGCCTGCCCCTACCCTTCGACCGGAGTCGGGCCGAGCGCCCAGCAGTACCGCACCGCCGACGCCTTCCTCCACTACTGGGTGGGCCGGATCATGGCGAGCCCGGCCTGGAACGGGAACTCGACGATCTTCATCACCTGGGACGAGGGGAGCTACTCGAACGTCGGGCCCAACTACGGCCCGCAGAGCGACGCCGGCTGCTGTGACAGCCCGATCCTCCCCAACCCACCCGTCAACCCGGCGACTGTGCCGGGTGGCGACCTCGTCGGCGGCACGAGGTTCGGGGGCGGCCGTGTGGCGATGATCGTCATAGCCCGCAAGGGCGCCCGCCACTACACGAACGCCACGCCCGTTCAACCACTACTCACTTCTTGCCACGGTCGAGGAGAACTTCGGGCTGCCGCTCCTCGGCGACGCCGGCGACACCCAGCAGGTGCGCCCGCTCACCGCCTTCCTCGTCAGGCACTGAGGCTGTCATTCCGGCGGTGGCGCCCCGCCTTCTCGGCAGGGCGCCACCCCGAGACGCCCGCCCTCTTCAGGGCTCGGCCAGGTATGCCGCGCCGCTTCGGCTTGAGGGGACGCATCAGGAACTCGGGGCGGCGCTGACTGCCTGGCCCGACGGCGGGGCGGGCCATCGCCAGCCACCGGCGGTAGACGGACCGGGAGCGGGCCCGGTCGGCGTAGACGTCGCCATAGCAGTCGCCGGCGTGGGCATGCTCGACTCGCACCTTCTGCAGCCAGCAGTTCATCCCCGACCACGGGTCCGGCTGCACGGGGAAGGCGAGGTTCTGGTGGACGCCTGCATCGTCCCAGAAGATGCGGGACGAGTCGGGATCTCGCGACGAGAACGGCCCAACAGGCTCCCTCAAGCGCAGCAGCCAGCTGTCCGGTCCGTCGGGGTGTGTGATGCTCACGAGGCCGGCGACCCACCGGCTGCCCTCTCCTTGATGGAGGCGCCAGCGCCCCATATGGTGGCTGAGGGCGCAGACACCGGGCCGGATGCCTTCGGTCACCCAGACCCGTGCGACGAGGTGGCCGATCTCGGTGCTCACCCGCGCCAAGTCGTCGTCTTTGAGCCCGAGCCTGTCGGCATCGACTGAGTTGACCCAGAGGGGGTGGGAGTTGGCGAGCTCGTTCAGGTACTTGGCGTTGCCCGACCGCGTGTGGATCAGCACCGGCAGGCGGAAGGTCGGGATGAGGACGAGCTCACCCTCGTCGACGGCGATACGGCGGTGCGAGACATGCGACTCGATGTAGCCCGGCACAGCCTGCTCAGGCCAACCCCAGTCGCGCATGGACGTCGAGTACAGCTCGAGCCGGCGGGACGGAGTCGGCCATCCGACCGTCTCGGTCCCGTCGTCGTGCCGGATCCCGACCGAGCCGGCCTCCCCGACGAGAGGCGGTTCGCTCTCGAGGGTGACAGGCCTTCTGTAGACGCCGCCGTCGCCAAGGTGCGCTCCCTCGAGATCGTCGGCTGAGAGTGGTTGCTCGTCGACCCGGTAAACGGTGTCGGCGACCGAGACGGCGCCGAGCTTTCGCATATAGGCCAAAGGCGTGAGCCCGAGCGCGGCAGCCTTCTCGGGTAGCCCGGGCACCTCGTTCTCGAAGATCCACCGGTAGAACTCGTCGACGGTGATCTTCTCGCCAGGGCGGTAGGGAGACTCGAAGTGCTCGCGGATGCCGAGCGTCCCGTCCGGATCTATCCGCCACGAGAGCTCGAAGAAGAACTCGTTCTCCTCCCATACCCGTCCCGGGTTGGTATCGCGGGTGTCGGAGAAGGCCATTCCCATCTTCTCCATCGCCACCCGGCGAACCGGTTGCCGAAAGCCGAGCCACTTCCCCGAATGGGTCTCGTACGACTGGGTGTCATGGCGCTCTGCTGCGTGCCCCATCGGCAGCACGTAGTCGGCGAATTCGGCCGTCTCGGACCATGTCGGAGTGAGGGCCACGTGGAGGCCGACCTTGTCCGGGTCCGAGAGGGCGCTCATCCAGCTGAAGCCGTCCGGAGCGGTCCAGATGGGATTCCAGACGCGGGAGAAGTAGACCGCCAGCTTCCCGCGGCCCTCTTCGAGGAAGTGAGGGAGCAGGATCGACATCTCGTTCGTCGAGAGGGGGTACTCGGACGGCCAGATGAGCTCGTTCCAGTGATCGTGGGGCTCCGGCTTGTTCGGCCCGGCAGGGATCAGCTTGTTCCAGCCGTTCGGGCTCGTACCGCCGACCGTCCCCACGCTCCCGGTGAGCACGAGCAGGAACCAGAGGGCACGTGACACCTGCCAGCCCCCGAGGTTGCCGGCACAGGCGGATCGCCAGACATGGCCGGCGAGGCGATGGTCGCACTCGCTGATGATCCGCGCCATCTCGGCCACGTCCTCGACATCGATCCTGGCTTCGGCGGCGGCGAATTCGAAGCTGTAGCGGGCGTAGTCGGCGTCCAGCCGGTCGAGGAACTCGTCGAATTCCGGCGGTGCGCCGGGATGAAGCGCCCTCAGGTACTCCTGCCAGTTCACCCATCGCCGCAGATAGCCGGCGTCGATCTGTCTCGTCCTCAACAGGTACGACGCCACCGCGAGAAGGATGGCCGCCTCACTGCCCGGCCAGGGGGACAGCCACAAGTCGGCCTTGGAGGCGGTGTTCGACAGCCTCGGGTCAAGGACGATGATCTTGGCTCCGTCGAGCTGACCCTCCATGATGCGCTGGGCATGGGGATTGAAGTAGTGGCCGCTCTCAAGGTGGCTGGACAAGAGGAGGATCACCTTGGCGTTGGCGTGGTCCGGGCTCGGCCGGTCGTAACCGGTCCAGAGCGCCATCCCGAGCCTTGCTCCCGCCGAGCACAGGTTGGTATGGGTGTTGTAGCCGTCGATCCCCCAGGCCTGCAGGGTCCGCTCCTCGAAGCCGTCCTCGCCGGGACGCCCGACGTGGTACATGACCTCCTCGTGGCGACCGTCTGTGATCGCCGCCCTTATCCGGCCGGCGATGTCGTCGAGCGCCTCGTCCCAGCTCACGGGAACCCACTTCCCGCCGCCCCGGTCGCCGGCCCGCTTCAAGGGCTGGAGAATCCGCTCTGGGTCGTCGAGCTGGTTGACCGTCGCCGGGCCCTTTGCGCAGTTGCGGCCCCGCGACCCCGGGTGGAGAGGGTTTCCCTCCAGCTTGCGAATCGAGAGGTCGTCCTTGTCGACATAGGCGAGCAGCCCGCACCCGCTCTCGCAGTTGAAACACACCGTCGGCACGAGCATGTAGTCGTGGGTGACCTGGCGGGGGTGTGCCCGGGCGTCGCGGGCGACGTGATGGTCCCACTCCGACGAGCGGCGGGAAGCTGGCGAGGCCCTGCGAGGCCGGCGGGACGGGCAGCGCCGCCTCCCGGGGAGTTGCCGGATCCGCCCGAGGAGCGCTCTTTTTACCGGTCATCGTCGACGCCGGCTCACGACAGAGGGACGTCCTGCCCGGCGCGGACGAACACCGACTCGTAGGCGAGGAGCCCCAACTGGCCGATCAGGCCACCGGCCGCCGGCCACCATCGACGGCCGCCGCCAAGGCCGGGCAGCGCCACCGCTGCGCCCAATGCCGCCAATCCGACCGCCCCCCAGCCGAACAGCCTCGCGTAGCGGCCCCGGGTCACCATGCGGGAGGCGGCCTCGCCCTGCCTGGGTCGGATGACGCCTGCCGTACTCGGCTGCGAGAAGCCCGAGGTTGGCGGCCGAGGAGGCGACGAAGATCCGCGTGAGGAGGCGCCTTGCCGGCCGGTCCACATCGACGACAGCGGCGGCGGCAAGGAGCACCCCGGAGCCGGCCACGGCAGCCTGCACGAGCAGGTGCCACAGCAGGAATGGGGACTGCCACAGGTCCCTGCCCTCCGCCTGGGCGAACAAGAACGCCGTGTAACCAGCTGCCATCCCGGCCGACGGGCAGGCCGACGACACGCCAATGCGTCGAGGAGCGGCTCCATCGCATCTCGCGGGACGATGCCGAGCGCGCCGCCCGCTCCCCCGACGAGCCAGGCGCCCGCCACCGCCGAGTAGCCGGCGAGAGCGACCGAGCCCCAGAACAGCCAGGACGTCGGGTTGGCCTTCGTGAAGATGTAGAGCACCCGCTCGGGGCGCTTCAGGTCGCTCGTCAGCAACAGGCCGGTGGCGGCCGTGAAGCTCGTGGCGACTGCCGGTGCCACGAGGGAACCGAGGCGGCCTAGATCGGTCCCGGCGAGAAGGGCGCCGGAGGCGACGAGGAGGGCGCCCGATCCCACTCCCTTGGTCCACAGGTACGTCGTGACCCTCCAACCCCACGGGTGCCCGTGGGCGGTGTTCAACGTCGTGTGGGCCCCCGGCGTCGGCCTCCTGTGCCAGGTCCGGGGCCGACCGCCAGCCGCCTCGGGTCGGGCCGGGCCCAGATGTACGAGCTTCCGACCGGAGCCGCGAGCGGGTCGAGGACCGAGGGGTCGGCACCTATGTAGAAGACGTTCGGCGCGCGTGTTCTGCTCCGGCGCCCGGACCGTGCTCGGATTGGTCGGCGAGCAGCCGCGAGATCGCCGTCGCCGGGTCGTCGAGATCGCCCACCCAGATGGAGCGCGTCGGGCAGACCACGACGCAGGCCGGTTCGAGCCCCTGGTCGACCCGGTGGGCACAGAAGTTGCACTTGGCGGCGGTGTTGGTGTCCTCGTCGATGTAGATGGCGTCGTAGGGGCAGGCCTGCATGCAGCTCTTGCAGCCGATGCAGCGCTCGGCGTCGAAGTCGACGATGCCGTCGTCGCGCTTGAAGAGCGACCTCGTCGGGCAGACGGTGACACAGGGGGCGTCGGTGCAGTGGTTGCAACGCAGCACTCCGAAGTCGCGGCTCGTCGCCGGGTACTCGCCCTTGTCGACGTACTTCACCCAGGTGCGGAACTGGCCGAGCGGGATCTGGTGCTCGGTCTTGCAAGCAACAGTGCAGGCATGACAGCCGATGCAGGTCCGCTGATCGATGGCAAAGCCGTAGCGCAACCCGGGGTCCTCCTTCGGGGGCGGGTAGTGGGTGTCTACCACGCCCGTCGCGGCGACCGGCGGCTTCGGCGGGCTGCGCGATTACCTCCTCGAGGTCATGGACGGAGGCGGACGCGTCAGGGCTCCGCCGGCTCGAGGGAGGGAGCCTCGATCCGCGGGCGGCTCGGCGCCGCCTCCTGTGCCCGGACGCGCCGGCGCTCGGCGACGAAGGTGACGACAGAAGCCGACGACGAGGGCGACGAGGACGCCGAGGTTGGCGAAGGCCCATGCTCCCGTCTTGCCGCCGAGCCCGAGCGGTCCGAGGAGATAGCCCTGCCAGCTCAGCCAGCTGGCGGCGGTGTTGGTCACGAGGCCCCAGCCGACAACGGTGCTCGACGACGACGACGAGTGCCGGGATCGCGCTGGATGTCGCCGTAACGGCCCTGCCGCCGGTAGAGGTCGGGCTCGGCGTAGTCGCGCCGCCGGAGCGCTATGTCGGCGAGCATGATGCCGCACCAGGCCGAGATCGGCACGCCGAGGGTTATGAGGAAGCCCTCGAACTGAGCGAGGAAGTTGCCGGCGAAGAAGACGACATAGGTGCTCCCGCCGATCATGACCGTCCCGTCGACGAGCGCCGCCACGTAGCGGGGAACGGGCAGGCCGGCGGTGAGGAGGGCGAGCCCGGAGGAGTAGATGTCGAGGACGGCGCCCCCGACGAGGCCGAGGACGGCGACGACGGCGAAGGGGACGAGGAACCATGTCGGAAGCTCGGTCGCGAGCGCCCCGATCGGGTTGGCCCCGATGGCTGTGCTCAGCTGTGGTGAGGAGCCGGCGAGCAGCAGCCCGAAGACGAGCAGGATCGATCGGGGCGACCGCCCCACCGAAGGTCGTCCAGCCGACGACGCCCCGGCTCGAGGACGAGCGGGGAAGGTAACGGGAGTAGTCGGCGGCGCAGTTCACCCAGCCGAGGCCGAAGGCGGTCATGAAGAAGACGAGGGCGCCGATGACGTGCTCGGCCGATCCGGACGGGATGGCCGAGACCGTGTGCCAGTGGATCTTGTCGGCGACGAGCCCGATGAAGGCGACCGTGAGCACGCCGGTCACGACTGTGATGACCACCTGCATCCTCATGATGAGGTTGAACCCCATCACGCCGCCGCCGACGGTGAGGGCGGCGACGACGACGAGAGCGACCGCCTTTGTCGGCGTCCCGCCGCCCCAGCCGAGCCGGCCGAAGACAGTGGCGATGGCGAGGGTCGCGAGGATGGCGAGCACCGTCTCCCAGCCGACGGTGAGGAGCCACGATATGGCCGTCGGGAACCGGTTGCCCCGCACCCCGAAGGCGGCCCGGCCGAGCACCATCGTCGGCGCCGAACCTCGCTTGCCGGCGAGCGCGATGAAGCCGCACAGCACAAAGGAGACGATCGATCCCGGCGAGGCCGACGACGAGCGCCTGCCAGAACGAGATCGAGAAGCCGAGAGCGAACGAGCCGTAGCTCAGCCCGAGCACCGAGACATTGGCCCCGAACCACGGCCAGAACAGCTGGCGCGGCGTGCCCCGCCGCTCGGAGTCGCCGATCACGTTGATGCCGTTCGTCTCGAGCCGGAGAGCGCTCGCCTCCGGCGGCGCCGGCTGAGGCGGGCGGTCGCCCCCGAGGGCGGTCTCATTCACCGTGGGCACGAAGCCTCCACTTCCGGATCGGACGTCGGCCACCTTAGGCAAGCGCCGACCCGCACGGGCGACCCTGAGCCCATGCCGCCCCGGGCGGCAGCGGCGCCGGCGCCCTCAGCGCCGACCAGATCAGATCTCGGCGCCTGCCGCCTCTGGCTGCTCGTCTCCTTCGCCGGCGACGGGAAGGCGCTCGAAGAGCCGAGGTGGGTCCCGCCAGAGTGGGCGGCCTCCGGCTTCGGCACCGGCGCCTCCGTCAGCTGCCGCCCGGATCGCCCGCCACACCCTCTCGGGCGTGCAGGGCATCGCGATGTGGCGCACGCCGAGATGCGAGACGGCGTCGACGACGGCGTTGTGGACAGACGGCGTGGAGCCGATCGTGCCGGACTCGCCGATCCCCTTGGCGCCGAGGGGGTTGCGGGGCGTCGGCGTCTCGGTGTTGGCCGTCTCGAAGAAGGGCAGCTCGGCCGCGCTCGGCATCGCGTAGTCGGCGAGGGTCGCCGTGAGCGGGTTGCCCGCCTCGTCGAAGACCACCTCCTCGAAGAGCGCCTGGCTCATGCCCTGGGCGATGCCGCCGTGCTGCTGGCCGGTCACGAGAAGGGGGTTCAACACGCGCCCGCAGTCGTCGACGGCGATGTGGCGGACGGGCCGGACGACCCCGGTCTCGGTGTCGACCTCGACCACAGAGACATGGGCGCCGAAGGGGAACGTCGAGCCTTCCTGTTCGAAGTCCAGCTCGGCAGCGAGGCTGCAGCCGCTCCCCGTCCTCCTCGGCGAGGGCGGCCAGCCGGCCCCAGGAGAGGGCGGTCGCCGGGACGCCGGCGACGCCGAGGCCGCTGCCGGCGTGGACCGTGATGTCCTCGACGCTCGCCTCGAGCTCGTCCGCGGCCAGCTCTCTCGCCCGCCCGAGCACTTCCTCTGCCGCCCCGTGGACGGCGCTCCCCCCGATCTGCAAGCGACCTCGAGCCGCCGGTGCCGCCGCCTCGGGGCACTGCGGCCGTGTCGGACTGCACGAAGGAGATCTCGTCCATCGGGATCCCGAGGGCGTCCGAGACGATCATCGAGAAGGCGGTGGCGTGACCCTGGCCGTGACCGGACGTGCCGACTCGGATCGTGGCCGATGCCGTCGCGCGTGCACCGTCACGGCACCGAACTCCCCGCCCCCGCCCGCGGTCACCTCGACGTAGAGGGCGACACCGATCCCGAGCTGGACGCGGTCGCCGGCCGCCCGCCGGGCGAGCTGGTCTGCCCGGAGCTTCTCGTAGTCCGGCCAGGCGCAGCGCCTCGTCGAGCGCCTTCGCGTAGTCGCCGCAGTCGTAGGTCGTCCCCATGACCGTCGTGTACGGGGTCGGAGAAGGCCGGGAGCAGGTTGCGCCGGCGGAGCTCCACCGGGTCGATGGCCGAGCTCGGCGGCGGCGATGTCCATCATCCGCTCGAGGAGCTCGGCCGCCTCCGGGCGGCCCGCCCCGCGGAACGCCCCCATCGGCGTGGTGTTGGTGACGACGACGGCGACGTCGTAGCGGATCGCCGGTATGGCATAGACGCCCTGGGCCATCATCCGCGTCGGCCCGAGGGCGAGGGCTCCGCCGAAGCCGGCGTAGGCGCCGGCGTCGGCAAGGATGCGGCAGTGCATGCCGGTGATGATGGCCGCCGTCGTCAAAGCCGAGCTCCACCCACTGGATCTGGCCGCGCCCGTGCGGCATGGCGACGAGGTTCTCCGAGCGGTCTCTCCACCCAGCTGACCGGCCGTTGCAGCCGGAGGGCGGCGGCCACGACGGCGGCGTGCTCGGCGCCGAGGCCCGCCTTGCCGCCGAAGGCACCGCCGACATGGGGGGCGACCACGCGCAGCTTGGCCCGGTCCAGGCCGAGGATGCGGGCGAGGGTGTCGGCAAAGCCGTGCGGCATCTGGGTCGAGACGTAGACCGTGAGGTCGTGGCCGGCGCCGTCGTCGCCGGGGACGGCCGCGATGGCGTTTCCCTCCATCGGCATGACCGCCACCCGCTGGTTCTCGAGCTGGGCCCGGACGACCGTCGTCGCGCCGGCGAGCGGGTCGGCGCTCGTCCGGGTCCCTCGTCCCCGCCACGAGGTTCGTGCCGAGCTCCTCGAACTGGAGAGGAGCTCCGTCTTCGAGCGCCTTCTCGGGGTCGGTGACCGACTCGAGCGGCTCGTAGTCGACCACGACGAGCTCGGCGGCATCGACGGCGGCCGCCTCGGTCTCGGCGACGACGATGGCGACCGGCTCCCCGACGAAGCGGACCTTGTCCGTCGGCGAGCGGCGGACGGGCACAAGCCCGGTTGAGGACCATGAAGCCGTGGAACGGCGCCACGCCGAGGTCGCCGTTCGTGAGGACGGCGACGACGCCCGGCGCACGCCGGGCGGCCTCGGCGTCGATCGAGCGCACGACGGCATGGGCGTGCGGGGAGCGGACAAAGACGGCCCGGAGAAGGCCGTCCTCCGCAGATTGCCGACGAAGGTCCCCTTGCCGACGAGAAGGTCGGGGTCCTCGACGCGCCGGACGCTGTTGCCGAGAAGGGAGCCGGGCATGGCCGCGAATCTACCCGGGCCGCCGGGCCGGCGGCTCCCCTTCGGAGGGAAGCGATCCCGGTCGGCCGCTCGTCAGACGACCGACAGGTCGACCTTGATGTTCCCCCGGGTCGCATTGCTGTACGGGCAGACCTGGTGGGCCGCCTCGACGAGCTCGTGGGCGGCTGACTCGTCGAGGCCGGGAATGGCCACCTCGATGGCAACGGCGAGGCCGTAGCCGCCGTCGCCGGTCGTGCCGATCGTCACCTTCGTCGTGACCGTCGAGTCGCCGGTGTCGATCCCCTTGCGGCGAGCCACGACGCCGAGGGCGCCCTGGAAGCAGGCCGAGAAACCCGCCGCGAACAGCTCCTCAGGGTTGGCGCCGCCCCCGGGGCCGCCCATCGACTCCGGCACCCGCATGTCGACGTCGACCATCCCGTCACTCGTCCTGGCGTGGCCTTCGCGGCCGCCCGTGGCGCTCGCCTCGGCCGTGTAAAGCTCCTTTTGCAGCTCGATCATCTCGCCTCCTCGGCTCGGCTCTTGTCCAAAGCCCCCGGCAACTCTAAAGGAGTGGCCCATGGGCCGCGCCGGTGGCGCTACAACACTCGGTGCCGACGCCACCGCCGCTCGAGCCGGCCGGCCGTAAGGGCGCGCTCGAGGTTGCCGGCGAGCTGAGCGACTCGCTCCTCTTCCCGGCTGTCCTTTCCGTCGACCGGGCAGACGCCGTTCCCGTCTCCCACCTTGACGCGTTCGCCGCCGCCGGGCTCTACGGCATCGCCGGCCCTCCCGGGAGCGGAGGACTCGACCTGACAGGAGAGGAGGCTCTGAGAGTGATCGAGCGGCTGGCGGGCGGTTGCCTCGCGACGACGTTCGTATGGCTGCAGCATCATGCCGCCGTCCGGGCGGTGGGCGGCGCCGGCGGCGCCCTCGCCGACGAGTGGCTCCGCCCCCTCTGCACTGGCGAGCGCCGCGCCGGCGTGGCCTTCGCCGGGCTTCGCCGGCCCGGCCCCCCGCTCCTCTCGGCGGAGGAGACGGGCAGAGGATGGGCGCTCACCGGAGTCGCTCCCTGGGTGACCGGCTGGAGCCGGATCGACGTCGTCCTCGTCGCCGCCCGCGTGCCGGCGATGCCCGGATCGCCCGTCCTTTGGGTGCTGCTCGACGCCGTCGAAGGACGTGGCACGTCGGTCGAACGGCTCCGCCTCGACGCCGTCGACGCGAGCGTGACGGTGACGGCGAATTTCATCATGCCGTCGTCGACGACAGGCAGGTGGTAGGCATCGAGCCATTCCCCGCCTGGCAGGAACGGGACAGGGCGAGCCTGCGGACGAACGGCTCGCTCCCGCTCGGGCTGGCTCTTCGCTGCGCCGAGCTCATCGGCGGAGTGAACGGCCGGGAGATAGAGGGCCTCGTCGCGAAGACACGCCGCCTGCTCGACAGCTCGACTCCGGCGGAGCTTCCCCGGGCGCGAGCCGTGGCTGGCGAGCTTTGCCTTGCGGCTGCAACCTCACTTGTCATCGAGACAGGAGGGCGGGCCGTCCTCTCGGACTCGATCGCCCAGCTTCTCGCCCGCCAGGCCGTCTTCCTGCTCGTCTTCGGCCAGACGCCGGCGATCAAGTCCGAGCAGCTGCGGATGCGGGCGGGCGCCGATGAGCGGGTTGCAGGCTGTGAGCGACCCTCCGCAAGCTGGTGGCCGTTGACCAGCTGTCCGCACGCGAGAATACGATCTGGTCATTCCCCGAGAGAGGCAGAGGTCATGAGGCTGAACGGCTCACCGGCGGCGCTGTCACCGCAGGGCGGGGAGGATCGCTGATGCCGCCACGTCGCGGAACAGCGCACCTTCTCGCCGTGGCACGCGGGGACGCCCCGGCGGACCTCCTCCTCACAGGCGGCCGGGTCTTCGTCCCCGGCACCCGGGAATGGGTGCTCACCGACCTCGCCATCGCCGGCGGGGTGATCGCCGGCTGGGGCCGCCGCGACGCCGTCGAGGTCGTCGACGTCTCCGGCACCTCGCTCACGCCCGGCTTCATCGACGCCCACATGCACCTCGAGTCCACCAAGCTGTGGGTGGACGAGTTCGTCCGTACCGTGCTCCCTCACGGGACGACCGCTGTCGCCGCCGACCCGCACGAGATCGCCAACGTCTTCGGCGTCGCCGGGCGTGGCCGCGCTCGCCGAGGCTGCTGCCGGCCTCCCGTTCACCTTCGGCATCTGCGCCTCGAGCTGCGTGCCGGCGTCGTGTTTCGAGAGCCCGGGCGCCGAGCTCGGGCCGGCCGATCTCGCCTCGCTCCTCGACGAGCACGGGGCGATCGGCGTGGCCGAGATGATGAACTTCCCCGGAGTGGTGAACGGCGATCCCGAGACGCTCGCCAAGATCGCCACCGCCGGCAACCGGCGGGTCGACGGGCACGCCCCCGGCCTCGGCGGCCCGCAGCTCGACGCCTACCTCGCCGCCGGGGTCGAGTCGGACCACGAGTGCACCCGAGCTCGACGAGGCCGAGGAGAAACGCCGCAAGGGCATGTGGATCTTCATCCGTGAAGGGTCTGCGTCCCGCAACCTCCGCGCCCTCATCCCGACCGTCCTTCGCCACGGCACCGATCGGGTCGCCCTCTGCACCGACGACCGGGAGCCGGACACCATCGCGAGGCGACGGGCCACATGAACGACTGCGTCCGGCTGGCGGTGGCGTGCGGCCTCGCTCTCGAGGACGCCCTCGTGCTCGCCACGAGCAACCCGGCCGACTACCACCATTTCGACCACCTCGGCTGGCTCGCTCCCGGCTACCAGGCCGACGTGCTCTGCTTCGACGACCTCGCCCGCCTCGAGCCGGCACGGGTGTGGCAGGCCGGTCGGCTCGTGGCGGCCGGCGGTGCCGCCGTCGAGGGTGCCGTGGCGGACCGTCCAGCTCCGCGAGTTCATGCGCGGCTCGGTCCATCTTGACTCCGCCGCCCGCGGCAGAAGACCTCGACCGCCCCCCTCCAGCGGGAGGCCGCGCCCGCGTGATCGGCATCGAGGAGCACTCGCTCACGACCCGGAACCTCGTTCTCGACGTGACCGACCCTGCGGCCGGAGTCGCCCGTATAGCGGTCGTGGAGCGGCACCGGGGCACCGGCCGCATCGGCCTCGGCTACGTGCACGGCTTCGGCCTCAGGCGGGGCGCCATCGCCTCGACAGTCGCCCACGACGCCCACAACTGCATGGTCGTCGGCGCCATCGACTCGAGCGGGCCGGCCGACATGTCCGTCGCCGTCGCCCGGCTGGCCGAGATCGGCGGAGGTCAGGTCGCCGTCCTTTCGACGGTCGCGTGCTAGCCGAGGTGGCGCTCCCGATCGGCGGGCTCATGAGCGATCTCAGTGCGGCGGAGGTGGGAGCCGAGGTGGAGCGAGCTGGCAGCGACGGCATCTTCCGCCCTCGGCGTCGCCATCGCGGCACCCTTCATGCAGCTCAGCTTCCTCGGCCTGTCGGTCCTTCCCGAGCTCCGGATCACCGACCGCGGCTTGGTCGACGTGACGACCTTCTCGCTCGTCGAAGCCGGCGCCGGCTGAGCGGGCTATTCGACGGCGCCGAGGACGAGGGAGAGCAGCGCCATCCGCATGACGACGCCGTTGAAGGCCTCGAGCCAGTAGCGGGCGTGGCGAGTGCTGTCGACGTCGGGCGGGAGCTCGTCCATGCGGGGAAGGGAGTGAAGGATGATCGAGTCGGGCTTCGCCTTCTCGGACAGGAGCTGGCGGGTGACTCGGTAGGCCGGCGACGTCTGGCCCCGCTCACCCTTCGCCTCGACGAGCGATTTCGTGTAGTCGGCCTGCACGGTCGGCTCCATGTAGATCACGTCCGCCTTCGAGATGGAGGCCTCGACGCTCTCTGACTCCTCGTACTGGACGTTGCGCTCGTCGAGCTCGGACTTGAACTCGTCGGTGAGCGACATGTCCTCGGGCGACACCACGTAGCCCGGCGAGGTCGAACTGGGACATCGCATAGAGGATCGAGTGCATCGTCCGCATCCTCATGTCGCCGACGAGGAGGACCTTCAGGCCGTCGAGGGTGCCCCTTTCCTGCCAGATCGTGTAGAGGTCCGTCAGCACCTGGGTGGGATGCTCCCCCAGCCGTCGCCGCAGTTGATCACCGGGACCGACGCCCACCGGGCCGCCTCATGGGGGGCGCCCTCTACGAAATGGCGCATGGCGATGACGTCGCCGTAGTACTCGAGCATGTGAACGGTGTCCTTGATCGACTCCTGGTAGAAGTCGCCCGCACGCGTCATCTTCGCGTCCGCGAAGCCGAGCACGTGGCCGCCGAGGCGGTGCATCGCCGCCTCCGTCGCGAGGCGGGTGCGCGTGCTCGGCTGGTAGAAGGCCGTGAGCAGCGTCTTGTGCTGGAGGAGGTCCCCGTTGCGGCGTTCAGCGGCATAGGGGCGCAGCCGGTCGGCGGTGCGGAAGATCTGGAGGTACTCCTCCCGCTCCATGTCCTTGAGGGACAGGATGTCCCGCCCGAGGAAGCTTCTCATGGGAGCATCCTTGCCTCGAACCGGGCGGCCGACGCCAGGTGCGGGTGGACCGCCGGGAAAAGAGCGGCCTCGTTAGAGTGACCTCAGGTCCGGCCGGAGAGCCGGCCCGTTCGCGAGCTGGAGGCGTCGGTCAGGTGCTACGACGGGTGGGAGGGTGAGGTCGCTCTGGGTGCGGGGAGCCACCGTCGTCGACGGCACGGGCTCGGATCCCTTCACCGGTGACGTCGTCGTCGACGACCGGGGGGTCATCGTCTCGGTCGGGCCGGCGCGCCGGCAGCCCGATATCGAGCGTGCACTCGACAGTGGACGGGAGCGGCCTCGTTGTCGCCCCGGGCTTCGTCGACCTCCACTCCCACTCGGACCTCTACGCCCTTTTCCGGGAGGCTCCTGACAGCCTGCCGCTCGGTGACTCGCCGAAGCTCGCCCAGGGCTGCACGGCCCAGGTGTTCGGCCAGGACGGCATCTCGGCCGCCCCGCTCGCGGAGGACGACCTCGAGGACCACATGGCGTTTCTCGCCGGCCTCGACGGCACGATCCCGCCCGACGCCTTCTCGTGGCGTTCGTTCGGTGAGTACCGGGACGCCGTGAGGGCGGCCGCCACGACCCGGACCGCACTGCTCGTCGGCCATTCGACGATCCGTCGCCTCGTGATGGGCGATGTCGCCCGCGAGGCGACGGCGAGCGACATCGAAGCGATGCAGGAGGCTCTCGCGAGGGCGCTCGAGGAGGGAGGGAGGGGTTTCTCGACAGGGCTCGTCTACGTACCGGCCGCCTACGCGACGACCGACGAGGTGGCCTCGCTCTGCGAGGTGGTCGCCTCCCGCCAACTCCCCTTCTTCGTCCATGTCCGCTCCGAGTCCGACGGTGTCGTCGAAGCGACCGACGAGGTCCTCGGCATCGCCGAGCGCACCGGATGCCACCTGCACTACAGCCACATCAAGACGGCCGGCCGGGCCAACTGGCCGAAGGCGTCGGTGCTCGTCGACCACATCGGCGCGGCGGGCGAGGCCGGCGTCAGCATCTCGGCGGACGTCCATCCCTACATCGCCGGCTCGACGTCGGCCATCGTGCTGCTGCCGCCATGGGTGCAGGAAGGGGGCAGGGAGGCGGCCATCTCCCGCCTCGGCGACCCGGCGGTGAGAGCGCGGCGTCCGCCGTCAGCTCATGGACGACACGACCTCGTGGGACAACTGGTGGCGCTTCTCGGACGGCTGGGAGGGCCTCCGGGTAGCCGGCTGCGGGCGCCGGAGCTCGTCGGCCGCTCGTTCGCCGAGGTGATCTCGCTCGCCGGCATCGGCGACCTCGACTCCCAGGAGGCCTTCGACGTCGTCTTCGACCTCTTCGTGAGCGAGAACCTCAGCATGTCGCTCGTCTCGTTCAACAACGTCGAGGACAATGTCGCCCGCTTCATGAGCCAGCCCTACACCTCGATCGGCACCGACGCCGTCGTCAACCGGGGCGGCCATCCCCACCCCCGGCTGCACGGGACCTTTCCCCGCGTGCTCGGGCGATTCGTGCGGCGAGCTCGGGACGCTCGCACTGCCCGAGGCGATCAGGAAGATGACCTCTCAGGCCGCCGACGTCGTCGGCTGGGGAGGCGCCCTCGGTGAGATCCGGCCCGGGCTGCCGGCCGACCTCGTCCTGTTCGACCCCGGCGTCGTGGCGGACCGGGCGACGTTCGAGTCGCCGTGGGAGCACCCCGTCGGGATCGTTGGGCGTGTGGGTGGGCGGGATCCGCCTTGTCGACGGTGGTGTGCTCGCGACGGGACCGGACTTCGTCGCCGGCGACCCGCCTGTGACGGATCAGAGTGGCGACCCGCCTGTCGCCGACGGGCCGCCGGCGACAGGGTTCAGCGCCGGCCTCCCGTGAAGAGGAGGGCGACGCTCTCCCCGCTCGTCGACGACGCCCTGCTCGACGAGCGAGACGAGACCGGCGAGGCCGGCCGTGCCCGTGGCGTCGGCTTCGATGCCCGTCAGCTCGCAGGCGAGGGTGTTCGCCTTCTCGAGCTGCTCCTCCCCCACCACGACGGGGCGCCCTCCGGTGAGGAGCATCGCTTCCACGACCGCCATCCAGTCGTAGGTCTCGTCGTCGAGGATCCCGTGGGCGACGCTGTGGGGCGTGCTCTCCCACGGCCACATGAACTCGGCCCGGCGGCGTCCGGCCTCCTCGAGCACCCGCCGGACGCCCCCGGCCCGGTCTCTGCCGCCGAGGAGGGCCTCGACCCGCTCGGAACGCCCGCCTGAGCGGCGAGGCGCTCTCGGTCTGGACCGTGTGGAAACGCGGGGGGCGCTCCATCACCCCGAAGGCGGCCGACCTCGCAGAAAGCTGCCGACAGCGCACTGGCAAGGGCACCGCCGCCCACCTGGACCACAATGTGATCGAGCGAGCCGCCCGCTGCCGCCAGGCTGGCGGCGATCTCGTAGCCGAGCGTCTCTCCTCCCTCGATGGCAAGGCCGTTCTCGTTTCCCTGGCAGGTGAAAGGGAGCGCCCCGTCGCGGAGGGCCGCCCGGAGCCCGTGGTAGGCGGGATCGCCGGCCACCCGGGCCGTCCGCTCGCACACCGTGACTTCGGCCCCGAGAGCCGACAGCCGGTCGACGACGCCGGGATCGGCGTCGGTGGGGACGAACACGAGCAGCTCACGGCCGCCTGCTGCTGCCACGACGGCCGCCGCGAGGGCGGCGTTGCCACAGCTGGCGATGGCGAGCGGGCGGCGTGCGCCGGGATCGGTGAGGCCGAGCCGCTCTGCCACCTCGAGGTGGGACGATCAAGCCGAACAGGTGCCGACCCTTGTGCGAGCCGGCGACGTTGCGGGTCTCGTCCTTCACAAGGAGCGGCCCCGACATGCCGACCGCCGCCCCGAGGAGATCCTCGTGGCGGAACGGGGTGGCGGCGAAGCCACGCCCGTCGACGCGCGGCAACTGCGGCATCGAGGCCCCGCACGAGGCCGGCGAAGCCGTCGTCACCGAGGCCGCCGGCCACTGCCAGGTGGCAGGCGTGTGAGAGAGTCCTGAACCGGACGAACGGGTTGATCTCGTCGTTCTCAGCGGTCGGGAACACGAGTGACTCCACGTCGAGCACCCGCCGAAGGACGTGGTCCTCCCCCTCGGCGGCACGGGGGCAGCAGAACGGGTACGGCTCGTAGGGATCGACAACGGTGCCGCAGCCGCTGCAGGCTGATGAGGCTCGGGAGCCGTTCGTGCCGGAGGCTCACAGCTGCTCGAGGACGCCGGAGCGGGAGTTGAACTCCCGGATCATCTCGTCCCACACCTCGACGATCGGACGGATCCCCTCCCAGAAGGCCCTGTCCTTTCGCGCCCGGAACTCCTCTACCGGGACACCCTGCTGCTCCACCCATGTGAAGTAGCCGAGGTTGAAGATCCGCTCCCGCTCTGCTCGGTTGAGCTCGAGCAGATTGTCGGTCGACAGAGCGGCCAGATGCTCACCGAAGACCTCTCCGGCGGCGACGTCGTCGAAGCCCCCGCCGAAATGCTTCGAGATCGTCAACTGGCGCTCGCTCTCGTACATGGGCGCTCCGTCGGTGGCGACGGTCATGACGACGTCGTCCGGCCCGAGGCCTTCGTGCTTGGCGAGCTTGATCGCCGCCAGCACGTTGCAGATGCTCGACAGGCCGAGGGAGCCGAGAGCTTGCACGACAGGCTCCGGCACCTGGCGGCGGCCCGAGAGGTAACGCCGCCCGATGTCTGAGTTGAAAAGGACGTTCAGGCCGTCCGTCGCCCTGTCCGAGACCGCGATGACGAAGTCGGTGTTCATGACGTTGTGAATGAGAGGGATGTGCTTGTCGCCGATCCCCTGGATGTTGTGCTCGCCGAAGCCGTTGCACAGCATCGTCGGGCACTCGAGCGCCTCGACGGCGGCGATCGCCGCCCCGTGCCGCTCCTTCAGGTAGTCGCCCGCCGCGATAGTGCCGGCCGAGCCTGTCGCCGAGACGAAGGCGCAGCAGGCGGAGCGTCTCTCCCTCGGCGGCGACCATCGAGGCAAAGATCCGCTCCAGTCGCGGCGCCGGTGGCGTAGTAGTGGGCGAGGTGGTTGCCGAGCTCGGAGAACTGGTTGAAGATCACGTTCGTGCCGTCGGCGGCAAGCCGGTTGCACTCGTCGTAGATCTCCTTCACGTTGCTCTCGGTCCCCGGCGTCCGCACGATGTCGGATCGCTCGACGACCCAGGACTCGAGCCAGTCGAAGCGCTCCCTGCTCATGCCCTCTGGGAGGACGGCGACGCCGCGGCAGCCCATCAGTCTCGAGATCGCCACGCCGCCCCGGCAGTAGTTGCCCGTCGAGGGCCATATCGCCCGGTGGCGGGTCGGGTCGAACTGCCCCGTGACGATCCTCGGGGCCAGGCAGGCGTAACTGGCGAGCACCTTGTGGGCCCCGATCATCGGGAAGCGGTCCGCCAGAGCGACGACGATCCGGGCCGGGGTCCCGGTCAGCTCAGGAGGGAGCACGAGATGGGCCGGCACGTCCACCACGCCCGTCCGGCCGGCGTCGTTGTGCCAGTGGACACGGAACAGGTTGAGCGGGTGGGCGTCGTCCGGCGCCGACGGCGGCGAGAGCCGTCGTCACCGGGCGGGGTATCAAGGATGGATCCGCCAGCTCGGAGAACGTCGGAAGGGCGATCCGTCGCTCCCGGAAGCGCGCCACGGTCCGCTCGTAGACGTCGGCGTCGACTATTTCGCGTTCCAGCCCGAGCCTCCTCACGAGATACCTCCGTTCATCGCGGTCGAACGCCACCGAGCTCGCAATGGCGTCTCGGGCCCAAGCGTGCCACGGAGAGCGTCATGGCGCACCAGCGCGACAGAGGCGGCCATGCGGTCCGAAGGGCTGTAGGCGCCGCCAGGCTGACGGCGGCACGTCAGCCCCCGGTCTCCCCTCCTCCTCTTCGGCAGCGGATCACCTCCCCGTCTGTGACGACGAGGTCGAGGAGGACGTCTGTCTCGGCAAGTGGGACTTCAACGACGACCTGTTCGGAGAAGCCCACTCCGATCAGGTTGGCGGCGGCGGGCAGCTGCCGGAGGAACCTGTCGTAGTGGCCGCCTCCGTAACCGAGGCGACCGCCCCGCCGGTCGAAGGCGAGGCCCGGGACGACAGCCGCTCCGATTCCCTCCGGGGCCCCGGCCCGGCGGGAGAAGGGCTCACGTGGCCCGTAGGTCGTCTCGACGAGGCGCTCTCCCCGACGATGCTCGGCGACGAACATCTCTCCACCGGTGAGAAACGGAAGGAAGACGGGCACGCCGGACTCCTCGAGCAACCCGAGAAGCTCGGCGGTCTCGACCTCCGACCCGAACGACGAGAAGGCGAGCACGCCGGCGGCACTCCGGATCTCGGGCAGCGACGACAGAAGGCGCGTGACGAGCGTGCTCCGGTCTTTGCGCTCCTGTGCGGGTATGGCTCTCCGGATGCGCCGCATCTCCACTCGGAGCGCCTCCTTTGCCGCCGCTTCGTGCCCGGCGCCCCGTCCGGACGCCGCCGGCCGGGCATTGATCTCGGCTGGCGCCATCACAGCATCATGCTGGCCTCGCGCCTCGGTCGCCAGCTCCGGCGGCCGGCGATGCTCCCCGGGTGCTCACGGCACGAGCGGCGCCAGCTAGCTTGCGATGGTGCCAACGCTTGCCCGCACGGCGAACATCGAACGCTTCGTCCTCGGCAACGGCCTGAGACTGATAGTCGCGCCGGAGCACTCGAGCCCCCTTGTCGGGGTGGCGGCCGTCTATGACGTCGGCTTCCGCTCCGAGCCGGAGGGGAAGACGGGCTTCGCCCATCTGTTCGAGCATCTCATGTTCCAGGGATCGGCGAACGTGGGCAAGGTCGAGCACGTTCGCCTCGTCGAGGCGGCCGGCGGCGTCTTCAACGGTCACACGATGGCGGACCTCACCGCCTACTACGAGGCACTGCCTGCCGGAGCCCTCGAGCTCGCCCTCTGGCTCGAGGCCGACCGTATGGGCGCCCTCGCTGTGAGCGAGGAGAACCTGCACAACCAGATCGCCGTCGTGGAGGAGGAGATCAAGGTCAACGTCCTCAACCAGCCCTACGGCGGCTTCCCGTGGATCGTGCTGCCCGAAGTGGCCTTTGACTCATACCCGAACGCCCACAATGGCTATGGCGACTTCTCCCACCTCGAGAGCGCAACGCTCGAGGACGCGTCCGAGTTCTACGCCAGCTATTACGCGCCGTCCAACGCCGTCCTCACGGTGACAGGCGACTGCGACCCTGACGAGGTCCTCCGCCTCACCGAGCGGCACTTCGGCGCCATCCCGAGCACGCCCGCCCCGCCTCACGGTCCGTGGCCGGAGCCTCCCCTGGCAAGCGAGCGCCGGCGGGTCATCGACGACCCCCTGGCGCCGCAACCGGCGTTCGCCGCCGGCTACCGCACGCCTCCGCCCGAGAGGCTCGAGCAGCATCTGGCCTACACCGTGGCGGCGAGCGTGCTTGCCCGTGGTGAGGCGAGCCGACTCCGTTCCCGTCTCATCCACCGCGACCACACGGTCACCGACGTCGGTTGTGACATCGGCGTGTTCGGCGGCGACGAGCTCTTCATGCGCGATCCGGTGCTCTTCCAGACCGTTGTTCACCATCCGGGCGTCGCGACGACCGACGAGCTGCTCGCCGTCATCAACGAGGAGCTCGAGGTGCTGGCGGCAGACGGTCCGACGCCGGACGAGCTCGATCGTGTCGGGACGGCTCACGCCGCCAGCCACTGGAGCGGCGTCGAGTCCGTCATGGAGCGGGCCATCACGCTTGCCTCACTTGAAGTGATCCACGGCCGAGCCGAGCTCGTGGACGAGCTTCCGGAGAAGATCACCTCCGTGCCACCCGCCGAGGTGTCGGCGGCCGCTGCCGACCTCGCCAGCCAGTGCGCAGCGATCGTCGAGATCCGGCCCGCCGGTGAAGGCCGATGACGGCGACGCCTCCAGCCGCCGGGCGCCTCCGGCCGCCGCGGATGCCGGCTCTCACCGAGGTCGAGCTGGCCGGCGGCCTTCACTCGATCGTCGTCCGGCGCCCTCAGGTGCCGCTCGTGCAGCTGCGCCTGGCCTTCCCGCTTCAGGCCCGGCAGATGTCCGGTCCCGCCGTCCCCCTCGTGCTGTCGAAGTCGATCCTCGCCGGAACCGAGCGCCATGACCGAGAAGGGCTCGCCGCGGCCGTGGAGCGTCTCGGTGGCAGGCTCAGTGCGCACGTGGTCGACGACCACCTGGTGCTGAGCGCGTCCTCGCTCGCCGACCGGTTGGCGGAGCTGCTCCGGCTCCTCGGCGAGGTCCTGACGAGCGCCACGTACCCGCCGGGCGAAGTGAGGGCCGACCGGGTGCGGACAGCCGACAGGGTTCTCCTCCTGCTCAGCCGGCCCGAGGTTCTTGCCGACGAGGCGCTCGCGGCACGGCTCTTCGGCAACCACCCTTACGGGGCGCCCGTTCCCCGACCCGACGCCCTTCTTCGGGTGGGTGCCCCGGCGCTCCGCCGGCTCCATCATTCTCTGCTCGAGCCGAGGTCGGCCCATCTCGTTCTCGTGGGCGACATCCGGCCGAAGCGGGCGCTCGCGCTGGCAGAAGAAGCACTCGGCGAATGGCTCGAGGCGCCAGGCCCCGTCTCTCCTCCTCTTCGTCCCGTTCCTCCCGTCGCGCCCGGCCCTCTGCGTCTTCTCGACCGGCCCGGGAGCGTCCAGAGCAACCTTCGCCTGGGGGGTCCCGCCCCTGCCCGCTCGAGTGCCGACTGGCCGGCCGCCCAGATCGCCAACGAGATCCTCGGCGGCATGTTCACTTCGCGGCTCGTGGAGAACCTGAGGGAGCGGCACGGCTACACCTACTCGCCACACTGCTCGATCAGCCACGGACGTGCCGGCTCCACTCTCAGCATCGGCGCCGAGGTCTCGACCGAGGTGACGGCGGCTGCCCTTGTCGAGACGCGCTACGAGCTCGGTCGGATCGCCACGACGGGTGTCACCGACGAGGAGGTGGAAGCGGCTCGGCGGCATGCCATCGGCTCGTTTCTCTTCCGCATCGCCACCCAGGCCGGACTGGCCTCGACGCTGGCGGCACTGGCTGTCGAGGGAACGGGGCCCGAGTACCTGTCAGCCCACCCGGCGCGGGTCGCCCGTGCCACGCGTCCCGAGGTGGAGGAAGCTGCCCGCCGCTATTTCTCGCCGTCGGTGACGGTGTCAGTCGTCGTCGGCGACAGCGGCGTCGTGAGCGGGCCCCTTTCGCTCGTCGAGGCCGTCACGCCTGCCTGAGGCCGGCCAAGGCGGCGCAGGCGGCCATGGGGAGCGCTCCGTGTCCCGCAGGGCCGCGGGCGCCGCCTCAGACTCCGGGGATGTGGTCAGCCCGCACAGCTGTCAGCACGGGCTGGTAGAAGCCCGGGACGTCGTCGGGCAGATGCCATTCAGGCTCGACGAGGCCGACGCCCACGAACGCCTTCGTGAGCTCAGATCGTCGGTGGGCGTGGAGCCTCGTCGTGTGCTGCGAGGTCTCGAACCCGTCGCGGCCTTCGTGGAGGAAGAGCCACGTCATCAGATAGCCGGAGGCGTCCGGCTCCCAGTCCCATAGCTGGAAGATGACTCGTCTCCCGGCTCGGGTGTCGTGAACACGCGGCAGGCTCGGCACGCGGGGGCGCTCCGTCACGAGAGCGTCGTAGTCGCGTATCGAGACGAGAACGACCCCTTTCGGCATCAGCTTCGACATCATCGCCCGGAGCCCACAGCTGAGATCGTCCCCGTCGAGATGGGCGAGCGAGTTGTCGCAGCTGAGGACGACGTCGTACTCTCCGCCGACCTCCACGTCCAGCCGGCGCATGTCGGCGACGGCGAAGGTCGCCTGCACCGACAGTGAGGCAGCCTCCCGCCGCGCCCGCTCGACAGCGCGGGGGCTCAGGTCGGTGCCGGTTACGCGGTGGCCGCGGAGGGCGAGGCCGATGGCCTGGGTCCCGATCCCGCACGAGCAGTCGAGCACACGCCATGGCGGCGTCTTCGCGAGCCTCTTCCCGATGATGGACTCGAGGTTCTCAGCCTGGACCTCCACCGTCTCCCGCCAGTCCTCGTAGTTGCCAGCCAGGTGGTAGTCGTCGGCGATGCTGTCGTAGAAGCCGCTTACATCTTCCGGATCCGAGCCGTCCCCCGGCGGCGCACTCTCACCCATCCAAGAAGGCTAATCGCCGGCATCAACTGACCGAGAGGGGGGTAGACCGTACCTTATGAGCATCTCGCGCCGCATCGCCCGTCCCCTGCTCTCGAGCATGTTCGTGTTCGGTGGCCTCGACGCCGCCCGCCATCCCGAGACGAAGGTCAAAGCCGCCGAGCGTGTCACCCAGCCGCTCGCACAAAAGGTGCCGGCCATCCCGGACGACGCCGAGACGCTCGTCAGGTTGAACGGCATCGTGCAGCTCGTCGCCGGTCTAGCTCTCGCCGTCGGGAAGTTCAGAAGGCTGGCGGCGCTCGCCCTCATCGGCTCCATCATCCCGACGACGGTGGCCGGCCACGCCTTCTGGGAGGAGGACGATGAGGTCGCAAAGAGGCAGCAGCAGATCCACTTCCTGAAGAACCTCGGGCTGGTTGGAGGGCTGATCATCGCGGCTTTTGACACCGAAGGCGCCCCCTCGCTCGGCTGGCGGGCGAAGAGGAAGGCTCGCCGGATCGGACAGGTCGTCTCCGCCGGCGGCGCGGTGAAAGGAGCAAAGTCCGCCAAGTCGTCGAAAGGCCGCGGGCTCCGTAAGCGCCGGGCGGCCAAGGCGCTCACGCCCGCTGCCGTCGCCACCGTCGGGCGGCAGGCCAAGCGTTCGCTCGAGACCGTCGGATCGCAGCTTCAAGGTGGCTCCGACCGGGCTGCCAATCTCCTCTCGGCAGTGCCGGAGCGGGCCGGCCAGGTCATCGCCGCCGTGCCCGAGAGGGCCGGCCAGGTCATCGCCGCCGTGCCCGAGAGGGCCGGCGTCATCGCCGCGTGCCAGGCCGGTCAGGTCATCGCCGCCGTGCCAGAGCGGGCCGGCTCACTGTCATCGCCGCCGTGCCGTCGGAGCGGGCCGGCCATGTCATCGCTGCCGGCTCCGAGCGGGCCGGGCATGTCATCGCTGCCGGCTCCGAGCGGGCCGGCCATGTCATCGCCGCCGGCTCCGAGCGGGCCGGCCATGTCATCGCCGCCGGCTCCGAGCGGGCCGGCCATGTCATCGCCGCCGTGCCCGAGCGGGCCGGACATGTCATCGCTGCCGGCTCCGAGCGGGCGGCCGACATCGTCGCAGCGGCAAGGGCGGCCCTCCCCGGCCGCTGAGCGGCCAGGTCAGTCCGTCGAAGCTTCCTGCATGACGTCCGCCAGCAGCTCGACGGACCTGAGCCGCTCGTCCGTCGTCGGCGACTGGTGGACGACGATCAGCTCGTCGGCGCCGGCGTGCTCGGCGAAGGCGTCCGAGGTAGCTCGCTCACCTCCGGCGGCGTCCCCGCAATGGCAGTAGGTCATCATCTCCTCGACGTGGGCGCCCGCCGGCGAAGCAAGGACAGCATCGGCCTCCGCTTCGCTGAGGACCCTGCCCCGGCCGAACATGGCCGATGCCCGCGCCCGCTTGGCGGCAAGCAACTGCTCTTTGGCGCTCTCCGAGTCGTCAGCTGCGATGACGTTCACGCCGGCGATCACGTAGGGCCTGTCAAGCTGGGCAGACGGGCGGAACTCCTCGCGGTAGGCGGCCACCGCCGCCTGTAGCGCGGCCGGAGCGAAGTGGGAGGCGAACGCGTACGGCAGGCCGAAGGCGGCCGCAAGGGTGGCACCGAACATCGACGACCCGAGGATGTAGAGGGGTACGTTCGTGCCCTTGCCCGGTGTCGCTTCCACCCCCGGGAAGCGCGACGGCCCGGTGAGGTAGCCCTGGAGCTCGAGCACATCCTCAGGGAAGTGATCGGCCGAGGCCGCATCGCGGCGGAGAGCGAGCATCGTGTTCCGATCGGATCCGGGTGCCCGCCCGAGACCGAGATCGATTCGTCCGGGGTGCAATGACTCGAGGGTCCCGAACTGCTCGGCGATCGTGAGGGGGGCGTGGTTCGGGAGCATGACCCCGCCCGCCCCGAGGCGGATGCTCGTCGTATGGGCCGCCACGTGGGCGATGATCACGCTCGTCGCCGATGATGCGATCGTCGCCATGTTGTGGTGCTCGGCGTACCACACACGCCGGTAGCCCCACTTCTCGGCGGCTTGGGCGAGGGCGACGCTGGCGGCGAAGCTCTCGGCGGCGGTCTCCCCCCGCCGGATCGGCGCAAGGTCGAGAATCGAGAGCGGGATCGTCATCGCCCCGCCACGATGGCCGGGGCGTCTGCGCCCTCGAAAAAGTGGAGCGACAGCGACGGCGTGCTCACGTCGAAGTGAAGGATCGAGCCCCCGGAACGTCCTCCCAGCCGTCGACGGGAAGACCGGAGGAGGCGGTGCCGACATCCCCGTCGGTCCTGGCGTACCGGAGCCGAAGATGGCGGGCGAACTCACCCGGACCGAGAAGCTCCTCGACAGCCCGCGGCGCCTTCGCGCGATAGGCAAGCAGGCGGCGCATCGAGGGTTCCTCCTTGGCGGGCATCTCGCAGCTGGATCGCCATCAGCCGCCGCGAGCCTACCGACGGCCTCACAAAGCTCTGCGTGCCCCTGTTGTCACCCTGGCAGGTTGTAGACGCGGCGGGCGTTGCCGGCGGTGATCATCGAGGCCACCCGGGCAACATCGGCCTCAGGACGCTTCTCCCTCGACAGGAGGGGGTCGAGCACCTCGGCGAGCGCCTCCCGGAAGCTGACCGCACCCAGCAAATGGAGCTCTGCCAGGCCGAAGGCGTCCGAGGAATAGAGCAGCTTGTGGAAGGGCGCCGACTCGAGCGCCTCCGCCAGCACGGCGGCCGCCCGGTGCCCGACGTAGTTGACCGCCAGCCCGATGTCGAAATAGACGTCCGGGTAGACCCCGGCGAGGTAGGCGGCCTGCCGGTGGTAGGGATAGCAGTGCAGCAGCATGATCGGAGTGCCGAGCGGGGCCGCCTTCCGGATGAGACCGGTAAGGAGCGCCGGGTCCACCCGGTTCAGCTCGATGTCGGAGTCTCCGTAGCCGGTGTGGAACTGGAGGGGCACCCCGGAGCGGAGAGCCGCCCAGACGATGTGGCGCAGCAGCACTGGGTGGGACAGGCGGAGCCCGCCCGAGCCTCCTTCCGTCACCCACTCCCTCGCCGCCTCGCGCACCTCGGCCGGCCCGGGCTCGGCGGGCTCGATGTCAAGTCCGTACCGGTAGGCGAGGATCGACTTGCAACCGACCGCCGCGTCCGGCCCCGACAGCTCCGATGCGAGCGCGCTCGGCGAAGGCATCAGCGAATCCGGAGGCCCCGGCGCCGCTCGACACGACGGACTCGGCGAGCTGCTCCAAACGGGTGATGCGGCGAACGGGGGTTGCGGCGAGCTCGGCCAGCTCCGGGAGGTCGACGAGATCACCCCCGCGAAAGCCGTGGTCTACCAGCAGCACGGCAACGTTGGCGGCGCGCAGCAGCTGGCGGTTGGCTTCCTTCCCGCCGAGATCGCTCCGCCTCGACACGTAGTCCTCCGCCGTTGAGCCGGGGGGCAGGCCGAGCACCGGGCGCGCACGTCCGCAACAGGGCAGCGCCGAGAAACGAGTCGAAGTAGCTGCACCCGGGCGCCGCCGGCTCGCCGGACTCACTCAGGTAGCGCTCGAAGGCCACTCGCCCGCTCAACTCGCCGACGACGCTGTGGACATGGTGGTCGACGAGAGGAGCAGCCTCTACAGCCCGGCGGGCGGCCTCGCTCGACATCAGCGCCGCCACAGGGTGAGGGCTGCGGACTCGTCGGGAACGGCATCGGTGAAGGCGGCCCCGGATGGACCGCAGAGCGCTTCCCGTCCCACACCACCAACCACTTCCACCGTCTCCGACACGACCGCCTCCTCTTGTCGCCACCTGGTGCACGGCTAGTGGCGAGACGGCGACTACTACGACGCCGACCTTTGCCCAGTCGACCTGGCCCGCCCTTCACGGGGCGGCTTAACATACCGCCCATGGGCGAGGTCGGGTGGCGGTCGAGGCGCCCAGTCAGCATCGAGCCAGTCCGGCGCCAGGAGCAAGCTGAGCATCTGTGCGGCGATAGGCCTCGCCGTCGGCTTGTGATCACCTAGTTCCGATCCGGCCATGGGCGGCTCGATGTTCCGAGAAGACCCCGCGATGACCGAGCTGGTGCTCGACTTCTGCCGGCGGCGCTTGAGCGTCGACCCGGTCGCGCTCGACTTCGGCGGCACCCGGCCGCCGCCGCCCCACTTGCTCGACGGTCTCCTCGGCGAGGAGGGGAACGATCCCGAGACGGTCCTTCGGATCTTCGCCGACCACCTGTGCCATTCGGTCGTCTCGTGTGACAGCTCTCGCTACCTCGCCTTCATCCCGGCTGCCCCGACCAAAGCCGCCCTCTTGTTCGACATGATCGTCGCCTGCTCGTCCTTCCCCGCCACCTCTTGGCTGGAGGGGGCGGGAGTGGTGATGGCGGAGAACCAGGCGCTTCGTCTGCTCGCCGATACCGCCGGCCTGCCGGCAGGGGCAGGCGGCTGCTTCGTCTCCGGCGGCTCGAACGCCAACCTCTCAGCACTCGTTGTCGCTCGGGAAGCCGGCCTGACGCGTCGCAGCGGCGAACCACCGGCCTCACGAGCCCGGGTGGCGCTCAGCAGCGAGGCTCACGCCTCGGTCGGCTTGGCCCTCCGCGTCGCTGCCCTCGAGCCGCTCATCGTCCCGACCGACGATCACCGGCTGACCGGAGCTGCTCTCGACGCGGCGCTCGCCGCCGATCCCTCCCCGGCGGACGTCATCGCCGTCGTGGCCACGGCCGGGACCACGAATGGCGGCATCGTCGACGATCTGGCCGGGATCGGGCAGGTGGCAAAGGCCCGGGGCCTGTGGTTCCACGTCGACGCCGCCTACGGCGGGGCGGCCCTCTTTGCCCCCTCGGCTCGTCACCTCTTTGCCGGGGTGGAGCTCGCCGACTCCTATGTCGTAGATCCTCACAAGTGGCTCTTCGCCCCGTACGACTCTGGTGCCGTCCTCTACCGCCATCCCGAGCTGGCCGAGGGCGTCCTCGCCCAGCACGCCTCCTACCTCGACGTGATGCGGGCGGATCCAGAAGGGGCATGGAACCCCGGCGACTACGCCTTCCATCTCACGAGGCGGGCGCGCGGCCTTCCCTTCTGGTTCTCGATCGCCGTCCACGGCATCGGCGCCTACCGCGAGGCGATCGAGGCAGTGCTCGCCATCAGCCCGGGAGAGCGCCGAGATCATCAGAAGAGCTCCTCACCTCGAGCTGATCCGGGAACCCGACCTCTCCGTCGTCCTCTTCCGCCGGCGCGGGTGGGGGCGCGACGACTACCGGGCATGGTCGACGCGCCTTCTTCGCGAGCAGGTGGCGTTCGTCACGCCGACGACCTGGGAAGGCGAGCCGGTGGCGCGGTTGGCTTTCCTGCACCCCGAGACGACAGCTGAAATCGTCGAGGAGATCATCGGCTCGACGGCCTGACTGGCGACGGGGTGGGCCAGACGTGATGGAATCACCCGATGGACGTCTCTGCTCTGCTCCTCGAGATCTACGGCCGCATCCCTCCCCTGGCTGCGCAGGCCGTCGAAGGACTCGATCCCACTGCCCTCACCAGGCCGCCACGGGAGGGTGCCAACACGATCGCCTGGCTGATCTGGCACACCGCCCGCGTGCAGGACCATCACGTCGCCGAGGTCCTCGGCGAGGAGCAGCTCTGGACGAGCCGAGGATGGGCGGGGCGGTTCGGGCTCGACCCAGAGCCGTCGAACACCGGCTACGGCCACTCGAGCGAGGAGATCGGCACGATCCGGCCTGAGTCGGCGGCAGTGCTGCTCGACTACCTCGACGCCGTCGACCGCCGGACGAGGGTGTTCATCGAGGGCCTCGAGCCGGCCGATCTCGACGGTGTCGTCGATCGGAGGTGGGATCCGCCCGTGACCCTAGGGGTGCGCCTCGCGAGCATCGCCGACGACAGCCTGCAGCACGTCGGGCAGGCGGCCTACGCCAGGGGCTTGCTTTCCGGCTGACCCTCGGAACCTCCCGCCGGACCGCCTGACGAGCCGGTGCGGCGCCTTCTGCTCCCTGCCCGATCCCGTCGCGAAGGGGGCGTCAGCTTGCGGGCGCGGGCGGCATCGCTTCGCCTGCCCCCGGCCACGGCGAGATCACGATCGCCTGCCGGTGCCGTCGGCGGCGGCCGGTGGCCCGAGCCACTTGACCATGAGGACGGCGGCGTCGTCGCGGAGGCGGCTCTCGTGGTGCTCGACGACGGCCGCGATGATGTGGCGCACGATGAGGCCGATCGGAACCTGGTTCGCCGCATGCCCGCCGACCAGTTCCGACAGCCGCTCCCTTCCAAAGGCACCGGCTTTTCGACCCGGGATCTCCGTGACGCCGTCGGTATAGAACAGGATGCTGTCGCCGGTTTCGAGCGACGTGCTCCCCGGTGCGCCACGGCGCCCCCCGACGCCCCACGGCGGAGAAACGGCGCCGTCGATGAAGCGGGGCGCCTGCCCGTCGCGCAGGAGCAACGGCGGCGGGTGACCGGCATTGATCCAACTGAATGTGCCGGTCTCGAGGTCGAGATGGCCGGCCTGACCGGTGACGAAGGCCTCGCCCCCCTCGTCCGCCACGACGGAGTCCAGCTTGGAGTCGATGAGCTCGAGTGTCCGCGCCTCCCGCCGGTCGTGCCGGTAGCTGCTCATGGCGAGACCGGCGACCATTGCCGAATGCAGGCCGTGCCCCATCGCGTCCATCATCGCCAGGTCGAGACCGGAGCCATTGAGGGCGTAGTCGAAGCAGTCTCCGCCGACTTCGTACGCAGGCTCCAACATGGCGGCGACAGAGGCACGAGGCGACGTCAGGGTGAGCGGGGGGAGGAGATCCCACTGCATGGTGGCGGCCAGGCTCATCGACTTCCGCCGGCGGTGAAGGTTGTAGAAGTCGGTGACCCGGGCCTGCGCGCCGATCAGATAGCCGGCGAGGATCCCGAGGTTCTCGCACTGCTCGCCGACTGCGCCGTCGGCTTCGGCCACGGTGAAGGCGAGGACCCCCGTCGCATCGGAGCCCTCGACGATCGGCACGAAGACCCGAGTGCCGTCTGAGCGCGACGCCGAGCACATACCGTGCAGGAACGCCCGCCCGGCGAGGGTCCCGACCACGTCTTCTGTGTGAGGCAGCTCTTCGTGGTTCGAGCGGTCGGGCAGCGGCTCGAGAACCTTCTGCTCGTAGTCGACGAGGTAGACGACAACATCGGTCGCGCCCAGCTCTCCCGCCAGCATCGCGATCGTGTCGACTGCGTCGCCGGGGTCGGCGCCCCGCATGGCCCGGAAGGCACCGCCCGCATCGATCTCCCTTGCCATGGCGGAGGATCCTAAGTCCACACCATCACTATGGTCTCTCCCATGCCCGCCGGCCAGACAGGTGCACTCCCGATCGACAGGATCCTCGACCTCGACCGTTACCCCCTCGTCGATATGGGAGACGACGGCGCCGGGCGACAGCGGCTGATCGACAGGTGCCGCCGTCAGCTGCGAGCCGACGGAGCTTGTCAGCTCGACCGCCTCCTGTTGCCAGAGGCGCTCCGGGCCGTGGTCGACGACGCGAAGGCCAAGGAGGCGAGAAGCTTTCGCACCGAGGCTGTGCACAACGTCTACTTCGTCGACGTCCCAGCCGATGCCGCCGACGACGACCCACGGGCGATGATGGTGCGCTCGGCGAAGCGCGCGCTCAGCTGGAGACATGTGGGCGAGCAGTCGCCATTGCGAGCCTTGTACGAGTGGGACGGCCTCGTCTCGTTCCTGCGAGACGTCCTCGAGCTGGCCTCCCTGTACCGAGATGCCGATCCTGACGGCGCCTGCTCGGTGATGTTCTATGACGAGGGCGACGAGCTCGGCTGGCACTTCGACAACAGCGAGTTCTCCGTCACCCTCATGCTGCAGGCGAGCGACGCCGGAGGAGCCTACGAGTTCGTCCCAGCAGATGAGGACCGCCGAGGACGACAACCTCGGCGGTCTTAGAGCCGTACTCGCCGGAGGTCGCGAGCTCGTCCGCTCGCTGGAGATCGAGCCCGGTACGCTGACGCTGTTCCAAGGTCGCTACTCCTTGCACCGTGTCACACCCGTAGCGGCGGGAAGCGCCCGGATGAACGCCGTGCTCACCTATGCAAGAGTGCCGGACCACCGGCTCGAGCCGCTCACGCGAGACCTCTTCTACGGGCCGGGCGAGGAGGCGACGGATCGATCGTCGGGAGACCGCCGCTGAGCCTTGGCGTCGGACCGAGAAGCGTCTCCCCTATGCCACCTACAATGGTGGCGGCTTCGTCAGACGACAGCCGCAGCAGTCAGAGGAGGCGGGATGAGCTTTCGACGTGGTTTCCTACCGCGTTCTGTCAGGCGGGCGATGCACCCGGTGCGGAGCACCGCCGGCTCGATGAAGCGAAGGGCGACCCCGAGGGCGATCCGCAAGGTTCAATATGCGCGACATCCTGTCGGTACCGCTACCACTGCCGCCGGCCGGGCACTGCGGAGATCTCTGTTCAAGTAGGGACCTCTCGCCGGCCATGGGGGAAGGACCGGACCTCACGTTGGCCGGAAGTTATCCTTCTTTGATGGGACCCGGACCTGAGTCGGGCGTGCTGAACCTCGACCGTCGCACTGAGGGCCGATCTCACCATCGTCATGCCTGACCAGCAAGAGGTAGGGACCGTATTCCGGGCGCTTCACACGGGGCCGCCCTTCGTGATCCCGAACCCGTGGGACGTCGGCTCGGCTCGCGTGCTCGCCGCCCTCGGTTTCCGCGCTCTTGCCAGCACGAGCTCCGGCTTCGCCTTCACTCTCGGCCGTCTCGACGGCGGTGCCGCTCTCGACGAGGTCGTCACCCATGCGAGGGCTCTCGTGGCGGCAACAGCTCTGCCCGTCTCGGTCGACCTCGAGAACGGCTACGGGGCTGAGCCGGAAAGCGCCGCCCGGGCGATCAGCCGGGTAGCCGAGGCGGGAGCCGTCGGGGCGTCGATCGAGGACTACGACCCGGACGGTCGGATCTACGAGGTCGGCCACGCCACAGAGCGGATCGCAGCCGCCGCCGAGGCCGCCGCCGGCCTCGGGTTCCCGTTCACCCTGACGGCGCGCGCCGACGGCTACGTCCACGGCCATCGGGACCTTGGCGACGCCGTCGCCCGTCTGCAGGCTTACGAAAGCGCCGGGGCCGATGTCCTCTACGCGCCCGGGCTGAGGACGACCGGCGAGCTGTCCGCTGTCTGTGAGGCCGTCTCAGGCCCGGTCAATGTGCTCGCATGGCCCGAGCTCTCGATGGCGATGATCGAGGAGGCAGGCGCCCGGCGAATAAGTCTCGGCGGCAGCCTCAACTGGGCCGCCGTCGAGGCGATGGTGTCGGTGGCAACTGCGATCCGGGACGGCGGCGACTTCTCCGGGCTACGGCCGAGCCCGCCCCTCGGCGACTGGTTCACAACTAGTCCTCGGTGAGCGCGGCGGCCACCTCACCGCCTCAGGACGCGGCCAGTAGGGTCGCATGGATCATCCACGTCCACGGTCTTTCTCATCTGTATCGGAGACGTCGGATAGAGCTCGAGGTTCTCCACGGCGTGGCGTTCGAGGTCGCCGTCGGCGAGTACGTCTCCCTCGTCGGTGCGTCCGGTTCGGGCAAGACGACATTGCTGTCGCTGCTCGGCGGTCTCGACAGGCCCCAGACCGGCAGTGTGATCGTCGGCGGCCACGATCTCACCACCCTCTCCGGCGACGAACTGGCGAGCTTCCGGAGGGATGTGGTTGGTTTCGTCTTCCAGCATTTCGGCCTGCTCGAGGCACTCACGGCCCTCGAGAACGTCGAGCTCGCCCTGAGGGTTGCCGGCGTGACGAGCCTGAAGCGTCGCGATCGGGCCGAGGGGCTTCTCAGCCGGGTCGGGCTCGGTGGGCGGCGGGATCACCGGCCGAGTCAGCTGTCGGGCGGGGAACGCCAACGGGTCGCCATCGCACGGGCGATCGCCAACGAGCCCCGCGTCATCCTTGCGGACGAGCCGACTGGCAACCTGGACGACGACACCGCCGCCAACGTCATCGAGCTACTGGAGCAACTGAACTCAGAGGACGGACGGACCCTCGTGATCGTCACGCACCAGCGGCGAGTGGCGCTACGGGCGAACCGGCGACTGGGACTGGTCTCCGGCGGGCTGAGGGAGCTCGACGGCTCCGGCGAGTTGAGGCAACTCGAGCGCTCCGCCGACATTGAGCCGTGACATGGTGGGACGCAGTTGGAATGGCGAGCCGGGAGGTGCGCCGCCGACCGGCACGGGCGCTTTTGACCGTCCTCGCCGTGACGCTCGCCTCTGCTCTTCTAACGGCCCTCCTCGCCATAGCCGGGACGGCCAAGACGCGGGTCCTCTCCCAGCTCTCGCACGGCGGCTCCCTCGCCGGGATCACAGTCGAGCCCGACGCGCCCAACCCGGCGCAGGAGACGCTTGACGATCCCGTCCCAGGACCTCCAACGGCCATCACGGCCGCCGCCCTCGCCCGGATCGCGAGGCTGAGCGACGTCGTCGCCGTCTTGCCCGTCGTCTCGGCGCCGGTCGACCTGCTCCCGCCTTCAGTCCCGCCAGAGGGCTCGACCACAGCGGTCGCACCGATCATCTCGACGGTGGTGATCGGTGCGCCGCTCGGCCAAACCGGCTCGCTTCCGGTCACGCTCCTGGCGGGGCGCCTTCCGCTCCCTCGATCACTCCATGAGGTGGTGGCCGGCGAGCAGTACCTGAGCTCTCTCGGCCTCAAGGTGTCGCGAGCCTCGGCGGTGGTAGGGCAGAGAGTTCAGCTGGCTGACAGGGTGAGCGCTGGCTCGGCAGCCGGTGCCGTTCGCATCGTCACCGTCGAGATCGTCGGGGTGGTGGACGAGCAGATGACCACAGGGGACCTTCTCGGCGAACCCGGCCTCGTCGATGCCCTCTACTCGTCCGGCGGTGGGGCTGATCCTTCCGGCAGCAGCGCTCCCTCAGCACCACCGATCGCGAGCGCCATCGTCATCTCGAGACAACTGACCGACGTTCCAGCGGTGCGCTCGGCCATCGCGACGATCGGGTACTCGTCTGCTGCTCCTGTCGGCCTCGTCATCTCGGTCGGCCGTTACCTCCACGTCGTCGAACTGGTTCTGTCGGGCATCGGGCTCGTCGCGTTGCTCATCGCTGCCCTCGGCGTCGCCAACGCCCTCTTCGCCGCAGTGAGAGAACGACGGCGCGAGATCGGTGTCATGAAGGCGATCGGTGCCCGCGACCGCGACGTGCTGCGGGTGTTCCTCATCGAGGCAACGGCCCTCGGCGTCGCCGGCGGCCTTGCCGGCACCCTTCTAGGGATTGTGATGGCGGCCGCCATCTCGGCGAACGCCAACGCCTACCTGAGCTCAGAGGGCCTGGCGGGAGTCGCTCTTTCTGTCCCTTGGCTCCTCCCGGTCGGCTGTGTGCTCGGCTCGGGCGTCATCGCGCTGCTGGCAGGAGCCTTACCTGCTCGGCGTGCCGCCCACCTGCCCGCTCGCGAAGCTGTGGATGCGTGATCCTTTGTCTTTTTTGAGAGTGAGGTGCCGGGGCGCCCTCGTCGTCCTCGCGATGGTGTCGACCGGCTGTGCCGGGGGCTCAGGAGCCTTTTCGGGACCTCCGCCGCTGCGCACCGGGCCGCCGGTCACCTACGTTGCCCTTGGCGAACAGCTGCCTTCGAGCGTCACCGACCCGCGCATGCTCTGGCAGGACTTGTTCGCCCAGTCGGCGCTGCCGGTCTGGGCGACGACTTATGTCGTAGCCGTCCCAGAGGATTGGCCGACGGCGCCGGCGGCGCTCGCGAGACAGGTGGCGGCTCTCCGTCCGACGCTCGTCAGCGTCGATGTGGGTCTCGACGAGGCGGTCGCCGGAGAGGAGGCGTCCGTTGTCTCGAGTTCGCTTCGGGAGTTGCTGGCTGCTCTTGAGCACGTCCGCGTCCGGACGATCCTCGTGGCAGACCTTCCGCCTACGCCGGACCGATCGGGTGGTCTTCCGACGGCGATGGAAGTCGCCGCCTATGACTCGGCCATCGCTGCTGATTGCAAGGCGGTGGGCGCCGTGCTCGTCGACATTCACCGCACCCTCACCCGGGCTGCCTCGTCCGGGGCGGCGGTGTCAACCGAGGATGGTCTGACGGCTCGGGGTGAGACCCTCGTCGCCGCTGCTTTTGAGGCAGCGGTGAAGAGCCGCCTCCGAGGCTTGGTCCGGTGAGTCGCCCCCGGCTCTTTGAGTGCGGCGTCGATGGCTCCACTTTCCTCGAGGTGGAAGGAGGGGGCGGGGCGGCGGGGGCGGTCCGGCCTCGGCTTGTCGGCGACAACGTCGACGATCGAGACTAGGAGCATGGCCGACCTGAAGCCGAAGGATCGCAAGAAGCTCAGCAAGAAGTCATTCGCGTTGCCGGACAAGCGGAAGTACCCGATCCCCGACAAGGACCACGCCCGCAACGCCCTCGCCCGGGTGGCTCAGAACGGCACCCCGGCAGAGCAGAAGAAGGTGAGGGCAGCGGTGAAGAAGAGGTTCCCGAGCATCGGCAAGAAGAAGACGAAGAAGTCCTGAGGCTGCTGGCCGCCCTTACGCCCCGCGCCGGTGGGACCTAGGTGTGTTCCCTCCTCGCCCGCTGGACCGGTTCTCTCCCCGGCGGCTGGCGGGGACGCGGGCGCGCCTCTGTCGGCGGGATCGGCCGGACCTGCGTGCCGCCCGGGCCGACCCTCACCTCCTCGCCGTAGTGGAGCAGGTCGATGTGCTCGTTGCCGTTGCAGGTGTAGCGCACCTCGTCTCTGCCGACGGCGACGCTGAAGTGCAGCCCGCGCCACATCAGGTTGAACGACAAGCCCCGCAGTGCCCCCGGAAGACGGGGACGGAACGATAGCGAGCCGTCGGTGTCACGCAGGCCCCCGAATCCGCAGACGGCGACCATCCACGAGCCGGCGAGGGAGGCCATGTGGAGACCGTCGCGGGTGTTGTGCTCGAGGTCGTCGAGATCCATCAGTGCCGCCTCCCCCCAGTAGTCGTACGCCAGGTCGAGATGACCCGTCTCGGCGGCCACGATCGCCTGGACGCAGGCGGAGAGCGAGGAGTCCCGAACCGTGAGCGACTCGTAGTACTCGAAGTCTCGCTGCTTGTCCTCGTCGGTGAACTCGTGACTGGCCCGGAACAGGGCCAGCACGAGATCGGCCTGCTTCACCACCTGCTTGCGGTAAAGGTCGAAGTACGGGAAGTGGAGCAGGAGCGGGTACTGGGAAGGATCGGTGTCCTCGAAGTCCCACACGCGCGTGGTCGGTGAACCCGTCCGCCTGCGGGTGAACCCTCAGGCGCTCGTCGTAGGGCACCCTCATCTGCTCGCCCGCCCGCTGCCAGACGTCCAGCTCCTCGTCGGTCACGTCATGCCAACGGGACCTGTCCACCCCCGCGCCATCGTCCTTCTCGGGGCCCCGGAAGGCTCTGACCGCAGCAAGAAGGTTCCGCTTCGCCATGAGGTTCGTGTAGACGTTGTTGTCGGCTATCGCGCTGTACTCGTCCGGGCCGGTGGCGCCGTCGATCCGGAACTCGCCCCGAGCATCGAAGTAGCCGAGAGAGGCCCACAGCCGGGCCGTCTCGACGAGGAGGTCGGTGCCGAAGCGGGCAGCGTAGTCGTCGTTGCCGGCTACCTGCTCGAAGCGCACGACGGCGTCTGCGATGTCCGCGTTCACGTGGAAGGCGGCGGTGCCGGCCGGCCAGTAGGCGGAGCACTCCCCCCCGTCGATGGTCCGCCAAGGGAACGCCGCCCCCTTGAGGCCGAGCTGCTTTGCCCGTTCACGCGCCTGGGGAAGCAGCGAGTGCCGCCATTTGAGGGCATCGGCGGCAGCAGTGGGCAACGAGTAGGTCAGCATCGGCAGCACGAAGCTGTCGGTGTCCCAGAAGGCGTGCCCGTCATAGCCGGGGCCGGTGAGGCCCTTCGCCGGGATCGCCCGGCCCTCTGCCCGGGCGCCTGCCTGCAGGACCTGGAACATGCTGAACCGCACAGCCTGCTGGATCTCGGGGTCGCCATCGACGTGGACGTCGGCGCGCTCCCAGAACCCGTCCAGGTATGCCCGTTGCTCGCCGAGCAGGCCCTCCCAGCCCGTGTGGCGCGCTGCGGCGATCGCCGCCGCTGTCTGGTCGCGGAGCGCCGGCACGGATCGCCCGCCGGACCACCCGTAGGCGACAAGCTTCACGAGGCTGAGCTTCTGGCCCGGCTCGAGCTCGGCGATGACCGTGAACCTGGCCGAGTCCTCATACGCCTCGGACTCGGTCTCCCAGTCGCCCGGCACTTCGCACAGGTGGTCCATCACAGTCGCCATCCGCAGGCCGCTTCGCCGCGTCCGGTGCGCCAGGTAGGCCCGGGCACCGTCCGCCTGGTGCTCGACGGCTTCGAGCGGCCGCTCGAGCGCGGCGGCCACCCGGGGGTCACCGCCCATGGCCGGCAACTGCTCGTTCGCCACCAGCTCCGATTGCAGTACCACCCGCGCCCGCCCGTCGAGTATCTCGACCCCGTACTCGATGCCGATCACGGCTCGCTGCACCAACGAGACGAGGCGGGTGCTGTGGACCCGTATGCCGCGGTGGCCGGGCGACCGCCATTCCACTCGGCGCCGCAGCACGCCTGCTCGCAGGTCGAGGACACGCTCGTGATGGATCAGCCGGCCGTAGCGGACGTCGAACGGCTCGTCGTCGACGAGGAGCCGGATGAGCTTGCCATTGGTGACGTTGACGACGGTCTGGCCGACTTCTGGGTAGCCGAAGCCGACCTCGCCATAGGGAAGTGGCCGCGACTCGTAGTACCCGTTGAGGTAGGTGCCCGGCAGCCCGTGCGGCTCTCCTTCGTCGAGGTTGCCCCGCAGGCCGATGTGGCCGTTGCCGAGTGCGAAGACCGACTCTGTCTGGGCGAGGCGGTCGGTCGGCAGCTCGGTCTCGATCACCGACCAGTCGTCGACTTCGAAGGCCGGATGGTCTATCACGCCGGGCCCTCCTCGTCGAGCTGTCGACCGGATGGGCCAACCGGCGGTTCCAGTAGCTCGGCCACGTCCTGCACGACGACGTCGGCGCCGTGCTCGGCTAGTGCCGCCGCCTGGCCCACGCGGTCGACTCCGACCACGACACCGAAATGGCCGGCCCGTCCGGCCTCCACGCCGGCAAGGGCGTCTTCGAACACGGCGGCATGCGCAGGCTCCACGCCCAGCTCGCTCGCCGCATAGAGGAACGTGTCGGGCGCCGGCTTGCCCTTCAGCCCCCGCTCGACGATCGTGATGCCGTCGACGCGCACTTCGAAGTAGTCGGCGATCCCGGTCACCTCGAGCACTTGAGCGGTGTTGGCGCTCGACGACACGACGGCGAGGCGCGCCCCGGCCTCCCGTGCGGCGTCGAGGTAGCGGCGCGATCCCTCGAACACCTCGACGCCGTCGCGCTCGATCCGCTCGAGGACGAGGACGTTCTTGCGGTTACCGAGGCCGCGGACGGTCTGAGCCTGAGGCGGGTCCTCATCGCCGCCTTCGGGGAGGACGATCTGGCGCGACCGGAGGAAGTCCCGTACGCCATCGGAGCGTGGCTTGCCGTCCACGTACTCGTCATAGTCGTCATGGATGTCGAATGGCACGAACGGGGTGCCTTCGCTCTCGGCCCGCTGGCGGAGGAAGTCGTCGAACATCTCCTTCCATGCGGCGGCATGGACCGCGGCCGTCTTGGTAAGGACGCCGTCGAGGTCGAAGAGCAAGGCTTGGATGCCGTCGGGGAGGCCTAGCACCCAGTCGAGCCTATGTGGATGTCCCCCTCTCGGCGAAACGGCGACCGGCCTCGCCGTCAGCCTCGGGCTCGACCTCGAGCAATCGAACATCTCGCTCCTCACCGCCAACCCAGTGCGGCGGCTTACCACTGCTCGACGGTCCGCGGCTCGGACGGGGCGGTTCGGGTGGAGCCCGTCGCGCATCGTGAACGGTCGGCGTCCACCCCGGCTCCCGCCCTCGCACCCTGGCGAAGCCCGCCTACCCTGTCGGCGTGCATCGTCCCGCCTCCACCGAGGTTCGCCCGCCTGCTCTTGCTGCTGGCCGCCGCCTCGAGTCTCGCCGCCTGTGCAAGCCACGGCCGGTCGACCTCGACGCCTCCCACCCGGCTGGCCGCATGCGCAGCACCCGATCCGGCGAACCCGACCTTTGGAAATGTCTCCGGCAATCACATCCTCGACACGCGGGGCCGTGTGATGACCCCTTACGGAATGACCATATTCGGTCTCTCTCTGCAGAACTGGCGAAGCCAGACGAGCAGGGATGCATCCCAGATCAAGGCTGCGGTGACACTGTGGTGCACCAATTTCATCAGATTGCAGCTTGCTCCTGCCAACCTCTTGCCCACCAAGCACTCCGTCGACCATGCTTATCTCGGAGCCGTCGAGAAGGAGATCAGTCTGGCGCTCAGCTATGACGAGGACGTCATCCTGAGCGCCCAGACCGAGCGGTACACGAATCAGCCGGCAGCTAATCCGACACCACAGACGGTTCGCTTCTGGCGTGTGCTGGCGCCTCTCTACAGAGATAACCCGCGAGTCTGGTTCGATCTCTTCAACGAGCCCAGGCTGCAAACCTTCACCTCTGACCCGTGGGCCGTCTGGCAGTACGGTGTCACCTTGGGCAGCCAGACTTACGTCGGGATGCAGGCCCTTGTCGACGATGTCCGGGAGGTGGCCGGGACTGCCAACTTGATCCTCGTGGAAGGACCTGAGGAGGACCGGACCCTCGACCAGGTTCAGAATCACCTGATCGAGGGGCCGAACGTCGCTTACGCCGTCCACCCCTACAACGAGACGACCGAGACGGAGTGGAACGAGCGCTTCGGAGATGCCTCCAACTCAGTCCCTGTGCTGGCAGACGAATGGGTCGAGCAGGCTGACGAGAGCACTCGCTGCACGACCAGCAGCGCGTCCTTCATACCCAGGTTCTTCTCCTATCTCCGGCGGAAGGACATCGGTCTCGGAGCCTGGGGTTTGATTCCCGGCGTCCTCGTGACCAACACGCGGACGTTCACGCCTACACAGATGAGATCCGGCTCCTCCTGCCGCATGGACGGGAGCAAGGCTGAAGGTGCCGGCCGACTCGTCGAGAACTACTTCAGGCGCTATGCCCGCCGGTGAGCCGTTCCGACCTTGCGCCTTGCGCCAGGCCCTCGAAGGACCGCCTGTGAAGGTCGCCCCGTTTCGCATCGAGAAGTACTACGAGCGCTATGAGTTCGCCACCCGCTACATGCTTTCAAGCAGCGATTGCGAGTCACGGTCGGTCGGCGAGCTGCTCAGCCTCGAGCCCGACGCCGAGGCTCGACTGCTCGCCCTCTGGTGCGGGTACACCGAGTCGCCCGGCTCGCCGGAGCTGAGAGAGGCGATCGCCGGCATCTATGAGTCCGTCCACCCCGATGAGGTCGTCGTCACGGCCTGCGCCGAGGAGGCGATCTTCCTCGTCTACCACTGCCTGCTCGGCCCGAATGACCACGCCGTCGTCGAGACCCCGTGCTATGAGTCCGGTCTGGAGCTCGCGCGGAGCACCGGTGCCACGGTGAGCAGGTGGCGGCGCCGATGGGAGGACCGCTGGGCGCACGACATCGGCGCTCTCGAGGATCTCGTGGGACGAGACACCCGCATCCTCTATGTCAACCAGCCGCACAACCCGACCGGGACGCTCATGGCCCGGTCAACCTTCGACGCAGTGCTGAATCTCGCGAGGGACCGCCGAGTGGTTGTCTTCTCCGACGAGGTCTACCGCGAGCTCGAGCACGATCCGACCATCCGTCTCCCGGCCGCCTGCGACCTCGACGATCGAGCTGTCTCGCTCGGCAGCGTGTCGAAGGCCTATGGCCTGCCGGGCCTGCGGATCGGCTGGATCGCGACGCACGACGGGGACTTGCGCAGGGCGGTCATCGACCTCAAGCACTACACGACGATCTGCTCGAGCGCTCCGAGCGAGCTCTTGTCGGCGCTTGCACTTCGCCATCGGGAGGAGCTTGTCGCCCGCAACATCGGAATTGTCGCGGGCAACCTCGCTCTGCTCGAGGCGTTCTTCGGTCGCCGCCCCGAGGCCTTCGAATGGGTGCGCCCGACTGCGAGCTCGATCGGCTTTCCCCGCCTGAGCGGGCTCGGCGACGTCGATCAGCTCTGCGAACGACTTGCTCGCGCGGTGTGCTCCTCCTGCCAGGCTCGGTGTACGACGAGCCGGACCATGTCCGCTTCGGCTTCGGAAGAGCAAACTTGCCGGAGGCGCTCACAACCCTCGAGAAGACGCTCGGCGAAGCGCGATAGCCCCGGTGTCGGGCTTAGGGGCGGAGCGAGCGGCCACGATGACGTCGAGCCGCCAGCGTGCCTCTGCTGAGCGGCTCAAGGTAGCTATTGCTTGGACGGGAGCGAGCGTGCGTACGTCATCCCGAGCTCGACCCACTTGCCGAGCTGGCGCCTCGTGTCGACGTCCTCGCCTGCAACTCGCAGCCAACCCCGCATCTGCCGCCCCCTCATCTCCACGAGGCTCGCCTTCGTCGTCGCGACCAGCATCTCCGACTGAGCCGGCTCGACCCGGACCATGATCCCGCCCTGGCTGCTCGCCGCCACCGCCATGTTGCCGCCGACCAGGAAGGCGAGGCCGCCGAACATCTTCTTCTCCGCCAGGCCGGGCTCCCCCTCGACCAGCTCGCGAATGCGCTCGGCAAGGCGCTCGTCGTAAGCCACCTGTTGATCGTAAGAGACCCGGGCTGTCGCCGAACAGCCGACTGCCCCGCTCGTCAGCGTGGCGGTAGGCGGCAACCAGCTGCTTATCTTGGAAAGGTGAGCAAGGTGAGCCACCCCGTGCGGGCCGAGTTGCCGCACGACACGGTGAGCGGCGTCAGCGGCCGCGTCTTTGTCGTCGACGAGCCGGTGAACGAGCGGCTCATCATCGATCTGGAGGGCGACATCTCGGAGCTCGTCTATCGCGTCAAGGATGACCGGCTCATCCTCCTCCACGCGGAGGTGCCCGACAGGCTCCGTGGTCGCGGGCTCGCCGGACAGCTCGTTGCTGCTGCCGTCGAACGCGCCGCGACAGAGGGCCTCACGGTCATCCCGTTGTGCCCCTATGTCCGCAAGTGGCTGGAAAAGCACCCGGAAGCTGCAGAGACGGTCAAGGTCGGCTGGCACGGGTGACGGAGTGAGCCGAACGATCGATCCGGGCCGGGAGATCGTCGACCCTCACCACCATTTGTGGGTCGACAGCCCGAGAGACGGCATCGCCCGCCAGTATCTTCTCCCTGATCTCCGTGCCGACACCGGGACCGGCCACCGGGTAACCCAGACCGTCTTCATCGAATGCCGGGCTGAGTATCGGAGCGCTGGCCCCGAGCACCTGCGACCGGTGGGCGAGACCGAGTTCGTCGCAGCCATCGCGGCGGCAAGCGAAGCAACCGCCGGCGCCACCATCGCCGCCATCGTCGCCCATGCCGACCTGAGCCTGCCGATCGACAAGCTCGACGAGGTTCTCGATGCCCATCAAGCTGCCGCCGGCGGGCGCTTTCGCGGCATCCGTGACGCCCTCGCGAGCGCGCCGGCGGGCGTCCAGCTCACCATCCCGGGCAGAGCAGCGCCGGGCAAGGGTGCTGATCCCGCTTTTCGGCGTGGCGTTGCCCACCTCGGAGACCGCGGGCTCACGTACGACTCTTGGCACTACCACATCCAGAATCGTGCCTTCCTCGACCTCGTCCGGGCCGCCCCCGGCACGACGATGGTCCTCGACCACTTCGGCACGCCCCTCGGCATCGGCCCCTTCGAAGGGCACAGGGACGAGGTGTTCGACGAGTGGAAAAGCGACATCGCCGACCTTGCCGGCTGCCCCAACCTCATCGCCAAGCTCGGTGGCCTCGCCATGCCCGACAACGGCTACGGCTGGGACGGGGACAGGTCCGAACGGCCCGACGTGGCCGCCTTCGTGGAGGCACAGCAGCGTTGGTACCACCACACGATCGAGTGCTTCGGGCCGGACCGATGCATGTTCGAGTCGAACTTTCCGGTCGACAAGGCGTCTGTCGACTACGAGACGTTATGGAATGCCATGAAGACGATGGCCGCCCGCTACAGCGAAGCTGAGCAGGATGCGATGTTCTCCGGCACCGCCCGGCGCGTATACCGGTTGTGAGACAGAGAGGCGAGAGTGGGTCACGACACCTTATGGACCTAGGCTGCAAGCTGGCAGGGCGATTACGCCTCGGGTCGCGCTCAGGCTGAGCGGGGGCTCAAGCCGAGAAGCTCGCGGACCCGCACCCTGCTCCCGGTACGAAGGACGGCCCGGCGATAGATGCTCGCGGCGAAGATCGCCATGCCGATCGTCCCGGCGATGCTGATCAACACCGCCGCCAAGAACTGCCACCAGGTGGCCTGGCCCAGTCCGACGAGCACCGACATGCAGAACGGTGCTGTTGGTGGCAGGTAGGCAAGGACCTTGAACAAGAGATCGGGGTTCCCCGAGCTGACGACCGTGATCGAGAAGACGTAGCCCACAAGGATCGGGATGGCGAGCGGTAACGCGAGCGTCTGTACCTGGTCCTGGCGTTCAGCCATCGAGCCGGCGGCGGCATAGACCCAGCAGTAGAACGCGTAGCCGAGAACCAACCACAGCAGCTCCGACAGCAGCGCGAGCGGCCCGGCGCCGTGCAGCAGGTTGGATCCCACCGCGGCGGAGAGGGCGAGCGCGAACCCGACGATGAGGGCGGCCTGTCCGAGCGCGACGATGCCGATGCCGAGCACCTTGCCCCCAAGGAGCTGAATCGGGCGCACCGTCGCCAGCAGCACCTCGACGACCCGGCTCGACTTCTCCTGCATGACGCCGATGAGGGTCCAGGTGCAGTACTGGGTGAGCATGAGGAACAACAGCACGATGCCGATCACCGACGTCGAGCCGGTGGTGCTCCTCGAGCCCCGTTGAAGCGTGCGCACCGGAACCGACTTGGCGAAGAACACCCGGATGGCCTCGCGAGGTGTCAGCCCGGCGGTCCGGTACGCCCTCAGCACGCCGATGTACTCCGCCGCATCATGGACGAAGGAGGGATCGGCCGGCGAGCTCTTCGACTGTGCGGGTTGGTTGAGCAGGATCTCGTCGCCGTCTACGATGGAAAGGTCGATCTTGCCCGAGCCCAGGTCCGCCTTTGCCGACCCGAGCGACGGCTCAGCCACGAACCTCACGGAATCCTCGTTCTGCGACCCGGCTGCCTCCACGACCTGCTTCAGCTCCGGCGACAGAGTCCCGACGACGCCTACCGTCTGTCCGGTCGGGCCCTCCGCCGCTGCGGTGCAGGGTAGGGATGATTATCGCGGCGGCGACGGCGAGGAGGACGAGGAGAGTGCCGACGCGGAAGACGCGGCCACGGACGCGCTGTCGGATCTCGCGCCCGGCGATGATCCCGACGTCGCCCAGCCTGCCGTTGCCATTCCAGCTGCGCTTGGCTCCCACAGAGCGTGCAGGACGTGTGCTCTGCCTGGCGGACCTGATCAGCATTGCCGGCGGCATCGCTGCGCCGCCTGGTTGGCGAGTCGACGCCGGCGCCGGTACCTGAAGATCGTGATTCGCGCCGAGACGACTGCTGCTGCGATGAGGATGACGTAGAGGAACTTCACGCGAGCGCCTCCCGAAACACTTCGGAGAGCCGGCGCCGCTCGAAAGAGAACTGGGTGACCCGCCCTGCTCTCATGGCAGCGCAGAGGACGTCGTCGCTGTCGACGGGATCGTCGAGGGCCAGGCGGGCGGCGCCACCGTCGGTCTCCGACACGGTGACACCGGCGAACGCTGCGCGCCCAGTCAGCGGTCCGATCGCCCTCGACGCGGACGAGAAGCCGCCGGCCACCGTGCGTCGTCAACTCGTCCACTGTCCCCGACGCGACGACGCGACCGTGGTCGATGATCGTCACCCGCTCGCACAGGTCCTCCACCTGGTCGAGCTGGTGGCTGCTGAAGAGCACGCAACACCCATCCTCGGCACGGTCGACCAGCACCTGGCCTATTGCGTCGATGCCCGTCGGGTCGAGGCCGGAAAGCGGCTCATCGAGCACGAGCAGTTCGGGATCGTGCACGAGCGCGGCGGCAAGCTGTGCCCGCTGCTGATTGCCATGCGAGAGCGTCTCGACCTTCGAGTCCCGCCTGTCGGCGATCCCGAGCCGCTCCATCCAGGTGGCGGTACCGGCAGCAGCCTCAGAGGCGCTCATCCCGTGCAGCCGGCCGAGGTACTCGATCTGCTCGCCGACGAGCATCGCCGGGTAGAGGCCACGCTCCTCAGGCATGTAACCGAACCGGCGGCGCTCGGGCTGCCCGACGGGTGCACCGTTCCACCGGACCGATCCGGCGTCGAGATCAGTGAGGCCGAAGATGGCCCGCATCGTCGTCGTCTTGCCGGCGCCGTTGGGGCCGAGGAAACCGACAACCTGGCCGGCGGGTACTTGGAAGGAGAGGTCGTTGAGGGCGGTCACACTTCCGTACTTCCGGCGCAGTCCCTCGAGCTCGAGCGACGGGCGCATCGTGACAGGCTATTGCACCCCCCGTGATTTACCGGGAGGCCCGCCTAGGACACCCGGTGAAGGCCGTCGAGGATCGTGGCGAGAAGAGAGGTGCACTGTTCCGCCGACAGCGTGGCGCTCGTGCACATCGGGCCGACCAGCTGCATGACGTCAGACCCGCCCACGTCGGTACGGACCACGCCGGCCCGCTGTGCCCGGCTGAAGACGAGGTTCATCGCGTAGTCGATGCGCTCGCGGCACTGTGAGCGAAGGTTGGGGTTCTTCTCGAACGCCTCGCGAAGCTCGTTCAGGAATGTCCGTTTGCCCTGCGCGTAACGCACGAACGACTCCAGGAACCCGACGACGGCCGCCCAGGGCTCGAGCTCTTCGACGACGCGCTCGGCGGTCTGCACGAGCTCTTCGACGTCGGTCCGGTAGACGGCTTCGACGATGTCGATCCGCTTGGGGAAGTGCCGATAAAGGGTCCCGACCCCGACTCCGGCCTCCCGGGCGATGGCTTCCATGGAGGCTTGACCGCCCTCTTCGGCGAAGACTTTCCGGGCGGCGACGACGAGTCGCTCGTAGTTCCGGAGAGCGTCGGCACGCATCGGCCGCCCAGGCGGGCTGCTCTTGCTCCCTCGCGCCTCGACTGTTCCGGTCTGGGTGGTCACTGGATCATTTTCCTCGAGATCTCACAATTACGCTTGCTAACCGGAGGCAGCCTCCGTATACTAACCGGAGGAAGCATCCGCTTTCATCATACCAGCGTAAAGGTCGAAGTCATTGCCCTCCAACACCCTTAGCCAACCGCGCCTTCTCCCGGTCGCGGGGCCCAGACCCGGCCGGGGACACTGCGCCGGCGTCTCGGGCACCCATCTGTGTTCCTCTTCGTCATCCTCACCGCTCAGCTCATGGTGGTGCTCGACGGCACGATCGTGAATGTCGCCCTCCCACATATCCAGGCAGGGCTGCATTTCTCCGGGAGCGGGCTCTCGTGGGTGCTCAACGCCTACATCCTCACCTTCGGTGGGCTGCTGCTGCTCGGTGCCCGGGCAGGGGACTTGCTGGGGCGCCGGCGTGCGTTCCTGATCGGCATCGCCCTGTTCTCGGCTAGCTCCCTCATGGGCGGCCTGGCGGTCGCCGGCTGGATGCTGCTCGCAGCGCGGGCGGCTCAAGGGATCGGAGCAGCACTGGCGGCGCCGGCGGCTTTGTCGTTGCTCACCTCGGTCTTCCCCGACGGCCAGGCGCGGGTGCGGGCGATCGCCCTCTACACGACCGTCTCGGCGGCAGGCGCCGCCACCGGACTTGTCGCAGGCGGCATCCTCACCCAGCTCGCCTCGTGGCGATGGGTGATGTTCGTCAACGTCCCGATCGGGATCGCCATCTTGGCTTTCGGGCGGATTGCCGTCTCAGAGACCGAGCGGCGGCGCGGTCGGTTCGACCTTGTGGGCGCGCTCACCTCGACTCTCGGAATGACCGGGCTCGTGCTCGGCCTCGTAGACGCCGGGGCCGACGGCTGGACGGCGGCCGCCACAGTGGCGCCTTTGCTGGGCGGGCTGGCGTTGCTCGTGGCCTTCGTGCACAACGAGAGCCGTGCGGAGGAGCCGGTCCTCCCGCTCCGCCTCCTCCGCAACTCGACCCGGATGGCGGCCAACGCCGCTCGTGGGCTCTTGTACGCCGGCATGTACGGGATGTTCTTCTTCCTCGGGCAGTTCCTGCAGGACGTGCAGGGCTATTCAGCACTTCGGGCGGGGGTGGCATTCCTTCCGATGCCGTTCGCCGTCTTCGTGTCCTCGCAGCTGACGAGCCGGGTCCTCGTGCGGCGCCTCCGGCAGAAGACGGTGATGCTGACCGGTGCCTTCCTCGCCACCGCCGGCCTCCTGCTCGCGACTCAGGTGCACATCGCCACCTCGTATGCGCAGATAGTTGTCTCCTTCGTCCTCCTCGGCGTCGGATCGGGCATCTCGTTCGTGAGCCTCACCTCGGCGTCTCTCGCCGACGTGGCGCCCGAGGACGCCGGCGCCGCCTCCGGCCTCATCAACGTGAGCCAGCAGCTGGGCGCCGCCCTCGGGCTGGCCGTGCTCGTCACGGCCTTCGGCTCGCTCACGGGCCATGCCCAGTTCGGCGCACCGGTGACGGCGGATGCGGTCGCCCATGCCCATGCGGTCCTCGTCGACGGCATCGACAAGATCTTCGGTCTGGCCGCATTGTTCTCTCTGGCGGCCTTCACGATGGTGGCCCTCCGGGTCCGCTCAGTGCCTTTGCCGCGATCCGTCACCGGATCGGCAGTCGGCCTCCCGGCGCCAGCCACGTCGCCACGCGGTGACCTCGACCGGTTGGACGAGCCCGGGAGCGGCGAGGCGCTCGGCGCCTACTCGATGCCGAAGGCCGGGTGACGCGTTCAGCCAAGCGCCCTACGGGAGGGCCGACCGGAAGGCGTCCGGCGAGGCCGGAGCCGCTCTCGTCACCTTGCGATCCGTGAAGTCCTGTGTCTGGCACTGCGGACAGCTCCGGAGCAGGTCGCGTGCCGACAGTGCCGATTCGGTCCCCGACTCGATGTCGATCGTCTGGCCAGGCTGCAACTGGGCTCCTCCAAAGGAGCCCATGCCGCCGACGAGGCCGTGCGGCGAGTGACTCGAAAAATGAGCCTGCCGACGGGTGAGCAACCATCTCGTACCACAACTCTCGCAGTGCCGCTCGATCAGCGGTGGTCCTCCTGACACTGTTCAAGCGTACTTCACGAGGCCAAGGGCACCTGCGCCGTTCACGGCTCCTTGCGGGCGCGGCTCGGAGCGACACGGCGTGGTTCGTCGGGCATCTTCGGGTACTGGGGCGGCCAGGGTGCGTCCCTCAACCCGGCTGCACGATCGCGAGCCGACATCTCGAGCAACGGCTCGAGGGACTGGGGCTCGGTGGCCATCGTGGCCCACGCATCACCATGGTCACGAACGAACGAGGGCACCGTGTTGATCGTGAGGGCGTCCGGCTCGACGGTTACGACCTCGTCCCACGAGATGGGCGTGCTCACCTGCGCCCCTGTCCGCGGCCGGACCGACCAAGCGCCGAAGACCGTCTTGTGCGGCGCGTTCTGGTTGAAGTCGACGAAGACTCGGCTGCCCCTTTCCTCCTTCCACCAGGCCGCTGTGATCAGCTCCGGGTGACGCCGCTCGAGCTCTCGGGCCAGTGCTACCGCGCCTGCCCTTACCGCGATGGAGTCCCACTCCGGCACGAGGCGGGCATAGATATGGATGCCGCGATTGCCCGAGGTCTTCGGGTGGGCCGTGATGCCGACTTCCTCCAGCAGAGCGCGTACGAGGAGCGCCACTTGCCGGACGTCGTCGATGCCCCTTCCTGGCTGCGGGTCGAGGTCGATCCGGAGCTCGTCGGCCGCCTCGGGGTGCTCGACGGTGTACGGCCAGAGGTGAAAGCCTAGGCAACCCATGTTGACTGCCCACAGGACGTGGGCGATGTCGGCCAGCACCAGTGCGTTCGAGGTGGTGCCGTTGGGTGTGGAGACGACGACGGTCTCGAGCCAGTCGGGTGCCCCGGCCGGGACACGCTTCTGGAACCACGACTTGCCAAGGGCACCCTCAGGAAACCGCTGAAGCAAGGCGGGGCGCCGGCCGGCTGCCGACAGCAGCGGCCCCTCGATCGACAGGTAATAATCCACAAGATCGTTCTTGGTCGCCTGAGCTTCGGGGAAGTAGAGCTTGTCGGGATTGGTGATCTCGACGGAACGACCTGCCGCCTCGACGATTCGGCTCGCAGTTGGCATGTTGCTAGCTTCGCACGCTCAGGTGCCGGGAAGGTGCTCGTCCCACGAGAGGATCGCCTCCATCGCCGTGTCGCGGCTTTCCCTGTAGGCGGCAAACGTCGGCGGGGCATATATCTCCGGCGGGATCCACGGCCTACGGTCCGTCGGCCACGAAGTCTGCCAGTACAAGTCGGAGACGTTGACTCTCGTCTTGCTGTAGGGAAGCTCGAAGGGGATCGTCTCGCCGATGAAGTTGGGCCGTGATCCGGACGGCTCTCCCACGAAGGTCGCCTTCGTCTCGCGTTCAATTGCGGTCGCCATGTTCTGGGCGGCAGAGAACGTCGCCCGTCCGATGATGACGAACAGCCGTCCGCGTTCGTTGATCCGCCGAGAGGCGATGAGGTGGTGCAGCAGCGGTTGGGTAAGGAGCGTGTTCCCGCCACCGTTCCAGCGCAGGTCTATGACCAGCTTGTCGGGATCGTGGCGGTCGATGTAGCTGAAAAGACGTTCGCAGAACCTGTCGAGCGGCTCGGCTGCGTGATCTCGCACACTGTTGAACTGCATGTACACGGTCCTGTCGGCAATCAGGTGCTCGAACCAATAGGGCAGGTCGCAGTTGCGAAGGTACAACGGCAAGGGGGCCGAGGCTCCGTCGGGGAGCAACGCCCAGCCCGTGAGGCCGCGGGGGGAGGGGCTGCTGCGGCCTCGAGACGTCGGGGTACTCAGGTGACCCGGTCGCAACGGCATCGAGTGTGACCGTCGTGGCCGACCCGTCGGCCAGCCGGACGGTGAGAGCCGCACGCGTCGGGTCGCTCGTTGAGATCGAGTGCATGAAGGACCGGGGTCCATCGAAAAAGCTCGGGTACGGCGCGCTTCACCTGCTGGGAGTTGTCCCTGCTGATGACGGGGTCGAGTGCGACCCGAGCAACGTCGAGATCGTTGCCGTCGACCTCGAGAAGTTGTGCGCCGAGAAGCCGGCTGTGCTCCGGAGCGGTCGCAGTGACGAAGACGCCCTCCTCGAAGGCATAGAACTTCACCGGCAGCCCGAGGTTCAGTTCCTCGTCCTCGCTCGATGGAGCGACGAAAGCGTGGCCGTCTCCAAGGTGTCGGAGCTCGGCGAGGAGTCGGACGAGGATCTCGGCGTCGGAGAGCTGCGGCGTGTCGGCGGCGAGTGCTGCCAACGAGCTCGAGAAGTCCTCTTTGTTCCTCGTCCTCCATGGGTCATAGGCTCGACGCTTCAGCTCCTGGGCGAAGAACTCGATATCGAGCCGCCATCGTTCGGCTCTCGAGAGCGCGCCGCCCTCGGCGATGCCGAGCAGCCCGTGCACACGGCCCGTGGCACGAAGAGGGGCCCAGATGTCGTCTGCCCTGACCCGATCGAGGTCCCGGAAGCCCGCACCGAGTGCCCGCTCGAGCGCCGCCTCGGCGTTGGCGTCCTCGCCGAGGCGGGCCAGGCAGCAGGCGATGCGGTACTCGGTCTCGCCGGCAAGGGTGGACTCCCGCACGACATCGCGTCTCGATACTCCGAGCTCCTCCACCTTCCGGTACCCGAGGAGAGCGCCTCCGGTCGTCACCCGCTTCGTAATGCGCCTCGGCAAAGTGGTCCCAGTGGTTGCCGTTGACCGGATTCTGCTCGACGACCCGTCGCCAGAGCACGCAGGCTTGCTGCCACTCCCCTTGTCCGGACTTGTCCTCGGCGTCTGCAAGCAGGCGCAGGTATTCGACCGTCTTCGCCGCGGTGTCGTCCACCTGCTCGCGCTGGTCGTCGTGGCTCGTCATGGAGAGCGCCTCGTCCGGGCGCGCCGGACGGACGCCAAGACAATCAGGCGATCCTGAGCGATCCATCCTCGTTGAAGTCGAACGCGCCACAGGCCACCTCCCACAGGTACCCGTCGGGATCGCTGAAGTAGCCGGCGTAGCCCCCCGAGGTCGTCGAGCCGGCCTCCTTCACCACTCGACCTCCGGCGGCGGAAGCCTGCGCCAGCACGTCGTCGACCTCATGGGGCTGGCGGACATTGTGCGGGAGTGTGATCCCGAGAACCTCGAGCGAGGGGCGTTTCCAGTCCGGGCCGACATCCCGGCTAGATCGGCGTAGGGAAACAGCGCTCGTGTCAGGGGTCTGGAGACGATGCCGTCCTCGGGTGTCGGGTCGTGGGGTCGAGGCCGTCTTGTAGAAGCGATAGGAGCGCTCCAGATCGGCAACGCCGAGAGTGATAAGGGAGATGCGCGGGTCCACGTAGGGCACCGTAGCGCCGGAAGCCCGGAGCGCCCTCTTCGCCACACGCTGCGAGGAGCAGCCAAGCCGGGATCGGAGTGGCGCAGCTGAACGACGCGGCCGCCGCGTCCCGGCCACACTCTCCTCTGCCGCCTGCCCACTTGAATGCGGAACGTTATGATTCCGAGCTGGCGATGGAGCTCGCCATAACCGCACCTCGCTGATGGCTCCTACTCCTGATGACAATCAAGGGGTGGGCGATGCGGGCGGTCTCGGTCGGGCGTGGCAGGTTTCCTCGGTGCACTCTTCGCGCTACTGGCTGAACGGGTTCGTGAGCCGGGCTCTGCCCGGAGCCTTCCCATGGGGAACCTGGGTCGTGAACGTGTCAGGCTGCTTCGTCGTAGGGCTCGTCTCGACTCTCCTAAGTGAGCGGCTCCTGCCGTACCCGACGTTGCGCCTCGCCCTCACGGTCGGGTTCGTAGGCGCTTACACGACGTTCTCGACCTTCGCCTACGAGACCGTCCGTCTCGGCCAGGAGGGAGCTCTTCGCCTTGCATTCCTCAACGTGGTCGCCTCCGTTCTTATTGGCGTGGCGGCCACGTGGATCGGCATCGCCCTCGGGAGGGCCATCTGACCGAGCTGGTCACCTCGGGGGGACGCGGTGACTCTTCAGCCTTCCGATGAGAAGCGGGCGGGCGAGAACGGAGCGAGCGCAGCACTGACGTCGCCGAGATCCGGTGCCTCGCCTCCGCTCACAGCCGCAGCGACGAGGGCCGCCGAGTACGGGCCGAGGGTGAGACCCGATGGCCCGAAGCCACTCGCCACAAAAATCCCCCTGTGGCCGGGAAGCGCGCCGAGGATCGGTCGGCCGTCAGGGCTTGCGGGACGAAACCCGACACGTACCTCCGCCAAAGTCGCGCCCGTTAACCCCGGTGCGACTGCGAGCGCTCGGGAGAGCAACTCGTTGACGCCGCCGGCCGTCGTCCGGTAGTCGAAGCCGCTCCCGGTCTCACGAGTCGCGCCGACGACGACGCGATCCGGCGGGAACGTGACCATGTAGTCGGAGCCGTATCCACTTAGCACCGGGAACGCCCCGGTGGTGGTGCCGGGCAGAGACAGATGGAGTATCTGGCCCCGCTGCGGCTCTATCGGGACTGCCGCTCCGAGGGGAGCCAGAACCTCCGCCGTCCAGGCGCCGGCGGCGACGATCACCGCTTCAGCCTCCGATCGTCCGTCCGGGAGCTCGACAACGGGAAGGCCCGCAGAGCTGTGCGCTCGCAGGCGAGCCGGCCCCGTGACGACATGGCCGCCGAGGCCCACGACTGCCCGCTGAAGCGCGTCGCGGAGGAGCCTGCCCGTCGATGCGGGCGACGCCACTCACGATGGACGGCACCAAGGCCGCCGTCAAGCGGGGGGAAGAGCTGACGCGCTTCTGGTGGAGCCAACAGGCGCACTTCGCCGATCTGCGGGTCCTGCCAGGCGGCGTTCGCCTCCTCCAGCCCGGTTTCCAGCTCGCTCAGCCGGGCCTCGCTGTCCTCGCCGGCGCGACGATCAGCTCACCGACGACGCGATAGCCGATCTCGGCCTCGCCTCTTCCGGCGAGGTCCTCTACAAGGCCCCGGTGGTACGTGGTCGCCGCCTGGAAGAAGCGCCGCCATTCGTCGGAGGTGTGGCGGAGGCCGGCGTAGGAGACGATGCCGGCTCCCGCTGCAGTTGCCTGACCCTTGTGACGAGCGTCGACGAGAGTCACACTCACGCCGTCTCGGGCGAGCCTGTAAGCGGCGCTAGCGCCTGCCACACCACTGCCGATCACGATCACATCACTCGCCATGAGGACATCATGGCGGCTGCTCGTCGGCACTCGGAGCGCTATGAACGCCGGCGCCGCAGTGTGACCGTCCGTCGCCACCGGGAAGCGGCGCCACGCCGTCGGCTTCCCGGCCGCGTGGCAGGCTGCCGTCGTGGCCGGCACCTGCATCGTGTTGAACGGAGCGAGCAGCTCCGGAAAGACGATGATCGCCGAGGCGCTGCAGGAGATGTGGCAGGGCGCCACACCTCTTCAGGTGAGCGGCCTCGACACCTTCTTGCAGTGCCAGCCACGGCAGTTCTTCGGGATCGACGGCGAGCGGGCGCCGGGGTTCTGGTGGAAGCCGGTCACGCTCGAGGGCGCCGACGCCTTCGAGATCGTGACCGAGACGCTCGGGTTCGCCCTCCTCCGGGCGGCGCATTCCTTCTGGCGCGCCTGCGCCGTCGAGGGCATCGACCAGGTCGTCGATGACATCTGGCTGACCCGCGAGCAGGCGCTCGACTTCAAGTCGGCCACTGGAGGGGCTCGCTGTCCTCTGGGTCGGCGTGCACTGCGCCGTCGACGTGCTCGCCGAGAGGGAGGCCGCCCGGGGCAACCGCCCGCTCGGACAGGCCCGCGGCCAGGCGGCGGTCGTCCACTCCTTCACCGGCTACGACCTCGAGCTGGACACCTCGGCGAGGCCGCCGGCAGAGAACGCTCAGCTCATCATCGAGGCGCTCGCTCGGCGCCGGACTGCCCTGTGACGCCCCCTGTATGACACCTGGCCGTAGCCCCGGCTAGCCTGGCGGCGCCTCGTCTTCGGGCGGGGTCGTGCACGCCAGCGAAGACCGGTGAGATCCCGGCGCTGTCCCGCAACGGTACTGCCCCGTTCCCTGAACGGCGGGCGAGCCCGGACGCCTGAACGTGTGCGGACGCAACCAGTCCCTCGGAGGAAGGGCGGTTCGTTGGACGCCTCACCGGTGTCGCAGCGGGCGCACTTCGTCCTCCGCGAAACCGATGGAGGATGACCATGTTCAGATCCACCCGGCAGAGGCTGCTCGCCTTACTGGCTGCGGTGCCGCTCGTTGTGCTCCTCGGCTGCGGCAATCCGAGAACGGGCACGCCGACGAGCACCAGCTACCATGCCTCGACGACACGGGCGCGTGCCGACGACTTCCCGGTGACGGTACGCGCGCAGACGGGGCCGTGACCGTGAAGGCGCGGCCAACCTCCATCGTCTCGTTGTCGCCTGTGGCGACCGAGATGCTCTACGCGATCGGTGCCGGCCGGCAGGTGAGGGCAGTCGATGAGTACTCGAACTACCCGCCGGGCGCCCCGATAACCAAACTCGACGGGCTCGACCCGAACCTCGAGGCCATTGTGTCCTACAAGCCGGACCTTGTCGTCGTCTCGGACGACTCGGCCTCGCTCAACCACCGGCTCGGGGCGCTCGGCATCCCTGTCCTTTACCAGCCCGCACCGAGCACGCTCCGCCAGGACTATGCCGAGTACAGCGAGCTCGGCGAGGCTACGGGCAACAAAGCCGGCGCTGGACACGAGGTCTCCGCCCTCGCGTCGGCGATCGGGAAGATCGGCGACGGTGCCGCCAAAGGACCGCGGCGGCAGCTACTACTACGAGGTCGGCATCGACCCCTACTACTCGGTGACCGACTCCACCTTCGTCGGGTCTCTCCTCGGGCTGCTCGGATTGCACAGCATCGCTGATGCCGCCAAGGGCGCCGCCGCGAGCGGCGGCTATCCGGAACTGAGCGCCGAGTTCATCGTGAAGGCGAACCCGGACTACATCTTCCTCGCCGACACGTTGTGCTGCCACCAGTCCATCTCCACCGTCGCCGCCCGGGCCGGGTGGTCCGGCATGACTGCGGTGAAGGACCGGAGGGTCCTCGGGCTGAACGACAACGTCGCCTCGCGCTGGGGGCCGCGGATCGTGATCCTCCTCAGGGACGTGGCCGACGAGCTGACTTCGCACCCGCTCTCGGGATCGTGACGCCGTGACCTCGGGAGCATCGGCACGCACTGCGTGGCTGGTCGCCGGAGCGGCGTTGGTCGGGGCGATGTTTCTCGGAGTCATGATCGGGCCGGACTCGATCAGCCCCGCCGATGTCGCCAAGTCCCTCCTCGCCCACGTCCCGCTCCTCGCCTACCACCCGCGCCTGCCGGCGCTCGACGAGGGCATCGTCTGGCAGATTCGGGCACCTCGCGTCGTCCTCGCCGCCCTCGTGGGGGCGATGCTGGCGGGCGGGGGCGCCTCCTACCAAGGCGTGTTCAGGAACCCGCTCGCCGACCCTTACCTCCTCGGCGTGGCGGCAGGCGCCGGTCTCGGCGCGACAATTGTGATCGACGCCGACCGGGCAGGCTCTCTCGTCCTACCCGGGGCGGCCTTCGCCGGCGCGGTCGTCGCCGTCGCGATGACCTACTCGCTCGGTGCTGTCGGCGGCGGCTCGGGCTCCCGGGCCGGCCCACCGGGCGGCTCGGGCCGGGTCATCATCCTTGCCGGCGTCGCCGTGGCGGCCCTATTCACGGCGCTCCAGACCTATCTCCAGCAGCAACACACCCAGCAGATCCAGAACGTCTACGACTGGCTGCTCGGGAGCTTCTCTGTCGCCTCCTGGTCCGACGTGACCCTGATCCTGCCGTACGCCGCCGCGAGCGCCGTCGTCCTCGTCGCCCACCGGCGCTTCCTCGACGTGCTGCGTGTCGGCGAGGACGAGGCCGGCTCGCTCGGCGTCCATGTCGGCCGGACTCGACTCGTGATCGTCGCTGCGGCCACGCTCGGTACCGCCGCCGCCGTATCTGTCTGCGGGCTCATCGGCTTTGTCGGGATCATCGTCCCCCACCTCGTCCGCATGTTGACACGCTCGAGCTACCGCGTCGTCCTGCCCGTGTCGATGGTGGGCGGCGGAGCGTTCCTCGTCCTGGCCGACCTCGTGGCCCGAACCGTTGAGTCGCCCGCCGAGCTACCGATCGGTGTAGTGACCGCCTTCGTCGGCGCGCCCTTCTTCCTGTTCGTCCTCCGCTCGCGCCGAGCCCGGCAGTCGGCGCTGTGAGCGAGATGATCTCGATCTCTCGGCTCAGCGTCCGATTCGCCGAGAACACCGTCCTATCCGAGCTGACGCTCGAGGTGCCGCGAGGCCAATGGGTCGGGATAATCGGGCCGAACGGCGCCGGCAAGACCACCCTCCTGCGCTCGGTCGCCCAGCTCGAGCGCTATTCCGGCTCGGTGGAGGTCGACGGCCGGCTCATGGAGAGGCTCGGGCACCGCGACGCGGGCACGCCTTGTCGCTTATCTCCCTCAGTCGCCCGAGCTACCCGGCGACATGACCGTCAGCCAGTACACGCTGCTGGGCCGGACGGCCCACATCGGGTATTTCGGGGTCGACTCCAACACAGACAGACAGATCTGCCACGAGCTGCTCGAGCGGCTCGAGCTCGACGCGATGGCCGAGCGCCGACTAGCCACTCTCTCGGGCGGTGAGATGCAGAGGGTGCTGCTCGCCCGGGCCCTCGCCCAGGAGGCACCGGTGCTGCTCCTCGACGAGCCGACGAGCGCACTCGACCTCGGACGCCGTGTGGACGCCCTCGACCTTCTCGACGACCTCCGTAAGGAACGTAGCCTCACGATCCTCGCTGCCCTCCACGACCTCACCCTGGCGGCGGAATTCGCCGACCGGCTCGTGCTCTTGTCGAGCGGACGCATCGCCGCCAGCGGGGCGCCGGAGGAGGTGCTCACCGAGCCTGTGCTGTCCGATCACTTCGGGGGGGCGGTGCGGGTCATCCTCACCGATGACGGGGACGTCGTAGTCGCTCCTCGGAGCCGCCAGCTGCGGCAGTCATAAAGGGCGTGCATCAGTAACTCGAATCGGCAGAAGTGACCTCTGCAGGTCGGACGCGCTCTGTCAGCTCTTGACACCACCGATGCCTCGCGCGAAGCGCTCGTATCGCCGGCCGGCTGTCAGCCCCAACCAGAGGCGAGGTCGATGGCGGACCTCAAGTCAAGCCTTGTTCCTCTGCCGTAGGCCGCCTCGAACTCGACGTCACCGAGATGGGCGCGTGCGTTGTCCAGGCTCTGCTGGCGGTAGGCGTCTTCGGGGTCTTGCCACGGCTCACCACTGCTGCCGAGGAATGCGTCGGCGAAGCCATGGAGGACGGCAGATCGGGCCCAGTTGCCGGTATCGGAGGCGTGGCAGGCGAGGCCGAGTGTTGCGTAGGGAATGTCGGGCCTGTCACCGACGCGATGGCTCTCTCGGAGCGCCCGTAGGAACATCTCTCCCGTGCCGGCTTGGTCGCCTTCCTGGCGAAGCACCCAGCCCAGATTGATCATGAAGGTCGAGGTGTGACGTCCAACGCCGCGATTCGTCTCTTCCGCACGTTCGAGGACCCGTCGGGCCGAAGGCAGATCGCCCTGTCGCAGACTGTAAACCGCCGCATTGTTGTAAAGCACGCCGGCGAGGGTTTGATCGCCTGATCGTTCGACGCACGCGATGGCCTCGGCCGTCAGCGCCTCAGTCCGGTCGGGCTTTACTCGGTCGACACACATCAGCAGGAAGACCAGGCTCGGACCAAGCAGGCCGTCGTCGCCGGCGCGCCTGGCACGTTCTACCGCAGTCTCGCCGAATGCAAGTCCGCGCTCCGGCATGCCTGCGAAGTAGAGGAGGCAGCACAGGACCGTGCCAGCGTGGATGAGCAGGAGGTCCTCCCCGAGTTGGTCAGCGATCTCCATGCCTTCCTCGCCGAGCCGCAGCGCCAGCTCAATGTCGACCCCCCGGGCGACCATTGCTGCGCTTGTCAAGGCTTCGGACCGCAAAGAGGGATCAGCCCTTGCCTCCGGCCGCTCCAACACAGAGACAAGCACGCGCAACTGCCCGTTCCTCTCTCGCGTTCTCCGCCCAGTAACGGACAAGCGCTGACCCGAACCGCAGGACCTGCTTCGTGCCCTCGGCCACGTCGGCGGCGTCAGCGGCGTAGTCGACCGCCTGCCAGATGTTCCCCTGCTCGGCGTTCAGTCTGCGAATCCACCTCGCCTGCTCACGTCCGGCGAATCCGGCCCCGGCGGCCTCGGCGACCGAGAGAAAGTAGCGGCAGTGCGCCTCCCTCAGTTCATCCCCCTCCGACCCGCCCCACTCGCTCAGCCGTTCCGCCGCGAACTGTCGGATCGTCTCGAGCAGCCGGTAGCGAAGCGAACTCTCGGCAGGCTCCGCCGCGACGAGATTCTTGTCGACCAAAGAGGCGAGGAGGTCGGTGACGGCGAACACGTCTAGGCCGCCGCCTGCGCAGACCGCCTCCGCCGCGTCGAGTTGGAATCCATCGACGAAGACCGACAGCGGCGCCGAAGCGGCTTCTGTTCGGGGGCGGTGAGCAGCGAGTACGACCAGTCCACCGTCGCGAGCAGCGTCTGCTGCCGGGGGAGGGCGATCCGACTGCCACCCGTAAGAAGGCGGAACCGCTGGTCGAGCCGGTCATTGAGAGCGCCAGCGAAAGAGCGACCGAGCCTCGAAGCTGCCAGCTCGATCGCGAGCGGCATGCCGTCGAGGCGCCGGCAGATCGACGACGATGGGCGCGCGGATCTTTGTCGAGAACAAAGCCGACGCCCTGTGCCGCAGCCCGCTCGGCGAAGAGCGCGACCGCGTCGGACTGGTGGGGATCCCTCGCGCGCGTCGTCGTCCTCGTCGGGGAGAGACATCGACGGCACCCGGTAGAGGGTTTCCCCTGCGATACCCAACGGCTCGCGGCTGGTCGCCAGCAGATGGACCTGGGGCATCCCGCGCAAGATGGCGTCGGCGACCTTCGCGCAGGCGCCGATGAGGTGCTCGCAGTTGTCGAGCACGATCAGGCCCGCTGGGACGCAGGCTGTGACGCAAGATGTCGAGTGGCGACTGACCGGCCTGGTCGCTCATCCTGAGAGCGTCGAGGATCGTCGAGGCGACAGCCTCCTCGTTGGAGACCGAGGCGAGCTCGACGAGCCACACCCCGTCGCCTGAGCCGTCGAGGAGCTCGGCAGCCAGCTGTACCGCCAACCTCGTCTTGCCTGCCCCGCCGGCCCCGGTGATCGTCACGAGACGGCCGTCCTCCACCAAGCGGCGAAGCTCGGCCAGCTCCCGCTCGCGCCCGACGAAGTCGCTGGCTGGGCGGGGAGGTTGTTGGCCAGGGCGGGGTTGTCGAGAGACCGCAACGGTGGGAACTCCGACTGAAGACCCGCGGCCTGCAACTGGTATATCTGCTCCGGGCTGCCGGAGATCCTTCAAACGGTGGCGACCGAGGTCGCGCAGCGAGCGCCCGGGTGGGAGCGAGTTCTCGACGAGGCCGGCTGCCGCCGACGAGAAGAGAACCTGTCCGCCGTTGGCGACGGCCGCGACGCGGGCGGCCCGATGAACCTCGAGTCCGACAAGCCCGGTCGCGGCTTGTTCGACTTCGCCGGCGTGGATCCCCATTCGCACACGGACTGGCTCGGCTGATGGCCAGCTGTGGCAGGAAAGTGCTCGCTGGGTCTCGATGGCGGCCGACACACACGCGCTCGGCGAGGAGAACACCGCGAAGAACCCGTCTCCTTGGGTTCTGACCTCCTTCCCGGCGTGGGCGGCGAGCCCGGACCGGATCAGCGAGTGATGTGCGGCGAGGACAGCGGCATACGCCTCATGACCGAGACCCTGCAGCAGCGCGGTCGAGCCCTCGATGTCGGTGAACAAGAAGGTGAGCGTCTCCGTGAACGAAAGCATAAGAGGCCGACCGGATCACTCGCGTCGGCGTCTTACCGGCGGGATGACCCGGTAAAGGCTCTCAGACTATGTGCCCTCTCAGGCGCCTGACGCAGCTGGGCTTGAAGATGCCGCGCCAACTAGATCGTGGGCCGCACAGCTTTGGGGGCCGTCTGAGATCGCCGAGCGCAAGAGAGGGAAGTCCGTGAGACGAGTAGCCGGAGCACCGGCCACCGTCATCCTCGGAGCTCCCGGAGGGGTAAACCCCGCGTCGTCGCCGAGGCGAGCGCCACTGCGGTCACCTGGGAGACCGGTACACGGACCTAGGCGGGAGCTATCCGCACCTCAACATTACTGGCGGATGCTGCGGTACCGACGCTGGACACGTAGCGGTAATCGCCACGCCCGCGTCGTCCGACCGTGAACCCGACTACGAGCAACGCTAGTCGGCCTTGTCTGTGTACCTACTTGGGCCGCCGACGTCCTCGCCATCCAAGCCGGCGGGACGTTCATGCGGATCGTCTGGAGCCGGTCAATCGGCGCGACTACACCACACACCGCTCATCTGCGCCACGGCCACCAACAAAACCTCCCCCGGACGCCGGGAGACCACACCAATCAAGGGATGTTCGGTCCCCGAGGAGCGTCGAAGATGGAATGGCCACTACTTCGCTCAGTACTGGCCGATGGCACGGATCACTCAAAGGAGGCTCTGCAGATGAGCGACCTGATAATCATCGGGTACGATGACGAAGACACGGCTTACAGGGTTTTACGGGAACTCGTCGCACTCGAGCGGCGACTACCTGATCGACCTCGAAGATGCGGCCGTCATCCGGCGTGACAGAAAAGGCAAACTGCACGTGAAGATGCCGGGCGCGGCAGCGGTGATCGCTGCCCTCCTCAGGGGCGACGTGAAAGACGGCGCCACTATCTGCGGAGATGTCCGGGGCAGCCAACTGGACGTCAGCTACCGCACCCTGTCCGGCGCCAGCAACCCTCATCAAACTCATTAACCGCGTAGCGTCCGGGCCCCCAAAACTTCCAGAGCTCCGATCCGGGCGCTCTTACGCCGGCAGACCGAACTGACGGGTCTTGGCTCGATCGACGTCTGATGAGGTTTCCAGCGACTTACGAGCGGTCGATGAGATACAACGAGGTACCGCTTGTAGTCGCAGATCGGTCCCAAGAGGCGGCAGCAGGGGTCGGTTCGCCGGCTGGCTGTCGGAACCCCAATGTTGCTCTGCGGATTTCAGCTGGGCCGCGCCATTTCGACAGTTAGCACCCAATCCCCGCCGGGCGACCGAAAGTGCATCACTTATCGGGCGCTTGGAGGCTTCGCACCGCCTGTGCAACGTGGGCGGTTCAGAGCACGAAGCTGGTAGTGAGACCGGCTCAGCCGTGGATGGTCACCGCGTAGCCGTCGGGGTCGGCGAAGGTGAACGTGCGACCGAACGGTCCGTCGAAAGGCTCGACCAGGATCGGGACTCCAGCCAGGACCATTTCGTCATGCAGGTCCTGCGGATCGTCCGCCTTCAGCCAGATGACGACACCCCACCCGAGGTGCTCGACAGCATCGAGATCGACGAGCGGCTCCCGGACAGCGAATGTGATGGGCTCTGTGGCGAAGACCACGGCGTGCTCGGGGCTCACCGGAGCACGAACGAGACCAAGGTGCTCGATGTAGAACGCTGCCGAAGCTTCCAGGTCGCGGACCTGGAGCGCGATGAAGTCAGGGCCAAGTGCGGTCATTGTGTGTCCTTGTCTGTGAGTTGGGTGCCAGTACCCTGTATCAGGTGCCCTGAGACACTGTATCAGGCTTACTGATAATGAGGTGGACGATGAGCGAGGCCACTACGGCCAGGGTGGGTTACTTGATCAAGAGGGCGCAGTCGGTCCTCCACGACGCGATGGTCGATGCACTCGTGCCCTACGGGCTCACGGTGACCCAGTTCGCCGTCCTCACCGCTCTGGAGGAAGAGCCCGGGCTCTCCAACGCCGACCTCGCTCGTCGGGCGTTCGTCACGCCACAGAGCATGCACGCCGTGTTGCAGGAACTCGAGAGCCGCCAGCTCCTGGTGAGACGCACACATCCGCAGCACCGACGCGTCCTCCAGGCCGAACTGACTGAGGGTGGTCGCGGAACCTTGGAAGAGGCAGCGGATGCGGTCGACGCAGTGGAGGAGCGAATGCTCGGCAAACTCTCCGACCTGGCGCGGTCGAGACTCGCAGGAGCACTCTCGTCCTGTGTGGACGCGCTGACCGAAGCCCCGCCATCTTCCGTCGGTCACCGTCCCCGGTGACACGAAGCTGCCGACACGGCGCTCGTGGCGCGCCTGGTCCCGCACCGAGGAGAACTATTCATTCCAGGGTACCTTCGTCATCGACATTGGCGTTGGCACCGTGCTCGACGCCGGTTGCTGCGGGTCACAGGGCAGGTACCTCCCCGCTCTTGATGGCGAGAGGCGGCTTGCGAACCCCTTCTCGGCGGGTACTCGGTCATTCGGGGAATAGGAAGCGATGGGCCAGCGTCAGGCGACAAGCCGTTTTCGACCGGGACGGGAAGGCAAAGCGTCAGGAAGGCTGCGCCTTTTGTGAACCCGACCGAGGCTGTGCATGCGAACGCTTATGCCCGATGGTTGGAACGTGGCGCTGTCCTCGGCCTCGCTTGCCCAGCCGCTATCTCGGGAGACGGTCAGGGAGGCAACGTGAGCCGACCCGGGAGTCAGGTCTGACCACGAATCGCAGTCGGCGACGACTTCGGCGATCGCTCCGGTGGGGAACTTCTCCCGCAGCTGCATGACTACCTCGAGATCATCACCGGCTAGCTGGAGCGCGAGGTCCTGGAGGCCTGGGTTATGACCGATGACCAACACCGAGGTCACCTCCTGATCCAACGACCGCAAGCGGGCAAGTAGCCGTTCGGCTGTTGCTGCGTAGAGGCCGGACTCGACTTGGGTCCGGTTCTCTAACTGCATCGCGCCGAGATCGGCGCGAGTGTCTGTTGAGCTCGGGCCGCCGAAGAGCACAAGACCAGCTGGGGTTGGATCGCCGCCCGACGGAAGTGCTTGGCCAGGCGCTGGGCGGCTCGCCGGCCCCGGGGGCGAGCGGCCGGTCATGGTCCTCGAGCGTCGGATCGTCCCAGCTCGATTTGGCGTGACGCAGAAGGTAGAGGTATCTAGCGACGAATACGATTCAATCAGTTCGTCCCGCACCGGCTGTAGCGAGGAATTGCATCCCCACACGCTCGTTCGAACCCGCCGAGAATCCCGCGTCGGGAGCGACCCGTAACGCCAGGTCCATTAACATTCTGGTCCGCTTGGCATCGAGTGCTATTTCGCGAACGAAGCGCCCCGCTGAACTCCAAGAGCCACAAGGCTCTGACCTGGTACTTCACCCTCGAGCGGACGACGGGATTCGAACCCGCGACCCTCACCTTGGCAAGGTGATGCTCTACCACTGAGCCACGTCCGCGTGAGCAGAAACTCTACCAACGCCGAGACCGCCGGCGCACGAGCCGGAGGCCCTTCGGGCAGCCCCGCCGAGGGTGCTAGACCCTCGGCCATGGAACTCCGGATCTTCACCGAGCCCCAGCAGGGAGCGAGCTACGAACAGCTGCTCAGCGTGGCCCGAACTGCCGAAGAATGCGGCTTCGGGGCATTCTTCCGCTCCGACCACTACCTCAAGATGGGCTCGGTCGACGGCATGCCCGGCCCGAGCGACGCCTGGACGACGCTCGCCGGCCTCGCCCGCGACACCGAGCGGATCCGGCTCGGGACCTTGCTCACGGCCGCCACCTTCAGGCTCCCGGGACCACTTGCCATCTCGGTGGCGACAGTCGACGCCATGAGCGGGGGGCGTGTCGAGCTGGGCCTCGGCGCCGGGTGGTACGAGGAGGAGCACAGCCGCGTACGGGATGTCGTTCCCACCGGTGGCGGAGCGCTTCGATCGGCTGGAGGAGCAGTTTGCGATCATCACCGGCCTCTGGGAGACCCCCCTCGGCGAGACCTTCAGCTTCGCCGGCGACCATTACCAGCTCACGGACAGCCCCGCCCTCCCGAAGCCCATCCAGCGGCCGAGACCGCCCGTCATCGTCGGGGGCCACGGAAAGCGGCGTACCCCTCGCCTCGCCGCTCGCTTCGCAGACGAGTTCAACGTCGCGTTCTCCTCCCTCGAGACATGCGCAGGGCAGTACGACGCGGTCGACCAGGCGTGCGAAGCAGCCGGAAGAGACCCGGGGTCGGTCCTCCGGTCCGCCGCCCTCGTCCTTTGCTGCGGGAGCAACGAGGAGGAGCTCGCCACGAGGGCGAGCAACATCGGCCGAGAGGTGGACGAGCTCCGCACGAACGGAGCCGCTGGACTCCCTTCAGAGGTGGTCGAGAAGCTCCTCGCCTACAACGACATTGGTGCCGACCGGGTCTACCTGCAGGTGCTCGACCTCGACGACCTCGACCACCTGCGACTCGTTGCCTCCGAGGTTGCTCGGAGCCGTCGCCGGCTCCTGAGGCGCCGGCCGGAGCTCGTCAGCTTTCGAGCACCACGACCGAGCGGAGGACCTCCCCCCGCTCCATCTTGTGGAACGCCTCCTCGACCTCTTCAAGGGCGATCGTCTCTGACACGAAGCTGTCGAGCGGCAAGCGCCCCTGCAGGTACAGGTCGATCAGCATCGGGAAGTCACGGGAAGGGAGGCAGTCGCCGTACCAGCTCGGCTTGATCCTGCCGCCGCGCCCGAACAGCTCGATCATCGGGAGCTCGATGCGCATCTCGGGCGTCGGGACACCGACTTGCACGACCGTGCCGGCGTGATCCCGGGCGAAGAACGCCTGCTCGAACACCTTCGGGTTGCCTACCGCCTCGATGCAGACGTCGGCGCCATGGCCGCCGGTCAGCTCCCGGATCCGCTCGACGGCGTCCTCTCGGGACGCATCGACGACGTCGGTGGCGCCGAACGAGCGGGCCAGCTCGAGCTTTCGGGCGTCGAGGTCGACGCCGATGACGGTCGTGGCGCCGGCGAGGACGGCGCCGGCGATCGCCGCGCAGCCGACTCCCCCACAGCCGAAGACGGCGACGGAGTCGCCGCGGCCGACTTCGCCCGTGAACATGGCGGCGCCGAGGCCGGCCATCACGCCGCAGCCGAGCAGGCCGGCCGCCTCCGGCCGGGCCCGGGGATCGACCTTCGTGCACTGGCCGGCGGCGACGAGGGTCTTCTCGGCGAACGCGCCGATCCCGAGAGCCGGCGACAGTGCCGTCCCGTCGCCGAGAGTCATCTTCTGCGACGCGTTGAACGTCGAGAAGCAGTACCACGGGCGCCCGCGCCGGCAGGACCGGCACTGGCCGCAGACAGCCCGCCAGTTGAGTACCACGAAGTCTCCGGGCGAGACGGAGGTGACGTCGCTGCCGACGGCCTCGACCACGCCGGCCGCCTCGTGACCGAGCAGGAACGGGAAGTCGTCGCTGATCCCGCCCTCCCGGTAGTGCAGGTCGGTGTGGCAGACGCCGCACGCCTGCACCCGGACGAGGGCCTCGCCCTGTCCCGGATCGGGAACGACAACGGTCTCGATCGAGACCGGCTCGCCCTTTGCTCTCGCGACGACTCCTCGAACTTCGCTGTGCCACCGGCGACTCCTCTCGACTCGGTTGAGGATGATCCCACCGTCGGTTCAGCCCTTGCCAGTTGCCCGATGACGTCATAAACTGAACAGTCAGTCAAACAAAGCGGCGGTCCCGGGTCGGGCCGCCCGAATGGAGCTACCCGTGGCACCGAACGCCCAGGCCGAGCCCGCAGCACCCGCAGTCGAGGAGCACCTCGACGCCCTCGTCGCTGCAGGAGGAGGAGGTGTTCCTCGCTCGCCAGCCCCGCTCGCGGGCGATGAGCGAGCGGGCCGCCCGCTCGCTCGCCGGCGGGGTGACGTCCAGCTGGCAGATCACCCGGCCCCAGGCCGTCTGGATCAGCCACGGCGTCGGCTCGAAGATCTACGACGTCGACGGGACCGAGTACGTCGACCTGCACGGCGGCTACGGAGCCGGCCTCGCCGGCCACGCTCATCCGGCGATCGTCGAGGCGGTGCGCGACCAGGTCGGCCGCGGCACGCACTTCGCCCAGCCGACCGAAGACGCCATCGTTGTCGCCGAGCGCCTCGGCGAGCGCTTCGGCTTGCCGCTCTGGCGGTTCTGCAACTCGGGGACCGAGGCGACGATGGAAGCCGTCCATCTGATGCGCGCCATCACCGGCCGCGACCTCATCATCAAGATCGAGGGCTGCTACCACGGGCACCACGACTCGGTTCAGGTGTCGGTCGTCCCCGGCCCGGCCGGCATCGGGTCGGCCGACCGCCCCCTCAGCGTGCCGGCGAGCACCGGCATCCCGCGAGCACTTACGGAGCTGACCCGCATCGCCACGTTCAACGACGTCGACAGCGTGCGCACCATCCTCGCCGATCATCCGGGTCAGGTCGCCGGGATGATCATCGAGCCCATCATGATGAACATCGGCATCGTTCCGCCCCTCCCCGGCTACCTGGCCGAGCTGAAGGAGGTGCTGCACGCCGAGGGCGCTCTACTCACCTTCGACGAGGTGAAGACCGGCCTCACGGTCGGACCGGGAGGGGCCACCGCTCTCCTCGGTGTCACCCCTGACATCATCGCCCTCGCCAAGTCGATCGGCGGTGGGCTCATCTGCGGAGCGGTCGGCGGCACGACAGAGGTGATGGAGCACGTCGCCAACGGCGACTACGAGATGGTCGGCACCTTCAACGGCAACCCGTTGTCTATCCGAGCCGCCCGGGCGATGCTCGAGGAGGTGGCTACCGGTGCCGCCTATGCCCGGATCAGCGGGCACCGGGAGCGGATCGCGAAGGAGCTCGAGGCGGCGATAGCCGACACCGGCCTCGTCGCTCATGTCGTCTCAGTGGGCGCCAAGGGCTGTGTGACCTTTGCCGCCGAGCCGGTGCGCAACTACCGGGACTTCCTCGAGGTGGACGACCGATTCAACCACGCCCACTGGCTTTGCCAGCACAACGGCGGCGTCTTCCTGCCGCCCTGGGGCAAGACAGAGCAGTGGCTCATCTCGGTCCAGCATGACGACGATGACGTCGACAGGTTCGTCGAGAACTTCTGGCGGTTCGCCAAAGCCGTCGGAGAATAGGGTGCAAGCGCCGATGCAGCGATCTCGCCGGGCCACGAAGAAGGGTCCGCCGGGTCAGTTTGCCGCACAGCCCGACGGTTACGGGTGCCTTGCAGAGAGATGACGATGATGGTTGACTTCACTCGTCGGCGATTGACCGGCGATTCAACGGCGCGGTCTCGGCCGGCCTTCATCAGATCCGGGGTTGGTTGACTGTGCACCCACGAGAAGGACGTTCCGAGGACGGCAGCAGGGTGGTCCGGCCTGGCATCTCCCGCCGAGACTTCCTCAGCAAGGTAGGTCTCGGCGCAGCCGCCGGAGGACTGCTTGCAGCCTGCGGCGCCTCGAGCAGCGCCTCAGGCGGGACCTCGGGCCCGAAGGGTACTGGCACGCCCCTCCCCCGCCCCAACCACCCGGTGAAGTGGCCGGTCTTCTCGGGCAACGAGCCGATCAAGTCGGGCCTCGCTCCGGAGAAGGGCGCGACACTGCAGATCTACAACTGGGTCGCCTATATCAACGAGGCCGTTGTCAAGAACTTCTGCAAGAAGTACCAGTGCAAGTATCAGATCACGACGTTCAACACGATGGAAGAGGCGATCGCCAAGCTGGCGAGCGGCCAGCTCAAGTTCGACATCTTCTTCCCCACCATCGACGTGATCGGGCCGCTCGTAGAGGAAAAGTTGATGCGGCCGCTCAACCACAGCTACATCCCGAACATCGCCAGTGCCTGGTCGGACTACGAGAACCCTTTCTACGACCAGGGCTGGCAGTACTCCGTGCCTTACACGATCTACACGACGGGCATGGCGTGGCGGAAGGACCACGTTCCGGAGAATCCGTACACGATGGCGAACCCATGGGCGATGCCCTGGCAGGCGAAGTACAAGGGCAAGGTCGCCATCCTGGACGACTACCGCGAAGGACTCAGCCTCGCCCTCATGAAGAACGGCATCTTCGACCTCAACACGACGAGCAGCTCGCAGATCGCCGCCGCCGGCCAGCAACTGCACGACCTGCAGAGCCTGGTCGATGTGCAGGATCGACAACAACGACTACACCGACGTCCCTGCCGGCAAGACATGGATACACGAAGCCTGGTCAGGCGATATCGCCTCCGCGCCGGCATACCTGCCGAAGGGAACACTCGGTCGACGTCCTCGGCTACTGGTTCCCGACCGACGGGCGGGGCCGGTCAACAACGACATTATAACGGTCCTTTCGAGCGGCGAGAACCCGGTGCTGGCGCACCTTTTCCAGAATTACCTGCTCGACTCCGACAACGCCATCGAGAACTACAGCTACACCGGATACATGCAGCCGCTCACGGCCATCACCCCGCAACGACTCGTTGCCGAGAAGCTCCTGCCGCCCTCGCTCATGTCGACAGTCGTGCTGCCGTCCTATTTCCGGCGCGGGGTCCTGGAGCTCGAGCTCCCCGACTCAGGCGAACCTCGAGTGGGAGCAGGCTTGGAACTCATTCTCCAAGGGCCTGTAGGTACCGAGGCCGCCCACGGTGACAACCGCCGTCGAGAACGGCTCCGGCGGACCAGGAGCGTCCGGAGGCGGCCGAGGCTCATGGCTCAGTGGCCGCAGCGCTAGGAGCGGCGAGAGCAGCGCACAGCCTGAGCGGTGGGGGCTGCGTGGCTTGTGGGTCACCCTCGCCGTCCCGGGAGCTGTCTGGCTCATCATCCTGTTCGTGGTGCCCTTCTACGTCATGCTGGCCGTGGCGGCCGGCATCGATGAACCTGCTCCTCCAGTCGCCGGTGCCGGTCTGGAACCCCCTCCACTGGTCCGGGTCCAACTTTGCGCTCGTCTGGCACGACCTTGCCGGCCCGCAGGCGTTCCTCGGGCCGGCCATCGTCCGCACACTCGTGTACACAGCCATCGCGGCCGTGCTCTCACTCGCCATCGCCTACCCGGTCGCCTACTTCGTCACCCGATACGCCGGTCGGCGCAAGACGCTGTTCCTCGTGCTGCTCATCGCGCCGTTCTGGGTCAGCTACATGATGCGAATGCTCGCCTGGATCGACCTCCTGCAGCAGAACGGCTACGTGAACCGCCTGCTGTCGCTGCTGCACCTCGTCGGGCACCAGGTCAACTGGCTCGGTGGGGAGGCGCCGACCGTCGTCCTCGGCCTCGTCTACGGCTACATCCCCTACCTGATCATCGTGCTCTACGCCGGCCTCGACCGGATCGACGGGAAGCTGCTCGAAGCCGCCCGTGACCTCGGGCTCGGGCGGTGGCGGGCGTTCTGGCGGGTGACACTGCCACTCAGCAAGTCGACCATCGTCGCCGGGATGTTCATCACCGTGCTGCCGATGCTCGGGGACTACTTCACGAACCAGTTGCTCTCGGGAACCCCCGGGACGACGATGATCGGCAACGTCGATCGAGGGCCTGCTCGCAGTCGCCCGGCCAGCAGGGTGAGGGTGCCGCGCTGGCGCTTCTTCTGCTCATCGTGCTCCTCGTCCCGATGATCTATTACGCATCCTCCACCGCCCGGGCCTCACGGGAGAACATCTGATGGCCGTCGTCGGCGATCGTGCGCTCGCACAGCCGGTATCGGTGCCGGCGGCGCGAACGGCTCGGAGGTCGATGCTCCCGCGGCCGAAGCCGTGGCGGCACGCCTGGTTCCTCGAGGCATTCACGTGGATGTACCTGATCTGGTCGATCGTCCCGATCGGGATTGCCATCCTCTTCTCGTTCAACAACGGCAAGTCACAGGCGGCCTGGCAGGGCTTCTCCTGGCGGTGGTACTTCACCGACCCGCTGAATTCCGTCTTGCACAGCCCCGAACTGCATCAAGCGGTCCTGCAGACGCTGCGGCTCGCCGGCTTCACCACCCTCATCACTGTTCCCCTCGGCGTCGGCTTCGCCATCGGGATCGACCGGTGGAGGGGCCGGACCTCGACGAGCCTCAACTTCGTGATGATCTTCTCTTTCGTCGTCCCCGAGCTGTTGCTCGCCGTCGCCCTCATGTTCGTCTTCACCCAGCTGCTCACGATCATCCCCCTCGGCACCAATGCCGAGGTGGCTGCGCTCGTCGTGTGGAACCTGAGCTGGCCGGCGATCATCGTGCGGGCGAGGCTCGTCACGATCGGGCACGCCTACGAGGAGGCCGCCACCGACCTCGGCGCCTCGCGCCTGCAGGCGATCGAGGCGAGTGCTGATGCCGATGCTCATGCCGGCGATCTTCGCGAGCGCGGTGCTCGTGTTCGCCGGCGTCATCGACGACTTCGTGATCGTCGAGCAGTTGTCGTCGAACGCGGGCACCCAGCCGATGTCGGTGCTGATCTACTCGAACGTCCACGGCGGCCTGAGCGGCCCGGCACTCAACGCCCTCGCAACGCTCATGCTCGCTGTTCTCGCTCATCGTGGCAGCACTCGGCTACGTCGCCTACCGCTTCATGACCCGCGGCGAGCGCGGAAGTCGCGGCGAGGCGCTCACCTCGCATCGCCGGGATATGAGGAAGGGGTTCTCATGGCAGGTGGCCACATCCGGTTGCTCGAGCTGACGAAGCGCTTCGGCGACGTGACGGCCGTCGACGGCATCTCCCTCGAGATCGAGGCCGGTGAGTTCTTCTCGCTCCTCGGCCCGTCCGGATGCGGGAAGACGACGACGCTGCGGATGGTGGCGGGCTTCGAGGAGCCGACGAGCGGCGCGATCTTCCTCGACGGCGTCGACGTCGGCCGCCTTCCTCCGAACAAGCGCAATGTCAACACGGTCTTCCAGAACTATGCGCTCTTCCCGTTCTTGAACGTCGGCGACAACGTTCGCTTCGGCCTCAAGTACCAGGCGCTCTCCGAAGGCCGAGGTCACCCGCAGCGTGGGCGAGGCCCTCGAGCTCGTCCAGCTGCGGGGCTACGAGCGGCGCCGGCCCGGGCCAGCTCTCCGGCGGCCAGCAGCAGCGGGTGGCGCTCGCCCGCGCGCTCGTTCTCAAGCCGTCGGTCCTCCTGCTCGACGAGCCGCTCGGCGCCCTCGACGCCAAGCTTCGCCGTGCGCTCCAGGTCGAGCTGAAGGCGCTGCAGGAGCGGGTCGGCATCACGTTCCTCTACGTGACCCACGACCAGGAGGAGGCCCTCACGATGTCGGACCGCCTCGCTGTGATGTCGAACGGGCGCATCGCCCAGCTCGGCTCGCCGCGGCAGGTCTACGAGGAGCCGACGGATGCCTTCGTGGCTGACTTCCTCGGCATCTCGAACCTGATGGAGGCGATCGCCATCGGCCGGGCCAGCGAGCGGGAGCGGCGGCAGCTCCAGCTGTCGCCTGAAGCTCGGTGACTTCGAGCTGACACGCCGGCTGCGGCGCCCTCGACGTCGACCGGGACGGTCAAGCTCGCCATCCGCCCCGAGCGGGTCCAGCTACGACCCTACGGCGCCACCGGCCCGAACCAGGTCCCGGGCATGGTCGAGCGTGTCGTGTTCCTCGGCTCGGCCAGCCAGGTGCTCGTCCGCCTCGCTCCCGGGGCGAGGCTGCAGTGCGCTCCTCCACAACGACGGCGAGGCCGGTCGCTTGGCGCCAGGGCGATGCCGTCTGCGTCGAGCTGCCGCCGGACGCCCTGCGGGTCCTGCCGGCCGGGGCGGCGACAGTTGACGAGATCCGGGAGAAGACGCTCGGTGACGAGCCTCCTGAGCTCGGCCCGGCGCCGGCGGCCCAGCCGGAGCCCGAGGAGGCCGGTAGCCTCTGACATCGGCGCTCGACACCGGCGACCGGGCCGCGGGGCACCCCTTTCTGCTCGCCGACTCGGTCCGAGAGCGGCCGTCACTTTGTTCTTCCTGCTCCTGCCGGCGCCATCGTCCCACGAGAAGCCCAGCTGTTGAGCGGCCACCCTCATCGACAGCTCGAAGGCCAGCCGGGCGTTGACGACGGGGTCATCCAGTGCGATCTGGATGGCGAAGCCGTCGAGCAGCGCCGAGAAACCCACCGCGAACTCCTCTGCGCTCACCCCCTCGAACTCGCCGCTCGCCTGACCCTCGCGGACGATGCGCCGGATCGTCTCCCGCCAGTGCTCGTCGAACTCCTCCCTCACTTTGCGGACGTGCGGGATGGCGGACGGCGGTCGACCACAGGTCGAGCCAGATCGCCCACGAGTCGGCCAACGCCCTCGTCCCGCTGCGGAAGGCAGCTCATCGCCACTATCTCCTCGAGGCGGCCGGCGGCGCTGCTCGATCACCTGCCATCCGGCGGGCGCCCTGCTCGTACCAGAGGTCCTCGGCGTAGCGGATCGCCTCGGTGAGCAGGCTGTCCTTCGTCTTGAAGTAGTAGATCACGAGGGCTGGGCTGACCTGCGCCCGTGCCGCCACATCGGCGATCCTCGTCTCGGGAAAGCCCCGCTCGGCAAGGACCTCGAGCGCCGCCCGCAGCATCTGCGTCCGCCTGCCGTCCTGGGCAGGCACGGGGGGCGCTCCACCCGTGCCTGCAGGCGAGCCGTTCGACGGACGGCGAGCACGGCCTGCCCGCTCCGAGGCCACCACCTTGGCTGTCGCCCGGGAGGAAGGGCTCGCTGTCCGGCTCGCCATCAGTTCACCTTTCGCTCCCGCGCGAGCCGTGCCGGCCGGCGCGGCGTGGGTTGTCGCAACGGTACCAGCCGCCTAGACTGAACAGTCAGTCAAGCTCTCGACGGGGATGGAGGCGCGTCTTCGACATGACGGCGGATTTCGATGCGGTCGTGGTCGGCGGTGGCCACAACGGGCTCGTGGCGGCCGCTTATCTCGCACGCGCCGGGCTGAGCACCGCCGTCGTCGAGGCGCGCCACAAGACGGGCGGCGCCGCCACGACCGAGAGCCCATGGCCGGATGCTCCCGAGCTCAAGGTGACCCGCCTGTCCTACGTGATGAGCCTGCTCCCACCGACGATCATCAACGATCTCGATCTCCGCCGGCATGGCTACAAGGTCTTCCCGATGGGCCCTTACTACCAGGCCTTTCCGGAGGGAGGCTCGATCAAGATCTTCGCCGACGACTCGAGGCGCAACTACGAGGAGATGGTCAAATGGTCGAAGCACGACGCCGACGCCATGCCGCGGTGGGACGCCTGGCTGAGCGGGCTCGCCGACGTCCTCGGGCCGCTGCTCCTGACGGCGCCCCCCAACCTCGGCTCGCGCAAGCCGTCGGACGTCGCCGGCACCCTCCGCCTGGCGTGGAGGCACCGTGGGCTCGACGTCCGCACGATCGCCGACGTGACGAGGCTGATGACGATGAGCATCGCCGACCTTCTCGACGACTGGTTCGAGTCGCCGCAGGTGAAGGCGGCCCTTGCCGTCAACGGCGTGATCGGCACGTGGGCGGGCCCACTCGAGCCGGGGACCGCCTACGTCATGGCCCACCACTCGATCGGCGACGTCGGTGACGGCCACCTCGGCAGCTGGGGCTTCCCCGAGGGCGGGATGGGCGCGGTGGCGGACGCCATCAGAGCGGCCGCGGTGGGTTTCGGGGCGCAGGTGCGCACGGAGTCAGCGGTGACCGAGGTCGACCGTGCGCAGCCGGCCACGTGACCGGCGTCGTCCTCGAGAACGGCGACGAGCTGAGGGCGCCTCTCGTCGTCACGACACTTCACCCGAAGAAGGCCTTCCTCGAACAGATCGACCATCGCGAGCTACCCGACGAATTCGTCCGCGACATCGAGCGCTGGAAGACGCGAAGCGGCGTCGTGAAGATCAACCTCGCCCTGTCGGAACTGCCGGACTTCACCGCCGACCCGGGTACGGAGCTGCAGGAGCACCACAGCGGCTCTGTCGAGATGGCCCCTTCGGTCGAGTTCATCGAGCGGGCCTTCGTCGACGCCCGCGAGGGGCGCCCGGCAGTGGCGCCCTTCTCGGATTCGGTCATCCCGACGACCTTCGACAAGACGCTCGCCCCGGAGGGGACCCACATAATGTCGCTCTTCAGCCAGTGGGTGCCGGCGGACTGGAGCACCGAGCCGCACCGAGACGAGCTGGAGGCATACTGCGACCGGCTGATCGACCTCTACGACGAAGTGGCCCCGAACTTCAAGAAGTCGGTGCTCCACCGCGACATCGTCGGCCCCTATGAGATGGAGCACGAGTACGGGCTCGTCGGGGGCAACATCTTCCACGGAGAGCTCTCCCTCGAGCAGCTGTTCCACATGCGACCGGCTCCGGGTTACGCCGACTACCGGACGCCGGTGGCCGGCCTGTACTACGCCAGCTCGGCGACACATGCCGGAGGAGGCGTCTGCGGGATACCTGGCTGGCAGGCCGCCCGGGCGGCGCTCGCGGACCGGCGAGCGGCTGAGCGCAGGTCGAGGGCACAGCAGATCCTGCGCCGGAAATGAGCCGTCGCCAGCCTTGACGACGCGCCGGAGTCGGCCAGGCGCCGGAGTCTGCCGGGCGGGCGGCCGGCGGTGAAGAACGCTCTCGGCTCGATGCTCGCTGCGCGAAGCGTCGCCGTCGTCGGGGCGAGCGCCACTGCCCACAGCTTCGGCAACCGCCTCCTCACCGAGCTCGGCCGTAGCCCGAGCCGGCCCGAGATCCATCTCGTCAACCCTCGCTACGACGAGATCGCCGGGCGGCCCTGCCTCCCCTCCCTTGCCGATATCGACGGGCCTGTCGATCTGGTCGCCCTCGCCGTCGGCGACTCGTCGCTCGAGGGCCAGCTGAGCCTGGCGGCCGAGCGAGGTGACCGTAGTGCCGTCATCTTCGGGAGCGCCGTCGAATCCGGCGGGAACATGGCCTCTCCCGATCGAGAGCCGGCCGTCGACGAGCGGCCGCCGGCGAACCTGCGCGACCGGCTGGCCACCATCGCCAGGCAAGCGGGCATGGCACTGTGCGGGGGCGGCTGCATGGGCTTTGTCAACGTCGCCGAGGGCTTGCGAGTGATCGGCTATGTCGAGCAGGACCCGCTCCCGGGCGGCCCCATCGCCCTCGTGACCCACTCCGGCTCTGCTTTCTCTGCGCTCCTAAGAGCGGACCGGCGCCTCGGCTGGACTCTCGCCGTCTCCTCCGGCCAGGAACTGGTGACGACGGCCGCCAGCTACCTCGACTACGCCCTCTCCCTCGAGGAGACAGGCGTCGTCGCCCTCCTCGTCGAGACGCTCCGCCAGCCGGAGGCTTTCCGCGCCGCCCTCGAGCGGGCGCGATCCGCCGGCGTCCCCGTCGTGGCGCTCACAGTCGGCGCCTCGCCCGGCGGCCGTGCGATGGTGGCGGCGCACTCCGGCGCCCTCGCCGGCAGCGACGCCATGTGGGAAGCGCTCTTCGAGGCCCACGGCGTCCTTCGCGTCGGCGGCCTCGACGAGATGGTCGACACACTCGAGCTGCTCGCAGCCGGGCGCCGGGTCAAACAAGCTCCGGCCGTCGCCCGCCGAAGGGGGATCGCCGCCGTCCACGACTCGGGCGCCGAGCGGGCGCTCGTGGTCGACGTCGCCCAGTCGGCCGCCGTACCTTTCGCCGAGATCTCGCCGGCGACGAAGGAGCGGCTCGGGCAGCTGCTCGACCCGGGCCTCGAGCCGGACAATCCGCTCGACGTCTGGGGGCGGGGTAGCATCGACCCGTGAGCTGTTCGGCGGCTCTCTGATCGCTCTCGCCGCCGACGAGGCCGTCGAGGCCATCGCCCTCTGCGTGGACCTCGTCCCCGAGATGGACGGCGACACCTCCTACCCCGACGCGCTCATCGACAGCTGGTCGGCGACCGACAAGCCGGTCTGCCTCATCTCCAACCTGTCGAGCTCCGCTCGACCGTGCCTCGGCGAGGCGGCTCCGGCAAGCAGGCGTCCCGGTGCTCGAGGGGACACGGAGCGGACTGGTCGCCCTCGGCCACCTGCTGCGGGCGGCTGGCGGAGCAGCGGGCTCGAGCCGCGCCCCGACAAGCGGTGGAGCCTGTGACGGCGATCGATCCCGTCCGGCAGGCACGCTGGCGGGAGCGCCTCTCGCGGGGGCGACTGACGCGGAACGGAGGGGTTTCTCCTTCTCTCCGACTACGGGATCGACACCGTCGCCTGTGCCGCCGTGGCGAGCGCCGAGGAGGCGGTGGAGGCTGCGGAGTCGATCGGCTGGCCGTTGGCCCTCAAGACGGACAACCCGTCGATCAGCCACAAGACCGACGCCGGCGGCGTCTTCCTCGGCCTCGCCTCGCCGGCCGAGATGCGCCGGGCCTACGCCGAGATGGCCGGCCGGCTCGGGCCGGCGGCGCTCGTGACGGCGATGGCGCCCGCCGGCGTCGAGCTGGCGCTCGGAGTCGTGCGGGATCCTCTCGTCGGGCCGATCGTCGTCGTCGGCGCCGGCGGGATCCTCGTCGAGGTGCTCCGCGACCGGGCCGTCGCCCTCCCGCCCATCGACCAGCTCCGGGCCGGCCGCCTCCTCGACCGGCTCAGCGTCGCCCCGGTGCTCGCCGGCGTGAGGGGCCGGCCGGCAGTCGACCGCCGGGCCGCCGAGCAGGCGCTCGAGGCCCTGTCGGCCCTCGCTCTCGAGCTCGGCGACGTGATCGAGGCGCTCGACGTCAATCCTCTCCTGTGCCACCAGAAGGGCGCCCTCGCCCTCGACTGCCTCGTCGAGCCGCTCGTGTCGTTTCCGAGCTAGGCCGCCGCGAGTGCGCTCCCCCGCCGGCGCAACCTCGACCTAGACTGAACGATCAGTCAAGCCGGGCTTCCGCTCGGACCGCGTCGTCGCCCCGGCAAAAGGAGCGATCCCATGTACGGCCTGTCAGAAGAAGACCTCGAGATCCAGGCCCGCGCCCGGACCTACATCGACGAGGTCATCCCCTTCGAGGTCGAGACCGAGATGAACTCGGGCGAGCTGCCCCCCGGCGTGGGCGAGAAGTTGTCGAGCCGCGTGAGAGAGCTCGGCCTCCTCGCGACGAACATGCCGTCGGAGCTCGGCGGGGCGGGCTGCAGCATGCTGCAGCAGGTCCTCGTGCAAGAGCAGGTCGGCCGGGCGACGAACGGTCTCGGCTGGATGGTCTCGGCGCCCCCGCAGTGGTGGCCGGCCGTCGCGACGCCCTACCAGCTCGAGCGCTGGCTGCTGCCGACGGTCCGCGGCGAGATGTCCGAGTGCTACGCCATCACCGAGGAGGGCGCCGGCTCAGATGTCGACGCCATCGAGTCGACCGCCCGCCGGGACGGGGACGGCTACGTCCTCGACGGGGTGAAGTGGCACGTGACGTCGTTCAACGAAGCGAGCTACGCCTTCTTCGAGGCCCGTCTCGTGGACGGCGAGCACGCCGGCGAGCACGCCATGTTCGTCGTCGACCTGCCGTCGGACGGCGTGCGGGTCGTCCGCACGCCCGCCTACTCGCACATGATCGCCCACCACCACCCGATCGTCGCCTTCGAGTCGGTGCGGGTCCCCGCCTCCCACCTCGTCGGGGTGGAAGGGGGCGGGATGTCGTATTCCTACGAATGGTTCCGCTTCGAGCGGATCATGGTGGCGGCGCGCTGCCTCGGGGCGGCCGAGCGCCTCATCGAGGAGGCGACGGAGTTCGCCGCCTCGCGGATCGTCTACGGCAGCCCGATCATGGAGTACCAGATGGTGCAGCAGATGCTCGCCGACAGCCTGACAGAGCTCTTCTGCGCCCGCTCGATCGTCTACGAGACGGCCCGCGGCGTGGACGAGGGCCGCGACGTGAAGGTGCAGCACGCCCAGGCATCGATGATCAAGCTGTACGCCTCCGAGATGGCGAACCGCGTTGCCGACCGGGCGGTGCAGATCTTCGGCGGGCGGGGGTACATGCGGGAGAACGTTGCCGAGCGCTTCTTCCGGGAGCTGCGCGTCGAGCGGATCTGGGAGGGGACGAGCGAGATCCAGCGGGCGATCATCGCCGCTCAGCTCGCCAAGCGGGGTGCGAGGGCACTCGTCTGAGCGGGCGGCGATGCGCCGGGCGGAGCCGTTCGGTACGAATGGCGGCCTGAAACGAGATGTCGAGGCCCGCGTCGTCGTCGACAGGGTGCCGGCGCCCCGCCGGTGAGGGGTCAGGTTGTCGGCAGCCGTCGCAGTCTCGCAGTCAGCTGGTCGGCGCCGGCCGGCGCTGCCTCGTCGCCCGTTGTTTGGATCCTGCCTTCTTCCCCGCGACACCTCTCACGGGCGCAACGAGCTCCTCGAGGGACTCCTCGAGCATCTTCGGGAATTCCGCCACCCGCGGCACCGTCTCGCGACAGGCGTTCAGCCCGAAGTAGACCGTGCCGCAATAGCTCATGACCGTCATGTTGAGCCCGACGCCCTCGGGGATCGGCCCGAGCGGGTACATCCCGGCGAGGCGCGCCCCGGCGAGGAAGAGCGGGAACGAAGGACCGGGCACGTTCGAGATGGTCACGTTGAACAGCGGCCTCACCCTGTCAAAGACGCGCAGCGACGACGTCAGCCGGGAGGCCCGCCCGATGAGCGCCGGGAATGTGAACTCGGTCCAGTCGGTCGAGCGTCGCGGCGCCGATCAACTGCTCCTGCTCCTTCGCCCGGCACATGCCTGCGGCGATGGCAGCGAGCCGCTCGGCCGGATCGGCGACATCAGTGGCGAGCGACGCGAGCATCGCCGTCATGCGGTTGCCGTTCGACCCCATCTCGTCCTCGGCCCGCACCGACATCGGGACCATCGCCACGAGCGGCTCGGCAGGCAGGTCGTCGGTGTCGAGCAGGTACCGCCGAAGGGCGCCGGCACAGACGGCGAGGACGACGTCGTTCACCGTGCAGGAGGAGTGGTTCTTCACCGCCTTCAAGTCCTCGAGCGCCAGCTCGGCGAAAGCGACCCGGCGGTGCGGGGTGAGCGACTGATTCAGCACGGTCTTCGGTGCGCTGAACGGCGAGGGCGGAGGGGCGGTGCCGGAGGCACGGTTGTGCTCGGTGAGGTGAAGGGCGGTCTCCACGACACGGCGGGCAGTGTTGACAGCCTTGATCGGGTGGCCGACAAGGGCCGCCATCGCCAGCGCGAGCAGCTCGCCGTCCGCCGGCACCTGCTCCGGCCGGAAGGAGTCGACGATGAGGCGGTCCGGGGGATCGGGCTCGAGATCGAGGAGCGCCGCCATGATCTCGGCACCCGAGACGCCGTCGATGGCGGCGTGGTGCATCTTTCCTATCAGCGCGAACGCGGCCGCCTTCGAGCCCCTCGACGGCGTACATCTCCCAGAGCGGCCGCTGGCGGTCGAGGGGCAGGCCGCCCACTTGAGCGGCGAAGTCGGACAGCTCCTGCAAACCCCCGGGCGGCGGCAGGCAGGCTCGTCGAAAGTGGTAGTCGAGGTCGAAGTGGGGATCCTCGATCCACACCGGATGGTGCAGCTTGAGCGGCACCTCGACGAGCCGGCGGCGGAAGGGGGCGGCGAGGGGCAGACGGCTCGCCACGGTGTCCCGTATCGCCTCGAACGACAGGCCGCCCTCGCCCGGCTCGAGCACGTAGACGCCCGTCACATGCATGTGTGAGCTCGGCGTCTCGAGGTAGAAGAACATCGCATCGAGGCCGCTCAGTCGCTCCATCAGACTCTCCTCCGGGCTCGTAGCGACTATCGGCCCGTGTGCCCGAAGCCGCCCTCGCCACGCTCGCTCGGGTGCAAGGCGACGGCTGTCACCAAGGTCGCCGCCTCGAGCGGCACAAGGACAAGCTGGGCGATCCGGTCCGCCCGTCTCACCTCGTAGCTCTCCGTCGGGTCCGTGTTCACCAGTATGACCGCGACCTCACCCCTGTATCCAGGGTCGATCAGGCCGGGGGCGTTGAGGCAGGTGACGCCGTGGCGGGCGGCAAGGCCGCTCCGCGGGAGGACCAGCCCGGCCACGCCCGCCGGCAGCTCGAGCGCGATGCCCGTCCCGATCACCGCCCGGCCTCCGTTCGGTGCCAGCACCGCCCCGGTCCGGGCGTGCAGGTCAACCCCGGCATCACCGGAGCGGGCCGGAGCCGGGACGGGCAGCTCGTCGTCGAGGCGGACGACTGGAATCTCCGGCACGCAGTGCACGGTACCGGAACAGGTCATTACCATCCGGGCGTGCTCGCATGGATGGACCTCGAGATGACCGGGCTCGATCCCGGCCACGACGTCATCGTCGAGATGGCGACAGTGATGACAGACGACTTCCTCAACATCGTGGCGGAGGGGCCCGACGTCGTCGTCGGAGCCACGGCCGAGCAGCTCGGGGGCATGGAGGAGATCGTGCAGAGGATGCACACCTCGTCCGGCCTGCTCGAGGCAATCGGGGCGTCGCGGGTGACGATCGACGAAGCCGTCCGCCAGACACTCGACTTTGTCCGCTCCCACGTGCCCAGTCCGGGAGAAGTGCCGCTCTGCGGCAACTCGATAGGCGTCGACCGCCGCTTCTTGCGCCGGTACGCGCCCGAGCTCGAGGCGTACTTCCACTACCGCTCGATCGACGTGTCGACCCTGAAGGAGCTGTGCCGCCGGTGGGCGCCGGTGGTCTACGCCGGCAGACCGCAGAAGCTGACGGCCCACCGGGCGCTCGACGACGTCCGCGAGAGCATCGCCGAGCTCAGGTATTACAAGGAGAACTTCCTGTCCCCGTCCGCCGCCGCCGTCGGAGCAGCGCCATCCTCGACAGACGGTGCCCCCACCGCCTCCTCGTAGCTGTCGAGTGCCGCTCGGCCGGCCCTGTAGCCCTGCTCGATGAGCTCGTCGGTCCTCGAGAAGTCCCGCGGATCGAACAGGCTGGCGCCGGCCTGCTCGAAGACGACAACATCGACATCTGGCGGCACGAGGGCGAGGTCCCGGCGCAGCCGGGCGCCGAGGGCCATCGTGAAGGCGGCGAAGAGCGCTTCGTAGGGACGGGCGAAGGGCGGCGCCGGCGTCGTGACGGGGCCGCAGAGGAGAACGAACACCCGCCGGGCACCCGCCGCCAGCCCAGCGGAGATGGCCACATTGTCGAGCACTCCCCCATCGAAGTAGTGGCTGCCGCCGAGCTCCATCACGGGGTAGAAGCCCGGGAGCGCCGCCGAGGCGAGGACCGCCTCGAGCGCCGGCCCGTCGACGATCCACTCCTCGGCGCCGTCCTCGAGCCGCGAGGCGACGAACACGAGCGGCACCGGCGAGTCCTCGATCCTTTCGAACCTGAGAAACCCGCCCACGACCCTCCGCAACCCCTCGATGGAGAAGATCGCCTCCCTTCGCTCGAGGAAGCGCCATGAGCCGTGGAAACGACTCCGGGGGAAGATGTCGTCGGTGCCGATCCTGCGCCAGATGTCGGCCGCCAGGTAGGCGCCCTCGAGGGTGGGCGCTCCTGCGTAGGCCGCTGCATTGATGGCACCTATCGACGTCCCGACGAGCAGGTCGGGCTTGATCCCCCTCTCGGCGAGGGCGCGGAGCATCCCGACCTGGACGGCGCCGCGGTTGCCGCCACCGCCGAGGACGAAGGCGGTCTCGATCCTCCTGCCCGGCCAAGCGAGCCGGGGCAGCCACTCCGGCAGCGTGCCGCAGGCGGCATCTGGCACCGCTCGGCGGCGCCCCCCGCCGAGCAGGCGGCTGAGCACGCCGCCCTCCCGACGCTCTCCCGACGCCGAGGGGCCGGCGGCCGCCGGCTGCGAGACGATCGGGACCCGCCCGGGTCGCCCGACCGCCCGACGCCGGGCTGTCATCAGGGCGGGCGGGGACAGACACCTCTATGCCACCGCCCGCAAAGGAGCGTTCGGGTATTCCGTAGACGGGCACCGTACCCAGCCGAAGAGCAGTCAGGCGCTCAGGCGCTTGTCACGGGTTGACCTCGACGACGACCCGGCCGCGGGTCTTGCCGGCGAGTATCTCCTCTGCAAGGCGCGGCACGTCTGCAAGCTTCGCGACGACGGTCATCTCGTCGACCTGATCCGGGCGGAGCTCGACGGCGAGCCGCTCCCAGGCGACGAGGCGGCGGTCGATCGGGCACATGACCGACTCGACGCCGAGCGAGAGAGACTCCCCGGAGGATGAAGGGATGAACCGTCGTCGGAAGGTCTGTGCCCCCGGCGAGCCCGCAGGCGGCGACCGCTCCGCCGTAAGCCGTCTGCCGGATCACCGTGGCAAGAGTGGTGCCCCCGACGGCGTCCACTCCCGCTGCCCAGCGCTGCTTGTCGAGGGGGCGGGGGGGCGCTTCTGCCAGCTCGGCACGCGGCACGAGAACGCTCGCCCCGAGCCGCCGCAGGTATCCCTCCTGCTCGGGTCGCCCGCTCACCGCCGCCACGCGGTAGCCGAGGCCGGCGAGCATCGCCACCGCCATGCTCCCGACGCCTCCCGCTGCGCCGGTGACGACGACGGGTAGCTCGCCGGCGCCCTCCACCGTGATGCCGTAGTGCTCGAGTGCCATCACGCAGAGCATCGAGGTGAGGCCCGCTGTGCCGATCGCCATCGCACGTCTCGCCCCGAGACGGGCCGGCAAAGGGACCGCCCAGTCCGAGCGAACCCGGGCGAGGTCGGCATAGCCGCCGAAGTGCTCCTCGCCGAGGCCGAAGCCGGTCACGATCACTTCGTCACCGGCAGAGAACCGCGGCGAACCCGAGGTCCTCCACCGTCCCGGCAAGGTCGACGCCGCAGACCATCGGGAACCTCCGGGCGACCCTCCCCTTGCCCGTCACGGCGAGACCGTCCTTGTAGTTGAGGCTGGAGTAGCGCACCCTCACGGTCAAGTCGCCATCCGGCAGCTCGTCCTCGTCGATCTCGGCGAGCCGACCGGGCTTCCCGTCCGGCTCTGCTGCCAGAACGGCACGGATGCGGCTCATCGGGAGAGCTTGCCAAGCCTGAGCGACGCCGTCGAACCGGCGGCGCGTCAGACCCTGCTGGCGATGAGTGCCGCCATCGCCTGCGCGCCCGGGCCGCCGATCGGCATGTGGACCTCGTCGGAATAGAACCAGCCAGGGTGGGCGGCGGCGAGCGAAGCCCAATCGGCCACGACGACGTTCTTGTACTGGCTGGCGCTCGCGTCGATCACCTCGTTGTTGGGGTCCTGCCAGAACCGCGTAGGGACATGGTTCGTGACGAAGACGATCCTTGACGCCCCGGCCAGTGCATGGACCATCTCGGCGACATCAGACGAGTCGATGGGGCCGTTGGTCCCGAGGGCGACGACGACGATCGAGCCGAGCTGGCCCGCTGCGCGCAGGCTCTCGGCCTGCTGCACGCCCTCGGACCACTGCTCACTTACGACGGCGTCGACCTGGGCGCCCTTGATGTCCTGCTGCAGATCGGGTGCCGCGTCGAGGGTCACCGAGTCGCCGAGGATGCTGACACGCCCTGCGACGAGGCCGGCGCCCGGAGAGCCGAGCGGCGGCAGCGTCGTGGTCGGTGGTCGCCGGCTGCGGGCGGGCGGTCGTCGTCGTCACGTGGTGAGGCTTTTTCACCTTCGGTGCCGTCGTGCTGCTCGAGGCGCGCGGCGGTTGTGGGAGGCAGAGTCGTCGTGGCCTTGGCCCCGACCGACGTCGTCGGCTTGGCAGCTGCTGTTGCGCAGCCCCCGAGGCGCAATGGCAACGCCCGCGCCGAGCAGGCAACCGAAGGCGGCGCGGGCGCGGGGGTGCAAGCAGAAAGTCGTCATGGGTGCCCGCAATATTACGCCCGCCGCCATTGTGGCCGGGGTCACGTGCAGGCGCGGGCCGTTCCGGGTATCCAACAGGGGTGACACCTCATACCGCCCGATCCGTCCGATCCGGGGATGCCCGGCGGCTCGCCCAGCTTGCCGGGCCAGCCCGGGAATCCCCTTCCGACCGACCCGACGCCGGCCGACGCCCCGGAGCCCGTGCCGGGGCAGGACCCGTCGCTCGAGCCACCCGACGCGCCCGAGCCGACGCCTGCCGATGTCCCCGAGCCGGTCCCGGGGCAGGACCCGTCGCTCGAGCCACCTGAGCCCGGGCCGGTCGACGTGCCGGAGCCCGGCCCGGTCGACCTGCCCGAGCCTGGGCCCGTCGATCTGCCCGAACCGGGCCTTGCCGGCGCTTGAGAGCCGGGGGCGCCCAACCTGCGGCCGGACGGTCCTCCGCCCGACGCCGGTTCACGAGCCGGCCGGTGCGTGCTAGTCGCTGAAGGCGACGCCCGTCGTCGCGACCACGCTCGCCCGGGGCGGGTCGATAACCTGACCCGGCGATGAGCCCGCGGCGTCCTCTCCCTGTCCTTGCTGCCGGCCTTGTTGTCGCCCTCCTTGCCACAGGGTGCCTCGGCGAGCTCGTCGAGCGCACCGGAAGACGGCAAGCCCCAGGAGCGCCGTCTCTGCCTACCTGAGCGACTGGTCGCCGCCAAGCCTGGCCGGAGATGCGCTCCCTCGTGAGCGATCCGCCGTCCGATTTCGTCTCCGTCAACGCCGGCGCCTTCGCCGATCTGGCGGTGTCGCACGCCACCTTCATGCGAGGACCCATCTCGGCGCGGGGGACGAAGGCGACAGTGCCGGTGACCGAGGCGCTCTCTTTGCGCACCCTTGGCACCTGGAGGGTGCACACGACGCTGCGACTCGTCGAACGGGCCGGTCGATGGCGGGTGCTCTGGGCGCCGGAGACGATCAACCCCGCCCTCGGGCCGGGTGACCGCTTCTCCGTCACCTACGTCTGGCCTCCCCGTGCGACGATCCTCGGCGCGGGCGGCACCGTCCTCGGCAATCAGCAGCCCCTCGTGGTGACGATCGGGGTCCGCGGCCACTACATCAAGCATCCGGCGTCGCTCGAGGGAGCACTGATCGCAGCCGGCGCACCCTCGCAGGCGGTGCGGGCAGCCATCGCGGCAGCCGAGGCGGACCCGACCGCCTTCGAGCCGGTCTTCCAGGTCTCGATGGCCAGATACGAGCAGCTGAAGCCGACGCTTTACCCGCTCCCGGGCACGTTCTTCCAAACGACCGGAGGCGGCGCCGCCGCCGACCCGTATCTCGCCTCCGTCATCGGTCAGCTCGGGACGATCACCGCCCGGCAGCTCCGGAAGCTCGGACCTCCCTACACCTCTATCAGCGTCGTCGGTCAAAGCGGCTTGCAGGCTCTCTACCAGAGCCAGCTCGCGGGTACTCCGGGCGGGACGGTGGCGGTCACCCGCCCGGCGCCGATCCCGCTCAGGTGGTGGCTCCGGCGGGATCTTCGACGACCACGAGCACAAGCGGCACAGCCACGAGCACCAGCGTCGGCGGCTCCACGACGAGCACGACCGGGGCGGCTGCCGCCCCTGCCGACAGGACGACCGTCCTCTGGTCGGTCCCTCCGAAGCCGGGACATGACGTGAAGACGAGCATCGTCCCGAGCATCGAGAAGCAAGCGGGCTCAGCCCTCGCCGGCGAGAGCCTCGCCGCCGGCCTCGTGGCGATCGACACGCAGGACCGATCAGGTCGTGGCCGTCGCCAACAACACCGCCACGGGGGGCCTTGACCTTGCTCTCGACGGTGAGCAGCCGCCCGGGTCGACGTTCAAGGTCATCACGAGCACGGCGCTCATCCTGCACGGCCTCGGGCCCGCTTCTGCTGCCACCTGCCCACCGACGATCGACGTCGACGGGGAGATCCTCCACAACGCCGGCAACGAGGGACCGCTCTCCAACCTCCTCGGGGCATTCACCGTGTCGTGCAACACGGCATTCATCGGCCTCACGATGGCCAACCTCAACAACTCGAGCTTGCACAGCGCCGCCTCCCTCTACGACCTCGGTGACGGGCCGCTCCTCGGAGGCGCCGCCTTCGGCGGGAGCGTCCCGATCGACAACGGACAGACGGATCTCGCCGCCAGCGCGATCGGCCAGGGCCAGGTCGTCATGTCCCCGCTCGACCTCGCAATGGTCGCAGCCGACGTGGATTCAGGAACGGTACGGTCGCCGAGCCTCGTGCCGGGGACGCCGGGCGAGGGTTCAGTGAAGCGCGTCCTTCCTCACAAGCTCGTCGCCGACCTCCACGAGATGATGCTCTCGGTCGTCGAGCACGGCACCGCCGCCGGCACGGGCCTTCCGCCCGGCACCTATGCCAAGACCGGGACGGCCGAGTACGGCTCCGGCAACCCGCTCCCCCTCGACGCCTGGCTGATGGGGTTCAACGGGCACATCGCCTTCGCGATGGTCGTGATCAACTCCCCGGGCGACGGTGGGCCGACCGACGGACCGATAGTGGCGCAGTTCCTCCGCTCCATCGGTTCAACGGGTTGATTGGCAGGGCTCAGCTCAAGCTCCTCGGCCTTCACCACTGATTCGCGCCAACTCGTCGGCCCCCGTCGAGGTCCGCCACCGCCACAGTGGCCGAGGGGCGTGCTAAGGCTGCAGCCGCTCGAGCCGCCAGCCCTTTGCAGACGCGCGCCGAGTAACGAAGCCGGTCGTGCAACCTGTCGTCCCGGCTCTGCCAGAACTCGAAAACCTCCGGAGCCAGCCGGTAACCGCCCCACCACCCCGGACGCGGTATCTCACCGCCGGCGTGGCGGCCGCTCACCGCCCGCACCTGCTCGTCGAGGAGCCCGCGGCTGGCGATGGGCTCACTCTGGTGGGACGCCCAGGCGCCGATCTTGGCGCCGAAGGGGCGACTGGCGAAGTAGAGGTCCGACTCCTCCTTGCTGACGGGCGCCACGGCGCCCTCGATGCGCACCTGCCGGCCGAGAGGGTCCCAGTGAAAGAGCAGCGCGGCGTACGGGTTCGCCTCGAGCTCCCTGCCCTTGCGGCTCTCACGGTTCGTGTAGAAGACGAAGCCCTCCTCGTCGAAGGCCTTCATGAGCACCATCCGGGCCGACGGCCGGCCGTCAACTGCGGCGGTCGCGACGACGACCGCCTCGGGAGCGCGAACGACGCTCGCCGCCTCGACGTACCACTCGGCGAACTGGACAAAGGGGTCGGCCGAGACGTCGCTCTCGAGGAGCGGACGCGCGTGCTCGGGCGGGTCAGGGCTCATGTCGCCCCCTCCGCACGAGAAGCGGCGGCCCGTCCAGTCCGCAGTGGAGGCATTCGGCACCCTTCTTTTCACGAGAAGGATTGACGATCGTGAGGGCCGCCATCAGCCCCGCCGCCCCGCAGGCGGCGGCGGAGACGGCCATCGCGACGCGGAACCCCGCCCCGAGCTCCGACGGATGGAGGTAGGTCGAGCCGGTGATGCCGGCGATGGCGGGTAGGACGGCGACGGCGATCAGTCCGCCGACCCTGGCAACATCGTTGTTGACCGCCGACGCCAAGCCGGCGTGCTCGCCCGGAACAGCCGCCATCGCTGTCGCCGTCAGCGGGGCCACCATCGTGGCGAGCCCGATGCCGAGCACTACCACCGCCGGCAGGACGGCGACGAAGTAGCTCTGGCCGGCGCCGATCCTCGTCATGAGCGCCAGCCCGGCGCCGACGATGAGCGGTCCGACGGACATCTGTGCCCTCGGGCCGATCCTCGACGCGAGACGGCCGGAGCGTGCCGAGAACAGCAGCATTATGACGGTGACGGGCAGGAGGGCGGCGCCGGCACCGAGGGGAGAGTATCCCGACGCGATCTGAAGCTCGACGGGAAGGAGGAAAAGCGCGCCTCCGAGGGCGGCGTACAAGACGAACGTCACCGCGTTCGTCGCGCTGAACTGGCGCCGGCGGAAGATCTCGATCGGCAGCATCGGCTCGGGACTCCGGCGCTCGATCAGGAAGAAGGCTCCAAGGGCGACGAGGGCAAGGCCACCGGCGCCGAGGAGCAAATCCGACGACCACCCGAGACTCGGCCCCTCGATGAGGAAGAACGTCAGCCCGCCAAGGCCGGCCGTCACAGAGCCTGCGCCTGCGAGGTCGATGCGCCCGGTCGCCGCCGGGTCCCGCGACTCGGGCACATGGCGGGCCGTGAGGAAGAGCACGCCGGCTCCGACAGGGAGGTTGAGGAAGAAGATCCACCGCCACGAGGCGGCCGAGATGAGGTAGCCGCCGAGGAGTGGGCCGGCGGCCGTCGCCACGCCACCGAGTCCCGACCATGCCCCGATGGCACGGGCACGGTCCTCGGGGGCGAAGGAGGCCTGCAGCATCGCCAGGCTCCCCGGAGCGAGCAATGCACCGCCGATTCCCTGCAGCACCCGCATCCCGATGAGAAAGCCGGCGTCGGGGGCGAACCCGCAGCCGGCAGAGGCGAGGGCGAACCATACGACCCCGATCTGGAACAGCCGTCGCCTCCCGAAGTGGTCGCTCAGGGAGCCGCCTACGAGCAGGAGGGACGCGAGCGTGAGGAGGTAGCCGGTCACCACCCACTGGAGGGCGGCGACGCCGGCGTGAAAGTCACGACCGATAGCTGGAAGGGCGATGCCGACGACCGTCGAGTCGATGGCAGCCATTCCCGACCCGAGCACGGAGGCTGCGATCAGCCAACGGCCCGCCGGCGTGACGAAGCGGAGGCCGGGGCCGGAGATGACCCCGTCCAGGTCTAGCGCCCTTTTTGCGAGCGCAACGAGTCGATCTGGCCGGAGCCGATCGACGGCTCATTCTTGAGCTTCTTTGCGGCGCGTTTCTCCTTGAGCGACTTCCCGACCTTCTTCGTGCTCGACTTCTTTGGTGACTTGTCAGCCATGACGGGCTCTCCCTGTCCTCTGGGCGTGGAATCGGAACCAGCCCATCCCATCAACATAAGCAGCTTTGAGCCACCGACGGGAGGCTATGGCCGCTTCTCGTGCCGGCGGCTCACCTGCCTGCCGGCACCTGCTGGGCGACAGGCCGCTCCCGCAGGTACGGCAACGGCACGCTCGGATCGCCCGAGTCGATCTCACGGCCGAGCCGGTGGCCGTCGAAGATCGCGTCTCCGAGCATCCGCGGCGCGACGCAGTCGCCGACGCGATAGACCCCCTCGACTCCCTCCGCAAGCAGTGCGTCCACTGGTGTCGCCGACAGCTCGAGGTAGAGCTCGTCCCTCGCCAGCCTCTGGGTGACGAGCACGACGCCCTCCGCCTCGATTTCGAGCTCCTGCCCGAAGGGCCCAAGGCAGCAGAGCGCACCCTCACCGATCGACTGCACCGCCGTCTCGGTGATCATCTCGACCCCGATCTCGTGCAGGTGATGGCGGAGGCGGTACCCTTCGAGCGTCTCGTAGCAGAGCGGCGCCACCAGCTCGTGAGGAGTGGCGAGGACGACCTCGTGCCCCTCTGCCGCCAGCAGCTCGGCGAGCCCGGCTCCCATGAAGTAGCCCTCGCAGTCGTAGACGACCACCCTCTCGCCCTCCGGCCGCTTTCCCCCCAGCACCACCTGCTCGGGGGTGAGGACGACGCGATGACGGGCCGGCGCCGGGAAGCGGGCCGAACGTGATCCCGCTCAACCCGTCGTCGGCCCAGTACGAGCCTGTCGCAACCACGACGAGCTCGGCTCCATAAGAAAGGACGTCGGCGGCGCCGAGGCGCGCACCGGTGACGATCTCGACACTCCTACGCAGCTTCTCGAGCTGAGCCGTCCGCCAGCCGAGCACGCGGTTCCACTCACCAAGCCCCGGCAGGCGCGGGATCCACCGTGCCGTGCCGCCGATCTCCGGCTCGGCCTCGACGAGGTGGACCCGCGAGAAGCCCCGCTTCGCAAGGACGATGGCGCACTCCATTCCGGCTGGGCCGGCGCCGACGACAAGGACATCGCGATCGGCGTTTCCGGCCCGCTCGAAGCGCTCCGGGTGCCACCCGCGGCGGAACTCCTCGCCGGCCGTGGCGTTCTGGGTGCAGCCGAGATGGCCGCCGTAGACCGAGCGTGAGTAGCAGAAATTGCAGCCGATGCACTCCCGGATCTCGCCGTAGCGGCCGCTCTCGACCTTGCTCGGCAGGAAAGGATCTGCGATGGAGGGCCGTGCGGCACCGATGATGTCGAGCTCGCCGCTGCGAACGAGGTCTGCCATCGTGTCCGGGTTCGTGAAGCGCCCGACGCCGACGAGCGGCTTGGCGGTCACCTGGCGCACCTGGGTCGTCCAGGCGAGCTCATAACCCTCCGGCGCGAAGCGAGAGGCGGCCGAGTCGATCCGGCCCGACGCCTGTGAGCGCGCCGACGGTGATGTCCCAGAAGTCGACGAGCGGGTCGGCCATCTCGACGAAGGCGAGCCCCTCGTCACACGAGAGCCCCCACGGGCCGAGGGCGTCAGGGGCGAAGCGGGCCGGGATGGCGCAGTCGTCGCCGACGGCTTCCCGGACAAGCTCGAGAGTCTCGAGCCAGAGCCTCGCCCGGTTCTCGAGAGAGCCTCCGTACTTGTCCTGCCGCCTGTTGAGGACCGGCGAGAGGAACTGCGAGAACAGGAAGCTGTGGGCGCCGTACACGTAGACGATGTCAAAGCCGACATCGCGCGCCTGTTTGGCTGCCCGGACCCAGTCGCGCTGCACGCGCCGCAGGTCCGCCACGATCCATCTCCTTCGGCGTCGTGGCCGTGGCGTAATGGGCATTGGCGATAGGCGACGGCCCGACGGCCGGCCAGCGCGACTCCCGCGGGACGGCGTTCACCCCACCATGGTGGAGCTCGATGCCGGCAAGTGATCCGTGGGCGTGGGCGCCGGCACACATGAGAGCCAGGTTGGCGGCGTCTTCCTCGTCCCAGATGCGGGAGGAGACCGACGGCATCGTGTCGGAGTCGGCGCTCACCGGCGCGTACTCGGTGCACACCGCCGCCCATCCGCCTTCAGCCTTCATCGACCTGAAGTGGGCTTGGGAGGCGGGTTTCTCGGTCCCAAAACCGGTGCAGTGGGGCACCTGGTAGAACCGGTTGCGCAGGACCTTCGGCCCGATGGCTATCGGCTCGAACAAGACGTCGTGCCGAGGGTTCCTCATGAGCGAGAGGCGCCGTCCGTCACCGCGCCGTAGCGACTGGCTTCGCCGGCGTAGTGGTAGTGCTTCGTGATGTCGGCCGAGTACCGGCTCGCCGGCGGCGTCCGCCCGAGCGCCTCGGCGAGGGCACGGATGTGGTGGGGTGCTGCGCCGCAGCAGAGGCCCAGATAGCGCACGCCGGCGTCGTAGGCGAGCTGGGCGAACTGGGCGATCTCGAAGCGGTTGCAGGTGAACGGGTCGAGCGCGATCGGGAAGGGGCGCACCCCGAGGCGGTCGTCGGTGAGCGACTGCATCGTCGATTCTGCGTAGTGCGTCCGGTATGGGACGGGCAGCGCCGCCACGGGAACGCTCACGCTCTTCACGATGCCTTCGAGGTAGGGGTACATCGTCCATGGGCCGAGACAGCAGTTCAGCCCGACGACGTCGGCGCCGGCGTCCTCGAGGCGGACGCAGGTCTCCGCAGCGGTCCAACCCTCGGTCGGGCCCCGGTCGAAGTCCGGCACGAACGTGACGACGGCCGGGAGGCCCGACTCCTTGATCACCTCGCAGGCGAGCACTGCCTCGGCGCCGGCGCCGAAGGTCTCCCCAATCACGTAGTCGACGCCGGCATCGACCGCCCAGCCGACCTGCTCGACGAACATCTCGCGCACCTCGTCATGGGTGTCGGGGGTGTAGATGTTGGTGTTGGAGATGTTCCCGGCGAGGAGCGTCCCCGTCTCGTCTGCGACGGCTTTGGCAATGGCGAGGGCCTGGCGGTTTATTGGCTCGAGCACGTCTTCCCGGTTGATGACGCGCAGCTTCTCCCGATGGGCGTAATAGGTGAACGCCTCCACGACGTCGGAGCCGGCGTGGACGAAATCGCGGTGAAGCTGCGTCACGACTTCAGGGTGCTCGAGGACGACCTCGGGGACGTAGGCGCCGGCTTGCAGGTAACCCCGCCGCTCGCACTCGAAGAGGTAGCCCTCCGCGCAGATCACCGTCCCGCCCTTCAGCGTCTCGAGCAGCCCTCGCCCTTTCGCGCCCGCGCCGCCTCCGGCGCCCGTCGTCGTGTCATCTGTCGAAACTTGCAAGTGTCGCCTCCCTATCGTGCCGCTCTCCCCGCAGGGTCTACTTCCTGCGACCTCCGCCCGTCGAGATCATCCTGTCGGGGGGGTTGGTTAGAAGCACGCCCGCTCTCGCCCGCCACGACATCACCGACAGGACCGACACGGCCGACAGGAGAGATGCCACAGAGACGAAGGAGCCGACGGACAAGACCGAACCGCACGAGCCGATCGAGCCGATCGAGAGGACCGAACCGATCGAGCCGATCGAGAGGACCGAACCCCTGCTCGCGATGCAAAGCAGTGATCCCTCTGAAGCGACCGACCACCTTGCCGGGTTGCCGCCAGCCGGTGCCATCTCTCCATCATGCTCCGGATAACGACAGTGCGAAGCCGCGCCGGCGAGCCGTCACCTGCAGCAGGTGCGGCGCTCACGAACGGGCTCGTGAAGGAGCTGGCCGACGTGTGACCCGACAGGCGTCTAGCGCCGCCCGAACCGGCCCCTCAAAACAGGCTCGCCGCCGTGACTGGCGACCGCGCCTGCGTGCGTCTAAGCCGGCCAATGAGGCTGATCCCGGGGCGCCCGCGAGGGGCGTTCACAGGGCGGATTCTAGTAACCACCCTCGGTCACAGCGAGTACACTTGGGCATCAGCCCAACCGGACGTAGACCGGCACTGCGGGCGCTTGCATTCTCGGAACATCCCGATGGAGAAGCCGGCTCTATCCTGCACATGCCCCACCCGCTTCTCGTAGCGCGCCATGCCCTTCCGGTCATCCTCGAAAGCGTCGTCGCGCCGGTCGCCGCCTACTACTGCGTACTGCTCATCTCCGGCTTCAGGGGGGCCCTCCTCGGTGCTCTCGCCTGGTCGTACTTCTTGATCGGCCGCCGGCTATGGCGCCATGAGCGGGTATCGACCCTGCTGATGCTCGGAACGGCTCTGCTGACGCTCCGGACGGTCATCTCGTTCATCACAGGCAGCGCGTTCTTGTACTTCATCCAGCCGACCGTGAGCGCCTTCCTCGCCTCTGGGCTCCTCGTCCTCACCGCCCTCATCGGCCGGCCCTTCACGCAACGCTTCGCCCACGACTTCTGCCCCTTCACCCCCGAGATCCTCGCCCGCCCGAGCGTTCATCGCTTCTTTATCCGGATCTCGTTCCTGTGGGCTGTCACGATGTTCCTGAACGGAGCCATCGTCCTCGGCCTTCTGCTCAAGGCATCCACCCGCTCCTTCCCGCTCGAGAGACTGGCTGTGACCCTGTCACTCACGGCGACAGCCATTTTCTTCTCGATCACGTTCTTCACCCGGGCGATGCGCCGCGACGGGATCACGGTGCACTTCGGTGAGCCGAAGTCACCGGTGCCCTCCTTGGACACCGACGTAGCTCTCTGACCGCTCATCTCGGCCCGCGAAGCGGGACGCCTGTCAGATGATCCACGGGCGAACGGCGCCGGCTCTGGCATCATGAAGCCGGCAACCGTTGACCGATCGTCCTGACAGGAGGTGCGATGGCGTCCACCCTGTCCCCTGCGGAGGGGACCCTCGTCGCTCAGGAGAAGGCGAAGCTCCAAAAGGTCCTCGGGCGCCTCGATCTCGTGCTGTTCACGGCCTGTGCGATCGTCGGCCTCGACAGCGTCGCCTTCGCCGCTCAAGCCGGCGCGGCAGGCGATCACCTGGCTCGTGATCTCGGTGGTGTTGTTTCTCGTCCCTTACGGGATGCTCACGGCTGAGCTCGGCTCGGCCTTCCCGGCCGAGGGCGGCCCGTACGAGTGGGCCCGGATGGCCTTCGGGAGGCTCCCTGGAGCAGTGACGGCCGTGCTGTACTGGCTCTCCAACCCGATCTGGATCGGCGGGACGCTCACCGCCACCACCATCGCCACGTTGAACGACTTCGTGCTGAGCAAGCCGCTCGGCACGACGGGGGAGATCCTCGTCGGGCTGGCGTTCACATGGGTGACGGTGGGACTTGCCATCGTGTCGTTCCGGTGGGGCAAGTGGGCGCCGAACATCGGCACGTTCGTCAAAGTTGCCGTCGTCGGCATCTTCACGGCGCTCTTCATCGCCTTCCTCGTGCAACATGGACGGCCGGCCGGAGGCTCGACGGCGGGCGACCTGAAGCCTTCGGTGAACGGCTTTCTCACGGTCGTAGGTGTTCTCGTCTTCTTGTGGGTCGGCTTCGAGCTCTCGAACGGAGCCGGGGAGGAGATGAAGAACCCGGCCCGCGACGTGCCGAAGATGATCGTCGGTTCCGGCGCGATCGGCGCCTTGCTCTACGGGCTGGCGATCATCGGCATCATCCTCGTGATACCGAAAGCCGGCCTCTCGAGCGTGAGCGGCTTCACGGACGCCTACAGGGCGGTGGCGGGCGTCTTCCACTCCCACGGGCTCAACGTCGCCTTCGGGCTGCTCATCATCCTCACCCTTGTCGGAAGTGGAGCAGTATGGCTGGAGGGTGCCGACCGCACGCAGGCCGTCGCCGCTCTCGACGGCGCCGCACCGGCATGGATGGGCCGCTTCGCGAGCTTCGGAACGCCGATCGCCGTCAACCTCATGTCGGGGCTCCTCGCCTCGGTCTTTGTGTTCTTCGTCTTCCTGATCACGAAGGGCAAGCTGGAGAGCTTCTTCTCAGTCATGCTCTCCCTCGTCATATCGACCACTTCGGTGAGCTACTTCTTCATATTTCCCGCTCTCGTCGCGCTCCGGCGGAAGCACCCACACGTCCATCGCCCCTACCGCGTGCCGGGAGGGATGGCGGGCGCATGGGTCGTCACTCTCATCACGGAGGCCTTCGTCGTCGTCACTGCGATCACGCTTTTGTGGCCGGGCGCCATCAACATCTGGTTCGGCGAGTCCTACTCGGTGGAGGCGAGCTGGGGCGTCTCGCGGACGTTCTTCGAGGCGGTCACCCTCGGTGCGTTCGGCGCGATGTTGCTGATCGGCGTCCTCTTCTGGGCTGTCGGCGAGCGGAGCAGGCGGCGAGGCCTCGTCGGGACGGTCGTGCCCGGCGAGGAGGCCGGCCCGGCAGCCATCTAGCCGGCTGGCCATGATCTGACCGATGTGCCGGGCGAGGCCCTCCAGCCAAAACAGCAGGCGGAGCTACTTGATCGCCTAAGTGATTCCCGGCCTCGGCTTTCCCGCCTCCCCGGCCGCCCGCGCCGGGCCGCCATGACGGGAGAGGAACTGAAGAAGACGGGTCATGCGGTCCTTTGACTGCGAGGGTGCGCCCGCCTGCGGGAAGTGCGACAGGTGCGAGCCGCCCGGATAACGGACGTACTCGACCTCCTTCCGCAACCACTTGAGGGCGCAGAAGAACTCGTCAGCCTGTCCCGGCGGGCATCGCAGGTCGCCTTCGTTCACGTGGAGCAGAACCGGCGTGGTCACCTTCGGCGCGTGGGTGAGGGGTGAGCGGAAGCGGAACGCATCGGCCGCGTCCCACGGGTCACCGCCGAGCGAGGACGCGAGAAACGAGGTGGCATCCGTCGTGCCGAACATCGCCACCTGGTCGGTCACCGGCGCTCCCACCCATGCGGCCCTGAAGCGCGTCGTCTGGCCGACGATCCAGGCCGTCATGAACCCACCATAGGAGTAGCCGCCGACGTATTGCCTGCGGCCGTCTCCGAGCCCCCGCTCGATGGCGTCGTCCGCACAGGCCATCAGGTCCTCGAAGTCGGCACCCCCCCAGTCAGCCGTCACGCACCTCCGGAAGCCCTCCCCGTAGCCGATGCTCCCTCTCGGGTTCGGCAGCAGCACCGCATAGCCGGCCGCCGCGAGGACCTGGTAGTAGGGGAACAAGAATGAGATGGGGTTGTAGAGGCTCGGGCCTCCATGGATCTCGAGGAAGAGCGGGGGCGCCCCGCCTTCCCGGGCCGCCTCGCTCTTCCTCGGCCGGCCACGCCTTCCCGATCGAGGAACGCCTCTGTGCGGCGGATCGATCAGGAAGTACTCGATCTCGAGCCCGTCGGGCGCTCTTGCGGTCTTCCTCGTAGCCGGCAGCAGGTCCACCTCCGCCAGCATGGCGTCACCGGCTCTGCTGACGCGGGCAGCCGCGCCCGAGGCCATGGGCGAGCAGAAGACCTCAGAAGTGGAGTCCACCCAAGCCGCCGTATAGGCGAACCGTCTTCCTCGTCCAGCGCCCGCCACCGAGACCCCGCTCACCTGGCTGTCGTTCTCGACCACCGGCTTTGCCGTTCGCGCCGACAGCTTTGCCCGAGAGATGCCAACGGTCCCCGAGTGGACGACGGTGAACAAGAGCTCGTCGGCCGCCAGCCACCCATAAGGGGTGAACGGGCCTAAAGCTGCGCCCGTCGGCCTGTCGAGATCCGGTGCCACTACCCGCGGAGTGCTCGAGCCGTCGGCGGTGACGACGAAGATGCGGCCGTCCCGCTGATCCTGTTCCTCTGCACGCAGTGCGCCGGTGAACGCGATCATCCGGCCGTCCGGCGAGAAGCTCGGGAAAGCGGCGCCGCCGATTCCCCTCGTCACACGGGAGAGCTTTCCGCCGGCGGATGGCAGGACCCAGATGTCGCCCCATTCGAACCGGTTGTCCCGCTCGGCGGTCCGGTCCGAGATGAACACGATGGAAGCACCGTCGGGAGACCATGCCGGGAAGGAGTGGTCGTAGTCGCCCCGTGTCAGCTGGCGAAGTGAAGGTCCCTCCAACTCGTAGACGAACAGGTGCTTTCGTCCAGAGAACCATCCCTCGCCGTCCAGCCGGTTGGACAACCCCCGAACGACGATCGGTGCATTGCGCTCGACCTCGGGCGTCGCGCCACTCGGCGGAGGCGGGACGTTCACGACGAGGACGAGAGCGTCGCCGCTCGGCGACCAGTCGATCCAGCTGACGGCCCCGGGTGTCTTCACCTCGACAGGCGCTCCGCCTGCAAGCGGCGAGAGGCGGAGCGACGGCGCATCGCCTGACGCCGACAGATAGGCGAGGTGGCGTCCATCCGGGGACCACCGGGGAAGGAAGTCCGCCGGGCCGTCGCTGAAGCGCCGAGGTTCGCCCTCGCCGTCCGCCCGAGCGATCATCAGCTGCGTCACCGGACGGTCCTCCGCCGGGTCGAGGGAGACCTCACACCACGCCAGGCGGCTCGCGTCCGGGGAGAGCTGGGCGTCCTGGGACCATCGGAGCAGACTCAGGTCTTCGGGCCGCATGTGATGTCGTGGCATCGCAGGAGTCTCCCAGTCTTGCCGACGACCCGCTAGGCGAAGACACCTGACCTCGGACCGCAGTGCATCAGAGGGTTCTTCTTGCGTCGCCTCTCATCTGATTCTTGCAGGACGCGTGGTTAGGATCATCGTGATAGAGCACTATCGGCACTGTCCGCCAACGCCGTCCATGAGCAGGTGGCTCGCCGCCTGGACCCGCAGCCACTCGTAGGCCTCGCACTGATGCCCAGCCTCAATGTTGGAGTGGTCCTCGTGTGGAGAGAAATGGGCGTCCACGCCGGGGATGTGCTCTGAGAGCCAATGCCCGTGGGCTGGCGGAGAGGCCGTATCGCGTTCACCGTGCCAAAGCTGCACCGGAACTCGGATGCTCGCCGGGTCGAATCCCCACGGTGAAAGGAACGCCGCCCAGTCGTCCCACCAGCCTTCGTCGCCGTGCGAGAGGCAATCGCGTTGGACCGAGGCGAGATAGACCGCAACGTCGCGACTGTGGGCGACGTCGGTCTCGGCGGCATGCCCCCACCGGCGAAGCCAGCCCTCTGGAGTTGACAATGCCTCGAACAGCTCTCGAGCTTCGTCCCGGAAGTGCTCTCGAGCCAGCGCCGGCTGCCCGAAGAACAGTTCGACTTCCTTCCGGTGGGCATCCGACCATCCGCCGGCAAAATCGAGGCCGGCGGCATCGAAGGGAGCAAGCGAGGCAAAGACGCAACACCCGGAGACGAGATCAGGAAGGAGAGCCGCGCAAGCCAATGCGTAGGGTCCGCCCCCTGAGAAGCCCCACACTCCAAAGCTGGAGAGGCCGAGGGCACCGGCGATCGCTCTTGTCTCAGCAGCGCCGTCAGCGATGCGCCGTCCCGAACGTGCCGGAGCATCGCCGAAGCCGGGCCGGTCATAACTGATCAAACAGATGCCGTGTTGAGACCAAGCATGCTCGACGGCCGGCGGGTACAAGCGGCGAGAGCCCGGGCTGCCCGCGTGGACCACGACCGGGTATCCGCCCTCAAACGCGGCGTACTCGACCCAGATCCTCTCTCGGTCTGCGGTGTCGACAACCCTTGTCACCGTCTCCACTCGAGCAAGATAATCGCTACAGATCCGAGCAAGGTGTTGTGGCCGCAGGCGGTCATGCCGTCGGCGGAGGACGGGTCAGCCGTCGGGTGAAACCTCGCCTCGGCATAGGGCGCCGTCACAGGAACCCTGTCGGAGCGCTCAGACCATGCAGGATGAGGCCATGGTTACGATCGACGACGTCCGTGCGGCGACTTGCGAGCTTCCGCGCTCGTACGAGGCCGTGGTCCGTGGGCGTGTCAAGTTTCGTGTCGGGAGAATCGTCTACCTCGCCTTCTCCCGTGACGAGACACAGATGGGTTTCGCCTTTCCGAAGGAAGAGCGCGAGGCTTTCGTGACGAGCTACCCCGAGAAGTTCCTCATGCCTGCCAAGGCGGACATGCGCTACAACTGGCTGGAAGTCCGCCTCTCCTCGATCGGGCGGCGCGAGATGCGAGAGCTCGTGCTCGACGCTTGGTCGATGGTCGTGCCGAAGGCTGTCGCAGCGGCATACCTCGCTGCCGGCCCGCCCGACTGACCGAGGCATCCGTCGACGCTTTCGCCCGGGTCGATGCGATTCGCCCTTGCGGTGGGAGACAGTCCCTGGCAGACCCTCCGTGGGGCCGACATCAATTGCAGTAGTCATGTTGTGACTACCGGTGGGCGACCGCCGTGACTACCATGACCGCCGTGGCTCAACTTCCCATTTCGCGCCTCGGTCGGCTCGCCTCTCACGCCAAAGTGGCAGCAGCACTCGGCGCGGTCGCAAGCATCGCCTTGGCGGCGGCGGGGTGCGGCAGTTCCTCCGCGACATCCTCGACGACATCATCGCCATCGACGTCGAGGGCGGCGGCGGCGGCCAAGCACAGCGGAGACGTCGAGGTGTTCTCTGCAGGCTCTCTCGACACCCTCATGACGAAGGCAGTCGGACCGGCCTTCCACGCCGCCACCGGTTACACACTGGTCGACACCTCGCACGGCTCGTCTAGTCTCGCGGCCGATATCAAGAACAAGATCGCCGTCGCCGATGTCTTCGTCAGCGCCTCCCCGGTGGTCGACACCACCCTCGAAGGGACCAAGAATGGTGACTGGGTGTCATGGTACGCGGCGTTCGCCTCGTCGCCGGAGGTCCTCGGGTACTACCCCAAGAGCAAGTTCGCCAACGACCTCCGGACCATGCCGTGGTACAAGGTGATCACCATGCCCGGATTCCGCCTCGGAAGGACCGATCCGACCGAGGACCCCGGCGGCGCGCTGGCCATCAAGGCTCTCGAAGAGACGGCGACGGCACAGCACCTCCCGGCGCTGAAGAAGCTCGCCACAGAGACGTCAGACGTTTACGAGGAGACCACCGAGCAGGCCGCCATCCAGACCGGGCAGGTAGACGCCTCGTTCATGTACGAGGCCGACGCCATCTCCCAGTCCAGTCCATTCGTGAAGCTCACCGGCGTCAACCTCGCCGGCGACTACACGATCACGATCGTGAAGGGCGCCCCTCACCCTGCCGCCGCCGGGGCCTTCGTCAAGTTCCTCCTCGGCTCCGCCGGCCAGGCTGAGCTGAAGGCGGACAAGTTCGGGGTCGTCTCGCCGCCGAAGCTGACCGGGTCCGGCGTCCCGAGCGATCTGGCGAGCCTCTTCAAGTCGTGACTCCTGGCAGGTCGCCGGGCCCGCTCCGCTGGCTCGGCGTTCTGCTGGTCCTGTACCTGGCGTACCCCGTCGGTGCCTTCGTAGCGCGCGTCGCCACGGGGCACAACGAAGGCTGGAACGTCCCCGGGCTCTGGTCGGCCTTGGCTGTGTCGGTCGAGGGCGCCACCATCTCGTTGCTGATCGGGGTGGTGACCGGCATCCCGTTGGCCTACGTCCTGGCCCACCGCCGAGGGTGGCTCTCCTCGGCGGTGGGCGTGGTCGTCCAGCTTCCGCTCGCCGTTCCGCCTCTCATCTGCGGCATCCTGCTGATCTACATCGTCGGCCCGTACTCGTTCCTGGGCCAACTGTCGGGGGAGCGGCTCACCGAGACGATGTACGGGCTCGTCATCGCCCAGTCGTTCGTCTCGGCGCCGTTCTTGGTCGTCGTCGCCCGCAGCGCCTTCCGGGCCGTCGACCCGGCCCTGGGCGATGTCGCTGCCACCCTCGGCCACGGTCCGCTCAGCCGGTTCCTCCGTGTCGACGTTCCGGCCGCCGGCGACGGCCTCCGGGCGGGGATGATCCTCATGTGGCTGCGGGCCTTCGGGGAGTACGGCACGACCGTGATCCTCGCCTACCACCCCTACAGCCTCCCGGTCTACGTCGACAACCTCTTCTCGTCCGCGCCACTGTCGCAGGCCGAGGCTCCGACGATCCTCGCCTTCGCCGTCGCTGTACTGGCGGTCGCCCTCGTCCGCGTGCGGCGCCCGGTCCGCGTCCGGCGCCGGCCAATCCCGGCGCCCGTTGCTCCGGTGTCGGCGCCCCCGGTGCCGGTGGGCTTCGACATCGACGCCACCGTCGGGACGTTCCGCCTGCAGGTGGCACACCCCGAGCGGGGCCACCGCCTTGCGGTCGTCGGGCCCTCAGGCTCGGGCAAGTCGGTCACGCTTCACGTCCTCGCCGGGCTGCTGGGCACCTATACCGGGACTGTCACCTACGGCGGTGTCGACGTGAGCCGCATGCCGCCCGAGCAACGTCGGCTCGGCTATGTCCCACAGGGCTTCGGCCTGATGCCGGGCCGCACGGTCTGGCAGCAGGCGGTCTTCGGGGTTCACGCAGACCCGGCGCGGGCGGCCTGGTGGCTGCAGACACTCCACCTCGACAGCCTCCTCGACCGTTTACCGGAGCAGCTCTCCGGCGGGGAGCGGCAGCGGGTCAGTCTTGCTCGGGCGCTCGCCGGGGACCCCCAGGTTGTGCTGCTCGACGAGCCGTTCTCGGCGCTGGACGCGCCGGTGCGGGCCGAGCTGCGGCGGGAGCTGCGCCGCCTCCAGCACGAAGTCAACCTCTCCACGGTCCTCGTCACCCATGACCCGGAGGAAGCAGCGATGCTGGCCGAGGAGATCATCGTGCTGAGCGACGGGCAGGTACTTCAGTCCGGTAGGTGCCGCGACGTGTACGAGCGGCCGGCGTCGGTCAAGGTCGGTCGGCTGCTCGGCATCGACAACCTCTTCGAGGGGGTGGCGGTCGCCGGTGGGGTGCGGCTTACGGGCGGGCACCGAGCAACGGGCGTCTCTGGCGGCGGTGTCACGGTCGCTCTCGCTACCGATCTGCCGGCAGGTGCTCGCCTGCTGTGGCAGGTGCCGCCCGAAGCGCTCCGGGTCCGCCCGGGACCGTCGCCGTCGGGTGCCGGCGGGCCCGTCGTCGACCTCGGTCGGGGTCACGTGGCCGACATCGTCGACCTGGGCAGAGTCGTCGAGGTGGTGGTGGAGGTGGCCGGCGTCGAGTTCCGCGCTCGCACCCTCGGGGCGCCTGAGCTCAGCGTCGGTACTGCCTGCGGGTTGGATACCGATGCGGAGGCGGTGTCGGTGTGGCCGGAACCGGCGGTTCCAGCAACTGGAGGCAGTAGGGCGCATCCGGTGTGACAAGAGGCACACTTCTGTTTGAGTCAGTGTGCGCTGGCGGACTCGACCCACCGGCGGCAGGTGATGACTGCTTCGCGTCGGGTTGGGGAGCGTGACCGAGGGAAGTGTCTGGCAGCCCGGACCGCGGCAGGTCTGGTGGGCGCCCCGCGATAGTTGCCAGTCCGTAATCGGAGCCCACGGATAGCAGGACAGCCGACGGGCTGATCAGCTTTCGGGGCAGTTCGGCGAGGAACCAAAGAGGGGCGTCGGTCCCCTCTCATAGGTGTCGTGGCGCCGGCCGCTGAGCCTCCGGCGTTGCTCACGAGCGCCAACCTAGGATCATCCGATCGCCACAGCGGCGCCGGCTTGCTCCTTCCGCAGATCTCGCCAGGGGCTCGTCGGGGCCACCGGCGGGCGTCGTGTCCTGACACGGGAGTGGCCACCCCGGGGGGCGAGGCCGGAGTGATGCCAGGAGTTCCTCGAGGAGCTGCGAGCGATCGCCGACGGCGGAGTGATGCCGAGATGGTCGGAGTGGTTCGGCCCACGGGTGATGGAGCTCATCTCGATATCGTGACGCGTCCGGCTGCGATCACAGACCCGATTCTCTCCATCGTGGCTCAATTGTCAGCTGCCGGGACCGGAGTGTCGGATCCGTAGCGCTCACCGAGCCTCCCGGGCACGAGCGCGCTGAGGGCGCGCGGCGCGAGCGGCTCGTCTTCGGAAAGATGATGCTTACCGAGAGCCCGCCACCGGGCATGGGATGGACATCGATGCCGGCTCGGTGGGCGTTGGCGATGGCGCGGACTATGGAGAGGCCGAGCCCGTGCCCGTCCCTGTAATGAGACCGGCGCGAACCGAGGCGTTGGAACGGCTGGAAGAGGCGGTCGACTTCGGACGGCGGAATGAGTGCCCCGGTGTTGGTCACCGACAGCCTCGCGTGGCCATCCCTCACGTCAGTCACGACCTCGATGCGACCGTCGACGACGTTGTGGCGAACGGCGTTTGTGAGGAGGTTGACGACAAGCCGTTCGACGAGGAGGGGATCTCCCTCCAGTGGCGCCGGTGCCGTCATTTCGTCGACGTGGATGCCCCGTAGATCGATCTCGTGCTCGAGCCCGGCAAGGCTTGTCGTGACAGTGTCGGCGAGGTCGACCGGTTCTTGTCCCTTCAGCCCGCTCTCACTGCTGGCGAGCGTCAGGAGGGCCTCGATCAGGCACTCCTGCTCGTCGCTCGAGGCGAGCACCTCCTCGGCGGTCCAACGCCAGGCGGCGATGGTGGTGTCGGGGTCGTCGAGGGCGACTTGCAAGAGAGTCCGCTCTGCTGTGAGGGGGGTACGCAGTTCGTGGGAGGCGTTGGCGACGAAATGACGTTGCGCCTCGAACGCCGCGTCGAGTCGCCCAAACAGGTCATCGAGGGTATCGCCAAGTTCCTTGAGCTCGTCCTGCGGGCCGGCTAGGGCAAGGCGCTCGTGCAGGTTGGTCGAGGAGATCTTGCGAGCCGTCCGTGTAATGGTCCGGATCGGCCGCAGCAACCTGCCTGCAACGAGCCAGCCGGCCAGCAGCGCGAGCACGGCCACGATGGCGAGCGCGACACCCGAGTTGACCAGAAGCTGGTGCGAGTCGACGGCGCGCTGTGCGGCTTCGACGGGCGCCACCTGGGCGAGCTGGTGCACAGCCACTGCCAGCTGGTTCCCGGCATGTGCCAGCTTGTGCTGGTCCTGTTCCAACTGAATCCCGGCCTGTGCCAGCTTGTGTTGGTCTTGAGCCACTTGCTGCTGGATTCGTGTCAGCAGAAGCGGCGGTAGCCCGTGGTTTTGAGCCGGATACCCTCTCAGCTCAACTTGAAGGTCTGTCAGGCCTCCCTGAGCCGCTCCCAGTGGTGCCGGAGGCTTGAACAACAGGGCGAGCCCGGAGAGCATGCTGGAGATGCTGGATGGCCGGAGTGGGAGGAACCTTCGGTAACGACGGCTTTCTGTACTGGGTCGTCCGTTGAAAGAGGGCATACGTGGCGGCGAGCAACGCGACGCCGGAGCCGAGGAAGAGTGCCACGCAGAAAGCCGTGAGCCGGAGGCGGGCGGTGCGGTGCGGCAGTCGCAGCCAGGAGGGTCGTGTGATCCGGGGGTGTGTGACGACCATTACTTGCCTCCGATCCGATAGCCGCGCTCGCGGACGGTCTCGATCATCAATGGCTCACCGAGCTTGGTGCGCAGACGGTTGATGGTCGCTTTCACCGTCGTCGTGAACGGGTCTGCCTCCTGGTCCCAGATCCGTTCGAGCAGCTCCTCCGCTGACACCGGCCTTCCTTCGGCAACGAGCAAGCATTCCAAGACTGCGAACTCCTTCGGGCTGAGCGCCAGGGGTCGTCCGAGCGCGGGTTACGAGACGTCGTTCGGGGTCCAAGGTCAGGTCGCTGTACCCGAGGCGTTCTTGCTTCGGAACACCGGGCCGGCGACCGAGCGCCTGGACGCGGGCGACCATCTCCGTGAAGTCGAACGGCTTGGCGAGGTAGTCGTCGGCGCCGAGGCCGAGGCCGGCGACCCGGTCCCGCACGGAACTGGCCGCGGTCAGCATCAGAACCCGGCTTTCGGATCGCTCGGCGGCAAGGCTGCGGCAGATCTCGTCACCGTGGGTGCCGGGGAGGTCCCGGTCGAGCACCACTACGTCGTAGCGATTGGTGCGCAGACACTCGAGTGCGTCGTCGCCGTCCAGCACCACGTCGACGACCATCCCGTGACGCCGCAGCCCGGCAGCGACGGCGCGGGCCAACCGCTCGTGGTCCTCAGCTACCAGCACTCTCATCGTGTTCTCCTGGTTACAAGCGTGGCAGCGGCGACGGCCGATCGGGCACCGCCCCCGCGGTCGATCCCTCGACGCAGACAAGATGCCAGGTGGCTGGTCACAGCCAGGTCACAACTGTGACCCGGCTGTGACCTTCAGTTTCGTACAACTGCTGTCAATGCCGCCTTTCGACCGTGGAGAGAAACCAGATGAAGGCCAACGACGAAGCGTCCGGGAGCGCTATGACCAACATCGAACGACGCCGCCCCGGCGGCCGCCCGTCGCCCTCAGGCGCGATCGCCGTGGCTGTGACCAACGGGGGACGAGATTCCAATGGCTGAGTTCTCGACCAAACGGGTCGTGGCCGTCGCCGCCGTCGCGGGCGCCCTCGTCGGCGGGGCGGTGGCCGCAGGGATAGCTGTCGCCGCCACGAGCGGCACCAGCGACAGTCCAGCCAGCGCGACGGGCGCCAGCAGCGCGCTTGCCACCGCCGCCGTGGTGCGGACCACCCTCAGAAATACGGTGCAGGTCGGCGGCTCGATCGGCTACCAAGGCTCGTTCACTGTCGCCCTCCCGACAGGGACGAGCGCGCAGCAGATCGCCCAGGCGCAGCAGACCGTGACAATGGACCAGCAGACCTTGTCCGCCGACGAGCGCGCCGAGTTCGACGCATCGGGCAGCGACAACCGGTCGATCGAAGTCGCCCAGACCAACGTGAGCACCGCCCAGTCGACCTACGGCGCCGACCAGGCGCAGAAGGTTAAGGACTGCGCCGGCGAGGGGGCGTCCACGGTGGCCTGCGGGCGGGACGCCCAGAAGGTGAGCCAGGCCCTGACCCAGCTCACTCAGGCCCAGCAACAGCTGTCCGCCGCCCAGTCGAGCGCGGGCCGTGACTACAACCAGAACCGGGCCAAGGTCGTCTCTGACGAAACGACGCTGCAGGGCGACGAGGCCTCCCTGGCGTCATTGCAGGCCACCGCCACGAACCCCGGCACTACCTACACCTTCCTGCCGCAAGTCGGCCAGATCATCAAGGAGGACCAGCGCGTCTACTCGCTCAACAATGTGGAGGTGCCGCTCCTCTACGGCGCCATCGCCGCCTACCGCGCCTTCTATGTCGGGATGTCCGACGGCGCCGACGTCGGCGAGCTCACCCACGACCTGATCTCCCTCGGCTACGGCGCCGGCCTCGGCGAGAGCAACCACTATTCGTCGGCGACAGCGACCGCCGTCGAGCGCTGGCAGCGGGCGGGCGGACTGCCTGCGACCGGCGGGATCCTGCTCGGCGCGGTCGTCTTCGAGCCTGGTCCGATCCGGGTCACCGCGGTCACGCCCTCTGTAGGCCAGTCCGTCGGAGGCGCCGGCGGGGGTGGCGGCACCGTGCTGACCGCTACCAGCACGACCCCGATCGTCACCGTCGACTTGGACGTCTCGGACGAGTACCTCGTCAAGGCGGGTGACACAGTGTCGATCGTGCTGCCCGACGGTACGTCGACGGTCGGCGGCCGGATCGAGACCGTCGGGACGGTGGCCACGTGCGCGGGTGGCGGTGGCATCGGCACCGCCAGCGGGGGGCCAGGCGGCAGCGGCTCGTCGCCCTGCTCGTCCGCCGGGAGCGGGAGCAACTCCACTCCGACCGTCACGGTCACCATCACTCTGGACCGAACGCCTCTGCTTGCCACCTTGGACCAGGCGCCGGTGAATGTCGACATCACGACAGAACGTGCAGACAACGTTCTCGCCGCTCCCGTCAACGCCCTTCTTGCTCTTGCCGGCGGTGGGTTCGGCGTCGACGTGGTGACCGGCGATACCAGTCACCTCGTCGGAGTGACTACCGGCCTCTACGACAGCACCCGCGTCCAGATCAGCGGGTCTGGCATCACCGCCGGCGCACGGGTCGAGGTCCCGTCGTCGTGACCCTGACGGTCCCGTTCCCAGTAGAGGGGGCCGCTCCGGAGGCGCCGGTCCTCGAGCTCGTCGAGGTGGTGAAGGAGTACCCGGCCGATCCGCCGGTCGTCGCTCTCGCCGGCATCGACCTGCGGATCGACCAGGGTGAGCTCATCGCCATCGTCGGCCCTTCGGGCTCGGGCAAGAGCACCCTCCTGCACGTGATGGGCACCCTCGAGCGGCCGACGCGCGGTGTGGTGCGCGTCGCCGGAGAGGACACCTCGACGATGTCCGACAAGCAGCTCTCCGGCTTGCGGGCGCGGCGTCTTGGTTTCGTCTTCCAGCAGTTCTTCCTCCTCGACGGCCTCAGTGTGCTCGACAACGTCGCCGACGGCCTGATGTACCGGGGTGGCCGGGTGGCCGATCGGCGGCGACTGGCCGCAACGGCGATCGAGCGGGTCGGGCTCGGGCATCGCCTTTCGCACCGACCGAACCAGCTCTCGGGCGGCGAGCAGCAGCGCACCGCCATCGCCCGCGCTCTCGCCGGCCGACCGGCGCTCGTGATGGCCGACGAGCCGACCGGCAACCTCGACTCGGCGACCGGCGCGTCGATCCTCGAACTGCTGCGCGAGCTGCACGAAGAGGGGACAACGATCGTCGTCATCACCCACGACCACGAGGTGGCCGCTGCGATGGATCGGCACATCGAGATCAAAGACGGGAGGATCATCGGTGACTCGCCGACGGGGACGTGACCCAGGCGGCTCCCGGCTCTCTCGCCGCGATCTGCTCCGGGTCGGGAGCCTCGGCCTGCGCAGCCGGCGGGTGCGGGCGTCGCTGTCCGCACTCGGGATCAGCATCGGCATCGCCGCCATCGTCGGCGTGCTCGGGATCTCTCAGTCGTCGAAGTCCGGCCTCTTGAACGAGCTCGGACAGCTCAGCAACCTGATCACGGTACAGCCGGGCAACACCGCCTTGGGTCAGCCGACCGAGCTGCCAGTCACCGCCGAGGGCATGGTCTCGCGGGTCGGACCGGTCACCAACGTGACCGAGATCGGCAGCATCCAGAACGTCTACGTGTACCGCAGCTCGTTCGTCCCGGCGATCAACACCAACGGCATCTCGCTCACCGCGACCGACGCCGCCATGCCGGCCACTCTCGGCGCCACCGTCGCCCACGGCACTTTCTTGAACGCGGCCACCGCCCACTTCCCGGCCGTGGTCCTCGGCGCCGAGGCGGCCAGCCTGCTCGGCATCGACAATCTCGCCAACCCGACCCAGGTATGGATCGGCGGGCACGGGTTCACGGTGGTCGGCATCTTGCGCCCGGTGCAGCTCGTCTCTCAGATGGACTCGATGGCGTTCATCGGCTTTCCCGTCGCCGAGCAGGACTTCGCCTTCGACGGCCATCCGACAGGGCTCTACCTGCGGAGCGTGCCGAGCCAGGTGAACGCGGTCGCCGACGTGCTGCCCGCGACCGTCAGCCCCGCTGACCCCTCGGTCGTCGCGGTCAGCTTCCCGTCCGACATCTTGAAGGCCGAGCTCGTAACCAAGGGCGCCTACAACGGCCTCCTTCTCGGACTCGGGGCCGTGGCTCTACTCGTCGGTGGGGTCGGCATCGCCAACGTGATGGTCATCTCCGTACTCGAGCGGCGCTCGGAGATCGGCCTGCGCCGCGCCCTCGGCGCCAGCCGGCGCCACGTCGCCGAGCAGTTCCTGGCCGAGGCGGTGATCCTGTCAGTCATCGGCGGCGTTGCGGGCACCGTGTTCGGCGGCGGCGCGACGGCGATCTATGCGGCGAGCCAGCACTGGTCGGTGCAGATCCCTGCCGAGGCTCTCTACGGAGGGGTGGGAGTCGCCCTGGTCATCGGCGCGATAGCCGGCCTCTACCCGTCGATTCGGGCCGCCCGCCTTTCGCCTACGGAGGCATTGCGAGCAGTCTGAGCGCTCGCGACTACGGGCGCTCAAGCACTCCGCCTGCTCAAGCGTGGCACATGGCGACAACGAGCTCGACCTCGCGGAGCTGTTGCGAGCCAGCGGCTTCACAGTCGTCATCTCGGGCAGGCGCGATACGACCGTGCAGCGGTTAGGGCCGGGGGGATCTCAACGGCAAGGTCTTTTCGGTCGTCGAGCGCACCGTGAGCTCGCCGCCCGCGACATCTGCGCCGACGACGTGCGCGCCAAACCTCTCGTCGGGCTACTTCGACACGGAGACCTCTCCGTATGCAGCAGGAAGTGTCACGAGCTATGAGTAGGCAGTGACTCGCCGCCAGGACAGCGGGACACTCGTCACGTCGGGCGACCGCAGCCTATGTCCAGACACCAAAGCCTGTGAAGTGGGGCCACGAGGCGGCCGCCGAAGACGGCGGCAGGTTCGCGGACCGTCGTCAAGCCGAGACTCTCAGCCCGTGGCCGGCACCGGATTGCCGTGCGGCACGCCACCGATCGGTCCGCTTGAAGAACTGATGTCACCCGGTGGGCCCCAGCCGTTGATCCACCAATCCGGTGCATTGATCTGTTTGCCGCACACTTTGTTGGCGTTCTCGAAGACGGAGCTGTTCATGTTGATGCCATTCAAATTGGTTTCGTCGCCGATTGGGTCGGGGTAGTTCGGCACCCCGTTCGTCCGCATGCAGTCGGCGTACTGTACGAGCAGAGCCTCGTCGGGATTGAAGGGCGCGGCCGGGAACTCGACGCGCAGCACTTTTTGGGCCGCGGCCAGGTACTCGCTGCATGTACCGGTGGCGTTATGGAGATCCTCGCCAAACTGGTGGCTTGCGAATCCTTGCGGGACAGTGATGTTGATCCCGCCGTGGGAGTCGATGGCCGGGTCGGTCTGGTTGGGGTCACCGTGCCTGCGCATGCAGGTAGCCCACTCGTCCACCAACGCGGTGGCGTTGTTGGTCTTGGGAAGAGCGGCCGTAGTGCTCCCTCCTCCGTGCCCGCTCATCGTCCCGACGGTGGTGCTCGGCGGGAGGCTGGCCACCGTCGGGGAGCCGGCGGCCTTCGGGGAGCTGGAACCACTGCAGGCGGCCAGCGCGATTGCTGCCCCCGCGAGGAGGACTGCCAGCTCAGCTGATCGCCGGTACGTCGTTGTCATGTAACTCCTCCTTCGACGCCTCGTCGACAAGGCGGCTACCAGTGCTACGAGCGCGTTCGTTTGCTACCCCACCTACTTGTCGCCGGCTAAAGAGTCGTCTCGAGCAGAGCTCAGCCAGGGGAGGCCGACCCGCCGTTGCCTGCCGGCACAGGCGGTCCGACTGGGGGACCGCTCTTGATGTCGGGCGACACGCTGATGTCTCCGGGTGGTCCCCAACCGTTGATCCACCAGGTCGGCAGGCCGAGCCTCCTGCCGCACAAGTCATTGACCTTCTCGACCTCTGGGCTGTCGGGGTTGACGCCGGTGCCGTTGAAGTTCGTTCGGCTGTCATCGGGGCCATAGGGGAAGGGGAACTTCGGGACGCCGTTGGCCCTCATGCAGTAGACGTAGCGCAGGTACGTGCCTTCGCTCGGCCCTTGCGCGTCGAGGACCGGGTATTCGACTCGCAGCTCAACTTGGGCCTTGACCAGGTACTGGCTGCACGTGCCGGTGGCACCGTGGGGATCCCCCGGCAGCTTGCTCTGTCCTAGAGACCCGCCATTTCCCAGAGGAGGGGTGATGATGTTGATCACCCCGTGGGAGTCGATGATCGGGTCGCTCTGGCTGGGAGCACCCTTGCTGCGCATGCAGGCAGCCCACTCGTCCACCAAGACGGTCGGGTTGTCGCCCGTCGGCACTGTGGCCATGGTTCGCCCGCCACTATGGCTGCTGCTCGTCCGAGCGATCGTGCTTGTCGACAGGCTGGCTACCGTCCGGGAGCTGGCCGACGACGGGGAGCTCGAGCCGCCGCATGCGGCCAGCCCCGTCGCCGCCCCCGCGAGGATCGCTGCGAGTCGCATCGATCGCCTGTGCGTCGCTGTCAGGTGTCTCAGCCCGTCGACGCCCCGACGCAGGGGCGCCATGAGCGCTTTTGGAACCTTCACTTGCTTCTGTGCCTCCCGCGTCGAGAAACGGTGCCGGGAGTAGTTGTACGAAATAGAAGGTCACAGCCAAGTCACAGTTGTGACCTGGCTGTGACCAGCGACCTGATCGCCTCACCCAGCGAGGGGAGCCTGCTGGCAACACCAGGTCCGTGTAGGCAACCAAGAGCAGGCGAGGCGGCGACGTCTACATCGTCCTGTGGCCCTCGATGGCCCGGAGATCGTCCAGGTGGACGACTAAGTGTGGGCGCTGACGGACTCGAACCGCCGACCTGCTCGTTGTAAGCGAGCTGCTCTGACCACCTGAGCTAAGCGCCCGTTCGTAGCTGCCTCTTCGAGGCCGGGTCAGTCTGACACGCCGGCACGGCGAGCCGTCATGCCCGGCGAGGAACAGCCTCCACCGGTCCGGCGGCAGCTCCGTTGAAGGAGGCGGACTGACCCCGCTCTTATAGGCCGTCTGACTCGAAGACGGCCTTACCCTCGATCATCGTGAGGAGCACCTTGGCTCCGGCGATCCCCCCGTCTGCGGCATCCACCTCGAAGAGGTCGCGATCGACCACGACGAGGTCGGCAAGCTTGCCGACCTCGACAGAGCCGGTGAGGTCCTCGAGATGGTTCACGTAGGCGGATCCGGCCGTGAAGGCCCGGAGGGCAGTGGCGAGATCGATCCGCTCGTCGGGCAGGAAGGGGGGCACACCGGTTGGATCCGGGGCCGCCCCAGTTCCTTCAGGCGCCGGCGTCCTCGTCACGGCGACGTGCATCTCCGCAAGAGGATCCGGGCTCGAGACAGGCCAGTCGCTGCCGAACGCGAGCGGCACTCCACGCGAGGCGAGGCTCCCGATCGGGTACTGCTGGGCGCTGCGCTCCTCGCCGAGAAACGGCAGCGTCAGGTCGACCATCTGGGCCTCGGCGCAGGCCCACAACGGTTGGAAGTTGGCGACAACCCCGAGCTCGCTGAAGCGGGCCAGGTCATCGGGATGCACCACCTGCAGGTGAGCGAGATGGTGGCGGCGGTCGGCGCCGGGTCGATGGGTTCCGTTCGTCGACCGGGCTGCTTCGATGGCGTCGAGCGCCTCTCTCACGGCGCGATCCCCGATGGCGTGCACGTGAACCTGGAAGCCCTCTGCATCGAGCCGCGTGACGTGACCTTTCAGGGCCTCCGGCTCCACGAATGACATGCCGCACTCGTCGGTCTCGTGGCCGTGCCGGTCGAGGTATGGCGTCAGCATCGCTGCAGTGAAGGTCTCGCACACCCCGTCCTGCATGATCTTCACCGCCGAGGCACTGAAGCGGTCCGACTGGGCGGCTCTCTCCCGCAACTGCACGAAGCCCTCCACCTGTTCCTCGCCGAGCGACCGCTCCCACCAGAGGGCGCCGACGACACGGGCCGTCAGGCGGCCGTCACCGGCGAGGCGGAGATAGGCCTCGAAGGGGTTGTCGGGCGCATTCGTCGTCGTCACCCAGGCGTCCTGCCACGCCGTCACACCGAGGGAGTGGAGGTAGCCCTGGGCGACGAGGAGGCCTTCTGTGAAGTCGTCCAGGCTGAGCTGGGGCAGGTGCCGCTCGACGAGCGACATCGCTCCCTCGTGGAGCGCACCGGTTGGCTGCCCGGACTCGTCGCGCTCGATTCGCCCGTCGGGTGGGTCAGGTGTCACCGCCGTTATGCCGGCGATCTCGAGGGCGCGTGAGCTCACCCAGGCGCTGTGGTGGTCCCGGTTCGACAGGTAGACCGGCCGTCTGCCGACGATCGCATCGAGATCTGAGGCGACTGGAACACCACCGGGGAACGCCGGCATCGACCAACCGCCTCCGCTGATCCACTCCTCATCGTGGGTGGCGGCATAGTCGGCCACGAGCGACAGGTAGTCGGTTCTCGAGTGGCCGGAGGTGAGGTTGCAGCGCAACATCTCGACCCCGGCCATCGGCGGGTGGACGTGGCTGTCCTGGAAGCCGGGCACGAGCATCCGCCCACTCAGGTCGACGACATCGGTTGACGGGCCGCACATGCGGTACACGTCCTTGCTCGAACCGACAACTGCGATCCTGCCGCCGCGAACCGCAACGGCTTCCGCGATCGGCATCTCGGGGTTGTTCGTGTGGACTCGGCCACCGAAAAACGCTGTGTCGGCCTCGGAGCTCACAGAGCTCTGCGACCTTGAGTCGGACCACATCGCGTTGCCACCGAGATCGCAGCATACGCCCGCCGTACTACTGCGAGCCGCCTGCGCGATGGCGTTTGCCCTCTCCGGCCTCGTAGCGCCACAATGCCGGCAGCAGGGCGGAGAGTGCCACCGTCCCCACGATGCACAAGCCGCCACCGGCGACGATCGACGTGCGAAGGCTCGTGAGAGTCTCGAACAGCCCTGCTTCGACGTTGCCGAGAGTGGGGCCGCACGAGTAGCTCAGCATCTCGATGCCGGCGAGGCGCCCCCGGAGGGAATCGGGGATCGACTGGTTCCACACCGTCGTCCGCCCGAGCCCGCTCACCATGTCGCCGGCGCCGGCGACGACCAGTGACGCCGCCGCCTCCCAAAGGGAGTCCGACAGCCCGAGCAGGATGATGCCCACTCCCCAGAGGGCGGCGGCGCCGGCGATCATCCGGCCGTAACGCCGTACACGGGCGGTCCAACCGCTCGAGAGCGTGACGAGGAAGGAGCCCACTGCCGGCGATGCGTAGAGCACCCCGAGCGCCGACGGTCCCCCGAGGTGGGTGGCGAGCTGCGGGAAGAGCGTGTTCGGCATACCGAAGAACATCGCGTTCACGTCGATGAGATACGTGCCGAGGAGGTCCTTTCGCCGCCAGGCGTACGTGAGCCCCTCGCCGACAGCTCGAAGCGACAGACCGGACCCGCCGCTCGGCGGCGGGACGGCCCTCAGGGCGAACAGCGCTAGCAGGCCGACGAGGAAGCTCGCCGCATCGAGCGAGTACGTGAGGGGCAGTCCCCCGGCGGCGATGATCACGCCGGCGAGGGCCGGAGCAGCGACCATGCCGAGTTGGGAACGCAGCGAGAAGACAGCCGAAGCGGCAGCCAACTGCTCCGGCCGAACGAGTTGAGGCACGGTTGCGTCGAGGGACGGCCTCTGCAGCCCGTCGAGGCCGGAAAAGAGGACCGAGACAACAAAGAGAACCCATAACTCGGGACGCGACAAGAGCGAGTTGACGACCAGCGCGGCCGAGACGGCGCACATCCCCGCCTCGGTCACCCGCAGCATCCGCCGCCTGTCGACAGCGTCGGCCAGAGCGCCCCCGATGACCGCCGTCACCAACAGGGGACCGAGCTCGGCGAGGCTGAGGAGACCTACGACGAGAGACGAGTGGGAGAGTTCATAAGCCTGGTACGGCAGGGCGACGAAGGTGAGCATGCTGCCGGCAAAGGAGATGCCGCCACCGACAAACAGGAGGCGCAGCTCCCGAGAGGCGTGAAGCGGCGAGAGGTCGATCCGCAGCGATCTGACGATTGAGGCTGCAGAGGGCCTCGGATCGGGCCGGCCCAGCTCGGCAAAGTCGGTCGGCGGCACCACCGGGCCCACAGCGGCGTCAACTCCTCCGGTGGAACGAGGGGGCAGAACCGGCTCGCGCGGGCCGCTCCGTCCACTGGCTCGATCAAGCTCCACCGGCGCCGGCGCTTCTGAGCTGGGAGCGGTCCGCCGCCGCCGCTTCCTACCGGCGGGCTTCGGGCCGGGAGGGCTCAGGGAAACAGCCCGCGATAGCGGATCGCCTCTCCCACCCGTTCGAGTGCGACCGCGACCGCCGCCCGGCGCAGCGTCACCTTCAGGTCCTTCGAACGCTGCCAACAGTCTTGAAAGGCCGTCTCCATGACGCGCCGGAGCCGCTCGGCCAGTATCGGCCCTTCCCAGGCGAAGCCCTGGCGGCTCTGGGCCCACTCGAAATATGAGGCCGTGACGCCGCCGGCATTGGCGAGGATGTCCGGCACGACGACGACGCCGCGGCGCTCGAGCACGGGGTCGGCTTCGGGAAGCGTGGGCCCGTTCGCCGCCTCGACGACAACCTTGGCTCCGAGGCGCTCGGCGACGGCTGCGGTGATCGTTCCGTCGAGTGCGGCGGGAACGGCGAGCTCACACTCGATCTCCCACAGCTTCGACGGGTCGAGCGGGTCAGCCATCTCGAAGCCGTCGACGGTTCCGCGGCGGGCGACGTGATCGGCGAGAGCGACGGGATCGAGGCCGGCAGGGTTGTAGACGCCGCCGTCCGCATCGGTCACCGCGACGACGCGCATCCCCGTTGACGAGAGCAGGTAGCAGAGGGGGCCGCCAACCTTTCCGTGGCCCTGCACGACTGCTCTCGCGCCTGTCATCGACATACCGAGCTCATGAAAGATCGCCCGGCTGCAGATGAGGACCCCCTGCGAGGTCGCGCCGACGTGGCCGCGGCTTCCTCCGACGGCCATCGGCTTTCCCGTCACGACTCCTGTCACCGCCTGTTCGCGGAACATGGAGATCGTGTCCATCACCCAGGCCATCACCCTGGCGTCGGTGTTGACGTCGGGAGCCGGCACGTCCTTGTCAGGGCCGAGCAGGGCGGCGATGTTGATCGTGTAGCGGCGTGTCAGCCGTTCGAGCTCGCTGTCAGAGAGGAGCCGTGGGTCGACCTTGACGCCCCCCTTCGCCCCCCCGAAGGGGATGTCGACGACCGCGCACTTGAGCGTCATCTCGGCCGCGAGCGCCTTCACCTCGTTCGCCGTCACGGCGTGGTGGAAGCGGATGCCGCCCTTGCCCGGACCTCGGCTGACGTCGTGGTGGACCCGCCAACCCATGAACACTTCGACGCGACCGTTGTCCATCCGCACGGGGATGGCTACCTCGAGCACACGGGACGGCACCGAGAGGATCTTGCGGATGTCGTCCTCGAGGCCTATAAGCCTCGCACCGTCGTCCATGCGGCTTAGAACGGCTTCCCACGGATCTGCTCCGGACATGCGCGTATCGACCTCCGAGTACGACTGCCGACTTAAAGCTAGTCGGCCGCCGTACCGACCCTGCGGTGCCGCTCTGCGACACTGCGGGCAACCGCTCGTGCGGACAGCCTTCGCCCGCATCCGGCGCCCGGCGTCAACGACAGGTGAAGGCTTCGATCTCGGCCGGCGTGATCTCCGGTCGGAAGAGCAACCCCCCGACAAAGGCCCAGCTCCTCCGGTGGAACGGCGTACAGCCCCAAGTGGCCAGAGCCATCTTGTGAGCGGGGGCCGGGTATCCGCGGTTCCGCTCGAAGCCGTACCACGGGTAGTGCTCGGACTCCTCGGCCATCAGCCTGTCCCGCGTCACCTTGGCGAGCACCGAGGCCGAGGCGATCGCCTTCGAGCTTGAGTCGCCGCGGACGATCATCCTCACCGGAGGGAAGCCCGACTGCTCGGCTGTCCGGTCGGCGAGGAAGTCAAAACGCCCGTCGAGCAGCAACACGTCCGGCAGGACATCGAGTCGCTCGAAGGCTCGCCGCGCAGCCAGGCGTTGGGCCACTGTCATCCCAAGCTCGTCGCACTCGTTGTTCGTGGCGTGACCGACGGCGTACGAGGCGACGCCACGGGAGAGCGGGTCGAACAGCTTCTCCCGCTCCGCCCACGTCAGCTGCTTCGAGTCTCGGACGCCGGGCGGGATCCGCCGGCCTGAGCCGGGCGTGATGACGGCAATCCCGACGCTCACCGGCCCCGCCCAGGCACCTCTGCCGACTTCGTCGACGCCGCCCACCGCCGCGCAGCCATCGGCGAAGTAACGGCCTTCGACCCGCAGGGACGGGCCGGAGCCCCGGGCGGGAGCAGTGAGCGCCATGACGGACATCGACCGTACCCCCGCCGGCGAGACAGGTTTGATCAACCGCCGAGCATCGGCGTCCGGCGGCCAGAGGCTTCAGTGCGCCACGTCGACCTCAGGTGGCCTGTGGGCCGCACGAAGCAGCCGCCGGCACCAGTGGCCCTGCGAGCCTGACTGGCCCCTCACCGATGAACCACCAGGTCGGCACGCCGTTTGCTCCCTCTACGGCGAGCGCCCGCAAGTGCATGTAGATGCCGGGCCTCGTTTGGGTACTGAACTGGTGTCACGGCCGAGCCGCCCCCGTCTGTGACTTGCTCGCCGGGACCACGGGGCCCAGGAGGAAGATCGAGTGCCTGATACTCGTCGTCAGTCCGATGACCGCCTCCGCTTGACGCGGTTGGCCCGAGGGCTGTCGCAGGGTGATCTGGCGCGGGCAGCCGGCGTCACCCGCCAGGCGATCTCCGGCATCGAGTCCGGGCGGTGGTCGCCCTCACTCGACGTCGCCCTTGCCGTTGCCCGCGCTCTTGACTCATCGGTCGAGCAGCTTTTCGGTTCGCCGTCCGAGTCACCTCCTGTGCGGAGCCGCCTCGCCGTAGATCACGACGTACCCGGGGATGCCCGCTCGACACGGCGGCCGGCTAGCGAGCGCGTCCTCCTCGCGGAGGTGGCCGGCGACACGGTTGCCTTCCCCCTGAGCCGCGACCGGGCCCTCGTGGCTGGCTTTGCCCCCGCCCTTGCGACGGCGGCACCGCCGAGCGAGCCCGAGGGGAGCGAATTCGAAAGCCGGGGCGTCCGGATCCGTTCGAAGGTCATCGAGGCCCGTCGCATGACGGCCCCCTCCCCGATGCTCGCCATTGCAGGCTCCGACCCGGCACTGGCTCTCCTGCAGGGTCCCCTGCAGCGCCACGACACTCCAGTCGGTCTCCTGTGGTGGTCTTGTGCCAATGCCCGCGCTCTCGAGCTGCTCGAGGCGGGCACCGTTCACGCAGCGGCGCTCCACAGGGCGACAGGCGCCCGTGGACGGCAGCGGGCAGGCATCGAGGTCGTCGGCTTTGCCTCATGGCGGGAGGGACTCGCCGTCGCCCGCAGTCACCGCGGCAGCGTCCACGATCTGCAGGATGTCGTCAGATCAGGACTTCGCGTCGCCAACAGAGAGGACGGGTCGGAGGCGAGGCGCCTCCTCGACGAGGAGCTGGCGCGCCTCAGGATCAAGCCGGCAGAGCTGCCCGGCTACGAGACCGAGTGCACGGCCCATCTGCTCGTCGCGTCGGCGATCGCCTCCGGGCTTGCCGATGCCGGCGTGACCACCGAACCGGCGGCCCTTGCCTACGACCTCGATTTCATCGCGTGGCAGGACGAGCTCTCCGAGCTGCACATCCCGCGTTCGCTCGCCGGCAGCCTCGAGGTCCGCGCTCTTCTCGACGTGCTGGCCGGGCGAGAGCTGCCGGCTCAGCTGGCCGCTCTCGAAGGCTACGACGCCGAGCCGTGCGGGCGGATCCTCGCCGCCTGAGCGTCCGGTCGGGCCGCCTCTACCTGTCGCCCTTACACTCGGCGCCGTGCGGGCACTCCTAGTTCCGGTCAAGTCGTTCCGCACGGCCAAGTTGCGGCTCTCGCCTGTCCTGTCGCCCGGTGAGCGGGCACAGTTGGCCCGCCGTCTTGCCACAGGGGTGCTTGCCGCGGCGGGTGGCCTGCCCCGGAACGTCGTCTGCGACGACGCCGAGGTCGCCGAGTGGGCTGTCGGCGCCGGCGCCCGCGTGATCTGGACCCCGGGGCTCGGGCTGTCCGGCGCCGTGCAGGCGGGCGTAGCCACGCTTGCTGCTGAGGGCGCCGGCACCGTCGTCGTCGCCCATGCCGATCTCTCTTCCCCTTCCGGCCTCGACCTGATCGGCCGGGATGGCTGTGTCACCCTCGTCCCAGATCTGCGCTGCGAAGGGACGAACGTGGCGGCTGTGCCTGCCGCCGCCGGCTTCGGGTTCTCCTACGGTTCGGGATCCTTCGAGCGCCACCGTGCCGAGGCAGCGAGGCTCGGGCTCGGCTGTGTCGTGATCTACGACCGCCGGCTCGGTGCAGACGTCGATCTCCCCGAGGACCTCGGGCTCCTTCCTGCCACCGCAGCTCGGCTGTCCTGAGAGTCCCTTGACGAGCGACGAAGCACCGACGCGCGACCTCGCCGTCCCGGCGCGCGCTCTCGCCATCGGTGCCCATCCTGACGACATCGAGTTCGGTTGCGGAGCGACGCTGGCGAAATGGGCAGCAGCTGGTTGCGCCGTCTTCCTCCTCATCTGCACCGACGGCTCGAAGGGCACGTGGGACCCGTCGGAGGATCCGGCTCGGCTCGTTGCCAGGCGACAGTCCGAACAGCGGGCGGCCGCACGGGCTCTGGGGGCGGCAGACGACGTCACGTTCCTCGGGTGGCCTGACGGCGAGCTCGAAGCCGGCATCCGCCAGCGCTTCGAGGTCGCCGCCTGGATCCGCAGGCGGCGACCCGAAGTGGTCCTTGGTCACGACCCATGGAAGCGCTATCGGCTCCACCCTGACCACCGCAATGCCGGCTGGCTCGTCACAGACGCCATTGTGGCGGCACGGGATCCACTCTTCTTCCCGGAGCTTGATGCGCCCTGCCACCGGCCACAGACGCTCCTGCTCTTCGAGGCCGACGAGATCAACCACGTCGAGCACATCGACACCTCAGTCGAGAACAAGCTGGCCGCGCTACTCGAGCACAGGAGTCAGTTCCGCTCGACGATGGGCATCTCGTCCGCGGGAAGGCTTTCTGGCGCAGATTCCTCCCCCTACGACGATCGCGAGATGGAAGAGTTCCGCGACCGCGTGCGGCGGCGCCTCGCCGAACATGGCGCACTCGCCGGTGTCCCACTCGGTGAGGCGTTTCACCGAGTGGAAGGGCTGTGACCGCCCTTCAGCTCAACGCTTGCGCCCAGAGGCCTTCGTAGCCGTCGACTTCTTCGCCGTCCGGGTGACGGCCGGCCTCGTCGAACCTGTCTTGCGGGCAGGGGCAGCCTTTGCGGGAGCTTTCGTTGCCTTCCTTGCCGGTGCCCGTGTGGAGGACGCCGAACTGGTGGCTGACTTCGTCGTCTTGGCGGCCGACTTGGCGGTCGCCTTCTTCGCCGCCGCCTTCGAGTTCAGGTTCGCCTTCAACGTGGCGCCGGCTGAGAAGGCGATTCCCTTCGAAGCCTTGACCTTGACCGTCGCGCCAGTCTGCGGATTGCGGGCGTTGCGCGCGCCCCGCTCACGGAGCTTGAACGTCCCGAAGCCGGTGATTCGCACCGGGTCGTTAGCACGGACGGCAGCTGTGATCGCCTCCAGCGTCCCGTCGAGAGCTGTCTCGACCTCCCGCTTCGGTAGACCCTGCTCGTTGCTGACTCGTTCGATTAACTCGGTTTTGTTCACCGTCACCTCCTGGTGATCGTGGAAAGTCCAAGCCATACAAGAGCAATTTCCGAACAAAATCAAGCATTGCCCGCTATCACGGTTGAACGGGCCGGTGCGGATGCAGAGATGGCGCCGGCCCGAAGTGACCCGCCTGCGTGGAGGTAACGGATTCACCACAGCCACTTTCCCCTTGTTTTCACAGGGATTCTGTCGCCGGCCACTTCAGTTGACCAGGCGGTCGCGACCTTCCCAGAAGCTCTCGCGGAGCTTGAACTTCTGAAGCTTGCCCGTCGCTGTTCGCGGAAGGGAATCACGGAAATCGATCGACGTCGGGCACTTGAAGTGGGCAAGTCGCGCCCGGCAGAACTCCTTCAACTCCGCCTCGGTGACGCCGGCGCCGGCGCGCAGCACGACGAGCGCCTTCACGGTCTCGCCCCACCGCTCGTCGGGAACGCCGACGACGGCGGCCTCGGCGACGGCCTCGTGGCCGTAGAGGACGTCTTCGACTTCGATCGACGAGACATTCTCCCCGCCCGAGATGATGACGTCCTTCTTGCGATCGGAGATGACGACGTACGCGCCGTCGAGGTGGCCGCCGTCACCGGTGTGGAACCATCCTCCGTCGAGCACCTTTTCCGACTCGTCGGGCTGCTGCCAATAGCCGGCGAAGACGTGGTTGGAGCGGGCGAGCACTTCGCCCTCGTCGTCGACGGCCATCCGTACGCCGATCGCCGGCACTCCCGCTCGCGAGAGCAGGTGCGCCCGCTCCGGCCGGGCGAGGGCGTCCCACTCGAGCGGGGCACGGTTGATCGTCAGCAAGGGCGCCGTCTCGGTGAGGCCGTAGATCTGGATGAACTCCCACCCGAGCTCGCTCTCGACCCGCTCGATGACCCTGCTCGGCGGTGGAGCCCCCGCCACGACGATTCGCGTCCTGCCCGCCCCGGGCACAGCTCCGGCGGCGTCGCCATTGCCGGCCCCGTCTCTCTCCCGGCGGGCCACGGCGGCGTCGAGCACCGCGCCCGACGACGGCCGGCGCGGCGCACATGAGCGTCACGCCCTCCCGATCCACCCTTTTCAGTATCTCCTCGCCGTCGATCTTCCTGAGCACAATGTGACGCGCCCCCATGCCGGTGGCGGCATACGGCATCCCCCATCCGTTGCAATGGAACATCGGCAGGGTGTGCAACAGGACATCGCGATCATTGACGCCCGTGTGCCAGCCGAGCGCCATCGCATTGAGGGTGCAATTGCGGTGCGTCAACTCGACGCCTTTCGGCCGCGCGGTCGTCCCCGAGGTGTAGTTGATCGAGCACGGGACGTTCTCGTCCGGCTCCCACCCTTTCGGCTCACGGCCCGCAGGCAACCGGGCAAAGAGCCCCTCGTCCGCCTTGCCGTCGAGGACAATGCGCCGGCGAACGGCGAGACCGCCAAGGGCGTCGTCGAGCTCAGGGTCGACGAGGACAAGCTCGGCGCCGGAATGCCCGACGATGAAGGAGATCTCGGCCACATTCAGCCGGAAATTGATCGGCACGAGGACGCGGCCGGAGCCGCTCACCCCGAAGAAGGCGATGAGCATCCTGGCGGAGTTCGGGCTGACAATGGCGACCCGCCCCCCGACAGGGACCCCGAGCTCGTCGAGAGCCGCCGCCATCCCGTGCGCGCGGGCGGCGAGCTCGCCATAGGAGAGCGAGCCGAGAGTGCCCGGCACGTCGGGTTCGTCCACGACGGCGATGCGGTCGGGAAAGACGAGGGCGCCCCGGTCGAGAAAGTCGGAGATGGTGAGGGGAACCTGCATCTGAGTCGCCTCCGTTCTGACAATGCCGTCACGCTCGAAAGGGGCCGCTCAGCATGAGGCCCCGCCCGCGGCGGGCCGCCGGCTCAGCCGTCCTCGGGCGCCGCCCGCTCCCGTGGTGCGGGAGAAAGCTCCCAGATCGTCCAGAGGTCGGCAAGGGTCTTGATCTGCTCGAGGGTCTCGGCCGGCAGGGGCTGTCGTGCGGGAAGCGCCGGAGGCCTCGTCCGCGCCCTCGGGTTGGCGGCGTTCTCTCTGACGGCCGCCTCGATCAGACGGTCGATCTCCCGGCTGCTCGCCGACGACGTGGGGGCAGCTCGCCTGTCCGGCCCGGCGTACGAGGTCCTTGCTTGGAAGGCGGCTTTTGAGCCGTCCCACTCCTCGAACGGTGGCTGTGCCTTGCCTCTACGCCAGGGCTTCGACATTGCAGCGGTCTCCCATGCGCCTCGGCGCCATTTAGGTATTGGTGGACAAGTTGTGCATGATGAGCGGTATCTAATGCGGGAACTCTCGAGCACCTGATAGTCACAATGCCACCCCCTTACGGTACTCTGCCATTGCAACCACCTGGAGCGCTCGCTCGACTGCTTACAGAGTCAGAGTATGCCGGCCATGCCATCTATCTCGGCGCTGTCGATGGTGGTCTCGCCTGGGCGAGGCCCGAGCACGGCGTGCTCGTCCTCGGGCCCCCGAGGTCGGGCAAGACGGCGACGGTCGTCGTGCCGAACATCCTCGCCGCCTGCGGCCCTGTCGTCGCCGCCTCGACCAAGCCCGACCTCCTCCAGATCACATCGGCTGCCCGCGCCCAGCGCGGCCGCTGTCTCGTCTTTGACCCGAGCGGCACCGCGCAGCTGCCCCCGTCGGCGGAACGGGTCGGTTGGTCACCCCTCCTTGCCGGGCGCACCTGGGATGGCTCACTTCTCGTCGCCGACGCCATGGTCCGAGCGGCAAGGCCCGGGTCCGACCACGGGGATGCAGCCCACTGGACCGAACGGGCGGCCGCTCTTCTCGCCGTCGCCTTCCATGCGGGTGCTCTCGACGGGGTCGACTTCGGCGGGGTGATCTCGGCGATCGACCGGCGCGACCTGACCGCCCTCCGCCGGCCGCTCGCCGAGAACGACGCAATCCGGGCGCTCGACCTCCTGAACGGCATCGCGACGACCGAGCCCCGCGAGCAGAGCGGCATCTGGTCGACGGCGTCCGGCGTGCTCGCCGGCTACAGGACTGACGCCGCACTCGCCAGCACGAAGGGGGCGATGCTCGAGGCGGAGGCCTTCCTCTCGGGCCCGTCGACGCTCTACATCTGCGCCGGCAGCGACCAGCAGCGCCAGGCCGCCCCTGTCGTGGCCGGTGTCCTCAGGGAACTGCGGACGGCGGCCTACCGAAAGAGAGCTCCCGACGTGGCAGCCGGTCGCTCGCGGACTGCTCCGATGCTGTTCGCCCTCGACGAGTTGGCGAACATCGCCCCACTGCACGACCTGCCGATGCTCGTCGCAGAAGGGGGCAGTCAGGGCGTCGTGACCCTCGCCTGCCTGCAGGACCTCTCCCAGGCGGTGGCGCGTTGGGGGCGGGAGGCGGAGGGTTTCTTCTCGTTGTTCGGGTCGAAGGTCGTCTTCCCCGGCATCGGCGACACACGCACGCTCGAGGCGATCTCGGTCCTCGCCGGCGAGGTGGACCGCCAGGTGGTCTCGAGCACGCGCTCGGGCGCCGGCTTCGGCCTGCTCGGACGGCGGAGCTCAGTCGCCCGCACGACATCGCTCCGCCGGGAACGGCGCCTGCCGGCGGACGTGATCGCCCGCGGCAGCCCGGGGGCCGCGCTCTGCCTCGACGGCACCGAGCCGGGCTGGGTGTGGGCGACGCCATGGTTCGCCAACCCCCAGCTTCACGAGATCGTCGCGACGGCAACGGGACGTGACGCCGCCGCACGACTGGGCCCCGAAGGTCCTTCTCGCCTCACCCGCGACGCCCGTGGGCGGTCCGGCCCGGGCGGCCGGTGATCAACGCCCGAGGCCCAACCCGTCGGATGGCGAGTTCCCTAGACGGCGTTGGAACCGCTGTTCTGCAAGGGAGCCCTTCACGGCCTGGCGCTCCAGCTCGAAGGCCTCATGGCTGAGGCCGGCTTCCTTGCAAGGGCCGAAGGCGCGCCGGTCGTCGGTCACGCCCCAACGTTCCCGGAAGTCTTCGATGGCGGCGGCGGCGGAGCGCCACTCGGCCCGTTCGGCCCTGTCCCTCCCCGGCTGGCCGAGCTCGGCGGTGAGATATCGAGGGCGGCACGCCTCTGCGGCGAGGCCCACGACGGCGTCGATCCCGAGCTGACGGCGCCGGCCCTCGACGTCCTTTGACGGGCCCCCGGGCGCCGGCATCACGATCAGATGGCAACGATCGAAGGACCGGGGCCTTGTGGCTCCCATCTGCAAAGCCGACGAGCCGCCGATCACGACGAGGCGGGGCGGGCGGTCGTCACCTGCCGGCGACGCGACGGCGCCGGAGTCGATGGTCTGACGGAGGTCGTTGGCGTGGACGACGAAGGCGGCACGGCCCGCTCCCACCTCCTCCCGGAGGCGTTGCACGATGCCGTGGTCGGGCGCCACGACAAGGACGGAGGCCGGCGTCGCCTCCTGCAGCTGCCGACCGGCTTCCGACATCGCTCCCCGCAGCGATGTTGTGACGACGGCGCCCGCCTCGCCGAAGCGACGCCGCAACAGGACTTGAGGCGGCATACCGCTCTCACGAGAAGCTTCGGGTGGTTCCGGTAAGCGTCCCTTTGCTGCCCGGGCGACGCCGGAGAGCAGCCTCCGGCCCTCAATCTCACGTGCCGGGCCGAAGAGGACCAGCTCGGCCGAGATCGTCCGGCTGTACCGGAGTACCTGTTCGAGCACGCCGCTGCTGAGACAGTGCGCGTCGGCCATGACGACCACGCCACGCGGAGCCACATCGGGCATCCAAGCCGTTGCGCCGTGCCGGCCGCCTGCGGCGGCCGACCCGGGGCCGGGCGGGACGACAGCGCGGATCGAGACCGACTCGATCCCGGTGGCTGCTTCGAAGCTTGCCGCCGCCCGCCAACCGGGAGCCGCCGCCGCCACCTGACGTCCTTCCGCCGACCACGTGGAAGCTGCCTTTGAGAGCTCGTCAAGGGCGCCGGCCCGGCCTCCTCTCTGGTACGCAATCACCGTCATCTCGAAGGGCCGCTCGGCAAACCCAGCCACGATGCGGTCCTCGCCGGCGGCGACCTCGGCTGTCGTGTAGCGAGCCTCGGGCCGTGAGGGAGGTGCTCCTCCCCTCTTCAGCCCGGGCGCTCCCGGTCCGGCGAGCCCGCAGGCGAGCAACCGGGGGCTCGCCAGCAGCTGGTCGACGTCACTCTCGACGGTGCCGGCAGAGAGCCCGGCCGGCGCCGTCGCGCAGCGCGCCTCGATGAGCTCACGGCGGCCGAAGGTGCCGTCGAGGGAGCGCGAGTGGGCGGCGGCGATCGTCGCCGGCTCCCACACCGACGACCCGGCGAGGCGGCCCGGGCCTCTCCCCAGCATGTTCTCGAGGTGGGCCGGCGCCAGTCCTTCCTCGTGAGCCCGCCGCCGCCACCCCTCGACGAGCTGAGGGTAGGGGGTGGCGACGTCCTTCGGCGGCCGCGTGAGCTCTGCGACGAGCCGTGCCGCCGCCCGTCCCTTGAGGCCGCTTGCCGCCAGCTCTCTTTCGATCTGGGTGGATCTCTGCGAGAAGGAGCGGAGGATTCGCCGGTCGGACCCCTCGATGTCGGCCCACGCCCCGCTCAGCTCGAGCCATCGAAGCCCGAGACGTGCGGTCAGCTCGCCCCGAAGGTGCGTCTCGAACAGGGCGCCGGCGGTTCTGAGCTCCGCATACAGGTCCCGCGCGTCGAGAGGCGCCCACTCTCCTGACGCCCGCCTCGCCAGATTGGCGACGAGGACGTGTGTGTGCAGATGCGGGTCGGCGGCCCTGCTCGAGCGATGCAGCCAACCGACGGCGGCGAGGCCGTCCTCCCCTTTCGACAGCCGCGTGCGCCCGTCTACCCGGCCCTCCCGGACGCAGACGCCGTGCCGCTCGAGGTAGTCGAGCGAGGCCACAACGGCATCCTCGTGGGCGAGGCGGACTTGGTCGGTCACTTCGGGGCGCCCGAGGGCGAAGAGGACGCTGACCGATTTCGGCGTCGAGAACGTGCAGTCGTACGCGCTCAGGCGACGACGGTCCTCTCGTGGGAACAACCGGCTGCCGTCTAGGGGTGAGCGCGCCCCGAGGAGCGCCCGCACGGCCGCAGGCGCCGCCACCCCGGCCAGGCCGAGAGAAGCCGAGAGCCTCCCGAGCCAGACGCCGTCCGGCTCGACGAGGCCCCCCTCGTGATCCGATCCGCTCGCCGTCGTGGACAGGTAGTACGCCGCCCTGCTGCTCTCCACCTTGGCGATGGTCAACACCCAAGTGATTTTACGGCTATCTCATGGACTTTCAACTCGTTTCACCGGCAGCAAACGTCAGGCACCCGTCACCGATTGTTCTTCCTCGTAACGGCGGAGGGCTTTGCGAGCCATCTTCCTGCCGGCATCCCTCAACTCCGGCGGTGACTCGACCCTCGTACCCGGCCCGAGGCGGAGGAGCAGCCGGCCGAACCAGCCCTCGTCGCTGACGAGCACGCGCGCCGCCACGACACCGTCGGCGAAGGCCTCGACGGGCGCCGCCGCCACCTGCTCCACCGCCAGCTCGGAGGCAGCCGGTAGCACGACGAGAGCTTCGACGGCATCGGCTCCGCCGAGATAGGCGCCCGGCCGCCCCAGCTCAGCGGCAAGCTCTTCACGAGGCTCGAAGTGCTCCCCGAGCAGCCGCACAGCCTGCACCCGGTCAACCCGGAAGCGGCGGAGGCCGCCGGGGGGATCGCTCCAGCCGTCGAGGTACCACAAGCCCTCGCGCATCACGACCTGGTAAGGATCGACCCGCCGTCTCCCCGGCGCGCTTGCCGAGCTCGAGAAGTACCTGAGCTCGACCCGCTCGTGTCCACGCACGGCGCTCTGAAGGGCCGGCAGATGCTCGGGCCGGTCGAGATCTACAGCGAGACGGGCCGAGCCGAGCGCGGACTCGAGCTTCGCCAACGCCGAGGCGAGCGATCCGTCTTCGTCGGCGCCCGGCACAGAGACGAGCGCCCGAGCCGCCGCCGCCAGCACAAAGCCTTCGTCGGGGGTGAACCGCCGCGGTCGCCCGAAATCCATCAGCTGCTGGGCGGTGACGCGCTCCCCGTCCACGATCAGTTCGATCAACTGGTCGGGCGTGTAGGGGGGTACGCCACAGCAGGCGGCGAGCTCGAGCTCCGCCACGAGTTCGTCCTCTTCCATCGAGAAACGCGTCGCCACCTCCGAGATCTCCGCCTCACCAACTCGGGCGAGGTGGGCGAGGATCGCCAGCAGGCGGCGCAGGCGCTCGCCGGCGACGATGTTGCCGCTGGCGGCCGACCGCTTCGGCGTCTGCTCGCTCGCTCCGGCCGGCCGCTGCAGCAGTCACTGAAGCAGTCGCTGGAGCCCGGGGTAGCCCTCCCCCGCTCTTCCTGCCGGCTGAGGCCGGCTGCACGGCTCTGTCCTCCTCGGTCGTGGCCGCCAGCTCCCGCAGGCGTTTGATGACGGCGGCTCTCAGCTCGTCCGGGCCGGTCACCAAGGCGGTGTCGCCGAGGCCGACGGCCCACGACACGAAGGCCTCCTCGTCGCCGGCCGGGATCGAGGCAATGATGCTCCCGTCTTCGCCGGCGACGACTGCGTCTGGCCCCACCTGCGTCGTCACCTGGCGGGCGAGGCGGGCGTCGACGACGACACGGGCAACCGGTACCCCTGCCTCGGCGGCGGTGGCGCCCCAGGGCAGGAGGCGGATCTCTCCCCGCAGGTCGAAACCCGCCGGCAGCTCGAACGAGCCCGCCTCACCCACACTCGGCTCGTTCTCGAAGCGGTCGACGCGGAACGTCCGAAGCGCAGCTCCACCGGCGGCAGTGAGATCCCGCCCGACGAGGTACCAGGCGCCGCCACGGAAAGCGAGCCCGTAGGGCTCCACGTCGCGTTTGCGGCCGTGGTAGGCGAAGTGGAGGGACGCCCGTGCCCGGAGAGCACCGTGGATGGGCCCGAGCTGCGGCAGGGAGGGGAGCACGGCGACGGGGGCGGGCTCCGGCCCGACGCCATGACTCGTCAGGCCGGCCTGGTCGTAGGCGGCATCGCTCACAGGGGCGCCCAACTTGGCAAGAGCGTCCCAGCCGGCGCCGCCCCCGAGTTGGACGGCCGCGATCGCGAAGGCGAGAGCTTGCTCGTCGGCAGCCTCGAGGCCCAGATCAGGTAGGTAGTACTCATCAGGGTCGATGCGGTATCCGAGTTGATCCTCGCTCTCCACCTGTTCGACACGCAAAGGGATGCCGAGATCCCGGAGCGCCCGCTTGTCGCGCTCGAAGGCCTGCCTCGCCGCCGATTTTTCGCCGGGATAGCCGGCGACAGATCCGGCTATCTCCCTCAGCGTGAGCGGGCGGCTCGTCTCGAGCAGGACGAGGACAAGGTTCGTCATCCGTTCGAGGCGGTCTGTGCGGGTGGGCCGGGGCACGGCGAGCATGGTACGGCCACTCCACCCGCGCGATCACGAGCCGTTCGGAGAGCCGGGCAGAAATGTGTTCGCCGAGCGACAATCTCTTTGTGACCGGTGACCGTATGTCTTCTGTGGGAGGAGCAACGGTGACCGCCGACACGCGTACCGACGAGGCGTTGCTCGGAGCGATGGCCATCGGGGACGAAGGCGCAGGCGTGGCATTCGTCCGGCGTTACCAGCGGCGGGCGTTCGGCCTCGCTCTAGCCATCGTGGGCGACGCCGGACTGGCCGAGGACATCGCTCAGGAGGCGATCGTGCGAACCTGGCGACACGCCCCTGTCTATGACTCGAGACGGGCTTCCGTCACCACCTGGGTTCTCACCATCACAAGGAACCTCGCCATCGATGCCCTCCGCCTCAGGCGGGCCGTCCCGATCGACCCGGACGACATCGTCAATCTCGGGATCGTCAGCAACGATCCCGATCCAGGTGACGTCGCCCTCCGGAGCGATGCGACGGCCCAGGTCCGGCGAGCGCTCCAGACCCTTCCTTCCGAGCAGCGGCGGGCGCTCATGCTGTCGGCGTTCTACGGTCTCACAGCTCAAGAGGTCTCACGAAGTGAGGCGATCCCGCTCGGCACAGCAAAGACGAGGATAAGGGCAGCCCTCAACAAGGTGCGGGCGGCCATATCGAACGACACCGGCGAGCATGTCGGCCCGCCTCCGCCCTTGCACAGCGCGTCGAGCCGCACGGCATCAAGAGGCGTCGCCGAAGAACCGAACGAACCCAGCCAGGAGCACCTCCCATGACCACATCCTCGGATCAGCCCATCGGAGATCGACCGGATGAGGCCGCTTCCGCCGGCTCGCCATCGGGCCGCCGGACACCGTCGCTCGCGGGCTGTGAGCTGCTCGACTCCGTCGCCGCTGAGCTGGCCCTCGGCTCGCTCAGCGGCGCCGAGCGTTCCGCCGCCCTTGCCCACCTCGACGACTGCCAGTCGTGCCGCCAGCTCGTCGAGGAGCTCACCGGGGCGGCGGATGCGCTCTTGCTGATAGCTGCCGAGGCAGACCCGCCGGCAGGTTTCGAGGTGAGGCTTCTCGAGCGGCTGAAAGACGGCGGTGGGACCGCCGGCGGCGCGGCTGCTCCCGGCTTTGCTCGCGCCGGCACTTCTCTCCCCCCTCTTCCCGGGGGACCGCCCGCCGGTATCGGAACCGGTGGCGAAGGGGCATCTGTCAGCTCGATCAATCGCCGGCGCGACCGCTCGGCGCACCGCTTCACGGCACGTGCCGCGAGCCATGCTCGCCGTCGCCGCCGTCGCCCTCGCCGCCGCCGGCGTCGGCCTCGGCTTCGAGGTCGCTCCCCGTAACGCGCCCGCCGTATCGGCGATCGGGTCCCTCCGCTTCTCCGCCCTTCGTGCCGCCGGCGAAGCGGCCGGCTCACCGGCCGCCACCGCCGGGGAGGTCGTGCTCGCAAGCGGGCGACAGCCATGGCTTCTCATGACCGTCGACGTCCACGCCACCGGTTGGGTGACCTGCGAGGTCGGCGTGAACGGACAAGAGGTGCCGGTCGGCAGGTTCGAGCTCTACGCCGGCCGGGGCAGCTGGGCAGCTCCTCTGTACCACTCGGGCGCAGGGGTCACCTCAGCCCGGGTGGTCGACTCGAGCGGGCACGTGCTCGCGAGCGCCGACCTTTAGGCGTAGGCGAACGGGCAGCAGGAGAAGGAGCGGAGCAGAGACCTTCCCCCGGCGCCGCTGTGCCGGTGATATTATTGGCCTTTAGAGCCGAAGGGGTGCAGGATCGTGTCACGGCGGAGCGCACCAAAGGCGACTTGTCGTGATCGGGCACCGCACGTCGTCCGGTCGAGGTGTCATGAGCTCCATCCCGTGGCACCGTCCCGCCACCGTCGTGCAACTCAGTCTCAAGACATCCGGTTTCGCGGCGTGGCCGGTGCGGTGACGGGCGGCCACGCATTGCCGCGGCGTCGTCTATCTCGGCGGCCTCGGCCGGAGCGGCACGACGCTCCTCGAGCGGTTGCTCGGCGAACTGCCGGGCGTCTGCTCGGTCGGGGAGGTCGTCCACTTGTGGCAGCGCGGCGTCGCCGAGAGCGAGCTGTGCGGATGCGGTCAGCCGTTTCGGAGCTGCCCGTTCTGGAGCCAGGTGGGCCGCGTCGCCTTCGGGGACTGGGCGGATCTCGACGTTCGTCGCATCGCCGAGCTGCACGACTCGGTTGACAGGAACCGCTACATCCCACTCCTTGCATCGCCGCTGATGCCGCGGTCGTGGCGGCACGATCTTGACGAATATGTCAGCTACTTCGCTCGGACCTATTCCGCCATCACACAAGTCGGCGACTGCTCGACGATCGTCGACTCGAGCAAGCATGCATCCTTGGCGTTCTGCCTCCGATCGCATGCCGACCTCGATCTACGGGTCATTCACGTCGTGCGGGACAGTCGTGCCGTTGCTTATTCGTGGACGCGTTCGGTCAGTCGGCCCGACACGGCAAAGACGAGCTTCATGACCACCTACAGACCCGCCACCGCAGCGGCACACTGGAACACCCAGAACGTCGCCTTGCAGCTGCTGGCCGCCGAAGGCGTGCCGATGCTCCGGGTCCGCTACGAGGACCTCGTAGCTGCGCCTGCGCTCACGCTGAGCGGAATCGCCGAGTTCGCCGGTATCGGCACAACCGGCTCGGCACTCAGCTTTCTCGGGGCCGACAAGGACGCTCGATGGGCGATGCTCACCTCGGCGCACACCGCCTCGGGCAACCCGATGAGGTTCACCACGGGCAGGATCGCCATCCGCTCGGACGAGCAGTGGCGTAGCGCGATGCCCGCCGGTCAGCGCCGGGCCGTGACGGCTCTCACGCTTCCTCTGTTGACGAGGTACGGATATACGAGGCGGGCGGCATGAGTGAGTGGCCCTCCGTCGGAGTGGTGCTGCCGACACGCGATCGTCCCGAGCAGTTGCGCGTCGCCGTCGAGGCGGTGCTCGCACAGGACTATCCCGGCCAGATCGAGGTCGTGATCGTGCACGACCAGAGCGAGCCGACAGACATCCTGGCAGGACGTGGGCGGGTTCAGGCTGTCGCGAACAGCCGGACTGCCGGTCTGGCCGGCGCGCGCAACACCGGGATCCTTGCTCTTTCGACCGAGCTCGTCGCCTTTTGCGACGACGACGACGAATGGCTACCGGGCAAGCTCCGTGCTCAGGTGGCTGCGATGCTAGCCATCCCCGGGTCGGAGTTCGCCAGCTGTGGGATCATGGTCGAGTTCGACGGCAAGTCCAACCGTCGGCTCGTCGGCCGCGACCACGTGACCTACGCCGACCTCCTCGGCTCCCGGATGGTGATGGTGCACTCGTCCACCTTCCTTGCAGACCGCGGTGTGCTCTTGAACGGGATAGGTCTCCTCGATGAGGAGATCCCCGACAGCCAGAACGAGGACTGGGACCTCGCCCTGCGGGCCGCCCGCCGGCGGCCGATCGTCATCGTCGACGAGCCGCTCGTGAAGGTGGCCTGGGGAAGCTCGTCGTACTTCTCTCAGCAGTGGGAATCCAAGGCCAGCTCTCTGCAATGGATGTTGGCGCACCATCCCGACATCTCCCGCGGCCGGGCCGCCGGGCGGGTCTATGCACAACTGGCGTTCGCCTATGCCTGCCTCGGGAGTCGCAAGGACGCCCTCAGCTGGGCGCTCCGGGCCGTCGGCAAGAACTGGCACGAGCGGCGGCTGCCGTTCGTCCTTGCTGTCGCAAGCGGCGCCGTCTCTGGCGAGACCGTCATGCGACTGCTCCACAAAAGGGGCCACGGGATCTGAGGGCACCGACGGCTGCCGTGATCGAGCCCGAGTAAGGGACCGGCCGGCGCCTCAGGAAGAGGGAGGGCGCCGCCAACCCGGAACCGATCCCAGCCAAGCCTGCAGGCGCTCGTCGAAGGGCCGGTAGTGCTCGTCCAGCCCCGCCCGCACAGCCTCGGGCATGGAGGAGCGCGGCCGGGCGTTGTTCTGCTCGAAGACCGGGTAGCCCATCCGGGGAAGCCCGAGGAAGTCGAGCACGCCGTCATAGACGGCCTCGGGCGCCGTGAAGAAGTCGCCGCTGTCGACGACATGTATTCGCCCTCGGCCGAAGTGCTTCTCCAAGACCTCGAGCTGCTCCACGTACTGCCCGCGGACACGGTAGGCGTTGTGCTGATGAGCATGGCTGTGATAGCCGTCCTCCGTCATGAGGCGCTCGACTTCCCCCTTTAGGCGTTCGTCCTCCAGCTCGAGGGCCTTCTCGAAGGTCTCGCTCTCGAAGCCCCTTGCCGACTCGTGCGCATGGGCGGAATAGGCCCGCTCGACGGGGTCACGCAGGAGCACGAGGATCTTCACGCCGGGCAAGTCGTTTGCTATCCGGGCGGGGACGCGGGGGTGGAACATGTAGTACGGGCTCGACTCCAACGTCACGGGTGTGACGCCAAGCGCGCTCTTCACGCGGCGAGCAGCAGCGGCGGTCGGAAAGTGCGCCTCGTACCACCCGAGGCCGCGGCCATAGTTCAGGTCGAAGTAGTGGACGCCCTTGTGGAGCACGGCCTTCAGCACAGCCGGGTGCCAGCTGAGGGCGCGGTACATCGACGTCGTGCCGCACCGCTGCCCACCGACTATGAGCACCCCGGGCAGCATCCGTTGCCGGCCGGAGAGGCGAGCCGCAGTGACCGTGACCGCTTGGGCAGCACGTTTTCTCGGTGGAGAGACAGAGACTGACATGGGCATCAGCGCGCAGCCTTCCTGCCGGGAGCTTCCCGGCGGGTGACGCCGGCGCTCACAACTGAGCGATTCGGCTGTTGAGAGCAGGTATGAGCCACGAGCCCGGGGATCCAAGGCGCGCCCCTGCCTCCGCCTGGCGGTCGACAAGGTAGCGGGTGGCTAGGTCAGCCAGGTAGATGAGGCCGGTAAGGGCGGCCTCGTCGGCTGCGACGTCGAGAGGGGCTACGAGGGAGGCGGCACGACCCACGAGCTCGACGGCCGCAGAGCGGGCATCTGGGCGCCCTGACTGCAACTCCTGCTGCAACCAGTAGTGGAGCGCGTCGAGCCCTAGCGGCACACCGGTCGTGAAGCGTTCCCAGTCCCACACGAGCAGGCCATTGCTGGTCTTTGCCATGTTCCACGGCGCCCAGTCGCCGTGGCATGCGCCGAATGAAAGGGTGGCGCCGGCGCTCCGGTCGGCGATCCCGGCGAGGGCGGCGCAGAGGGCCGACTTGTCCTCGGTTTCGTCGGCGAGCGCCAACCGCTGCCGGAGGCGGGCCCAGTAGTCACTAGCCAAGAGGCGAGCCCGGGAGATCCCCTCGACACGAGCGACTTCGCCCATCGCCCGCTCCAGATGACCGCTCTGGAAGGGGAGCGTTGCGCAGCCACACCGGGAGCGGGCTGAGGACGAGCACCGTCAGGTCCTGCCAACTGCCGTAGTGGAGCACCTGCGGGACCGTCAGGGTCTTGAGGTTCGCCTTGCCGAGCTTGTCGAGGGCGTCCCGTTCCACCCCGACAAGGGTCGTCGTCAGCTCGTTGACACCGACCTTCGCATAACCGATCGTCTCGCCGCGGGTCGAGAGAAGCTGGAGAACAGGCTTACGGTTGGCGCGTGCGGACCCCATGTACAAGCTCACGATGACGTCGAGCCCGAGAGCGCCGCTCAGGTAGGACTCGATGGTGGCGACCCCGGACGGCGCCCGCACGCACAGGCGGTCGCGCAGCATGACACGGCCGAGACCACTGCGAAAGACGAGGGACAGTCCCTGGGTGGCGAGCCGCGCCTTCAACGAGTTCGGCTTTCCGTAACGCCGCAAGGCGCCGGCGGCGGGCCGCCTGGCGAGGGGTACGAGCAGTCGCGGCTCTGTCAAGCCGGGCAGCACGACGAACTCGTCAACGGTGCGCAGGCCCACCGGCGACTCCCCACGCACGTCAGCCCGCCTCCCACCGGCTGCGCCGTTCGCCGCCTTGCCGGCTCGCCGGGCGGTGCCGGCAATTGACACCGTTGCCGGGTCCGGCCACAGCTGACCGGACACCTCAACGAGGTATTCCGCCCGTGAGCCACCGGGCGTTCGGGCGGGCGGGAGAGTGGCGTCGACCGGTTCCGCCCGCAGCCCGGCGTCCGCCTGGGCTCCGGGGCGTTCACTGTCCGCGCCGGACAGTTGTGCCTCGTTCGTGCCCGCTTCTCCTGTCGGCATGGCGAGACGGTTCGGGTGGGGGTCAGGGGTCATTGGGCGCGACCGGCTGGAAGAGCGGCTGCTGGAGCAATCCGGCGAAAGCGGTGAGGGCCGCGCTGAGTGTCGAGCCGATAGGAGTAGGGGCGCCCGCTGCTGTTGGTTCCGTCAGAGTCGAAGTAGACCATCGCCTTTACCTGATGGTCGGTCTCGGGAAGCTTGCCCGGCCGCCGTGATCCAGGCAGGCCAGCTGGAGGGATCCCCTCCGACTCCGAATTCACCGACCATGACGGGCTTGTCGTGGTGGGACGCCCAGGTCAGGAAGGGCGCAGCGGCGCTCCTCAGCGATTCCGCTGCCGAGGCTGCATAGATGTCTGCGCATGTCCAGTCCACCTCGTCGTCGCCGGGATAGAACCGCTCGGCTCGGCCGTCCCGGAACCCGATCCCTGTCGGGCACCAGACCCAGCTCACGTTGGTGGCGCCGACCTCGGTGAAGATAGACCTTATGTGATCCCACGCCTTTATGTAGGCGGCCGGGCCGTGGATCGTCCACTGGAGGTTCGGACGGTCCATCTCGTGGCGGAACTCCAACATGATCGGGTGGTCGAGAGCTTTCACCGCCTCGGCTCGCGTCCGAATCATCGCGTCGTCCTTCCCCGCGATGATCGACCGGGTGTCTGGATCGCCACCCCAGCTGACCAACAGGATCTTGCCGTGGTTGACGAAGAACTTGTCCTCAGGGGTCGGGAAATGCCACTCCCCACGGATGGTAGACGTGGGCGATCTCGAGTGGTCCCCCTACCTCCTGCTCGAAATGCTGGAAGGCACTGATCTCCCCCGCGGTGGTGAAGCGCGCCGGCCCCACGTAGGCTCCGAGGTAAGCGCCGCTTGGCGGCACGAGGGCGGTGTTGGGGGGCGGGCCCTTCCGGGTGGGAGGCCCGCTTGGAGCCGAAGTGGAAGTCGAAGGCCGCCCCTTGCCGGCAGCGCGTTGCGGAGCCGGCCGACACGACGCTTATCACGATCACCGCCGCGATGACGGCAGCCGCCAGGCCGGCCAGTGCAACGCGGAGCCTCGGGGGCATCATGACGCTGCTGCGGTCACGCCGGGCTTTCACCGGTGGCCGGCAGCCCGCCCTCGCCGGCCGTCACATCCTCCCCGTGCCTCAACCCGTATCTGAGCCGCCCCAGCATCACCCCGGATCTGCCGCCCTGGAGCCGGTCGCTCTTCCAGAGGAGGGCATAGACGAGCATCGTGATGCCGAGCGGTGCCCCGACGTTGGTGTAAGCGAACATGTAGACGAACGACAGCAGCAGCACGAGCACGCCGGCGAGGCCGTAAGGGCTCGGGTCGCGCCAGAACCGCCAGCTTCCGTAAGCAAAGAACGCCAGGTAGAACAACGTGCCGACGAAGCCGTTGCAGACGAGGAGCAGCCAGAGCTGGCCATTGCTGCCGACGGCCTGCTGACCACAGCTCGGGCACGAGAGCGAGGGCCCGATCGCGATCGAGGCGGGACTGCCGCGCTCCTGGCGGGTGTCCCCGTAGCCGACGACGGGCGAGGCCAGTGCGTCCCTGATGGCGAGGGCCGACAGGTCTGAACGAAGCGTGTTGCTCTTGCCGTTCTCGAGCCGGCCGCTCACGATGCTCTGTGCCGGTGTGGCGAGGAGGACGACGGCGACGAGCGCCACAATGCCCAACAGGCCGCCGAGAGGCGCCATCCTTCCCTTGGCGGCGAGCCGCACCGCAAGGTAGAGAACGGCAAAGCCGGCGCCGAGCCATGCCCCCCGGTTGAGCGAGTAGAGGAACGGCGCGCTCGCGATGACCACTGTCGCCACTGCGATCTGCCGTTGCCGCCTCGTGCCGCGGCCCCACCAGGAGATGAGGAGAAACGGCACGAGGAGCGTCAGGCACTCCGCCCAAAGGTTGGTGTAGTCAAAGGGCGCTTTCGGGCGTCCCGCTGCAGATCCGAGCACGTTCTGTATCTGGGCCAGGCCGGGGTGCATCGACGCCTGTATGAACAGATTGGACTGCACGTTCTTCGGCAGCAGCAGCAGGAAAGGAGAGCTGAACTGGAAATGGGCGTCGACCATCCCGGCCACCCCGCCGATGGTGGTGTAGACGGCGAACAGTCCGAGCATCCAGGCGAACCACCTGAGGGGCAGTTCCTTCTCGGTGAGGTTGCCCACGAAGACGAGCACGACGGTGAGACCGACGTAGGTCAGCGTCCGGTTGCCGTAGGAGAGGATCCGGTGGGAGATCGGGACTCGACACGGTTCCCGGGGCGACAAGGGTGAGCACCATGAAGCCGGCGACGGCGCAGACGATGAAGACAAGCCACAACCCGAATCCCGGTGGCACGCGGACACGGCGTCCCTGCGCCCGCCATGCCGCCATGCGTGCGAGCATCGGGACTGCGAGCAGAATCCACGTGAAGTCCGCCAGCCCGAGCGCCCACCAGATCGGATAGCCGATCAACAGCGCGCTCACCGGCCAAGCCGGGTGACGAGCGAGCCAACCGCTCGAGCCCCCACCGGCCACAGTCCGGGAGACGCTCTGAAAGTTCCCTACACGATCGAGCGCGTCTTGCGTCAACCGTCCAGGGTGGTGCCCTTCCCCGAGCGAGCCACGTGTGCCGAGGGCGGCCCGATCGCCTAGAGGGGACCGCATTGTCCGGCCGAACAGGAGGGCGCGGTCAACGCGAATCGATCATGGGCATCCCGTCCCACGCGCCTTCGGCCACGAGGGACTTGGCTCCCGTTCACGACTCGCGCCGGCTCGGCGCGACGACCACAGGCGTCCGCGGCGAGGTCTCGCCTGGTGGGACTTGCGCCGTCCCGTTGCCGTGATCTGGCGTGTCACCGTTCGGGGAGCGGGGCGCGCTCGAGCTCAGAGGCAGATTGCCCTTCTGACCGGGTGCACCGTCTGTCCTGGCCGAACCGGCTGCCGGCTTGGCCTCAGGCCGGTTGGACCGCGCCGGACGGAGCCTCGGAAGCACTGCTGCGCCAATGATGAACACGTGCACACGCTGTAGGCCCTCGACGCAGTCCGCTGTCTCCCCACGCGTCGTCCGGTCGATCTCGACGGCAACGAGGGCGGCGTCGGCGAACTCCGCCATGGTGAAGCTCGTCGCGTCCTCGGCGATGGACGGAACCTCGACGATGATGTAGTGCGCCTCGTTGCTGAGGGCGGCGAGAAGATGCCCGGCCGCCCGGTGGGGATCCTCGACGGCGACGGAGCCCCGCCCGGGAGAGATCACGCGCAGACGTGGTATGTCCGCTCACCTGCCGTGCAGCCTCGCTGAGGGAGGCGGTTCCCGCCAGCAGCTCGGAAAGCCCGGGACCCTTACCCGTGCCCAACAGCCGGGTAACCGCAGTCTCCCTATCCCCCGCGCAGACGAGCACGACGTCGGCACGGCTTCGTGCCATCGTCGCCGCCAGGTTCGCCGCGATGATGCCGCTGCTCGTACCCGACGAGGTTCCGGCGACCAACAAGATGTGGTCACCGTGGCCGAAGGAGGTCGCAACGGATTGGGCTAGCTGGGCAAAGGCCTGGCCTGAACGGGTTGCCGGCGACACGATCGACTTCTGCAGCCCGCTTCGCGTGACGGAGTTGAGCAGGACCGGGACACCGAAGAAGCGCTCGAGGTCCCGCGAAGCGTGGATCCTCTTGTCGCGGCGGTCGACGAAGAAGGCTGCAATCAGCCCGATGACGAGACCTGCGACCAACCCGCTCGGAAGCAGCAGCAACAGCCGTGGGTTGCTCGGCGCCGTCGGCGGCAGTGCGGGGCTCGCTATCGTGCCGGCGGAGCCGGTCCCAAGGGAGGCGAGCTCGGCGGTTGTCTGGTTCAACTGGCTCTCGAGCCCCCCGAGGGCGATGTTGTCGACGTTGAGCGTGACGCGGTCGGCGATCCGCCGGGGGGCCTTGGCTGGGAGGTAGGAGACCTGCAGCCTGAGCGCCCGGATCGAGGAGGTGAGCTTGCTGATGCTCGCGGCGATCGTGGACTGGGTGTGGCTGGTGGCGGTGACCGCCTTCGCGAGCGATTCGGCGAGGTAGGCGTTTCCGAAGTCGTTGGCGCAGTTCGCCGCCTCTCTAGCAGAGGAGGCCTTGCAGCTGATCTGCAGGAAGGTGGTGTTCGGGGGCACCGCCACGAAGATCTGCTTTGTCAGCTGCTGCAGGGAGAGGGGGCTGTGCAGCTGCTTGTTGGCGAGCGCCGCCACCGAGGCCGACTGCACGTCCTCGGCTTCGTTGTCCATGTTCACCGCTCCGGTGGTCCGGCCGTTCGTTGCGTTGGAGCTGGCGGCGGTGCTCGAGTTGGTCGGGAGCGCGTTCACCTGGACGAGCACGGTGGAGGTATAGGTCTTGTGGGCAAAAGCGACGTAGGCGCCCGCCCCGAGCACGCCGATGCACGTCACGAGGAGCACGATCCACCAGCGTCGCCGAAGAACACCGCCGTAGTCGGACAGCTCGTAAGAGGCTGAGGGAGGTGATACTGCCATGGTAGAAACACTCCTCGGGTTGCACGCCAGTGACCGCCCGCCGGTCACCGCCGATTCATTGAACCAACACAAGAGCATATGTGACTTTTGAGGCCTATCGTGAACGCCCCCCTCGTTTGGGCTGCGAGGGGCAGGCCAGGCTGTCGCCGGGCGCCTCGTCCCTCGGCCCCTCCCGGCCGGGCAAGGTGGGTCAAGACCGATCCATGTGACAGCGGCCTCGCCGGTCGGGAGGCCAGAACCTCTGTTCTTAGAGCGGACGTCGTGACGGACAAAAGCGGGACCACAGCCCTTCCGGTCTGTGGTCCCGCCTCGGCCCGGCAGTCGGATCGCGTCCTTCGCCTGCCGGCTCTGTCGTCAGAGCTGCCTCTGGCTGAGTCCCTAGGCGGTCGCCAGCGCGACCCACGAGAAGAAGCCGAACTGGGCGAGGTTGTAGGACGGCCGCGTGTGGTGGCGAAGTTGGAATGCTCGGATCGCACGGTTGGTGACACGACCGTAGTTGCCGTTCAAGGCGCCCCTGCCCGGGTAGAAGCCGAGCCGCTGCAGCCCGTACTGGACCATCGCGATGGCGGTGGAGCGGTGGTTCGGCCTGAGCGTCGGCATCGACCGCGCCGCCGCTCGGCCGCTCGTCAGCGCGTCCCACGATCCCGGCCCGAACTGTGAGAGGTTGCCGGATGGCTGGCAGCGGTACCTCTTCTGGAATGCCCTCACGGCGGCATTGGTGACCGGGCCGTAGCGGCCGCCAACGGCACTCTGGCGAGGGTAGAAGCCGAGCCGCTTCAGCCCGAACTGCACCATCCGGACGCCGAGTGAGGTCTCGTTCAAGCGGAGCGTCGGTGGCGAGACCGTCGTCCGCGGCCCCCGCGAACCTGCGCTGCCGACGACGTTGCGCCAAGCATTTGCCGACGCTGAGTCGGTCACGTAGAAGGTGCCTTTGCCGCCGAGGCCGCCGTTGTAGGAGTCATCGTAGAGCGTGCAGAAAAGGGCGCCGCTGCTGTTGCAGTAGTTGCCCACCGAGGCGTACCAGGAAGGACGGCCGGAGAGGGTGGTCGTGTTGAACTCGGCGAAGCCGAAGGGAATCCCGGCTGCCCTCGATGCCGCCACGGCATCACCCATGAAGCTCGGCGAGTCTGCCGGGTTCGGGGTGCCCATCCCGGTGTTGTTCGGGTAGGCGTCCCAGGCAAGTGTCGAGATGATGTGACCGGCGGGTAGGTAGTTGGTCCAGCGACGCCCCGAGTACGGTGCGAAGTCGTAGGCCATCAGGGTGAGCGTCGAGCGGAGGTAAGGATTGTGTGCGGCGTCGGCCATCCGGACGACGTCGGCCCACGCCGTCTTGTAATTCGCCAACGTGAACTGGCCGGCGGAGATGTTGTCCTCGGGCTCGTGGTAGTAGGTGTAGTAGATCGTGTGCCCTGTCGGGGCTGTGTCGAAGAAGTGCTCGAGGACAGCATCGACACCGTTGTGTGCGCCGTCGATGATGCTCGTCGGGAGCGCTTTGAACGAGACGACCACTGCCGAGCCGTTGCGAGCCGGCAAGCCGGTGCTCCAGGCATTCGAGGCCGGCAATCCCGGGTAGTAGACCCGGACGATAGGCATATGACCGAACTGGCGCGTCTTCATCGCGAGATCAGCGCTCGAGGAGACAGTCGAGCCAAACAGCGTCGCGCTGCTCCCCGCATCGCTCCGGCTGTTGCCGGCGCTCCGCGGGGTCGCACTGGCCATTGTGGCCGGCATGAGCATCACGATTCCGAGCCCTAGGCCCGCCGCCCCGCGAACAAGATTGGAAAAGATTTTCTTTCTGGACATTTGAACTACCTTCCGCCGTAGTTGTCAGACCAGATATCGGCGTGCCGCAATGAAACCTTGAGAACGCCTGCCGGCCGCCGCGACTCACTCCGAGACGCGAAAAGCGGCTCTGGCGTGACGGCCGGGGACGTCACGCCAGAGCCGGGATTCCCCGCTTCAGCCGAGGAGGGCGTTCGTCAATGCGTTCCACGATCCGGCACCAAAGCGCGCCTTGTCGGTGGATGGCTTGCAGTCATAGAGGCGTTGGAAGGCCTGAACAGCGGTGTTGGTGACCGGACCGTAGCTGCCGTTCAGCAAACCGGCAGAAGGGTAGAAGCCGAGGCGCTTCAAGCCGAACTGCATGATCTCGACCCCGAGTGAGCGCTCGTTCGGAACAAGCGTCGGCATCGAAGATGCCAAGGCGTGCGCCCGGGTCATCGCCGCCCAGGATCTCGGGCCGAAGCGGGAGCCCGTGCGGGGGGGCGCCCTGTGGTATCGCTTCTGGAAGGCTCTTACGGCCGCATTGGTGACCGGTCCGTAGTGCCCGTTCACAGCGTTCCTCGGAGAGTAGAAGCCGAGCCTCTGCAAGCCGTACTGCATCATCTCGATCCCGAAGGAGCTCTCGTTCTGGTGCAGCGTCGGAGGCGAGGCCGCCGGAAGACGCGTGCGCGAGTGCTGCAAGAGGGTCTTCGCCGCGAGCGAAGCGCTCGGGCCACTCACGTTCCCAGCCGAGTCGAAAGCCTCGACTGTGTAGTGATACATGGTCCCCTCCGCCAGGCCGCCGTCGAAGTAGTCGAGCTTGGTCGAGGTTCCAACTAGGGCACCGTCCCGGAAGATGTCGTAGCCGGCAACGGTGCCGTTGCTGTCGACCGAGGCGCTCCACCTCAGCCAGATCTGGTTGAACCAGACGGCGGCGGCGAGGTGCGTCGGGGGACCGGGCGGCGAGGTGCCGCTCAGCGTCGTGACGTCGAACACGGCGCTCGGAGCGCTGCTGTTTCCGGCAGCGTCGTAGGCAGAGACGGTGTACTGGTAGCTCGTCAAGGCAGTGAGGTTGGTGTCCGAGTACGACGTCGTCGGCGATGTTCCGACGATGGCGGCGCCCCGGTAGATGTCGTAGCCGGCGACCCCGACGTTGTCGCTCGAGGCGGTCCAGCTCAAGTTGACCTGCGTGCCGCTCACAGCCGTAGCCGACAGGCCCGTCGGCACGCTCGGCGCCTCGGTGTCGGGCGTGGTGACCGACACCGAGGTGCTGTCGGGGCTCGTGTTGCCTGCGGCGTCGTAGGCAGAGACGGTGTACTCGTAGCTGGTCCCGTCGGTGAGGTTCGTGTCAGAGTACGACGTCGTCGGTGACGTCCCGACCTGGCCGCCGTCCCGGTAGATGTTGTAGCCGGTGACCCCGAGGCTGTCTGTCGAGGCGGTCCAGCTCAAGTCGACCTGCGTGCCGCTGCTGGTCGGGCTCGCCGTCAGGCCGGTCGGTACGGTCGGTGGAGTCGTGTCGAGCGTGGTGGCGCTCGCAGTCGAGCTCTTGGGGCTGATGTTCCCAGCAGGATCGAATGCAGAGACCGCGTACGTGTAGGTCGTCGCGTCGGTGAGCTTCTTGTCCGAGTACGACGTCGTGGTCGACGTGCCGACCAAGGTGCTGCCCCGGTAGATGTTGTAGCCGCGTGACCCCGAGGCTGTCTGTCGAGGCGGTCCAGCTCAAGTCGATCTGGCTCCCGCTGACAGGAGTCGCCTGGAGGCCAGTCGGAACGGTCGGCGGAGTGGTGTCGAAGGTTGTGGCGCTCGCACTTTGGCTCCGAGGGCTCGTGTTCCCGGCAGCGTCGTAGGCCGAGACCGAGTACGTGTAGGTCGTCGAGGCGGTGAGCTTCTTGTCCGGTACGACGCCGTGGTCGATGTGCCGACAATGGCGCCGTCCCGGTAGATGTCATAGCCGGTGACCGCGACGTTGTCGCTCGAGGCGGTCCAGCTCAAGTTGACTTGCGTGCCGCTGACGGCGGCGGCTGCGAGAGCTGTCGGCACGGTCGGCGCCTCGGTGTCGGGCGTGGTGACAGACACCGGGCTGCTCTCGAGGCTCGTGTTGCCTGCGGCGTCATAGGCAGAGACGGTGTACTCGTAGCTCGTGGCGTCGGTGAGGTTCTTGTCCGAGTACGACGTCGTTGTCGAGGTGCCGACCTTGCTTCCGCCCCGGTAGATGTCGTAGCCGGCGACCGCGACGGTGTCGGTCGAGGCGCTCCAGCTCAAGTTGACCTGCGTGCCACTGCTCGTCGCCGTCGCAGTCAGGCCCGTCGGCACGCTCGGCGGAGTGGTGCCGAGCGTCGTGGCGCTCACACTTTGGCTCTCAAGGCTCGTGTTCCCAGCAGCATCGAACGCCGAGACGGCGTAGTCATAGCTCGTCGAGGAAGTCAGGTTCTTGTCCGAGTACGACGTCGTTGTCGAGGTGCCGACCTGGACGCCGTTCCGGTAGATGTCGTAGCCGGCGACGCCGGCGCTGTCGCTCGAGGCGCTCCAGGCCAAGTTGACCTGCGTGCCGCTGACGGGGGTCGCTGTGAGCCCTGTCGGCACGGTCGGCGGAGTTGTCGTGGTGCCAGAGCCGCTCACGACGGCCTTCCAGGCGTTCTCGGAAGCTGTGTCGCTCACGTAGAAGGTGCCCGAGCCTCCGAGGCCGCCGTTGTAGGAGTCGTCGTAGAGGGTGCAGAAAAGCGCCCCGCTACTGCTGCAGTAGGCGCCGACAGCGGTGTACCAGGCCGGCCGGCCCGGGATCGTGGTGGTGTTGAACTCGGCGAAGCCGAACGGGAGGCCGGCCGCTTTCGACGCCGCAACAGCGGAGCCCATGAAGGAAGGTGACGTTGCTGGGTCCGGGGTGCCGAGACCGGTGTTGTTCGGGTAGGCGTCCCAGACGATTGTCGAGATGATGTGACCAGGAGGTAGGTAGTTAGTCCAGGTTCGGCCTGAATGCGGGTCGAAGTCGTATGCCATCAGGATCAGGGCGGAGTGGAGGGACGGGTTGTGGGCTGCGTCTGCCAGGTTGACCACATGGGCCCAGGCGGCGAGGTAGTCCGACAACGTGAAGTCGCCGGCAGTGATGTTGTCCTCCGGCTCGTGGTAGTAGGCGTAGTAGATCGTGTGCCCGGTGGGTGCTGTGTCGAAGAACTGCTCGAGGGCCGCATCGTCTGCCCCCGAGAGGATGTCGGTCGGCAGGGCTTTGAACGAGACGATCACATCGGAGTTGTTGGCGGCGGCGAGACCGGAGCTCCAGGCGTTCGAATTCGGCAGTCCCGGATAGTAGACACGGACGATCGGCATGTGGCCGAACTCGGTCGTCTTAAGGGCCAGATCCGCAGAAGACGAGACGGTGGCGCCAAAGAGCGTCGAGCCGCCGGCGCCAGCCGTCACGCCGCTCTCACCCCGTGTGGCTGCGCCGGCCAGCGTGGCGGGGATGAGCATGAGCATTGCGAGCCCGAGCCCCGCGAAGGCGCGCACGAGAATAGAGAACAGGTTCCTGCTGAACATGTTGAAGTACCTTCCGCCGTAGTTACTCGATGCAGGTATCGGCGCGCTTCGCCAGGAGCTTGAACACAAGCAAAGCGAAGGCCGCCCCTCCCTAAGCCGAGCTATCGCAAGAGCCGCGTTCGGCTAAGGGAAAGAAAGCAGAAAAATCGAGGGGCGGACCGGTACTTGTGGCCGCGCCAGATCAGATGCCGAAGCGGCTCGACTCCACGACAGATCTTGCCCGGTCAGGACCTTCCAGCTCCACTTTGGCGACGCTCTTCCGGCCGAAGAGGTAGAGAAGCAGCTCTTGTGGGCCGCCACGCAGGACCGCGAGCGGGCTCCCCTGGCGCGCCTTGATCGATCCGAAGCCGGGAGCCTCGAGCTGTAAGCCGACGCCCTTCACACGCCGCGTCAACAGCCATGCCCCCCGCTTGATGAGCCGCCACAGGGCGGCATCGAGGGCCGGGTCCTGTCGCGGCTCCCAGCCGTCATCAGCGCGGCGGACGTCCTCGTGGTGGATGAAGTACTCGACGGCGTTCATCTGGCTGTCGATGAGCCGAATAGGCATCGGGGGCCCCGACCGGATGCTCTCGATCAGCCCGCCATAGCCCCGCTCCCGCTTGGCCGACTGCATCGCTCGCTCCGTGACGGGAGCCAGCTGGCGCACGAGGGCGCCCGGTGCCGCGAGCGGCTTGTGCTCGCGGACGTAGAGATGGGCGGCCAGGTCGGCCGCAGTCCAGCCTTCGCAGAGCGTAGGAGCGAGGGGACCGCGGTCCTCGAGGAGGGAACAGAGAGCCTGGCGCTCTGATTGTGCTGTCGAGGTGGGCATCGAGACCTCCAGTGAGAGCTGCTCGTAGTTGAGGGGGCGGCCCGTGCGGCTCGGGCGCCGCCCGAAGGCCGCCCGCGGCCTCCTCCGCAACGGCTGCAACGTATCGGCGGTAGAACCCGCTCATGGTCGAGCGACAGATACTTGCCACGAGCGGCGGGATGACAGCGACAGACCGTGGGCCATTTCAGTGGCGCGCAGGCGGCCTGCTCCGGTACTCGATGGAGCTCACGGGAAAGTCCATCCCGAAGCTCTGCTTCGTCAATACAGCAAGCGGGGACAACGACGTCGGGCTGAGGGCCTCATACGGCGCCATCGCCGGGACGGCGGCGGCCGTCAGCCACGTTCAGCTGTTCCTCATGCCGAACGTGGAAGACGTACGTGCCCACCTGCTGTCCCAGGACGTGATCTGGGTGGGCGGCGGCTCAGTTGCCAACCTGTTGGCCGTCTGGCGAGTCCATGGCCTGGACGAGATCATGCGGGAGGCCTGGGAGGCCGGTGTCGTGCTTGCAGGAGTGAGCGCCGGATCCCTCTGCTGGCACGTCGGGGGCACAACGGACTCGTTCGGCCCGCTACTGCGACCCGTCACGAACGGCCTGTCTTTCCTGCCCTTCGGCAACGGGGTCCACTACGACTCCGAGGAGCAGCGACGGCCGGCGCTCTGGCGACTGGTAGCCGATCGGGACGCTCCCGCTGTCCTATGCCACAGATGACGGAGTGGGTCTGCACTACGTCGGCACCGATCTCGCCGAAGCAGTAGCAGAGCGTCCCGATCGTTCAGCGTGGCGGGTCGAGGCTGACGGGCGCGGCGGGGTCGTCGAGGAGGAGATCACCCCGCGGTTGCTCGCGCCTGTCTGAGAGACGAGGCAAGAGCGGGCGCCTGCTGCGGCGGCGGGACCCGGTCCCTCATCGTCCGCCGACCGACGACGCCTCGGTCAGGCGCACCGAGGAGCCGTCTGGCCGTGTGGCACGCCGAGGGTCAGAGAAGAACACTCTGTCGCTCATGATCGAGCAGGCGCTGCTTCAGGTCCAAGCCCCCGCCGTAGCCGGTGAGGCCGCCGGATGATCCGATCACCCGGTGGCACGGCAGCACGATCGGGAGAGGATTCCGCCCGTTGGCGAGGCCGACGGCGCGGCAAGCCTTCGGGTTGCCGATCCTCGCCGCCAACTGGCCGTAGCTTTCCGTCCGGCCGTAGCCGATATCTGCAAGCGCCCACCAGACACGGCGTTGGAACTCGGTGCCGGCCGGGTCGAGCGGGAGGGAGAAGATCGTCAGGCGGTGATCGAAATATGACTCCAACTGCTCGAGCGTCTCGACGAGGGCAGCCGGAGTGCCCGACGCGGTCAGCCGGAAGGCTGGCGGCATCGAAGGAGCCCGGCAACTGCAGGAAGCGGAGCGCCTCGTCGTCGCCCACGGCCATCATCTTGCCGATCGGCGTGTCAAAGGTGATCCAGGCGTCGGTCGTGCCGAGCCTCGGTGTTGTCGTCGCGGTCATCTCTTCTCCTTGCATAGGTGGCTGGGGGTGGGTACCGGGGTCAAGGCTCGCCAGCCTGCCGACAGGTTGCTCGAGGCGCCCCCGCCCGGTCCGGCCAGCCCCGACCACAGGTACTGGAGGGCATAGGCCCGATACGGCCTCCATCGCTCACTTACCGTCAGTGCGTGCCGCTCCCCCGCAGGCAGTCCGAGATGGGCCATGGCCCGCTGCACGCCGAGATCGCCGGCAAGGAAGGCGTCCGGGTCAGACAGAGCCCTCATCCTCACATAGGCCACCGTCCACGGCCCGATCCCGGGCAGAGCGAGCAGGCGCCGTCCGGCCTCCTCCCGATCGGCACCCGGGCCGAGGTCGAGACGCCCGCCCGACAGCTCCTCGCACAGCCTGATGAGGGCTCGTCGCGCGTGCAACGGGCATCGGCAGCTCATCTGGTGACAGACCGGCGATCACATGAGGTTGAGGGAACTCCCTTAGGACGGATCCGGCCGGGGCACTGAGCTGCCTGCCGTGCGCTAGGACGAGCCGCCCGGCCAGCGTTCGGGCACCGGCGACGCTCACCTGCTGCCCGAGGACGGCCCGCACGGCGAGCTCGCCGCCATCGACGTGACCGGGGATCCGCAGACCGGGCAGCGCTGCCACCGCGCCGCGCAGCAAATGGTCGCGCCCGAGCACTTCTGTGACCGCCTGCGGATCGGCATCGAGGTCGAACAGCTGGCGGACACGACGGACCGCCATCGTCAGGTCGTGGAGGTCGTCGAGCTGGAGGTGGCACCGCAACGCGCCCTCGCCGCCGTCGGTCACCGTCGCCACGACCGCACCGTGGGAAAGGGTCATCGCCCGCCTGTACGACTCCCCATCGCCCTCCTCGAGCCCGGGCACTGCCCGGGCGGCGAGGAAGGCGAACAGGAGTCTCGCCGGGAAGGGCGAGCGGAACGGCAAGCGGATCGAGACCGAGACCGGCGCGTGGAAGACCCCCACGGGCGAAGCCTGTGGCGCCGCTCGGAGCTGGCTGGGCTCGTCGAGGCGGCCGGTCACGGCCGGCGGTGGCCGGCACCGGGCCGCCGCTCCGAGAGGCTGGCCGATGGCGACGCGCCCGCTCCCGCATGGCCATAGGTGTCTCGCCGAAGATCGCCCGCACAGTGTCGTTGAACTGCCGGATGCTCCCGAACCCCGCTGCGAAGGCGACTTCGCCCACGCGTAGCCCCGTCGTCTCGAGAAGGATGCGGGCCGTCTCCGCCCGCTGGGCCCTCGCCAGCTCGAGAGGCCCGGCGCCGACTTCGTCGATCATGAGCCGTTGCAGCTGCCGGGCGCTGTAGCCGAGATGCTCAGCCAGCCCGCTCACACCCTCCCGGTCGACGACTCCATCATTGATCGAGCGCATCGCCCGTCCGACGACGTCGCCCCGCCGGTTCCATTCGGGCGAGCCGGGCGAGGCGTCCGGGCGGCACCGCTTGCAGGCCCTGAACCCTGCCCGCTGGGCGGCGGCCGAGGTCGGGTAGTAGCACAGATGGTCCTGCCGCGGCAGGATCGAGGGGCAGCTCGGCCGGCAGTAGATGCCCGTCGACGTGACGCCCGTGAAGAACCAGCCGTCGAAGCGCGGATCGCGTGCCTTAAGAGCCCGGTAGCAGATCTCCGGGTCGAGGCTCGGCGGGCCGCCGGGCCCGAAGCCACCCGACAGCGCCGGTGAGCCGCCGGCTGCCGGCCTGCGCCCGGACCTTGCGCGGACGGAGTCTCGGGCGGTCATCGCCCTGAGTATCGCAGGAGGGTGTGACCATCGTCTGGCGGTTTTCGGACATCTGAGTCCGACCGGAGCTGGCGCATCGGCTCCGTCAGCGGAAACGGCGGGTGACGAGCCCCGATGCGGACCTCACGACCGATCGTGGGCCGAGATGCGTGGCGGCGGCGGCGAGCTTGTTGGCGACGCCGGGCACGACGATGGCCCGGTTGGCCTCGAGGCCGTCAAGGCCTGCTTTTGCGACCTCGTCCGCGCCCATCCATACGAATGACGGCAGGCGCCCGGTGTCGATCTTCCCGCGCTCGTGGAATTCCGTCCGCGTGAACCCCGGGCAGAGGGCCGTCACGTGGACCCCGCTTTTCAGTACCTCTTCGTGGAGGGCCTCTGTGAACGACGTCACATATGCCTTCGTCGCACCGTACACAGCCTGCTTCGGGGTGGGCTGGAAGCCGGCCGTCGACGAGACGTTGAGGAGCCCACCTCTTCCTCTGGCCACCATGGCCTTGAGGCCCGCATGTGACAGCACGGTCAAGGCCTGGATGTTCAGTCGGATCTGGCCCACGCCCGCCTCGAGGCTGCCGTCGACGAAGGCGCCGGCGGACCCGTAGCCGGCGTTGTTCACGAGCACGTCGAGGGCGTCGCCCTCGTAAAGGCGCTCCTCGACGAGGTGGAGCTCGCTCTCGTCGGCAAGATCAGCCACGAGCACCTCGCAAGAGACGGCATGGGCCCGGCCGAGCTCAGCGGCAAGTTGCTCCAGGCGCACGCGATCGCGGGCGACGAGGATGAGATCGTGGCCGCGTCGTGCGAGAAGCCGGGCGAAGGCCTTCCCGATTCCCGACGAGGCGCCCGTGACGAGGGCGGAGGGACGGCGTGACATGGGCGAGAAGCTAGTGCGCAGGCGCAGGATGGCGTATTGGGCGAGGATGGGCACCTTCGACCAAGGAGGCACCGCCGTGCCGCTTCACGCTCATGACGACCCTGAGGAGGATGGAGGCGAGTTGTCCATCCGGCCTCAGTTCTGCGACGAGCTGGAGGCGACGGTGCCGAGACTGGAGATGCCGGCAGCCGCGATGCCTGCCATGACCGCCTACCAGATCATCCACGACGAGCTCATGCTGGACGGCAACTCGAGGCTCAACTTGGCCACCTTCGTCACGACATGGATGGAACCCGAGGCCGAGCGGCTCATGGCCGAGTGCGCGCCGAAGAACATGATCGACAAGGACGAGTACCCCCAGACGGCCGAGCTCGAGCGCAGGTGCTGCAACATGCTCGGCCGTCTCTGGCATGCGAGCCCGGACGAGGAGGCGACTGGCTGTTCCACGACGGGATCGAGCGAGGCGTGCATGCTCGGCGGCCTCGCCCTCAAATGGCGCTGGCGCAAAGCGAGGCAGGCGGCCGGGCTGCCGGCAGACAAACCAAACCTCGTGATGGGCACGAACGTCCAGGTGTGCTGGGAGAAGTTCTGCCGCTACTTCGACGTGGAGCCACGCCTCGTGCCGGTGGGCCCCGACGTCGCGCATCTCACGGCCGGCCCGGCGGTCGCCCACTGCGACGAGAACACGATCGGGGTGGTTGCCATCCTCGGCTCCACCTATGACGGTGCCTACGAGCCGGTCGAGGAGATCTCAAAAGCCCTCGACGGCCTCGCTGGAGGCGGGGGACCTGACATACCGGTCCACGTGGACGGCGCGAGCGGCGGAATGGTGGCGCCGTTCCTGGACGACAAGCTCATTTGGGACTTCCGTCTCCCGAGGGTGCACTCGATCAACACCTCGGGCCACAAGTTCGGCCTCGTCTACCCGGGCGTCGGCTGGGTCATCTGGCGAGACCGGGCAGCCCTTCCTGACGAGCTGGTCTTCGACGTCGACTACCTCGGCGGGAAGATGCCGACGTTCGCCCTCAACTTCTCGAGACCGGGTGCGCAGGTCGTCGCACAGTACTTCAACTTCCTCCGCCTCGGGCGGGACGGATATACCGCCGTCATGAAGGACTGTCGCGAGACTGCCGAATTGGCTGACGGGCGAGATCTCGGCGATCGGCCCCTACCGGGCCATTTTCACCGGGCTCGGCATCCCGGCGGTCGCCTTTTGCCTCGACCCGGAAGCCGGCTTCAGCGTCTATGACGTCTCCGACGCCATCCGCGCCCACGGCTGGCTCATTCCCGCCTACCCGATGCCGAAGGGGATGGAGCAACTATCGGTCTTGCGAATCGTGGTGAGGAACGGCTTCAGCCGTGATCTCGCCGGCATGCTGGTCCGCGACCTGCGGACCGTCACCGAGCACCTGCAGGTCGCGACAGCCGCCTCGTTGCCGATGCGGGTGACCACAAGGCGAGGACAGGCTTCCACCACTGATCGGCCTCCGTCGGCGAAGCCGGCCAGTGTCGCCGTCGGCCCGGGTTTTTAGAACGGCTGGCTGCCCGCAGTGGGGATCGCGCCGGCATCGAGAGCGCCACCGCTGTCGGCCCTGTGAGCCGCCTCCCGACGACGAGGGCCATGGCCATCCCACCGAGCATCGCGAGGATCACAGCCGGACCGTACGAGTAGCCGAGCCGCGTGAGGAACTCACGCCACGCCGACCCGGCCGTGAACACCGTTGCCGCTCTTCATCACGTGCCACGCGAGCGGGCCGATCGCCAGCCAGGCGCCGCACAGGAAAGTGAGGAAGCCGGCCAAGGCCGGCCCCCCGGCCGCCGCGCCCGTTCCGCAGCGACGGGACGTGCGCCATGATGAGCAGCCCGCAGAGGACGGCGACGGCGCCCGGCGCAAGCCAGAGCAGCGTGTGAAGAAGGCTCCATGTCCACGCCGGCGTGCCCGTCGCCCCGAAGCCGAATGTGGGACCGATGTAGGGGACGATGCCGGCCCAGGCGCCGACGAGCACCGTCAGCAACCCGACCAAGGCGAGCGTCCCGCCTCCCTTCACCTTCACCGCCGCCATGCGGCGCGTCCTCCGGCCGCCGGCGGGGACGGACCTGGCGTGGGCACCGGGCGAGGAGGCACCCTGCTCGTAGCTAGGCGTCTCGGTTGATACGTCGGGCTCGAGGCGGCGGTGTCGCCCATCGGTGAATCGGGAAGATCGCTGCCGTATCGTCGCCGGCTGGTCGGAACGTCCAAGCATCGTCTTTGCCCTCCTCGGCCCGCTCCCCCCGGCCGTGCAGGCCAATAGGCGTGGGTTACCTGTCAGGGGACACGGGCATCTTTGCCTGGTGACGCGATACCCAGCGGAGCAGGATCCATGCGCCATGGTTCCCTCGTCAGCCGTCTCTGCGGCCCATCGACCGGCGCCGCACCGAGAGCGGGAGCCGATGGTGAGGAGCGATTTCGATGTCGTCGTGCTCGGTGGTGGCTCTGCTGCCGAGGCGTTATGTGAGGAGCTTGCCAGCAGCGGGAAGAGCGTGGCGATGGTCGAGTCGAGCCGCGTCGGCGGCGACTGCCCCTTCGTCGCCTGCATGCCGTCGAAGGCGCTCCTGCGCTCGGCCGCCGTACGGCGCCTCCTGGCCGACGCTGGACGTCTCGGCGCCTCGGGCGGTGGAGGTGGCAACGGTTCCGGATGGGGCCGGTGCCGGTCCCGACAGGGCTGCTTACCGTTTGGCCGTCGAGAGGAGGGACATCGTCGCCGATTGTCTTGACGACCACGAGCATCTCTCCCAGCTTGAATCCGCCGGTGTCACCGTCGTCCGTGGCCGGGGACGGCTCTCCGGCGGTGAGCTGCTCACCGTCGCCGTCGATCATGCTGATAGTTGTCGTCGCCTCACACGCCGCCGACGTCGTGATCGCCACCGGCTCGAAGGCCGCCGCTCCGCCGATCGACGGCCTTCAAGCCGTCCCGACCTGGACGAGCGATGAGGCGCTCACGGCGGAAGACCTCCCGGCACGCCTGGCCGTGCTCGGCGGCGGAGCCGTCGGCTGCGAGCTCGCAGAAGCCTTCGCCGGCTTCGGGGCATCTGTGGTGCTCGTCGAGTCCGGGCCAGCAGCTGATGCCGGGCGAGGAACCGAGCATCAGCGCAGGCACTCGCCCGCCAGCTCCGTTCATGCCGGCGTCGATGTCCGCACATCCACTCGTGTGACCGGAGCCTCGGGCGATGGCGGGGCAGCCACCCTTCACCTGCAGACGGGCGGCCCGATCACCGTCGACCGGGTCATCGTCGCCGCCGGCCGCCGGCCGGCGAGCGACGGCATCGGCCTCGAGGCGTTGGGCATCGCCGCCGGCGAGGACGGGGCTGTCGAGGTCGACGAGCGTTGCATGGTCCGCGGGGCGACCCACGTGTGGGCTTGCGGCGATGTCACCGCCGTCGTGCCCTACACCCACGGAGCCAAGTACCAGGCGCGGATCGTGGCGGCGAACCTGTTGGGAGAGCGCCGGGACGCCGACTACCGGGCGATCCCCCGGGTCGTCTACACCGATCCCCCTCTCGCCGCCGTCGGGCTGACCGAAGAGGGCGCTAGGAGCCAGGGTCGGAAGGTGGCGGTGGCGAGCATCCCCATGGCCGAGACGGCGAGAGCGATCACCGACTGGACGATGCTCGACACCGTTGGGAGCGGGCGGGCCGCAGAGGGTTGCCTTGTCCTCGTGGCCGACCGTGAGCTGCGAGGTCCTCGTCGGGGCGTCCGCCGTCGGACCAGCGGCGGACGAGTGGATCTCCGAGATGAGCCTGGCGATCCTCGCCGAGATCCCGCTTCGGCGCCTTCGTGACCTCGTGCACCCGTTCCCGACCTATTCAGAAGCGATCGACTCGCCGCTCGCAGAGCTCGTGGACGCCGTCGGTGCATGACGGGCAGGTCGACCCGGTGTTTCTTGTTTGGCTGCCTACTGCCATCGCCGGCGGCGTCGCCATCGGTCGGAGGTGCCGCCGGTAACCTCGAGGAGGACACTGACGTCCGCGTAAGTCCCGGAGGCCACAGATGACGATCGCCACAGCCAGCTCGAGACCGACGCTTTCAGCTCACGGCACAGGACGGCGAGGAGGACGCAACGGCCGACAGCACGTCTCGGCGCGACCCACTCGACCTCGAGGCAGTCGACGCCCTCGAGCTGTGGGTGGGGAATGCCAGGCAGGCGGCGCACTTCTACCGGACCGGGTGGGGTTTCCGGCTCGTCGCCTACGCCGGTCCTGAGACGGGGGTACGGGACCAGTGCTCCTACGTCCTCGAGCAGGGGAAGCTGCGCTTCGTCCTGACGTCGTCGATGCGCGAGGGGAGCGAGATCGCCCGCCATGTCGCCCGCCACGGAGACGGGGTGCGTGACATCGCCCTTCGGGTCGCCGACGCGGCCGCCGCCTTCCACGAGGCCGTCCGGCGGGGCGCCGTCCCGGTGCGCCCGCCGTGGGAGGAGAAGGACGATCACGGGATAGTCCGGCGGGCGACGATCGCCGCCTTCGGCGAGACCGTCCACACCTTCGTCGAGCGGTCGGCTTACGGAGGGGTGCATGCGCCCGGCTTCGAGCCGCGGGAGGCCGTCGCCGACCCGCTGCCCGACGCCGGCCTCGTCGACTTCGACCACTCCGTCGCCAATGTCGAGCTGAACCGGATGAACTTCTGGGTCGAGTTCTACGAGAAGGTCCTCGGCTTCCGCCTCATCCAGGGCTTCACCGACGACGACATCTCGACGGAGTACTCCGCTCTCATGAGCAAGGTCGTCTCCGACGGCGTGGGCCGCATCAAGTTCCCCATCAACGAGCCGGCCCCGGGTAAGAAGCGCAGCCAGGTCGACGAGTACCTCGACTTCTACAACGGCCCCGGCGTGCAGCACGTGGCCATCAGAACCGACGACATCCTCGCCTCGGTGAAGGCGATGGAGGCCCGCGGGATCGAGTTCATGCGGGTGCCGGACACTTACTACGACGACCTCCGGGCCCGCTTCGCCGACATCGACATCGACATCGACGAGCTGAAGCGGTACGCCATCCTCGCCGACCGCGACGACGAGGGCTACCTGCTGCAGATCTTCTCGCGCATGAACCAGGACCGGCCGACGGTCTTCTTCGAGCTGATCGAGCGGCACGGCTCACAGGGCTTCGGCAACGGCAACTTCAAGGCCCTCTTCGTCGCCCTCGAGGCTGAGCAGGACGCCCGCGGCAACCTCTGACAGCCTGGAGCGCCTGGCGGCGCCCCGGTGCTTCGACCAAGGAGGCGTATTGCCTTACTACCGAAGGGTCGGTGAGACCCCGGCCAAGCGTCACCGGCAGTTCCGGGACGGTACCGGGCAGTTGTATGCCGAGGAGCTGATGAGCAGCGTGGGTTTCTCGGAGGAGAGCGCCCTCCTCTATCATCGGCGTGCCCCGACGCAGATCCTCGCGGCGGAGCTCGTCGACGTCGAGCCGGAGCAGGCTGCACGAGAACGCGCCGGTCCTCCCCCGACACTTCCGGCTGCACGAGTGCAAGCAGGGCGGTGACGTCGTAACCGGCCGCACGGTCATCCTCGCCAACGACGACGTGCGGATCTCCTACGTCGTCGCCCTCGGAAAGAGCCCGCTCTTCCGCAACGCGACGGGCGATGAGCTCATCTACGTCGAATCGGGCGCCGTGCGGCTCGAGTCGGTCTTCGGGCTGCTCGAGGCGGGTGAAGGCGATTATGTCGTCGTGCCTGCCCACACCACCCACCGGTGGGTCGTGACCGGCGATGGTCCGGCGAGGGTGCTCATCGCCGAAGCGGCCGGTCATGTGAACGTCCCGGCCCGCTACCTCGCCACCCGGGGCCAGCTGAAGGAAGGTGCCCCTTATTCAGAGCGCGACATACGGGGACCGGAAGGGCCTTACATCACTGATGATCCGGACGATCGTGACGACGCCACTTCAGTCCTCGGCGAACCCACTTCGGTGGGATCCGGCACTGAAGAGCGCCCCCGCGAGGGCGTGCCGGTTCTCGTCCGGACGAAGTCGGGCCTCACCTGCTACTGGTACGCCTCGCATCCCTTCGACGTCGTCGGTTGGGATGGATGCCTCTATCCGTGGGCATTCTCGATCCACGACTTCGAGCCGATCGTCGGACGCCTCCATCAGCCGCCGCCGGTTCATCAGACGTTCGTCGGGCCGAACTTCGTCGTCTGCTCGTTCGTGCCCCGACCGTTCGACTTCGACCCGGATGCGGTGCCGGTCCCGTACGCGCACGCCAATGTCGACAGCGACGAGGTGCTCTTCTACGTCGGGGGCGACTTCATGAGCCGGGCGGGCTCAGGCATAGGGCAGGGGTCGGTGTCGCTGCACCCTTCGGGCTTCATCCACGGCCCGCAGCCCGGGAGCGTCGAGAAGGCGCTCGGGCAGCCCGGTACGAACGAGCTCGCCGTCATGATCGACACCTTCCGTCCCCTTCGGCTCGGGCAGGCGGCCTTGGACGTCGAGGACGAGGCCTACCCATGGACGTGGGCTCGCAAAGGCTGAAGCCTGAGCCGGGCGCCAGTGACTTGAGCCGGTGGGGCGGGGCGGGTTCGTGAGCCGGAGGCCACGCCCGGATCCGACCGCCTCCCGGCTGCCGGCAGCGCCGGACGATCAACGGCCCGGGGCTGCTCCGGCTACCTGGCGGACGGTTCTCAGGTCCGTCTTCAAGGTCGATGCCGGACAGATCGAGATCGGTGGTGCGGTCCGCTGCACGATCGGAGTGGTCGTCCCGCATTGTGGTCGGGATTGCTGCGGGAGCAGTTGCCGACGGCGTGGCGGCGGCTGTCGGGGCGCTTTCGGTCGGTTTCGCGTCTTTCCAAGGGGGCTACCGCTCACGGGCGTCACTCACCGTCCTCGTCGCCGGTGGGATGGCCGTCTCGACGATGGTCGGAGCCGTTGCTGCGAGAAACACCGTCGCGACCGTCGTAGTCACAGCCCTTTGGGCAGGCATCGCCGGCATGATGGTCTCGCTCGGCCAGAGCGGCCTCATCACGGGCTTGCAGTGGGTGGTGGCAGAGCTGATCGTCGGCACGATTCCGATGACGCTCGGCCAGGCGGCGGTCCGGGCCGCCATGGTGCTGGCCGGAGGGATAATCCAGACGGTTCTCGTCATTGCGCTCTGGCCGTTTCGGACCTATCGCGTCGAACGTCGCGCGATCCGGGCGGCGTATCTCGATCTCGCCTCGCTGGCGGCGAACATCACCGCCGGCGACGCGCTCTCGAGGGGTGCCATGACTCTCAACGACGCCCGCCAGGCCCTCGAGGATCCTCAGCCTTTCAGCCACACCGGCCAGCTCCTTGCATTCCAGGCGCTCGTCGACGAGGCCGAACGGATCCGCATCGAGCTGACCGCACTCGCCCGGCACCGTTCGAGACTGGAGGATCGCCGGGTGATCGAGGCGCTCGACAGGCTGACTGTGGCCGTCGCGGCAGCCCTTCGGACGATCGCCATGGCGATAAGTCATAACGAGGATCCACGGCTCGGCACCGGCTTCACGGCCGATCTCGCCCGCGACTGCCAAGCCCTCGAGCAGGTCGTCAATACGGGCGACTTACCCGGCTGGCTCGCCGCCGAGCTGACGGCGGTAGCCAATGCCGTCAGTGGGCAGCTCCGCAGCGCCGCCCACATCACCCTCGTCAGCTCTGGCATGCCCGGCGCCGGCGGCTTCGGCACGCCGGGAGCTGCCCCGCCGGCGCAGCTCCCCGATCCGGGCGCCTCTCGAGACGCTCTCTTCGAACTTGTCGTGGCAGTCGGACACCTTCCGGCACGCCATTCGGCTGGCGACGACTCTGGCGGCCGCCACTGTCGTCTACCGGCTGTCGGGACTCCAGCACGGGTACTGGCTGCCGCTCACTGTCCTCGTCGTCTTACGGCCGGACTTCACCTCGACAGCGGTCCGGGGCGTGAGCCGCATAATCGGAACGATCGCCGGCGCGGCTCTCGCCACACTGCTGGCGGCGCTGCTGCGGCCGGACGACGCCGTCCTCACGTTGCTCTTCGCCATCTCCGTCTTAGCCTCCTACCTCGTCGTCCGCGCCAGCTACACGCTCTTCTCGATCAGCGTGACGTCCTACGTCGTGTTCCTGCTCGCCTTCGTGAAGCTGCCCGCGCTGACGGCAGTCACCTACAGACTGACCTCGACGCTCCTCGGTGGGGCTCTCGCGATCGTCGCCTATCTCATATGGCCGACGTGGGAGTCTCGGCTCATCGGTCCGCAGCTCGCCGATCTGCTCGACGCACAAGCCGACTATTCCGGGGCCGTCCTCGCCGTCTTCGCCGACCCGAAGGGTGCCGACCGCCGGCGACTCGGTGAGCTTCGCTCCATCGCGCGCCGAGCGCGCTCGAATGCCGAGGCGTCACTTGAACGGATGGCTTCCGAGCCGCCGAGGGCGACGAGGGAGGTCCCGCTCAGTTTCGGGAAGGCGACGAGCGTGTTGGCGGCGGCTCGGCGTTTCGTCTTTGCCGTCCTCACGTTGCACTCGGACCTTCCGGCGGTCGACCACCCGGGCTGCCCGGAGGTGAGACCGCTCTCACGCGGGATCGCCAGCCTGACGCGGGGCAACGCCGCCCTCCTCAGGACTCTGTCGCCGGCGACGCGGATGCACTCGCCCACGGAATGCTCCGGCCGAGCAGGCGGCGGCGGCGAGCTCATCGAGCGGCGGCGGCACGACCGGTTCAGGTCGAGGCCGGGCGGCGCACGCCGGTGAGGGGGGCGACGCGGGTGTGGCCGCCGCCGACGCCGAGGCCGGGCGGTGACGAGCAGGATCCCCATGGCCGCCGACCAGCCGGGCTCCGACAGCTCCACTCCGACGTGGCGCACCAACTCGAGCCCCGTATGGAACAGGGCGGCCGCGAAGCAGACTTGATCTCACTTCTCGCAGCCGAGACCGACCTCATGGTGGACAGCGTCAACACGGTGGCGGAGGTTCTCGGCCGAATTGACAGCGTCCCGGCTGTAGGCACGGAGTCTGACGACTCGTGAGCCGTCCGGGATCCGGCCGGCGGGCCTCGCGGCCCGGCGTCGGTGGCTCGACAAGGCCGGCCGCCGCCGCAACTGTCATCTGTCGGGTCGAGCTCTCCTCACTCCTCGCCTCGCCCAGCGTGGCGCCCTCCCCGAGCAGGCCACCGGTAGCCTCCCGGGGCGATGGAACCTGACGAAGCCCTGAAGCGGGTCGCCTACCTTCTCGAGCGGGCCAGGGCCGAGACCTACAAGGTGAGGGCGTTCCGCCGGGCGGCGGCGGCAGTTGACACCGCCGGACCGGAGCGCGTGCGGGAGCTGGCAGCGTCCGGGCGGCTGAAGGATCTCGACGGTGTCGGCGACACGACCGCCCGGGTCATCGCCGAGGCGCTCGCCGGCGGCGAGCCTGGCTATCTCGGTCAGCTCGAAGGCGAGGCCGGCCCGGCGTCTCAGGTGAGCGAGGATGCCCGTCGCGTCCGCTCTTGGCTGCGCGGTGACTGCCACTCCCATTCCGACTGGTCCGACGGTGGGAGCCCGATCCTCGAGATGGCGGCTGCCGCCCGCGATCTCGGGCACGAGTACGTCGTGCTCACCGATCACAGCCCTCGCCTCACGGTCGCCCACGGCCTCGACGCCGGCCGCCTCCTCCAACAGCTCGACGTCGTCGCCGAGGTGAACGAGCAACTCGCCCCATTCCGGCTCCTGTCGGGGATCGAGGTCGACATCCTCGAGGACGGCGCACTCGACCAGGACGAGGAGCTGCTCGCCCGCCTTGACGTCGTGGTGGCGAGCGTCCACTCGAAGCTGCGAATGGACTCTGCACCGATGACGCGCCGGATGATCAAGGCCGTCGAGAGCCCTCACGTCGACATCCTCGGGCATTGCACCGGACGGCTGATCGTCGGGCGGGGACGCCCTCAGAGCAGTTTCGACCCGGCGGCGGTCTTCGGGGCGTGTGCCGCCACCGGCACCGCCGTCGAGATCAACTCCCGCCCGGAACGGCGCGACCCGCCGCCCGAGCTGTTGAGCGAGGCGGTCGAGGCCGGCTGTGTCGTCACGATCGACACCGACGCCCACGCCCCCGGCCAGTTCGAATGGCTCGTGCTCGGCTGCGAGCAGGCAGCCGAGGCGGGGCTGACCGAAGATCGGATTATGAACACTCGCCCGGTCGCTGAGCTTCTCGCCTGGACGGCCTCACACGCCGCTTGCTGAGGCGTCCCTCAGGGCCGCGCCGGCAGCGGCGGCGGCACGCGGGAAGGACGGGTCGCCACATCGGGCGGCGTCGAGACGGGGGCTTCCTGCAGGCTGTCGAGGATGATCTCGATGGCCTTGTCGAGCTGTGTGTCCCGACCCGCCGCCCAGTCCTGCGGCGCCATCGCCACCACCACGTCCGGGTCCACGCCATGGTTCTCGACACTCCACTCGAGCCCGTAGAACCAGAAGGCGAGACCCGGCTGGGTCACTGAGGAGCCGTCGACGAGCCGCTGGAAGTCGTCGAAGCCGATGACGCCACCCCATGTTCTCGTGCCGACGATCAGGCCCAGCCCGCGCTGGCGAAATCCCGCCGCGACGATGTCGCCGTCGGAGCCGGCCCACTCGTTGGTGAGAAGCACGCGCGGGCCCCTCGAGGCCTTGGAGGGATACGTTTCCGGTAGCCCATGGCGCTGCACGTCCCATGCACGTACGGTGCGCTCGATGGCCTCCAGTACCAGCTCGGAGATGTGGCCGCCGCCGTTGTAGCGGGCGTCGACGATCAAGGCGTCCCTCGCCACCTCGAGGCGGAGGTCCCTGTTCAGCTGCGCCCATCCAAGACCCATCATGTCAGGGATGTGGACGTAGCCGACCTTGCCGTCGGTGGCGGCGTGCACGGCGGCACGACGGTCAGCGACCCATGCGTGATAGCGAAGCGGCGTCTCGTCAGACAGCGGTTGCACGACGACGTCTCGCAGGGCGTCATCCTCGCCGGAGCGATATGTCAACACGATCGGCATCTCGGCGGCTCCCACGAGCAACGACCGAGGGTCGCCCTCGGCGTCGACCGGCCGCCCGTCGATGGCGACGACGGCGTCGCCGGCGGCGACGGTGACACCCGGCGCCGACAGCGGCGACCGAGCGGCCGGCACCGAGCTCTCCCCTCTGATGACCTTCCCGATCCGCCACTCGCCGCCGGTGTCCCGATCGAGATCGACGCCGAGGCTCCCGACGCGCAGCTCCGGCTCGACATCCCGCTCCGGCGGCATCTCGTAGGCATGGGAAGAGCCGAGCTCCCCCTGCACCTCCCACATGAGCTCCGAGAAGTCGTCGCGGGTGGCGATCCGGTCGAGCAGGGGCCGGTACCGCTCGACGACGCCTGCCCAGTCGACGCCGGCCATGTCCTCGACCCAGAAACGGTCCCGCATCCAGCGGGCCGCCTGGTCGTACATCTGCCGCCATTCGGACGGGGGGTCGAGCTCGATGCGGATCCGGTTGAGATCGACGTCGATCCTCCCGTCCGGGTCGGCGTCCGTCCCCGGCGGAGCCGGGTCGAGCTTGTGATCGGCCGGCAGGACGAGGAGCTTCTTCTCGTCGCGCACGACGACCGAGCGCCCGTCACCGCTCACCGAGAAGGCGTCGGCGGCGCCGAGAAGCTCGAGCTCGACGCCCTTCACGAGGTCGTATCGGACGAGCTTTGGCCGTGGCTTGTCCGCCCGTGGGCTCGCTCTCTCCTCGCCGAGCACCCCGAGGAGGGGCTCGGTCAGCCAGATGAGCCCGTCAGCTGCAGCACGAAGGCCGGAATAGCGTCCGGCGGCCACGGGGAAGGGCACGACCCGGTCGGCGATCCCGTCAAGATCCACCCGCGCCGGCTCCCTGTCGCGCCGAGATCGGTCACCGGCCCCGTCCCCTCCTCCCTCCCCCCGCTCGCTCCTGCTCCCTCTCGGCCTCCGTCGGTGTTCCCCACGCTGTCGGCGCGGTCAGCCAGGTCCACCCGGTCAGCCCGCTCCGCCTGTGCCCTCGGCCGACCCTGCAGCTCGGCGTCGAAGGGTGACGGGGTCGAGGCGGCCAAGGTCAAGAGGAACGGGCGAGCAGCCGAGACGAAGGACATGTCGAGGACATGGGCGTCGTAGACGGGGTCGAATGTCCGCACGGAGAGGAAAGCGAGGTAGAGGCCATCGAGGGTGAATGCCGGATCACGATCCTCAAAGCGCAGCGGCGTCGCGTCGACCACCTCGCCGTCGTCAACCCGCGCCAGCTTGATGTGCCGAAGCGGCGCCGGGCCGGCCTGTGACCATGCGAGCCAGCGCGAATCGGGAGAGAACGTCAGTCCGGTCGCCACTCCGGCGTCCGACTCGCCGATCGTCTGCAGCCCTCCCGAGGCAACCTCGAGGAGGATCACGCGGCCGTCGTGTGTGGCCAGAGCGACGCGGCTGCCGTCGGGCGCGCCGGCCAAGGCGACGACAGCGCCGATCTCGCCGGTGCCGAGGCGTCGAGGCTCTGCGCCGGCACTCGGGCCGGTGACGGGGGTGACCTCGATCGCGTCCTCGCCGTCGGCGTCGGTGACGAAGGCGACACTCGTCGAAGCGCCCGCCCCGACTACGCGGGGAAGCCTTGCCCGGACGCCGGACGCCCCGGCGAGCAAGCGGGCTGGCCCGTTCCTGTGGGTCAGCCAGTAGACCCTGCCGCGGGCATCGACGGCGCTCGCCCGAGCGGAATGATCCGGGGCGGCCTCCCCCCACTCGTCGACGGCCTTGAGCTTGCGAGGCGCCCGGCCCGAGCGAGGGCCACCGAGGCGGATCTCGAGCCGTTCGGGCACCGAGCCTGACGACAGGTCGTCGAGGCGCCACAAGCAGCCGGCGCACTGGTATACGACCCGCCGGCCGTCGCTGGACGCCGCGCGGGCGTAGAAGTCGGAGTGGTCGGTGTGACGGCGCAGGTCCGAGCCGTCGGCCAACGCCGAATAGAGGTTGCCGACACCCTCATGGTCAGAGACGAACACGACTCGCTCGCCGGACCAGTGTGGGTCCTCCAACTGGCCACCCAGCTCTGCGAGGTACGGCGAGAAGATCCCGCTGCCCGCCCTGTCGATCCACAAGGCGGCGGCAGTCCCGCCGCGGTATCGCTTCCAGGCCGCTCCGCTGTGCCTGTTCTGATTCACCCCGAGGACGACGGCCCCACTTGGGCCGAAGGCGATCCCACTTGCCGGCCCGTACGGAAGGCGTTCCGGCCTGCCCCCGCCGGTTGGCACGGCATAGGCCCACTTCCTCACACTGAATGGCTCACCGACGGCCGACACGACGATCACGCGGCCATCGCCGGTCCAGCCGACGACCCCGACGGAGCGGTCGCCCCAGTAGGTGATACGTGTCACGGGACCGCCCGCTGTGTCGAGCACGTAGGCCTCGGGCACACCCTCACGGCTCGAGGTGAAGGCAAGCAGTGAGCCCTCCGGAGCCAGCCTGAGACTCGTCACGGGCGCGTGGTCAGCCGTCAACCTCCGTGCGGCGCCGCCCCCGATCGTCGAGAGGAAGAGGTCGTCGTCTGCGACAAAGGCGAGTGCCTCCCCGCTGACGGACGGAGACCGAAGGTAGGCGAGATCCTCACTCATGGCAGCGACCGTACCTGTTTGTCCGCCGGCAGCACCATGGCGGCCTGACCGCTGCGTCCTACTTCAGCTTGGAGAGGGCCTCGTTCAACTCGAGGACGTTGACGTACGGAGAGCCGAAGATGCCGAGGTATGACCCGGCGACGTGGGACGTCACGAGATGCCGGATCGTGGCCACCGGTAGATGATTGGCAGCCGCGACGGCCTTCACCTGCACATAGGCACCAGCCGGCGTGATGTCGGGGTCGAGCCCGCTCCCCGAGCCGGTCACGAGGTCGTTCGTCGGCGTGATGCCCTCCTTCTTCAACCGGGCCGCCCGTTGCCGCACCTGCTGGACGAGCACCTCCGAGCGCGGGCCGAGATTCGTCGGGCCGCTCAGGAGCGGGTTCGGCGTCTCGTCGCGGCCCTGGAACCACCTCGGCCCCGTCCAGGCCTGGCCGATCTCGGTCGAGCCGTACGAGGTGAGCGAGCCGTTCGCCTGATGCTTGAAAAACAGCTGGCCGACGCCTGTCTCGACGAAGGTGTAGGCGAGGCAGAGCATGACGAGCACCACCGAGATGGCAACGGCTTTCCGAAGATTGACGAGCATCAGTAGGCCCCCAAGGCGACGAGGATGAGATCGATGAGCTTGATGAAGATGAACGGGGCGACGATCCCGCCCGCCCCGTAGATCCAGATGTTCCGGCGCAGGATCTGCTGGGCGTTCGACGGGCGGAACTTCACCCCCTTGAGGGCTAGCGGGATGAGGGCGATGATGATGAGCGCATTGAAGATGACGGCCGACAGGATGGCATCCGCCTGGCTGTGGAGCCGCATGACGTTGAGCGTCGTCAGCTCCGGGTAGGTCGCCACGAACAGCACAGGGATTATGGCGAAGTACTTGGCGACGTCGTTGGCGATCGAAAAGGTCGTAAGGGCGCCCCGCGTGATGAGGAGTTGCTTGCCGATCTCGACGATGTCGAGCAGCTTCGTAGGGTTCGAGTCGAGGTCGACCATGTTGCCCGCCTCCTTGGCGGCCGTCGTCCCGGTGTTCATCGCCACACCGACGTCGGCCTGTGCGAGCGCCGGGGCGTCGTTCGTGCCGTCGCCGGTCATGGCGACGAGCTTGCCGCCCTCCTGCTCGGACTTGATGAGAGCGAGCTTGTTCTCCGGCGTCGCCTCGGCGAGGAAGTCGTCGACCCCGGCCTCAGACGCGATCGCCGCTGCCGTGAGCGGGTTGTCGCCGGTGATCATGACCGTGCGGATGCCCATCGCCGCGCATCTCGGCGAAGCGCTCGCGGATGCCCAGCTTGACGACGTCCTTCAGCTCGATGACGCCGAGGATGACAGTGCCGTCTGCGACGACGAGCGGCGTTGAGCCTGCCCGCGAGATCCGATCGACGATCGGGTCGAGATCGTCGGGGACAGATCCGCCGTTCTCCGTCACCCAGTCCTTCACCGAGTCGGCCGCACCCTTTCTCACCTGCCGGCCGTCGATGTCGAGCCCGGACATGCGGGTGACGGCCGAGAAGGGGATGAAGGCGCGGTCGGTCCCGAGGTCCCGCTCGCGGATCTCGAAGCGCTCCTTGGCGAGCACCACGATGGAACGGCCCTCCGGCGTCTCGTCGGCGAGCGATGCCAGCTGAGCGGCTTCGGCCACGGACTGCTCGCTGTTGCCGCCCACCGAGAAGAAGCCAGACGCCATCCGGTTCCCGAGCGTTATCGTCCCCGTCTTGTCGAGCAGCAGTGTCTGGGTATCGCCCGCCGCCTCGACCGCCCGGCCGCTCATGGCGAGCACGTTGCGCTGCACGAGCCGGTCCATGCCAGCGATGCCGATCGCCGACAGGAGCGCCCCGATAGTGGTCGGGATCAGGCAGACGAGAAGCGCGATGAGGACGACGACAGAGACCGTCGCCCCGGCGAAGTGGCCGAAGGGCTGCAGGGTGACGACGACGGGCAGGAAGATGATCGTGAGGGCGGCAAGGAGGATCGTGAGAGCGACCTCGTTCGGTGTCTTTTGGCGGTCGGCGCCCTCGACAAGGGCGATCATCCGGTCCATGAACGTGTCACCCGGCTCGGCTGAGATCCGCACGACGATCCGGTCGGAAAGCACCTTTGTGCCTCCCGTCACCGCAGAGCGGTCCCCGCCGGACTCGCGGATCACCGGGGCGGACTCACCTGTGATGGCCGACTCGTCGACCGAGGCGATCCCCTCGATGATCTCGCCGTCGGAGGGGATGACGTCGTTCGCCTCGGCGACGACGAGGTCGCCCTTCTGCAGCGTCGCCGCCGCCACGAGCTCCTCGGTGCCGCCGACGGCCGAGAGGCGCCGGGCGGGGGTGTCCGACCGCATCCTGCGCAGCGTGTCGGCTTGCGCCTTTCCCCTGCCCTCGGCGACCGCCTCGGCGAAGTTGGCGAAGATGACGGTGAGGAACAGCCAGATCGTGATGCTCCAGTCGAAGATGCCCGGATGGGCGATGGATTCGATGAAGGTGACGACCGTTCCGATGAGGACGACGAACATGACCGGGTTCTTCATCTCGACGTCGGGGATCGAGCTTCTTGACGGAGTCGACGAGGGCCGGGACCGATGATCTTGCGGTCGAAGAGGCCCCGTTTGGTCGCGACGCCGCGGGCCGCTCCCGGCGAGGGCGAGGCCGCCGTTGCGGCCGCCGGGTCGATGGTGGCGGTTAGGCCGTGCGGCGGCCTCGGCTGAGGCGTTCCGGCCCGAGCGGGTGGCCTCCGCCTTCGGGGGGGACAGGGCCTGTCGTGTCAGCGCTCATGACGGAAAGATCCTTTCGACGGAGACGAAGGCGCCGCGCACGAGGTGGTGTGTGGTCTGCAGAGCCGGCCCGAGAACGCTCGGCTTGCCGAAGAACTTGTGGTGGATCAGCTGCTCGACGATCGGTCCGAGGGCGACGGCCGGGAAGAAGGTGAGCGCACCGACGATGAGGATGACACCGACGAACAGCCCGACGAAGATCGGCGTGTCGGTCCGGAACGTGCCGGCGCCGGCCGGGGAGACGTTCTTCGCGGCGAGCACGCCGCCGAGCGCCGAGCGCCGGGATCATCTCGGCGAAGCGCCCGAAGAACATCGCGATCGACTGCGTCACGTTGTAGAAGGCGGTGTTACCATTGAGCCCGGCAAAGGCGGAGCCGTTGTTGTTCGCCGGCGAGGTGTAGGCGTAGAGGATCTCGGTGAAGCCGTGCGGCCCCCCGTTCAAGGGAGCCGCCCGGCCGGCGTGGATCGAGACGGCGATCCCGGTCAGGATGAGGACGAGCATCGGCATGACGAGGACCAGCAGAGCGGCGAGCTTCACCTCCCGCGCCTGGATCTTCTTCCCGAGATACTCCGGTGTTCGGCCCACCATCAACCCGCCGATGAAGACGGCGATGATGGCAAAGGCGAGGATCGTGTACATGCCGGCTCCGGCACCGCCCGGGGAGACCTCGCCGAGCATCATCCCGGTGAGGAGCGCCATGCCGCCGATCGGGGTGAAGGAGTCGTTCGAGCCGGTAACCGAACCCGTCGAGGTCTGGGTGGAGGCGACGTCGAAGAGCGTCGTCTCGGCCACCCCGAACCGGACCTCTTTGCCCTCCATGTTCCCGCTCGGCTGGTAGGTCACCCCGGCCGCCGCCACGGCCGGGTTGCCACGCGACTCGGCGTACTGGGCGAAGGCAGCCCACGAGAGGAAAAGGACCATCATCGTGGCGAGGACCGCCATCCCCTGGCGGAAGCTTCCCACCATCTTCCCGTACATGTAGGTGCTCGCCGTGGGGATCGCCAGCAGCAAGAGGAGGGAGAGCCACTGCGTGAACCCCGTCGGGTTCTCGAACGGGTGGGCGCCGTTGGCGTTCGTGAACCCGCCGCCGTTGTTGCCGAGCTGCTTGATCGGGGTCATCGAGCCCTGCGGACCGCGGGGGATGCAGGAGTGGACGCCGTTCAGCGCGTCGTGGAAGCAGGCCGGGCCGGCGAGGGTCTGGACGGCGCCTTCACCGATGTAGATGACTGCTGCCACGGCGGCGATCGGCAACAGGATGTAGAAGATGCCGCGGACGAGGTCGACCCAGAAGTTGCCGATCGTGGAGGAGTTCCTCCGTGCAAGGCCGCGGATGAGCGCCACCATGACGCACATGCCGGCGGCAGCTGAGGCGAACTGCTGGCCGACGAGCGCCACCATCTGGGTGAGGTAGGACATCGTCGACTCGCCGACGTAGTTCTGCCAGTTCGTGTTGGTCACGAATGATGTCGCAGTGTTGAAGCCGAGCGCCGGGGTGACTGCGCCGAGGTGCTGCGGGTTGAGGGGCAGCGATCCCTGCAGCCGCTCGAATCCGTAGACGACGAGGATGGCGAGCCCGGAGTAGATGACGAGTGAGGCGGCATAGCGCTGCCAGCTCTGCTCGGACTCCGGGTCCACGCCGAGCGACGCCGGTAGATGGGGCGCTCCAGCCAATCCGATCCAGTGGACGCGGCCTTCGAAGACGGCCGCCATGTACGAGCCGAGGTAGCGCCAGGTGAGGCCGAGCGCCACGACGAGGAGCGACGACGTAGAGGGTGAAGCGCATCAGAACCACTCAGCCCGGAACATCGCCACGCCGAGGTAGAAGAAGACCGCGATCGAGAGGGCGAGAAGCAGCCCTTGCACGACGGTCATATCCGCTCGAGAAGCCAGATCATGCCGAGCAGGCAGGCGGTGAGCGCCACTGTTGCGATGATCACGAGAAGGTCACCCATGTGAGACAGCGTGCGCCCCTCCGCCGTAACGGAAACGTCAATACGCCAGGCCCACCGTCAACAACTCATCAACGTCACAGGCACTGCCCCCGCACCGAACGCGCCCGCCGCCGGGCGCCGCTCACACAGGGGGGCTCGGGCCGGGCCGGTCCTCTCGTGCCCGGCGAGCACCCACCGGCCGGGGCTCGGATTTCCCGCCCTTGACATCGCGTCTCGCGATCACGTGCACGTCGACGTCACAGGACGACGCGTAGCGGATCACCTTCGAGACGATCGAGCCTTTCGTCAGCTGCTCGAACCGGCTCCTGCGGCTCGAGCCGAGAACGATCTGGGTGACCTGATGCTCCAGTGCGAAGTCGATGAGGGCCTTTGCCAGGTCGGCACCCTCGATCTCGGACCACTCGCCACCGACATCGTCGGACAGCTGCCTGATCTTTGTAAAGGCATCGACGTCCCGTCTCCTTGTCTCCTCGCTCGACCGGACGTGCACGACGTGGAGATCTCCCCGGACGCGGGCGGCGAGCCTGGCTGCCCGACGCAGCACGCCGTCAGTTCCCGGAGTGGCGTCGACTGCGACCATGATCCGCTCGCTCGTGTCCCAGATGTCGATCTCGTGCCGGCTGCGCAGGCTTTCGACGAGGGCTTCGTCGGTCTCATCGGCGACGAAGCGGAGAGCGAGCTCGCGAAGAGCTGTCAGGTTGTCGGTCCGGAAGAAGTTGGCGAGCGCCCCATGGATCTTGTCCGGACGGTAGATGTTCCCATGGGCCAGGCGGCGGCGCAGTTGCTCGGGCGACGAGTCGATGAGCTCGATCTGATCCGCCCGCCGGACCACCCAGTCCGGCACCCGCTCGCGCACCGTGACGCCGGTCATGTGCTCGACGGCACCGGCGATCGACTCGAGATGCTGCACGTTCACCGTCGAGATGACGGCGACGCCGCTGTCGAGGATCTGGAAGACGTCCTGCCAGCGCTTCTCGTGTGGCCCGGCTCCTGGGACGTTGGTGTGGGCGAGCTCGTCGACGAGCGCCACCGCCGGATGGCGGGCGATGACGCGCCTCGGTGTCCATCTCCTCAAAACGGGTCCCGCGGTACTCGACCAGCTTGCGCGGCACGACCTCCAGGTCGCGGATCATCTCGGCGGTGAACTGGCGCCCGTGGGTCTCGACGAGACCCGCCACGACGTCAGTCCCGCGCTTGAACCGCCGCCAGCCCTTCGTCGAGCATGGCGCACGTCTTGCCGACGCCGGCGGCCGCCCCGAGGTAGATGCGGAAGCGACCCGTCGGCTCGATATCGTCGGCGACTTCCGCCCGTTTGTCCGGCATGGGCCTATCCTGCCCTTGACGTGGGCACCGTTACCACTGGCACGAGCTCTCTTCCTCGCCCTCTGTGGGGCGGGGGCGCCGGGATCGGGTTGATGGCGGCACTCGGTTCCATCATGTTCGCCCTCCGGGCTGATATCGGGGATGCGACCGTCGCCCTCGTCCTCCTCGTCCCCGTTGTCACAGCAGTCGTCCTCGGCGGCACGCGGGCGGGCCTCGTCGTCGCGGTGGCGGGCTTCCTTCTCTACGACTACGCCTTCATCCGCCCCTATTACACCCTCACCGTCAGCGGGTCCCGCGACTGGGTGGGCCTCGTCGCCTACGTCGCCGTCGTGCCGTTTCTCGCCCGGGTGGTGAGCCGCCTCCGCTCGGCCGAGGAGGCTGCCCGGGAGCGGGAGGCAGACACCCGCCAGCTCCTCGAGCTGTCACAGCTCCTCATCGAGGGACGCCCCATCGGCGAGCTGCTCAACTTCGCCGTCTTGATCGTCCTCGAGGCCTTTGGCTCAGAAGCAGTCGTGCTGCTTCTCCCCGAGGGCGAGCGGCTCGAGTTGGCGGCGTCTGCAGGACGTGAGCTGTCACCAGCCGAGCTCGGCCGCCTGACGCCCGCTCCGGGCGTTCTCGGCGCCGCCGGGGCGGGCTCGGCCGCCTGGCGGAGGAAGGTGGCGTTGACGGGGCCAACCGGTCTTTACAACTCCGCCAGCTCCGGCGAGGTGGAGGACACGGGCGGCGCCATCGACACCGAGACCGTCGTCCTCTCCTCACCGGCTCATCCGGTCGGCCTGCTCATCCTCGTCGGGACCCGCTTCAGCGCCCACCAGCGCCTCCTCGTCGGCGGCTTCGCCAACAACCTCGCCGTCGCCCTCGAGCGGGCCCAGCTTCAGCAACAGGCACTGCATGCCCAGGTTCTCGAGCAGGTCGACGAGCTGCGCCAGGCGCTCGTGGGTGCGGTCTCCCACGACCTTCGCACACCGCTCGCCGCGATCAAGGCGTCCGTCTCGACGCTGCTCGGCGACGACGCCGGCGTGAGCGACGAGGCCCGCATCGAGCTGCTCTCCCTCGTCGAGGAGCAGACCGACCGTCTTGCCCGGCTCGTCACGAACCTGCTCGACATGAGCAGGATCGAGGCGGGTGCCCTCGCGGTCGACCGCCAGCCCCTCGACGTGCGGGATCTCGCCACGGCGGCAGCGCGCTCGGTCCGGCCGAGCGTGTCGGGCGGACGGTCCGTCGCCGTGAGGGTGCCGCCCTTACTTCCTCCCGTCTACGCCGACCACGTCCTTGTCGAGCAGGTGATCGTCAACCTGCTCGAGAACGCCCTCCGGCACGCGCCCGAGTCGAGCGAGGTAGTCGTGGACGGCCTCCTCCGACCGGGCGGGATGGTGGAGGTCTCCGTGAGCGACAGCGGGCCCGGTTTTTCTGAGCAGGAGCTGCTCCGGTTGTTCGGTACGGGCCGCCGACCCCGGCTCACCGGTGGTGACAGGGCGGACCGGGAGCACCGCCCCGAACGGCCGGGGGGCGGCTCGGGTCTCGGCCTCGCGATCGCGACGGCCTTCGTCGAAGCCCTCGGCGGACAGATCTCAGCAGAGCGGAACCGAGAGGCCGGAGCAAGGGTGTCGTTCTCGCTGCCGGTCGCCCGCGAGACGGCCGTCTCCATGGGCAATGGTGGCGGCGCCCTGACAGGCCCCCTATCGCCACCCGAGCCGGCCGCCTGAGGCGCCGTGGCCGGGATCCTTGTCATCGACGACGACCCCGCCCTCTTGCGGGTGATGCGCATCGCCCTCACTGCCCGCGGCTACGACGTCCTCCTGGCGACGAACGGCTCGCAGGGCATCTCTGAGGCGGCCCTTCACGATCCCGACGTGGTCGTGCTCGATCTCGGCCTCCCGGACCTCGACGGAGTCGAGGTGTGCCGCCGGATCCGCGAGTGGAGCGCCGTGCCGGTGATCGTGCTGTCGGCTGACGGGACCGAGCACCGCAAGGTGGATGCGCTCGACGCCGGAGCGGACGACTACATGACGAAGCCGTTCGGGATGGACGAGCTGCAGGCCCGCCTGCGGGTGGTGCTCCGACGCACCGCCGTCTCGGCGACCGCGCCGGTCCTCGTCGTCGGCCCCCTCGAGCTCGACATCGCCCACCACGGAACGCGGATGAACGGGCAGGCGGTGGAACTGACGAGGAGGGAGTTCGGGTTGCTCGCATTCCTCGCCCAGCACGCCGGGAAGGTCTGCACCCAGACCATGATCCTCCAAGCCGTTTGGGGTCCCCGGTACGCCAGGCAGAGCCAGTACCTCCGGGAGTACGCCTACCGGATCCGTCGCAAGCTCGGGGACGAGGAGGGAACCTTCCTCGTCACCCATCCCGGCATCGGGTATCAGCTGGTGCCCCCGAACGCCGACGACGCCGTGAAGGCGCCCGGACCAGACCATCCAGTCGGCTGACACACCTCGTCTGTAGCTTGGCGATTCTTGAAATGCCGACCACCCGAGCAGGAGGAGACTCCAATGGCCGTCTTGCGATCCTCCTCGACGCCTCCCGCTGCGGCGGGACACGGCGTCCTTCCAGAAGCCTCCGCCACCCCCCTTCTCACCGGCCCGCCGTCGGATCGTCCCGAGCTCGTCGACCGGGCGGATGGTCCAGTCCCGGCCAGCCGGCATTCCTCAAATCGAGGTGCGGCCGAGCACCGCTCGCCGCAAGACGGCTTCAGCCTTCTATGAGGCGGGCCGGATCGTCGTTCTCGTGCCGGCCCGCATGCCAGTCGCCGACCGGGAGGCCGTCGTCCGGCGCCTCGTCGACCGGCTCCTCAAGCGGACGTCCCGCACCGTCACCTCGGATCCCGCCCTCGAACAGAGGGCGGCAGAGCTGTCGGGGCGCTATCTCGGAGGCATACGCCCGGCATCGGTCCGCTGGGTCGGCAACCAGGAGCGCCGGTGGGCGTCGTGCACGCCGAGCACGGGTCAGATCCGCGTCTCAACCCGGCTCCAGCTCGTGCCGGGCTGGGTCCTCGACTCGGTCCTCGTCCACGAGCTCGCCCACCTGATCGAGGCTTCCCACTCGCCCCGCTTCCATGAGCTGGCGGGCAGGTACCCGCGCCGGAGGGAGGCTGACGCCTACCTGGAGGGGTACGTGCTCGGCCGGGCAATCGGGGCTCCTCGCCCGTCTGACCCGGCCGATGGCGACGAGATGCTCGCTGACGACGTCGATCAGGGCGCGGCGGACCCCGGAGCCGGCTCCACCGCTGCGGGCGGTTGAGCAGCAGCGTCTCTCACCACCCGGCCGAGTCGACGCCCTGCGTGTGATGTGACGGCGAGCGCCAAGCTGGCGAGCCCCGTCACTAGCCAATAGGAGATTATCCGGTAGAAGACGACCGCCACGATGGCGTGGCCGAGGGGAGTGCCGGTGAGGGCGAGAGCGCCGATGATGCCGCCCTCGACCACGCCGGCGCCGGCCGGCAGCGGCACGACGCTCCCGAGCACCTGCGAGGTCGTGAAGGCAAAGAAGAGCGACGCAATCGGGGCCGGGAAGCCGACGAGCTCGAAGACCGCGATCAAGCAGGCGGCGTCACAGAGCCAGTTGAGGGTGGTGTAGACGAAGACCTCGATCCCGCCGGGTACGCCGATGCGCCAACATGCGAGGTCGGAGCCGCGAACGGCCAGCCGATGAACGAACCTGAAGACGCGGTCCGCGGTGGCCATGGCTGGCGAGAAGGCACTCCAGCCGCTCGAGGCTGTGCGCCCCCCGCACGAACGTCGCTCCGCCGGCGACGACGATGAGCCCGCACAGGATGAGGAGCGAGCGGGGCCCGACGCCGGCGAGGGCGCAGCTGAGGAGAAGGAGGCAGAGCGAGGAGACGGCCGAGACGAAGCCGCCGGCGATGATCGCCCACAGGCCGAGCGACTCGTCTATGTCCCGCCGGCGGTATTGGTCGAGCAACCAGCCGCTCGCGGGCACGACTCCGCCCGGGAAGAGCCCGGTGACGCCGGTCGAGGCGAAGACGAGCAGCGTGACGGTGCGGATCCGCAGGCGGGCACCACCAGCCATGAGCAAGCGCCGCTGAGCGAGCCCGTAGGCGACGAAAGAGAGCGAGAGGACAGCCAGTGCGACAACAAGCCAGATGGCGCGAGCCGGGTTGAGGCTGTGGAACGCCAGCCCGAAGCTGCCGGTCGCATCAGGCAGGCGCACGCCGAGGATGATGAGGACGGCGAGCACGAAGGCCGCCCAGACGAGGTTCCTCGCGTGGTGGGCCAGCCACACGAGCAGCTCCCGGCAGCGGCCCCGCTGGAGCAGCCTGATGACGCCCGCCGGCAGGCGCGGCCGCAAGTGGGCATCGAGCCGCTCGATCCACCAGGTGGGGGGACGCTCGGGAACTCGCCGGCGTGCTGGGCCGCCGAGGCGAGGGGGCAGCCCTGAGCCGGCTGGGCCCTGCGGCTTCGGGCTCGTATCGTCGGGCGGCATGTCAGAGGACGCTTACCCGCTCCCAGAGCGGCGAACCTGCGAACACCCTGAGACGACCGGCCCGCTCTTGATCGAGCCGGACAGGCTGATGGAGCTTGTCTCGTCCCGTACGCCCGTGACGATCCTCGACGTCAGGTGGCGGATCTCCGGCCCCCCGGGTCGCGAAGACTACGAGCAGGGCCACGTCCCCGGGGCCGCTTTCGTCGATCTCGACGCCGACCTCGCCGGCAACCCCGGACCGGGCGGCCGGCATCCCCTTCCAGGCCCGGCGGGGCTCCGGACGGCGATGCGGCGATGCGGCGTATCCGCCGGACGTCCCGTCGTCTGCTATGACGAGCGGGACTCCACGGCCGCCGCAAGGTGCTGGTGGACGCTGACGTACTTCGGGCACCGGGCCGTATCAGTGCTCGACGGCGGGATGGAGGCCTGGCGTGGCGCCGGCGGCGCAATCGAGTTTGGCGCCGGCGGTGCCGGCTCTGGCGCTTTCGGCGATTTCGAGCCGGTTCCGGGCCATCTCCCCATTGTGGACGCCGACGGGGCGGCCCGCGTGGCGCGGGCACCGGCGGGTGTGCTGCTCGATGCCCGCGCCGGCGAGCGCTACCGCGGCGAGGTGGAACCGTTCGACCGGGCTGCCGGCCATATCCCGGGTGCCGTCTCTGCTCCCACGAAGGACAACATCGACGCCACCGGCCGGTGGCGGCCCGGCGCCGAGCTCCGGTCGCGGTTCGTCTCTCTCGGCCTCGGGCAGGATGGGGCCGAGGCCGCCGTCTACTGCGGGTCAGGCGTCACTGCCGCCCACGAGGTGCTCGCCATTGCCCTGGCGGGCCTCGGGGCGGCGGCGCTCTACGTCGGCTCGTGGAGCGAATGGGCACAGGATCCATCTCGGCCGGTTGCGACCGGTCCGGAGCCGGGCTGAGCCTGGCCACCTGATGCCGGGGACCACCCGTAGTCGAGGCTGACCCGGGTCCCCCACCTCAGATCAAGCGACGTCGGCCCGGAGGCGCTCCAATGTGGAGTTCACCTTTGCCCGGACGGTCTGCTCGACGACCGGAGCGACGAGGAGCCCGGTGAAGCCGCCGGGGCGGTCGTAGGAGACCGCCAAGGTGACCTTTGTCCCGCCGGACACGTCGTCGACACGCCCGCCGTCGTCCTGCGGCTCGAATCGGAAGGTGAGAACCTGCGCCTGGCTGCCGCCCGACGACCAGGTGATGGCGGACGGAGGAGCGTAGTGGGTGATCCCGATCGTGGTGTTGAACGTCCGGGGCCCGACTCGCATGACGGCGTCGAAACGTGCCCCCTCACCTGAGGTGACGGTGCCCCTCGGGACCATCGACTCGAGGCCGTCGATCAGCCGCTCAGCCGACCGGTAGTCGGCGATCTTCTCGAAAAGCTTGTCAGCTGGCGCGTCGATGACCGCCGAGGCTTCGATGTGCTCGGTCTCGCTCATGATCACATCCTCGCCGATGCCGGCCGGCCGGCCGGTCGGGCGGCGGACAGCCGACGCGAAAGCGGGGGCGACCCCAATGGATCACCCCCGCTTCAGCTCAATCCCGTAACTACGGAGTGTTCCCGTTCGTCACTTCTCCGAGCTGCACGGCGAAGTTGGCGAGCGGTAGGCCGCCCATGTCCTCGGAGGGAAGCCAGAAGTAGCCCGGCCCGCCCCACTGGCTGGTCGGCGTGGCGGACGCCGTGCCACCCACCGGCAGGGGTGAGCTCGTGGCGATGACGCTCGGCGTTCCGGTTGCTCCGGGATCGCTCAGCACCGACTCGGTGAGGTAGGCGTATCCGTCGACGTCGCTGAACACGAAGACGAACCGGTACCAGCCGTCGGCGGTGATGACCGGCGTGCCGGCGCACGAGCCGGCCGAGTTGTGGCCGAAGTTGATCACAAAGCCGAGATCACCGGCGGTATCGGTTGATTCCGCGCAGGCCGTGATGATGTTGTCGATGCCGTAGCCACCGGCGCTGTTGTTGATCTCGACGTCATCGTCGACGAGCGATCCGGCGACAGGCGACGTCGTCGGCGACAGGTAGAGGTCGTCGGTGACCGTGAAGCCCTTGTTCGGGAACACGTTCTCGACACCTGCTGCGCTGCCCGTCCCGAAGAGGGCGTATGGGCCGGTGCAGGCCTCACCTGGGTTGGAGGTCGCAGTCGTGCCGGGACAGCCGACTTCCTGATTCCCGTCACCGGTTCCGGAGACGATCGCCATCGAGTTTCCGACAAGGGCTGGTGTCCCGGGGGCGTAGTTGCCAAAGCCGCCGTTCGAGAAGCCTCCAGAGACGCGGTCTATCGTCCCATAGTCGCCCGCAGTTCCGTTGCCATCACACGGTGCGTTGCCCGTAGCCGGGCAGAAGTACTTCGTGTTGTAGCTGAACTGTTGCGAGACGCTCTTCACCGGATATTGGGTCGTCGCCGCTGTCATGTCACGGACACCGGCCTGAGCCGCCACGTGCGGCCGCGCCCGGTGCACAGCCTGACCGTGGCTCGCCATCGCCGGCGCGCCCGAGCTCGCCACCACGGCGAGCAGGGCACCTGCAAGTGCGCTGACGCCAACAGAACCGGTGAGCCAGCGCGTGTTATGAAGCCTGCTTTGTGTCATTTGTCCCCCCGCATACGGGCCGCCATGATGGAGAGACATAGGCCCTATTTTGGTGTCCCCCGCACCATGATAGATCCTATTTGGGCAGGCTCAGAATGGCCGCACTCATCGTAACTGCTTGGGTGCACACAGTGAGAGTTTGCTTCCGACATTGCCGATAACTATTTTCGTTTTCAGCGAGGCGCCCTTCCGTCAACAGCATCGTCCGGGGTGGGACGGCCGACACAGGAGTGCCCAATGCCCGGAGCCGGTGAAGGAAGGGGGGCACCCGGACACGGTGACGACGTTTGAGATCGAGGTCTCCAGGGTCCTCGGGCAGCTCCGCCGGGGTGAGGTGGTCACCTACGGCGAGGTCGCCCGCGAGGCCGGCTTCCCGGGGGCGGCGCGGGCAGTCGGCTCGTTCCTCGCCCGGACCTCCTCCCCACTCCCGTGGTGGCGTGTGGTCACCGCTGCTGGCCGACTCGTTCCCGGTCACGAGGCTGAGCATGCCGCCAGGCTGCACGCCGAAGGCGTGCGGGTCGTGCGCCTCCGGGTTCAGCCGCCTGAGCTGTGGAGCCTCCGAAGGAGATGATCGCGGGCGTCCTCGTCTCCGGGGCCTCCACGGTCGACGAGGTGCTCGGCGATGGCGAGCCGATGGTCGGCATCGACGTTGCCCCCGTACTTGAACTTCGCCCTCACCTCGAGCGACCCGATACGGATCCCGCGGATGGCGGGAAGCTGCGAGGGCTGCTCGGCTGGGTCGAGACGGTCTATCTCGGGCTGGAGCGCGGCCAGCTGCTGGCGGAGGATGGCCGCTTTGCCGTCGGCGTCCTCGACCACTTCTGCTAGCCCGCTCAGTTGGACGGCCGCGTAGTACGTGGTCGGGACGCCCTCGGCAGGATCCTCTTCCCCGATCGCCTTCCACGACGAGGGGATGAACGCCCAATCGCCGGCGACGCTCATGAGGACGCGAGGATTCTCGGCGAGCGCCTTCCAGATCGGGTTGGGGCGGGCGAGGTGGAGGATGATCTCCGGCTCTTCAGGCGTGCCGATCAGGAGAAACTGCGTCGGCACGACCACAGGAAGCTCGCGGTCACGGCCCGGGGCGACGAGATGGCCGAACAGGTGGCTCTGGACGAACCGCCACCATTCGCCCTCATCGAGGGCAGCGTCCCAGTCATGGATGAGCATGTGACCATCTTGACGCGGCGAGGGGGCCCTGGACGACGCGTCCAGTCCCGTCCGGTCCGACGGGGCGTCGTTTACAGGTGGACCGAGCTCATGTCGGCGTACCGCTCGCCGCTCGCCACCCCCGGCGGCAGGATCTCGTCGAGACGGGCCAGATCCTCCTTGCTCAGGCGGACCTCGTCTGCGGCGACGTTCTCCTCGAGGTAGCGCCGCCGTTTCGTCCCCGGGATCGGCACGACGTCGTCGCCCTGGGCGAGCACCCAGCCGAGCGCCAGCTGCGCCGGGCGTGATCCCCTTCTCGGCGGCCATCTCCTTCACCGCCTCCACGAGCTTCAGGTTCTTCTCGAAGTTCTCTCCCTGGAACCGAGGGTGGTTGCGGCGGAAGTCGTCCTCGGGGAGATCCTCCGGCCTCGAGAAGCTGCCGGAGAAGAAACCCCTCCCGAGCGGCGAATAGGCGACGAAGCCGATCCCGAGCTCGCGGACGGTGGCGAGCAGTCCGTTCACCTCCGGGTCGCGCGACCAGAGCGAGTACTCCGTCTGCAGGGCGGTGATGGGATGGGTGCTGTGAGCCCGGCGGATCGTCTCCGGGGCCGCCTCGGACAGCCCGAGGTGGCGAACCTTGCCCGCCTCGACGAGCTCCTTCATGGCCCCGACGGTCTCCTCGATCGGAGTCTGCGGATCGACGCGGTGCTGGTAGTAGAGGTCGATGTGATCGGTGCCGAGCCGCTGCAGCGAGGCATCGCAGGCGCTCCTCACGTAGTCGGGCCTTCCGTTCACGCCTACCCGGCTCCCGTCGGGGCGGCGCTCGTTGCCGAACTTCGTCGCCAACACGACCTCGTCCCGCCGTCCGGCGATCGCCTTGCCGACGAGGACCTCGTTCGTGAACGGCCCGTACATGTCGGCCGTGTCGAGGAAGTCGACGCCGAGCTCGAGCGCCCGGTGGATGGTGGCGATGGACTCCGTGTCGTCCTTCGTCCCGTAGAACTCGCTCATCCCCATGCAGCCGAGGCCCTGGGCCGACACGGTGAGATCAGATCCGAGAACTCGATTTCGCATGCCGCCGGTCTAACGACTGCCGGAGGCTCCGCCTACGGGACTTGCCGCCCGGAGCGGCGTCAGGAGCTCGCCGGCGCCGCTCCCCCGCTTCGGACTCGGCCACGAGCGGCAGAAGACGCATAGGCCGGCGCCGGGACACGCCCGTTGTCGAGCTCCTCGCTGCCCGAGGTGTTCTCGACGGCTCCTGCGAGCGCCTTCGCGTCTTCTCCACGTAGCGGTACTTGCCACCCCGCAGCCATGAAGCACACGCCGCCACGAGGCAGGCGCCGATCGAGAAGTCGAAGGCCGCGTGCAGCCCATTGGCGAAGGGCTTCGAGATCAGGGCCGGAAAGAAGCCGCGACCGGTGAGCACGGCCGCCTGGCCCGGCCGGCAGGTGGGCGAGCACCTTGGCGCCGATCAGATGCTGGATCGGGCTCAGGCCGAGGAAGGCGGCGAACAAGGTGGAGACCGGTGGCAGGTGGGCCGCCTTGTGAGCGGCGGCGGCGGGCACGCCGTGGGAGACGAGGCCGTGGTAGAGGGTGCGCGGAAGGGTGGCGGAGAGGCCGAGGATCATGAGGGTGAAGAAGATCCCGATCGAGAGCACCTGGGCGCTGTTCTGGAACGTCGAGTTCATCCCCGAGCCGACGCCGCGGTGCTGCGGCGGGAGGCTGTTCATGACACCGGCCCGGTTGGGCGCGGCGAACGCGCCCATGGCGAGGCCGTTGAGCAAGCAGGATGGCCCCGAAGGCCAGGTAGGAGAAGTTGACCGGCAGCAGTCTCGAGGAGGAGGAACGAGCCGGCGGCGACGAGCATCCCGCCCGAGGCGAAGGGCCGCGAGCCGTAGCGGTCCGAGAGGAAGCCCGAGACCGGTCCGGCGAGAAGGAAACCCGCCGTCAGCGGCAGCATGTAGATCCCGGCCCAGAGCGGCGTCTGGCTGAAGGTGAAGCCGTGGCGGGGCAGCCAGATCCCCTGCAGCCAGATGATCAGCATGAACATGAGGCCGCCCCGCCCGATGCTGGCGAGGAGAGAGGACAGGCTGCCGGCGGTGAAGGCTCGGATCCTGAACAGCTGCAGGCGGAACATCGGGTCCGGGGCCCGACGCTCGATGAGGACGAAAGCCACGAGGAGTGCCACTCCTCCGCTCAGGCAGCCGAGAACGAACGGGCTCATCCAGCCCATCGTGGAGCCGCCGTAGGGCTGGATGCCGTAGGTGATGCCGACCATGATCCCTATGAGACCGAGGGCGAAGGTCACGTTGCCCGGCCAGTCGAGCCGGGCGTTCGTCCGCCTCGGCACCTCGCGGAGCTTCTTGTACGCCCACACCGTCCCGAACAGGCCGATCGGCACAGACACGAGGAAGATGAGGCGCCACTCGATCGGGGCGAGGATGCCGCCGAGGACGAGGCCGATGAACGAGCCGCTGATGCCGGCCACCTGGTTGATGCCGAGCGCCATCCCCCGCTGGTTCTCCGGGAAGGCGTCGGTCAGGATGGCAGCGGAGTTCGCTATCAGCATGGCCGCCCCACGCCCTGGAAGACGCGCATGATGACGAGCCAGAGCGCTCCCGCCGTGCCGCTCATCCAGGTGACGGTGAGAAGCAGCGAGAAGAACGTGTAGACGGCAAAGCCGAGGTTGTACGTCCTCACCCGGCCGTACATGTCGCCGAGACGGCCGAGGCTGACGACGAGGACGCTCGTCACGATCATGAAGCTGAGGATCATCCACAGGAGGTAGAAGCTGTTGCCCGGGGTGAGCGGGTTGATGTGGATGCCCCGGAAGATGTCGGGCAGGGCGATCAGCATGATCGACAGGTCGATCGTCGCCATCAGCATCCCGAGCGTCGTGTTCGACAGGACGATCCACTTGTAGCGACCCGGATCGACCTCTCCCGGCGGGCTGGCGCCGCCCGTCTCGTCCGTCGTCCGGACCGCCGGCGCGCCTGCGGCGCCGACCGGCTCCCGGGTCGAATCGGTCTCGTCTAGTCGGTCTCGGCATCTGCCTATCTTAACGTTTACGTAAAGGTTCGCGTCGCGTGCGGGACGCGGTCGGCCAGGCGCCCAGCGGCCCGCCTCCGGGCCGGACGAGTTTCGCGGGTGAAAACATGAACGCTCTGTCGAAGGGGTAACGAGGCTTCGCAGGGTCCAACTCACGAGGGGGAACAGTCGTGGCGACAGTGGAGCGTGCGTCAGAGCCGGAGGGTGTAGATCCGAAGCCTCGATCCCGGCCCGGCTCGACCGCCTCGGCTGGTCCCGGTTCCACACCCGGCTGGTCATCGCCCTCGGCGTGGCCTGGGTCCTCGACGGCCTCGAGATCACCATCGCCAGCAACGTCACCGAGCATCATCAGCAAGCCGCGCCCTGCAACCTGTCCTCGGCGTCGGTGTCGCCTTCGCCGTCGGCACCGTCTACCTGCTCGGCGAGGTGGCCGGCGCCCTGTTCTTCGGCCGGCTGTCCGACAAGTGGGGCCGGCGCAACCTGTTCATGATCACCCTCGGCGTCTACCTCTTCGGCGGGTGCCCTGACCGCGCTGACCTTCGGCCACAGCGCAGGGCTGGGTCTACTGGCTCTGACGTCACCCGGTTCATCGCCGGCATGGGCATCGGCGGCGAGTACGCCGCCATCAACTCGGCCATCGACGAGCTGATCCCGGCCCAGCTACCGGGGCCGGGTCGACATCGCCGTCAACGGCACCTACTGGGGCGGCGCCCTCCTCGCCACCGTCGCTCACCCTGCTCGTCGTCAACCACCTGCCCGCGTCGCTACTCGTGGCGGGTCGCCTTCCTCGCTCGGCCCGGCCCTCGGCTTCGTCATCCTCTTCGTCCGCAAGAACCTGCCCGAGAGCCCCCGCTGGCTGCTCATGCACGGCCGGGTCGAGGAGGCCGAGGCGGCCGTCGGCCGAGATCGAGCGCGCACACCGAGGCACGCGGCGGCACGCTCGGCGAGGTCGACGAGTCCAAGGCCATCGAGATCACGCCCGGCCACCAACATCGGCTTCATCGCCCTGGCCCGCACGCTGTTCGCCACCTACCCGAAGCGGGCCGATCCTCGGGCGCCTCGCTGATGATCACCCAGTCGTTCCTCTACAACGCCATCTTCTTCACCTACGCGCTGGTGCTGACCAAGATCTACGGCGTCGCCGAGCAGCTCGACCGCCGTACTACTTCATGTTCTTCGCGCCGGGCAACCTGCTCGGCCCGCTGCTCCTCGGCCACCTGTTCGACACCATCGGCCGCGCGCAAGATGATCGCCGGGACCTACCTCCTCTCCGGCGTCGCTGCTGGCCATCAGCGCCGTCCTGTTCAAGGCCGGCGCGCTCAACGCCGTCACCCAGACGATCTGCTGGTGCGTGATCTTCTTCTTCGCCTCCGCCGGGCGCCAGCGCCGCCTACCTGACGGTGAGCGAGATCTTCCCGGTCGAGGTGCGGGCCAAGGCCATCGCCGTGTTCTTCGCCATCGCCCAGTCCTTCGGCGCCTTCGGCCCGTGGCTCTACGGCCAGCTGATCGGCAACGGCCAGGACCACTTCAAGCTGTTCATCGGCTACCTGATCGGCGCCGGCGTCATGATCGTCGGGGCCGTGGTCGAGATCTTCCTCGGCGTCGACGCCGAGCAGAAGTCGCTCGAGGACATCGCTCTGCCGCTCGGCGCAAAGGGGCGGCCCGGCACGATGGCTTCCATCACCGGAGCCCCGCGGGCGCCCGCAGCCCAGGTGATCCCGAGCGTGCCGGGGCCGACCCTCGCAGAGGAGATGGAGGAGCGGCAGCGCCGCCGCGTAGGAGCGGGAGAGGAGACGGCACCGCGACTCCTGACCGGCGACGCCGTGCAATGCGAGGCGCAGGCCCTGACCGCCGGGTGCCGGCGTCCTTTCTCCTTGCGGACGAGCCGTCAGTCTTGCTCGAGAACGGCGAGAGCGTCTTCGTCGAGCACCACGTGGGCCGCAGCCAGGTTCTCCTCGAGGTGCCGGAGCGATGATGTCCCCGGAATGAGCAGCACGGTGGGAGCCTGAGCCAGCAACCAGGCGAGCGCCACCTGGGCGGCCGTCGCTCCGAGGCGGCCGGCAGTCGCTTGCAGAGTCCCCCGGGACAGCACCGGGCTGTCAGGCGACAAAGGCTGATCCGAGCGGGAAGAACGGCACGAACGGCACGGCGTCGGACCGGCAGGCGTCGAACAGGTCGTGGGCACTGCGGTCGGCGAGGTTGTAGGCGTTCTGCACGCAGGCCACCTCGATCTCGGAACGGGCGCTCAGATAGTCCTCGAAGGAGATGTTGCTGAGCCCGATCGCTCCGATGAGCCCCTCGGCACGAAGAGCGGTCATGGCGTCAAGCTGCTCGGCCAACGGCACCTCGGCCTCTCCGTGGCGCCGCAGGTTGACTACCGGCACCTGATCGAGATGCAGGCTGGCGAGGTTGTCCTCCACTCCCTTTCGCAGCTCCTCGGGGCGCTCGGCAGGTAACCAGCCGCCCGCTCGGTCGCGCACCGCCCCCACCTTTGAGACGATCACGAGGCCGGCCGGGTAGGGAAAGAGCGCTTCGTGGATCAGCTCGTTCGACACCTTCGGGCCGTAGTAGTCGGCCGTGTCGATGTGGTCGACGCCGGCTTCGACGGCCCGGCGAAGCACCGCGAGGGCCTCCGAGCGGTCTGCCGGCGGACCGAAGACGCCCCGGCCGGGGAGTTGCATCGCCCCGAAGCCGATGCGGTGAACGGGACGGCCGCCGAGGAGAACCGTCTCTGTCGTGGTCATGTGCCGGCTGGGCACCCGCCGGGGGGTGGAGGCGAAGCAGGGGGCGGATCGGCGACAGCGGGCGCCGGTCCGGCGACGATCCGGACAGCGGCCACCAACGGCCCGAGCAGCACGAGGCCGTAGAGCAGGCCGCTCACAATGTCAGTGAACCAGTGCTTGCTCAGGTATGCCGCGGCATAGGACTCGATGAAGGCGATCGCCGCCACGGTGCCGATGGTCCACGCCTTTGCCCGCTTGGTGCCGGTGAACTCCCGCCAGAGCAGGTAGCCGACGAGGCCGTAGAACAGGATCACCCGGTCACAGCCGCCCGACGGGTAGGTGCCGAGCGGGCTCAGCGGTGGCCCAAGGCGGTGGAACTTGTGGCGGAGAGCGAGAGTCGCGTAATGGTCGACCAATATCGCCGTCCCGAGAACCGAAGGTGGCAGCCACTTCTGCTTCGGGTAGGTGACCGCCAGGCAAGCAGCCGCAGTGGCGGCGGCCCCCCAGGTGGTCCAGGTGTTGCCGACCTTGTTGAACCGGTTCATGATCGCAGCCCATGTCCCCACCTGGTGATCGTTGATCCAGTCGTGGATCGGCTTGTCGATGACAAGGCCGTTGTTCACTATCGGCGGCCCGATCAGGGCCATCACCTCGTAGGAGAGCACTCCGCCCGCGCAGCTGATCGCGCCGAGGCGGATGAGGTCGTAGGCGATGTCGCCGCCGTTGGGCACCGGGGCTCCGCGGCGGCTTCGTGGCTCCGGAGCCCGTGTGGACACCGCCGCGGGAGCATCGGGAGGTCGAGCGGGTTCAACCTCGGTCGGGGCGCCGTCTGGGCCGAGGCTTGCAACTGCCCCATGCTGATCGGGACCGCCGTCTCCGCCACCCCCAGGCGTACCACCGGCAGGCGATGGTCGGGCGGGGTCCCCAGCACGGCGCGCAGCCCTCAGCGTGGCAGCGGCGATCGCTGCCATACCGGCCGGCCAGAGCGCCACGAGTAGGTACCGACGCATTGCTACCTGCTTTCCTTTGGTCCCGGGAGACCATCATCTCGAGTCTCAGGCACTGCCCTTAGAGGCGCCCTGGCGAGGCTGCCGCTAACGCCCTTCCGGGATGATTGGGCTAGGCCGGCGTCTCTCAGTCTGGCACAAAGCTCTGCCCGCCCCGGGCGTCAAACTGGGCTCAGAGTACGGGAAGCGCCTCCTGTATCACGTCCCCGGTGAGCGGCATTCGGAGTTTGCTCATCCGAATCGAGATCGAGTACCCTTTTTCGAGTAGTCGACATCGAGGAGATATGGTGGCCGGACGCAACCGCAGCAATCCGCTCGCGCTCGCAGTCCTCATCTGCCTCTATGAGCGGCCGATGCACCCTTACGAGGTCGCCACGACGCTCCGCCAGCGCAACAAGCACGACAGCATCAAGCTCAACTACGGCTCTCTCTACGCCGTCGTCGACTCCCTCGAGAGGCGCGGCCTGATAGCGCCTCAGGGCACGGAGCGCTCGGGGCGCCTCCCCGAGCGGACCGTCTATGACCTCACCGATGCCGGTCGCATAGAGATGCACGACTGGCTGACCGATCTCATCTCGACCCCTGTCAAGGACTACCCGCAGTTCGAAGCAGCCCTCTCCCTCATCCCGGCCCTTCCCCCCGGTGACGTCGTGACGCTGTTGCATGAGCGAGCCCAAGGCCTCGAGCTCGAGCTCGCCGCGCTGGCATCGGCGCGGGAGATGGTGGAAAAGCAGGGACTTCCTCGCCTTTTCTGGGTGGAGGCGGAGTTCCGCGTCCTGTTGAGGGAGACCGAGCTCGCCTACGTCCGCAGGCTCGCCGACGAGATCGGGAACGGCACCCTGGAAGGATCCGGCTGGTGGCGGGCCGTTCACGAGAATCCGGCTGAGCCTGTCTTCCTTCCGCCGCCGATGGGCGAGGAGGCACTCGAATGGTGAGCGAGGTGACGCTCGGTGGCGAAAGGGGCACGACAACGGAAACGATCATCTCGACCGTCGACCTCGCGAAGAGCTTCCGGTCGAAGCGGGGACCGGTCGAAGCGGTCCGCGGCGTCAGCATCGAGGTGCGACGGGGAGAGATCTTCGGGTTCCTCGGGCCGAACGGCGCCGGCAAGACGACGACGCTCCGGATGCTGACGACATTGCTCCCGATCGGATCCGGGGCCGCCACGGTGGCGGGCTACGACGTGGCACGCCAACCGAAGGAGGTGCGGACACGCATCGGCTATGTCGGCCAGCTCGGCGGCGCGGACGAGCTCGCGACCGGGAGGGAGAACCTCATCCTCCAGGGCCGGCTCTACGGCGGCGACCGCGCCACGGTGACTGCTCGAACGGAGAACCTGATGAAGGTGCTCGATCTGGCGGAGTTCGCCGACCGGCGCGTGAAGACCTACTCCGGCGGCCAGCGCCGACGGCTCGACGTCGCCCTCGGCATCGTGCACGAACCGGAGGTCCTCTTCCTCGACGAGCCGAGCACCGGCCTCGACCCGCAGAACCGGGCGAACCTGTGGGAGCACATCCGCGCCCTTCGGGCAAACGGCACGACGGTGTTCCTCACGACGCACTACCTCGAGGAGGCCGATGCCCTCTGTGATCGCCTGATGATCATGGACCACGGGGAGATCGTCGTCGAGGGAACGCCCCGCGAGCTGAAGCGTCAGGTGGCAGGAGATGCCGTCGTGCTGAGCGTGCGCGAGGGCGACAACGCTGTTGAAAGGGCGCGCTCTCTTGTCGGGGCCGAGCTCTACGTACGCGAGATAAGCACGGAAGGCCAGCAGCTCCGCCTCTACGTGGAGGACGGAAGCGCCGCCCTCCCGCAGCTGCTCCGCCTCATCGACAACGCCGACATCGGGCTCAAGTCCATCAGCCTGTCCGAACCCACCCTCGACGACGTCTTCCTGCGCCAGACCGGCAGGTCGCTGCGGGACGCCGGCCCGAACGGAAAGGTCGTCGCCACATGAAGGTCAGCCGTGACATAGGGCTCCTCTTCCACCGCTACACGCTGCAGATGCTGCGCAATCCGGTGTGGTTGTTCGTCGGCTTCTCGACGCCCATCCTCTATCTGGCCTTGTTCACCCCGCTCCTCAAGCACGCGTCGCACTCGCTCGGCGTACGAAGCGGCAGCGTGCTCGACTTCTTCCTGCCCGGCATCCTGTCGCTCCTCGCCTTCGCGAGCGGGAGCAGCATGGGCTTCGGCACCATCTTCGAGCTCCAGTCGGGCGTCATCGAGCGGTTCCGGGTCACCCCGGCGAGCCGCTTCGCCATCTTGAGCGGACCGATCCTGTCCGGGCTCATGATGATGATGGTGTTCGACTCCGTCGTCGTCGCCATCGGCTTCGCCTTCGGATTCCGCGTCCACTGGCTCGGCCTCCTCGTGCTCGCCGTCCTTCTCGCGCTGCTGGCCGCCCTCATGGCGGCCTTCTCCACGGCCACCGCCCTCGTCACCAAGGACATCAGCAGCTTCGCGGCGGTCATCAACGGCCTCAACCTTCCGATGCTGCTCCTTGCAGGCGTGCTCCTCCCGATCTCGGTCGGCCCACTCTGGATGCGAGTGCTCGCCCACTTCAACCCGCTCTTCTACCTGGTGCAGGCCTCCCGGGTCCTTGCTGGCGGCACGTTCAGCGGGGACGCCGTCTGGCAGGCGTTCGCCGTACTCGCCCCTCTCTGCGCGCTCGTTCTTCTATGGGCGACGCGGGTCTTCCGAAAAGCGGTGGCGTGAGCTGGGACGCCGGCCGAGAAGTGGGCGACCGCACCTACGACCTCGTCGCCGGCCGGATCGGTACCCACAGCTCAATCTCGTCGTGGCGGCGGTAGAACTCGACAAGTGGCCGGTCCTCGTCGGTCGGGCCGAGCGACCGGAGCTCTTTCATCCCGTCGGCGATCCGTCCGTAGCTCTCCGGAGCCTCGCCAACTATGCGGCCCCGTAGGTAAGACCCGCCGGCCAGGGTTCCGACCTCCACGCCCAGCTGCTCGGGGTGATCACCCTCGCGCAGCGGCGTGCATACCGTGTAGGTGCCGAGGCCCAAGTCCGCCCGGGCGTACATCTTGCGCCCCTTCAGCCCGACGAGCTGTTCGAAGGACGGCCAGAGCGCCTCGATGTGGGGCAGGTCGTCGAGGGTGGTCTGTTGCAGGACGGTGACGTCGTTCCGCTCGATGCAATCAGGCTGGCTGCGAAACACCGACGTCGTCATGGCACAAGTGAAGCACGGCGATGCCGACGCAGGCGGCCGTCTCGCCGCTTACTGCCGCCCGGGTCTCTCGCCCGGCTCGCCCCCGGGACGCTCGAGCCTCAGGCGCAACACAGGACCTGTTGTCGGGCCGTGGTTGAATCGTTTTATGCACGAGACCCAAGAGGAGTTGGAGCAGCTGCAGCTTCTTCTCGATGAGAGCGCCGCCGGAGCCGGCCGACACCTGCGGGAGATCATCACCGACGACCGCCGCCTCAACGCGAGGGAGCTGTGTCAGAGGATGCAGGGCATGTGCCTCCTCGTCGTCGGAACGGTGACCGCTGACGGGCGCCCCCTCGTCGGGCCTGTCGACGGATACCTCCTCCATGGGGCCTTCCACTTCAGCTCGGGGAGGGACTCGGTGCGCGTGCGTCACTTGAGCGGCCGCCCGGCCGTCAGTGCGACACATCTTCCGGGCGAGGAGGTCGCCGTCACCGTGCACGGGACGGCCGAGCTCTTCGCCCTCTCGGAGCCGGCCGGTGGCGAGCTACGCCAGGCGATGATCGACTACTACGGGCCTAAGCAGGGCCCGTCATTCGAGGAGTGGCTCGACCGAGCAGATCCGGTCGGGGCGCGCGTCGAGGCGGGGAAGATGTTCACCTTCAGCCTGAAGCCGACCTGATAAGCCCCTTCCGAACCGAGAGCACCCATGAGACGCACAAAGCGCCAGATCGAGCAACCCGCCCCATGAAGATGGAGGCTCGCGTCCGGGCCATCTGCACATCGTTCCCGGAGGTGACAGAGAAGGTGAGCCACGGGGCGCCGGGTTTCTTTGCCGGGAAGCAGTTCGTGATGCTGTGGCCGAGCGGTCACCACGACCACCAATTCCCGCATCTGTGGTGCGCGGCGCCGGCGGGTGCCCAGGAGGCACTCGTAGCGACGGAGCCTGACCGCTTCTTCCGGCCTCCCTACGTCGGCGGCCGCGGATGGTTGGGCGTCCGCCTCGACGGCCCCCTCGACGACGACGAGCTGAGAGGGCTGTGCGAAGACGCCTACCGCACGGTGGCCCCGAAGAGGCTGGTCATGAAGCTCGACGCCGGCTTTCGGACGTGAAGGGGGCGCCTCCACGGCCCGCCGCCCCCGGCTCGAGACCTCAGGTGATGCTCGGAGCGCGAAGACCGGCAGGATAGCTTGCGAGGCATGTCGAGCGGCCCGTGGACCGAGCCGCGGTCCGCCACTCCGGCCGCCCCACCGGCAGCTGGCCCTGCTCCCCCGTCGCGAGAGCCCACCGTGCTCGAGCTGCCGGGGGCAGCGAAAGAAACAGGGCCCGAGGGCCCGAGCCCGTCTCGGATCCGCCGGCGGCAGTGGACAACCGGGCCGCCCCGGCACGCGCATCGCCACCACGGAGCGGCCGGCCTGCTCCACCCGGCTGCCATCTACCTCGTTTCGAGGGTGGGCACACTCGCCCTCGTCGTGGCGCTCGCCTACACCGAGCGCCGCTCGATCGGGACCCTTCTCGCCGCCTGGGATGGCAAGTGGTACCTCCTCGCCGCCCGGCACGGTTACCCGTCGGCAATCCCCCCGGGGCACGGCAACAGTGCCCAGAGCACGCTCGGCTTCTTCCCACTCCTGCCGCTCCTCGTGCGAGCGGTCGCTGTCATCACTCGCCTGCCCTTCGAGGGGGCCGGCTTGCTCGTCACCTCCGTCGCCGGCCTCGCCGCCGCGATCGCCTCCTGGCGCCTGCTCCGCGAGCTGACCGATCCCGCAGCCGCTGATCGCGGCACGGCCGTCGTCCTCTTGTCGCCGGGAGCTTTCGTCCTTTCGATGGTCTATGGCGAAGGCCTCCTGATCGCCTTCAGCGCCGGATGCCTGCTCGCCTTGCGGCACCGGAAGTGGTGGCTCGCCGGGATGCTCGCCGCCCTCGCCTCGGCGACCGATCCACTCGGCATCGCCGCAGCCGCTCCCTGTGCCGTTGCGGCCGTCATCGCCGTCGCGCAGCGCCGGGAGTGGAGATCGCTCGTCGCGCCGGTGCTGGCGCCGGCGGGCATCGTGGCCTTCTTCGCCTACCTGTGGGCGCACGACGGCACGCCCCTTGCCTGGTTCATCGCCCAGCGCCGCGGGTGGCAGGCGGGCCACTTCGGGACCGGCGTGTATGCGGCGTTCTCCTATCTGCCCGCCCACGGCCTCTCGAACCCCAACAACGACGTGAAGGCGGCGAGCGTCCTCGTCGTCCTAACCATGCTGGCGGTCTTTCTCCTGCGCCGGGATGCGGGCACCCGCCCCCCCGCCGCCGTCGTCGCCTACGTGCTCGCAGTACTCGTCCTCGCGGCGCTGTCGCCGATCGTCGCCCTCTCGCCGAGAGTGGCCCTTCGCGCCTTCCCGCTCCTCGGCCTCGTCGGCGCCTGGAGCGCCCGGCTGCCCTTCTACTTGCTGGTCGGCCTTTTTGCCCTCGTGACGGGCGCCCTCATCATCCTGTCCCTCGGAACCGCCCCGATCCCTTTCACGCCCTAGGAGAGGGACTAAGGGGAGCGAATCTCGGGCCTGGCGCTCCCGGCAGGCCGAGACACACCGTCTGGTTGACTTGTTCGGCGCCTGCTGACGGCGAACGCGCCCGCGGCGCTGATGCCGATGGCGCAGAGCCGGGCGGCACGGCCGAGCGGGAAGACCCGCTCGTAGTACCACTGGAAGGCCGGCGAGTGCGACGCCGTCAAGTCGAGAATGACGACCGAGTTGATGTAGTCGTACAGGCCTCCCGCCGTGAGGAGCACGAGCGTCCAGACCTGCCACTCCGCCAGCAGGGCGAAGACGAAGAGCCAGAGGGTGTATTGCGGCGAGTACACCTTCTGCACGAGGAGAAACCCGGCAAAGACCATCGCCGTCACCCTGCACACCTCCGCCCCCCGCCAGACGGCGACCACGCCGACAGCCACGAATGCCACGACCACGACGACGAGGACGACGGCGGCCGCACGGGTGGAGAGGTGGTTGAGGAGGCGCAACCAGAAGAGGAGGCCGTCCTGTTCGCTCCGGTCGGCGTTGAATCCGAAAAAGAGCGACCAATTGGCGAAGTTGAGGACCATGAACGGGACGTTGATCACGAGCGAAACAGCGGCGGCCCATCCCACGAACTTGACGACAGCCTGGCGGGTCACCGTCCCGTCCCCGTCTCTCGAGCGCCGGGCGAGCTCGACGAGCACGAAGACGAGCAGGAAGGCCGGGTAGAGCTTGGCGAAGGTCCCGGCTGCCAGCCACGCCCCGGCAGAGCCGTAGCGGCCCCGTCTGTACTGGCGCCAACCGAGGAGCATCAGGAAGATGGCGAAGATGTCCCAGTTCAAGAGGGCATAGACGAACACGAGAGGGCACACGGAGAGCAACCAGGCTGCCCGGTGGGACCACGACCACAGCACGAGCACCGATCCGGCGGTACAGATCCACAGCCCGATGCTGCTGACGAGGAAGTACTCGCGCACCCCGTGGGTCAGTGCAGCGGCGAGCCACATGTAGAGCCCTGTGAGGACGGGATACTCGATCGCCTTGTGCACATAAGGGACACGGGGACGGAACAGGTTGTGGATGTAGTACTCGGTGTACAGGTCCGAATAGATGAGGCGGTGGAACAGTGGCCCCTGGAACGTCGCCTTCAGGTTCCCCGCCGCTGTGACGATGGCCGCCGGTGCTAGCAGGTGCAGGTAGGAAAGGACGAGCTGAGCGGTGACGAGCAGCACAGGTGCAGCTGCACCTGCCGGAGATCCGAGCGTGGCGCCGCCCCCCCTTGCGCCCGGGCGGCTCACCTCGCCTGGGTCTCCGCCGTCGAGCGCGAGCTGCTCGCCGGCGCCGGGAGAGCTCGAGAGCGCGGCCCTCCCCACAGGTTTGGCCAGGTGAGCAGCAGACCTCCGATCTGCCACCCGGCGAGCGTAACCCGGGCCGCTCCCCCAACCCACGGATGCTCGGTCGCCCCCTACGGGCCTGCACCCAGCCGGGCGAGAGGCTTCAACAGTGGCGGCGACCGAAGATCCTCTTACAGAATCGTTTTCCTCGTCGACGAGAAGAGGACAAGATGAAGAGGAACCGCTCGGTGCCTGATGCGACCGTCATGCCGGTGCTGATCTACCCCGACGTGCGAGAAGCCGTTGGGTGGCTGACCGAGGCATTCGGGTTCCGCGAGCGTCTGCGGGTCGGGGAGAACCACCGCTCGCAGCTGTGCTTCGGGGATGGTGCGGTGATCGTCGGAGACGTGCGGGCCGACCGCCGCCCTCCGCTCCCGGGCGAGGTGACACATTCGGTCCTGGTGCGCGTCGACGACGCCGGCGCCCACTGCGAACGGGCGCGGGCCCACGGCGCGCGGATCCTCATGGAGCCGACCGACATGGCCTATGGAGAGCGCCAGTACAGCGCTGAGGATCCCTTCGGCCATCAGTGGACCTTCACCGAGACGATCGCAGACGTCGCCCCCGAGGAGTGGGGCGGCGAGACAGTCGGGCGATAGGGCGGCAGGCTCGAGCGGCCGCCCGGCGACAGGGTGCCGCCAGCCGCTCGAGCGGTGACCCGCCACCCTTCTAGGCCCGTCCGGCAACGAGGTCGAAGAGACGGCCGAGCACCTTTCCCCCGTCTGCCCGCAGGCCGTTGTGGTCGTACTCGCTCGTGACCCACGTCCGCATGCCCGGGATCTGAGCGGCGGTCTCCTCCGAGAAGGCCCGCTCGACGTACATGTCCTCGGTGTAGATGGCGGCAGCGCAAGGAACCTCGTTGGCGGCGAGGGCGGCGGGGTCATACAGGAAGGGCCACTCACGGTGGGCGAGAAGCTCGGCTGCCTCCCGCAGCGGCGCGAGCCCCCCGTAGTCCTCGAACATCCACGGATAGACGTGCTCGCCGGTGAACAGATCGGGGTCGTCTGCGAACTCCGGCGGGAGCACCCGCTCGGCTGACCATGCCGTCACCCCGCCGTCGGCGTAGCAGGCCTCGTGAATGACGACGTACAACGGGTTACGGGTGAAGGAGACGGCCCCGGCGACATCGTGGCCGAATGCCGGTGAGTCGAACGGCAGCTCGAGGATGTGGTGCAACCGCTCGGCACCGTCGCTCATCCCGAGCATCGAGCCCAGCTGGCGCATTCGCCGCCAGGTCAGCCGATCGCCGTCGGGCAGCTCGATGCCGTCATCTTCGATCACGGCCCGCAGCAGGCGCACTCGTTCCCTGTCAGAGGGAAAAGCCTCGTAGAACCGGCGGTTGCGCTCGCGGAGGCGCTCGTAGGTGTCGCGCGTACACTTCGTCGACGGGGCGGCGAAGGGGGGGTACCCCTCCGGTGAGAAAGGCTTCTCGCAGGCCCTCGGGCGCCATCGACAAATAGGCGAGCACGCAGAAGCCACCGAAGCTCTGGCCGAGCACGCTCCAGCTGTCGATGCCGAGCGCAACGCGAATGTGCTCGGCATCGGCCACGATGGAGTCAGCGCGGAAGTGCGTCAGGTACTCGGCCTGCTCCGGGGGTGACATTCCGGAGAGTCGCCCTACCGGCGTGGAACGTCCCGTCCCGCGCTGGTCGAGCAACAGCACCCGATAGTCGGCGAGCGCACGATCGAGCCAGCCCGGCGACCGGGGCCTGCCAGTGGGCCTCGGGGATTCGGAGCCGGGGCCACCCTGGAAAAAGACGAGGAACGGCCGGTCACGTCCCGCCAGGCTCAGCCACCTCGCGGGCGAACACCTCGATCGTCTCTCCGTCGGGATCGGAGTGATCGAGCGGCGCCTGGAAGACGTGCTCCACATAGACCAGGCCGGGGACTCGGATCTCGTTTCTCGACGACGGTGAGTGCATGCCCGGGAACGTAGCTGAGCGGGCGCCGTTCGGCCCGTGCCCGGAAGGTCTCTCCGGTCCGACAACACCGTCTCGCCGAGAAAAGGCTGACCCGCCACCGCCGCGAGCGGCGGACCGCCGACGCCGTCAGGCGCAATTTCTCCGCCGTAACTTGACATGCAACTGGCCGGTTGCATATCTTGGGCAGCCGAATGGCTGCTTCTCCGACCTCCGAGACGATGGACCCGGTGTTCAGGGCATTGGCCGACCCGAGCCGCCGCCGACTGCTCGACCGGTTGAACGCCGGGAGCGGGCAGACGCTGCGCGAGCTCTGTGCCGGCCTCGACATGGCCCGCCAGTCGGTCAGCAAGCACCTCGGCGTACTGGAGGGGGCGAACCTCGTCACCACCGTCTGGAGAGGACGGGAAAAGCTCCATTACCTGAACGCCGCCCCCATCACCGAGATCGCCGATCGCTGGATCAGCCGGTACGACAAAGACCGAGTCCGCGCAATTGCGGATCTCAAGCAAGCCCTGGAGGCGCCCGCGATGACAAGACCCGAGTTCGTCTACACCACCTACATCAAGACCACCGCCGAGACGCTCTGGCAGGCGCTCACCGGTCCCGCCTTCACGAGCCGCTACTGGGGGTGCAGCTTTCACACCGACTGGCGGGAAGGCTCCTGTTACACCCTCGAGCAGAACGCAGTGCTCATAGCCGACGAGGACCAGCGGGTCCTCGTGTCGGATCCCCCCCGGCGCCTTTCCTACACGTGGCACACATTCAGCTCCGAGTGGGCAGAGGCGGTGGGTCGGCAGGTTGGATTCAACGAGGAGTATGTCGCCAAGCTCGCCGCCGAGGCTCGCTCGAAGGTCACCTTCGAGCTGGAGGAGGTCGAGGCCATGGTGAAGCTGACCGTCGTCCACGACGGCTTCGAGCCCGACAGCGCCGTCTTCGAAAGCGTCAGCCAAGGCTGGCCCCGCATCATGTCGGAGCTGAAGTCCTTGCTCGAAACCGACCGCCATTCGGTGGAGGTCTAGGCGTGCGCGACCTCGTCACGTTCCTCATGTTCTGCGGAAACCAGCACGGGAAGGCGGAGGAGGCCGTCACCTGGTACTGCTCGATCTTCCCTGATTCGCGCATCGCCCAGCTCGACCGCTACGGGCCGCACGAGGAGGAGCCCGAGGGGACGGTCCGCCTGGTGTCATTCGAGCTGGGAGGGAGGTCGATGATGGCCATCGACAGCGCCGGCCCCCACCACTTCACCTTTACGCCGGCTATCTCGATGTGGGTCGAGTGCTCGTCCCCCGCTGAGATAGAGATGCTGACGACGACCCTCGCCGAGGGCGGAACGGCTCTAATGCCGCTCGGGAACTACGGCTTCAGCAGGCAGTTCTCCTGGACGGCTGATCGCTACGGTGTGACCTGGCAGCTGAACCTGGCGAACTGACCCGGCGGTCCGAATCGTTAAGCGCTCCGGAGCGCCTGAACGCCGTCATTCGGAGACAGACCGGGGCCTTCAAGGTTGCTCGACCCGCTCGAGCACCGATTCGGGAACAAGGCGCCAGGTCACCCGGTGCTGACCCGTGAACTGCTCGGGGTCGTCGCCGTAGCGCCGCGACATCACCTTGGCGTCCTCAACGGCCGCTTCGTCCCCTTCTCGCACGAGCCGGGCCGTGCCGGTGAGCCTCACCCAGTGGCTCACGTCGACGTGGTCGTGGATGAGGGCGGATGCTCGCGGGTCATCGCGCAGGTTCCGCACCCAGCGCCGGTTCACCCGGCCGTTCATGAGGAGACTGTCCTGCTCGACCAGGTAGTCGACGACGACCAGATGAGGTGCTCCGTCACCCCTGAGGGTCGACAGAATGGCCCGGTGGGGTCCCTCGAGGAAGGAGCGCACCTCATTGACGGTCGCCGGGCCGTAATCCATTTCATCCTCCGTTTTGCGTCGATGATGGCAGTAGACAACGACCCTCGCACCCTTCGGGCGGCTTCCGCGGTATCGCTCGCTCACCGAGCTCGGCGACGAGGAGGGTGGTTGGCCGCCGGAGGCATCAGCCTCCCTCTTCTGACCGTACCAGCACCATCGCCAGGCGCAGCTGGCATGGTCGGCAATTACCGCGACCGAAAGGGGCGAAGGCACGGCAGGCAAAGGTCACGAGTGCCACCATCCTCGCGATCACGCCCTTCGTCGATGAAGCCTTCGGCGTCCGCCACCACCTGCTACCGCTTTTGTCCATTTTTACATGCCAAACATGCAAATCGGGTTGAGTGCCCGCTCCTCTGAGGACCGCTCTCTTCCTCCTCGGGAAACCACCCGTGCACCGCAACTTTGGCTGATACGTGCCCCAGAGTCGGGTACACTGACCGAGCACGCTTTAGCAATGTGTCGGCGGAACAAAGCTTAGGAGCAAGATCAGGCAGATGCTGCGCGCTGTCAACGCGGCTTTTGCGCATAGGAGCAGTCCACTCGTGTCGCGGGAGCCAGTCGTGCAGCCTAAACATCACATACTAAGACGCCTGTCCACGGGCCTGACGAAACTAACAGCCGGGGTGTCCGTCAGCACGGTGGCCGTGATGGTGCTTGCTTCGAGCACGCCGGCGGGCGCCGACTCTTACAGGAACGCCACGGCGACGGCTCCCACGGCGGCGTGCTCGGTTTCCGTTATCCTCGTCAACTCCTGCCGCCCCTGGCTCGGCGCCTATGCCGGCGGCTACACGACGAACGGCCAAGCGTCGGTGGCCTCCAACTTCGAGGCTCAGATCCTCGGCCACGAGACTCGCATCGGCCGACAGTTGGACATGGTACGCGACTACTACAGGCCATCTGCGACCAGCCTCTATGAGTCCGACAAATACTTTGCAGAGCGCCCTAACACAATCCTTGAGCTGATGTGGAATCCCGTCAACTCTTGGGGCGATATCGCCTCCGACACCGCCGCCATCGATTCGATGGCGGACAGCATCAAGTCACTCCGCGTCGACGGCAGCGGCACGCCTGTCACACCCGACATAATCCTGTCGCTCTGGCATGAGCCGGAGAACAACGTCTCACCGGGGGGCGACGTCAACTGCCCCAGCGTTCACTACATCGGTGACTCCGGAACGGTGGCCCAGTACCGGAACATGTGGGCGTACGTTGAGAATCAGTTCGCTCTCCAGGGCGTCACCAACGTTGTCTGGGCGATGGACTACATGAACTACAAGCCTTGGCTCTGCCTCGTGAACGACCTCTATCCAGGCGACAATCTGATCGATTGGATCATCTTCAACGCTTACGGTGACACAACGGTCACCAAGAACCCGCCGAGCTTTGATTTCCAGGTCACCCAATTCGAGACGTTCCTCGAGCAAAACAGTGACGCTGCCCACGATTACCTGTCAAAAGCGTGGGGGATTGCCGAGTGGGGGATATATGAGGTGGGTGGCACTGCGGCTCAGGATCTGGCCGCTGAGAAGGGCTACTACACCCAGGGAATGACGGCCCTCGATGCCGACACATATCCCAGGCTCAAGATCTACACGCAGTTCGACGCAATAAACCCGAATAACGGCCACAACTATCGAGTGGCGTACGATGACACCGGCAACAAGTACGACCCGGCGAAGGGAAGCTACTACTCCGCGTTCGCGGAGGACTCACGCTTCACAGACGCCTTTTACACCGCCTCCGGTGAGAAGCCGCTCGAGCCGACGGATCTGACTGCCGTCCCGCTCAGCAACAACGAGATCGACCTGAGCTGGAACCCGGCAAGCGACCCGGCTGATCTGACCGCTTACAACATCTACCGCAATGGTGTCGAGATCGCCACAACAACCATTGCTGCGGCTACAACCAGCCCCACCACCTATCTCGATGCCGGCACGACCGGGGTTCCGCTTGCTGCCTCGACGCCAGTACACCTATTCTGTCGCCGCCGTCGGGCCCGACGGAACCAGTGCTCAGTCGTCGTCCGCCTCAGCCACTACTTTGTCTGGGCCCCTCGGCTCCCCGACTGGGCGTGACCGCCACCCCCGAGAGCGACGGCGCCGTACATCTGAGCTGGGTCGCCCCGGGCGGCCAAGCAAGCGAGGTGACGGGCTACTACATCTACCGTGGGGATCAGGGCACCGCCGCCATCGCGACGGTGACGGCCGACCCCGACAGCTATGACGACACGACGGTGGCGGCGTCAACTCAGTACACCTACACCGTGGCTGCCTATGACAGCGCAGGGACCGGCCCTTTGAGCCCGGCCGCCACTGCTGAGACGCCGGCTGCACCGAAGAAGACCAATACTGCGTCCCGTCTGATCTCCTGAGGCCGGGTCTATCACCGGTGCTCTCCTGCAGGTAGCTGATCGTCGGACCCTCAGCGTGGCTCGCCGGCGCAATGCCGGACAGGTTTAGGGCTGAGCGGATTGCTGGTGCGCCGGTTGGTCATTTGCCGAGCGGGGCCGAAGGAGGAAGCACCGGGAGATGAGCCCGGTGGAGGGGGTGTGGGATTCAAGCCCACGAGCTTCGGGCATGAGCGCTTGGCTGGCGGCCGCTCGATGCTCACGCAGGCTTCCCGGTCGACCCGAGCGCCACGCTTACGAAGCATCGAATCGAACGGGGCTGGCTTCGCCTGAAAGGATCGACGCCATGAGCCAGCCGACGCTCGGCACCGGACGACTCAGACTCGTGCCGCTCACCGACGAGCACCTTCAGCTCGAAATCGATCTGGACGCAGACGCCGAGGTAATGCGCTACCTCACCGGACGCGCCTGCTCGCCGCGCCGAGACCGAGCAGGCGCATGAGCGACGGCTCGCCGCCGCTCATGAAGTGCCTGGGCTGGGGTTCTGGGCCGGCTTCACCGACGGCTCCTTCGTCGGCTGGTGGATCATGCAACCGCCAAACGGACCAGATCAGCCCAGAATCGCCGGCGAGGCAGGTCTCGGCTACCGGCTGCTGCGCCAGCACTGGCGCCGCGGGTATGCCAGCGAGGGAGCCCGCGAGCTGATCCGCTACGGCTTCGCCGACTTTGGCCTCAACCGGATCTTCGCCCAGACAATGGCCGTCAACGCCGCATCACGGGCAACGATGAACGCCATCGGTATGACGTTCGTCCGCGCCTTCATCTCCGGGGAACCCTATGACGACCCGATCCCCGGCGCTGAGCAGGGCGAGGTCGAGTACGAGATCACCCGCACGACGTGGGAGGGTCAGCAAGTTGCGCATCGAGAGGCTGAGCCGGGATAGCGGGACGCGAGGTCACCGGCGGAGACCGCCGGAAGTTCTTTGACTGCGTCGGGATCGGTAACCGTGCTCCGGCTCTTCGATTTGTCGAGCTTATTCAACCCGGAGGTTGACAAGGACGGTCGCACCGCCTAAGGTATTCAACCGAGCGGTTGATTAGAGGAGGGGACAAGAAGCATGCCGAGGGATGGGCTTTCGCGGGTCTTAGCGGCTCTTTCGGACCCGATCCGACGGGACATCGTGGCCCGCCTCGCCGACGGGGACGCCATCGTCAGCGAGCTTGCCGAGCCCTATGACGTGACCGTGCAGGCCATCTCCAAGCACCTCAGGGTGCTCGAGGACGCCGGTGTCGTCAGCCGGAGCCGTGACGCCCAGCGCCGCCCCGTTCACCTCGAAGCAGAGGTGTTCGACCTCATGACCAAATGGATCGAGCGCTACCGCCGCCAAGCGGAGGAGCGCTACGGGCGCCTCGACGGGGTCCTTAGTTCCATGCCTGATGACCAGCAGCACCTCCGGCTGAACCCACCGACCACGAGGATCCGAGGAGACCGGACCATGACCACCGCCACCCCGAGACCGAGATCACGGCTGACCCCAAGGTCCCCGTCATCCGCATCACCCGCGAGTTCGATGCCCCCCCGGCCAATGTGTTCCGGGCCCACAGCGACCCCGACCTGCTCGTCCAATGGCTCGGGCCGCGGGATCTGGAGATGGCGATCGACTACTTCGACTGCCGCACCGGCGGCTCGTACCGCTACCTACACCGCCGGGGCACTGACGAGTTCGGCTTTCACGGCAGCTTCCACGAGGTCCGGCCCGACTCCGTCATCGTCCAGACCTTCACCTTCGAAGGGGTGCCGGACGGCGTCGCGTTGGAGCGGGCGGAGTTCGACGAGCTCGAGGGTGGCCGAACCCGGCTGACCGTGACCTCCCTCGTGGGCTCCTTCGAAGAGCGCGCCGCCATCCTTGCGAGCGGCATGGACCACGGCGTCCGCGAGGGCTACGAGAAGCTCGACGAGGTGCTCCAAGGGTGAGCGATGCCGCGGGATCGGCTGACTAGGGATTGGCATCCAGGAGTCCGGCCCATTGGTGAGGTTGGTCGTCGGCTGCCACATTCCGGACCAGTCGATCAAGTCGAAGCTTCAGGTTGAGCAGCACCAACCAGACAGCCAGCGAGCCTCCCACCTCGGCGAGCGCCTCATCGAAGGCCCGCCGCACGAGCCGGGCGGCGCTCGCCAGGTGAAGACCGATTGGTGGCTGGGAACGAGGCGGCACCTGGTCAGGATTGAGCCCTCAAAGCCACTCCGGATCTCAGCCCCGCGCGGGTTCGCGTTCGAGCCGACCGTGCAACTGGTCGACGATGTCGAGGACCGGGATGGCGACTTCACCACGTTCGGCCTCATCACCCAAGCATCGAGCAGATGATCGGGAATCTTGCTCAGGACCTCGTCGCCGAGCGCGGGGCGTAGCGCGACCGCCTACGCCCTGACGAGCTCCGCGTAACAGGAGACCGGCTCATCATCGGCTGCGGTCCGGAGGTGCGGCTCGTTCACGGCATCAGCGAACCCAGCACAGGCATCAGCGAGGAACCCTGATCGGGTCCTGATTGCGAAGAACGACAACACGATCGGCCATGGATCCCCTCCTTCGGGCAGAACATCGACGGCAAGATGGACGTCTCGGGCTTGGGGGGCGCCGGCCCGCAGCAGCACACTGGCAAGCACCGACTCGTTCATGGCCCGCTTCCCCGTCTTGGTCTCGGGCCGACGGCTCGTTAGCCTCCGACGTATGCGGATCGTCGTCGTCGGCGCCACCGGCACCGTGGGACACCCCATAGCCGAGCTGCTTGAGCGCGCCGGACACGAGGTACGCCCGCTGAGTCGAGGCTCGGACGTCTACCCGGTCGATCTCACGACTGGTGCCGGGCCTTTCTGTGGCACTGGCCGGTGACGACGTCGTGATCGAAGCGGCCAACAGACACCCTCCAACGTCTCGGCGAGCCGGAAGCGTGGCCGGCCGACCTGCTGGATTGGTGACTGAGCAGAGATGGACGAGGAGGTGCCATGAACATCGAGTTCCTCGCGACCGTGGCCGTGATCGCTCCCGATCCGATGTACAGCCGCAGCCTGTATGTCGAGGCGCTGGGTCTCCCGCTGCAGGGCGAGGGTGACGGCTACTATCACAGCGAGCAGATCGCCGGCTGCAAGTCGTTCGGGATCTGGCCGCTTTCCCAGGCCGCTCAGGCCTGCTTCGGCACCGACCGATGGCCCGCGGAGCGACCCGTACCGCAGGTCAGCATCGAGTTCGATGTGCCGAGTGCCAACGCTGTGGCTCCTGCAGCACGGGAACTTGTCGAGGCCGGACATGATCTGCTGCACGAAGCCCGGGAGGAACCATGGGGCCAGACAGTTGCCCGGCTCCAGTCACCCGAGGGCGCGATAATCGGCATCGCCTACACGCCGGTGCTCCACGAGTGAACGGCAGCTCTCTCGGAACGCATAACCGCACATGCTGCCGAGGGCGGCGCCTTCACTTCCAACCCGGCGTGCGTCCCGCTTGCTCGATCCACTTCTGCAGCTCCGGTCGCTGCGCCTCCTCCAGGCTGGTCACCTTGATGTAGCGGGTCCGGTCGGTCGTTCCGAGCGGGGGCGGGGACTCGAAGTCGGCGCCGCCGAGGAAGACGACATTCACGGAAACGTCGTAGGCGGCTATTTCGATGATCCACCCGAGTTCTGGTAGCCCGTAATACGCCCTTTTCCACTTGACGGCGTAGTCAAGGCCCGGGACTGTCGCTCGGATCGACTCATCCAACCGCTTGACGATGGGCTGCAGATCCGGCATCAGGCGCCGGCACCAATCGTCGATGTCGGAGTGGTTCGCCGAGGGCTCTGGCGGCTTTCGCCCTGCATTTCCCTTGATCGCTTTCGGCATCGCGTGTCCTCCTCCACTGGATTCGCATCCTGGCCCGCTTTCCTAGCCCAAATCGTTCAGCGGCTCAACGAGCTGTTAGCTGAGCCCGACTCCTTCCCTCCGCGACCGTAAACCCACTGGTCACCATAGGCCTGCCTACGCCCTGCATAGGCGCTGCGTACTCGATCTTGGGCATGACCGGGCGCATCCTGCCCGAGAAACCAGCCAGGGCGCCGCGGGCAGGTCTGCCACAGGCACACTCGCGAAAAGAACCTCCATGATCACTCCGGCAGCCTGGCCTTCCGGCAGCCTGGCCTTCCGAAGGGATATCGACCCGCTCATAGGGGGTTCCCATGCGAGAAGGCCGCCACCTAGCCAACCAGCCTCAGGGAGCACAACCCGCCGTGAACATGGCCTGATGCTCTTGGGAGAGCCGCCCCCGCCAGCGGTGTTCCGGGTTCCATGGTCTGCGACTGTTGTATCAGACGTGGGCGAACTCGAAGCACAAGCGCCGATCGGGCAATATGCGGCCCCCCCGGATCCCGGAGGCAACCGACGAGATCGGCCGCCGGGTGACCGCTTGGTAGCGTCGCAGCCGTGAGCGACGAGCGCGAACCGGTGCCCTTCGAGGCCTACGAGCCGGGCGTGTACTTGCACGGCACTAGGGCGGACCTCGCCGTGGGGGAAATGCTGGTCGCCGGCCGGGAGTCCAACTTCGAAGAGGGCCGGGTGATGAACTACGTCTATTTCACCGCCACGCTCGACGCCGCGACCTGGGGAGCCGAACTCGCCTCTGGTCAACGCCCCGGACGAATCTACGTTGTCGAGCCGACAGGCGAGTTAGAAGATGACCCCAATGTGACCAACAAAAAGTTCCCTGGAAATCCGACGCAGTCGTTCCGTAGCCGCGAGCCGCTGCGTGTTGTGGGGGAGATCCTCGACTGGGTCGGACATTCGCCCGAGAAGCTGGCGGCCATGCGTGCTGGCCTGCAGCGGATAGCAAGTGGGCAAATCGAGGATTGAGCTACCGCGCCCGAAACAGCTGAGGCTTCGCCACCTCGGGGAAGCCGACGGCCGGATCCACGCAGTCACGCGCTCACGCTACGAGACAAAGCAGCACGGACTGCCGATCCATCGATGAGTTCTCGCCCGGGACGTCGTCTTCGGCGATGGCGAGCTACGGCCTGATCCCCGGCTCCGGCGGGACGCCTTAGTACTGGTATCGGGTGAAGCCACTGCTCGAAGCGCCGGCCACGCGAGCAGCGATTCTTCTTGCGCAACCGGGCGCTGCCGGACTCGTAGTGAATCAGCTCGCCTGACGCTCGTAGCGGAGGAGGACTGCCTGTCCGGCTGTGTCCGCCGACAGGAGGCGGAGGTGCGTGGGGGCGCTCGCGGCAGAAGAGTCGGGTACCCTTTCCCAGCGCGGTCGGGAAAACAAGAGGATCCGGTACTCGTCGACGAGGTCGGCCTCGGCCAAGGCGTGGACGACGCTGGCGCTGCCGGCCACGACCACGTCCCGGTCCCGGACCTGCTCCTTCACCGTCACCAGAAGTCCTCGTCGATCACCCGGGAGTTGGCCCAGGCGCTGACGTCGGCGAGGGTGCGGGAGGCGACCAGCTTGGGGATGCGGTTCATGGCGGTGGAGAACTCGTCGGTCCGGGTGGGCCAGATGTGGGAGAACAGCTCCCAGGTCCGCCGGCCCAGCACGCAGCACGCCGGAGTCCAGAACCGGTCCGAGGCGGAACTTGTCGCCGGCCACCGCCTCGGGGCCATGACGGAAGGCCCAGCCGCCGCTGGCGGTGCCGCCGGAGCCGTCGGGGTCCTCGATGATCCCGTCCAGGCTGGAAAACGCGATCACGATGGTCTGTTGCACGGTGTGCTCCTTGGTGGATCCGGCTCTGCCGGCCGGGTCGGAGGTACCTACCGGCGGGACCCGCCGAACTCATCGCGGCTCGGAAGGAATTTTCGCACCGTCGGAGGGTCAGCAGAGAGCCGGGGCCAGGTCGAACAGTGCGAACACGGCCGGGTCCTGGAAGACGGTGGTGCGGACGATGGCGCCGCCGTCGACGGTGAAGATCTGCAGGGTGTGCAGCACGTGGTCGGTCTCCCTTGCGGACATAGGCGGCCATGGCCGGCTGCCGTTGGCCGCAACCGGGCACGACTCGCCAGTCGGTCCCGTTCATAGCGAAGACCCGGACCATGAACCGCCCGTAGGCGCTCGGGACCGAGGTACCAGTTCCACATCGGCGGCATCTCGAGTACCACCTCGTCGGCCAGCATGCCGGACCAGACCCTCGACGTCGGCACGTTCGAAGGCGGCCAGGTACCGCTCGACGACCTCCGCTCTGGGCCGCGTCGGGCTCCGGAGCGCGTCGGCGTCGACGCCGGCCTGGTCCGAGGGTCGGCTCGGGCCCGTTGCAGGGCGCTGTTCACGGCCGCCACGGTGGTGTCGAGCATCTCGGCCACCTCCGACGCCGAAAAGCCGAGCACCTCGCGCAGGATGAGAACCGCCCGCTGCTTGGCCGAGAGCAGCTGCAGGGCGGCGACGAAGGCCAGGCGAAGCCGGCTCCGCTCGACGGCCACCGCCTCTGGGTCCGCCGGCGGGACGCCGAGCAGCTGGTCCGGGAAGGGGTGGAGCCACGGCACCTCCAGGCCGGGCACGAACGGAGCCTCGGGATCGTCGAAGTGCTGGCCCACCCCGGAGGGAAGAGGCCGGCGGGCACGACCCTCCAGCGCGTTGAGGCAGGCGTTGGTGGCGATTCGGTACAGCCAGGTCCTCATCGAAGCCAGATTCGGGTCAAAGCGGTCATAGGCCCGCCAGGCCCGGACCATCGTCTCCTGGACCAGGTCCTGAGCCTCGTCCACCGAGCCCAGCATCTGGTAGCAATGGACCAACAGCTCCCGCCGGTGAGGCTCGGCCACACCGGAAAACTCAGCCGTCGCGCCAGGCGCCCTCATGCACTCACGCTCCGCGAGCAGAGCGCCAACGACGGTGAGCTACCGATGAGCAGTCGCCAGGGGTAGCGGCCTCTCGGCGATGGCGACCTACGGCCTGATCCCCGGCTCCGGCGGGACCCCTGTACTGGCATACGTCGGCGTCGGCGCCGCGCCGAACTCGAACTTCCCGACGTAGGCGAAGCCAGTCTCGGTCAGCACCTGGTCGTGGGGGGGCAGCGGTCCATCGCCTGCTGGCGTTTCCACTTGACGGCGTACTGAAGACCCGGGATCGTCGCTCGGATCAACTCGTCCAACCGCCTGCTGGTCCTCGTTGTCGCCTTGAGCGACACTGCGGGCTTGGCGGGGTCGTGGCGCTTCGGCCATGCAGAAAATCTTCTTTCGGACCTGCGGGTGGCCTCAACCCAGGTCTCTTCCTCATACGCCTCGGGCAGTCCGAAGCAGATCCGCCGGACCCGCTCGACCAGCTTGGCGGTCACGGGAAGCCCGGGTCTCCTCGACGGTCCGGGTCGATGGGGCTCATGATCGCCCACCGGGTTGCCGTCGGGGTCCTCGACGACGGCATAGCGGGCTCCCCAGAAGGCGTCGTAGGGCTCCTGCTGGCCGGCGTACCCGGCGCCGGTGAGATCGGCGTAGATCTCGTCGACCCGCTCGCGGCTGTCGACCTTGAACCCGAGCACCCCCATGCCGCCCTGCCAGCCCTTGTCCCAGTGGCGGGCGAAGGTGACGCTGTCGAAGTCCAGGTCGATCCCGCCCGGCAGCTGGGCGTTGCGGTGGTGGGATTGCCATACCGGGTCGGTGTCGGGGATGGTCAGCCCAAGGCGGCGGTAGAAGGCGACGGTCGCCTCCATGTCGGTGACGACCAGGTTGACCTGGTCGAGGATCGGCGGTTCAGCCATGGGCGCAGGCACAGCCGGGCCGCAGCCAGCCGGCGCGCGACCGACGAGGTCGCTGCTCCTGGCGTGAGGTGGCGGCGCCGACCGAGGCGAAGACCGACAGCAGCCGGGTGGTGCCGCCGTGCCCGGAGGGGCAGGCGATCGGGCGAGGCGGCTTCGGACATGGGCCGGCGGGCCTCGAAGCGGGCGTCGCAGGCGCGGCAGAGATACTCGTAGACGGCCATCGGGCCCGAGCATAGGTGGTACGACCGCCGATCTCTCGTTAGGCGCGGGCCTGTTCAACCACCGAGAACGTCACCCGCAGCCTGCTCGGTACCGGCCCTAGCCGGGCCTCTATATGTCCTCGTGTCCTTGGGTCAGGCGCTCGCCCGGCACGGCTTCAGCCTGGGCCGCGACGAGTGGAGCCTGCTGGCGCTGGGTTTTCTCGGCTGGATCCAGATGACCAACTTCGCCCTGACCGACACGATGACTATTGCCGGCGCCCTCGGCTACCGCCGGGACATCGGGCAGAGGGCTGCCTCCGGCACCTGGGCTTTGCGGCTGACCGCCGGCTACGGCGTCTTTCTGATGGCCGCCCGGCATTTATGCGCCGGGTCGATCCGGCCAACGGCTTTCCCGCCGGCGCTCCCCTCGGGCGGACCACCCAGGTCGGCTTCGCACGGCATGTTCCATCTGGTCTCGGGATCGGTGGGGTGTTTCCTGTTTGATTGCGACCTGCTTCGTCGTAGCCCGTCGCTACGCAGAACTGGGTGACCGGCGGGCGGCTGTATCGTCTCGGGCGGTCGGTTTGTTCTTCGCTCTGACCTTCGCCGGGATCGCTGGCGGAGTCGCGAAGTGTCGGCAGTAATCTCGGGTTCACGGCGGCCATGGTCGTCGCTACCCGTGGCCGACGGCGCGGCGATCGAGGTGTACCGCCAGACCCGACGGATAGGAGGGTCAAAGTGACGCAGAAGGTTGAATTCGACGCCACGGTCAGCGTCTCGGGCAACAACGCGAGAATAGTTGTCCCGGACCACCTCATCGAGCAGCTAGGTGCAGGGCGACGGACGGCCGTGCTGGTGAACGTGAACGGCTACGAGACCCCAACACCGTCGGCGTGATGGGCGGCAAGCACATGATCAGTATCAGCGCCGCGGTCCGGAAGGAGACCGGCCTCCAGGGCGGTGATTCCATCCATGTCACGCTGACAGTCGACCAGGCGCCCGCGGCAGGTCATGGTCCCCGAGGACTTTGCCGCCGCGCTATCCGCCGACCCGACAGCGCAGACGTTCTTTGGTCAGCTCTCGAATGGCCTCCAGCGCTATCACATTGACAACGTCAACGGAGCGAAGACGGAAGAGACCAGGCAGCGGAGGATCGATAAAGCCATATCGCTGTTCCGGCAAGGCAAGCAGCGTTAGGTGCAAACGGTGCTACTGAGTGGGACGACCGTGAGCCGATCAAGACAAGGCGCTCCCGCCCCCATGTGGGTCAGCCAACCCACAGGAGCGGTGCACGATCCTGGCGAAACGTCAGGTCACACGTCGTCCGCGGCTGGCTACCTAGGCCGTTCGACGGCGGCTGGGGCCTTGTCTGCACACTACGTTCCTCGTCGGCCTTCGCCAAGCGGCATCCTCCCATGTTGTTCCAGCCAGCCTGGAGGAGCTGGGGGACCTCGTGACGAGCCGTGACACGATAAGCCTGCAACCAGGCGACGGGTCTCCCACAGGTAGGCCCTGCCAATACGTGGTACACGCGAGTGAGAACCTGCACTGGGTACGGGTCACGGGTGGGACTGGCGCCGACGGCGATCGCAGCGCGATGACTTTCGGCTGAAGGTTCCGTCACAGTGGGTGGACACCCGAACTACAAGAGGAGGACCTGATGGCACGAACACGACCGGGGCGAACAAGATCGCCACGGTGATCATCCCGGTAGCCGACCAGGACGGAGCCGTCGACTTCTACGTCAACAAGCTCGGCTTCGACAAGCGGGTCGACACCCCCTTCGGCAACGGCTACCGCTGGATCGAGGTCGGCTTGGGCGACGAGGCGACCACGATCGCCCTGGCGCCGCCGCCCGGACGGGAAGCCGCCGGCCGGCGAGAGACCGGGATCAGCCTCCAAACCGACGACATCGACGCCTATCACGCCCAACTCCAGAAGGCGGGAGTCGACGTGGACCCGAGGTCAGCCGGATGGGCGAGCCCGTACCGCCGATGTTCTGGCTGCGCGATCCCGAGGGCAACTCCCTCATGGTCGTCCAGTAGCGGTCGAGGAAAGGGCCCTGTGGCCCCGAGGAGGTGGACCGATATCTCGCTGGCCTCGAGAACCCGAAACGGGCCACCCTGGAGGAGATGCGGCGACGGATTCTCGAGGTCATCCCCGACGCTGAACAGGGGCTGTCCTATGCCGTCCCGGCGTTCAAAGTGGACGGCAAGGTGGTGGCCGGGTTGGCCGCTTTCAAGTCCCATCTCAGCTACCTGCCCCACAGCGGATCGGTGCTGGCCAGCCGTCAGCGAGAAGACCGCCGGGTACCCGCAAACCAAGAGCGCCTTGCATTTCCCGTCGACAGCCCGCTTCCGTCCGAGCTCATCAGAGAACTGATCAACATCAAGTTGGGCGAAGCAGCCGCTGAGCCCTTCACCTCCAGCCCGGCGAGCCGGCGGCCTCGATCCTTGGTGGCGCTGCTGCGGGGCAGCCGCCGGGTACCGACGAGTTCGAAGGGGAGGTCGTGGTGGCCGGCGACGACGTTGGAACCCCGATGTGACGCGGTGATCGAGACGCACCTCGGCCTTGTCCAGGGCTACCACCCGAGCAGGGTCTCCCTTCGCCCTGTCGGGTTCCCGGCCTGGCCGATCGGTCCGTGAACCTCTACAGCGTCCGCCTGGCGGGGCAGCTTCTCGGAATTGCGGCTATCCGCCAGCTCGAGCCGAGCCAGCTTGAACTCAAGTCCAGGCACACGGTCCGCCGGCCGCGGCCGGGAGTCACTGCCCGCCTGCTGGAGAGCTGGCCACGATTTCCGCAGCGCACGGGTACGAACGCATGAGCCTGGAGACCGGGACGATGGACGCCTTCGCTTCCCGCCCGGCGGCTCTACTCAAAGAGGATCACTTCGTTCCTTGCCCGCCTTTGGGCGGGAACCGGCCCAGCCCGAACAACACGTTCGTGACCCTCGTGCTCGAATCCCATCGGAAGGTACTCGAGTCCCATCGGAATAGGTAGCTCAGAGCGGAACCCCACAGGGCACCCGCCAAAGTCACCTGAACCCGTACTGGAGCCGGGTGAGCCGTAGCAGGACCGGCCCCGTACCGCAGCCCCGGGTGAAGCGCCTCAGCCGAAGCGCTAAGCCCAACTCGACGACTCGGTCGTTGTAACGGTGGGCGGTAGGAAGTCATGGCCGACCGAGGTCAAGGCGGCATTTGTACCGCTGGTCACCGGCCGCCAGCCGCGCCAGCTGCCCTATGCAATGTCGGGCAAGCCCGATAGGCGGTCGAGAAACACGCCCGAGAAACGCCGGCCGCTGTTCGAGAAGTGCTGGCCGCCTGCACGTACACAAGGTGGCGCTGCAAAACCACGGTTGATAGTGGCGGGGGTAGGACTTGAACCTACGACCTTCGGGTTATGAGCCTGATCAAGGGGCTCCTCGAGCCGATCCGCCTCGTGCCAAAGAGCGCCGTTGACCAGCGCTTTTTCCGCCGTAGCTATCCAAGGGTCCCTGCTTCATACTCCGCTTAACCGGATCGTACGTTAGAAGATCCGTTAGAAGCGACCTAGGCCTCCCACCGTAATTTCGGTGGTCCGTCCCACGTTCACCTTCGTCGGGACAGCGCCGCCGTGTCGTCATGGCGTTGCTTGTCCTCTCTGCTTCTTCGAAGCTCTGCTGGGCAAGCGGGATGTGCGAACTACGGAGCCGCGCCTGGAGTAGTCGGTTCGCGAACTGCTGGTAGGAGCGAGCCGGGCGGCCAAGGATCGTCTGGACGTCTTCGCTGACCCACTCGACGTCGCCTTCCACGGTCAGACTGAAAGCCTGAGCATTCATCTGGGCGATGGCCTCCGCGACCAGCACGGATTGCCGCGCGCATCGCGTTCTTGCCGTCGTCGAAGCTGAGCTGAGAATCGGTCCGCCTCGTCTTCCAGGAGCCTCAACTGAGAGCGAATGGACCGCCTGCCGAGCAGGTGGCTACCGGAAGCCCGTGCGTAGCGTCCCTTCCCCGGCGCAATGCTTCGCCGCCATTGTCCAAGACGAGGAGCCCAGTGCGTTAGGAGCGCACGCTGGGATCTGCGGGGACCGTCCGCAAGGGTGGTCCCTACCACGATCGACCTAACCTGCCTTGATCCTTGGCAGGCATATCTTTACTTTCTTACGTACGGGCTGCTGCCGGGGGTTATGATGTGGTTGCTTAAAAGTGATGCTTCAAAAGGACCCAAGAAGATAGACCACAGTCACCGCTACCACGACGACTACCTTAATAAGCCGCGAACAATGTATAGCCAGGATAGTTACTATACGCACGATCCAGCCAAGCGAGAGGAGCGCGCTTGTCCTGGCCTCCGCGTTCAGGTTCCTAAACACCCCGGCAGCCAGTTACATCAACCGACTCGACACCAGTAGGGATCCAAAAAACGAGCTGAAATTGATCGTTGTGGTACACTGTAGAGCTGACGCTGTAGCAAACACCACGCTCAGTGTCGTACCACCTATAACGAGAGCTGTAGCCGGGGCCTTCGCCACAATCGAGGCTGCACCTAACACACCAATAATGGTAGTAGCTAGCCCTATGCCGATCGATGCAAGCTCCTCAGCCGTCGGGTTAAGGGAGAGACTTTCCGAACCGCTAGGGTCTACCTCATTTATGGGATTGTCCTTGACATAGGCGTACAGGTTGCCGTTCATCGGGTCGTTCAGGGTCACGATCGAGTCGGGCTGGGTCCAGCGGCCGACCGTCGGGTCGTACCAGCGGGCGCCGAAGTGGTAGAGGCCGATGGCCGGGGCGAAGTAGCCGCCGGCAAAGCGCCAGCGGGTTGGCCATAGCGGCCGAAGTGAGGGTGTTAGTGACGTTGCCGTAGGGGTCGTAGGTGTAGGTGCCGTCGACGGACCCGGCTCGTCCCGACGAGGGCGAGCACCGATGCCGAGGTAGTCGGTGGCGTAGTACTGCTCGCTGCTCGGTGCGTCCTCGGAGATGAGCTGGCCGTCCGGCGTGCGCTCGAAGTACCTCGTCCCGCCCGTGGTGGCGCTGGACTGCACGCCGAGGAGGCCGTTCACGAGCGACGTCCCGCCGATCGCCGTCGCCTCCTGTTGGCCCTGGCTGGCGTAGCTGATCGAGACGCCGCCGACAGAGGTGGTCTGGTGAGGCGCCGTTGTAGGTGAGGGTGCCGAGGCTGGGGCTGGCGGTCAGGTTGCCGTCGTAGTCGTAGGCCCAGCCGGTGTTGTCCACCTCATTCCAGGGGTTGGCGGGTGTAGTCATAAGACGTGCCGTTGAAGGTGCCGATGTTGCTGTTTTGGTGTAGCCGTAGGTGAAGGTCGGGCCGCTGTTGTTCTGCACCGAGCCTCGTCATGCGCTCGCCGTCGTCGTAGGTGTAGCTGGTCGTCGTCGCCGGGGTCGTCAAGTTGTTGGTGACGAGTAGACGTTGTCGGTCGCAGTGCCGCCCGAGCAGCCAGGTAGTCGGGTGCGCTCGTAGCAGTAGGTGAGGTTCTCGATGATGGTCGAGTCGCTCGAGGCGCGCGTTATCGAGAACGAGGTCATGTGACTGGCGCCGTCGTAGTCATCTTGGAGTGCATGGCGAACGACGTCGGCGGGTTGCCGTCGTGCTGCCGGTGTCGTCCCAGATGTTGTTCCGCCGGCGATGCCGCGTCGTAGCCGAAGACGTCGGTGTTGCCCGACGAGCCCTCCACCATAGAGCTCAGCTCTTCGTTGCTGTTGTAGGCGTAGGTCGTCGTCCCCCTCGAGTCGGTGAGCGACGTCATGTCGCCGATGGCGTCATAGCCGTAGGAGAGCGACGCCCCGCCGGTGATGTCGTCTGAGGTCTCCCGGTTCAAGGTGTCGTAGCCGTAGTTGACGGTCACTCCGCCCGCCACCCGGGTCTTCAGGTAGCCGTCCCCGTCGTAGGTGTAGGTCACCGTCGGCGTGGAGTCACTGTACTGGACCTCGGTCACCCGGTCGAGTCCGTCGTAGGTGAAGGTCTGGGTGACGCCGTTGCCGTCGACGACGGTGTGGATCCGGCCGTACTGGTCATAGGTGATGTTCGTCGGCTCGAGCGGGTCGCTCGGGGGCGAGGCGACCGTCGGCGGCGTGATCGAGGTGCAGGTTCTGCAGTGGTGCTGTAGCCGTAGGTCGTCTCGTTGAGGCCGGGTCGGTCGAGTGTTCAGCCGTGCCGTTCGAGTTGTAGTGACGATGCGGTGAAATTGAGGCCGTTGTTCGTGCTCGAGTCGGGATCGCCGCTCCGCGGTGTAGTTGTAGCGAGTACGGTTGCCCGCCGGGTCGGTCGACGAGCTCGGGAGGAACTTCGAGACCGAGCTGTCGTACTGGAAGCTCGTGATCGCGCCGGAGAGGTCAGTTGCGGTCTTCAGGTTCTCGCCGTTGCTCGGGGAGGTGTTGTCGTAGGTGTAAGCTGGCGGTCCCGATGCCGTTGGTCAAGAGCGAGCGGCTTGGCGTCGATGCTGTAGAGCGGATCCGTAGACCTGCCTGCCGCTCGGGTCGTTCTCGTTCGTCACCCGGTCGGCGTAGTCGGTCGTGTAGGTCCAGTTGTTAGGAGGGCATCGTTCATCACGGTGTTGCCGTCGACGCCGTTCGCGTAGGTGAACGCCGTGACGGCGTCGATGCCGCTCGGGTCCTGGGTGACCTGGTAGACCCGGTCCCGGGAGTCGTAGGAGAAGGTGATGATGTCCCCGTTCGGCTCGGTCAGCTGGCGTAAGCAGGCCGCCCGTGTAGGAGAACTGCGTCGTGTTGCCGGCCGGGTCGAGGACTGAGGTGAGGTTGCCGGAGGTGTAGCCGAGGGTGGCGCTCCGGATGTGTCGGGCTCGTCCCTTGGGAGATCGAGGTGAGCGAGTCCCGAGTGTAGGCGAAGTTGACGACGTTCGGGGCTCCCCTTGTGCCGGTGATGCTCTGCAGCTCGGTCGCCGGCGAGTGGTGGCGTAGGCGTAGCTGACCGCGTTGTGGTCCCGGTCGGTGTCGGTGAAGAGCACCGCCGTCGAGTGCCGCTGCCTGTGTAGGTCAACTTGAAGTACTGCGGTGTCGTTCGTCTGGTTGAACTCGAGGTTGAAGCCGGTCTGGGTCGTGCCGCTGCAGATCACCGAGAGCGTGGCGTCGATGCCGCCAGGCGAGACGTAGGAAGTGCCGCAGGCCTTCGCAGACGTCGCCGGTGAAGAGCCACACTCTCCCGGTCGAGTCGTAGAGGGCCTCGGCGCCTCCGGGGTAGACCGCGGAGCTGGACCGAGCCCCCGACCGAGAGTCCCCAGCCGGGGGAGAGGTTGAGCCCGGAGGCGTTCGTGCTGCCGGGCGCCAGAGTCGAGGCTGTTGTAGACCTGGCCGATCACGACCGGGCTGAGGATACCGGCAAGTGAGATGTCGGTCTGTTTGATCTCGAGATCGCCCGAGAGGACATTGACCCGGACCGTCAGGTGGTCCCCGGCCGGGAAGGACTCGTAAGTGGAGGCCTGGTTGTCGCCGGCGTTAAGGAGCGGGTCGGGGACGAGGGTCTGGTCGGCCGTGTGGGCCGAGCAGGTGGTGCCGTTCTGGTTGAGGCAGTCGTACATGTACCAGGTGTACGTGTCCCCCGAGCGCAGGTCGCCGGTCGGAACCTGGGTCGGCGACGACGGCGCCGCTGTATAGGCGCTGCGCGGTCTCGGCCGAGTAGACAAGGGTGCGGCGGAGTACGACCTTGAAGAAGGCCCAGACGCCCGGGCTCGTGCCGTTGCAGTTCACGGCGCCCTGGATGTAGGGGTCGTAGGACGAGACGTTGTTGGCGTAGAGGCTCGTCGGGACACCGGGGATCGTGCAGGTCGTGAGCGGAGTGACTCTGCCGGGGCACCGCCTGCTCGCGAGGAGAAGAGCGTAGGCCACCCCCTTGTGGGTGACCCGGCGCGAGGGGCCGGGTTGATCGACTTGGCCCAGCTGCCGGCCGGCACGGGCCAGCGCTTCGCGTGAGCGAGCCGACCGCGCTTCGGCGGCATGACGCCGCGGTGACGCCGAGGCGGTGCTGCCGAGGGGGACGAGGATGCCTACGAGGAGGCCGAGCAGCATGACCACCGAGAGAGGCGTTCGGATCCCGCCTGCTCCAGGCGCGCGAAAGAAAGCCTGAGTCCTGCGGTGACTTCATCGTCTTCCCCCGTGCCGTCGCCGGCCACCCGTTGTCACCGACCGTGATCCAGTAAACACCCAGGGTGATCTGAGTCAACGACTTTGCATCGTTCGAGTGAGGAGATCCGGCATTCGTAGGGAGCTTGACGCACTTCTGCGTCTCGCCGTCGCTCGCCCGCCAGCCCATGTTCATGAGCCAGCCGGCAACGACTTCACAGCGGATGCGGCTGACGTCCCACACGTTCTCCGAGACATCGCCTTTCGTCCCGGAATGCCCGCAACGCAACAATCACTCCAGCGGCACGGTGCCATGAGGGTCGATGGCGGGTCACGCTTGTCTTGTCACGGTACTCCTGCGACGACCTCGATCGTGTCCGAGGAATGCCCGGTCGGCTACAGGGTTATGCCCGGCTCGGGTCGGTGGGCCGCTGGGTCGATCCAGGGGGTCCGGGAATAGTTGCCGTCGGCGGCGCGCGTTCGCTGGCCGCGGTCGCGTTCAGCGTCGACGACCTCGTCGAGGACGGCGGCAGCTTGTTGGGCGAGCTTCGGCCCATTCGGTGGGCCCGGGCCGGTCGCTGCTGGCTTGGAGGACCCGGTCGGCGATGGCGATCTGGTGGCGGGCCCGGTCGGTTTGTGGGCTCCGTCCGGCCCAGGGCGGGTTGCGGCCGTCGTTGCGGTCGAGGGCGGCTTCGAGGTCGAGGGCGTGGTGGCACCACACGGCCCGGCCGGCGGGCGACTGGCCGGCGCCGGCCCGATCCAGGCGACCAGGTGTTCGGGCGGGTCGTCGGCGAGGGCGGCGACCCGGTCGGGGCGGGTGTGGTCCAGGGCGGCGTCGATGCGGGCCGAGGTCGGTGTCGAGCTCGCTCGCGGCGGGGGGCGTCTCGGCGATGTGCTGTTGACGGTCCTGCTGATGCTCGGCGAGGCCGGCGAGGCGGTCCCGGAGCTCGCGTTCGGCAGCGACGCGCCTGCTCGGACCTGCCGTTCGGCGGCGGCGACTTGGCCTGGGCGTCGGCGATGGCGTCGTGGTCGTGGCGGCCCCACCGGCGCCGGCCGGCGTCATGGAGTCGTGCCTGCTCGGCCGCCAGCATCGTCTTCGGCTTGGTGGCGCTGCCTGATCAGCTCGGGGAGCTGCCGGCGGGCCTGTTGCCATTCGTCGGCCCGGTCGTCGGGTATCCCGGCGTCGATGGCCTGTCGGTCGCCGTCGATGGTGGTGCGGGCGTGGCGGAGCTTGTCGATCCCGAAGGCGAGCGGATCGTCGGCACGCACGCAGGCGGCGACGACTTCGGCCCAGTGGTGGTCGAGCTGGTCCCGGAGCCGGACGATGTCGTCTCGGCGCCAGCCTTCGGTCGCCTCGAACCGGTCGAAGGCGTCCTGCTCCTGCTGCGAGCCGGTCGACCCGGGCGGCGAACTCGTCGTAGCGGTCCCGGGCCGCCGCCGCCTGCTCGGCGGTCGGCGGCAAGCCTGTCCTCGCAGGCGGCGGCGCTGGTCCCGGCCGCGGCGGCTCAACCCGGCCAGCGGCCCGAGGTCGTCGAGCTGGCTGGCGGTGCGGGCGGCGACGGCGTCCATGATTCCAGCCGCGCCTGCGCCTGGAGCCAGCTCCTCGACCGCGGCGGCCAGGTCCTCGTGGCGGTCGGCGGGCCGGCCGGCCAGGACCCGTTCGTGCTCGGCGATCTGCTGGCGGAGCTGGCGGTCGAGGGTCCAGGGGTCGCTGCGGGCGGCCAGGGTGGGGTCGGGCTGGCGGGCCAGGGCGTCGGCGACCTGTTCGGCGGCGTCGCGCTGGTCGGCCAGGATCCCGCCGTGGTCGACGGCGGCCACCCGGGTGGTGTTCCAGGTGTGGGTGGGCTGGCGGGAGCGGGACTGGCCGGTGTAGCCCCGGTAGGCGTCCAGGGCGGCGCTGCCGAGCAGGTGGCAGGCCTCCCAGGTGCCGCCCTGGGCCCCGTCGACGGTGCGGGCCCAGGCGTGGGAGAGGTTCGGGCGAGCCGTCCTTGCGGGTGCCCTGCACGAACGCCGCCGGCAGGCATCGCCTCGCTGCCGCTGCCGTCGAGCCGGACGGCCAGCCCGGCTCGTGTCGACGCGCGGTGACGGTGGCGGTGGTGCCGTTGACCAGCCGGCTGCCCGACGGGCCGCAGCGGGCGTGCAGGAGCACCCGGTCCCCGGCCCGGTACTCCCGGTCGGTCGTCCACCCCGGGCCGGTCATGGCCGGGCCGGCGAGGACGCCGCTGGCGGCCAGGCGGGCCCGGATGCGGTCGGCCAGGTCCTCGGCGTCGGCGTGGGACACGACCAGCGCCGCCACCTGCTCGGCGCCGTAGCGCGGCGATGTCGGCGCAGACGGCGTCGGCCATGGCCTGGCGGGTCTGCGGCCGGGCTGGCGTGCTCGTGCTCCCAGCCGTGCTCGGCCCGCAGCTGCTGGGATCGCGGCGGCGTCGCCCCGGCGGAGCAGGTCGAGGGCCTGCCGGTCGGCGGGGTCGACCTGGCGGCGGTTGACCGTCAGCCGGGCCGAAGGGATAACGCCGGCAGCTGGCGAGCGGTCTCGATGTGGTCGGCGATCCCGCCGGCGCCGACCGGCTGGGACTGGCGGGGGTCGCCCAGCACCCATATCGACCCGCCCGGGCAGGCGTCCACCGCGGCCAGGACCGCCTCGACCTCGCGGGTCGGGGTCTGGGAGATCTCGTCCAGGACGACGACCGTGCCCGGCCGCCAGCGGCCCGTCGGTCAGGTCGATGCGCAGCCGGGCGATGGTGCGGGCGTCCAGGCCGGCGCCGGCCAGCTCGGCCACCGCCTTGGCCGTGGTGGCCACCGCCACCACCGGCCGGCCGTCGGCCGCCGCGGCCTGGGCGGCGGTGTGCAGCATGGTGGTCTTGCCGTAACCCGGCCGGGGCCAGCACCGCCCGCAGGCTGCCGCCCTCCCCGGCCAGCACCCTCACCGCCGCCACCTGGTCCTCGCCCGAGCGCCGGCGCGGCCGCCAGGGCCGCCTCCACCGCCGACGGCGCTGACGGCCGGGGCGGTGACGGGCGGCCAGGGCGTCCATCAGGGCCAGGGTGCGGTCCTCCAGCGCCCGGTGGGCGGCCGTCGACCACTGCGCCGGCCGGCGCCGGCCCTCCTCCGCGTCGGGGGTCAGGCGCACCGCCAGGTCGGAGGCGAGGAACCGGTCGGCCATGGCGACGATCTCCTCCAGCTCGAGCCGGCCGCCGGAGAGGGCGCAGATGTGCTCGACCACATCGGCCTTGGTGAAGCGGGCCGACCGCGAGCACAGCCCGATCTCCGGGTCGACCAGGGCGGCGGCCATCTCGTCCCAGCCCGGCGGCTCCAGCGGCCGGCTCGTCCCAGCACACCGCCCGGTCCAGATCGGCGCCCGATCGGCCAGGCCGACCTGCGGCGGCCTCCTCCTGCCACCGGCCCGGCCAGCAGGGTCGGGGTGAGCGAGTGGTCCTTGGCCGTCCGGGTGGCCAGCGAGGCCTCGTCGTCGGCCTGCATCCGCAGCGCCGGCGACTCGTACAGCGCGCCCTTGGCCTCCAGCTCGGCCTCGATCTGGGCGCTGCGCTTGGAGAACGCCCGCAGCTGGGCCCGGCTGAAGCCGACCATCTCCCGGGTGTTGTGGCGGTCCGGGCCCCACGCCACCCCCAGCCGGAGCGACAAGGACCCGCTGCAGCTGGTTCTGGTAGATGGACCCGGCCGCCCGGCACCACTCGAACAGCGGGCCGGCGTCGAAAGCCACGTAACCGGCCGTCGCTCGCTCCGCTGCACCAGGTTGGGGACCAGGCAGTGCGTGTGCAGCTGAGGGTCGCCCTCCCGGCTGGTGCGATGCACGAACCCGGCCACCACCCAACCCTCGGTGCGCCACCCGGCGGCGCACCCCCTGCGACTGCACCCGGGCCACCGCGGCCCGCTCCTCCAGGAACCCCAGCGCCACCTCCACCGCCTCCCGGTGGGCGGCGGCCACCACCTCGGCCACCGGCTCCGGTCCCGAGCGCCCACAACAGCGACACGCTCTTCGGGCGCCGAGAAAGTCAGATCGAACGCCCGCACCGAGCGCGGCCGGGACCCCGCCAACAGTCGGCGCCGGTCGTCGGGTGCTTGCCGTCCACCAGGGCCCGCAACTGGTCGGCCTCCACCACCCCCGACAGGCCGAGCGCTCTCGGCCCATCGGCCGGCCCACACCCCCGGCGACTCCCCCACCCCGGCGTAGTACTCGTCGATGCTCAACGCCACCGACGAG
>CAVWVO010000002.1:0-456713 GCA_963758515.1 uncultured Actinomycetota bacterium
ATTTTCCGCCTGCGCCAGCAGTGGGGGTGTTGCGAACAGACACAGCGCCAGCAGGGAACAGGGGAAAGAAATGGAACGCATGAGATGTGTGCATTGTCTCCCATTGCAGTCGCGTGCGGAAGTCGAAATAGGGGTACGGGCAGCAGCGGCGGGGCTCACAGCCAGGATGTTCGGATCGCGATCCCCCAATTTGTCATCGAATATGACAGGAAGCGGCAGTGAACGCGTCAAAGAGAGTGGGGAAAAAAGAATTGGAGAGAATGAGGACGCATGGCGCGTTGGGCTGAGATTCGCCGCAGGCTGCGGTACACAGGACATCTGCTCTGGCGATCGGCAGTGACGCCGATGCGGGGCACCCATCACCGTCCGCGGCTCGCTGCCGAACGAGATGGGAGTGACGTTTATCGGGCACTCATCGTTCCTTGTCCAGGCCGGGGGAAAGAATCTGCTCTTCGATCCGGTCTTCTCCACCTGGCTTATTCTGCTGCGACGGCAGCGGCGTCCCGGCGTGCGGGTGCGCGATCTTCCGCCCATCGATATGGTTCTGCTGTCGCACGCGCATATGGACCACCTCGACCGCCGGTCGTTGCGGCGAGTGGTGCGCGCCACGCGCCGGCGCCACGGTCGTGCGCCGATTGCCGTGGTTCCGAACGATGTGGCCGATGTGGTGCGCGGTCTGGGATTTTCGCAGGTGGTCGAGTTGCGTTGGTGGCAGAGCTACACGGCCGGCGGCCTGAACATCACCCATACGCCGGCGAAACACTGGGGCACCCGATGGATCACGGATGGCCATCGCGGATACGGCGGATACTTCATCGAAGGCGGCGCGCGCCGGCTCTACTACTCCGGCGATACGGCGTATTTTTCGGGCTTTCGCGAGATCGGCAGCCGCCTGCAGCCCAATATCGCGCTGCTGCCGATCGGAGCCTATACCCCGGACAGTTACCGTGCCGTCCATACCAGCCCGGAAGACGCTTTGCGCGCGTTCCAGGATCTTGGAGCGGAGCGCATGGTGCCGATGCACTACGGAACCTTCTGGCTTTCTGAGGAGCCGATCGAGGAGCCACTACCTCGCCTCATTGCGTCGGCAAAGAGGCTTGGACTGGAGGATCGAATTGCGGTAATCCGCGAGGGCGAAACGGAGATATTCGGCCATGCCGGAGGAATCACCAGGATGAAGGAAAGCGGACGGCTCCCGCTCTGTGGAGGAAAGAGCCGTACTGTGGGCGGTCAGAGTTTCGCTTACTGATTCGATGTTCCGGCCCGGCGAGTCGCCGGATTTACCTTTTCTCGGCGCCCGGGCCAGATCGCCTTCTTTGTCGATGAAATAGAGATAGCCCTTCTCGCGCTGAAGATGCGTCTCGGCGACGACCTCTTCCGCGCCTTCGCCGCCCTTCTTCTTGCGCGCGACATTGCCCTGCTTGTTGATGAAGTAGAGATATTGCTTGTAATCGCGCTCTAGGCCCAGCTTTTGGACTTTCTCTGCCATGATCACTGCCCTCCGCGAGTTGAGATGGCCCACCGCCCGCACAGGGACGAGATCAGGAGAAAATTTCATTGATCTGCGTGCAGGGCAGCAGTCGCGCGCTGCTCGTCTGCCTTCTTCGCCTGGTCCTCGAGTGCCTGGGCCTGCGGTAGATAGCTGATGGCCTGACTGATCATCGGGTCCCATTCGGCGCGGACATGGAGTCCCTGCTCCTGGCCGAACTGGCTGGTAAAGATGTCGGCCTTGATGTTCGCCTTCAGCCAGTCCGAGATGCCGGTCAGGTCCTGTTCGGTGAACGAGATCTGCTGGCTATTCAGGAACTGCCGGAAGTCGTTCATCACCGCGTCATCCACCTGGAAGCTCTTGTCTACCGTGTGGTTCGCGAGGTAGTGAGCGGCGAAGTTGAAGAAGGTGTAGTGCTCCAGCAGCACATCCTGGAAATGATTTGACTTGGGCGTGTCGATCTTGTCGTCCGGCGTAATGCCGCCGCCGCCGTACACCGTGCGGCCTGAATCCGTCAGCTTCACCTCGCGGTTCTTATCGCTGGTGGGCTGGTCGTGGTTGTAGTAGTAGTCGTAAAGCGAAACCCCACTGTAATTGCGCTGGATCAGCCGGCCGCTCGGCGTGTAGTAGTGATAGGTGGTCAGCGCCAGGCCGGTATTTTCCGAGAGCGGATAGACGGTCTGCACCAGACCTTTGCCGAAGGTAGTCTCGCCCACGACCAGAGCGCGATCGTGGTCCTGTAACGCGCCGCTGACGATCTCCGCCGCGGAAGCCGTTCCGTGGTTCACCAGCACGACGATCGGGAAGGTACGGCCGCCATTGCCATGTGTGGCGCGCTGTACCTGCTCCGGATAGGCGCGTCCACGCTGCGAGACGATGACCTGGCCCTTCTGCAGAAACTTGTCGCAGACCGAGACCGCCTCCGTCAGCAGGCCGCCGGGGTTGCTGCGCAGATCGAGCACCAGCCCTTTGATGGGACCAAAATTATCGAGCGCCTCGGCAACCTCGTGGCCGGTCGTCTCCTGGAACTGCGTGATGTGGATGTAGCCGACTCCAGGCCGCACCATGAAGGCCAGATCGATGGAGCCATGCGGAATCTCGTCGCGGACCAGATCGAAGTTCAGCGGCTTGGATTGTCCGTAGCGCGTCACCGTGACCTGCACATGCGTGCCCTTGGGGCCTTTCAGCATGTTCGCGACTTCGGTCGAGTCCATGTTGTCGGTCGACTTGCCGTCGACCGCGATGATGACATCGGCAGGCTTCAGCCCGGCGCGAAAGGACGGGGTTCCCTCATAAGGGAAGAGCACGACGATCTTGTTGTTCTGCGGCTGGATGGTCATACCCACGCCGTAGTACTTCCCGTGCTGGTCCTCGCGCATCTTCGCGTAGGCCTTGGGATCGTAGAAGCTGGAGTGCGGGTCGAGCACGCGGAGCATGCCTGGGATCGCGCCGTCGTAGATGGCCCGCTCGGCCTTGTCGCCGGTCAAGGGCTCGGCGTAGTTCTGCTCAACCAGGCTATAAACCGTGGTGAAGGATTTCAGGTCATTCCGCAGAGTGGATTCGTCGGCCTGGGACTGGGCACCGACAGTACGCTCCACTAAGGTGCCGCCGGCGGCGCAGGCGGCGAGGAAGACAGCAACAGCAAAAGCGGAGCGGCGTGGACTGGATGCCATGAGAAGTTAGCCGGCGGCAGGGTCACGCAATAAACGACAGTCCTGGCGCGTGGTTATTAGACGTGAGTATAGCACCGGAGGTAACAAATCCGGCTCCGCGCATCCTGCCACCTAGGTGTGAGGAAAGGCAGTCCGGACCGGGCAAACTTCGTCCTGAAAGAGCCGCTCCGGCCCGCCGCGGGAAAGTCGCGGCCGCCCGTGCAATGCTCTGTCCGTGGTGAGTAGAATGAAACCGACAAGCCGATTTACGGCAGAACGTCACACGCACCTTGCGCACGCCGTATTCTGACCCGAGACCCCGGTCTGCAAGCCGCACCGGTATGTAGAGAGATTCATGACCCTTTGCCGTTCCGACGTCTGTACCTGGCTGCTGGCGGGCTCCTTGCTTGCGGCCGCTCCTGTCCTCGCCCAGAAGAAAACCAACAAGCCCCTTACCCCGGCACAACAGGCGGAGCGCGCGAAGTTCGACCCCAAGGCCGAGGCTTCGCCATTCGGCGGCGCCGTGGTCGAGCAAACCGTTGCCCAGGTCAACGACCAGATCATTAACACCTCCGACTACAACCGTGCCGCGGCGCAACTGGAGCAGGAAGCGCGCCAGCAGGGATGGAGCGAGCAAGAGCTTGAAGACCACAAACGCGACCTGCTTCGCGACTTGGTCGATCAGCAACTGCTGCTCTCGAGGGGCAAGGAGCTGGACATCACGGGCGAGACGGAACTGGTGCGGGGTCTTGATAGATTCGTAAACAAAACCATCTCGATACGATGGAAGACCTGGAGAAGGCCGTAGCCTCGCAGGGCGTCTCCTACGAGGACTTCAAGCAGGAACAGCGCAACCGCATCATCACGCAGCAGGTCATCCGCGACGAGGTGGGCCGGCGCATTCAGTTGACTGACGCGCAACTGCAGCAGTACTACCGGCAGCACATCAGCGACTTTACGCAGCCGGAATCGGTGCGGCTCAGCGAAATTCTCATCCCCGTCAAGAGCGGTGGAGATGAGAATGCCAACCTGGCCGCTGCGAAAGCCAAGGCCGATGAGTTGGACGCGAAGATCAAGGCCGGCGCGAGCTTCGAGGATCTGGCGAAGGCGAACTCTGCCGGCACCACCGCGGCGCAGGGCGGCGATCTGGGCGACTTCCAACGCGGAAAGCTGGCCCCCCAGCTTGAATCTGCGACATTTGCGCTGCAGGCGGGACAGAGTACGGAGCCGATTCGTACCCGGCAGGGTTACGTGATCCTGAAGGTGGTGCAGCATACGCCGGGCGGCACGCAGCCGCTTGCCGCGGTGCGCCAGCAGGTGGAAGAAGCGGCCTTCATGGCCGATATGCAGCCGAGGCTGCGCGAATATCTGGCCAAGCTGCGGCAGAACGCTTATATGGATGTACGTCCCGGCTATGTGGATACTGCGGCAGTGCGCAACACCAACAAGCCGCTCTACAGTGCTTACACGCCTCCGGGACCGAAGAAGAAGGTGCACTTCAAGCGCCGGCGGTATACCGGGCAAAACCGTGGACGTCACGCGAACGATACAGCGACCGTGACCGCAGCGAATGCGAACGCAACGGGCACGGCGGCCTCGGCAGCGACCGCGACCAAAACCACTGCCGCCGGAACAACGACCGCTGTTGCCACTGCACCGGCAGTAGAGAAGCCGGGCAAGAAGGAAAAGATTCGCTTCGGTCAGGCGCCGCGCGAGGCGCTGCCGCCGGCGGCACACCCGGAGAACGGAGCGGAACAGGCGGCGGCCGGGACAGAAGGCGGCAGTGAGGCGCAGGTGGCATCGAACTCCAGCTCTGCGGATATTCCTAGCGCCGAAGAAGCGGCTCCTGAAGAGCGCAAGACGCGCTTCTCCGAGCGTGCCCGTGTGCCGAAGGCGAAGAAGGCGAAGACGCCCGATCAGGTAGAGAACGAGCGCGTAGCGCAACAGGCTACACCGGAGGAGACTGCAGCGGAGAAGACGCAATCCGCGCCGCTCGGTTTAGCCGGTGATACGGCGACCAAGAAGAAGGCTGCCAAGCCGAAGGGCGAGAAGAAGACCCGCTATTCCGACGAGGTGAACAAGCCGAAGGAGTCCGGGCCGGCACAGCCGCAGCCTTCCACTCCTTCGCCCCTGGCGACTCCGGGCACGGCTGCTCATCACCGCCGACAGCGGCCAACCGCCGGCGCAGCAGACTGGCGGCACCGCCACCGGCACAGCCGCAACCGTGACCGAGGGCACCCCGGCTTCCGGGCACATGAAGACTGTCTTCCTGGGTGAGATCGCGAAATACGAAGGACAGACGGTTACGGAATATTTTGCCGTCGCGCAGAAGCAGTTCAGCCGCAAGCGCGACGGCGCCGTGTACCTCTCGCTCCGTCTGACCGACCGGACAGGGCAGTGCGAAGCCAAGATGTGGGACAGCTTCGAAGCTCTGCGCGGACACCTTCGAAGCAGGCGACGTTGTGAAAGCGCAGGTTGAGGTTTCCGGCTGGAACGGCCGGCCTCAGCTCACGATCAAGCGTTTGCGCAAGGCGGCAGTCGAAGAGTATTCGCTGGCGGATTTTCAACCGCACACCATGCTCTCGATTGATGAGCTGTGGGCAAAGCTCAATGGCTTTGTCGACAGCTTCACCGATCCGTTTCTGCAGCAACTCATCCGCAGCTTCCTCGATGATCCGGAGATTGCATCGTTGCTGCGCAGCGCGCCCGCGGCGAAGTACCTGCACCATGCGTGGATCGGCGGCCTGCTGGAGCACATTGTCTCTTTGCTGGGACTGTGCGAGCGCGTTGTTCCTCATTACCCCGAGGTGCATCGCGACCTGGTGATGACCGGCGCCATCCTGCACGACATCGGCAAGCTGGAAGAGCTGCGCTGGAGCCTGAACTTTGACTACACGCTTGAAGGTCAACTGCTCGGTCACATCACGCTGGGCATCGCCATGATCGAGAAGCGGATTGCGGCGATACCCTGCTTTCCGCCGCGGCTGCGGCTGCTGGTGGAGCACATCGTGCTCAGCCATCACGGGAAATACGAGTTCGGCTCGCCCAAGCTGCCGATGACGCCCGAGGCGATCCTGTTCCACTATCTCGATGATCTGGATGCGAAGATGTACTCCGTGCGCACGGAACTGAACCGCAGTGCACAGAACGGGCGCGGCTCCGGATGAGATGACAGATTGGGTCCGGTCGCTGGACCGGCCCCTGCTGGACAGCAGGGCCTTTCTGGACAGCCGGGGCTTCTTTGGGCGAAGCTGGCAAAGATCAGAACGAGATGGTGGTTAACCCGTTCGCGAGGTGACAAGCGATGCCTTACCTGTTGAAGAGTGAGCCTGAATCTTATTCCTATAGTGATTTGCAACGGGACGGCGAAACAACCTGGGATGGCGTGAAGAATCCCCAGGCTCTGATGAACCTGGCCGGGATGAAAAAAGGCGAAAAGCTCGTCATCTATCACACGGTGACCGAGAAGGCGGCGGTGGGCACGGCGCATGTGGTTTCCGTGGATGCCTCAAACCCGAAGAGTCCCATCGTGCGCATCGCGCCGGGCAAGCCGCTGAAACAGCCGAAGACGCTGGCCGAGATGCGCGAGGCGCCAGTGTTTCGCGGGTCGCTGCTGTTTCGGCAGTTCCGGCTCTCTGTAGTGCCGCTGACCGACGCGCAATATGAGTGGCTGGTCGGATAACCAACCGGCTGACTCCTATCATGCGGAAATGTGATCTTCTTTCCACATGCCCAGGGTCTTCGCAACCGCGCTCTGTTTGCTTCTGCTGATCCCATGGTGCGCAGCCCAGTCGCAGGCACGCGCTCGCTCCGACATCGATCCTGCGCTTCAGAAGCGGATCGATGGCGTGGTCGCAATCGACAATCACGCGCATCCGGTGCTTCCGCCACCCAACGGAAAAACAGATCGCGAGTATGACGCGCTGCCCGTGGATCACCTGGATCCGGAGACGGATCCGGTCGGATGGCGCGCGGACAATCCTCAGCTCGAAGATGCCTGGTCCCACCTCTGGGGATTCCACGCGACTGCACCGCTCGATCAAGCGGGTCAGGCACGCTTGAACGCGGCGCGAGAGCGAGTCCGTGCGCGCGAGGGCGCCCATTACGCAGAATGGCTGCTCGATCAAACGCATATTGGCACCATGCTTGCGAATCGCGCCGCGATGGGAGCGGGATTGGAAAGGCCGCGCTTCGTCTGGGTGCCTTACCTGGATTGTCTGCTATTTCCTCTGGACAACAGGCGACTTGCGATGAAGACGCCGGACCGCGGCGCGTTCTTTCCTCTGGAAGGCAAATTGCTCGCCAGATACCTGCGGGAATCGGGTTTGTCCACGCCTCCCGCGAACTTTCATGACTACCTCCGCCAGGTTGTGACCCCGACGCTCGAACGCCAGAAGGCAGGCGGCGCGGTGGCGGTGAAGTTTGAGGTCGGCTACCTCCGGTCGTTCGCGTTCGGCGATCCCAGTGAGGACGATGCTGCCCGGGTGTACGCTGCGGCAATATCCAGCCATAAGGCTCCATCCGAGGGAGACTACAAGACGCTGCAGGATTTTCTCTTCCGCTACATCGCCACTGAGGCTGGCAGGCTCGGCTTGCCCGTTCAACTCCATGGCATGGCGGGAGCCGGCAGTTATTACGACGTTGCAGGTTCGAATCCACTGCTCCTCGAACCGCTTTTTGACGATACTCGCCTCCGACAGACGCGGTTTGTCATTCTGCACGGCGGCTGGCCATTCGTGCGCGAGATCGGCGCTCTTCTTCAGAAGCCGAATGTTTATTTGGATATTTCTCAGCAGGCGCTCGTCATCCCGCCGCGCACGCTTTCCACGTGGCTGCGCGAATGGCTTGAGATGTATCCAGACAAAGTGCTCTTCGGCACTGATGGTTACCCCCTCTCCGAATACCTGGGCTGGGAAGAGTCTCTCTGGATTGCGAACCGCAATGCCAGGGAGGCGCTTGGTTATGCGCTGACCGGGATGATGGACGATCGCGAAATCGGCCGCAGCCGCGCCACTCAGATCGCTCGAGACGTTCTGTCGGGAAATGCGGCGGCGCCTCTACCACCTGCCTCAGCTCTGAAAGGCGCACCCGGGCGTGAGCGACCGAAGGACGCGAAACTCATGGCATGCGCCGCAGGCGCGTCTGCCAGGACGGCCAGTCCTTTACAATCAAAGTTTGAGCGGGAAGGCACATGCTACGTTTTTCAACTGCGGGTGAGTCGCACGGCGAGGCTTTGATTGCGCTGGTGCAGGGGCTTCCTGCCGGGCTTGAAGTCGATCAGGCATTCATCAATCGAGAGCTGTGGCGTCGCCAGCAGGGCTATGGCCGCGGCGGGCGCATGCGCATCGAGACGGACACGGCGCACATCCTCTCCGGCGTGCGGCATGGGCACACCATCGGCTCACCGGTGGCGATGCAGATTGCCAATCGCGACTGGAAGAACTGGGAAGAGATTCTGCCGGTGGGCGCGGGCGACCCGGCGAAGCATAAAGCTGTCGCTTCGCCGCGTCCGGGTCATGCGGATCTCTCCGGTTCGCTAAAGTACAACTTTAAGGATGCCCGGTATGTGCTGGAGCGCGCTTCGGCACGTGAATCTACAGCGCGTGTTGCCGGCGGCGCGCTCGCGAAGATACTGCTGCGTTTCCTCGGAATCGAAGTGACGAGCCATGTCATTCGAGTGGGTCGCGCGGAGCTGGAGGAGCCGGTCACGTGGGAGCAGATTGCAGCGCTGGCCGGCAACGACGAGGTTCTGCTGAACTGCGCCTCTCCGCAGAGCGAAGAGAAGATGAAGGCCGAAGTGGATCACGCATTGCGAACAGGCGATTCGATCGGCGGCGTCTTTGAAGTAGTTGCGCATGGCGTCCGCCCGGGACTGGGCACGTATGCCAACTGGGATGAGCGGCTGGATGGGTTGCTGGCCTGGGCGGTGATGTCGCTGCAGGCGGTGAAGGCAGTCGAGCTGGGTCGAGGAGTAACGGCGGCGCAGTCCTTCGGCTCCGCGGTGCATGATTCGATTCACTACTCGGATGCAGGCGAAAACGGACATACACGCTTCCGCCGCGAGCAGAACAATGCGGGCGGCATCGAGGGCGGCATCTCGAACGGCGAGGAAATCGTGGTGCGCGGTTATCTGAAGCCGATCTCGACGCTGCGGCGGCCGCTCGAATCCGTCACCTATGAAACCCGCGAGACGACCAAGGCGGCTTATGAGCGCTCGGATGTCTGCGTGGTGCCGGCCGCGGGAGTTGCGGCCGAGGCGATGGTGGCGTTTGTACTGGCGCAACTCGCGCTGGAGAAGTTCGGCGGAGACTCCGCGACCGAGCTGAAGCGTAATTATGATGGATATCTGGAGCAGATTCGGAATTATTGAGCCGCGGCACGGCGGCAGAGCAAGAACGAAGCACGCATGATTTATCCGATCGTCAAGTTTCCCGACCCCATCCTGCAGCGGCGCAGCGCTCCCGTCACGGAGTTCGACGACGAGCTGCGCAAGCTGGTCGCGGACATGTTCGAGTCCATGTACGCCGCGCAGGGGATTGGTCTGGCCGCGCCGCAGATCGGAATTCCCAAGCGGCTCACCGTCATCGACGTGAGCAACAAGAAGAGCCGAAGGACAAGATCGTCCTGATCAATCCGGAGATCACGCTCGTGGAAGGCAAGCAGCTAGAGGAAGAGGGCTGCCTGAGCCTGCCGGAGATCCGCGAGAAGGTGCGCCGGGCGGCGCGCGTGCTCGTGAAGGCGCAGGACGAATACGGCAAGTGGAAGGAATACGAAGGAACCGAACTACTGGCGCGCGCCTTCCAGCACGAGATCGACCACCTGGATGGCGTATTGTTCATCTTTCGCATCAGCGCCCTCAAGCGCGACCTGGCCCTGCGGCGCATTAAAAAAATGCAACGCGCCGGAGAGTGGTAAAGCGTGAAGCTGATCTTTTGCGGTACCCCGGCCTTTGCCGTGCCCACACTGCATGTGCTCCTCGCGGCTGGGCACGGCGTGGAGCTTGCCCTGTGCCAGCCGGACCGGCCCAGTGGCCGCGGACTTGCTCTGACGGTTCCTCCGGTCAAACGGGCCGCGCTCGACGCGGGGATCGAAGTGTTGCAGCCGGAGAAGATCCGTAACAACACAGAGCTGCGGGCGCGTCTGGAAACAATACGTCCGGACGCCATCATCGTGGTTGCCTACGGCCGGCTGATTCCGCGCTGGATGCTCGACCTGCCGCGATACGGAAACCTGAACTTGCACGGTTCATTGCTGCCGAAATATCGCGGTGCCGCGCCAGATCCAGTGGGCGGTAGCGAACGGTGAAAGTGTGACCGGCGTGACCACGATGCGGCTGGACGAAGGCATGGACACGGGGGAGATGCTGCTGCGGCGCGAGTTGCCCATCGGTCACGAGGACACAGCCGAGGATCTTTTTCCGCGGCTTGCCGAACTCGGCGCGCCATTGATGGTCGAGACGCTGGCCGGTCTTGAAGCTGGCACAATCAGGCCGCAGAAACAGGACAACAGCCTCGCAACGAATGCGCCAATGCTGACGCGTGATGACGGCCGCGTCGACCCGACGCGCACGGCGCAGTCCATCTACAACCGCTGGCGCGGCTTCCAACCATGGCCGGGCGCGTGGACGATGGTTCGCACAAAGAAGCTGACACTGCACCGGCTGGTGCTCGCACCAGCGATGAACGGCGGCGGGCCCGGAGTGTTTCGCGTCATGGGCGATCGCCTGTTTTTCGCCGCGGGCGACGGCGGCGTCCTCGAAGTGACGGAGGCGCAGATAGAAGGCAAACGCCGCATGCCGGCAGCCGATCTGCTGCGTGGGCATGGCGTGGTCGATGGCGACCGCCTGGGCTCCTGATGGCCGCTCGTGTTTCACCCGCCCGCATGGCGGCCTTCCGCGTGCTGCTGGCTATGGCGCGCTCCGAGAACGCCCATTGTGACGAACTGCTGCGCGCGCCCGCGATGGAGTCGCTGTCCAAGGCCGACCGCAACCTGACTACTGCGCTGGTCATGGGCGTATTGCGTTGGCAGCTTGCGCTCGACACGATTCTCGCAGGCTATCTCAAAAAGAAATTCGCTCTGGATGACGCAGTCGCCATCGCGTTGCGGATAGGCGCCTGGCAGCTTCTCGGCATGGACCGCATTCCGCCTCATGCCGCGCTTTCGGAAAGTGTGGAACTGACAAAAGTAAGTGGCCACAGCTCCGCATCGGGCATGGTGAATGCAGTATTGCGCCGCGTCGCCGAGGCCCAATCCACGATCCGACTCCGGCCGGAAAGTGCGCATCCGGAATGGCTAATCGAGCGCTGGACCCGCCAGTTCGGCAGCGATGCCGGCGCCGCGATTGCCGCCTACGATCAGCAGGAGCCGTCGCCTGCGGTGCGGGCTGGCGAACTGACACAGGAACTGTCGCCGCGGCATTTTTCTGACCCGCGCGCGCCGCCTCAATGGTGGCATCGTTCCCGAGACCGCGCGCATTCAGGACGAAGGATCGCAGCTCGTGGCCGAGATTGCAGGTCGCGGCAGCCGCATACTCGATTGCTGTGCCGCGCCCGGCGGCAAGGCGGCGATCCTGGCGGAGAACAATCCCGAGGCGGAGATCACCGCCGTCGATATCAGCCGCGCGCGCCTCGAACGGGATGCGCCGCAACTTCGCGCGCGAGCCGCTGACGGCAAAGATCCGATGCGTACTCGCCGACGCGACTGATCTGCCGTTTTCGCGAGATTTCGACCTGATTCTGGTGGACGCGCCCTGCAGCGGGACGGGCACGCTGGCGCGCAATCCGGAGATCAAGCTGCGGCTCGCGGTGAGCGACCTCGCGCGGCAGCAGCAGCGGCAGATCGCGATTTTGCGCTCCGCATATCGCGTGCTCGCGCCCGGAGGCCGGCTGATCTATTCAACCTGTTCGCTCGAGCCGGAGGAAAACTCGGTTGCTATCGAAAGTTTTCTGGAGGCGGAGCCGTTTGCTCGGCTACTGGATATCGGCGAGCGTCTGGAAACCATGCGGAATGAGGGAAGCCTTCATCCCGGTGGCGGGGAGCTTCTACGAGAAAACGCACTGCGCGGCAGCTATTTACAAACCTTGCCCGGCTCATTGCCTTGCGATGGATTCTTTGCGGCCATGCTCACGCGCGGCTGACCGTTGTCAAAAAAGCTCTCGCGTCGGGGGAGATGCTCAGGCAGCTTTCCGTTAAGAAATGCTGCTCCGCTCAGACGCCTGAGAACCCCGTATTTGTGAAACGGTTCACTGCGCCAGGGTGAACTGAACGGAGCCGCCGGCTTCTATGCGCTCGCCTGCCGCGGGCTGCTGTGCGACGACGGTATCTGGCACTACCGGCAGAGTGGGCGGCGCCGGCGCCTGGCCGGGTGCGGCAATCGCGCCAACGGAAGGAATTTCTGCCTGGCGATAAAGCGGCGGAGCCAGCTTCAAACCGGCTTTCGTGACTGCGGCCTCGGCGATCTTTGCAGGCTTATTCACGAAGTCCGGCATCACGTATCCGGCTGCCTCCGGAGGCACGGGCGCGCTGAGCAGCAGCGCCACATTCGGCCGGTCGACAGAGGCTGCGCCTGCGTCCGGCGACTGCGCGATGACGGTGCCGGGCTCGGCCAGCGCATAGGGTAAATGCGCGATAGTGCCGAGCTGCAAACCGGCGCGACGGATTGCAAGCGCCGCGACGCGCTCCGGATCGTGCATGAGTGAGGGCACGGCGACCTTCTGCGCGCCCAGGCTCTGCCCGAGCCTCACCTGCCAGCCGGAGCGCACAACTGTTCCTGCTTCTGGCGACTGCGTGACCATGCGCGACTCCGGCACGACGGCGCTGTAGAAGTGGTCGTCGATGCCGATTTCGAGGCCATCCGCCGCGGCTTTGTGGCGGGCTTCTGCTTCGGTCATGCCGCGGAAGTCCGGCACCTTCACCTCAGCGCCGTGGATGGCGAAGTGCATGGTGGTGAGCGCGGAGACCATGCCCACCACCACCAGCAACACCAGTACCAGCGCGAACTGGAAGAGGCGGCGGATCATGCGTCGGCGTACTCGATCGTGTAGGTGATCTTCGCGGTCTTCTCCAGCATGGCGGAGACGGAGCAATACTTTTCCTTCGAGAGCCGTACGGCATCTTCCATGCTCTTCCGGTTGACCTGTCCCCTAACGCGATAGACAAGCTCGATGCGGGTGAAGACGCTTGGTGACCCCTGCGCTTTTTCTGCAGTGGCGGAAACAGTCAGCCCGGTAAAGGGCTCGCGCTTTTTGGTGAGGATGCTGATGACGTCCACGGAGGTGCAGCCGCACAGGCTCATCAGGACACACTGCATCGGGGTCGGGCCCTCGGTGGCCGCGGAGTCAAGCGTCAGTGTGTGGCCGCTATCCGATGTGGCTGCGTAGACCTGATCGTGCTGCCACTCCGCCTTCGCGATCATGCTTCTCCTCCATGCTGTTCATGCTTTCTTCGCGATTGCACCGCCGTCCTTCATGCCGATTGTCGGCCTGCGGCTCCGGGTGCACGAGCATCCGGTATACCTCCGGCCGTTTTAGCTTCACCCGGTCTTCGAGAGAAGTGATGACTTCATGCACGCGCTGCATCGGCAGGTCGTCGGGAAGCGTGCAGTGACATGAAAGGTGCAGGCGATCTCCCATGCGCGAGACGGCCACCTCATGGATATCAATGATCTCGGGCAATGTGCGCGCGGCGCGGCGGAGATCGTCTTCGAGGCGACGGTCCTGCTCAATGCTCGCGGATGCTTCGATGGTGGCCGTCTCGCTCTCGATGTGCGTTAGCACATTGCTGACCTCCGGCGCCGCCCGATACATCTGCTCTTCCAACTCACAGATGAACTTGTGCGCCTCCAGCAGCGGCAGGGATTCTGCGACCTCGATATGCTGCTCCACGCGCAGGCCGCCGTTTTCCTGTTCCACGCTCAGATCGTGCAGCGTGACGTTGTTGAGCGCTGCCACGCCGCGGATCCGGTCGAAGATGTTTTCGCCGAGCACCTGGCGGGGAATGGTTCGGATGGTGACATCGGCTCCGGGCAGCACGGCTTTCACCGCCGCTGTGACGCGCTGCACCAGCACTTCGATGTGCTCTGCTGTATCGAAGCGCGGTACGGCGACTCGCAGATCGGCAAAGATACGGTTGCCGGAGCGGCGCACGCGCACCTGCTCCAGCTCAATCACTCCCTCGACGTGCTCGACAGCGTGGGCGACGCGTTGCTGCGCGCCGGCGGGGGCTGTGTCGAGCAGCTCGAACGTGGTGCGCCGTGCCAGCCCCCAGGCAAAGCGGAGGATGACGACGGAAACTGCGAGAGCTGCCAGCGGGTCTGCATAGCGCAGCCAGGGAATGCCGAAGCGCTCGCCGGCGTAGGAGGCAGCGAGGCCAATTGCAACCGCCACGCTAGCCCAGATGTCCGATGCGAAGTGAAGGGCGTCGGCTTCGAGCGCCTGCGAGCCGGAGGCCTCGGCGACGTGCTTGAGGGCGCGCGAACGGCTGAGATCGACGGTGATCGAAAGCGCGAGCACCGCAAACGGCCATACAGAAGGACGGACCGTGACCGGGGCGACGAAGATGCGGATGATGGCCTCGACCACGATCCACACGCAGGAGGCGCCCATCAGAAATGTTTCGGTGAATGCGGAGAGCGTCTCGACCCGCGCATGGCCGTAGGGGTGGTCCTCATCGGCCGGCTTGTCGGAGATGCGGACGGATATCAGCGTCAGCGCAGTGCCCAGCAGATCGAGGCCAGAATGCGCGGCATCGGACAGCATGCCGAGGCTTCCCGTCAGCAGGCCTGCGATCAGCTTGAGCGCAGTCATGCCACATGCCGCCAGCATGGACATAAGCGCCGCGCCGCGCTTCCGCTTCACAAGACTATGTCCGATTTGCGGGTCTGCTGCAGTCCGCGACATGCACACAGCCTACACGCCGATATGCGCACCCGGCCAGCGACGGGACTTATGCTTTGCGTGCGGTATAGAGGCCCGCGATGCCGAAGGTGTAGGACGTCCAGCATGCATCGCGGAAGCCGGTACGCTGGAGCTTTCGAAGCATGTCTGCCGGCGCAGGGAATCGCTCGACCGAGGCGGGAAGGTATGCATACGCGCCGCCGGATCCGGAAAGCACGCGGCCGATACGCGGAAGCACTCGGCGGAAGTAAAAGGCATAAAGCCTACCGAGAATGCCGCGCGGTTCGCTGAAATCGAGAATGCCCAGCTCGCCGCCGGGAGCCAGGACGCGATGAAATTCGGCGAGGCCGGCTTCGTAATTGGCGAGATTGCGAAAACCGAAGGCTGTGGTCACAAGTTGGAGCGTGCCGTCGCTAATAGGCAGATGCAGCGCATCGGCTTCCACCGCGATGGCGCCATGCTCCCGGAACTTCAGCGCGCCGCGCAGAAGCATCTGGTGCGAGAAATCGATAGCGAGCAGCGGCACGGCTTGGGGAGAACGATGCCGCAGCAGCGCCATCGTCATGTCGCCCGTGCCGCAGCAGACGTCCGCAACACGGGCCTCCGGCTGCGAAAGAATGTGGCGGAAGCGCCGGGCGGTGCGCCACCACCACAGCCGGTCGATGGACCCCGAGAGGACATGGTTCAGCAGGTCATACCTGGGAGCAATGGAGTCGAACATCGTCTTTACGGCTGCGGCTGCATCGCTTTCCCCCGTGGTGCCGGCGGGTTGCGCACCTCGCGTCTGCATGCTCATCGGCCGGTATGCAGTCCGCGTTGAATTGCTTCGAGGAGTTCGGTGTCGGCGATGTCCTTCACCACATGGGCCTGTCCGATGCGATCGAGCAGCACAAAGTGGCGCACTCCGCCGATGCGCTTCTTGTCACCTGCAGCGGCGTTCAGCAGACGGCGTGGCGTAAGGCGCGGCAGTGGTGGCAGGCCAAGCGCATCAATCGCGGCAAGGATGCGGTCCGCATCGACCGCGGCGAGCCCGCGCATGCGGCTGGCTTCGACGGCCACCCGCATCCCCCACCCCACCGCTTCGCCATGCAGCAGACCGCGGTAGTGGCTCAACGCTTCAATGGCGTGTCCGACTGTGTGGCCGAAGTTGAGGATCATGCGCAGGCCGGCCTCACGCTCATCCTTGCCCACAACATCTGCCTTGATGCGCACCGATTCCGCGATGACATGCTTCAGCGGTTCCGGCTCCTGCCGCAACAACAATTCGGTCTGCTGCTCGATGTATGCGAACAGCTCAGCGTCGTAGATCAGGCCGGCCTTCAGGCTTTCAAAGAGTCCGGCGCGCAGTTCCGCCAGCGGCAGGGTCCGCAGCACGGCGGTATCGGCCAGCACCAGGCGCGGATGATAAAAGCTGCCGATCAGATTTTTGCCGGCGCTCAGGTTCACGCCCGTCTTGCCGCCGACCGAGGAATCGACCTGCGCCAGCAGCGTGGTGGGCACCTGGATGAATTCGATGCCGCGCATATAGATGGCTGCGAGAAAGCCCGTCACATCGCCGATGACGCCGCCACCGAAGGCAATCAGGATGGAGCTGCGGTCCGCTCCTGCGGCCGCCAGTTGTTGCGCCAGTCGTTCCAGTGCGGCGAGCCGCTTATGCTGTTCGCCCGCAGGCAGAAGCAGGACGGTTGGCTGGGTCTCCGCGGGAAAGCCGCTCAGGAAAGCTTCCGACCAGAGCGCCCATATTTCCGGCGAAGTGACGACAAAGGTGCGGCGCGGCCGCTCGCCGAAGATGCGGCATATCTGCTGCGGCAAGGACGCCAGCAGGCCGGGGCCGAGCAGCACGTCATAGGTAGCCGAGGCAGTCTGGATGGGGAGAGTACGCACTCGGCTCATCGTACCGCAGCCACCATGCACAGAATGTGAATGATAGCCTCGGCATATGGGGAGAGCTGCCGTTCCGATTCCGGCCGTTACAGATTTCCTGATCATCGGCGCCGGGATCGCCGGCCTTCGCGCCGCCATCACGCTGGCCCAGGCAGGTCGCGTCCTGGTGGTCACCAAGGAAGCGCTGGGCGAATCGAACACGCAATACGCGCAGGGCGGCATCGCGGTGGCGATCAGCGGTGCGGAGGACGTGGTGCTGCACTTTGAGGACACACTCGCCGCAGGCGATGGCCTGGTGGACCCGATCGCGGCGCGCGTGCTCGTCGAAGAGGGGCCGGCGCGGGTGGAAGAGCTGCTGCGCTGGGATACGCACTTCGATCGCTACGCGACAGCGGCGAGCTGATGCTGACCCGCGAAGGCGCGCACAGCCGCAATCGCATCCTGCACGCGAACGGCGATGCTACTGGTCGCGAGATTGGCCGCGCGCTGCTCGCGCGGGCTTCCGCAACCGCGGGCATCACTCTGCTGCCCTGGACACTGCTGACCGATCTGCTCACCACGGATGGCCGCGTCTCGGGCGCGCGTCTGCTGGATGAGAATGGCGAAGTCCGCACGGTGCACGCGCGTGCCGTGCTGCTGGCAAGCGGAGGCGCGGGCCAGGTATACAGCGATACGACCAATCCCGCCGTAGCCACGGGGGATGGCATCGCCGCCGCGCACGCTGCGGGCGCGGAGCTGGCCGATATGGAGTTCTACCAGTTCCATCCCACCGCGCTGAGCCTGCCCGGCGTGCCGCGTTTTCTGCTCTCCGAGGCGCTGCGCGGCGAAGGCGCATGGCTGGTGAATGCCGCGGGCGAGCGCTTCATGCAGCGCTATCATCCGCTGCTGGAACTGGCGCCGCGCGACGTGGTGGCGCGCGCCATCACGCGCGAGGGCATGGGCGGACAGCCCGTGTACCTGGACATGCGGCACGTGACCGGTATCGATCCTGACCTGCGCTTTCCGGGTATCTCCGTCATTCCTGCACCAGCACGGCCTCGATCTTGCGCGCGATCTGATTCCCGTGCGGCCCGCCGCGCATTACCTGATGGGCGGTGTGCGCACCGATGTGGATGGGCGGACATCACTGCCCGGCCTTTATGCGGCCGGCGAAGTGGCCTGTACGGGCGTGCACGGCGCAAACCGCCTGGCCAGCAACTCGCTGCTCGAAGGGCTGGTCTTCGGCGCGCGCGCCGCGGAGAGCATGCGGAACGAGAGCGGCGCTCCTGTGAGGGCGGCCGCTGTCGCGGCATCGTTGCCGTTGCGAAATGAGACTTCGCTGCCGCCGGTCGAGGAAGCGATCCAGCGGCTGCAGCAGCAGATGTGGGAGCATGCGGGATTGCTGCGCGAAGCCGGGCTGCTCAAGAGCATCGATATCTCGGCTGCGGAAGCCTACGTGAACGCGTCGCCGTCGCTACAGTGGAGACGCCGCGAATATGAGGCTCGGTCCCTGGCCCGGGTCGCGCGCGCGATCACCGTTGCCGCGCTAGCGCGCGAGGAGAGCCGCGGCGCGCATTACCGCAACGACTTTCCGCAACGGGACGATCTCCGCTTCGGTGTGCACTCGCATCTAGCGGGCGATACCGTCAGCTTCGGACCGCTGCTTCCGACTCAGAGCGCCGCACAACCGGCTGAGGCGAAGCTGCGGCTAGTGCTGCTGCCGCGGAGGTATCAGCAGGGAAGCAGCCGCGAAGACCGCCACCGTGCCGAGAATGATCGCCAGCGACCAGAGCGTCGGCACCTCGATCCAGTTCGCGGCGATCATCTTTCCGCCGACAAAGGCCAGGATGAGCCCCAGTCCGTAATGCAGCAGGTGCAGCCGATGCAGCAGGCTCTGCAGAACGAAATACAGAGACCGTAGGCCCAGGATGGCGAAGATATTCGAGGTGTAGACCACGAAGGTGTCGTGGGTGATGGCGAGCACGGCAGGGACGGAGTCGATCGCGAAGATCACGTCCGTGACCTCGATGGCGATCACGGCCAGCAGCATCGGCGACACGCGCCATCCCCGGCTCTGCACCCAGTGCGAAATGGTCGGCGGCGTTTCGCGTCCCTTCTTCTGACGCAGCAATCGCCACGCGGCATAGAGCAGCACCGCGCCGAAGATGTACTCCATCGCCGCAAAGCGCTCGAGCAGTGCGACGCCGGCCACAATGAAGCCTGCGCGCAGCACGATGGCGCCCAGCACGCCGTATAACAGCGCCCGATGCTGCTGCGCTAGCGAGAGGCCGAAGCTCGAGAAGAGCACGAGGAAGACAAAAAGATTGTCGATGGACAGCGAGCCTTCCAGCACGTAGCCGGAGACGAACTCGAGCGCGTGCTCCTGCCCTTGGGTGCGCAGCAGGAATCCGGCGAAGCCCAGCGCCAGCACGATAAGAAAGATCGTCCACCCGAGCGCACTGCGGAAACTTGGACCGGCAGGCCGGCGGCCTAGCAGGACGAGATCAACCACCAGCAGCAGCAGAACCACCGCATGGAACCCAATCCACCAGGTGAGGGGAGCACCGGCGATCATGTACTAACGGGCATTGAGCAGCCGGATGCTTTCCAGAAAGACTTCGCCGGAGATGGTCAGACTCTTCGCGCTGATCTTGTCCATAGTGTCCTCCGGCGTATGATGCCAGCCGTCCGGGTGCGCGGCGTCATGCGGGCCATAGTCATCATCGATCACATCCGCTGCGGGCACGCCGCGCTGAACAAAGGGAAGGTGGTCATCCTCCTCCGCCGCGTCGTGCTTGAAGAAGTGGTTGGCGTTGCCGGTCTTTTTCGCGGCCTCGTACACCAATTCTTCGATAGCAGGAGTGGCCGTGGTCACACGCGCCACGTTCAGGTCACGGTCGCCGATCATGTCGGCGAGCAGAAGGGCCTTGATTTTTTTCCCCGTGCCGTCCACCTGCCACTTCGCCGCCACGTGGCGGCTGCCGTACAGCGAATCCGAGTTAGTCCATTGCTCACCCACCGACTCTTCGCCATCGAAAAAAACCAGCCAGACGCTATAGCCATCGAGCGTGTGGCCGCGCAGGTGGTTTGCAATTTCGAGCAGCAGCCCCGTGGTCGCGGCCCCGTCGTTGGCGCCAACGAACGGCGTTGTGCGCAGCGAGTAGTTCGTCTCGTAGTGCGTTGCCAGGACGATGATGCCGTCCTTTTTGCCGGGGAAGCGGACGATGAAGTTGGTCATCTGCTGCGGTCCGGCAGGCGTGGAGGCGACGAAGGTGTCCGCCTGCAGGTTGTCATGGGCGAACTGCTTCTTCAGGTAATTTTGCGCACAGAGCAGGCCGGCCGATCCGTTGAAGCGCGGCCCGCAGGCGACAAACTGGCGCGCATATTCGAGCGCCTTTGCGGCCTTCTGCAGGTCCTCGGGCACGAGGGACAGGCCGGCGAGCAGCAGGAGGCCCATGAAGGGCGTCGTCTTCCATATCTCAGCAAGGATGATGACACCGATCGCCTTGACTTCCGAAGTGAGCGGCGCGCTGTTGTTGAAAGCCGCCGACAGGTAGCCCGTGCTCGGCGTCCAGGCGTACTGCCAGCCGTAGGCAGCTGCCACCGTGACGATCCCGTACGGGATGAGGGCGGCGGTGCGGATCGCCCCCCGGCCAAAGAGTGTCCGGTGCATGACGGTGGCGAGGATCATGCCGAGCACAAGGGTGACCGTGACTGAGATGACGGTGATGACCAAGGTCACCACGAGCGCATGCCACCAGTAGGGTGAGCTGAGGACGGCGGCATAGTTGCTGAACCCGATGAACTTGGTTGCTTTCGGGAGCTCCAGGTTGTAGCGCTCGAGAGACAGATAGATCGCGTAACCGACCGGGAAGGCGGTGACGGCGACCATCACGATGACCGCCGGGGCGCACAACATCCAGCCAAGCCTGCGCTCTGCCTTCGCCCCCTCTGAAAGTTGCGGCCGGCGTCGGCCCGTCGCCTCCGCCTCTATCGCGCCGGCGGCCACTTCGGTGCTGATCGCCTGACTGACGCTCATCGGCTCCTCCCATCCCTCGTCGAGGCGGTCACAACGGCGGTTCTCATGGCACCAGCCCCTTCGACTGCAGAGCGTCGTTCAGTTGGCTCGCCATCGTCTGCTCGGTGCTCGCCGGGTTGATGGCCGCCGCCGGTGAGATCAGGTGGGAGATGTCAATGGACACGACCTGGTAGACGGGGGTCTTCGGCCGGACGCTGGCATTCTCGAGGGCATGGAGGATGTCGGCGTGGAACGGGTAGTCGGCGAAAAGGGCCGGGTTGTTGTAGAGACTCGTGATTGTCGGCGGCAGGCCGCCGACGTTGGCCGCCGTGATCTGATTCTGTGCGTCTCGCAGGCACAGGGCCGCCTGGAACGCGAACGCCTTGTGCTGTGAGAACCGGCTGATGGCGAGATCGGTCCCGCCGATCGTCACCTTGGCCGGGACGCCCGGAGTGATCTCGGGATAAAGCGCCCACTTGAACACTTTGAAGAGCTTCGGATTGTCTGCCTTCATGGACGGATAGACGAACGGATAGTTCAGCTCGAAGGCGGCCTTGCCGGCCTCCATGGCGAGCCGGTTCTGGTCCTCCATCTGCACGGGGAGCGACGGGTCCGCCGCCGGCGAAGTGGCGAGTTCCTTCATGATCGAGAGCGCCTTGACCGCCGGCGCACCCAACGTCACCTTCGATCGCGCTCGGGTTGAGGATCGTGCCGCCGGCGCTCCGCACCATCGTGTTGAACCAGACGGTCGCTCCTTCGTACTGGGCGCCCTGGATCTCGATGTAGTGCGGCTTTCCCTCCTTCGCAAGCTGCTCTGCGTCAGCGATCATCTGTGCCCACGTCGTCGGTGGCGACTTCACGAGGTCGGAGCGGTACCACAGCAGCTGGGTATTGCTGTTGTCGGGCACGGCATAGAGCTGGCCATGCCAAAGGGCCGTCTCGAGCGCCGGCTTGAGGGTGCCCGACTCGGCCCGTGCCTTGTACGTCCCGGTCCACGGCTCGATCCAGCCTGCATTGGCGAACTCGGACTCCCACGTCACGTCGAGGCCCATGATGTCGATTGTCGGATCGTTCGCCGCCAGCCGCCGGACGAGCTGCAGTCGCTGGTTGTCGGAGGCGGCCGGAAGCACCTGATAGGAGATCGAGTACTTGCCGCCGCTCTGCTTGCTGCACTTGGTGACGGCCTTCTGGGTGGCGCCCGAGACGTCATTTGGGAAGTAGAAGTTCAGAGTGACCGGACCGGTACTGGCACTGCTCGTGCTGCAGGCGGCTAATCCCGACGAGAGCAGCACGGCGCCGGTTGCAAGCGTGACGAGGTGCCGCAGGGGCGACTTTGAGCTCCGCCCGGCGACCCCTGCCGGGCAGCTCGGTTCCGCCGCCCGCCCTGCCCACGCTCACACCACATGGCACCTCCCGTATCGCCGGCCACCCCGCCTGCGAGATCCGTCACGCTAGAACGTCCACCCGGGCTCAAACAAGCACTTGCTCGGAGAAAAGTCGGTGCCCTAGACGCCGAGCTGCCCCGACCAGGTTCGGACGTCGCAGGCGACAGAGCCGGGCCCTGCTCCACGGCGACGTGGACCGCCGGCACGACGGGAAGCTTCTTCTTCGGGCTTCACAAGCAGGCGGAAGTGCTCGGTTGCTTTCACCGGGAATTCACCTCGAGGTCACCCTCGGGCCACCGGGCAGGGGCATCAAAGCTTCGAAAGCCCCGAGAAGGAGGCTCCGCGTGAGTGCCGATCGAAGGTCGACGGGCAGTTCCGAGAGAGAGGGGCGCACGCATCAGTCGGCTCGTGTCCTCACTGCCGCCTTCTTCCTCTTGTGTCTCAATGGCGGCTACCCGTGCTGATCCTCCTCGTTCGTCACTGCCATGCCGGCTCGAAGGGATGCGCGGGCGCCGACGACAGCCGGCGCCCGCTCAGTGACCGCGGCCGTGAAGAGGCCGGCGTCCTCGCGGAAAACTTGAGCGAGTTCGCCCCGGTCCGCCTCCTCTCAAGCCCCCTCATCAGGTGCCTGCAGAGCGTCGAACCATTCGCAGCTCGCGCAGGGCCGGGTCGAACTGTCAAAGGGCCTTCGCCCGGACTCTCGAGGGGCCGCCACGGCCCTCCTTCACGAGATCGGCGCCGGAACCGGCCCGGTCGTCCTCTGCACCCATGGTGAGGTCATCGAACACATCCAGAGCGATCTTCGGGAGAAGGCCCCATCCAACCTCAGTCATGCCGGCATGCGGGAGAAGGGGTCGGTCTGGGTTCTTCAATACCAACAGGGTCGGATCGCACGCGCCGATTACCCCGCGCCACCCTCGTAGGGCCGGAGGATCTGATTGCTCGCCAATCTGATTTGGCAGTCCCTACGTCTGCAGCGCCGCTTCCGTGCCGGTGCCGGTCGGCTGCTCACTCCCGCAGTACTTGCACTTGAGTGCCGCCACGGGCAGGTCTGTCGACAGGCACTCCGGGCATGTCTTCACGGATTGGGTCGCCGAAGACGACATTGCCCCGCCGGGCCGAGATGTGCTTGTACGGCAGCACGATGACGAAGTACAGCACGGCCATGAAGATCACGAAGTAGATGACGGCGGAGATGAACGAGCCGAAGTTGAGGAAAGTGGCCACATTCCCCTTTCGCCCTAGCTGCACTCCGAGCCCGAAGGAGTGCTTGCCTTCGGCCCGGCTGACGAGCGGGTTGATGATGGACGTCGTGAAGGCTGAGATCAGCGTGCTGAAGGCAAGGGCCACGATCAGCCCGATGGCGACGACGATCACGTCGCCCCGCATGAGGAAGTTCCTGAACCCTTGATCAACGCATCTCCGTCAGCTCAGCTTCGAGCAGGTCAGCCGGCCGGAGTAGCGGCCACTCAACCTCCGAATCGGAAGCGGCTCGCCTCCCTGACCGCGTCCGCCTTCTCGGTCAACCTGACCGCCGGTCGTAGCCACTCCGTCGGGGTCGGCGGCGGCCGCTGCGTCAAGGTCGGCCGCCGTGAGCACAGACCTCACCGTTAGCCAGCGCTCGCAGCGCCTCGTGTGCCGTCACTCCGGTCGATCACGCAGAGCACATGCTTCGACCCCGGCCCCGAGCCGGCGAAGATCCTCGCTCGACATCGCCACCTGACCACCTGTCGTGATCACGTCCTCGACGACGAGCACCCGCCGGCCGGCGAGATCGGCGCCTTCGGCGAGCCTGGCAGTGCCGTAGGTCTTTGCCGCCTTGCGGACGAAGGCAGCCTCGAGGCCTGTCGCGAGCGAGAGCGCTGTCGCGATCGGCACGCCCCCGAGCTCGAGGCCGGCGAGCACCTCTGTGCCGGCCGGCACGAGCGGACGGCGTGGGCGACCACCTCGGCAAGCAGCTCCGGGTCTCCCTCGAACAGGTACTTGTCGAAGTAGTGGGTGGCGGTGCTGCCCGGAGCGGAGGGTGAAAGGTCCCTTCGAGCCTGCAACGGTCGTTGATCGCCCTCGCGAGCATCTGTCTGTCCATCAAGGCTCAGTCTGCCGCCGAACCAGCTTGTCGAACAGCCGACCTGCTCGCTTCCCAGCCCGGCAGGGGAGCGACGACGATCAGGCACGCGGTGCCGCCGTGGCGTCCTCAGGTGCGCCGGCGTCGGGCGTTGCGGGTGATGAGGTGGATCGCTCCGGCGACGAGGGCCACCACGACGGCGAGCTCGACGATCTTGATGAAGAAGCCGACGACGAAGTCGAACACGACGAGGGTGATGACGGCGGCCACGACGACGACGGCCACCATGGCGACGCCATGGAACAACCGGATGCCTCCGGCTGCCTGCGACGTGGTTCGAGCATCAGATGCTCCTTCCCGGCGCCTCCGGGGACCGGCCGCACCTCTCCCAGGCTACGGCCGATCTCGCCTGGCGGTGGCGTCAGGGCTCTCGGCGGGAGCGGTCGGCGGCCGCCTCCTGTCGTCAAAAGGGACCGTGTTTGCCTATACGATGGGGCGGCACGCGAGGTGGCGATTCATGCTCAAAAGAAAGGCACAACATTCTGTCGCCCGCAGGTCGTCCGCGCTCCTGCCCGTCCTCATCTGCGCCGTCGTGGCTCTTGCCCTCGCCGCCGGCGGCTTCGCTCTCGCCTCGGGCGCCATCCGCGCCGACCCACCTCGTCGGTGCGGTCAGTCTCGCTGGAGCGGCCCGACGAGCTCGACGGTGCCTGGGACGACGGATCCGCCTGCGCCGCTCCGCGTCGTCGGGATGACCCCGAGGGACGGGGCTCACGGGCGTCGGCTTCGGTCCCGACATCACAGTCTCTTTCTCGGTGCCCGTGGCGGCGAACGGCGTGCTCCCCAAGCTCGAGCCCGGCGCCGCCCGGCAAGTGGACCTGGGCGACGCCCGAGAAGCTCGTCTTCCGCCCGGCCGGCTACTTCGCCCCTTTCAGCCAGGTCCGGCTCACCCTGCCCGGGCGGCCCGCACGGCATCTCGAGCAAGGCGGGCATGCTGCTCCGCACGAGCGTCAAGTCGTCCTTCGTCGTCAAGGCCGCCTCGACGCTCCGCCTGCAGCAGCTGCTGGCCGAGCTCGGCTACCTCCCGCTCCGCTTCACCCCGGCGGCAGGCTCGGTCCCACCGCCGGCTTGACGTCGCAGGCTGACCTGACGAGCGTCGGCAACGGCGACCGGGCGGCCACGAAGGCGGCAGACAGGCAGGCCTCGACGATCCCGCCCGGGCCCCCCGCCGAGGGGGCGACCCCGCTCCTCGCGGCACCTCCCCCGCAGCTCACGACGGTCGAGGAGCCCTCGACTCCAGCCGATCCCGCTCAGCCCCGGTCCCTGGCACGTTCGCGTGGCGCTTCGGCCACATACCGCCCTCGCTGGCCTCGCTGTGGGCGCCCGGGAAGAGCAACACGATCACGACCGGTGCCGTCATGCAGTTCGAGCTGGCCGAGGGGCTGCCGACCGATGGCCAGGCCGGCCGGCAGGTGTGGGCGGACCTGCTGAGGGCGGTCGCTCGCCGCCAGCTGAACCGGGCCTCCTACAACTACGTGTACGTCAACACGGGCTCGCCCGAGTACGTGTCGCTGTGGCGGGACGGAGAGGTCGTCTTCAAGACCCTTGCCAACACCGGGATAGCGCAGGCACCGACCGCGACTGGGCACCTGGCCGGTCTACGCCCGCTACGTGACGACGACGATGAGCGGGACCAATCCCGACGGCTCGCACTACAGCGATCCCGGCATCCCGTGGGTGAGCTACTTCAACGGCGGTGACGCCCTTCACGGCTTCCTGCGGGCCTCTTACGGGTTCCCGCAGAGCCTCGGGTGCGTCGAGATGCCGTACTCCTCCGCCGAGACGATCTTCCCCTACACGCCGATCGGGACCCTCGTCACCGTCCTCTGACTCTCGCCCGCGGCTCGGCGCGGGACCCGAAGATGCGGCCGGGCGCCTGATCAGGCTCCGGGCAGCACTCGGATGCCAGAAGCACCCGACCAGGCTGCCGCCCGGCGGGAGGACGATCAGCGACTCGCCGGTCCTGAGAGGCGTTCGGCGGGCATGTCATCGGCTCGAGCGCGACGGCCTTTCGCCGGTCGGCCGGCGGGAGGGTGTCCCCCGTGTAGCACATCACGTAGCCGAAGCCGTCCGCCGCCCACAGGCCCGCGACGCTGCCGTCTCCAGTACGAGCAGCACCTGCCAGGCGGCACTCCGGCGGTGCTCCGGCGCCGGCCGGGAGAGGCCGGTGAAGCAGTCATCGAGCTTCACGCCCTCGAGCGGGGCGCTGCCTCGGAAGTCGTATGCGCGTTCCGGCGACCGTCCTCGTAACGAGCGGAAGTCCACGCTCGTCGCACGAGGCGACGTACCGGCGGGCACAAGGAGCGTGCAGCCGTCGACACCGCCCGGGCCGGCGTCGAGGTAGGGGTGGAAGCCGAGCCCGAACGGCGCCGGAGCTCCCCGACTGATTGACCGATCTGCGCCGTGACGACGAAGCTCGCCCTGCAGCGACGGCGTAGGTGAGCTCGACGGCGACCCACCATCGGTAGGCCGGTTGCGGCACAACCGTGCACCTGAGCCGGACCCATCGCCGACGAATCCTCCTCGCGTCCACCCGAGCCAACGCACGAGGCCATGGATGGCGTTGTGGTGCTCCGGCTCGTCAAGGCCTGCTTGGCAACTAGTGCCCTCGAACTCGTAGCGCCGTCCTCGAGCCGGTTCGGCCACGGAAAGAGCACCTGGCCGCGGCCGCCGCTTGCGATGGCCGTCTCTGGGTACGGCCAGACGACGGCCTCGTCTCCGACGTCGAGCTGGCGCAGGCTCCCGCCGACCTCGGTCACGACCGCTAACGTGGCGCCGTCGTCGATGCACGAACTGGCGGCCGGACGGTGGACGGCCGCCGCTACGCCGGACGCCGGCGTCTCCTGCCCGAGGCGCTGCCCGGGCCCCGAGTCCCAGGCCGAGCTGCGCATCGCCGGTATGGTAGTTGGATGGCTTGCCCCGGCCCCCGGCCAGCCTTGCCCGGTCGGCACGGCCTGGCCTGTTCGGCGATCTCATCGGCCGTCTCGAGTGCGATGCCAGGCCGTCGCGCTGGCTGTCGCAGCCCGTGGTCTCCGAACTTGGAGGAGGAGGAGCCGGTGCGCGTCCTAGTCACGAACGACGACGGCGTCACGGCGCCCGGCCTCGCTCATCTCGGACGCGCTCTCCTCGACGCCGGCCACGACGTGCTCGTGGCGGCACCCCTGCACGAGGCGAGCGGAGCAGGTGCCGGCGTCGGCCCGCTCCACACGATGGGTGACGGGATCCACGTCGACCGGGTCGAGCAGGACGGCCTCGAGGGCATCGAGACCCTCGGCGTGGACGCTCTTCCTGGGCTGATCGTGATCGCCGGCTGTCTCGGGGCGTTCGGTCCCCCTCCTGACCTCGTCGTCGCCGGCATCAACCCGGGCCGCAACGTCGGGCCGGGCGGTGCTCCACTCCGGCACGGTCGGAGCTGCCCTGACGGCCGTCCACTTCAACCGCAGGGGACTCGCCGTCAGCATCCAGTCCGGACCCTTCTCGGCCTTCGAGGCCGCCGGCGAGCGGAGACGATCCACTTCTCGACGGCGCCGTCGATCGCCGCCGGTATCGCCCCGCTCGTCGTCGCTGCCCCGCCCCGCACGGTCGTGAACTGCAACGTCCCCAACCTCGCCGCTGACCGAGCTGCGCGGGATCAGATGGGCGCGCCTGGCGAGGTCGGGCCTGATCCGCTCCGCTCTCGTCGACGCCGCCGCCGGCACCAACATGCAGCTCGAGCTGGGGCTCGGAGAACCTCCGCCCGGCGACGAGAGTGACGAGGCTCTCACGGCCCTCGGCTATGCCACCATCACGCCTCTCGCCAGTGTGGCCGAGGACGTCCGACCCGACGTGCGGGACGCAATCGGGCGCATCCTGACTTTCGCCGTCGAGGAGCTCGGGCTCGACTCCAGGCACGGCGAGCGACGTAGCCGAGGGCCCGGCGGCCTGACCAGGCGGCTGCCCATCGGCTGGCCGGCCGGCCGCGCACGCGGTCGGCGAGCGATGCATGGCGCACGTGCGCCGGGCTCGGTGTTGAGATTTCGAAGACGAAGCAACTGCCCCGGTTGCGCTCCCGTTCAGCTCCAGTTAAGTTGACGCCGCACAGCCATTGTCAACGGCGGATGGTGCCGCACATCCGGTGTCTTAGCTCGTGGTCAGAATGAGGCCCGGGGCCACCGGATCGGCGTAGTCGTTAGACGGGCCTTGCGCCCTGTTCGGCGCCGCCGTCCGGGCGCTGAACCGGTGCCGCCACCACGATCAAGCCCCGTCCGCGGGCGAAAAGGAGCCGCGACCACATCCACCAAGGGCCGTCCCTGTCTGCACCTCGTACGGAGCTCTCCAACTTCCCGCCCCGATCTCGCCCTTCCGGCGCCAGGGCACGAGTCGAATGCAACGAAGACGGGATGCCCGCATCAAAGCACCCCCCACTGGAGCCCACCGGGTTTCCGAACTCCCAAGGAGGCGCAAGATGCGCAAGCAAACCCTGATCGCACTCAGTGCGTTCGTGGCGCTCGGAGGTAGCGCCATCGCCGGTGTCGCCACCGGCACGTTCGACGCGGTCCCGACGAGCGCGAGAGCAGATGCTCTCTCGGCCTGGATCGCACCCGCAAAGCGTGCAGGAGCAGAGCTTCCGCACCACCGCGGTGGCCGAGCTTCACCCCCGCCTCTTTCGAGGAGCGGGACGGCCAGGCGATCGACGGCCTCGTACGGCCGGCGGAGCTGAGGTTCCGCCAGCTGCCGGCCGCACGTCGTCCACAAGAGAAGCGGCAAGCACAAGTCCAAGCCACACGGGTGAAGGCCTATGTGGCACCGGCTCCGCCGCCGACGACGGTCCCGCCGACGACGGTTCCGCCGACGACAGTGCCCCCGACGACGGTGGCAGCCACGGCTCCCGCCGGCGGCGTCTGGTACGAGCTGAGGATGTGCGAGTCGGACGGCGACTATTCCATCAACACCGGCAACGGCTTCTACGGCGCATACCAGTTCGCCCTGTCGACGTGGTTGGGCCTCGGCTTCACGGGCCTCCCGAGCGACGCCCCTCCGGCCGTGCAGGATCGTGCCGCCCAGGAGCTGCAAGCCCGATCCGGCTGGGGTCAGTGGCCGGCGTGTTCGGCCAAGCTGGGTCTCTGAACTAGCCCCTACGGCCTCCGGGGCCGGGCCACCGACCGGCCCGGCCCCTGGGGGCTTTCGCAAGCCGCCCCGGCTCCTCGAGTGCCGGCAGCACGGCGTGATCGCCCGACTGCTATTCGAGCGGCCCTACGGCTGCCGTCTCGCCCGCGGCGTCGCCACGACGGCGGCAATCCCTCGAGGCGATTCCGGTCCCGCTCACGTGCCCGACGCCTCCGATGGCGCGATCGGGGCGCCGACCATCGAGACGATCAAGGGCCGTTCCCGCTCCGAGCCGGTGCGGCCGGACCGCCAGGCCCCTTGCGTCAGGACGCCCGGGTCCCCGCCGGGCCGAGAAGCGCTCGAGGGGGATCGCCGGCACCTTCTCCTCGGCGAGGTCGGCGAGCGCCTCGCCGATGAGCGGGCCGAACTTGAACCCGTGCCCCGAGGTGCCGGCGGCGATGACGAGGCGCCCCACCCGGTCCAGCACGAAGTCTTGGCCGGGGCAGTTGTCGTAGAAGCAGCGCTCGGTCGCCACCGGCTCGGCAGTGCGCCGGGCAGCGAGGCTCGCCCTCACGTCGGCGAGCAGAGCGAGGTCGGACGGGTCGTCGGAGAGCGAGGCTCGCGCCGGATCCACCCTCGACCCGCGGGTCGTGCAGCCCGAGCTTGTAGGTGCCCTTGCCCGGGTGTCGGCAGGCCGTAGGAGACACCGGAGCTCCCGTACCAGACGACCGCCGGCAGTCGCTCTGGCTTGCCCGTCGGGCAGGCTCACGTAGACGACCTGTTGCAGGCTCGCCCACAGGACGCCCGGCGAGCCGTCGAGCCCGGCCATCCGGGCGATGGCAGACGACCACGCCCCGCCGCACAGGATGGCGGCGCGGCACCCGAAGGTGCGCCGCTCGCCCTCCTCCCCTTGAGCGCGGGGCACCCGCGCCCGGCCACTCCTCGAGAAGTGCGCCTCGCTCGCCTCGCGCGTCGTCGGGCGAATGCTCGACTGCTTCGATCGTGACGCGCGTCGTCGCCGTCGGCGATCCGGGTGACGGCGTGGTGCTCGCGGAGCTCGAAGGTGTCGGCACTCGACGAGAGCCCGGAGGACCTCGTCGGCGAGCAGCACGCCGGCGGCGCTCTCGTAGACCGCCCGCCCGGTGACGCAAAGCCCGGGGAAGCGCCGCTCACCTCCTCGCCGGTCAGGAGCTCCCCGCTGCGCACCGCCCTCGCGCATGGATTCGAGGAGCTCGTCGACCCGCTCCCCACAGGAGACGAGCCCGCTCGGCACGAGCAGCCGGCGGCCCGCCTCGTCCTCGAGCTTCTCCCACCCCTGCAGCGCCTGCATCGCCAGCTTGACGTAGAACGGGTCGTGGTAGCCGGCGCGGAGGATGCGGGCCCGGCTCTTCGAGCCGGCCCGTCATGGCCCGCGTCTCAGCTGCTCGAGGCAGATGACGTCCCGCCCGCGCCGTGCGAGCTCGCGTGCCGCACGAGAGGCCGAGCACGCCCGCTCCGACGACGACATATTCGTGCCGCTCCGCCACCGGGCTCACAGTAATGTTCGGGCGGTCGGAGCGCCGAATTGGCCGCCGAGCGGCGCCTTCCTGGCGACAGCGGCCAATATAGAGTTACGGCTCCGAGCAGGACGGAAGGAGCGCCGGGGTTGGACGAGCAGATCGAAGTCGACGTCACCTCGCGTCCAAATACGGCAGTGCTCGTCGCGACACGGCGCCCGGCGACGACTGTGCTGACTCTCGTGATCGTCTGCGTGCTGATCGTCGGCGGAGCGACAGCGCTCGCCGTGAGGCTGACGAAGGACTCGGCCGGTCGCGCTCACGCGCCCTGTCGCCGTGAACGGCGCTGCCGCTCGCCCCGCTGCCTGTCCCCCGTCGGGAGCCGAGGAGGGAGCGGCTGATCCGAGCTGTCGGCCGCTGGGCCTTCGAGCTGACCGAAAGGGGAACCTTCGGCTCGGTGGTCACCGGCGGCGGCCGGCCACGGCCTATGCGATCGAGGCGTGCGGCTCATCGAGTCAGACCTCCGGGTGGTGCGGTTGAGCCTCGGCAGGCCCGTCGCCGGCGGCGGCGAGCGGCTTCGTCCACGCCGCCCTGCTGACGAGCAGCCTCGTCAGTTCTGGCGGCTCGCTCTACTTCGGCGCCGCCCGGCTCGACCTGGCGGGCTCGGCATCGTCCCCTCCCTACGAGCTGACCGTCTACCGGCTCGACCCGTCGACGATGACCTTCACCGCCTCGCGTGCGCTCGGGCGGGGGTACGGCATCGCGCTCGAGGCGGACGGCACGAGTATAGTGGCGGCGACCGGCTCGTCTCTCCTCGCTCTCGATCGGTCCACTCTCGCCCCTCGGCCGCTCGCCGGCTTCGGCCGGTCGGTCGCCCAGCATGTAGTCGGCTGACACCGCCGGCGACGACTACGCCGTCAGCCTCTTCACCCCCGCCGCCGTGCCGCCGGCCGCAGGAGCGGTCATCGAGGTGATCGACGGTCGGACCGGCCGTCTCGTCTCGAGCGTGCCATTGCCGGGCGGCTCCGACCCGGAGTCCCTCGCCGTTGCCGGCGGGAAGCTGTGGGCGGCCGTCGGAAACGGCGTCGTGACAAGCGTGCGCGGCTATCGGCTGCCTGGGCTCACCCCGCTCCGATCGGCCGGGCGAATGCGTCCGCTGCGTCGCCGAGGCGGCTCCCGAGAGCATCGCTCTCGACGCCACCGGCGGTGTCGTGTGGACGCTCGGTCTGAGCCGCTCGAGTGCAGCTCGGCTAGCAACCGGAAGGTGCTCGCCGTCGACTGACCAGGCCGGCCGGCGCCCGTCTCCCTCACCCAGGTCTTCAGGAACGGCGGGACGCTCTACGCGTCCGGCCCGGCCGGCATCGGCCGGCTGCTCCCGCCGGCGGCCTGCGCGCCCTGAGTCGGCTCGCCGGCGATGCGCTTCATGCTCTGGATCGGGACCGAGCAAGCCTGGCCGGACGTCCGCCGGACGGCGGAGCTCGCCGAGGCGACCGGCTGGGACGGCGTCTACCTCGCTGATCACTTCATGCCGAACGAGGAGCCGCCCGGCCTGGAGCCGCGGCTCGAGGCCTGGACGGCGCTCTCGGCGCTCGCCGCCGTCGACCGAGCGGCTCCGCCTCGGCGTCCTCGTGAGCGGCAACACCTACCGGCACCCTGCCGTCGCTCGCCAAGATGGCCGCGACGGCGGACCGGGTGAGCGGCGGGCGCCTCGTGCTCGGGCTCGGCGCCGGCTGGCAGGTCTCCGAGCACCACGCCTACGGCATCGAGCTCCCCGAGATCCGCGAGCGCCTCGCCCGGCTCGAAGAGGCGTGCGAGGTCGTGCGCCTCCTGCTCTCGACGGAGCGGGCCGATTTCGAAGGGCAGCTACTACCGCCTCTCGGACGCCCCCTGCGAGCCGAAGCCGCTCCAGTCCCCGCTCCCGCTCCTCCTCGGCGTCTCGGGCGAGCGCGTCTCGATGCGGCTCGCCGCCCGCTTCGCCGACATCTGGAACTGCTGGGGCACGCCCGAGGTGATCGGTCACAAGATCTCCGTCCTCGAACGGCACTGCGAGGAGCTCGGCCGGGACCCGGCGACGATCGAGCGGTCGGCCCAGGCGCTCGTGATGATGAGCGAGGACGGGGAGGCAGCTGAGCAGGTGGCGTGCCGCGCCACTCCGGTCCGGCCGCCCTCGTTGGCGGTCCCGAGCGAGATCGCCGAGGAGCTGGCGGCCTACGAGCGCATCGGCCTCGACGAGTTCGTCGTCTCGGACCGGACGCTCGGGGAGACCTGTCGCAGCGCCACGAGACGATGGCGCGCTTCCTCGAGGAGGTGGCGGCGCCGTTCCGGTCCTCGAGTCAGCCGAGCGGGCTGCCGGAGACGCCGAGGCCGAGCGCGGCGGCATCGCTCCAGAAGCCCGGGTAGGTCTTCCGGACACAGCCCGGATCGCGGATCGTCACGCCGGGCACGGCGGCGCCGAGGGCGGCAAAGGCCATCGCCATCCGGTGGTCTTCATATGTGCAGCACCTCGCGCCCCGTGCAGCGGCCGCCCCCCGGACGACGAGGGTGTCGCCGTCGACCTCGACGGCGGCGCCGAGACGGCAGAGCTCAGTCGCCGTCGCCGACGAGCCGGTCGGTCTCGTGGCCCCGGGTGACGCCCGCGTTCGAGAGCCGCGTCGTGCCGGATGCGAGCGCCCCGAGCACGCCGAGCGTCGGCAGCTGGTCGGGCATCGGCGAGATGTCGACGTCGACCCCCTCGAGGCCTGCCGGTGCCGAGACGGTGACGCCGCCTCGGCGGTCGCCGCCTGTCGACGCTCGCACCCATCTGCTCGAAGACCTCCGTGATGAGGCCGTCAGGCTGGAGGGTCGGGCCGGCGTTCTTCACCGTGACGCGTGCCACCGGTCGCCATCGCCAGCGCGAACAGGTGGGCCGCCGCGCTCGCGTCGAACTCGACCTCATCCTCCCGTGCCCGGTACGTCCGGCCCGCCCTCGACACGTACGACGTCCGTCCCCTGCCTCCGCCCTCGGCCCCCCATCGCGTCATCGCCTCGAGCGTGAGGTCGAGGTAGCCGCGCCGCCCCGAGCCCGCTCGCGGTGATCTCGATGCGTGCTCGGCGTAGGGCGCAACGAGCAGGAGGGCGCTCACGAACTGCGAGCTCGACGCCGGCGTCGACGTGGACGCGGCCGCCCCTCAGGCCCGCTCGAGGTGATGTGATGGGGCGGATGTCCGCCGTCGGAGGCGACGTCGGCACCGAGGTCGGTGAGCGCCTCCAGCAGCGGGGCGATCGGCCTTCGCCGGAGCGGCGGCGCACCGTCGATGGTGACGGTTCCGTGCACGAGGAGCGCCGAGGGCCGTGAGGAAGCGCAGCGTCGTGCCCGGAAAGCCTGGCGTCGATCGCCTCAGCCGGCTGCTGAAGCCGTCCTGCCGTGCCCGATCACCTCGGACCGTCGGCGGCCCATGCAGGTGGTCGCGGCGTCGCCCGGGGCTCGATCGCCGCCCCGAAGGCCACGAGCCCTGTCGGTCATCGCTCGCGGTGTCGTCACTCTCGAGCACATCGTGAAGGATGCTCGTGCCCTCGGCGAGCGCCGACGATGACGAGCAGGCGGTTGGTCACGCTCTTGCTCGGGGGCGCTCGGAGCTCCCCCGAGATCGGCCCCGCCGGCACCACCTCGAGCACGTCGGGCGATGCCGTCACCTCGCTCACATCGCCGGGCTGACAGAGCTCATGTTGAAGTCGGCCACCCGCAGCGGCGGCATCGCCGTCCTGAGGAACCACTCGCCCCACTCACGCGAGAGCGCCCGCTCCGCATGGCCCGCTTCGATGGTGCGGGCGAGCATGTCGAGCCGGGCTCTCGTTGAACCGGAAGTTGTTGACGGCACCTGTCACCTCGCCGCCCTCGACGAGGTAGACGCCGTCACGGGTCAGCCCGGTGAGGAGAAGGGTCGCCGGGTCGACCTCGCGGATGTACCACAGGCAGGTGACGAGCAGGCCGCGTTCGGTGCGGGAGACGAGATCCTCCACCGACGCCGTCGCGCCCGGAAGCTCGAGGACGAGGTTGTCGATCGGCGGCGCCACCGGCACGCCGGAGCGGGCGGCGCCGGCGCGGCTGTAGCGCAGCTTGGCGAGCGCGCCGCCGGAGATCCACGCCGTCGGTCCGAGCGGCAGGCCGTTGTCGAAGACGGACTCGTCGGCATCGGAGGACTCCGGTCACGAGGAACGGTGCGCACTCGAGGCCCGTCTCGTGCGGGTCGCTTCGCAGCTCGAATGGGAGCTCGCTCAGCGTCTCGCCCACCCGCGGCCGCCCGTCGCGCCCGGAGAAGACCGTCCTTCCCTCTTCGGCCTCGCTTGCCCGAGGCCGCAGCCGCCAGCATGATGACGAGGTCGGCGACCGCGTCGGGCGGGAGGATCGTCTCGTAGCGGCCGGCCGGGAGCTCCAGGCGACGCCGGGACCAGTCGAGGCCGCGGGTGATCCGGGCCTCCAGAGCTACGAGGGAACGCGTCCGAGAAGGTGGATCCGCCGATGCCCGCCCAGGAGCTCTGCAACCGGTCGGCGCTGCGACACGAGAGCTCGAGACGCCCGGCCGGCTGCACGTGGCGCAGGCGGAGGCCGGTCGAGGTGGCGAGGTACTTGGTCGCCATCGCGTGGCTGGCGAAGCCGGCGTAGACCCGGCTGAGCGCCTCCGCCCGCTCGAACATCTCGCCGATGCCACCGAGGACGGGGCGGAGGGCGGCATGGCTCGTCGGCTCGGCCGGCTCCTCGAAACCTGCCCCGTTCTCCAGCTCGTCCCCCAGCTCGGACGGCTCGACCAGGGCCATCGCGTCCGCCGTCGGCAGCGCGCCGGCGGCATCGGCGACCGACTGCTCGACCACTTCGTCGACGGCGGCTGAGCCGCTCCGGCTCGCCACGCCGGCCGTCCAGCCGTCGCCGGCCTCTGTCACCGTGACCACCGTGATGCGGCGCCGGCGGCGGACGCCGTTCGTCGTCGCCGTGTTGTTGGCGAAGCGGAGCTCGGCCTCGTAACTGTCCTCGACAATGACGATGCGCCCGTCCTCACTGCCGGCGCCACTGCCGTGCCGGCGAGAGCCTGCTCGGCGAGTACGTGTGCCGGCTCGAGGTCGGTGTCGACAGAGCGGCCCGAGCGAAGCCGTTGCCCCGCCGGTCACCGCCCGGCCTCCTCGCGCGTGTTGAGCACGCGGATCGAGCTGAACAGCGCCGCCGGGCAGCCATGGCTGACCGGGGCGACCTGCATCGGTTGACCCTTCCCGCAGTTGAACGCACCCCCGAGGAGATAGGTCGACTCGCCCCCCGACGAGCTTCATCGCCCCCCAGAAGTCCGGCGTCCGGGCCTGGTAGGCGACGTCCTTCAGCTGCCCGGCGAGCCGCCCGTTGCGCGATTCGGAAGAAACGCTGCCCGGTGAACTGGAAGTTGAGGCGCTGCATGTCGATCGACCAGCTGCGGTCGCCGACGACGTAGATGCCGCGCTCGACCGAGCCGATGAGCTCCTCGAGGCGAAGGGCCGTCGCCGGGTGCGGGGGCGAGGGAGACGTTCGCCATTCGCTGGATCGGCGTGTACATGCTGGCGGAAGCAAAGGAGCAGCCGTTCGAAGGAGCCGAGCCCCTCCTCGGCCGCTATCCCCCGGTCCAACTGGTAGCCGACGAGGATCCCCTCGCTCACGAGGTCGAACGACTGCCCGGCGACGCCTTCGTCGTCGACGGCGACGGTGGCGAGCCCGTGCGGGACGGTCCGGTCACCGGTGACGTTCATGAGCTCCGAGCCGTACGCTAGCGTGCCGAGCTGGTCGATCGTGGCGAACGACGTCCCCGCCAGTCCCGCCTCGTAACCCATCGCCCGGTCGAGCTCGGTGGCGTGGCCGACGGACTCGTGGATGGTCAGCCACAGGTTCGTCGGGTCGACGACGAGGTCGTAGAGGCCCGGCTCGACAGAGGGTGCCCCCCGTTTCTCGGCAAGAAGCTCCGGCATCTCCGCCAGCTCCGCCTCGAAGTCCCAGCCGGTGCCGGCGAGGTACTCGAAACCCCGTCCCACCGGAGGAGCCAGCGTCCGCATCGTCACAGGCTCCCCGGTCTCGCTGTCGAGGCTGAGGGCCTCGAGGAAGGGGTGGACCCGGACGCGGCGTTGGGTGGCGACCGTGCCGAGGAGGTCGGCGAAGTGCTTGTCCTCGACCACGCACAGCAGCCCCGCCGTTACGTGCTCGACTCCGGGAGCAGCGAGCATGCGCTCGCTCCAGCTCGGAGAGGAGATCGACCTTCTCGCTGAGAGGCACCTCGACCGGGTCGATCTCGTACTCCGAAGCCCAATCGACAGTCCCGAGGCTCGAGGTCTCGGCCAGCTGCGTCCGGCGTATCTGGGCCCCGGCCGTGAGGTCGGCCACTTCCGACGCCGAGGCGGCGAGGCGGGAGGCGGCGTCTCCTGACAGCTCGGCGGTGGCGGCAAAGCCGACCGAGCCGTCGCGTATGACCCTGACGCCGACGCCGAGATCGACGTCGTCGACCGAGGTCTCGAGCGGCCGTCACGCAGCAGCAGGAACTGGGAGCGGATGCGCTCGATCCTCACTTCGGCATGCTGGCAACCCACGTCCCGGGCCTGCTGAAGGGCGGCCGACCGCACCGGCTCGAGCGGCAGGGCGAGAAAGGATTGGTCCACTCGAGCCGTCACGACGACCGACGCTAACGCCTGGCGGTTGCTCGAGCAGGCACGCCGGCTCCCGGACAACCCGAACCGATTGACGGGGAAGCTTCTTGGGTAAGGAATGGACGAGGCGTGGGTGACTGGCTACGCAATCGGAGGGAGTTTTTAGCCAATGGGTATCGTCCTGGCCGTTCTGTTGATTGCCCTGATTCTCGGTGGCCTCGGCTTTGCAATCCACGTGTTGTGGATCGTCGCCGGTATCGCTCTTGTCATCTGGCTGATCGGTTTCATGGTCGCCGGGCACGAGCGGCGCTGGTACCGCTGGTAGCGGGCCGCCTCAGAGCCGCTCACGACCCCCGCCGGCAGAGGCGGGGGTCGTTTCGCGTCCCGTCGGCGGCAACGGCTGTTTGCGCATCGCCGTCAAGTCGATAGCAGGCGGTGGGGCGGGGTTCAGTTACCGTCACTTAAGCTGCCGGAAGCCTTCGGTGCACGGGGTGTGCCGGCTGTCCCCGGCTCGAGAGGCGGCATCGAAGGGCAAGTGGCGACCTTGTGACGGTACAACCGTGACGAGCGGGTGGTTCGGACGCGAGATCAGCCGATAGGAGGATGGATGGAAGAGCTGTTCGAGATCACCGAGAGTTCGGAAGGTGGGACCCCCGTGCTGTCGATCCGGGGCGAGATCGATGTGTCGACGGCGCCCGAGCTGAGGGACCGGCTGCTGAGCGTGGCTCAGAGCGGCAGCAACACCGCCGTCATCGACCTGCGCGAGGTGACGTTCCTCGACTCGACAGCACTCGGCGTCCTTGTGAGCGGCCTGAAGCGCTTCCGGTCCGCCGACGGTGACCTGCGCCTTGTCGTGACCGGCAGGAACGTCGTGAAGGTGCTCGAGATCACCGGCCTCGTCGACGTCTTCTCGATCTTCGAGACGGTAGAGCAGGCAGTGGAACAGTGAGCGAGGCCGCCCTGCCGCAGCAGGAGCTGAAGGTGGAGCTCAGCCTCCCGGCGACAGCGGAGTGGATCGCCCTCGCCCGCACGACTGGAGCTGCGATCGCCTCGCGCTGGCAGTTCAGTTACGACGAGATCGCCGACTTGCGTCTCGCCATCGACGAGCTGTGCCTCGCCCTCATCAGGGAAGGTCTCGGCGACCGCCTCGAACTCGTCTACCTGCTCGAGGCCGGCTCGATGGAGGTCACGGGCCAGATGGCCGTCGGCGGCGGCGGGTCTCCCGCCGCGCCCGAGCCGGAGACCTCGATCAGCGAGCAAAGCCTCTCGGAGAGGATCCTCGATGCTCTCGTGGACGGCCACGGCTCCGTCGCCGACGAGTCACACGTGCGGGCATGGCTACGGAAGGACCGGAGCACCGCCGTCACGTGACGACTGATGACGCACGGACCTCAGAGCTACGGGAGATGTTCGCCGACTTCGCCGCAACGCGCGATCCGACGCTGCGGGACCGCCTGATCGAGGCACACCTGTGGTTGGCCGACCGCCTCGCCCGGCACTTCGCCAACCGCGGCGAGCCCCTCGACGACCTTTACCAGGTGAGCTCTCTCGCCTTGATCAAGGCGGTCGACCGCTTCGACCCCGAAAGGGGCGTCGAGTTCACGAGCTACGCCACGACGACGATCATCGGGGAGCTGAAACGGCACTTCCGCGACCGCGGATGGTCCGTGCGGGCGCCGCGGCGGATCCAGGAGCTCTACCTCCACCTCGGGCAGGCCATCAGCGACCTCTCCCAGAGCCTCGGCCGCTCGCCGACGGTGTTCGAGCTAGCCAAGGCGACGTCGGCCTCGGAGGAGGATGTCCTCGAGGCGCTCGAGGCCGGCCAGGCGTACCGGGCGACGTCGCTCGACGCTCCGGGGGAGGACGACGAGACGCTCGGGAGCCATCTCGGCACGGTCGACGTCGAGTTCGGCAACTCCGAACGCCGCCTGCTCCTCGCCCCCTACCTCTCCCGCCTTCCGGCTCGCGAGCAGCTGATCCTGAAGCTCCGCTTCGAGGAGGACCTCACCCAGTCCGAGATCGCCACCCAGCTCGGCATCAGCCAGATGCACGTCTCCCGCCTCCTAAGCAAGTGCCTCGCCCGGCTCCACGAGGCCTATCAGGCCGCCGACGACTGACCGCGGCGATCGCGCTCCGGGGCGGGTGAGTGGCCCTCGATGACAGACACGGCTGCAGGGGCGCGCCGCCACGACGGGCTACGCGGCTGAGCTCCGGTCGTGGTGCGCCCGACATCCGTCCCCGACAGAAGTCGCCCCCGCCCTCGAAGAGCTGACCTCCGGCGGCCTGCTCGATCTTGCCCTCCCGGGAGTCGGGCCGGACCTTCGAGCGCTTCTCGTGCCTCGCCATCCTGGCCGCTCATGACGTCGCCCTCGGGCGTCTCGCCGAGGGCCACGCCGACGCCGTGGCCATCCTTGCCGAGTGCGGGGGCCGCCCTACCCGCCGCCTCCCGCCTCGGCGTGTGGGCGGCGGGGGCGCCGGCGGACGTCACCGCCGAGCCGGTGCCGGCGGGGTTCCGTCTCGAGGGCGAACGCCGCTGGTGCTCGGGAGCGGGCTTCCTCACCCACGCGCTGCTCGTGGCGTCACTCGAGGGCACCCGCCAGCTCTTTCTCGTCGACCTCTCGCTTCCCGGGGTGAGCGCCGATCCGGGCTCCTGGAGGGCTGTCGGGATGGCCCGCTCAGACACCTTCGACGTCACTCTCGACGACGTCGTCATCGCCGGGTCATGCCGGATCGGAGGAGGGAACTGGTATGTCGAGCGGCCGGGTTTCTGGCAGGGCTCGATCGGGGTTGCCGCCTGCTGGTGGGGGGGCGCCTCCGGCGTGGCGAGGGCGCTCGAGTCCACCGCCGCCGGTGACGACCCGCATCGTGACGCCCATCGTGGTGCTGTCGCCGCCCGCCTCTGGTCGCTACGCCTCGCCTTGGCGGCGGCGGCTGCCCATATCGACTCCGACCCTTTCGACGAGGCCGGCGCCACCCGCACATTGGCGCTCGCCGTTCGTCACCTCGTCGAACGGGGCTCAGTCGAGGTCATCGACCGCGTCGGGAGGGCGCTCGGAGCCGCCCCCCTCTGCTGGGACGCCGCCCATGCCAATCGCGTCGCCGACCTCACCGTCTACCTCCGCCAGCACCACGGCGAGCGGGATCTCGCCGAGCTCGGGCTCGATCCACGGCAATCAGCTTTGCCGCCACAAGCCGATCCGCTCGACGTTTGAGGCGCCGGCGGCGGGGGTAGCTCACCGACACTGCACCGGAGGTTGTGAGTGGCGGTCCTCCAAGGGGCATTCAACCCGTCCAGGACCTCTCGACTGCAGAGCACGCTGATAAAGAGGTCGAGGTTTGGATCGACGGGCCTTTGAGGGGCGACCCGACGACCGGATCGCGCGGGGAAGCCGTCCAGCCGCACGTGGCGCGAGAGCGCCGCAACACAGCCAGCCCCCCAAAGTGGCGGCAGATGGCTCCCCGCGCTGTCTCGCAGCAAGAAGAGGGCTCCTAGTGGGGCCCTGCTTCTCCGCGTCGGGCGGGCTTACAAGCCAGCATCCGCCGGCCACCGAACGGCGCCTGGCGCAACGAGGAAACGGTTTCGACGCTCTCGGCGTCTACGCTGCGCCGATGCCCGCCCCTGATGCCGACCTCCCGCTCACCTTGATGGCGGTCCATGCACACCCTGATGACGAAGCTTCGAGCACGGGCGGCATCCTCGCCAAGTACGCCGCCGAAGGGGTCCGGACGGTTGTGGCGACGTGCACGAACGGCGAGCTCGGTGACGGCGCCGGCGGAGTCAAGCCCGGGCAGCCGGGTCACGACGAGAGGCGCGTCGTCGCCCACCGGCGCCAGGAGCTCGAGAACAGTTGCCGGGCGCTCGGTGTGAGCCACCTCGAGCTGCTCGGCTACCACGACTCGGGCATGATGGGATGGACGCAGAACAAAGCTCCCGAGGCTTTCTGGAACACGCCCGTCGCCGATGCCGCCCGCCGGCTTGCGGATCTGTTCGAGCGTTACCGGCCACAAGTGGTCGTCACCTACGACGCGAACGGCTTCTACGGCCATCCGGACCACATCCAGGCGCACCGGGTCACGGTGGCCGCGCTCGCGCTGGCGCCGATCCCGGAGAAGCTCTACTTTCCCGTCATCCCACAATCGGAGATGGAGCGTTTCAGAGAGACCATCGCAAAGCGCCGGCGTCGAGACCGGCGACGACGAAGACGACGACTTCGACTTCGGGACCCCTGACGAGGACGTGACCACCCGTGTCGACTGCTCCGGAGCCGTCGAGGCGCAGTTCAGGGCCCTCGAGGCCCACGCCAGCCAGACTGACAACGCCTTCTTCCTCCGCCTCGGCGTCGAGCTGTTCAAGCAGCTGTTCGCAGTGGAGTATTTCGTGCGGGCCTCCGACGCGACGGGGGCCCCCGTGCCCGAGGACGACTTGTTCGCCGGCCTCCGCCCGAGCTGAGCTGCGGAGGGACCGGCGCGTTGACGGAGGGCGGGACATCGCCGGCGGTCGTCCGGCGGAGGGTCGTCGTGAGCGGCCGCGTCCAGGGCGTCTTCTTCAGGGAGAGCTGTCGCCAACAAGCCCGCGGAGAGGGCGTCTCCGGATCGGTCCGCAACCTCGACGACGGCACGGTGGAGGCGGTCTTCGAGGGACCGCCCGCCCCGGTCGAGCGCCTCGTCGACTGGTGCAGGACGGGTCCGCGTCATGCCGTCGTCGAGCTCGTGACCACCTTTGACTGCGAGCCGACCGGCGAGACGGCATTCCAGGTTCGCTAGCCTTCGGCCTCCCCAGCGACGCCAGCTAGCCTCGGTCGGTGGCCAAGACCCGGCGGCTAGCTCCTGACAACGCATGGGAGACCACCCTTCGAGGGCGTCAGATCCTCGCAGACCCGCGGCTCAACCACGGAGTTGCCTTCACCGAGCAGGATCGCCGGCAGCTCGGGCTCACCGGGCTCCTCCCGCCTCAGGTGCTCACGATCGACGAGCAGGTGGACAGGGCCTACGAGCAGTATCTCGCCCAGGGAACCGACCTCGGCAAGAACGTCTTCCTCTCCCTCTTGCAGGACCGCAACGAGGTGCTGTTCCACCGCCTGTTGCAGTCCCACCTGCGCGAGATGCTGCCCATCGTCTACACGCCCACGATCGGGGAAGCGATCGAGCATTTCAGCCACGAGTTCCGGCGCCCGCGGGGGGTCTTCCTCTCAGTCGACCATCCGGAGGATCTCGAGGTCTCCCTTCGGGCCACCGGGCTCGAGGCGGACGACGTCGACGTGATCGTCGCGACCGACGGGGAGGCGATCCTCGGGATCGGTGACTGGGGCGTGGGCGGGATCAACATCTCGCTCGGCAAGCTCATCGTCTACACCGCCGCCGCCGGGCTCGACCCGGGACGGGCGGTGGCGGTGATGCTCGACGTCGGCACGAACCGCCAGGAGCTGCTCGACGACCCCCTCTACCTGGGCAATCGGCACCGGCGGGTCGACGCGGGCGCATATGACGACTTCGTCGACGCCTATGTGACCACTGTGGGGCGCCTGTTCCCGAAGGCCCTCCTGCATTGGGAGGACCTCGGGACGGCGAACGCCCGGCGGGTCCTCGACCGCTACAAGGAGACCGCCTTCACCTTCAACGACGACATGCAGGGAACAGGCGCCGTCATCCTTGCCGCCGTCCTGTCGGGGCTGAAGGTGGCCGGCCGCAACCTCGCCGATGAGCGGTTCGTCGTCTTTGGAGCCGGCACGGCCGGCATGGGGATCGCAGACCAGCTCTGCGATGCCATGGTGGCCGACGGGCTCGACGAGGCAGAGGCCACACGGCGGTTCTGGTGCGTCGATCGTGAAGGCCTCCTGCTCGAGACGACGTTGGGCTTGCGCGATTTTCAGCGACGCTACGCAGTGCCGTCTTCGGAGACTTCCGGCTGGACGCGCGACGAGGACGGGCGGATCGAACTTCTCGAGGTCGTGAGACGCGTCGAGCCGACGACCTTGATCGGCACCTCGGGGAGGAGCGGTGCCTTCTCCGAGCCTGTGGTGCGCGCGATGGCCGCCCACTGCGGGCGCCCGATCATCCTGCCCCTCTCCAACCCGACCACCCTGGCCGAAGCGCTCCCGGCCGACCTGCTGGCATGGACCGGCGGGCGGGCGCTCATTGCGACCGGAAGCCCGTTCCCCCCCGTCACCTTCGAACGGACGACCCATGTCATCGGGCAGGCCAACAATGCCTTCGTCTTTCCCGGGCTCGGGCTCGGCGCCGTCGTCGCCGGCGCGACCCGGGTGACGGCTCAGATGCTCCGGGCCGCCGCCGTCGCCGTCGGCGGCCAGGTCGACGCATCCGCCCCGGGCGCGCCACTTCTTCCCGAGGTGGAGGCTCTCCGCGAGACCTCCGCCGCCGTCGCCGTCGCCGTGGCTGAGGCGGCCGCTGCCGGCGGCGTGATCCGGCGCGCCATGCCCGAGGATCTCGAGGGAGCCGTCCGGGGCGCCATGTGGGAGGCGTCCTACCGCCCGATCAGGGCGATCTGAACGAGATCCGACCTCCGGCGCTACCTGTAGAGGTACCGTCGCTCCTGACGAGGATGGCGGCGAGCCTCAGAGCCTTCGGCCATCTGAGGCCTCAGACGACGCTCGGACGACGACATAGGCGCCTTCTGCATACTCGCGGGCCATCCTGTCGGTGTTGAAGAACGAGCCGTTGAGCGCGATCGCGTTCCGGCGGATCTTGTCGTAGCCGGTCGGGTCATCGAAGAAGATGCCGGCCACCTCATCCAGCTTCTCGTACAGCTCGCCGGCGTCGTCGGCGTCTGCCGCCCCCGCCCCGACCGCCCAGCCGGTCGTCCCCTCGATGCAACCCTCGAGCCACCATCCGTCGAGCACGCTGAGGCTCGGGACCCCGTTGACGGCCGCCTTCATCCCGCTTGTCCCGGACGCCTCGAGGGGCGCCTTCGGCGTGTTCAGCCAGAGATCGGTGCCGGCGCAGAGGCGAGCTGCCAACTGCAGGTCGTAGTTCTCGAGGAAGACGAGCCTCACCTTGTCGCCGAGGGACCTCGCCGCCCGGAAGAGCTCGGCTATCAGATCCTTGCCGGCCGCATCACGCGGATGGGCCTTGCCACTCGCAACCACGTTGAGCGGGCCGTGGCGCTCGGCAATCGCCGCCAGGCGGGCGGGATCGCTGAACAGCAGCGTCGTCTGCTTGTAGGGCGTCACGCGGCGGGCGAGGCCGATCGTGAGGCCGTCCTCGAACAGGGTCGTGCCTACGCGGCCGGCCACCTCGGCAAGGAGGGTCTTCTTGGCCGCCGCGTGGACCTCCACGATCTCCCCGAGCGGGATCGTGGAGATGTAGCGGAGCAGGGCACCGTCCGACCTCCAACCCGGGATGTGGCTGTCGAAGAGGGCCCGCATCGGCGCCGAGGCCCATGTGGGGACATGGACGCCGTTCGTCACCGACGTGACTGCGCAGCTCGGGAGCATCGCCTGGGCGACGTCGCGGTGTCGCCGCGAGACGGCGTTCACATAGCGTGAGAGGCCGGCGCCGAGGTCGGTCATGTTGAGGACGCCTCCAGGGAGGACGTTGTCGACCAGCGCCGCCCGCTCGTCGCCGAGCACCCGGCGGACGAGCTCGGCCGGGAAGCGGTCATGACCTGCCGGCACGGGCGTGTGGGTAGTGAAGACACACCGCCGGCGGACAGCTTCGAGCTCCCTTCCGGTCGGCGATGCGGCCGCCGGGGGAGGATCGCCCATCTCCTCCTCGAGGAGCCTCAGGGTGAGCAGCGCCGAGTGGCCCTCGTTCATGTGGAAGGTCTCGACGTCGCCGTACCCGAGCGAGCGGAGCATCTCGACCCCGCCGACGCCGAGGACGGCCTCCTGCCTCAGGCGGTGCTCGTCGTCGCCCCCGTACAGGCGGTCGGTTATCGCCCGGTCGGCATCGTCATTGCGATCGAGATCGGTGTCGAGGAAGTAGACGGGCACCTCGTCCCCGTGCACTCCTTCGAGGAGGAGCCGCCGCACCCCGATCGTGACAGGACGGCCGCCGACGTCGAGCACAACGGTGTTCGGGAGCCGCTCGAGGAGCCGGTCGCGGTCGGCCTGCCAGCTCACGTCGTCCTCAGTCTGGCGGCCGTCGCCGTCGAGGCGCTGGCGGAAGTAGCCGTCCCGGTAACACAGTGTGACCCCGAGGATGGGAAGCCCGAGGTCGGCGGCCGACTTCAGGTAGTCGCCGGCAAGGACGCCGAGCCCCCCGCTGAAGGTCGGCAGGGCGTCGTCGAGGGCGACCTCCATCGTGAAGTAGGCGATCGGTCCGCGCACCGGCGAAATCATATGGGCCGCCTCGGTACTGCGAGCCCGGCCTTCGGGCTTCCGAGGAGAGCTGCGAGCTGCTCGAGGGCCCCGAGCGAATGACCCTGCACGAACTCGTCGACGAACGGCAGGGCGGCAGCCATCCCGCGGGCGAGCGGGGCGTAGCCAGGGGAGGCCTTGAGCGGGTTGACCCACACGATCCGATGCGCCACCCGGGACAGCCGCTCCATCTCGGTGCGGAGATCGGCCGGGTCGCCCCGGTCCCACCCGTCCGAGAGGATGACTACGACCGCCCCCCGTGCCATCCCCCGCGTGCCGAAGCGGTCGTTGAACACCCGCAGGCCCTCACCGAGACGGGTGCCCCCGTACCAGTCCTCCACCGCCGAGGCGGCGTCGCCGAGCGCGGCGTCAGGGTCACGCCACGAGAGATGGCGCGTTATCCGGGTGAGGCGTGTGCCGAGCACGAAGGCCTCTACCGCGCCGGTGCCGCGAGCTGCGATGGAGGCGTGTGCCAGGCGGAGAAACGCACGGGCGTAGGGCTCCATGGAGCCCGAGATGTCCACCAGGTAGACGAGGCGCCGCGGCCGCGAGCTCGGGAGCCTCCAGGCGCGGTCGATCGGCTCACCACCGGTCCGAAGCGCCCGGCGCACCGTCCGGCCGACATCGGGTGTGCCGCCGCCGCCCCCCGAAGGCGTGCGCCGCCTCGACCGGCGGCGTAACGCCGTTTGCCGGAGCGCCGCCAGCAGCCGCCGCCCCTCGGCCCAGTCCTCCTCCGAGTAAGAGGCGAAGTCCTGGTGGCGCAGTGTCTCAAGACGGCTGTAACGGACCGTCACCGCCGTCCTGTCCTCCTCCGGCTCAAGCGGGTCGGGCCCGGGCAGGTCTTCGCCCTCCTCTGTGTCGATCCGCATCTCGGCGGCGATCTCGGGCCGAGGACCGACCTCCCCCGGACGGTCCTCGAAGAAATGAGCGAAGACGGCGTCATAGACGGCCGCATCCTCCGGAGAGCGGACGAGGGTCGCACGCCCGGCCCAGTAGGCGCCTTCCCGCCGCTCGAGGCCGACGGCGCCGAGCGCCCGGGCGTAGGTGATGACACTGCCGACCGGGACGTCCAGCCCGAGACCCCTCAGCAGACGGACGAAGCCGACGACGACCCGCGCCGGGCTGCTCCCGACAGTCGGTCGCCCGCCGGGTGAGGAGGGCGGCTCCTCACCCACCGCGGCGCACAGCAGCCCGCACCAGATCGCCGAGACCGGCCGTCCGGACCCGTTGTTGATCCTCCTGGTATTTGAGCACCGCCCCGAGGGTCGCGCCGGCGCTGTGCTCGTCGAGCTCGCTCCGACCAAGGGCGGCAAGAGCTGCCGCCCAGTCGATCGTCTCGGCAACCCCGGGCGGCTTGTACAAGCCCATCTCCCGAAAGGCCTCGACGGCGGCGGCGATCTGCCGGGCCAGCTTCGGGATCGCCTGCGGAGCCCGGAGCAGGATGATCTCCACTTCCCTCTCGAAGCCGGGATGCTCCACCCAGTGGTACAGGCATCGCCGCTTCAAGGCGTCGTGGACGTCGCGGGTCCGGTTGGAGGTGAGGATGACGACCGGGGGCACCTCGGCCCGCACCGTCCCGAGCTCGGGAACCGTCACCGCGTACTCCGAGAGGATCTCCAGCAGGAACGCCTCGAATTCGTCGTCGGCCCGGTCGATCTCGTCGACGAGCAGGACAGGTGGCGGCCCGATCGTCGGCTCGAGCGCCCTCAGGAGCGGCCGGCGCACGAGGAATCGCTCCGAGTAGAGCTCGTCCTCTGCCGCTCTCGCCGATTCCCCGCTCGCCTCCACGGCCCGCAGGTGGAGGAGCTGGCGGGCGTAGTCCCACTCGTAGGCGGCCTGAGACAGGTCGATGCCCTCGTAGCACTGGAGCCGCAACAGCTCGCCCCCGGTCCAGGCGGCGACGACTTTGGCCACCTCGGTCTTGCCCACGCCCGCCTCGCCCTCGAGCAGCAGGGGCCTCTGCAACGTGAGCGCCAGGAACACCGCCGTCGCAAGTCCCTCGTCGGCGAGATAGTCGTGGGCGGCGAGCGCCTTCGAGACCTCCTCCACGTCCGCCGGGCCCCGCCTCGGCCGGATCCCCTCGTTCGGCTCGGTCATCTCGTCTCGGACTTGATCGCTCACAGTCCGGAGGCTATTGGCCGGACGTGACAGCTTCCGTCAGCCCCGCCGGTTCGTGTGGCTCTGGTATATCTCATCGGTACGTTTCGCCGACATCTCCCCGCACGGACCGCCGACATCGAGGGGGGCACCGATGAGCCTCCCCGATGACACGACGAGCAAGAAGGGCGCCCTCCGAGGCATCCTCGACGACCTGTACGGACGCGACCCGAGTGGTTTCACGACCGGGAGGGCTGCACATGTCGCCGAGGCGCGCCGGGCGGGCGACCGGGAGCTGGCGAGGCAGATCGGAAAGCTTCCTCGGCCGTCGAGGGCCGCCCATGCGCTGAACCTTCTCGCCCGTGAGCGGCCCGGCGACATGGAGAGGCTGCTCCGGTTGGCGGGGTCGCTGCAAGACGCGAGCAAGCGGCTCGCCGGCTCGGAGCTCCGCAAGCTCGGGACCGCCCGCCGGCAGATGATCGACGAGCTGACATCGGAGGCCGCCCGGCTGGCTGCCGAGGGCGGTGTCCCCGCCAGCGGGCCAACCCTCGAGGAGATCGCAGAGAGCCTGCAGGCAGCCCTGCTCGACGGCGCGGCGGCGCGTGCGGTGAGCTCTGGCCATCTCGCCCGGGCGCTCCAGGTGGCCGCCATCGGGACGGCAGAGCTGAGTGAGGCGCTCCCGTCGCTGCCGGGCGAACGTCCCGGCAGCGACGCCGGCACGCACTCGGTGAAGGGCAGATCCGTCAAGCCGCCCTCGAAGAAGCGCTCGTCGGAGGCAGTTGAGGCGGGAGCGGGGAACGCAGCCGAGAAGGCAGCGGCCGCAGCCTTGCAAGCGGCGGAGGAGACATTGCGGCGGTCGGCGAAGGCCGCCGGCACCGCCCGCAAGGAACTGGAGAGCGCCCGCCGCCTCCTCGACCGGGCCGCCTCCCGCCGCCGGTCTGCCGAGGAGGCCCTCGCGAGCGCCCGGCGTGATGAGCTTGCGGGCTCGAAGGCGGTCGCCGCCGCCGAGGTCGCCGAGCGGCGGGCGGCAGCGGCGCTTGAGGTGGCCGAGAGGTCTCGCCGGCGAGCTGTCGACGACGGCCGCCGGGCCGGACCCGCTAGGGCTGTCTGACGCCCTCCCGGGCAGCGGCTCGCGCCCGGCCTGCGGCCGAGCCTGCCTGAGCGGCGAATGTTGAAGCTCGCTCCACCCGGTCGCCGGCGACCGCCTCGGGCATGCCGGCGAGATTGATCGCCACGAGGTCGGCGGCTGCCCCGGCAGCGGCGGCGGCAAGCAGCGCCGCTGTGAGGCTGTCGCCGGCGAGATTCGGATTGCCGCTAACGACGAGGTCCCTCGCCAGTGCTGCGATCTCGGCTGCGACACCGGCGAGCTCGAGGGGAACGTCGGCGGCGGCGCCGAGTGCGGCCGTGAGGAGGGGATTCTCGACGGCGGGCTCCACCGACCCGAAGGCACCTACGGCTCTTTGCGCCTCGAGGACCCTCCCGTAGGCGAGAGCATCTCTCGAGGCCAACGAGAGCGCCTGTTGCCGGCGGGCATCGGCGGTGGCGGCGGCACCGCCTGGGAACCTCGGCGACTTCCGGGCTGCCATTGAGCACAGACCGGCGGCAAGCGCGGTCGCGACCGCCGCCACCGAGCCCCCTCCAGGGGCCGGGGAGGGTGACGCCACCTGGTCGAGAAACGACTCGAGGGAGAGCCCCGGGTACCGGTCGGGATCGAGCGCCGGCATTCGCCTCTGTCCGCCTCCTTCGCTCTAGCGATACCATCCGGCGGTTCTGTCACCGGAGGGTTATGACGCGCGCACACTACGACTTTGTGATCATCGGCGGCGGTTCGGCCGGCTGCGCCCTCGCGAGCCGCCTCTCCGCCGGTGGCGCCGCCACGGTGCTCGTCCTCGAGGCGGGCCGTCCCGACTACCGCTGGGACGTCTTCATCCACATGCCGGCCGCCCTCACGTTCCCGATCGGGAGCCGCTTCTACGACTGGAAGTACGAGTCGGAGCCGGAGCCGTTCATGAACGGCCGGCGCATCTACCACGCCCGGGGCAAGGTGCTCGGAGGCTCGAGCAGCATCAACGGGATGATCTTCCAGCGGGGCAACCCGCTCGACTACGAGCGGTGGGCGGCAGATCCCGGGATGGAGAGCTGGGACTACGCCCACTGCCTCCCCTACTTCAAGAGAATGGAGACCTGCCTCGCCGGCGTCGACGAGTTCCGGGGCGGGGCGGGGCCGCTCGTGCTCGAGCGCGGGCCGGCGGATAACCCGCTCTTCTCAGGGTTCTTCGACGCCGTCAAGCAGGCGGGCTACGAGCTGACCGATGACGTGAACGGCTACCGCCAGGAAGGCTTCGCCCCGTTCGACCGCAACATTCACCGTGGACGTCGCCTGTCGGCAGCCCGTGCTTACCTGCACCCCGTGATGGGCAGGCCCAATCTCGACGTCGAGTGCCGGGCGTTCGTGAGCGGCCTCGTCTTCGACGGCGCCCGCGCTGTCGGCGTCGAATACCGGTCCGCCGGGAGCCGGTCGAGCCGTCGCGTCCGGGCCGGCGAGGTCATCGTCTGCGGCGGGGCGATCAATTCACCCCAGCTGCTCCAGCTCTCCGGGATCGGGAACGCAGCCGAACTGAAGGCGCTCGGCATCGAGCCGGTGGTGGACCTACCCGGGGTCGGTGAGAACCTTCAGGACCATCTCGAGGTCTACATCCAATACGCCTGCACACAGCCGGTCTCGGTGGCGCCGGCGTTGAAGTGGAGGAACCGCCCCCGGGTCGGCCTCGAATGGCTCCTGTTCCGCCGCGGGCCGGGCGCGACCAACCACTTCGAAGGCGGGGGCTTTGCACGGAGCAATGACAAGGTGAGGTACCCGAACCTCATGTTCCACTTCCTCCCCATCGCCATCCGCTACGACGGCTCGTCGCCGGCCGGCGGCCACGGCTATCAGGTCCACATCGGCCCGATGTACTCAGACGCGAGGGGCACCGTGAAGATCCGCTCGACGGGATCCGCACGAGCACCCGGCGCTCCGCTTCAACTACCTGTCGACGAAGACGGATCGCCGCGAGTGGGTCGAAGCCGTCGAGATCGCCCGCAAGATCCTCAACCAGCCCGCCCTCGACGACTTCAACGGGGGGGAGCTCTCACCCGGGCTGACGGTGTCGGGAGACGACGAGATCCTCGCCTGGGTGGCCCGGGATGCCGAGACGGCACTCCACCCCTCGTGCACCTGCCGGCTCGGCACAGATGACCTGTCGGTTGTGGACCCGACGACGATGCGGGTGCACGGGGTGAAGGGGCTCCGGGTCGTGGACGCTTCCGTCATGCCGTATGTGACGAACGGCAACATCTACGCCCCGGTGATGATGATCGCCGAGCGGGCCGCCGACATGATCCTCGGCAACAGCGGGCTTCCCCCCGAACACGTCGAGTTCTACAGGCACGACCCGGCGACGGGCGGCGAGGGAAGGTCGAAGTCAAATGGGTGAAGCGCGCCGCGGGGTATACATCGGCGGCCAATGGCTCGTCGGCGCCGGCGGCGAGACGGCGGCCGTCAGCCCGTCGTCAGGCGAGACGTTCGCAGCCGTCACGGTGGGAGACGCCGCCCAAGCCGGCCGTGCTGTCGAGGCGGCGGCCGCCGCCGCGCCGGCGTGGGCAGCGGCATCGGCCTTTGACCGATCAGACGTCTGCGCCGCCCTCGCTTCGGCGGTCGTCTGCCGTCGGGACGATCTCGCCCGTGCTCTCACAGAGGATCAGGGCAAGCCGCTCGTGGCCGAGGCGTACGACGAAGTGGACGAACTGGTTCTCTACCTCTCGACAGCAGGTGAGGAAGCGAGGCGACTCGAGGGATCGATGCCGCCTTCGGTCTCAGCCTCCCGACGCGCTCTCACGATGCGGGTGCCGCTCGGCGTCGTCGGCGTCGTCTCACCGTGGAACTGGCCCTACACGATGGGGGCCGAGGTGTTCGCTCCCGCCCTCGCCGCCGGCAACGCCGTCGTGTGGGTGCCGGCGCCGTCGACGACGGCGTGCTCGGTCCACCTCGTCGAGGTGCTCGCCGAGGCGCTCTCCTCCTCGGGAGCGCCGGCGGGCGTCTTCAACCTCGTGGCCGGGCCCGGCGCCGTCGTCGGGGACGCCGTCGTCGGGCACCCGTTGGTGCAGGGGGTCGGTTTCGTCGGCTCGGTGGCAACAGGTGCGTCAGTGGCGGCACGGGCTGCCGGCAAGACCCAACTGCTCGAGCTCGGTGGCAACGGCCCGATGGTCGTCCTCGAGGACGCCGATCTCGAGCTGGCGGCGGGCGCCGCGCTCGAGGCCGCCTATCTCTGCGCCGGCCAGAGCTGCACTGCGGGCGAACGCTTCCTCGTTCATAAAGCGGTCCGGGCCGAGTTCGTCGAGGCGGTGGTGGAGGCGACGAAGGCCGCCGTCCGGCTCGGCGACCCGTTCGACCCCTCCACGACGATGGGGCCCCTCAACAACGAGGCGGTGGCGGCGAAATTCGATGAGCACGTCGGGCGACGCCGTCGACAGGGGTGCCCGGCTGGTGGCCGGTGGCCGGCGCGCAGCAGGCATGCCGACGCAGCTCTACGCCGAGGCGACCGTCCTCGATGCAGTGCTGCCCAGCATGCTCATCTCCCGTGAGGAGACGTTCGCACCGGTCGTGCCCGTCGCCGAAGTCTCGTCGATGGCAGAGGCGCTCGAGCTCACGAACGCCTCACCTTTCGGGCTGACGGCCGCCGTGTTCACGGGCGATCTCGAACGGGGACTCGCCTTTGCCGAAGCCGCCCGGGCGGGATGGGTGAACATCAACGCCTCGACGAACCACTGGGAGTCCCACCTCCCCTTCGGCGGCCGAGCAGGTTCGGTGAGCGGGCGCGGCCGCGTCGGCGGCCGCTTCGTCCTCGAGGCCTTCACGGAACCGAAGACCATCCTCTTTCCCGCTCCACAGGCGGGCACCGCCAAAGACACGGGCACCGCCAAAGACACGGGCACCGCCAAAGACACGGGCACCGCTGGCAGACACGGCGGCACCGCCGCACGAGCGGCCGGCACAGCCGAGAAAGGCACGAAACGACATGAGTGAGACGACGGCACAGGCAAGCGCCGTCATCATCGGCGCCGGCATCGTCGGCAACAGCATCGCCTACCACCTCGCCCGCCTCGGCTGGAAGGACCTCGTCCTTCTCGACAAGGGACCGATGCCGAACCCCGGCGGATCCACCGGCCACGCGTCCAACTTCATCTACCCGATCGACTACTCAAAGATGATGATGGAGCTGACGGCCGACAGCAGCCGCCAGTACAAAGAACTCGGTGTCCACATCGAGCCGGGCGGCCTCGAGGTGGCTAGGGTGCCCGAGCGCCTGGAGGAGTTCCGCCGGCGGGCATCGGTCGCCAAGGCCTGGGGGATCGAGGCTGAGCTCGCTGGCGCCGGAGAAGGTCGCCGATCTCGTTCCCTACCTCGACCCTGGCGTGATCCTCGCCGGGCTCTTTTTCCCGAAAGTCGGCGTCGTCGACTCGCTGAGGGCGGGGACCATCATGCGGGAAAGGGCCCAGGAGCTCGGGGCGCTCCAGGTGAGGGCGAACACCGAAGTCCTCGGAATCGACACCGACTCGGCGCCGCGGCCCCGCGTGACAGGCGTCCGGACCACGACCGGCGAGATCGAGACGAGCATCGTCGCCATCTGCTGCGGTGTGTGGAGCCCGAGGATCGCCGCGATGGCCGGAGCGCACATCCCGCTCAGCCCGATCGTTCACCAGATGATCAGCGTCGGGCCGATCCCGCTCTTTGCCGGCACTTCGGGCGAGATCGAGTACCCGGTCGTGCGGGACGTCGACACGAACATGTACGAGCGCCAGCACGGGGGCGACCTGGAGGTCGGCTCGTACGCCCACCGCCCGATCCTCATCGACCCGAGCGAGATCCCCTCGAACGAGGAGGCCTCCCTCTCCCCCACCGAGCTCCCCTTCACCCAGGACGACTTCGACCCACAGCTCGCCGAGGCGCTCGAGCTGATGCCGGAGCTGCTCGGCGACGAGAAGGTCGGGATCCGCTACGCCATCAACGGCCTGATCTCGATGACGCCCGACGGCCACCCCGTCCTCGGCGAGACGCCCGAGGTGGGCGGCCTGTGGTCGGTCGCTGCCAGCTGGATCAAAGAGGGGCCGGGGATCGGCCGTGCCGTCGCCGAGTGGATGACCGACGGGTGAGTCGGAGATCGACGTGCACGAGGCCGACGTGGCCCGCTTCTACGACTTCCAGACAACGCGGCGCCACGACAGGTCACGGGCTGCCGAGGGCTTCAACAAGATGTACGGGATCGTCCATCCGGCCGAGCAATGGGGGGACGAGCGCGGGCTTCGCCGCGGCGCCGATGTACGAGAGCGAGAAGCAGCTCGGAGCGGTCTTCTTCCAGACCGCCGGATGGGAGCGACCCCACTGGTACGCCGGCAACGAAGCCCTGTGCGAACGCTACGCCGGTCGCCTCATGCAAAGGGCGGCGGAGTGGGAGTCACGGTGGTGGTCGCCCGTCATCAACGCCGAGCACCTCGCCATGCGCGACGCCTGCGGGCTCGTCGACCTGTCGGCCTTTGCCATCTTCGACCTCACCGGCCCGGCCGCGCTCGAGGTGCTGCAGGGGATCGCCGTCGCCCAGCTCGACGTGCCGGACGGCCGCGTCGTCTACACCTCGTTCCTCGACGAGCGCGGCGGCTTCAGGGCGGACCTCACGATCATGCGGCTCGGCCCGGCCCGCTTCCGCGTCGTCACCGGCGGTGCCCACGGCATGGCGGACAAGAAGTGGATCACCGACCGGCTGCCCGGCGACGGCTCGGCACAGCTCGCCGACGTCACGTCGGCCTTCACGACGATCGGGCTGTGGGGCCCCGCGGCCCGCGACGTGCTCGCCGCGCTGCGCCGACGACGACCTGTCGGGACCGGCGTTCGCGTTCGGGACGTGCCGGGAGATCGAAGTCGCCGGGCTGAGCGTCCTCGCCTCGCGCATCTCCTACGTCGGCGAGCTCGGATGGGAGCTGTACGCCCCGATGGAGCAGGGGGCGAGGCTGTGGAACGTCCTCTACGAGGCGGGCGTGCCGAAGGGCCTCGTGCCGGTGGGGATCGGCGTGTACGGGACGACGGGCCGCCTCGAGAAGGGCTATCGCGCCTTCGGCAGCGAGCTGACGCCCGACTACAACCTCGTCGAGGCGGGGATGGCCCGGCCGTCGGTGAAGCGTCAGGGCTTCATCGGCAAGGACGCCTACCTGGCCCAGAGAGACGCCACCCCCGCCGCCATCCTGTGCACTCTCACCGTCGACGACCACGAGGGGAGCGACGGCCGCCTCCGCTACATGCTCGGCGGGGAGCCGGTGCTCACACGCGACGGGCGAGCGCGATCACCGACGCGAGGGGAAGGCCGTCGTATGTCACGAGCGCCGGCTCGGGGCCGTCGGTCGGAAAGCACATCCTCCTCGCCTACCTGCCGACCGAATTGGCGGTCGAGGGGGAGCGGCCTTGCCGTCGAGTACATGGGCGAGCGCTTCCCCGTCACCGTCGCCGTCGCCGGCTCGAGGCCGCTCTTCGACCCGGCGCAACGAGCGGGTGAAGGCTTAGCGGTGAACATCCTCGTCTGCGTGAAGCGGGTCCCGATGGTGGGCGGCCGGATCTCGCTCCTGCCCGGCGGCCAGCAGATCGACACCCGCCAGCTCGGCTTCACCATCAGCCCCCACGAGGAGTGCGCCGTGGAGGAGGCGGTCCGCCTCGTCGAGCGCCACGGGGGCGCCGTGACCGTGCTCGCCCTCGGGCCGCCCGAGGCCGAGGAGCAGCTGCGCAACACCGTCGCCGTCGGGGCGGCCTCGGCGGTGCTGCTCGTGACGGAACGGCCTGACTGGGGGCCGGCGGCGACCGCACAGGCGATCGTCGAGACGATCCGGCGGCGGGACGGGAACGGCGGCGCGGCTCCCTTCGACCTGTTGCTGCTTCGGCAACGAGGCGGCCGACAGTGGCGACTACCAGGTCGGCGTACGGGTCGTCGCACCTCCTCGGCCTCCCTTGTGTCACCGGGATCAAGTCGCTCCAGGTGGAACCTGACGGTGACCGCTGCACGGCCGCCGCCGGCCGGGAGTACCGCGGCGTGAGCGAGCGCTTCAGCCTTTGACCTGCCGGCCGTCGTCACGGTGAAAGAGGGGATCAACCTCCCCCGCTACCCGTCCCTGCCCGGGCGCATGCGGGCGAAGAAGAGCCGCAGTTGCTGATCGAGGAGCCGCCTGGCGGGAGGAGGGCTTGCGCACCGAGATCCTGCGCGTGCCGGCGGTCGAGCGGCGCCGGGCCGAGGTGATCGGCCACGGGTCCGGAGGCCGCACCCGCTCTCGTGAAGCTCTTCGAGGAGCTGGGCGTTCTCTCGTGAGCGTCCTCACGCTCGTCGAGCACGACGCCGGTGGGCCGACCGACGGCTCTCTGCGCACGCTGACCTTCGCCCGCATGCTCGGCCCCGGTGAGCCGCGTCGCCGTCCTGTTCGGCGAGGTGGCGCCGTCGACGATGTCCGTCCTCGGCGCAGTACGGCGTGAAGGACGCCTACATCGTGGCCCGAACAGCCGTCGACGGCTACGCCCCGCTCGCATGGGCACGGCTGCGGCCTCGCCGGGCTCGGCCGCGACCGTGACGGCGGCACGGCGGCGCGCGCCGCGGCAAGGTGGCGTCCTTGCTCCAGGGACCGACCACGGCAACGAGGTCCTCGCCCACCTCGGCGCCATCACCGGCCTCCCGATGGTCGCCAACTGCCTCGAGCGTCCGCCCGGACGAGGTGACGAGCGGTGGGGCGCCTCCATCTGAGCCGCCAGCGGTGGGGCGGGAGCCTTATAGAAGATGCCGTCTTGGATGCCTCGCCGGCGCTCCTCACGGTCGCGACCGACGCCCTCGCTCCGCTTCCGGTGACTGAAGGGCCCGACGCCGTCCCGGCGGTCCACGAGCTCTCTCCGGAACTCTGCGAGGCGGATTTCGCCATCCGCGCCGAGGAGTCACGCAAGCACGCCGGCGGGGTATCGCTCGCGAGCGCCAAGGTCGTCGTGAGCGGGGGGCGTGGGGTGGGGGGACCGGAGGGTTTCTCGGCCCTCGAGGAACTGGCGGGCCTGCTCGGGGGCGCCGTCGGGGTGTCGAGGGTCGTGACGAGCCTCGGCTGGCGCCCGCACACCGAGCAGGTCGGCCAGACGGGCACCCGGGTCACGCCCGACCTCTACCTCGCCTGCGGGATCAGCGGCGCCATCCAGCACCTCGCCGGATGCCAGAGCGCCCGCCACATGGTGGCGATCAACACCGATCCGGACGCGCCCATCATGTCGCGGGCCGACTATGCCGTCATCGGCGACGTCAACGCGGTGCTGCCGGCTCTCGTGGCCGCGCTGCGGGAGCGGAAAGCCTCAGGCTGAGCCGAGCTCCTGCTCCGCCGGCATCCGGCCGGCGCCGGCCACCCCCGACCGGCGCGAGGTGCTCGATGCCGGCGATCTGCTCGAGCAGCTCCTTTCTCCACCGCTCGGTCTCGCCGAGCTGGTTGAACGTGAAGACGTGAAGCCCCTCGATCGCCGACGGCTCGGCGACAAGGGTCGGGCCCAGGCGCTCGAGGAGCCTCGTCGGGCTGTAGCCGCCCGGGGCACCGAGGCGGACCATCCAGCGACGAATGACTGCGGAGGTACCGCGAGGACTCGGCGACGCCGATCCTGCGAGGCCATCGTGAGCAGCTTCGTGCGGTCGACCGGGCCGGCGAGGCCGAGCCGGAGCGGAAGCGAGACCCCCCGTGCCCGCACCCTGCCGATCCACCGCTTCAAGCGTGGCGGCGTCGAAGCACATGTTGCGAGACGATGTAGGTGGCGTAGCGGCGCTTGTCCCACATCGCCTGGATGGTGACGTCGTCGTGGATGATCGGGTGGGTCTGCGGATAGCCGGTGATGCCGACCTCGGCGGAAGGGGCGCCCGAGCGCCTCGAGGGCGAGCAGAAGTGACAGCGCGCTGTCGAAGCAGCCCGCAGGAGGATCGGCGTCGCCGGCCGGCACGAAGACGTCGCGTGATCCCGTGCTCGCCCAGCCGGGCGACGATCTCGCTCAGATGGGCCTCGTCGCGGACAAGCCGTGCCGAGACATGCGGGCACGGCCTTGTAGCCATGGTCGGCGAGAGCGCTCGGCGAGCTCGAGCGTCGCCTCGAGGCCCTTCGTCGGGCGAGGCCGTGACGGTGACGGTGAAGCCGGCCGGCACGTGCTCGAGCACCTTCTCCTCGATCGACCCCGTCGGGATGACTTCGTAGCGGGCGGCCCGAGGGCGCCGGCGCCGCCAGGCGCAGGCGGCCTCGGGTCACTCGGCCTAGCCTCCGGCGGCGCCCTCGAGCGCGAGCAGCCGCTCGAGCTCGCGCTCGAGCCCGGAGCTCCCGGTCACGATGATGCTGAGCGGGAGGCCGAACATCTCGGCGATCGCCTCCGCCTCCGCCGTGAGCGCCGGCGTCGGCGAGCCGGCCAGCCAGACGAGGCGGCGGTAGTGGGCGAAGTAGTCCGGCCACAGCTCGGGCCGCTCGTCGAGGCCGAGCTCGGCGAGGACCGCCCGCCGGAAGCTGCTCACGAGGAAGTCGGTGAGCAGGTAGGTGCCGGGCTCCTCGGCGAGGAGCCGGCTGATCCGGTCAGGGCCCGGCAAGGACGTCGTAGCAGTGCAGCCCGGCAAGCCGCTGCAGCTGCAGCGACTCGCAGAGCCGGTCGAGGGCGCCGTAGGTCCCGCAGTCGGCATAGGCGACGGCGACGCGGGCGTGACGTCGCCCGCAGCCGGCGGGCGAGCTGCTCCACCTCGCCGGTGATCTGCTCGGGGTGGTTGTGCAGCAGAGGCGGCAGGCAATGAAGCTCGACGTCGAAGCCGCGGCGCCGGACGATCTGGCGCAACTGTGCCCCGAGGGCGCCGCAGGCGATGACGGCCGTCGTCGCGCTGGCGCGCCGCCGTCGCCGGCAGGGGCGTGCGGATCTCCATCGTCGGGGGGCGGGGAGCACCTGCGCCGGCGGGACGAGGAGCTCACCGCTCGCGGCGAGCCGGCCGGCAAGCACCGCCGTCAGCCCGGGAAGGGCAGCTGCTCAACGAAGCGGTCGTTGAAGTCGGCACGGTCGGAGAGCTCGACATAGGTCACCTCCTCGAGGAGCGCCATCGCCGCTGCCCGCTCCCGCAGGCTGAGGAGCGCCATCTTGGCCCCCTCGCCGGCGACGTTGCCGGCGCTCACGACCCGCAGCACGGGCAGCGGCGGCACGAGGCCGAGGCGGACGGCGCTCGACGGGGACAGGTAGCTGCCGAACGAGCCGGCGAGGAGGACCTGCTGGATGTCGGCCGGCTCGAGGCCGGCGTCCTCGAGAAGGAGCGTCCAGCCGGTCGAGATGGCCGCCTTGGCGAACTGCAGCTCGCGGACGTCGCGCTGGGAGAGGTAGATCGACCCGTCCGCGTCCCGGCCGTCCGGGTCCCGCCAGTGCAGGACGAAGACCCGCTCCTCGCCGATCGTCGTCAGCCTCGGCGCAAGCCCGGGCGTCGAGCCGGGCCGCCTCCTCCTCGCTCACGAAGCGGCCCGATGGCTCGATGAGGCCGAGGCCGACGAGCTCGGCGACGGCGTCGACGAGCCCGGAGCCGCACAGCCCGAGCGGCTCGGCATCCTCGATCACCTGCAGGCTCAGGTCGTCCGGCGTCATCTTGACGACCTCGATCGCCCCGGCCGCCGCCCTCATGCCGCAACGGATGGCGGCGCCCTCGAACGCAGGTCCGGCCGGGGCGGCCGTGGCGAGCAGGCGCTCGCTGTTGCCGAGGACGATCTCGCAGTTGGTCCCGATGTCGATGAAAAGGCGCGTCCTCGAGTCCCGGTCCATGCCGGAGGCGATGAGGCCGGCGGTGATGTCGCCGCCGACGTAGGCGCCGAAGGCCGGGAAGACGACGGCCCGCGCCCGGGGATGGACGGCCACTCCCGCCTCGGCGGCGAGCACCTCGGGGAAGCGCCGCGCCGCCATGATGAACGGCGCCATCCCGAGCGGCTCCGGGTCGATCCCGAGGACGATGTGGGTCATCGTGGCGTTGCCGGCGATGGCCACCTCGTACACCTCGTGGCGGCTCGACCCCGCCCTCGGCGCACACCTCGGCCGCCAGCTCGTCGAGCGCCTGGTGGGCAAGCTCGCCGAGGTGCTCGAGCGCCCGCTCGTCCATCATGACGGCGCTGATCCTCGTGATGACGTCGGCGCCGAAGGGCTGCTGCGGGTTGAGCATCGAGCGGACCGCCACCGGCGCGCCGGTCGACAGGTCGAGCAGGGTCGCCACCACCGTCGTCGTGCCGAGGTCGAAGGCGATCCCGAACAGCCTGCCGGTCGTGTCCCCGGGCTCGACGTCGATGAGCACGTCGTCGACGATGACGGCGGTCACTTTCGAGTCGTTCGCCCGCAGCACCTTCCCGAGGCGGCGCAGGGCGTACAGGTCGACGCGCAGCTCGAGATCGTCCATCTGCGCGAGCAGCCGCTCGAGGTCGCTCGCCTGGTCCGAGAGCGTCGGCTCGGTCGAGCTCGACGTAGCGCTTCTGGACGGCGGGGCGGAGGATCACCTTGCGCCCGACGCCGACGGTGGCCGCCTTCGGGCGGGTGAGCAGCGGGCGGCACGTCGACCCGGAGGTCGGTGGCGACCTCGACCCGGCAGGCGAGCCGCCAGCCGCCGCGTAGCTCGTCGGGGCCGAAGGCCCGAGTGTCGAGCGGGGTCACGGGCGTCTCGCCGCTGAGGATGCGCACTTTGCACTTCCGGCAGGTGCCGTGGCCGCCGCAGGTCGAGTCGATGGCGATGCCGTTCCAGCTGGCGGCGTCGAAGAGCATCACGCCCGGGCGGGACGCGCACCGTGCGGGCGCTCGGCTCGAAGGCGATGTCCACCCGCCCGGGGCCGGCACCGGGAGGCCCGCACCTGCCCGCCGCCCGGTGGAGCCGGCGCTGGCGAGCGGCGGGCGGCAGCTCGGCCCCCTGCGCCGTAGCGGACGCCGGCTGCGGCCAACTCACCGGCGACCCTGCGGGCGGTCTGCGTCAGCCCGGCCGGCTCGCCCTGGCGGCACGGTGTCGTTCTCCGCACCAGCCTGTGCCGCCCGGTGGGCGGCGATCCAGGCCGCTCCCCACGGGTCGTGATCGAGGAGGAGGTCGGCCGCCTTCACGGCCCGGACCATGACCGGCGAGCGGGCGTCCATGATGGCGCTCGTCAGCCCGGCGACCATCGCCATCGGCAGGAACGCTGCCCCGATCGGGTGCCGGTCGGGCATCCCGAAGGAGACGTTCGAGGCCCCGAGGGTCATGTTGACGCCCGAACTCCTCCCGCACGAGCGAGATCGTCTCGAGCGTCCCCTTCACGTAGGTCGTGTCGGCGCCGATCGGCATGGCGAGCGGGTCGATGAGCAGGTCGGAGATCGGGATGCCGAACCCCTCGACGGCGACGTGCACGATCTTGCGCACGAGCTCGAGCCGCCGGCTCGGCTCGAAGGGGATCTCCTCCTCGTCGTTCGGCAGCGCGATGACGGCAGCTCCGTACTTGCTTCACGAGCGGGAGGATCGCCTCGAGCCGCTCGTCCTCCGCCGTCACCGAATTGACGAGCGCCTTGCCCTCGTAAGCCTCGAGGCCCGCCTCGAGCACCTCGACGATCGACGAGTCGAGGCAGAGCGGCAGGTCGGTGAGGCTCTGGATGAGGCGGACGGCCGCCGCCATGAGCTCCGCCTCGTCGAGGAGGGGGACGCCCATGTTGACGTCGAGCACCATCGCGCCGCCGGCGACCTGGTCGCGCACGTCGGTGGCGATCCGCGAGAGGTCGCCGGCCCGCAGCTGGTCCTGGAAGAGCGGGCGCCCCGTCGGGTTGATCCGCTCGCCGATGATGCAGAACGGCTGGTCGTCGCCGATGACCACCTCTCGTGTGGCCGATCGCAATGCAGTTTGCACGGTGGTTGATGGCTCCTGTCGTCGGTGTGCCCTCGCCGCTCGGCGCCCGCTGCCCCCCAGGGCTCGTTCGCAGCTAGCCGGCTGAGGCCCGCGAGGCGGCGCGGCGGCGCTGCATGAACTCCTTTGCCCGGCTGACGGCCGCCGAGGCATCGGCTGCATAGGCGTCGGCGCCGACGGCGTCGGCGTACTCCTGGGTGACCGGGGCTCCGCCGACCATCACGACGACCTTGTCGCGAAGGCCCGACTTCTCGAGAGCGTTGATGTTCGCCTTGAACATCGGCATCGTCGTCGTGAGGAACGCCGAGAAACCCACGATGTCGGGCTCGATACTCCTTCACCGCCTCGACGAACTTCTCCGGCGCGACCTGCACGCCGAGGTCGATCACGTGGAAGCCGGCACCTTCGAGCATGATGTTGACGAGGTTCTTGCCGATGTCGTGGACGTCGCCTTTCACGGTTCCCATCACGAAGGTGCCGACGGACTCGACGCCGGTCTCGGCGAGGAGGGGGCGGAGCCGCTCGAGGGCTCCTGCCATCGCTTTGCCGGCGATGAGCATCTCGGGCACGAAGAAGTCACCCCGCTCGAAGCGGGCACCGACCTCCTCGAGAGAAGGGATGAGCGCCTCGAAGAGCAGCGTCTCGGGGGCAAGGCCCATCTCGAGGCCGGCGTTGGTCAGCTCGAGAACCTCGGGCGCATTGCCGACAAGGGTGAAGTCGTACAACTGCTTCAGCAATTCGTCGCGGTTCATGCCGCTCCTTCCTGTCCGACGCGGAACCCGAGCGCGGCCGAGAGGCGCCGCACCTTCCTCGACACATGCCGCCGCCACCTCGCTCAGGCGGGTCGGGCCGAGGCGGGTGACCGGCCCGGAGACCGAGATGGCCGCCACGACGGCCCCGCTCTCACGATGGACGGGCGAGGCCACGGCGACGAGCCCGGGCTCGAGCTCCTCTGCCGTGACGGCAAAGCCCCGCCGGCGCACCTCCTCCGAGCTCCGCCGAGAGCGCCGCCCGGCTCGTGATCGTCGCCTGCGTGAGCCGCTCCAGCCGGCCGGGCGGCAGAGCCGCCGCCTCGTAGGCGAGGAGGACCTTGCCCTGGGCGGTGCAGTGGAGCGGGACCGGCTCGGGCGAACCAGTTCGCCCCGCCGAGGACGTAGCGGCTGTCGACCTGGGCGATCTGCTCGACGGCGCCGTGGTTGAGCACCCCGAGGTTGACGGTCTCGGAGGTCGCCTCACCGAGGCGCTCGAGAAACGGCGCGCGCCACCTCGACGAGGTCCGCCGCCCGCCCGGCCCGCCAGGCGTACCGCACGAAGACCTCCCCGGGCCGGTAGCCGCCGGCCGGCTCCCGGCGGATCAGCCCGTTGCGCTCGAGGGCGAGCAGCAGGCGCGAAGTCGTGCTCTTCGCCAGCCCGGTCACTTCGGACAGCTCGGAGAAGGTCACGGCGTCGGCCGCCTCGACGATCTCGGTGAGCAAGCGAGCCGCCCGGTCGACCGCCTGGGTCCCGGTGGGTGTGGTCACATGTCCTCGTTAATAGTTCCATGTTGCGGAACTCAGTTCTACTATGTGATAGTAAAGGCTGAAAGAGCCGCAGGTCAAGGCAGCAGCTCGCCAAGGCCGGGCCGCATCGAAGAAGGTGACCATGTTCGTCAACCGGATGCCCCGCTACGAGATCCTCTCCGAGGAGGCGATCGAGCGTGCTCGACCGAGGCTGGCGCCGAATCGTCTCGGAGATCGGCGTCCAGTTCGCCAAGCCGGAGGCGGTCGAGCTCTTCGCCGCCGCCGGGCAGAAGACCGAGGGCGAGGTCGTCTTCCTCGACCCGGAGTTCGTCCTCGAACAGGTCGCAAAGGCTCCGCGGGAATTCGACGTCCAGGCGCGCAATCCCGCCCAACACCGTCCACATCGGCGGGGACCACATGGTGTTCTCCGGCGTCTACGGGCCGCCCTTCGTGCGGGAGGGCGACGTCCGCCGCGATGCCACGATGTCGGACTTCAGGCGCTTCACGATGCTCGCCCAGAGCTTCGCCGAGCTCGACTCGGCGGGCGGCATCATCTGCGAGCCGAACGACACCCCGCTCGACTCCCGCCACCTCGACATGATCCTCGCCCTCCAGACGCTGACCGACAAGATCTACATGGGCAACGTCGTCTCGGGGCCGAACGCCGCCGACACGATCGCCATGACCGAGATCCTCTTCGGCGGCCGGGAGTCGATCGAGGCGACGCCGGCGACGATCTCGCTCATCAACTGCAACTCGCCGCTGCGCTGGGACGACCGCATGCTCGACGCCCAGTTCGAGTACAACCGGGCGAACCAGCCCGTCGTGCTGACGCCGTTCCTCCTCATGGGGGCGATGTCGCCGGTCTCGATCCCGGCCGCCCTCGTCCAGCAGCTGCGCCGAGGCACTCGCGGGCATCGCCCTCAGCCAGCTCATCCGGCCGGGCTGCCCGGTCATCTTCGGCTCGTTCCTGTCCAACATCGACATGCAGTCGGGCTCCCCCTGCTTCGGCACCCCGGAGTCGGCCATCGGGCTGCTCTGCACGGGGCAGATCGCCCGCCACTTCGGCCTGCCGTTCCGGAGCGGCGGGGGGCTCGACCTCGAGCCAGGTACCCGACGCCCAGGCGGGCTACGAAGCGCTCATGACGCTGATGCCGACCTTCCTCGCCGGGACGAACTTCGTCATGCACTCGGCCGGCTGGCTCGAAGGCGGCCTCGTCAGCTGCTACGAGAAGTTCATCATCGACATCGAGCTGCTGAAGATGATGCAGGGTGGAGTTCAGCGCCCCTCGAGATCGACGAGGCAGTCGCTCGCCTTCGGGGCCCATGAGGAGGTCGGACACGGCGGCCACTTCCTCGGGGCGGCGCACACGATGGAGCGGTTCCGTACCTGCTTCTACCGGCCCCTCGTCTCGTCGTCGAAGAACTTCGAGCGCTGGCAGCGCGACGGTGGCTCTCGACACCGCCGCCCGCGCCGGCCAGATCTGCCAACGTACCCTCGAGGAGTACGAGCAGCCTCCTCTCGACAGCGCCGTCCTCGAGGAGCTGCAGGCATACGTCGACCGCCGCCGGACCGAGCTCGGCGACTGAGCCCGGGTGATCGTCACACGCTGATGAGCACGATGCCGGCTGCGACGAGCACCGCCGCTGCTGCCCGACGAGCGCCGAAGCGCTCCTTCAGGAGTAGCGTGCCGATGAGCGCCGCCGCGATGACGCTCGTCTCCCGAAGAGCGGCCACCTCTGCGAGCGGGGCCCTTTCGTCTGGGCCCACAGAACGGCGACGTAAGCGACGATCGAGAGCGCGCCTGCGCCGAGGCCGCGGGCGACGACGGCGGGCGAAGGGAAGCTGGCAGAGCGGCCGCCGGGCGAGGGCGACGACCGGGATGACCGGGCCCTGGATCAGGAACAGCAAGCCGCCGTAGGCATAGGGATCATGGGAGTGCCGCACCCCGAGGCCGTCGATGAGGGTGTAGGTGGCGATGGCGAGACCCGTGAGGACGGCCGCGCCGACCGCCGGCAGGTCCTGCCTCGACAGCCTGCCGGCCGAGAGCGCCAGGCTCATCAGCCCGACGGCAAGGATGGCGACGCCGGCGAGGGCACCGCCCCGAGGCCTCTCGTGGGCGAAGACGTAGGCGCCTGCCGCCACGACGAGCGGCGACGTCCCCTCGCGATCGGGTAGGTCTGGTTGAAGGCTCCGAGGCGGTACGAGTTCATGAGGGCGAGCTCGTAGGCGATGTGGACGCCGGCCGATGTCGCAGCAAAGGGGATCGCCGCTGCCATCGGGCAGCCCTGTCACGAGCAGCATCGCAGCCCCGCCGAGCGTGGAGGCCACGCCGATGAGGGCGAAGGCCACGAGCCCGTCGCTTATGTACTTGGCGATGGCGTTCCAGCTCGCATGGAGCAGGCCGGCGCCGAGCACGACGACGATCACGAGCGCGGTCAGGTGATCGTGCGCTCTCCCGCTCCCCTCGCTAGCCGGCCTGTCCGGTGCGTGCAGGCACGACGACCGGGCGTGCGGCCCGTCTCACTCGCCGTTGACGACATGGAAATCTCTGCATCCTTCGGGACGGGCGCGCTCACTCTAGCCGCCGATTGGTACCGCCGGGCGAGGGATGACGTAGCATTGCCCGGCGGATGGGCTGGGCAGGCACGGCGGGACTGGGGGCAGCACAGCATTCACCTCTTAGCGCGGCGGGCCCCGACAGAAGAGGTGAGGGGTTCGAATGAGGCACGGGAAGCGACGCTTCGGCGCACTGGCGCTTGCCGCGGGCGGGATGCTCGGGTTCGGCGTCCTCCCGGCGTCCGCCACGTCGGCGGCCAACTGGTCGTCGTACCTGAACGGCCCAACCCACGGGTCCTACAACGCCGCCGCGACTGCCATCACGACGACGAATGCCGCCAGCCTCAAGCACGACTGGACCTGGGCGCCCCCTGCGGCCACTAAGTCCGGCCAACCGTGGGGCATCCTCGCCAGCCCCACCGTCGTCAACGGCAACGTCTACATCGGCGCCAACACCGGCATCTTCTACGCCCTCAACGCGAGCGGCAAGGTGCTCTGGAGCCAGAACCTCGGCTACGTCACCGGGAAGACGTGTGGTCCCCTCGGCATCGTGTCCACCGCCACCGTGGAGGACAACTCGAGCGGCGCCCTCACGGTCTACGTCGCCGGAGGCGACGGCTACCTGTACGCCCTCAGCGCGGCGACTGGTGCAGTCGACTGGAAGAGCGTCATCGCCATACCGTCCACGACCGAGGAGAACTACTACGACTGGTCGTCGCCCCTCGTCGTCGGCGGCAATATCTATGTGGGCCAGTCCTCCAACTGCGACGACCCGCTCGTCAACGGCGGCGAGAAGGAGTACAACCAGGCCACCGGCGCGCTCGAGAACTTCTACCAGACCTACCCCGGCCACACGATCCAGGCGAGCATCTGGAGCAGCGCCGCCTATGACTCGAACGGCATCTTCGTCACGACCGGCAACGCCGCCGGGGGCGATCAGGTGTCGATCGTGCGCCTCAACCCCGAGACGATGGCGAAGGAGGACTCCTGGGCGATCCCGAAGGCCGACCAGACGACCGACTCCGACTTCGGCGGCTCGCCCACCCTCTTCGGCAGCCTCGTAGGCGCGGTGCAACAAGAACGGTAACTACTACGTCTGGAACCAGACCGACCTGAAGGCCGGGCCTGTGTGGCAGGACCCGATCGGGAGGGCCTACGACCACGGGGAGAGCGAGTGCGATGCCGCCGCCGCCTGGAACGGCAAGGACCTCTTTGCTGCCGGTAACGGCACCACGATCGGCGGCACCGCCTACGCCGGTGATCTCGAGGAGCTGAACCCGACGACAGGGGCGGCCATCTGGAAGCTCGGCCTTGCCGGCCCGCCGATCGGCTCGCCGACGATGGACGGCTCAGGCGTGGTGGCGGTGACGGAGTACGGCATCGGCTCGTCCTCCAAGAGCTATGTCGTCACCCTCGTGAATGCGGCGAGCGGCAAGGTGCTGACCACATTCGCCACCGGACCGGAGTTCGGTCAGGCGGTCTTCTCGGGAGCGAGGATCTACATCCCAAGCGCCAACCGGGGGCTGCTCGTCTACGGCACCAGCTGAGCACGCGATGTGCCATCGTGTCGGGATGTGCAGAAGCATCGTCTCGTTGCGGGACCAGGACCGCCCCGCCTCACCCGATGAGGTCGCCGCAGCCGCCAGGCAGTTCGTCCGGAAGATCTCCGGGACCAAGGCCAAGTCGCCCTCTCGTGCGAACCAGGAGGCCTTCGACCGGGCGATCGACGACATCGCCCGGGCGAGCGAGCGTCTCCTCGACGACTGGCAGACGCCCTCCCGCCGGCCCCACGGCACCGCTTCATCGTAGGGGCCGCCGGACGCGACGATGGGCCGGTGAGTACCGGCCCATCGCACCTGGTGATTGCGGCAGGGATCACATGCCGCGCCGTCACAGCAGGATGACCGGCAAACGGGCCTGCTGCTACCGGCGTTGTCGTGGCCGCAAGCGGCTGAGCACCCATCAGGATGTGCGGTCATACTCCGCAGGGGTTGGGCGCCACCGTCATACCGTTTCGGGTCTGACGGCTACGCTCCGCGCCTATCTCCGGGTTCGGCGCTTGAGGCCTCCGCCCAGCCCGGGCTCACGAGCCCGGGCGACTCCGGCCCGGCGGACCTGACTCCTCGGAACTGTCATACGTCGTCAACGCTGACTCCTCCGTCTGCCATTACACCCCCCGGTATCCCGGGGCTGGACTTATCGTCTACCCGGTTGCCGCCCGAGTCAAGGGGTTTTCCGGCAGGAGATCAAGTCCGAGCGGCTGAGATGGCGAGCTCCTCGAGCTTGCCGTGCAGCCTCGGCACCCAGCTCTCCTGCTCCGGCTTCATGAGCACGGACCGCAGCAGCCTCAGTGATGGGATGTCGGCGTCCAAGCCGGCGTGGCGCCGCCCCATCTCGCCGGCATCGACTCGCAGCATGCTGAGGAAGAGGGGGTCGTCACGATCGGCCATGGCGACATCGAAGATCTCCTTCGTCGTCCGGTCGATGGAAGACATAGAAGGTCTCGCAGCCCGCGGCGGGGTGGCGAAATAGGTGACGATGTCGAGATCGGGCTGCTGGTAGAGCTCGAGGGCATCCGAGCCCTCGAGCAACCGCGCCCAGGCGAGGGCGGCTCGTCGCGTCGCCGCCAGGACCCCCCCGAGCCCTTCGACGGTGAGCGGGAACAGCTCGAGCGTCAACCAGAGCGCAGCTGCAGCGGCGCCGGCTCGTGAGCACTCGAGGCTGATCTCACCGAGGTGCGGAGACTCCCCTGACGTGTAGTAGGTGTACGGCGAGTCGTGCAGGTAGTGGCGGGCGACGGCCGGATCGCCTGAAGAGCACGGCCCCGCACCCGTAAGGCTGCAGCCCGTGCTTGTGGGGGTCGACGACGATCGAGTCACAGTCCGGGATGGCGAGCCACGGCGCGGCGTCCATGCCGAGGCCCGACGATGCAGTCGCGTCCCGCCCGAGCACGGCGAAGAAACCGCCGTATGCCCCATCCACGTGGATCCTCACCCCGTGGCGCTCTTTCAGGGCGAGCGCCTCGTCGATGCGGTCGACGGCACCGAGTCCCGTCGTGCCGGCGCTGAGGACCACCGTTCCCACGCGTCCGTCCCGCGCGAGCGCCTCCACCTGCCCAAGGTCGATCCGGCCCCTCTCATCGGCTCCGACCTCGTAGCCGGCCACTCCGAGCAGGCGGCACATCCGCCCGTGGGTGTAGTGAGCCTCCGAGCTGTAGGCGACGCCGCGCTCGGGATGGCTCTCGCGGGCCACGAAGAGCGCCTCGAGATTGGCGATCGTCCCGCTCGAGGTGAGGTGCCCGAGCCGGGGGCCGAAGCCGAACATGTCGGCCAGGCGGTCGATCACCTCCCTCTCCATCTCCGCCGTCGCCGGGCCGCCGTCGAGGGCGTGGTTGTTCGGGTTGACGAGCATCGCCGCCAAATAGCCGACGACTGCTGCGTCGTGGGGCGGCTTCAGCATCTGGCCGGCGTAGCAGGGGTGAAAGAACGGATAGTTGTCCTCCAACCGGCGTGCGAGGTCGGCAAATGAGCGCCCGAACCGGTCGTCGTCGAGGGCGAGCGAGGGGTGGGCGTCGAAGGGCCCGAAGCCCGCCTCCCACTCGCGTTCGTGATCGAGCACGGCGTTCAGCCAGTGGTGGAGGTCGATCGGCACCTCAGGTGAGGCGGGCGACGGCGAGCGAGGTCGCGAGCACCACGACGGTCCAGGACAGGATGCGGAGCGCCCGCTCGAGCGGCTGTACCAACGTGCCGGCGTCGATCGCCCGCGCCCTGCCGTCTGTGAGGGTGACGGTGCCTTCGACGCTGCTCACCCGCCGACGGACGAATCGTGCCGGCGTGCTGAGTGCACGTTGAGCCGCCGACAAGCCGAAGGCGGCGGCGGCGGCGAGCGCCGGTGCGAGCGCGAGGCGCTCGGTCTGGGCGACATAGGCGGTGAGGACTGGGAAGGCCCCCCATGCGAGCGCGAAGCCGGCGTCGGTGTGGACGACGCCGCCGAACAGCTCGGCGTTGTAGGCGACGACGAGGACAGGCCCGATCACAATGAACGGCACGAGAGAGAGCCCGACGTGCTCGACGCCGATGGCGCCGAGGGCGACGGCGGCGGCCACTCCGGCGACGGCGACGGCCGTGAGCGCCTTCGAGCTGATCTGGGTGTGCAACGGCCGGCCGTGCAACTCGTCGAGAGCGTGGGCGGCGATCCCGACGGCGAAAAAGAACGCCAGTACCGTGGCGACGAGCCTGCTCACGCTGACATAGGGGGCGAGGCAGGCGCCGATGACCACATAGGAGAGGTGCCACAACGTGTAGGGGGGGTGCATCAGGGTCCACCAGTCGCGGACCCGGCCGGCCCGTGCGGCGTAGTAGGCCGGCCGGAGCCCGTGATGCATGAGATCACCGCCGGCGGCCGGGCGGCCGCCCGCCTCCCCGCCGCCAGCCTGGCTGCCGCCCGCCTGGCTGCCGGCGGCGCCGTTGACCGGCCGCCGCTCAGCCACCGCGCTTGCGACCCCACATGACGAGGCCGCCCCCGAGGCTCATCCGTCGCACACCGATCTGTCTCGAGGCCCGCCTTCTCCCAGGCGTCCACGGTCCAGTCGACCGGGTAGCGGCGGTAATGGCCGGTGATGCTCGGGCCGAGGAACCTTCCCACCCGCCACCATTCCTGGCCACCGGTGAGCCACCCGGCCGTCGGCAGGAGGAGACGGGTGTAACACCACCACGCCTCCCGCCAGAGCGGCGCGTCCGGAACGAGGAACTCGAGGCTCGCCATCCTGCCGCCGGGCCGAAGCACCCTCGCCAGCTCGGCGATTGCGGCGGCAGGATCGGCCACATAGCGGAGCAGATAGGTGAAAGTGAGAGCGTCAAAGGTCGCGTCCGGAAAGGGAAGCTGTTCACCTCGCCCGAGCACGAAGTCGATCCGGGAGGACATCCCGGCCCGATCCACGTTGCGGACCCCCTCCCGGAGCATCTCCCTCGAGAGGTCAAAGGCGGTGACGCGTGCTCCGCTTCGCTCTGTCAGCTGGATCGCCACTCCTGCTGTTCCCGACGCAACGTCGAGCACCCGTCGCGGCGCGCCGGCGATCACGTGATCGACCATCTCCTTGCGCCACCGCCGGTTCTGGCCCATCGAGAGAACCTCCGCCAGCCGGTCGTAGCGGGAGGGAAGGCCGCTGAACAGCGCCCTCGCGAACCGGTTCCGGTCGCTGTCGGGCGACCCGCTCGCCCCTGGCACGGCGTCCACCTAGGCGAGCCCGGGTTCGGCGGCAGGCCGGGGCGCCGGATCGGCGAGGGCGGCTCGGAGGAAGTCCAGTTCCAGCAGCAAGAGGTTCTCGGCCACGACTTCCTGCGGAGTCATGTGGGTTACGCCCGAGAGAAGGAGCGTCGTGTGGGGCCTTCCTGCGGCGAGCAACGCCGAGGAGAGGCGGAGGGTGTTGGCGACAGCGACGTTGTCATCGGCGATGCCGTGAATCACGAGAAGCGGGCGAGTGAGGCGGTGGGCGTCGGGCAACAACGAAGAGGCTTCATAGGCGGCTTCCGCATCGTCCGGCCGCCCGAGATATCGCTCTGTGTAGTGGGTGTCGTAGAGGCGCCAGTCGGTGGGAGGGGCTCCTGCGATGGCGGCGTGGAAGACGTCCGGCCGGCGCAGCACGGCCAGTGCCGCCAGGTAACCCCCGAAAGACCAGCCGCGGATCCCCACCCTCGACAGGTCGATGTCCTCGTGGCGCTCGGCAAGGGCATGGAGGCCGTCGACCTGGTCCTCGAGCACGGGCCCGGCCAGGTCCCGGTAGATGGGCGCGCTCGAATTCTTCGCTGCGGCCCGGAGTGCCCCGCCCGTCGGTGACGACGACGCAGTAACCCTGGTCCGCCCACCACTGCGACTCGACCCACCGGGAGGAGGCCGAGAGGACACGCTGGAAGTGAGGTCCGCCATATGGGTCGAGCAGCACGGGCAATGGGCCCGAACCGCGCCGGTGGCCGGTCGGGAACAGCACACCGGTCGACAGCTGGCGGGGACCAACGCGGGCCAGCCTCACGTCCGGGGTGACGACGGGCCGCTCGGCCAACGAGGCGATCGAGCCGGTCACCTCCCCGTCGCGCAGGATGCTGAAAGAGGTTCCGGGGCTCTCGAGGTCGCTTCGGGCAAGGACGGTCGTGCCCCCCGCCCGCCACGCCGCTTCCACGCCGGCGCCGCCCGTGCCGACCTGCTCGACGCCGCCCCCGGGGGACCAGTTGAAGACGAGCGGCGCCGAGGGATCCTCGAGCCGCGAAGCGGTGAACAACACGACATCGGAGTCGACGCCGATGACGCTACCTCACCACGAGCTCGGCGCCGTCACGACCTGCTCACCGGCGATGAGCGCCTTCACCCCCCGAGCGGCCGCCACCCAGATGACGGTGCCGTCGCTGAGGCGCCTCGGAACCCCCTCGACGATGTCGACCCACTTCGAGTCGGAGTCCTCCCGCACGAGGCTCGTCGTCCCCGAGGACGCATCCACCTCGAGCAGCCGGATCCGCCGCTGGTCGCGGCTCTCGACGACAAGGAGAAGGCCGTGGTGACGACCAGTTCGCCGCCGCCACGTACTCGAAGGCATCCCGGTCCCATTTCACCGGCGTTGACCGGGAGGTGCCAGCCGGGTCGGCCCCCTCCTCGCGGACGCGGCACGATCTCGAGAGTGACATCGGCGTTCGGTGTGCCGGCAGACGGATAAGCGAACAGAGCGTGCGGGCGTCGAGGGCTGGGCCGGATCCGAGATGTAGCGGCGCACGACCGCGGTGTTGTCGACCCTGGCCACAAGTAGGGCGGTCCCGTCCGGCGACCACCAGTAGCCCTCTTCACGACCCATCTCCTCGGCGGCGACGAACTCGGCGAGCCCGTAGGTCACCTCGGGATCGTCGCTCGCGAGCACGCCCCGGTCCGCTGAGCCATCGATCTCGATCAGGCGCAGGTCCCCGTCTGACACGTAGGCGACGAGGCGCCCGGTCGGGTCCGACCGGGCCTCCACGACCGGAGCCCGGGCGGGGAGCTGCCAGGAGTGGCCGGTCTCGACCTCTACTGCGAAAAGTCTGCCGGCGAGCTCGAAGACAGCCACCGACAGCGAGTCGTCGCAGCTGAACCGGACGATCCCGCCAGCTGCCTCACGCACTCGCTCACGGCGCGCCCGCTCCTCGGGCGGAAGCGAGTCGTCCTCGCCGTCGACGAGCAAGGAGGGGTCGGCAACGAGCCGGCAATCCCATTCGCGCCCGCCGCTCACCCCGCCCGAGGCCTCGTACAGGCAACCGGTGGCGTCGGTGCCGCTCCGCGTGCGGAGGAACAGGAGACGCGACCCGTCCGGAGCGACGACGAAGCTCCTCGGGACTCCGAGGCTGAATCGGCGGGTCCGAGCCTGCTGGCGGGGAAGGCTGAGCTCTGTCATCTCGGTCATAGGCAGCGAGCGATCTCGCCGAGGCGGACACTATCGACGAGCGGCTCGAGGTCGTGAGGCGGGAGCCCACCCGGTCCCGTCCACGCGAGGTGACGGCGGACGATCCGCCGGGCCTTCTCAGTTGCCGCCCCCATCCGGTCGAGCGGCCGGAGGTCGACCGCCTGCGCCGCCACTGTCAGCTCGATCGCGAGCACCCTCTCGCCGAGAGCGACGCTCTCGGCCAGCCGTCTCGCCGAGAGCGGTGCCATCGTCGTGCGGTCCTCGATCCCCTCCGCCTTCATCGAGCTCGCCATTTCGAAGGAGACAGGATGGGCAAGCGTACGCGCTTCGGCGGAGAGCGCCTGCGAGGCGACGGCAAACTCTGCCAAGGCGTCCTCGCCGGTCCCCGGCGAAGCCGACAGGCCTGCCGGCAGCCCCGACACCGGAGACTGGAGCAGCTTGACCGTGCGCTCTGTCGCCGAGGTGAGCACGGGCGCGAGCGCGATACGGACGAAGTCGAGCGCAGCAGCGAGCGCCACGACATCGAAGTTGCCCACCGAGATCGCCCGTCGCTCCGCGATGGAGATGGCGGGGTTGCCCTGGGCGGAGTTGATCTCGGTCTCGACGACGCGGCGGGCGTAGCCGAGGGCGTCCCGGGCGGCGCCGTGAACCTGCGGGACGCAGCGGAACGTGAGCGGGTCCTGCAGATTCCTCGCCCGGCCGGCCTCCCATGCGCTCGAGCCGTCGAGCGCCAGGTGAAGGCGCTCGAGGCTCGACCTCACCCCGGGGTAGGGCCGCAGCTCGGCGACGATGGGGTCGAGCGGGCTCAAGTTGGCTGCGAACGCCTCGAGGTCGAGGGCGGCTGCGACATCGGCGCTCGCGAGCAGCTGTTCGGCCGAGGCGACGGCAAGGGCGGCCGAGCCGGTCGAGAAGGCATTGCTGTTGAGGAGGGCGAGGCCTTCGTTCTCCTCGAGCTCGATGCCGCCCCGGTCTAGGAGCGAAGATGCGAGGTCTGCCATCGGCCCGAGGTCCGCCTCGCCGACCGATCCGAGCGTCCTCACCTTCGGCACGAATCCGGCGTTCAAAGCCTCGAGGATCAAGTCGGCGAGCACCGGGCGCACGCCGGCGGCGCCCTTCGCATAGCTGTTGACGAGGCAGAGCATCGCCGCCCGGGCGATGGGTGCCGATGCCGGCGGCCCCTGAGCGACTCGATGAGAGCGGACGGCCAGCTCGCTGAAGCTCCGCCTGGCCGCCCCGCTCAGCTGGACGCGCTTGCGCTCGGCAAGCCCCGTCGTCAGCCCGTAGACGGGAGCGCCGGCCTCGAGGAGCTCGAGAACGACCTCTCGGGCGCCGGCCATCCGCGCCCTCGCCGCCCGCTGACAACTCGGCCGTCTCACCCGCGAGAGCGACGGCACCGAGGCCGTCGAGGGTGAGAGAAGCGCCATCAATCACGACAGTCATGCGCCCTGACCCTTGCACGGATCGTGTGGAGAGGACAGCGATGCCCGCACTTCAGTGGCAGCTTCGCCGGCTTCGACCGCCTGGGCTCGTTCATCGTCCGACCGCATAGGCCTGCATCGCCCGGGGGTCTGCGCCGGCATGGAGGGTCCCGTCGGCGGCACGCTCGACGGCGCTCACGCGCCCGAGCGACATCGCCTCGGCGACGACGACATCGTGACCAAGGGCTGCGGAGGCGCTCGACTACTCCCTCACCGAGCGCCGGTTCCACGACGAGCTGGTTGAGATGGGCCTCGCGGGGGTGGAAAGACGACGGGAAGTGGTTCGTGTGCCAGCTCGGCGAGTCGATCGCCTCCTGCAGACCCATCCCGAGAAGGGCGTGGTACAAGAAGAAACGGAACGGCCACTGGTCCTGCTGGTCGCCGCCCGGCGTGCCGAAGGCGAGGTAGGGCTCGCCGCCCCGCAGGACGAGGGTCGGGCTCAGCGTGGTCCGGGGCCGCTTGCCCGGCGCGACGGAGCTCGCCAGACCCTCTTCGATCCAGAACATCTGTGCCCTTGTGCCGAGACAAAAGCCCAGCCCGGGTACAGCCGGTGAGCTCTGCAGCCATCCGCCGCTCGGCGTCACCGAGATCATGTTGCCGAAACGATCTGCCACGTCGATGTGGCAGGTGTCGCCTCTGCCCTCTCGTGAGGAGCCCTCAGGTGGCCCGAGGCGGGGGTCTGTGCCGGGACCGCTCACCACCTCGTCGCCCCCTGCGAGCAATGAGGGGAGGATCGACGGGAGCCTCGGAGTCCGGCCGCCCGGCGAGCCGGGACGGAGCTCGTGGCTGGCGGCGTCACCGACGAGCTCGCTCCTCTCCGAGGCATACGCCCTCGAGAGGAGATCGTCGAGCGGCACGTCGACAAAGCGGGGGTCCCCGTACCACGCCTCCCGATCGGCAAAGGCGAGCTTGGCGCTCTCGGTCACGAGGTGGACGAGCTCGGCACTTCCGGGCTGGAGAGACGTCGCGCCGGTGGCCTCCAGCAGCTGCAGCTGCTGGAGGAAGACCGGGCCCTGACCGAACGGGCCGGTCTTGTGGACCTCCATGTCGCCGAGACAGACCGTGGCGGGGCTCTCGAGGGAGGCGTGCCAGGAAGAAAGGTCGTCGGCGGACAGCAGACCTTCGTGGGTGCCGCTCGGGCTGCGGGCGGGCCGGGCGGAAAAGGCACCGATCGCCTCTGCTATCTCACCTTCGTAGAACACCCGCCGGGCGCCTTCGAGCTCGCTCTCCCGGCCCCCTCCCGCTCTGTCGCCTGCGAGCAACTTGCGGTACGTGGCTGCCAGCAGCGGGTTGGCGAGAAGGCCGCCACCGCGGGGCGGAGTGGACCCGAGCCACGTCTCACCCGACGACGGCCAGTCCTCGCGAAACGCCGTCTCGAGTCGCCTCAAGATGCCGGCAAGGGAGTGCAGGACGGGGAAGCCTCTCTCGGCGTAGCCGATCGCCGGCTCGAGGATGACCGACAGGGGAAGCGTTCCGAAACGCTCCAGGAGCAGGAGGAAGGAGCCGAGGGCGGCCGGCACGCACGCCGCCAGCAGGCCGGCTCCCGGGACCAGGTCCAAGCCGAGATCGGAGAAGCGCGACGCCGTCGCCCGTTGCGGAGCCGGCCCCTGCCCGTCGATGACGTGAACCGCCCCCTCGGACGCCACGTAGGCGATCATCGGCGCCTCGCCGCCGATGCCGTTCAGGTGGGGCTCCACGACCTGCAGGACGAAACCCCCCGCCGCCGCCGCATCGAAGGCGTTGCCTCCCTTTTCGAGCATCGCCATGGCGGACTGTGCGGCCAGCCAGTGGCTCGCTGCCGTCACCCCGAAGGTCCCGATGATCTCGGGACGCGTCGTGAACCTTTGCCCGCTCACCGGGCCACGGTATAGGAGCTTGCAGACCCGGCAACCAACTTCGGCGGCGGGAATGTCCGCTTCGTCCGGCCTGTTGGCTGTGGCGTGACGCCCGTCGACCCGTCGCCGCCCGAGAAGGGATCGCTCCGGCGGCACGCCCCCGAGTGGCTCGTGCTCGCGCTCGCATGCACGGCCCAGTTCATGGTGGTGCTCGATGTCTCGATCGTCAACGTGGCCTTGCCGGCGATACGGCACAGCCTCGGTTTCTCGCAGGCCGGGCTGCAGTGGGTCCTGAACGCCTACACGCTGACCTTTGCCGGCTTCCTCCTGCTCGGCGGCCGGGCGGCTGACCTCTTCGGCCGCCGCCGCATCTTCCTCATCGGCCTGTTCGTGTTCACCGCCGCCAGCCTGCTCGGCGGCCTCGCCCAGAACCAGGCGATGCTCATCGGTGCCCGGGCAGCGCAGGGTCTCGGAGGCGCCATCCTCTCCCCCGCCACGCTGACGATCCTCACAACCACCTTCACCGAGCCGAAGGCCCGCGCCCGTGCACTCGGGATCTGGAGCGCCGTCGCCGGTGCCGGCGGCGCAGCGGGTGCCCTCCTCGGGGGCATATTGACCGACGAGCTGTCGTGGAGGTGGATCCTCTTCATCAACATCCCCATCGGCATCGTCACTCTGCTTGTCGCACGCTTGTTCCTGTCCGAGACGAGATCGCCCTCAGCCGAGAGATCGCTCGACCTTCCAGGCGCCGTCCTCGTCACCGGAGGGCTGACGGCCCTCGTCTACGGTCTCGTGCGGACCACGAGCGTCGGCTGGACGTCGTGGCAGACGATCGTCGCCCTCCTGCTGGCGCTCGTCCTCATCGGCGCCTTCCTCCTCCAAGAAGGACGACTCGCCCACGCCCCCCTGATGCCGCTCCGGCTCTTTGCCATCCGGTCCCTGTGGAGCGCCAACCTCGTGATGTTCATGCTCTCCGGCGCGATATTCGCCATGTGGTTCTTCGTCTCGCTCTACCTGCAGCTGGTGCTCGGCTATTCGGCGCTGCGGACGGGCTTCGCCTTCCTCCCCCAGACGATCGCCATCGTCGTCGGCGCCCAGATCGCCTCTCGCGCCGTGCTCAGGATCGGGCCGCGGCCACTCCTGCTGATGGGCACCCTCTGCTCGGCCAGGCGGTCTCTTCTGGCTGTCGTACGCCGGGGTGCACACCGCGTACTGGTCCGGCCTCTTCGTGGCGAGCGTCCTCATCACCCTCGGGCTCGGCCTCTCGTTCACGCCCCTCGCGCTCTCTGCGACAGCAGGCGTCGCTCCCTCCGAGGCGGGACTGGCGAGCGGCGTCATCAACACCTCCCGCCAGATCGGGGGCGCCGTCGGCCTCGCCGCCCTCGCCACGATCGCCACGACACGGACGAACGACATCCTCACGGCCGCCCGGAGCGCCGGCAAGGTGCCCGTCGGGCTCAGGGCCGCCCTTGCCAGCGGATACACCGAGGCGTTCGCCATCAGCGCCGGCGTTTCCCTCGGCGCTGCGGCCTTCACCTTCTTCATCCCGCGGCGCCGCACGGCGACAGCCGGCGCGCCACGCCCGGTACCCCGGCCCGCGGCCAAGAACCCCGCTCCTCGTAGTCGACTAGATCCTCAGCCGGGAAGGAAGCTCAGGAGCAGCCTGCGCTCCGGGTTGTCCACATTGGCGTCGACGATCACGACGGACTGCCAGCTCCCGAGAGCCGGCTCACCGTCGGTGACGGCAAGCACGAGGAACGGGCTCACGAGAGCGGGCAGAACGTGATCGGCGCCATGACCCGACGATCCCGTGGCGATGCCGGTACAGCTCTTCCTTGCGGGGCAGCAGGCGGCTCAGGGCCTGGCCGAGGTCGGCCTCGGATCCCGCGCCTATCTCCATGAGAGCAAGGCCGGCGGTGGCGTGGGGCACGAGGAGATGGCAGAGCCCGTCCCCCTTGCCGCGGCAGAACGACCTCACCTCGGCCGTCAGATCCGTCACGAGCCGCTGTCCGGTCGAGATCCGCACCTCCGCTCGCTCCACCTGCGCAGATTAGGGACCGATCTACGCCCCGCCTCGCTCTCGGCGTCTCGCTCTCGAACGGCGGGCTTCAAAACGGCATGACGCCGCTCGATCCTCAGCTAACCGGTACGCCGTACGCGAGGTGGCGGAGGCTCGTTGACCTGTTGAGCTGCGCTCAGGGAGCGCTGTGGTGCTTGGGCGGGGACCGGCGCTTGTGCTTGGCCGGGGATCGGTGAGTGGTGGTGTGATGGGCGGGAGCACGGTGACGCGCTCGCGGGCGCCTGTGGGACCCCGGGGACTGCCTCTTGCTCGGAAGTGAGGCGGCCAAGTGCTGCAAGGCCCTTGTGACGGGAACGAAGCTTGCTTCGAAGGATGACCCGTTCGTGCTCGTGACCGGAAGGACAGAGCCGGTTGGGGGAGCAGAGACGGTAGGTCGGGAGAAGGCGTTGGCAGCAAGGAGGATGCCGCCGCTGAGAAGCCCTGCGCCGAGCATCATCGCACCCAGTACTGCGAGGAGGCGCCAGTTCATCTCGAGTTTGGTGGGACCGGCAGGGGCTGAGGCGGCCGCGGTGTCCGGGGCGCCCCTCACCGCCGGGGAGGCGGGCCGCCTTGCTGCGGGCAAGGCCCGCCAGAGCGCTGGGAGAGCCGACCGCCGCACAGCCGGGACGGCGGGCCGCCTCAGTGCCGGCAGGTGGTCGGTCTTCGGGGAACTGCCTCTGGCCGGCGGCGCCACGACGCCCTCTCGGTCCTCCTTCGGGTGAGCCAGGCGCTCAACGGGGCCGGCGGGAAGAGGGATCGGCCCGGCCGGTAAAACTGGCGGCCCGCTCGCCCCCGAAGGTCTGACAAGTGCATAACTCATTGCCTCGGCAGAGACGAAACGCTTGGCGGGATCGGGATCGAGCGCCCGCTCGATGACGGCGATGAGCGCGCCGTTGGCCTTCGGGCGAAGCCTGCGGATCGGCTTCGGGCGCCCGTGCCGGATCGAGGCAACCAGCTCGTCCGCTGAGTCCCCGACGAAAAGCGGCCGCCCGGCGAGGCACTCGTACAGGACGGCGCCCGTGCTGTAGATGTCCACGGCGGGCGAGAGCGGGCGGCCCTCCAGCCGCTCGGGCGGGAGGTAGGGCGGCGTCCCGAGCGTCTCTCCCCCGGTCGCGAGCACCGGGTCGATCGCCGTAGTGGCCGAGATCCCGAAGTCGGCGACCTTGACCGAGCCGCCCTCACACGTGAGGATGTTGCCCGGTCTGACGTCGCCGTGGACGATCCCCGCCCCGTGTGCAGCGGCGAGCGCAGCGAGCACCTGCCGTCCCACCTCGACCACCCTCGCCTCTGAGAGCGGGCCGCCACGGATCTCGTCGGAGATCGTCGTGCCCGGCAGCCTCTCCATCACTAGATAGCCAACTCCTTCCTCGTCGCCTCTGTCATGGATGGCGACGGCGTTCGGGTGCGAGAAGCTGGCGGCTGCGCGCGCGCCGATCTCGAAGCGGTCGCGGAGCTCGGGATCGGCTGCCCGCTCGGGGCGGAGCATCTTCACGGTCACCGGGCGCCTCAGTCGCAGATCGGTGGCGCCGTAGACGACTGCCACGGCGCCCTCGGCGAGGACGGTCTCGACGCGGTACCGGCCGGCGAGAAGTTGGCTCGGCTCGGCAGTGAGCACGGCCCCTTCCTACCGCGCCCGGGTTCGAGCTGCAAGGGTCTGCGTCCCGCCGGCGGATTCCTCGTGATGTGGATCCCCGCTTTAACATCGACACCCACCGGGTAGAGGGTTGCCGGGGAAGCCGTCAAACATATGACGCCTATGACGATGGAGGAGGTAGGCCGCCTCTCTGCGGCCGGCTGCAGATGATACTGGTTTGGATCCTTGTCCCTCTTGGAGTCCTCGTGGTTGCGGTCGCTCTCGTGCCGGTGCTGTCGGCGATGCTTCGAGAGGAGCGGTTCCGCCAGAAATGGCGGCTCAGGAGGGGACACGACAACAGCTTCGAGCGGGCATTCAAAAAGGTGGACCGGGGTGACGGTCCTGCTTGAGGATGGCCGGTTGCTGCTGACGCCGACATCGAGAGACGAGCTGCCCGCTGTTACCCTGCGCCGGTGCTGACCGGACGGACACGCGGGCCCTTCCCGCCCCGCTAGGAACGTCTCTCACATGTCGGGCCTGGGCTCTCGAAGAACAATCGGCGGCGGAGCGGCTCGCTTCGCCGGGGCGTGGTGAGCGGGATACTTTCCCACTGGTCCTTCGACCCCTTCGTTCTCGTCGCCGGGCTGATCGTCGTCCTGCACGAGATCGGTATGCGCCGCCTGCGGGAGCGGTCGGCGGCGGAGCGGGCGTTTCGTCGGCGCAGGCGATCGCTTGCGTTCTACGCCGGGATCGCCTTGCTCCTCCTCACGGTGACGTCGCCGATCGACTACTACGCCGACTCGTATTTCTTCGTCCACATGATCGAGCACATCCTGATCATGTTCTTTGCTCCGGCTCTCGTTGTGATCGGTGCGCCCTGGCTGCCACTGCTGTTCGCCGTCCCGGTCGGGCTGAGGCGGAAAGTGCTGCGGTGGATGGCCCTCAGCCGCGGCGCCGGGCCGCTTCGGGCAGCCGGCAGGCTCCTGCGAGCCCGGTGGGCCGGCGTCATCCTCTTGAATTCGGTCATGGTGCTCTGGCACCTGCCGGCATTGTTCGATGTCGCCCAGACGAATCAGGTCGTCCACATCTGGCTCATGCACTCGAGCTTCTTCCTCGCCGGCACATTGTTCTGGCTGCAGATCATCCCGTCCCACCCGATGAGCCCGAAGCTCGGCGCCGCTCGGCCAGTGCGGATCGATCATCGCCACCGACATCGTGATGTTCGTGCTCGCCATGTCGCTCAGCATCTTCTCGAGCCGGTCCTGGTACGCCCCCTACGCCCACATCGCCGGCGTCCGGCTCGCCCCCTTTGCAGATCAGCAGATCGGAGCGGCCATCCTCTGGGTGTGCGGCGACCTGTGGGCGGTTCCGGCCTTGGTGGTGGTCATCCGGCGGGCGATCGACGAGTACGGGGGCGTCTCGGAGCTCGTCGACGGGGCGCTCGGAGTCACGCGAAGACCTTCCGCCCGCTCCTCCCGCCGCCCCGGGCCGGCAGGACGCCCGGCGTCACCATGAGGTTCAGGTGCTTGACGATGGCTGTTGATCCCCTTAGATTCCCCCTCGACGGTCCACGGAGGGGACCGGCGCACTCAGTCCGTCGAAGCGGCATAATGCTGCTCGGGTCAGCCAGAAGAGTCGATAGGAGGAGATAGTGCGATCCGTGCGGCTTGCCATCGCGGCCGGGGTCTTCGCTGTTGCTGTTGGCCTCGTCGTCTTCACGACGATGGCATTCCTGCGCTCGAGCCCGTCGACCGTTGACTTCGTCTCCGGCCACACGGCCGGCCAACCCGTCGACCTGACACTGCAGACAGTGGGCGCAATCGGCTTCGGGCCCCACCCCGACTGGGTGTCCTACCTGACGCGGGCACCGGACGGGCGGTGGCTTCACACCACGTTGTGGGAGCTCCCCGCCCACACGAAGATTCACGTCACCATCTACCAGTACGACTCGGGCGGAGCCTTGCGCAATCAACAATGGGGCAAGGTGACCGGCACGGCAGGGAGCGTCGAGTACATCAACGGCAAGCCGGTGAGCGTCATCAACTCGAACGCCACCATCGGCGTCGCCCACACGTTCACCATCCCTAACCTCGGCGTCAATGTTCCCCTCCTCAGCAACCCAGGGAACGCCGTCCTGTGCCCGGCGGCGCCATGCACGCCGAAATCACCCCATCCCTTGATCACCTTCACCTTCACCACCCCAGGGCCCGGCCAGTACCCCTGGCAGTGCTTCCTTCCCTGCGGGTTGGGCTGGCTCTACGGCAACGGCGGCCCGATGCAGACGATCGGCTACATGGACGGCTTCCTGAAGGTGGTCGCCTGATGGCCCGCCGTTCCACAACACCTGAGGCTCCCTCGGCGCACCCCGAGACCGATAAGCACCATTTCCGGCGCCTGATCTCCATTTGGCTCGTCGCCTCCCTCGTCGGCGATCTGCTCTTCTGGTTCCTCGTCGGCCCTCACGTTCCCCCGGGTCGCATGACGAGCAGTGCGACGGGGGCGGCGGTCGACTTCAACCTGTTGTTCATCGCAGCGTTGCCTGCCATGTTCGCCGTCTGGACCTACCTCGGCTACGCCATCTGGCACTGGCGGGCCGGAAGAGGCCATCCCGACCCCGTGCCGCAGCCCTATGATCACGGCCACTTCGGCATTCAGGCAGGCTGGATGGGGTTCACGACAATCATCGTGCTCGCCGCCTTCGTCTTCGGCACCGTCGAGCTCGTGGTGCCGGCGGGTGCTGGAGGAGGCGAGGGGCCGAACCCGATCTGGACGCCGACCTCGAAGACGGTCCTTCCGATCCAGGTCATCGCTCAGCAGTGGAAGTTTACGTACCGTTACCCGACCTTCGGAGGCTTCGAGACGACGGCGCTGGTCGTGCCGGACAACACCGCTATCGCCTTCCATGTCACGTCACTTGACGTCATCCACAGCTTCTGGGCTTATCAGCTCGGCGTGAAGGCCGACGCCAACCCTCAGCAGGACAACGTCGCCTTCACCACGCCTGATCAGCTGGGCTCGATCACGGTGCGCTGCTCGGAGCTGTGCGGCCTCTGGCACGGCTCGATGTTCAACTACGGCTCGGTCGTCACGAAGTCGGCCTTCGAGAGCTGGGCCAAGCGGACCGAGTCTGCACTTGCCGACAACACGAAGTACCTCCCCCCGTTCTCGTGGACCTACACTCCCGACGCCAACGGCGCCGATGGTGGCTTCTATCCCGACAACGTCGATCCGTACAGCAAGGTACAGGTGTACGGCGCGCAGAAAGCGAAGATCTGAGGTGACAGACGTAACGACCGAAGTGAGCCCTATCGGCGGCACGCAGCCGCCTGTGAGCGAGTCGAGCCGTCGCCGCCCGGCGTGGCTCAGCCAGCACCTCGGGACCGCCCTGCTCGGCGGGATCGGGGGTTATGCGCTCGGTCACTTCATCGGCAACAACATCGCCGCCGGATACCTCCAAACCAGTGGTGCGAGCGACCTGAACGACACAGCTGTCGTGCTCGGGTTGTCATTCGGCGTGCTCGGGTGGTTGCTCGGGTGCGGGGCGCTCAACTACCCGCTCGCGAAGATCGTCGGCCGGGAGCCGGCGCCGGAGGTTCCCCAGCAGAACTGGCACCGCTACCTCCGCTTCACGACCGACCACAAGGTCGTCGGCCTCCAGTACCTGCTTGCGATCTTCATGTTCTTCTTCACCGCCGGCCTATTGGCGATGGCCATCCGGACTGAGCTTCTCTCGCCGACGAGTCACATTTTCGGCCCCGGAACCTATATCGCTGTTGTCGGCCAGCACGGGACGATGATGATGATGATGGCGAGTTCGCTCGTCGTCGGGCCGCTCGGGAACTATCTCGTCCCCCTCATGATCGGAGCGCGGAGGACGGCCTTCCCCCGAGTGGAGGCCGCTTCGATGTGGGTCTTCAGCTCCGCCTATTTCGTCATCCTGGCGGCGCTCCCTCTCGGCGGCTTCCCGACGGGCTGGACCGGCTACGCCCCGCTCCAGGAGCAGGCCGGGGCGGGAATGGACGCTTACCTGGTGGGATTCGCAGTCATCGGAATCGGGATGATCCTGGCGGGCTTCAACCTCATCGCCACGATCATCCATTACCGGGCGCCAGGCATGACGTGGGGGCGCCTGCCCATGTTCGTATGGTCGATCCTCGCCACGTCGGCTCTCCTGACGCTCGCCACACCTGTCCTTGTCACCGCCTGCCTGTGCGGGGTGCTCGACCGCACCGCCCAGACGGCCTTCTTCGTCACCGAGCGAGGAGGCAACAGCTTCCTGTGGGAGAACCTGTTCTGGTTCTTCGGGCATCCCGAGGTCTACATCATGGCGCTGCCCGGCTTCGGCATCGTGTCAGAGATTCTGCCCGTCTTCACCCGGAAGCCCTTATTCGCCTACCGGGTGGCAGCCGCCGGGATGATCGGCGTCGCCTTGCTGTCTTTCTTCGTCTGGCAGCACCACCTCTTCCAAAGCGGCATCAACCCGGACATGCGACCGCTGTTCATGCTGACGACGGAGTTGATCTCGATCCCGACAGGCTTCATCTTCCTCGTCGTTATGGGTTCTTTGTGGAAGGCGAAGATCCATTTCGAGGTGCCGATGCTCTTTGCTCTCGGCATGATCTTCAACTTCCTCATCGGCGGCATCACGGGCGTCTTCTTGTCGGACGTGCCCGTCAACGTCACCGTCCACGGCGGATTCTTCGTGCTGGCCCATTTCCACTACACGATCATGGGTGGCTTGGTCTTCGCCTTCTTCGGCGCCATCTATTACTGGACGCCGAAGCTCACCGGGCGGATGATGAACCAGCGCCTGGGCAAGATCCACTTCTGGGCGATGTTCATCTTCTTCAACATGACGTTCTTCCCGCTCTTCATCGTCGGTCTCCTCGGTCAGCCGCGGAGGGTCTTCGAGTACGCGAAGAACCTGCAGAGCTGGAACGACTTCTCGTCGGTGAGCGCCTTCCTACTCGGCGCCTCCTTCCTCATCTTCGTCGCCAACTTCGTCTGGACGATCATCATCGACCCGAAGCCGGCGGCGGCCAACCCGTGGAGGTCGCTCGGTCTCGAGTGGCAGACGCCGACGCCGGTGCCCTACTACAACTTCGAACGGATCCCGGTCGTGCTGAACGACCCGTACCATTACAGCGAGCCGAACCCCATCCCGGTGGCCGATCTCAGCCCGGCGCCTGGTGCAGAGAGGCGGGCAGAGCCGGTGCCGATCTCCTCTGGCGCACCTGATGACCTCGATCCCCGGCCTCCGATGGTCTGAGTCGTGGAGACGAGCAAATGAGCACACAGCGACGGACGTGACACCGAGGTCCACAGCGCCTCCTCGAGCACCCTCACCGAGACGCCCGAGGAGCTCGCCTACGAGCTGCGAGCTGCCGAGGCCTCCTTCTGGACGCGGCACCCGCCTCATCATCGGCATCGCGATCTTCAGCCTCTCGTCGCTCGCCTTCGCCTACTTCTACCTCCGGTCGTCCAACAGCTTATTCGCTCTTGCGGCCGGGTGGGGTGACTGCACCGACCGGCACAGGCGCCGCCATAATGGCCTTCACTGTGGCGACGGCGGGTGGCGTCATGATGGCGGTGAGGAGCTTGCGCCGAGCGATCACACTCGACTGGCAGGTGGCGGGCTGGATGTCCGTGCTCGGAGGGCTGATCGTCGTCGGCCTTCAGATCTACCAGCTGACGCGCTTGCCGTTCTTCCCTGGCACGAGCGGCTATGCGTCCTGCTTCGTCGGCTGGGCAGCGCTCAACATCGTCATGATCCTCGGGGGCGTCTACTGGTGCGAGACGTTGCTCGCTCGCTTCCTGAGGCTGCGTCGGGCCTTCGCCGATGAAGGGGGAACCCCAGGCGCGCCGCTACCCTCGGCCAGGCTGTTCCGCGCCAATGCCGACGGCTGCGCCTATTACTGGGGCTTCGTCGCGGTAGCGGCCGTCTTATTCTGGCTGCTGTTCTACGTGATCTGAGAGGTTCGTCGTGCTCGGAGTTGCCTCCTACTCCTGGGTTGGTCCCCAGGCACTCACAGTCGCCGTTCCGCTCGGCACGTTCATAGCCGTGTGCGTGTGGGCGTTCTTCCACAGACGTTCCAACGTCTGACAATGCGGGCCGGCTGCGCCGGTCACGGCAGACGTGATCCTCAGGCGGGTGAGGAGATGACGGCCGGTGCCACAGCCGGGTGAGACCCGAAGCCGGTGGTCGTTGCCTGCAATCCTGCTCGCCATCGTCCTGGCTTGCGCGCCGCTGCTCCCACCCCTTGGCTCATGGGCAGCCCGCAACGTCTGGGCGGAGTCGCTCTCATTCGTCACCTTCGCAGTAGCCGTACCGGCTCTCGTCGTCCTCGCCGCTCCCTGGCAGCTACTCGGCCTCGGCGCCCAGGCTGAACGGCTGGCCGACTCCCGCCGCCGTCACCCGGAGATCCTGCGAGCGGCCACCTTCGTCGTCGTGGCGGCAACGCTCGAGATTCTCTGGCGCACGCCTTTTGCCGTCGACCACCTAGCGCGCAACCGGTGGCTGCCCATCCTCGAGGCGTTGACGCTCATCCCGGCCGGCATCGCCTTGTGGCTCGAGATCGTCGACTCGCCCCCTCTTACGCCCGCGCTCACCCCGGCCGACGAGGATCGCCATCGCCGCTGTCTCGATGTGGACGATCTGGATCCTCGCCTATGTGCTCGGAATGGCTGACGGGAGCCCGTATGCCATCTACCGGCACTCGGTGGCAGAGAGGGCCGAGCAGGCAACGGAGTCCCAGATAGCGACTGGGATCATGTGGTTCGTCGCCGGCTGCGCGTTCGTCCCCGTCGTCTTCTCGAACCTGCTTCAGTGGCTGCGGGCCGAAGAGAACCCCGACGAGGAGCTCCATCGCCTCCTCGCCGAGGAGCGGCGCCGGGGGCGAGGACCGAGATGAGCTGCCAGCAGCCAGCAGAGCAAGAGTGGCCAGACGAAGCCTCTCAGGTCGTGCTGGCCACGGGCAGCTGGACAGCGGGGAAATGGGCGGCAAGCACCTGGTCTGCGGCAGCGATCTCAGCGATCGCCCGGCGACGATCGTTTGCCAGCTCCGTTGTCGCCCTGCTCAGTTGGCGCTGTGCGGCTTGATCGCCAGGGCGGCTGAACAAGGTCTGCACCGCCTCGATCGCCGCGAGCCCGTCCGAGGTCGCCCACAACGTCACGGTGCTCACGAGGTCCTGCAAGTGCCTGCCGGCGAGTGACCCGGGGACTTCGATGTTCGACAGATTGAAGATGCTCTCGTCGGTGAACGAGCACGCATTCTGGTCGTCGCGCAGGAGCGAAGGAACACGTGCTGTCTCGGACTGTGACAGCCGCGAGGAGAGCTTGTCACGGTAGATCGTGTACGCCTCGCCCACGGCGAAGGCGCAAGATGCGAGGTCGGAGTTCACGTCGCGCACGACCGAGGTGTCACTCGAGATCTGGGCGGGTCGCGAGGCATGTTCGGGAAGGTCGCTGATCACGGTGATGATCGCCACGGCGATGACGAGTAGGGCGACGAGGACCGACCGTCGCCGGTACCAGAGCTGGGCCTTCGAGCCACGACCGCTCCGGCGCGGTGGCGGCGACCGCCGGCGAGGCGTTCGAGAGGGCTGCTCACGGTCGCCGCCCGAGCAGGGATCTTGCCTCGGCGGCGATCCCTTCGGCCCATCGGGCCTCGAGACTTGACGGCAGGCTGAAGCGACCCGTCCGGCTCTCGTTGCCGAAGGGGACGGCCCGTGCCCGTAGCCGGCCGGCGGCATCGATGAAGAAGAGGAACTCGTTGTGCGCCACTCGCCTCGTTGCCGGCTGCACGTCGACCGTGAGCCCGTAGAGGGTCCAGACGTGGTCGAGCTGCTGGAGCGAGCCCGTGAGAAAGTACCAGCGGTCCGTCACCGGCAAGCCGGCCCGCTCCGCCGGACGGGCGGTCGCCCCCCCGGTGGCGAGGGGGTCGCTGTTCACGATGACGAAGGCGACCCGGCTGGCGTCGCGGGCGAGATCGGAGCGGGCGAGGCGTAGCTCAGCAGCGAGCACGGGGCAGATGTCGTCGCAGCGGGAGTCGAAGAAAGAGAGCACAACGACGGATCCCCTGAGCCCCGAGAGGCGGACAGGCCTCCCAGCCCCGTCGCGGAGCACAAAGGAAGGGGCGGGAGCGGCCGTCACGGGCCGCAGGTCCATCAGGGCAGGAATGGGGGCGGCGACCTCAGCCGGGCCGCCGCCGGCGAGCGGAGGCGGCTTCGTCGCCACCGGCTTGCTCACCGGCGTCGCGTCTGGACCGGAGAAGAAGTGGTCTACGACAATCCCTCCGAGCCCAAGAACGAGGCAGGCGCTCAACAGCGAGACGACGGCTCGGCGCGGCATTCTCGGTGCTCCCGCCGCGAAGGCGGCGGCACGCTCGTCGCTCGACAAGAGTGGCCGAGTGGTCGGCTCCGCCGGTGCGGGGGTTCTGCCCGTCAGCGGGCGGTCCTGCATCGGTTCACCCCTGCCCTCACCGGATCGAGGATAGCAATGGCCCAGGTAAGGGCAGCAGCAGCGGCGCCGACGACCTTAGAAGATGTGCCCGCTCACCGGCTGAGACCTAAGCGCCGTGGTACGGGGGGATCCGGGGGGTAGAACCCTGTCATGGATCACGATCAGGCGCCGCTCCTCGACGCGTTGGCCGAATATCACCGCCTCGACAGGTACGGTTTCACGCCGCCGGCCCACCGGCAGGGACGCGGCGCCGACGAACGGACCCGGGCCGTGCTCGGCGACGGCCCGTTCCGCTCCGACGTCCTCGCCACCTCCGGTCTGGACGACCGGTCGTCGTCTGGACAGGTGCTGTCACGTGCCGAGGAGCTCATGGCCGACGCCGTCGGCGCCGAGGAGGCCTTCTTCTCCACCTGTGGCAGTTCGCTCTCGGTGAAAGCAGCCATGCTGGCCGTCGCCGGGGGCGGCCAGGACCTCCTCTTCAGCCGAGATGCCCACAAGTCGGTCGTTGCCGGGCTCATCTTCTCCGGCGTCCAGCCCCGCTGGATCCGGCCCCGTTGGGATCCCGACCTGCACCTCGCCCACCCACCCTCACCTGAGATGGTCGCTGAGGCCTGGGAGCGCCACCCTGACGCCTGCGGGGCGCTCATCGTCAGCCCGACGCCGTACGGGACCTGCGCCGACATCGAAGGCATCGCCCAGGCCTGTCACGCCCGCGGGAAGCCGCTCATCGTCGACGAGGCCTGGGGCGCCCATCTTCCGTTCCATGCCGAGCCTGCCCACCTGGGCCATGAACGCCGGCGCCGACGTCTGCGTCGTCAGCGTGCACAAGATGGGCGCCGGGTTCGAGCAAGGCTCGGTGTTCCACCGGCAGGGATCCCTGGTCGACCCGTCCCACCTGTCGGCGTGCGCCGATCTGCTCATGACGACGAGCCCGAACGTCATGGTCTACGCAGCAATGGACGGCTGGCGTCGGCAGATGGTCCAGCACGGCACCGAACTGCTCGGGCACGCGCTGCAACTGGCCGTCGGCGTGCGCGGCCGACGCAAGCTCCCTGCCGAGGCTTGTCCGTCCTCGAAGACCAACTGCTCCGCGAAGGAGGCATCCCACGACCTCGACCGCCTCCAAGTCGTGATCGACGTGAGCGAGCTCGGCATCAGCGGGTATCAGGCAGCCGACTGGTTGCGCGCCAGCTTGCCGGCTCGATGTCGGACTGAGCGACCACCGCCGCATCCTGGCCACCCTCTCCATGGCCGACGACCGGGCCACCACCGGACGGCTCCTTGAGGGTCTTCAACAGCTCACCTCTGCCGCGCCCCGCCTTCGACCCGCCCCCGCCCGTCCAGTTGCCCGATCCGAGCAGCCTCGAGCTCGACACCGTCCTGCTCCCCCGCGACGCGTTCTTCGGGCCGAAAGAAGCGGTGCCCGTCGAAGAGGCCGCCGGACGAATCGCGGCCGAGCAGGTCACCCCCTACCCGCCCGGCATCCCCGTCCTTGTACCGGGCGAACGCATCAACACGGGCGGTCATCGACTATCTGCGCAGTGGCGTCGACGCCGGAATGGTCCTTCCCGATCCCGCCGATCGCACCTTCAAGACCGTGCTCGTCAGCACCACCTGACGTGACGGCGCCCCAGGATCAGACCGACCTCTCGGCTGTGAGGATCAATGTGATGCGGTGGGCCGTAGAGGACTCGAACCTCTGACCCCCTGCGCGTCATGCAGGTGCGCTACCAGCTGCGCCAACGGCCCGTCCGCCCTCAAGCTAGCACCGGCGCCTCGTCAGGCATCCCGTAGAGGCGACGGGCCCAACGGCGTCGGCGGGGACAACCCCGGGCGGCGACCACTGCTGGCGGCGTCGCCGGGCAACCGAGGTCCATCCAGAGGCGCCCGCGGATAGATTGCGGTAGTGAGTCCGCCGAGCGCGCGGCGAGAGCCCGAGCCAAGAGCCCGGCCCGGCTACTTAGGCTGATCGATACGTGAGTACTGACGCCGGAGAGGCGCGGCGGGGCCTTCATGCCTCGGCAGCTGTCGACGGAACCGGGCCCTCCACCGGGGCTATGCCCGAGCCGGTCGAGGACGGTGAGCCGGTGGCCCTTGACGAGCGCGCACAGCTGGTGACGGGCCACCCTCAGCTCGAGCCCGAAGAGGACGGCGACAGCCCCTTCGTCTCCCGCCGCGGGAGCCGGCGGGAACGCCGCTCACTACGCCTCGCATCTGCCGCCAGAGCTGACCGAGGCGCTCAGGTCCTCGGTGTCGTCCTCACCGTCGTAGCACTCGTCGGCATGACCGTCTGGGTCATCTGGCAGATCCGGCCTGACCTGATCTTCGGCCCGGCGATGGATGTCGGCGGCGACAACGGCGGCCACGTCGCTGCGCCGTACTTCCTCATCCACCAGTTGCTCCCGCACGGCCGCATCGAAGGCTGGGATCCCCAGTGGTTCGACGGATTCCCCCTGTACGTCTTCTACTTCCCGCTCCCGGCGCTGCTGATCGCCCTTCTCAACCTCGTGTTCCCGTATGCAGTGGCCTTCAAGGTGGTGACCGTGCTCGGCACGATCACGCTGCCCGTGGCGGCATGGGCATTCGGCAGGCTGGCCGGCTTCCGCCGGCCGGTTCCCGTCCTGATGGCGGCCGCCATGCTGCCGTACCTGTTCAACACTTCGTACACGATCGACGGGGGCAACCTCACCTCGACACTCGCCGGCGAGTTCTCCTTCAGCCTCGCGCTCAGCACCGGGATGCTCTTTCTCGGCGTGTTCGCCTACGCCCTGCAGAACGGGCCGGCTCCGGTGGCTGGCGGCGGTCCTGTTCGCCGTGACGGTTCTGTGCCACGTCGTGCCGGCGCTCGCCTTCGCGGGCATCGCCGTGCTCATGGCGCTCAGCCGGACGCGGCTGAGAACGGTCCGCGTGCTCGCACCCGTTGGCGTCGTAGGAGGGCTGCTTGCCGCCTTCTGGCTTCTCCCATTCGGGGTCAACCTGCAGTACAGCTCGTCGATGGGCTATCTGAGGATCCCCGGCATCGTCGGCAACCTCGTCCCGACCGGCTTCATCTTCATGGTCGTGCCGGCGGCTCTCGGCGCGGTCATCGCCCTCCTGAGAAGAGATCGCTTCGCCATCGCCATCGCCGTCGCCGGTGCCGGGGCGGGCGTCGCCTTCGCCAAACTGCCGTCTGGCCTCGTCTACAACGGCCGATGGCTGCCTTTCTGGTTCCTTTTCGTCTCGCTCGAGGCGGCTTTCGGCGTAGGTGAGCTCGCCCGGGCGATCGGCTCGCGGCTGGCACTGCGGGGCTGGGAGACTTCCGCCGCAATCGCGGCGGGGACAGTGGGTTGCATGGCAGGTGCGGCGATCGCCGGCGGCCTCAACGGCGCCTTTCCCTTCGTGGCGCCGAATGCCAACCCAGACCCAGGTTCAAGGCTGGGACAACTGGAACTACACCGGCTTCCAGGGCAAGAGCGGCTGGCCGCAGTTCAAGGCGATGTACGAGATGATGGACCGGGCGGCGGCCCGGTACGGGTGCGGCCGGCTCCAGTACGAGTACATCAAGGAGACCAATCTGCCGTTCGGCTCGACCGAGGCGATGATGTCACTTCCGCTCTGGACGAAGGGCTGCATCGAGGACACGGACGGCATCTATTTCGAGTCGTCCACGACGACGCCCTTCCACTTCCTCAACGTGAGCGAGGTATCACAGAACGGCGAAGCGCCCGATCCGGTCTCGAGCCTCGTGTACCCCGGCTTTGACCTCGCTGACGGTATCCGCCACCTGCAGCTCATGGGTGACCGCTACTTCTTCGCCATGTCTCCGCCAGTCGAGGCGGCGGCCTCGAAGGACCCGTCGCTTCGTCTGGTCGGGACGACCGTCGGCTTCCCGGGGAGCGTCAACGGGCTCTCGGATCCGCACCCGGTCTGGAAGCTGTACCTCATCAAGAACAGCCCCCTCGTGCAACCGCTCACCCACTACCCGGTCGTCGAGGCAATGGGTGCGAAGGCATGGCTGAACGCCAATCTCAGCCTGGTACGAGAGCGAGCCCAACTGGCCGGTCGAGCTTGCCCGCTCCGGGCCGCCGTCGTGGCCCCGCTCGGCTTCCCCGCGGCTCGTGTCGATCGGCGAGGCCGTGCCGGCACCGACGACGAGCATCGGCGATGTGAGGACGACGGACTCGAGCTGTCCTTCCACGTGACGAGGCTCAACACGCCCGTACTGGTGAAGATCCCGTACTTCCCGAACTGGGAGGCGGTCGGGGCGAGCGGTCCTTACGAGGTCTCGCCGAACCTGATGGCGGTCGTACCGACATCTCACGACGTGAAGCTCGTCTACGGCACTTCGAAAGTGGACTGGGCAGGGAAGATCGCCTCGCTCGGCGGCGTCGTCGGCCTCGGGATGCTGCTATCGCTCCGGCCCCCTGACATGGGGCCCGATCTCACGACGACCGAGACGGGGGCGCCGCAGCTCGCTGCCGCGTCGCAAGACCTCTCCTCAACGCCCTCGGAGAGCTGCCGCCGGACGACGCGCCGCCTGCGGGCTGCCGCCTTTGCCGCCGGGAGGCGGAGCGGGATGGGCGGGCTGGCCGGGGCTCCCGGTCGGGCACGAGTTCGATGAACGGCGGGAACCAGCCGAATCCAGACGAGCCGGATGAACCGGAGGCAGGGACGTGACGGCCGATCCCGCCGACGGGAGAGTCCTTCGCTACAGCATCGTGCTCCCCGCCCACAACGAGGAGGCGCTGATCGCGCCGGTCATTGCCGAGCTCGTGGCAGGACTGCGGAGCCGGGGCGACAACTTCGAGCTGCTCGTGGTGGAGAACGGCTCGACGGACGGGACTGCCGGCATCCTCGGCCGCCTCGAGGACGAGATCCCCGAGCTCAGCACAGTCTCGCTCCCGAACGCCGACTACGGCGCCGCTGTCGCACGAGGCTTCGCGCTCGCTCGCGCACCGATCGTCGTCCACTTCGACGTCGACTATTTCGACTTCGGGTTTCTCGACGAGGCCGTGCTCCTGATCGACGACGGAAGCGCCGGCATCGTGCTCGCGAGCAAGAGGGCCCCGGGAGCAGATGATCGGCGGCCGCTGCAGCGCCGGCTGCTCACTGCCGGCTTCACGCTCGCGATGCGTACGGTGCTGAGAGCGCCCATCACCGACGCCCACGGGATGAAGGTGCTCTCGCGGGACGAGTGTGCCCCGGCGGCTCGGCGAGTGCCAGATGTCGGGTGCCCTCTACGACATCGAGCTCGTTCTCCGGGCCATCGACGACGGCGTGCGGGTCGTCGAGCTCCCTGCGACCGTGACCGAGCTGCGACCGCCCCGGACCCCGGTCTGGCGCCGGGGCCTCGAATCCGGCCTCGGACTGCTCCGGCTGCGGAACCTCCTCCGACGGGAGCGGCGCCAGCAGCGCCGCCGCGCCGCCTCGGTCGCCGCCGCCCCCGCCACCCGACCCCGCGCCGGCGAGAGCATTCGGTAACCTGCCGGGCCGTGCGGAACGACCCTCCCGGCAGTCCCGGCCGAGAGCCGTTCGATCTACCGCACGAGCCGCAGGCGGTTCCGCCCGATCCCCCGCCGGACCGACCCTCGCCTGACGGCCCGGTTGTGTCGGGCGCAGATCGACGACCGCGAAAGAAGCCGCCGGCCGATTCGTGGCGGGCGGCGCTGGCGGCGGCGTACCCTCACCGGGGCCGTGGTCGTCGTCGTGCTCGTCCTACTTCTCGGCATCGCCGGCTACTTCTACGTCGACTCCGAGCTCGGCGGCATCCCGAGAACGGCCGTGCCCGCCCTCACGCCGCTCAAGGCCGGTCAGCCGATGGACGTGCTCCTCATCGGGTCGGACTCGAGGAGCTTCGTGAACACCCCTGCGGAGGCCAAGTCCTTCGGAAAGAGCTCGACACAGACAGGTCAGCGGAGCGACGTCATCATCGTCGCCCGCTTCAGCCCGAGCGGTGCCGTCGAGATGCTCTCGATCCCGCGTGACACATGGGTGCCGATCGCCGGCAGCGGCGGCTCGAACAAGATCAACGCCGCCTTCGCCGACGGCCCGAACCAGCTCGTGCAGACCATCCAGACCGACTTCGGAATCCCCATCAACCACGTGATGGTGGCGAACTTCCCGGGGTTCGAGGGGATGGTCAACGCCCTCGGCGGGATCTACCTCGATTTCCGGTTCCCCGTGCGCGACCAGTACTCCGGGCTTCACATCCGCACGACCGGTTGCCAACTGGTCGACGGCGCACAAGCTCTCGGCCTCGTGCGCAGCCGCCATCTGTACTACTTCGAGAAGGGCAGCTGGCACTACGACGGCTTGAGCGACTGGAGCCGGATACGCAGGCAGCAGGCTTTCTTCCACGCCCTGCTGGACCGGGTGCACTCGGTGGTCCCGAACGTCTTCCGGCTGAACTCCTTCCTCAACGCCACCGTCGACGACCTCAATGTCGACTCTGCTTTCAAGAGCAGCGAGTTGATCTCCCTCGGGCTCAAGTACCACTCCCTCACCGAGTCACAGCTGCGCTCGGTCGTGCTGCCGACTTCTCCCGAAGTCATCGACGGGCAGGACGCCCTTGTGGCAGCAAACCCTACTCGGATCGGACGATCGCCCGCTTCCTCGCCTTCGGGAAGGAGCCGGTCGACCGGATCCGCAACGACTGCCCGCTCGCATAGATCGACGGCGCCCCCCACCACACCACCTCTTCTCCCCCGTCGCCGGGGTCGTGACCGACACTCCACAGTAGCCTCCCCGAGCCGTGGAACCCCACCCCGTGCTGAGCCTGATCGGGTGAAGCCCTCGCATGACCCCATATGGGTCCCGGTCCGCCGGTAATCTCCTCCGACGTGGCCCCCGACGACGTTGAGCCTGCCGGCAACGGAACAGCCGGCAGCAGCACAGCCGGCCCGGTTGCCAATCCGAAGCAGGTGAAGGGAGGGCGCCGGCGCTGGCCGCGGCGGACCATCATCGGCGTCTCGATCCTCGTCGTCCTCGCGCTCATCTTGGGCGGTGCCACCTGGTTCTACCTCGGCTACAAGCTGGGACAGATACCCCGCGTCACCGTCAAGCACCTCGTAAAGGAGAAGCCGAACGGGGCGCCGATCAACATCCTCCTCGTCGGGTCCGACTCGCGCTCTTTCGTGGGGAACAACAAGAAGCTGCAACAGCAGGTCGGCAACCCGGCCGTCCAGACCGGCCAGCGCTCCGACGTGATCATCCTCGTCCGCATCGCGCCGAAGACGAAGGGCATCGAGATGCTCTCGATCCCTCGCGACACCTGGGTGCCGATCGCGGGAACGGGCGGTTCGAACCGCATCAACGCTGCCTTCAACAACGGTCCCGAGCGGCCTCGTCGCAGACGATCGAGCAGGACTTTCACATCCCCATCAACCACTTTGTGGAAGCGAACTTCCCCGGCTTCTCCGGCGTGGTGAACGCGCTTCACGGTGTCTACCTCGACTTCCCCGATCCGGTGAAGGACGACAACTCGGGGCTTCACATCAAGAAGACCGGCTGCCAGCTCATCGGCGGCACGCAGGCGCTCGCCCTCGTGCGCAGCCGTGACCTCTACTACTTCTCACACGGCCAATGGAACTATGACGGCAACGGCGACTTCAGCCGCATCCGCCGCCAGCAGGCCTTCTTCCACGCCGTCATCCGTCGCGCCAACAGCGAGATCACGAATCCCATCGCCATCAGCGACTTCATCGGAGCCGCCACCCATGACCTCGTCGTCGACAAGAACTTCTCCACGTCGGAGATCCGCAGCCTCGGCCTCGAGTTCCGCGGCATCGCCTCCGGAGCGCTCACGACCTACGTGCTCCCGACGAGGGAGGCGATCTACAACGGTTCTGACATTCTGCTGCCAGATCCCACGCTCGACAGACCGCTTATCGGCAAGTTCCTCGCCTTCGGCTCCCCGCGGCACAAAACCCACGGCTCGTCCGGCTCCACCTCCTCGACGAAGACAGTGCCGACGACAAGCCTTGCGGTCACGGGCACGACGAGCGTGCCCGTCATCGACACGCCCAAGAACTATCCCGAGCCCTGGAACCCGACGCCCTGCTGAGGCCTGCTCACAGGTCGCCGGCGGCGGCCTCGGCGAGCGCCTCCTGCTGGGAGACCCGCACGAGGCGCTCGAGGGTCATCGCGGCGGAACCGCTCGCGAGAACCTGAGCGGCCATCACAAGGCCGGCGGCCAGGTCGCCGGCGAGCCCGGCGACGACGAGGGCGGCGGCGGCGTTCAGGCAGACGAAATCTGCCCGCGGCCCTCGCTCCCCGCTCAGCACCCTTCTTGCGAGGTCGGCGTTCTCGGCGGGAGCACCTCCCCGCAGGTCGTCGATGCTCGCCGGCTTGATCCCGAGCGAGGCAGGCTCGATCTCGAATCGACGCCGCCGGTACCGCCCGTCGCCCGGCGAGACGGACTCGAAGATCGTCGATGAGGTGACCGTCGACAGCTCGTCGAGACCGTCCCGCCCGAAGACGACCATGGCGTGCATCGCGCCGCCGGCTTCGAGCACGGTCACCATCCGCTCGGCCATCGCCGGATCGCCGACGCCGACGACCTGGCGGGTGGCTCCGGCGGGATTGCTGAGCGGCCCGAGCAAGTTGAAGGTCGTCGGTGCACCGAGCTCTCTTCGCACCGGCGCCGCCTGCCGCATCGCCGGGTGGAACCGGGGGGCCAGGCAGAAACCGATCCCTGCCTCCTCCACGCAGCGGGCAACCCCGGCCGGCCCGAGCCCGACGGCCACACCGAGCGCCTCGAGCACGTCGGCCGAGCCGGCGAGCGACGACTGGGCGCGGTTGCCGTGCTTGCAGACCCGTCCTCCGGCGGCGGCTACCACGAGCGCCGCGAGCGTGGAGACATTTATCGTGCCGCTCCCGTCGCCGCCGGTGCCGCAGGTGTCCACGAGGTCGCCGGCGATGCGAAGAGGCACTGCGTGAAGCCGCATGGCCGTCACCATGCCGATCATCTCGGCGGCCGTCTCGCCCTTGGTGCGGAGGGCGGCCGCAAAGGCGGCAATCTGGGCCGGCGTCGCCTCGCCGGCGAGAACCGACGACAGGACGGCAGCCGACTCGCCTGCGCTCAGATCCTCCCGCCGGAACAGCCGGCCGAGGACGGTGGGCCAACCGCCGATCGACTCGAGCGTGAGCGGACACTCAGTTGGGTCACTGCCGGCGTCCGCTCCCGAAGCAGGTGAGGATGACGAGGGCGCCGCGCCGGTGACGCCCCTGACGTCCCCGGGCACTCAGTCCCACCACAGGTCGTGGTCGAGCACGCCTTTCGCGATCAGGTTCAGCTGCACCTGGGAGGTGCCCTCGACGATTGTGAGCTGGCGGGCGTCGCGGTACCAGAGCTCGGTCGGGTGGTCCTTCATGTACCCGGCCGCACCGAGCAGCTGCACGGCGAGACCGGATGCCTTCACCGCAACCTCGGAAGCGTGGTACTTGGCCATCGACAGGTAGGGGACCCACTCGCGGCCGAACCTCCCTTGATCAGCCAGCCAGGCGGAGCGGTACGTGAGCAGCCGAGCCGCTTCGATCTCGACGGCCATCTTGGCGATCTCCCACTGGATCCCCTGGAAGTCGGCGATCGTGGCCTCGAATGCCTTGCGCTCCTTCACGTACTCGGTGGCGTACATGAGGGCGCCCTCGGCGAGCCCGAGGCCGCGAGCGGCGACTATCGGTCGCATCGAATTGAGCCCCAGCATCGCCAGGCGAAAACCACCGACCTGACCGATGACGTTCTCCGCCGGCACCCGCACGTCCTCGAGCACGAGCTCGCCCGTGTCGACTCCCCGGACGCCCATCTTGCGGTCGATGGACCCGACCGAGACGCCCTTGAAGGCGCGATCGACGATGAACGCCGTGATCGAGTCGTGGCGCCGGCTGGCGGGATCGCCCGTCTTGGCAAAGACGGTGTACCAGTCCGCCTGGGCGACGCCGGACATCCAGCACTTGACCCCGTTCAGGATCCAGCCGCCCTCGCCCGAAGGATCCTCTGTCGCCCGCGTGCGCATTCCGGCGACGTCACTCCCCGCCCCGGGCTCTGAGAGGCCGAAGGCCGCCCGCTGTGCTCCTTCGGCGATGCCGGGCAGGTAGCGCTTCTTCTGCTCCTCGGAGCCGGCGATCATCACCGGTCCGGTAGGGAGCCGTGTCAGGAGAAGCATGAGGGCGGCGCTGTTGGAATACTTCGCCACCTCCTCGATGGCGAGGGTGAGCCCGACGATGCCGGCGCCCGATCCGCCGTACTCCTCCGGTATGCACAGCCCGAGAAGCCCCGCATCGCGGAAGACGGCAAAGAGGTCGTCCGGGTAGTCGCCGCTCTCGTCGATCTGGCGCGCCCGCGGCTCGACCTTCTCCCGTGCCAGCCTGCGGACCGACTACTGGAGCGCCTTCAGCTCTTCGGAAAACTCGAAATCCACGCCTTGAGGCTACCCGCCGCCTCGAACCTCTGAGGAGAGCGGCTCAGGCGGTCTTGCGACGCTGGCGCAGGATCCGGCGCCGCTCGCGCTCGGTGAGCCCGCCCCAGATCCCCTCCCGCTCACGCACGGCGAGAGCGTGCTCCAGACACGGCTGACGGACCGGGCAGATGTCGCAGACGGCCTTGGCCTCCCCGGCCTCCTCATCTGTCGCAGGGTAGAAGATCTCGGGGTCAAGACCCCGACATGCCCCCCGCTGGCGCCATGTCGCTTTCATTGCGGACCACTTTCGTTCGTCCGTGCCGCGGCAACGACCTCGGCACATTCGATGGGGAGAACCTGGGATCCCTCGCGGAGCATCGAACTGGAATTTTCCGCCTCCAGGTATTCCGATTATCACCGACGGTGAGCATCCTGTCAATGGGCTGGCGAAAGAATTGCCATCAGCCGGCCGGTCCGGCCGGCGCTGCCTCCGGCGGTGATGCGGCCCGAACGGCGGATTGTGGCGGTTCCGCAGCAAAGCGGGCTATGGCAGGCTGTCCTCGTTCATGCCGGCACAGCCCGTCACCGTCTTCGACCGCACCGTCGCCCTCGAGCGCCTGTCGAGCGAGGAGTTCGACGTCCTCGTCGTCGGCGGTGGCATCACGGGCGCCGGCGTGGCTCTCGATGCCTCGGCACGTGGGCTTCGCACCGCTCTCGTCGAGCGGGAGGACTTCGCGTCGGGAACGTCGTCGAAGTCCTCCAAGCTCGTCCACGGTGGCCTTCGCTACCTCCAGCAAAGAGAGCTCGGGCTCGTCCACGAGAATCTCGTGGAACGACGGCGCTTGCTGGCGAACGCCCCTCATCTCGTCACGCCGCTCACGTTCCTCATCCCGCTCTTCGGGAAGGGCGGCGTCGTCGACGAGACGGTCGTGAGGGCATACTCGGCGGCACTCTGGGGCTATGACCTCGCCGGCGGCTGGAGGATCGGCAGACGTCACCGCAAGGTAGGCGCCGCCGAGATCAGAGCGCATCTGCCCACGTTGAGAAGCGAGCGGGTCGTGGCGGGCTTCATCTACTACGACGCCCACGCCGACGACGCCCGGCTGACCCTCACCGTCGTCCGCACCGCCGTCCTCGGGCACGGTGCGACAGCCGTCAACTACGCCCCCGTCACCGGCTTCAGCCGCGATGCCGGAGGGCGAGTGACGGGCGCTGTCCTCGGCGACGGTACGAGGATCCGGGCGCGGGTGGTCGTGAACGCCACCGGTGTCTGGGCAGACGAGGTGCAGGCGCTCGATACCGACGGGGGTGCCTCCTCTCTCCGGCCGGCGAAGGGCATCCATGTCGTTGTGAGCCGCTCGAAGCTCCCCTGCGAGACGGCCGCCCTGATACCTGTGCCACACGACCGCCGTTCGATCTTCGTCATCCCGTGGGGGGATCACACCTACCTCGGCACGACCGACACCGATTACGACGGGCCGCTCGAGGACCCGCCCGTGACGGCGGCCGATCTCTCCTACGTCCTCGGGGCGGTCAACGCCTCGGTTAGCCAGGCCCTGCAGCCTGAGGATGTCACGGCGACATGGGCCGGGCTGAGGCCGCTCCTCGCGTCGGTGCCGGGACGGTCCAAAGCAGTGAGCGCCCGCACAGCCGATCTCTCCCGGCGCCATCGGGTCTCTGTGTCGGCCGACGGCCTTGTCACGATCACAGGGGGAAAGCTGACGACCTACCGGAAGATGGCCGAGGACGCCCTCACCGCCGTCACCGCTGCGCTCGGGGAGCAGAGGCGACCGAGCCCGACGCGGCGCCTGCGGCTTCGGGGCGCTGTCGGCGCGGCGACATGGAGCGGACCGAAGATGGCGGGGGCCCTTCGAGTGGAGGAGAAGGTGCTCGACCACCTCCGGCAGCGCTACGGCGGTGAGGCGGCAGCCGTCCTCGGTCTCGCCGCCGGCCACCGGGAGCTGATGTCGCCGCTTGTGCCCGGCTTGCCCTACCTGAACGTCGAGGCGGTCTACGCCGTCCGCTACGAGATGGCCCGCACCCTCGAGGACGTGCTCTCGAGGCGCACCCGCGCCCTCCTGCTCGACGCAAAGGCGGCTTCAGATGCCGCCCCCGCCGCCGCTCAGCTCGTAGGGCGTGAGCTCGGCTGGGATGCCGAGAGGATGGCCGCTGAGGTCGCCCACGTGAAGGCATTCGCCGGGAGATCTCTCGCCGCCGCCCGCTCCCTCGCCGGCGAGGCGCCCGCAGGAGGCACGGGGGCGCACGGGCACTCCCGAGCCCGAGGAACTGACGAACGGCCGGGAGACGGCGCCCCGGCAGGAGAAGCTGCTCGGAGATGAAGGCGGAGCTGCCCCCCTCCGCCGGCGACCACAGCCGCCGGCGGCCGATCCCCCCGATTGCCATTGGCGGCGGCTCGGGCGGGTCCTCGCCGACCGGCGGCGGCGTGAGCGAGCATCTCGGCGGGGAGCGGGTGGCGGTCGACCGGCCCGACCCTCCGCCGGCTCGCGTCCGTTTGTGCCGAGGTCGACACTTCTCCTGCCGCCCGAGCCGAGGCCGGCCGGGATTGGTGGCCCATTGCGATGCACTGGGCGCTCGAGGGGGAGGTGCCTGCGCTTCCGGCAGCCGTCGCCCGCCCGGAGAGCCTCGACGAGGTCTCAGCGGTCGTCCGCCTCTGCAGCGCGGAGGCCATACCGCTCACCGTCTCGGGGGGCCGGAGCGGGGTCTGTGGCGGCGCCGTGCCGGTCTTCGGCGGCATCGTCCTTGACACGACCGCTCTTGACGGGCTGCTCGGGGTGGACGACGAATCCCTCCTCGTCGACGTGGCAGCGGGCACTTTCGGCGGCGATCTCGAGCGAGAGCTTCGCGGCCGGCCTCGGCCTCACGATCGGCCACTTCCCCCAGTCGATCGAACTCGCCACCGTCGGCGGATGGCTCGCCTGCCGGGGGGCCGGCCAGTACTCGACCCGCTACGGCAAGATCGAGGACATCGTCGCCGGCCTCGAGGTGGTGCTCGCAAGCGGCGAGGTGATCCGCACCGGAGCCCTCGCCGGTGCCGGCCCACGTTCGGCTCTCGGCCCTGACCTCACGCAGCTCTTCGTCGGAAGTGAAGGCACGCTCGGCATCGTGACGGCGGCACGGCTGCGGGCCCATGTCGTTCCTCCGGCGGAACGGCGGCTCGCCTTCGGCTTTGACAGCTTCAGCGACGGCCTCGGGGCCCTCCGCAAGACGCTCCGCCGGGGTGCCACGCCGGCCGTCGTGCGCCTCTACGACGAGCAGGAGAGCCGGCGCAGCTTCAGCCTCGAGACGAACCTGCTCATCGCGCTCGACGAGGGCGACCCGCCGATCGTCGAGGCGTCGATGGCGGTCCTCGGCGAGGAGTGCGCCGCCGGCGGCGCGACAGAGCTGAGCGCCGACCTCGTCGGTCAGTGGCTCGCCAACCGCAACGACGTCGATGCCCTCGAGGCCGTCACGCGGGCCGGCATAGTCGTCGACACGGTCGAGGTCGCCGCCGCCTGGGCGGCTCTCCCTGCGCTCTACTCCGAGGCGATCACCCGGCTCCAGCGAGATCGAGGGCTGCCTTGTCGGCCTCGGCGCACGAGTCTCACGCCTATCTCGACGGCGCCTGCCTCTACTTCACGTTCGCCGGCAGCATGCCCGCGCCGGGCGACAGGCGCCCTCGAGGAGGCGTTCTACCGGGAGGCGTGGTCCGCGGTGATGGCGGCAGCACGAAAGCCACGGCGGATCCATCTCCCACCATCACGGGATCGGGCTCGTCCGTGGGCCGTTTCTCGCCCGGGCACTCGGCAGGCGGATTCGCGGTCCTCGAGTCGGTGAAGCGCGCCCTTGACCCTGCCGGGGTTCTCAACCCCGGCAAGCTCGGCCTCGCGCTCGCCCTTCGGGGCATCCCCGTGGCAGCTCGGGGAGACCGTCACGTGAGCGTCCTCGTCGTCGATGTCGGCACAAGCGGCGTGCGGGCATCGATCGTCGAGCGCCGACCGGCTCGGTCGGCCACTGTCGAGCACCGCGAAGTGCTCCCCGTCCTCACCCGCCCAGGGCTTTGTCGAGTTCGACGCCGACGTGCATGGCCGCGGCCGTCCTCGAGGTGGCGGGCGCCGCCATCGCCGCCGGGGGCCCGGTGGAGGCGGTCGGGATCGCCAACCAACGGGCCTCGACGATCCTCTGGGACCGCACGAGCGGAAGGGCGGTCGGGCCGGGCATCGGGTGGCAGGACCTCCGGACCGTCGGCATGTGCCTGATGCTGCGAGCCGAGGGCATCCGGCTCGCCCCCAATCAGTCGGCCACCAAGCTCGCCATGCTCCTCGACCTCGCCGACCCCGGCCGCAGCCGCGATCTCTGCTTCGGCACGGTGGACAGCTACGTCGCCTTCATCCTCTCGAACGGCCGCCTCCATGTGACCGATCACACCAACGCCGGCGTCACCGGCCTCGTCACCGAGCGACGGAGCCGGCTGGGATCTCGCCCGCTGCGAGGCGCTGCGGATCCCGCCGGGCGTGCTGCCCAGAGATCGTCGACTCGAGCGGCGTCGTCGGCGAGGCGAGCGCTCTCGAGGGGCGCCCGCTGATAGCCGGCATAGCCGGTGACCAGCAGGCTTCCCTCGTCGGCCAGGGCTGCCTTCGAGCCGGGATGGCAAAGGCGACCTTCGGCACGGGCGGCGATGCTCGACTGCTGCCTCGGCCCGACACGTCCGCCCGTTCGCGCGAAAGGGGACGCAAACGGCACCTTCCCGATAGTCGCCTGGAGCGACGAGCAGCGGGCTCAAATGGGGCCTCGAGGCCGTCATGCTCTCGGCGGGCTCGTGCATCGAGTGGCTCCGCGACGACCTCGGGATCATCGAGGCGGCTGCTGACACCGACGAGATCGCCGGCTCGGTGCCGGACGCCGGGGGAGTCTTCTTCGTCCCCGCCCTGCTCGGCCTCGGCACGCCGGTGTGGGACTTCGGCGCCCGCGGCACGCTCGTCGGCATCACACGTGGCACGACGAGGGCCGAGATCGTGCGGGCGGTGCTGGAAGGGATCGCCCACCGGGGCGCCGATCTGCTCGAGGCGGTCGAGGCGGATTCCGGCCTTGCGAGGTCGCCGTGCTCAAGATCGACGGCGGCATGACGGCGAACTCCACTTTCGTCCAGTCCCTTGCCGACGCCTGCGGCCGGCCCGTCGAGGTCGCCCCGGTGACGGAGGCCACGACGCTCGGAGCCGGCTTCCTCGCCGGGACCGCCGTCGGCGTCTGGTCCTCCCTCGAAGAGGCGGCCGGCACGACTGAGGCCCCGCCGAGCGCGTCGAGCCGTCGCGCCGCCTCGACCGCGAGCGGTGGAGGGATGCCCGCTCGCGGGCCGAGCGGACGGTGCCGGAGCTGTCGGCGCTCGACTTCTGAGCGGCCGGCGGGGCGCCCGCTTCAGGTATTGCGCATTTCTGCCGATACGCTCAATGGGCACGGCGTGCATCGGCGCGCGCCGAGCCGGATGCCGGACAGGCTGCAACGCCGGCCATGTGCGTGGTACAGGCCGGCGCCAAGGAGAAGAGAACACTGTGACCAGCAAGGACACGACTTGTCGGTAGTCGGTGCCCCAGCGACAGTCCCAGGCGACGGCAGCCGACGCGCGTCGAGATCGCCGGCTGCGCTCTACGAGAACCTGTCGAGCGTCGTACGGGGAGCCCCCGAAGCCTGCACGATCGCCACCACGGCCGTGCTCGCCACCGGCCACCTTCTCATCGACGACGTGCCGGGAGTGGGCAAGACGATGCTCGCGAAGGCGGTGGCGGCCTCGATCGGCGCCAGGCTCGCCCGCATCCAGGGCCATCCCGACCTGCTGCCGTCGGACATCACAGGCGTCAGCGTCTACAACCAGGCAACCGAGGACTGGGAGTTCCGGCCGGGACCTGTGTTCGCCCACGTCGTGCTCTTCGACGAGCTGAACCGGACGCCGCCTCGGAGCCAGGCCGCCCTGCTCGAATCGATGGAGGAGGGCCAGGTGACCGTGGACGGTGAGTCGTGGCCCCTGCCCCGGCCCCACCTCGTGCTTGCGACCCAGAACCCGATCGACCAGGCGGGCACCTACCCGCTCGTGGAGAGCCAGATGGACCGCTTCCTGCTCGCCACCCGCCTCGGCTATCCCGACCTCTCCACCGAGGTCGAGCTGGCCGCGCTCGCGGGGCGCACAGCCGGCCCTCGTCGTCGCTCGAGCCGGTCTGCTCGCCCGAGCTGCTCGCGCTCGTGCAGGAAGTCGTCTCCGAGCTTGCCGTCTCTGACGAGGTCGCCCGCTACGCCGTCGCCATCGTGCGGGCGAGCAGGACGGCGCCAGGTGTTCGCCTCGGTGGCAGCCCGCGGGCGGCGATCGCCTTACTCGCGGCAGCGCGGGCGCACGCCGTCGTCCGCGGCCGCCCCTACGTCCTGCCGGACGACGTGAAGGCGATCGCCATCCCGGTTCTCGCCCACCGCCTCGTCACAGAGCTGTCCGACGTGGGGGCGATCGAGGCGGGGGCGGCCGCAGTCGGCGGCCTCTTGGAGGAAGTCCCAACCCCGCGGCCATGACGACGGCCAGACGCCGGCGCCCTCACGACGGGCGTCGTTCGCGGCGGCACGTCCGCCCCGAGCGCTATGCCGCCCCGGTCTTCCTTTCCGTCGCCCTCTTGCTCGCCTGGGCGGGAGTCGCCCACGCGAGCGGCTCGGGCTGGGTGCAGGCGATCGGCGCCATCGCCGCAGGCGTCATCGCCGTCGGCATGATCGGGCCCGGCCTTCTCCGCCCGGCGCCTCGAGGTGAGCGCCACCGCCTGTTCCCGCGACGCGAGGGCGGGCGAAGCCCTCTCGGTGGAGGTCGTCGCCGGGCGCCCCCTTCGCTGCACCGCCATCTGGCCCCCGGGCGGGGCCGTCCTCCTCGAACCGCACGAAGCGGGCGCAGTCGCCCTCACCCTTCCCACCCGCGGTGTGCTACGGACGGTCGTCGGTCCGGCTGTCGACGGCGGCACCGCTCGGGCTTTTGTGGTGGTCGGTCGATCACGTCATCGACTCTGCCGGTTCCGGTCGAGGTGGCGCCGCAGGGACGGTTCCGCCTCATCGCATTCCGGCTCCGCCTCCATCGACGGCGAAGGAAGCCGCCGCCGGGTCCCGTCACCGAGCGGCGACCTGCGGGGAGTCCGCCCCTACCGGAGCGGCGACAGCCGGCGCCGGGTTCACTGGCGCGGCTCGGCCCACACCGGCACGCTCATGGTCCGCGAGAGCGAGCAACGGCCTGACGCCTCGGTCCGCGTCGTGGCCGACCTGCCGGACGACCCGGAGGCGGCCGAACGGCAGGCCGAGGAGGCGATGGGCACGGTGGTGGCGCTGCTCGGCACAGGCCGCCACGTGCTGTTGGAGACAGTCGAGGACGGCAGGCGCCGATGCATGCCGGTATCGGACCGGCGCCATGCCGGCCGGCGCCTCGCCCGCGCCGGCGCCAACCCGTACCGGGACGACCTCGTCGGTGGCCGTCAGTGAGCGGCACCCGCGGTCCGCGAGGGGTCAGGCACCCGCGGCCGCGAGGAGCGTGGCGGCCTCATCGAGATGGTGAGGAAGGCGAACCAGCCGCTCCGGCCGGAGAACTCGATGCTCTTCCGCTTCTCGACCCTCGTCGCGGTTCTCACCGGCGTCGTCGCCTGCGCCTACGTGGGCGAGATCTCCGCCTCCGTCGCCATAGTCGGCGAGCATCGGGATCGCAGTCGGGATGACGTTCTCGTCTGCGACCCGGCGAGCGCCCGTGGCAGGGCATGAAGCTGCTTCTCGCCGTTGCCGTCGTCGGCGTCTTCGTCGAGTTCGTCGTCGAGATCTTCAGTGTCGCCCACACCGGCGAGCTGAGCTCGATCGAGGTGCCGCTCGCGGGCTTGTTCACCTGGGTCCAGGTCGTGCACGCCTTCGACGTGCCGGCCCGCCGCGACCTTCTCTTCTCACTGGCGGCGGCGGCGGCGCTCGTGACGGTGGCGTCCGCCCAGGCGGTCTCGGTGGGCTTCCTCGGCTTCGTCGCCATCTGGCTGGTGGCCTCCCTCATCGGCCTCTCGTGCTCCTGGCGGTCGATGGCGGGCGGCCGCTGGCGGCTGCCTGCAGGGGGCCTCCTCGGGGCGACAGTGCTGATAGTGGCCATCGCGCTCGTGCTCGAGGTCGTGCTCCCCCTTCCCCGAGCCTCGCAGGCACTGACGCTGCCCAGCTCGCTCACGTCCTATCTGCCGCTCCCGGCGGGCGGCCTGACCGAAGGGGGCGCCCACCCCACCGAGCCGGCCAAGGCGGGCAACCCCGGTGGGAGGACCGGGATCGGGGGATTCGTCGGCATGGCAGGACCGCTCGACACGGCGCTGCGGGCCTCGCTCGGGAACGAGGTCGTCATGAGGGTGCGAGCCGACCGGCCGGGATACTTCCTCGGCACGACCTACGACCGCTGGAACGGGCAGAGCTGGACCGAGGTCTGCCGCGCCCGGTACCGGCTCGCAGACGCTCGACACCGGCTCACCCTTCCAGGTGCCGTACGCCACGGGCACGTCCGACGAGCAGAACGTCCAGACCTTCTACGTCGAGCAGAACCTGCCGAACCTGCTCTTCGGGACCTCGGATCCCGAGCAGATCTACTTCCCCGCCCACAGCCTCACCGTCGCCTGCGACCACTCGTTCCGTTCGACGATCGCCATGACGGCCGGAACCGTCTACACCGTCGTCTCGGCCGACGACGAGGCGCCGGCATCGGCGCTCACCGCTGACAGCCTCGCCGAGCCGGCCGGACGGGCGATGGAGCCCCTACCTGCAGCTTCCGCACAGCTATCCCCGGGTGGAGGCGCTCGCCCGGTCCATCGTGCGGAGCGCCCGTGCGACAACAGTCGTCGAAGCCGTCGTCGCCCTCGAGAGATGGATGGGCCTCCACACCCGCTACTCGACCGATATCCCGCCCTTGGCGCCGGGCGAGGATGCCGTCGACGAGTTCCTGTTCGGCAACCGCACGGGCTACTGCGAGCAGATCTCGACGGCACTCGCCGTCATGTTGCGCACTCTCGGCATCCCGACGAGGGAGGCGACCGGTTACATCCCCGGCTCGTTCGACCCGCTCTCGGACCTCTACACGATCAAGGCAAGTGACGCCCATGCCTGGGTGCAGGTCTACGTGCCGGGCCACGACTGGCAGAGCTTCGACCCGACCGCTTTCGTACCGCTCGCACCTCCGAACCCCGGGACGGTCCTGTTGTCCGACCTCGGCCACGGGATCGCCCGGCTGCCCTGGATCCCGCTCGGGAGCGCAGGCTTCGTGCTCGCAGCCGCGGCTCTCTCGCGCTTTGCTGTTCGCCGCCGGCGCAGGCGGCCGGTGACCTGGGCCGGCCTCGTCGCCCTCGGGCTCGAGCGAGCCGGAGCACATGCCGGTCTTTCCCGCCGACCGGCCGAGACCCTTGGCGAGTACGTCGGCCGGCTCGCCCGCGCCGCCGGCGACGGCAACAGCCCGCCCGGTCCGGAGGTGGAGGGGGCGGTGCGCGTCGTCGAGGAGAGCGCCTACGGCTCGGCTACCGGCCAGCCCGTTCGCGAGTCACGGGAGGCTGCGGAGCGGGCGCTCGCCGAGCTCGGCCGGGTCGTCCGCCGCTCGAGGGGGCGCCTCGGAGCTCAGCCAAGCTGAAGGGCGACCGCCTCGCCGAAGGCGGCCCCCCGCTCGAGCAACGGCCGGAACCTCATGAGAAGCCTCGGCCGCCCGAAGCCGACGACGCCAGACAGGCGCCCCGCCCGCCCGTAGAGGGCCAGGAAGCGCCGCTCCTCCAAGGACCCGTCCACTACGGCAACCTCATCGTCGGGCTCCGGCAACCCGAGCACCTGGATCTTCAGGTCGTACTGGTCAGACCAGACGTAGGGCACGGAGGCGAACCGCTCCGTGCTGGCGCCGGAGAGCGAGGCGAGCAGGCTGGCGGCAGCGTGGTCTCCCTGCTCGGCGGCGTTCGTTCGATGCTCGACGCGTGCCGAGCCGCCCCCGGCAAGCGGCCAGCGGGCAAGGTCGCCCGCCGCCACGACTCCGGGAGCAACGACGAGAGACGCGTCGCAGCGCACCCCGTCCGGCCCTGCCGGCAGGCCGGCGCCCTCCAGCCAGTCGACTGCTGGGACGGCACCGATGCCGACGAGGAGAGCATCGGCCCTAAGTGAGGTGCCGTCGCTGAGCACGCAGGCGAGATCGCCCGCCGGCCCCGGATCGACCGACGAGAGCGACGTCCCGAGAAAGAAACCCACCCCGTGCTCCAAGTGCACCTCCTCACAAGCGCGGCCCGGCTACTGGGCCGAGTAGGCGGCCGAGGGGGACACCGAGCGGCTCGACGACGCTGACCGCCGCTCCGAGGCGTCGCGCCGTCGCCGCCACCTCGAGGCCGATGAAGCCTGCCCCCACGAGCAACAGGTGCACACCGGGACCGGATGAGCAGCTCCCGGAGCACGACGGCGTCGTCAAGGGTGCGAAGGACGTGGGCGGCGGCAAGATCACTCACTCCTGCCAGCTTGCGAGCCTTGGCGCCCGTGGCAAGGACGAGGCCGTGGAAGGCGAGCCGTTCGCCGCCCGCCGTCGCGAGCTCTTTGTTGTCGAGGTCGAGCGCGACAACGCGGTGCTCCGGACCGAGTCTGAGCTCGAGGCCGAGGGCGGCGATGGCCGGCGGCGCCCGGAGGGAGAGCCGGTCCGCCGGCCACTCCCCTGCAAGGAACTGCTTCGAGAGGGGCGGCCGGTCGTACGGGAGATGCTCCTCCTCTCCGACGAGCATGATCGGCCCCCGATAGCCGCGGGAGCGCAGCCCCTCGCAGGCACGAAGCCCTGCCAGCCCGGCGCCGACGACGAGGATGGGCGCCTGCGGCACTCTCACCCGCTCGTCTCGGCCGTGGCGGCCTCGGCCTCAGCCGGTCGTTCCCACTGCTCGCGGCGAGTGAGCAGGTAGATGCCTGCTGTTGACACCACGGCGGCGACGGCTGCGAGCAGCAACCGGTAGTCCACGACACCGAGAAGCGCCGCACCGACGGCGATGGACGCCGTCTGGGGGATCGAGGTGAGCGTGTCGGCAGCCGCCGATACCCGGCCCTGCAGCTCGGCGGGAGTTCGCCGCTGGAGGAGCGTCATATAGCCGACGATGATCCACGGCAGGCTCGCCCCGAGCACGGCCGAGCCGGCGAAGACCGGGGGCAGGTCTGTCATCATGAGCAGCCCGGAGCCGAGTGCGAGGAGCACGAGGCCGAATCCGCAGAGCGGCCCCTCGCCGATGCGGCGGGCAACCGCCGCGCAACTCAGGCCGCCGGCAACGGCCCCGATCCCTTCCACGGCCATGATGATGCCGAGGAACGTGGGCGGCCTGTGCAGCCCCTCACTCACGACGGCAAAGGCGGTCGGCTCGAGGAACCCGACCACCACGCAGGCAAGGGCAGCCGCGACGGTGATCTGGCGAAGCACGACCGTCCGCCACAGGTGGGCGACCCCGCCGCCCACCTGCCCCCACCAGGCCCGCTCGGACGGCTTCGGCTTCTCCTCGTCGAGGCGGACGAAGACAAGGCTGCCGGCGGCGATGAGGAACGTCACGGCGTCAACGATGGCGACCGCCCCGCCGCCGATGAGGGCGAACAGTCCGGCACCGGCGAGCGGGGCGACGAGCCTGAGGCCCTCGCGGACCGTCCGCAGCACGCTGTTCGCGTCGACGAGCAGGTCGTCGTCGAGCATTGTGACGAGGATCGCCGACTGGGCGGAGCTCAAGAATGCATAGACGACGCCGTATGCGAGGGCGACGAGCCAGATCAGCCACACGTCGGCCCGGCCGCGGACGGCGAGCAGGCCGAGCACGACAAGAGCGCCAGCAAGATTGCCCCAGATGAGAACAGGCCGCCGCCGGACCCGGTCGACGACGAGGCCGGCGAGCGGTGAGGAGAGGGCGCCCAGGCCAAAGAAGAAGAACGTCAGCCCGGCATCGCCCGAGCTTCGGGTGAGCTCCTTCACCCAGATGCCCATCGCGAGCCACAGGGCGGTGTCGCCGAAGAGCGAGAACGTCTGGCCCGCCAGGTACCAGCGGGCGTTGCGCACCGCGAACAGCCGCCTCACGGGCGGTCTTCTGTTCCCGGCCCTCCGGGCGGGGCTGAGCCGTCTGAGACAGGCCGACGGGACGGGTCGCGACCCATGCCGAGGACATCGAACGGGAAGGCGAACATCACCATCTCGATCGGGCGGCTGCCGTCCGGTCGCGTAGCCGGCTCAGTGATCCGACTCTCGAAGCGGCGGATGAGAGCCAGGATCTCAGCCGTGAGATCGGTCAACTCCTCCGGCGTCACATAGGCAAACGTCTCGGACACCTCGCTCGCCTCCTGCCACTCGCTCGAGTAGAGGTGGCGGGTCCGTTCCCACTCGCCGTAGCGGTCCATCCAGCGCTTGAGGAGCAGGCTCTCGAGCGCCGAGGCTGCGATGGCCATCTCGGGATCGTCAGCCTTCGGTGAAAAGCGCATCCCCCGTGCTGCCACCTGCCACGGCCGCCGGCGTCCGGCGCCCCCGCCGGCCTCCTCCACGAAGCCGTACTTCGACAGCTGACGGAGGTGAAACGAGCACGTCGTCGGCGACTCCCCGATCAGCTCGCCGGCCTCGGTGGCCGTAAGTGCGCCGTGGAGGCCGAGTACCTCGAGGAGCGACAGGCGCACCGGGTGGGTGACCGCCCGGAGCTCACGTGGATCGGTGAGCTGGCGCGGCTCGTCGACGGAGGTGTCGGGGGCGGCGTGCTGACACCTGTCGCCGTCGTCGCCCGGCGGCTCGGCCTCGGCGTCGGCCGGTGCGCGAGCAGCCGCCGCGTCCGCGCCGCCGCTGGCGGCGTCGCCGCTCACCGGACCGGTAACGCCCGCTCGCGCCACGGCGCAGACGTCTCGGACGGCCACGACGGCCTCGTCCCTTCGAGCGCCTTCCGACGGCGGGGGTAGCGACACCCTCTCTTCTTGAAGAGCTTACCTTCGATAGTCATGTCTCGAAGTATATCTCTCGAGAGGTAAGTGTCAACCACCTCCTGCCCGCCACCGGATGCTGCGGTAGGTTCCCGTCCGATGTCGCCCGCCCCCCCTCGCGACCGCCCCGAGGCCCTGCCGGCTGCGCCGGCTCTCGACGCCCTCTTCCTCCAGACGATCGGCACCGCTGAAGGAAGACGCGACCCCTACTCTCGCTACGCCGAGCTGAGGGAGGCGGCGCCTGTTCACGAGAGCGGGCTCGGCTTCTTTGTGTGCACGTGCTACAGGGAATGCGAGCTCGTCCTGCGTGACCCGCGCTTCGGCAAGCAGGAGAGCGACCAGGAGAGGCTGCGGGCCCGCTTCGGCCACCTCGAGATCTTCCCCCGCTTGAGCGAGCTGATGAGCGAACGCCGGTCGTTGCTCTTCCTCAACCCTCCCGACCACACCCGCCTGCGCCGGCTTGTGAGCAAGGCCTTCACCGTCCGCACCGTCGAGCGACTGAGGGCGCAGATCGTGGAACTCGTGGACGATCTTCTCGACGGGATCCGCCCAGACGAGATCGTCGAGGTCATGGACGCCCTCGCCTTTCCGGTGCCCGTCGCCGTCATCGGTCGCCTGCTCGGCGTGCCGGAGCAGGATTGGGCAAGGTTCCGCCATGTCATGGGCAGGGCGACCGTCCTGCTCGAGCCGGTCGTACCCGACGACGAGATCGAAACCGCTCTGTCGGCCCAGGAGGAGCTCGAGACGTACTTCCGCCGCCTCGTCGAGATTCGTCGGGATGAGCCGGCCGACGATCTTTTGAGCGAGCTGATCGGCGTGCAGGAGGAGGGAGACGCCCTCTCGGAGACAGAGCTCATCTCGACGGCGATCCTCCTGTTCGGCGCAGGCTTCGAGACGACGACGAACCTCATCGGAAACGGGCTGCTCGCCTTGCTGTGCCATCCCCGGCAGCTCGCGCGGCTCCGCGCCGACCGCCTGGCCGCAGGCGCAGATCCCGGCCCGGTGCGGGCGGCGGTCGAGGAGCTGCTGCGCTACGACAGCCCGGTGCAGTTCGACGGGCGGCACGCCTTCGAGGATGTCGATCTGGCGGGGACCCACGTGCCGGCGGGAGCCGATGTCATCACCGTCCTCGGCTCGGCCAACCGGGATCCCGAGCGCTTCAGCAACCCCGACCTGCTCGACCTCCGCCGCAATGACGGACCGCCGGCGAGCTTCGGGAGCGGGATCCACTTCTGCCTCGGTGCCGCCCTCGCCCGGGCCGAGGGCCAGGTCGTCTTCGACCGCCTCCTCGAGCGCTTCGCCTCGATCGAGCTTGCCACCGACAGCCCGCAGTTCCGCAACCGGATCACGCTGCGCGGGCTGGCTGAGCTACCGGTGACGTTCAGGCCGTGAGGAGACAGAGGGATGCGGCGAGCGGGAGAGCGCTCGCCGGGGTCATCCTGCCCGGCCGAAATCGTCCTCCAACCGCTCGATGTCGTCCTCGCCGAAATACGTGCCGGACTGCACCTCGATGAAGACGAGGTCCTCGGCGCCGGTGTTGGCTATGCGGTGAGCTGCGCCGAGCCCGACATCGACGGCAGCGCCCGCTGCCACCGGCAGGTCGGCACCCTCGAGGGTGACGACGCCGGAGCCCACGACGACGAACCAGTGCTCGGCCCGCTTGGCGTGACGCTGGTAGCTGAGCCGCTTGCCGGGATGAACGACGATGCGCTTGACCTTGTGATCAGTCGCTTCGTCGAGGACCGTGTAGCTCCCCCACGGGCGTTCGGAATGCTCGCTCGTCATGGCCCTATCTTGGCCGACCCGCACCGCGGGAGGGCGACCATTGAGGAACTGCTCAGCGCGCGACGGCTCGGTGCTGCTCTCCTGCAGCTCCGCTCCGGCCGTACTCATAGAAACCCCGCCCCGTCTTCCGCCCGAGCAGCGCCGCCTCCACCATCCGCAGGAGAAGGGGTGGCGGAGCGTACAACGGCTCCTTGAACTCCTCGTAGAGGGACTCGGCGACGGCCTGCATGGTGTCGAGCCCGATGAGGTCACAGAGCGCGAGCGGGCCCATCGGGTGGGCACATCCCTCCACCATGCCGGCATCGATGTCGTCGCGGGTGGCGAAGCCGGACTCGAGCATCCGCACGGCCGACAACAGGTAGGGGATCAGGAGGGAATTCACGACGAAGCCGGCGCGGTCCTGCGAGCGGATCACCGTCTTGCTCAGGCTCCCTGTCACAAAGCCGGTCGCCCGCTCGACGACGTCGTCGCTCGTCATGAGCGAGGAGACCAGCTCGACGAGGCGCAGCACCGGGACCGGGTTGAAGAAGTGGAGTCCGAGCACCTGCTCGGGCCGGCTTGTGACGGTGGCGAGCTTCATGATCGGGATCGACGACGTGTTGGAGGCAAGAATGGCGTTCTCGGACTCGACGATCTCGTTCAGCCGCCGGAAGCAGGCCACCTTGGCGGCAGCTTCCTCGATGATCGCCTCGACGACGAGGTCCCGGTCTGCCAGCTCGTCCAGTCGGGTCGAGTAGCGCACGCAGGCCATGGCGGCGTCGGCATCGTCACGGCTCAGCTTGTCCCGCCGCACGCCGGTCTCGAGAGACTGCTCGAGACGGCGCCTTCCCGCATCCATCGCGCCGGCGTCAGCTTCCACCACGACGACGTCGAGACCGGCGCGGGCACACACTTCGGTGATGCCCGAGCCCATCAGTCCCGATCCGACCACGCCGACGAGTTCGATGGTGTCTCCCATCGCGCTCACGCTAGTGGCAGTCGCCGTAGGAGAAGAGGCTGCTGCACCCGGGACGTCCGCCCCGGTGCTCAGTCGGCGGGGTGATCCCCCTCGTCGCCCCGGGCGGCCATCTCGAGGCGGGGAAGGATGCTGTTCACCCGCTCCCGCGCCCCTCTGATGCGCCGGTCCAGCTCCTCGACGATCTCGACAGCGCGGCAGAGCCGCTCCTCGAGCACGTCGACGTCAACGACTCCCCGGTCGAGCTCGGCGATGATCGCGTCGAGCTCGCCGGCGGCCTCGACATAACCGAGCTCTCCGACGGGAGTGCCCGCTCCGGCTCGAGGAGCGCTCGCACCCGCCCCCTCGTTCGAGTCGCCCGCTGATCCCGTCCGCGACGGGTCACCGCCGATGCTCACGATGTCGACCCCCTGCCGTCGTCTTCCACTGTGCTCACCTGCCCGACGACTGAGACGAGGCGACCGTCGGCGAGCACGGTCACGATCGACGAACCCACCGGTGCCTCCAGCACCGAGCGGAGCACTCGGCCATCGCTCGTGCGCGTCATCGACCAGCCACGGGCGAGCTGCTGGATCGGGTCGAAGGCATCGAGCCTCGCCTGCTGCCCGGAGAGCAGGTGCTCCGCCGAGGTCATCAGCCGCTCTGCCGCCGACTGCAATCGGGCTGCCCTCCGGCTGAGGCCCGACTGCTGACGCTCTACCGTCACGACGGCGCTCCGAACGGCGCGCCCGCGCGCGACGAGGAGGTTCGAGTGTGCCTCGTCCAGCTCGCGGCGGGCCGCCGCCGCCAACTGCGCTCTCGAGCCGCTCACGAAGCGAGCCGCCTGCTCGAGGCAGGCCGAGCCTCTCGAGGAGACCTGAGCCGCCCTCGAGGACAGGGCGGCCAGGTAATCCGCCACCACGGTCACGATGGCTTCGCCGCAGGCCGTCGGCGTGATGAGGGCACGGGCGGCGACCTCGTCGGCAACGGACTGGTCGCCCGTGTGACCGATGCCGGTCCACACCTGCACCCGCGAGGTGGCAATGGCGCGGGCGACCTCCTCCCTGTCGAATGCCGCCAGGTCGCCCTTGGCTCCGCCACCTCTCACGACGACTATCAGATCCGGGCTGAAGCGATGCAGCCGCCGGATGGCGTTGCCGATCTGAATCGGCGCGTCCGGCCCCTGGACGAGCGAAGGCTCGAAGCGCACCACGAACTTGAAGCCCGACACCTCGAGCCGCCCGGTGAAGTCCCTGTAGGCGTCCGATCCCGGGCTTGTCACGAGCCCGATCCGCAACGGGACGGGTGAAAGCGGGAGACGTCGGTTGGCAAGCAGCAGCCCTTCCTTGTCGAGGTGGGTGATCAGCCGGCGACGGGCTGCCGCGATGCCGCCGAGGAGTGAGGCCACGTCGAGATCGGTCATCGCGAAGCGGAGCTTCGAACCGCCCTCCCACACCTGCACTCGTCCACGGATCCGGACGACCAGGCCGGCGGCGAGCTCGAGGCCGACGGCCTGCAGCTCTGCGCCTATGAGCGGCCAGTCCCTCGCCCAGCACGCCACATCCAAGGTGGCGGCGCCGGCCCGGTCGGAGCTATGGCGATCGGCCAGCTCCAGGTATCGGTTGCCGTTCCTCACCGTGACCTTTCGGATCTCACCGGTCACCCAGAGGTCCCGAGGGAACTCCGCCCGCAGGGCGTACCTCACCCGGTCGTAGAACTCGCCGACGCTCAGCGCCTCGTCAGGTGAAGAGCCCGGCGTTCGTAGCGGCTCGGTCGGTCCGGGCACACCGGCCATCGCCGGCACAACGCTCGCAGGCTCGACCGCTCTGCCGGCGGCAGCAACGACCTCGTCTTCCGGCGGTGGCTCCGAGAAGTCGAAGCGGAGCGCCTCTGCCCTATTGAGCTGCGCCATGAGACAAGGGTACTTCGAGGGTGCCTTGTTCCGGCGGGAGGCGGGCGGCCGCTCCGCCGCTAAGCCGGGCGCGTCCTTTTTTTGGCGCATTCCTGCTAGTCGCCTGAGAACCGGCGGCTTGGCTAAGGTGAGCCGGCCGGGTTTCGCCCTGCTACCTCGGGGGAAAACGGCCTCTGGACGGCGAGGATCAGATGGGTTCCGGAACCAGGCGACAGGCCACACTCGGGGGCTCCCCTACCGGCTCTCCGGGACGCACCGACGAGCCTGTGAGCACGGACGTGCCGGACGATAGCCCTCTCAGCATTCCCCTCGTCCTCGTCTGCGACGACCGGGAGCTCGTCCGGGCGGGCATCCACCACCTTCTCACGAAGATCGACTTCGTCAAGCAAGTCGACAGCTTCTGCTCTGTCGAGGCGGCGTGCACCGAGCTCGCAGGCGGGCGGCCCCCCGGCGCGCTTGGCGTGATAGGCGGTGCTGCCATCGCTGAGCTCGTCGAGCCGACGCGCCAAGCCGAGCTCGGTCTGCGCCTCGTCGTCCTGCTCGCCAGCAATGAGCCGTACAGGCTGAGCGCCGCCGCTGAGCTCGCTGCGAGCGGCTACCTGTTCGAGTCATCCCTCTCCGGCCATACGCTGCGGTCAGCGCTCCAGATCGTTGCCACCGGCGGAGCCACGATGCCAGAAGCGATGGCCCAGCTGTTGCTGGGGCGTACCCGGCAGTCGCGGGAGCTTCGGATAACCCCGCGTCAGCTGAGGGTGCTTCAGATGATCGCCGACGGCGCCACCAACCGCGTCATCGCCGCCGAGCTCGGGCTGTCTGTCCACGCCGTGAAGCGGGACGTGGCGGCGCTTCTGACGGCGTCGGGCTGTTCCAACCGGACCGAGGTCACCGTGAGGGCACTCGGGGAGGGTCTCATCCCCCGTCCAGGCGCGAGATAGCCTGCATGGTCATCCACGCGCGACAGGCGAGATCGATCGAGAACCGGGTGTCGGGGTCGGTGAGGTCGTGGCCGAGGATCTGCCCGATTCGCTTCAACCGGTACACGAGGGTGTTGCGGTGTATGAACAGCTCATTGGCTGTCGTCTCGATCTCACCGGAGTTGTGCAGGTAGGTCCTTATCGTCTTCACGAGCTCGCCCCCGCGCTGCTCGTCATAAGCGACGAGAGGATCGAGCCATTCGGTCACCACACCGAGGAGGTCGGCTGAGCCGGCGCTCGCGGCGAACAGCCGCCAGATTCCGAGGTCCTCGAAACAGGCAACCGGCCCGGCGCTACCGAGCGTTGCAGTGAGCGCGAGGGCGAACTTGGCATCGGCAAGCGACCGCCGCATCGAGCTCAGGTCGTAGCTGCCACCTACTCCGACCCGGATCGCGGCGCCATATCGCGCCTTCAATGTCGTTGCCAGCCGCAGCCAGTCGGGCTCGCCGTCGAGGAGCAGGACGACGTCATGGTCCCGGATGGTCGCGAGTGTCCGACCCGAGCGCGAGACCTCGCTGCAGACCGTCGAAAGCAGAGCCCGGGCACGTCCGCTCGGCGCCGCCACGACCACCGCCCGGTGCGGTACGTCTGGGTCGTGACCGAGCTGCCTCGCGTGCCGCCGGGCTCTCGAGATGTCCGGACCGTCGAGAAGCTCGTTCGTGAGGTCGCCCCAGGCCACGAGCTCTGCATCGGCGACACTCCGCAGACGGACAAGCTCGAGGCCGAGCATCAAGGCCGTTTGTGTGAGAGCAAGGAGGTCGAACTCCGCCGCGCTCTTCTCGTGATCACAGAGCACGACAAAGCCGTCCGGCTCTTCAGAAGGACAGCTGGACGCCACCCAGCGCCCTTCCCATTCGACCGCCCGTCCGGGGCCGGCAATCGCAAGGCGCTTTGCGAGCACGCCGTCGGGCGGAGGGCCGAGGAGCGCACACTCGACACAGGTGCCGGCCAGGACGCGGCCGAGACCGTCCAGTATCTGCACGTTCTTGCCGCTTCTCCGCCGCAGAGCCGCCGCCAGGCCCGGCACTCCTTCGCCTCGGCTCAACACCGCAACCAGCTCGCACTGGAAGCCGACCAGTTCGACAACTCCCGTCGGGAGGACGACCGAAGGTGCGCCGTCGAGGGCGACCGGAGCTTCATGCACGGTCATCTATGCGGCCGCCGACTTGCAGTCTTCTTCAACTTCTTCATCACCGAACGTGACAAGTAGCATCCGCCCTTCCGCCGCCGCCCGTCTTTTGTGGTTCTAGTGGTTACACGTGAGGTTGTCCAGTCGAGGCATCCACCGTGCCAGCGCCGCCGCGTCACTGTTGAAGAAGCTGTAGAGGCGGCGGCCCCGGCTGCACCAGACGGCCCGTTTTAAGAGCGCTATCAGATAGCCACTTGGTTCTCTCATCGGGTCCATTGGGGGAAAATCTCCGCTGCGTTGGCCTCTGAGCAGGAGGAACAAGGGGCCGAGATTATTTTGGCTGATGTCCACAATGACATCGGCTGACCGACGAGGCATCCTTCGGTCGCCGGTGCTGTGAGGGGCCGGCCTTTAGACAGAGGAGAAGGCTGTGCAACCAAATGACCGATCGCGGGGCCGCCCAGGGCGTGCCCGCTTACGGCTCGTTATCGGGGCGGTGGGGGCGGCGGCTCTCGTCGTTCCCTTGACCATCGGCACGACGGCAGCATCAGCTGCCACGCTGCGGCATACGACGGTGAGGTCGACGACGACGACAACGACGACCGACCCCTGCGTCGTGAAGGCGATCCCTTCCACCTTCCACGAGGCGGGGGATGCCTTCAACGCCTCCGGGACCTTCGGCGACTTCACAACCGACACAGCCTCGAGCGTCGCCTATGTCATCGAGGTCGGCTGCCGCCCGAGCATCGGGAGTGAGAACACCGTCGAGATCGACGCCACCTCTCTCGACTCGGCCTGCTACAGCCTCTCGTGGTACAGCGACATGGCTGACTCGACCCTCAACAGCGGCACCGTGGCTGGATGGGGTAACGGTCCCGACTTCTACGTCGACCTCGACGACAACGGAAACGGCACGGCGGTTGTCTGGGGGGGCCCGTCCTGTGACCCCGGCAGCTACCGCATCTCTACAACGCTGCTACTACTACCCGTACAAGTCGGCCCACACCAACGTGACGGTTGCGACCGGCAACGGTCTCACCCCCGGGCTCAAGGCCTACCCGTCGAGCGAGATCGAGGACGCCTCCCTGCTCGGCGTGGACGTCATCTTCTACGCCCACTTCATCACGGGCAGCGCCGGAGAAGAGGTCACGTTCAGCGACCCCGCCCTGTACGACCGGTGCGTCGGCAATCTGCAATGGTACGGGGCTGACGAGGAGTACCTCGGCAGCGGCAAGCAGGTCAACACGACCCTCGACGGCAACGGCAACGCTTTCGCCATCGCCCTCGCGTACAACTGCGCACCTGGCCCGACGACCGGCTCGGTCGTTCTTGACGCCAACCCGCACACGAGCTACAACGCCGGCTTCACCATCGACCAGCCGAAGCCGCTCAACGGTTGAGAGAACCCAAAACAGCGTCGATAGACGACGCTGAGGAACACCAGTAACACGAATACGACAGGTGAAGCAGGGGATCAGCTCGAGCTGGTCCCCTGCTTCTTTGTTTTCAGGTGCTCGCAAGTATCTACGGGTGACTGAGAGACGGCCGGCTAGACACCAGGTGGTCGGACGCTCACGCTGCGGCTTGGCGCCGACGTGTGCTCCCGGAACGGGCCTCGCTCTTCAGGCCGGGAGCGCCATCCGGGGTGATGAGGAAGGTCGACGAAGCGCCGATCGGTGCGTGACTGTGACCCGACGACGGGCTCTTTCCACGAGCACAGCTGTCTGAGCAGGAGGAACAAGGTTGCCCCAAGTATTTTGGCTGATGTCCACAATGACATCGGCTGACCGACGAGGCATCCTTCGGTCGCCGGTGCTGTGAGGGGCCGGCCTTTAGACAGAGGAGAAGGCTGTGCAACCAAATGACCGATCGCGGGGCCGCCCAGGGCGTGCCCGCTTACGGCTCGTTATCGGGGCGGTGGGGGCGGCGGCTCTCGTCGTTCCCTTGACCATCGGCACGACGGCAGCATCAGCTGCCACGCTGCGGCATACGACGGTGAGGTCGACGACGACGACAACGACGACCGACCCCTGCGTCGTGAAGGCGATCCCTTCCACCTTCCACGAGGCGGGGGATGCCTTCAACGCCTCCGGGACCTTCGGCGACTTCACAACCGACACAGCATCGAGCGTCGCCTATGTCATCGAGGTCGGCTGCACGCCCGAGCATCGGGAGTGAGAACACCGTCGAGATCGACGCCACCTCTCTCGAGTCGGCCTGCTACGGCGGCCTCTCGTGGTACAGCGACATGGCCGACCCCAACCTCAACGGCGAGACGGCGGATCAGGCAACGACAGTCGGTGGATGGGGCTACGGTCCCGACTTCTACGTCGACCTCGACGACAACGGAAACGGCACGGCAGTTGTCTGGGGGGGCCCGTCCTGTGACCCCGGCAGCTACCGCATCTCTGCGACGCTGTTCTACTACCCGTACAAGTCGGCCCACACCAACGTGACGGTTGCGACCGGCAACGGTCTCACCCCCGGGCTCAAGGCCTACCCGTCGAGCGAGATCGAGGACGCCTCCCTGCTCGGAGTGGACGTCATCTTCTACGCCCACTTCATCACGGGCAGCGCCGGAGAAGAGGTCACGTTCAGCGACCCCGCCCTGTACGACCGGTGCGTCGGCAATGTGCAGTGGTACGGGGCTGACGAGGAGTACCTCGGCAGCGGCAAGCAGGTCAACACGACCCTCGACGGCAACGGCAACGCTTTCGCCATCGCCCTCGCGTACAACTGCGCACCTGGCCCGACGACCGGCTCGGTCGTTCTCGACGCCAACCCGCACACGAGCTACAACGCCGGCTTCACCATCGACCAGCCGAAGCCGCTCAACGGTTGAGAGAACCCAAAACAGCGTCGATAGACGACGCTGAGGAACACCAGTAACACGAATACGACAGGTGAAGCAGGGGATCAGCTCGAGCTGGTCCCCTGCTTCTTTGTTTTCAGGTGCTCGCAAGTATCTATGGGTGACTGAGAGACCGCCGATTGGCGCAGACGTGTGCTCCCGGAACGTGCCTCACCCCTTCCGGACGCGAGCACAGCTGCCTGAGCAGGAGGAACAAAGCGGCCGAGGGTATTTTGGCTGATGTCCACGATGACACCGGCTGAGCGACCAGGCATCCTTTGCCTGCCGGTGCTGTGAGGGGCCGGCCTTTAGACAGAGGAGAAGGCCGTGCAACCAAATGACCGATCGGGGCCGCGCTCAGGGCGTGCCCGTTTACGGTTCCTCGTCGGGGCGGTGGGGGCGGCTGCTCTCGTCGTTCCCTTGACCATCGGCACGACGGCAGCATCAGCGGCCACGCTGCGGCATACGACGGTGAGGGCGACCTCGACGACGACAACAACGACCGACCCCTGCGTCGTGAAGGTGAGCCCTTCCACCTTCCACGAGGCGGGAGATGCCTTCAACGCCTCCGGGACCTACGGCGACACAGGCGACACGGCATCGAGCGTCGCCTACGTCATCGAGGTCGGCTGCAAGCCGAGCATCGGGAGTGAGAACACCGTCGAGATCGACGCCACCTCTCTCGAGCTCGGCCTGCTTCGGCGGCCTCTCGTGGTACAGCGACATGGCTGACTCGACCCTCAATGGCGGCACCGTGGCTGGATGGGGTACCGGGCCGGACTTCTACGTCGACCTCGACGACAACGGCAACGGTACGGCGGTTGTCTGGGGCGGCCCGTCCTGTGACCCCGGCAGCTACCGCATCTCTGCAACCCTGTACTACTACCCGTACAAGTCGGCCCACACCGACGTGACGGTTGCGACCGGCAACGGTCTCACCCCCGGCCTCAAGGCCTACCCGTCGAGCGAGATCGAGGACGCCAGTTATGGCGGAGCGGACGTCATCTTCTACGCCCACTTCGTCTCCGGCACCGCCGGACAAGAGGTGACCTTCAGCGACCCGGCGCTGTACGACCGGTGCGCTAGCGGAATCATGTGGTACGGCGCTGACGAGCAGTACCTCGGCAGCGGCAAGCAGGTCAACACGACCCTCGACGGCAACGGGAATGCCTTCGCCATCGCCATCGCCTATGCGTGCTCGCCCGGCCCGACCACCGGCTCCGTCGTTCTTGACGCCAACCCGCACACGACCTACAACGCCGGCTTCACCATCGACCAGCCGAAGCCTCTGAACGGCTGAGATAGGTCGAGCTTCGGCAGCACCTGGCAACTCCAGCCACACCGCATCAACCAACCAGAGGGGGTCGGCACCCATTGGGGCCGACCCCCTCTGTCACGCCGTAACGGCCACTAGCCGGTCTGGCTTCTCTGCCGCTGAGCGATCCCATGACGATCAAGGGAGGGCGGTCGCCGCCAGGCTGGCCTCGAGGACAGCGTCGAGGCCGGAACGGGTGCACTGAACTGCCCTCGCGTCGTTGCCGCCTGCGTGGCTACCGGGGTATCGTGTGGGAGCAAATCTCCGCCGTGGGAACAACCGCGGGCGGGGGGAATCATCTGATAGCGAGGCAGGTGAGTTCCGAGCGTGGCGAGATGAGCGAGTGCATCCCTCGATGCGCCGACGTCCGCTCGTCCCAAGCGACAGAGCGCTGACGTCACGTCAGGCGGGCCAGTCCCGTCTGTGGCGCCACTGCCCCTGCCCTTTGCGAGATCGGTGCGGGAACCAGTGCAAGGTCCACATGCCTGGCATCGTGGGCTGCGCATCCGGCGTCGTAGTCTGTCTACGACATAGAAAGAGGGGACCCACCAGGGTCCCCTCTTCCAATTCCGGCCCTCGCGGTAGTGCCCGGGCTACCCGCCCAGGCGTGGCCCGTGCGCCTGCATCAACCGAGACCGCTCTCGGTGACGCCCGTTCCGTGGCGCCGCCTTCGACCGCCGGCAATGGGCGCCTTTGCGACCCGGCGCCGTATCTGCAAGATGCGAAGCGAGCCGACGAGCGCCGCCAGGAAGATGCCACCGAGCGCCGCCAGCAGCAAGGCGACGCCGAGCGGCATCGCCCCCTTCGCGGTGAAGAACGAGATCGTCACCGACCTCGTGTTCTGCAGGATGAACACCAGGAGCAGCGTGAGCACCACGGCCGCGATGATCACGCCGATCCACGTCCCCGATATCCGCGTGTGGGCCGTGGGCTGTGCTGGCGCGGCACCGGCTGGCACCGCGGTGGCGGCACCGGCGTCCGGCGTCGGCGTCACGTTGTCTTCGGTAGGTGGCAGGTCAGACATGCTGCTCCATTGACGAGATAATAACCTTGCTGCAATTCAGGGTAACCGTGCGGCCTGCTGGCTGCCCGGATGCGTGCCGGCCTTATCGCTACCGGCGGCGGAGCCGGTCGATCTGACGGCGGTCCTTCTTGGTCGGGCGCCCGGCATGAATCTCGCGTGCAAGCACGGGCGCCGTCTCCCGCCGAGGCTCGGGAGGGCTGTGATCGACTACGCAGCCGGCGGCGACCGGGGCGCCGACTCGCTTGTCGATCGCCCGGACAACCTCGAGAACCCGCTCCCGGTCGCCGATTCGTGCCGTGACGGTGTCGCCGGGATGCACTGTCGTCGACGCTTTCGCTGCTTTTCCGTTCACCTTTACGTGGCCGGCGCGGCACAGCGCGGTCGAGGAGGCCCGCGTAGGGGCGGCCCGCACAGCCCACAGCCAACGGTCGACGCGGACGACCTCCATCGGGAACAAGCGTCCCACGATGGGGCACAGTAGGAGGACGATGCCGTCAAGCCTTCATCTCGCCACGCTCGTCGCCGGCGACGACAACGCCCTTGACGCCTTCCTCGCCTGGACGGCCGAGCGCGACATCACCCTCTACCCGGCACAGGAGGAAGCCCTCCTCGAGGTTTTCGCGGGCGCCCACGTCATCGTCAACACGCCGACCGGCTCAGGAAAGAGCCTCGTCGCCTTGGGTGCCCATGTCGCCGCTCTCGCCGCCGGGATGCGCTCGTTCTACACAGCGCCGGTGAAGGCGCTCGTCTCGGAGAAGTTCTTCGCCCTGTGCGCCGTCCTCGGCGCCGAGAACGTCGGCATGCTCACCGGGGACGCCTCGATCAACGGCTCGGCGCCGGTCGTGTGCGCCACCGCCGAGATCGTGGCGAACATGGCCCTCCGCGGAGGATCGAGCAGCGCTATCGACCAGGTCGTGATGGACGAGTTCCACTACTACGGCGATCCCGAACGCGGATGGGCATGGCAGGTGCCCCTCCTCGAGCTGACAAAGGCGCAGTTCATCCTCATGAGCGCCACGCTCGGCGACACAAGCTCTATCGAGAAGGGCCTTGCACGAAGATCAGGTCGGCCCGTGGCCGTCGTGCGCTCCACGACACGGCCGGTGCCGCTCAGCTTCGAGTACCGCCGCACCCCGCTCCACGAGACGATCGAGTCCCTGCTCAGGGCAGACAACGCTCCCCTCTACGTCGTCCACTTCACGCAGGCTCAGGTGCTGACGGCCGCGCAGGCGCTCACGTCGGCACAGGTGACGACGCGGCCCGAGCGGGAGGCGATCGCGGCGGCGCTCGAGGGCTTCCGCTTCGCGCCGGGTTTCGGGCGCACCCTCAGCCGCCTCCTGCACCATGGGATCGGCGTCCACCACGGAGGGATGCTGCCGAAGTACCGCCGCCTCGTGGAGCGGCTGACCCAAGCCGGCCTCCTGAGGGTCGTGGTGGGAACCGACACTCTCGGCGTCGGGGTGAACCTGCCCTTGCGGACGGTCGTCCTCACCGGCCTGGCGAAATATGACGGCACGACGAGCCGGCTGCTGAGCGCCCGCGAGTTCCACCAGATCGCCGGCCGCGCCGGGCGCGCCGGTTACGACACGTCCGGTCTTGTCGTCGTGCAGGCTCCCGAACACGTCATCGACAATGAGCAGGCGGCGAGAAGAGCCGCCGGCGACCCGCGCCGGACGCGCAAGCTCGTCAAGTCGAAGCCGCCGAAGGGCTATGTCGCCTGGGACGAGGCCATCTTCGACAGGCTCGTCGCCTCCCCTCCCGAGCCGCTCGTCCCGCACCTCCGGGTCAGCCACGGACTCCTGCTGAACGTTCTCGATCGGCCAGGTGACAGCTGCGCGGCGCTGAGGACCCTCGTGACCAACGAACGACGAGCCCCGCCCCGTGCAGCGCCGCCTGATCCGCCAGGCGATCGCCATCTACCGCTCGCTCGTCACCGCCGGTGCGCTCGAGCTGCTTGCGGCGCCCGACGAGCTGGGGCGCCGGATCCGCGTGACAACGGACCTTCAGGCCGACTTCGCCCTCGACAACCCTCTCAGCCCGTTCGTCCTCGAGGCGGTCCCCCGCCTCGAGGAGTCATCGGCGACCTGGCCACTTGACGTCATGAGCGTCGTCGAGGCCACGCTCGAGAATCCACGCCCGGTGCTCATGGCCCAGCTCGACAGGCTGAGGACAGAGACAGCTCACCGCCCTCAAGGCGGCCGGGGTGGAATACGAGGAGCGGATGGAGGCCCTCGACAAGCTCGAATACCCAAAACCCCTCCGCGAGTGGACATACGACCTGTTCGACGCCTACCGGCTCGCCCACCCCTGGGCCGCTGACGACAACATCCGGCCGAAGTCCGTCGCCCGCGATCTCTACGAGCAGGCGATGACGTTCTCGGAGTACGTCGCCCACTACGGCCTCACGCGCTCGGAGGGCCTCCTACTTCGCTACCTGTCCGACGTCTACAGGGGCCTTGTCCGCAACGTCCCGGAGGAGTTGAAGAACGACGACCTGCTCGACGTCACCGAGTGGCTCGGCGAGCTCGTGCGCCAGGTCGACTCGAGCCTGATCGACGAGTGGGAGAAGCTGGCGAGCGCCGCAGCCAGCAGCTCCATCGAGGAGGCCGTCGCCGAGATCGGCCGCGAGCTGAGCAGTGGAGCCTCGGCTCCTCCGCCAGTCACGTCGAACATCCGAGCCTTCAAGGTGATGGTGCGCAATGCCGCCTTCCGCCGGGTCGAGCTCGCCTCCCGCCGCGACATCTCCTCACTGGCGGCGGGCGAACAGCCGGGCGGCCTCGATGCCGCCGGTTGGTCCGAGGCGCTCGAGGGCTACTTCTCGGTCCACCCGACCATCGGAACCGGTCCCCCAGCCGCGCGCAGCCGCCTGGTTCGGGGTTTCCGAGCTGGCGGGCAGCTGGCAGGTGCGCCAGGTGCTCGACGACCCGGAGGGTTGGCACGACAGCGCAATCGTCGCCGAGGTGGATCTGGCGGAATCGGACGAGGCGGGCTTGCCGGCGTGGCGAACCGTGCGTCTCGAGCACGGCTGAGCACCCCATCGGCCTAGCCCCCGAAGCGTGCCATCTCCTCCGCGAAGGGATCGAGGCCCATCGGGCCGAGCCTCAAGGCATGAGCGTGCCAAGCCTTCAGGTCGAAAGCCGAACCGAGGCGTCGCCGGGCATCCTCGCGGCACTGCAGGAACGCTCGCTCTCCGACCTTGTAGGCGCTCGCCTGAGCCGGGAAGCCGAGATACCGGTCCACCTCGGAGACAGCCCTGTCGTGTGCCACGAGGGCACGCTCCTCGAGAAGCGCCACTGCCGTCCCGGCATCCCACACCCTGCCGGCGACGTCGCCGGCCAGCCCGAGCTCTCCGACGTCCTCCGGCACCGGAAGCATGAGGTGCATCCCGATGTCGACGACGACGCGGGCGGCCCGCATCGCCTGCTTCGACAGATAGCCCATCTCGTCGCCGACGTCCGAGAAGGCGCCGAGCTCCTGCATGAGACGCTCGGCATAGAGAGCCCAACCCTCCCCGTAGGCGGACACGAAGCCCTCGAGGCGCTGGAAACGGCTCTGGCGCTCCTTCTCGAGGGCGGAAGTGGCCACTTGGAGGTGGTGACCGGGAACAGATTCGTGGTACCAGGTGGACACGATCCGCCACATGGGGAAACGGTTGTGGCCGAGCGTCGGGTACCAGGTGATGCCGGGACGGCTCAGGTCCTCGCTCGGCCCGGTGTAGTAGGGCGCTCCAGCCGATCCGTCCGGGGCGATGCGCGCATCGCAGAACCGCACCCGCTCGTCGATCTCGAAATGCTCTCCGTCGAGCATCTCGACCGCCCCTTCTGTCAACGCCCGCAGCCGTTCGAGCAGGGCATCTGTCCCGTAGACGGCGCGGCTCTCGTCAGCATCGAGGGTGGCGGAGATCTGCCCGAGGGTCTCGGCGCCCGGCGCCACCTCCGGTGCGAGCTCCCACATGTCTGCGTTTATCTGTCTCAGATCCTCCCATCCCCACTCGTAAAGCTCCTCGAGGTCGAGATCGGCACCGTTGAAGTACTGCGACCACGGGACGTATCGCTCGGCTCCGACGGGGTCGGCAGCCGACGCCCGGGGGGCGTAGACGTCGCGGAGCCATCCCGACAGCTCGCCACAGGCGCGGTCGGCATCAGCTGAGGCAACCGACAAGCCGGCTGTGTCGGCGTCCACCCCGCACGATGCCGAGACGCGGCGGGCGACACCGCTGAAGGCTCCCCCGGCGTAGGTCTCGAGCTGAGCTGCGACGCTTAGCGCCTGACGGCGAGCCGCCACGAAGCCCCTCGCGGAATCCTCGTCGAGCGTGCCCTCCCAGCTCTTGAGGGCGCGCCGGACCGCCGCAAGGCGCGCCCTCACCCGCTCAGCTTGCTCGGGGCTCTCTGCCGGCTGGATCTCGAAGGTCGCACGGATGTGTGACGGGGGCGACCAGAGAACCGAGAACGTGCGCCGGTCCTCGCCGGACTCGACGAGGGTGAGCCGACGCGCGAGCCGCTCAGCCATCAGTGTCATGCCCAAGCGGTCGACGTCGTCTTCCGGCTGGAGCTTGCCGAGGGCCTCCAGAGCCGAACGAAGGTGCTCCTCCTCTGCTTCGGTGTGTGCAAGCGAGAAATCGTCAAGCTGGTCGTCGTAGCGGTCGATCCCGTGCCTCGTGGCCTTCATCGGGCTCAAAGTGAGCGTCTTGTCGACATGGGCGTCGGCGAAGGCGAAGAACTCGGACCGGGGCTGGGCTTGAGGCATCGGATCTCCTCTCGACAACAGTCAGGTCACTAGCCAGACCCGCCACATCGCGGCGGGATCGGAAAGAGGATCGCCGTGGACGAACACCATGTCGGCAGCCCCGCCCACGTGCAGGACCCCGGCCTCAGGCTCGCCGAGAAGGGCTCCACCGTTGCGGGTCGCGGCGGCAAGAGCCTGCCAGGGCTCCAAGCCGGCAGCGACGAGACACTCGATCTCCCATGCGAGCTGGTTGGCGCGGAGGGATCCGCCACCGAAGTCGGTGCCGGCTGCGATGAGAACCCCCGCTCCCGCTGCGAGCCGGACGCTCTCCTGCGCCCACTCCTGTCGTGCGGCGATCTGGCTCCGGTTGGACGGCTCCGCGAAGCGCGGAAGGGCGGTCGTCCGGCCGAAGGTACGCCACGATTGGAGGACGGCGAGGGTGGAGACAAGTGCCACACCGTTTTCGGCCATGAGCCCCACTACATCCTTGTCCAATTGGAACCCGTGCTCGAGTGAGTTGACGCCGGCCTCGGCGCCGGCGCGGGCACCGACAAGGGTGCTCGAGTGGGCCGTGACCCGGGCGCCGCGAGCGTGCGCCGCATCGACAACCTTGCGGACCTCGTCCGCCGTGAAAGGTGAGACTTCACTGTCCGGACCGTCGAGATAGAGCTTCACGAAGTCGGCGCCGTCGTCGAGCTGCCCGACCGCCGCCGACAGGAGGCCATCGCCGTCGCTAACTTCGACGGCGAGGCCGGTGGGGAGCGACCCGGATCGGGAGACCCATGCGCCGGCTGCCCGCACGTATGGATACAGCCGCCTGCCTGCCCAGCGGTCACGGACACCGAGGGCGAGAGCCCGCTCCCGACCATCCACCGGGTCGACGCGCACCGACGATCCCACGTCGCGCGCCCAGCGGATGCCGGCGCTTCGCAGCAAGCGGGCATTGTGCTCGGCGACCTCGAGCAGCCGGTCCGGCGGGTCAAACCCGCGGTCGATCCAATGAGCCCCTCCGGGCAAGGTCAGGTGGCTGTGGCTGTCAACCATGCCGGGCACGACGGTCGAGCCTGAGACATCCACCACCTCGACGTCACCGTCCCGGACAGGTTCGTCCTCCACGGGGCCAAGCCAATCGATCCGGTCGTCACGGACGAGAATGCTCACACCGAGGCGGAGGTCGGGACCCGTCCCGTCGGCCAGAGCGGCATCTCGATAGAGCGTGCTCACAAAACCGCGACGGTACCGGCTGCAGCTCGGCCGGAATCGCCTGCCGCACCGAGGCGACGGAGCCGCCGGCTTCGGGTCCGGGACCTCGCGAGTGAGAGGTTTCCGGGCAGAAGCCCCGGGTACCGGTGGAGGTACTCGTACTTGCCATAAGTGAGGAGAAAGGACGGCGGAAATGGGCTCAGAAGCAGAGATCAACGCGGGAGCAGGTGCCGGAGCCGCGCCTGACGGGAACGAGTCCGCCGTTCGCCAGTACGCCGTGAGCCGCCGTCAGCTCTTGAAGCTCGGCGGAGCGGCCGCGGGCGGAGTTCTCGCCTCGGCGGCACCCCTTTCGTCAACCCTCGCCTCGGCATCCACAACCCGGCGGCGACCGATCACCCGAGGAGCGGCCACCTCTTCGGGGGGCCTGCCTGTGGGTGAGATCCAAAGGATCATCCGTGCCGAGGGAACTGTCAGCAACGGCGTGCTCAACATCGAGATCGACCGCGACGACCTTCCCCATGTGATGAAGGGTCCGCACGTCATCAAGCCGGCGTTCGAGATCAACGGCAACCTCTGCTTCCAGCAGCTCGACGATGGCTCGGTCATGATGAACGGCGATCTCGCCTTCAAGCCAGAGGAGCTGAACCCGGCGATAACTCAGATGTGGGAGCACGGGCTCACCTGGCAGGCGCTCCACCAACACCTTTTCGGCCTCGAGCCGATGGTGTGGTTCATGCACATGCGGATGCGGGGAAGCGCCAGCAAGGTCGCCGAAGCGTGCGCTGCCGTGCTGAGCGTCACGTCGACACCACTGCCCCAGGCCCCCCCGAAGAACCCCACCACACCCCTTGACGCGAAGAGGCTCGGGCGAATCATCGGTGCCACCCCGAGCGTCGGGTCCTCCGGGGTGGTCAGCTTCGAGATTCCCCGTCGAGAGCAGATCGTCCTAGACGGAGTGCCGATCAACCCGTACCTGAACGTCTACACCTCGGTGGACTTTCAGCCGATGGGGGCAGCCGAGCCATCGTCGTTCCGGACTTCGGGCAGCTCGCCCACGAGGTCGACACCTTGGCGAGGACCATGCAGACCCAGGGCTGGCAGATCGACTGTCTATACAACCAGGAGACGGCCGAGGACCCGCAGCTCTTCTTCTCGCACGATTACAAGGTCGGGGATGCCTACGAGCTCGCACGGGAGGTCCGCCGCGGCCTCGAGACCCTCAACGTGGTGCTCGACGACTAGCCCTGCGGGTAACACGGGAACGGCGTCACGGGGGACAGGAGAGCAGGAGGACGGCGTAACAGACGAGCCAGTGCTCGACCATGTAGTCATCACCGACGACATAGGGAAGGGCGGCTTCGGCGTGGCGCACGGCGGCGGCTTCGGCGACCGCAACCCGTCGGTCTCCGGGCGGCAACATCGTGCCGAGGCGTCGCCAGCACCACGCCCGGCTGGCGTTGAGCCCGTGCAAATGGGCGATGTGGCCGTCGGACGAGTCAGACACGTAGGCCGGCGTGAACAAGGCGGCCGGCTCACCGACGACGATGTCGGGAAGGAAGCGATCGAGCCAACCGGCGAAGGCCGAGGGCGCAAGGAGCTGCCCGACCAGCTCAGCCTCGACGAGGGCGGCGGACAGGAAGTCGATTCCTGAAGGTTCGAAGGCGCCTGGATAATCCCGGTCGTCACCGAACCAACGGAGTGCAGTCGTCTCGATAGCCTCGATGAGACGGCGGTCGCCGCCCTGCGCGCGTCGTCTGGCATGGGGCAGAGCGAGCGAGAGCCCGAAGGCGCTGTTCGAGTGCATGCCGTAGCGGACCGGATACGTGGCCCGTGGCAGCCAATCGAGGAACAGCTCGGTGATGACCTCGCCGAAGCCGGCCAGGTTGGCAGCCCAGCTCGGTGGCGGGCCCATCACCCCAGGCCGCCACCTCCTCCACGAGAGCAAGGGACCACCCCCAGCCATAGGGACGTTGACCGTTGCGGTGGTCGGGATGAGAGAGGTGACGCGCTTCATGCTCGAGGCCGGGCGCCGTCAGTTGGGCATCGAAGGTCTTCTCGATCTCGCCGGTGTCGGTGCCGGCGAGATCGAGGCGCCCGAGCCTGGCGAGCACCCAGTGCATCTCGACGCAGGAGTGCCAGTCGAAGCTCCCGTAGAACACCGGGTGCCGCTGCCGGGGGGTGAGGACGACAGCGTCCTCAGCGGAGCGCATCAGGTAGCGGCTGTCGTTGGGGTACTCCCTCCCGATGTTGTCGAGGGCGACTCGGGCGTAGCCCGGTGCCCGTTCCTCGAGCAGGTTGCTCCAGTATCTGCTTTCCACGGCCACGAGGCGACGCTAATCCGTCAGCGACGCGCTGGCGGGCCGTCAAGAGCCTCCTCCTCAGGTCAGGGATCGGGTTGAGGCCGAGGCAATGCCTCAGCCGTCGTCTCACGGAGAGATTCTGCTCGGAGCCGGTCGATCTCCTCGACGAGGGCGATCCGGTCGTCCTTCAGGCGGGCGAGGTACTCGACGAGCGCCGTCCGGCCGGGATGCAGTTCCGCCAGCGCGATCAAAGGGGGCGGCTCCCCAAGGCGGGCGCGAATCGCAGCCAGCTGCTCCTTGCTCATTTCCTCCGGTTCGCTTGTCTGCTCTGGTTCCACTCCACCTCCTCGAGCATTGATCCGCCTGGGAACCTGTAGAGGGTCGGACCGTCTCAGCCACGGACACGCGGCCGGGCTCAGGGGACCGGCGCCTCACCTTGCCGCTCCTCCATCTCGGCGATCTGTCGGCGGAGATCCCGGACTGTGGCTTCGAGGGCCAACAACCGGCGGATGCCGGCGAGCGTAAGCCCCTCTCCCGCCAGGCCGACGACCTCCTCCACTCGGTGGATCTCCTGTCGGGTGTATCTGCGCTGGCCTCCCGGTGACCGGGCCGGTTGAACGACCTCTTCGGCATCGAGCCGGCGGAGGAGCGCCCGCTGCACACCAAGCATGTCGGCGACCTGCCCGACCGTGTAGAGGGGCGCTCGCTCGTCGTCAAAAGCTAGAGGGGGCTTCTTCATTGCTCAGCTTCTCCGACCTGTGGGTGCAGCAAGGATGGCCCCAGCCGGGCCGGGGCCATCCTCCACTTGGTCGTCACACGTCGATCGCAGAAGGCGTCTTGCCATTGCCGGTGATGGACACCTTGCGGGGCTTGGCGCTCTCGGCGATGGGAAGGCGCAAGGTGAGGACGCCGTCGACATACTCGGCCGCAATGTGCTCCGTGTCGAGCGTCTCGCCTAGGAACAGCTGCCGGCTGAAGGTACCCTCCGGGCGCTCGGCCACCAGCATCTCGACGTCGTCGGCCGCCGGCCGTGTTCGCTCAGCGTGAACGGTGAGGACGTTCTTCTCGACCGTCAGGTCGATCGAGTCGGTCTTCACCCCGGGAAGGTCGAACTGGACGAGGAAGCTGTCACCCTTGCGGTAGGCGTCGATCGGCATCGCGGCGGGGCGGGCCGTCGTGCCCATCACCTGGGCCAAGCGGTCAAGCTCGCGGAACGGGTCGGTTCGCATCAGCATTGTGTCGTCTCCTCCTTCCGTACCAAATGACGTCTTTACTCTACCCGAGACGGCAGATTCTATGCAACCCAAGTTGGAAGTTTTGACGCTGACAGACCGCACGGAGAGCGCCCGTCGACACACACAGACCGCGACGGGCTCGCCGGCCTGCGCAGTCGAAGCGTCGATGAGCCGGCGGTGACCGGTGGCCCCCAGGAGCGGCTTCGCGCCTCCCAGGCGCTTACCTCAAAGCTGCGCGCAGACGGCCTTCACCTCGGTATAGGCCTCGAGCGCCTGGTGGCCCATCTCACGGCCCCAGCCCGATTGCTTGTAGCCCCCGAAGGGGAGGGCTGCGTCAAAGATGTTGTAGCAGTTGATCCAGACCGTGCCGGCCCTGATCTTCTTCGCGAGCGCGTGTGCCTTCGAGATGTCCTTGGTCCAGATCCCGGCGCCGAGCCCGTAGGGGGTGTCGTTTGCTTGCTTTGCGATCTCGTCGATGGTCTGGAAGGGGGCTGCGACGACAACGGGGCCGAATATCTCCTCTCGCACCACTTTCATGTCAGGACGTGTGTTCGTCAGCACGGTGGGCTCGACGAAGTAGCCGCGCTGTCCGTGCCGGCCCCCGCCCGTGGTTGCCGTCGCCCCGTCGTCCTTTCCGGAGTCGAGGTATCCCGTCACCCGCTGCAGCTGCTCGTCGGACACGAGCGGGCCCATCTGGGTCTCCGGGTCCAGCCCGTCGCCGAGCTTGATTGACTTGGCGATCTCGCTCACGCCGGCGACGACCTCGTCGAAGCGGTCCTGCTGCACGAACAGGCGGGAGCCGGCGACACAGCACTGCCCGTGATTGAAGAAGATGGCGTTGGCGGCACCCGCGATCGCCGCCTCGGGCTCGGCGTCGGAAAAGACGATGTTGGGGCTCTTGCCTCCGAGCTCGAGCGTGAGCTTTTTGAGGTTGCCGGCCGCCGCCTGCACGATCAGCTTGCCGACCTCGGTCGAACCTGTGAAGGCGACCTTGTCCACCCCGTCGTGGGCGGCAAGGGCGGCGCCGGCGGTCTCGCCGAAGCCGGTCACGACGTTGACGACACCGGCCGGTACACCCGCCTCCGAGATGAGCTCGGCCAGTCGCAAAGCTGACAGCGGCGTCTGCTCGGCCGGCTTCAGGACGACGCAGTTGCCGGCAGCCAACGCCGGCCCGAGCTTCCAGGCGGCCATGAGAAGCGGGAAGTTCCACGGGATGATCTGGCCGATCACCCCGACCGGCTCGCGGAGCGTGTAGGCGTGGAAGTTTGCGCCGGGAGCATACGGCACCGAGATGTTGATCGAGTTGCCCTCGATCTTGGTGGCCCAGCCGGCCATGTAGTGAAACAGGTCCGCCGCCAACGGAACATCGGCTGCCTGGGCGACGCCGAACGGCTTGCCGTTGTCGAGGGTCTCGAGCTGTGCCAGCTCGTCGACGTGCTCGAGGATGAGATCGCCGATCTTCCAGATGGCCCGGCCACGATCGGACGGGGTCATGCGCGCCCAGGGGCCGTCCTCGAAGGCGCGACGGGCGGCTCGAACAGCCCGGTCGATGTCCTCGGCGTCCCCTTCGGCGACAGTTGCGAGGTTGTCGCCCGTGGCGGGGTTGGGCGTCGCGAAGGTTCGGCCGGAGGCAGCATCGACCCACTCGCCATTGATGAACAGTTGTCGATCGGTGGCAACGAAGTCGTCCACCGCCTTGTCGAGCGTGATTGTCATGATCTCCCCTTCCTGACGTGCCCGGGGCACGCGCCCTCGATCGACCCGCCTACCGACCCCATGCGGTAGTGGTAGCCAGGCTACTCAGAGGCACGGAGCGGCGACAGGGGCTCTTCTTGGCTCCGGCCGCCAGCTGGGGGGTCGGCGACGATTGCCTCCAGGGTTCGTGCGGCAGCTTGGGCTGATTCGTGTCGCCACCGGGCAAGCACTGCGGCGAACCCGCTCGTCGTTTCCGCCTGGTCCCGGAGAGCTGCCAAGATCGGGCCGAGTTCCTCGAGTTGGGCCCTCGCGAGCGGCGCCAGGTCCAGGCCTCGCCGGTCCAGAAACCGAAGCTCGAGGAGCAGCTGTGTCCGGAGCTCGCGCACATGGCGCGCCGGCGTGCAAAGCCATCGATCGACGGCCGCCTTGCCCGCCCGCGTGGCGTGCACGAGCGTGCGGACGGGGCCGCCCTCACCGGGCTCGGTGCCGGGTGACTCGACCAGGCTCTGGTTCTCCAAATGTTCAAGCGCGCGATAGACAATCGGGCGCCGGACGGTCCAAATCTGTCCGAGATCACCCTTGGGTGTGAATTCCTTGGCGATGGCGAAACCGTGCGTCGGTTTCTCGGCGACAACCGCCAGGACCGCCCACTCCGTCAGGGACAGATCGGGTAGCTGCTGGGCGGCCATCAAGAGAACCGTACCCGTGTGCGCCGTGTGCGCCGTAACTGGAACGCCCTTCGGCGTCGACCATGTTCCGCTGCGCTGTGGCAGTCTGAGTGACTGTGCACGCCGTCGAGCTCGTCTTCGCCGTCGGATGGGCGGCGTTCTGGATGTACTGGCTTGTGGCAGCTTTTTCCATGAAGAGGGGTCGGGTCCCGTGGTCCCGGGAGCTCGGCATCCGGGCCGTGATCTTTGTCGTCGTGGTCCTCTTGATCCGCGCGGGAGCTTTCCGGCACCATGACCTCAGCACGGATCGGTGGCGCGCTCGGCCTCGGGCTTATCCTCTTCGCTCTCGGGTTGGGGTTCGCGATCTGGGCACGCGTGCACATCGGGCGCAACTGGGGCACCCCGATGACCCAGAAGGACGAGCCGGAGCTCGTGACGAGCGGTCCCTACCACTTGGTCCGCCATCCGATCTACTCGGGCATTCTGTGTGCTGGCGCCGGAACCGCCGTTGCGCTCAGCTGGCTGTGGCTGAGCGCTGTGGTTCTGGTCGGCATCTACTTCATCTACAGCGCCACCGTCGAGGAGCGCTATATGGGCGAGCAGTTCCCTCACACCTACCCCGCCTACAAGCGCTCCACCAAGATGCTCGTGCCGTTCGTCCTCTAGGCGCCTCAATGTGCCGGACGATGTTGAGGTGTTCCCGTCCGCTCTTCGGCCCTAAGGCGTTGCTTCACCCTGCAGCTCGCGCGGCGCCTGCTCGTCATCAGCTACCGCCGAAGCGGCCGGCTTGGGCTCCCGCCCGGTGCCCCCGAGCTTCACGGCAACGCGTTCCAGCCAGGAGCCGGCAGCGAGCGAGGTAACGATGGACAGCATGACGAGGCTGACGAAGAACGTCTGGTTGATGATGTGCGCTGCGTAAGCGGTTGAGGCGAGCACGATCCCGGGGCCGCCGCGGGCGTTCATAGCGATCGCGAGGCTCCCGGCAACGAAGCGGTTCTCACGCGACAGGCGGGCCCCGAGGTAGACGCTTGCCGCTTTGGCGACACAGGCGAAGACGAGGAATCCGAGGAAGAAGAGCGGGTCGAAGTGGTGGATCAGGTCGAGTTTGATACCGATGATGGCGAAGTAGACCGGGATGAAGAAGCCGAACGAGATTCCGGCGAGAGCATTGCGTTCTCTCACGATGAGACTGTCATCGGCGACGGCGACTGCGATGCCGGCGACGAAGGCCCCATAGAGCGGCACTAGACCAAGAGCGAGGGCGCCCGCCGCCAGCGAGAGCATCCACAGGAGTTGAAATGCGACGGGGCTCCGGCGGGCAAAGGGATTGCCCCGCGCCGTGAGCAGCCACTTGTAGATTCGGCCCCCCGTTGTGAGTGCGACGCCGAGGAAGGCGACCGCCACGACGGTGTGGTAGATGCTGTTCTCTGCGACGCCGTGGAGGTGGAGCGCCGCCGGGAGCCCGAAGACCTTGCCGCTCGCCGCTTGCACGAGCCCGACGGCGACCGCAAGGACGACATAGACGACGATGTCCTCTATGACGGCGACAGAGAGCACGATTCGTGCAAAACGCGTGCCGAGCAGGCCGACGTCGTGCATGATCCGGGAGATCACCGGGATGCTCGTCACGGCTACCGCCATGCCGAAGACGAGTATCAGCGAAGCGTGGTTGTGGTCTGTGCCGAGGAAGTTCTTGGTGCCGAGCGCCGCCACAAGTGCGAGCCCGGCAACGAAGGGCAGGATGAGGCCGAACGAGGCGATCAGCCCCACGGTACGCACGGCGTCACGTTGCAGAAGGCGACGCATCTCAGCACCGGCGGCGAACATGAGCAGCAGGAGACCGAGGTTGTAGACGGCTCCGAGGGCTGCCGCCGACGAGCCGGTGGCCGGGAAGATCCAGTGCTGAACTGACGGCAATGCCGCCGCAAGGGCAGATGGCCCAAGGAGAAGGCCGCCGACGATCTCGCCGATGGCAGCCGGCTGACCGAAGCGGGCAAAGAGAGCCCCGACGCCGTGAGCTGCAACGAGAAGGACGGCCAGCGCCACGAGCAGGCGAGCCAGGTCTACGTCAGCAAATGTCATCAGCCGGCTCTTGTTCTATGAAGTCCATGGCAGTGGCCTCTGGTTGTCGGGGCTCTGCCCACCAGAGCGACCGCTGATAAAGGGCGCGGACGCTGCTTGCTCGCCCCGCGGTCACCATTATCGCACGTGTCTGCCTCGCCGAGAGACGCCCCGCCCGATGGGCAGCCGGCCTCCAGCGGGAGGCGTCGGCAATGTTCTGCTCCCGGCCGGCCCTGACCGCCCGCTGGGCTCAAGGCGGGTTGGTCTCGGATGCAGTCGGCCGCCCGTCGGTCCCTACCCTCGAGCGCGCACCTTGCTCGGTGAGCCAGTTGATCACGTTCTCCCGGCGCTGTCCCGAGACCTCTCGCCGCATCCAGGGGGCTCCCCTCGGCATAGTCGGGAACCCAGTTCAGATCGGCCCCCCGATTCACCAGCAGCTCCGCAGCTCGCCGCTCACCGGCAGCACACGCATGCCAGAAAGCTTGTGAGAGCGCCTCTGTACCCTCGTCGGGTCGGTCGCCGAGCAACTCGCCGAGCCGGTCCAGCATGCCGAGAGCCGCAGCATGCCAGAGCTTGTTCACACCCGCACCACGGGCCACGAGCAGGCGGGCAACGTTCCAGCAGGCGTATCCGACGGCGTTATCGAGTGGCGTGCCGATCGAACCATTCGGGATCTCCAGGTCGGCGCCGCCGTCGATGAGCACAACGGCCACTTCCACGTCATCAGAGCTGGCCGCCCAGTGAAGGGGCGTCTCGGGTCGGACACCGCCGGTGTCGTCATTGGGATCAGCTCCCGCGTCGAGGAGCACGGCGACCGCGGCCGGAGCAGCCGGGAAGTAGCCCGGCCAGTCGGTCGCGGCGTGAAGCGGTGTGCGCCAGCCGCCTTCGAGACCTTTGCGGCCAATCATGCGGACCGAGGCGAGGTCGATCCGCTCAGCGAGCAGTCGTCGCAGGCCAACAAGGTCGCCCCCCTGGATTGCCAGGGTCAACTCGACGGCGAGGGGGTCACCATGGGGCAGGCTCAGCTTGGGTGCCGCCCCCCCAGATGGCTCGTCCGGCGACATCGCCGGAATGCTACGCCGTCACCACACAGCCACCTTCGATGCAACCGCTCGTGTGATCACGTAGCGCTCGAGCGGCTCGTGACCCGCTCGGCACGTGGCTGACGCCGGGTGGGGATGTCAGGCCGGCTTCTCCGCCCGCACGATCGCACCGTGCAGCCCCTCCACCGCCTCATGAGTGAACTCGACGCCGATAGAAACGAAGCCGGCTTCCTCGAGCCCGGCGATGTAGTCGGCTTTGCTGAGTGCGCCCGCGGTACAACCGAGGACAGCACCTGCATCTACTCGCTTCTGTTGGCTCAGACTGTCGTCGGCGACGATGTCGCTGATCCCGATCCGGCCGCCTGGCCGCAGCACGCGGGACATCTCGGCCAGCACCGCCGGCTTGTCTGTCGAGAGGTTGATCACGCAGTTCGAGATGACGACGTCGACGCTGTCGGGCGGCAACGGGATCGCCTCGATGTTGCCTTTCAGGAACTTGACGTTCCACACGCCCGCCTCGACGGCGTTGGCCTCGGCGAGGGCGAGCATCTCGTCGGTCATGTCGAGCCCATAGGCGGTCCCCTCGGGAGCGACCCGCCGGGCCGACAGGATCACGTCGATGCCCCCGCCCGAGCCGAGATCGAGGACGATCTCGCCCGGGCGCAGATCGGCCACCGCGGTCGGATTGCCGCAGCCCAAGCTGGCGAGCACAGCTGTCTCCGGCACCCCGGCGAGCTCGTCGCTCTCGTACAGCTCCCGCGCCCAGCCCTTGGCCCCCTCCACGTGAACACAGTTCTCGGTGCCGCAGTCACAGGCGGCGCGGCCGTCGCGGGCGTCACGGGCTGCCTCGGCGTAGCGCTGGCGCGTCTCCTCCCGCAGGGTCTCCTGATCGATATCAGTCACTTGGCCACCTTCTAGGTTCCACCGAGCACGTGACGAAGAAGGGCGAGCCGCTCGGGGACGGCTCTCCACCACATCCATCTGCCACGCCTCTCGCCGACGATGAGACCGGCCTCGGCGAGCACCTTCGTGTGGTGCGAGACCGTGGGCTGGCTCTTCCCGAGGGGCGCCTCGAGGTTGCAGCTGCACACCTCGCCTTGAGCGGTGACGAGCGAGAGGAGCTGCAGTCGGACGGGATCCGCCAGAGCAGCCAGGATGGGCGCCAGTTCCGCAGCACCGGCCTGAGAGAGCGGTGTCTCGGTCAACGGCGCGCAGCAAAGTCCTCCTTGTTCCGCACGCCGCCCCGCATCGGCCACTCTTGTCGACAACGTACCCCTCCTATTGACTCCTGTCGATATGTTGAGCTAGAATATCGACTGTTGTCAATGTATCAGGAGGTCCAATGTCACGTGTCCAGCTCGCCCTCAACGTCTCTGACCTCGATGAGGCGATCGCGTTCTACTCGAAGCTGTTTGCCGTCGAACCCGCCAAAGTGCTGCCCGACTATGCCAACTTCGCCGTCTCCGAACCGCCCTTGAAGCTCGTCCTCATCAAGGACCGAGCGGCTCGGGGAAACGGCGTCACGGGCGCCCTCAACCATCTCGGCGTCGAGGTGGCCTCCGCCGAGGAGGTTCGATCCGCCGCGAACCGTCTGTCCGCCGAGGGCCTCACCGCCGATCTGGAGGAGGGGACGACCTGCTGTTACGCCGTACAGGACAAGGTCTGGGTGAATGACCCCGACGATGCTCCGTGGGAGATCTACACCGTGCTCACAGACGCGCCGGCTGAGACAGGACTCAGCGGCGACGGCTGCTGTGAGTCCGTCGACCCGGCCGCAAGGGCAGACGTCGAGCTCGCGGTCGGCCCCGGAGGCCCGCTGCTGTTGAGAAGCCCGCACCCCCTCTCGCCGAGGATGTAGGCGTGGAGAGCGCTGTCCTCTGGCGGCGGTTGTTCGCCGAGGCACTCGGTAGCGGTTTTCTCGCGGCGGTGGTCGTCGGCTCCGGCATCGCGGCCCAACAGCTCTCCTCGGGCAATGTCGGGCTTGAGCTGTTCGAGAACGCGGCGGCGACGGCGGCTGGACTGTTCACGATCATCCTCATGTTCGGGCCGGTCTCCGGTGGTCATTTCAATCCCGTCGTCTCGTTCGTCGATGCGGCATTCGGCGGCCTCTCCTGGCGCGACGCTGCCGCCTACCTCCCGGCTCAAGTCTCGGGCTGCATAGCCGGCGCCGTCGTGGCGAACCTCATGTTCGGCAGGGCCGCCGTCTCCTTCTCCACCAGGCGCCGCGCCTCCGGGCCGCATTTCCTGGCCGAGGTCGTCGCCACACTCGGCCTCCTCCTCGTGATCTTCGCCATCGCCCGGACAGGCCGGGACAGGGCCGCCCCGGCGGCGGTCGGCGCCTACATCGGCGCTGGCTACTTCTTCACGAGCTCGACGAGCTTCGCCAATCCCGCCATCGCCGTCGGACGGATGTTCTCAGACACCTTCGCCGGCATCGCCCCTTCCTCGGTGCCGTCGTACACGCTCGCGGAGGTGGTGGGCGGGGTGGTCGGTTGGCTCGTCATCCGGACCATCTACCCAGATGTCACGCCGGCCGAGGCCGCCGAGGTCGTGATGCCGCACCCAGTCGGACACCTTGACGCCGAATCGAGACACCGAGAACCTCCCGGGAAGCGCTCCAGAGCCGTCGACCGAGAAAAGTGACTGACAAGCCGGTCGTGCTGTTCTTGTGCGTCCACAACGCCGGGCGCAGCCTGGCGGCCAAAGTGCTGCTCGAGCGCCATGCACAGGGTCAGGTTGTTGTTTGCTCGGCCGGCTCCGAACCGGCCGACCGGCTCAATGCCGCCGTCGTCACCGTCCTTGCCGAGCGTGGCTTCGACGCGTCATGGGAGTACCCGAAGCCGCTCAGCAGCGAGCTCGGCCGGGGCGCAGACGTGGTCGTCACGATGGGATGCGGCGACACATGCCCCTTCTATCCCGGGAAGAGATACCTCGACTGGCAGATCGCGGATCCGGCCGGTATGTCAGTCGAAGAAGTACGTCCGATCGTGGACGAGATCGACCGACGGGTCCAGCTACTCCTCGACGAGCTGATCCAGCCGGGCGAGGATTGAGCCACCATCAGTGCGACGGCAGGCAAGTCACGTTCAGCTTCCTTCCGTGGCTGCCTCGTCAACGCCACGTCCTGACCGCGTCGCCATCCGCACCTGTCCGGCGGTCCCGCGACGAGTTTTGACGAGCAGAGCCGTCGTAGTAGCACAACCCACTCGAAAAGGCAGGCACAGATGACCAGCAACGAACCTACCCGCGTCCGCCTCCTCGGCACCTTGCGGTCGACACACGGCAACGGCACCGTGCGTATGGAGGATCGCTTCGACGCCGACATCGACGACATCTGGTCGGCGCTCACCGAACCGCGCCGTCTCGCCCGCTGGATCGGCAAGGTTGACGGCTACCTCCGCCCCGGCGGCGAGTTCGACAGACACTTCTTCGCGAGCGGATCGGAGGGGAGAGGACGTGTGGAAGCCTGCGAGCCCCCGCGGCGGCTGCTCGTGACTCTTGACCCGGGCGAGCCTGGCGAGGCTGTGGTCGAGGTCGTGCTGGCCGCCGACGGCGAGGAAACCGTCCTCGTCTGGGAGGAACGGGGCTTGCCTCCGGACAAGCTCGCCGCCTACGGAGCAGGCATCCAGATCCATGTCGAAGACCTCGCCGCCCACCTCGCCGGGCGGGAGCCCTGCGACGCCGACGCCAGGTGGGCCGAGCTCCAGCCTGCCTATGAAGACCTGGCCGCCGACGTGGGCTAGATGGCCATACGCAAAGAGGGCCGCGAAGCTCCGGGCATGGCCGTCGTGGGTAGGCCGAGCCTCAGAAGTAGTGCTTGCGCCCTCCGACTGCGTGGCCCATCGCGCTCAGGAGCACAAGAATCAAGCCGATCACCACCAGGATGATGCCGATCGTCCAGACGATGGCGATCTTCGCCAGGAATCCGATGATCAGCAGAATCACGCCAAGCGTTATCACAGTATCCCCTCGAGGTTGTCGGTTAGTTCTGCGCGCAATACCCGCCTCCCGTTACTCCTACCCATGCGTGCGCCCGACTGCCCGGCGCCAGAGCTGCAGTCGGAGCGATGTGGCGCGCAGTCATCACCCTCTGTCGCAGGTGGCGGCTGTCGTCGACGACTCGTCACTCCCCCGCTCAGCCCGCGGACAGGCACGTGGGCAACCGGGCCGAGCGACATCACGTGACACGAGGGGGCGCACCGGCGCAGAGTCGGACGGCATTCCCGGAGATCTATGCGAGGTCCCACAGGAGCCGGTAGTACATGATGCGATCTCCGTCCGGTGCGATCCCGTAGGCGTCATAGAGGACCGTGTCGAGGCCAGCGCCGTAGTTCCATTCAGTGCTCCAGGCTGCGACGGCGAGATCAGCCCACGGGTCAGCGACGCCGAGGTGACCGAGGTCGACGTGGGCGGCGAAACTGCCGTCGTCGCGCAGGAGCGTGTTCGGGACGCAGGCGTCGCCGTGACACACCACCAGCTTTTCGGTCGGTGGCGGGTCACGAAGACGGGCCCAGGCGTCCTCGACGGCTAGGTGTCGATGCTCGGCGAACCAGCGGTCCGGACCTTCTTCCTCCTCCCGGCACGCGTGTGCTCGCTCGAGGCGGGTCTCGATGTCCCACTGGAACGGGCAGTCCCCGACAGTTAGGCGGTCGTGGAGGGCGCGTAGGCCGACTCCGACGGCGGTGACGGCGACGGCCGGTTGGGCCAGCCATCGGGGTTCCACCGCGGAGGACGCCGGGATCGCCGAGGTCACCAACCATTGGGCGTCAGCGTCGGCCCCGACGTCAAGTACCGTCGGGGCGGCGACCCGTCCGGCGATCCATGCCAGGCGCTCGGCTTCCCCGAACAGATCGATCTCCGGTGTCCCGACGGCTATCCATTTCACGTACCGGTCCGAGGCTGACCCGGCTGCGACCCGAAACGTCAGTCCCCCCAACTCGTTGCGCCATACCAACTCGATCGGATCACCGCCAGCCAGGCCAATGACTGCTTCCGGGACTGCTGGCACCTCAGTCGGTCGCCCGGCACGAACAAGCTCGTCCACGCCGACATCCTCGCACCAGGCCGGACGGCCCGAGGTAAGCCGATGCGGACGGGATGGCCGGGCGAGCTCCCGCGCTTGGGCGCGGTCATCGGCGGGTGATCGGGTCGGAGCGTCAGCGACACGCGGCGCTGTCAGCCCGCTCTTGTCGAGGTTGTCACACCGGGCGCTTGCCCGGGCATGACGACGGTGGTGCAGAGAAAGAGAGGGTGGACCTGGGCGGAGGCCCGCACCGGGTGGAACGGCACCTGCAGGAGAAAGCGCCCTACCGAGGGGTAACGAGCCGTGAACTGGACGATCGCCGGGTCGCCCGGAGGATTCCCGGAGTTGGGCGCAGGCATAGGCAAGGGGGCTTCCGGCTTCCAGGCGCCGTCTCGCCACAAGAACACCGCCGCTGACCGCCCAGGCACGAGGCCCGAGACTGGAACCCCACTGTGGCTGACGGGCCGCATCACGACGAACTGATAGGGCGACACCAGTGGATAGGGCCCGTGTCCCGACTCCGCATTGGTGACCGTTAACTGATCTGGACCTTTCGAACAGCGGCCGACAACAGCGGCATTCGGGCGGCTCGGGACACCACCGACATGGTGTGAAACAGCGACACCGGTCACAAGAACGACGGCAAGAACACACGCGACAAGGGCAATGGTCGTGACCCGCGGAGAGCGTCGGCCCCGGCTCAGCCTTCTAGAGCCCCGATAGCGTCCTCTACCTGAGGATTGCCCGGCCCAACCGATCGCCGGGGTAGCGCGCTCGGTCCGGTCATCGGACGGGCTCAAGATGAAAGCGCCCCGATCCGCGGCCTCCCAGCGCTGTCGTGCCGCCTGGCGCGAAGCCTCGCTGGCAGGTGGCACAGCGGCCACGAACCGCTTGATCTCGTCCAAGATGTCGTCAGTCACTTCGAATCTCGTTTCTCGCGGTGGAATCCCGTCGCTGCTGGTTCTTGATGCCGTCCGCCACTTGAACTCGTGCCCTCGAGACTCGGGACTTCAAGGTCCCGACCGGCACGCAAAGGGCTGTCGCTGCTTCTTTGTAGGAAAGACCGACCCCACCCACGAGGAGCAGGAGATCGCGGGCTTCGGGTGACAGCTCGCGCAGAGCCGCTTCGATGCGAGCGTGGTCAACGAGTTGGTCGACGACCCCCTCCCACTGGTCGTCCCCGTCGTCCCTGCCGCCGAGGACCCTCCCGTAGGCCCGGTGCTGGCGTGAGGAGGCACGTTCTTGTTCTCTCACGATGTTGACGGCGAAGCCGAACAGCCAAGCCCGGACGGTCGAACCGCGGGCTGGTTGAAAACTGGCACGTGAGCGAAAGGCCCGGGCGAAGGTCTCGGCAGCGACGTCGTCGGCGTGCCTCATTCCGAGCCGACGGCCCGCATAGCGGCGAACATGATCGAAGTTGCGCTCGAAGACGTCGCCGAAGCGTGCAGGATCCGCCACCGATGCCACGAGGTCCGCTTTGTCGAGCCCGAGACTCACGTGTTGATGAGGGTCCACGTCACTCCAGTTGGCCGATGCCGACCCGACGGTTCCATGTCGGCTGAAATTCTCGAGATATCCCGGGCCGATCCTTCATGATCCGGGCTGGAGCAGGGCCGACGGATCCCGGGGTGAAGCTGGCGGTCTCGCCTCCACGGCCCGACGAGATCGGGGCCAGTCCTCAAGAAGCCCTCAGAGAAATATGTACGCCGTCGGCTTCAACGTCGGTGCTCGGTGACGGTGCGACCCTAGCGAATGCCGCCGCCGGCTGGGAGATTTTGGGCGGTCGTCCACCGGCCGTCGGGGCCGACGAGGAACGCGATGACGTCCGCGACATCTTCGGGTCGTCCGAGCCGGCTGAGCGGTGACATCCCCCGCATCGTCTCCATGCCTTCGGGACTGTTGTGGTCGCGCAGCATGTCGGTTTCGGTCGCTCCGGGCGACACGGTGTTGACGGTGATGCCGCGCTCCCCGAATTCGTGGGCGGCGATCGCCGTGAGCTGCTCGACGGCACCCTTACTGCCGGCGTAGAGCGAGATGCCCGCTACTGGCATGACCGTGTTGACGCTGGAGACCTTGACGATCCGGCCGCCGTCGGGCATCGTCGGGCCGCCTCCCGCAAGGTGTCGAAGACCGCCCGGAGGTTCACCTGCATCACCTGCTCGTAGTCCTCGTCGGAAAGCTCGACGAGCGGCCGGACGACGCCGATAGCGGCGTTGTTGACGAGGATGGTCACGGGCGAGCCGAACACCTCGGCGGTGTCCCACAGCCAGGCGGCAGTGCCGGGATATGCCAGATCAGCCTGGACGCCATGCGCCCGGCCACCGGCCGCGACCACTCCGGCCGCGACGTCTTGAGCGGCGTCCTCATCGACGCGGTAGCTGAAGACAACGGTGGCGCCCTCACGAGAAAGCCGCTCCACCACCGCACGCCCAATCCCACGCGAGCCGCCGGTCACAAGGGCCGTCCGCCCATCGAGCGCCCCGCTCACATGCCTGCCATTCCTCGACGTCGCATCACAGCCGGAGACTGCCAAAGCGGTGACGTCAGCACCACTGAGCCAGCCGTCGGGCGACGAGGCACAGGGTTACCGTCGTCCTCCCTAAATCCTGGGAACGAGGCGACCTCGTAGCAGACTTATGTAGATGTGGCGAGCCGGCCTATAGGCGGGGAACTGGCCAAAATAGCCTCCGACCAGCACTTTTACCGCCGGAATTTCGGGCCCAGTCCTCAGTCGATCCTCAACTCGAGCAGCGAGCCGCAGTCTTCATCGGTCGCCCGCTGTCTTCTTCACCCTCGTACTGCCGGAGTCGCGATCAGGTTCGACCACCCATAGCTGACCGGTCAGGTCGAGACGGCGAGGGTCACCAGCGCCCGATCGGCAGCTACGGCGGCGGTCATGACTGGATCGTCGCTTGCGCCGGACAGTTTGCTCCACACTGTCGACGTCGGGCTTCGGCTTGGCTGAGCTGATCACGCCAGCGGAGTCCGAGATTCTCGTCGGGCTTCAGCCTCACGCAACATCCACGAACCGGCCGACGGCCAGGCGGGCGCCGTAATCGAGGCAGGCGCGCAGATCAGCTTCGGTGAGCTGCGGGTACTCCTCGAGGAACTCGGTCGTGCTCGATCCGTCCGCCATCAGGCCCAGCACGAGGCCGACCCAGATCCGCGTCCCTTTGACGCGCGCCTAACCGAAGCAGACCCGGGGGTCGATGTCGATGCGGTCAGGCAGTCGGCGGGCACAAGGACGACGCTAATGCAAGTGCCTTTTGGCGGATGCAGGCGGAGCAGCCGCCTTGGCCGATGACTGATCTGGGTCTCGACCGGCCGGCGGCGTCCTCGTGAGACATCAACACACTCCGGTCGCCACCGGTTGGCTTGCTCAGATCTCACCCTCATCGAGTGCCGCCAACGCCTCATCGATGCGCAGATACATCCGCCCGCCGCCATCGCCCGGTACCGGCTTGAAGCCGAACGCCGAGTAGAAGGACTTAGCGTTCTCATCGATGGGGTCGACGCCGATGAAGCGGGCGGCGGCGTGCTCGCCGGCAGCAGCCGCCCGCTCGATCGCTTCGATGAGCAAAGCTCGACCGGTCCCGACGCCTTGATGAGCCTGACTGACAGCAAGTCGGGCGAGCAGAACCATCCCGATCTCGTATCGGGGCAGGCCGCGACCGTAACGCCGGGGAAGCTCGTCGCGGCGTACGCCTCCCATTGTGAGGGAGTAGTAGCCGATGACTTGGCCGCCGTCGTCGACGAGCACGAAGGTGCGCGAAAGATTGCGGCGCTGGTTGTCTAACGCGTAGCCACGTAGCCAGTCATCTAGGGCCTTGACGCCGCAGGCGAAGCTGCTGATGTCGTGATGATCCTCGAGGTGCTCGACGCGCACTCAATCGGCTCGCTTGAGCCGCCGGGCCCGGCGTGACTGCCCCACGAGCTGCTTTGGGGCCCGCGCCGGAGCGTCAAGTGCCTCGAAGAACGCTTCGTAGCTCTCTCTCGAGAGGCGGATCGTGCGGTGGGCTTCAACGAGGGCGGCTGCGTCCGACAGTGCCCGCTCGAGGAGGAACTCCGAGACGGACACGCCGGCTAGGCCGGCCGCCTCGGCCAAGAGGTCGTCATCCTCGGCGGAGATCCGCACCTCGCGTCGCCTGTCCTTCACCGTCATAGCGACCTCCTCGTCCGTACAATCGTACGGGAGGCCCGTTCATAAGGCAAGCGGGACGACCTCCTAAGCGCCGGCTCTGCTCTTGGGTGGACCGAACTCGGGTACTCCCGCCCGAGCAGAGACCAACTGGCGATCGACCCGGACGAAGCGGCGAAGGAAGTCGACACGGTCGACGGTGAGGCCGAAGCACTCACCCTGGCGCAGTCCCATCCCGGCGGCGAAGACGATGAGTGCCTTGTAGCGGTCTGGAACTGCGTCCGCGAGCGACTCGACCTCGCTCACGCTGAGCGGCACCACGTCGGCGGCGACACGCTTCGGCAACGCCACGCGGATACAGGGAGAGGCGGCGATGAGACGATCGCCAACGGCAGCCTTGAAGATGGTCGACACCCAGCGGTAGACGAGCTCGACCGACCCCGGGGCGAGCTTCCCGCTGAGCCCCTTCACCCAGGCTTGGATCTCGCTGCGGCGGATGGCGCCGATGGGCCTCCGACCGAGAGTCGGGTAGGCATGCAGGCGGAGATAGGTCTCGGCCTGTGCGGTAGTGCTCGGGCGGTGAACCTGGCCCGCTCGCCACGACTCGGCGTAGTCGCGAAACAGGGTGCGCCCCCCGGCCGGGTCGACGTAGAGGCCGTGAGCGAGGTCGCCCCGGATTCCGTCGAGGAATCGCTGGGCGTCGCCCTTGCGATCGAAGTGGCGGGTCTTCTGCGGGCCGCCGGGGTACTCGCGCCACCGCGTCCGGTAGCGGCCGTTCGGCCTCTTGTCGATGCTCGCCACGGCGCCTCCACAGCCCGGTCAGTGACCGGATTCAGTCCTCAAAAAGTCCTCAGGTCCTCAAAAAGTCCTCAGTTCTGAGGACTACAGCGGTGTTTTTCGGTCACCACAGGGCACTGACGGACAGGACAAAACCGCAGGCCAGAGCACATATTAGCGCCCCTACAGGCCGGTGTGTGTGGCGAGCCGGCCTATAGGCGGGGTTCTGTCCGCTGGGCGAGCCCAGCGGGGTGGCCATCCATCTAAGCGGCCTACCTGGGGACATCGGGCGGGCAGCCCGTCCCCTGTTCGGCCTTGCTCCGGGTGGGGTTTACCAAGCCGCCCGGGTCACCCCGGGCGCTGGTGCGCTCTTACCGCACCGTTTCAACCTTGCCTGTGCGCCGTGGGCGCCATCGGCGGTCTGCTTTCTGTGGCACTTTCCTTCGGGTCGCCCCGACTGGCCGTTAGCCAGCACCCTGCCCTGTGGAGCCCCGACCTTCCTCGGCTCGCCGCCGAGCCGTAGCTCGGGACGGACCGCGGCCACCCGGCCGGCTCGCCACGAGCCCATTCTTGCACGTCACTGGTGGGCGCCTGCCACCGGTGAGAGTGCCCGCCGGCCTGGAGCGCACCTACAGGCCGAGCAAGTGCCCTGTCTCCCCGAATGTGACGAGGGTGGGTGAGCCGCCGGCGGTCGAGATCCGCGAGACGGCGGCGACGCCGAGGGAGAGCCGCCAGGCAACACCGGGGCCGACGCCGATCGCCCATGCCGTGGCGGCCTTTATAGGCGAGACATGTGTGACGCAGACGACGTCACCGTTGGCCGCCGGCCCGGCGAGGGAGCGCAAGAGAGGCTCGACCCGTTCGTGAAGCTCGAGAAAAGTCTCCCCGCCGGGAGGGCGCCAGCCGGGATCCGACTGCCACGCTGCCCACATCGCCGGATCGAGATCGCCGGGACGTGCACCGTCGAGGTCCCCATAGTCGAGCTCGATCAACCGGTCCTCCACCTCGACGACGAGCGGCCTTCCTTCGGTCCCGAGAGCCGTCGCGAGGGCATCCGCCGTGCGCCGGGTGCGCCTCAGCGGGCTCGTCAGGAGCCGTACAGGGTGCCTCCCGCGGGCCTGCTGCTCGGACTGAAGCAGATGTGCAATCGCATCGGCCTGCCGGCTACCGAGCGGGGTCAGATCCGGGTCGTCCCGTCCTACGAGCACGCCGGCGGCGTTTTTCGTGCTCTGGCCGTGGCGGACGGCGATCAGCAACGGCCGGCCCTAGGGCACGAGGATGCGGCCACACTGCTCGCAGTAGAAGATGGTGCCCTCGGCGCGTGCTGGATCAGGTCCCGCTCCCGCGCCGGCAGCTTCAGGTGGCAGCCGCTGCAGGCGCCGTCTACGAGCCTGGCGGCACCCACACCACCGAGCTTGGCACGCAGTCGCTCGTAGATCGCTGCGAGGTCCAGCTGGCAGCCCGGCGGCAAGCGCCTCTCTCTCGGCCGCGTACCGCCCTCAGCTCCTCGTCGAGGGCGGCCTCGGCTGACGCGAGCCGCCGAAGCAACGACGGAGCGCTCCTCGTCGCCGGACAACAGCTGACCCGCAAGTGCGGTCAGCTCTGCGTCGATTGGCTCGAGGGCCTCCATGATCTCGAGCTCCTGATCCTCGAAAGTGCGCCGCTGCCGGTCGAGGGAAGCCGTCTCGTTCGCCATCGCCTCCTGGTCGCGGAAGGACCCGGCCGCTCCTGAGTTGAGCCGCGACTGCGATGGCCGCCATCCGCGAGGTCAGCATGTCGACCTGCCGGTCGAGCCGCTCCTGGTCGGCTCCGAGCTCGGTCACGCTCGGCTCGCAGCTCGGCCAGCGCGAGCCCGGAGGGCGGCGCCGGACTTCTCGAGCTGGGCGAGCTCGGCGCGCTCGGGCAGCTCTCGTTGCCGGTAGGAGAGCTGGTCGGCCGAGAGGTCGAGGGCTTGCACCGAGAGGAGGAGCGCGAGCGGGGAGAGTTGAGGTGCACTCTCGGTGCCGGCAGCGGCTCCGCCGAGCGTCCTGAGCCTCGTCTGAGACCGGTTCGGGCCTGTCCTCCCCCGGCTCGGCTCGATCCATCGACGACATCGGCGCCTCACCCTATCCAATGCGGCCGGGCTCACAACGCCCTACCGGATGCTTCTTCTCGCAATGAGCAGGGCCTCGAGCAGCTCGCCGGTCGCCAGCTGCGACGGGGGCTCGTCGCTCGGCATGGCTCCGCACGTCGAGATCCCTGCCGAGGGCATCGGCCACGAACGCGCCCGCCTCGGTGCAGATCAGCCAGCCGCCCAGGTAGTCCCAGCCGCCGTGGGCGTTCCACCCGCAGTCGACGTAGCCGTCGAGAGTCCCGTCGGCCACGGCGCACAGGTCGAGGGCGACTGCTCCGAGCGCCCGGTACTGCTTCCATCCCAGGTAGGCCTTCGGGTAACCCGACAAGCCGATCGACGGCGGAGCCGAGATCGCGGCAACCCGTCGGCGAGATCACCCCGTCGTCCCGCTGAGTCCCTCCGCCCCGGGTGGCCGTGTAACGGCGGCCGCTCGACTGGTTCACGACGACCGCTGCGAGGGGCCCTCTCCGTCGAGGACGCAGATGCTCGTGGCGTACCACGGGATGCCCCGAGCAGCATTCGTCGAGCCGTCGAGCGGGTCGAGCACCGCCAGCAGCGGCGGGGAGCCGGGCGGCCGCCTCGGTCAGGCCCGACTCCTCGCTCAGCACCGAGCAGCCCGCCCCGGTCAGGATGCGGACGGCAACCTCGTCGGCGACGAGATCCGATCGGTATTGACCGGGGCGGGTACCGGCCGGCCCCCAGTCCTCGAGTGCCTCGAGTGCGGCCGAGACGGCGCCCGCCGCCTCAGTCATCACCTCGATCAGCGCCGCGGCCTCCACTGACGGGCACCGTAGTAGGTGCCGCCCGCATACACTCGCGACGGATGGCGGTCATCGACGTGGCCGGGTACGTGGCCGAGATCAAAGATCATGCAGTTGATCACGGCTTTCACGTTCACGACGAGCGTCACTTCGTCGAGACGTACTCGTTGCGCCAGTTCTGGGAGGTCGACCTGCACCCCGAGGAGGGTTGCGGGGGCCCGATCGACCTCCACCTTGCCCTCGAGGTGGAGCCGCGGGTGCTGCTCGACTTCGAGGATGCCGTCGTGGCGCTCCCGGAGGAAGCCGACCCGGCCGACAAGTGGTTCTTCCCGCTCACCTTCAACTGGGGCATCCCACCGCTGCCGCAGGGGCCCGACCTTCTCCGGCTGGCGATCGACCTCGCCGGCGTCGGCGGCGTGGAACTGCCCCTCGAGATCTCGGCGACCGACTCGTTCGGCTCGGTGACCGACGCCCCCGTCCGGCGCCTCACGATCGTCGCCCGCCGGGAGGTGTCCCTCGCCCGCGTCCTCGCCGGCGAGGAGTTGCTCTGCGACACCTTCGACCGGTCGCTCGCCGTCAGCCGCTTCCTCCTCGAGGCGTCGCCAGGCTGGCTCGGCGAGTAGACGGCGTCTCATCCGCCCACATCGCCGTGGGAGCCGACGTCCCACAGCTTTATCCCTCCGAGGATCCCGGCGACGTTGTCGACGATCGTGATCGACGGGTCGAGATGGCCCGTCATGCGATGGCCGTTGCCGCCGCCGAGGTAGAGGCGGTCGTAGTTGACGAGGCTCTCGAAGTTGGCGATGGCCTCGAGCACCCGCTTGCGCCATTTGCGGACGCCCACGCTGGCGAGGGCCGCCTCGCCGATCTGCTCGTTGTAGGTCTGGCCCTTCCGGAAGGGATGGTGGGCGAGCTCGAGGTGCGGCGCCAGCTTGCCGTCGAGGAACAGGGCGCTCCCGACGCCTGTCCCGAGCGTGACCACCATCTCGAGCCCGTGTCCGCTCACGACAGCCCAGCCCTGCAGGTCGGCGTCGTTGGCCACCCGGACGGGAAGACCCAGCCGCTCGGTGAGCACGCCCGCCAGGTCGAACGCCTTCCACTTGCCCACGAGCTCTTCGACGACGGCCGAGCCGGGCCCGGTCTTCGTGACGAAGTGCGGTGCGGTCAGCACGACGCCCTTGCGAACGACGCCGGGAAAGCCGGCCGAGGCCCGGTCCGCCGGCGGCAGCGGCTTGACGAGCTTGACGAGCTCCTCGACCATCAGCTCCGGCGGGCAGGGATATGTGGTCGCCACCCGGACGCGGTCGGCGAGAAGCCTCCCGCTCGCATCGAGCACCGAGGCCTTGAGACCGGTTCCGCCGATGTCGATTGCGAGCGTCGCCGGGTGAACAGGCCCGGCGGCTCGGCCGGCGCCCGCAGCCTTACCGGCGGCGCGCCGCCGGGACGGCGAGGCAGCCGGGGCTCTCTTCGACGCGTCGGTGGCAGCTTTCCGGGGCGCCGGGCTGGCGCTCACCTGACGGCTCCGTCAGCGGCATGGTCGGCTCCGCTCCCGATCGCCTGCCAGCTGGACAACAGCTCGAGAGCGTGGCGACACTGAACCCGGTGCCGCCCTTTGCGTGACTCGTCTGTCTCCTCATCGGTGAAAGCCGGTCCTGCGATGTCGAGATGGGCCCACGGCCGGTCGGCGACGAACTCCTCGAGGATCAGCCCGGCGACGAGGGCGCCGGCGTTGCCCGGCCGGCCGATGTTCTTCATGTCGGCGACAGGCGACTCGAAGCTCGACCGGTACACCTCCGGCAGCGGCAGGTGCCAGAAACCCTCACCCGAGCGGGCAGCCGCCCGCTCGATCGCCCCGACGAGGCGTGAGTCATTGCTCATGATCCCGGCGATCTTGGATCCGAGAGCGACGACGCAAGCCCCGGTGAGGGTGGCGATGTCGATGATGGCGTCAGGCTCGTCCTCGGCGGCGAGCGAAAGGGCGTCCGAGAGCACGAGCCGGCCTTCGGCATCGGTGTTGAGGACCTCGATCGTCTTGCCGTTGCGGATGGTGAGGACGTCGCCGGGCTTCGTCGCCCTCCCGCCGGGCATGTTCTCGGTCGCCGGGGCGTAGCCGACGACGTTCACGCCCACCTCGAGGGCACGGCAGGCGCCGAGGGTGGCGATGACCGCGGCGGCACCGCTCATGTCGCACTTCATCGTCATCATCCCGTCGCCGCTCTTGAGCGAGAGGCCGCCCGAGTCGAACGTGATGCCCTTGCCGACGAGAGCCACGGTCGGCACCTGCCGCCTCTCCGTCGGAAGGCCCTTCCGGCCGGTAGAAGAGCTTGATCAGCCGGGGCGGCTCGGCCGAACCGCGAGCAACGCCCATCAGGCCGCCGAGGCGCTCCGCCCGGATCGCCTCCTCGTCGAGAACGGTCAGCTCGAGACCGGAACGCTCCGCCACCTCGCCGGCGATGCTCGGCGAGCTCGGTTGGGCTCAGGTCGCCGGCCGGGGTGTTGACGAGGTCACGGGCGAGCGAGACCGCCTCGGCGATGGCCTGCCCGCGTTCGAGACCCGAACTGCGCCTCGGCGATCGAATCGTCCGGGACGACGACGGTGACCGAGGCGAGCGAGGGCGGAGTCTCGCTGCTGCGGTACCTGGAGAAACGGTAGGCGGCCGCCCCCGCTCCCTCGGCAACGGCCTGCACGGCGCTGAGCGGCGCCGATGCCCTCACCTATGAGCGGGCTCACCTCGAGCGCACCGAGCTTGGCCGCCCGGGACCCGGCGCACGAAAGAGGCCGTCGCCCGCCGCAGCTCGGAGGCACCGAACCGCTCGCGGGGACCGAGTCCGACGAGAACCCGGGGCGTTGTGCCGTCGCGCTCGAGGAGGCACTCCCCGAGCTTGGCCTTGTAGCCCCGCAGCCCGCAGAGCCCCGTGTCGATCACGACGCTCGGATGAGGCTGGCTCCAAGCCCTCGAAGACGAACTGTGCGACTGCCGAGGCGTCGGCCGGGATGGATGACGAGATGGAGAAGCCGAGAGTCATGGAGCCATCATTGCCCCTCTGTTGAGGCTCCACTAATGCAGGCCCTCAGCTGGGGGGCGGCGGCCGGGCTGGCGATCGCTTCCCGCCTCCCAGCCTCGCGGTGAGATGCTCGCTCTCGAGGGACCGGGCGAGCAGCCAGCAGACGTCGGAGAGCCGGTTCAGGTACGGCACCACATGGGAGCCCTCGAGCTCGATGGCGACAGCCAGCCGCTCGGCGCGCCTCACGACGGTGCGGGCGACGTCGAGGGCGGCGCTCTCGACGCTCTGGCCGGGCACGACGAACTCTTTCGGCATCACGTCGGCCGCCTCGAGGCGCGTCCACATGAGCCGTCAGTGCCTCGACCATCCCGGCGTCACGAGGGACTGCTCCGCCACAAGCTTTCGCCGGTGGGCGGGGGCGGTCGCCACTTCGGCCATGAGGACCCACAAGTCCCGCTCGATGCCGACGATCATCTCCACGATCGCCTCGGTGCCGAACGGCGGGGGCCCGGCGGCCTCGCCGGCCCTGATGATGAAGGCACGCGCCAGCCCGAGAGCGGATTGCGCCTCGTCGACGGCGCCGTTGCACTCGACGCGCGCCGAGTCCTTGCGGACGCGCCCGCCGTAGAGGAGGCTCGTCTTGCCGGCGTCCCCTCGTTTCGTCGCGATGGTCATCGGGAGAATCTAGAGGACCACGGCAGGCTGCGACTTCCCTACAATTCGGCTTCATGAGACGCCTCAGCCCGACGACTCACCGGCGCGGGGTCGAGCGGCCGGCGGCCCTGGCCGTGTTGGCCGTCGTCGTGCTGGCCATCCTCGTGACGGCCTGCAGCTCCAATGCCGCCACCACGACGAGCACCACCTCTGCCCCTACGACGACGTCCACGCCCGCCACCTCGACGACGGTTTCCTCGAGCTCGACCCTTCCCTTGACCGCAGGGGACCGCACCGGCATCGCGAAGGCCTACATGACGCTGTTCGACCTGGCCAACCCGGCGATCGCACCGAAGCTGGCGGCAGTCCAGGACGGCAGCCACTCTGAGGGCCGCCTTCACGGCCGCCCTCAAGTCGGCCCTCGCCAAAGAGGCGGGTGGTGCCCGCGTGCTTTCGATCGCCATCGAGCGGAACGCCGCCTGCAGCGCCAAGTCGTTGCCGTCGCCCTGCGCGCTCGTCACCTACGACGTCGCTCTCGCCGGGGAGACAGACGCTCCTCAAGAACCAGAAGGGCTATGCCGTCAGCTCGAGCGGTCACTGGCTCGTCTCGAAGAAGACGATCTGCACGCTCCTCGTTCTCGCAAACGGCGGCACCGCCCCGGCCGGCTGCTGAACCACCCTCACCGGCCTCCGGCCGGCATGGTCGTACGATGGTCTCGTGAAGGTATCGACCCGGGGCGACTACGCCAGCCGGGCGCTGCTGTCGCTCGCCCTCCGCATCGACGACGCCGGCCCGACCTCGGTGCGCGACATCGCCGAGCGGACCGGGCTCCCCCAGCCGTACCTCGAGCAGATCCTCCTCGCCTTGAAGGGCGCCGGCCTCGTCCGCTCGAAGCGCGGCGTCGGCGGCGGCTACGTGCTCGCCCGCCCGCCGGGGCTGATCACCCTCGGCCAGATCGTGAGCGCCGTCGACGGCCCGATCATGGCGGGCGACTTCGGCCAGCCACACGAGAACGGCGCCTGTGACCACGAGGGTCAGTGCGTCCTTCTGAGCGTGTGGTCCGAGGTGGGCGCGCACATGCGCCACCACCTCGACTCCTTCACGCTCGAGGACATGGTGGAGCGGGCCCGCGGCGGCGTCGCCGCTTCGGTCGGGCCGCTCAGCTAGCGATCGGCCTTCGCCTCTATCGGGTGTTCCACTGGCTGAGCGCCGGCCATTCGTGCTCCCAGCCGAGGGCTCCGAGTGATCCGGAGGCGAGGACGAAGTGGCGGGCCTCGGCAGGGCTGAGCTTGATCCACCTGGCGGCAAAGCACCGCAGCACGTGGCCGTGGGCGAAGACGAGGACGTCTGCAGCCGTCGAGGCCGGCGATCGCCCGTGAGCCGGTCGATGAGAGTGTCCACCCGCGCCGCCACGTCCTCGATCGTCTCCCCGCCGGGACAGCCGTCGCGGTAGAGGTCCCAGCCCGGCCGGCGTTCCCTGATCTCGGCCGTCGTCAGGCCCTCGTACTCGCCGTAGTCCATCTCGATGAGGAGGTCGGTCGTCTCGACGTTGTCCCCGAAGCCGGCGAGGCCGCAGGTGTCGAGCGCCCGGCGGAGAGGGCTCGAGAGCACGAGGGCGGGCCGGAGGCTGGCTGAGGCTCGGCCGCAGGGCGACGGCTTCGGTTTCCCCTTCCGGCCACTAGGGGTAGATCGGTCTTGCCGGTGTGACGACCGAGGGTGCTCCACTCAGTCGCGCCGTGACGAACTACGGTGATCCGGATCGGCCGGAAGGGCGGGCCGTCGCTCACCGGGTCAGGCTAACGGGCGGCGCGGGAATCGGCGCCGTGATGCGGCCTGGGACAAAGATACCGGCTCGTCGGAATGAGTGAGCCTCCTCGAGATGTTGCAACTGCCAGAGGACAAGCGAGAGGAGAGCAAGAAAATTTCCGCTAACTCCACTATCGAGTACGCCAGCACCGAGCACGGAACACCTGATCGGGGGCTCGGAGGAAGCGATCGGGGGGAAGCGCGCCCGATTTGATGCGCCTGTTCCTGGACGACCTCGGCAAGTACCCGCTCCTCAGCGCGGACGCGCAGGTCGAGCTGGCAAAGAGGATCGAGCAAGGCGACGAGGAAGCCCGTCAGCAGATGATCGGGTCGAACCTCCGGCTCGTCGTCCACTGGGCCCGCCGCTACCAGGGTCGCGGCGTCGACCTCGTCGACCTGGTCCAGGAAGGGACGTTCGGGCTCATGCGGGCCGTCGAGAAGTTCGACTGGCGCAAGGGCTTCCGGTTCTCCACCTATGCCACGTGGTGGATCCGCCAGGCTCTGCAGCGCGCCGTCCAGTCGAAGGGGCGGGCGATCCGGCTTCCCGAGGACGCCCTCGCCGCCGAGCTGGAGGCGGATCCCGACCAGGCGCGGCTGCCACGGGTCGTGGCCAGCCTCGACCAGCCCCTCACGAGCGAGGCGACAGCCACCCTCGGTGACGTCGTGGCGGCCGACGAGGCCCCGTTCGAGGACGACCTCGTCCACGCCATCAGCCTCGGCCGCCTCGAAGCGGCCATCGGGCGCCTGCCCGAGCTCGAGCAGGCGGTCATCCGCCTGCGCTTCGGCCTCGACGGGACGCCGCCGGCATCGCTCGAGTCGACGGCGAGGTCGCTCGGCATCGGGGTGCGCCGCGTGCGGCGCATCGAAGCCTCGGCTCTTGGCGTTCCTCGCCGAGCAGCCGGAGGTAGACGGCGTCAACGACGCCGCCTGAGACGAGACGGGCTCCGCAGAGCCCTCGGCCCTCAGCTGAAGCGGCCGAGGGACTCCGCGAAGCCGGCCGGCGGGGCGGCACGAAACTCGACTGCCTCACCGGTCGCCGGCTCGAGGAAGCCCAGCCTCTCGGCATGGAGCATCAGTCGCGACACCCCTGACGAGCGCCGGTTGCCGCCGTAGCGGCGTCGCCGAGGACGGGATGCCCGATGGCCGCCAGGTGGACCCTGTATCTGATGGGTCCGGCCCGTCTCGAGCCGGAGCTCGAGCTCTGTCGCGTCGACGGGTTCGGTGAAGCGCCGGCGCACCTGGTACGAGGTCCGGGCATCGCGGCCGGTGGCGACGACGGCCATCGCCGTCGGGTCCCGCTTCGAGCGCCCGATCGGGCCGTCGATGACGCCCTCGCTGCGAGCTCACTCCCCCGCTGACGAGCGCCACGTAGGAGCGCTTGGCGTGCGGGCGGCGAGCTGGGCGGTGAGGGAGGAGAAGCCCTCCGGGCTCCGGGCGACGACGAGCAGCCCGGAGGTCTCCTTGTCCAGGCGGTGGACGATGCCGGGACGGTCCGGCTCGCCGTATCCCGCCGCCGGCAGCTGGCCAGCTCGGGGTAGCGGGCGAGCAGGCCTCCGGCGAGGGTGCCGTCGCGGTTGCCGGCGCCGGGATGGGTGACGACACCGGCCGGCTTGTCCACGACGAGGAAGTCGGCCGCCTCGTGGACCACCTCGAACTCGGACGGTCGCCGGGCGAGCGGCCTCCAGCCGGGGCCCGCGTGGCGGCGGGAGTCGCCGAGCTGTCGATGGCGAGCCACTCTCCGGCGCGCAGCCGGCGGCTCCGCCGATCGACCGGGCCTCGTCGAGCCTGACGCCCCCACTGTCGACGAGACGGCCGGCGTCGCCCGCGTCCGTCCTGTGAGCAGGGCGACGGCCCGGTCGACCCGCTCGCCGGCCAAGGACGGCGGCACCTGCGATCGGCTCGGCCGTCAAGGCGTCTCTCGCTCCTCCACAGCCTGAGGGCGAGAAGGAAGCTGCCGACGACGATGCAGGTGTCCGCCACGTTGAACGTCGGCCAGAAGCCGGAGTAGAGGAAGTCGACGACGGCGCCGTGGTGGCCCCGGAAGAGGCGGTCGGCCAGGTTCCCGACGGCGCCGCCGAGGATCAGGCCGACGGCGACGGCGGCCAGGTGCGAGATCGAACCCCTGCGACAACCAGACGATCGAGCCCGACGATGGCGACGGCGATGAGGATGATCGGCAGCGTGAGGCCGGAGCCGATGGAGAAGGCGACGCCCGTGTTGTACGAGAGCGCCAGGTAGAACGGGCCGACCAGGTGGATCTGCTGGTCGCTCAGGTGCTCGACGGCGAGCGATTTCGTGACCTGGTCGACGGCGACGACGGCGGCGGCGATGACAGAGATGAGGACGATCCGGCGGCGCCGCGGGCGGCGCTCCGCGACTCGCCGACGGCGGCGCTCCGGCTCGCCGTCGGGCGCCTTGCGCCTGCGCGTCTCGTGTAGCCGGCGGGCGCTCAGCCGCGGTGCCGCCGTCGGTCAACGGCGCGACAGGCCCCCGCTCTTGCAGTCGATGCACAGGCGGGCGTAGGGGAGCGCTTCGAGCCGGGACCGGGGGATGAGCTTCCCGCAGTTCTCGCAGATCCCGTAGGTGCCGTTGCCCGTCTTGGCGACGGCGTGGTCGATCTCGTCCACGGCGGTGAGCGCCTGGGCCGAGAGGGCGAGGTCGCGCTCCCGGTCGACGGTGACGGTGCCGCCCTCGCCGGACTCGTCGTCGAACTGGATGTCGCCGGGCTCCATCTCCTCGACGAGGGACTCTGCCTCGGCGCGGAGGCTCTGGCCTGCTCGACGTAGGTCACCCGCTCGTTCTCGAGCAGCTGTCGTTGATGGGCGAGAAAGCGCTCGTCGGTGTATCCCTCGCGTCCGCCGGGCGGCCGTCTCGTGGCGCCGGGGGGACAGGAGGCCCGGAGGCCGCGACGGCGTCGTCCCGGGCGTCTGCTCGGTGCCTTGCTCGGCGGCAGAACCGGCAGGCTGAGGACTGGTCGCCTCGTCCCCGGGCGCGCCTTCGCAGCCGCTGGCGCCTTGCGCCGGCCGAGGGTGCCTTCGGTGCCGCCGGCGCCTTCGCGACCGCCGGTGCTGCTGGCGGCACTGGGCTGCGTCGCCTCCCGCTGAGGGCTTCGCGCCCTGCCTGCGGCTTCCGCCGCCGGCTGGCGGCTTCCCCGTTGGCCGCCTTTCGCCGGCGCCGGCCGAGCTTGCTCGCCGCGAGCCGTCTTCGCGCGGACTCGCTTTCCGGATGCCTTCGCGTCGCAGTCTTCGTCGCCGAGGTCTCGGCCGATACCTTCTCCGCCCCGGCGGCGCCTGCCGTCCTGGCCGCTCGCCGGCGGCCTTCGTCGCGGCGGCCGGTCGCCTTGGCCGGCGGCCTTCTTCGCCTCCCCGAGCCGCTTGCTTCGGCGGCCGTCCGTCCGGCCCGACCGGCTCGGCGGCCGTGCACCGGTCCCGCCTGCCGGCGGGACGCTTCGAGGCCGTCGTCACTTCAGCTGCCTTCCTTCGCCGGCGTGGCGACCGGCTTCTCGCTCTCGCGGGTCCTTCTCGCGGCGCGCTTCGCCCTCGGCTGAGCGGCGGTCTCTTCTTGGCCTCGCGCTGTGCTGCCGGCCGTCGTGGTTGCCATCGGTGCCGGAACTCTCCTCTCCCGATGAGGGTGCTAGAGACTAGCCGCCGCCTGCCTGCACCGCGCGGTCCTTTCGCGAGAGGGACGAGAGCCGGCCGCCGCGCTGCGTACGCTAGGGAAATGTCCAGGCGACGGCGAGGACGACGCCATCTCCGCCCGAGGTGCGCACGAGCTACCCGGTCGTGCAGGCTCAACCGCGCTATCCCGGCGCTCGAAGAGGAGATCCTCGCGTTCTGGCGCGACGACAAGACCTTCGAGGCCTCCGTGGAGCTGCATCCGCCCGAGACCGAGTTCGTCTTCTACGACGGCCCTCCCTTCGCCAACGGCCTGCCCCACTACGGCCATCTCCTGACCGGCTTCGTCAAGGACGCCATCCCGCGCTACGAGACGATGAGGGGCCGGCGGGTGGAGCGGCGCTTCGGCTGGGACTGCCACGGCCTGCCCGCCGAGATCGAGGCCGAGCGCGAGCTCGGCGTCCACGGGCGCCAGGGAGTGACCGACTACGGCATCGGCCGGTTCAACGACTACTGCCGCCAGATCGTCCAGCGCACGACCGACGCCTGGGAGCGGTACGTGACCCGCCAGGCGCGATGGGTCGACTTCGAGAACGACTACAAGACGATGGACCTCTCGTTCATGGAGAGCGTCATCTGGGCGTTCGCCAGCTGTACGACAAGGGCCTCGCCTACGAGGGCTACCGGGTGCTGCCCTACTGCTGGGAGTGCGAGACGCCGCTCTCCAACTTCGAGACCCGCCAGGACGACAGCTACCGGGACCGCACCGATCCGGCCGTGACGGTGCTGTTCGACCTGCTTCCGGCGAGCGGCGACGAGGCCGCGCCGGATCTGTTGAGCGGCCCGCTCCGCCTGATGGCCTGGACGACGACGCCGTGGACGCTGCCCTCCAACCTGGCGCTCGCCGTCGGGCCGGAGCTCGAGTACGCCGTGCTGGAGCGGCCGGTCGGAGGGACGGGCGCAACAGAACGCCTCGTCGTCGGCGCCGAGCGGCAGGCGCCTACGAGGCGGAGCTGGAAGGGGCGACGCGAGCTCGGCCGGGTCGAGGGCGTCTCACCTCGTCGGCCGCCGGTACCGGCCCGTTGTTCGACTACTTCGAGGACGCCGAGAACGCCTTCGTCGTCCTCGGCGGCGACTTCGTCACGACCGAGGACGGCACCGGGATCGTCCACATGGCGCCCGGCTTCGGCGAGGACGACCAGCGGGCCTGCGAGGCGGCCGGCATCGCTGTGGTCGCCCCGGTAGACGACGCCGGGCAGCTTCACCGAGCGAGGTGGCCGACTTCGCCGGCCTGCAGGTCTTCGAGGCGAACGCCGCGCATCATCGAACGGCTGCGCGGACGACGGCGCTCTCGTGCGGCTGGAGGAGTACACCCACAGCTACCCCCACTGCTGGCGGACCGACACCGCCCTCATCTACCGCGCCGTCAGCTCCTGGTTCATCGAGGTCACCAAGATCAGGGACCGCATGGTCGAGCTGAACCAGCAGATCGGCTGGGTGCCCGCCCACGTCCGCGACGGCGCCTTCGGCAAGTGGCTCGAGGGGGCGCGGGACTGGAGCGTCAGCAGGAACCGCTTCTGGGGCACGCCGATCCCGGTCTGGAAGAGCGACGACCCCGCCTATCCCCGCATCGACGTCTACGGGAGCCTCGACGAGCTCGAGCGCGACTTCGGCGTCCGGCCGAGCGACCTCCACCGGCCGACGATCGACGAGCTGACGCGGCCCAACCCTGACGACCCGACAGGGCGCTCCACGATGCGCCGGGTCAGCGACGTGCTCGACTGCTGGTTCGACTCCGGCTCGATGCCCTTTGCCCAGATGCACTACCCCTTCGAGAACCGGCAGCGCTTCGAGGACCACTTCCCGGCCGACTTCATCGTCGAGTACGTGAGCCAGACGAGGGGCTGGTTCTACACGCTCCACGTCCTCGGGACGGCGCTGTTCGACCGGCCGCCGTTCCTCTCCTGCATCGCCCACGGGATCCTGCTCGGCGACGACGGCCGCAAGCTCTCCAAGCGGCTGAAGCAACTTCCCCGACCCCGAGGAGGTCTTCGCCGAGCTCGGGCGCCGACGCGATGCGCTGGTACCTGCTGTCGTCGCCGGTCCTGCGCGGCCTCGATGCCGTCGTCGAGTCGAGGGCGCTCGCCGAGCCGGTCCGGCTCGTGGAGAACCCGATCTGGAACACCTGGTACTTCCTGTCCCTCTACTCGAATGCCGACGAGATGCGCGGGAGCTTCCGGACCGACCAGAGCCGGTCTGCTCGACAGGTACGTCCTCGCCAAGGCGCGCCAGCTCGTCGAGCAGGTGACGGCGGCGATGGACGCCTACGACCTGGCCGGGGCGACGTCGGCGATCACCGCCTTCCTCGATGCGCTCACCAACTGGTACGTGCGCCGGAGCCGCGACCGGTTCTGGCGTCCGGCCGGGACGGGTGCGACAGGACGGGCAGGCGCCGGCGATGGCGCAGCTGATGGCGACGCCGGCAGGCGACGCGGCGCCCGACCAGGACAAGCAGGACGCCTACGACACCTTGCACACGGTGCTCGACGTCCTGTGCAGGGTGGCGGCCCCGTTTCTCCCCTTCTTGACCGAGGCCGTCTACCGCGGCCTCACCGGCGAGCGAAGCGTCCACCTGCAGCCATGGCCGCAAGCCTCCGCCCTGCCGGCGGACCCCGTGCTCACCCAGGCGATGGACCTGGCCCGGGAGGTCTGCTCGGCCGGCCACTCGATCCGAAAGGCGGCCCAGCTCCGTGCCCGCCTTCCCCTCCGGAAGCTCACCGTCGCCGGCGAGGGCGCCGAGTCGCTGCGCCCTCTCGTCGGCCTCATCGCCGACGAGCTGAACGTGAAGACAGTCGAGCTCGTCGACCGAGGTCTCCACTCTCGCCGAGCACGTCCTCGTCGTCACGCCGAGCAGCCGTCGGCCCCCGCCTCGGGCCACGGACCCAACAGGTCCTCGCCGCCGCCCGTGCGGGCGCTGGACGGTCTCGGAGGAAGGCGAAGGTCTTCGTCGGCGGCGTCCCTCTCCTGGAGGGGGAGTACATTCTCGGCCTCCACGCCGATCGACGAGAAGTCGTCGCGGGTACTGCAGGGGCGGCGAGGTGATGGTCGCCCTCGATCTCGAGACAGACGGCGAGCTCGAGGCCGAGGGCATTGGCACGCGATCTCGTCCGCCTGGTCCAGCAGGCGCGCCGGGAGGCGCAGCTGCAGGTGTCGGATCGCATCCGGGCCCGGATCGTCGTGGGCGAGCCGCTTCTCGGGGCCCTCGAGGCCTGGCGGGGGTACATCGCCGCCCAGACGCTCGCCGTCGAGCTGTCGTTCGAGCAGGCATCAGATTGACGGCGACGACAGGACAAGCCGGGGCGAGCCTCACGGTCGATGGGCGACAACCACCCCGTCTGGATCGCGCTCGAGCGAACGGCTACCTCGTAGCTGCTCCCGGGCGCGCCCATCCGGCACAGAGCGGCTCGGCGCGAAAGTAGGCCATCGCCGCCCGCCGCGCCGGCAGGGACGCCTCGGAGGCTCAGCTCTGAGTCTGGAAGCTCGGCTCTGGTCGGCGACTTGCCGCCTCGTAGTCTCCAGCCGGCCGCCGTCGAAGTATCCGGCGTCGCCAGCCGGCCGCCCGGCCGGGCTTCTGCAAGATCGTCCTGCGGGCCGTCAGATCCCCCGTCGGAGCCGACGCCGGCCAAGCCGTCGCCTCGGGAGAGCGTCCTCGGGAGAGCCATCGCCGTTAGCGCCCTCGGGAGATCCGTCGCTGTCGACTCCGACCGGTGTCGTTGCAGCCTTGCCGGCGGAGACGACCGCGGCAGAGCGGCGTCAAAGTGCGCTCGACGTATCGCAGGGCGGTGGACAGCGACTCCGCCAGGCGCTCCCGCTCGGCAGTCGAGCAGGCTGACGAGGCTGTCGGCCTCTTCCTTCAGGCTCTCGCAGAGGCTCGTGAGCCTCTCCACCTCGTCCCGCAGCTGCTCCGCTGACCGCGTGGCGAGCTGGTCGGCCGCATCCTGTGCCTCGCTCAGGAGCGCCTCGGCCTCGGCTCGGGCCCGGTCCACGAGGAGCGACGCCTCTTCCTGGGCCTCTTTGATCGCCAGATCCGCCGTCCGCTGGGCGAGCACGAGGGTTCGGCGAATGCTCTCCTCGTCCTCGATCCCGGCACGTTCGCGGCCGGCTCGCTCGCTTGCTGCCTCCTCGGCGGCGAGGCGTGACTGTGATTGAAGGCGGTCTACCGCCACCGCCACCTGCTCGAGGAACTCATCCACCTCGTCGGTGTTGTAGCCCCGCAGGCTGCCGCTGAACTCGACTTCGCGTAGGACTTGGGCGGAGATCTCCATGTCCGCCGATGGTATTCGCGCCCAGCGGGCCGGGTGTGGATGGTGCTCTGATCAGTGGAAGATCAGACGAACTTCATGAGGATGATGACGGCGATCGAGGCGACGATGGGCGAGAGGTCGAAAGCGGCCGCGCCGGCCCGCATCGTCGGAAGCACGCGCCGCAACGGGCGGAGAATCGGCTCGGTGACGGCCGTGGCCACCCGCGAGACCCCGGCCGCCGCCCCGCCGGGGGTGATAGGGAAGTACGACATGATCACCCGAACCCACAGGCAGATGAGGAAGGCGAGAAGGACGAAGTAGATCACCTGAGCCACCGCTGACACCGCTCAGTCATCTCCTGCCATGGCACGGCACGGTAGCGCACCGTGCATCGGGTGCGGCCTCAGGGCCGGAACAGGCCGCGCTCCTGTAGGCGCTGACGCTCCTCGGGGGAGACCTCGACGTTCGAGGGCGTGAGGAGGAAGACTTGCTCGGCCACCTTCTCCATCCCGCCGGAGAGCGCGTAGGAAAGCCCGGAGCAGAAGTCGATCATTCGCCTGGCAAGGTCCCGCTCGCTTGCCTGCAGGTTGACGATGACAGGGTGATTGCCCTTCACGAGGTCGCCGATCTCCTGTGCGTCCGAGAAGCGCGTCGGGGTGACGACCTGCGGCTTCATCTGGCGATGCGAGAGGAGCGGCCGCACGACGCCGTGCCCGCCCGCGCTCTCGCGGGGGTCGTCTTTCACGAGCGGCCGGACGGTGGCGCCGCCTCCCGAGGAGCCGGTCTCACGTCCTGGATCCGGGTAGGTCGTGCGGGCGTGGCCCGCCACCGGTTCGTCAACCTCCTCGTCATCGTAGAAACCCTCGTCGTCGATGTCCTTCAGCCCGAGGTACTGAAGCGCCTTTTGCATGAACGAAGCCATCTGAGCCCTCCTCTGGGCTGTCTATTGTTGCAGCCCTCGCGGCGGCGTGTGCGGATCTTTTCGTGGCCGTATCGCCGAACAGGGCCGTTCCCACCCTCACCATCGTCGAGCCGGACCTCACGGCCGCCTCGAGGTCTGCCGACATGCCCATCGACAGCTCCTTCAAGCCGAGCTCCGACGCCAGCATCGCAACCGTCTCGAAGGCCGCCCGCGCCGATCGATCCCGGTCAGTGCCGCTTCCGCCGGCGAGTGGGGCGACGGTCATGAGGCCGCGGACCCGACAGCCCGCCTCGACGGCCGCCGCCACGAGTGCCGGCACCTCGCCGAGGAGCACATCCCGGCCGCTCCTTGCTGCTCGAGACGTCCACCTCGACGAAGATCTCCGGCCGGGGCGAGCGCCGGGCGATCGCCACCGCCTCCTCGACCCTGCCGACAGACTGCCAGCACGCCACGACCGGGGCCAGACGGGGGATCTTGTTGCGCTGGAGCCGGCCGAGGAAGTGCCAGCGCAGCTCGGGCCTCCCGTCGGCCTCCAACTGAGCGGCCTTCGCGAGCAGCTCGTCGGCGTAGTTCTCGCCGATGTCGCCGAAGCCCGCCCGAACGGCCGCGAGGGGAGCCTCCGGCCCGAAGCCCTTTGTGACGGCGACGATCGTCACCCGGTCGAGGTTGCCGCCGGCGGCGACGATGCGCTCCCTCGTCCGCTCGAGCCCGTCGGAGACGGCGCGCTCGGATCCGGCAAGCCGGCCTGAACGAGCGGGCTCTATCGGTGCCACTACCCCACCGTAGGACGACCGGGCCGGCCCGGCGAGCGCCGGATGCAGAACGCCTTCAGGACGGCGAGCCGGTCACGACCATCGCGTGACGGCCGGCGTCGTGCCGGGCGCGGAACGAGAACCATCTCGGGTCGCAGGCGGTGCACAGGCTCACCTCTTCGAGGGTGGAGATCCCTGCCGCCGCCGCCGCCAGCCGCACGCCTGCAGGCAGGTCGAGCGAGGGGGCGCCTCCGGCGGTGACCGAGCGGACCGCCGGACCGTGCCGGCGGGCGACGAGCTCGAGGTCTGCCTCGCCGAACTCGTAGCACTCCGGCCCGATGCACGGGCCGCGAACGGCGGCAATCGAGGATGCTCCAGCACGGCGCATCTCGTCAGCGACTGCCTCGATGATCCCGGCGACGAGCCCTCGCCAACCGCAGTGGGCGATCCCGATCACCCCTTCGGGGCTCGCCATCCCGACGAGGGCGCAGTCGGCGGCGAACATCGCCAGCCGGGGCCACGGCTCGGCGGCGACAGCTCCGTCCGCCTCGCATCCCGGCGGCAGGTGTCCAGGCCGGCCGGCCGCCGGCACCGTCACGACGGCTCCCCCGTGCACCTGTCGCACCCAGTGCCAGGGCAGCGGGGCTATCGAAGCCCACAGGCGTCGCCGGTCCCGGGCCGCAGGTCGCCCGCCATCCTCGTCGTGAGGATGCAACGCGCCGGCGTCCCTCGGATCGGGATGACCGTGACTGGCTCGCTCCCGGGGGTCCGGGCCACCACCGCCGCGACAGGCGCTCGCTCTACCTCAGGAAAGACGGGACGTCGAAGTCGTCGTCGAGGTCGAGGTCGTCGTCGACGCCGAAGACGTCCCGCTCGCCCGGGATCTCCTCGTTCGAGGCGAACACCTCGGGCAGCTCGGCGCGCTCGACGAGCCCGTCGCCTCCGCCCGCACCGGATCGGGTCGGTTGGGACGGGACGCCCCGCGTCAGGGCGGCCCTGCCGCACGACGCTCTCCATCTGCGGGGTGGCCGATCCGTGGACCGCTGCCGATGGAGCCGTGCCGGCCCGCGCCGGCCGTCCCGGGCGCCTCGGCACCTCCTCGACCGGGTCTTCGAACCGGTCGAAGCCGGCGGCGATCACCGTGACCCTCACCTGATCGCCGAGGGACTCGTCGATGACGTTGCCGAAGATGATGTTGGCATCCGGGTGGGCGGCGTCGTGGATGATGGCCGCCGCCTCGTTCACCTCGAACAGGGTGAGGTCGCGACCGCCGGCGATGTTCAGGAGGATCCCGCGGGCACCCTCGATGGAGGCCTCGAGGAGCGGGCTCGTGATGGCGTGGCGGGAGGCGCTCACGGCGCGGCCCTCGCCTGACCCCGTGCCGATCCCCATGATCGCCGAGCCGGCGTTGTTCATGACCATCTTCACGTCGGCGAAGTCGGTGTTGATGAGGCCGGGGACGTTGATCAGGTCGGTGATGCCCTGGACGCCCTGCAGGAGCACCTCGTCGGCCATCTTGAAGGCGTCGACGATCGAGGTGCGCTCGTCGGAGATCGCAAGCAGCCGCTCGTTCGGGATGACGATGAGCGTGTCGACCTTCTCCTTCAGGCGCTGGATCCCCTGCTCGGCCTGGTTGGAGCGGCGCCGCCCCTCGAAGGCGAACGGGCGGGTGACGACGCCGATGGTGAGGGCGCCGAGGTTCTTTGCCACCTCGGCGATGATCGGCGCCCCGCCCGTCCCGGTGCCGCCTCCCTTGCCGGCGGTGATGAACACCATGTCGGCACCCTTCAGCACCTCCTCGATCTCCTCGAGGTGCTCCTCGGAGGCCAGCCGCCCCACCTCCGGGTCACTGCCGGCGCCGAGACCGCGGGTGAGCGACCGGCCGATGTCGAGCTTGACGTCGGCCTCACTCATCAAGAGGGCCTGCGCATCGGTGTTCACCGCGATGAACTCGACGCCTCTCAGCCCGGCGTCGATCATGCGGTTGACGGCGTTGACGCCACCACCACCGATCCCGACGACCTTGATGACGGCGATGAAGCTCTGGCCGGAGCTGCTCATGAGCGATCGTTCTCCCTTTTCGCGGCGGGACGCTCGAGATTGTTCGGAGCCCGGTGGAAGGAGAACGTCCCCTACGCCGTGCCCGCGGCAGCCTCGACCACCTGCATTTAACTACACAATCCGGTGCCATGCCCGGTGCATTTGGACCGCGCGACAATCACAAATCGACTGCGGCTTCATCCCCATCGACATCAGCCCCCGGCGTTCCCAGGAACCATAGGACCAAGCGGATTGCGAATCAAGAGGGGTGAGGAGGCGACGCGCAAGTCGATCTCGATCGGGCCGTCGTAGGGGCCATGGGCGAGCACCGTGGCGAGGGAGACGAACTTCTGCGCGAGCGAATCGGTGCTCCCCGATCTCGGCGCTGATGCCGCCATGGAGGACGACGACAGCCCCGTCCTCCGAGCTCGTGATGTGGATCGTCCTCGCGACGAGCGACTCGGGCATCATCGCCGCCACGGCGGCGAGCCGGCGGTCCCGTGCCTGGAGCCTCGACCCGGGCGGCCCGGGGCGGCCGGTGATCTGCAGGAGAGGAAGCGAGCGCGGCCACCAGCCGAGGATCTCGATCACCTCGCCGGAAGGGTCGCAGATCGCATACCGCCCCGCATCCTTGACGGCGGCGACGGGGGTCCGCTCTGTCAGCTTGATCGAGACCGAGGAGGGCCACGAGATCCTCACGTCTGCTCGCCTCCACCCACGGCAGGCGCTCGACGCGTGCCGCGATGGTGGACGCGTGAAGATCGATGAGCGGTGGGGCGTTCTCGAGGCCGGCGGCCGCGATGACCTCCGAGCGGGGAACGATCGGGGCACCCTTGACCGAGACGTCGCGGGCGCCGAGAAGCGGCGAGTGGACAAGCCCGAAGCCGCCGCCGGCAAGGGCGACGAGCGCGACGGCGATGATGATGCGCCGGCGCCGGCCCCGGCCCCGGAGCCGGGCGACATCCACCCTTCGGGCTTGGATACGCGGATCGGTCACGTCGTCGGCACTCCTCGCGGGCGTGGTACTGGCAAGAGATGGAGCACCTCGAGCATGGCGGATCGGAGCAGCGAGGTGAGGGATGCTGCGCCGGCGGGCTGCGGCGGCAGTGGCTCGGCCCCCGCCCTCTGAGGCTGCTCCTCAGGTGTCCCCGGCCCGGGGCGCACGGGCTCAGGCCGCCCATCCGACTAGGCGCAGCTCCACCTCGAGCACGATCGCCAGGCGGTCTTCCACCTGTTGGCGGACCGCCTCGACGACGCGGCGCACGTCGTCGGCCGAGCCGCCCGGATCGGCCTGGATGAAGTTGGCGTGCTTCTCCGACACCATCGCAGTCCCGATCCGGTAGCCCTTCAGGCCTGCTTGCTCGATGATGCGCCCGGCGCTGTCTCCCGGAGGGTTCGTGAAGACCGAGCCGGCGTTCTGTCCTCCCGGCTGGTTCTGCCGCCGCCAGCGGACGATGTCGGCGATCCGGCCGGAGGACTCCTCGGCGTCGCCGGGCTCGAGCAGGTACCGGGCAGCAAGAACGACGTCGGACTGACCGACGGTGGAGCGGCGGTAGGAGAGGCCGAGATCGCCCGTCGAACGCCACAGGTCCTCGCCGGTGCCGAGGCCGACGACGCGGGCCGCCACGAGCGCTTCGCTCGTCTCGGCCCCGTGGCCGCCGGCGTTCATGCGCACGCCCCCGCCGACAGATCCCGGAATGCCGACTGCCCACTCGAGGCCGGTGAGGCCGGCGGCCGCCGTGCGCCGGGCGAGCACGGGATAGGCACATGCGCCGCCGGCGGTCACCACCGAGCCGGCGAACCCGATCTGCGAGTACCGCTCCCCGAGGCGCACGCAGAGGCCGGCAAAGCCGCCGTCGGCGACGAGCAGGTTCGACCCTTTGCCGAGCACGAGGACGGGGACGGGGGCCGCCCGGAGAGCGGTCACGACCCGCTCGAGGTCCTCGTCGCCAGAGAGATCGACGAGGACCGCCGCCTCGCCCCCGACCCGGTAGGTCGTGAGCGGGCCGATGGGAACCCCCGTCCGGGCGAGGGGGCCGAGTGCCTTCGCGAGGGCGAGCAAGGTCTCCGGCGAGTCCCGCCAACCCCGGCGCCCCCCGATTGCCCACTGCGACCCCGCTCAGAACCCGCCGAGCTCGATGAGCTCGTCGGGAAGGCCGGTGAGGTCGCCCGCCTCGAGGATGAGGCAGCAGTCACCAGCCTGCAGCGTCGCCTGCAGCCGGGCGATGAGGTCGCTGTGGATGGGGACGAACTCGGCCTGTTTGGCCGGATCGTGACCGAGCACCGCGTCGACGACGAGCCGGCCGGTCACGCCGGGCCGGGGAGCCTCGCCGCTGTTGTAGATCTCGGTGACGAAAAGGACGTCGGCATCGGCGAACGCCGTCGCGAAGTCAGGAGCCAGCCGGGCGATGCGCGAGTACCGGTGGGGCTGGAAGACGCAGACGACGCGGGAGAAGCCGCCTCCCTTGGCCGTGGCGAGGGCGGCGCGGGTCTCGGAGGGCAGGTGGGCGTAGTCGTCGACGAAGACGACGCCGTTGCGCTCCCCGCGGAACTCGAAGCGCCTCGACGACACCGGCGAAACGGGCGAGCCCCCGCCGGATCACCTCGACGTCCGACACCGATGGTGCGGGCGGCGACGGCGGCGGCGGCGGCATTGCGGGCGTTGTGCTCCCCCGGCTTGGCGATGACGAACCGGCCGATCTCCTCACCGTCCTCGAAGAGCGAGAAGCTGGCATCGCTCCGGCCGCCGGTGATCGGGCCGAGCCTGATCCGGGCCTCCTCCGCCTGCCCGAAGGTGATCGCCCCCGGCGGCGCAAGCTCGAGCGCCGTCGCGTCGTCGGCGGCTACCACACAGCTTCCGGCACCGGCCATGAACTCGCTGAAGGACCGCCGGAGGGCTGCGAAGGAGCCGTAGTGCTCGAGGTGGTCCGGCTCGACGCTCGTGACCACGGCCAGCTCGGGCTGTATGCGCAGGAACGTGCCGTCGCTCTCGTCGGCCTCGACGACGAGCCATTCGCCGTCGTCCCAGACCGCATTGGTGCCGATGTCGTTCAGGTCCCCGCCGATGATGAAGCTCGGCCGCATGCCGGCCGCGACGAGGATGAGGGCGAGCATCGACGACGTGGTCGTCTTGCCATGGGTTCCTGCCACGGCCACCGTCCGGCGGAGCGTCGTGATGCTCGCGAGCACGTCGGCCCGGCTGTGGACCGGGATGCCGAGGCGGCCCGCTTCGAGCACCTCGACGTTCGAGGACGGGATGGCGCTCGAGACGGCGACGGCGGCGGCGCCGGCGACGTTGGCGGGGTCATGGCCGAGCGTGACCGGCAAACCCGACGTCCTCAGCCGGGCGAACGTCGGCGACCACTTGATGTCGCTCCCGGTCACGTCGTGGCCCATCGCCGACAGCACCGTCGCGATGGCGCTCATCCCGGCGCCCCCCACGCCGACGACGTGGATCGCGGGCAGGTGTGGAGAGGTCGATCATGCTCGCCGCGCCACCGACTCGGCCATGGCGGCCACCCGCCCGGCGGCGTCCCCGTGCCCGAGGCGCCCGGCGGCCTCTTCCATCTCCTCACGCCGGCGCGGGTCGTCGAGAAGGGTGCCCGACGAGGCTCGCGAGGCGGTCGCCCGAGCAGTCGCCGTCGGCGAGGACGACGCAGGCGCCTGCTGTCGCGAGGGCGGCGGCGTTTCTCGTCTGGTGGTCCGAGGGAGCCCGAGGAAGCGGCACGAGGATGCTCGGCACCCCGACGGCCGTCAGCTCGGCGACGGTGGAGGCGCCCGCCCGGGCGACGACGAGGTCGCAGGCCGCGAGCAGCAACGGCATCGCCGCCTCGTAGCCGACGAGCCGGTAATCGAAGGCCGGCCCCCTCTCCGTCGCAGACCGGCGGCGGCGGCCTCGCGGCTCACCTGCTCGAGGTTGCCGGCCCCGGCCACGTGGTGGACGGCGACGTCGGAGCGATGGCGCCACGAACCGCACCACTCGATCGTGGCAACGTTGATCGTCCGGGCACCCTGCGAGCCGCCGGTCACAAGGACGAGTGAGCGGCCTTCGCCGACGCCGAGCCAGGCCCGCGCCCGTGCCCGGCCCTCGGCGGAGCGGTCGACGGCGAGCACCGCCGCCCGCACCGGCGGCCCGGTCACCTCGGCCCGTGGCAGCGACGTGCCGGGATAGGCGACGGCGTTGGCGGCGGCGAAGCGGCCGACGTAGCGGTTCACCGCCCCGGGGACGGCGTCGTGGGTGACGACGACGACCGGGACGCGCTCGGCGAGAGCGGCGACCGCCGACGGGAAGCCGGCATAGCCCCCGACGGTGATGACGACGCACGGGCGGCGCCGGCAGACTTCTTCGACGGCCATCGCGCAGGCAGCCGAGAGGCCGGCGGCGGCGCCGATGTTCTCGGCCGTGAGGCGGCGCTGGATCCCCCGGCCCGGCAGGAGCGTGATCGCGAAGCCGGCCTCGGGCACGAGGCGGCCCTCCATCCCGTGCCGGCATCCGACGAAGTGGACCGATGAACGCGGATGGCCCCGCTCGACGAGTGCCTCGGCGACCGCCAGCGCCGGCTGGACATGGCCGCCGGTCCCTCCTCCTGTGACGATGGCAAAGGTGCGGCCGCCGCCCCTCATAGAGCCGCGGTGACCGCCTGGCGCCTGGCGATCCCGATCAGGACGCCTGCGCCGACCATCGCGACGACGAGCGACGAGCCTCCGTAGGAGACGAAGGGAAGCGGGATCCCCGTCACCGGCAGGGCGTCGATCACGCCGCCGATGTTGATGACGGCCTGCGTGAGGATCCAGCACGTGATGCCGACGGCGAGGAAGCGGCTGAAGGGATCCCGCTCCCGGTGGGCGACACGGATGCCGGCCCAGGCGAAGGCGGCGAAGCCGGCGATCACCGCCACCGAGCCGGCGATGCCGAGGTTGCCGCCGATGACGGCGAAGACGAAGTCCGTGTGGGCGTTCGGCAGGAAGCCCCACGTGGCGGCGGAGCCCCCGATGCCGTTGCCCTTGACGCCGCCGACCGCCGAGGGCGGACAGCGACTGCACGACCTGGAAGCCGGTCCCTGTCGCATGGGCGAACGGGTTCCAGAACGACAGCAGCCGGTCCCTCCGGTAGGCGGCGCCGAGGGCGACATAGCCGGCCGGCACGGCGACGAGGACGAAGGCCACACGCAAGGGTGCGGAGCGGGACCCCGGCGCTGAAGAGCATGGCGAAGGTGATGCAGGCGATCACGATGGCCGTTCCGAGGTCGGGCTGCTTGAGGATGAGGATCGCCGCGACGGCGAGGAGGATGAGAAGCGGCCGCACGACGGCCCGCCAGTGGTCCGGGCGGCTCGCCCGCCTGGCGAGCAGGTCGGCCGCGAAGACGATGAGGGCGAGCTTCATGAGCTCCGACGGCTGCACCTGGATCGGCCCGGCGCCGATCCACCGGCTCGACCCGCCGGCGAAGTGGCCGACCCCCGGGACGAAGACCGACGACGAGCAGCCCGAGCACCACCGCCGGCAAGACAAGGTGGAGCCGGCGGATCGTCGTGATCTGGAGCCGCGAGGCGACGAAGGCGAGCACGACGGCGAGGGCCATGAAGATGCACTGCCGCCCGAACAACGACCAGGCCGAGCCACCGGCCAGCTCCGAGTCGACCGAGGAGGCCGACAGGACGATCGGCGGCCCGATGAGGCACAGCCCGATCACCGCGCCGAGCAGGACCTTGTGCTCGAGCGTCCCCCTGGCGGCAGAAAGGACACGCGAGACCCTCGAGCCTGCTGCCCGCTCCGGAGCCACGACTCGTACGGTCGAGGCTCGGCGGCGCGCGGGGCGCGGCCGCAGTGCGGCCTCCCACCGGCAGCCGCCGCTCCGGCCTCGGCGCCCCCCGGCGCTCGTCGGGTCCGGTGCGGGCAGGCCGCCGGGTGGCCGGCCGGTCGACCACGCTTCCTTCAGTCCTGCTCATGGCACCTCCTGTCCAGATGCGCAGCTGTCTGCCGTCTCCCGGCGGAGCAGCTTCGTCACGTTGTGGGCAAAGTCGTCGCCCCGCTCGCGCATACGAGCCGTACCAGTCGAAAGAGGCGCAGCCCGGCGAGAAGAGGACGGCATCGCCCTTGCGCCCGAGGGCGGCCGCTGCGCGTGACCGCCTCGGCCATCGAGGCCGCCTGCACGACGGGGCAGAGTCCGGCGAAGACCTCGGTCACCTCCGCCGCCGCCTCGCCGATGGCAACGACGGCCCGCAGCCGGCCCGGGCCGGGGCCCCGTCCCTCCCGTAGCTCGCGCCGGAGGAAAGCCGGGATGACGCCGAGGTCGAGTCCCTTGTTGCGCCCGCCGGCGATGAGCACGACCGACTCGAATCCGGCGAGGGCGGCGCACACGGCCGCCGGCGTCGTCGCCTTCGAGTCGTCGTAGTAGGTCAGGCCGTCGCCCTCGCCGACGAGCTCGATCCGGTGCCGGAGAGGGACGCCCTTTCGAAGCGCCGAGCGCACAGCCCTCGAGCGTCGCGCCGGCGCCGAGAGCGACGGCGGCAGCGGCAAGCGCGTTGCGTGCGATCGTGGGGAAGCGAGCGCGGCAGAGCGGCCGAGTCGAGAAGAACCGCCCCGTCCGGGGTGACGAGGCGGCCGCCCTCTTCTCGGTAGTCCCCCCTCGAGAGGCCGAACGTCGTCACGCGCGACCTCGCCCGGCGCGAGGCTGCAAGCACGACGGGGTCCTCGGCGTTGGCGACGGCGAGGTCGTCGGCCTGCTGGTTCGTCCAGATCCGCTCCTTGGCCGCCGCGTACTCGCCGATGTCCCGGTGCCAGTCGAGGTGGTCCTCGCTCAGGTTCAGCCAGCAGGCGACCCGGGGGCGAAAGCCGGTCGTCCAGGTCAGCTGGAACGAGGAGACCTCGACGACGACGACCTCGAGACCGGCCGGCGGATCGGTCACCACGCCGATGAGCGGCGGGCCGATGTTGCCGGCCGCCACGGTCGCCACCCCCGAGGCTGCGAGCATCGAGGTCGACGAGGCTCGTGACCGTCGTCTTCCCGTTCGTGCCGGTGATGGCGACGATCGGCACCTCGGACAGGCTCCAGGCGAGCTCGATCTCGGCGATCGTCCGCTCCGGCGCGGCGTAGCGCGAGGACGGGATGGCCCGGCGGCACGCCGGGCGACAGGACGACGAGGTCGGCGCGGCCTGCGAGCGCGGCGAGGAGATCCTCGCCGGGACGGCACTTCGAGCTCGATCCCGAGCTCCGCCGCCCGGCCGCTCGCACGACCGCCGCCGCCTCGCCGGTCGAGTCGTCGATGGCGACGACGTCATAGCCGCGCCCGAGCAGGCGCTCGTGGCGGCTCGGCCCGGTGGCGCCGAAGCCGACCACGAGCGCCCTGCCGCCGGACCCGGGCAGGCGTGCTGCCACTCGGCCGGGAGTCGCCGGCGATCATCACCGCAGACCTCCGACGGAGATGAAGTCGGCGTAGAAGAGGCCGAGGCCGAGCGCCGTGCACAGCCCGGAGAAGATCCAGAACCGGACGGTGACCGTCGTCTCGGGCCAGCCGACGAGCTCGAAGTGGTGATGAAGGGGCGCCATCCGAAGCAGGCGGCGCCCGAAGACCCGGAAGCTCACGACCTGGACGACGACCGACAGGGTGACGATCACGAAGAGGCCGCCGACTGATCGGCAGCAGCAGCTGCACGTTGAGCGAGAGCGCCAGGACGGCGAGGCCGGTGCCGAGGGCGAGGGCCCCGGTGTCGCCCATGATGATCCGAGCCGGGGCGGCGTTCCACCACAGGAAGCCGACGCAGGCGCCGGCCATCGACATGGCGGCGAGCGCCAGGTCAAGGGCGTGCCCGGGAGCCACGTGGTAGATGGAGAAGTGGCGGTACTCCCAGTAGCCGATGACGGCGAAGCAGGAGAAGGCGAACGTCGACGAGCCGGCTGCCAGCCCGTCGAGCCCGTCGGTCAGGTTCACCGCGTTCGAGCCGCCGACGATGATGAGGATCGCCCAGATGACCCAGACGGCGCGTCCCGAGGTGGGTCCCGGGAGCGTCGTAGCGCGTGAAGGACAGGTTCGTGCTGATGCCTGCCCAGATGGAGGGCACCGAAGGCGAACGCCGAGCGCCACGGCGAGCTGGAGCGCCACCTTGCCCCGCTTGTTGAGGCCGAGGCTCCGCTGGCGGCTCACCTTCAGCCAGTCGTCGATCGCCCCGACGAGCCCGGTGCCGATCACGGCCAGGATGACGAGCCAGCCCGAGCTCGTGAAAGGCGTCCCCGTGCCGACGTGGCCGAGGACGTAGCCGGCCAGAGAGCGCGCCAGCATGGCGATGCCGCCCATCGTCGGGGTCCCCTGCTTGGCGGCATGAAGCGCCGGACCGTCCTCCCGCACGTGCTGGCCGATCCGCCAGCGGATGAGCCACCGGAGCAGCAGCGGCGTGCCGAAGCCGGCGACGAGGATGGCGATGCCGGCGGAGGTGAACAGCGAGATCATCGTGATCCGGCCAGTCTCGCCGCCTCGGACGACGACAACCTCGCGGTCGTCGAAGTCGATGAGCTCGTCGCCGATCTGCTGGGTCCGCTCGTGGCCCTTGCCGGCGACGAGCACGAGGCCGGTGGCGTCGCCGGCTCGGCGGCGCGGGCGAGGGCGACGGCTGATCGCCCGCCGGCGGTCGGGCTCGACGATGAGCTGTCGACGCCTCCGGCGGCTCCCTGTCCTCACGTCGGCGATGATCTCGAGGGGGTCCTCGTGGCGCGGGATTGTCCGAGGTGATGACGGCGACGTCGGCGAGCTCGGAGGCGGCAGCACCCATGAGCCGGCCGCTTCGTCCGGTCCCGGTCGCCTCCGGCCCCGAACACGACGATCAGCCGGCCGCCGCCGGCGAGCTGCCTGAGCGCCGTGAGCGACTCGCTGCAGGGCCGCCGGCGTGTGGGCATAGTCGACGACGACGGTGAGCGCCGAGGGCGTTCTCGACCGTCTCGAAGCGGCCGGGCGGCGCCGCGGCCGCCGAGAGGCCCGTCGGCGACCGCGTCGGCATCGACCCCGAGCTCCCGGGCGGCGGCGGCGGCGGCAAGGGCGTTGCGCACGTTCAGCTCGCCGAGGAGGCGCAGCTTGACCGGCTCGCCCGCCGAGCACGAACCGGCTCTCGGTCGAGGCCGACGTCGAGCGCCGGCGGCATCGCTGAGGCAGAACGGCCGAAGCGGGATGCGAGCCGTCTCGAGAAGCCGCCGGCCGTGGGCGTCGTCGGCGTTCACGACGCCCGGCCTGCGAGTGCTCGGGCGTGAACAGCAGACGCCTTGGCCTCGAAGTACTCCTCCATCGTGAGGTGGAAGTCGAGGTGGTCCTGGCTGAGGTTGGTGAAGACGGCGACGTCGTGGCGGTAACCGTCGACGCGGTGCTGGACGAGGGCGTGCGAGGTGACCTCCATCGCCACGGCCGCCCGTCCGCTCGAGCAGGCTGCCGGCGAGCAGCCGCTGCAGGTCCGGCGCCTCGGGCGTCGTGCGTGCCCCGCCGAGCGTGCCGATGACGACGGTGCTGCACGCCGGCTGTCTCGAGGATGCTCGCGAGCAGGTAGGTGGTCGTCGTCTTGCCGTTCGTCCCGGTGATCGCCGACGACTGCGGAGCTCGAGGCTGGGTCGCCGTGGACGGCGCAGGCGGCCACGGCCATGGCGCGGCGTGCCCGGTCCGGGCCGACGAGCAGCTGCGGGAGCGCCGCCGGCCGCCTCGCCGAGGGGCCGCTCGCAGAGGAAGGCGACGGCGCCCGCGGCGCCGGGCGGCCGCGGCGAAGTCGTGCCCGTCGCTGCGGCTGCCGGGCAGGCAGCAGAAGAGGTCCCCGCCGCGCCTCGCCCGGCGAGCGCGGCCGGACGCACCGGTGGTCGTACTGGACGTCGTCGACGAGGACGCCGGCCGGGTCCCCGATGCACCTCGGGGCGGCCGAGGCGCTCGACCACCGCCTCGAGACGCATCGGGCGTCAGCCGAGCCACGCTCGGCGGGAGCCCGCCGTTGTGATCGCGGGCCCCCCGGAGTCACGAGTGCCCGGCTGAGCGCGAGGCGCCGCTCGTGGCAGGCGGGGAGATGTCGAAGTGGCGAAGGGCATACCGCATGATGGTGGAGAAGACCGGGGCGGACGCCGACGCCACCGTAGATCAGGTCGGGCCGGTTGAGGACGACGATGGCGCTCAGGCGCGGGCTGCTGAGCCGGCGACGAAGCCCACGAAGGTCGCCATCCAGGCGCCGGCGATGTATCCGCCCGTGGGGCTCGGGATCTGTGCCGTGCCGGTCTTGCCTGCGACGGTGTAGCCGGGGATCTCGGCGGCGGTCGCCGTGCCGGCTGCCGTGACCTGCTCGAGCATCGGGACGAGCTCGCTCGCCGTCGACTTGTCGAGGACGCGGTGCCGGGCGGCGTACGGGACGCCATCTCGCTTCCGCTCGGGGAGACGGTCGCCTCGCACGAGGCGGGGCGGGACGAACATCCCGCCGTTGGCGACGGCGTTGTAGGCGTCGAGGACCTGCACCGGGCGTGACCGCCTCTCCGGTCCCGATCGGCACGGCCCCCATCGAGGAGCTCCACCAGTGGGACGAGCCCGGCTTGGGGACGTAAGCCGGCCGTCTCTCCGGGCCAGTCGAGTGCTGTCCGCTGCCCGAAGCCGAGGTCGCGCAGGTAGTGGTAGAGGCGGCTCGGGCCGAGCCGATGGGCGATCTCGATCGTGCCGACGTTGGAGGACTGGGCGAGGATCTGGGTCACCGACAAGCGCTCGGTGGGGTGGAACTCGGCGTCCTGCGAAGGGGGAGCCCCCGACGTAGATCTGGTCAGGGACGGTCAGCTGCGGAGCTCGGCTTGATCAGCCGCTCCTGCAGCGCACCCGAGATGGTGGCGAGCTTCATCACCGAGCCGGGCTGGTATTCGCTCTGGAGGGCGAGGTTCTGGCCGGCTTGCTCGACCCGGCCGCTCGAGCGCTGCAGGTTGACCATCGCGAGGATCCCGCCCGTGCGGGTGTCCATGACGATGGCGACGCCGCTCGCCGCCTTCGTGGCGCTGATCTGAGCCGACAGGGCGTTCGTGACCTCGTACTGGAGCGACTGGTCGAGGGTGAGCACGAGGCCGTCGCCCTGCTCGGCCGGGTGGACGTCGCGTGCCGCTGACGGCAGATGCCGTCCCGGCCTCGCCGAAGGCGAGCTCTTCGCTTCCCGGCCGTGCCGGACAACACCGCCCGGTACTGCTCCTCGAGGCCGGAGGCGCCCTGACCGGTCGGGCCGATGGAGAAGAGCGGCGAGAAGAGGCTCCCGTCCGGCATGACGGAGTCCGTCACGGGCACGAGCGTGATGAACGGCAGGTCGAGCGCCGATACCTTGTCCGCCACGGCCGAACCGACCTCGGAGGCGAGCACGACGTAACCGTTGTGCTCGTGGAGCTCGCTCTCGACGGTCGCCGGGGCCAGCCCGAGCAGGCGGGCGAGCGGTCCGGCGGAGGCGGCAGGGTTCTTCACGAGATAGTCGTCGGCGACGACGTCGACACGGGAGACCGAGGCGGCGAGAAGGTTGCCCGTCGCGGTCATAGAGCGCACCGCGGGCGGCCGGCAGCGTCACCTTCTCGTAGATCTCGGAGTTGGCGTACGAGGCGTACTTCGAGGCGGCGAACGCCTGAACGTCCACGACCCGCGCGACGAGCACGAGGACGGCGAGGGCCGACGCCGACGAGGAGGGCGACGAAGCGCCGCTTGTGGGCCCCCCTCCTGCCCGAAAGGCGGCCCAGCCGTGCGAGAACGGCGGGGGTCGACCGCCCGAGCCGCCCCGACCGCCTCGGGCGTGCAGGCGACCGGCCGCCAGCCGGGCGCTGCGACCTCACCCCTGTTGCCACCGAGAGCCGATCGGGTCTCGCCTTCTCCCGGGCCTCCCCCGCTACCCGAGCCGCCGTGGAGCCGACGCGGCGCCGAGATCCACCTGGACTGCCAGCCTCGGCTCGTCCCCGTCGCTCGGCGGGGTATGGCTGCCCGCACCGGCGCCGCCGCGGCGGCCGGCTGGTGGACGCGGTGCGCCGGCTGACCCGGCGCACGACGGGCAAGCCGAGGTCCTTCGGCCGCCCGGCCCGACGCGGACGCGAGGACGAGCCCGCAGTCGTGGGAGACTGAGAGCCGCCGAGGGCGGCCTGTGCCCGGCGGCCGGTTCCCGCTCACCGGGCGAGGGGGCTTCGAGGAAGCTGCCGGGAGCACGCTCACGGGCGCCTCCGGACGGCCCGCGGCCGCCTTTGAGCGTTACGTGCCTCCCTTTGACGGGTGAAAGGCGGCCAGGGGAGACCTCGCTCCTCAGGGCCGGCGATGTCGGGTTGCTGTGAGCTTCGGCGACGGTCTCGCCCGTCTTCACCGGCACGACGTAGGTGACCGAGGACGGCGTCACCATGTACAGCTGGTTCTCGGCGATCGACTCGATCCGCACCGGCGACTCGAGCTCGGCCCGCTGCAGCTGGTAGTTCTGCGCCGCCGCCAGCTGAGTGGCCACCTCGCTCTGCAGGGCGTCGGAGCGGATCTGGTCCGAGGCGACAACGGCGTGGCCGACGGCGGCGAGCAGCAGCGCAGCGCCGACGCAAAGCACCGAGACCGCGACGAGCGCCCGCGCCTGGCGCCGCTGCCTCCGCTCGCGAAGATGGCGCCGATCGAGTACGCCGAGCTCCGGGGCCGCCGCTGACCTCGGGTCGCGTCGACCGCCGGGCGACTCTGTCCGACCCGGACGCGGTGCGGCTGGATGACCGCTTCACCTCGTGTAGCCATCGCCCCTCCTTCTAGAAGTTCTCCTGCCGATGCCGTGCCGTCGTGCCTGCTCGACACACCCTCGTCCTCAGCCGATCGCCGTGATGCAGGTCGTGGCGGAAGAGGCGCCTCGAGGCGCTCGACGGCCCGCAGCCGGGCGCTCGAGGAACGCGGGTTCCGGGCGACCTCGTCGGCAGACGGCATCCGGGCACCCCGGTTGAGCAGGCGGACCGCCGGGACGGCGCCGCACACGCACGGGAAGCTCCGGCGGGCAGGTGCACCAGCCGGCGGCTGCCTCGCGCGAAGCGGTCCTTCACGATCCTGTCCTCGCCCGAGTGGTAGGAGAGGACGGCGCAGCGCCCGCCGGGCACAGGACGGCCACGGCGTCGTCGAGGGCCGGCCCGAGCAGCTCGAGCTCGCGGTTGACGGCGATCCGGAGCGCCTGGAAGACCCGCTTTGCCGGGTGGCCGCCGCGCTGTCGGGCAGCCGCCGGGATCGCTGCCCGGACCAGCTCGGCCAGCTCGGCGGTCGAGCGGACCGGCCGGTTGGCGACGATCGCCCGGGCGATGCGCCGGCTGAAGCGGACCTCGCCGCTGTCGGCGACGAGGAGCGCCAGCTCGGCCTCGGGCCAGTTGTTGACGAGGTCGGCCGCGCGTCTCGGCGTCGTGCCGGATCCATCCGCATGTCGAGGGGTGCGTCGAACCGGTAGGAGAAGCCCCGGCTGGCCTCGTCGAACTGGAACGAGCTGACGCCGAGGTCGAACAGGACGGCGACGGCGGGCTCGCCCGGCGCTTCCTCGTCGAGGATCTCGGCCAAGGCGGTCGAAGCGGCCCTTCACGACGCGGGCCCGCCCGCCGAAGGCGGCGAGGCGCCGGCGGGCAGCCGAGACAGCCGCCGGGTCGCGGTCGATGCCGACCAGGTGGAGGCCCGGAGAGGCGACAGCAGGGCGGCGGCATGCCCGCCGCCGCCGACGGTGGCGTCAAGGACAAGGCCGTCCGGCGTGCGGTCAGCAGCTCGACGATCTCCGCTCACCATGACCGGCTCGTGGGCGTAGCCGCTGTCGTCGTGCCCGGTCCGACGGTTCATCGCGCAACCCCCCGGCCGATGAGAGGAGCTGAGTGGCCTCGGTGCGGGCGATGGGCTCTGGCGGAGAGGGTGGGCCATCCGGCGCGCCGGCCGAGGGGCTGCGGATGAGCCGGGACCGAGGACGGGGCGGCGAGCCCGAGGGGGGTCGCACAGCTCACGACCCGTTGCTCCGGCTCGAGTGCTGACGGCGAGCGTCCCAGGCGTGCTTCGACCACAGCTCGACGCGGTTGTGCACCCCGACGAAGAGCACCTCTTGATCGAGGGCGGCATGGTCGCGCAGGTCGGGCGAGATGGCCATGCGTCCCTGGCCGTCGAGCTGCACGCGGCTGACCTGGGAGAACCACTCCCTCACGTCGTGACGGGCTTCCTTGCCCTCGGGCTCGCGCTCGTGCTGGCGGTCGGCCTCGGCGGAGAACTCCGCGTCCGTCCACAGCGCGATGCAGCCGTCCTCGTGAGGGGCGAGATAGCCGCTGTTGTCGAAGTAGGTGCGAAGGCGCGCCGGCAGGATCACGCGTCCCTTGATGTCAAGGGAGCGGTCATAGCGACCGACGAACGACTCCACTGGCGACAACGGCTTTCCTCCGCCCGACCGGCCCTCCACCGGTACCCATTTGTCCCCACTTTATGGTGTAAATCCCCCACCGTCAACGACCCTCGCCCCCTCCGACCTTCGCTTTCATCCCCTTCACCCCCCGAGCGGGCCGGTGACAAGCGTCAGCCGGACACGCCGCCGAGCCCGGCGAGCCCGGCGAAGAGGGCTTCCAACAGCCCGGCGGCGGAGGCGGACACCGCAGACGAGGCCATCGTCGCGGATCCAGAGGCTCCGCGGGCGGATCCCCCCACCTGGGGAGGCGGGTGGCGCACCGCCGGTGGCTGCTGTCACGGGCAGAGCGGTTGCGGCCTCTGCGAGAGCCCGGGCAGCAGCCTCTCTCACCTCCTCTCCGCCGGCGACGAGCTCCGGCGAGCGCTCTCACGTCAAGTTCCGTCAGCGCCATCGTGTGGAACCACGCCCCGGCCCTGTCGCGCCGCTGGCAGAAGCCCGACGACCTTCCTGTCCCCGAGGGTCACCTCGCCGCGAACGACGCCGCAGAAGCAGAGACGGCGCGCCCACTTCCCCGATCCGGCAACAGCCGACTCAGCCAGCCGACGGGCCCTGAGACTCCGGGCAGTGCCCCGATGGCGGCGGCCCACAGCTCGCCGAGCCAGAGGAATGACCGGCTGACGTCGACGCGAAAGAGCGGATCGGTGGCCGGCAGGTAGAAGTCGACCCAGACCTGGTCACCCGGCCGCACGAGCACGGCACCTCCGCCGCTCCGCCGGCGCAACGAGGTCGAGACCGGCTCTCGCGCAGCGGCGGGAGTCGATGTCGGACGCCGGTTGGGTGCTTCCGAGGACGACCGCCCCCGAGGTCGGCCACGACACGACCACCTGGCGCCGTCCAGGTGTCGCGCCTGCCACAAGCAGCTCCCGCGGTGGCCCTGCCCGCTCGACTGATTCCCAGCCCGGCGAGGCCGCCGGCGCCGTCAACGGCCGGGCGCTCTCAACCCTCAGAGACCGACGGCGTGGCCGAGAGCCGGAGAGACGTACGGCGCCCACTCTTCGCGCACATCGCCGCTCGCGGCGAGGAGCCAGAGGCGTGAGCGGGGGGCCTTCGGCTGGCAGGAGAGATGGAAACCGGCCTCCTCGACCAACCTGTCCTCCTTGCGGGTGTTGCAGCGCCGGCAGCAGGCGACGACGTTCTCCCACGAGTGCGCCCCGCCGCGGCTGCGGGGCACGACGTGATCGATGTTCTCGGCCTGCGCGCCGCAGTACTGGCAGCGGTGGCCGTCGCGGAGGAACACCGAGCGGCGGGTGACCGCCACCCTTGTCTGGTGGGGCACCCGAACGTAGTGGATGAGCTTCACCACTGACGGCTCGGCGAAGCTCGCCCGGGCCGAGCGCAGCTCGCAACCGGTGCCGTGGACGAGGACGGCCCGGTCCGACAGGACAAGCACGAGGGCACGCCGGGCCGCCACGACCGACAGCGGCTCGTAGGAAGCATTGAGGACGAGCGCGCGGCCGGTCATCTCAATCTGGTTGCCGCTCTACCGGTTGTCGACCTGCTCCCCGGCTGCCCATCAGGGGCGACGATACCGCACGGTCGCGGCCGCTCCCGGGATGCCGCCACACGGCGTCGGGGCGTGATCGGCGGCACCACTCCAGCCAGACGATGACGTCTTCGGCTGGAGGTCGTGCCGCCGGATCTCCGTAGGCGGTCTCCATCCGAAACGACATCCACGACCGGCTCGGCAACGGCAACGGGGGGACGCGCCGCCACCAGGAAGGGAGGGCCGTCACCCTCAGCTCGAACAGCGCCGTCGACCACAGGCCGGGGCGGCGGGCGAGAGCGAGCAGTGACGCCAACATCCACAAGCGCCCACCACCGTCTCCCGCCGAGCCGCTCGTCCGGCCACCCCTCAGCACGGCAGGCCGCCCGGGCGATCCGGGCCGGCGAGGGCCCGCCAGCCGACAGCGGCGGCACCGATGAGCGGCGCCGCCGCCCCGAGGCCGACCTGCTCGATGCGGCATCCACGGGCGTGCTCGATCCTGGCGCAGGCGTCGAGCTCCCGCTGGGCGGAGAGGAAGAAGCGGGCCCCGAAGCCGAGCGCAACGCTGCCGCCGACAAGGGCCAGGCGAAGATCGAGAAGGTTGGCAACCGACGCGACTGCCCGGCCGACTAGTTGTCCCGTCCGCTCGATCACCTGAGGAGAGGCATCTTCGGCCGGCGCACCGGTCAGCGCCAGGATCCCGGTTCCTGACGCCTCTGCCTCGAGGCACCCTCGTGCCCCGCAGCCGCAGCGGGCCCCTCCCGGCTCGACGATGACATGGCCGATGTGGCCGGCATTCCCTGATGCTCCGTCGAGGAGCCGCCCGTCGAGGACTATGCCTCCGCCGACGCCGGTGGAGACGACCATCGCGATGAAGTTCCGCTCTCCCCTCGCCGCCCCCTTCCAAGCCTCGGCGAGGGCGAGCGCCTTGGCGTCATTGTCGATGAGGACCGGCACCTGGCGAGTCGGCCCGTTGGACGCCAGCAATGCGACGAGCCGGTCGCGCAACCTGAACTCCCGCCACGCCGGGATGTTGAGCGGCGAGATGGTCTCACCTCCGGAGGCCATCGGCCCTCCGCTCCCGACGCCGCAAACCACGACCTCACCCCGGCCGGCAGCGGCGCCGCCGACAATCTGGAGCAGGTCCGCAAGGACCCTGAAGAGCGCCTCCCCATCGGTCGCCCGCGGCGTCGGGATACGGTCCTCGAAGACGATCTCGCCCGACTCGCTCACCAGCCCGGCAGCGAGCTTGGTCCCCCCGATGTCGATTGCCAGGCACAGCCTGGCGTCCGGAGTCAGCTGAGCCAGCGGGGCTGCTCCTCAGTCCCGGTGACCGAAACGGGACCGGATGCGCCGGCGCATGGCTGTCAGCTCGCCGGCGAGTGCCTGCGCCCGCACCCGGCCCGGGGCACGGGCCGCCGCCGTCGGTGCCTGCCGTATGTGGTGGGCGAACATGAGAGAACAGACGAGCATGAGGAAGAAGCCGAGCGATCCGATCACGAGCGAGAAGCGGAAGGTGGACAACAACAGCGCGAACCCGGCTACGAAGCCGGCGACGGACCATTTCGCCCCTTTGGCCGCCTCCAAACGGTGCGAACCGTGGTTGACCCGGTCGACGAACTCGCGGTCGTGCTCGTAGAGCTTCTGTTCCATCTCCTGGAGGATTCTTTGTTCCTCCTCGGAAAGCGGCACCTACACCCCCTTCCCGACCGCTCGGGACACCTCGTTCACGGCGCATTCCGGCATCCCGGCTGCAGGCTCGACGTTACCGCGCCCCGGCAGTGCACCGCTCATGGATAGAAGATTTTCCCATAGACCACCACTTCGATGGGTCGGCGGGCCAAGTCGCCCGACGAGCTCACGGCGGCCCGGCAGGCGTCTCGTCCGCCGCCGGCCCCCATGCCGTGTCGCCGGTCGACTTCACCCTTAGGCCGCCGCTGCTCGTGACGGCGGCCGGTCCGACCGCCGCCGCGCCATACCGACGCCTGATCGCGTCGACGGCCGCGTCGACTTCGGCCATCGCCCGATTGCGGGCCATCTCGGGCTCGTCCGCCTCGTGCGGGATCAGCTCGAGCTGCTGGACCGGCGCAGGCGCGGCCTCACCCCCTGCTGGGCCGCCGGCTTCGAGCGAGGAGACGGTGACCCCGATCAGGCGTACACCGCCGCTCGAGATCGAGGGTCGAGAGAAGCGCACAGCTGATCCCGGCGATCTCGGCGGACGACAGCAGCGCCGAGCCGAGGGAGTGAGAGCGGGTGATCGTCGTGAAGTCACCGAAGCGAACCTTCAACGTGACAGTCCGGCCGACGACGCCGGCGCTGCGAAGCCGGCCCCCGACGGAGTCCGACAGACGGACGAGCTCTGTGCGCAAGGAGTCGAAGTCGTAGCGATCGGTGGCGAAGGTCTCCTCGTGTCCGATCGACTTGACGGCGCGGCCTGCCTCGACCGGCCGTCCGTCCTCAGCCCGTGCGAGCGAATAGAGCTGGCGCCCGGCCGCTCGCCCGACGAGGCGGACGAGCGCACGCCTCCTCGATCGCGGCGAGATCGCCCACCGTGCGGATGCCGTAGCCGCCGAGGCGCTCCGCCGTCCGTGGCCCGACGCCCCACAGGTCCGAGACCGGCCGCGGGTGGAGCCAGCGGCAGCTCCTCATCGGGGGTGATCACGACGACGCCGGCACCGGCCTCCGGGCCGGCTGGCGTTGGGCGGGGCTTCGCCTCGCGGGAGGCGAGCTTGGCGATGAGCTTCGACCTGGCAACCCCGACCGAGCAGTCGAGGGACAGCTGCTCCCGGACCCGCCCGCGGATGGCCCAGCCGATGGTGCGGCTGTCGCCGAAGAGGCGATGGCTGCCCGAGACGTCGAGAAACGCCTCGTCGAACGCGATCGGCTCGATCACAGGCGTGAATTGCCTCGAGCACGTCGTGGAGCTGGCGGCTCACCTCGCCGTAACGATCGTGGCGACCTTGGATCACGACGGCATCAGGGCAGCGGCGGCGGGCCTGGACCATCGGCATCGCCGACGAGACGCCGGTGGCACGTGCCTCGTAAGAACACGACGCCACCACCCCACGAGCTCCCGTGCCGCCGACTATCACCGGCCTGCCGGCGAGGCTCGGGTCGTCGAGCGCCTCGACGGCGGCGAAGAAGCAGTCCATGTCGACGTGGAGCACGTCGAGTGCCTCGGCGCCGCGAGCCTGCTGCAAGCAGCTGCGGAAACGGCTCCTCCCGGTCGAAACTCTCAGGTGTCACCGCAGCCACAGCCCGCGGAAGGCTTCTGCAAACTCAACGCCGGCACTCCTGCCGGCTTCGCCGGCCCCGTCGCGAAGAGCCGACGCAAACCAGTCGTTCGCATCGGCGAGCTGGCTCTCGTGGCAAGCGACGGCTCGCACCTTCACCTCGATCGTCTCGCCGATGTCGACCCAGGCGTTCGGCTCCAGCGAGCCCGACAGCAGCACGAGCGAGACCTGGTGGGGCGGACCCGAGCTCGGTGAAGTAGAGCGGGGAGGACGAGCGCAGGTGCTGCCGCGTCGAGCGCTGCCCACCCCACGATCCGGTGGTCGCGATGGTTGTAGTGGTGGGACCCGAAGAAGACGGCCGTCGGGTCGGGGCAGATCACGACCTCGGGCCGGTGCTCTCTCATCAGCCTCACGAGCTCCCGGCGGAGCGTGACGTCGTTCTCGAACTCCCCGTCCGGGAGCCCGAGCAGCTCGAGTTCGGTAACGCCGAGGATCTCGGTCGCCCGCGCGCGCCTCCTCCGCCCGGCGGCCGGCGACCACGACTGGATCTGCGGACGGGTCCGCCGTTCCCTTGTCCCCGCTCGCGCAGATCACGACGCTGACGGCGCTGCCGGCCCTCGCCCAGCGGGCAAGCGTTCCCCCACAGGAGATATCCGGATCGTCGGGATGGGCGTAGACGGCCAGCACGCGGGCCGGACAGTGCTCGATGAGCTCAGACCATGGCCACCTGTCGCGTGGGTTCCGCCGCCTGCTGCTCATGCGCTCGTCCCGAGCCGGTGGCTCGGCCTCCAACAGGCCGAGCTCGCGGGCGAAGTCGCCCGCCTTCTCGAAGCCCTTGTAGACGCTGGCGAAACGGACGGAGGCGACGTCATCGAGCGCCCGCAGCCGCTCGAGCACGGCAAGGCCGAGCTGTTCGCTCGCGATCTGGCGGCCGGCTGAGCAGCGCCACCTCCTCCACCTCGCTCGCGAGAGCCTCGATCGCCTCCGGGGGGACGGGCCGGTTCTTGCAGGCCGCCCGCACGCCGCCGATGACCTTGCGGCGCTCGAACGGCTCCCGCTGGCCCGAGCGCTTGACCACCACGACGACTTCGGTCGCCCGCTCGTAGGTCGTGAAGCGGCGGGAGCATCCGAGCACACTCCCTCCGCCGCCGGATGGCCGAGGCGTGCTCGACCTCTCGCGAGTCGACGACACGATCTTCGATAGCCCCGCACCACGGGCACCGCACGTCACCGACCGTAGTGCCCAGGCTCGAGTGGGTCAGGTCGACCCTCCTACGGGAGCACGATCCGCTCGCCGGGGGAAAGGGCGCATCCGTGCAGCTGCGCCTGCAACCGGTACACGAGTGGTCGCGGATCGCCACCCGGCTCGACCCGTGAGGCGATCCCCCACAACGTGTCACCCGGCCTCACGATGTAGAGGTAGCCGGCCCGGGACGGGACCGAGCCGGGGATGACGACGAGGTGCGGCTGATGAGCGTCCGACAGGGCCCCGCTCCGAGCCATAGGACGCCGAGGGCGGCAAGGGTGGCGGCGCCGGGGAGGAGGCGCCGCAACCCTCGCGGTCGCGCCGGGACGGCGCGAGCCGGTGGCCGTGTGGCCACGTTCCAGCGCAGAGTCGTCGATTCGCCCTGCGAAGCGGTGACCCTGTCCGGGAAGGCCTCGCCCGGGCAGAAGGGGATCGAGCGAAGGCACCGGCAGCAGAGCCAGGTGAGCCCCGGCTGCAGCTGCTCTGGGAGGTGCCACCGGGCGGCCATGGCGACCGGGCTGATGGGCGCGCGTCGTGCCCGGGATGCTCTCCAGTTGCCGGACCGTGCAGCCGGCGGGCGGATCCGCCGGCGCCCGGAGCGGGGGCGGGTAGCAGACGAGCTCCTCGGCGAGCACGTTCCATCCCGCCGAGCCGGCGTACCGGTCCCCTCTTTCCTGGCGGCGGCGGGTGGCGCCGCCCCTGGTGCGGCGAGATGCGGCGGACGGCGGTTCAAACGGCGATTGGGCTACTGCACCCACGGCACCTCACCTCCCTGACCCGGACGATTCGTGCGAGGTGAGCGCCCGGCGCCTGGCCGCTCACCTCTTTCATGCAGCCATCGAAGCACGAACGTGTGTTCGCTGTCAAGATGGAGCCGAACGCACGTTCCCCGAACGGGTGTTTGCAATTGACCGTCACCCTCGTTACCGTTGGATCTGTTCCCGAGCGACCTGAGGAGGTGCGGATGTCCGAGGCGACTCTCGCCGGAAAGCGCCGGCGGATCCTCGAATTCATCGCCGAGCGAATCCGAGACCGCGGGTACCCCCCCTCGGTCCGCGAGATCGGTGAGGCGGTCGGGTTGACCTCCTCGTCGACAGTGCACGCCCATCTGAAGGTCCTCCAGCGCGAGGGTTACCTCGAGCGGGACGCCGAGAAGCCACGGGCGATCGTGGTCAATTTCGAGCCGTCCACGGGGGCTGTGATGCGAGTGCGTCCCGCCGTCCATGTTCCGCTCGTCGGGCGACGTGGCGGCCGGCACCGGGGTTCTCGCCGAGGAGTCGGTGGAAGAGGTCCTCCCGCTCCCGGGTCGACTTCACCGGGCAGCGGCGAGCTGTTCATGCTGCGGGTCCGGGGCGACTCGATGATCGAGGCCGGCATCCTCGCCGACGACTACGTCGTCGTCCGCCGGCAGCCCGAACGCCGAGCCGGGCGAGATCGTCGTCGCAGGCATCCCCGACGAGGAGGCGACAGTCAAGATCTTCAAGCGCCGGCGAGGCAAGGTGGTCCTCGTGCCGGCCAACGCCCAGCTCTCCGAGATGGAGTTCCGCCCCGACGACGTCACGATCTACGGTCGGGTGGTGACGGTGCTGCGTCGCCTGTGAGGCCGCACCGGCCAGGCTCGGCAGACGCCGACTGACGCTCTTCTGCCCGCGAAGGCTCCCACGTCTACGGGCAGTGCCATGTGGCCAAGCTAGGGACCGGGTGTATCAACCATCGGAGCTGCGGCGCACATGCCGGGGGCCGGCGAGAGGCCGTCCCCGGAGCACGACGCCGCGCGGGCAGAGGCCGGCGACCGGCCGCGGCCGGCGGCTCGGGAATCGATCAGCCGCCCGGCTTGGACCCACCGTCGTCGTTCTCGCCCTTGTCGGCCTTGGCCTTGCCGGAGCGGCGCAACCTGCCGGCGAGCTTCCCCTTCTTCGGCGCCGCCGGGGCCGGCGCGAGATCCTCGGCCGACACGAAGTCCCATTCTGCCGCCGAGCCGCGGCGAGCTGGCTGGAGGGCGCTGCGGAAGCTGGCATGGAGGGCGAGGTGGCAGCATTGCTGTGGCGAGCGAAGCTGGCCGGGCCGGCTCGCCGCCAAGCTTGATCTCGTCATCCCAGCTCGGCTGTGGCTCCGGACGTCCCGCCGGGCCCGGCGAAGCGGATCGCTCCCTCTCGGCTTCCGCCGGCGGAGAGGGAACCTGCCCGGTGGAGGCAGTGGCCTCCGCCAAGCCTCCCTTCGGTCGCCGGGCGCTGTTCCTTTCGCCGCCCATTCCATCGCCGCCAACCACGAGCCGGCACTGCGTGCCGCAGCGCCGCCTCCCTCAGAAGCATCCGGGTCCGCTCCCGCCGCCTCGTCCGGCGCCGGGCGCTGTGCGGGCAGGAAAGGAGTTACGGCCTGCCCCACGGGAAGCATGAGGGGCGGGCGGGAATTCGGGTGGGTACCACTTGCGGTCCGAGGCGAGCCACCACTCGGGGGCGGGCTGGGCAGCCGACCCTCCGGAGCCTGCGCCTTCGCGGGGGCTTCTGCCGCGGAGCCCTCGGCGGCGGGTACCACTTCCCGTCCGAGGCCAGCCACCATCCCGCCGGGGGCGCACCGCCTCGCTGACCCGGGACGCCACCTGTCCCATCACCGATCCTCGGCCAGCCGCCGGGCGGCGTGCCGCCATGCCGGCCCGGAGGCGTTGCTGCCTGCTTGACGTCGCCCATCGGTCCCCCCACGGTCCTACGACCGGGCTACGGCCGACGATCTGGCGGCAAGCCTGTCACAAGGTTAGCTCCGCCCGCGGCGAGGCCGGACGAGCGACTCAAGGCCCAGACGAGCGTCGCTCAGCACCGCGAAGGCCCTCTCGAGATCGTGGCGGCCGACCCTGCTCGCCGAGCGAGTGGGCAAGCGTGGGCTCACCCGGGCCGAAGTTGGCCGCCGGGACGCCCCGGGAGGTGAAGAAGCTGACGTCGGTCCATCCGAGCTTCGCCCGCGGCGGCTGACCGGTGGCTGCGACGAGGCGGGCAAGGAGAGGATGGTCGAGGTTCGGCGCCGCCGCCGGGGCCGAGTCCTCGAGGGTGATCGTGTCGCCGCCGGCGACGATCGAGGGCCGGGCTCGAGCGACGGCCGCCACGGCCGCCATACGCCTCCTCGGTCGTAGCGGTCGGGCGCGAACCGGTGGTTGAGAACGAGGCGGACAGAGTCGGGCACGACGTTGTTGGCCACTCCCCCCTCACACGCACCGCCTGCAGTGCCTCGCGGTACTCGCAGCCGTCGATCACCGGGCGTCTCTCCTCGAAGCCGGCGACCGCGCGAGGAGCGGGCCAGGCGGTGGATGGCGTTGCGGCCCATGAACGGGCGGGCCGAGTGTGCGCCCGCTCGCCCGGCAATGCGAGACGCTCACCCGGAGCACGCCCTGGCACCCGGCCTCGACGACCGAGGCGGTCGGCTCGCCGAGCACGCCGCATCGGCCTGCAGCCACTCGGGCGCCGCCGCCGCCATCTCGCCGGAGCCCGGAGTGGGCCTGCTCGATCTCCTCGCACACATAGGCGATGAACGAGACGTCGTTCGACGGGGCGCTCGAGCCGCGAGACGACCTCCATCATCACGGCCAGGCCGCCCTTCATGTCGACGGCGCCGAGCCCGCGGCACCTGCCGTCATCGACGACGGCCCTCTCGTTGCCGTTCGGCGGGCACGGTGTCGAGGTGGCCGGCGAGGATCAAGCGCTGCGGGCAGCCCGAGGTTCGTACGGGCGAGGACGTTGTCGCCGATGACGGCGCACCTCGAGGCCGCTCGTGCCGGCTGAGGGCGGCCTCGACATGATCGGCGATCGCCGCTTCGTTCCGGCTGACCGAGGGGATGTCGACGAGCTCGGCGACCCGCTCCAGGAGGTCCGGGAGGTCCGCCTGCACGGCCGCCTGCTGCGCCGCGCCGCTCATGCCGACACCCCGTGGCTCCGGAGGATCTCGTTGAGGCGCGCCTTGTCGTGGCGCTCGCCTTCGCTCAGCCTGCGAAGGACGAGGACACAGGGCAGGAAGAACTCCCCTCCCGGCAGCTCCCTCCTGCGCATGGCGCCGACGGCGACGCTCCAGGCGGGAACGACACCGCGGCTCAGCTCCTCGCCGGTCTCGGCGTCGATGACCGGGATGGACGGGTTGAGGATGGTGCCCTCTCCGAGGACGGCGCCCCGGCCGATCCGGGCGCCCTGGGTGACGATCGAGCGGCTGCCGACAAGGACGTCGTCCTCGATCAGCGACAGGGACGGCGTTCGGCGGCTCGAGCACGCCGCCGATGCCCACACCGCCGGAGAGATGCACCCGTTCTCCGATCTGGGCGCACGAGCCGACCGTCGCCCAAGTGTCCACCATCGTGCCCTTCCCGACGCGGGCGCCGATGTTGACGTAGCTCGGCATCAGGATGACGCCCCGGTCAAGGAACGAGCCCCACCGGGCCGAAGCCCCGGGACGACACGCACGCCCGGCGCCCTCGAAGCCGTGCTTGAGCGGGATCTTGTCGGCGAACTCGAACGGGCCGAGCTCGTCGTCGCGACGTCGGCGAGGAGGAACCACAGCAGGATCGCCTCCTTCAGCCACTCGTGGACGACGACCGCGCCGTCCGGGCCGATCTCCGCCACCCGCTCCGTGCCGCGTCGAGCAGGTCGACGGCTCGGCCACCGACCGACGGAGCGGCGGCCGTCCCCGGGCAGAGAGCTCCGTCCGGCCCGCCCACAGCTCCTCGACGATCCTCGCGCAGGTCATTCGTCGGTCACGACCAGCCTGTGAGCGCCGAGCCGCGGATGCGCGCCGGCGGCGAGCTCGAGCCGCTCGAGTCGGTTGGACCATGGCGAGGCGGACAAGCCGGAGCCGGCGGGCCGTAGGCGTCACCCGGGCTGCTCAAGATCCCCGCCGAGGCGGCAAGCTGCCGGCCAAGGGCGAAGGCGGCCGTCTCACCGGGCCTGCGCCGTGCGCCGCCACGGCCGGCGGGACGGGCACCCAGAGGTAGAACGCCCCCGGCGGGAAGGGGCACCGGCAGCCCGGCATCGGCGAGGAAGGCCACCGAACGCTGCAGGCGCTCGCGGTAAACGCTCACGCTGCACCTCGACATGCTCGTCATCGGCGAGGGCAACGGCGGCGGCGTGCTGAACCGGTCCGGCACCATGAAGCCGGCGTGCCGCCGGACGGCCGCCAGGTAGCGAGACGAGCTCCGGCGTCGCCGGCGAAGAAACCCACCCGCAGCCCGGCGAGGTTGGAGCGCTTCGAGAGCGAGTGAACGGCGACCAGCCCGTCCAGTCCCGTGCTCGGAGCACGGTCGTGGCCGGCCCGTCCCAGGTGAACTCGGCGTAGCACTCGTCGGAGAAGATCGGGCACCGCCTGGGCTCGCCCCCAGGCGGCGACGTCCGCCAGATCCTCGAGTCTGGCCGGCCGGGTTGCCCGGCGTGTTGACCCACAGGCAGAGCGCCCGCGAAGCGTCGTCGTCACGTGACGGCGCCGAGATCGAGCCGGCCGCCTCGCCCGCGCGGGCACCGGCACGGCGCGGCAACCGGCAAGGACGGCTCCCATCTCGTAGGTGGGGTAGGCAAGGGACGGGTAGAGCACGCGTGTCGCGGGACGGGATCTCGAAGCCCAGCCAATGAGGCACGCCGGCCACGAGCTCCTTCGTCCCGACGCAGGCGGCGATCGAGCGACGGGTCCACGCTCGGCCCCGAGCCGTCGCGCCATCCAGGCCGAGGCGGCCTCGCGGAGCTCGGCCGTCCCGGCAGAGGCCGGGTAGCCGCGCTCGGCACCCGAGTTGCCGAGCGCCTCGACCACCGCCGCCGGCGGAGGGTCACAGGGCGTGCCGACCGAGAGGTCGACGGCGCCGCCCTCGTGGGCAGCCGGCGATCTCGCTGAACTCGGTCAGGCGATCGAAGGGATAGACGGGCGGCACGAACCCGGTCCGGCTCGGTACCCCGGCGGCACGGCGGTCATCGGAGGAACTCGGCGAAGCGCCGGTGCCCCGCTCGTCGAGCCGTGCCTGCAAGTGGACCGTCTCGCCGTCGTACTGCCTCGCCGATGACCTCGCCCTCCCGGTGGACGGCCGCCACGACGTCACCCCTGCTGACAGGCACGGCCAGCTCGACGGTGTGGTCGCCGGCCCTCACACGCTCGCTGATCGCCGCCAGCAGCGCCGGGACTCCCCGCCCGGTCAAGGCGGAGAAGGCGACCGCGCCCGGGTACGCCGCCGCCAACCGCGCCGCCTCCCGGGGAGCCACGTCGGCCTTGTTGACGGCGACGCAGGACCGGCACCGAGGTTGGCGCCGATCTCGCTCAGCACCCCCTGAACCGCCTCGATCTGCCCGACGCGGGTCGGGCGCCGACCCGTCCACGACGTGCACGAGCAGGTCTGCCGCCCCTACGACCTCGAGGGTGGCGTGGAAGGCGTCCACCAGCTGGTGGGGCAGCTTCCGCACGAAGCCCACCGTGTCCGAGCAGAGCACCACTTCGCCCCCTGGAAGCTCGAGGCGCCTCGTGCGAGGGTCGAGGGTGGAGAAGAGCCGGTTCTCGACGAGCACGTCGGCGTTGGTGAGACGATTGAGGAGGGTCGACTTGCCGGCGTTCGTGTAGCCGACGAAAGACACCTGACGGTAGGCGCCCCGCCGTCGCGAGCGGCGCTGGGTGCGGCGGGTCGCTTCGAGCTCCCGCAGCTCAACCTCGAGCTTGCGGATCCGGCGCATGATGCGCCTGCGGTCGACCTCGAGCTGGGTCTCGCCCGGCCCTCGCGTGCCGATCCGGCCGGCCTGCTGCGACAGGGCGATGCCCCGCCCACGGAGGCGGGGCAGACGGTACTGGCAGAGCGCCAGCTCGACCTGTGCCCGGCCTTCCTCGGTATGGGCGTTCTGGGCGAAGATGTCGAGGATGACCGCCGAGCGGTCGATGGCGGTGCGTCCGAGGATCTGCTCGAGGTTCCGCTGCTGGGCAGGAGTCAGCTCGTCGTCGAAGACGACGGTGTCGGCGTCGGCTGCCTCCGAGAGGCGCCTCAGCTCCTCTGCCTTGCCCCGCCCGATGTAGGTGGCGGGGTCCGGCGACTCCCGCCGCTGCACGACCCGGCCGACCTCGTCGGCCCCGGCGCGTGTCCACGAGCAGGGCGAGCTCGTCGAGGCTCGCCTCCACGTCCTCGATCGTCCGAGGCCAGGACACCATGCCGACGAGGATGATCTTCTCCCGGAATCTCCTGTCGATCAGCGTCATCGCCCCGACCCGTCCATTCCCGCCGAAGGGCCCGGTCCGGCTGAGGTCGAGCTCGACTCTGCCCACCCGACACGTCGGCACCCTCAGCACCGCCTCCGGCGCGAGCGGGTCGTCGCCGGCCAGCTCGACGACGGCAGTGCCGCCGGGATTGCGAACCTCGACCCGGTCCTTCACCAAGCCGGCGGCCCGGGCAGCGGCGGCTGCTGCGCAGCTCCCGCTCCCGCACGCCTCGGTGAGGCCCGGCTCCCCGCTCGAAGGTGACGAGATCGAGCCCGCCGGCAGGGCTGATGAGCGACGAACTCGACGTTCTGGCCGCCGGGTCTTGCTGCTTCGAGCCGTCGCCCGAGCCCTTCGACCTCGACGCCGTCGAGCGTCCGATCCGATGAGTACGAGGTGCGGATTGCCGGCGTCGACCTCGAAGGCGGACCATCCCGTCACCTAGCTCGGCCGGCACGGGTCGTGGTCCCACCCGTAGCCGTCCCATCTCGGCGCGAGACCTCCGAGCAGGCCCCCGATCGCGGACCGACCGTCACGGTGCGGAGCCCGGCCATTGTCTCGACGACCACCGTCCGGCTTCGGGCCACTCCCGAGTCGACGAGGGCGAGACCGAGGCAGGCCAAGCCGTTCCCGCTCGTCTCTGCCCGTCCGCCGTCGGCGTTGCGCAGCTCCATGCGGACAGTCGCCGCAGCTCGCGAGCCTGGTCGATCAGCTGCCGAGGGCGTCGGAGGGCGGGCGACGATCACGCCGTCGGCCCCGATGCCTCGATGCCGGTCGCAGACCGAGATGACGAAGGCGGGATCGAGATCCTCGCCGCCGGGAAGGCCGGCCGGGTGGACCGAGATGAGGAAGTCGTTGCCGAGCCCGTGATACTTGAGCAGCGACACGACGGTCATCGCGGGCCAGTCTCCCATGCCGTCTCGTTGCTTCGGCTCGGCTTGCTCGGAGCCGGCTCCCGGTCGGCCGTCGCGTAGCTGATCACGTCGTCGACGAGGCGGGAGCTCCCGGCGTCGAACCACCGGACTCTCGGGTCCCGCCCGAACCAGGCCTCCTGCCGGCGGGCGAACGACCTCAGCCGGACCGAGGATGGCGTCCCTCGCCGACGACATCGAGCGCCGCCCCTGTGACCACCTCGAGCAACTCCCGGTAGCCGATCGCCTGGGCGGCCGGTCCTCGACAGCCCTCCCGGCCGCGACGCCAGCTCCCGGACCTCGTCGAGCCAGCCCGAGGCGAGCTGGGCGTCGAGCCTCGCTGCAAGGCGCCGCTCGAGCTCGGCACGCTCGAGGCGCAGGCCGGCCAGCCGCACCCGATCCGGCGGGTAGTGCCCGAGCCCGGGGCCGAACGTCGAGAAGCCGCGTCCCGCCCCGAGCGTCACCTCGAGAGCCCGCACGATCCTGCGCCGGTTCGCCGGCTCGATGCGTGAGGCCGCCACCGGATCGAGATCGCCCAGCCGGCGGTGCAAGGCGGCGACTGCCGCCGGGCCCTTGTCGGCCTCCGCCTCGAGGGCGGCCGCCACGGCCGGGAAGCGGCCCGGCAGCTGCAGCCCGTCGACGACGGCCCGGTGGTAGAGGCCGGTGCCGCCGACGAGGACGGCACGGAGCCCGCGTCCATGGATGGAGGCGAGCGCCGAGACCGCCGCCTGCTGGAACTGCGCGACGGAGAACTCCTCGCCGGGCTCGGCGAGATCGAGGAGGTGCCAGGCGGGCCGGGAGGTGGGGCCGGAGCGGGCGGGTGTTCTCTGTGCCGATGTCGAGGCCGCGGTAGACGGCCATGGCGTCGACGGAGACGAGCTCGATGTCCGGCGCGCGGCGCCACAGCGCGACGGCGAGGGCCGTCTTGCCCGTCGCCGTCGGTCCGACGATCGCAAGATCGGCCGGCAGGCCGACGGTGACGCGATCGGCCGGCAGGCCGACGGTGACGTCGGCGGCCGGCCGGCGGTCGGGACGGTCGAGCCGGTGGTGCGGGGCCGGCGCATGCGCCTCGAGCACGTGGTCAGAGCTCTGTGATCCCTTCGAGGTCGATGCCGACGTCGTCGTCGACGTCGTCGTCGACGACGGGCCGCTGCCCCTCCCGGTGACGGGGCCGCGACCGCCCGACCAGCTTCTCCTTCAATCGCGTGAGGCGGTGCTCCGCCTTGTCGACGGCGCCTTCGAGGGCGGCGGCCGGCTTCGCCGCCGCCGCCGAGACCCGCACGACGTGACCATGGCCCTCCATCACGATCTCGCAGGTGACCGACGCCGCCAGGTGGCCCGGCCGGCCGTCGGAGAACGAGACCTCGGCCCGCTCCATGCCCGCCAGGTACCGGTTGAGGCGCTCGATCTTGCGCTTCGCCGAGGCCCGCAGGTCGTCCGGCACCTCGACCCGCCGGGCGTTGACCACAATCTCCATCGGGTCCTCCTCAGGAAGGCGTCAAGTCGGTCAGCGTCTCCGCGCCGGGAGTCGGCACGGCCGCTGGCCGTCTCTCGGTCCGCTGCGTGCGTCATCGGAGATGATGGGCCGGCGCACGGCTGACCTGGTCTTTGGCCCCACACCCGCCTGCTGAGGAGATACCGCGCCCGGCGCGGGCGGCTCCGGCCCCGCAAGGGACGAGCCCGGCCGCGCCGTGATGGCGCGCTTTTCTCCCTCTCCGCCGGGCGCCGACAGCCGGCACCGAGACGGGCAGGACTTACCTCTAAGCCGCACCATGCTCAGCGACCACGAGTCGCCTTACGTGGGTCGTTTCGCCTGCGACTGGCATCGACTCGCAACCACAGACCCGTGCGCTGGCCCATCCGCGCGGAAGTCTAAGCCGGATCCGATGGCCCGGAGCAACGGCTCACAGCCGGTCCAGGACGCGAGGTAGGCCTCCTGTGCGGGCGACAGCTGGTCGACGGCGACGCCCATCGTGGCGAGCTTCATGGCGGCGACGGCGGCGTCGATCTCGTCCGGCACCTCGTGGAGGACCGGCTCGAGCTCGGCGTGGCGGCGGACGAGCCATTCGCAGGCGAGAGCCTGGACGGCGAAGGAGAGGTCCATCACCTGCGGAGGATGGCCCTCGGCCACCGCCAGGTTGACGAGCCGGCCCTGGGCAAGAAGCAGGAGCCGGCGCGACTCCCGTCGGCGTCGCGTGAGGACGAACTCGTCGACCATCGGGCGAACCTGGCGCCGGTAGACGCGACGCCACCTCGGCCGAGGCCGACGACGTCGATCTCGGCGTCGAAGTTGCCGGCGTTGGCGAGGATGGCGCCGTCCCGCATGACGGCGAAGTGCTCCCGCCTGATCACGTCCCGGTTGCCGGTGGCGGTCAGGAAGATCTGGCCTTCCCTGACGGCTTGCTGACATCGGCATGACCCTGTAGCCGTCGAGGACCGCCTCGAGCGCCCTCATCGGGTCGGTCTCGGTCACGATGACGATCGCCCCGAGGCCGCGGGCACGGTCGGCGATGCCGCGACCGCAGTTCCCGTAGCCGGCGACGACGACCGTCGTGCCGGCGATGAGGACGTTCGTCGCCCTCATGATCCCGTCCATCGTCGACTGGCCGGTCCCGTAGCGGTTGTCGGCCAGGCGGCGGGTCTCGGCGCCGCTCACCGCCACGACGGGATAGGCGAGCGAGCCGCTGGCGGCGATGGCCCGGAGCCGGAGGGCGCCCGTCGTCGTGTCCTCCGTCCCGCCGAGGATCTCTGCAGCCTGCTCCGGCCGCTCGAGGTGGAGCCGGGCGATCGAGGTCGCAGCCGTCGTCGATGGTGAGGGCCGGCCGCCGGTCGAGGACGGCGTCGAGGTGGGCGGCGTAGACGGCAGGCGCCTCGCCGTGGCGGGCGAAGGTGGCGACGCCGTCGAGGGCGACGAGGGCAGCCGCGACGTCATCCTTGGTCGACAAGGGATTCGAGGCGCACACCGTCACGTCGGCGCCTCCGGCGCGTCAGAGTCCGGAGCAGGTTCGCCGTCTCGGCCGTCACGTGAAGGCAGGCCCCGACGCGGACGCCTTCGAGCGGCCGCTCGGCGGAGAAACGGGACGCCACCGTGCCGAGCACGGGCATCCGCGACGATGCCCACTCGACGCGGTCGTGACCCTGCGCCGCCAGCGAGAGATCGGCCACGTCGTGAGGGGGAAGCCAGCGTCGTCATCGCGCCTCCGCTGTCCGATCCAGGCCTGCACCCCGGCGGCGGGTAGGCGGCGCCGTCGGTCTCTTCCGGCCGAGGCTCCCGCCCAGGCGTCGATCACGGAGCGCCGGCCTCACCGCCGGCTCGGCGAGCCGGACGGCGGCGGAGGGCCCGCGCCACGCCGGGTCGAAGTTCGGCTTCACCCCCTCCGCAGTCGCCTTCGCCTCGAGCCGTTCGTGCTCTTCCTCGGTCACCGTCTCGGCCTCCTCCACGAGCAGGACGGGGATGCCGTCGAGGATGCGGTACCGGCGCCGCAGGCGGGGGTTGTAGAGCGTCGCCTCGTCCTCGAAGTACAAGAGAGGCCCCTTGTCCTCCGGGCAGGCGAGGATCTCGAGCAGGAGGGGGTCAAGCGCCATCGTGTCAGCTCCCTGTCGTGGCGCCGGTCGATGCGCCGCCGCCGCCGGGCGCCGGCCTCGGCATCGAGCTCCCGCACGAGGGCGAGGACCTCCTCCAGGTGCTCGGCGCACTGCTCGGCGTCGGGTGCCTCGAGGTTCAGGCGCAGGAGCGGCTCGGTGTTCGAGGGCCGCAGGTTGAACCACCAGGCGCCGTTGTCGACCGTCAGGCCGTCGAGGTGGTCGAGGCCGGCGCCGGCCGGCTTCGTAGTGCTCCTCCACGCCTCGCAAGCACCTCGGCGGCATCGTGACCTCGGTGTTGATCTCGCCGGAGTCGGAGTACCGCTCGAAGGGCTTGCGCAGCTCGCGAGAGCGAGCTGCCGGCCTTCGACATCATCTCGAGGACGACGAGAGCGGCGATGATGCCGGAGTCGGCCCGGTAGTTCTCCCGGAAGTAGTAGTGGCCGGAGTGCTCGCCGCCGAAGACCGCGCCGGTCTCGGCCATCCGGGCCTTGATGAAGGAGTGCCCGACCCGGGTGCGGACGGGCGATCCCGCCGTGCTCCTTCGACGATCTCGGGGACCGCCTTCGAGCAGATCAGGTTGTAGAGGATGGTCGCCCCGGGGTGTTTCTCGAGCATGGCCGCCGCCACGATCGAGGTCGTGAGCGAGCCCGAGAGCGGCTCTCCCTTCTCGTCGACGAGGAAGACGCGGTCGGCGTCCCCGTCGAAGGCGAGCCCGACGTCGGCGCCCGTCTCGAGGATCCGCTCCCGGAGGGCGACGAGGTTCTCCTGCTGGATCGGGTCGGCCGGGTGGTTCGGGAAGTTGCCGTCGAGCTCGCCGAACAGGATCTCGACGTCGAAGGGCAGCCCCTCGAAGACACGGGGCGCCACGAGGCCGCCCATGCCGTTCGCCGTGTCGGCCACCACCTTCAGGTGGACGCAGTGCGCGCGGGTCGATGAAGGAGCGGACGTGGGTGGCGAACGCCTCGAGCAGATCGGCTCGCTCGACGCGCCGATCGCTCCGACGCCGACTGCCACCCCGCCGTCTCGAGGGGCTCGACTCGAGCACCTCCTCGGCGATGCGGCGGATCTCTCCGAGGCCGCTGTCCTGGCCGACCGGGATCGCCCCCGCCAGGCAGAACTTGATGCCGTTGTAGCGGGCCGGGTTGTGGGACGCCGTCAGCATCGCGCCGGGCAGGTCGAGGGAGCCGGAGGCGAAATAGAGAAGATCGGTCGAGACGAGGCCGGCATCGACGACCCCGAGTGCCCTCGGAGAGCGCGCCGGCGGCGAGAGCGAGCGCCAGCTCGCACGCCCGACTCCCGCATGTCGCGGCCGATGCACGATCCGCTCGGCGCCCTGCTCCTTCTTGGCGAAGCGGGCGAAACCCGACGCCGATGGCGTAGGCGATCCTCGGGCTCAGCTGGTCGGGCACCGTCCCGCGGACGTCGTAGGCCTTGAAGATCCCGGTCCAATATGGCGCCGGCGGACCCGGCGGCGTCTGTCGTCATGACGAGCGGAGCCTACTTGGAGTGCGTCAGTACGTAGGCGACGACGGTCGTCGCGTTGAACGAGACGTGCGCCACGATCGAAGGGCCGAGTCGGTCGGGTCCGGTAGGCGAGGTAGGAGAGCACCATCCCGAAGCCGGCCAGGCCGAGGAACTGCAACGGCTCGAAGTGCACGAGGCCGAAGACGAGCCCGGTGACGACGATCGGCCGACGGCCGGCCCTAGCCGCCGGCCGAGGCGCGAGACCTTGCCGAGGAGGCCCGCGGAGCAGCAGGCCGCGGAAGAACAGCTCCTCGACGAGCGGGCTCCCGAGGCAGACGAAGATCGTGAGGATGACGAAGCCGGCGCCCGTTCACCGGCCCGAGGAGCTGACGCGTCGGGTGCCCGAGCTGCCGGCTGAGGTTGTGCACGAACGGCTGCGAGCGGCAGCTCGAGAAGGGGCACGAGGGCGAACTGTGCGGCGACGCCGACCGCGATCCCGAGGGGGATGTCCGGCCACGGGCGGAGCCGGACGCCGTAGTCGGCGACGATGCTGCCGGTGCCCGACGCTGCCGACGCCGGGGCTGACGCCGGCCGTGCCGGGGGCATGGGATCGTGTCGCCACGACGACGGCCCCGGAGAATCCCGCCCAGAGCGCGACGAACGTCACGATGTCGTTCCCGATCGACTGGCGGGTTGCCGCGGGATGGCCGCTGGCGGCACCGTAGGCGGCTGCCGCCAGGCTCGAGAGCAAGAAACCCACCGCGATGCCGAAGACGGCCTCGCCGACCCCGAAGGGGTTGGCGACCGCCCGGGAGCGGCCTCGTCCACCGGGCGAGCGTCGCCCGGAAGGCCCGCCGCGGTCAAGCCGGCGCTCGCTGAGGGGCGCACGCGGCGCCGCTGACGTCCGAGATGAGGCCGTGGGCGCCTACGATATGGGATGTGAGTCGCAATCCCCAAGACCTGCGTCCCGGCGGGTCGACGACAGGGCGCCGGAACCTCAGGCGGGCCTGAGCAGCCGTGGCGCTGGGCGGTGGCGCTCGTCCTTGTCGTCGTGGCAGTCCTGTTCCTCTCGTCCTTCCTGCACGGACTCGACGTCCAAGCCGCTCACCTACAACACCTTCATCAACGACGTCGCACAGCACAAGGTCCAGTCCGCCAACGTCGACAACTGCGACGGGGACGATCACCGGGCGCCTGACGAACGGGTCAGCAGTACACCGCCGGCGGCCCGGACCCGTCACCGACCAGGAGAGAGCGCCCTCCAGAAGGCCGAACGTCACGGTCGACCTATCTCGACCCCCTCGAGCAGCCTCCTCGAGACGGCGCTCATCTACGTCCTTCCGATCGCCCTCATCTTCGGCTTCCTCATCTGGTTGAACCGCCGGGCGCAGGGCCAGATGTCGGGGATCATGTCGATCGGCCGCTCCCGCGCCAAGCTGTACACGACCGAGCGCCCGCGGACGACCTTCAGCGACGTGGCCGGCTACCAGGGCGTGAAGCAGGAGATCAGCGAAGTCGTCGACTTCCTCAAGTCTTCGGCGCGCTTTCGCGACATCGGCGCCCGGGTGCCGAAGGGCGTCCTTCTCGTCGGGCCCCCCGGCACCGGCAAGACTCTGCTCGCCCGCGCCGTCGCCGGCGAGGCCGGTGTGCCGTTCCTGTCGGTGAGCGGGTCGGACTTCATGGAGATGTTCGTCGGCGTCGGCGCCAGCCGGGTGCGGGACCTCTTCCAGACCGCCCGCAAGCAGGCGCCGGCGATCATCTTCGTCGACGAGATCGACTCCATCGGCCGAAAGCGCGGAGCGGGCCTCGGTGGAGGCCACGACGAGCGGGAGCAGACGCTCAACCAGATGCTCTCGGAGATGGACGGCTTCGACCCGACCGAGGGCGTCGTGATCATGGCGGCGACGAACCGGCCCGACATCCTCGACCCGGCCCTGCTGCGCCCGGGCCGCTTCGACCGCCAGATCGTCGTCCCGCTCCCCGACCTCGAAGAGCGCCTGCCGATCCTCCAGGTGCACTGCCGGGACAAGCGGGTGAGCGAGGACGTCGACCTCATGATCGTCGCCCGCGGCACGCCCGGGATGAGCGGTGCGGAGCTGGCCAACCTCGTCAACGAGGCGGCTCTGCACGCCGTCCGGCGGGGCAGCCAGTGGATCCAGATGCGCGACTTCGACGCCGCCCGCGACCGGGTGCTGATGGGCCAGCCCCGCGAGTCGATGGCCCTCTCGCCTGACGAGAAGGAGCGTGTCGCCTACCACGAGGGTGGCCACGCCGTCCTTGCCTACGTCCTTCCCGAACGCCGACCCGTTGCTCAAGGTGAGCATCATCCCGACCGGCATGGCGCTCGGGGTCACCCAGCAGCTGCCTGCCGAGGAGCGCCACATCTACCCGCGCGAGTACATCGAGGACTCGCTCGCGGTGCGGATGGGCGGCCGGGTGGCCGAGAAGCTCGTCTACGACGGCCTCTCCACCGGCGCGAGCGACGACCTGCAGCGCAACACCGAGCTCGCCCGCAAGATGGTCCGGGAGTGGGGCATGTCGGACCGGATCGGGCCGATGGCGTGGGGCTCGCAGGGGACCGTCTTCCTCGGCGAGGACCTCATGCACACGAGGGACTACTCCGAGGACACGAGCCGCGTCGTCGACGAGGAGATCGAGCGCATCCTCCGGCGCGCCGAGCAGGAAGCCGACCGGGACGCTCACCGAGCACCGGGCTGGCCTCGACGCCGTCGCCAAGGCGCTCCTCGAGCACGAGACGATCGACGGCCGGGAGATCGCCAGGCTCGTCGACGAGGCCTTCGGCCAGCCCGTGCACGGCGAGCCCCGATGGAGAGGTGCCCGACCAGGCCCGCTTTGCCTCCTCCCTCGTCGGCGGCGGCAGCCCGCCCCCGCCCGCCGGGCAACGGGAGCTCGGGCACCCCGCTTCCTTCGCCCTGACCTCCCATGCGCTTGCTCTGGTTAGCACTGCTGCTATGATAGTGAGCAGTACGGGATGGACCCACCCGGCGGGCGCCGGGCGGCCAGCTCCCACACCGCGTCGGCTCGCGCCGGCGCCGTCGACTTGAGCTCGGGCGCATCAGCCCGCGGAGAAGAGGAGTGAGCGAGATGCCCGACGTCCGCAAGGACTTCCAGAAGACAGCCGGCGACCTCACCAAGGTCGTCCAGGACGCCGCTTACGTGGCCGTCGGCCTCGGCATCATGGGCTTCCAGCAGGCGCAGGTCCGCCGCAGGGAGATGCTCGCCCAGATTGAGCGCCAGCGCTCAGCTGCTCGATGCTCCCGCTCGGCGACGCCCGCAAGGACTTCGCCGATGGCCGTGAAGGAGATCGACCGTACGGTCGGCCAGGTGATCGAGCGCCTCGACGCGTCGTTCAACCCGGTCGCCGAGCGGTTGCCGGAGACGGCGCAGGCAGTCGTGAAGCAGGCCCGCGAGGTGCGCGACCAGCTTCGTAGTTACCTGAGCTCGCTCGCCGCCTGACCTTGCGCACCGAGAGCGTCCCGCCAGCTCTCGAGGACATCTGACAGCGTCTCCTCGAAGGGGATCTGCGCCGACCAACCCGTCGCCGCCAGCAGCCGGGAGGGGTCGCCGACCAGGACCGGCACCTCGACAGGCCGGACGAGGGCCTCGTCGGTCTCGAGGTGAACTTCCACCCGGGCAAGCGTGCAGAGCAGCCTCGCCACCTCCGCGATCGTCGTCACACGGCCGCCGGCGACGTTGTAGACCTCGCCCGGCTCGCCTCGTTCAGCGAGCAGGCGGTAGGCGCGCACGACGTCGCGGACATCGGTGAAGTCCCGCGTCGCCTGAAGGTTGCCCACCCGGACCGCCCCCCCGCCGGCTCTCTCTGCCTCGACCACCCGGCGGGCGAGCCCGGAGACGACGAAGTCGGACGACTGGCCGGGGCCGGCGTGGTTGAACGGGCGCACCCGGATGACCGGCACCCCACGGCCGAGGTGTTCCTGGACACCCACGAACTCTGCTGCCACCTTGCTCGCCGCGTAGGGGCTGAGCGGCCGGAGCTCGGCCGACTCCCTCAGCGGCTCGGCGCCCGCTGACGGACCGTAGACCTCGGCCGAGCTGACGAGGATGACCGTCGGGGCGGTGTCACAGCGGGCGGCCGCCTCGAGCACGTTGAGGCTCCCGAGCGCGTTCACGCGGAACGTCTCTGCCGGGCTCGGTCCACGAGCGTCCCACGTGAGCCATCCCGGCGAGGTGGTACAAGCACGTCCGGTGCGGCCTCCGCGACTGATCCTGCGATGGCGTCGGGATCGGTCACGTCGATCTCCCCGTCCGTGCCGAGGACCTCGTCGCCGCTCCGTGCAAGGTGCGCCGTCAGCCACCGCCCGACGAAAGCCGGACGGCCCGGTCACATACGCACGCACCCGGCTCACCCTAACGGGGACCCATCACCTCATCGGGACGGGCGGCCCTGCGCTCGGCGGCTCGCCTGTAAGCCTCGACGTGGGCGCGGCGCCGAGCGCCCCCAGGTGAACGATGAAGCCCGCTCATGCCAGGCCAGCGACGGCGCGCCGCTCCGCTCGGTCCGGCTGCAGGCGAGCGCCGAGCTGCGAGCGCGCGGGCCAGGCCGGCCCGGTCCGCCGGGGGCCGCTGTCCAGGCGGCCGGCCCGGCGAGCTCCGCCATGGCGGTGCCGGACGAGGTGACCAAGGCGCGCCGCACGCAAGAGCCTCGAGCGCCGGCAGGCCGAAGCCCTCGTCGAGCGACGGGTACGCCACAACCGAGGCCCGCCGCATGAGGGCCGGCACGCACATCGTCGGCGACGTAGCCGAGGCGATGGATGCGATCGCGGGCCCGGCTTCGGCTGATGGCCGCCTCGACGGCGGCCCCACCCCAGCCCGGGGAGGCCGGCGAGCACGAGAGCGATCTCGTGGCGAGTGGCGGCAACATCCTCGAAGGCGGCGACGAGGTCGTCGACGCCCTTCCGCGGCTCGAGAGTGCCTACGTGCAGCACGTAGTCGACGCCGGCGGGCGCGCCTGCGCCGGCCGTCAAGTGCCGCATCGGCGGCCGGATCGGCGTCGGGATTGAAACGGGCGTGGTCGACGCCGTGCGGGATGACGGCCACATCGGCGGCCGGCTCGAGCAGCTCGACGAGTCGGTCGGCGGTTGCCTGGCTGACGCAGATGACGACGATCGGCATCGGCGGCGGCGCGGCGGATCGACTGCCGGAAAAAGGGCACCTTGGCCCGCTCGTGCCATTCGGGATGGTCGAAGAAGGTGAGGTCGTGGATGGTCACGACCGATGCGATGCGGCCGGCGTGGCGCGGGAAGGTGTAGTGCGGACCGTGGTGGACCGCCAGCCGCGGCTCCGACAGCCTTGCGAGCGCCGGACCGAGCAGCCACCGCTCGTAGGCGAGCCGGGCCGGCCGGCTGGCCCACACCGGGTCGATCAGGCGGTCAGGCCCGAACGCGCGCCAGCGGGCCGAGTCGTCACGACGGGTCACGACCGTGAGCGAGAGTTCGGCCTCGGCGGCAAGCGCCCGGGCCAGCTCGAGCACATAGCGCCCGGCGCCGGCGGGCTCGGCCGGGATGGCGCTCACGTCGAGGCTGACCGCGAGCGGCATCAGCGTGACCGGAGCTCGCTCCACCAGGCGAGGTGCCGCCTGGCAGTCTCGGCCCAGCTGAGCCCCGCCGCGTGACGCACGCCTGCGGCGATCAGCCCGGCGCGCCACTCTTCGTCGGTCACCGCCTTGACGAGGGCTGCCGCGATGGCGTCGACGTCGAGCGGATCGACCGTCGGGACGGCGGCGGCGGCGCTCGGCACGCCGGAGCTGACGACGACGGGCGCCCCGGCCCACATCGCCTCCACGGCCGGCAACCCGAATCCCTCCGTGAGGGGCACGTAGATCACGACCCGGGCTGAGGCGTAGAGGGCGCTCAGCACCGGCTCGTCAACCCGGCCGGCGAGCACGACTCCGGGCGACGGGGCGAGTGCGGGCCCCCAGCCGGCCGGTCCCACCACGACGAGGGGCAACGGCTCGGGCAGCGACGAACGGGCGGCGGAGTAGGCGGCGACGAGGCGGCCGAGGTTCTTCCGCGGCTCGAGGGTGCTCACGGTGAGGAGGAAGTCGCCGCGGACACCGAGCCGCCCGAGGGCGGCGCCCGACGCCGCGTCGTCGGGAGGCGGAAGCCGGTCGGCCCCCTCGGGGATGACGGTGACCTGTGAGCTGTCCCAGCCGACGGCGGCCGAGATGACCTCAGCCGCCGTCTGCTCGGACGGGACGACGACGGCAGTCGCCTGGCTGGCGAGGCGGTGCAGGGCCGCCTCGTGCCAGCGGAGCCCGGCGGGCGTCAGGCAGTCGGGGATTTGCCGCCAGGCGAGGTCATGGACCATCGCTGTGCAGATGGGCCGGTGGCCCCTCGACCGTCGGCCGGGTGCCGTCTGTCACCCGGGGCGCTGCCATCGAGGTGGCGTGGACGATGTCGGCTCGGCGCCCCTCGCTACCGGGACCGAGCAGCCGGCGATCCCACAGGCGCGTCACGACCTCGGTCGGCAACGGCGGCCCGCTGACGCGGGATGTGCAGGTCATGACCGATCTGCTCCCCCACGCTCTCGCCACGGCCGCCCCTGCCGGCGATCAGCATGAGCCGTGGGGGGCTCGGGAGCCCGGCAAGGCCACGGACGAGGCCGACGACGTAGGTGCCGATCCCACCCGGCACGCGGCGGCGGAGCTGCTCGGCCACAACCGCCACCGATAGCCGGTCGGAGGGCACGGACGGTCGACCGGCTGCCCCGCCCGGCGCCGGCCTGCCCAGAGGCGGCCGTCGCACCCGTCCCGCCCGCCCGTTGCGGGGCGCGTCCGGCATGCTCAGCGGGCCGACCACGAGTCGCGATAGAGCTGCACCATCTCGCCGGCGACGTCGGTCCACGAGCGCCCGGCCACGAGGTCGTGGCCCCGCCGGATCAGCCCTTCGCGCAGGTTCGGCTCGTCCATGACCTTGCGGAGAGCCATCGCGAGGGCGGTCGCATCTCTCGCCGGAACGACGACGGCGGCGTCGCCCACCACCTCGGGGATGGCACCCCCGTCGCTCGTCACGACGGGCACGCCCGCCGCCATCGCCTCGAGAGGTGGCAACCCGAAGCCTTCGTAGATCGACGGGTACGCCAGCACGGAGGCGTGTCGCAGCAGAGCCGCTCTCGTCGGGCCGTCGACGTAGCCGAGGCGGATGACGCGCTTCTCGGATCTAAGGCCGCCGAGGACGGTCTCGAGCGCCTTCGTGCCCCAGCCGTCGGCGCCCGCGATGACAAGCCGGAGCTCCGGCTGCCCGGCGGCGAGCTCGTCGAAGGCCGCCACGAGCGTCGGGTAGTCCTTCCTCGGCTCCACGGTTCCGACCGCGAGGACGTACGGTGTCGGGACCGGGGGCGCCCCGGCGGCCGTCACCGGCGGGCACAAGCCCGTGTGGGATGACGCGGACACGCTCCGGTGCCGCATCGAGCATCTCGATGACCTCGCCGGCGACGAAACGGGAGGGCGTGTGGACGAACGCCCCCCGGGCGATCGCTCTTTCCACGAGTGCGGGATAGGTGAGCGAAGCGGGCGCGCACAGCTCAGGGAACCGCAGCGCCGTGAGGTCGTGGACCGTCACCACGCTCGCCGCCACCCGGGTGGGAGGAACGACGTAGTTCGTGCCGTGGACGACCTCGACCCGACCGGTCAGCCGCTCGAGCGACGGGATGGCCGTGTACTGCCAGCCGAGGTTCACGAGACGGGTGGGAAGGGACCGCGTGCGGACCGTCACGCTGCTCGGGAAGCGCTCCCTCACGACGGCCGCCCGGCGCCCGATGGCGTACATCGTCGTGCTCAGGTCGTCGCGCTCGAGGAGCGCCGTCGCCAGATGGTCGACGAAGGCACCGATGCCGGCCTGCTGGCCGGCGAGCGGCAGGGCGTCGAGGGCGACCCTGAGCGGCGGCCGGTCTCTCGCGTCGCTGTCGCCGGTCGGCACGCTCAACGAAAGAGATCTTCCGCATACCTGCGGACGACGCCGCCGGCGACGGAGCCCTCACCGAACCAGCTCCGGTCGATTCCCCGAACGACGGCAACCGGCACGGAGGCGGTCTTGCCCATCACGAGCTCGGCAGCCGCTGCGATCTCGTCGACGACGCAGATCTCTGTCGCGACGAGGGGCCGGCCGAAGACGTCCGTCGTTCCCCGGAGGTCGACGATCGGGAGGATCCCGGCCGAGCCGATCGCCACGTCGGTGACGCCGTAGCGCCACGGGCGCCCGAAGGTGTCCGAGACGACGACGCCCACCTCGGCCCCCGTCCTCGCGCGAAGGCCGTCGCGGATCCGGCGCGCCGACCGGTCGGGATCGACCGGGAGGAGGGCGGCGTACCCCTCGGCGATGTTGGAGTGGTCGACGCCGGAATTGGCGCAGACAAAGCCGTGGCGGGTCTCGGTGATGACGAGCTCGCCGCGGCGCCGCAGCACGCGCACCGCCTCCTTCTCGGCGAGCGCCATCCGGCTGCCCCCGTCCGCCTGGTCGACGGCCACGATCCGGCCCTCGGCCTTCGAGACGATCTTCTGGGTCACGACGACGACGTCACCGCTCACGAGCGTGATGCTCCGGGCGATCATCGTGGCGAGATCGTCGCCCGACGACACCTCCGGCAGCCCGGCGACGCCGATGACGCTCAGGCCGGCAGCTTGCTCCACGGCTCCGAGCCTCGTCCCGACCTATCGCCTTTGCGGGCTGCCGTCGCCGCTCCTGCCGGCGGCGAGGACCGAGCGGGCGAGGGCGGCAGCGACGGCAGGACTCGACATGACCGTCTCAGTGACGACACAACGCACACCGGCGGCCTCGACCGCGTCGGCAGAGCCGGCATCGGCGGCGTCGACGACGAGCGTCCCGCAGACGTCCTGCATCCATCTGGCCACGCCGGCTGCACTCGCCGTCCCGCCGAGCTCGGTGAGCAGCCGGTCAGCCGGGCCCTTCAGCGCCGCCCCCGCCACGATGGGCGACACGGCGACGACGCTCTCACGGCGCTCCGCCAGCAGCTGGCGGATGCCGGGCACCGACAGGATGGGGTCGATCGAGAGCACCGGGTTGGACGGGGCGATGATGACGAGGCCGGCATCGTTGAGCGCCTCGAGCACGAAAGGTGCCGGCCGGGCGCCCGCAGCTCCGGCGTAAGCGACCGCCGACACCGGCACCTTGTGGGCCAGCTTTACGAAGTACTCCTGGAAGCCGACCTCCCCTCCCCCCGCAAGGCGAAGCTTCGTACGAACCGGGTCGTCGCTCATCGGGAGCAGGCGAATGCCGACGCCGAAGGTCGCGGCCAACTCGGCGGTCACCGTCGACAAGCTGGCGCCCCCCCTGAGCCGCCCGGTCCGGTAGAGATGGGTGCCGAGGTCGAGATCGCCGAGGCGGAACCAACACTCGCCTCCGAGCGCCTCGAGGGCACCCATCACCTTGAAGGTGTCGCCGGCGACCCCCCAGCCTGTCGCCGGGTTGACGCGACCCGACAACGTGTAGGTGATCGTGTCGAGATCAGGGCTGATGGAAAGGCCGTGCAACTCGGTGTCGTCGCCTGTGTTGACGACGGCAGTGACCTCCGCCGGCGCGACGACGCTTACGAGGCCCGAGAGGAACCGGGCCGCCCCGACCCCGCCACAGAGGACGGCGATCAAGTTCGCTTCTTTCGCCGCGCTTCGTCGATGACGCGGGCGACTCCCTCCCGCAGTGACGTCCACGACTTCCAGCCGAGGTGAATGGCGGCCCGGTGAGGGTCGAGCGCATTCCGCAGCACGTCGCCCTGGCGCTCGGGGCCGTGCCGGGGCGGCTGCGTGCAGCCGGCCGCCGACGCCATCAGCCAGTAGAGATCGAGGTTCGAGGTCTCGAGACCGGTGGCGATGTTGAGCACGAGGCCGCCACCCCGTCGGTGTGCCCGCGCGAAGGCGTCGACGACGTCATCGACGTAGACGTAGTCCCTCGTGTGGAGGCCGTCACCGAAGATCGTGCAGGGACGGCCGGCGGCGAGCTCACCGGCGAATATCGCCACGACGCCCGCCTCCCCGTGAGGGTCCTGGCGGGGCCCGTAGACGTTCGCGAGGGCAAGGGCGGTGAACTCGAGGCCGTGCAGCTCCCGGTAAGCGACGAGGTAGTCGATGACGGCCTTCTTCGAGACGCCGTAAGGTGACGAGGGGCGGTGCGGGGCGCTCTCCGAGACGGGGAGATCAGCCGCTTCGACCTCTCCGTAGAGGGTCCCGCCGCTCGCTGCGTAGACGATCTTGCGCACTCCTTCCGCCCGGGCGGCCTCGAGCACCCTGATCGACCCGAGCACGTTCACCGCGGCATCAGGCATCGGCTCGGTCACCGACCGCTTCACAGACACCTGAGCGGCGAGGTGGTAGATGACCTCAGGCTTGCGCAGACCGACGAGCGTCGAGAAGTCCCGAGAGGTGATGTCCACGTGGTGGAACCGGACTGCGCCACCAGAGGCCCGCGCGTCGGCCAGGTTGGCGATCGAGCCGGACGAGAGGTCGTCGACTGCGTCCACCTCGTGGCCCTCGGCGAGCAGGCGGTCGACGAGGGTCGAGCCGATGAAGCCGGCTCCTCCTGTCACCATGACGCGGGTCGCCGGTACTGCCCTCTCTCGCCTGTTCATGGCTGGGGATACTGCGTGTTCACAAGCTCGAGGCCGGCCGGCACCGCTGCCCCGCCGCGGATGACGGCAAGCGAGACCTCGCAGCCCTCGCCGAGCTCGGCACCGGGGCCGACGAGCGTCCCGGTCACAGATGCCGACCGGTGCAGCGTCGCGCCGGCGAGGATCACCGAGCGGTTCACGACGACGCCGGCGGCGACCGACACCCGGCTCCCGAGGATCGAGTCGGTGACCGAGGCGCCTGCCTCGACGACACAGCCGGGCCCGGCGTAGAGCTCACCTCCGACCGCACCGGCGACAACAGCATCGGGCGCGACGAAGACCCCGGGAGCGACTTCCGGCACGGCCGGCAGGCAGGCAGGATCCCTCCGGTGCCGCAGGATGTCGAGCTGGGCGTCGAGATACTTCGCCGGCGTCCCGGCATCCATCCAGTAGCCATCGGACTCCAGCCCGTACAACCGGCCTTCGGCGACGAGGGCAGGAAACGTCTCCCGCTCGAGTGAGACCGGCCGGTCCTCCGGTATGCGGTCGAGCAACGCCTCCTCGAACACGTAGACGCCGGCGTTGATGAGGTTGGTGGGTGAGGTGCCGGGGGCGGGCTTCTCGAGGAAGTCGATCACGCGACCGTCGGTCGATGTCGGCACCACCCCGAAGGCCGACGGGTCGTCGACCGGCGTGAGGGCGACGGAGGCCTCGGCTCCGTGCGACTGGTGGAAGGCGGACAAGGTGGTGAGGTCGAGGTCCGTGAGGACGTCACCGTTCATCGCGAGGAAGCGCCCGGATACGCCGGCGCTCTTTGCGGCGAAGCGGAGGGCCCCTGCGGTGCCGAGCAGCGTCGGCTCGACCGCATAGGCGAGATCGACACCCTCGAGCCGTCCGCTCGGGAAGGCTTCGACGAAGGCGTCGGGCCGATAGCCGAGCGAGAGCACGGCCCGGTCGACGCCGTGGCGGCCGAGCCACCCGACGACGTGGGCGACGAGGGGTCGGTCGACGATCGGGAGCATGGGCTTCGGGCAGTCGTAGGTGAGTGGCCGCAGCCGTGTCCCCTCGCCTCCGACGAGAAGGATGGCGTCCATCAATCCCGCCGAGATGCTCTCGAGGGTGGCGGTCTCAGGTTGAAGATGTCACCGTCGAGGACGACGTGTTCCCGCCAGATGTGCTCGAGGTGGTGCTCGAGGTGCTCGTGGTCGACGGCACCGTGGTCGGCAACGTCGTCGTTGTCGTCGACGGCGCCACTCCACCCGGATTGACGATGAGGAACTGCGATACCTGCTTCACCGCAGCAGAAGGGGGCTTCGGGATTGGTGTGTTCTTCGGCACGAAGGCGATGGTGATGAGCTCTCCGTTCTTGAGCGGGATGCTGCCGAAGTTCGATGTCACGAGCGTGCCCGACTTGGCCGTCGGTGACGCCCACGTCTTCACCTGGACGACACCTGGCGCGGGAGCCGCAGTGCTGGCCGTTCTTGTAGGTGACGGCCGGCCCCGGCGTCGTCGGCACGGTCGTCGTAGTGGTGGTGGAGGACGTCGCGAGCCTTCTTCGACTTCGTCTTCGACGTCGTGGTGGACGTGGTGGTCGTGGTGGACGTGGTGGTCGTGCTCGAGGTGCTCGACGTGCTCGTCGTCTTCTTGACGGGCACCGGCTTGCCCGGGAACCTGAGGCTGTTGGAAGTCAGCACGACCCCCTCCGAGCCGGGAAGACGGAGAGGACGGCGTGCTTACCCTCGAAGAGGCTCGGATCCGGCGACCGCTGGGGCTCGATGTCGACGACGCCGTCGCCGATGTTGGCGTAGGGCGTCGCTGGGTTGGTCGTGGCAGGGAGGGCGTAGGGCACTATCTTGCCGCAGACGTCGACGGCGACCGCAGCCTCCCACTCGTCTGCCGCCGTCGGCGCCTTGGCGGCTGCCGCCGGCGGCGGTGACGCCGTTCACCCGCTCGTAGCGGCTGTAGCCGACGAGCCCGACGCCGACGAGGCAGATGGCAAGAAGCATGGCGTACCAGAGCACCGGGGTCTGCGAGCGATACGTCCGCCCGCCACCAACCGCGGCCGCCCGCGCGACCCTGCGGCTGAAATTGTCCCCGGGCACGGCTCGTCACTTTAGCGCCCACCCCGGCGCAGCCGGGACCGGGGGCTCGGCGAGGTGCTCCGCCCAGGCCAGCACGAGACGGACGAGCAGCCCGACGGCGACGAGCGGCAGGAGCGGCTTCTCGCTCCGGTCGGCCGAGCGGCGGGCGAAGCGCCACATCGAGCGGTGATGGGCGAGCAGCATCGCGTACGGGTGCCGCGACGCCGAGCGACCCTGCTCGTGGACCACCTCGGCCTCGGGCTCGTAGCGGACGCGCCAGCCCGCCCGGTGGAGCCGCCAGCACAGGTCGACGTCCTCGACGTACATGAAATATCGCTCGTCGAAGCCTCCGACGCTCTCGAAGGCGAGCCTGCGGACGAGGAAGAACGCCCCCGAGACCCAGTCGGCGTCGCGGGCCCGGTGCTGCTCGGATCCGAGGTGGCGGTAGCGGCGGGTCCACGGGTTGCCTCCCCAGACAAGGCCGAGGAAGGCGTGGCCGATGGCGTCGGCGAGGGAGGGGAACTCCCGGCCGGAGGGGTAGACGACGCCGGACGGCTCCCGCAGCATCGGCCCGGCGAGCGCCACGTCGGCTTGCTCGTCGAGCACCCGCGCGAGGCGCCGGATGGCGCCCGGGACGACGACGAGGTCCGGGTTGCAGACGACGATGTAGCGCGCCGAGGTCTCGGCGGCGCCGCGGTTGGCGCCGGCGCCGTAGCCGAGGTTACGTCCCGGCCGCACCACGGGCGACCTCGGGGAACGAGGCGGCGGCTGCCTCCGCGGAGCCGTCGGTCGAGGCGTTGTCGACGACGACGATCTCCTCGACCTTCTCGGCGGCGATGGCTCGCGATGCAGCGCGCCGAGCGCCTCGCCGGCGTTGTAGTTGACGACGACGGCGGCGACACGAGCCGGCTCCTCCGGTCGCCGTCCCGCCGCTTTGCTCAGTCGATCGTCGAGAGCTTCAACGAGGCGGCCAATCGACACCTCCCACGGGGGGAGCAGCTCGTCGCCTTCAAGCCGGAGGGCGGCGTTGTCGAGGACGGAGTTGGCCGGCCGCGGCGCCGCCCGAGGGGGATCGAGGTCGGCAGTCGCGATCGGCTCGACCAGGGCGGGGTCGAGGCCGGCACGGCGGAGGACCTCGCGGGCAACGCCGTACCACGTCGTCTCTCCCTGGTTCGTGACGTGGAAGATGCCACGCCGACGGGACGAGGCGAGGTCGACCACCTTTGTGGCGAGGTCGCTCGCATACGTCGGGCTGCCGCGCTGGTCGTCGACGAAACGGAGCGGTGCACCGGAGGCGGCGAGGCGAAGGATCGTCTTCACGATGTTGCGGCCGTGCCGCCCGTACACCCAGGCCGTGCGGACGATCGTCGCCGCCGGGTCGAGCTCCTGCTCGCCGCCGAGCTTGGACAGCCCGTAGACCGAAAGAGGGTTCGGCCGGTCCCACTCGGTGTACGGGCGCTCCGAGCGAGCCGTCGAAGACGTAGTCGGTCGACAGGTAGCAGACATGGGCAGAGACGAGCCGGGCCGCCTCGGCGACGTGGCGGGTGCCGAGGGCGTTGACCGCGAGCGCCCGCTCGGGATCGGACTCACAGCCGTCGACGTCGGTGAAGGCCGCGGCATGGATGATCACGTCGGGCTCGAAGCCGGCCACAGCCGCCAGCACCGCCTCCCGCACCGAGACGTCGAGCACCTCCCGGCCCGGGGCGGCGATCCTCCAGAGCGGCCCCCGGACGCCGATCCGCCGCCCGCCGCTCCAGCTCGGCGACCAACTCCGTGCCGACCTGGCCCCCGGCGCCGGTCACAAGGACGCGCACGGCGACCTCATGAGCCGGCGCCGGGGCGCCAACAGGGTCGAGACCACCTGCCGGGGCGGTCGTGCCGGCTCACCGCACCCTCATGATCCGCCGGCTTCGGCTCGCCCCGCTTCGCCCATGCGTCCTCGGCCACGGGCGAGCGGGCGAGGAGCGGCTCCCACCAGTCCCGGTGGTCCCGGTACCAGCCGATCGTCGCCGCGATCCCTTCCTCGAAGGCGATGACCGGCTTCCAGCCGAGCTCCTTGCGGATCTTCGTCGAGTCGAGGAGGTAACGGCGGTCGTGGCCGGGCCGGTCGGGGACGATCGTCTTCAGCGAAGCCGGCCGACCGGTCGCCTCGAGGATCAGGTCGGCGATCTCCTCGATGCTCGCCTCGCGGCCGGAGCCGACAAGGTAGGTCTCGCCCGTGCGCCCCCGCTCGAGGACGGCCTCGATGGCGCTGCAGTGGTCATCGACGTGCAGCCACTCGCGGCGGTTCTTGGTGGAGGCATAGAGGGGCAGCGGCTCGCCTTTGAGGGCTCTCGTGCAGAAGAGAGGGATGAGCTTCTCGGGGAACTGGTACGGGCCGTAGTTGTTGCAGCAGTTCGTGATCGTCGCCGGGAGCCCGAACGTCTCGACGTATGCCCTCACGACATGGTCGGCGCCGGCCTTGGTGGCGTTGTACGGCGTCCGGGGGCGGTAGGGCGACTCCTCCACGAAGGCCTCGCCGCTGTCGAGCGGCAGGTCCCCGTAGACCTCACAGGTGGAGATGTGGTGGAAGCGGGCGACCCCGTGCCGGCGGGCGGCCTCACAGAGAAGCTGGGTCCCGAGGACGTTCGTGCGGACGAACAAGCCCGGGTCGAGCACGGCCAGGCTGTTGTGGCTCTCGGCGGCGAAGTTGACGACCACCTCGATCTCGTGCCGCCCGAGGATCGACTCGACGAGGTCGAGGTCGCCGATGTCGCCCTGGACGAAGTGCACCCTGCCGGCCGCCTCGAGATCGGCGATGTTCTCCCTGTTGCCGGCATAGGTGAGCGCGTCGAGCACGACGATCGTGTCCGAAGGATGACGTCTTCGCCCAATGCCGGGCGAAGTTGGAGCCGATGAACCCGGCGCCACCCGTCACGAGCAGTCGCATGGCCGCCAGGCTAACCGTGGGCCTTCGTGCGCGGCGGCCGGCCTCAGCCGACAGATGGACGACGTCGCCCGCCTCGACGGTCCTCATGCACATGCCGACGTCGACGAGAAGCGGCCGGCGTCGTCGACGTCGAGGGCGCGGCCGGTGAAGACCTCGTCCGGCAGCTCGACGCGTACACCGCTTCCCATCGTGTCGAGCTTCCGGCGGTACTCGGCGGCAAGGGAGCGCTCGGGAGCGCCTGCGTCGCCGGCCGTCTTGCCACGTGAGGGCGCGTAGCGCTCGGCGACCTGCTCGAGCAGCCGCGGTTTCGACGGCTGCGCGGTCGACGGCCGGCCGCCACGCGATCGAGGGAGGTGGCGCATCCGCCGAGCCCGGGGGAGGCCCTCCCAGGCCTGGCCCCAGTTGCAGTTGAGCCCGATCCCGACGACGAGCGCGCTCCGTGCGGCAGCCGACGGCGGCGCTGACGCCGCCGCGACGAAGCGGGCGAGGAACCACCTCGGCGAGGATGCCGCCGAGCTTGCGACCCTCGACGACGAGATCGTTCGGCCACTTGCACGGGCGTCGACGCCGGCGGCGTCGGCGCAGGCGTCGAGCCCGGCGAGGGCGACGAGCATCGAGAAGAGGTACCACCGCTCGAGCGCGAACGTCGGGCGGAACAGCATCGAGCAGAGCAACGAGCCGCCCGGCACGTCCACCCGGTCCTTCTGCAGCCGGCCACGGCCGGCGGTCTGGCGGTCGGCGACTACTGACGAGCCCCTCCGGGGCGCCCTCGCTCGGCCAGATCGGCGACGTAGCGGTTGGTGGAGTCGACGACCTCGAGGCGCTCAGGGGAGACGAACAGACGCCGGTGGCTGCTCGACCAATCGGACGCGGCGGAAGTAGGCCGCCGCCCGGGTGCGGCTCTCGGCTGGCATCTGGCTCGATGGCTGAGGCTGGGCCTGGAGGCCCGCCGGTAGCCTGCTCGGGCGAGGCCTCCCGGCCCGAGGCGCGCCCGTGCGGCCCTCCCGGTCGGGGGAGGGCCGTGCGCTGGCGGTTGGGTCATCGAGAGGCGACGATAGGCGCCGTGGAAGGGGAGCCGTGTTCGAGAAGGTGCTGATCGCCAACCGGGGCGAGATCGCCGTCAGGGTCATCCGGACCTGCCGCGAGCTCGGGATCGCCACGGTGGCCGTCTACTCCGAGGTCGATCGTGACGCGCTTGCACGTCCGGCTCGCCGACGAGGCATACGCCCTTCCCGGCACGACGGCGGCCGAGAGCTACCTCAACACCGCTGCCATCATCGACGTCCTCCGGCGAAGCGGCGCCGACGCCGTCCATCCCGGGTACGGCTTCTTCTCCGAGAACGCCGCTTTCGCGCGCGCCATCGCCGAGGCCGGCGCCGTCTTCGTCGGCCCCCCGCCGGAGGCGATCGAGGTCATGGGCGACAAGATCAGCTCGCGGCTCGCCGCCGAGAGGGCCGGCGTCGCCGGCGTGCCCGGCCGGAGCGAGCCGCTCCGCAGCCCGGACGAGGTCGTCGACTTCGGCGACGAGCATGGCTGGCCTGTGGCGATAAAGGCCGCCTTCGGTGGTGGCGGCCGCGGGATGAAGGTCGTCGCCGGCGCCGGGCGAGGCGGCTGCCGCCATGGAGTCGGCCGAACGGGAGGCCACCGCCTACTTCGGCCGGCCCGAGATCTATCTCGAGCGTTACCTGACCTGGCCGCGACACATCGAGATGCAGGTCTTCGCCGACCGGCACGGCACGGCGCTCTGGCTCGGCGAGCGCGACTGCTCCTACCAGCGCCGCCACCAGAAGCTCGTCGAGGAGTCGCCGGCTCCGGACTTTCCCGACGAGGTCCGCCAGGCGATGGGCGAGGCGTCGGTCAGGATCTGCGAGGCGTGCGGCTACGAGGGGGCGGGCACCGTCGAGTTCCTCTACGAGGACGGGCGAGTTCTACTTCCTCGAGATGAACACGCGCCTCCAGGTCGAGCATCCGGTCACCGAGATGGTGACGGCTCTCGACCTCGTCGCGCTGCAGCTTCGGGTGGCGGCCGGCGAGCCGATCGGCCTCACCCAGGAGTCACTCGCCGCCCGCCGGCGCGGGCACGCCATCGAGTGCCGGATCAACGCCGAGGATCCGGCCGGGGGCAGGTTCGTGCCGAGCCCGGGCAGGATCACCCGCTTCAGGCCGCCCGGCGGCTTCGGTGTCCGGACGGACTCCGGCTACGAAGCCGGCGACACCGTCAGCCAGTTCTACGACAACCTCGTCGCCAAGGTCGATCGTGTGGGGCGAGGACAGGGAGACGGCGAGGCGGCGCATGCTGCGGGCGCTCGTCGGAGACGTCGTCGAGGGGATCCCGACGACGATCCCGGCCCAGGTGGCGATCCTCTCCCACGACGATGTCGTCTCTGCGTCGCACTCGACACGCTGGGTCGAGGAGCGCCTCGACCTGTCCGGGATCATGGCGGGACGGCGTCAGGGGGTCTTGGCGCCGGTCCCGGCTGCGCCGGCGGTGACGGAGGCCGAGCCCGCCGGGCGGGTACTGCGGGAGGTCGATGCCGAGGTCGACGGAAGGCGATACCGGGTGAGGCTGTGGGTGCCGGAGACAGGCGGCGCCGGCGAGGCGGGACGGCCGGCCACAGCCGGTCCGCACCGGTGGCGCGCCCGCGGCCTCGGGCGGGAGGGGCGGCTCCCGCCGGCGCGGCTCGGGGAGCCCCGTCACCGCCGGTGACGGGCGGGTCGTCGTTCCCATGCAGGGGACGATCGTGAAGGTGCTCGTCAGCGAAGGCGACACCGTCGAGGCGGGCCAGACGATTTGCATCCTGGAGGCGATGAAGATGGAGAACCCGATCAACACCGACCGCGCCGGTTCGGTGACCAAGCTGAACGTCAAGCCCGGTGACGCCCTCGGTGCCGGCGACGTCGTGGCGGTGATCTCGTGAGCGGCTCTGACGACAGACGGCGCTGAAGGAGCGGGCGGCCGCGGCCGTCGACGCGCGACAGCGGCGCGCCTCCTCGAGCTGTCGCACAGGATCCACGGGAAGCCGGAGCTCGGCTTCGAGGAGGAACAGCGCCTCGAGGTGGTGCGCCGAGCAGCTGTCCGACGCCGGCTTCGACGTCGAGCATGGGCGTCTGCGACCTCCCGACGGCGTTCGTCGCCACGGCGGGCTCGCGGCCCCTTCGTCATCGCCATCTGCGCCGAGTACGACGCCCTGCCCGGGATCGGTCACGCCTGCGGGCACAACGTCATCGCCTCTGCCGCCATCGGCGCCGGCCGGGCGCTCGCGCCGATCGCGGACGATCTCGGGATCACTCTGCGGGTGCTCGGGACGCCGGCCGAAGAAGGCGGAGGCGGGAAGATCCTCATGATGGAGCGGGGCGCCTTCGACGGCGTGAACGCCGCCATGATGGTTCATCCGGCGCCGGGCGAGCTCGACCGGATGCCGTGCCTCGCCGTCGAGCACTACGACGTCGTCTACCACGGCAAGGAGGCGCACGCCTCGGCCTTCCCCGAGCGGGGCGTCAACGCCGCCGACGCGCTCACCGTCGCTCAGGTGGCGATCGGGCTCCTCCGCCAGCACGCCGACCATGGCGACCAGGTGCACGGGATCGTGACGCTCGGCGGCGCGGCGCCGAACATCGTGCCTGCGCTCACCGAGGCGAAGTACTACGTGCGGGCGAGCACGCTCGAGACGCTGGCGAAATGGTCGCCGAGGGTGAAGAGGTGCTTCGAGGCGGGTGCGGTGGCGACGGGTGCGACGCTCGAGTTCGTCCCGCAGGGGCCCACATACTCCGAGTTCCACACCGACGAGTCGATGGCCGGCCTCTACCGGGCCAACGCCGAAGCGCTCGGGCGCCGCTTCCCCGAGCCCGGGGGGCGCTCGATGAGCGGGTCGACGGACATGGCGAACGTCTCGCTCGCCATCCCGTCCATCCACCCGATGCTCGGGATCGACTCGCTGCCGGCGGTGAACCACCAGCCCGAGTTCACCGCGGCGGCGGCGAGCCCGACCGCCGACAGGGCGGTGACCGACGGCGCCTCCGCGATGGCCTGGACGGTGATCGACGTCGCCCAAAGCGACGAGGAGCGGGAGCGGCTGACGGCACGGGCGTACCGGCCGGGAGAGCTGAGCCGCTCCGAGCAGGCGGGGCTGACGATCGGCTCGCTGTCTCAGGGCCGGCAGGCCCGGCAGAGCCGGCTCGCGCGGCGGCTTCCCGATCTGTCAGCGGCCGGGCTGGTAGACGCCGAAGGCCTCCCGGAGCACGTCGGACACCTCGCCGAGGGTCGCCTCTGCCTTCAGCGCCGCCCGCATCGGGACGAGGAGGTTCTGCGTGCCGCGGGCGGCGGCGGCGACAAGTAGGAGGGAGGCTTCCACCGCGTCCTGCTCGGCGGCGGGCGCGGACGGCGCGGAGCCGCTCCACCTGGGTCCGCTGCAGCACCGGGTCGATCGGGAAGACCTCGAGCTCCTCGCGGGACTCCTCGACGAAACGATTGACCCCGACGACGACCATCTCGCCCGAGTCGACGGCCTTTGCGTGCTCGTAGGCCGCCTGCTCGATCTCGTCCTGCAGGTAGCCGGCCTCGATGGCCGCAACGGCGCCACCCTGTCCGTCGATCTTCTCGAGGTAGTCAGCAGCGAGACGCTCCATCTCGTCGGTCAGCCACTCGAGGTAGTAGCTGCCGGCAAGAGGGTCGACGGTGTCGGTGACTCCTGACTCGTAGCCGACGATCTGCTGGGTCCGAAGAGCGAGCTTGGCGGCCCGCTCCGTCGGGAGCCCGAGCGCCTCGTCGAAGCCGTTGGTGTGGAGGCTCTGGGTTCCTCCGAGGACAGCGGCAAGAGCCTGCACGGTGACCCGGACGATGTTGCTCTCCGGCTGCTGGGCGGTGAGCGTCGAGCCACCGGTCTGGGTGTGGAACCGCAGCCGGAGCGACTTCTCGCTCCGGGCGTGGAAGCGGTCCCGCATGATCCTCGCCCACATCCGACGAGCAGCCCGGTACTTTGCGACTTCCTCGAGAAGGTTGTTGTGGGCGTTGAAGAAGAAGCTCAGCCTCGGAGCGAAATCGTCCACCTCGAGGCCGGCACTGAGCGCCGCCTCCACGTAGGCGATGCCGTCGGCCAGGGTGAAGGCAAGCTCCTGCACCGCCGTCGAGCCGGCTTCTCTGATGTGGTAGCCGGAGATCGAGATCGTGTTCCATCCGGGCACGTGCTCGGCGCAGTAGGCGAAGGTGTCGGTCACGAGCCGCATCGAGGGGCGGGGCGGGTAGATGTAGGTTCCCCGGGCGACGTACTCCTTCAGGATGTCGTTCTGGATCGTGCCGCCGATCTCGCTCGCCGGGACGCCCTGCTCCTCAGCGGCGAGCTCGTACAGGAGAAGAAGGATCGCCGCCGTCGCGTTGATCGTCATCGACGTCGTGACCCGGTCGAGCGGGAGCCCGCCGAGGAGGATCCTCATGTCCTCGAGCGAATCGATCGCCACGCCGACCTTGCCCACCTCGCCCTCCGCCCTCTCGTGGTCGGAGTCGAGGCCCATCTGGGTGGGAAGGTCGAAGGCGCACGACAGGCCGGTCTGGCCGGCGGCGAGCAGGAACTTGAAGCGCTCGTTCGTCGCCTCTGCTGTCCCGAAGCCGGCGTACTGCCGCATCGTCCACAGCCGGCCGCGGTACATGTCCCGCTGGATGCCTCTCGTGTAGGGGAACGCTCCCGGCTCGCCGAGCTGCTCGGCCGGGTCGAAGCCGTCGAGGTCGCCGGCGCTGTAGCAGCGCTTCACCTCGATCCCGGACTCAGTCTCACGTCCCGGATCGCGCTGCTCAGCCATGCCGGCGAGCGTAATCCGGCGGCGGGCCTTGACTGGTGTGCCCGGCCGTGCGGGCCGGCCGGCGGCGGTGCGGCCGGCCTTCAGGCGACCGAACTGCGGGAGAGCTTTAGGCTCGCTCACCTCGAGGCACAGGCGTTCCGGGCGCTCACGGATCGCCGTCGGAGTCGTGCGCAACAACCTGTAGCCCGCAGCGACGATCTCGTTGCCTCGCCCCCGATCGGCCACGAAGCTATGGGGATCGGAGTGATACCTGTAGCCGTCGATTTCGAGAACCACTCGAGCATCGGGCCAGGCTGCATCGGCTCGTGCGATGAAGCGTCAATCCCGGTATATGGGGAACTGTGACCTCGGCCTCCCGATACCTGCGCTCGCAAGGACGAGAAGGAGATCGCGCTCGGCCACACTCTCCGTCGAGCTCAGCAAGGTGTGCCCGCGTACGAAGTTTCCGTCCTATTTGACGGTAACTACATGCAGGTACGGTGTCCCGCCCTACGAGCCCGGCCGCCGAGCCGGCCGGCGGCGGCACCGCCCCTCATGCAGGGATCGGGACGCTCGGGTGCGGCATGCACAGGTCGTCGTACTCGGCGATGACGATCTCCTTCACGTCGTCCCCACAGGCAGGGCACGCCGGGTCACGCCGCACCTTGAACGTGCGGAAGGACGCCTCGAGGGCGTCGTAGGCGAGCAGGCGACCCACCAAGGGCTCGCCCAGCCCGAGCAGCAGCTTGATCGCCTCCATCGCCTGCAGCGACCCGACGATGCCGGGGAGGACGCCGAGAACGCCGGCTTCGGCGCACGACGGCGCCAGCTCTGCCGGAGGCGGCTCGGGGATGAGGCACCGATAGCAGGGCCCGTCGTAGGGCTTGAACACCGTCACCTGGCCCTCGAAGCGGAAGATCGACCCGTGCACGACGGGGATCTTCTTGATCAGCGAGGCGTCGTTCACGAGGTACCGGGTCGGGAAGTTGTCGGTCCCGTCGATGATGACGTCGTAGCCGTCGATGATGTCGAGGATGTTGTCCGCCCCGAGGCGGGTGTCGTAGGTCACGACGTCGACGTCAGGGTTCATGGCCGGTCAGCGTCTTCTTCGCCGAATCGACCTTCCGGTCCCCGATCCGGTCGAGATTGTGGAGGATCTGGCGCTGCAGGTTCGACGCGTCCACGACGTCCATGTCGATGATGCCGAGCGTGCCGACGCCGGCTGCTGCCAGGTAGAGAGCCGCAGGGGACCCGAGACCGCCGGCGCCGAGCAGCAGCACCTTCGACTCGAGCAGCTTCTGCTGGCCTGCCTCGCCGACCTCGGGCAGCAGCAGATGGCGCTGGTAACGGTTCCGCTGGTCGGCATCGAGGGTGCGGGGCGTGATCCACGGCCGTCCCTCGTCCTTCCACTTGTTGAAGCCGCCGGCCATCGAGACGACGTCGCTGTAGCCGAGGTCCTGCAGTGCCTTCACTGCCAGCGCCGAGCGGGTCCCGCCGGCGCAATAGACGACGAGCTGGCGGTCCTTGTCGGGGATGCGCCCCTCCACCTGCAGCTCGACGTAGCCGCGAGGGATGTGCATCGCGCCCGGGATGGTCCCCTGGGCGTACTCGTCCGCCTCGCGGACATCGAGGAAGGTGGCGCTCTCGCCCGCCGCTTCAGCGCCTGCCGGATCGACCTCCCGGATCGACCGCTTGACCTCGCTCAAGAGATCCCTGAATGACGCCACTGCCGTGATCACCTCCTGGCCACGCATTCTGCGCTCCAAGTAGAGAAACCCTACCGGTTCACTCAACATTCCCACCCGCCGGCGCCGGCCCGGCGTGGCAATCGTTCAGGAGGGCCCTCGGCATGTTGAGTAACATGAAAGCATATGAGATACTATTAAGACGTACCCGTACCACGGAGGCTTCACATGAGCCAGACGTTGGACCCCCACCCACGTGAGGTGCAAAGAGGGCATCTCAGCGCAGTGCCCGGCGCCTCGGATTCCCGCCCGCCGGCGCCGGCCGACGATCGGCCGGGCGGCGCCGTGAAAGGCCGCCTCCACATCGAGCCGTGGATCGATCCCGTCGTCGAGGAGGTCGGGCACGATCCGCGCTCGGCCTATGCCGAGACGTACTGGCTGCCGGTGCTCGGGCCGTCGGTCACCTGGATGCTCCGGCGCTTTGCCAGCCTACCTCGACGAGGCTCCCGGAGGGAACAGAGCTGTCCAGCCGAGGAGCTTGCCCGCAGCCTCGGGATCGGCGACCGGAGCGGGCCGAACGGCCCTCTTCCCCGCACCTTGAAGCGCTGCGTCGACTTCGAGATGGCCGAATGGCGAGGCGCCTCGCTCGCCGTGCGCCGCAAGCTCCCGCCCCTCGCCCGCCGGCACCTGCGCCGGCTGCCAGAGACGCTGCAGGCGCGCCACTTCGAGGAGGTGGAGTCGGCCCGCATCCCGACCACCTCCGAGCGGCTCCGGGTCCACGGGTGCCGGCTGGCGCTCAGCCTGATGGAGTTCGGGGAGGACCGGGCGGCCGCCGAGCAGCAGCTCGTGCGGTGGGCCTTCCACCCTGCTCTCGCGGCAATGTGTGCAACCTGGGCGGCGATCGAGCAGCGAGAGCGCGACGGTCTCGAGACCGCACATCCCGCCGGCTCGGGTCAGGCTGGCGGCTCGGGGCGTCGTCCCGCCGGTCGAGCTGAGACCGCGATTCCCGGCCGCCCCCAGGTAAACTGAGGCGGCAGTGCCCCCACCGCCCACTTTTCTCGAGCTCGCCCGCGAGCGGGTCGTCATCTTCGACGGCGCCACCGGGACCAATCTCCAGCTTCGCGAGCTCGGCCCGGACGACTTCGGCGGCGAGCTGTACGAGGGCTGCAACGAGATGCTCTGCCTCACCCGGCCCAGACGTCGTGAAGGACCTCCACCGGTCGTTCCTCGATGTCGGTGTCGACGTCGTCGAGACGAACTCGTTCGGCTGGCTTCTCGGTCGTCCTCGCCGAGTACCGGCTGGCAGATCGAGCCGAGCAGCTCGCCCGCCAGTCTGCCGTGCTCGCCGTCGACGTGGCCCGTAGCTACTCGACGCCCGACCGGCCGCGCTTCGTCGCCGGCTCGATCGGGCCGGGCACGAAGCTGCCGACGCTCGGCCAGATCGCCTTCTCGGAGCTGCGGGACTCCTACGAGGTGCTCGCCCGCGGCCTTCTCGCCGGCGGGGTCGATCTCCTTCTCATCGAGACGAGCTACGACACTCTGCAGGCAAAGGCCGCCATCCAGGCCTGCCGCCGAGCGATGGCGGCGATCGGCCGGCAGGTGCCCATCCAGGTGCAGGTGACGATCGAGCTCACCGGCAGGATGCTCCTCGGCACCGAGATCGGCGCCGCCCTGTGCGCCCTCGAGGCGATGTCGCCCGACGTGATCGGGATGAACTGCGCCACCGGGCCGGTCGAGATGCGGGAGTCGCTCCGCCACTTGAGCGAGCACGCGCTCGCGCGTCGTCTCGGCTCTCCCGAACGCCGGCCTGCCTTCTGTCGTCGAGGGCCGGATGCACTACGACTTGAGCCCGGAGGATCTCGCACGCCACCTGGCGAGCTTCGTCTCGGAGCTCGGTGTGGCCGTCATCGGCGGCTGCTGCGGGACGACGCCGCACCATCTCCGCCACGTCGTGGAGACGTGCGCCGATCTGACGCCGGCCCGCCGCCAGCCGGTGAGGGAAGCCGGGGCCGCTTCGCTCTACACGGCGGTGCCCTTCGAGCAGGAGCTGTCGTTCCTCGTGATCGGGGAGCGCACGAACGCCAACGGCTCGAAGCGCTTCCGTGAGGCGATGCTCGCCGAGGACTGGGAGACGACGGTCACGATGGCGAGGGACCAGGTACGCGAAGGGGCGCACCTCCTCGACGTCTGCGTCGACTACACCGGGCGCGGACGGCGTGCGCGACATGACCGAGGTCGCCTCGCGCCTCGGCCGGCCAGTCGACGATCCCGCTCGTGATCGACTCGACCGAGCCGGCCGTGATCGAGACGGCCCTCCAGTGGATCGGCGGGCGGGCCGTCCTCAACTCGGTCAACCTCGAGGACGGCGACGCACCGGGCACCCGGCTCGACCGCTTCCTCACCCTCGCCAAGGAGTACGGCGCCGCCGTCATCTGCACCTGCATCGACACCGAAGGCCAGGCGCGGACGGCGGACTGGAAGCTTCGGGCGGCGAAGGCGATCCACGATCTCGCCGTCGGGCGCTACGGCTTGGATCCGTAGGACCTCCTCTTCGACCCGCTCGCCCTGCCGCTCTCGACCGGCATGGAGGAGTCGCGGCGGGACGGCATCGAGACGATCGAGGCGATCCGCCGGATCAAGTCCGAGCTGCCGGGACCCACACCGTCCTCGGGCTGTCGAACGTCTCCTTCGGCCTCGCCCCGGCGGCGCGCCAGGTGCTCAACTCCGTCTTCCTCCACGAGTGCATCGAGGCCGGCCTCGATGCCGCCATCGTGCACGCCGGCAAGATCCTCCCCCTCAACCGGATCGGCGAGCGAGGAGCTGAGAGATCTGCACGGATCTCGTCTACGACCGCCGCCGGGAGGGCTACGACCCCCTCGGCGAGCTCATCGCCGCCTTCGAAGGCGCCTCCGGAGCGCCGGAGGCGGCAGGGCAGGACCGCAGCGGCTGGAGCGTCGAGCGCCGCCTCGAGGAGCGGATCGTCGACGGCGACCGCAACGGCCTCGAGGAGGAGCTGGACGAGGCACTCGCGGCCGGGCACCCCGCCCTCGACATCGTCAACGAGATGCTGCTCGCCGGGATGCGGACGGTCGGCGAGCTGTTCGGCTCCGGGCCAGATGCAGCTCCCCTTCGTCCTCCAGTCGGCCGAGACGATGAAGGCGGCCGTCGCCCATCTCGAGCCTCACATGGAGAAGGCCGACGCCGGCGGCCGCGGCCGGGTCGTGCTTGCGACGGTGAAAGGCGACGTGCACGACATCGGCAAGAACCTCGTCGACATCATCCTCACGAACAACGGCTACGAGGTCCACAACCTCGGCATCAAGGTGCCGATCAGCGAGATCATCGCCAAGGCCGACGACGTGGAGGCCGATGCCCTCGGGATGAGCGGGCTTCTCGTCAAGTCGACGCTCATCATGCGGGAGAACCTCGAGGAGCTCAACCGTCTCGGGCGCTCGTCGTTCCCCGTCCTCCTCGGCGGCGCCGCCCTCACCCGGACCTTCGTCGAGAAGGACCTGCGCGACGTCTACGACGGCAAGGTCTTCTACGGCAAGGACGCCTTCGAGGGCTTGCACGTGCTCGACCGGCTCATGGAGATCAAGCGGAGCGGTGTCGACGACCCCGCCTTCGGCACCGAGCGTTCGGGCAGGGTGCTGCCGCCGCGGCGGAGCGAGCAGATGGCGGCCGTCGACCCGGCCTCGTTACCGGCGCGCTCGCCCGAGGTGGCGATGGACAACGAGATCTTCCCCCCGCCGTTCCTCGGCAGCCGTGTGGCGAAGGGGATCCCGCTCGACGACGTCGCCTCCTACCTGAACGAGACGGCCCTCTTCCGCAACCAGTGGGGCTACCGGCCCGACGAGGGGAGAGACCGACGCCGACTTCAAGGAGCGGATCCGGGCCGAGCTGCGGGCGCGCCTCGACGAGGCGAAGGCGGGCGGCTTCCTCGCTGCCGGCGGTCGCATGGGGCTACTTCGCCGTCAATTCGGACGGCAACGACCTCATCGTCTACGACGACGACGAGCGCCGCAGACGAGGCGACCCGCTTCAGCTTTCCCCGCCAGGCGAAGGAGCCCTACCTCTGCATCGCCGACTTCTTCCGCCCTGTCTCCTCGGGCGAGAAGGACTACGCCGCCTTCCATCTCGTGACGATGGGGCCGGCGGCCTCCGAGCGAACCGCCGAGCTGTTCGCCGCCGACCGCTACCTCGACTACGTCAGCCTGCACGGGCTGTCGGTGGAGATGGCCGAGGCGCTCGCCGAGCTGTGGCACCGGCGCATCCGGGAGGAATGGGGCTATGCGGCCGAGGACGCTCCCACCCTCACCGGGCTCTTCCGCCAGCAGCACCGGGGTGGCCGCTACTCGTTCGGCTACCCGGCCTGCCCCGATCTCGAGGACAACGCCAAGGTCGTCGAGCTGCTCGAGGGAGGAAGGATCGGGGTGACCGTGAGCGAGGGCTTCCAGCTGCATCCCGAGCAGACGACGCTCGCAATCGTCTGCCATCACCCGAGGGCCAAGTACTTCGTCGTCTGAGCCCTTCTCCAACAGCCGACCGGCGGAGTCGAGGGTCATCACGGCCCGCCGGCGCAAGTCGGCGTAGAATTTGCTCGGTCCGGGGACCGGGGGTCCCGAGTGTGCGCATAGGGACGCCTCTTGCTCGTCGCTGGCCCGCGAGCCAGAGGAGACGACATGAGCGAGACCGACCAAGCCGCGTCCGGACCGAAGATGCACAAGCTCGGGCCGTTCGAGTACCACCCTCACACCCGCACGCTCGCCCACCAGAACGGCGAGATCAAGCCGACCAAGGTCGCCGACCAGGCTGACCGTTCCACGCCCGTGGCACGGGTCAATGCGTGGCTGGCCCTCAAGATCACCTCCGTCGTGGGTTCGATGTGGTGCGCGTACGCCTTCGCCGTCATCGCCCTCGTCGGTCTGCCGGCCGCCCTCAAGCCGGGCGGCGAGGGGATCATCGCCTGGATCGCCCAGACCTTCCTCCAGCTGGTGCTCCTCTCGGTCATCATCGTCGGGCAGAACCTCTCGGCGGCGGCGTCGGACAAGCGGTCGGAGAACACCTACAAAGACGCCGAGGCCGTCCTGCATGAAGCGCTGCAGATCCAGGCGCACCTCGTCTCCCAGGACGCCGTCTTGTCGAAGCTCGTCGCCGCCCTCGTTGCGAACGAGCATGGGTCGGCAACTCCCCCGGCGCCGGCTCCAGCGGCGGGGGCGTGACGGCTGTCGGCTCGGTGCTGCGGCCAATGGGGATGACACGCCACAACCCGGTACATTCGGCGATATGGCCGCTCTCGATGTAACCGACGCCACCTTCGAGACCGAGGTCCTCGAGCGGTCGGACAAGGTGCCCGTCGTCGTCGACCTGTGGGCGCCCTGGTGCGGCCCGTGCCGGACCCTCGGGCCGATCATCGAGCGCGCCGTCGACGCCACAGACGGCGCCGTCGAGCTCGCAAAGGTGAACATCGACGAGAACCCGCAGGTGGCCTCCACGTTCCGGGTTCAATCGATTCCGGCGGTCTTCGTCATCCACGAGCGCAAGATCGTCGACCAGTTCGTCGGCGCCCTGCCGGAACGTTCGGTTCAGGAATTCGTGAGCCGGTTCGTGAAGCTCCCGAGCGAGGCGGACGAGCTGGCTGCGGCCGGCGACGAGCCGTCGCTCCGCAAAGCGCTCGAGCTCGAGCCCGGCCACGAGGGTGCCGTTGTCACCCTCGCCGGGCTTCTCGCCGACCGGGGCGAAGCCGACGAGGCGCTCGCTCTTCTCGAGCGGATCCCTGAGACAGCAGAGACGCGCCGTGTCGCCGCACGGGCACGTCTCGCAGCTGCCGCCGCCGACGGTGCACCCGTGCCGTACGCGAGCCCGGGCTCAGCCGACGGTGGCGGTACGGGAGGAGCGGGCGCGAACGATCTCGATGCCCGTCTCACGTCGCTCCTCGAGCGCGTCCCCGGTGACGAGGAGGCTCGCCAGGAGATAGTCGACCTTCTCGAGACGATGGACGACGACGACCCCCGCCGTGCCCACTACCGGCGAGCACTCGCTGCGAAGCTCTTCTGAGGCCCATGTGGCCGAGGCACCTGCGCGGGACGGGCTCGCTCCCGTGCTGCGGCTCGGGAGGTCTGTCTTCGACATCCGGCATCGTGCGCTCGTCATGGGCATCTGCAACCGCACGCCGGACTCGTTCTTCGACCGGGGCGCCCACTTCTCCTTCGACGCATTCCTGTCCCGCGTCGAGGCCGTCGTGGATGAGGGCGCAGAGATCGTCGACATCGGCGGGGTCAAAGCGGGGCCCGGGCCGGCCGTGAGCGCGGCCGAGGAGCTCGAGCGGGTGGTACCGGCTGTCGAGGCGGTGGTGAGCCGCTTCGACGCTCCCGTCTCGGTCGACACCTGGCGGGCGGCCGTCGCACGGGAGGCATTCGCCGCCGGCGCCGTCGTCGGCAACGACATCAGCGGCTTCGGTGACCCTGAGTACCTGCCCGTCGCAGCCTCAGCCGGTGCGTCCGTCGTCGCCACCCACATCCGCCTGCAACCCCGCCTGCCCGATCCCGAGCCGCACTACGACGATGTCGTGGCGGACGTCGGCGAGCGCCTAGGTGAGCTCGCCTCCAAAGCCGAGGCGGCCGGCATCCCACCCGAGCGGATCATGCTCGACGCCGGCCTCGATCTCGGCAAGACGGCCGAGCACTCGCTCGAGTTGCTCCGCTCGTCGTGTTCCTTCGCCAGGCTCGGCTACCCGCTGCTTCTCGCCGCCTCGAACAAGCCCTTCCTCGGAGGGGTCCTCGGGCTGGCGATCGACGAGCGCCGGGACGCCTCTCTTGCAGCGGCCGCACTCGGCATCAGCCGTGGATGCCGCGTCATCCGGGCGCACGACGTCGCCGGCACCGTCCGGGTCAGAGACGTCCTCGAGGCCGTGATGGCCGCGGGCGAGCCGGCGACGTGAGCCGCCATGCCCGCGGGGCCGCCCCGTCCCGGAAGCCGGCGGCCGTGAGCGGGAGTCCACCACCTGGCGAAAGCCCCCCGGCGGGCGACAGTCCTCCTGCGGCGAGTTCCTACCTCGTCACCGGGAGCGAACCGAGCCTGCTGTCCGAGGCTCTGTCGCGTCTGCTCGACAGCCTGACCTCTTCTCAGTTCGTCCCGATCGAGGAGCACGGTACGGAGCGGCCCGAGGAGGAGATCGATCTCGGCCCCGTCCTCGACGCCCTCTCGACGCCGCCGTTCCTCGCCGACCGCCGGATCGTCGTGCTGAGGGGCGCCGAGCGCCTCGATGCCGCTCAAGGCGCCCGGCTCGCCGAACGGGTGAACGAGCCCCTGGCATCGACTGTCCTCGTCGTCGTCGCAGGCGGGCGTGGCCTGCCGGCGGCCCTCGCCAAGGCGATCAAGGCCCACGGGCAGGTGATCGATGCCTCGCCCGGCCAGGGAAGGGCCCGGACGGACTGGGTCGCCGACCGCCTCCGCCACAGCCACGTCCGTCTCGATGCCGCCGCCGCGCGGATGCTGGGCCAGCACCTCGGCGAGGACGTCGGGCGCCTCCCGACCGTCCTCGACATGCTCGAGTCTGCTTACGGGGCCGGCGGCCGGATCGGCGTCGGCGAGCTCGAGCCGTTTCTCGGCGACACCGGCAACGTCCCGCCCTGGGAGCTCACCGATGCCATCGACGCCGGCGACGGGGCGGCGGCGGTCGTCGCCCTGCACCGAATGATGAACGCGGGCAACCGCCACCCGCTTCAGATCATCCCGAGCCTTCACCGGCACTTCGGCGCCATGCTGCGCCTCGACGGCGCCGAGGTCCGCTCGGGGGACGAGGCCGCCGCTCTGCTCGAGATGTCGCCTTTTCCGGCCCGGAAGGTCCTCGAGCAGGGACGCCGGCTCGGCCACGACAGGATCGCCCGGGCGATCGAGGTGATCGCGACAGGCGATGCCGACCTGCGTGGCCGGCTCGGCTGGCCGCCTGAGCTCGTCATGGAGGTGATGGTGGCGAGGCTCGCCCAGCTCGGGCGTCCGACGGCGGCGCCGCGAGGGCCGCCGGCGCCCGCTGAAATGACGACACGAACGACACGAACGACGTGAACGACGCCGAGCTGCTCGCACTCGCCGCCGAGCTTGCCGAATCGGCCGGCCGGCTGCTCCTCGAGTACTTCGCCGGCGGCCGGGCCGTCCCGGCTCGTCACCGACAGCATCGCCTCCAAGTCGACGCATCACAGATCTCGTCACTGCGGCCGACCGGGCGAGCGAGCAGCTGATCGTCGGGCGGCTGGCGCACGAGCGGCCTGACGACGGCATCCTCGCCGAGGAGGGAGGCGCCAGCCGGGCGCGGTCCGGGCTCACCTGGGTGGTCGACCCCCTCGACGGCACGATCAACTTCGTCTACGGCTTTCCCGTCTTCGCTGTCTCCATCGCCTGCGAGGACGCCGCCGGGAGCCGCGTCGGCGTCGTCCACGACCCGCTCCGCCGGGAGACCTTCACCGCGCCTGCGAGGCGGCGGAGCAGCAAGGAACGGCGCCCCGCTCACCCTCGGCCCGGGGCCTGGGCTCGGTGAGGCATTGATCGGGACGGGTTTCTCGTACGACGCCGCACGGCGGCGCAGGCAGGCTGGCCTGCTGCCGGCGGTCCTCCCGCAGGTGCGCGACATGCGAAGGGGTGGGGCGGCGGCCCTCGACCTGTGCTGGGTGGCCGCCGGCCGCCTCGATGGCTCACTACGAGGCCGGGCTCGCCCCCTGGGACCGTGCCGCCGGCTCTCTCGTCGCCACCGAGGCCGGCGCGACGGTGGAGGAGGTCGACGGGCTGCTCGCCGGCGAGCCCGCCTGTCCCACCCTCGTCGCCGCCGCCCCAGGTCTCGGAGTGAGCGCTCCGGAGCGCTGCTCGAGGACGCAGCCCGCCGTGCATGAGCCTGCGCACGTGCACGATCCGCCTGAGGAGCGATGCCGACCTGCCCGGACTGGTCGAGCCCTGCTGCGCCGTGCACGAGGCGGACGCTACCCCATCCACTGGCCCGAGGATCCTGGCCTGGTTCCTCACCTCCGCCCGGCAGCGCCGGGCGTGGGTGGCGGTCGTCCGGCAAGGGCCGGGAGCCAGAGGTCATCGGCCACGTCGCGCTCAAGACCGCCGAAGGCGATCCGGCCATCGGCGTGTCGACGGAGGCGACCGGGCTTCCGCCCGAGCAGCTGGCGGTCGTCGCCCGTGCCTTCGTCGTCCCCTCGCACCGCCGGCGCGGCATCGGCACGGCGCTCGTGGCGACGGCGGTGGAGAGCGCCCGCGGCGATGGGCGAAGAGCCGTCCTCGACGTGCTCGAGTCCGACCGGGCGGCGATCGCCCTCTACGAGCGCCTCGGCTGGCGGCGGATCGGCTGGGTGATGCTCCGCTCGCGGCACGGTGAGCCGCTTCCGTCCTACGTTTATGCCTCACCGCCGCCGTCTGGCCGTGTCGCAGAAGACGAGCTCGCGAGCGCGGCGAGGCCTGTCCGGCCAAAGTGAGACGAGGTGGCCATGAAGTTCGAGGTCGTCGTGGAGATCCCGAAGGGGCAGCGGAACAAGTACGAGATGGACCACGAATCGGGCCGCATCTACCTCGACCGGATGTTGTTCACCTCGACCCGCTACCCGGCCGACTACGGGTTCGTCGACGGGACCCTCGGCCTCGACGGCGACCCGCTCGACGCGTTGGTCCTCGTCGAGGAGCCCACCTTTCCCGGCTGTGTGATCCGGGCAAGGACGATCGGGATGTTCCGGATGACTGACGAGAAGGGCCCGGACGACAAGATCATCGCCGTGCCGGCGGCCGATCCCCGCCTCGAGCACCTGCAGGATCTACGCCACCTGCCGGAATTCGAACGGCTCGAGATCCAGCACTTCTTCGAGGTCTACAAGGACCTCGAGCCGGGGAAGTCGGTCGAGGGCGCGACCTGGGTCGGGCGCTCCGAGGCCGAGGCGGAGATCGAAGAGGCGCGTGCCCGCCACCACGAGCACGGCGCCAGAGGGGCGGTCGACCCTCCGGTGGAGGAGTCGCCGGCCTAGCCGGCCGGGAAGCCTCACATCCCAGGCCTGTTCCATCGGCTTCACGAGGGAGGAGCCGAGGAGGTCCCAGCCCTGCGGGCGTGAGGTGGACGCCGTCGGGGTAGCGGATCTGGGTCTCGTTGCCGCCAATCCTGACGTACTGGGTGAACTGGCCGCCCGGCCCGGACAGGAGATTCCAGGAAGAGAAGTACGTGACGTCCGGGTGCACGCTCGCCTGGGACTTGAAGATCCCGTTGAGCTGCCTGGCGAAGCCGGACGAGACATTCGGTGAGTTCATCGGGGGAAGTCCGACCCAGAGGACCCGGGCCCCGGCTGCGTAAGCCTCGTTCATGAGGAGCGCCGACCCGGGAGGCGTAGTCCTGCGCCCACGCCCGCGAGCCGAGCGGCACGAAGTGGCCGTTCTCGTCGAGAGCCTGCTCGTCGTTCGCGCCCAGCATGACGACGACGGCGCCGGGGTGGTAGCGCCCGAGATAGGCCTGCAGCTGCGCCGGCCAGTTGTAGTAGTCGGGCCGGGCGAGCCCGGTACTCTCGACTGCCTGCTGGATCACCTTGACCGCAGGGCGGCCGGTGAACGTGTCTCCGAGGCCGTAGCCGAGATCCTGGCCGATCGAGTCGCCGATGGCGAGGATCGTGAGCGGGTGGGCCGCCGTCGGCTGCGGTAGCGGAGGCAGGCGGTCCGGCGGCGGGGGCTGGACCGAGCGGCCGCCAGGAACCTCGGGGTATGTCAGGCCGTTCGAGCGCTGGGGGATCTGCGGCTGCTGGGGCGGGAGGACGACCGGGCTCGGAAAGTGGTACGCGCCGGCGCCCGGGGTCCCGCTCCCGCGGTCGAGCATGTGGTCACCCCAGTTCACGAGGAGCGAGAGGCCGAGCGCGTTCGACAGCTTCGCGATCGGCCGGGTGATCGTGAGCGAGACGGTGCGGCGGGCGCCTTCGGGCGAGGAGAGAGCCGAGTGATAGAGCTGGTTGGCGTCGAACAGCGTCCAGAGGGCGAAGCAGATCAGGCCCGCCCCGAGGATTCTGCCTGCCGCCTCGTGCCGGCCGCTCTCCCGCAGGAACAGCTCGCGCTCGACCCGGTCGGCGTCGCCGCCGTCCTTCGGGCGGAGGTGAACCCGGCGCGCCCCGACTGCTGTGGCGCCCTGGCGTGCCGACGCCTGCCGCCGCTCGCCCGGCTCCTCGGCCACCTCCCGAGACGATGTCTCTGCAGGAGCTCGCCCGTCGCGGAGGCGAAGCAGTTCGAAGCCGCTCCGTCCGCCTGCGCCGGGGGCTTCCCCGGCGGCACTCGAAGAGTGCGACGGCGGCCGAGGAGATGACGGCGGCGAGGGTGGGCTCATGGTCGGGGCGTCGCGGTCAACAGGGGTAGTCATCTCTCAGAAACGAAAATAGATGAACGGAGCGACGCCGGGGGGCCCCATCGTCGTTATGACGAGGAGGGCGCCGGCGAGCGTCGTGCCCTGGAGGATCGGGCCGAGGCGGCCGAAGTAGTCCTGAAGGCGGTAGGAGAGGTCGCGGGGCACGTACTGGACGGCGATCCCGAAGGCGATGGCCAGCACGACCGGGAAGGTGACGAGCGGAGAGGGCTGCGACCATCCGTGGACCATCCGGCCCAGCATCGCGAAGGCGTTCTGGAACGACGTGGCGCGGAAGAAGACCCAGCCGAGGCAGACGAACTGGAAAGTGGCAAAGCGTTGCCACGCAACGGCGAGGCGCCCCTCCCGGAGGGCCGGCAGCCCCTTTGCCACCCGGCGCTTGCGCCGCCAGTGGCCGGTGCACTGCCCGACCCCGTGAAGGCCTCCCCAGGCGACGAACGTCCAGCCGGCGCCGTGCCAGAGGCCGCCGAGCAGCATCGTCACCATGATGTTCCTGTACATCCCTGCGTCCGAGCCCTGGCTGCCGCCGAGAGGGATGTAGACGTAGTCGCGCAGCCAGAACGACAGTGTCATGTGCCAGCGGCGCCAGAAGTCCTGCAGCGACCGGGCGATGTAGGGGGCGTTGAAGTTCTCCGGGAAGCGGAAGCCGAGCAGGAGGGCGCACCCGATGGCGATGTCGGTGTACCCGCTGAAGTCGCAGTAGATCTGGACGGCGTATCCCCACGTAGCCATGAGCGCCTCGGGTGCAGAGTGGAGGCCCGGGTTGCCGAAGACGGGGTCGACGATGGCCGAGGAGACGTAGCTCGAGATCACGACCTTCTTGAACAGGCCGGCGAAGATGAGGTAGGCGGCCCGGGGGAAGTCGATCTGGCGGGGGTTTCTCCGCTGCGAGCGCCGGATCTGAGGGAGCAGCTCGGATCCGCGCACGATGGGGCCGGCGACGAGGTGCGGGAAGAAGCACACGAAGACGGCCACGTCGATCGGCGGGTACGGCTCGAGCTTGCCGCGGAAGATGTCGATCACATACGAGAGGCCCATGAAGGTGAAGAACGAGATGCCCACCGGGAGCGTGACGGCGAGGAGCGGGCGCCGAGACGTGGAGGCCGAGGCGATGGAGGGCGTTGTCGACGTTGAGGGCGAGGAAGCCGTAGTACTTGAACCACCCGAGCAGCCCGAGCTCGGCGACGAGGGTGGCGGCGAGCCAACCTCTTCGCCGCCGGAGCGAGCTCGCCCGGTGCACGAGGAGCCCGCCGGCGATCGTCGTCAGCGTCGAGGCTGCGAGCAGGATGACGAAGCGCGGGTCCCACCAGGCGTAGAAGACGTAGCTGGCGAGGATGATGAACACCTTCCAGCGCGTCGGGAACGGCGCGAGGAGCCAGTTCAGGACGAACACGATCATGAAGAAGATCGCAAAGTCAGTCGTCGGAAACAGCATTGCGGCCCCTAAACAGCGCGTCCGGCACGCGCCGACGAGGGAACCCTACTCATGCCCGAGGGGAAGGAGAGGCCGCCGGCGGAGGGTCAGCCCGGCGCCGGGCGAGGGGGGCCGGGGGGGTCGGTTCCCTCCGCCGGGCCGACTGGGCATTGACCTCCCGGCTACCTCACTGGCGTGCTTTGATCGACTCGATCAGCTTCGGCAGCACCTTTGTCACGTCGCCCACGACCCCGAGGTCGGCGATGGCGAAGATGGGGGCGTCCTGGTCCTTGTTGATGGCGACGATGTTCTTCGCCCCCTTCATCCCCACCATGTGCTGGGTCGCCCCCGAGATGCCGCAGGCAATGTAGACGGTCGGCTTCACCGTCTTGCCTGTCTGGCCGACCTGGTGGGAGTAAGGCACCCAGCCGGCGTCGACGATTGCCCGCGAAGCGCCTGCTGCCCCCTTCAGCAGCTTTGCCAGCTCCTCGACGAGGGCGTAGTTCTCGGGCGCACCAAGCCCCCGGCCCCCCGAGACGACGACCGGAGAGTCGTCGAGCTTCGGGCCCGACTGCTCCTCGATCTTGCGCGACTCGATCCTCGCCCGGTCAGTCTCACCCACCTCAGGCAGTTCGGCATCGACCACCTCAGGCGAGGCTCCGCTCTCGGCGGGCTCTGCCGGGAACGATTTCGCCCGGATGACAAAGATGCCCGGCGGCTCGGCGGTGAAGCGCGCCGTCAACACCTGTGAGCCTCCGAAGATGGCGTGCTCGGAGTGAAGGCCGCCGTCGGCGGCGCTCAGGCCGACGACGTTCGTGAGCACCGGGCGGTCGAGGCGGGCGGACAGGCGACCGGCGATGTCCCGCCCGTCGTAGGTCGTGCCGACGAGGATGGCGTCAGGCGGCCCGACTTGCCCGACGAGCGCCGCGATGGCGGCCGCCACCCGAGGTCCGGGAAGTGAGGCCCCGAGACCGCCGCCGGCGTAGACCTTCACCGCTCCGTACCGGCCGAGGGCGGCAGCCGCCTCTTTTGCCCCGTCTCCCCATGTGAATGCCTCGACCCGGCCGGCAAGGCCGCGGGCGGCCGTCAGCAGCTCGAGCACGATGCCGAGCGGCTCACCGTCCTTCTGCTCGGCGACTACCAGGATCCTGTCCATCGTCTTCTCCGTCTCCTCAGCGCTACCGGTTACCTAGAGGACCTTGATCTGCTCGAGGTAGGCGACGATCCGCTCGTGGGCCTCACCGTCGTCGGTCACCACCTCGCCTGCCTTTCTCTGTTCGGCCGCCTCCACCGACACCACCTCCTGGCGGGCTCCCACCTGGCCGACCTCGGAAGGGTCGAGGCCGAGGTCGGCCACCTTCAGCTCGTCGACCTTCTTCGAGCGAGCCGCCATGATCCCCTTGAAGGACGGATAGCGCGGCTCGACGACGCCGGCCGTGACGGTCACGACCGCCGGCAAGGGGCAGCTGACCTCGTCGTAGCCGTCCTCGGTCTGTCGCTGCACCTTCGCCGTGCCGTCGGTCACCTCGACCTTCTTCGCGAACGTGACCGACGGCCAGCCGAGCAGCTCGGCGAGCTGAGCGGGCATCGTCCCGGTGTAGCCGTCGGTCGACTCCGTGGCGGTGAGGAGGAGGTCCGGCCCGACCCGCTTCACCGCCGCCGCGAGAACCTTCGCCGTCCCGAGCGCATCCGAGCCGGCGAGCGAGGGATCGCTCACGAGCACCGCGCTCGCCGCCCCCATGGCAAGAGCGGTCCTCAAGCCGCTCGTCTCGTTGTTGGGGGCCATCGACACGAGGATGACGTCGCCGCCGCCGCCCGCTTCCACGAGCTGGAGGGCCATCTCGACCCCGTAGGCGTCCGAGTCGTCGAGGATGAGCTTCCCGTCACGGACAAGGGTGTGGTCGTTCGGGTCGAGGGTGAGGTTCAGGGCAGGATCTGGAATCTGCTTGACGCAGACGGCGACGTTCATGGGGAGATTGTTCCCGACCCGGCCGACGTCCACCAAGTCGCCTCCCCGGAAGGGTGGCAAACGTCGCCCTCAGCGCCGCCCGAGCGCCCGCAGGGCGGTGGGAACGTCATCGGTGATGACACCATCGGCCCCGGCCGCCGCCAGCTCGGCGATCCGCTCCGGATCGTTGACGGTCCATGCCCGCACGGCGAGGCCGGCGTCGTGGGCCTCTTCGAGCAGGAGGGCGTTCACCAGCAGATGGAGAGGGTGGACGGCGGCAAAGCCGTGGCTCGAGGCCGTCTCGAGCCGCTGGCGGAAGTCGAGGGCCGCATCGGCCTTCCACAGCCATGCGAGCTTGAGCTCGGGCGCGGCGTCCCTGGCAGCGAGCAGGGCGGGGAGCGAGAACGAGGAGAGGACGATCCTTCCGGGATCAGGTACGGCTCCGCCGTCGGCGCACATCCGCGCCGTCTCGATGGCGCACCGCTCAGCCGGGTCATGCCCCGGGCCGCCCGTCTCGCTCTTCACCTCCACGTTCACGAGCAGTTCCCCGCAGGCCCGGAGGGCGTCCTTCAGCGTCGGTACCCAATCGGGCAGCGCCGATGCCTCGAGCGAGTCGATCGAGCCGGCTCCCTCGACGGTGGCGTCGTGGTTGACGACGAGGGTGCCGTCCGCGCATCTGCGCACGTCGAACTCGACGCCGTCGGCCTCTCGGTGGACGGCGGCGGCGAAGGCCTCGAGGGTGTTCTCACGTGCCGGCACGGTCGAGCCCGCGGTGGGCGTAGACGGCCGTCAGCTGTTCCCTCCGTCGCAGGTCACTGTGGGTGTCCGGTCAACTTCAAGCAGAGACGTAGATATACACGGGGTACTCTTCTGTGCTCGTGAGCACATGCTTGCGAGGCGGGCAGGTTACCCGTATTCTTACGCTCCGCGGTTCGCCTACCCGACCAGCAGGCGTCATTTCCGACACGCAGCGAGCGCGGTCTCTGGGCGGGCCCGTTTTGTGACTGCGTTCACGAGTCGCAAGCGCCGGCGACCACTCCAGGCGACGGAAAGAGGAGGCGAAGGTGGCTCTGACCTGGACACGCTCGATCGAGTGGGACACCGATGACTGGAGAAGGACCGCAGCTTGCAGGGATACCGACCCGGACCTCTTCTTCCCCGTGGGCACTACAGGCAATGCGGTCGACCAGATCGAGGCGGCACGAGCGGTCTGCATGAGCTGCGACGTCCGGGAGCGCTGCCTCGAGTTCGCTCTCGCCACCAACCAGGAGTCAGGCGTGTGGGGCGGGACATCTGAGGAAGAGCGTCACAGGCTCCGCAAGGCTTGGCTGGCCGCCCGGCGTCTCCGCACCGTCTGAGAGACCGAGGCCGCGCCGGGATCTGACGGTCGGAGGGTGCCGGCGGGGGCCGCCGCCTCAGGTGCCGCCCCGCATGCGGGCGCCGGCGGGGACGACGAGAAGCACTTCTGTCCCGCCGTCGTCGGCCATCGTGATCGTCCCACCGAGCTGGGTCCGCACGAGGTCGCGGACGATGGAGAGGCCGAGGCTTCGCGTCCGCTCGATGTCGAACCCTTCCGGCAGGCCGGCGCCGTTGTCGTGGACCGAGACCGAGTAGGTCTCACCGTCGCCGGCGAAGAAGAGATCGATCCTCGGTGCCTCATCGCGAGCGGCCGGGGCGCTGTCGGCGGGAAAGGCGTGCGTGACGGCGTTCTGCAACAGCTCGGCGACCACGACAGCGAGCGGTGTGGCCATCTCGGCGGGGATGTCGCCGAGGTGGCCGTCGACGCGGACGGCGACGGGTTTGCCGTCGTCGTCTGACTCCTGCACCATGCGCACGAGGGCGTGGACGATGTCGTCGAAGGGAACCTGGTCGCTCGCCTCCCGGGAGAGGATCTCGTGGACGACCGCGATCGCCCGGATCCTTCGCTCGGCCTCGGCGAGGGCGGTCCGACCCTCGGGGACCGTGATGCGGCGGGCCTGCAGCCGCAGGAGCGATGAGATCGTCTGGAGGTTGTTCTTCACCCTGTGGTGCACCTCTCGGATCGTGGCGTCCTTCGTGAGGAGAAGCCGGTCCCTCCGGCGCACGTCGGTCACGTCGCGGATGAGGACGAGGCCGCCCGTCACCTCCCCGCCGGCGACGAGCGGGATCGAACGGAGGAGCAAGGTCGTGTCCGAACGACGCTCGATCTCCTCGATCACCGGAAGGCGCTTGGCGAAGGACTCCGCGGATCGCCGAGGTGTCAAGGCCGAGCGCCGACAGCGTCGAGCCGTTGATCGCGCTGACGATCCCGACGCGGTGAAGGGCGCTGACGGCGTTCGGCGAGGAGAAGGTGATGCGCCCGAGCCTGTCGACGACAAAGACGCCGTCTCCCACCCGCGGGGCGTGCTCGACCGGCTGCTCGTCGTCGGCAAAGGGGAAGAGCCCGTCACTCACCATGACCGAGAGCCGCTCGAAGAGGGCGAGATAGACCCGCTCGAGTGACCCCTTCCGGCGCTGCATGGAAGGCGCCCACATGCGGCACATCACGCCGAGCACGTGGCCCGAGTAGCGGACCGGGATGCATTCGGTGCGGAGGTGACCTTCCGGCGTCGAGCTGCGTTGCTCGCCTGTGGTGATCTTGCCGGTCCGGAGGCCCTCCACGACAAGTGGCAGCTCGCTCGCCGTCACGACCTGGCCGACGAGATCGATCTCGAACAGGGTGGGGTTCGTCGTCGGGCGCATCTGGCCGATCACGACAAAGTGCGTGTCCGGCCCGTCGTCGCCGCCGAGGGCCAGCCGCTCGACGGGCACGTAGAGGAGCAGGTCCGAGAAGCAGAGGTCGGCGAGCAGGTTCCAGGTGGCCATGAGGCGCTCGAGGTGTCTCTTCGCGCCCGGCTGCAGGCCGGCGTTGCGATAGGCGAAGTCGAGAGGGGAAGTCATTTCACGTCGAAGGCATCAGGGTCAGGCGGCGATCCCCGCCTGCCATGCCGTGCCGCTCTCAGCCCCACCGACGGGGGCCCCGGAGGCCTGTGACGGCGGGGCGGGCCCGACCGGCACGTCGTGGCCGCTCCGGCGGCGGAACGCACGCAGCGTGCTGTAGCCGGCCGAGGTGGCGAGCTCGTGCAGCTCCGGCGCCCGGTTCGCCACGTTGCCGAGGCCATGGGTGTCGGACGCCGTCGTGAGCGGCACGCCGAGCTCGTTCAGGCGGCCGAGCAGGCTGACGGACGGATAGGCCTCCCGGACGGGCTTGCGGTATCCCGCTGAGGAGAGCTCAGCAGCCATCCCGCTCGAGGCGGCTGCCGCCGCGATGCGATCCTCCACCTCGGCCCAGCAGCCCGGCGTCGGGCCGCGCCCCGGTCACCTTCACGAGGTCGGGGTGGGCGAGCACGTCGCAGGTGCCCGTGCCGGCAAGCTCCTCGATCGCCTCTCCGTAGGCCCGCCAGGCGGCATCTGTGCCACGGCGGTCCCACTCCTCCATCTGGACGGGCGAGTTCACTATGTCGAACATCCACGTCCCGAGCCAGTGGATCGAGCCGAGGAGCACGTCGAAGGGGTAGCCGTCGAGCATCGCGCCGACCTTGTCCATGAGCCCCGGGAAGTAGTCCACCTCGAGCCCGGCGACGATCGGCAGGCCGGCCCGCTTTGCCGCGAGGACGGTGTCGACGTAGTGGTCGAGATCGGCGGTGGCATGGTGGTCGAAGTAGCCGACGATGTGGTCACGGAGCGCCTCGTTCGGCTCGGACCTCCAGAATCCCTCCACGAGCTCCCTCCCCCGGCGGAAGCGGTGAAAGTGCTCTGTGAGGGCTATCTCGGTGACCCCGGCCGCGGTCGCCTGCTCGCAGTACTCGGCGAGGCGCTCCACCGTGAGCTGCCGCTCGTCGGCCTGCTCGGGATGGGGCCAGAGGTGGACGTGATAGTCGAGCATGTCGGGCGTGAGCGGCTCAGCGGCCAGAAGAGGGCGGCGGTTGCTGGCCCCGGTTCGAGCGGGTGGTGGAGCGGGCCGACCGCCCGGCGCGAGCGGTGTTCGATCGCGCTCGCCCTCTTGCCCGAGGCGGCCGGATCGCCGCCCCCGTCGGTGCCCCCGGCCGCCGGCTCGCGTTCGACGGGTTCCGGGTCGCCCCAGATCCTCGCGCCGATGTCGAGCAGGCCGGCCATATCGGCGACGTTGCCGGGGCGGTAGCCGACCGTGGCGGTCACGTCGTGGGCCGAAGCGAGCTCGCCGAGCAGCCCGGCCTCCCGGGTGGCGACGAGCCGGAAGTTGGAGAAGCTGTCCGCCACCTCTTCGAGCACGACGGCGACCAGCTCAGGCGAAGCCGGCGTCGAGCCGAGGCGCGCCGGCAACCGCCGGCGCGATGGCGGCGGCGGCGGCCGCGAGCTCGTCTGCCGACGCGGGCGGCGTCCGGGTCGAGGAGCGCCGCCGGGAGCACCTTGTTGCACACGAGCAGGCCGAGGTGGAGCCGGCGGTCGCGGAGCGACGACACCATCTCCTCGGCCTCCCGGGCCGGCACCGCTTCGAGGGTGGTGACGAGGAGAAACGTCGTCCGCACGTCGCGGAGCAGCCGGTTGACGGCCTCTGCCCGCGCCACGAAGCCGTCCCGCATGGTCTGGAAGAGGATGAAGAAGTCGGCCAGGTCCTGCAGGAACTGGCTCCCGAGCACCCGGTCGGCCACCTGGTAGAAGGGCCGGGAGGCGAGGTTCACGAACCGGGAGCGGTACGGCACCGTCAGCCAGTGCAAGAGCCGCGACGAGAAGAACTCGGCCATCCGGGCAGGGGCGTCGAGGAGCTCGAGGGCGTTCCTCGACGGCGGCGTGTCCACGACGAGCAGGTCGTAGTCGCCTTCCTCGTGCAGCTCGTAGAGCCGCTCCATGGCGATGTAGTCGTGGCCCTGGGCAAAGCGCCTCGTGATGTTCTGGTAGAGCGGGTTCCCGAGGATCTGGCGTGCCGTCCTCGAGTCGGGGGCGTGCCGCCGGACGAGGGCGTCCCAGGACTCGGACATGTCGAGCTGGGCGGCGTACAGCTCGCCCTTGCTCGTCACGCCGGCCGACCCGAACAACTCGTCGGGGACCCGGGTGGCGGCGTTGCCGAGCGAGGCGATGCCGAGGGCGTCGGCGAGGCGGCGCGCCGGGTCGACGGTGACGACGAGCACGCGGCCGCCGAGGCGGGCGGCCGCTGTCGCGGCGAGGGCGGCCGAGACCGTCGTCTTGCCCACACCTCCCGGGCCGCACGCGACGACGACCTCGCGTGCCGAGAGCAGCTGCTCGATCCGGAGACGCTGCTGGGCGCCGTCATCCTGCCGCTCGTGGGGATGCTCGTCCGGCCGCGGCGGGAATGCTCCGATGAGGTCTGCCGTGAGCGCTCGCCGCCGACCCGGCGCTGGGCGGCAGGACTCACAGCTCCTCCCCGAGGGACGACGCCACCTGCCGGATGGCACGCATGCCATGGGCCCGCCCGAACAGGTAGGGCAGGTTGAGGAGCGGAACGTCGGCGGCGATGTTGGCGCGAAGGTGCTCGAGATGGGCGGCGCCGTCCCTCCGGATGGTCACGGCAAGCCGGGCAGCCGAGAGGACGGCTCTGAGGTGGCCCGGATCGGCCCCGATCTGGCGCGGCGATGGAGCGTCACCGCCGACGGCCGGACGAGCTCGTCGAAGACGGCCTCCTCGTTCCTCCCGAACAGCTCGGGAAGGACACGATTGGCGATGACGCAGGCGAGGTGGACCGGAGTCTCCTGTCGAGAGGCGGCCGGCCAGGTCGACGGCCTCGCTTACCGGCATCTCCTCGGGTGTGGTGACGATGACGGCACCGGTGACGGCGGGATCATGGAGGATCTCGATCATGCGCTCGGTCTGGGCCCTCACCACACCGACGTGGACGAGCTCGTTGATGCCGACCGGGGCCGCCAGCTGGCCGACGACCGTGCCGGTGGCGGAAGCGTCCACGATGACGAGGTCGTAACGGTTCTCGATGCACCTCGAAGCAGACCTTGCCGACGGTGAGGATCTCCTTGATGCCCGGTGCCGCCGTGGCGACGAAGTCGAAGGCGCGGGCGACGGGCCCGATCCGGCCGACGACCGGCACGCGGACGATCGCCCGCAGGTACTCCCGCAGCGACGCCTCGGTGTCCATCGACATCGCCGTCAGGCCGGGCGCGACGCGCCGGCCGTCGAACGGCGTCGGGCCGCATTCGTAGGCCACGGCGAGGTCGCCCTTCGGCTCGACCTCGCAGACGAGGGTCCGCTTGCCCTGCTCGCTCCCGAGGAGGCCGAGCGCTGCCGCCACCGTCGTCTTGCCGACGCCGCCCTTGCCTGTGACGAAGAGAAGCCGGCGAGACAGGAGGTCAGTCATCTGCGGATGCCGCCTCGTGCGAAGCCCTACCTCGCCCCGAAGCCGACCCGGCGGTCGTCGACGGCAGCGCCGACCTCGACATAGGCGATCCGGGCGGAGGGAACGGCGATCTGGCGCCCCCGCTTGTCGGTCAGCCACAGGACGCCTTCGGGGTTCGAGAGGGACTTCTCGACGTCGGCGATGACCTGCTCCCGCTCGCTCCCGTCGACGAGCTCGACCTCGAGCTCCTTGCCGGTATGGATGATCCCGATGCGAACGTCCACGCAGATGCTCCTTCTCGGTGGCAAGTGGGGCCGGTTGGTCGCACGATGCGCCACCTCGGCCGCGCACATCGTAGGGGCTGGCCCGGGTTGAGCCGGGCCGGTCCCGCCGACGGCTCAGCCGGCGTCGAAGCCGCGTGGCAGTCGATCGACCGGCCAGCTCAGGCGGCCGACGGCCTGGGCACAGGCAAAGCGGTCGGTCATCCCGGCCACATAGCTCACCGCCCGCTCGACGTCGGTGCCGATCGACCCGGGCAGCACGACGTAGCCGTCGGGCAGCTCGGCCGGCCGGGCGAGGTAGTGCTCGACGAGCGCCCGGAGCATGTCGACCACCCGCCGGGACTGCTCGAGGGAGGCCGGGCGCAGGTAGATGCGCTCGTAGTCGAAGCGCCTCAGGTCGGCGAGCGCCTCTGCCATCGCCTCGCTCATGCCGACGGCACCCTCGGACAAGGTCGTCCCGACCACATCGGTGATGAACGACCGCAGCTGGCTTCCTCTCGTGCTCCCGCAGCGCTCCACCACCGTCGCCGGGAAGATCCCGCTCATCGACGACGCCGGCGTGGACGGCGTCCTCGAGGTCGTGGGCGGTGTAGGCGATGCGGTCGGCGAGAGAGACGACCTCCCCCTCGGGGGTGGCGGGCGCAGGGCGAGACCACGAGTGGTTCCGGATCCCGTCGAGAGTCTCGGCGCACAGGTTGAGCGGGGCGGCGGTGAAGTCGGCTCCCCAGACGGCGTGGTCGAAGCCGCCGGCCAGGAAAGGCGAGAGGGCGTCCTCGCTCGCATGGCCGCCCGGGCCGTGCCCGCAGTCGTGCCCGAGGGCGATCGCCTCGGCGAGAGCGACGTTCAGCCTGCACGCCCTCGCGATGGCGGTCGCCACCTGGGCAACCTCGAGAGCATGGGTGAGGCGCGTCCGCTGGTGGTCGGCGGGGAAGACGAAGACCTGCGTCTTGCCCGCCAGCCGGCGGAAGGCGGGGCTGTGGAGCATCCGGTCGCGGTCCCGCTCGAAGCACGTCCGCCACGGGTCGGGCTCCTCCTCCCGCGCCCGCCGCCCGGCGCCCGTTGCCCGGGTCGCTCCCGGCGAGAGCGACTCCGCCTCGGCCGCCTCCCTCGCCTCGCGGTCCCACAGCGCCGGCCGGCTCGAGGCGGGCCGAGGAGTCCCCGTGGGCAAAGCGCACGCCGGCCGGCCCCGTGTGGCCCTCCATCGTCGCCGCCCACTGCCGCGCCCTCGGGCTGAGCGGGCCCGACTCGCCACCGCCGGCGGCCTCTCCGCCGGCTGCAGCCATCGCCGGTGGCTCGTCTGCCCGCTTCACGCCTGAAGGATAGGAGGAGCCTGCATCACCGCACCGACAGCTCGGAGCGGTAGACCCGCGCCGGGCCGAGATCGACGATCCGCCTGGCGAGGCTCCCGAAGCGCTCGGCGACATCGCTCGCCGGGCTCGCTCTCGACGATCGGCCTGCCGGTGTCGCCGCCCTCCCGCAGCGCCGGCACGAGAGGGAGCTCGGCGAGCAGGCCCACGCCGAGCTCGCCGGCGAGCTGGGCGCCGCCCCCCGAGCCGAAGAGCTCGTAGCGCCGGCCGTCGTCGCCGGTGAACCACGACATGTTCTCGATGACGCCCCGGATGGGCAGCCGCAGCTGGCGGGCGAGCACGGCCGCTCGCTGGGCGACCCGCTCGGCGGCCGGCTGGGGCGTCGTGACGACGAACAGCTCGGCGCGGGGGACGAACTGGGCGATCGACATCGAGACGTCGCCCGTCCCGGGCGGGAGGTCGATGAGCAGGAACTCCGGGCTCGCCCCAGTCCACGTCGACGAGGAACTGCTCGAGGGCCTTGTGCAGCATCGGGCCACGCCAGATGACCGCCTGATCGTCCGGCACGAAGAAACCCATCGACATGCACCGCACCCCGTACGCCACCGGAGGGACGAGCAGATCGCCTTCCATCGTCGGTGCGCTCGCCACGCCGAGCATCTTCGGGACCGAGAAGCCGTAGACGTCGGCGTCGAGAACACCGACGGAGTGGCCGCTCCGGGCGAGGGTGACGGCGAGGTTGACCGTCACGCTCGACTTGCCGACACCCCCCTTGCCCGAGGCGATCGCCAGCACCCGGGTGGTCGAGGACCGGTCGGCGAACGGGTTCGACCGCGGCGTCGGGCCTTCGGCGCCGTGCTGGCCGCCCGGACGCTGGCCGGGACCGGCGACGGCGCCCGGCACCGAGGGCCTTCTCGATCCAGCCATGTCGCCCGGCACGAGCCTCCGATCAGGCCCCCGGCCCGTCTTTCGGGCCTAGAAGGGGAACGCCGGTACGCTATCGGCGTGGGAGGTGCGGGGTCCGTGGATGACGGGGCGGGTTTCTCTGCTGCGGTCGCCGCCATCACGTCCGCCTTCGGGGACGCCACCCGCCGCGGGATCTACCTGTTCGTGCGGGACAGCACGGGCGTCACGGCGACCGAGGTCGCCCAGCACTTCGCCCTCCATCCGAACGTCGCCCGCCATCATCTCGACAAGCTGGCAGTGGCCGGGCACGTCCAGGTCTTCGTCGACCACGGCGGAGCCGGCGTCGGCCGGCCGTCGAAGCGGTACAAGGCAGCCGCCGAGCGCGACACCTCCGGTGTCCCGGCCCACCGGGACGACCTGCTCGTGCTGCTGCTCGCTCGCCTGCTGCCGCTCGTCGACCCCGAAGTCGCCGAGGCCGTCGCCTACGACGTCGGCGCCGAGTACGGCCGCACCCTCGGCGCCCAGATGGCGCCCGGGGAGGCCTCCCGCTCCGTCCGCTCGGCCATGCAGGCCGTCGCCGGCGCCCTCACCGCCCACGGCTTCGCCGCTCATGCCGCCGGGCCGGCCGAGAACACCGTCGTCCACGGCCACTGCCCCTTCGGGCGGGCGGCGATCGACCACCCGGTGCTCTGTGCCGCCGACCGCGGCCTCGTCGAAGGGCTCGTCTCGGTCCTCTGCGGCGGTCCGGTCGCCGTGCAGTTCTCGTCACGGGCGAGGGGGGACGACGTCTGTGCGACCGTCGCCGGCTGAGCCTGAGCTGGACGGGTCCCGCTCGGCCTCGCCCGCTCTCACCAGCTGAGGCCGAGCACCTCCCGCATCGCTTTTTCGAATTCGTCGTCGTCGAGGCGGCGGCGGGCGCTGAGCACCATCTCGGCGTCGTCCCCCACGACGACCCGCAGCGGGGCAGACGGTTGATCGATGGCGTCACAGATCGCCCGGGCGACGACCTCAGGGGCGGTGCGGCCACCGGGTGCGAGCGCCGCGACGCTCGAGTCCCACTGGCGGCGCAGCTCCTCGTAGCAGGCCGGTCCGGCGAAATCCTCGCCATGGGCCATGCCCGGGGCCACGTATCCCGGCTCGATGATCACGACCCTGATGCCGAAGTGGCCCACCTCGATGTGGAGCGCCTCGGAGATCGCCTCGAGGGCGTGCTTACTGGCGGCGTAGGCACCCTCGAGCGGCGGCCCGATCCTTCCCTGGACGGAGCTGACGTTGACAATGACGCCGCTTCCCCGCTCGCGCCAGGCCGGAAGGACGGCCTGGATCAAGCGCACGGGCCCGATCGTGTTCGTCTCGAAGACCGCCCGGAGCCGGTCGATCGGGAACGCCTCGAGGGGGCCTTCGCTCGTGAGGGCGGCGTTGTTGACGAGGGCGTCGAGCTCACCTGCCTGCGCGAGCGCCACCGAGACCGACTCCGGATCGGTCACGTCGAGGCGGAGGCGGTCCGTCGCCGGCAGCCCGGCGAGCAGCTTCGGGTCGCGGGCGGTGGCAATGACGTCATGGCCGCGGGCGGCGAGCTCGGTCACCGTCGCCGCCCCGATCGCCCGGGCGGCGCCGGTCACGAGGACGCGCACGGTGCCTCCTCCCGCTCGGCAGCCGCCGCCGAGGTCGCCGCGAGGCCCGCCGGCAAGCTTTTCACCGGGCGAAGGCTGACGGCAGCGGCTCGTGGACGGCGCGCGTACGCCTTTGCCGCCTCGGGGCGAAGCGAGGCGACAAGGCTCACAGCCGGATGGTCGGCGAGCATCACCCGGAACGTCGCCACGGCGGCACGTGGATCATGGTTGTCCTCGAGCAGAGCGACGCCCTCGTAGCCGTGGGCGAGGGCGTACCCCGGGTCGAGGGCGGCAGCGGCGGCGATCTCGCGGTCGCCCTCCCCGACGAGGGACGGGCGCGAGCTCGACACTCCGGCGAGGCGAACGAGCCAGCCGCCGTCGGTGAGGGCCTCTTTCTGCTCCGGATCGATCGTGAGGACCTTGTCGTAGGTCTCGACGGCAAGTGACAGGTGGCCGTGGCCGGCGAGGACGGCCGCCTCGGCGAGCTCGATGTCGATCCGGCTCTGCGCGCTGAGCGGGGGCGAGGCCTGCGTGAAGGGTGCCACACCGGCGAGGGCGAGCCCGAGGAGCACCCCGGCGGCGGCGAAAGAGGCCGACGGCCGCCCAACCGATCAGCAGGCGGTGACGGCGGGTGGCGAGGCGGAGCCTCCGCCGGCGTCGCCGGTGACGGGCCGGTGTCGCCGAGGCTCGTCTTCTAGCTGTCCGAGGGCCTCGGCGACCTCCGTCGCCCGCGTCTCGTAGCGGGCGCGGAGCTCCTCGTAGTCCGACCGCTCAAGCTCCCCCGCCGAGAGCTCACGCTCGAGATCCTCGAGTGGAGAGCCTGAGGAAGGCCGCCTCGTCGGCCAGCTCGGGCCGCCCCCTTCGCGACCTCACCTCGTTCACCACAGCAAGGCGCCGGTCAAGCCGGCGCCCCCCTTGATGAGCCGGCCGCTCGCCCGATGCGGCGTCGTCGCCACAGGAAGAGCCCGACGCCGGCCGCCCCTCCCCCGACGAGGGCGAGCGGGACGACATAGAGGGCCGTGGCGGCACCCGAGGACTGCGGGAGCAGCAGGCCGGCCTGCCCGTAGCGGGCGACGACGGCCTGCTCGACCCGGGCGTCGCTCCAGCCCTTGCCGACCCACGAGGCGACCTCATGGCGGAGCGTGACCGCCGAGGGGGCGTCGGACTGGGCAAGCGAGAGATCCTCGCACGCCGGGCATTTGATGACGCTGTCGAGGTGGGCGATCCGGCCGGCGGCCGTCGTCGGGGGCGGGTGGATGCTCCCGACGACGAGGAGCGCCGCTGCTGTCACCGCCAGGCACGCCCACGCGATGCGAGACGTGAGTGCGTTGGCGAGCCCACGGGGGGCGTCATTCCCCACGGGCGGCTTCCTGGGCGATCCAACGGTCGAGCTGCGGACAGCTGACGGCGCCGTCGATGGAGGCAACAACCCGCCCGGCGGGATCGACGAGGAACGAGCGCGGGAGCGCCCCGACGCCGTAGTCGGACGCGATGAGGCCGCCCGGGTCGACGAGCGACGGCCAGGTCGCCCCCTCGGCGGATTGGAAGGCCTTTCCGTCGGCCTCGGTGTCGCCGTAGAGGACGCCGAGTACCGCCGTTCGGCTGCCGTCCGGGCGCGAGTAGAGAAACTGCTCCAGCTGCGGCTCCTCCTCCCGGCAGGCATCGCACGAAGGAGCGAAGAAGTTGACGAGGACCCAACGCCCCCGCATCGAAGAGAGCGAGACGGTGCTGCCGGCGAAGGACCGGGACGAGATAGCCGGCGCAGGCTTGCCGACGAGCGGGCTGTCGGCCATCACCATGTCGGCCGGCTGGCGTGTCGCCAGCACGGCCACGAGGGCGAGGACGACCACGCCGACTCCGAGAGCCGACCACCGGGCCGTCCGCCCCCGGTGCAGCGATGTCCAGGTCGTCACGAGCCGCGGCCGGCGCCGACTCCAGAGGGGAGCGGCCGGCTCCCGCCCTCTTCTGTCTCGTCACCTCCGGCGCCGGAAGCCGCCCCGGCGGCGGTGACGGCGGGCGTGGTCCGCCCGGCGGCCCCTGAGCCGTTATCGCCCGCTTTTGGCTCATCGCCGGCGAAGGAACGGGCGGGCGGGGCGACGACCCGGCGCCGGCGCCCGGGAACCGCCGCCATCAGTGCCCCGAGGGCGGTCAGGACGCCGCCTGCCCACAGCCACAGCACGAGGGGCTGATCGACCACGCCGATCGAGGCCGGTCCCTTCCCGCTCGAGGAGACGTCGCTCAGCGTCAGATAGACGTCGTCCCGGATCGACGAGTCGACCGCCGGCGTGGCAATGCCGTCATAACCCGGGTAGTCGCTTATCGCCGGGTGGAATGCGACACCGTCCACCAGCACGGTACCGACGATCCCGGTCCTGTTCGGCGCCGTGAAGGGGCGGGCGCCGAGGTACTCGATCCGGTGACCTTCATAGGTCACGGCCTGCCCCTCACGGAGCTGGAACGTCGTCCGGTGGCCATAGGAGCTTGCCGCCGCCAGCCCTACGGCGACTATCACCACACCGAGATGGACGATCATCCCGCCGTTGGAACGGCCGACGAGGCCTCTCCACGAGCCGAGGCCTCCCCGGTGCGCCGCCTTCACGCTGAGCGCCAACTGGCGAAGGGCCGAGGCGCCCGCAAAGGCGGCGAGGCCGAAGGCGGCGAGCGGCGTGAGCCCGCGGACACCGCCGATGACGCATGCCGCCAGTACGACGACGGCGAAGAAAGCCGGCACGGCCAGCCGGTGCCGGAGCAGGTCGCTGTGGCCCTTTCGCCAAGGAAGGACCGGGCCGACCGCCATGAAGAAGAGCAGGGCCATCCCGAGCGGCACCGTGATCGAGTCGTAGTACGGCGTCCCCACCGTGAGCTGCTGGTTGCCGATCGCCTGGACGAAGAGCGGGAAGACGGTGCCGATGAGGACGACGAGGGCGAAGGCGGCGAAGAGCAGGTTGTTGACGAAGAAGGCGCCCTCCCGTGAGACCGGGGAGTCGATAGAGCCGGGCGAGCGCAGCCGATCGCCCCGCCAGGCGATGAGGCCGACGCCTGTGGCGACGACGAGGCCGAAGAAGGCGAGCAGAGCCGGGCCGATCGCCGAGGAGTCGGTGAAGGAATGGACCGAGACAAGGACGCCCGAGCGCGTGAGGAAGGTCCCGAGGATCGTGAGCGAGAACGCCGCGATCAGCAACGTCAGGTTCCAGACGCGAAGCAGTCCCCGCCGTTCCTGCACCATCACCGAGTGGAGATATGCCGTCGCGCAGAGCCAAGGCAGAAGGGCGGCGTTCTCGACCGGGTCCCACGCCCAGAAACCGCCCCAACCGAGCACCTGGTAGGACCACCACGCCCCCATCACGACGCCGACGGTGAGGAACGCCCAGGCGATCACCGTGAACCGGCGGGTCTCTATCAGCCACCCCTCGCCGAGGCGGCCGGTGGCAAGGGCGGCGATGGCGAAGGAGAACGGCACGGTGAACCCGACGAATCCGAGGTACAAGAAGACGGGATGGAAGGCGATCAGCACGTTGTCCTGCAAGAGGGCGTTCGGGCCGAGGCCGTTCACCGGGGCGCGCCCGCTCACTGTCACGAAGGGGTTGGCCGGGCCGGTCATCAGCCCGAAGAAGAAGACCGCCACGAGGAGAGCGACGAGCATCGCCGTCGCCACGAGGGGGTCGCCGGCCCGGTGCCGGAAGCGCCGGGCCATGACGGCGAGGTAGCCGGCGAGCACGAGAGCCCACAGCAGGATCGAGCCCTGGAGGGCTGCCCACATGCCGGTGATCGAGTAGAGGAGCGGGGTCTGGCGGCTGTTGTTGTCGGCCACGTAGGCGAGCGAGAAGTCGTGGGTGAGAAGGGCGTGCTCCATCGCCGCTGTCGCCAACAGGGCGCCGGCGAGGACTCCGAAGGCAGCTTTTGGCGCCGCCTCGAGCAGGGCGGCACGCCCGGTCAGGCGGCCGGCGACGACAGCGAGGGCGCCGAGGAGGGCCGACAGGAGCCCGAGGGCGATGCCTATCTGGCCGGCGACGGCGTTCATTGAGCGCCGGCGGCGGCCTTCACCCGGCCGGGGTGGGCGGCGATGTAGCTCTGCGAGTGCTTCACCATGATCTGGTCGGAGGCAAAGAGGTCGGTCGTCCCGACGAAATGGCCGACGACGACGACAGGCAGGCCCGGACGGAAGAGCTGTGGAGGGTCGCCCGTGTTGTCGACCCTCACCCTCACGCCGTCGGACTCGACGGTGAACCAGTAGACGTCGCCGCCCCGGTGCAGCACGCTCCCCCGGACGACCATGCCCTCCAACTGGAAGTCGGAGTTGCCGAGCGAGGCGCGCTCGGAGACGGCCTCGTTCGCCGTCTTGAAGAAGACGATCGCCGACGTGAGTCCCTTGAACACGAGGAAGCCGAGGGCGGCCACGACAAGGACCCCGACGACGGCCATCCGGTGCCGCTGCGAGGGAGATGACCTTCGAGCGCTCACGACCCACCCCGCTCGCCGTCAGGCGGGGCCGGCGGAAGGCGGCGCCGCGCCGCCCGCTCCCGCACGAGCAGGCTGACGGCATAGACGAAGAGCGACCCGAGGACGACCGAGTAGCCGGCGTCGACGTAGCTCACTTGGCGCCTTCGGCCCGGCGCTCGGCGAGGGCGACCTCGAGGCCCTCGTCGGCCTCCCGGTCGCGGAGCGTCGGCGAGCCGGTAGCGGTGCATCATCAGCCACACCCAGGCGAGGGTGAACGAGACGAAGCCGAGCAGCAACGTCCAGGCCATCAAGCCGTGCACGTAGAGGTGACGGCCGGCGAGGTCGACCGTCGGCGGCTGGTGGAGGCTCCGCCACCACGAGACGGAGAAGTAGACGATCGGCACGTCCAAGAAGGCCACGACGGCCCCGATGGCCGCTCGCTTGGCGACAGTCTCCCGGTCTCCGGGCACACGCCGCAGAGCCAGGTAGCCGAGGTAGAGCACGAAGAGCAACGCCGTCGTCGTGAGAAGCGGGTCCCAGGTCCACCACACGCCCCAGGTCGTGCGGCCCCAGATCGAGCCTGTGACGAGCGTCAGCCCCGTGAAGACGACCCCTACCTCGGCCGACGCCCCGGCCAGGCGGTCAAGGCGCGGGTCGCGGGTTCTCGGCCAGAGGTAGAGCAGGCTCGTGGCGAGGGCGAAACCGTAGGCGAGGAAGGCCACCCAGGCCATCGGGGGGTGGACGTAGAGGAGACGGACGAGGTTGCCGAAGTTGACGGCCTCGGGCGTGACGAAGAGCCCGAGCCAGCAGGTGACGACGATCCCCGCCAGCGCGAGCACCCCGATGGTGCGCACGGCGGTGCCGCCTCCGCCCGGCTCGTTGGGGCCGCCTCCGGCCCGGCGGTGGCCCGCTTCGGCGGCGGCGGCCCGGGCTGATCCGACAGCGAGAGGGCGCTCACGAGTCCTCGAGGAGCGGGCCGAAGGCGACCGTCCCGATGGCCCCATAGACGAGTGCGAAGACCGCCAGCACCGACAGCCAGGGTAGGGCCCGGGAAGCACCGCCCGCGATCGCCGCCTCCCATGCCTTGGTGGCGCCGAGCAGGACCGGGGCGGCGACAGGAAGGAAGAGGAGGGGAAGGAGCGTCTCGCGGACCCGCAGCCCCGACGCGACGACGCCGTAGACCATCCCGGCGGCCGCCAAGCCGGCCGATGCCAGCACGCAGGCGCCCGCAAGGACGACGCCGCCGCTCAGTGGCACGCCGTAGAGGACCGACACGCCCACCGTCAGCACGGCTTCGAGCAGGAGCAGCTGTGCCGCCACCGCAGCACCCTTGCCGAGGAAGATCCCGGCGGGGTCGAGGCCCGACAACCGGAGGCCGTCGCGCCCGGTGTCGGCGGCCTCGAGGGCGAAGCTCCTCTGGACGGCGAGCACGGCCGAGAGAAGGACGGCGATCCAGAACAGTCCCGCCGCCGCCGGCAGGAGCGCCCGACGGTCCGGTCCGAGGGCGAGGCCGAAGAGCAGCAAGACAGCGGCGGCGAACGGCACCACCTGGTTCAGCCCCACCCGGGAGCGCAACTCGATCCGGAGATCCTTCCCGCACACGAGGGCGGCGTCACGCCACATGGGCGGCCTCACCTGGATCGAGGGTAGCGACGGGATCCGCCGGCGGCGCGATCGGCGGCTTCGCCATGGCGGCGGGCGCGACCTGATCCGCCACCCGGCCGCCGGCTATCTCGACGACCCGGTCGGCGAGTGCTCCCGCCCGGTCGTGCTCGTGGGAGGAGAGCAGGACCGTGGCACCGCCGTCGCGGGCCTCGCCGACGAGGGTGTCGAGCAGCTCCCGGCCTTCGGGGTCCAAGCCGGCATGTGGCTCGTCGAACAGCCACAGGCGCGCCCGCCGGGCGAGGAGCAGGGCGAGGGCGGCCCGCCGGCGCTGCCCGGCGGAGAGCTGACCCACCGGCGACCCGGCCAGCCGGCCGGTGACCCCGAGCCGTTCGAGGGCTGCCGGCGCAAGGCCGGGATCGGCACCGGCGGCGCGGAGCGCGAAGCGGAGGTTCTCGGGTGCGGTCAGCTCCTCGTACAGGTAGGCCGAGTGCCCGAGAAGGGCGACGTCCCTGCGGACGGCGCGACGCTCCTTGACGAGGTCGTGGCCGAGGACGGTCGCCTCGCCCGAACGCACCTGCAACAGCCCGCAACAGAGACGGAGCAGGCTCGTCTTGCCGGCGCCGTTCGGCCCGCGGACATGGACGATCTCGCCCTCGCCGACGTCGAGCGTCACGCCGGCGAGGAGCGGGAACCGGCCGGCGAGGGCGACGGCCTCACGAAGACGTACGGCAGGCGCCATTGGGATCGCCCAATGCTACGGTCCGGAGGCCCTTCAGTACCAAGCGGGGCCGGCGCCCTGCCGCCACGAGCGCGAGAGGATGGCTGAGCCGTCCCGTCAACCCTGATCGCGGCGGACAAGGTCGATGTCGGAGTCGACCATCATCTCGATCAGCTCGGCGAAGCCGACATCGGTCTTCCACCCGATCTCCGCCCGAGCCTTCGCCGAGTCGCCGACGAGCATGTCGACCTCGGCTGGCCTCAGGAACCGGTCGTCCACGACGACGTGGTCCTCCCACTTAAGGCCGGCCCGCTCGAAGGCGACCTCGCACAGCTCCCGCACCGAATGAGTCTCCCCCGTCGAGACGACATAGTCCTCCGGGCTGTCCCGCTGCAGCATCGACCACATGGCTCGCACGTAGTCACCCGCAAAGCCCCAGTCCCGCTTGGCGTCGAGGTTCCCGAGATGGAGCTTCGAATCAAGGCCCGCCTTGATGCGGGCGACGGCGTGGGTCACCTTGCGGGTGACGAACTCGAGGCCGCGGCGGGGGCTCTCGTGGTTGAAGAGGATGCCCGAGCAGGCGTACAGGTCATAGCTCTCGCGGTAATTGACGGTGATCCAGTGGCCGTAGAGCTTGGCGACGGCGTAGGGGCTCCTCGGATAGAAAGGGGTCTGCTCGTTCTGCGGTGTCTGCACGGCCTTGCCGAACATCTCCGACGAGCTCGCCTGGTAGAAGCGGATGCCCGGATCCGTATGGCGGATCGCATCGAGGAGGCGGGTGACGCCGATGGCGGTCGCATCACCGGTGAACACCGGCAGGCGCCACGAGGTGTGAACGAAGGACTGCGCAGCCAGGTTGTAGACCTCCGCCGGCCTGAACTCGCGGAGGATCTCGATCATCGAGCCCTCGTCGAGCAGGTCGCCGGGCACAAGCGTCAGGTCGGCTTCGATGTGGGCGATGCGGGAGAGGTTGAGCATGCTCGACCTCCGGAACATCCCGACGACCTCGTAACCCTGCGAGAGCAGGAACTCGGCGAGATAGGAGCCGTCCTGGCCGGTGATCCCGGTGATCAGCGCCTTGCCTGGCATCTCCACGTTCTACTCGCTCCGCCGCCTCCGGCTAACGCCGGGGGTCCCGCTCACTCCCCGCCCGCCGACCAGCGGGGCCGCCGTCGCTCGGCGAAGGCCGCCCGCCCCTCGGCCGCCTCTTCGGTCTGGGTGGCGACAGTGAGGAGGGGATGGAGGTAGGCGAGCGCATCGGAGGCGGCGAGGTGGAGGACCCGCTCGAAGGAGGCGCGGCCGGCGGCGAGGGCGCCGGGGGGCTTGTCGGCGAGGACGGCGGCGAGCTCGCCGACGGCGCCGTCAAGCTCGTCCACCGGCACGAGACGGGTGACAAAGCCGAGTCGGGCCGCCTCGTCGGCCTTGATCCGGCGGCCGGTCATCATCAGCTCGAGCGCCCGCTTCGGTGGGAGCCACTGGAGGAGGACGACAGTGACCATGTAAGGCCAGATGCCGATGTCGATCTCGGGAGTGCCGAAGACGGCGTCCTCTGCAGCCACGACGAGGTCACAGGCGAGGGCGAGGCCCATGCCGCCGGCAAGGGCATACCCGCGGACGCGGGCGATGGAGGGCTTTCCGAGGCCGGAGAGGTCCTCGAAGACCGCCGCCAGCTGGCGCCGCGCCTCGTGCAACTCCGACGGTGTCGGCCCGCTCGCAGCTCCCTCTTCGGAGGGCGAGCTCCGGCTGCCGGCCGCCGGCGAATCCGGTCCGATCAGGTCGGCGCCCGCCGAGAAGGCCCGGTCCCCGGCACCGGTGAGGACCACGACCCTCACCGCCTCGTCGGCGCGGGCACTCGCAAGGGCGTGGCGGAGCCCCGCGAGGACCGAGGAGTTGAGGGCGTTACGTCGATCGGGACGGTTGATCGTTATGCGGCCGACCCGACCTTCCACCTCGTAGAGCACGTCGTCAGGCACGGCGGGGACGCTACCTGGCGATACCGTCCCTCGAGTGGTGGCGCCGCCAACTTCCCACCGTCGCCTCGACCGATTCCCCCGACACGTGGCGATCGTCTCGTACCGGCTCGGGGGCACCGACGGGGTGTCGATAGAGGCCGCCAAGTGGAGACGAGCCTTTGAGTCGCTCGGGTCCGACGTCACGACGGTGGCGGGAGCAGGCACAGCCGACCACCTGATCGAGGGACTCGGCGCCGGCCTCGGCGCCTGGGCGGCAGGAGAGGGGGAGGGACCCCCGGTAGACGGTGCCGACCGCCGGCTGACGGCTCGCCTGAGGCCGGTCCTCGACGGCGCCGACCTCGTCGTCGTGGAGAACTGCTGCTCCCTCCCGATCGATCCGGTGCCCGGGAGGGCGCTCGCCCGCCTCCTCGCCGGCAGGCCGGCGATCCTCCGCCACCACGATCTTGCCTGGCAGCGGCCGCAGTTCAAGACTTGGCCTCCCCCGCCCGATGACCCGTCGTGGTGGCACGTGACCATCAACGAGCATTCACGCCTCGAGCTTGCGGCACACGGCATCGAAGCGGTGACGTTCTACAACAGCTTCGACCCCGACCCCCGGCCGGACAACGGAGCCTGACCCGCTCGTCGCTCGACGTCGGCGAGCACGAGACACTGGTGGTTCAGCCGACCCGCGCCCTGCCCCGCAAGAACATAGCCGGAGGGCTCCTGTTCGCCGAAGCGCTCGGCGCCACCTACTGGCTGCTCGGTCCGCCCGAGGACGGCTACGACGGCGAGCTTGCTCGACTGCTCGACCGCGCCGCCGGCCGCGTGCGCGCCATCGTCGGCCGTCCGGCGAGCGGGCTTATCGAAGATGCCTACGCAGCCGCCGACGTCGTCGTCCTCCCCTCCACGTGGGAGGGCTTCGGCAACCCGGCGATCGAGTCGGCCATGCACCGCCGGCCCCTCGCCATCGGCAACTATCCCGTGGCGCGGGAGCTCCGGCGGTTCGGCTTCTCGTGGTTCGAGGTGACCGAGCCGGAGCGGGCGGCGCGGTTCGTCGCCCACCCCGAGGTGGCCGTCCTTGACCGGAACGAGAACGTGGCAAAGGCGCGTTTCTCGACGATCGACCTCCCGGCGAGGATCGAGGCACTGATCACCGGCTGTTAGCGCTCCCCCGCGTCGCCCCGGGGCGCGAGGAGGCTCCTCGTCACCAGCGAAGGATGTCGAGCCGAGGGTCCGCCGACCTGATGATCAATTGCCCGCAGCCGGTCAGATCCGGCTCAGGGGTTAGGGCGGTTAGACCGCCCGGACGTTCGCAGCCTGGAGGCCCTTCTGGCCCTCCTGCACGTCGAACTCGACCTCCTGGCCCTCAGTGAGGGAGCGGTAGCCCGACATTTGAATCGATGAATGATGGACGAAGACGTCGGCTCCGTCAGACTGCGAGATAAAGCCGTAGCCCTTCTCTGCGTTGAACCACTTCACTACTCCGGTCGCCACGGCGGCGATCCCCCTTGCACTCGTGAATTGCTGTATTGCCACGAGCCCTCCGCCGACCGCCGGACCCGAGCGCCACGGGTCTCAGACATCGAAAGAGCCTTCCCGCTTCGCGCTCTTGACCGAGAAGATCACTGAGTGCTCGCCCCGAGGATATCAGAGGTGGCGAAGTGGGCGAAAATCGTAGGCGAGCGTCAACCCGTGCCGGCGGCAGCCGGCAGCCGCACGATCATCCTCGTGCCTCCGCTCAGCGTCACCGGCGATTCGGCGTCAACCCGGCCGCCCATCGCCCGCACCAGCTCTGCCACTATCGCAAGGCCGATGCCAGCTCCCTTCTGAGCCCCGCCCCGGTCGACTTGATAGAAGCGTTCGAAGACGCGCCCGAGATGGGGCGCCGGTATGCCCTCCCCGTCATCCTCGACCACCACAGTGATCGTCGCCGGCGGCGCTCGGTCAGGGCCGGGGGACTGCGGAGGGCCGGGGCTTCGGGGCGGCCCGTTCACCGAGACCGTCACAGAGGCCCTCGCGAAGAAGAGCGCGTTGTCGACGAGGTTCGCCATCACCTGTGCGAGCCGGTCCGGGTCGGCCGGCACCAGCGAAGGGCCCGGGGGCGTCGGCGCTCCGCATCGCCGGCGCCGACAGCTCGATGCCCATCGACGCCGCCCGGGGCAGGAAACCCGCCACCGTTGAGGCCACGACCGCCTCGACGTCTGTCGGCACGATGTGGAGGGAGAGGTGGTCCGTGTCCAGCCGGGCGAGGTCGAGAAGGTCGGACACGAGCCTCTCGAGGCGTCGGGACTCGCTGACGATGACTCTTGCTGCGCCCACGACGTCGGTGGCGACCCCCTCTTCTATCGCCTCGGCGTAGCCCTGGATGGACGTGAGGGGCGTGCGAAGGTCGTGGGAGACGGTGAGGAGCAACTGCCGCTCCCGCTCTCGTGCATGGCCGAGCCGCTCAGCCATCGAATTGATCGAATCGGCCAGCGAGACGAGCTCCGGGTCGTCCCTCGGTCTCGTCTCGACTCTCGCAGTGAGCTCGCCTGCGGCGATACGGCCGGTCACAGAGCTCGCCTCGACGAGGGGCCGGGTGACGCGGCGGCTGAGGGCCGCTGCGACAGCCGCTGCGACGACGAGGGTGACGCCCGCCACGAGGAGGAAGTAGAGCCAGCTCGGTCCAAGCGTCCCGACCCGACGGGTGAGGAGGAGCGCCAAACGACTGCCGCCGGGTACGAGGGGCGTGACGAGGGGGTCGAGCGCCGTCGGAACGGCGACAAATGCAAGGTTGCCCCGCCAGCCGGTCACCTCGTCGCCGTCTAGAAGCGCCGGCGGCGAGAGGTCGCCTGCAGACAGGCCCCGCCCGAGGCGAGTCGGGATCTTCCCCGCTCGCGTGACAACGATGATCTCGCCCCGATCGAGGTGAAGCAGGACGACGACCGTCTTCAAGGCCCGGCGGGTCCTCACCTGGTCCGAAGCCCGGGCGAAGACTCTCGCCTCTGCGAGCAGTTGCCGCGAGACGTCGTTGCGAGCGGTTCGCCGCGTTACGAGAAGTGTGCCGGCGCCCGCCGCCACCAAGGCAGCTGCCACGAGAAGGACGAGGACGAGCGTCAGCCGTCGCCGCATGACGCTCCAGCGAGACAAGAGAGACCGGGCCGCCCCCCGGGGGTGCCGACGGCCTCACCCGAGGCGATAGCCCACGCCCCGCACCGTCGAGAGTGGAAGCCCATCGCCGAGCTTTTTCCGCAGTTGCCCGATGTGGACGTCGACGGTGCGCTCGTCGCCGTACCAACCCCTCCCCCACGCCCCGTCGAGCAGCTGCTGGCGGCTCAACACGAAGCCCAGGTTGCTGCAGAGAAAGACAAGGAGGTCGAACTCGCGGGCCGTGAGCCCGACGGTGTCGCCGTCCCGGCGAACCTGGCGTCGCCCGGGGTCGATGATCACGTTCCCGACCGTGATCAGTTCGTTCCGCGGGACGGCGCGCTCGCTCCGGCGCAGCACGGCCCGGATCCGGGCGACGAGCTCGCGGGGCGAGAAGGGCTTCGTCAGATAGTCGTCTGCGCCCAGCTCGAGGCCCACGATCCGGTCGATCTCGTCGTCGCGGGCGGTGAGGAACAGCACCGGCAGCTCGTTCTCGGCCCGGATCAGGCGGCAGACCTCGAAGCCGTCCCGCTCGCCGGGCAGCCCGACGTCGATGACGACGAGGCGGGGGCGTTCGCGGCGGACCATCTCGATGCCGCTCGTGCCTTCCGTCGCGATCACGACACGGAAGCCCTCCCGGCGAAGGTACAGGTCGAGGAGGTCGGCGATGTTGGCGTCGTCCTCGATGACGACGACGGTGCCGAGCTCAGGTCCCACCATCAGAGCTTCGCGCCCGCACGGCGAGCGCCTTGCCGCTGCTCTGCACGAGGACTACGCGGTCGCCAGGCTTGAGCTCCGACAATGTCAGTCCGGGATAGCGCGTCTCGGGCGTCAGCTCTGCTTTGACGGTCGGTCCGTCCGGCCGGACGATCGTGATCGTCCCGGAGGCATCGGATTGCAGGGCGCCTCTGTCGATCTCGATGGTGCGATAACCGTCACGGGTGCGCAGGATGAGCTCAGCATGGACGGCACGGTGAACGAGCCGGATCAGATGCCCGAGCCGCCGCCCGTTCCGCCGGCCGGGCGGGCGTCGATGTGCCCGCCGAGGCCCCGCTCGCCTTCGTGACCGAGGCCAGAGCGCTCGTGACGCCGGCAGAGCGCGCCGGAGCCGAGGCTGACGGCGCCGACGCGTAGGCGATCCCACCAGCGGCGAGACTGACCACAGCAGCGGCGCTTCCCACTGCGAGCCATCTCCTGTTCAAGAAACCCCTCACGTTCATCCCTCTCTCCTTCCCGGCCGGAGCCGGCCTCGCGATGGTGTCGGCTCATTGCACACCCCGGCGGTGAGCAGGAGATGATCGGATTGTGATGGATCTGTGAGGGCACGCTCGCCGGCGCGCCGGCGCCGCCCGCTCACCGGAAGACCCGGGTGCCGTTCTGCGTGTCCTCGAGGCGGTAGCCGAGTGCGACGATCTCGTCGCGGAGGCGGTCAGCGGCGGCGTAGTCCCGCCCGCGGCGGGCCTCGTCCCGCCGGCGGGCGAGATCGAGCGCCTCGGGGCCGACATCGCCGCCTTCTGCCGGAACAAGGCCGACGGCGGCGAAGCAGGATAGGACCGCCCGGCCGAGCGCGCCGCCGAGCTCGGCCTCGTGACCATCGAGAGCGGCGTTGGCGGCCGTCAGCCCGTCGAAGAGAACCGCCATCGCATCCGGGGAGCCGAGGTCGTCGTCCATGTGGGCCCGAAAGCTCGACTCGAGCTGTGCGGCTGCCTCCGATGCGCCGCCCGGGCTGCGGGGCTGCCGAGGGCGCTTCGGCGAGGCGGCGGGCGAGGGAGTCGACCCCGCTCAGCGTGCGCTCGGCGGCGAGGATCCGGCTCTCGTGGACCTCGAGCGGCGCCCGGTAGTGGGACTGCAGCACCACGAGCCGGTAGGCACGCGGATCATGGTCGCGAGAGGAGGGCCGCCAGGCTCTCCACGTTGCCGGTCGACTTCGACATCTTCTCGCCCTTGGCCTCCACCATTCCGTTGTGCATCCAGTGCCGGGCGAAGGGACGCTCGAGGGCGACGGCCTGCGCCCGCTCGTTCTCGTGGTGGGGGAACTTCAGGTCCGTGCCGCCTCCATGGAGCGAGAAACCCTCCCCGAGCAACTCGAGCGACATGACCACGCACTCGGTGTGCCAGCCCGGCCGTCCGGGCCCGAAGGGCGACGGCCACTCCGGCTCGTGCGGCTTGGCCTTCTTCCAGAGGGCGAAGTCGAACGGTGCCCGCTTGGACTCATTGGCGTCGACACGGGCGCCGGCACGGAGGGATTCGAGGCTCTGCTGTGCCAAGAGGCCGTAGCCCTCCACCCGGCTCACCTCGAAGTAGACGCCGTCTGGCGTCTCGTAGCCGACTCCCCTTCCGACGAGCTCCCCGATCAGGGCGATCATCTGATCGACGTAGTCGGTCGCGTGCGGCACGAGATGAGGTCGCAGAGCGCCCAGCCTGTCCATCGCCGACCACCACGCCTCCTCGTACTCCAGCGGCCACCTCGGACGGCGGGCGCCCCTCCTCGAGGCCGAGGACGATGATCTTGTCGTCGATGTCGGTCACGTTCGAGACGTGACGGACCGTCACCCCCGTCCACTCGAGGTAACGCCGCAGCACGTCGTAGACGAGGCTGAGACGGCCGTGGCCGATGTGCGGCGGCGCGTAGACGGTCGGGCCGCAGACGTAGAGACCCACCGGGTGCTCCCTGCTCGGGCACGTGAAGGGGGGACTTTGACGCCCGTCGCCGTGTCGTGGAGCCTGAGCACGCAAGTACGGTACTAGGGCTATGAAAGCCTCCCGTATGCCGGAACGGCCGTCCCTCGACGGTCTCGAGGCGAAGTGGTCGAAGCATTGGGAAGCAGCCGGCACCTACCAATTCGACCGCTCGAAGGAACGGTCCGAGGTCTTCTCGATCGACACGCCGCCGCCGACCGTCTCCGGGTCGCTCCACATCGGTCACGTCTTCTCCTACTCCCAGACCGACATGATGGCGAGGTTCCAGCGGATGCGCGGCAAGGCGGTCTTCTACCCGATCGGGTGGGACGACAACGGCCTTGCCGACCGAGCGCCGAGTGCAGAACTACTTCGGCGTCCGCTGCGACCCGGCGCAGCCCTACGACGCAGGCTTCCAGCCGCCCGCCGACCCCGTCCACGCCCGCCCGTGCCCATCTCCCGGCCGAACTTCGTCGAGCTGTGCCTGCGGCTGACCGCCGAGGACGAGCAGGCATTCGAAGGTCTTCTACGTCTGCTCGGCCTCTCCTACGACTGGCGCCACCACTACACGACGATCGGCGAGCGGGCCCGGCGGGCGTCCCAGCTCGGTTTCTTGAGGATGCTCGAGAGCGGACGAGGCCTACCGGCAGGACTCGCCGACTTTGTGGGACGTCGACTTCCGCACCGCCGTCGCCCAGGCCGAGCTGGAGGACCGGCCGCAGAAGGGCGCCTACCACCGCGTCCGCTTCGCCCGCGTTGAAGGCGGGGCTGCCGGCGCCCCGGTCGAGATCGAGACGACCCGCCCTGAGCTCATCCCGGCCTGCGTCGCGCTCGTTGCCCACCCGTCCGACGACCGCTACCGGTCACTGTTCGGGACAGAGGTGCTGACGCCGTTGTTCGCCTCCCGTGTGCCTGTCCTCGCCCACCGGCTCGCCGAGCCGGAGAAGGGGACCGGGATCGCCATGATCTGCACGTTCGGCGACCTGACAGACGTCACGTGGTGGCGGGAGCTCTCGCTCCCGACGCGAACCGTGATCGAGCGGGACGGGCGTTTCGGCGACGCGCCGTTCGGCGAGCCCGGTTGGGAGTCTGATGATCCCGAGCGGGCGCGGCGCCTCTATGCCGAGCTGGCAGGGCGGACGGTGAGGCAGGCTCAGCGACGCATCGTCGAGCTGCTCGCGGAGTCGGGAGATCTCGTCGGCGAGCCGCGGGAGGTCGAGCACGCCGTCAAGTTCTACGAGAGGGGTGACCGGCCGCTCGAGATCGTCTCCTCGCCCCAGTGGTACGTCCGGACGATGTCGATGCGCGACCGCTTGCTCGCTCGTGGGCGGGAGCTCTGCTGGCACCCGGAGTTCATGCGGGCCCGCTTCGAGTCCTGGGTCGAAGGTCTGACAGGCGACTGGAACATCTCACGGCAGCGGTTCTTCGGGGTGCCGTTCCCGGTCTGGTACCGCCTCGATGACGACGGTGAGCCCCTTCCCGACGGGTTGCTCGCCGCCGAGCCGGAGCGTTTGCCGGTCGACCCCTCGACGGACTGCCCGGCGGGCTTCGAGGAGTCCACAGCGGGGCCGGCCCGGCGGCTTTGTCGCTGACCCCGACGTGATGGACACCTGGGCGACGTCGTCGCTGTCGCCTCAGATCGCCGGTGGGTGGATCGACGACCCGGACCTCTTCGCCCGGGTGTTCCCGACCGATCTGCGCCCGCAGGCACACGAGATCATCCGCACCTGGCTGTTCACCACCGTCGTCCGGTCCGAGCTCGAGCACCATGAGCTTCCGTGGCGGCACGCCGCCATCTCGGGCTGGATCCTCGATCCCGGACCGCAAGAAGATCTCCAAGTCGAAAGGGCAATGCCGCTTCGTGCCGAGCGAGCCGCTCGAGCGCTACGGGACCGACGCCGTTCGTTACTGGGCCGCCTCGGCCCGCCTCGGGGTGGACACCGCCTACGACGAGCAGCAGATGAAGGTGGGCCGCCGCCTCGCTATCAAGATTCTCGAACGTCTCCCGTTTCGTCCTTTCCTTGAGCGCGCCAGCCGCTCCGGACGGGGGCGGCGAGCAGCAAGCGCCGGCGGGCGAGGCGGCCCTCGATGCGGCCCTCATCGCCTCACTCGCCGGAGTTGTCAGCGAGGCGACAGAAGGCTTTCGACCGCTACGAGCACTCCCGCGCCCTCGAGCTGTTCGAGGCGTTCTTCTGGTCGTACTGCGACGACTACGTCGAGCTCGTGAAGGCTCGCGCCTACGGCGAGGGCGGCGCCGAAGGGGCGGCGTCGGCGGAGCGGGCCCTCGAGATCTCCCTCGGCGTCCTGCAGCGCGCCTTTGCCCCCTTCCTCCCGTACTGCACCGAGGAGGTGTGGTCGTGGTGGAACGACGGCTCGGTCCACCTTGCCCCGTGGCCCGACTCGGCCGAGCTGAGGGTGGCGGCCGGAGACGGCGCCCGGCCCGGAGCTGCTCGAGGCGACGAGCGCCGCCCTCGGAGCGATCCGCCGCCGGAAGAGCGAGGCGAGCCGGTCCGTCCGGGCGCCGGTCGCCCGCTGCAGGATCACGGCGCCGGCACCGGTCGCTCGCGTTGCTGGAGCTCTCGCCGCGACGACCTTTCGCGGGCCGGCACGGTCGCCGAGTTGGAATTCGTCCCGGCTGAGGACGCCGGCACCGCTGCCGGCAGAGACGAGATCGACGTGGCGCTCGAGTGGCCGCCCGAGCCGTGAGGGCGATCACCGGTCGAAGGCGAAGTGGTGCGTGAAGTCGAGCGGGGTGGAACGAAGGAGCACGGTGGCGAGCACCCGGTCGTTCGGCTCGTCCACGATGACGACAGCGACGCGGTAGGGCCCGGAGTGGGGCGCCCAGGGATGCGCCGACGCTCCCCGGCACGAAATGCCCCTGGAAGGCGACGAGGCAGGCTGCGCCCCGACTGGCTTCGAGGGCGGCCGGGACCCCGCCCGCACGGGGATGATGACGCTTGAGCTCGTCGAGAAGCACACCGGACGGAAGGTGGCGGACGCCGGCGAACTTGGCCCCGGTGCCTACGTCGCGGCGGGCGACCGGGAGCGCCCGGAAGCAGGCGCTGTCCCGTGTCCCGAGGATGGATCCGCCCGAGGTGCAGGCAGAGGCGGCTGAGGCCAGCCCGCACAGCAAGATTGCGAGGACCAGCGTCCTCGCCGGGTGGAGCGGGCCGTGCAGCTTCAGTGCGGCTTTCATGGCACCGGCCCGGCGGCGGCTCGAGCGCCGCTCTTGTCGAGGATCTGGTCGAGCCGGGCGTCCGCCCGACGGTCACTCCGCCGGTCCCGGACGGCGAGTGCTCCCCAGACGCCCCATCCGATCGGGAGGAAGGCCCAGAAGCTGATCATGCGATAGAGGATGACCGCCGCCACGGTGGAGGTCTGCGCGCCCCCGTAGGCGACGAGGGCGACGGTGAGGCTGCCCTCGACGACCCCGAGGCCGCCCGGAGTGATCGGCAGGTTGGCGGCGAGCTGACCGGCGCCATAGGCGAGGAGCAAGCCGCTCCACGGCACTCTCGCCCCGACGGCGAGATAGCCGGCGGCAAGGCAGCTGCAGTCGAGCATCCAGTTCGCCAACGACCAGCCGAGCGCCGCCAGGAAGTCACGCCCCGAGAGGTGGACCCGGTTGAGGTGCTCGACGATCTTCGCCACGAGCGGCGTCGATGTCCGACTTCGGGCGCCGCGTCACCGCCTTTGCGGCCCGGAGGCACTTGACTACGACGACCTCGAGAACCCGGCGCCGCCAGAGCAAGGCGACGAGGAAGAGTGTGACGACGAGCACGCCCACCGTGACGCCGATCAGGTCGTAGGCGGCCCCCTGCTGCTCGGCGAGCAGCAGGCCGGCCGAGGCGAGAAGCGCCAGACCGAGAGCCGAGCAGCCGAGCGTGGCGAACAGCGTCCATACCGAGAGGGACTCGTCGGCGTCCGCCGCGGCGGTACTGCCGGTAGGCGTAGACGCTCGCGACGGCCGGTCCGGCCGGGATCGAGCTTGCGATCGCCGATGCCGCCGCCGTCATCGCGAGGAGGCGCAGCCCGTTGATGCGGCAACCGCCGGCGGCGAGCAGGCGCCCCTGCATGCGGGCGAAGGCGACGAAGGACATGAACTCTGCAACGGCGGCAAGGGCGATCCATCCCGGATGGAGACGGCGCAGCTCCGAGCCGATCCCGGTCAGCTCGCCTCGCTGGCCGGCGACGGCCCACAGGGCGGCAGCGCCGAGAACGATCCCGAGGGCGTAGCGGAGCCACGGGTTGCGCCACCACTGCTCACCACCCTTGCTCGGGCGGCTCGCCTTTCCGGCGGCTCGACCGCGACGGGAGGCGGCGAGTCGGCTGCAGCAGGCTGCGCCACTTCTGTCAGAGCTGGAGCGACTTGATCTCGAGGTATTCCTCGAGCCCGAACTTGCCGAGCTCCCGACCGTGGCCCGACTGCTTGAACCCGCCGAAGGGAGCGAGCGGGTTGAAGCTCCCGCCGTTCAGGTCGACCTGGCCGGTGCGGATCTGCCTGGCCACCTGCTTGGCCCGCTCGGGATCCGCCGACCAGACCGCACCGGCGAGCCCGTAGGGGGAGTCATTGGCGATCTCGACGGCCTCCTCCTCGGCGTCGTAGGCGAGGATGGAGAGCACAGGACCGAAGATCTCCTCCTGGGCGATGGTCATCTCTCGTCCGGACGCCGGAGAAGACGGTCGGGCGGACGAAATAGCCCCGGTCGAGTCCTTCTGGTGCCTCGACGCCGCCGGTGAGCAGGCGGGCGCCCTCCTCGATGCCCTTCGTGATGTACGCCCGCACGCGCTCGCGCTGCTCGGCGGAGACGAGCGGGCCGAGGCGCGTGCCGTCGTCGAACGGGTCCCCCGGCGTCGCCTCCTCTGCTGCCCGCACGGCGATCTCCTCGACTTCACCGAGCTTGCTCCGCGGCACGACCATCCTCGTGAGGGCGCTGCAGGTCTGGCCGGAGTTGAGGAAGCACATCGTCACCCCGGTCGTGACGGCCTTTTCGAGATCGGCGTCGTCGAGGATGACGTTGGCCGATTTACCGCCGAGCTCGAGGGCGACCTTCTTCACGGTCATGGCGGCGAGCTCGCCGACGCGACGGCCTGCCCGGGTCGAGCCGGTGAACGAGACCATGTCGACACCGGGGTGGGCGGCGATCGCCTCGCCGACGACGGGGCCGAGGCCGGACACGAGGTTGAACACGCCGGGCGGGAGCCCGACCTCGTCGATCACGTCGGCGAGGAGGAAGGCGTTGAGCGGTGCGACCTCGCTCGGCTTCAGCACGACGGTGCAGCCGGCCGCCAAGCGCCGGTGCCACTTTGGCGGCGATCTGGTGGAGCGGGTAGTTCCACGGCGTGATGGCGCCGACGACCCCGACCGGCTCCCGGACGACGAGCGAGTTCCCGACCTGCTCCTCCCAGGCGATCTGCTCCGACGACGTCGGCCATCGAGGAGAAGCTCTGGACGGGAAGACCGGCCTGGATGAGCATCGGCGAGATTGAGCGGCATCCCGACCTCGTCGCGCGATCAGCTGGCCGATCTCGGCGATGCGCGCCCCGAGACGCCTCGGCGATGCGCGACGTGAACTTGACCCGCTCGGTAGACCGAGGTCTGTGACCAGTCGCCGAATGCGCGGCGGGCCGCCGCGACGGCGGCGTCGACGTCGCCCGGGCGAGCCGAGCGGGACCGATCCGATCACCTCCTCTGTGCGTGGAGTCGATGACCTCGATCCGCTCGTTGCCGCTCGGCGCCACCCAGCTGCCGTCTATGTACAGCCGGTCACGGACGTCCACCGGGCTCTCCTTAGACGATTACGTGCTCGAAGCGACACTAGTTGGCGGCGCTCGGCCGCACCTCGCGAACGCCCTCGTGCCTGCTCATCCCGCTCGGCCGAGAGCCTCCTCTAGGGCGGCGACGAAGGCTGCCTGCGGCCGACGCAACCGAGAAACTCCTCGCCCGCGCACGACCCCGCTCCACAAGGACCTCCCGCAACGGCTGGTCGGTCAAGCACCCTGTTCGGCCGCCGTGGCGACGAGCAGGGGCTCCTTCGAATCGAGCAGGAGGCCGGCGTCGAGCACCGTCTCGGGCACAGCAGCCGCTGCGTAGGCGACGACGGGGACGCCGTGGTGCATCGCCTCGATCATCGGGGCGCAGAAGCCCTCGTGCGCCGAGCAGCCGACGAAGACGTCGGCGGCCTGGTAGTAGGCGGCAAGCTCGGCCTGCCGTGACCGAGCCGGCAAAGTCGACAGAGCCGCCGATGCCGAGGTCGTCGATGAAGCGGCGGAGCGCGAGCACATAGCCGGGCAGCTCTCGCGCCCGACGAGGTGGAGCCTCGCCGTCGGGTCGAAGGCACGGAGCGAGCAGGCAAAAGCCTTGATGACATCCTGGTGGCACTTGTGCGGGAGCATCTGGCCGACGAAGAGCCAGTCGGACCCGCCGGCCGCTTCGCAACGGGCGAGCTCGGCTGCGGCGGCCGGGTCGGGGGCCGCAGTCGAAGATTGGACCGCTCCATCATCAAGTGGCGCGACAGCGGTGTGGGCGAAGCCCGCCTCGGACAGCTCGCGGGCGTTGTATCCCGAGACGCCGATGCCGGTGCTCACGAGACTGCCGCCAGCTCGGGGAGCTGCCGGCGGCCGAGGCGGACCTCCTCGCCGAGGAACGGCATCCACGCCTCGACGAGGCTCCGCCGGCGTGATGTTGTGGTAGTCGACCACCTTGCCGCCCGGGTGCTCGATGAACACGTCTGCCGCCGGGCTGCCGATCGACGCCTGGTAGCAGAGCCACTGGCGGCTGGCGTCGTCTCTCGGGTAGCTCGGCGAGCGGGCGCGCCCGGCCCGCCATGCCGGGCGACATCTCCCAGGCGAAGATCTCCGAGACGAAGCCCATCGAGCGGAGCACGCGCTGTGTCTCGAGCGTGTGGTGGCTGACGGCGTCGCGCTCGGCGATCGAGGGGATGACCTGGTCGAAGCGGATCGGCCGGACCGTCACGGGTCCGCCGCCGGCATCCGGGCCGCCACTGCGTAGCGGTGGCTCGGCTGGCCGGCAGGATCGTTGACCGTCAGCTCGGTCAGCCCGTAGCGGGAGAGCAGGTGGCACCAGGTGACGGGATGGATCGGCCGGCCCGGGCTCAGGTCGGCAGCTGACGACGTCGCCGCCTGCCATCGTCGGGATGCGCGCTCAGCACGACGACGACGCCGCCGGGGCGGAGGCGGGACGCCGCAAGATGGGCAAGCGCCCGGGCGCCGCCCGGGCTGAGCCGTTCCGTGACGCCGGAGAGCAGCAGACCGCCGAGTGACGACTGCAGCAGCCGCCGAGGAACTCGAAGGCGCCGGCGCGGACGAGCGGCCTTTCGCGGCCGCCGAGCCGCCGAGCTCGGCAGACGTCGCGCGCCCGGATCGGCGCCGGCCGACATCGATACCCGCCTCCGCCAGCTGCCTTAACGAGCGCGCCGTCGCCGCACTCGACGTGGACGATCATGCCCGCCCGGCTCGCGTCAGCCGCTCGATCGCCCACTCCTCGAGCCCGCTCTGCTGCCGGTGCCTGGTCCGGCTGCCGGGCGTCTCCGGCGGCGCCGTCCTGCTCGGGCCGGTCGTTTCTCCGGCTTGACCTCTGCGTGGAGGGCGGGAGCGCCCGGCTCGGCCGGCGAGACCGCTCCAGCCGGCTGAGCACACGCCGGCCCGAGCTGCGCTCGGAGGCGAGCCGGTCGGCGTGATCGGCAGCGACGTAGCCTCGGGTGACGACGAGCTCGGCGACGCGGCCGGCGCCGCTCGATCGATGAGCGCTCGAGCGCCCGCGCCCGGGGCCCGGCCGACCCGCCGGGTGGAGCGGGCGATCGAGCCGGCGGTTCGCTTCGACCGCCGCGCCAGTCGAGCGGAGCAGCTGGCGGAGCGCCGGCGCCCTGGGGCGGCGGCAGGCCATCGGGCGAGCTCCCGCCGCGGCCGCCTTGGCGAGTGCGTCCGGATCGGCAGCGATCTCGAGGAAGCGACGATCGAGGTCCTCCTCGAAGCCGCCGGCAAGAGCGCCCGCCTCCCGCAGCCGGGCCGCCTCCGCCGGCGACCTCGGCGACGATCAGAGGCGGGTCGATGCCGGCGGCAGCGCCGTCTCGGAGCGCCCGTTCGGCTGCTGCTGCCGATCCCGCTCCGGAGGGGCTGGCGCGTCGCCGGTCGGCCCGGTCACCCCAGTTGCTGGGGCTTCAGGTTCACCGTGAACGGCAGCGTCACCAGTCCCGTCGCCCGTCCCGGGTTGACGACCTCGAACGTGCCGGCCGGCTCCTGGCGGGCATAGACGAGTGCCCGCCTCCGGTCTCCTGGACGCGGACGTTGACCGTGTAGCGGCCGTCGAGCAGGGGCAGCTCGCTGAACTCGAACAGCACGCGTCGAGGGGCCGGCCTCGAGGTCGTGACGCTCGCCGATCATGGTGCTGTCGCAGTCGAAGATGAGGCTGCCGTCCTGCGGCGAAGACGCGAGCAGCCGAAGGCGACGTTCGGGAGCGGCTGGCGCACCTTGAGGTCGAGCGACGATCGACGATGCCCCTCGCCCGGGCAGGACGTGCGGGCCGCTCGGGCGCGCCAGGCAGCTCGAGAGCGGCAGCCGGTGATCGCCACCCGCCGGTCGGCGACGATCGGGCATGGGCCCGGTCGGGCTGCCGAGGCGGCGGGACGCCGCCGGTGTCCTCCACCGCCGGCAGCGGCGTGGCGGCATCTCCCGTCTCGATGAGGCGGTCGCGGAAAGCCCGGATGGCCTCGCCCGGGGCGGCCACGCTGATGAGGCCTCCGGCGTCGATGACGGCCACCCGGTCGCAGATCTGGCGCATGACGTCGGCAGCGTGCGAGACGACGACGATCGTCCGGCCTTCCTGCTTGAACTGATGGATCCGCTCCATGCACTTCTGCTGGAAGCGCTCGTCTCCGACGGCCAGCACCTCGTCGACGAGGAGGATGTCAGGGTGGACGTTGACGGCGACGGCGAAGCCGAGCCGCACGTACATGCCCGAGGAGTAGAAGCGCACCTGGTTGTCGATGAACGGCTCCAGCTCGGCGAAGGCGACGATCTCGTCGAAGCTCCGCTCGATCTGCTTCCGCGAGAGGCCGAGCAGCGAGGCGTTGAGGAAGATGTTGTCCCGGCCCGACATCTCCGGCTGGAAGCCGGCGCCGAGCTCCAGCATGGCGGCCAGGTGACCGCGGAGCAGGATCTGGCCGGACGTCGGCTGGAGGATCCCGGCGATGCACTTGAGGAGGGTCGACTTTCCCGAGCCGTTCCGGCCGAGGATCCCGAGCGTCTCGCCCTGGGGGATCTCGAGCTCGACGTCGCGCAGCGCCCAGAACTCCTCGAAGGGGACCTTGCCGGCGTGGACGATCCGCTCCTTCAAGGAGGTGTACTTCTCCTTGTAGAGCCGGAAGCGCTTGGAGACGTGCTGGACGTCGATGGCGAGGCTCAGGGCCGCTCAGAGCTCCTCGGCGAAGTTACCCTCGACCCGTCCGAACACCACCATCGCGAACAGGCAGAACAACAGGGCGCCGGCGATGACGGCTCCGACGCCGATGTAGTAGGTGCCCATTCCCCAGCGCGGCATCACGAACAGCCGGTGACGCCGTTCACGAGCTTTCCTCCCGGCGGGACGACGTTGCCGTAGAGGCAGCGCTGGAACGCCAGCACGATCCAAAGGAGCGGGTTGGCCTCGTAGAGCAAGCGGAAGATGGAAGCGGGTGAGGCCGACGCCGTGGAAGGCGTAGACGATCGGGGGGCCGAAGAACAGCGCCACGAGCAGCACCTCGACGAAATGCTGAACGTCGCGCAGGTAGACGTTCACTGCCGAGAGGAAGACGGCGAGCCCGGCGGCCAAGAGGACGTCGGCGACGAAGGCGAGCAGCAGAAGCGGCAGGTAGGTGAAGTCGGGCAGCACCTGGAAGCCGGCGAGGAAGACGACGAGGATGCAGGTCTGGAAGAAGAAGTAGCAGATCGCCGTCCCGACCTGGGCGAGCGCGAGGATCTCGCGGGAGAAGGCGACCTTCTTCACGATGCCGGCGTGGGAGACGAGGACGCCGGAGGCGGACAGGAGCGAGTTGTTGAACAGGTTCCAGGCGAGCAGCCCGGCGAACAGGTAGAGGGCGAAGTCAGGCTGGGTGTTGTGGAGGAAGTACTTGAACACGACGTAGTAGATGAGCAGCACGAGCGCCGGGTTGAGGAAGGACCAGACGAAGCCGAGGACGCTGTTCTTGTACCGGACCTTCAGTTCCTTGCGGACGAGGAACCCGAGCAGCTCCCTCGAGGCCCACAGCGCCACGAGGCGCTTGCCGAGCGGCACCTTCGCCGAGACGACCCGCTGGGGGAGATCCTCGCGGTCCACCTCAGGCTCCGGGGGGAGGCCCGTACTCGAGGCCGGGCCTGGCCACCGCCGTCATTCCGGCGATCCTAATGGCCGAGCCCGCCTGGATCGCTGCATACCCGCCTCGCGGGCGCGGTGGGCTGCGCTCGACGAGCAGGTCAGCCCGGAGCAGGTCGCAGGCAGGTAGGCTGCCCGCCGATCGCTGCCGCTCCCGAGGCGGCTCGGACATATCGGACCAAAGGAGTCGCCGTGAGCCCCGTCGACCGCTCCCCGGGCGACCGCCCGATGCCGTCGGTCGGGTCAGCTTTGAGGTCGGTTGGGCGGCTCGCCTCCGGCGTCCACCGGCGCGAGGACGAGATCCTGCGCCAGCTGACCGACGTCTTCTCCGAGCTGACGAAGCTGTCGGCGCAGGTCTACGGCGGTACAGGCCGCAGTCGACGACATGAACGCCAGGCTCGAGCATCTGGTGAGCGCCGTCGATACCGAGATCGAGACCCATGTCCAGACCACGCAACTACTCGGCCGGCTGCTCGAGTCGGCTCGCGCTCGCCTCGAGGTCCTCGAGGAGGCCATGAACGGCTCGGGATGAGCGGGGCCGACCAGCCTTCGGGCCGAGGCGCGAGCGGACCCGTCGTTGTCGACCTCCGGGTGCTGCAGTCTCCCGTCTCGAGAGCATCGCTGCAGGTGAGGCTTGCCCTCGAGATCGCCGACGGGCTCGAGCGGCACTGCCCCGACCTCGTGAGCCGTTACCTGCTGGCGGCGGATTGGCCGCCGCCCGGGGAGATCGGCGACCTGCTTCGGCACGGGCAAGGTCGCCTTCGGCGGGACAGAGGGCGCGGTCCCCGCCGCGGCGCGGGTCTATCTCAGCCTCTTCTGCAGCGATCTTCGTGTCGAGACGGGCAAGCTGTGGCCGGCGACCGTGGAGGCAGAGGGCCTGTCCTTCTGCGCCGCCGTCCACTCCCTCGCCCTCGACAGCGGCGAGCCAGCTGGCTGCAGATGGCGCAGCCGGCTCCCCGTCTCCCGGTGGATCGGCCTCGCTCGCCCCGAGCGGCCCCCCGGCCACGGAGCGTGGGGGCTGCGCCGGGAGGCCACCTTCGAGGCACTACGTCACGCCGACGCCGTGCTCGCCACCTCCGAGCGGGCCGTCTCGGAGCTGGCGGCGATCGGAGTCGACGCCGGGCCGGGTGACCCTCATCGGGCCGGTCGGCCCCGAGGGCGGCCGCACCGATGCCGTCCCGCCTCCTGCCGGCCTCCTCAGCCCACCGGCGGAGCGCCGCCGCTGCTGGCTGAATCTGCCTGGGGGGCGGCCGGCGAGCTCCTCGAGCAGCTGGCCCGACGACCCAGCGGCCCTGGCGGAGGGCGCAGCGACGGCGCCGGCTGGCGCTCGTCTCCCCCTTCCTCCCGCTTCCCTCCGGAGTGGCCGAGTACAGCTCGAGGATCGCGCCCGGCGCTTGCGTGCCGAGCTGCGGCTGAGGGACCCGCAGGCGGAACTCGACTTTTTCGCCGACGGGCGCGACCGGGTGCCGGCCGCTCCCGACCTGCCGGCAGGCTACGTGGTACGACGCCCGCTCGTTCCCGGCCATCGATGCCGCCCGAGCCCGCTATGACCAGGTCGTCTTCGTCCTCGGCAACAGCGAGTTCCATTCCGGTGCCCTGACGGCCCTCCGGCGCGCCGGCAGCGACGGGATCGTGATGGCTCACGACGTGCGGATGACGAACCTGTTCCGGTTCTCCGAGGCGCCCTCGGGTCGAGCGCCGGTGGTCTCGCTGACGCGATCAGAAGGAGCTATGGAGGCCTGCTCCCCGACGACTTGGGGCGGGACAACACGGTCTCTGCGGCCGACGAGGCGGCGTATGGCCTGTTGCTGCTCCGCGAGATCGCCGTCCATGCCATCGAGCGTGCTCGTCAACTCGCCTGCGGCCCTCCGGCTCGCCGAGCTCGACCTCGGCCCCGATCTCTCGCCTCGACTGGGCGTCCTGCCTTTCGCCATCGCTCTCCCACCGGCGGACCTGGACGCCGTGAGGAGTGCCGTCAGCCGCCGGCGGGACGAAGCCGGCCCGCATCGTCTCGTTCGGGATCGTCGACCCGCTGAAGCAGTTGGAGATCCTGGTGAGGGCGACGGGTGAAATGCGACGAGCCCAACTGGACGTCGAGCTCTACTTCGTCGGCCCCGTCTCGGACTCGGTCTCGGCCGAGCTCCACCGGCTTGCCGCCGAGCTCGGCATCGGGAGCGCCTCCACCTCACCGGCATGGTCGAACGGGAGGTCTACCTCGAGCACCTGGGCGGTGCAGACGTCGCCGTGCAGCTCCGGGCCCGCGACGGCGGGGAGGCGTCCGGTGCGGTCGGCAACTGCCTCGCCGCCGGGATCCCCACCGTCGTGAGCGCCATCGGGTGGCTCGGGGACCTGCCCGACGACGTCGTGGTGAAGGTTCCACGGCGGGCAGACTCCGCCGAGCTCGCCCGCGTGCTGAGCAGGCTGCTCATGGACGAGGAGGAACGCTCCGCCCTCTCGGCCCGGGCCGGCGCCTGGGCGGCCGACCAGACGAGCGAGCGGGTCGCCCGCGCTCTCCTCGACGCGATCGGGCTCATCTAGGGAGCCTGCGCAGCTGCGACAGGGCGAGCCGGGCGACGACGGCGACAGGCCGGGTGTGCCGTATGCCGATCAGCGGCCGCCAGGACGCCGGCCGCGACAGCGCGCATCGAGCCGGAGCCCGCAGGGCGCCCCGACGCCTGGCTCCTGACCGGTCCGAGATCGGGAACGCCGAGCTCGGGCGCCGGTAGCCACTCCCACTGCTCGACGCGGACTGCATGCTCCACCCCTTCGTCCCGGACGCTGTGGCGCGTTCCCGAGTGCCTGGCGCGTGGCAGCGGCACGCCGCCTGATGACCTGGTTCACCTCCTCTGCCGAGACATGCGTCCCGGCAGCCCAATTCGGCTCGGGGAGGGTTATCGGCGCACGCGGCCCGGGCGGCGCCGACCGTCAGCCGCTCCCGAGCGTCGGGAAGCAAGGCCGCGAGAGCGTCTGCATCCGCCTCCGAGGAGAGCTCGATCCGATCTGCCGCGGCCCAGAGCGCCAATCCGGCCCGGCCTCCCGGGCCGCCCGGCAGGTCCTCCAGGCGGTCCAGTCGGAGCGTCACCTGTGGAAGGCGCCGGAGAACGAGGGCGAGGAAGATGAGCGAAGTGGCCCGTTCGCCGCGGCCGGCCCGGGCGCGCACCGGGAGGCCGGGCTCGACCTGGACGACGAGCCGGTCGAAGCGCCGGCCGGCGAGCCCGACCTCGAGGGCGGCGGGCAGCCCGGGAACACCGATGTAACGATGGGCGGCGGCGACATGGTCGACGGAGAGCACCTCGACGTCGTGCCCCTCCCGTCGCAGGCGGACCACCTCCTCGAGTAGAGCTGCACGATGTCCAGTCGAGGGCGGAGGGACCGAGCCCGCTACGAGCACCCTCACCTCAACGCCTCGAGGGAGGACTCCATCGCGTCGAGCACGCGCGGCCAGGTGTAGTTGGAGAGGACGTACTCACGGCCGCGGGCGGCGATCGACGCAGCCGCCTCGGGCGCATCGGCCACGAACCGGAGACACTCCGCCAGCTCCAGCTCGTCGCGGTAGACGATCCCGGCACCGGACCTCTCGCAATGCCACCCCACCACGTCGCTCCGGCCGTTCGCGATGACGAGCGTGCCGGCCAGCCAGGCATCCATGATCGTGCGGGAGAAGCTCTCGTTGTGGCTCGGCTGGAGGTAGCACCGAGCAGCGGCGAAAGCATCGGGCACCTCGGCGGTCTCGAGGTAGCCGAGGTCGACGACACGGCTCTCGAGGCCGATCGGCACGTTCGGGTCCCCCACCCCGAACGTGACGAGATCGAGCGGCAGCCGGTGCCGCACAACCGCCGTGCCGAAGCCCTGCAGCACCTGGTGCCACCCCTTCCCCTCTTCCCGGCGGCCGGCATAGAGCGCGAACGGCTGCTCGAGACCATGCCGCTTGCGGAAGCCGGCCGCGTCGTAGGCAGTCGGCACCTCGACGGCACCGCCTATGACGGGGTGCTCTGGCGGCAGGGGCGCCAGCCGGTGCCCGAGGCGGTGCTCGGGCTCGGTGAGGAACCAGACCGCCGCCGCCCCGGCGAGCATCGCCTTCACCGACTGGAGGTGGGCGTAGGCCTCGTCGTGGAGGCAGGGCATGATGATGGTCCGCTCAGGAGCGATCCCGGCACAGTAGAAGGTGAGTGGGGCGAGGTAGGGCGAGTAGACGAGGGCGTCGTAGTCCTCTGACGACTGCGCGAGATGCAGGTAGAGGTCAGGGACCCGGAACCGTCCGTTGATCCAGGAGATCTCCTCGGCCTCGCTCAGGGTCTCCCCGCTCACAAGCCGCTGTTGGAGGCGGGACCACCGGAGGTGATCGGTCCCGGGCAGTGTCTCGAAGCGCCGCACCGTGAGCGGCCCTTCTCTCGTCACCCCTGGCGGGAAGACGTTCGCCCAGCCGTAGTGGTCTCTCGCGCACGTCGTGAGGATCTCGACGTCGTGGCCGCGCTTCGCGAGGCCGGCGGCGGCCTCGGCCGCCATCTGCTCGGCGCCGCCGACCACTCCCGGGCCGTACCGAGGCGTGATGAATGCGATCCTCCGCCGGTGCGACAACTCGTCTGGCAATGCTTGCTCCTCACAAGGATGGCGGCGGCAGGCGGAGTGCGACTCCCAGCCGAACGCGGGCGCCGCATCGATGCTAGGTGAGACGGCTCGCCGTCGAGGCGCTCCCGTCCTGCGTGTCGCCGATCGCCCAAGCATCTCAACCTTCCCTCCGGCGCTGCCGATAGCTATCTGATGCGAGGGCTCACGGATAAAGGCTTGGATCAACGCGGCTCGAAACGCCGCCTTAGGAGCATCACCTTGTTGTTGGCGGGTGGTCTGGCGGTCTCGGCGACCCTCCTCGGGGTGCCGGAGTCATCGTCGAGAGCGGCCCCTTCACCGTCTTTCGCCGAGGCCGGGACGGCCGCGGCCTCGAGCACCTTTCCCCGCCCCATGTGGACAGACAGGGTCGGCACGAACACTGGCTTCACCTCCCCCACGTTCGCCACGATCGACGGGGTTCGGGCCATCGTCGCCGCCTCCCTCGACGGTGACGTCTACGTCGTGAACGCCATCACCGGAAGCGCCCTCCCGGGCTGGCCGCAGAAGGCGGTCATGACCGGCAGCAGCGCGACCGCCATCGAGTCGAGCCCCGCCGTCGCCTACCTCGACGGGCCCTCGCAGCCGCCGACGATCATCGTGGGCACAGGATCCCAGAGCGTGCCTTACCAGAACGGTGGGGTCATAGCCTTCTACGCCACCGGACAGGTCCGCTTCGTCTTCCACACGAAGGACACCTTCGCCCAGTGGAGCAATGCCCACAACGACAACTCGGTCTTCGCCACCCCGGCCGTCGGCGACATCCAGGGAAACGGTGAGCAGGACATCGTCTTTGGCTCCTACGACCACTTCATCTATGCGCTGACACCGGCAGGTAGGGTCGTGCCCGGCTTTCCGATTCAGCGCGCCGACACGATCTGGTCCTCCCCGGCCCTCGTGGACAGCTCCCGCACCGGGCGCGACGACATCATCATGGGCGGGGACTCGACCGGGTTCAAGAGCGCCCAAGGCCAGGCCTGTTACGGAGGCTGGGTCACCGACTACAGGTACTCGAGCAGCGCGAGGACGCCCCGGCTGATCTGGGAGCGCTGCCTGGGCCAGACCGTGTGGTCGAGCCCGGCCATCGGCGTCATCAACTCGAGCGGCGAGCCCGCAGTGGTCGTCGGCACCAGCTTCAACCACCCCTATGCGAGCAACCCGGCGACGAACGAGATCTTCGCCTTTTACGTCGACAACGGGAACACCGTGCCCGGCTGGCCGGTGCGAGCGTCCGGGCCGACGTTCGGCTCTCCGGTCATCGGCCAGATGACCTTCGGTGGTGCGCCTGTCGTGATCTCGACCTCGTGCGCCCAGTGCCTTCACGGTCCCGCCGTCGTGAGCGAGTGGAACGGGAGCGGCCGGAGGCTGTGGTCGACCGACGTGAGCAGCAAGTACCAGATGCTCGCCTCTCCCACTGTCGTCAACGTGAGCGGCAATGCCTCGAACGACGTGCTCGTCGGCTCCAACCCCGGGGTCGCCCTGCTGAACGGCTCGACCGGGCAGTTCCTTTACAACAGCGGCTCGAGCGCAACAGACATCGGCTCGTACTGCAGTGTCAACGATTCGGCGGCTGCGTCACCGGTCGCCGGGCCCGGCGCTCCCGCGAGCGGCTGGGAGCTTGCCTTCGCCTGCACGAAGGGCGGCGTCGCTTACCTGTACGCCTATCCACTTCCCGGAGTGCCGAACCAGACCCCTCCTTCCCGGAGTGGCGCGCCAACCCGGCCGCGCACCGGCATCGCGGATCCGCCCACCGGCGGAAAGCTCACCTGCTCGCCTGTGGCCACCACCTCCGGCTACCGGTTGGTCCGCGCCGACGGCAAGGAGTTGCCCGTTGGCAACCTCGGCAACTGCGGAGCCCTCGGCACCCAGGTGATCCCGAGCCCCGCCGCCGGCGAGGCGTCAACCCCTGACGGGGGCGGCTACTGGATCGCCTTGTCCGACGGGAAGGTGTACGCCTTCGGCGATGCGAAGTGGGCCGGCGATGCCGACACCGCCAACTGGACCGGCGGCAGCGTCCCGCCCGGCGCACCGATCGTCGGGATCGCGGCGGCCGGCGGCGACAGCGGCGGCTACTACCTCCTTGACGGCGAGGGCGATGTCTACGCATTCGGTGCGGCCTACTACGGGGGCGCGACGTCCCCGAACGGAGCGGCGGTCGCAATCGTCGCCGACCCGCAGGGGGGCGGGTACTGGATCGTGACCGCTGACGGCAATGCCTATGGATACGGGGCCGCAGCCCACCTGGGACAGGCGCCGGGCGTGTCTCATGTCGTCGGAGCGGCGCCGGCAGACCCGACCGGCAACGGCCTTTGGCTCGTGTCGGTCAACGGCACGATCCATCCGCTGGGAGAGCCGATCGCGACGCTGCTCGGTCAGCCGGCGGCCGACAACGAGCCGAAGACGCCGATGGTGGGCATCGTCGCCGCTCCGGGCGACACCGGCTATTACATGGTCGAGCAGAACGCCACTGTCTACGCCTTCCCGGCAGCCCTCCACCCGCAGACTGCCGTTGCGGCACAGCCGGAGCCCGTCACAGCCATCTCGGCTCCCTGAGCTGCTTACGCCACTCCCGTGGCGCCACGCTTCGAGGCCGCCGGCCCGACCGGCCGCCGGCGTCACGGGAGTCGGGGCGAGCTCGACGCCTACGGGCTGGGGATGATCAAGCCGTCGCAGCCAGTGACGAGCGGTCGATGACCTTGTCGATGAACCCGTAGTCCTTTGCTTCCTCGGCCGTGAACCAGCGGTCTCGATCCGAGTCGGCCTCTATCCGCTCGATCGGCTGGCCGGTGTGGAACGAGATCCGCTCAGCCATCATGCGCTTCAGGTAGATGATCTGCTCGGCCTGGATTGCGATGTCAGCCGCCTGTCCCTGCATCTGCCCGGAAGGCTGGTGCATGAGGATCCGGCTGTGGGGCAGGGCGAACCGTTTACCGGGCGCGCCGGCGCAGAGGAGGAACTGACCCATCGATGCGGCGAGGCCGAGACAGATCGTGGAGACGTCACACCGCACGTACTGCATGGTGTCGTAGATGGCGAGCCCGTCGGTGACCGAACCACCGGGCGAGTTGACATAGAGGAAGATGTCGCGCTCGAAATCCTCAGCCTCGAGCAGCAGCAGCTGCGCACAGATCAGGTTCGCCGAGGCCTGGTCGACCTGTGTGCCGAGGAAGATGATCCGTTCCTTCAACAGCTGCTTGTAGATCTCGCTTGCCTGCTCGCCCACGCCCGAGGCAGCAGAGCCGATCGCCGCAGCCGCCAGATCAGCAGGGTCTTGCCGTGTCGCCATCGATCCTCCTTTTGAACCTGTCAGGCGAGGCTACCGGAGCAAGCCGGGTCTCACAGTCTCCGAGCCCCCTGCCTCCGGGCCTGACCACCGGTACGCTTGGGTGGAAGCCGACCGAGAGCGTCGGCGTCCGTCGAGCGGGCGTGGCGAAATGGCATACGCGCCGGGTTTAGGTCCCGGTCCCTTCGGGGGTGGAGGTTCGACTCCTCTCGCCCGCACAAGGCCTGACCAGGATGTTGTCCTGACTGTGACCGCCAACGTCGGACGACACCGGTTGCAGGCCTGCGCTCAATCGATGCTGCCGGGCGGCACGACCCATTGGCAGACCTGGCCTGTCACCTCGGTGATCATCTCGAAATCGTTGTCGTAGTGCAGCAGTGTCAGCCCCGCCTGCTCGGCAGCCGCGGCGATCAAGAGATCTGGCACCTTCGGTCCCCGCTGGCTGCGACACGCCAACAGGCGTTGCACCTGCCGGGCGCGCTGTACGTGATCAGCCGTGGTCTCGAGCAGCTCGAACACCGACAGGTCGGCCATGTCCTGGTCCCACTCCCGAGCGTTCCGGCTCCCGTGTCCGAACTCGAGGTCGGTGATGCCGGCTCTGCCGAGTCGTCCAGCGTGCGCCAGTGGGTCGACGACGATACGCACCTCCTCCAGCCCGAGGCGGCTGACGACGCTCGTGTCTAGGAGATGGGTCAGCGCCACGCGTCCTCGCGTGGCGGAAGGCGACGCTGTCCCAGGCGGTCGAGAGCCTTTTGGACACGATCGTTGCGGCGGGTGCTTGCCCGCCGAAGCGCTTCGTTCACCGTGTCTTTCATGCTTGCAGTGCCAAGCTCAGCTTGTGCCGCGGTCAGCGCCGCCTCGTCGATGTCGACCAGATGCTTAGCCACAAGCCAGCATATACGTGGCTGGAACTGTATATCCAACACTCGGCGGCGCCAATCCGGGCTCCTCGGCCGTGATCGACCGCCAGGACACACCACCATCCTGGCACCTGGACGAACGACAATCTGACGGCTGTCGCGAGACCGAAATTGCTAAACGGGTTTGTTTAACCAACTTCTCACACGAGCCTGAATCCAGCCTGACCCCGGCGAACAAATGGCAAGATGAAGCCCAGGCTCAAGAGGACTTTCTCGAACACGGTGCCGACGCCAGCGAACACCTCTTCTCGATTCCTGTGGCCGGCGGAGGCCAGTTGCCTCGGATACGCCAGATCATCCCTCAAGATTGGCGGTGATCATGCAATGCGTGTACGGGAACCAGAAGAGGTCGTGGCGGACCTCGGAGTCGACGACCCCGAAGAACGGGCTCACCAGCTCTTCGTACCGGGACCTTTCGCGGACGTAACGCCCACGATCGAGGGCTGCCAACACGCGAGCGGTCGTCCGTTGGTCCGGGTCCCAGGTCGGCTCGGCGGCGACAAATCGACCGTTTGGGGTGAGCACGGTGGACACAGCCTGCAAGGTGCTGGTGCAATCGGCGTCGCTCAGGTGATGGAGAACGCCGATCATCACCGCGCAGTCAAAGGGTCCGATACCCAACTTTGCAAGCTCGGTGACGTCTCCCACGATAAAGGCAGACTCGTCGTTATGTCGTCTCCGGGCAAATGTTATGTACTGGCTATTGAGGTCGATCCCCTGATAGCTGACGTCTCCCATATGGTCGGCTAGGTCACCGTACCCGCACCCGACGTCGAGAACTCGCTCCCCTGGCGCTGGCCGTACATACTCCTCGGTCATCCGCTGCATCGTCTGGTCGCCCCTGGTGAGGACCTTGAAGGCGCGGTAGCCCAGTGCCGAGCCGAGGAGAGCCTCCCGCAGCGTCCACCGTGTCTCCGGGACATCGCTCTCGCCCATGGTTCCGCACCCTAGTCGTGTCACGGCTTGTTCCCAGGCAGGCGAGGACTCCGTCACATGGGCAGCCGGCATCACAGGATTCTCCCTCGGGCACGGCGTAATCTGACAGCGATGTCCACCGTGGAGCAGGACCGTGGCACAGGAGAACACACCGTCTCGGTCGTCGTGCCTGTCTATCGGGGCGAGCTCACCCTCGGCCCGCTCGTTGGCGAGCTCCTTCCGTTCACACAGCTCTCCAGTACCCCTGCAGGACGACCGTGGCGTCTGGAGGAGATCGTTCTCGTCCATGACCACGGTCCTGACCACTCCGAGGAAGTGATCAGGAAGCTGGTGGAGGCGTATGACTGCGTACGTGCGGTATGGCTGTCGAGGAATTTCGGCCAGCATGCTGCAACTCTCGCCGGCATGTCCTCGACAGGTGGTGAGTGGATCGTCTCCCTGGACGAGGACGGTCAGTTCAACCCGGCTGATATCGGTTCGCTGCTCGACACGGCGCTCGACGGGAGTGCCCAGCTCGTCTACGGGGTCCCCTCGAACACTCCCCCACATGGCACGGCGCGGAACCTTGCGTCGCAGCTGGCGAAGGCGGTAGCCAACCATCTGCTGACGCGGGGGGACCTACCTCGCTTCAGCAGCTTCCGGCTGATTCTAGGCGAGATCGGTCGGGGGGTGGCTTCCTATGTCGGCGCCGGGGTGTATCTCGACGTCGCCCTGACGTGGGTGGTCGGTACGACCGCTCTGTGCCCGGTCAAATTTCGCCATCTGGAGGCAAGGCCGTCGGGCTACTCCTTCCGGCGGTTGCTCATCCACTTCGCCCAGCTTGTCATCACGGCCGGGACGAGGCCTCTTCGCCTCGTCTCACTCGCCGGGGCGCTCTTTGCTCTCGGCGGCATAGTGGTTGCCCTTGTCCTCGTCGTGGGGCGGCTGCTCGGGGCGATCACAGTTCCAGGGTGGACGTCTGTCACCGTCCTCCTGCTGTTGATCGGTGGGGCGAATCTCTTCGCGCTCGGCGTCGTCGCCGAATATGTCGGCGCCGCAGTCCGCATGGCGATGGGCAAGCCCTTGTACCTGATGACGTCCGACCCGACGGCGGGGCCGCTTCATAAGGATGCCTCGAGGGGTGGCAGCGACACCAGAAATGACTGAGCCCGTCTCGTGGGTCGTAGGCCGTGGTGGCCTGCTCGGGCGGAGCGTTGAGGCAGAGCTTGCGCGGCGGGGTCCTGTCTGGCATCCCGGCGGTGAGCTGGCCTGGGAGGACGCTGGCCTGTTGGCAGACCAGCTGGCCGCCGCGTGCTGCTCTTTCCGGGACGAAATCGGTTCTTCACCCTGGCAGGTGGCTTGGTGTGCCGGCGCCGGGGTCGTCGGATCGGACACAGCCGAGCTCGACGCCGAGACCGATGCCCTCAGGTGCCTGCTCGACGATATGGCGAGAGCGCTCGGGCCGGACAGGATGAGGAGGGGGGCGCTGTTCATGGCCTCCTCGGCGGGTGGCGTATACGCCGGCTCGAGCGGAGCTCCCTTCGACGAATCCTCTGCTGTCCGTCCACTCTCGCCCTACGGGAGGTGCAAGCTGAGCCAGGAGACCATCGTCCGCAAGTGGAGCAACGAGAAGGGCGCCCCCGTCCTGATCGGGCGAATCTCCAACTTGTACGGACCCGGTCAGAACCTCGCGAAAGCTCAAGGACTCATCACCCAGGTCTGTCGCGGGTGCTCACACGTCAGCCGCTGATGCTCTATGTCCCGCTCGATACGATCCGGGACTACCTCTACGTCACCGACGCAGCGAGCCTCGTCGCCGACGGGCTCCGACTGGTCAGGGAAACGGCCGAGCGTGCGCCCTCCCAACCACTGGTCGTGGTCAAAGTCCTCGCCTCTCAAGAGCCCGTCACGGTCGCCACTGTTCTCGGCCAGGTGCGCCGGGTGACAAAGCGCCCTGTCAACGTCGTCATAGCCCGATCTCCGCAAGCCCGTCACCAGGTGCACGATTTGCGTGTGGTGTCCCACGTCTGGCCTGAGCTTGATCGGCGCCCCATCACAAGGTTGGGCGCAGGTATCCACGACGTTGTCATCGACCTCGTCGGCAGGACGGGGCACGGTCACCTGCGGCCAAGTGCCGGACTTGGGCCACCTCGATGATCAGCTCTCTCGCCGGCGCCGCAACCTCGGTTCTGCGCGTCCCTCGTCGGCTTGAGACTCAGGTGCCGGACCTCGGCTGGAATCACTACGAGCTTCCTCGACAAGACGGGTCGCCGGCGACGCCACGGCCTCGTCCAACAGTCGGTGTAAGCGTGGCTGCCGAGGCTGCAGGCAGGTAGGTAAGAGCGCCTCGGTCGCCCTCAGCATGCGGGAACCCGTCTCCACGCAGGAGGCCCGAAGGTGGGATGGGCTCACCCCTGTTGGGCCCACATGAGCCCGTCATAGAAGCACGGACTGACTACCCTTCGCCTGTGGTCACCACGGCCGTGCGCCCGAGCGACGTCACGATCCCACGCATCGAGAAGACACGGTCACATCGGCTATGGCTCCTCTTTGCTGAGGCCTTCGGGGTGGTCGTCTCGCCCGTCGTGGCCTTCTTCGTGCTGCAAATACGCCTGATGGCACCGGCGGACCTCTTCGACCCGAGCATGCACACGATCTTCATCATCGACCCCCGAGACGTGTTCATGCGCTACGGGGGGGTATATGCCTCGACGGCCCGGATGCGAGAAGCCGCCCGGGTCGGCTTCCTCGTGCCGGGCAGGGTCTTCTACCTCCTGTTCGGCGCCGTCCCGGGCTTCATCGTCTTCCGCTACGTCCTTGTTCTTGTCGCCGTCGTCCCGGTGTATGTCCTGCTGAGGCGCCTCTACGGCCGCCTCGCCGGGCTCAGCGGGATCATCGTCGTCGTCTCGAGCCCGGTCCTCATCACCGCATGGGGAACCGATTACCCCGACTCGGCCGTCGTCTCCTACGCCCTCGCCGGCCTCGCCTGCCTGGCGATGCCGACCTCGTCGAGGGGGCGCCGGATCTGGTTGGGGCTCGGCGGGTTCTTCTTCGTGATGGCGACATGGGCCCATGCCATGGGGGCGGTCCTCACGCTGACGACTTTCGCCTGCTATCTCGTCGTCCGGCTGATCAGGGAGCGGAGCCAGTTGATCAGAGACGTCGTGCTGCTCGGCGCCATCGCCCTCGTCGTCACCGGCGCGCTCATGGTGGCTTCCCGCCTTCTGATCGGCCAGTTCGATTTCATCGCCCCCACGATCCACGGTCTTAGCTTCTTGAGCCAACCCGGCCAAGCGGCGCGCTGGCACTCGACCAACTGGCGATGGGCGCCCTATGTCTGTTATCTGCTCGTTCCGCCGGCGGTGCTCGGCGCCTTTGTCGTCACATTCGCCACGAGGTGGCGCTCGATTGGCACCGCGCAGCTTCTTGTCGGCCTGAGCTGTGCTGCTGAGGTAGCGGTCTATGGCTACCTGCAGTTCTTCGGCACTGTCCAGAGCCTCGAGATCCACTACTTCTCCTCGACCCTGTGGGCGTCGGTCAGCCTCGCGTTCGCCATGACGGTCGTCGAGCTGGGACACCGCTCGAGGGACAACCGGCGGCACGATTGGATCCCTTGTGCCGTCGTTCTCGTGATCCCGATCGCCTACGCGGTTGATCGCCCCGTGCTCAGTTTTGGCTGGAACCCCTATGGCTACCTCTTAGTGGCCCTCGTCGTGGCCGCCGTCGGCGGGGCGAGACTGGCCGGGCGGATCACCCACCCTCTCGGATCTGCACTTGCCACCGGGGTAGGGCTGCTCTGTGTGACCGGCTGTCTCCTGATGCTCACCGTGGCGAGCATTCCTCCCCATCCTGGTCTTCCGGGGACGGCGTACGATCCTGCCCCTGCATATTCGGGTGCCCTCGGAGGAAATGCCACTCGTCTCGTCGGCCAATACGAGGTTGACAGCGAGATCCCCTCCTTCGTCGGGAACGCCACCTACCGGGGTGAGCAGCTCCTCACATGGGCGCCTCAGGTCCGAAGCGGTCACGGCTTCCAGCCCCGTTGGAACTACCTCGCCCCGCTCGGGATCTACCACGGCGACTTCAACCTCTTGCCGGGCAACCCGCCGGACCTGACCCTTCCGGCCCGGGAGGAACTGAACTCGAGGCGGCCGGCCGAGTTGCTGCTTGCAGGCAGCAAAGGACGGTTCTTCCCGGCGGCCATCAGGGTGCTCGCTCCATGGCGGCCGGCGGTGATGAGAAGCACCGTTCTGCGATCCGGACGCTATACCCTTCACCTCCTGCTCCTCTCGGTCGGCAAGTTCACGTCCGCCCACGCGACAAGGCTCAGGTGAAGGTCTGAGAGCCGGCCTTCGGGCGGGCTGTCGACTTCATGTTTCTCCCCTTTCCTGACCCGAGGGAATCGACGAGCCGCCGTGTTGGGGACGCCGACCGTTCCGCCCGCGCGATGATGACCCCTTCCCTCAGGTTGGCGATCCCGAGCTACACCTGGCGGTAGTAGTAGTCCTGCTCGAGGTCCTCGAGCAGGCTCGGCCCGCTTGGCTCCCATTCGAGCATTTCCCGCGTCATGACAGACGTTGCGGGGCTGTCCAGAGCGACGAAGCGGCCGAGGTAGGTGAAGTGCTCGACGGCGTCGGCGGGGGCCACCGACGCTGTCGGGAGGCCGAGCTGGCGACCCATCACCTCGGCGATCTCGCGGAAGGCCACGCCCTCCTCGCCGACAGCGTGCAGGACCGAGCCGGCCGGGGCGGCCTCGACGGCCAGGCGCACAAGGCGGGCGGCGTCGGAGCGGTGCACCGCCGGCCACCGGTTGGTGCCGTCCCCCACGTATCCGGCGACGCCCCGCTCGCGTGCGATGGCGACGAGGGTGGCGACAAAACCGTGGTCGCCGTCACCGTGGACCGTCGGCGGGAAGCGCAATACCGAAGAGCGGACGCCCGTGCCGGCGAGGGACAACGTGAGAAGGGCGGTGGCCGCCCGCTGCCCGGCAGGGTTGGACCTCACGGCGGCGGTGGGCACGAGCCCGTCATCCTCGGTGGCCACCCCACCTGCCTTGAGGCCGATCATCCCCGAAGCAAGCACGAAGGGTCGCTCGGAGTCGGCCAGAGCGGCGCCCATGGCCTCCACGGCCCGCCGGTCGGCCGCTGCGGCGGCGGCGAAGTTGCCGCCGAATGCCACCTCGTGCTGAAAGGCGAGGTGGATCACGCCGTCGGAACGGGCCGCCGCCTTGGCGAGGCTGTCCGGGTCGTCCAGATCACCCCGCTGAACGACGGCGCCGAGGCCCTCCAGCACCTGCGCCGAGGCCTCGGAGCGGGCCAGGCCGACCACCTCGTGGCCAGAACCGAGCAGCTCGGGCACCACGGCCGAGCCGATCCAGCCCGATGCGCCGGTAACGAAGATTCTCATGATCTACCTCCAGGATCCTGATGTCAGTAACTGCCATCACCTTAGGATGGGATGTCAGTCACTGTCAACAGCAGTAGGATCGGTCACGTGGGTCGATGGCAGCCAGACAGTCGCGGGCGCCTCCAGGAAGCGGCCCTCGCTCTTTACTCAGAACGGGGTTTCGACCACACCACCGCTGCCCAGATCGCTGTGCGAGCGGGGCTGACCGAACGCACCTTCTTCCGGCACTTCGCCGACAAGCGAGAGGTGCTGTTCGGAGGCTCTGCCCTCCTACAGGAGCGGATCGTGGCCGGCGTGGCCGGCGCGCCGGCAACCGACGGCCCCCTTGACGCCGTGGCCCGGGGCCTCGACGCCGCCGGCGACATGCTCGGTCAGTTTCGCCGCGACCTGTCACGCCAGCGCCAGGCCGTGATCGCAGCCAACGCCGAGCTGCGCGAGCGCGAGCTCTCAAAGCTGGCGGACTATGCCGTCGCCGTCGCCGTCGCCCTGCGGGAACGAGGCGTACGAGAGCCGCAGGCAACCTTGGCCGCCGAGGCTGGCATGACGGTGCTGCGCGTGGCCATCCAGCAGTGGGCGAGCGGAAATGACGGGCGGGACCTCACCGCCATCATGCGCAAGTCGGTCTCAGCGCTGCGGGCGCTGACGGCCCCCACCTGACCCGAAGTCACCCCAGCGTGCCCGATCCGACGCGCAGAGATGCGTGGCCAACTCGAGCTGGGGCGGACTCGCCGTTGCTGCGTGCACGGACCGACTACGAGGGCCCTCTTGCGGGAGAGGGCGGTTCTTTCAGCAGGAGGTGGCTATCGAGCGCGGCGTCCTTGCTGACATCGGTCCTGGTACCTGCTGGCCCACGTCTGCCGGAAGCAGCCCCTGCGCGACCGAGGCAACGCAGCTCTCATCACCTTCAAACGACTAGGCCCGGCGGGGCCTTCTAATCGGCGATGACCTGAGCGTGGGCCGCCGGTGGCTGACTACGCTCCCCACGGTGGACCTGGCCCTTGGCGAGGATGAGGACGGCCGAGGAGCCTGCCTCGGCTTCGTCGGCTCCCTCGGCTGCGCCGGATCCCTCAGCTTCGCGGCTTCAGAGCCGCTTTCGGCGGGCGGGCTGGACGCACGGCGTCTTCGCCGTGTTCGTGCTGCTCGGCACGGCGCTGCGACTGGGGGCGCTCGTAGCGGACCGCCCGGCGCTGATGTTGTACGGCGACTCGTACGCCTACCTCGGGAACTCGGTAAACCTCGAGCCCGAACACCTTCCACCCGATCTTCTACGCCCTCGCCCTTTGGGCGCTCAAGTGGACGGACAACGTCTTTGCCGTCGCCGCCGCCCAGCACGTGCTGGCCATCATTCTCGCCGTTGTCCTCTACGCAACCCTGTTGAAGCTGAAGGTGAGGCCATGGCTGGCTGCTCTCGCCTGCGCGCCGCTCCTGCTCGACTCCTACCAGATCTTCGTTGAACAGACAGTGGTGTCCGAGACCGTCTTCGAGGTGCTGCTTACAGGCGCCTTGATCCTGCTCGTGCTGCGCAACCCACCCCGGCTCGGCATCGTCGCACTGATCGGCCTCCTGCTGGCCGCCGCCACTCTCACGAGAGGCCTCGCCTTCCTCGCTGCCGTTCCGGCAATCGTGATCTTCTTCCTGCTCCGCCGCTCTGGGTGGCTGCGCGGGGTTGTCCTTATCGCCATCATCGCAGTGCCGGTCGGGCTCTACGGTTACTGGTTCAAGGAGACCAATGGCCATTTCGCCCTGGAGAGCCAGTCGGGAAGGTTGTACTACGGCCGGGTGGAGTCGATCGCCTACCAGCACTGCGACACATTGGTCCCGAAGCTGCCGGCCGACGAGAGGGAGCTCTGTGATCCGAAGCTCGGTGCCGATCCGAAGCAGGCGAGGTCGCCGAACGAGGGCGCCAACTACTTCGCCTGGGCTCCCGGGTCGCCCTTCTACCGGCTTCGTCCGCCACCCGGCAAGACACAGGACCAACTCGCGACCAACTACACCGAGAGAGTGATCGAGGCCGAGCCGGGCGCCTACATCTGGAGCACGATCGTCAATACAGCGCACTTCTTCGCGCCGACCCGGGCCGGGGTGAACCCTGAAGCGCCGATCGAGGAGTGGCAGTTCCTTCGGCGCACGGAGCCGATGCGATTGCACGTGTTACTCGGAACGACAACGTGGTACCAGGAGGGGACGCCCTCGTCGCCCCCCAGCAACGCCCACTGGCCGATCAGTTGGCTGATCACCTACCAGTCCTTCGGCTACACCTCCGGCCTCGTCCTGTTGGGAAGCCTGCTCCTCGTCATCGCGGCCTTCCTTACGCGTCGCCGGCGCGAGGCGATTGCCTCGCAGCAGCGCTCGGCGGCCCTGCTGTTCGGACTCACGGGATTGCTGCTGCTCGTGGTGCCAGCGATGCTCACCGGCGACGAACCGAGGTACCTGCTCCCGGTTCTGCCGCTCATCCCTCCGGCCGGGGCACTGGCTCTGCAGTCGCTCGTGCCGTCGTTCCGACACGTCGCCTCGCGACCGACTCGACGGCGGCTGCTCGTGAGGCCGGTGGGCTGAGCCCACCTTGTGATGACCGCTGCCCGCTCCTTCAGTCCGGTGTGCCCAGCTCCGGAGCGGTCCTTCGCATCCCCAACAGGCTGAGGAAGAAGCTGGCCAGCATTGTCTCCACCCCGAGCAGCATCGCGGTGAGGGCGGGGAGGGCGTACCGCAAGGCCCGCTCCGGGTCCAACTGACCGAATCGGGCGTTGCCCCAGTTGACGAAGCCGTAGATGGCGATAGCCAAGCCGGCGAGCAAGAGGAGCGAGCCGATCACAAGTCCGACCTCTAGCCGCGCCCATCCCAACCAGCGCTGCAGCCGGGCGTCCGCCGGCACGAGGCCCTCGGAGACGCCGAACACCTTGCTGAGCAACGAGAACAGTATGGCCTGGTAGCCGATGATCAATGCTCCCGCGCTGTACACGAGAGTCTCCACACCGAAGCCGACAGAGCCGATGTAACGGGGGGCCGGCTCGAGCCATGCCATTCCGGCGATGCCGAGGACCATGACCACCACACCGGGATAGAGGTAGAGCCAGCGTGGGCTGTAAAGCAGCAGGAAACGGAGGTGCCTCCACCCGTCCCGCCAGCTACGGAGATGAGGGGGCCTGGAGCGGCCGTCCGGGCGGAGCGTGGTGGGCACCTCGGAGATCCGTAGGTTGTGCAGTGTCGCCTTGACCACCATCTCGCTCGCGAACTCCATGCCGATCGTTCGCAGGTCGAGCTCCCGGATGCTGTCCCGTCGGAACCCCCGTATCCCGCAGTGGAAGTCGCGTACCGGGCTGCGGAACAGCACCCTTCCGACGAGGGAGAGCACCGGGTTGCCGAGGTAACGGTGCAGGGCAGGCATCGCTCCGGGCTCGATTCCGCCCTCGAACCGGTTCCCCATGACAAGTTCGTCGCCCGCCCGCAAGCGCTCCAGGAACGGTGAGAGATCGGATAGGTCGTAGCTGTCGTCAGCGTCGGCCATGATGACGTACGTGCCGCGGGCAGCCTCGATACCGCCCCTGAGAGCGGCGCCGTAGCCACGAACGGGGACTGTCACGACGCGGGCGCCGAGCCGCTCAGCGATCTCTTGGGATCCGTCGGTACTCCCGTTATCGGCGACCACCACCTCACCGTCCACACCACTGCAGTCAAGGAAAGAGAGCGCCTTGGTCACGCACGCCGCGAGCGTCTCCGCCTCGTCCAGACATGGCATCACCACGCTCAGCTCACAGCCCCCGTGCTCCGCCGCCGGTGGTATGGCCGAAACTTCTAGTTTCACGATGCTCCGCAAGCGATTCCGGTCCAAGTGTGGGAGTCCTGGCACGTCGCTGCGCGACGACCGCAGGCGACCGAATACCCGGCAATGGTATCGAGCTATGCATGGCCAACACCGCCACCTGTGCCTCCCAGGTGGCGGCGGCTCGACTGAGCTGGTCCACTTCCCTCGCCCCTTTGCTGAAGGAGCGGGCGCTCACTGGCACTGCGGCTTCATCCGGCGGTCCTCGCACCGCGACTCAGTCTGCGACGGCCCCCTCAGCCGACGGACCCGCACGCGGCCCGGAGGGCGACCGGCGGAGCCTCGACAACGACGAGCTGAGCGGTCCTGCGAGCGAGTTCAGGGCGAGCGCCCCGGCCGGCGGGATGAGCGGGAGCGATGGGAGCATGTAGCGCGGCTCCTCCCCGGCGACGGCCGCCGCCACGACGATGAGCAGTAGACCACACAGCCCGAAGAGGAGAGCCGCCGTACGTTGTTCGGAGGCCTGAGCGGTCACGCGCCGCGGTATGAGCGCCAGCGCCGTCAGCAGCACCGCCGCCAGCAGGACCACGCCCGAGGTGAACCCGAAGGTCTGATAGTCGGCGAGCAGCTGCACCGGCCACTGCTCGCGCTGGGGAGGGGGGAAGTGGAGCGGGAACGGCTGGCCGAATTTGTCCGTTCCGAGCAGCACATGGTACTGGCGCGGGTTGGTCTCGGCGCGGAACTGCCATGCCTGCACAGGCCATTCCCCCCGTGACACATCGGTCCGGGCCGGGGCGAGGTAGTGAGCCGTGTCGACCGCCACGCTCCACAGGTAGCGCAGAGGCTCCTGGACCATGACGGCCTCGGCGTAGGATTGCGCAAGGCCCTCCCGTGTCTGACCCGGCCCCGGCCGGAGGCGCCGGTAGGGCGATTTCGGCGCCCACGTGTAGAAGTTGACCCCGCTGTTGGCTATCTGGGAGCTGACGGGATCGACGCCGAGGTGCGGATCACAAAGTACCCGTTCGTTCCGCGGTAGCTGGAGGTGGCGGCAATTGTTGTAGGCGAGCGGCTCCATCCGGCCGTAGAGCAGGCGCCCGGTGTACCCCTCGATGGCGAAGGTGCCGTTCACCTGCCGGTACCAGAACCCGTAGCCGATGACCGGCACGAGGAGAGCGCCGAGGAGCGCCAGCGAGCGCAGGACGCCACACCGCCGGACAAGCATGAAGATCGAGCACCGCCGGGATCGCCGCGAAGGCAGCTACACCCCGGGTGAGAGTGGCCACCGCGATGAGGCCTCCCGAAAGTAGGCAGACGGCGAGGCCGGGGCGCCGGTTCCACACGAGCAGGATCAACGCCGGCTGTGAGTACCGCTTCGAACAGCGTCTCGGAGAGTACGGTCTGCTCGATGTTGATCTGGTAGGCGTCGAGCAGAATGGGCGCTACCCCGAGGGCGGCGAGCCACGGGCGCAGCCGTAGCCGCAGGAGCGTTGCGTAGAGCACTCCGGCCATCAGCAGACCGAGGAGGTGTTGGACGGCGACCACTGACCGTACGTCGCCGGTCCACCTCAACGCGCGCAGCATCACGGCATAACCGAGCGGATGGAAGGCCTCGGGAAGCAGGTGGCTCGAGTTGAAGAGGTAGGAGTAGGAGTCGCCGTAGAGCATCAAGACGGGCCGGGCGGCCACCATCGCGGCCGCCCGCAGCACGACACCGAGGACGACGAAGCAAATGAACAGCCAGTGTCGGCGTACGAGTCTTGTCCTGACTCGCCGAGACCTGACGGCCGCACCCGCCTCGGTCGGGCCATCTGGAGCGGCCGCTCCCGCCCTTTCTGCGCCGGCTCGCCCGCCGTCCTCGGCTCGCATCGGGTCTGAGGGTAATGCTGCTTCAGCCGGGACGGACTTCGGCCCTGGGCTGGCGGACCGCCGGGAAGCGACCGTCATGCTCTGTTCCGGTGACCGGCCTCCTCACACGCGGGCGGCGCCTATAGCGTCAATGGAGCCGCCGCCATTTGCACCGTGCGGACGGCTCAACGCGTCGGCTGGAGCCTGGCGGACGATGCGGACGGCGCCACCAAACGGCCACCGAGCTCGTCGTCGTAAGCCGAGTAGAAGCCCATCAGGTCGTCGAAGAGCTCCTCGAACGAGGATGCCGCGTACAGAACGGGCTGGTAGTGGGTGATGTCGTACTCACCCGTGCCCATCTGGGCGAAGTCGAGAGGCCGGATGTCGGCATCCTGGAAGACGTCGAGCTCGCCGTAGGACGACAGGATGCCCGCGCCGTAGGCCTGTGGCCTGCCGTTCTCGAACACGACGCCGAACTCGAGAGTGAACCAGAACACCTTCGACAAGAACGCGAGCGCCTCGGGTGTCTCGGTCCGCTCGACCGCATGTCCGACCTCTTCGCAGATCTGGGCGAACTTGGGGCTGGCCAACTGGTTGGCGTGCCCGATCACCTCGTGGACGATGTCAGGTTCCGGCGTGTAAAGCGGCACAGAGTGGTGGCGGATGTACTGGGTGGAGAAGAACATCCGCCCGGCGAAGGCGCCGTAGAACTCGCGCAGAGGAGCAAGCCCGGCTACGGGCTGGTATGAGAAACCCGTCAACGGTGCCAAGGCCTCGCTCACCTCCCCGAGCTGGGGGATGTGATCGGTAGGAAGCCCGAGCGCCTCGGAAGACTCGAGAAATTCCCGGCAGGCGTAGCGGCGGTGCTTCGTGGACAGCTCCCGGGAGACGATCTGCCACACCTCGTGCTCCTGGGCGGTGTAATCGACGAGCGGGATCGCCATCCCTGGGCTGTGCCCGACGGACAGGGCGGCGATCTCGTTCCGCCGCGTGCGGTACTGCGGGTCGGCGAACCCGGGATGCCCGCTGTCGAGCTCCACCTCCACCGAGCCGCTCGGAGCAGCGATGACCGGTGAGTACCCGCTCGCAGTGCCCATGACTTCCTCCTCCTCGGTTCCCGGAACGACGACGCTACGTCTCCATATTATGCCCTGATCAGGCTGATGTGACACTGTGCTGACCTGAGTCTGAGACGAATCAGCCGCTTCGCGCGGCCCTGTTGCCACTATCGTCTCGATGATGCCGCAGTCGGGACCGCCTTCTGGACGAAGCGTCGACGAGATCGACCGGCGCCTTGTCGACCTCCTCTCCGAGAACAGCCGGATGTCGGTCAGCGAGCTCGGCTCGCAGGCGGGCATCTCCCGGGCCAACGCATACCAACGGATGGAAAAGCTGCGGCAGGGGGGCGTGATCCGCTCGTTCACGGTCCGGACAGATCCTCGCAGGCTCGGTCTCCACGTGGCGGCACTCATCATCGTGAACAGCGAGCAGCGGACGTGGCGGGAGCTGCTGGCCGAGCTTCAGGAGCTGCCCGGCGTGGAGTACGTGGCGCTCACCGCCGGAGGCTTCGATTTCGTCCTCGTCGTCCGGGTGCCGGACGTCGAGACGTTGCGTGACGTGGTGCTCGAGGGGCTGCAGGGCATCCCAGGTGTGCGATCGACTCAGACGATGTTCATCCTCGAGGAGTATGACCGCCGACGGTGAGGGAGGATCACGGCCTCTCCGGTCGGTCAGCCGGTGAAGGTCTCGAGCGCGCTCACGAACCTCGGCGTGATCTCCAGCATGGCGGCGTAGTCGGCACCTTGGAAGACGGTGACCTTGGCCCCGGCGATGTCGCTCCCGAGAAGGGAGGCGTCCGGTGCCGGGAAGAGCGAGTCATCGCTGCCGCTCACGACGAGCGTCGGGATGCGGATGCTGCCGACCGATGCGGCGAGCGTCCCGCTGCTCCACAGCACGCGTTGCAGACGCCCCTCTGCAACGATCGCCGGCTGAGTGAGGTCGTCGGGCACCGTCGCCTCGGCGCCCTGCAACCAGGCCTGCTCCGCCGACGCGAAACGGGACGAGAAGAAGACTCCCGCCAGCTCGGTCGGCGTCACAGAGGGCGAGCTCACGATCCGCAGGTTCGCCGCGCTCGGAGGTGTCGCTCCTCGCCCACCGCTGGAGGTGTCGACGAGCACGAGGGAGCCGAGACTCCCCCCGTGCCGCTCCGCCAGCGCGATGGCGACCTCCCCACCGAGGCCCCACCCGAGCACCGCAGGGCGAACGAGGTGGAGGGCGGCGACGAGACCGGCGGTCTCGTCCGCCAACCGGTCGATGCTGAGCGGCCCTTCGAGCGGCCCGGAATAGCCGGTGCCCGGAAGGTCGAAGATCGTGACCCGGTAGTGCTGGGCGAGCTGCGCGAGGAAGGGCGGCGGCCACGACGCCATCGAGCCGTCCTCGCCGGTGACGAGGAGGAGGTCCGGCCCGGAACCGAAGCGACGGAAAGCGATTCGGCCGACGGTCAGGTAGGCAGCCGTCCCAGGTGCCGCGAGCGGGGCACTGGCGGCCCCGTCCGGCACGGCGGCGACCTGCACCCGGTATGCCTGGCCGAGGAACCCGAAGGTGCCTGTGACGAGGCTTCCCGGCACAGCCACGGGCGCCGGAAGCGTTGTGGTCGTCGTGGTGGACGACGAGCCGGCAAGCGAGCTGGCTGCGGACCCCGACCCGGTCGGACTCGCGACTGAGCGGCCACAGGCCGACAACGCGATCGAGATCATTACCGCGCCGGCGAGCTTCGACCAGCTCGCCCGGTCGCAGGCCCGGGGACCGTCTCCGCCAGTCCGGGATCGCCTCTCGTTCATCTCCAGCGGATCCGGGCAAGCCGCTCCGGCGACACGTAGCCGTGATGGGCGAACCAACGGGCCGAGCGGGCAAGCGCCTCGCGAGCCGGCCTCGAGGTGTATCCGAGCTCCCGCCGGGCGCGCTCGTCGGAGAAGATCATCTGGGTGGTGGCCATCCGCGTCGCCTCGAGCGGCACCGAGGGGGGCCGACCTGCGAGTCTCCCTTCGAGGAGCTCGGACGTGACGGCGGCGGCGAGCGCGAGCGAGGCGGGGACCCGGAATCGGGGTGGGCGCAGACCGGTCTCCTCGGCAAGACTCCCGAGGATCTGCCTGAACGTCCGGTTCTCGCCCCCGAGCAGGTAGCTGCGACCCTGGCGACCGTGCTCGAGCGCGAGGATGTGGCCCACGGCGACGTCGTCGACGTCGACGACATTGAGCGAAGTGGTGAAGAAGCCCGGCATCCGGCCGTTAAGGAAGTCGAGGACGATCCGGCCGGTCGGTGTCGGGGCGCGATCCCTCGGTCCGAGAGGAAGCGTCGGCTGAACGAGGACGACCGGTAGGCCGCCGGCCGCCGCCCGCAGGACCTCGTGCTCGGCCACGTACTTCGAGCGTTTGTAGGTACCGAAGAGATGCTCTGTCCGCGTCCAGTCTGTCTCGTCGGCCGGGATGCCGCCGCTCGCCCGCCGCAGCCCGATCGTGCCGGCCGTGCTCGTGTAGACAAGGCGTTCGCATCCCGCCTCCGACCCTGCGTCGAGAACATTCACGGTCCCGCCCACGTTCACGTCGTAGAGCTCGTCCGGATCCTTCGACCAGAAGCGGTAGACGGCGGCGGCGTGGAAGACGTACCTCGCGCCGCGGACGGCCTTGCGCACGGCGCCGGCGTCCCTCATGTCCGCCTCGGCGCGCTCAACAGGCAGGCCATCGACGTTCTGGGCATCGGCGCCAGGCTGCAGCACCGCGACGACAGATGCACCCCGCTCGACGAGCACTCTCGTCAGCGCCGACCCGATGAACCCGCCTGCGCCGGTGACGACGACCCTGTCACCTGGCCGGAGCGGGAAGCCGACCTCTCCCTCCAGCTGGGCCGCGGGGCGCCCGGCCGCGGAAGATGGTTCGGCCACCGCGCTCAGACGCGCTCACGTTGCAAGGCGCTCTTCGCGAGCGTCTTGCCGAACTCGAAGATGAGGGCGGAATTGCGATGGGCGTCGGCAAGCACGTCATCGAGGGCGGCGGCGAAGTAGTCGACCTCTTCCTGGCCGGCGATCAGGGGTGGCAGCAGCTTGACGATGTTGACGTTGTCGGCCGCCACCTGGGTGAGGATGCGGTGCCGGGCGAACAACGGCCCGACGACGAGCTGTGAGAACAGCCCCTTTCGGGCGGACTCGAGCATCTTCCAGCGGGATCGGAGCCGGAGCGACTCCGGCTCGCCGAAGACGAGCCCGACCATGAGGCCGTGGCCGCGCACCTCATGGAGCAGCTCGTAGCGCTCCACGAGGGGCGCGAGGGCCCTCGAAAGGGCCTCGCCGGTGCGGGCGCTTTGCTCGACGATCCGCTCGTCATCGATCACCTGCAAGGTGGCGAGACCCGCCACCATCGCCAGCTGGTTGCGGCCGAAGGTCGTCGAGTGGACAACGGCGCGCTCCATCTTCGAGTACACCCGGTCGAACACCGCCGTGCTGAACAGCGTCGCCCCGACGGGGACGTAGCCGCCGGAGAGCGCTTTTGAGATCGTCACGACGTCAGGCCTCAGCCCGTAGTGCTCGTGGGCCCACATTCGTCCCGTCCTCCCGAGGCCGGTCTGTACCTCGTCGGCGACGAAGAGCGTCCCGTAGCGGCGGCAGAGCTCCTCGGCGCCCGCCCAGTACTCCGGGGAGGCAAGATAAACGCCCTTCCCCTGGATTATCTCCACCACGAAGGCGGCGACATCGGCACGGCGAAGCTCATGCTCGAGAGACTCGAGGTCCCCGAAGCGGACCGAGTCGCAGCCGGGCAGCAACGGTCCGAAGCCCGAGCGGAACTCCGTCCCCCCGTTGAGGGAGAGCGCTCCGTTCGTGAGGCCGTGAAACGAGTGGTCGGCATGCAGCACGCGCGGCCTCTTGGTGGCGTACTTGGCGAACTTGACCGCACACTCGATCGCCTCGGCACCCGAGTTCGAGAAGAAGCAACGCTGGAGGTCGTCATGGGTCCGAGCGACAAGGGCCTCCGCCAAGAGTCCGGGCAGGAGGGCGCAGTCAAGCTGGACGAGGTTGGGAAGGTCGAGCTCGATGGCGTCGGCGAGCGCCTTCTTGATGACCGGATGTGAGCGGCCGAGCGCGAACACGCCGAAACCCGACAGGAAGTCGAGGTAGCGCTCGCCGGCCCGGTCGTAGAGGTAGCAGCCCTCGCCCCGTTCGTAGAAGCGGTCGAAGCCGAGAGTCTTCAGCACTTTCGCCAGCTGCGGGTTGAGGTACTCCGAATGGAGGCGGTAGTTCTCGCCGCGTCGCGTGTCGATCAATCCTCGAAGGTCGAAGCCCAATGGATCCTCCGCTCAGGTGCCCGGCAAAGCGTACCGGCCAGCCCCGCCGCGTCCTCGCCACCTCGAGGGCAGTGCCACCCGGTGGGGGCCGGACGGGGAGGTCGAGGCTAAGGAAAATAGCCGGAGGTGCGTGACGGTAGGCTGGCCGGCATGTCAGCCCCGCCCCGACAGCGTGGTCGGGAGGGCCTCGACGAGAGCGCCGTGCAGAACAGCGGCGAGTCGACGGGTGGGCGAACTGCTCCCTCCGACGTCCACGAGGTCCTCCGCCGCCACCTGCTTCTAGACAGCTACCCGATGGTGTTCGACCCGGTGCGCAGCCACGGCTCGTATCTGGTGGACGCCCGCGACGGCACGGAGTACCTGGACTTCTACACGTTCTTCGCCTCCTCCCCGCTCGGGCTCAATCCGCCCGGGCTGGCCGACGACGACGCCTTCCTCCGCGAGCTCGCCGTCGTGGCGGCCAACAAGCCGGCCAACGCCGACCTACCCACGACGTACCTGGCCGACTTCGTCGAGACGTTCTGGCGCGTCCTCGGCGACCCGAAGCTCCCCCACCTGTTCTTCATCGAGGGCGGGGCGGCGGCGGCCGACAACGCCGTCAAGGTCGCCTTCGACTGGAAGTCGCGCCGCAACGAAGCCGCCGGGCGCTCGCCCGATCTCGGCACACGGGTCATGCACCTCCGGCATGCCTTCCACGGCAGGGGGGGCTACACGCTCTCGCTGACCAACACCGACCCGGTGAAGGTCGACCGGTTCCCGAAATTCGACTGGCCGCGCATTCCGTCGCCGGCGGTCCGCTTCCCACTGGCCAAGCATCTGGCCCGAGTAGAGCAGGCAGAGACCGAGGCCGTCGAAGCCGCCCGGGCCGCCTTTGGTGCCCATCCCCATGACATCGCCTGCTTCCTCGCCGAGCCCATTCAGGCCGAGGGCGGGGACCGCCACCTGCGGCCGGAGTTCCTCCAGGCCATGCAGGAACTGTGCATCGAGCACGAAGCGCTTTTCGTACTCGACGAGGTACAGACCGGCGTAGGGGTGACCGGTACACCGTGGTGCTACCAACAGCTCGGCCTCGAGCCCGATGTCGTCGCCTTCGGCAAGAAGGTGCAGCTCGGCGGCATCATGGCGGGCCGCAGGGTCGACGAGGAGCCTCAGAACGTCTTCGAGGTGCCGAGTCGGATCAACTCGACGTGGGGTGGCAACCTGACCGACATGCTGCGCTCCACCCGGCTCCTCCAACTAGTCGAGTCCACCGGTGCCATCGACAATGCCGCCCGTGTCGGTGACCACCTTCTCGAGCGCCTGCAGCAGCTGGAGGACGCCCACGGCGGCCTCGTCTCGAACGCCCGCGGGCGCGGCCTGCTGGCGGCGGTTGACCTCCCGACTTCAGGCGTCCGGGACGACGTGCTGACGTCGCTTCGCGTTGATGAGCACGTCCTCGCCCTTCCCTGCGGCGATGTCTCGCTGCGCTTCCGGCCGTCGCTCGCCGTCTCGGCCGGAGAGGTGGATCTCGCATGCGACGCCCTCGAGCGCGTCCTGCAGAAGAAGGGCGCATGACGGTGGAGCCTCGAGCGGTGTCGTCGGTCATCGGCGGCAAACCGAGCCCTGACAGCAGCGGCCAGATGAAGTCAACCAATCCTGCCCATCTCGACGAGGTCGTCGCCGATGTCGCCCTCGCGAGCGCCGCCACCTTCGCCGACGCCTGCCGGGTCGCGAAGGCCGCCCAGCAGTCGTGGGCCGAGGTCCCGGCCCCGATCCGGGGGAGGGCGATCGCTGAGATCGGACGGCTCGTGGAGGCGAACAAGCAAGCCCTCGCCCGCCTCGTGACGCGTGAGGTGGGAAAGCCTTATGCCGAGTCGCTCGGCGAGGTTCAGGAGATCATCGACACGTGCGACTTCTTCCTCGGTGAGGGGCGCCGCCTGTACGGGGAGACCGTGCCGTCGGAGATGCACGACAAGGCGCTCTTCACCTACCGGGTCCCCGTCGGGACCGTTGCCGTCGTGACGGCGGGGAACTTCCCCGTCGCCGTCCCGTCGTGGTACCTCGTACCTGCGCTCGTCTGCGGCAACACCGCCGTTTGGAAGCCGGCCGAATACTCCGCCGCCATCGCGACGGCCCTCTACGAGCTGTTCGTCGCCGGCGGCCTGCCCCCCGGCGTCCTCAACCTCGTCCTTGCCGACGGCGAGTCGACGTTCGCCGGCATCGAGGCCGGCCTCGCGGAGCATGTCATCGACAAGGTCGGCTTCACCGGGTCATCTGCTGTCGGCTCGCTCGTCGGCGAGCTGTGCGGGCGCCACGTCCAGTCCGCCATGCTTGGAGCTCGGGGGCAAGAACCCGATGGTCGTCATGCCGGACGCCGATCTCGACCTTGCCGTCGAGGGTGCCCTCTTCTCCGGCTTCGGTACCGCCGGCCAGCGCTGCACCTCACTTGGGACCGCCATCGTCCACGAGTCGCCTCCACGACGAGTTCCTCTCCCGCCTCGTGGAGAGACTGGAGGCTGCGCCGATCGGTGACCCGTTCGAGCCGGTGCTGTACGGCCCGATGCTCGACGAGCGCTTCGCCGAGCGCTTCGAGGGGTATCTCGGCGAGCTCGTCGAGCCGCACCATCGCCTCGTCGGGAGCGCCCATACCGGCCGGATCACGCCGGCAACGCCACGGCCGGGTTTCGTCGGTGATGCGGCCGCCGGCGTCTTCTGTCACCCGACCGTGGTCGACGGGGTTCGTCTCGACGACGAGATCGCCCGAACCGAGACTTTCGGCCCGTTGATCGGCGTCGCCGCCTTCTCGGAGTTCGACGAGGCGATGGCCATCGCCAACTGCTCGGGCTACGGGTTGTCGGCGGCCATCTACACCCATTCGCCGGAGCGGGTCTTCGAGTTCAGGAGGCGCATCAGCGCCGGAATGGTGAGCGTCAACAACTCCACCTCTGGAGCCGAGGCTCATCTCCCCTTTGGTGGCAACGGCAAGTCGGGCAACGGCAGCCGGCAGAGCGGCAAGTGGGTCCTCGACCAGATGACCCGTTGGCAGTCGATGAACTGGGACTACTCCGGGAAAGCTGCAAAAGGCGCAGATGGACACCGAGTCGATCACTGCGGACCGCCAGTTCCGGCTGGCCGACTGAGTCGCTGTCGTCAGGCATCAGCCGCCTGAGGAGGGCGGGACGTGCCCGTGTAAGGCCGGCTCATCGGGCCGAGGGCGTCGAGATCGACCTCCACGAGGAACGGCCTGGAACCGGCGAGAGCCGAACCCATCAGCTTGGCGAACTCGGCCGCCGAGGAGGCCTTCGCCCCGCCGATGCCGAGGGCGCCGGCGAGAGCGACGAAGTCCGGTCGCCCGAGATCGACACCGATGGTGCCGCCGTACTGGCGCTGCTGGATGTTGCGCAGGATGCCGTAGCCACCGTCGTTGAAGAGGGCGACTGACGACCGGCAGCTGCTCCTCGGCGATCGTGGCAAGCTCGGCCACGGTCAACATGATCCCGCCGTCGCCGACGAGCAGCACGACCGGCTTCCCGCCGGAGGCGACGGCGGCGCCGACGGCATGGGCCAGGCCGAGCCCGATGGCAAAGCCGTTCGGCATGATCGACGTGCGGGTCCTTCGCACCGGCAGCAGCCGGTTCCCCCACGTGTAGGCCGGGATCGTCGAGTCCTTCACGACCACCGTGTCACGATCGACCAGAGGTGCGAGCTCGTCGAGGAGGGCCTCCTGCGCGCCGAGCGTCGACCGCAGGCGCGCCCGGGCCGACTCCCGGGCGCGGCTCACCTCCTCCTGCCATGCAGGCTCGGCCACGGGCGGCCCGGACGTCGCGAGCTCGCTCGAGGAGGGCGGCGACGGCGTCGCGGGCATCGCCGGCGATGGCGGCGGCGGCCGGGTAGCTCCGTGCCGGTCTCGAGGGTCCAGGTCGATCTGCACGATCGTGTTCGGGCAGCTGCATCTTCCAGTTCTCGGTGTTCGGGCCCTGGTAGCGCGTGCCGATCCCGACGAGGAGGTCGGCCTTGGCGCACAGACTCGCGCACAGCGGGTTCCCAGGGGAGATTGCCGAGCACGGAGTCCTCGTCCTCGGAGAGAATGCCGCGGGCGTTCGGGCTCGTGATGAGGCCGGCGCCGAGACGTTGCACGAGGGTCGCCACCTCGGCTTCGGCTCCTGCTGAGACGACTCCACCGCCTGCCCAGACAAGCGGACGCCGTGCGGCCGAGAGCAGCTCGGCCGCCGCCGCAACCTGATGATCGTCGGGAGGCTCCGTGCCTCGCCGGCTCGAGTGCGCTGTCGGAGCTGCGCCGGCTCGGGTCGTGCTGCGGCGCGCGTACTGCAGGTCGATCGGGCAGCTCGACGGCGACCGGGCCTCTTGGTGCCGAGAGGGCACCGCCGACCGCTGCGCCACCGTGATGGCGATCTCGTCGGCGGTCGACGGGCGCAGCACGGCCTTGGAGAGCGACTTCAGCATCGCGGGCTGATCGGGCACCTCGTGTATGAAGCCCCGCCCGGCATCGAGATACCTCGTCTCGATCTGCCCGGTCAGGTGCAGCACCGGCGACCCGGACACGAATGCCTCCAGTAGGCCGCCCATGGAGTTGGCCGCCCCGGGACCGGTCGAGCTGATGAACACGCCGAGGCGCCCGGTGACTCCTCGCGTAGGCGTCGGCGGCCCCGGCGGCGGCCTGCTCGTGGCGGACGGTGACGGCCGGATGCGGCTCCGGCGCCGGAGGGCGTCGTAGATCGGAAGGTTGTGGACGCTCGGGATGCCGAAGACGACCTCGACCCCGGCCTCTTCGAGGACATCGACGACGCTGTCGCCGCCCGTGTGCTCTGACATGTGTCTCTCCCCGTCGGCTGGCTGACCACGGTAGCCATCGGCGGCACATCGCTGTGGCGTCGCCGGTTGCTCGGCTCCTTCATCCTCTCCCGCCGCTGAGCGCCGGCGCAGGCATCCCATAGGTTGATACAGCCCTTCTGTAACGTGCGCGTTCGATGGCTTCTCCGATCTCTCACACGCGCGCACCGGGCGACTTCTGCTTCGTCCATGCTGCCGATCTCCACCTCGACACGCCGTTCAAGGGAGTCGGCGCAGACGGCTGCCCATGTCGGCGATGCGCTGAGGGAGGCATCGCTCGAGGCCTTCGACAACCTCGTCGAGCTCTGCCTCGAACGTCAGGCCGCCTTCCTCGTCATCGCCGGCGACGTCTACGACGGAGCCGAGCGGGGAATACGCGCCCAGCTGCGCTTTCGCGACGGCCTCCGCCGACTCTCTGACGCCGGCATCTGGACCTTCGTCGTCCACGGCAACCACGACCCGATCGAAGCCGGCTGGTCAGCGGTCGGCGAATGGCCGGAGCGGGTGCGGGTCTTCCCGAGCGACGAGGTGGGCGCCGTCGTCGTGGGCGACCCGAAATCGCCTCTCGCCGTCGTGCAGGGGATCAGCTACTGGCGGAGGGACGTCCGCGAGAACCTGGCTCACGCCGTTTCTCCCGCCGGCCGGGAGCCGGGCTGCAGGTGGGTTTGCTGCACTGCAACGTCTCGGGCGCCGCCGAGGGACATGACGACTACAGCCCCTGCTCGATCGACGACCTCCGCCGGAGCGGCCTCGACTACTGGGCACTCGGCCACATCCATACGCGCATGGTGCTGAGCGGGCGCCCGCACGGGGAGGAGCCGTGGGTCGTCTACCCGGGCAATCTGCAGGCCCGATCTGCCAAGGTCGCCGAGCGCGGCGCCAAGGGGGCGATCGTCGTCAAGGTGGCCGGCGGCCGCGTCGCAGAGGCCGAGTTCGTCGCCTGTGATCTCGTCCGCTACGCGGGCGTCGACATCGATGTGAGCGAGCTCACCTCGCTCGAGGGCGTCCGGGACGCCTGCCTCGACGCCGCCCGGGACGAGCTGGAGGCGGCCGGCGGTCGCTCTGTGCTGCTGACCGGCCGCCTCGTCGGGCGTGGCGGCGTCCATCGAGCAGCTTCGGCGGCCGGCAGCCCTCGAGGAGATGCTCGCCGCCGTCCGCGGCGGAGTGCGGGAGCCATCGAGCCGTTCTGCTGGTGGGACCGCATCGACGATGCCACCGGCTCGATCGTCGACCTCGAGCGATGGCGACCGGGTCGGACTTCTCGGCAGACCTGATCGAGCTTGGCGAGGAACCTTCTCGACGCCGAGCCGCCTTTGGACCCGGCGCTGCTCGAGGAGCTCACGACGGGTCTGCCGAAGGAGCTGCGGGCGAGGGCCCTCGACCGCGTCAGCGACGAGCTGATCGAGCGGGGCCTCGCTCGTCGCCGTCGGAGAGCTGGCGGCGGAGGCCCGCTAGCCGATGGCCGCCGTCGCAGGGAGACCATGATGCGGATCACGTCTTTCCACGTGGACGGCTTCGGCGCGCTCGCCTCCGTCGGGGAAGAGAGCTGTCGCTCCCGGGCGTCGTCGTCATCCACGGGCCGAACGAGGCGGGCAAGTCGACACTGTTCGACTTCCTCACAGGAGTGCTCTTCGGCTTTCCGCAACGGCGGGACAATCCCCGCTTCCATGCACCCGTTCGGGGCGGCCGCCACGGCGGCCGCGTGAGCTTCGCCGACGACTACGGTGGTGAGTGGGTCGTGGAACGCCACGCCGGACCTCAACGGGGACTCCGACGTCTGCTGCCCGACGGCAGCTAGGGGGACGAGCGCGACCTCGCCCGCGTCCTTGCCGGCGCCAGCCCGAGCCTGTTCCGGGCCGTCTTCGCCATCGGCATCGACGATCTCGCGCCAGCTCGACACGCTGACCACCGACGAGGTGCGCGAGCTCTTGTTCGCCTCGAGCATCTTCGGCCAGCGGCGCTCGGCAACACGAGGCGATCAAGCAGCTGGGCGACGCTCGGGACGAGCTTGCCCGGCCCCGGCGGGAGGACGCCAGGGCGAACCGGCTCGCGAGCGACGATCTCGCGAGGTCCGCGCCGAGCTTGCGGCGGCTCGGCGGGAGATGTCGGGCTTCGTGGAGCTGAGCCAGCGGGCTGCCGAGGCCGAGGCTCGCGTGAATGGCGCTCCGCCGATCGCTCCCAGCGCCGACCGGAGCCGGGAGCGGGAGCTGGAGCTGCTCATGACGTGCTGGAAGTCGTACAACAGGGCCGAGAGCTCGCGCGTGCTGCCCTCGCCGGTATGACAGCTGTGTCAGGCGAGCCTGACGCGGGCCGCTCGCGGGGAGCCTTGCTGCGCCTCGAGCCGGAGCTGCATGATCTCGCGGCACAGCTCTCAGGGCACCGGGAGCGGCTCTGCAAGCTCGCCGAGCTGCGCCACCAGCAAGAGAGGCTGACGGATTCGGTTCACCGCCGACTCGCACTGCTCGGGGCCAGCTGGACGGCGGAGCGGATCGGGCAGGTCGCCCGCCCCGAGCTGTTGGCCGAGCACGCCCGGACGGTCCGGCGCGAGCTGGGCGAGCTGTCAGGCAACGAGGCGACGGCCGCCGCCCTCCTCGAGGAGGCAGAGGCGGTGTTGCGCGAAGTTGTCAGTGAGGGTGACATCATCTCCGGTGAAGCGCTCGCGCCCGCTGCGGGCGAGGGTGGTCGCCGGGCGGAGACGGGCCCGGCTCTTCGGTGGGGGATCGGGCCGGGATCGAGGGCCGCCGCCGGGCTGTGCGCGAGCTACGCGAACGATGGCCGAGCTCGACGAGGCCAAGGCATCCTGGTCGGCTCCGGCGAGGGCTCATCGGGAGCGGGTCGGCCGCCTATGGACGTGAGCGGGCGCGGCTCGTGGCGATGATGCTGGCGGGCGTCGTCCTCGCCGCCATCGCCGTCCTACTCTGTCGCTCTTCACCAGCCGGTGATCGCCGCCCTCGCCGGAGTGGTGGCCGTCCTCGCTCGCTGCCGTCGCCATCCTCGCCGGCGCACTTCCGAGTGGCCCCGCTCCACGAAGGTGGCAGCGGCGGCGGCGACGCGTCGGAGGCAGCCGAGGCCGCCGGCGGCGCCCGCAGGAGATCGGTCGTCTCGCCGACTGAGCTCGGTCTGCCGTCCCGCCGTCGAAGGCGGACGTCGAGCGGCTCGACATCGCGCTGCAGGGCCGCAGCGAGCTCGCCGTGCGGCTCGAGGAGCACCGGGCGGCGCGTCAAGGGCCGAGCGAAGGCGACGTCGGCGCGGCGCGCCTTTGATGCGGCACGTGGCCGCCATGAGGATGCGCAACGTCGAGTTCGCGCGCTGGCAGGCGAGCTGGGGACTGGCGGGGGCGGGCAGCCCGGACGCGGTCATCGACGCGGTCTCCGTCATCGCCGAGCTGAAGGAGGATCTGGCGAGCCTTCGGCGCATCGAGACGGCCATGGCCGGCCTCGAGCGGGCGGTGGCGGCATTCTCGGCCATCTGGAGCGCCTCCGCCTCGTCGAGCCCTCAGCCCGACGGCGACGCCGACGACGAGCCCTGGTCCGAGGAGAAGCTCGAGGAGCGGTTGAGGATGTTGGTCGAGATGGCCCGCGACGCCCGCGGCCTCGAGCAGACTGCTCGCACGCTCCAGGCGGAGATCAGCAGCGCCGAAGGCGAGATCGACGAGGCTCTCGGCTCAGGTGAGGGAGCCGACCGGCTCCGCCGGGAGCTTGAGAGCGGGCAGGTGCTCAGCTGGCGGCAGGAGCTCGACGAGCTCGAGGCGGAGCGGGAGGCCCTCCGGCGGGCCGAGGAGGAAGCCGTCCGTGAGCATCAGTCCGTCACCGAGGCGATGGCCCAGCTGGCCGACTCGCACCGCATCGTCACGCTCGAGCAGCGCCAGGCGGCCCTCGAGGACGAGCTCGGCCACGTTCTCGACCAGTACCTCGTCCTCGGGGCCGCCCGCGCCCTTCTACGGCGGACTCTCGCGCTCCACGAGCGGGAACGGCAGCCGGCGGTCATCGCCAGGGCGGCCAGCCACTTCGAGCGGGTGACGGCGGGCCGCTACGTGGCGCTCGATGCCGAGCGCCGGTCCGACGGGCACCAGACCATAAGGGCAGTGCAGGCAGACGGCGTCGGCCATCGATGCCACCGAGCTCAGCCGAGGGACGATCGAGCAGCTCTACCTGTGCCTGCGGCTCGGTCTGGCCGACTCCTTCGCCGACCGGGCCGTGTCGCTTGCCGCTGTTCCTCGACGACGTGCTCGTGAACTTCGATCCTGCGCGAGCGCGCGCTGTGGCGACCGAGCTCGCCGCCAGTGCCTCGGGCCACCAGATCATCTTCTTCACCTGTCACCCTCATCTGGCGGAGCTGGCGCTCACGGCGAGCAGCGAAGGACCGGTGCCGTCACAGCTGATCGAGCTGAGCCGGCTCTAGGTCCGCGCGACGCCAGTGGATGGCGGGCGACGCCGTGCATGCCCGTGTCCGAGGTCGCTCAGAAGTTGGTGAGGCAGTAGGGCGGCCGGTCGTTGGCGAACATCCGGTCGGCCCGGGCCAGGGCGCCGGCGGCCTTCTCGCGGACACGCTCGGAGACGCGGAACGCCGACGGCGCCACGCCGCCGAGGTAGATGCTCGCAAGAGCGGCCACGTCGAGCTCGATCTCGGCCGGGGCGTCGGTCCGCTCGACGTCGGCCGCTGCCCACTCGTCGGCCACCTGCAGCCGGTAGCGGCCGGAGTTCCAGCTGCAGAAGTCGTCTGACACCTCGATGACCAAGCTGCCGGGCTGCGGGTAGCGGCGCCCGGCAAGGGCAGCCGCCACCTCGACGAGGCGGATCCACGACCGGTCGCCGGTGAAGGCCGTCCGCAGGTGACGGTGATTGGTGAGCAGCCAGCGGACCGGCTCGTCGACCGGCCGGCCGGGGGCCCGCAGCTCCTCGGCGAGGTCGATCCCGAGGAGGAACTGCCAGAGCCCGACGTAGGCGGCCGTCGGTCAGGTGGCACAACTCGTGACAGATGACACGGGTGGGCCAGGTGTCGAGCGGCGGCTGCATCGGCGCCACCTCGTAGCCGACGTAGCCGTCGATCCGGCCGTCCTCCTCGTAGACGGCGTAGAAGCGTCGGCTCAGCTCCTCGGCACCCGGGTCGCCGAGGGCGTTGAGGTAAGTCGAGCTCGTTCCGGTCGACCTCGCCGGCACGTGTCGGCGCGTACTCTGCGTAGACCGCAGGGAAGGCCTCCTTCGCCTGGGCCCGGTCGAACGAGCCGGACCCGGCCGCGGTGCGAGGCCGGCTGCGGCAGGGCAAGACGGGCCACGCGCTTGTCGAGCTCGTAGCGGGAGCCGAATGTCGCCATCCCGTAGCCGAAGCGGCCGTAGATGCCGCCTTCGCTCGCGAAGAGCGTGGCGAGCACCTCCCCCCGCTCCCGCAGCTCGTCGAGCTGGCGGCCCATGAGCGCCGTCAGGCGACCCTGGCGCCGGTGGGAAGGGACGACGGAGACGGCGACCACCATGCCCGCAGGCAGCCGGCTCAAGCCCGGCACCGTGATGACGGACGGCTCGGAAGCGGCCGTGCCGACGACCTCGCTCCCGTCCCGTGAGGCGAGCACACGTCGTCGTCATGTGCGCCTCTACGAGTTCCCGAACAGGTGCCGACATCCGACCGCCGAAGGCGGCGCCGTCGGCCTCGAAGAAGGCGTCCAGCTCGCCTTCCTCGAGCGGGCTGACGTCAAAGCCCGTCCCGCTCTGTCCCACGTCAGCGAGTCTGTCACGCCAGCGAGCTGCCGCCCGCTCCGGTCGCCCCCGGACAGCCGTCCGTCGCCTGCGGCGAGTCAGGCCTGCGGGCCGGGATCCCGCTCGTGCTCGATGGTCTTGCGGATCAGCTCGACCCGTGCCTCGCTCGCGTTGACGTCCTCGCCCTGGGAGGCGAAGAGCGCCTGCCGGTCGGCCTCCGCCTCGGCGGCCGCTCCCGAGTCGGCAGCGGCGAGGCGGGCCTCTATGCCCTCGGCGACGAGCTTCTCGGCCTCGGCGACGAGCGCCTCGACCATCTCGGCCTCGGGCACGACGCGGACGATCTGGCCCTTGATGAACAGATGGCCCCGGTGCTTGCCGGCGGCGATCCCGAGATCTGCTTCCCGCGCCTCGCCCGGGCCGTTCACGACGCATCCCATCACGGCCACCTGGATCGGAAGGTTCCGCTCCTCGAGCGCCTCCTGGACCTGCTTGGCGACGCCGATGACGTCGATCTCGGCCCGCCCGCACGACGGGCAGGCGATCAGGTCGAGGCCCTTGCGCTCGCGCAGCCCGAGCGCCTCGAGCAGCTGGCGCCCCGCCCGCGCCTCCTCCACCGGATCTGCGGTGAGCGAGTAGCGGATCGTGTCGCCGATCCCCTCGGCAAGCAGTGTGGCGATCCCGGCCGTCGCCTTGAGCAGGCCGGCCGGCGGAGGGCCCGCCTCGGTCACGCCGAGATGAAGGGGATGGTCGAAGGTCTCTGAAGCCAGCCGGTAGGCGGCGATCATGAGGGGGACGTTCGACGCCTTCACCGAGATCTTCACGTCGTCGAAGCCCACCTCCTCGAAGTAGGCCAGCTCCATCCGGGCCGACTCGACGAGGGCTTCCGGGGTGGCGCCGCCGAAGCGCTTGTAGAGCTCAGGGTGGAGCGAGCCGGCGTTGACGCCGATCCGGATGGGCACGCCGCGGTCACGGGCTTCTGCGGCGATCTGCTTGATCTCCTCCGGCTTGCGGAGGTTGCCCGGGTTGAGACGGAGGCCGTGGACGCCCGCCTCGAGAGCCGCCAGGGCCATCTCGTGGTGGAAGTGGACGTCGGCGACGAGCGGGACGGGCGAACGCGGGACCATGCGGGCGAGACCCTCTGCTGCCGCCTGCTCGTTGCAGGTGCAGCGGACGATGTCGGCGCCGGCGGCGGCGAGGGCGTAGATCTGGGCGAGCGTGGCTTCGACGTCGGCCGTCTTCGTGATCGTCATCGACTGGACGCTGATGGGCGCTCCACCGCCGACGGCGACGTTGCCGACGGCGATCTGGCGGGTGGGGCGTCGCTCTGGAGCCATAACGGCAGGTCGTGACATGTTTTACAGCCTACCGGCCGCACAGTGGCCGCTCCTCGGCAACAGGGCGGCGACGTCGCGACGGCTAGCCCCCCGGCAGGTGCACCGGCTGGACGATGTTGGAGTAGAGCGCCCCGAGGCCGATCACGACGATGAAGGCCAGGAAGACATAGGCGACCGGCATCAACTTGGTGATGTCGGCGTGGTAGCGCCGCCCCGGCGCGAGCGGATCCGCTCGTAGACGGCGATGGCGACATGACCCCCGTCGAGGGGGAGCATCGGGAACATGTTGACGATCCCGACGAACAGATTGATGGCCGCAAGCAGAAGGAGCAGCTCCCCGATGTCCTGCTTGTAGGCCTGCGCCCCGATCTGGATCGCCCCGAGGAACGAGATGATCTGTCCGCTCGAGCGATCCGGAGCCCCCCGAGGCGGACGGCCCGCTCGACCGGGAGGCCGTGCCCGTGGCTGACCGGCCGTGGCGACCTGATGGAAGAAGCCGCTCAGGCCGTGCAAGCGAGAAGATCTCCCCGAGCCCCCTGCCCGTGGCGACGACGAGAGAACCGAACTCCGAGCCTGCCTTCGGGACGGCCGCCACCGGCCCGACGGTCTCGGTTCGGGAGCTCGTGAGAAGGACCCCGATGATCCCGGTCGGGTGCCGGCCCGAGTAGCGCTGCCGGCCGCCGTTGTAGATCTCCGTGACGTGCCTGCCCGTCGACGGGCTTGAGTGTCAGATTCGCGGTCTGGCCGTCCCGGCGGACGACGACGTGAAGGGCCCGCCCCGCGCTCCCCGAGATCGACGTTCGACAACCCGTCGATCGAGGTCACGGGATGGCCGTCGATCGAGACGAAGACGTCGCCCGCCCGCACGCCGCCGAGCTCGGCCGGCGTCTCGCCTTTGGCGAAGTGGAGCATGCCCGCCACGGTCGGAGCCGTCGGCACGCTCTCGCCGACGAAGACGAACAACGACCAGAAAAGGGCCAGCGCGAGGACCATGTGCACGGCGGAGCCGGCACTGGCCACGAGGACCCGGCGCGGGAAGGAGGACTGCCGGTAGCTGCGCGCCTCGTCGGCGGGATCGACCTCCTCGAGCATCGTCATCCCGACGATCTTCACGTACCCGCCCGCCGGGAGAGCCTTGACGCCGTAGGTCGTCTCGCCTCTTGCGGACGGACCACAGCCTCGGCCCGAAGCCGAGGAAGTACTCCGTCACCTTCATCCCGCTCCACTTGGCCGTCGCGAAGTGACCGAGCTCGTGCAGCATGATCATCGCCGCCAGCGCGAGGACGACGACGAGGATGGCGACGGCGTTAAGCGCGACGGCCAAGCCGACCCGCCGCCGCCACGAAGAGCAACTTCGCGAGCGAGAGCCACGGGTTGGCTTGGCCCGATCTGTCGTCGCCACCACCGTGAGCAACCGCCGTCGAGGCTCTTTCCCCCGGCGCCCGATGATCCGGCAGGTCTTGCTCGAGCGAGACGGCGGACGAGGCGGGCAGGCGCTTCGTCCCTCGACCCTCGCTCATGCTGCCCGCTCCCGCCGGCCGACCTCGACGCGAGCCACCTCACGGGCTCTCGCGTCGGCCGCGAGCACGTCTTCGACGTCGTCGAGCTCGACCGGCTCGTGGGCGGCGAGGGTCTCCGCCACGACCTCGGCGATGCCGCGCCAGGAGAGCCGGCCCTCGAGGAAGGCCGCCACGGCGACCTCGTTGGCCGCGTTCAGCCAGGCCGGGGCGCTGCCCGCCGGTCCGGCCGGCCTCGTAGGCGAGGGACAGGCAGGCGAAGGTCTCGAAGTCGGGAGGCTCGAAGTCGAGGCTGCCCGACCTCGGACCAGTCGAGAGAGCCGTAGGGGATCGCGAGGCGCTCGGGGTAGGAGAGGGCGTACCCGATCGGCAGCCGCATGTCCGGCTGGGAGAGCTGGGCGAGAGTGGCCCCGTCGCAGAATTCCACCATCGAGTGGATGATCGACTGCGGGTGGACGACGACCTCGATCCGGTCGAAGCCGACGCCGAAGAGCTCGTGGGCCTCGAGCACCTCGAGGCCCTTGTTCATGAGCGTCGACGAGTCGACGGTGATCTTCGGCCCCATCCTCCAGGTGGGGTGGGCGAGGGCGTCGGCGATCGTGACAGACGCCGAGCTGCTCGAGCCGCTTGCCGCGGAACGGGCCACCGCTCGCCGTGACCACCAGCCGGGCAACGGCGTCGTCGGCCTCTCTCCCGAGGTAGCCCGCGAGGCACTGGTGGATGGCGCAGTGCTCCGAGTCGACAGGGATGAGCTCGGCGCCTTCGGTCGAGCCGCGCCCGCTGGACGACCGGAGCACCGGCGACGAGAGACTCCTTGTTGGCAAGGGCGAGACGGCTGCCGGCTTCGAGCGCGGCCACGGTCACCCCCATCCCGGCAAACCCGACGACGGCGTTCAACACGACGTCGCCCATCCCGGCGAGGGCGGCGAGCGCCCCTTCGCCGGCATAGACCTCCGTCCCGGGCGGAAGGAGAGCCTCAAGCTCCTTGGCCGCTCCGGCGTCGGCCATCGCGACGACAGCGGGGCGGAACTCGCGTGCCTGTTCGGCGATGGCGGCGACAGAGGAGGAAGCCCCGAGGGCGACGACCTCGAAGCGCTCCGGCGCCGCCCTCACCACCTCGAGCGCCTGGGTGCCGATGGATCCGGTCGAGCCGGCGACGACGATCTGCCGGCGTGGGCCGCTCATCTCGCCCGTCGAGCTTGCCGGATGCGGGGCCGGCGCTCACCAGTGGAGCAGCCGGACGAGGAGGTACGTGGCCGGGAGGACGAAGAGCAGCCCGTCGATGCGGTCGAGCACCCCGCCGTGGGCCGGCAGGAGGCTGCCCATGTCCTTCAGCCCGAGGTCACGCTTGACCATCGACTCGGCCAGGTCCCCGAGCGGCGCCAGCACCACGACGACGACGCCGAGGATGGCGCCTCTCCCGTAGGACCAGGGGCTCATCTGGCTCACGACGACGACCGAGACGACAAATGCCGCCAGGCATCCTCCGACGAGCCCTTCCCAGGTCTTCTTCGGGCTGATGCGGGGGATCATCGGGCGCTTGCCGAGCCAGCTGCCGAACAGGTAGCCGCCGACGTCATAAGCCACCGTCGCCTCGGCCGCTCCGAGGAGGAGCGCCAGGCCGTGCTCGATGAGGAAACGCCGCCGGGTCGAGGAGCAGCCCGGTGAACGAGCCGAGCAAGCCGACCCACGCCCATCCCATCACGGTGGCGCCGAGGTTCACCACGGGCGAACGGCGGGTGACCCCGGCGAGGTACCAGCAGAAGGACGCCACGACGATGAACGCCGCGACGAGGGCGACGCCGATCGGCCCCTCGAAGTAGCCGGCGACGGCGGCACCGGGCGCGGCGACGCAGGCCGAGGGCTGCGGCGGGTCGGTATCCGGCTCGCTGAAGGGACCGGTAGCACTCAACATCGCCGCTGCGAGCAGGATGCTCGTGAGGGCGAGGACGACCGGCGGCCCGGCATAGAAGCACAGGAGCGCCACGAGGCCCACTCCGAGGCCGGTCGCCGTGGCGATGACAGGACTGCGCCGGGGGGCGACCGGGAAGCACGGGCTCCAGACCGGTCCCGCCCGTCAGGGCCGGCTCCCGGGGCGCGAGGCTCTCCGTCCGGCTGCTCGGCTGCGCCGACGCGCCGGCACGAACACGATCTCGTCGCGGGGATCGGCCTTCGTCACAGTGCAGCGGAGCGGCGTCGCGGCCATGCCGCCGCTCGTCGCGGCGCCACCTTTGCCCGCCGGGGTCGTCTCGGCCGCCTTGTCGACCGGCTCGCCGACGGCGACAGAAGGCCCGCTGGCTGGCGCCTCTCCCCGGGCTCGGTCGAGCGGGTCAGCAGTGATCGCATGGGCGAGCCGGCCGAGCCAACCCCTCCGGCGACGCCTGGCGCATCTGTCGCCCTTGCCCACCCACGACACTTTCGCCCGGTGGGACCGGGGGCCGCCGTCGCGTCGTGAAGGCGGCGCCGGGCGCCGCCTCGGCAGTCGAGCCTCTCGCCTCGGTGACAGGTCGACGACGGCCGGTGAGGTCGATCTGACCCTGCCGGCCTCCCCCTCCGTGCCCCGGACCGAAGCACGCCGGATGCCTCTCGCTTCTGAGGCGGCGATGGGGGCACGATCTCCTCTGCGTCGTCGGGGGCAAGACCGGGGAATTGTTGATCTGGCTGGTCCATGGATGTCTTCCTCGAAAGCTCCCGGCGCTCGCCCGACCGGCACCCGGCGGGCGGCGCTCAGAGCTCGAGCAGCTCCTTCTCCTTGGTGGCAAGATGCCGGTCGACCTCGGCCACGAGCTCGTGAGTCAGCCTCTCCAGCTCCTTCTCGGCCCGCTCGAGCTCGTCAGAGGACAGATCCCCGTTCTTCTCCAAGTGCCTCGAGCTCGTGGCGAGTCGTCCGGCGCACGTTGCGCACGGCCACCCTGCCCTCCTCGGCCCGGTGGCGGACGACCTTCACCAGCTCCTTCCGCCGCTCGGTGTTGAGCTCCGGGAAGACGAGCCGGATTACCGAGCCGTCGTTCGAAGGGTTGATGCCGAGGTCGGAGGCGGAGATGGCCTTCTCGATCGACTTGAGCGAACCCTTGTCGTAGGGCGAGACGACGAGCACCCTCGGCTCGGGCACCTGGAAGCCGGCCAGCTGCTGAAGGGGCACCTCGGTGCCGTAGTAGTCGACGCGGAGCTTCTCGACGAGAGCCGGCGAGGCCCGGCCGGTCCGCACCGTGGCGAAGTCCGCCTTGGCGTGCTCGACCGCCTTGTGCATCTTCTCGCGGCACTCCTCGAGCGCCGCGTGGACGAGATCCTCGCCGTCACTCACGAGATCAGCGTACCGAGGCGATCGCCGGCGAGGGCGGCTCTGATGTTCCCCGGCTTCATGATGTCGAACACGAGGATCGGGATGGCGTTGTCGCGGCAGAACGTGATCGCCGTCAGGTCCATCACCCGCAGGTCCCGCGAGATCACGTCCATGAAGCCGATCTCCTCGTAGCGCTCGGCGTCGGCGTGAAGGCGCGGGTCGGCGCTGTAGACGCCGTCCACGCCCGAGTGCGTGCCCTTCATGATGGCGTCGGCCTCGATCTCGGCCGCCCGCAGGGCGGCCGGAGTGTCGGTCGTGAAGTACGGGCTCCCCATGCCGGCGGCGAGGATCACCACCCGGCCCTTCTCGAGGTGGCGGATCGCCCGGCGCCGGATGTAGGGCTCGCAGATCTCCGCCATGTGGATGGCGGAGAGCACCCGCGTCGGCTGTCCCTCGCGCTCGATGGCGTCCTGCAGGGCGAGGGCGTTGATGACGGTGCCGAGCATCCCCATCGTGTCGGAGGTGGCCCGGTCCATCCCCTCGCCGGCGCCGGTCGTGCCCCGCCAGATGTTGCCGCCGCCGACCACGACCGCCATCTGGACGCCGAACTCGGCGCTGGCGGCGGCGATCTCCCGGGCGAGGCGGAGCACCGTGGCGGCGTCGATGGTCTCGTCGGAGGCGGCGCTCGCGAGCGCCTCACCGGAGAGCTTCAGCACGACGCGGGACCAGCGCGGCGCGAGCGTCGGGCTCGTCGAATGGCGTCACGTCGCGTCTCGGTCACCGGCCTGCGGCCCTCAGGATCCGACGACGACCTGAGCGAAGCGCTTCAGCTCCGACGTCGCCGAGCAGGTCGGCGATCGTGCGCTTCTCGTCGCGCACGTAGGCCTGCTCGAGGAGGCACCGCTCCTTGAACCAGCCGTTGAGACGGCCCTCGACGATCTTCGGGAGGGCCGCCTCCGGCTTTCCCTCGTTCCGGGCGATCGCCTCGGCCGTCTTGCGCTCGGCCTCGACGAGCTCGGCGGGCACGTCCTCGCGGCGCAGGTACTCCGGCCTCGCGAAGGCGATGTGGACGGCGATGTCGTGGGCGAGCTCCTGGCTCCCACCGCCAGCTCGACGAGGACGGCGTTGACGCCCCGGCCGTTCTGGAGGTGCAGGTAGCTGTCGAGCACCGACTCGGGCGGCGTCTCGAAGCGCTCCGTTCGGCCGATGGCGATGTTCTCCTTGGACGTCGACGGCGAGCTTCTCCACCCGCTCGCGCTGCTCCTCGAGAGCGCCTCGTCGCCGCCGATGGCGAGCTCGGCGGCGAGCTCGTCGACGAGCTGGACGAACTCGGCAGACTTGGCGACGAAGTCGGTCTCGCACTCGAGAGCGACGATGGCGCCGACCGAAGCCGAGCCGGCCTCGCTCTCGACCACGACGGCCACGGCGCCTTCGGCCCGGTCGCGGCTCTGCCGCTTGCCGGCGCTCACCTTTCCCTGCTCGCGCAGCAGCTGGGCGGCCTCGTCGAGATCGCCGTCCGCCTCCTCCGAGCGCCTTGCGGCAGTCGAGGATGCCGGCGCCGGTCCTCTTCCGTAGCTCGGCGACGTCCTTCGCCGTGAAATCAGCCATCTGAACCTCAGTCCTCCACACTTGCGTCAACTGTTTCGTCCGGCGAGCTCCCGTTCGCCGGCTCCGTCCCCTGTTCCGGTCGTCCCGCCGTTGCAGGCGCCGCCTGGTCGCTCGGCCCGAGGAGACACCCTCCTCGCTGTCTCCGCCAGGCGCCGCGGCGGCCTCAGCGCGACGCCGCCTCATCGAGGCTGCTGCGCCTCGACCGGCGTCTCGGCGGCGCGCCGCAGCAGGTGCCGCTCCCGGAGCCAGTTCGGCGAGTCTCGCAGCAGCACCGGCCGGAGCGGCGCCGGCGATGCGGCGTAGGCCGGCGGCTGACGGCCGGCGGCGGTGTCTCCGGCCCGGGGCGGGCGCAGCTGCGCGGCGCTCGGTTAGCGGCGGCTGCTTGCGACCCGGCGGAGGCTCCCGCGCCCGGCGGCGGAAGCAGGCGCCGCAGCAGCGGCAGGAGGAGCCGGCGGCGGCGGCACAGGCGCGGCGTCGCCGACCCGCGGGGCGCCCTGGGCCGCCTGGCCCTCCGCTGGGCGATGAAGCGGCCCTCGGCGACGGCGTCGGCGATGATCCGGCACATGAGGCGCCCGGCCCGGATGGCGTCGTCGTTCCCCGGGATCACGTAGTCGATGACGTCCGGGTCGCAGTTCGTGTCGACGACGGCGACGACCGGAAGGCCGAGCTTGTTGGCCTCGGTGACGGCGATGTGCTCCTTCTTCGTGTCGATGACGAAGATGGCGTCCGGCGGACGGTCGAGGCGGCGGATGCCGCCGAGGTTGCGCTCGAGCTTCTCGAGCTCCCGCTGATGCTGGAGGGCTTCCTTCTTCGGCATGGCGTCGAAGTCGCCGGCGTCGCGGGCCGACTCGAGCTCGGCGAGCTTGCGGACCCGGCCGGCGACGGTCTGGAAGTTCGTCAGCATCCCGCCCAGCCAGCGCTGGTTCACGTACGGCATCCCACAGGTGAGGGCGAACTCCGAGACCGGATCCTGGGTCTGCTTCTTCGTCCCGACGAACATCACCGTGCCGCCGCCGGCGACGAGGTCGCGGACGAACGAGTAGGCGGTGTTGACCCGGACGAGCGTCTGGTTGAGATCGATGATGTAGATCCCGTTGCGCTCGCCGAAGATGAAGCGCTTCATCTTCGGGTTCCAGCGGCGGGTCTGATGGCCGAAGTGGACCCCGGCCTCGAGCAGCTGTTTCATCGTGACAACGGCCACGGTGTGATGTCCTCCCGACGGTTGTGCTGATCCGGGCACGGCGCAATGGTTGCGACCGCGGGTGTACCCGGACGAGACTTCTTCATGATCGAGGGCCCGGATCGGACCCGTACGAAATGTTAGCCGGCTCGCCGCCAAAGCTCCCGTCAGCGGCGCCGCTCAGGCGATCTGGTCGCGCAGCCGGTAGCGGAGCTGGTGGACGGCCTTGGTGTGGATCTGGCAGGCGCGGCTCTCGGTCACGCCGAGGACGTCGCCGATCTCGGACAGCTTCAGCCCCTCGTAGTAGTAGAGGGTCAGCACCGTCCGCTCCCGGTCGGCGAGGCCGACGATGGCCTTTGCGAGCAGCCTGCGGGTCTCTTCCCGCTCGACGATGGCGCCCGGGCCCCTCGCGGGTGTCGGCGATCGTGTCGCCGAGGGTGCCTGCGCCCTGCTGACCGGAGAAGAGCACCTCGTCCAGCTGCAGGACGCCGCCGAGCGTCGTCTGGCGGTTGAGGGAGTCGAGCTCGGCCGACGTGATGCCGAGCTCGGCGGCGAGCTCGGCATCGGTCGGCGACCGCTTCAGAGTGTGCTCGAGCTTGTTGTAGGCCTTGTCGGCCGCCCGCGCCTTCGCCCGGACCGAGCGCGGCACCCAGTCGATCGAGCGCAGCTCGTCGAGGATGGCGCCCGCGGATCCGGGGGACGGCGTAGGTCTCGAACTTGACGCCGCGGACCGGGTCGAACTTCTCGATGGCGTCGATGAGGCCGAGGATGCCGTAGCTGACGAGGTCGGCTCCGTCGACGCTGTCGGGGAGCCGGGACAGCACCCGGCCGGCGACGTACTTCACGATCGGCGAGTAGTGAAGGATGAGCCGGTCCCGCGTCGGCCGGTCGGGCTCGGACTTGTACTCGGCCCACAGCTCCTCGATCGTCTCGACGCGGATGAAGGTCGATGCTCATCAGGCCCTCGGGTGGGCGCGCTGGTAGGCGCCGACGAGGCGCTCGGTCGAGACGTGGGTGTAGATCTCGGTCGTGCGCAGGCTGGCGTGGCCGAGCAGCTCCTGCACCACCCGGAGGTCGGCGCCGCCGTCGAGGAGGTGGGTGGCGTACGAGTGCCGGAGGGCGTGCGGGTGGGTCGGCACAGGCGAGCGCCTGTCGAGGATGCGGCGCACGTCCCGCGGTGCCGAGCCGGCCGGAGCCTCGTGTTGAGGAAGACGGCCTTCGACGGCCTCGTCGAGGAGCTTGGCCATCTCGACGATCGCCGGCCGGCCCTTCTCGAGGTAAGCGGCGAGCGCCTCGACCGACGGGCTCGCCGAGCGGCACCCGCCGCTGCCTGCGAGCCCTTTCCCCACACCGTCACCGAGCGCCCGGCGAGATCGAGGTCGCCGATGTCGAGGCCGCACGCCTCGGCGACGCGCAGCCCGCTGCCGTAGAGCAGCTCCAGCAGGGCGTCGTCGCGCAGCCTCCACGCCGGCGTCCTGCGCCTCGCCGGCGGCGCCGGCGTCGTCGAGAAGCTCGCCGAGCTCGCCCGGCGAGAGCACCCGCGGCAGGCGGGCCTCGCCGGCCGGCGCGCTGAGGCGTCTCGCCGGATCGACCGCGATGGCGCCCGAGCGGCGCAGCCAGGAGAAATACCTGCGCAAGGAGGCCGCCTTCCTGGCGATCGTGCGGCGTGCGTAGCGGCGGGTGGCAAGGAAGGCGAGGTAGCGCCGCAGCAGCAGCCGGTCGACGTCCCGCGGTTCGTCGACCCCCGCTCGATCGAGCCATTCGAGGAACGCCTTAACGTCCGTCTCATAGGCTCGTCGAGTGGCGGGTGACTCGCCCGACAGCGAGTTGACGAACCCGCTGAGCTCAAAGCCCACAGTCAACGGTACCCGAGCGGGCGGCACCGGCGTGAACATCGCCGCGAAGTACCGCCGGCCGTCCTGATTGCGGGAGAATGATCGAATGTCGAGCCGCATCCTTCTCGTCGAGGACGACGAGCGCATCCGGACGTCAATGCGCCTCTCCCTCGAGGACGAGGGTTACGACGTCGAGGAGACCGAAAGCGGCGAGGAGGCGCTCGAGGCCCACGCCCGCGCACTCATCGCCCAGCCCTTCGACCTTCTCGTCGTGGACATCATGCTGCCGGGCATGGACGGCTTCGACTGCTGCCGGGAGCTCCGTCGGGTCAGCACGGTGCCGATCATCATGGTGACGGCGAGGACCGACACCCATGACGTCGTCGCCGGGCTCGAAGCCGGCGCCGACGACTACGTGACGAAGCCGTTCGAGCCGAAGGAGCTGGCGGCGCGGATCCGGGCGCTCCTCCGGCGGGCCCGCGCCACCGACGGCGGGCCGGTCTCGCTCGTCTTCGGCGACCTCGAGATCATGCCGGAGGCGGGCGTCGTCCGGCGGGACGACGAGGAGGTCCACCTCACGCGGACGGAGTTCCTCCTTCTTTGCGAGCTGGCTGCCAACACCGGCGGGTGCTCTCGCGAGAGCAGCTGCTCGAGCGGGTGTGGAGCTACGACTACTTCGGCGACGGCCGCCTCGTCGACGTCCACGTCCGCCGGCTGCGCACGAAGATCGAGCGGGACCCGAGCGAGCCCCGCCATGTGCTCACCGTCGCGGGCTCGGCTACAAGCTGGCTCCATGACCGCCGGGCCCGGCCGCTGATGGCACGGACGACGCCGATCCCGGTCCGTCGGCGCAGCGAGCCGGGCGAGGATCATGATCGCTCGCTCGTCGGCGCGCCCCCGGCAGCGGCAACGGCGTCCCGCAGCACAGCCGGCCGGCCGCCCCTGCGAGCCCGCCCGCCGAGGACAGGCTCGGCAGCGGCCCCTCAGCGAAGCGCCGGCGCCGCCTCGGCCTTCGGGCGAGGGTCACCACCACCTTCGCCCTCGGGGCGCTCGTGCTCTCGGGCTCGCTCGCCTCGATCACCTACATCTCGGTCCGCAGCTCGATAATCGGCCAGCAGGAGTCGCTCCCTCACCCACGAGGCGCTCGGGACGGCCGAAGCCCTGAGCGACGCCCTCCGCCACCCCGTCGCCAACTACGCCACCCTGCTCAACGACTATGCCACCACGAGCAACTCCGACTCGCTCCTCGTGCACGGCGACCAGTCGTATCCCTCCTCGCCCTCGGCGCTCAACCTCCCGATGCTGCCCCACGGGCTCCGCGCACTCGTGCGGGCGGGCCACCTTGCCGATCAGGTCGTCTCACGAGGCCGGCTCGCCGGTGCTCATCGTGGGCGTGCCGATCCGGGCGGTCGGCTACGACCTACTTCGAGCTGTTCACGCTCGGGGACATCTCGCGGACCCTGCACGTGTTGCTCGTCTCGCTGCTGCTGGCCGCCCTCGTCACGACCCTCGGGGGTGCCATCGTCGGGCGGTGGGCGGCGAGCCGGGCCCTCCGCCCGCTGCACGAGACGGCCGAGGCGGCGCTCTCCATCGCCGAGGGCCGCCTCGACACCCGGCTCGAGAGCGACCGATATGCCGACCTGTCCGTGCTGACTTCCGCCTTCAACTCGATGGCCGACGAGCTGCAGACCCGGATCGAGCGGGAGGTCCGCTTCACCTCCGACGTCAACCACGAGCTTGCGCTCGCCTCTCACCACGCTCGCCACCTCCCTCTCGGTCGTCGAAGCACGGCGGGACGAGCTGCCCGAGCGGGCGCGCCAGGCCCTCGACCTGCTCGGGGCGGAGGTGGGGCGGTTCCGGCGCCTCGTCGACGACCTGCTCGAGATCTCCCGCCTCGACGCCGGCCTCGGCGACTGGCACACCGACGAGGTGGCCCTCGGCGGCCTCGTCCGCCACACGGTGGCGGCGTCGCCACCACCGTGCTTCATCGAGATCCCCGAAGCTGCCGAGCAGCGCCGGGTGCTCGTCGACAAGAGGCGCTTCGAGCGGATCGTCGCCAACCTTCTCGAGAACGCCGAACGATATGCCGGCGGCGCGACCCGTGTCCTCGTCGAGGCCGACGACAGGTGGGCGAGGATCGCCGTCGAGGATCGCGGGCCCGGCATCCCTGCCGAGGAGCGCAACCGCGTCTTCGACCGGTTCTCCCGGGGGACGAGCGGCCGGCGCCGCGGCACCGGGGAGGGGACCGGTCTCGGCCTCGCCATCGTCGCCGAGCACGCCCGGCAGCTCGGCGGCCACGTCTACGTCGAGCCGAACGGCGCCCGCGGATCCCGCTTTGTCATCGAGCTGCCACTACTTGCCGCAAGAGGAGGAGTGAGGATGGTTCGCCTCGAGCTGCCGTCGCCTCGGCTCTTGTCGTAGCGCTCGCCGGCGTGTCGTGACGGCCGGCTGCGGCGTGCCGATCGAGACCGATGCGAGGATCCTCCCGTCCTCCGAGTTGCCGCCCGCCTTGGCGATCCCCCTCGCCACCTCGCCCGCCGCCGATCCCGGTCGCGAACGGCCACGGCTTCGTCGATGTGCCCGTCTACCTGCTCTTCGGCAGGAACGAGCTGAGGCAGGTCCGGGCGCCGGTGCGACCACCGGTCACGCTGCAGGCAGTCCTGCAGGCGCTCGAAGCCGGGCCGTCGTCCAAGCAGTACACCGAGAACTACACGACGGCCGTGCCGACGAACTCCGACCTTCCGGGTCCTCGGGCCGCCCGTCCACGGCATCCTTCCGGTCGCGCTCGACTCCATCTACTACCAGCTGTCGGAACAGGACGCCATCCTCGAGCTCGCACAGGTCGTCTACACGCTCTCGAGGGCGCTCGCGGACCTGAAGGGCGTGCAGTTCTACGGCAACGGGGCAAAGACGGGCGTGCTCGGCCGGCAACGGCCAGTACATCGCCGGCCCGGTCTCCCGGAAGGACTACGCCTCTCTCTTCTCGGCCCCTCGCTGACCTCTCCAGGCAAGAGCCTCGGCGACCGTTTCGATGCGCCCCCGGCTCTGGCCGGATGCCTCAGTCGAGGAACGGTCAGGCTTCTGCTCGCCCCGGAGCGAGGGCGACGGCAAGGCGTGGGGCATCCGACCACAGCCTCTCGAGGTTGTAGTACGCCCTCGTCTCCTCGTCGAAGACGTGGACGACGAAGTCGCCGTAGTCAAGGAGAACCCAGCGCGCATCGGCGAGCCCTTCGATCGCCCGGGGCGAGGAGCCGTCGTGGTCCTTCACCCGGCGCTCGACCTCCTCGGCGATCGCCTTCACCTGGCGGTCGTTGCGGCCGCTCGAGATGACGAAGTAGTCCGTGATGGCGATGAGGTCGCCCACTTCGATGACCACCGTCTCCTCGAGGCTCTTCGACGACGCCGCCTCGGCGGCGATCGTGACGAGCTCGATGCTCAACTGGTGCGGCCGCCTTTTAGGACGCTCATCTCTCGACAACATACAGGGAGCGCTCGCGAATGACGCGGATCGCCTCTGCCGGCACGAGGTAGTCGAGCGGCCGCCCCGTCGCAGCCCGGTCGCGCAGGTCGGTGCTCGATATCTCGATCCCGGGGATCTCGACGGCCGTCGCCCTCCAACCGGTGAGCGGGCCGCCAGGCCCGGGTTGGACGACACGGTGACCCGGCCTGTTGACGACGACGAGGCGCACCTTTCTCCGCACCTCCTCGATGCGCTCCCAGCTTCCGAGCATCGTGGCCACGTCGGCCCCGATGACGAGGTGGAGCTCGGCCCCCGGGTGCTCGCGGGCCAGCTCGGCGACGGTGTCGGCGGTGTAGGAGACGCCGCCCCGGTCGACCTCGATCGACGAGACCTCGACCCCGTCGCAGCCTTGCACGGCCGCCTCGACGAGGGCGATCCGGTCGGCCGCCGGCGTTACAGGCCTTGCCGCCACCTTCTGCCAGGGCTGGTTGGCGACGACGAGGAGGACCCGGTCGAGCCCGAGGTCGTGGCGCACGTTGACGGCGGCGACGAGATGGCCGACGTGGATCGGGTCGAAGGTCCCACCGAAGATGCCGATCTTCATCGGGACCTCGCGATGCCGCTCCCGCGCCGGCGCATCGAAGGAGGTTATGCGCCGGCGGCGCCTCACCGTAGGCTGCACCCATGGACGCCGGCATCACAGGTGTCTCCGCCGACGGGCATTCGGGCGCCGGTGGGGGCTCGCCGTCGTGGCACCCGTCGTCGTGGCGCGGCCACGAGGCGGCCCAGCTCCCGGTGTGGCCCGATCCGGCGGTGGCCGACGAGGTGCACGCAACGCTGCGGGGCTGGCCTCCGCTCGTCTTCGCCGGCGAGGCGCGCCGCCTCACGCGGGCGCTCGCCGAGGTCGCCGCCGGCCGCTCGTTCGTCCTTCAGGCGGGCGACTGCGCCGAGTCCTTCGACGACTTCTCGGCCGACGGCATCCGCGACAAGCTGAAGATCATCCTGCAGATGGCCGTCGTGCTCACCTACGGCTCCGGGGTCCCGGTGCTGAAGGTCGGCCGCATCGCCGGGCAGTTCGCCAAGCCGCGCTCGGCCATGACCGAACGGGTCGGCGACGTCGAGATGCCCGTCTTCCGCGGCCACATCATGAACGACGACGTCCCGGTGCCGGCGGCGCGGATCCCCGATCCCCGCCGGATGCTCACCGCCTACCACCAGTCCGCCTCCACGCTCAACCTGCTCCGCGCCTTCACGAAGGGCGGCTTCGCCGACCTCTCGCAGGTCCACTCCTGGAACCAGGAGTTCGTCGCCGCGAGCGCCGAGGGGCGCCGCTACGAGGCGATCGCGGAGGAGATCGACCGGGCGATGCGCTTCATGCGGGCATGCGGCGTCGATCTCACCGTCGACTCGCCCATCCATCAGGTCGACCTGTTCACGAGCCACGAGGCGCTCCTGCTCGATTACGAGGAGTGCCTCACCCGCCGCGACTCGCTCACGGGCGACTGGTACGACTGCTCGGCGCACCTGCTCTGGATCGGGGAGCGCACCCACCAGCTCGAGGGCGCCCACGTCGAGTTCGCCTCCGGCATCGGCAATCCGGTCGCCGTGAAGCTCGGCCCCTCGATCGAACCCGCCGAGGTGGTCGAGCTGTGCGAGCGCCTCAATCCCTCGAGGGTCCCCGGCCGCCTCACGCTCGTCAGCCGGATGGGGGTGGACCTCGTGCGCCAGAAGCTCCCTCCGGTCATCGAGGCGGTCGAGCGACGCCGGCCACCCGGTCGTCTGGGTCTGCGACCCGATGCACGGCAACACCTTCGTGAGCGAGTCCGGCCGCAAGACGAGGCACTTCGACGACGTGATCGGGGAGATCCAGGGTTTCTTTGCTGTTCATCGGGCGCAGCGGCACCTGGCCGGGCGGCGTCCACGTCGAGCTCACGGGCGAGGACGTCACGGAGTGCCTCGGCGGCATCGGCGACATCCTCGACGAGCAGCTCCCCCTCCGCTACACGACGGCCTGCGATCCCCGCCTGAACGCCCGGCAGTCCATCGATCTCGCCTTCCGGGTCGCCGAGCTGCTCCGCGAACCCTGACCAGCATCGACGCGGAGCCGAAACCTGTACGAAGTTGCCGTCTCATCCGGCGCCAACTTCGTACAGCTTCGCCGGGCGCTTCACTCGGGTTCGACGCCGACCCAGCCGGGCGGAGGGATGCGCAGCCCCTGGGCCGCCCCCCACGCCTCCCGGTCGAGATGGGCGGCGTCGTTGTAGCGGACGAACCACCAGCGGCTCCCCGTCCAGCACCACTCGGTGATGGAGGAGTTGTCGGCGTAGCCGCGCATGTGCGAGCCGTGGTCGGCGAGCTCGAGGAAGCGGATCATCGAGGCGCCGACGATGCCGCCGTGGCCGGCGACGACGACGAGCCGGCCCGGGTGAGCGCACCATGACGTCGTAGAGGGCCGCCTCCGCCCTGTCGAGGAAGCCCACCCATGACTCCCCGCCCGGGCGCCATCGGCCGGTACGGGATCCTCGCCCGGCTCGGGAGTCGCCGTAGCGGGCCTCGTACTCGGTCCAGGTGAGGCCGTCTGCCTCCCCCACGTGCCGCTCGCACAGCTCGCACGTCCTGACGATCGGGAGGTCACCGAGGGCGGGGGCGAGGATCTCGGCCGTCTCGATCGCCCTCGGCAGGATGCTCGAGTAGAGGGCGGCCGCTCCTGCCAGCTCCTTTGTCCGCCCGAGCCGGTTGGCGAGCGCCTCGACCTGGCGCCGCCCGTGCTCGGTGAGCCCGGTGCAGGACCGGTGGCCGGCGACGATCTCCTCGGCGTTGCTGACGGCTTCGCCATGGCGGATGATGGCGAGCCGGCTGCCGGTGGCGAGCGCGGGACGGGGAACGGGCGGCACCGATCGCTCCTCAGACGAGGTGCTCGACGAAACCCTCGAGCTGGCGGAGGTTCCGGCACTCGTAGACGCCGTCGCAGTACTGGGCAGTACTGCTCGACGATCGAGTCGCCGCTCCCCCAGTAGCTGCGCGGCTCGGGGTTGAGCCAGTAGACGTGCCGGGCCCGGTGGCGCAGCTCCTTCACGACCCAGGCCTCCGACGTGTGGTAGTTCGAGCGGGCGTCGCCGAGCAGCAGGATGCTCGTCTTCGGGCCGACCTCCCGGCCGAAGCGCTGCCAGAAGACGCTGAGGGCGTGCCCGTAGTCGGAGTGGCCGTCGACCCAGACGACGTCGGCCTCCTGGTTGATGCGGTGGATCGCCTCGGCGACGGTCTCGGACCGTTCGAAGATCGCCGTCACCTCGTCGATGCCGTCGATGAAGACGAAGCTGCGCACCTGGGAGAACTGCTCGGCGATCGCATGGACGAGGTGGAGCGTGAAGCGGGCGAAGGCGGCGACCGAGCCCGAGATGTCGGCGATGACGAAGATCTCCGGCTTGGACGGCCTCGGGTGGCGAAAGCGCGGCTCGGCCGGCACGCCGCCGTAGGAGAGGGAGTGGCGCACGGTGGCGCGGAAGTCGAGTGAGCCGCGGCGGAGGTGGCGACGCTTGCGGGCGAGGCGGGCCTGCAGCTTGCGGGTGAGGGGCTGAATGGCCTTCCGCATCTCGGCGAGCTCGTCGCGGGTGGCGTGCATGAAGTCGACGTCCTCGGGCAGAGGCTTGCGCAGCGAGCGAGCGAGGGCCTCGACGCCCCGGTCGGCGACGAGCCGGCGGCGGATCTCGGCCTCGATCTCCCCCCGGAGCTCCTCGATCCGCGCCTTGTACTCGTCCGACAGGAGGCGCTCCTCGAGCGAGCTGTGCTCGCCGCGGCGGCGCCCCTTCAAGACAGGGCCGCCCGGGACATCGCCCCTTCTGCCATCGCTCGCCCGCTCCGGCAGCGCCGTCGGTCGAGGCGGCCCGCGCCTCACCCATCAGCCTCGCCAGCACACCGTCAAGGTCGAGGTTCCGCAGCGTCCGGTAGAGGTAGTACGTACCGCCGACGGGGCGGCCGGGCTCCATCCCGGCGTAGCGGGCGACGGCGAGCCGGGCGACAGCCGCCAGCACAGCCTGGTCGCCGTCGCGGAGCGCCTTGTACAGCATGGCGGCGATCTCCTCCGCGCTCACGTGCTCCGCCACCGGCGCCGGCCTCTCCCCTGCCGCTGCTCTCAGCGCCGGCGGGGGGAGGGCCGGTCTCCGGTGAGGCGGAGGCAAGCGCATCGTCCGGGGTGATCTCGTACTGCGGCCCCCGCATCGAGAAGTAGACCTCGAAGGCGGTTTCAAAGGCCCGCCAGTGCGACGACGACTTCACGAGCGTCGCCCCGAGGGCGTACTTGATCGCCTGGCGGTCCTCGAGCGGCAGGTGGCGGATCGCCTCGGCGGCATCGGCCGCCTCGGTGACCGAGACGGGCAGGCCGGCGCTGCGCAACTCCCCGACGAAGCCCGTCAGGACGTCCAGCACCGTGGCCTTCGGATGCTCATGGCGCCGGGGTAGCCGATGCCAGCTCCTTCGCGGCTGCTTCGATGTCGGAGCGGTACTTCAACAGGAGGTGGAGGGTGTCGCGGGCGATCTTCTCGTCGACGCTCCCTATGCCGAGCAGCACGAGGGTCCTTGCCCAGTCGAGGGTCTCGGAGATGGAGGGGTGCTTCTTCAGGTCGAGCGAGCGGAGGGAGCGGACGATGCGGGCCACCTGCTCGGCCAGCTCCTCGCTGATGCCGGGCACCTTCGTGAGGACGATCTGGCGCTCCCTCTCCACCGAGGGGTAGTCGAGGTGCAGGAAGAGGCAGCGTCGCTTGAGGGCCTCGGACAGCTCGCGGGTGTTGTTGGAGGTGAGGAAGACGAGCGGGATCTGGGTGGCGTGGACGGTGCCGAGCTCGGGGATCGACACCTGGTAGTCGGAGAGCACCTCCAAGAGGAGCGCTTCGGTCTCGATCTCGACCCGGTCCACCTCGTCCACGAGCAGCACGACGGGCTCGGTCGCCCGGATCGCCTCGAGCAATGGCCGGGTGAGGAGAAACTCCTCGGAGAAGATGTCCTCCTCGATCTCCTCCCAGCCGGCCCGGTGGCCGTCGCCGTCGAGCTGGGGAGCGTGCTGGGACCTGCTCGACCTGGATGCGGAGGAGCTGCTTCTTGTAATTCCACTCGTAGAGGGCCTTTGCCTCGTCGAGGCCCTCGTAGCACTGAAGCCGGATGAGCCGGGCTCCCGTCAGGCGGGCGACGCATTTCGCGAGCTCGGTCTTTCCGGTACCGGCCGGCCCCTCGACGAGGACCGGCTTCAACAGCCGGTCGGCGAGGTAGACGACTCCCGCCAGCCCGTCGTCAGCGAGGTATCCGACCGAGGCGAGACCGTCGCGAACCTCGTCGATGGAGACGAAGCGGGGCTTTGAGGCCGGTAGAGCCCCGCCCGGGCCCGCCGGTCCGGTGGCATCGCCTCCGACCGCCTCCCCGCCGAGGGTGCTCACATCCTCACCTGGCCCTCTCCGTGGCTGACGTATTTGACCGACGTGAGCTCCCGCACGCCCACCGGGCCGCGGGCGTGCAGCTTCTGGGTCGAAGGGCCTCGTCCTTTTCCGCCCCCGTGGCCAGTGCGAGCTCCCGCGAGACGGCGGCGGCACGACGGCCCAGATCCTCGAGGCTCGCTCCCGGGCCGAGCTCGCGATGGGGACGGGAAGCGACAGTGCCGGCTGACTCGTCCTCGCCGGCCGGAAGCGACAGATCCTCCGGCGCCCTCGGTGTCGCTTCAGCCATGGCACAGGGTATCGGGGGCGCCTCGCGTCTCGGGAGGGAGAGCGGCGGCCGCCCTCAGGCTGGACCCTCCTCGAGGGCGGCGACGAGGCGGTCCCGCTGCCATGCCCTCTCTGCCGCCTCTGCCCCACGGCCGCCGGCGTCACCTGCTGCCTGGCGCGCCCGTTCGGCGGCGTCGCGGGCCGCGACGGAGGCGGGGACGATCCCACCGGGGGCTCCGACGACGAAGGTCCCCCACGGCGTGGGGACCGGCTCGGGGTCCGGCGAGGCATTCGATGCGTTGACGAGGTCCTCCTCGTAGCGGACGCTCTCCCGCTCCGCCAGCTGTGGGAATGCCTGATGGCGAACGGCGTCCACCGCCGCCAGGACGGCGTCGCGTGTGGCGGCGATCGCCTCCCAGGCCGGATCGTCCATCGCGTCGATGTCGAGGGCTTCGTCGGCGACGGTCTGGCCGAAGGCGAGCGCCGCCACTCTGTCGCTGCTACGCCGCAGGCGCCGGGCGATGGCGATCCTCGACACCCGCCCGAGGAGGCCCGAGCTGCCGCCGTCGGCGTCGGCGAGCCAGTTCCTCGCCGCCTCGACGACTTCGCCGAGTGATTCTCCGCCCTTCAGGCGCACCTCGCCGGCGTCAGAGAGCCGAAGGACGTGGGCCGCACAGTCGAGGGCGAAGTGGGCCGCCGCCGACGTGGACCACGCCGTCTCGGCCACGAGCCGGGCACCGTCGGCCGCCATGCCCCAGGGCCGGTCCTCGGCAAGGGCCGCCGGTGGCACGACGGCGACGAAGATGCGGTCGTTGAGCTCCTCGAGCAAACCGTCAGCACTGAAGAGGGTGAGCGGGCTCATCGCCGAGCCGGCGGTCTCCGCTCCGGGAATCACCGATCCGTCCGGCGTCCTTTCCGGGAGCGGCCACCGGGTCTCGTGGTCGCCGTGGAACTGCCGGCCCTCTACGTCGGTCGGCACGTAGAGGGTGCCCTCGCTGGCGGTGTCTGTCACTGCCGCCAACCTAGTGGCAGTGGATGGCGGGCCACAGGCGCTCGATGCGGCCCCCTTCACTGGGAAGCTCTCGCCCGGACGGCTGCACCCGCTCAACGGTCCACGAGCAGGACGAGGTCGTCGCGGTGCACGACCTCCCGCGGGAGGTCCGGCGGCAGGTCCACCGTCCGCCGGCCCCGCCACTCAGCCGCTCTCGAGGCCGGCACGTGGGCGATCCCCTTCGCGAAGACCTCCCCGTCCGGCCCGCGGATCTCGACCGCCTCATCGGCCGCGAAACCCCCCTCCACCCCGGTCACACCAGCCGCCAGCAGGCTCGTGCCGCGCTCGACGAGTGCCGAGCGGGCACCGGCATCAACGGTGATCCTCCCCGCCGGGAGGAGGGCGAAGGCTATCCAGAGCTTGCGCGCCGGCAGCGAGCGGGCATGGGGCAGGAAGACCGTCCCGACGCCGGGCTCTCCGTGGACGGCGTCGACGAGCACCTCTGGGCGGCCGGCGAAGGCGATGACGGTGCGGACCCCTGACCAGGCGGCGATCTTGGCGGCGGCGAGCTTCGATGCCATCCCTCCCCGAGCCGAGTCGGTCCCCGGGCCGCCCGCCGCCTGCTCGAGCTCGTGGTCGATCTCGATCACCTCCTCGATGAAGGTCGCAGCCTCCTCGAGCCGGGGATCGGCGCTGAACAGGCCGGCCGTGTCGGTCAGGATGACGAGCAGCTCGGCCCGCAGCAGGTGGGCGACGAGCGCCGAGAGCCGGTCGTTGTCGCCGAAGCGGATCTCGTCATCGGCGATGGCGTCGTTCTCGTTCACGATCGGGACGACGCCGAGCTCGAGCAGGCGATCGAGGGTGTCGCGGGCGTGCAGGTAGCGTGACCTGTGGGCGAAGTCGACCGGCGCCAGCAATACCTGGCCGGCGAGCAGCCCGGCGGCGGCGAAGGCATCGTCATAGACACGCATCAGGCGGTGCTGGCCGATGGAGGCGAGGGCCTGCAAGGTGACAGGGTCAACCGAGCGATGGATCCCCGGCGAGACCGCCGCCACGCCGGCGGTGACCGCACCTGAGGTGACGACGACCGCACGGTGACCGAGGTGGCGCAAGGTGGTGAGCTCACGGGCGAGCTTGTCGATCGCATGCCTGTCGACTCCGCCTTCGGCGGTGGTCACCGAGCTCGAGCCGATCTTCACCACGATTGTCACGACGGACAGGCTGCCACAGCGGGCCCCCGCTCACGGGCTGGCCAGGGCGGCCGCGCCGTCAATCGGGCTCGTAGGTGAAGCTCATCTCCCCCACCCGCACGGCGTCGCCCTCCCTCGCCCCCGCTCGCCGCAGGGCGCGGTCGACGCCCAGCCGGCGCAGACGTCGCTGGACATGGGCGACACCGTCGGGGTCCGTCAGATCCGAGATGGCGACGGCGCGCAGTGCGTCGCGGCCGGCGACGACCCATCCGGCGCCGTCCCGGCTGACCGTCACTCCCTCTGGCGCCGGGCGATGGATCACGGGCGCCGTCCGCGGCGCCGGCGCATCCCGGCGAGCATCTTCGACGAGCACGGCGCACCGGCCGACGAGCTCGTTCACCCCTTCCCCGGTCACCGCCGACAGCTCGAGCTCGCCTCCATAGTCCGCGAGTGGGGGACGGTCTCCCGGCGGCGACGAGATCGGCCCTCGAGCCGGCGACGAGGCGGGGACGCCGAAGCAGCTCCGGGCGGTAGCGCCCGAGCTCGTCGAGGAGCACCCGGACCTGCTCGGCTGGGGATCGGCCCCCGCTCCCGTCGGCCGGACCGAGGTCGGCAAGGACGACGAGCACCCGGGCGCGCTCCACGTGCCGGAGGAACCGGTGCCCGAGCCCTTTGCCCTCGGCGGCGCCTTCGACGAGACCGGGAATGTCTGCGATGACGAATTGCGAGCGCGAGCCCTCCGCAGAGGAGTGCCGGCTGCCCCCGACGTATACGACGCCGAGATGGGGCTCGAGCGTGGTGAAGGGATAGTCGGCGATCTTCGGCGTGGCGGCCGAGACCCGGGAGACGAGGGTGGACTTTCCGGCGTTCGGCCACCCGACGAGGGCGACGTCGGCGAGCAGCTCCAGCTCGAGGTTGAGCCAGCGCTCCTCGCCGCTCTCGCCCTGCTCGGCAAAGGCTGGGGCTCGCAGCCGGTTGGTGAGGAAGCGGGCGTTGCCCCGCCCGCCGCGACCTCCTTCGGCAGCGACGAACCTGTCGCCGGGGACGACGAGGTCGGCGAGGAGGTCGCCGTCGAGCGAGCGGACCATCGTCCCCTCCGGAACGGGCACCACGAGGTCGCCGCCGCGCCGGCCGTGACGCCGCTTGCTCGAACCGTGCGTGCCGTCGCCCGCTTTGCGGTGCGGGTGGTGCTCGAAGGCGAGGAGAGAGACGACCTGGGTCGAGGCCTCGAGAAGGACGTCTCCGCCCGGACCGCCGTCACCGCCGTCCGGGCCGCCCTTTGACACATGGGCCTCCCGCCGGAACGAGACAGAGCCGGCGCCACCGTCTCCCGCCTTCACGTGGACCTGCGCCTCGTCGACGAAACCGGGCACGCGACTCAGTTGAGCGAGGCGTCGACGGGATGGCGGGCGAGCACCGCCAGCCATCCACCCTGGCGACGGAGCACCCGCTCCCACAGCGCTTCGGGCTGGGCCGACAGGACATCCTCGCTCCGGCGCTCGAGGACGAACCACGCCCCGGCCTCGACTTCGGCCTCGAGCTGGCCCGGCCCCCAGCCCGAGTACCCCGTGAAGACGCGCAGACCTTCGAGGCCGACGCCGATCTCCTCCGGCTCCCGGTGGAGATCGACGGTGCCGAGGTCCTCGGTCAGAGGCGAATAGCCGTCGGAGTCGGCATCGGGCGCGGCGGGGCACTTGCCGACACAGATCGCCGCGTTCGGCTGGACGGGGCCGCCGACGAACAGCACGGGCGGACTGGCGGCGAGGTCAGCCCAGGTCGGCACGATCTCGTCGATGAGGGTGTCGCTCGGACGGTTCAGCACGACACCGAGGGCTCCGTCCTCGTCCGCAGCGAGCAGCAGGACGACGCTTCGATGGAAGTTCGGGTCCTCGAGCGTCGGCGAGGCGACGACGAGGCAGCCCTTGGCGGGAGGTGCGGCCATTCGCCGCCCCGGCTCAGTTCGAGCTGGGCTCGAGCGGCAGGATGTCGACGAGGCGACGGCCGCGCCGAGAGCCGAACTTGACCCGGCCGTCGGCCGTGGCGAACAAGGTGTCGTCCTTGCCTCGCCCGACGTTCTCGCCCGGGTGGAAATGGGTGCCCCGCTGCCGCACGACGATCGCGCCCGCCCGCACGGCGGTGCCGTCGTAGACCTTCACACCGAGCCGCTGCGCGTTCGAGTCTCGGCCGTTCCTCGTCGAGCCTCCGCCCTTTGTCTTTGACACGTCGTGCTCCTCAGCTCTCGTCGGGCGCGTCCGGCGCCGGGGCGGCGCTCTTGGTGTGATCAGCGGCGGAGGCTGCCGAGGTAGCACCGATCCCGGTGATCTCGAGAGTCGTGTACCGCTGGCGGTGCCCGTAGTGCCGGCGCTGGCGTGACTTTGCCTTGTAGGTGAAGCCGACGATCTTCGGGCCTTTCACCTCGCCGACGACCGTCGCGGTCACGGGGGCGGCCGCCAGCGCATCGGCAGCCGTCACGACCTCGTCGCCGTCCACGAGAAGAAGCGGGACGAGCCTGAGCTCGTCCCCGGGCTCGGCCGAGAGGAGCTCGACGTCGACGAGCTCGCCCACTTCGACCCGCTCCTGCTTGCCCCCTGCATCGATCACGGCATACATAGCGGCTCCAGGATAGCAAGGCCGACCCGAGCCGCGCCGATTGGCGTCTGGCGCCGGCCTACTGGTCCTCGAAGATGATCCCGCGCCCGTTGCACATCGGGCAGGTCTCTGAGAGGGACTCGACGAGGCCTTCTCCGACCCGCTTGCGTGTCATCTCGACGAGGCCGAGATCGGAGATGTCGAAGACCTGCGTAGGCGTCTTGTCTCTCGACAAGGCGGCCCGGAACGCCCCCATCACAGCCTGCCTGTTCGCCCTGATCTCCATGTCGACGAAGTCGATCACGATGATGCCGCCGATGTCCCTCAGCCTCAGCTGGCGGGCGATCTCGTCGGCTGCCTCGAGGTTGTTCTCGAAGACGGTCTCTTCGAGGCTCGACGAGCCGACGTTCTTGCCCGTGTTGACGTCGATGACCGTGAGGGCCTCGGTGCGCTCCACGATGAGGGAGCCGCCCGACGGCAGCCATACCTTTCGGTCGATCGCCTTGTGCAGCTGCTCGTGAACGTGGTGGCGTTCGAAGAGCGGGAGGGGCTCTTCGGTGGCGTCGTAAAGCTCGATCCGCTCGGCGAGCGTCGGGTCGAAGGCGGCCACGTAGGACTTGACGATCTCGAACAGCTCCGGGTCGTCGACGAGGACGGCCCGATGCTCCTCGGTCAGCTCTTCCCGGATGATCCGGACCGCCATGTGCGGCTCGGAGTAGAGCAGTGCCGGTGCCGGCAGGCGGCGCGCCCTTTCGTCGATCTCGGCCCACTTCGCCACGAGTTGCCGCACGTCGCGGCGAAGATCGTCAGCGGACGCGCCGGCAGCGGCCGTGCGGACGATGAGGCCATGACCCTCCGGGCGCACTTCGTCGAGGATCTTGCGCAGGCGGCGCCTCTCGTTGTCGTCGAGGCGACGGGAGATGCCGTAGGTGCCGGATTCCGGCACGAGCACGACGAAACGGCCGGCGAGGGAGACCTCCTGGGTGAGCCGTGCCCCTTTCAGCCCGATCGGGTTCTTCGTCACCTGGCAGATGATGGTCTGGCCCGGCCGGAGGAGGTGCTCGATCCGGTCGGCGCCCGGCTGACGTTCGATGTCGTCGCGGTCGAAGGCGACATCGCCCCAGTAAAGGACGGCGTTCTTCGGCGTCCCGATGTCGACGAAGGCCGCCTCCATCCCCGGAAGGACGTTCTTCACCCGTCCGCGGTAGATGTTGCCGATGATCTGCTGGGCCTCGTCCTGCGGGCGGGCGACGTAGTGCTCGACGAGGGCCCGTCCCTCGAGGACGGCGATCTGGGTCCGCTCCGGCTCGACATGGACGCACATGAGGTACCGGCCGAGCGGCCGGGTGCGGGTCTCGCGGCCGTGGGGCCTGCCCGCGGCGCCCTTTTCCTCGACCGGGCCGTCGGCCGGAGCCGCCCCGGTGCCACCCGCGGCGCCGAAGGCGCCGGTCCCGACCGTTCGAGCGGGTTCGGCTGTCGGTGCGCCCGGGCCTCGACGGCCCCCACCGGCTCGGGCGCCGCCGGCCCGTCCATCTTCCGGACGCCGAGCGGACGAGTTCGTGCCGCTCGGGCTCGTGCGCCGCCGACCGTCGGCCGGAGGGTTGCCCAGGCGCTCCTCGGCGGGCTGCCCGTCGACGCGGTCAGCCGCTCCTCCCCGGCGGCGCCCGCGGCCGCCTCGGCGCCTGCGCCCGCTCCCGCCGGCGCCCGTGGTCGGGCCGTCCTCGGTGGCGGCGCCCGGCGCTGCAGGACGCCTGTTGCCGGGAGCGCCCGCACCAGGCTCCCTGGCGCCGTTTCCTCCTCGCCGCCCCGCTGCGCCGGGCGAGCCGACGACGGCGCCGACGAGCCGGGTGGTCCTCTGCGGGCGGGGGTGCGGGACGGGAGTCGCCGATCCGGGGCCGGCTGCCCGGCGCCGGGCTAGCATGTTTGCGGGCCCGACCGCGGTCGGGCTCGCCGAATCCTCCGGGAGCCCATTTGGCGCTGCGGGGACCGGGCGGTCCGGAGATGAGGCCCGGGGCACCCGCTCGGCCGGCGCCTCGCGGCCGGCGTTGGAGTCCGACATCGGGGAGATCCCTTCTCGAGGGCGCGCCGTGAAGGCGAGCCGTGCGCACCCGGCAGGCGACGGCCGCAACGCCTTGGAAGGCGGCGGCGCGCCAGACCGGGCCGCGCTCGTCATCGACGAGCACAGTGTCCCGACCGTCCGCGTGTCCATCCGGCCGGCCGCCCGAGGGGCGGCGTCCGAGCAGCGAGACGAGGACGGAGCAGACGACGGACGCGGGCGCCACCGGCTCGTGCCGAGGCGGGGTGAGCGACGTCATCCTGGGCGCAGTTTACCCCGAGCAGGCATTGCACCGGGGCACGCCGCGGCGGACCAGTGGCTGCGGAGCGGACCCCCGGCGGAAGGCGTCTCGACGATCGCCCCTCTGCTACTCGCCGCCCGACGGGGCCGTCAGGCGGAGCCTCGCCAGCCCGTGGTCGGCCAGATAGGTGAAGATCGTTCTCACGACGGGAGCGGCGGCCTCGGCGCCATAGCCGGCCTCTGGTATCACGACGGCGGCGCAGTAGCGGGGGGCGTGCTTGTTGCCGGTCGCCGGCCCGAAGGCGACGAAGAGCGCCGTCGGCTGGACGTTGGCATTCGAGCTCGTCGTGGCGGTCCCGGTCTTGCCGGCGAGCGGAAGCTTGGCGTAGGGGTACTGGCCGTTGAAGGTGCCGTATGCCGTGCCGCCGGGGCTCGTCGATGACGCCCTTCAGCCCGGCGAAGATCGCCTGGTAGGTGCTCGCGGGAAGATGGACGTGTCCCTCGACCTTCGGCTTCACGGTCTCGATCAACTTCCCGCTCGGAGAGACGATGGCCGGCGGCCACCTCGGGCGCATAGCGGGTGCCGCCGTTGGCGAAGGTGGCGTAGGCGTCCGCCAGCTGGAGCGGGCGTGATGACGGTCTCGCCTTGGCCGAAGGCCATCTCGACGTTGTCGCCAGGCCCGTAGTAGGTGTTGGGGAACGCTTGCGGGCGCAGCCGCATGCTGCGCCTTGCGCAGCAACGGGCTGTCCACCTGGCCGGCGGACTCGGCCGGCAGGTCGACGCCGGTCGGCTGGCCGAGGCCGTAGGCGGCGGCCGCCTTCTGGATCGGGGTCTCCCCATAGCGGCTCTGGTCGACCCAGAAGTAGTAGCCGAGCGTGTAGAAGAAGACGTCGTCGGAGATCGTGAGGGCGGTCGTCACGTTGCACGACGCCGCAGCTCTCGCTCTCGTTGTTGTGGAACGTGCACAGCCCGCCGCTGCAGTCCGGGATGGTGAAGTACCCGGGGTCGGAGATGAGGCTGGTCGGCGTGATCAGGCCGGCGGTCGAGGGCGGCCGTGGCCGTGGCGAGCTTGAACGTCGAGCCGGGTTGGTAGAGGCCCTGGATGGCCCGGTTGAGGAGCGGGTGGCCCGAGCGACGGCCGGGTGAGGGCCGCAGTAGTGGGCCGTGCTCATCCCACCGACCCACCAGGACGGGTCGTAGGTCGGGTACGACGCCATCGCGAGGACGGCGCCGTTCTGAGGGTCGATGACGACAGCGGCGCCGGAGTCGGCCGGCAGGTGCTCGGAGTGCAGCTTGGCGATCTGGTGCCGCAAGGCCCGCTCGGTACGACGTTCTCGAGGCCGAGGTCGATGTTGAGCACGACGTCGTCGCCTGGAGCACGGCGGACGGACCGAGACGGTACCGACAGGGTCGCCGAGCGCGTCCACCTGCAGCTCCTGCGTGCCGGGCAGTGCCCCGCAACCACTTCTCGTACTGCTCCTCGACGCCGGACTGGCCGACGACGTCGCTCGGGAGGTAGCCCTCGTTCTTGAGCTGCTTCAGCTCGGCGGCGGTGATGTCGGAGACGTAGCCGAGCATCTGCGCGCCGGCCTCGCCGTCGGGGTAGGTGCGCTCGGCCACGTAGCTGATCGTCACGCCCGGATAGTCGGCCTTGTGCTCCGCCAGCCCGACGAGGACGCTCTCAGGCGGCGCCACCGCAACCGGCACCGGCTCGTAGACGCTGTCCTGCTGATCGGCCAGGTCGGCGTTGATGGTGCTCACCGGAGACACCGAGGGCGACCGCCAGCCGCCCTATCACGGCCGGGTCGTTCGCCGCCACATGCCGGTCGAGCGTCACGACCGGCATGACCTTGTTGGCGACGAGGACTGTCGCCGTTGCGGGAGAGGATCAGGCCCCGCGGCGGGGCGATCGCCACGTCTTTGTCGTGAGGCCGTGCTCGAGCGCGTTGGTAGCTCGGGCCCTGCAGCACCTGGAGCGACCACAGCCTGACGATCATCACCGAGAAGAGGCCGAGGACGACGATCCCCATCACGCTCAGGCGGAGGCCCGTGCGGACAGGCTGGCTCCTCCGGCGCAGCTCCTTCTCCTCGTCCTCGAGCCGCTTGAGGGGGCTCGAGGAGATCCGCCGGCGGTTCCCCGTCATCTGCGTTGCGCTGCCGCCGGAGATGCGGCGAGCCGTCGCTGCGGCGTCCTCGCCACCGAGCGCCCACGCCATCGCCGTCCCGAAGGGGATGACGAGGACGGCGCACCCGGCCGCGACGACAAGCGCGATCGCTGCCAGCTCGTGGTGGGCGACGGCCGGCTGGCCGATCAGGCCGGCGGCGAGCGAGTAGAGAAGCGTGGCGGCGACTCCGCCGATCAGCGCGGTCACCAGCTTGAAGCTGTAGGGAGCCCGACCGCCGCTCAGCCCGGCGGCGAGGCCGACCGTGAAGGCGACGAGGACGAAGCAGAGCGACGACAGGCCGAACGGCGTGAGGACGAACAGGTCGGCGACAAGGCCCGCCACGAAGGCGATCACGGCCCCCCGTCCGCGGACCGGCGACGAGGCCGCCCACGATCGCGAGCACGAGGAAGGCGTCAGGATGGGCGCCCCCGACGACGTGACGCGTCGAGGACGCCGACCTGGAGGACCGCTGTAGCTGAGAGGAGGACGACGAGACGCGCCCAGACGAGCGAGGTCACGGCGCCGGGAACCACTGCAGGACGGTCACGTAGCTGAGGGCGGCGAGCTGGGCGAGGGGCCTGACGAGGACGGCCTTCGTGAGCGAGCCCCTGCGAATAGCGCACGGATGCCACCGTACCGACCGGGATGCCGGCGGGCAGGGAGGCCCCGCTGATGCCGCTCGTGTAGACGGTCTCGCCCACCCGGGGCGACATGTTCGCCGTGACGCCGCTCAGGCAGGAGCGGGCTCGAGCCGCCTTGGCCGTTGGCGATGGCAAGGGATGCCCGGCGTGCCGAACCTGACGCTGAAGGACGACCGTGGGTCGGTGATCAGCTCGACGACGGCCGTCGAGGCGCCCGCCGAGGTGACCGTCCCGATCGAGCCCGGCGCCGGCGACGACCGGCATCCCCTTGCCCACTCCCGACGATGTGCCCCGGTCGATCTCGAAGGTCAGCTCGAAGTTGGACGTGGCCCCGTCGATGACGGTGGCGAGCACGGTCGGGATGTTCTCGACGTAGGGAAGGTGCTGCTCGCTCAGTATCTCCTGCAGCTGTTGCTCGGCGGTGGCGTTCTCGAGCGCCTGGCGCTTCAGGGCGCCGAGCTCGCTCTCGAGGTGGGCGTTCTCGCTGACGGCACCGCCGTAGTTCACCGCTCCGGAGAAGAAGTCACCGACCGGCCTGAGGACGTCTGAGACGACGCGCTGCACAGGTGAGAGGACGATCGCGGGCGCCGTTGCGGATGGAGCCGATCGCCCGGCTGGACTCGCCCCGGTAGTCGAGGGTGATCGCCGTGATCGAGGCGAGCACGAGGATCACGAGGGTGAGCCGCTGGCTCGTGTTGCGGCGGGAGGTCGCCACGGCGACCCGGCGTCAGCGGTTCGAGGAGGAGCTGAGCACCTGGCGGAGTGCTTCGAACTCCTCGAGGCACATCCCGCTGCCGAGCGCCACGCAGTTGAGCGGGTCGGGCGCCACCACGATCGGCATGTGGGTCTCGGCCTGAAGGCGGACGTCGAGGCCGTGCAGGAGCGCCCCGCCGCCCGTGAGCACGATGCCCTGCTCCATGATGTCGGCGGCAAGCTCAGGCGGGCACCGGTCGAGGGTCACCTTGACGGCGTCGACGATGGAGGAGACCGGCTCCTCGATGGCTCTGCGGACCTCCTCGGTCGTCGTCACGACCGTCTTCGGGAGGCCGGTCACGAGGTCACGGCCGCGGATCTCCGCATGCAGCTCCTCCTCGAGCTCGCAGGCCGAGCCGAGGGCGATCTTGATCTCCTCGGCGGTCCGCTCGCCGAGGGCCAGGCTGTACTCCTTCTTGACAAAGGAGATGATCGCCTCGTCGAGCTCGTCGCCGCCGATCCGGATCGACTGGCTGACGACGATGCCGCCGAGCGAGATGACCGCCACCTCCGTCGTCCCGCCGCCGATGTCGACCACCATGTTCCCCGTCGGCTCGTGGATGGGCAGGCCGGCGCCGATGGCCGCCGCCATCGGCTCCTCGACGATGTAGGCCTTCCGGGCGCCGGCGTACTCGGCTGCTTCCTGCACGGCTCGCTTCTCGACGCCTGTGATGCCGGACGGCACGCAGATGACGATCCGCGGCTTCGAGAAGCCGCCGCGGGTGCACCCGCCTGATGAAGTAGCGGAGCATCATCTCGCAGACCTCGAAGTCGGCGATGACGCCGTCCTTGAGCGGCCGGATCGCCTGGATGTTGCTCGGCGTGCGGCCGATCATCCGCTTCGCCTCGGCGCCGACGGCGAGGGGATGGCCGTCCTTCACGTTGATGGCGACGACGGACGGCTCGTTGAGGACTATCCCCCTGCCGCGCACGTACACGAGGGTGTTGGCCGTGCCAAGATCGACCGCCATGTCGCGGCCGAGGAACGAGAAGCGGTTCTCGGGCATCGACACCACAGCTCCAGAAGTCGGAGAGCAGCCCCTTCACCTGTAAAGGAATCGCCTCGCCTCCGACAAGGCGGGCGACCGACGACCGGACGGCCCGTCGTGTGCAGCCGAGCCTAATCCTGTTCGTGGGCTGTTCCCCGTCAGGAACCGGCGGTGGGCGGGCCGCCGGGACGACTCGAGCCGGCAACGGGACGGTCCTGCCAGCGAGTGCCGACGGACGATGACGAGGTCTCCGGCGCGGCGTTGCCTTGGCCCAGCTCGGCGCAGCCCGCCGTCCGGCACGAGCCAGCAGGGCGAGCCAGCTGTCAGGAGAGAGCAGGAAAGAAGAGACCGATCTCCCGGCTTGCGGACTCGGGGCCGTCCGAACCGTGGACGAGGTTCTCGGTGAGCATGCTGCCGAAGTCCCCCCGGATCGTGCCGGGCGGCGCGTCGGCCGGGTTGGTCGGCCCCATGAGGATGCGGACCATCTTCCAGGTGTCCTCGGGTCCCTCGACGACGATCAGCAGCGACGGGCCTCCGATGATGAACTCGATGAGGCCGTCGTAGAACGGCTTGCCTTCGTGCTCGGCGTAGTGGAGCGCGGCCGTGGCTGCGTCGATGGTCCTCAGCTCGCAGGCCACGATCCGCAGCCCCTTGCGCCTCGAGCCTGCCGAGGATCTCGCCGGACAGGCCTCGTGCGACGGCGTCGGGCTTGCAGATGACGAGCGTGCGCTTCACGGGTGGGGGACCCTAGCCGACGAGGAGCCCATGGTGGGCGCAGCTCCTCAGGCGAGCAGCGTCCGCGCCTCGCCGACGACGTAGAGGGACCCGGTGACGAGGATGAGGTCGTCCGGCTCTGCCAGCTCGAGGGCACGTTCGAGCGCCTCGGCCACGCTTGCTCGCTCTTCTGCACGAAGGCCGAGCCGCTCGGCTGCCTCTTTGATCTCCCCGGCCGCGATCGCCCGCGGGGAGGGGGCCGTGCAGGCCACGACCGGCCCGAGCCGGTCGGCGCCGAACCTCGTGAGCGCAAGCCCCTCGAGCAGGCCGGCTGGTCCCCCGTGGCCGCGCAGGCACCCGATGACGACGATCACCCGCCCGAAAGCGGCGAAGTCGTCGCCGAGCGCCGCGCCCGACCGCGGCTGCCCCGGCCGGATTGTGGGCGCCGTCGAGCACCACGAGGGGACGTCGACGCACGACCTCGAGCCTGCCCGGCACCTCGAGCGACGCGAAGGCCGCCGCGACGACGGATTCCTCGATCGGGACGCCGAGGAAGGCCTGTGCGGCGGCGAGGGCGGCGGCGGCGTTGTCAGCCTGGTGGGCCCCGTGGAGAGGGATGTAGACCTCCTCGTAGCGGCGGGCCGGCGTGTACAGATCGGCGACGCGGCCGCCGTATGCGAGCCGGTTGGCGTCGGCGCCGAAGTCCTCGCCCCGCCGCCACACCGCCGCCGCGCCCACGTCTGCTGCCGCCTCCTCGACGACGCGGCGGATCTCCGGATCCTCCTCGCCGAGGATGACGACGCTTCCCGGCTTCACGATGCCCGCCTTCTCCGCCGCGATCGCCGCACGAGTCCCGCCGAGCAGCTGCACGTGGTCGAGGTCGACGTTCGTGATCACCGCGACAGCACCGTCGACGACGTTCGTGGCGTCCCACCTTCCGCCGAGCCCGACCTCGATGACGGCAGCCTCGACGGCTTCGTCGGCGAACCAGCGAAACGCCGCCGCCGTCACGAGCTCGAACCAGGTGGCCCTCGTGCCGACGAACACCTCCAGCTCGGCCAGCGCGGCCAGCTGGGCGGCAAGGGCGTCGTCGGTGATGGCGGCGTCGCCTCGCGACCATCCGCTCGTTGATGCGCTCGAGATGAGGGCTCGTGTAGAGCCCGGTCTTGATCCCGCTCGCCTCCAGCAGGGCGGCGCACATCCGGGCCGTGGAGCCCTTGCCGTTCGTCCCGGTGACATGGATCGCCGGGAACGACCGCTGCGGATCGCCCATGGCCTCGACGAGGGTCCGGATCCGGTCCAAGCGTCGGCAGCGCGAAGCGGCCGGCGGCTCCGGACTCGATCGCCTCGAGATTGATGTGGCGGTCGAGCCAGGCGAGCGCCTCGCCGATGCTGGCGTCGTAACCGTCAGCGGGCGGCGAGAACGGACCGGACTCGTGGCGGAGAGTTCAGGGGGCTCCGAAGATCAAAGGGTCAGGATGCGGCGCGGCGAGGTGAGCGCTCCGGCGTCTTCGGCGCCCCCCGCGGGACGAGGCTCGGCGCCACACGCTCGAGGACGACGGAGCGGTCGACCACGCAGCGGCCGATGTCCTCCCGGCTCGGCAGGTCGTACATGACGTCGAGCAGCACCTCCTCGAGGATGGCCCGAAGACCTCGCGCTCCGGTGCCCCGCAGCAACGCCTGATCCGAGATCGCCTCGAGGGCGTCCTCGGAGATCTCGAGCTCGACGTTGTCGAGCTCGAAGACCCGGTGGTACTGCTTGATGAGGGCGTTCTTCGGCTCCATGAGGATCCGGACGAGAGCCTCCCGGTCGAGGCCGGAGACCGCCCCGATGACCGGCAGGCGGCCGACGAACTCCGGGATGAGCCCGAACTTGAGCAGGTCCTCCGGCAGCACCGACATGAGGAGCTCGCCCTCGTTCCAGTGCTTGCCCCGTCGGACCTCGGCCCTGAAGCCGATCCCCGCCCGGCCGATCCGGCTCTCGATGATCTTGTCGAGCCCGGCAAAGGCGCCGCCACAGATGAACAGGATGTTCGTCGTGTCGATCTGGATGAACTCCTGATGGGGATGCTTCCTGCCCCCTTGCGGCGGGACCGAGGCCGTCGTCCCCTCGAGGATCTTCAAGAGCGCCTGCTGAACGCCTTCGCCGGAGACGTCTCGTGTGATCGACGGGTTCTCGGACTTGCGGGCGATCTTGTCGATCTCGTCGATGTAGATGATCCCGGTCTCGGCCTTCTTCACGTCGTAGTCGGCCGCCTGGATCAGCTTGAGCAGGATGTTCTCGACGTCCTCGCCGACGTAGCCGGCCTCGGTGAGGGCCGTCGCATCGGCGATGGCGAAAGGTACGTTGAGCATGCGGGCGAGCGTCTGGGCGAGGAGGGTCTTCCCACAACCGGTCGGGCCGAGGAGGAGGATGTTCGACTTGGCGATCTCGACCTCGCCCTCCCGGTAGGCGCCCGCCTGGACCCTCTTGTAGTGGTTGTAGACGGCCACCGAGAGGATCTTCTTCGCCTGCTCCTGCCCCACGACGTAGTCGTTCAGGAACTCGAAGATCTCCTTCGGCTTGGGCAGGTCCTCGAAGCGAACCTCGCTCGGCTCAGCGAGCTCCTCCTCGATGATGTCGTTGCACAGCTCGATGCACTCGTCACAGATGTAGACGCCGGGACCGGCGATCAGCTTCTTTACCTGCTTCTGGGACTTCCCGCAGAAGCTGCATTTGACGAGCTCACCACCATCACCGAATTTCGCCACAGTCGCCTTCCCCCGTCAGGCAGCGCCGACGGCGGCAATCGCACTGCCGACGGCCTCTCGATTTCTGATCACCTCGTCGATGACACCGTAGTCGAGGGCCTCCTCGGCGCTCATGATGAAGTCCCGGTCGGTGTCCTGGTGGATCTTCGCCATCGTCTGGCCCGTGTCGTCGGCGAGCATCTCGTTCAGGAGATCCCGCATGCGGAGGATCTCCTTTGCCTGCAGCTCGATGTCGGTCGCCTGCCCGGCGGCGCCCCCGTAGGGCTGGTGGAGCAGGATGCGGGCATGGGGCAGGGCGAAGCGCTTGCCCTTCGTGCCCGCCGCCAGCAGGACCGCCGCAGCCGAGGCGGCCTGGCCGAAGCAGAACGTCGACTTGTCCGGTCGGACGTACTTCATCGTGTCGTAGATGGCGAACAGCGCGGTGATGTCACCGCCGGGTGAGTTGATGTAGATGTTGATGTCCTTCTCGGAGTCCTCCGACTCGAGAAACAGCATCTGGGCGCAGACGAGATTGGCGATCGTGTCGTCGATCGGCGTGCCGACGAAGATGATCCGCTCACGGAGAAGGCGCGAGTACAGGTCGTAGGCCCGCTCCCCACGGCTCGACTGCTCGACGACAGTGGGGACGAGATAGTTGTATGCAGTCAAGCCGGCGTCTCCTCACCGCTAAGCGCTGAGCCGTCGCCGGCTGCGTCGTCCACTCTTGGCTCGTCCACGGTGGCCGTGTTCGCCTCCTCCACGTCGTCTGATCCCTGAGCGCTGTCCGAGCCGCCTGGGCCTTCGTCGTCGGCGGGGTCGCTCCCGTCGGTGTCATGCTCGAGCAGCAACGCTCGGTCCATAGGTTTCCCCTGATCATCGACGACATCGACGTGCTCGGTGAGCCACTCGACGGCCTTCGAGTTCCTGATCTCCGAGCGTAGCCGTTCGATGCCCGGCCCCTCGGCGATCTGACGGGCCACCTCCCGCACCGGCCTTCCGGCCTCCTCGGCCAGACGTGCCATCTCGGCGGCGAGATCGTCGTCCGAGACGGTCGAGATTCTCCGCCTCGGCCAACGCCCGCAGCGCCAGATCGGCGCGGGCCTGGTCGGCCGCCTTCGAGCGGAACTCCTCCACCAGCTGCTCGGGGGTGCGGCCGGTCGCCTCCAGGTACTGCTCGAGGGCGATGCGACTCTCGGCGAGCTGCTGCAGGAAGCGGTCCCGGACCCGGACCGTCTCGTCGTCGACGAGGGCGGCGGGGATCTCCTCGGCCACAAGCGAGGCGAGGGCCTCGATGGACTGCTCCCGCAGGGCGATGCGGGCCTGCAGCCGCTTGAGAGCGGTCATCCGTCCGCGGATGTCGTCGCGGAGCTCGGCGACGGTGGCGAACTCGGATGCGTCGGCGGCCCATTCGTCGTCGGCGTCGGGCAGCAGCTTCTCCCGAACCTGCTTGACGAGGATCCTCGAGCGCGGCGGCCCCACCGGGAGCCTCGGCGCCGTCGATCTCGAGGATGTCACCGGCTCTAGCTCCCCGGAGCGCCTCGTCGGCCCCTTCGGCGAGCATGCCCGTTCCCACCTCGTAGACGAAGTCGGACGTGGCGAGATCCTCCACCGACTCGCCGTTCCTCGTCGCCTGTACGTCGACGGTGACGACGTCGCCGTCCCGCGCCGGCCGCTCGACGTCCCGCAGCTCGGCGAACTGCTGGCGCATCCGATCGAGCTGGGCCTCGATCTCCTCCTCGGTCGCCTCAGGGGAAGGCACGGTCACCACGAGGCCCTCGTAACCGGCGATCGAGACCTTCGGGCGGACCTCGACGACGGCGTCGAAGGCGAGCGGCCCCTCGTCCTCGCCCGAGGTGATGTCGATCTCGGGAGCGGCGATCGTGTCGAGGGAGGCTTCCTCGACCGCCTGGGCGTAGTAGTCCGGAAGGGCGTGCCGGATCACCTCCTCCCGGATCGCTTTGCCTCCGAGGCGGGCCTCGAGCAGTCGCCGAGGCACCTTCCCGGGCCGGAACCCGGGAACGCTCACCTCACGCTGCAGTCGTCGCACCGTGTCGTCGACAGCCGACTCCAGCTCCTCCTCATCGATCTCGACGGAGAGCTTGACCTTGTTGCCTTCGAGCACTTCTGAGGAGGAACGCATATGGCCAGCGGATTCTACCGGCGGCTCACGGGGCGCCCCGACAAGCTTGCGGGCGGCCCCGTCGAGACCCGCCGGTCCCCGGCCGGCCTGCTGCACGTCGAGAACGGCGATGGCCGAAGCGAGCCGGGCGTAGCGGGCGTGGATGTCGGCCCTGTCGTTCGGCTCGCTGATCCCCTCGTCGGCGGCGCGAAGGATCATGTCCGCCTGCCGGCGAAGGACCGCCCGCTGCGCGGGCGAGACGGTGTCATCGACTACGCGCGTGATCGCATCGAGGAACCGGATCACGACCGCCGGCATCGTTCCTCCGGCCTGGCGGATCTTGTCGAACGCCCTGTTCACCATGCGGTCGTAACTGGGCGCCAGCAGGATGAGTCGGACCTGCTGCCGCCTGTCCCGGTAGATGTCCTCGGACAGCTCCCGCCCCGAGATCTGCGACAGCCCGGCGGAGATCCAGTCGATGCAGGTGAGCGCCGTGAAGGTGTCGTTCACGGCGGGCGAGAGCGCTCTGATTGCGATCTCGACGAGCTGGTCGATCGCGAAGACGGGATCCTGCGCGAGCGTCCGGTGCGGGCCGGTGACGTGCGAGTGGGCGAGCGCCTCCTTGACTCCGGCCGCCGTGTCGGGCGGCCAGACGGTGCCGAGCGGACGGCCGGCGACGACGAAGTGGCCGGGCCGGTAGGCGAGGCGGATCACCGCGCCGGCCTGCTCGGCAATGTGCACGACCTGACCGAAAGCGACGAACTGCAGGTACCCGCTCTCGAGAGCCGGGATCGTGACGCCCTCGGCGTCGAGCCGACCCACGAGTGACCTGAGCCCGGCGTCGTCATCAGAGCTTCGGCCTCCGCCTGCTCGGACTGGATGCGGGAACTCGGCGTCGACTGCCGAGGCCAGGTCGCGGGCGATGCCGGCGATCACTTGTGGAAGCTGGATCGACTTCGCGATGTGGTGGATGAAGTAGATGAGGATCCCGACATCGACGAAGAGCAGCGCCTCGGCCATCGTGACGGACAGGTCGGGGACGAAGCCCCCGAGCCTGCCGCCGGTCGTGATCGACCCGAGGGCGAGCACGCAATAGACGAGCGTCGCCACCCAGACGCCGAGAGTCAGTTGGTTGCCGATGTCGCGCACGAAGTTCCGCATCATCCTCGGCCCGAACTGCTGCGAGGCCAACGTCAGGGCCAAGATGGTGATCGAGAAGACGACACCCACCACCGTGATCACGGCGGCGGCGATGGCGATGAGGACCTGCCGGGCGGCATCGGGGTCGAGCGCACGGATCCAGAACGGGTAGCTGAGGTGGCGGTGGTAGGCGGCGATGTCGAAGCCATATGTGACGGCGAACAGAAGGACGCTCACCACGACGAGAACTCCCGGGAGGAGCCACAGCGTCGTGCGCACCTCTTCCCGCTGCCAGGTGGCTCGCGGCAACCGACGTGGGCTGCCGGTGCGGTGGTGGTCCTCTCGGGACGCTCGCGTCCTGCGGCCGGAGCCGATCACTGCCATCACCACCTGTCCGTCGGCGGCCGCGGCAAAGCCGGGCCTCTTCATGTGCCGACCAGACTTCCCGGCGCTCCGGGAGCAAGCTTACAGCGGCAAAGGCGGGGTCCCGAGGCCGGAAGGGGTTGGTCGTATACTCGCCCTCAGCCCGGGGAGTAGCGCAGCTTGGCAGCGCGCCTGCTTTGGGAGCAGGAGGCCGCGGGTTCAAATCCCGCCTCCCCGACGATGAACGTCCCCTACCCAAAGACCCGCGCCGGCGCTGATGCCGACAACTACCACGGCGAGACCGTCGCTGATCCCTACCGCTGGCTCGAGGACACCGATGCCCCCGAGACCGTGGCATGGATCCACGCCGAGAACCTCCTCACGCAGTCCTTCTTGGAGGCCGTGCCCTCGCGGGCGGAGATCTCGGATCGGCTCGCACAGCTGTGGGACTACCCCCGTCGCGGCGTGCCCGTCGAGCGCGGCGGCCGGTTGTTCCAGTTCCGCAACTCCGGCCTGCAGGCGCAGTCGGTCCTCTACGTGATGGAGTCACCCGAGGACGAGGGAGCTGTCCTCCTCGATCCGAACGCGCTCTCGCCGGACGGGACCATCGCCGTCATGAGCGCCGAGGCGAGCCGCGACGGCCGGCTGCTCGTCTACTCGACGGCTTCGGCCGGCTCGGACTGGCTCACATGGCACGTCCGGGACGTCGCCGACAGGCGTGACCTTCCCGACTTGGTGGAGTGGTCGAAGTTCTCGGATGCGGTGTGGAGGAGGGACGGGACGGGTTTCTTCTATGGTGCCTCTTCCCGGCCCGAGGCGGGGCACGAGTACGACAGTGAGACCCGCCACCTCCGGATCCTCTTCCACCGGCTCGGTACCGGCCAGTCCGACGATGAGGTGATCTTCGCGCCGGCCGAGCAGGATTGGCTGCCACACGCATCCATGACCGATGACGGACGCTTCCTCGTCATCGACATCAGCCGGGGCTCGGCTCCCGAGTCGCAGCTGCACGTGCTCGACCTCGAACATCCCGGCTCGGGCTTGCAGCCGCTCGTGGGCGACTTCTCGGTAGAGGCCGCCGTGGTCGCCAACATCGGGGAGCGTTTCCTTCTATTGACGAACGACGGCTGCGAACGCCGCCGGCTGGTGGCGGTGGAGCTCGGCGCCCCGAGCCGCTCCAACTGGAGCGAGGTCATCCCCGAGTCGTCAGAGACCATGATCGGTGCCCGCCAGTGCGGTCGGTTCCTTGCCTGCTGGTACTTGAAGGACGCCTGCTCGGTCCTTCGTGTTCACCGGCTCGAGGGCGACGTGGTGCGGGAGATACCCCTTCCTCCCTACTCCTCGTTGCTCGAGGTAGACGGCGGCTACGTCTCGGGCCACCCGGCGCTCGACATCATCTACTTCGGCGTCACCTCCTACACAGAGCCGTGGTCCCTCTGGTCGCACGAGCTCCTGACCGGCGACACACGCCTCATCGGCTCCTCGAGCGCCGGATTCGACTCGGGCCAGCACCTGACCGAGCAGGTCTTCGCCACCTCGGAGGACGGCACAGAGGTACCGATCCTTCTCTCGAGGCGCCGGGGGCTCGAGCCTTCGGGCGACACTCCGGTGCTCCTCTACGGCTACGGCGGCTTCAACGTCGCCCTCACCCCGGAGTTCTCCGTCGAGGCGGCCGTGTGGATGGAGCGCGGCGGCATATATGCCGTCGCCAACCTGCGGGGCGGCGGGGAGTACGGGCGGGCGTGGCATGACGACGGCCGTCTGCAGAACAAGCAGCACGTCTTTGACGACTTCTGCGCCTGTGCCCGCTACTTCGCCGACTCAGGCTGGTCTCGTCCGGAGCGCACCGCCATCAAAGGCGCCTCGAACGGCGGGCTGCTCGTCGGCGCCTGCCTAACTCAGCACCCGGAGCTCTTCGGTGCGGCCGTGCCCGTCGTCGGTGTGCTCGACATGTTGCGCTTCCACAAGTTCACCATCGGCTGGGCGTGGACGGGCGACCTCGGCGATCCCGACGACCCGGCGCAATATCCGATCGTGCGGGCCTACTCGCCGCTCCACAACCTCCGCCCCGGGACGAACTACCCGGCAACGATGGTGGTCACCGGCGACCACGACGATCGGGTCATCCCTGGCCATTCCTTCAAGTTCGCCGCCGCCTTGCAGGCTGCACAAGGTGGCTCTGCGCCGATCCTCATAAGGATCGAGACCTCCGCCGGTCACGGGGCCGGCAAACCGACCTCGAAGCAGATCGCCGAGGCGGCCGACGTCCTCACGTTCCTCGAGGCCGCCCTCGGCGTCAGCGGGGCCGACGGCTCGGGGTAGGTGACGGCCGAGCACCGTGCCCGCCGGCGGCCTAGTCGAGGGACGTCAGCGAGCGACCAGATGCTCTTCCCGGGCCTCGGGTTCCTCGTAGGGCTCCTCCACAACATCGACGACAGGGAGATCACCGGCGGTGTCCTCTGGAGGTTCAGCGGCGGCCGCATCCACGCGTCTCGCCTGCAGGGCCGCCGGTGTCGGCCACCGCACGTCGCTCACCAGCCCGGCCAGCTCGAGGAGCCGGATCACGCGGGCCGTCGAGTCGATCTGGTGTCGCTCGACGCCGTGGCGGGCGAAGCGGGGATTCGAGTGGTGCAGGTTGTGCCAGTTGTCGCCCATCGCGAGCACGGCAAGGGGGGCGAAGTTGGTCGCACGGTCCTCGACGCGGGTCTTGAAGGGCCTGCGTCCCCAGATGTGGCAGGCGGAGTTGACGGCGAAAGTGGAGTGCTGCAGGACGAAGACGCGGACGAGGCCGCCCCAGACGAGCCCACCGAGGGCGCCGGCGTAGGTTCCCGTCACGGCCCAACCGATCGCCGTCGGCAGCGCCAGGGAGATGACGCAGAAGAGCGGGAACATGCTGCTGATGCGGACGAGGTCCGGATCAGCAGCGAGATCGGGTGCCCAGCGGGCGATCTCGGTCGGCTGTTGGCGAAAGAGCCAACCGATGTGGGCGTGAAGCGCCCCCCGGATCCTGTCCAAGGTGGAGTTGCCGTGCAGGTGGGGGGAATGGGGATCCCCCGGGCGGTCGGTGAAGGCGTGGTGCCGGCGGTGGATCGCCACCCAGCCGACGAGCGCCCCCTCAAAACCCATCGACCCGGCGACAGCAAGAGCGATCTTCGCGCCTCGCGTCGGTTTGCACGCACGGTGGGCGCACATGCGGTGGTAGCCGACGCTCAGGCCGTGGCCGGTCACGGCGTAGAAGAACACACCCAACCCGAGGTCGAGAATCGTCACTCCTCGCCCGAACAGGCTGACGGCAGCGATGACGACGCCCGCGAGCGGCCCGAACAGGATGAGTGCCGTCACGAGCGACCCGACGACGGTGAGCCGCTGCTCTGTGGGCGGGGCGGTCGGGCCCCCATTGACAGACACAGGGCGATGCTCCAACTCGTTCATCCAGACTCCTAGGCACAGCGGCTATGCGCTACCAGGGTCTGGAGCAACGCTGTTCTCTCGGGCTACGGAGTGGGCACTCCGGGCTGCGCCCTAACTCTACCCCCGCCGAGGCGCCCGTCCCCGCACGCCCGCGATCCCGTCCGAGCGGGCTTGGGCGGGGCGGCTCGGCTGACTATCGAGACGGCATCGGCGGCTCGTCGCCTTCGATGCGCGCCTCCTCGCTGTAGGCGTGATCTCTTTGCCCGGCGGCACCGCTCGCCTGCTGCTCCTTGTGGAGCAATGCCGCCACACGGGCACGCAAGCCCCGCGGCCGCTCAGGTGCCGGGGGCTCAGGGTAGTAGTTCGACATCGGGTGCAAATCTATGTCGATCCCGCCCACCGACCCAAAGGCTGAGCCGCGACGCCGCCATCGTTGCGTCCGAAAGGCCGGATCGCCTCGGTAGCAGGAGCGCGACGCTGCGCGCTCGGGCTCAGATGTCCCGGCGGCCCTCGCGGTGCAGCCACGCGAGGAGCTCCGGCGGTGCCAGCTCGGCCGTGCGTGCGTCGTAGCGGCGGAGCTCGTCCTTGCTCAGGACCTCGCGGCCGGCTCCGGAAGTGCCACGCCGGAAGAAGGCTTTCGGATCCTTCAGGATTCCGGAGGGGGTCGGCACCGTCTGGTCCGGTCGCGCTCGCATCTCCTCGAACGTCGCCGCCTTGACAAGCTCGGCCCACCGATCGGCGGGAACGGCGATGCCGAGCCGGCGCGCGAGGCGGCGCATCTCGCCGCCGAGGTCGCCGGACAGGTCGTCGTAGTGGACGAGGACCACGTTCACCTCTTTGCGACGCACCCAAGCATCGCAGTAGTGCCACATCACCCCGGGCAGTGAGTCAAGCTCCTCCTGCGGCTCGACATCGTCTTCGATCCACGAGACGAGCCAGTCGTGAAGGGGTCGAGCGACCCGCTCCGCCCGGACGGGCTCCCCGGGGGCGATGAGGTTGCTCAGCCGGGCCCGGTCGAGGTTGGCACCCTGGAAATAGAGCGACACGGCCATGTCGAGCGGGTGGCGGGCGACCACGATGTAGGTGACTCGGCCGTCGATGGGCAGACCGTCGAGCGGGGTGTGGGTCTTGATGAACCGCCTGTGCTGTTGGACGGCGAGGCGGCCGTACACCTCTGCCTCTGGCCTTATCAGCCAGTCGAGCCAAAGCGACAGCTCCGACACCGGCGCCGGCAGGTCGGCCGTCTGAAAGATGAGCAGGGCACAGATCATCTGCATCCACGTCGTCCCGCTCTTCGACCGTGTGCTGATCACGACATCACCGGGCCGGAAAGGAAACCCGAGCCAGCGGGCACTGTCCTCCTCCCGGGATCGGTAATGGACGGGCACCTCCGGCACTGGAAGAGACTAGGCGGCGACGTGCCGGCCAGTTGCTCTCGGCGAACCATCACGATCTGCCGCCGTGCAGGCGGGCCATCAATCGAGGAACTGGAGATCCCCGGCTAACCTGGCTCCCGCTCGCGGGCGTAGCTCAATGGCAGAGCCCCAGCCTTCCAAGCTGGTTATGCGGGTTCGATCCCCGTCGCCCGCTCCGCCCTTTGCCCTGGTCAGGCCGCTGACGACCGCCGGCCGGCAGTTCGGGACTATCTCGGTTATCCCGCGAGACGCCGAAGCCGGGCGGCGTTGGCGACAGTTGAACGTGCTCAGAAAGGGCCTCAGCGAGAGCGGCATCGCGCACGTGGTATTGGCGGCTTGCGCCGGCTGTCAGCCGTCCCGGAGCTGGCGCCCTGTCGCGCAGCCGCAGCCTTACGAGAGGACGAGCGTCAGCGCGCTGCACTGTGGGCTCACCGAGCTCTCTTCGGAAATCGGACTGCTCAGCCTCCGTCGCCTCGTGCCCGTCATGTCAGCCCTCTCCGGACAGCTGAACCTCCTTACCGCTGAGACATCGCTGCCGCAGCCGTGCTCGAAGCGGAGATCGCGGTTACCACCGAGTCGCCGTTGCTCTCGCGGTCCACCGAATCGGCGGGCGCCTCGTTGCTTGTCATCTCCCTGTAGAGGGTCGGCGGGCGTCTACGGGCGTCGTTCTGTGCGCCCAGGTCCCGGCAGTCGGGCCAGATGTCGGTGGCGTTGCCGTGACGAGGCTCCGCGTCGCGGAGCACGCTGTCATCTGGGACTACCGCGAGTTAGCTTCGGTCGATGGCATTCATTGACGAATATGGGCGATCGCGTCCGCCTGAGGATGCAGGCGAGCTCGAGACGATTCTCGGATTCCTCGACTACCAACGTGCAACATTCGAGTGGAAGTGCAGTGATCTGGACTCGAGGGGCATGGGGCTCACCGTCGCCTCCTCGCCGATGTCACTTGGCGGGATGATGAAGCACCTGGCACTGGTCGAGGAGCACTGGTTCTCAAGGAGGCTGCTCGACCGAGGTCGATCAGCTCCGTGGAACGCTGTCGACTGGGATGCCGACCCGGACTGGGACTGGCACTCTGCCGTCAACGACACGCCTGAAGATCTGAGAGCGTTGTGGCGGCGATTCGTCGATCAGTCACGCACCAACGTCACGGAGGCCCTGTCGAACGGCGATCTCGACCAGCTTGCGAGGAACAAGCTGCCCGGCGATCAGCCCAACCTAAGGTGGATCATCGTTCACATGATCGAGGAGTACGCCCGCCACAACGGGCACGCCGATTTACTGCGCGAGGCCGTAGACGGAACCACGGGCGAGTGAGATGCTCGGGTTTCCGAGCCGGCGGCAGAGGACGCGGCCGGCCGAAGCCGGCGTTCGTAGACCGTAGGGTTTTCTCAGCATCGTGCCAGTGCATCCAATCTTCCAAGGGGCAGTCGTCGAACGGGCCGCGCCACCCCTCGGTAGGTAGGTGGTCGGCTGAGCATGATGCGGCTGGGGCGCCGCGCTGGTGAGGGCATGGCTGGGCAGCTCTCCACGAGTCGACCAGCCGACCGGTTGGGTGAACGAATAGGCGGCGCCATCCTTCCCGGCGTGACCCGAACGTGACCTAACGGATCGTCACGAGGGTCGTGAGCGGTCATCAGCGGTCACTGAGAATGAAGACTGAGCAGCGACAATGTAAGTTGTCCCAGCCTGCGAAATTGGCTCCGGAGAGCCTTCCAGGCTGGTTATACGGGTGTCGCCCGCTCCGTCCCTTGCCCTGGTTGCCAGAGGATGCCTCAGCTCGCTCCAGGCCGGGCGGACGAACCAAGCCACCACCGCCGCGGTGGCGGGCCGTCTCCTGATTGCTCATTTATCAAGCACGGGTTGCCGCGCGTGACTTCCGCCGATGCCCGCACCAGTCACCCTTCAGGTCGTCCCCTTCGATGCCGCCGACCATGACGGGGTCACCGAAATGAGTCCACGGCTGTGCATTGGGGTCGCCGCTTGGAGAGACTCGAGCAGGGTCGCCGCCGCAGTTCGGGGCTGGATCGACATGGCGCTCGCATCGGCCGGCGCAGACGGCCACGCCGTGTTTGTGGCCAAGTTCGACGAGCGGATCGTGGGAATCGTGACCGTCGAGGAGCGACCTCATTGGAGCGGCGGCGACGCCGACGGGTACGTCGGGGAGCTTGTGACCGCTGAGGACATGGAGGGAAGGGGCGTGGGCCGTGCGCTCATGGCCGCCGCTGAGCAGTGGGCCGTTGAGCGTGGTCTGCGACACCTCACGCTCGAAACCGGTGCCGGCAACAGCCGAGCTCGGACCTTCTACCAACACCTCGGCTACGCGGAGGAGGAGGTTCGCCTCACGAAGCTCCTCCCGGGGTGAGCTCCCTCGAGTGATCAAATGCGACACCACAGAAGGGGCCGGCCGATGGCGGGAGCACACGAGCGGTGGCGGCGACTCGAAAGCGACGCCACCGCTCGTGCAGCACTCAGCCGACCTTTGCGGCCGGGCCGGTTCGAACCGCCAACGAGTTGCTCTTCTGGATGTCCTTCATCCCCTGGCTGCCGACGGCCGTGCATGCCGTTGAGGTGCACGAGATGGCGAACAGCTGGTTGCTGTAGACGGACGGGCTTGGCGTCTTGTCGACCATCCAGATCTTGCCGTTCCAGCTGTCGACCAATGTTCGGAATCCGGTGCCCTCCGCAGTGGCCGCCCCGCCGACCGCGATGCAGTCGGACGCTGTCAGGCAGTGGACGCTGTTCCAGGTCGCGTCACTGCCCGGAAGATCCCCTGTGCTCCTCGGGCCGAGAAGTTTCCACCCCGTGCCGTTCCAGGCCTCCGCGAGCGTCGTCCCCGAGTCGGAGCTGCCGACGGCGGTGCAGCCGCCTCGGTAGCACGACACATTGTTCAGCTGGTAGCCGCCCCCAGTTGCCGGCAGGCCAGGGGTGGTCTGCGTGAACCAGCGGGAGCCGCGGAGCGTCATCGCGAGCACGGTGTTCGACGTGTAGTTGCTTCCGACGGCTGTGCAGTGCCCGGTCGACCTCACAGGCAACGCCGTGGAGGGTGCCGGCCGGAGCACCGGCCGTCGACTGGTCTTTCCACGTGCTGCCGTTCCAGTATTCAGCAAGCGGGTAGTTGGTGAGGCCGTCGCCCCGCTGGCCGACTGCTTCGCAGCTCGTCCCCCCGGCGCACCTGACCGCCCATAGAACGCCTGAAGCGGCGTTGTACGTCGACTGGTCGGCCCATCTGCCGTCGCTCCAGCTCCAAGCCTGGGCCGCCGAGCTGAGGTTGCCGCCGACGGCGATGCAATAGCTGGTGGAGATGCACGCCACCCCTTCGAGGGCGCTCGCGTCGGCGGGAGCCGCTGACGCTGCCCATTTGACGCCGTCCCAGCGGTAGGCAACAGCCTGCTGGCCCCCGTTGCTGCCAAATTCGAATGTCCCGATTGCCAAACAGAACTTCTTCGACATGCACGAGACGGCGGTGAGCGTCACGTCGTCATTGGCCGGAGTCGACTCGACAGCCCATGCCCGGGCCTTTACCCCGGCCGCAAGCGCCTGGCCCGGAATGACGACAGAGATGCAGACGCAGGCGGCGGCGATGAGAACCGATGCTTTATACGGGCTAATCGTCATTGAACTCTCTCCTAATGATGCTTAGCTGCTGAAACGAATGTGCCCTTCTCCCACACGGCACTCCTCGCAGGGGCCGATGGCGCGGCAAAGCTGATCGACGGCATCTCCGCGGATCAGCTGTCGGCGGCACCTCCAGGGTCACCAGCATTGTCAACGTCCTAAGGTTCCGAGCACGGAACAGAAGCTCCCCGTGGACGGCCTAGGGCCTTGGCGCCACCAGGCCCAATGAGATTGAGCCGTTACAGCGCTGCTGGTGAATCGGTGCAGTCCATTCTCAATGACGTTCCCTTTCGTTCCCTAGGGAGACCGAAAGGGGATCGCCCGAATGCAAGGTTAGCCGTCTAAATGAGCCAATGCGGCCAGTGGTTGTCCAATCACTCAGCGTGCTTTCAGTGACCGAGCGACGTTACTGAACAGATCGAGCATGTGACCCGGATCCGCATGTCCGGCGACCGCCCGGCGGGCAGCCATGCCCCCTATGCGAGCGGCTCGGAAGGGCCTTCGGGACGCTTCGGCCTGCCGCTGGGCTTGCGGCCGCGATAGGTGCTCCCAACGAGGACGACGACCGTCAGCACGAGAAGGAGCATGATCCCGATCGGACGATCGTGCCGGAAGGCGAGCGCCGCCGCCACGACGAAGAGAGCTCCGACGAAGATCTCCGGCGTGTCGCCGATGAGGAAGTCCAGCCAGAAGTGCCCAAAGGCTCGGATCGCTCTGCTCACTGCAGTCATGGCGTTGCCGTGCCGATCCTGCTCGCTGTCTCAGCCGGTGGGCCGAGGCGCCTCAACCATCTCGTCATTCCGATGGCGATGAGGAGGAATCCGGCGACGAGCACGAGGATGGCGGCGTCGCTGCCGGGCCATCTGAGGCCGGCCCCTTCACCCACCCAGAACAGGCCGAAGCTCGTGAGCATCACGCCCACGCAGAACTTGAGGGTGTTCTCGGGCACCTCGCTCAGCTGGCGGGCGACGGCTGTGCCGACGCCGATGACGACGATCGCCGCAGCCCCCGCCATCGCCGAGGCGAGGGCGAGGTGGTGCGAGGAGGCTCCGAGACTCAAGACGATGAGGACCACCTCCATCCCCTCGAGAAGGACTCCCTTGAACGCCACCGCGAAGCCGACGGCATCGCGACCCTGCGAGGCCGACGGCGAGCCTTCGCCCAGCTCTGCCACTGTGTTGGCGTAGATGGCGTCCTCGTCGTGGAGCGCCTTGTGACCGCTCGCCCGAAGGACTGCCTTCCGCAGCCAGCCGAGACCGAGGACGAGGAGGAGGCCGCCGATCACGACCCTTAGGACGTTTATCGGCACATAGTGGACGAGTGGCACCCCGACGGCGACGACGAGGACGGCGAGCACGACGAGGGCGGTCGCCGCACCCTCGTAGGCGCTCCGCCAGCCACGCGTCGTTCCGGCGGCGAGCACGAGAGTGAAGGCTTCGACCGACTCGACCGCGCAGGCACCGAAGACGGCGAGCGCGAGAAGCACGGTGGAGGTCATCGGGTTCTCAACTTTCCTGTCGACGATCCGGGAGGTGGCAGGCGACTGCCCGGAGGGCGTTGCTGGACAATTGTAACGGCTGTTACTCCGTCAGACGACGGAAGGCGCCCGAATCGAAGAGGGCCCGTGCCTCAGCCACTCGGAGCCTCACCCTCCTCGGCGTATACCCGCGCCGCGTACTCGTCGAGCGCCTTTTCGCACCGCGAGAGGATGGCCGTCACCGCCTCCATCCCCGTCGCGCCGAAGGCATCGCGAGAGCGGATCTTCTCGAGCCAGCCCTTCAGCTTGACGAGGTCGATGTCGTTCTCCTCGAGCTCGGCGTAGGTGAAGTGGTTCTCGTCGTACTCCTTCTGTACCTGGCGCAGGAAGTCCTCACACCGGTCGGCGATCTCCTCGTACTCGTCATCGCGCGCCGCGTTGAAGGCGGCGACGAGGTTGGACTGGCCGGCGAGCGTTGTCGACTCGAATAGGTAGGCCCTCCCCCCCATCTCGTCGATCTCCGAGCGAAGAGCGCGGAGTGCCCGCTCCGCCGCCGGGGAGACCGGGAGGGCGGCAACCGAGTTCTGCACGTAGATCGCCCCCAGCCCCTTCAGCCGGCGCCACACTCCGGCCCGCAGGCGCGTCGGCTCGCTCGGGATCCGGTAGACGAGGAGGTACCAAGGGGTCGACGTTGTTTCTCCCTCCCGGTCTGTCACGGGACCATGATGGCGTCCCACCGGCACCCACCGCTCAGTTCGGGCCGTCGGCCACCATTCTCTAGTTTGGCGATAGCATTGCAAGCATTAGGCGTGGTGGGAGGGGAACAGGCATGGCTCTTCCGGACTTCTTCATCATCGGTGCTCCCAAGGCTGGGACCTCTGCTCTTCACGCCGCTCTCTCGACACACCCGGCGTTGTACATGTCCGACGTGAAGGAGCCCAAGTTCTTCATGTGCGACGGGCGGCCGCCCCACCACCGCGGGCCAGGTGACGCCCACAGCGATCGCGAGTGGATCTGGGACCGTCACCGATACGAGAGACTCTTTGACGATGCTCCGCCCGGTGCTCTTCGTGGGGAGAGCACGCCCTTCTACCTGGCCAGCCATGACGCCCTCGGGCGCATGAGGGCCGCCGTACCCGATGCGCGGCTGATCGCAATCCTGCGAGACCCGGTCGATCGGGCCTACTCGAACTGGGCCCACATGTGGGCGGACGGCCTCGAGACGATCCCGGACTTCCTTGCGGCCTGCGCGCAGGAGGAGCGTCGGGAGCGGGCGGGATGGGCGCCGATCTGGCGCTACCTCGGCAGCGGTCGCTACGGCGAGCAGCTTCGCTCCCTCTACCGCATCTTCCCCCCGGACCAGGTTCATCTGCTGCGGTACAAGGAGCTGGTCGATGAGCCACATGAGGCCATCGACGAGATCTGCCGATTCCTAGGCGTGGATACCGATGAGGTGCCGGCACTGCAAGGCCACAACGTCGGCACCTACGTCGCCGACACCCGTGCCAACCGCCTCCTTCGGACCGCCATCAGGAGGGGAGCCTCCCTCGGGAGCCACTTCCCGCCCCCGCTCTGGCGTCGAGCGAGCGCCCCACTCATCTGGCTGCTCCAGAGATCACCCGAGCACCGGCCGGAACTGCAACGAGAGCAGCGGGATCAGCTACTGCCCTATTTCGCCGAAGACATCGCCGTGCTCGAGGAGACGACCGGCCGCTCGTTTCAGGATTGGCTCGGGGACAAGGGCGGCGGCACGTATTCGGTGCGCAAGTCATGGGCGCCGTCGCGCCGAGTCGTCTCGTAGTAGAGACGATGCCCGTCACGCTCCGGCAGGAGCGTGAGGTACCGAAGCGACCCGCTCCCAACTGCATCACCGGAAATAGGGCCGCCATCAGCCACGAGGTGCTCCGGCTCGGCGCCGACAGCCGTGCCCGTCAGCTCTTCGGCATTGTCGTCGGCGCTCGCCCGGCCGTCGTAGTAGGCAAAGAACCCGTGCTCGTCCAGTAGGACGTGGGCGACCCGGGTTCCGCGAGCATCCCACGTGCCGGCCCGAGGAGCGAGGGCGGTCCCACAAAGCCGCCAGCTGATCCCGTCAAGGCTCGTCGCATAGCGCGTCGTCATGCGATCCTCCTCCCCCGGCTGATCGAGTGGATGGGCACATACCCACATGTGCCAGCTGTCCCCGTCGAAGACGACAACGGGATCCTTCAGCCCTTCCTCCGCACTACCGGCGAGCACCGTCCGGCGGCGTGCCGCCGTCAGCTCCTCCGGGCTCCTGGCATCGAGAGCGTCGACACGCCAGTGCTTGCTGTCAGGTGTGGCACAGCTGACGTACAACCTCCAGCCACCGTCCGGTAGTGCGACGAGGGCCGGCCGTTCCAGTGAGTCGCAATCGAAGTCAGCCTTGTTGAGCACTACGACTTCCTCGAAGGATTCGCCGTCCTTCGAGCGGGCCACCACGTTGGCGTAGCCACGTCCCATGCTGAGCGGCTTGCGCAGCCGGTAAGCGAGATAGACGAGCCCATCGGGTCCCGCATGCGGCGCTCGGGGCTCCCGCCCAGTAACCGGGGCCGTCGCCGGGAGCCGCCACAACCACCACCGATCGCCCATATGACGGCAGCGGCTGTGCGTTCAGGGTTGGATATCCGTGCCGCACCCGCGCAGCCATAAACACGACTCATTGGCACACCCTAGGCGTTGGGAAGAGCCCGCATTCCCGAAAGCCCAGCTATGAGAGCCAGATCAGGCGTTACCGGCGTGTTTGTACGCCCCGGTCGATCCGACGCTCTGGTTCGGGCCGCAGCACGAAAGAGGGAAATCAGCTCTTCGAGCAGTTGTAGAGGAAGATGTGCCCGATCGCCGTCGGGTAGGCACCTGTCGTGTTCTTCGCCATCGCCGTCAGGTAGTTGTAGAAGTAGCCGTAGACGATCGGCGTCTCGGCGAGGAGGAGCGTCTCGATCTGGCCGGCGATCGTGCTTCTGCGTCGTCAGGTCCAATGCGGCGATGTACTGCTTCGACAGCGTGTCGTACTGGCTGTTCCTGAAGTGGGCCGCATTCCAGGTGCCGGTCTTTGCAGCGGCCGTGTAGCTCGGCGTCGTCGTCTGGAGCGGCGCCGTCAGGAAGACGTTCGGCACACCGCGGGCGCCGTAGTCGACGAGGCTCATCGTGCCGTCGAGCCAGTTCGAGTTCCCGAACGTCGCCTTGCCGTAGTAGTTGGTGCGCGTTCTGGACCTGCAGATTGATGTTGATGCCGATCTTCGAGCAGCTCTCCTTGATGATCTGGGCGTACTGCGGCATCTCGAGGGTGTTGTTCGAGTACATCGTCACCGAGAAGCCGCTCGAATGGCCTGCCGCCGCCATGAGCGACTTCGCCTTGGCGAGGTCCTGGTGGCGCTGGGGGACGGAGGTGTTCGTCGACGGGAACACCGGCGCGAACGGGCTGTCGTTGCCGAGGTCGGAAAGACCCTTGAACAGCGCCTGCACGATCTGCGGGCCGGTTGAGTGTGAGCGCGACGGCCTGGCGGACCCGGGGGTCGTTGAACGGCGCTATGTCACAGCGCATCGACAGCTCCCGGTGGGTCGACGACTTGAACTTGATCACGTTGTAAGCGCCGTTCAAGAGCGCCTCGCCGCCGGTGACCGAGAACTGGCCGATGACGTCGATCGTGCCCCCCTGCAGGGCGGTGATCTGAGGCGCCAGGTCGGCGTAGAACGTGAACTGCGTCGCGATCGGAAGAGCCTTCGTCCCCCAGTAGCTCTCGTTGCGGGCAAAGGTGGCCCCGACGTTCTTCGTGTAGGTCTTCATGACGAACGGCCCCGTCCCGATGAAGCGCGTTCTCCCATTTCGCCGGGTCGTAGTTGTTCGGCAGGATGATCATGTTGTAGGTGTCCGAGCTGCACAGGTAGGGGAAGTTCCCGTTGGCGCTCTCGAGGTGGAACGCCACCTCGTAGTCGTTGACCTTCTGCACGCCGTCGGGGAGCAGCACACCGCCGAAGGCCGAGAGAGCGTTCGCCGAGCTCGTCGGATTGGAGTTGAGCTTGTAGGTGTAGACGACGTCGTCAGCCGTCAGCGGCTGGCCGTTCGAGAACTTGACCCCTTTGCGGATCTTGAACGTCCAGACCGTGCCATCCGAGTTCGACGTCCAGCTCTCGGCCAGCACCGGCCTCAGCATGAGCTTCTCGTCGGAGAGGCACAGGTACTCCCCGGTCTGGCCGAGCATGTCGAGGCCGCCTTGGTCGGCGACCGTGAGCGGGATTGATGGCGGCCGACGGGACGATGATCCCCGCCCTGATGGTCGCTCCCGGGGTGCCGCTGTCGTAGAGTCGAAGCTCCGCCTGCAGCCGTCGTCGTGTTGGACGCCTTGGAGCTGCCGCATGCGGCGAGGATGCCGCCGAGCAGCGGCAGGGACATCCCGACGACAGCGCCCCGGCGCAGGAAGTCGCGCCGGCTCAGGTTCCCGGCGAGGAACTCGTCGATCACGTGGTTCTCGAGCTCACCCTGCCCCTGGCGGAGAGCTGTTCAAGCGCTCGTGGTTGATTTCCATTGATGTTCCCTCCTGCCGGAGACGCTGGACGCCTCCTCCAGCCCGCTGCCCCACACTTAATGGGACCGTAACGAATGATAGCAGTTGCAGTCAATGACTTGCTCGGCATCTGTTGCTCTGTCCGGAGGCACGCCCGGGCCAGTGAGGGCGGCTGTGTGCGGGCATCGTCAGGCGCGTGTCGTCGTGCTGAGCTCCCCCTCGTCTTCTGACCCTGTGTCAGGGGCGCCGTTCTCTGCGATCGTCAACCGCCGAAGCTCGTCAATCGGGATGTGGCAGCTCATGTAGTGGCCGGGCTCAACTTCGAGAAGTGGAGGCTCGGTGCTCTCGCAGATGCCGCTCCCGAGCTTGCGAGGACAGCGGGTGTGGAAGACGCACCCCGACGGCGGATTGGCTGCGCTCGGTATCTCACCTGTGAGGCGTATCCGCTCGCGGCGGGTCCCGTCGAGGGAAGGCACTGCCGACAGCAGCGCCTCGGTGTAAGGATGGTGCGGGCCGGAGAACACTGTCTCGGCCGTGCCGAGCTCCATGACGCGCCCGAGATACAGGACGGCGATGCGGTCGGACAGGTAGCGGACCACGCCGAGGTCGTGCGAGATGAACAGGTAGGACACCCGCTCCTTCGCCTGCAGGTCGACGAGCAGGTTCAAGATGGCCGCCTGGACCGAGACGTCGAGGGCAGAGGTCGGCTCGTCGCACACGACGACGCGGGAGTCCCCGGCGAAGGCGCGGGCGATGGCGACACGTTGCTTGAGCCCCCCGGAGAGCTGGTAGGGCCGGAGAGACAGGTGGCGCTCCTCCATCCGTACGGAGTTGACGAGCTCTATCAGCCGTTGCTGGAGCTTGTCGCCCGACAGCCCGCCGAGCTTCGAGAGGGGCCGCGAGATGAGGCGGCGGACGCTGTGGCGGCGGTTGAGCGCCGAGTCCGGATTCTGGAAGACGATCCGGAGCGCCTTCAGCTGGTCGTGGGTCCGGCTCTTCGCCGGGAACGTGAGCGACGCGTCGTCGAGCTCGACGACGGCGCCCGCGTCCGGCGAGTACAGCCCGAGCAGCACCCGGGCAAGCGTCGTCTTCCCGCTGCCCGATTCCCCCACGAGGCCAAGCGTCTCACCGGGGAACAGCTCCAGGTTGATGTCGACGAGAGCCTTGAAATTCTCGTTTCTTGACTTGAACGTCTTCGAGACCTTGTTCATCCGCACCACCGGCCGGTCCAGTCGTCCGCGGCTGCGGGAAGGGTGACGTCGACAGGTGTCCGGCGTTGCAGCTGCGGTGCGCGCTCCCAGAAGAAGCACCGCGAGCGGCGCTCGGGGGAGATCTGGTAAGAGCGGGGGCGCCTCGGTCCGGCACCTTTCCTCAGCGAGCGCGCAACGGGGGGCGAAGATGCACGCCTCCGGCTGGGAGCCCGGCGTGGGCAGGAAGCCCGGGAATCGTGTCGAGCCGGCCGTGGTCCTTCCGGTGCCCGCGCCGCGGGATGCAGCGGAGCAGGCCGACCGTGTAGGGATGGCGAGGCTCCTCGAACACCTGCGAGCGCCGGTCCTTCCTCCACGAGGTCGCCCGCATAGAGGACACCCACCCGGTCGCACATCTTGGCGATGACGGCCAGGTTGTGGCTGATGAACAGCACCGAGGTCCGGAACTCCTCCTTCAGCGCCGAGACGAGATCGAGCACCTCGGCCTCGACCGTGGCGTCGAGGGCAGTCGTCGGCTCGTCGAGGATCAGAAGCGCCGGCTCGGCGGCGAGCGCCATCGCGATCACGACCCGCTGCAGCATCCCGCCCGAGAGCTGGTGCGGGATAGGCGTGCATCACCCGGGAGGGATCGGAGATCTGTACCTTGGCCAGCATCTCCCGGGAGCGGTCAGTCGGCGGCCGATCTGTCGAGGCCGAGGGTCTCGAATACTTCGGCGACCTGGCGGCCGACGCGAAGGGACGGGTTGAGCGCCCGGCCCGGCTCCTGGTAGACCATCGAGACCGTCTTGGTCCGCATCTGGCGCAGCTGACCTTTGTTCATCTTGAGCAGGTCGGCGCCCTTCACGTCGATCGACCCGCTGCTCACGCGCCCGTTCTGGGGCAGATAGTCGGTGACGGCAAGAGCGAGCGTCGACTTGCCCGAACCGGACTCGCCGACGAGACCGAAGGATTCCTGCGGGCCGATGCTGAACGAGACGTCGCGGATGGCCGCCCTGTCCTTGCCTCGCACCTTGTAGGTGATGTCGACGTGGTCGAGCACGAGCGTCTGGCCGGAGCCGCCCGCCGGCTGGCGGACGTCGGCAGTCCGACCGTCCGAGGGCAGCGTCGCCGGGACGGAGACTTCGCCGAGATCTTCCGACCGTCATTTCTTGAACACTCCCTCGATGGCGTCTGCCACGAGGTTCACCGCGATGACAAGCGAGGCAATGGCAACGGCGTCGAACAGGGTCTCCCACCAGAAGCCCGGCGGTGAGCACGCCGTAGTTCGCCGAGATGTCGCCGCCCCAGTCCGGCGTCGGCGGCTGGATGCCGAGGCCGAGGAACGACAGCGAGGCGATGGTGAAGATGGCGTAGCCGAGCCGGACGGTGAACTCCACGATGATGGGCGAGGTGATGTTGGGGAGGATCTCGACGAACATGATGCGGAGCGGTCCTTCGCCGTACAGGCGTGCGGTGGCTACATAGTCGAGGTCACGCTCGACAAGGACGGCCGATCGGACCGTCCTCGCGATCGAGGAGGGAGAAGACGACGCCGACGATCGTGATGAGGGCCGCGAGCGAGTGGCCGACGGCGACGACGAAGAAGAGAGCCACGATGATCACCGGCAGGGCGAGGAGCGCCTCGATGATCCTGCTGGCGAGGTTGTCGACGATGCCGCCGAAATAGCCGGTCACGAGCCCGATGATCGTGCCGAGGGCGGTGCCGAGAGCAGTGGCGGCGAGCGACACGATGAGGATCGTCCGCGACCCGACGATCACACGGGAGAAGACGTCCCGGCCGAGCTGGTCGGTCCCGAACCAGTGGGCGGCCGAAGGCGCGGCATTCGTGAGGAGGAGCGACTGGGCGTACGGGTTGTGCGGAACGAACAGGCTGCCGAAGAGCGCGCACACGATCCAGAAGAGAAGGACGATCGATCCGACGAGGAAGACCTTCGAATGACGAAGCTCTCGCCACCGCTCGCGCCGGACCGCCCGGGCGGACTCGGGGTTGACGCGGGCTCGGCAGGCCGGCGCTGACCGGGCCCCCGCCGACCGGAGGGTCGAGGGTCGTCGTCATCGGAGTCGCCTCGACGGATCCGGATGACGACGGGCTGGGCCGCGTCATTCGTGGGCGCTCAGGCGGATGCGGGGGTTGAGGGCGGAGTTCAAGACGTCGGCGATGAGCGTCGCCACCATGTAGACGACGCCGATGGTGAGGATGCCTGCCTCGAGCATCGGGAAGTCCTTCGCCGTCGGCCGCCTTGTAGATGAGGCTCCCGATGCCCTGGTAGTTGAAGAGCGTCTCGACGATGACGAGGCCGCCGATGAGATAGCCCATCTGGGTGGCGATGACGGTGATCGTCGGCAGCAGCGAGTTGCGAAGGACATGCCGCCGGATGACGACGGAGCGAGTCAGGCCCTTCAAAGTGGCCGTGCGGACGTAGTCCGACTCGAGTGCCTCCACCGTGCCCGCCCGCGCCATGCGGGCGATGTAACCGAACAGCACGAGCACGAGGACGATGGCCGGAAGGATGAGATGGTCGAGCTGCGAGAAGAAGGAGGCGCCCGGGGGGCGTCGCGGCGGCCACCGGCAGCCACTTGAGCTCGACGCCGAAGACGAGGATGAGGACGATCCCGGTCACGAACTCCGGCATGGCCGAGCCGGACAGGCCGAGCACGGTGATCGTCCGGTCGAGCGGCTTGCCCTGGTGCGAGCGCCGCCTGGACGCCGGCGAAGATGCTGAGTGGCACGACGATCACGAAGGCGAGAGCAGCGAGCTTGAGGGAGTTCCAGAGCGCCGAGCGCACGAAGCGGCTCCACCGGCGACTGGTAGATGTAGGAGGTCCCCATGTTCCCGCGCACGAAGCTGGTGACCCAGCTCCAGTACTGGGTGAAGAACGGACGGTCGACTCCGAGCTGGTGGTCGAGGTGGGTGACGGCGCTCTGGGCGGCGAGGGGGCCGAGGATCGCCCGGCCGGGATCGCCCGGGCAGCACCTGCAGGGCGAAGAAGACGATGAGGCTCAGGATGACGAGCGTGATGAGCACGAGACCGATGCGCTTCAGCAGATAAGCCGCCATCGCTCGGTCCTCCCTCCCCCGATCTGGCACTGCGCCCCGAAGCCTGGTCCCGTTCCGGCCCCGGGGCGGAACCATACAGCCGACGTTACTCAATCTGCAACGAGGACGGCGTGTCAGTCGCCGTTCCCGTCCCGCCAGGGAAGGAGGATGCCGCGGGCCACCTCGCCGCGATGCATGTCCTCGAAGGCCACGTTGACGTCCTCGAGCGGGTAACGGCGGGTGACGAGGCGCTCGAGCGGCAGGCGGCCCTCGGCGTGCAGCCGGAGGAGCATCGGCATGTCGAGCGCCGGCCGGGACGAGCCGTACAGGCTCCCCGTGACCACCTTCTCGGAACGGACGAGCTCGGGGCCGGGCAGCGTCACCTTTGCCTCGAGCGGAGGTATGCCGATCGTGACGATCATCCCGCCCGGGCTCGTCGCCGCGAACGCCAGCTCGGTCAGCCTCGTGAGGCCGGCCGCCTCGAAGGCGTAGTCGAGGCCGCCGGCGGAATGACGAAGCAGCTTGTCCAACACGTCGGGGTCGTTGCCGTCGAGCGCCACGGTGGCGCCGAGCGAGAGGGCGAGCGAGCGCTTCGACTCGACGGGCTCGACGGCGATGATCGTTCCGGCGCCGGCGAGGGCGGCACCCATGATCGCCGACAACCCGACGCCACCGGCACCGAATACCGCCACGCTCGAGCCGGGCGCCACCTTTGCCCGGTGGATGACGGCACCGATGCCGGTCATGACGCCGCACCCGACGAGGGCGGCCACCTCGAGGTCGGTGTCGGGCGGGATGACGATGCACGACTGCTCGGCGACGACGGCAGTGCCGGGCGAAAGTCGACAGGTACGAGTAGTGGTTGATCGGGCGACGCCGTCGGCGGGACAGGCGGATGCCACCTCCCGGCAATGCCCCGCCCATCTGGGTCGTCGCCACCTCGCAGAGCGAGAGGCGCCCCTCGAGGCAGCGGCGGCAGCGTCCACAGCTCGGCAACCATGACAGCACGACGTGGTCGCCGACCGAGACGTCTGTCACGTCCGTCGCCGACCACCTCGACGACGCCTGCTCCTTCGTGGCCGAGAACGGCAGGCAGAGGGCTCGGCGACAGCCCGCTCACGGCATTCCAGTCGCTGTGGCAGACGCCGCTCGCCTCGATGCGGACCCGCACCTCGCCTCTGCCCAGGTGCGCTCAAGGAGGAGGTCCTGCACGACGAGTTCCCCGCCGATCTCGTCGAGCACGGCGGCTCTCGTGACTATGTCGTCGCTCATCAGGATGGCTCCTCAGGTCGCGCGCTCGGCAGTGGAACGTCAAACAAGCCGCCCGTCGCCGCACCTCGCCCCAGCGCCGAGCTGGAGACGACCCGCCTCTGCGGAGAGATCCCGTCCGGAACTTGTGGCGATCGGTGGGAAGTAGGCCCGGATGAAGGAGAGCAGAGACCGCAGCCCCGCCGGCGCTTCCCGATCTGTGGCGAAGAGCGCCTGACTGGAGACGAGGGCGAGGATGGTCAGGGCGCCGTCGAGGCACTCGGCTGCCCGGCGCTCACGGCTGTGGGCGGCGAATGCAGGCGTGAGGATGTCTTCGCCTGGGCCGCTCACGAGGGCCGGCAAGAGCGCAGGCGTGGCGGCAACCCGCGCCTCTTCCACGAAACCACTCGCCGCCCAGCCGTAGCCGTAGGTGCCGCGGGGAGCGCCCGCAACGGCGAGGTTGAGGGGAAGCTCTGACGTCTCGGCCGTGTTGAGGGCCGTCACCTGACGCTCGGCGACGAGGGCGAGATCGGCCCAGGCGGCAGACAAGGCATTGAGAGCCGGATAGGTCATCGCGTTGTACGCCGCCGGGCTCGAGACTGCTCGCGGGACGGGGTGGAGGTGGTCGGGCGGGAACCAGATCTCTTCGACGGTCACCGAGCGCAGCGACACCGCGGCCGCCTCCTCCACGCCCGCCACGCAACGGCGCACTTGCCCGAGCACTCGGGGGATGATCCGGTAGCTCACCGGGGCCTGGTGGAAGCGCCGGCCGCCCGAGCCCACTCCTGTCAGCAAGGAGCGCAGGCTCTGCAGGGCGCCGGTCTCGTAAATGTCACCGAACAACTCGTCGAGGGCGGTGTCGTATGCCCCGAGCGGGGCCCGAAAGGCCTCGATCGAGAGGGCGAAGATCGCTTCGGCGTGCTCGAGCCGCTGGCGGGCGCGAAGGGCGGCGTCGGCGGCGAAGGCAGCCGAGCACGGTGATCCACCGAGAAGGGCGCTCTCCTCTGCCCCGTCGAGCCCGGTGTCTCCGAGCTCCCCGAGGACCTGGCTGAGCGGGAAGCGTCTCGCCGACCCCACCTGGCCGTCGACAGGCACCTTCGGCAGTGGCCCCTCTAGGAGAGCTGCGACGCGCTCGACAACCGCAGGCCGGATGAGCGCCTGGCCTGAGACCAGGTTCGTGAGGCGCGCAAAGACGATCCCGCGGACGACAGCCTCGTCGAGATAGCCGCCCCCGGGGCTTCCCGCACCGTCGTCCGGCGGTCCCGTCTCGCCCGGCACCGGATTCCGGGTCGCCGGTCGAACGCCCGCCACCTCGCTCGGCACGTCTTCGAGGCGTGCGGGCGATGGAGGTCGGGTTGGCTGGGGGGCCGGAAGCAAAGCGGATCGAAACGCCTCCATCGTGCGTCGAGCCTCGTCTCCGATCCGGACAGCCTCGCCTTCGTAAGCCGTTCGCCTGTAGTTGCGAAGGGTAAAGTCCGCGAGCGTGTTCACCACGACCGTCAAGCCCCAAGCCATCCTTTCGTCGCGCCACCGGGTGTGGAGTCCCGAGGGAGCCCGGGTCCACCCGCTGGCGGCGATCCTGCCAGTGCGACGGCCGTTCAGCAACCTGTGGTGATCGACCCCGAATGTGGCTGCGAGGAGGCTCGGCAGTACCGGTGACATCGGCAGTACGGTTGATATCGGCAGCACTCGTGACGTTGTCAGTGCGTTGTCAATACAGGTGACACTGTCGGTGCCGGCGACAGTGTCCGTGCGAGCGCTCTCGCCGAAAGGGCGCCGACGTGCCTGAGCTACGGCTGCCTGCTCTCCTGGCCGACCCGCCGCCGGCCGCCACTCCCCTCCGGCTGACGAACGGTCGACTCTTCGACGGCACGGATGCCCCGATCCGCGAGGGTGTCAGCGTGTTCGTGAGTGACGGCGTCGTAGCCCGTGTCGGGAGCGCCTCTGATGCCCTCGCGGACGGGGAGGTCGAGATCGACCTCGGCGGGCGCACACTCATGCCGGGGATCGTCAATGCTCACGTACACGCAATCGGTCAGCCACCGGCTACGAAGATGGGCGCTGATCCTCTCCTGCCGGCAGCCAACTCCCACTTCCTCGCCGCCAAGCTGCAGGAGTCGCTCCGCATGGGCGTGATGACCGTGCGGGACATGGGAACGTTCGACGACCAGGTCTTTCCGACACGACAGGCGATGCGGTACGGCGCCTTCCGCGGTGCCCGCATCCTCTCGTGCGGCTCGATCATCTCGGCAACCGCACCCGGAGGACCGCTGTTCAAGTCCATGTACCGGGAGGCGGACGGGGCAGACGAGGTCCGCAAAGCCGTCCGCGAGCAGATCCGCCGGGGGGCCGACTTCATCAAGGTGATGGCGACCGGCGCCCGCTCGGTCGAGCTCGAGGCCGGGCTCGTCGTCGATCCTTGCCGCGGCGCGGCGGGCATGCCTGCGCAACTGAGCTTGGAGGAGATGCGGGTCGCCGTCGAGGAGGCGCGCCGGCTCGGTTACGCGGTGGCCGCCCACGCCGAAGGACTCGAGGGTTGCGAGATGGCCATCGAGCTCGGGATGCGGACGATCGAGCACGGGATGTACCTCAATCAACGCCCTGACCTCCTCGACAAGATGGCCGAACAGGACATCTCCCTCGTTCCGACGTTCTCGAGCTCGTACTGGAACGCCGGACGGGACGATCAGATCGGCGTGGAGGGTGAGGGTGGGAGGACCTGGACCGACGAGCTCGACCTGAACGCCCATGTCAACATCGTCCAGAGCGAGCTGACGCTGCGAGCGGCCCACGCCGCCGGCACACCCATCGCCCTCGGGGGAGACGCCTGGCAGAACAAGGGGGGCGCATGGATCGAGATCCTCCGGATGATCCACCATGGCCTCCCGCCGCGTGCAGCCCTCGTGTCGGCGACGTCGGCGGCCGCCCACGCCATCGGGCTCGGCGATCTCGTCGGCAGCGTGCAGCCGGGCAAATTGGCCGACCTCGTCGTCGTCGACGGGGACCCGCTCGCCGATCCGGGGCTGCTCGGCGAGCGGGAGAAGATCTGGCTCGTCATCCAGCGAGGTACCCCGGTCGCCGGTCGGGCGCTCGAGACCGGTCTCGAGGCGCTCGCCGAAGGGTCACGGTCAGCGTGCTGAAGGCAGATGAGCCGCTGACGGCCGAGCGCCCGAGGGCGGCGACGAGACCTGCAGCCTCCCCGCCGAGGCGATGACCCGCACGGCCCTCGACAGGCGGGAAGATGGCGCGCAAGTCCTCGAGAACACCCTCCAGCGCGGGCGGGGCGGGACGACTCGTGTTGAACAGTGCCTGGCTCGCCTCTGCTGCGAGCATGGCGAGAAGGCTGTCGATGCAATCTGCGGCGCGCCCTTGCCTCCTGTAGGCGCCGAAGATCGGCGAGGAGATGTCGTCCTGGGCGTCGTTCACCGCCGCCGGGAGGAGGGTCGGCATGGCGACTGCCCGTGCCTCCTCGACGAAGCCGCTGACGACCCGCCGGAAGCCCAACATCGTCGCCGGGGGCAGACCCGAGAGCTCGGGCGTGTCGAGCGCCGTCACGTGCCGTTCGATCGTCAAGGCGAGATCGGCCCAGGCGCCCGTTAGGGCGGTGAGGGCCGGATAGGCGACTGCGTTGTGGAAGCCGCCGGTGGACAACGCTCGCCCGAGGCGGTGGTCGGCGTCGGGCGGGAGGTAAACGGGGTTGTCGGTCACGGACCGCAACGAGACCCGGGCGGCATCCTCGAGGGCGGCTACCGCCCTGTGGACCCGGCCGAGGACCGGGCAGAGGAACCGGTAGCTGAGAGGGACCTCGCCGCGACGACCGCCGGCCGGGGCGCCGGCGAGATGCCCGCGGATAGCTCGCATGGCGGCGATGTCGCCGATGTCGCTCAAGAGAGCCTCGAAGATCTCGTCGTAGGCCTCGAGCGGGGCGCGAAACGCTTCGAGCGAGAGTGCGAGCACCTGCTCGGCGTGGGCGAGCCGGTGCCCCGCCTGCAGAGCGGCGTCGGCGGCAAGAGCAGCCGAGCAGGGCGATCCGTTCGAGAGCGGGTTGGCCTCCCCCTCCTCGAGATCGCTCCGGTCCAAACCCGCCAGCACGTGGGCCATCGGCAGGACCTCGCCTGCGCCCACCTCGCCGTCGAGGGGGACTTCTGGCAGCGGGCCGTCAAGGAGGGCGGCCAATCGCTCCGCCACAACCGGCCGCGCCTTTGAGTTGCCGGCGACGAAGTTGGTGAGCCGGGCGAAGATGATGCCTCGCACGACGCGCTCGTCGAGGTAGCCGCCACCAAAGCCCCGCCCCCACGAGCCGCGCCCGCCGTGGCCGCCGCCCTTTCCCCTTTGCTCCTCAGGCGGGATCGTCACCTTGGCGCGGGGTCCGAAGTTGCTCGTAACCCCGTAGATGAACTGGGTCCGGTCCGAGTCGAGGAGGGCGATGAAGCCTGCCGCGGCCTTGCTCCATCGTCCGGCGGGCCTCGGGACCGATGGCGACCGGCTCTCCCCCGACGGTGACCCGGCGGAAATTCTCGAGCGAGAAGTCGTCCCGGTTGTTCAGCACCACAGTCACGTCGCCGGCTCCCGCACCCTGCCAGGGTCGATGGTCAGGACCAGGGGGTCGACGGCTTCGCCTGCAGCTCGCCGTCGACGTAGAGCTCTTCCACCTTCTCGTTGAAGAAACAGACCATGTTCTCGATCTTCGAGCACTCGGGCGTCGGATGGGGGTAGTACCAGGCGATGTCTGGCGGAGATCTCGCCGCCCACCTCGACCGAGTAGTAGGAGGCGACGCCCTTGTAGGGGCACTCGGTCGTCATCTCCGACGGGCGGAGAGCCTCGAGGCGGACGTCGAGCTTCGGGATGTAGTAGCGGGTCGGCAGGTGCGTCTCGAAGAGCAGGACCGGCCGGCGTGTCTCGGCGACGGTCTCACCGGCGATTCGGACGGCGACATGACGGGAGCTCTGCAGCACGTCGATGCGCTTGTAGGGATCACGGGGATGGACGAACACCTCCTCGTCCTCCTCGAACCACGCATCCATCCTGTTCCAGTAGAACGCCACCCGGTCCGGTAGACCGGGAGGGGCCCCTTCGATCGGCTCGGGGTAGGTCCAGGCGGCATTCTCCACCACCTTGTCCCCCACCTGGACCGAGTAGTAGCTGGCGGTCCCCTTGAAAGGGCAGACCGTGTGGTGGTCGGTCCCGGTGAGCAGCTCCCGGCGGACGTCGGCAAGGGGGAAGTAGTAGACCGGCAGGTGGCCGGTCTCGAACATCGTGAGCACGTCCGTCGAGTCGGCGACCGGCTCCGGACCGAGATAGACCCGCACCCTCTTCGGGCACTGCTCGAGGCGCAACTTGTGCCCTCCGTCGCCCCCGCTCACCGTCCGGTCCTCAATCAACTGTGTCACGGCGCCTCCTCCGTCCGTCGGCCGCTTCCGCCGGTCGATGGCCGCCGGGTGCAGTAGGTGTCCGAGGAACCCTAACTGGCATCGGAGGACCCCCTCCGAGGCCGCCCGGCTCAGCCGCGACGACCGGTCACGTCAGCCAGAAGCGCTGGAAGCCGTAGTTGGTGAGCGACAGCCCCGTCAGGCTCGGCAGCACGCCGCCGACGTTCTTCGCATAGCCGTCGATGACCGGCGGGAAGTAGGGGATGATGTAGCCCCCGTAGTTGTAGTCGATCATCTGCAGTTCGTGGGCGATGTCGGCCCGCGTGTTGGTGTCGAGGGTCGCGACAGCCTGGTTGTAGAGCTTGATGTACCGAGCGCCGATCCCGGGCGGATGTGGGCTCGACGCCGGGCTGGCGAAATGGGTCTCGTTGAACGGTGAGATCGGCAGTGTCGCTTCCGAGACCTGCGGGAGGTAGCTGGCGTAGTACCAGAAGTCCTGCGCGAATGTCCACTTGAGGTATTGCTGGCCGTAGAAGTCCGTCACCGTCACCTGGTCGAGGGTGATGTTGACGAGGCTGCTCGCCTGCTGAGCGAGCACCTGTGCCGCCCTCAGGGTCCCCTGGGCGAGGTCAGCCGTCTGCAGCGCGAGGGACCCCTTGTAGACCCCGCCTTTTTTCAAGTAGTACTTGGCCTTGTCAAGGTCCTGCTCGCGTTGAGGGATGGACGTGTCGTACTCGGGGTCGAACGGCGAGAAGATGTCATTGGCTATCCTCCCGTGCCCGGAGAAGACGAGCTCGAGCATCTGCTTGCGGTCGACGGCCCACCGGAGGCCCTGGCGGACGTTCACGTCGCTGAAGGGGGCCTGGTCGACCCGCATCGTGAAGGGCGTCATGCCGCCGGCGTTGGAGATGAGGACGTTCGCGAATCCCTGGATGCTCGAGATGGAGTCCGACGAGAGCAGGTTGGCGAGATGGATCTGGTTGGCCTGGAGGCCGGACACCTGTGACGTCTCGCTTGCATAGTCGGAGATGACGACGGAGTCGACATAGGGAAGAGGCTTTCCGTCCGCCCCGTTCTTCCAGTAGCTCTTGTTCGCCGTGAACGTGCTCTGGACGCCAGGCGTGAATTTCTCGAACTTGAACGGCCCGGTGCCGACGGGCTTCTTCGGGTCGAAGTTCTCCGGCAGGATGCTCAGGTAGTAGTAGTAGCCGATGATCGACTCGACAAAGGTCGCAAAGGGCGTGTGGCAGGGAATCTGCACCGTCAGCTTGTCGACGGCCTTCATGTTCTTTATGTCGCAGGGGGCGAGCGAGGAGGCGCCGCCGAGGTTGTTGCTCACGACCCGCTGGAGGCTGAAGATCACGTCGGCAGACGTGAGGTCCTTCCCGTCGTGGAACACGATGTCGGGCCGGAGCTTGATCGTCCACAACGTGGCGGACGCGTTCGGCTCGATCGACTCGGCGAGCGACATCTCCGGCTTGGCGTTCAGGTCCCAGATGACGAGGGCGTCATAGAGGCTGACGATGCGGGCGAAGTCGACGTTGTTGATGCCCTTCTGACCGTCGACTGTGTCCGCCGAGTCGCCGCCTGTGAGACCGGCGATGAGCTGACCGCCGCGCTTCGGCTTTCCGGCGGGAGCCCCGCCCGGGCCGGTGGTCGTGCCCGACGAGGACGAGCCGCAGCCTGCAAGGACACCCCCGGTGGCGGCGAGCAGGGTCGCCCCACCGCTGTACCTGAGGAAGTCGCGCCGGGAGTAGCGGCCGGCGGAGCCTGTGTCACGCGTGGGTGTTGACTCTTCCTGGTCCATTCTCCAACCCCCGTCCAAGCGTCGTGCTTCGGCGCACGGTAGGGCGCCGACATCTGACTGTCAACAACCTCTGCTCGAACGCGTAGTCAACCCGTGTTGATCTTCCGCAATTCGTAAGGTACAACGTTTACTGTTGCGCATCGAGAGACGCCCAAGACGAAATGAGGGGCCGTGTCGATAGACGAGCTGAGCGAGGCGATCGAGGCCGGCTGGACGATCCCGGCCGAGTGGTACTGCGACGAGAAGATCTTCAGCATCGAGCAGAGCAACATATTCGAGAGGTCGTGGCAGTACGTCGGCCGGCTCGAGCAGTTGCGGGCGCCCGGGGACTTCATCGCGACGGTGGTCGGTCGCACGCCGGTCGTCGTCGTCCGGAACCTGCGTGACGAGCTCGCCGGCTTCGTCAACGTCTGCCGGCACCGGTGCTCGGAGGTGGTGCAGGGTTCCGGCCACCGGAACGTCCTCCAGTGTCATTACCACGCCTGGAGCTACGACCTCGACGGGCGCCTGATCTCGGCGCCGCGCTCTGACCGCGAGGAGAGCTTCGACAAGGACGAGCTGTGCCTCGAAGCGGTCAACGTCGACAGCTTCGGGCCCTTCGTCTTCGCCACCGTCGCCTCCGACCCCGTTCGGCTCTCGGACGAGCTGGGTGAGCTGCCGGCGCTCATGAGCAAGGACGGCCTCGACCTCGACGAGTTGAGCTTCAGCGAGCGGGGGGTGTGGGAGGTCGAGGCGAACTGGAAGATCGTCGTCGAGAACTACGGCGAGTGCTACCACTGCCCCGTCGCCCACCCGAGCTTCAGCCGGCTGATGGAGGTGGACCCCGACAGCTACGCCCTCGAGTCCGGCGAGCACTGGTCGCGGGCCTCAACCCCGCTCAGGAGCTGGCGGGAGGGCCAGACGCCCCGGCTGCCCTACGATCCCGCCGGGCCGGTGACCCGGGGGCAGTTCGCCTTCCTGTGGCCGAACTTCACGATCGTCACGAACCCGGGACCGAAGAACGCGATGGCCTTCTACTTCGTGCCCCTCGGGCCGAGGCGGACGAGAGTGATCTCGGAGTACTTCTTCGACGAGAATGCGCCGCCCGAGGTGGTGAAGGACATGATCGAGTTCAACATCACCGTCGGCGCCGAGGACCAGGCTCTCGTGGAGTCCGTGCAGCGAGGCATGGACTCGGGCCGCGTGCGCCAGGGCAGGCTGCTGCTCGACTCCGAGCGGCTCATCCAACACTTCCAGCGCCTCGTCCACGATGCTGTCGCATCCTGACCGGCGCCACCGGCATGGGAGGCCGCCGCTGCCACGAGCCCGGCAGCGGCTGACGCGGGCGGCAGGGGTGGCTGAGCGGACATGGTGAGCCCGGCGCGCTTCACGGGAAGGACGGTGCTCGTGACGGGCGCCTCGAGCGGCATCGGGAGGGCGACCGCCCTCGGCTTTGCGGCCGAGGGGGCGGCCGTCGTCGCCGTGGCGAGACGGCTCGACCGTCTCGAGCGCCTTTCTTCCGAGGCGGCCGAGGCCGCCGCCGATGCCAGGCAGAAAGGCCGCGATGACGCCGCCGGCCACATCGACATCGTCACTCTCGACGTGCGCGACCGCGCCGGGCTGCGGGCCGTCATTACCTCGATCACCGAGCGGGGGCGCCTCGACGTCCTTGTCAACAATGCCGGCATCGCCGTCATGGAGCCGATCCTCGAGGTGAGCGAGGAGCACTGGGACGAGACGCTCGAGACAAACCTGACGGCGGCCTTCGTCGCCAGCCAGGAGGCGGCCCGGCACATGGTGGCGTCGGGTGGCGGCTCGATCGTCAACATCGCCTCCATCGATGCCTTCGTCGCCGAGTCCCCCTTTGGCGCCTACTGCCCGTCCAAGGCGGGGCTCGTGCTGCTCACGCGGATGTTCGCCACCGAGCTTGGCCACCGTGGCCTGCGGTGTAACGCCGTCTGCCCCGGGCTCGTCGTCACGGAGATGACCGAAGCGGACCTGAGCCCTCAGTTCGACGCCGCCTACCGCCCGCGGATCCCGATGGGCCGCTACTGCGCGCCCGAAGAGCAGGCCCGGGTGGTCCTCTTCCTCGCCTCCGACGACGCCTCCTTCGTCAACGGCGCCACGATAGGCGTCGACGGCGGCCAGCTGGCAGGCTTCTGGTACGCACCCGAGTTCGCCCCGCAAGTCGAGTAGACGCAAGTGCCGGTGGCGTCTCGGTGCCGAGCGAGGAAGGCGAGTCCCTGACGGTACGGCCTCCTTCCGGGGGCGCTTCGCCGCAGGAGGGTGCTCTCGACGATCTCGATCGCCGCATCATCGGACATCTTCAACAGGACGGCCGGAAGCCTTATCGTGAGATCGGGCGGGCGCTCGGGGTCTCGGAGGGGACCGTCCGGTGGCGCGTCCGGCGACTTGTCGACTCACAGGCCCTCCGGATCGTCGCCATCGCCGATCCCTTCCGGCTCGGCTACCGCGTCCTCGCATTCGTGCTCATCTCGGTCGAGGCGGGCGCGCACTCGAGGGTGATCGATGCTCTCGTCGAGTTGCCCGAGGTGACCTACGTCAGCGCCTGCGCAGGCCGCTTCGACATCTACATCCAGATCGTCTGTCGCGACAACGACCACCTGTTCGAGATGCTCTCCGAACGCATCCCCGCCGTCGAAGGCGTCACACGAACCGAGACCTTCACAGAATTCAAGATGTACAAGGTCTCGTACCGCTATCCGGCGAGAGAGGTGGAAACCTGATGCCCCGTCGCCCGGGCGACGACAACAGGGGGCCCGGACGGAGGCTGTCGAATTGCTTATCCTTGTCGGCGTGTCCTTCTGCGAGCCGGTCGCCCTGCCCGGACCGACGAGGTCGCCGAGCCGGCTGACGCCGTCCTCGACTAGCTGCGGACCCTAGAAGGGCCATCGCCTTGCCCCACCGCCGAGCCCTGCTTGGCCGACGCAGGTCACCTGCCTGTCGCGCCGTCACTGTCGGTCTCGGCGTGGGCGCCTGCATCCTCACCATCGCCGGGCTGGCGGCGATGGTCTCTCCAGTTGGAGCCGTGGCCGGGGAGGGGCGGCCGCCGGCAGCCGCGGCGCCGGCGGGACAGCCGACGGGGTCGCTCGAGAGCGCCGTCGCCTGCACCCCCACGAGCGTGCTCGACAGCTGGCCGCTGCAGTCGCTCGCCGACCAGACGATCGTCTTTCCTGTTGAGGAAGCCGATGTGGCGGCGGCCGCCGGCGCCGCAGAAGCCGGTTACGGCGGCCTCATCCTCTTCGGCACGAGCGCGCCGAGCGACCTCGGGAGCGAGCTCGCCGCCTTGCAGGCGGATGCTCCCGACCACCTCGGCCTCATGGTGATGACAGACGAGGAAGGAGGAGGCGTCCAGCGGATGGCGAACCTCGTCGGCTCGATGCCCTGGGCTGCTCAGATGGGAAAGACGATGACCCCCGCCCAGATCAAGGCGCTGGCGGAGTCTGTCGGAAGCAGGATGCTCGCAAGTGGGGTGGGAATGAATCTCGCCCCCGTCCTCGACGTCGACGGCAGGGCCGTCCTGCCGGGGCAGCAGGACCCGGACGGGTTTCGATCCTTCAGCGGTGAGACGCCGGTCGTCACAGCCGACGGCGCCGCCTTCATGGAGGGCATGGTCGATTCGGGTGTCGTCCCGGTCGTGAAGCACTTCCCCGGCCTCGGCGGAGTCAGCGAGAACACCGACGACGGGCCGGCATGGACGCTGCCCTGGAGCACGCTCGAGAAAGTGGCGCTCCCGCCCTTCGAGGCGGCCATCAACGAGGGGGCGCCGGCCGTCATGGTGTCGAACGCCAAAGTCCGCGGCTTCACGAGTGTGCCCGCCTCCATCTCGGCCAAGCTCGTCACCGGCGAGCTGCGGGAGGCGCTCGGCTTCAAAGGCCTCATCGTCACCGACTCCCTCTCTGCGGGCGCCCTCTCCGATCCCCCTCTGTCGCTCTCGGTCCCGGCGGCAGCCGTCGACTCGTTGGAGGCGGGCGACGACATGGTCCTTTTCGGCTCGACAGGCACGACGAGCGGCGACCTGTCACTTGCCGCTGCGACGAGCGACGCAATCGTCTCGGCTGTGACATCCGGGGCTCTCCAGAAGAGCACTCTCGTCAATGCCGCCGCCGAGGTGCTCGCGACGAAGAAGGTCAATCTCTGCCCCGGTTACTGGCTTTCGACCGGCGCCGGCAACGTCTACAACTTCGGGCGACGCCTCCTGGTACGGATCCGAGGCGGGGAGGGTCGCTGCCCGCCCCTGTCGTGGCGATCGCCGCCACGCCGGACGGCGGCGGCTACTGGCTCGCGACCTCCGCCGGCAACGTCTACAACTTCGGCGACGCCTCCTGGTACGGATCCGAGGCGGGGAGGGTGCTGCCCGCCCCTGTCGTGGCGATCGCCGCCACGCCGGACGGCCGCGGCTACTGGCTCGCGACCTCCGCCGGCAACGTCTACAACTTCGGCGACGCCTCCTGGTACGGATCCGAGGCGGGGAGGGTGCTGCCCGCCCCTGTCGTGGCGATCGCCGCCACGCCGGACGGCCGCGGCTACTGGCTCGCGACCTCCGCCGGCAACGTCTACAACTTCGGCGACGCCTCCTGGTACGGATCCGAGGCGGGGAGGGTGCTGCCCGCCCCTGTCGTGGCGATCGCCGCCACGCCGGCGGGACGTGGGATACTGGCTCACGACGGCGAAGGGCAACGTCTACAACCTCGGGAGCGCCAGCTTTCTACGGCTCGGAGGCACAGAAGGATCTGCCGTCGGCGGTGGTGGCAATGGCGCGGACGGCGGACGGCAGGGGCTACTGGCTCGCCACAGCCGGGGGCAACGTCTACAACCTCGGTGACGCTCCCTGGTATGGCTCCGAAGCCGGGCAGGAACTCCCTTCTCGGGTGGTGGTCGCTCGTCGCCGGCGAACTTCGACAGGGACCGCGGTAGGCTCAGCGGCCTCGAGCCGCGCTCAGGTGAGGTGGACGACGTCCCTCACGAGCAGGATCGTCACGAGCACCATCACGACGACGTAGAGGGCCGTGATCGGCCACCGCCGCCGGTGGTCGGCGAGCCAGAATCGCCTGATCCCCCGCACGTCGAAGACGAGAGCGAGGAGGCCGAGCGGGATGCCGATGGCCGGTCCGACGCCGGCGGCGGCGCCGAGGGCCGGTGAGACGATCGGGAAGACGACGTAGCCGAGCAGGCAACGCAGCGCCGAGAGCAGGATCGAGGCGCTGAAAAGCCGCTGGGCGGCCTCCGTCCGCGACGGCGTCCGGCCGGCGTCGGGCACGCGGAGCAGGCGCCGCATCGCGACGTCGGGGCCAGAGCGCGCTCTCGACCGGCGCAGGCTGTCCGGCGAGGGCGCTCATGGCCTCAACGCTAAAGGTTGGGCGATGCCGATACCAGCCGCCGGCGCCTCCCCGCCGCGCTCGCCGTGGCGGGCTCAGCCGGACTGATCTGGGCCGGCCCGCACGATCTCGACCACGACGAGCACCCGCTGCTCCTGTTCCATCGCCCGCCGGTACTCGCTCCCAGTCGCCGTGCTCGCCGCGCAAGGTCCTGTAGTAGTCGACGAGGCCGTCCATCGCCTCTGGAAGAGAGACGATGGAGGCGGTGCCGTCCACCTGGATCCACTCCCCGTAGAAACCGTCCCCGAAGACACAAAGCGATACCGACGGATCCCGCCTGGCGTTCTTGACCTTGATGGCCGTCTCACGGGAGGAGACGACCACGTCGGCCGGTGGCGTCGAGGGCGCACACGACGGGAGAGAGCTGAGGGGAGCCGTCACTCCTCTTCGTGTGCAGGACAGCCCGGTGGTTGGCTGCAAGGAAGTGCCGTGCCCGGTCGAGATCCATCCGAACCTCCTCTTAGAAGAGCGGCGCCGCCCTGCGGTCGTAGCCGACATGCCCGGCGGCAGATCATGCCACCAGGAAGCGGAGCCTCCGCCGGCTGGCATGGGGCGGCCCCGAGCGGGTAGGCCATGAGGGATGCCTCGAAGAAGCGGCGCCGGGGCGGACGGGAACAAGCTCGACACCTACCGCTCGAAGCGGGACGAGTCCCGCACGCCCGAGCCCATGGGAGAGGAGGCGCCTGCCGCCTCCCCGCGCAAACGGGCCACCCGCAGGAAGGGCGGCGCCCGAGGCCGCGCCCGCCCGGAGCTTCGTCATCCAGGAGCACCACGCGAGCTCCCTCCACTGGGACTTCCGCCTCGAGCGGGACGGCGTGCTCGTCTCCTGGGCCGTGCCGAAAGGGCTGCCGATGGACAAGGCGACGAACCACCTCGCCGTCCACGTGGAGGATCACCCGCTCGAGTACGGCAAGTTCGAGGGGACGATCCCGAAGGGCGAGTACGGCGGCGGCGAGGTGACGATCTGGGACGCGGGCACCTACGACGAGGAGAAGTGGAGCGACAGAGAGGTGATGGTCGTCCTCCACGGCGAGCGGGCCGACGGGCGCTACGTGCTCTTCGCCACGAAGGGGAAGAACTGGATGATCCACCGGATGGACGAGGCGCCGCCGGGTTGGGAGCCCCTTCCCCGCCTCGTCCCGCCGATGCTCGCCATCGCCGGCAGCCCTCCCCACCGAGACCGAAGGGCTGGGCTTACGAGTTCAAGTGGGACGGGGTACGGGCCGTCGCCTACGTCGAGGGGGGCCGTGCCCGCTTCCTCAGCCGGAACGGCAACGACCTGACGTCGTCCTTCCCCGAGCTGCGGCCGCTCGGTGAGTCGCTCGGGGCACGCCAGGTCATCCTCGACGGCGAGATCGTCGCCTTCGATGAGGACGGCCGTCCCCGCTTCCAGCTGCTCCAGCCGCGCCTGCACGCCGGGGCGCCCGAGGGAGATGGCGACGGCGTCGCCCGGCACGCCGTCGCTCGGCCAGAGGCCGCTCGTCGACGCCGGCGGTCTACGTGCGTCTTCGACGTCCTCCACCTCGACGGCACCTCGCACCTCGAAGAGCCGTACTCGAAGCGGCGCAAGCTCCTCGAGTCCCTCGAGCTGTCAAAAGGGGCGACCTGGACGGTCGGGCCGAGCTTTCCCGGCCCGGGCGACGACGTCCTCGCCGCCAGCCTCGGACAGGGGCCTCGAGGGAGTGGTGGCGAAGCGGACCGACTCCCGCTACCAGCCGGGCCGCCGCTCGCCGGCGTGGCGGAAGGTCAAGAACTTCCGGGCCCAGGAGGTCGTCGTGGGCGGCTACACAGCCGGCGAGGGCAAGCGGGCCGGCTCGATCGGATCGCTCCTGCTCGGGATCCCCACCGACGAGGGCGGGTTGGAGTACGTGGGCCAGGTGGGGACGGGTTTCTCCGAGGAGATACTGCGGGATCTCGGCCGTGCTGTTCTCGAGCCGGGTGTCGGACCGGACGCCGTTCTCGAACAAGGTGCCGGCGAACTACGCGAGAAAAGCCACCTGGCTCGAGCCCGACCTCGTCGGCGAGGTCGCCTTCAGCGAATGGACGACCGACCGGCGTCTCCGCCAGCCGTCCTGGCGCGGGCTCCGGACGGACAAGTCGCCGGAGGAGGTGGTCCGTGAGCCCTGAGCGCGTCCCGGTCACGGTCGAGGGCCGGGAGCTGTCGCTCTCCAATCTCGACAAGCGCCTCTACCCGGACCGGCTTCACCAAAGGGGAGCTGCTCGACTACTACGCCAAGATCGCCCCGGTGATCCTGCCTCACCTGAAGGGCCGGCCGGTCACCGTGAAGCGGTTCCCCGACGGCGTCGGGGGCCAGGGCTTCATCGAGAAGAACCTCCCCCGCCATGCGCCCGACTGGATCGCCACGGCCGTCCTGCCACGGAAGGGTCCCGGCAGCGAGACGACCCGATTCCCGCTCGTCGACGGCCTCGCCGCCCTCACCTGGTTCGTCAACCTTGCCGCCATCGAGTTCCACACGCCGATGTGGCGCGTCAACCGCGAGGGCAGGCCCTCGCCGCCCGACCTCGTCGTCTTCGACCTCGACCCGGGGGCGCCGGCGACGATCGTCGAGTGCTGCGAGGTCGCCCGGCATCTCGTCGAGCGCCTGCTCGGGTGACGTCGAGCTTCATCGCCAAGACGAGCGGCTCGAAGGGCCTCCAGCTCTACGGCAGCATCGCCGGCCGGCGCTGGAGCGGCGAGAAGGTGAACGCCTGGGCGCACGAGGTGGCCGAGGCCGTGGAGCAGCGAAGTGCCCGAGCTCGTCGTCTCCCGGATGTCGAAGGCCCTCCGGCCCGGCAAGATCCTCATCGACTGGAGCCAGAACAACCCGGCGAAGACGACGGTGACCGTCTACTCGATGCGGGCCGTCGAGCGCCCCTCGGTGTCGACGCCGGTGACATGGGAGGAGGTGAAGGCCTGCGCCGAGAGCGGAGAGGCGTCGGCGTTGGCCTTCTCACCCGAAGACGTGCTCGACCGCATCTCCCGCCACGGCGACCTGTTCGCCCCTCTCCTCGGAGAGAAGCGCCCTGTGAAGGCGGCTCGGGACAGGAAGGCTCAGGCGACCCGGTAACGGGCGGCGTCTGCCTCCTTGAGCGTCATGCCATGGCCGGCCCGGTCGAGGTCCGGCACGAGGGCGCCGCCTTTCGGCGAGAGGGCGCCGTCGAAGAGCAGGTGCTCGATGCGGTGGTGGTCGTGGAAGTACTCGAGGTGGCGGATGTTCGGCACCGCCACCGCCACATGGGCGTGCAGGTTGGGCGCGCAGTGGCCGGACACCTGGAGGTTGCGGGAGGCGGCGACGGCGGCGGCCCGCAGCCACTCGCTGTAGCCGCCGCACCGCGTCACGTCGACCTGGAGGCAGTCGACCGAGCCCGCCTCCACCATGCGGGCGAAGTAGGCGAGGTCATAGCCGTACTCGCCGGCAGTGACGTCGGCGGTGCACTGGTCGCGCACCTCCCTCAGCCCGGCGAGATCGTCAGAGGAGACCGGCTCCTCGAACCACACCACGCCCCACTCCTCGGCCATCTGCCGGCCGACCCGGATCGCCTGCTTGCGGCCGTAGCCCGCCGTTGGCGTCGACGAACAGCTCACAGCCCTCGCCGATGACCGACCGGGCGAGGGCGACCCGCTCGCAGTCGCGGCTGACGTTCGAGCCCCACGACTCGCCGATCTTGATCTTCACCCGCGGGATGCCCCAGCTCGCCCACCCACTGCTCGAGCTGGGCAGTCGTCGTCTCGTCCGAGTAGGTCGTGAAGCCGCCGCTGCCGTAGATCGGCGCCGACTCGCGGCACTTCCCGAACAACTGGCAGAGGGGCAGGCCGAGCACCTTCGCCTTCAGGTCCCAAAGGGCCACGTCCACTGCCGAGATGGCGCTCGACACGACACCCGGCCGGCCGAGGTTCCGGCACGCCCGGATCATCTGTGACGACATCGCCGGCACGTCGATAAGAGGGGTGCCGACGACGGCACCCCGCAGCTGGCCGGTGACGACGGACTCACAGCCGGCGCCGGCGTAGGTCCAGCCGAGCCCCTCCTTCCCGCCGCCCCGGCGCCCGCGCCACGACGACAGTCGTCGCGTCCCAGGCGATCGTGCCGTCGGCCTCCGGCTGATCGGTCGGCACCGTGTACACCTCGACGTCGAGGCGACGACGGTGATGCCGGTCGTTCATGCCAGCTGGCCCGTCTCCGGGCCCGCTGCGAGATCAGGTGGTCGGCACACCGGGCGGCGAGAGCCATGATCGTGAGCGCCGGGTTCGCCGAGCCCTGCGTGGGCATCACCGAGCCGTCGGTGATGTAGAGGTTCGGCACGGCGAAGGTTCGAAGGTCACTGTCCACGACGCCGTCCTCGGGACGGTCGGCCATCCGGCACCCTCCCACGAGATGGGCGAAGCGCTGGATCGTGATGACCTCGCTCGCCCCCGCCGCCTGCAGGATGTCCTCCATCACTCCCTGGGCCGCCGCCGTGAGATGACGGTCGTTGTCGCACTGGTTGTAGGAGAAGTTCGCCACCGGCAGCCCGTGGCGGTCCTTCTCGTCGGCAAGAGGTGACGGAGTTCTCGTAGAGCGGCAGGAACTCGCAGAGCGAGCCGAGCACCGCCCAGTGCGTGTAGTCCCGCATGTACTCCCGCAGCACCTCACCCCAGTGGCCCTGGGCGGCGACGTGCTCGGCATAGGTGATCGGCAGGGGGGCGACGTTCTGGATGGCGAAGCCCCGCCGGTACGGCTTGGTGCGGGTCGGTCTCGTAGAAGTCCTCGCTCGTCACCTCGGGCGGGGGCGCCTTGTACATCCGCACCTCCTCGTCGAAGCGGCCGGCTGTCTGCGGGGCGCCCTGGACCATGAGGTAATGCCCGACCTGGCCGTGGTCGTTGCACAGCCCGTCGGGGAACTCCTTCGAGGCCGACAGGAGCAGGAGCCGCGGGGTCTCGATGGAATAGCCGGCGACGGCGACGAGGCGGGCAGGCTGGAAATGCTCCTTCCCGTCGTCCTCGCTCTTGTAGATGACGCCCTTCGCCCGCCCGTTCTCGACGACGACGCTCGACACCATCGAGTTCGCCCGCACCTCTGCTCCGTGGGCGAGGGCGTCGGGAAGATGGGTGATGAGAGGCGACGCCTTTGCGTTCACCTTGCACCCCTGCAGGCAGAAACCCCTGTAGATGCAGTGGTTCCGGTGCCCGAAGCGGCCGTTCGGGATGGCGACCGGCCCCACCCGGGCCCCGATGCCGAGCTGGCGAGCGCCCCGCGGCGGAAGATCTGCCCGTTCGGCCCGAGCGGGTGGGCATGGTGAGGGTAGGTGTGGGGGTCCCCCCATGGCCAGGGCTCGCCCGCCGCCGGCAGCTCCTCCTCGATGAGCTCGTAGTACGGCTTCAGGTCGTCATAGGAGATCGGCCAGTCGGCCCCCACGCCGTCGTTCGACATCGTGGCGAAGTCGGACGGGTGGAAGCGGGGCACGTAGCCGGCGAAATGGATCATCGAGCCGCCGACGCCCCGGCCGGAGTTGTTCGAGCCGAGCCCGACGGGATCCTTTCCGCTGATGACTCGGGGCTCGGTCCAGTACAGCTTGTGCGAGCCGCCCTCGTCGCTCACCCAGTCCTCGTCCGGATCCCACCAGGGGCCGGCGTCGAGGCCGACGACGCTGAAGCCCGCCCGGGCGAGGCGCTGCATGAGCGTCAGGCCGCCGGCGCCACAGCCAACGATGACGACGTCGACCTCGTCGGAGGTCGGGTAGCGGCGCATCTCGTCGCGCAGCCGGTGGTTGGTCCGCTCCTGCCCGGTCGGGATGAGCCATGCCGACTCGTTGCGCGCCCTCACCGAAGCGTCCGAGAATCTGCTCACGGCATTACCTCGTGTCCGGGCGGGGCGCCCGCAGCTCGTGCTGCTTCCGGGCCTCCTCGGTGCGGGTGGCCCATGGGACGGGATCCTCGGCATCGACCTCGGGCCTCTCCCACGGCTCGCGGGCACCCTGGGCGAGAACCTTGTACCCGCGGGGGTAGGCGGGGCCGCCGAAGCCGATCTCGTTCCACGCCCACGGATGGGAGTAGAAGGCGGCGCAGGCGTACCTGGTCCAGAGGCTCCAGACGTGCATCGCGCTCCAGCCGTGCCACTCCTTCGCGTCCTGCACACCCTGGATGAGCGCCATCTGAGCCTGTGACTCGCAAGCGGCAAAGCCCCGCCCGAACTCCTCGACAGCGTCCTCGTCTAGAGCTTTAACCGTCGCCCGCCAGGCGTCGGCGTCCTCAGGCAGGTCGTCGTACCGCCAGCCATCAGTTGAGCCCTCCGCCAGGCGCTTGTCCACGAGCTCGAGGACGGGGACCTTCGGCTCGTCGTACTGGGCGAGTAGGTGGTCGACGAGGACGCCCGCGATGGCCGCCTCGTCGTTCGTGAAGAAGCTGAGCGAGCCGGCGCTGCCTGCGGCCTCCTCGCCCTGCCTCCGGCAGACGGCCGAGGACGAGACGCTTCGTCGTGTCGTCCCAGTGCTTGGCCTGGGCGAGCACGTCGTATCCCTCGTATCGGCCCTTGTTGCCCGGAGTGGTCCCACTCTTCCCCCGGTTGGGGCCCCACCGTTGCTCCCGGCCGGTCATTCGCCCTCTCGCCGGAGCACGGCGGCCAGTATGCCCATGCCGCCGACCATGCTGGACAGCAACGGCGCGAAGACGGGAGGCCCCATCTCGACGTTGTAGCGGAAGTTCCGCAGACCCCCCGGCTTCTGGACGATGCCCCGCCAGTGGAAGAACGTGCCCTGCAGCCCGTTCAACAGGATCATCGTCGAGACAACGGGGAGGGCGGTCTTGGCCACCTTCTTCGAGGCGACGGCGGCGATGCCGATCGGGACGGCGGTCGGCACGATGACTATCGGCCACCACATCATCTTGTTGCCGAAACTGGCGCCGTCGTGCTCGGTGAAGATCTCGACGGCGGTGATCGCCGCCCCGGCGGCCGTGAGACCGGACATCATCTGCTCGAAGCGGCCGGTCCTCACGTCGCGGAGCAGACGGTCGATGCCATAGGCGGCGCCTCCTCCACGCCCGTCGCCGGCAGCCCCACCGTCGGATGTGGCGGACGGCACGTGGACAGGTGCTGTCCTCACGAATTCTCCTTCGAGTGGGGCAGGAACTCCTGCACCTTGGTCTTCACTCCCTCCCGGATGATCTGCCAGGCGTCCTCGTCACCGGCGACGACGGCCTTGATCATGTCCTTCATCTGGTCGGTGGTGGCATGAGGCGGGATCGGCGGGAAGTTCGGATCCGTCCGCACGTCGATGACAGCCGGCCGGTCGGCGCCGAGCGCCTCCGCCCATGCGGCGCTCATGTGCTCGCCCTTGCCGACGTCGATCCCGAGCGAGGCCGATCGAGTTGGCGAAGCTCGAGTAGGAGATGTCAGGCAGTTCCTGGGACTCGACGAACTTCGGCGAGCCCTCCATCGCCCGCATCTCCCACGTCACCTGGTTGAGGTCGTTGTTGTGAAGGACGCAGATGACAAGGCGGGGGTCCGGCCACTCCCGCCAGTACTTCGAGATCGTGATCAGCTCGGCGAGGCCGTTCATCTGCATGGCGCCGTCACCGACGATGGCGATCGCCGGACGATCGGGATGCCCGAACTTGGCGCCGATCACATAGGGGACGCCCGGGCCCATCGTGGCAAGGTTCCCGGAGAGCGAGCCGCGAACGTCGCCTTTCATCTTCAGGTGACGGGCGTACCAGTTGGCCGCCGATCCGGAGTCCGACGCCACCATGGCGTTGACCGGCAGGTGGCCGTTCAGCTCCCAGAGGACCCGCATCGGGTTGACCTGGCCCGGCTCGTCGCTGTCGACGAGGGCCTCGGCCTCGACCACCTCCCACCACCGCAGGATGTTGAGCTCGGTCTTCTCCCGCCAGGAGCGGTCCGTCTTCCGCTGGAGAAGCGGGATGAGCGCCTTCAAGGCCGCCTTGGCGTCGGCGACGAGGTTGACCTCGTAGGGATAGCGGAGGCCGATCATCTCCCCGCTCCGGTCAATCTGGACCGCCTTTGCCTGGTCGAGCTCCGGCATGAACTGGGTGTAGGGGAAGCTCGACCCGACGGTGAGCAGCGTGTCGCACCCCATCATCAGCTCGTAGCTCGGCCTGCTGCCGAGCAGCCCGATCGGCCCGGTGACGAACGGGAGGTCGTCGGGGAGGACGTCCTTTCCGAGGAGGGCCTTGGCAACGCCGGCTCCGAGGATCTCGGCCACCTCGATCACTTCGTCGCGAGCGCCCCGGGCGCCCTGGCCGACGAGGATGGCCACCCGCTCGCCGGCGTTGAGGATGTCGGCAGCCTTCTTCAGCCCTTCGGTCTCAGGTGAGAGCACCGGCAGGTCGAGGCCGAGGCTGGAGGGGACCATCTTGAAGGCGTGGCCGGGCGCCTCGTACTCGAGCTCCTGGACGTCCGAAGGCACGATTATGCATGTAGGAGCATGCGCCGTGAGGGCGATGCGGATGGCCCGGTCGATCAGGTTGGGGAACTGCTGAGGCACCATCGCCGTCTGCACGAAGTGGTGGCAGACATCCTTGAAGAGCGTGTTCAGGTCGACTTCCTGCTGATAGCCGCCCCCCATCGCCGACCGGTTCGTCTGCCCGACGATGGCAAGGACGGGGACGTGGTCGAGGAGGGCGTCGTAGAGCCCGTTCAGCAGGTGGATCGCTCCGGGACCGGAGGTGGCCATGCAGACGCCGAGCTTGCCGGTGAACTTGGCGTAGCCGACAGCCTCGAAGGCAGCCATCTCCTCGTGTCGCGCCTGGACGAACTTGGGGTTGTTCTCCGCCCGCCCGAACGCGCCGAGGATGGCGTTGATACCGTCGCCGGGGAAGGCGAACACCTTCTCGACGTCCCACTCTCTCAGCCGGGAGAGGATGTAGTCGGAGACCTTGGCATTGCTCATCTGTGTCCTCCATCGCGTGCGCTGGTCGTGTGAGCGGCAATCACTGAGATGTACCCGATGGGCGGCCGGCTAACCGGGGCGACGACGCCGGCCGCCACCGCTCAGCCTGCCAGCAGGCTCGCGGCGGTCGCCACTCCGAGCCCGATGACGAGCACCCGGAAGACCCTTCGCGGGAGGCGCCGGGCGATCCTTGCGCCTCCGTATCCGCCGACGAGGCTCGAGGCGGCAAGCAGGCCGGCATCAGCCCAGGCGACGTGGGCGTGGATGATGAAGACGAGCGCCGCCACGAGGTTGACGACGAGGGAGAGCACACTTCGCAGCCCGTTCGTCCTCACGAGGTCATCTGGGACGGCCAAGCCGAGCAGCGCGAGGAGGACGACCCCGAGGCCGGCGCCGAAGTAGCCGCCGTAGATCGAGCCGAGGAAGGTGCCGGCTCCAGCAGCGAGGAGTCGGTCCCCGCCTGCACCATCCTCGGGCGCCGGCACCGACGACCCGGAGCGGCGCGCCATCTGCTTTGCCAGCAGGGGCTGGGCGGCGAACAGGGCGCAGGCAGCAAGGACGAGGTACGGCACAAGGACGCGGAAGGCACCCTCAGGCGTCTCGAGCAACAAGATGCTGCCGGCGACGGCGCCGGCGACGGCCGGCAACGACAAGATCAGGCACCGCCGGGGCTGGGAGCGCACCTCGGCCCTGAAGCCGGCCACCCCCCCGAGGTATCCGGGGCAGATCCCGACCGTCGAGGTGACGTTGGCGGTGAGCGCCGGCATCCCGACGGCGAGGAGCGCGGGGAACGAGACGAGAGTCCCGCCGCCTGCGACCCCGTTCACGGTGCCCGCCCCGAACCCGGCCGCGAGGAGGAGCAGGGTGTCGCCCGTGCTCGGGCTCATTCGGTCCGAGAGAACTGACCGACGGCCGCCCCGAGCAGACCGACGCCCGCCGCCGCGACGAGTGCGAGCTCGAACAGGAGGGGGAGGTGCCAGCCGTTCCAGCTGACACCGGGGTCGAAGGCTCGGGCGACGGCCGGCGGGACGCTCAGGTGCTCGAAGACGGTCCGGCGCATCGGATCGATCGCGTAAGTGAGCGGGTCGAACTTCGTGAGGGCGGCGAGCCACGTCGGGAGCCGCGAGAGCGGGAAGATCGCCCCGGAGAGGAAGAACATCGGCAGGACGATGAACTGCATGACGACCTGGAACGACTCGATCCGTTGCATGCGGCTCGCCACGAGCACACCGAAGGCGGTCATGAGCAGGGCGATCAGGATCATCTCGCCGAGGAGGGTGATGATCATGACCGGTGCGTACGGTATCCCGACTGCTCCTGCGAGGAGGAGCATGATCGCCGCCTGGATGGTGGCGACGCTTGCCCCTCCGAGGCACTTGCCGACGACGAGCGCCCAGCGACGCACCGGGGCGACGAGCATCTCGCGGAGGAAGCCGAACTCGCGGTCCCACACGATCGAGATCGCCGAGAACATCGCAGTGAAAAGAATCGTCATGCCGACGACGCCGGGGAACATGAAGGTCCTGAAGTTGAAGTGGCCGCCGCTGCGCACGATCGCCGACAGGCCGGTCCCGAGGACGAACAGGTAGAGGACCGGCTGCACGAGGGCGGTGACGATCCGGGTGCGGTTGCGCGAGAAGCGGATCAGCTCCCGCTTCCAGACCACCCTCACCGCTCTCAGGTCGTCTGAGAACCTGCCGCCGGCGTCCCTCACGGCAACCGGGCTGGCGACCCCTGTCGAGCTCATCTTCTCCTCCCGGCCCGGATGAACGGGTTGGATCGCAACGCGTCCGAGCTCGAGGCCTCGGCGTCACGGATCGTCCTGCCGGTGTAGGTCATGAAGACGTCGTCGAGGGTCGGCCGCGCCACCCGGACCGACTTGATCGGCAGCCGGAGCTCGCCGAACAGCCTCGGCACGAACTCCTCGCCGGAATCCACGAAGAAGGTCACGGATCCCTCCGAGATGCGTCGCGGTGATGTCGAAATGATCCTTCAACGCCTCCATTGCGGAGGACGGGCTCAGGCGTCCCGAGCTCGACCCGGTCCTGCCCGACGCCTGCCTTCAGGGCCTCCGGGGTGTCGAGCACGACGATCCTGCCCCCGTCGATGATGGCGATCCGGTCGCAGTACTCGGCCTCGTCCATGTAGTGGGTGGTGAGGAAGATCGTTATCTGCTCGGACGCCTTCAACGTGGTGATGTAGTCCCAGATGTGCGAACGGGTCTGCGGGTCGAGCCCGACGGTCGGCTCGTCGAGGAAGAGCACCCTCGGCGAGTGCAGGAGCCCGCGGGCGATCTCGAGGCGGCGGCGCATCCCGCCCGAGAACGTCCTCACCTGGTCGCTCCGGCGCTCGCTCAGGCCGACCATCTCGAGGACGGCGTCCATCCGGCCCTTCACCGTCGCCCGCGGGACCCCGTACAGCTCGGCATGGAAGCGGAGGTTCTCGTCTGCCGTCAGGTAGTCGTCGACCGTCGGGTCCTGGAAGACGAGGCCGATCCGGCTCCGCACGAGGCTGCGGTCGGCGACGACGTCGGCCCCGGCCACCGTCGCCCGGCCCGGACGTCGGCCGCAGCAGCGTGCAGAGCATCGAGATCGTCGTCGACTTGCCGGCCCCGTTCGGCCCGAGGAAGCCGAACGTCTCGCCCGCCTCGACCTCGAAGCTGATCCCGTCGACCGCCTTCAGCTCCCCGTAGAGCTTCGAGAGGTGGTCGACACGACGCAGGTGGGCTCGGTGCGTGCGCCCCGTCATCCACCGCGGTCACGCCGTCGTTGCCGTCGTCACGGCATGGTTATAGTGCGCGGTGGCCGCCGCCCCGACCTTTGTGCCAGGTGACCGACGGCGGGGTCGTGGCGGTGCACGATCTCGGCGGGGAGGGCGAGCACTTGTTGCTCGCCCATGCGACCGGCTTCCTCGGGCTCGTGTTCCGCCGAGCTGGCCGAGCCACCTCTCTCGGCCGCTACCACTGCCTCGCCCTCGACTTCCGGGCGCACGGCTGGTCGCGGGCGGGAGAGGGGTGGGGCGGGCGAATGGGCGGGTTTCTCGGAGGATCTGCTCGCCGTCGTCGACGGTGCCGGCCTCGAGCAGCCGAGGGCGTTCGGCCACTCGTGCGGCGGGGCGGCGCTTCTTCTCGCCGAGGAGGCGCGCCCGGGCACGTTCAGGCACCTCTACTGCTACGAGCCGGTCGTCCTGCCCGTCCTCGAGCCGCTGCCGCCGAGCAGCGACCACCCTCTCGTAAGGGGGGCGCTCCGCCGGCGGGCCCGATTCGCGCTCGAGGGCGGAGGCGCTCTCCAACTTCTCCTCGAAGCCGCCCCTTCAGGTCCTCGACGCCGGTGTCCTTGCCGACTACGTCGAGTTCGGCTTCGAAGACTCAGGCGACGGATCGGTCGGGCTGCGGTGCAGCCCGGCTGACGAGGCGCTCATGTACGCCCACGGCTTCTCGCACCCGGCGTTCCTCGAGCTGCCGAAGGTGGGCTGCCCGGTCGACCTCGCCTGCGGGGGTGAAGCTGCGACCTTCGGGAAGGACGTGTTGACGGCGATGGCCGGCGCGGCTCGCCCAGGGCCGGCGTCACGCGTCTTCCCCGAGCTCGGCCACTTCGGCCCTCTCGAGCGGCCGGCGGTCGTAGCCGAGGCGATGATCCGCGCGTTCGACACACCCCCGGCCTAGCGTTGGCCGACTATGCCGTTGCCGTTGCCGACCACCCTCACTCCCTCGAAGATCAGCTCGTTCACCAGCTGCGCCTTGTCGTTCCGGTTCTCCGTCATCGACCGGCTGCCGGAGGCGCCGTCGCCGCAGGCGGTGAAAGGGACGCTCGTGCACCGGGCCCTCCAGCTCCTCCTCTCCGAGTGGGAGCCCGGGCACCGGGGCCGGGTCGAGGCCGAGACCGCGCTCGGGCGGGCATGGGAGGAGCTGTGCGACCAACCGGACGTCACCGAGCTCGGGCTCGGCGAGGCCGAGCGGAGAGCCTTCCTCGGGGATGCCTCGGTTCTCGTCGACCACTACTTCGAGCTCGAGGACCCGGACTCGGTCACGCCGATCGGCGTCGAGCTCGACCTGAACGCCGAGATCGAGGGGATCGCCCTCCGGGGGATCATCGACCGGCTCGATCGCATGCCGGACGGCGGCCTCGCCGTCGTCGACTACAAGACCGGCCGGGCTCCCCGCCTCGAGCAGGCCCGCTCCCGGCTGTCGGCGCTCCAGCTGTACGCCCGCCTCTGCGAAGCGGTCCTCGGCGAGCGACCGTCAGTCGTCCGGCTGATGTACCTGCGTGACCGGGTGGTCGTGTCGGCCGCCGCCACCGACCAGTCGCTTCGCGGCGTGGAGCTGAGGGCACGAGCCGTCTGGGCGGCCATCGAGAGGGCCTGCGAGCGTTCCGACTTCCGCCCCAACCCGTCGGCCCTCTGCCGGTGGTGCTCGTTCCAGCAGTACTGCCCGGTTTTCGGGGGGGACCCCGAACGGGCCCTCGCAGAAAGGACGCTCGGGACCGCCGATACGCTGGCCTCTTGATGCGCTCGTTCGTCCGCCGTGTCGACGACCGTGTCGATCGGCTGGTTCGATCAGTGGCGCGGCAACCCCGTCGCCGACAGGACCTTCTACACGGCCTCGGCCCTCGGGGACTTCGGTTTGTGCTGGGTGATGCTCGCCCTCGTCCGAGCGCTCCGGGGGCGCCCGAACGACGAGCGGGCGGCCGTCCGGGCGATGATCGCCACCGTGATCGAGTCCGTCGCGGTGAACGGCGTGCTGAAGTCGTTCTTCGGCCGGCACCGGCCGCCGGCCGAGGTCGAGCACCCCCATCCGTTCCGGGTCCCGATCACCTCGAGCTTCCCGAGCGGGCACACGACGGCGGCGTTCTGCGGCGCCACCCTGCTGGCCGACGGCGACGACCTCGGCCCGCTCTACTTCGCCGCCGCCGCCGTCGTGGCGGCAAGCCGCATCCATGTCCGCATCCACCACGCCTCCGACGTGATCGCCGGCGTTGTCGTCGGGCTCGCCCTCGGGCGGCTCGGCAAGGCGATCTCCCCCTTGCCGGACCCACCGCTGAAAGGAGTCCGATCATGAGCAGCCTCTCGTCGCAATCGTCATGGGGAGCGACTCCGACGAGCCGGTGATGGCAGGGGCCGCCGACGTCCTCGACGACTTCGGCGTCGGCTGGGAGATGCGGGTGCTCTCGGCTCACCGCACCCCGGACGACACGACGGCATACGCCCGGGCTGCCGCCGGCCGCGGCATCCGGGTGGTGATCGCCGGCGCCGGCGGGGCGGCACACCTCGCCGGGGTGCTCGCCGCCCTCACGACGCTGCCCGTCATCGGCGTCCCGATCGCCCTCTCGAAGCTGGACGGGCTCGACTCGCTGCTCTCGATCGTGCAGATGCCGAGCGGGATACCGGTCGCCACCGTCGCCATCGACGGCGCCCGCAATGCCGGGCTGCTCGCCGTGCGGATCCTTGCTCTCGGCGACGACGAGCTTGCCGGAGCACTCGCCGGCTACGTCGAGACGCTCGCCGCGGGCGTGCGGGCGAAGGACGCCAAGCTGCAGGGCGTCGATCGCCAGAGCGGCGCCGGAAGCGTCAGCTCAGGCGCGCGGGCCGCCGGGGCGAGGAGGCGGACCGCCTCCCGGCTCGACACCCCGAAGGGAAGGGGCATCACGACCGGCACGGTGACGCCGTTGTCGACGTAGGCCTGGATGTGGTCCCTGCACTGCTGCGGGCTGCCGTGGACGACGAGCTCGTCGACGACGTCGTCCCCGATCGCCTGCGACGGCCGCCTTGCGGTCGCCCGCCCGCCAGGCGTCCCACATCGCCTGGAACTTCGGCCCCCGCCCGAGCCACTCCTGGAAGAGGGCGTAGACCTCGACGTTCAAGTAGGCGGCGATGAGCATCCTGGCGCCGGCCCGCACGGTCGGCGGCGTCCTCGCTCGGGCAGACGTAGATCCGGCAGACGATCTCCTTGCCGGCGCCCACCTCCGGCACGACCCGCTTCACGTCCTCGGCCGACAGCCAGTTGATGATGGCTCCGTCACCGAGGCGGCCGGCGAGGCGCAGCATCCCCGGCCTGAGCGCCGCCACGAGGATCGGCGGCACCACCTCGGGCGGCCGCTCCAGCCGGAAGCCCTTCACGGCGAAGGTGTCGTAGGTCTCGGTCACCTTCTCTCCCGAGAGGGCAGCCTTGAGGAAGCGCACCATGTCCCTGTTGCGCTTGTACGGCTCGACGAAGGGGATGCCGTTCCAGCGCTCGACGATCACGTCCGAGGACGTGCCGAGCCCGAACTGGAACCGGCCCGGCGCGGCCTCGGCGAGGGTGGCGACGCGACATCGCGAGCGTCGCCGGCCCGCGGGTGAACGAGGGGACGATGCCCGTCCCGAGCCGCAGCTGCGGCGTCCAGGCTGCCGCCATCGCGAGCGGCACGAAGCCGTCCGTCGCCTGCTGCCTCGGCCGACCAGACGTCGCTGTAGCCGAGAGCGGCGATCTCCTCGTAGAGCTCCTGATGAGCAGCGAGTGGGGTGCGGTCGTAGGGGACGGTGACACCGAAGCGGCGCATCGCAGCACACTAGATGGGCCACCACTACCGTCGCGACGGTGACAAGCCTCGCCGAGCGGCTCGGCGTTCGGGCCCGACGACCGGCTCCTCATCGTCAACTGCGACGACCTCGGCAGCTCCCATGCGGCCAACGCCGGCGTCTACGACGCCCTCCGGCACGGGACGGCGACATCTGCCTCTCTCATGGTCCCCTGCCCTTGGGCCAGGGGCGCGGCAGCCGAGTACCGCGGGGAGGACATCGGCGTCCACCTCACCCTGAACGCCGAGTGGGACCTCTACCGGTGGGGGCCGATCACCCAGGCGCCCTCCCTCCTCGACGGCGACGGCGGCTTCCCCCGCACGGTCACCGACGTCTGGGAGCATGCCGACCTCGACGAGGTGAGGCGGGAGTGCAGGGCGCAGATCGAGCGGGCGATCTATTGGGGCTTCGACGTGAGCCACGTCGACTCGCACATGGGCACCCTTCAGCTCCGGCCGGAGTTCTTCGACGTCTACCTCGACCTCGCCGCCGAGTTCGGCCTGCCGCTCCGGCTCTCCGGTGCCGAGACCGAGCCGATGATCGGCTTCCCGTTCCGCCGGCTCGCGGCGGAGCGAGGGGTCGTCTTCCCCGACCACTTCCTCCACGTCGCCGGCGTCGGCAGCCGGGCCAAGCTGGAGCGGACTCTCGGCGACCTCGCGGCCCGGAGTGACGGAGGCTTACGCCCACCCCGCCCGCGACACGCCGGAGCTGCGGGCGATGTCACCTGACTGGCATGACCGTGTCGACGACCACCGGCTGCTCGTCGAGGACCCCGGCTTCGGGCTGCGCTCGAGCGGGAGGGGATCCACCTCATCGGCTACCGGCAGCTCCGCGATCTCATGCGGTCGGAGCGGCCCTGAGCCGCCGGAGGACCGAGTGGCGCTGCTCGAGGCCCTGTCAGAACTCGGTGCGCTCGAGGATCTCGGTCTGGAGCTGCTTGTACTCGGCTCGAGTTGGTGATCGGGAGGAGCGACATCAGCTTTGCCATGTTGCCGGTCACCTTCACCTGGCCCTGCATGAAGGCTGCGTTGGCATCGAGCTCGCCCTTCTGGATGCGCATGGCGTCCTCGTAGCTCTGGGTGAGCGTCACCTCGGCGTCTGGCAGCTCGCCGAGCTGGCTGTCGAGCAGCTTGCCGTTCTCGAGTACCCAGTAGTACTTGATGTCACCTTCGCGGCCCGGCGGTGACGACGTACTGCATGCGGGCGGTGGCGCCGGGCCGCTCCGGCTGGGACTCGGACAGCTGCCGGCTCTCGTCGAGCCATTCCTGGGTCAGCCACTTCGCCATTGGTCACGTCCTTCCTGTGGGAGGGGGCGAGGAAACGCCCCGGCGGCGAGATCCGACGGCGCCGCAAGCGCCCGACGATCCTAGTCAGATGAAGAGAAACCCTTCGCCGGAGCCGCGCGTTCGACTAGTGCGACGTCGACTCGCGCGACGTCGCTTCGCGAGCCGATGCCGCCCTCATGTGCTCGCACCCACGCCCGAAGCCACCTCCTCGGCTCTGCCGGCGAAGCTGTCGGAGCAAGCGGCGCCGGTCGGTCCGCCGCTCCCGTCCGCCATCCCGAAGAGCGCCTCCCGCAGCGCGTCCTCGGCCGAGACGGTCGACGACCATCCGAGCTCGCTTCGCGCCCTCTCGATCGACATGGTCGGCAGGCCGAGGGCGAGGTCGAGGAGCGCCGGCTCGGCCGGCACGAGCCGCGTCCTCCACGCCGCCGATAGCGCCATCCTGGTCACAGGCGCCGGGAGCGCCACAGGGCGGCCGCCGAGGACGCGGGCAACGGCCGGGCCGTCGAGGACCGGCTCGGCGGCGATGTTGAAGGCGCCACGGACGTCCTTCTTCGCCGCCAGGTGGTAGGCGCGGGCGGCGTCCTTGCTGTGCAGCACCTGCAGCCGGAGCCCGGCCGGGTAGGGCACGATCGGGAGCCTGCCCGGTCGCACGAGCGGATTCGGCAGGAACGGCCCGGCGAAGAGCCTCCGCTGCTGACTTGCTGCCGACCGTTGGAAGATGAAGCCGGGGCGGAGCCGGACGACGCGCAGATCCGGGCTGCGCGCCTCGAGGGTGTCGAGCAGCCTCTCGACGTAAGCCTTCTCCCGCCCGTAGGAGGCCGTCGGCAGGCTGTCCGTCGGCCAGCTCTCGTCGACGACGACGCCCGGGAGCAGGAGAATAAGCGCCGATGGAGGAGGCATGGACGAGCGCCGGGACACCGGCCTCGACGACGGCGCGAAGACCCGCTCACTTCCTCCGACGTTCGCCTCCCATGTGACGGTGCCGTCGCGGGTCGGCTGGAAGAGCCAAGCGAGGTGGACAACTACATCTGCGCCCCGGATATGGGGAGCGGGATCCTCCTTGGCGAGGTCTATCTCGACGAACCTCGTCTTCGGCCAGGTCCGGTCGGGGAGGCGCCGGGCGAGGCCTGTCACCTCGGTCACGTCCGGGTCGCCGGCCAGCTCGTCAAGCAGGCGGCTGCCGACGTTCCCTGTGGCTCCTGTCACGACAATCTTCATCCTGCTCCCCTACCCCGTGCGTCGTACCGCCTATTCGCCTTCTGCGACAACGGCTTCGTGCGGGAACGCCCGCCGAGGACGACGGGCGACCGGCTGTCAGCGGCTCAACGACTCGCTTTCGCCCAGATGCCGGCGAAGAGGTCGGTCTCGGGCTGCTCGGTCTCGACGAGGCTCCGGGCGAGGCGGTAGTCGTCAAAGGGGTGGATCGTCCGCATGACCTCGGGCGGGAGGCCGAACCAGAACCTCGACGCCGGATCGACCTGGGTGGCATGGGCGAGGAGGGCCTCGCGGCGGATGTCCTCGTAAGCCGGTGAGGTCGATCGAGGTCGTGATCTTGTCGTCGTCACTCGGCCGCTCGAACCACTTGTCGTCATAGGGCGACTCCAGCCCGAGCTCGAGGAACTTCGCGTGCGTGTCGAGCAGGCGCTTGCGGGACCAGACGGTGTAATAGAGCTTGAGGGGCTGGAACGGCTCGCCGGCATCCGGGTAGGCGTCCGGGTCGCCGGCCTGCTCGAAGGCGGCCACCGAGATGTCGTGCACCCGGATGTGGTCGGGGTGCGGGTAGCCGCTGTGGTCGTCGCCGTAGGTGACGATCACCTGCGGCCTCACCCTTCGGATCTCAGCGACCAGGCGGCCGACAGCCTCGGGGAGCGGGACCGCCGCGAAGGCGCCGGGGCGCGAGATGGCCTCGCTGTCGGGCATGCCCGAGTCCCGGTAGCCGAGCTTCACCACCTCGTCGTAGCCGATGATCTTCGTCGCCGCCTCGAGCTCCCGCGCCCGCACGGCGGCGATGTCCGCCCGCACCTCGTCGGTGTCCATGACCGGGTTGAGGATGTCGCCCTCCTCGCCGCCGGTGCAGCAGACAAGGACCGTGTGGACGCCTGAGGCGTGGTATTTCGCCACCGTCCCGGCGCCTTTCGAAGCCTCGTCGTCGGGATGGGCGTGGACCGTGAGCAGGCAGAAGCGGTCGTCCATCCGCCCGAGGCTATCCGCGCCGATCGCGCTGGGCGCCGAGGCCTCCGGGCGGGGCCGGAGGTTACCGGGGCGGGCGCCCTCAGGTCCCAGGCGGCCCTACACTGCTACTTGCTGCAAGCGGCAGGAGAGAGGACACGCGCATGGGTGTGATGAAGCGGCTGACGGGGATCGTCCAGGCCAAGGCCAACAAGGTCATGGATCGGGTCGAGGACCCCCGCGAGACGCTCGACCTCTCCTACGAGAAGCAGATCGAGCAGCTCGCGCAGGTGAAGCGCGGCGTCGCCGACGTGGCGACGGCCCGCAAGCGGATCGAGCTCCAGGCCCAGCAGCTCCAGTCTTCGGCCGCCAAGCTGCAGGACCAGGCACGCCAGGCGCTCGGCCAGCAGCGCGAGGACCTCGCCCGGGAGGCGCTCAGCCGCCGGGCGGGTATCTCGACCCAGCTCGAAGGGCTGAAGACTCAGCACGACCAGCTCGTCCAGCAGGAGCAGAAGCTCATCGTCACCACCCAGACGCTGCAGGCGAGGGTGGAGTCCTTCCGCACCCAGAAGGAGACCCTGAAGGCGTCCTACACCGCCGCCCAGGCCCAGACGAAGATCGGCGAGGCCGTCTCGGGCATCTCGGAGTCGATGAGCGACACCGGGATCGCCATGCAGCGGGCGCAGGACAAGATCTCCGCCATGCAGGCCCGAGCCGGCGCAATGGACGAGCTCCTCGCCTCCGGGGCGCTCCCGGACCTGACGGGTTCCTCCGATCCGCTCCAGGCCGAGCTCGACAAGACGAGCCAGCAGTCCCAGATCGAGCTCGAGCTCGCACAGATGAAGGGCGCCCTCGCCCCGCCCCCACCGAGCGGGGTGCTCGGTGCCGGCAGCCCGGGCGGGGTGGAGAGTGCACCCGACACCGAGGCTGTGCCCGGCGAGATCGTCGATTCGCCGACGGCACCCGCCGGTGCCTCCGGCACGCCCGCGACAGGCGCGCCGGACGCGGGCGAGCCTGCGCCCGCCGGCCCCGCCCGCCAAGGGGGATCGGCCGGCACCGCCCCCGACGAGCTCTTCTCGCTCGGCGACCAGGGAGGCCAGCCGTGATCGTCCGGATCCTCAGCGAGGGCCAGTACGACCTCGAGGGCGCTCCCCTCGCCGAGCTCCAGGCACTTGACGCCAAGCTGTTGGAGAAGATCGAGGCGGGCGACGAGGCCGGTTTCCACGAGGTGCTCAGCAAGGCGTGCGAAAAGGTGCGCGGGAGCGGCGCTCCCGTCGACCCTTCGACGATCGTTCCGTCCGATCTGACGCTGCCGCAGCCGGACGCCTCCCTCGAGGAGGTCCGCGAGCTGCTCGCGTCAGAGGACACTGGGGAGGCTTGACGCAATTGTCGACAAGGACCAGATTCCCGGCCGACCGGGGGCTGACGGCGCGGATGATGACGACGGTCTTCCTGATCGGCCTCCTCTACGCCGTCCTCGTGACGGCGCTCGCCCTCAGCCACCTGAGGATCGAGTGGGTGATCCTCATCCCGGTCGTGCTCGTCGGGGTGCAGTGGTTCTGCTCGGACCGGATCGCCCTGTGGTCGATGCACGCGAGGATCGTCACGCCCGAGCAGGCGCCCCAGCTGCACGCCGTCATCGACCGCCTCTGCAACCTCGCCAACATGCAAAAGCCGCGCGTCGGCATCGCCCGCATGGACATGCCTAACGCCTTTGCCACCGGGCGCAACCAGAGCCATGCGGTCGTCTGCGTCACGACGGGCATCCTCGCCCGCCTCGACGAGCCGGAGCTCGAGGCCGTCCTCGCCCACGAGCTCTCCCACGTCGCCCACCGGGACGTGGCGGTCATGACGATCGCCAGCTTCCTCGGCATCATCTCCGGGCTGCTGATGCGGGTCCTCTTCTACGGCGCCCTCTTCGGGGGCGGCGGCGGGGGCCGGCGCGTCGGCGGTGGCCGCAACAACCAGGGCGGCGGCCAGCTCGTCCTGTTCGAGCTGGCCGCCTTCGCCGTCTCGGCTGCTTTCTACTTCATCAGCTTCCTTCTCATCAGGGCGCTCTCCCGCTACCGGGAGCTGGCAGCCGACCGTTCAGGCGCCATCCTCATCGGCCAGCCCCGCCTCCTCATGAACGCCCTCATCAAGGTGACCGGCGACATCGGGCGGGTCCCGACCCAGGACCTCCGGACGGCGCAGAACTTCAACGCCTTCTTCTTCGCTCCGGCCCTCACCAAGAACGGCGCCAGCATGGCGAACCTGTTCTCGACCCACCCCTCGCTCGAGGTCCGCCTCGAGCAGCTCGCCCAGTTGGAGGCGAAGATGGGCAGCTCGCCGCGCTGAGGCGATGAAGCTCTTCGACGTCCTGCTCGGGAGGACGAAGCCGGCCGAGGCCAATCTCGATGCGCTCTTCGGCCTGCCGGGTGCGGTGATAACGCTTCAGGCGGCCGAGAACCTCTTTCCCACCAACCAGGCCGGTGTCTGCTACAAGCCGGTGGCCGGCCAGCGCTTCGAGAAGACCACCGAGGAGATGGCGGAGCTGCTCGGGCTGGATTCGGGCGACCGGCGGGCGGGTCCGCCAGGAGAGCGACAAGTACGGCTACGAGTGGATCGTCGTCGAGTCACACGACTTCCAGGAGCTCGTCAACCAGATCCACGTCGTCAACACCACCCTCGAGGAGCAGAGCTACGGGCCGTCGTTGCTCTGCTCGGTGTTCGGTTTCTCTGGTGCGGCCGGCGGCCCGGAGCTGGCGTTCCCGAGCGGCGGTGCGCCTTCGCCCGAAGTGCCTGCCGCCGCCGGCGCTGTCGCCGCGAGCACCTACCTCGTCTATCTCTACAAGCGCGGGACGTTCTACCCCTTCCTGCCGCTCCCGGGGAGGGAGAAGCGGGACGTCCCGAGCGAGCTGCGCCTCGCCGAGGTGTTGAAGGAGGACCTCAAGCTCGAACCGCAGAAGGAGCGGTGGATGCCGCTGTGGGGTCTGCCGGTCCACTGAGTCGTGCGATGGGCGGCCCGGTCAGGCTCGCCGGCGGGCCCGCGACCGCCCGGGCGTGCGTGGAGAGCCGCTCGGTCGGGAGCGTGGTGAGACGTACTTGAACGTTCTCGAGGCGGGATGTAAGCGGCCCCCTCCCGGAACGGGTCCCACGCCGGCGGGGCCGAGGTCAGGTACTCGCACACCGTCGCGACGATGACGGCGGGATCAATCTCGGTCAGCCCGCCCGCCGGCCGGAGCCGCGTGACGATGGCCCCGACGCCGTTCTCCTCCCATTGCGTCCCTGACGGCTCCTTTTCGCTCAGCTCGACGGCGAGCGGCGCGAGGTCGGGCCGGAGCGGCACCCGGCGGCTGACGAGGCGCACCCAGCTCTCGTAGCGGAGGTGGAGCTCGCACCGGTCACCGTCGAAGGCGAGGATCCTGCTCGCCGAGGTGGCCGAGTGGACCGCCACCGGCTCCCGCGGGCTCGCCCCGGCGCCACCGACGAGCTGTGCCAGAGCCGGCGAAGGCTGCAGACGGCGCACGACAGCGAGGTCGAGGTGGCGGTACTCGTCCACGACCACGGCGCCGCTCTCGAGAGCCGTCGTCTCAGCCTCGAGTGACGCCCATTCCTCCGACCAGAGCGGCTCGAAGCGCTCGGGGTGCTCCAAGAGCTCCGGCAACCGAGGGAGCACCGCCTGGTACTGCTCGGAGGTAGCCGAAGTCGGCCCAGCCTCCTTCTCGGCGAGCGGCCCGATCGCAAAGCAGATCTGGGCCGCCGTGTCCGAGGCGACGATGCCGAAGTCGCCGCACGAGGCGATCCCGGTCAACAGACTGGAGGCGGAGAGTGCGGCTTCCGGGGCGACAAGGCCGTACAGCGCGATCAGGCCGTCCTCGTCGAAGTGGTCGTTCGTCACCGCGATGGCGCCCTCGGCGGCCCGCAGATGCGGCAGCGACCACCTCATCGCTCCCCGCCCCGCCTCGCCGGGTGGCCTGCAGGAGATCGAGGACGATCTCGGCCGAGAGGTCGCGGGCGAGGAGCGCCGGCGTCGGGCTCTGCGGCCAATGCGAGAGCGTCAGCACCGATCCCGGGCGGGCGGCGCCGTCCACCATCACATGCGGGCGGTCACCGAGCTCGTCACAGCTCACATAGGGGAGGGGCCAGGGCAACGTTGTCATCCGACGGGCTCGACGACCGCGTCCCGGAATGTCACGGCCGTGCCGGTAGAGCTTCGCCGGCGGACCCGGCGCGGGTGCTCTCAACCCTCGAGGGCGACGTCGTCGAGCAGGCCGGCGAACTTCCGTACGGCCGCCTCGCGCCGGGTAGGGATGTGCTCGGTCGGCACCTCGACGCGCTTGTACGCCTTGAGCACCTGACGGGCAACTGTCAGGCGGTGGACCTCGTCCGGTCCGTCGTAGATGCGTGCCGCCCGGGCGGCCCTGTACATCGATTCGAGCGGCATGTCCGTCGAGTAGCCGAGGCTGCCGTGGGTCTGGAGCGCCCGGTCGATCACGTTGTAGAGGACCTGGGCGCCGTAGTACTTGATCATGGCGATCTCGACTCGAGCCGCCTGGGCACCTTCCCGATCCATCTTCCAGGCAGCCTGCAGGGTCATCAGGCGGGCTGCCGTCATCTCGGCGAGGGAGTCGGCGACCCAGTTCTGGACGGTCTGCTTCTCGGCCAGGTAGCCGCCGTGGGTGTAACGAGAGACGGCCCGCTCGCACATCATGTCGAAGGCGCGCCGCGACTGGCCGAGCCAGCGCATGCAATGGTGGATGCGGCCGGGCCCGAGGCGCTGCTGGGCGAGCCGGAAGCCGTCACCCGCCCGGCCGACGAGGTTGCCCGCCGGCACCCGGACCTCCCGGTAGATGATCTCGGAGTGGGCGCCGAACCTGCCGAAGTGCTCGACAGGGTCCTGCATCGTCGACACGTCCCGGACGATGTCGACGCCAGGCGTCTTCGCCGGCACGAGGATCATCGAGGATCCCTGGTAGGGGTGGACGTCCGGGTTCGTCACCGCCATCACGACAAGGACGTCGGCGACCGATCCGTTCGTGGTGAACCACTTGTGCCCGTTGATGACCCACTCGTCGCCGTCGAGCACCGCTGTTGTCGAGATGAGAGTGGGATCGGCGCCGGCTCCGGGCTCGGTCATCGAGAAGGCCGAGCGGATCTCGCCGGCGAGCAGCGGCTCGAGCCACTCGCTGCGCTGGTCCTCGCGCCCGCTCGCCTCGATGCCGATCGCGATGAGCTCGGCGTTCCCCGAGTCGGGTGCGTTGTTGCCGAAGGCGACCGGTCCGTATGGCGTCTGGCCGAGGATCTCGTGCATGAGGCCGAGCTTCACCTGGCCGAAGCCGCCCCCTCCGAGATCCGGAGGCAGGTGAGCGGCCCAGAGCCCTCTGGCCTTCGCCTCGTCCTTCACAGGTGCGAGAGCGACGGCGATCTGGTGCTCGTCGAGGTCGAGCGTCTCGAGCGGGATCAGCTCCTCACGGACCACCTGCTGCATCCATTCCAGCTGCTCGGCGAATTGCGGCTCGGTGGAGAAGTCCCAGGCCACGACGGCTCCCTCCTCGAAGGTCCTTCGGCGCCACTGTAGGAGACCGCCCGCCGTCCCACCCGTCGACCTGACGGCCTCCCCATTGCTGGCAGGATGGCCATGTGGACAAGATCGGTGTCGTCGACACGATGTTCGCCCGGCTCGACCTCGGCGGGTACGCCCTCGACGAGCTGAAGTCGCTGCCCCGGGTACGGCGAGCGATTCGAGGTCGTGCACAGGACCGTTCCGGGCTTCAAGGATCTGGCGGTCGAGTGCAAGCGCCTGATCGAGACCGACGGCTGTGCCATCGTCGTCGCCCTCGGGATGCCCGGCCGGGCGGCCATCGACCAGGTCTGTGCCCACGAGGCCTCACAGGGGATCATGATGGCCCAGCTCCTCACCTCCACCCACATCCTCGAGGTGTTCGTCCACGAGGCCGAGGAGGACGACCCGCTCAAGCTCGTGCCCGTCGGCGAGGACCGCGCCCGCAAGCACGCCCGCAACGCCTACTGGATGCTCTATGAGCCCGAGCAGCTCGAGCGGCGGGCCGGCCGGGGCGTGCGGCAGGGCTACGGCGACGCCGGCCCGATCGTTGCCGAGCCGGTTCGTAGTCGAAGTCGACGAACAACGGGGCGTGGTCGGACGGCGGCTCCGGGCCGTTCATGCCCTTTCTGCGCCTCCCGGTCGATGAGCGCATAGCGGACGAGGGGGGCGAGCGGCCGCGGACACGAGCACGAGGTCGATCCTCATGCCTCTGTGCTTGTGGAAGTCGCCCGCCCGGTAGTCCCACCAGGTGAAGAGCGAGCCCTCGTCCGGGTAGACGCGAACGGAAGGCGTCGGTGAGGCCCCAGTCGAGAAGGGCGCCGAGGGCCGGCACGCTCCGGCGGGCTGACGTGGGTCGCCCCCGTTGCACCTTGGCGATGTCGAAGACGTCGCGGTCCTCCGGGGCGATGTTGAAGTCCCCGCAGATGGCGAGCGGCATCGTCCGGCTGAGCAGTGCTCGGTCAGGTCCTGCCGTAAGCGCTCGAGCCACTCGAGCTTGGCCTCGTAGAACTCGCTCCCGACAGATCCGCCCGTTCGGCACGTAGACGCTCGCCACCCGGACTGCCGCCGCAGTTGGCGGTGAGCAGCCGGCACTCCTCTATCGCCGGCCAGCTCCTCTCCCTCGAAGCCGCGGATGGCTGTCGGAGAGACCGACCCGGGAGGCGATCGCGACACCGTTCCACCGCCCGTTGCCGTGGTGGGCGACCTCGTAGCCAAGGCCGGCGAACGGCATCGTCGGGAAGGCGCCGTCGGCGAGCTTGGTCTCCTGCATGCACAGCACGTCCGGCTGGGCGGCCTCGAGCCAGGTGAGCACCTTCGGCAGGCGCGCCTTCAGCGAGTTGACGTTCCAGGTGGCGATCCGCATCGCCTGCCAGCGTCGCGGACTACGACGGGTCGTTGCAATGTCGACCCTCCGGAGCGCAGTGGCCCGCTACGGCCGCGTCGGGACGCGGCACGCCGAGAGTTTGACGCTCATCACGCGCCAGCCCGAGCCACTCGGACTACTCAGGCCGGATGCCATGGGCAAACGCTGACCCGTTGACGCTGCGGCCATTACGGCGCATAGGAGCCTGCGAGGGCCGAGCAGCTCGCCCAGTCGTTGTAGCCCGAAGCTCGATCCGGTTGAAGGGTCGGTGTCTGGATTCGGAGAGGCGATCCCGCACGTCACCCAGCCGGCTACCTGCCAGACGCTGTCGGTCGCCTGCACGTAGTCAGGCGGCGGGCCGACCCACAGCCGAGAGTCGTAGTTCAAGTTGAGGTTGTAACCGTCGCAATACCGCCGCCGGGCTGAAAGTCCCGTACTGGCCGGCATTGTTCACGGCGTCCGAGCCGTTGAAGTAGATGTTGCCGTTACCGACGCCTTCTTTCCAATTCTGAACCTCGAAGAAGCCCGACAGGGCGGCCGTCGCACCATCAATGATCGGGTCCTTGACGTCGCAGTCGTCGGGACCATGTTGCTCCAGGTGACCGACGACAACGGCATGTCATAGTCATCGGCGCAGGTGGTCGTCGTCGTAGCCGGCGGCCGAGGAGCGGGCGTGAAAGCCAGATCGAGGTGTTGGCTATGAGACCGAGCACCGTTCGAAGATGCGGCGCAGTTGCTGACGTTCGTCTGGTAAGTCCCATCTGAGTTGACGGCGCAGCCATAGACGATACTGCGCGAAAGACGATGTTGTTGCTCGCCCCGAGCGTGAACACGCCGCCTACGGCGCCACCGATGATGGCATCGCCCTCGTCGCATGTGGTCGGGGCCGATGGCGGACCCGGACTTATCCAGGGGTCGATGCAGCCTGCGGCTGTGGCGTTGCTCTCGGCGTGGGCACGTCGCCGGGCACCAGTAGTTGGGATCGCGGGCGCCGTAGGGAGCGCCTGCACCCAGATGACTTCGGGCTTGGCGACGGTGACCTGGGCGAAGTTGCCCGGCCACGACCTGCCTGACCGCGCAAACCCGGCTTGTGCGACCGCACAGACCTGGGTGTTCGTCGGTATCGCCCGTGGCGTTAGGAGGTGCAGGCGGTGCCGCCACAGAGGTCGCCCGGGCCGTTCGCTGAGCGCGTCTATCGCCCCGCACTGGGCGCCCCCGGAAGCGTACGTGTCCTTCGTCAGAGGGCTCCAGACATCCATCGTCTCGGTTGAGGTGGAGGCGTTCCAGTAGAAGCGGATCATCGTCGGGCCCGTGTAGATGCAGCCCGTGAACGCGTTCTGGATCGGTCGACGCGAGCGAGTTCTCGACGGGCGGGAGGCTCTGCTGCACGCCGAAGGGGACGGCCTGTCCGGCATTGGGGAACGTCGGGCTGTCCGGCGCGCTACCCCTGGTCCCGCATCGCCCCATGGGTCCTTGACATACCCGTACGGGATTGGAGACTCCGCCAGAGGCCGGCTTCGTGCCGGGCCAGCCGCCTGGGAACGGGAAAGAGCTGGAGACGGCGGTCGGCAAAGATCGGGGTCGCCCGTGAAGGCCGGGGTGCCGCAGGTCGTCAGCTCGTCCTGGCTGTAGACAGGACCGTTGAAGGTGTTGCCGGATGATGTAGTAGTTCTCGTTGCAGGCGCTCTGGTCGCCACTGGCGGGGCCGCTCGTCGGAGCATTTCCGAACTGGTCGTCTAGTGTTCAGCGGATCGGTCCAGTTGCCGTACCACGGTCCGTAATAGGGGTTGGAGGCACTGTAGGCGTACCGCCGTGCCCGGGATACCCGTCGGGGGGGACGATCTTTTGAGACAGTTCTGGCTGTACCAGTCGATGAAGGTGTTCGGGTGAGATCGGCATCATATTGGCAGAGTGCTGCCGCGTAGGACTCCTGGTAGCCCGTATGGCGCCGGCGGCGTAAGTCGCGGTGGCTTCGTCATACTCGTTGACACCGGAGCTAGCGGAGCAGTTGCCGAAGGACCTGCAGAAGGTGTTCTCCCACTGGTCCATATCGCCCGCGCCCGGCTGCTCGAAGTTGGAGAAGTAGACGTCGGTCAGCACCCGGAGAGGCTGAACGAGGCCTCGACACGGCGGTACGACCTCGTCGGCACCGCTTGCCCGCTGCACCGGTGACGACGAGGAGGATGTCGCCGCCGAACGGAGTCGCGGCCGTCTTCGCCACGGTCAGCTGGCTCATGTCGGGCTCGTAGGTGAAGGCCTCCGGCGGGTTGGCGTTCGGCACCGTCTCCCACCCGTAGAGCGCCGGGTTAGGGCCTCCTGAGGTCGCCGGGATGGTCTTTCCCTGGGCGCCGCTGTACAGCCAGTAATAGGTCGAGCCGTACTGGTTGAGCAGGTTGCGGTACTCCTGGACGCCGGCTTGGGCGCGCTGCGAGGGCGGCTTCGTAGTTGGACGAGCGGTTGGCGTCGGTCATCTGTTGGACGAGACTCGAGATCACGATCGCCGGCAGCAGGTGATGACGAGAGACGACGATCAGCGCCATCACCAATGCCTGGCCGGCGTCGCTCTTCGAGCCTTCCGCCGTCCGCCAACCGGGAGCGCACAGGCGGGTGAGGCCGCCGCGGCGGTTGAGATGAGCTTCTCGGTCGCACTGGTCGTCCTCATGTTATGGGTAGTCAATTGCGCAGGAAGGTCACGGTCTGAACGGTCGTTCCGAGGACCCGTGATATCCCTGCACCGTGGAACCTGGCGGAGGGACGAACTCAATCGAGATCCCAACCGCCTGTATCAGGTCGGATTCGCCGCTGCGTTAGGCTGTCGTCTCGGCCGCAGGACGTTGCCGTTCAGCTCGTAGTACTGGAAGATGTCGGAATCGGCGAGCTCGGAGGTTGCACGTCGAAGCCTGCACGAGACGGACGCCGGCCGGGATCGGCACTGTCGTCGTGCTGCCTGATTGAGCGCAGGTGTGGATCCTGTCGAGCCGGCCGTCGACGGCAGGCCGAAGAAGATCTCGAGCTGGTCGACAGTCGGCGAAGTGGGTCGCACACAGTTCGGCCTCGACCGTCTCGCAGCTGCGGCACTCCGTTCACCGTCCCGCTGTAGGTGGTGAAGGTCAGGTCGTTCGTCTGGACATTGACGAGCGCACCGCCGACCGGAGGTACTGGGTGAACACCTTGCCTGCGAGCTCTGACTGCTCAAGACCCTGGATCGTGAGGCTCTCGGCCTGAGTGTTGGTGAGGATCCCGATGATGATCGGGCTCGAAATCGCCATCACGACCGACAGGAGAGCGATGGTGACGAGGAGCTCGAGGAGAGTGAAGCCCGCCTGTCGTGACCGGCTCGAGGCGCGACTGCCGTTCGAGCCCGCACCTTCCGCCGGAACCGGCGCCTCCGGCACCGTGGAGAGGGCAAGCGTGGGCGTCTCATCAGTGCTCCGTAACCGAAAGGCGACCGGCAACGAGGGTGCCGTCCGGACGGGTTCGTCATGAGCGTGGCCGACTTGTACACGCCGGTCGGCGTGATCCACACGTAGGTGGCTGCCGCCGAGCCCGCGCCGGCCCACCGCCCGTCTCGCCGAGGAGGATATTGGCCGAGCGGCATGCCGGTATCGCTCGCTCCGTGCGGCTCGGGGTGTTGAGCGAGTAGGTCACCGAGGAGCCGCCTTGCTCGGTCGCCGTCAACGTGTGCCCCTGCGACAGCGCCCGATGTGAGCTTGAGGGCGAGGTCGTAGACGGGCACGGCCACGGAGGTGTTCTGCTGCGAGGTGACCGCAGAGCTGACTGCCTGCTTCCCGGGATAGAGCTGGGTGGTGTTGCCTGCGGGGATCGGCGGGACGTAGCCCGGGTTGCTCTGTGCCATGTCGCCGGCGAAGACCGAGTAGCCGTTGGCGAACGGATAGAGCAGCTCCGTTGGGTCACAGGTGACGTCCCGCTCCCGAACGAGTACTGCCCGTTCGGCAGAGGCGGGTTGGCGAAGGTGACTTGCAGGTTGGCCTCGGCAGTGAAGCTCCGCTCGTAGCAGGAGGGAGCCGGCGTCGGCGGGCACGAGTACGTCACCGGCTGAAGGGCGATCGGCGCTGGGCACCGAGAGCGACCTGGAACGGGCTGGCGAGCCGCGTCACCTGGCCGGCCGACACCGTCAGCTGCGCGACGGCGCGCCGCTCGGGTTGACATCGCTCAGCTCGTTTGAGGCGACCCAGCCGGCGTTCGAGTGTCAGCGGGACGCGGTAGGCCCAGCTGGATCCGTCGAGAGATCGGTCACGATCCCGCAACCGTCGTTCCCCGTGTTGAGGCCGCTCGGGATGGCCGTGCCCGGATAGATGGTCTCGCTGCCGACCGCGACCGGGGTCACGGAGAAGTTCACCGGCGTCGTGAGCGGCAGGCCGGTCAGTCCGACGACCTCGATCGCGAGCTCGCCTGTCTGTGAGCTGTTGAGCGTTGGCGGCTCCGGGAGCGACCTCGGTCGTCTCGGTGACTGGCCGGCCGTGGATTCCTTTCCACGACACCGGCGCCGACACCTGCCAGATCTCGGACGAATCGGTGCTGAGCGTGGAGGTGCAGATGCTCGTGACGGATCCGCCGTTCTGCTGCTCGACGGTGTACTGGGTCGTGACATAAAAGGTCTGGGCGCCGACGTTCTGCTGGGTAGGTCGTCTGGACAGGGTTGATCGTGCCCGCAGCGGCCTCCTGCTGGACCTGCTCGAGCGTCGCGACGGCGAGGTTCGTCGCTTCGACCCGGATAGCGCTGCTGGTTGCTCGTCGTCATGAGCGACGTTGATCACCAGCACGCCGGAGAGCGTCACAGTGCTGATGATGACGATGGCCACGATGCACTCGATGAGGCTGATCCCGGCGTCGTCGCGGCGCTGCCCGATGCGCCGGACCAAGGCCGACGTGCTCGCGTCCGCCCGCCGCTCCTCCGACCGTCTCGATACCGATGCATCAGCCGTAGCCGGTCCATCTCGGCTTCCGTTGCGCGACTCGGCGGCCCTCGCCCTCGTGAGTGGTGCACCTCGGCTTAGCGGCTAGGCGGCGCGATCGCTGCCCTCCATCTGCATCTGGACTGCATACGGCACGCGACAGTCGGTCACTCGGCGTCGACACGTCAGACTACTCTCAGCTTGCGACAGTATCGACCACCGGCTCGGCACAAGCCGCCTCGACTGGGGAGCCGCAGTCGCGTGAGCGCAGCGGAACCGGCTACCGCGGGCGAGACGAGCACGAACAACAGGCCCACCTCGCACGCCCGGCCGCCGCCGACGGTCGCCAGACCGTGCCCGGTCCCGCCTCGGCTCGACATCCGCCCGAGAGTCACCTCGAGGTCGAGGCGATCGCCCGGGACGACTTGCCGGCGGAACCTCGCCCGGTCGATCCCCCCGAACAATGGCAGGCGACCGGCGTAACGATCGTCAGAGAGGACGGCGAAAGCACCGAGTTGGGCGAGCGCCTCCACGATGAGGACGCCGGGGAGCGTCGGACGTCCCGGGAAGTGGCCGGCGAAGAACGCCTCGTCCCCCGTGAGCTGCCAGTAGCCGCTCGCGCTCAGCCCGGGCTCGACCGCCGTCACCTCCGTCAGGAACAGAAACGGCTCACGGTGAGGCAGCACATCTTCGGGCCGTGCCGGTTCGCTCACCCGTCCGAATCTACCGAAGAGCGTTCTCGGGACCTTGACCGAGATCGGGCGGTCGACCCTGACCGATCGCTCGGGGGCCGCTCAGCCTCGGCCGGCGGGCCAGCGGTTGCGGGCGTGGATTTGGCTTTCCGGGCTCGCCTCGCCGGCGCCGGAGCCGATGACGCTGACTCGGCTGACGGCGGCGTTGGGGAAGCAGTCTTTGCCGCCTTTGCCTCAGCTGTGGCCGCCTTTTGCGAGGTCTTCTTGGCGGAGCTCGTCTTCCGGCCGGTTGTTTTTGCCGGCGCCGGCGCGCCGGCTGAGGGATGTGGTGTCTCGGCGGGCTCGGTGCGGCGGGTCCGGGCGCGCGGTGTCTCGCCAACGCCGGGAGCATCTTGAGCCGGCCACGATCGGGCTGCCTGCGAGCACCGGCGGCGCTGGCTCTCCATTGCCACCCTGGTCCCCGGCTCGGTCAGCACCCGCCTCCGCCGCCGGGGATGCTTTCTTCGTTCGGCGGGTCCTGGCGGCGGACGATTTCGTCGTCGTACCGCTGCTCGGAGCAGCAGCGGTGTCCCCGTCGTCTCCGGCTGGTACGGCTGTGCTGTCCGGGGCAGGTGCGTCCGCGGCGCCCTCTGCCTCGGCGGACTCTCCGTCGCCGGCGGCCGCTCCTGCCCCGGCGCCCCCGGTCCCGCCGGCGGACGCCCGGCGGACGGAGGTCTTGGCGGTGCCGACTTTTGCTGCCGTCTTCCGCGCACTCGCCCGCTTGGCCACCGACGCCTTCTTCTTCGCCATCTGCATCTCGGCGGCGATCATCTCCTCGCTCGGTGTTCCCGAGACGCCGCCACGCCGGGCAGAGCGAGCTCCACACCGCGGCGCATCGGGTCAAGCGCCTTCACGACGAACTTACGATGCTCCCCCCGTTTCAGGATCTCGCGAGCCGAGCGGGGTGGTGGGTCAGCCAGGTTGGCGAGCGGCACATAGCCCTGGGCGTTGCCCATCATGACGACGGCCCCGTGGGAGGTGTAGCTCTGCACGGTCCCGTCGACGGTGGTCCCGAGCGGATGGTCGGCGATGAACGAGATGAACGTGAGCGGATCGTTGACCGCCGCCGCCGCGGGCTGTGAGCGGCCCCTCGAGCCGTCCGACGGCTTGGCCGCCGACCTGTCGCCCTCTCCTCGCGCCGCCGAAGGCCCGGGCGAGACGACCTCCTTCGTGGCGACCTCGATCGCCTTCGACACCTTCTTCTTCGCCCGAACCGTGTCCTTCACCGCCTTGCGGCTCGTCGGGCCCCGGACGGGGGTGCGAGGGGTGAAGATCCACCCGACGCCGGGAACCGGTGTCCCGCCGATGAGCCGCCCCCGCTCGAAGAGCCACGGATGCTCACCGTGGAACTCCTGGAACGAGTCGTTGGACAGCACGGTGCCGTCCACCTTCTCGGCGACTCTCAGCAAGAAGGCGTCGCCACGGCCGATCGCGCCTGCCGGCGGGTGGACGAACTCGCCGGCGAGCACCGCCGCCTCGAATCGATCCAGCTCACTCGGGTCGATCCGGTGGGCGAACGTGGCGTCGACGATGACGGTGACCTCGGCATCGGGGTACTCACGGCGGAGCTCTGTGCATGCAGTCTCGAGCTGGGCGAGGCTCGGCGCCGACCTTCCCTCAGTGGCGATGTTCGATCCGTCGACGACAATGTGCTCGAGAACCATCTCCGACGTAGTCAAGCACTTCGGCTGAGCCGGACGGGGAACCACTTCCCGAGCATGGGGGTGATCACTCGCCCTCCGGGCGAGACCCGACGGCCCTGTTGAGCAGGTCGAGCAGCTCAAGTTGGTGGATCGTCGCCGAGCCGGTGGCGGGACTGCCCGAGACCGGCCGGCTGACGTGCACGAGACGGGCACGCTCGCGAAGAAGGCGGTGGAGGCGACCGTGGACGTAGGTCCACGCCCCCATGTTCTCGGGCTCGTCCTGAAGCCAGACGACCTCGGACAGGGCCGGGTATCGCTCGATTGCCTTTGTCAGCTGCTCCTCCGGCCAGGGATGGAGCTGTTCGACGCGGGCGACGGCGACGGACCGGCCGGCGGCGCCGAGGGAATCCCGGCGCGACATCGCCTCGTATGCGACCTTCCCGCTGCAGAGCACGAGGCGGGAGACGCCGGCGCCGTCGAGCGAGCCGTCCAGCACCGCCGGGTCGTCGATCACCTCCTTGAAGGACCCTCCGACGAGCTCCTCGATCCTCGAGCGGGCCTGCCGGGCCCGCAGCAACGACTTCGGCGTCATCACGATGAGCGGCCGCCTCATGCTTCGGATGCCCTGGGCACGGAGAAGGTGGAAGTACTGGGCCGCAGTCGTCGGCTGGGCCACTGTCAGATTGTCGCCGGCGCACAACTGGAGGAAGCGCTCGATCCGCGCCGAGGAGTGCTCGGGGCCCTGCCCCTCGTAACCGTGCGGCAGGAGCAGCACGAGCCCGGAGTGCTGGCCCCACTTCTCCCCCGCTGCGACGACGAAGTTGTCGATCACGATCTGGGCGCCGTTGGCGAAGTCGCCGAACTGCGCCTCCCAGCCGACGAGTGCACCCGAAGCCTCGACCGAGTAGCCGTACTCGAAACCCACAGCGGCGTACTCCGACAGCAGCGAGTCGTAGAGCATGAACCTGCCTGCACCGCCCTCGGGCATGTCAGGCAGTTCGGCGACTCCGTCGAGCGGGACGTGTATCGCGCCCGGTCTCGTAATCGACAAGGACAGCGTGGCGCTGGCTGAACGTGCCGCGACCTGTGTCCTGCCCGGCGAGACGGACATCGGTCCCATCGGCGAGGAGGCTCCCGATCGAGAGCGCCTCGCGAGGGCCCAGTCGACCTCTCCGCCGGCATACATCTCGGCGCGCTGGTCGAGCTGGCGGGCGAGCTTCGGGTGGACCGTGAGAGTCGCCGGCGGCTCGTGCAGCAGGGCCGAGATTGCGTCGAGGCGCTCCGGCGGCACGCCGGTGGAGATCGCCGACAAGCGGCGGCACCTCGGCATGTGCCGCCCTCGGAGGCGCGCCACCTTCGGCGGCGAGGCGGCACGGGTCTCGTCGAGGGCCTGCTGCAGCCGCTGCGAGAAGTCCGCCAGCGCCTCCTCGGCCTCCTCCATCGTGATGTCGCCCCGCTTCACGAGTGATTCGGTGTATAGCTTGCGGACTGAGCGGTGCTGCTCGATCTCTTTGTACATGAGCGGTTGGGTGTAGCTCGGGTCGTCCCCCTCGTTGTGGCCGTGCAGCCGGTAGCAGACGAGGTCGATCACGACGTCTTTGTGAAACTCCTCCCGGAACGCGAGCGCAAGCCGGCCCACTCGGACACATGCTTCCGGGTCGTCACCGTTCACGTGGAAGATCGGCGCCTGCACCGTCTTTGCGACGTCCGTCGGATAGACCGAGGAACGGGCCGACTCGATCGGCGTGGTGAATCCGAGCTGGTTGTTGATCACGACGTGGACGGTCCCGCCGGTCCTGTAGCCGTGCAGCTGCGACAGCTCGATCGTCTCGGCGACCACTCCCTGGCCGGCAAAGGCGGCATCGCCGTGCAGGAGCAGCGGCAGCACCGGGAATCCTCGAAGTTCGGGTTCTGGTCCAAGCGGGCACGGGCCATGCCCTCGACGACAGGGTCGACCGCCTCGAGGTGCGACGGGTTCGAGGCGAGCATCACGGTCAGCTCGGTGCCGTTGCTCCCGGCGAACTTGCCGGTAGCACCCTTGTGGTACTTGACGTCGCCGGAGCCCTGCACGCTGTCAGGGTCGAGATTGCCCTCGAACTCGGCGAAGATCTCGCCATAGGACTTGCCGACGATGTTGGCGAGGACGTTGAGGCGGCCGCGGTGCGCCATCCCGAGCACCACTTCCTCGATGCCGGCGCTCGACGGCCTCGTCGAGGATGGCATCGAGGAGGGGGATGGTCGACTCGGCGCCCTCGAGGCCGAAGCGCTTCTGGCCGATGTAGCGGGTGTGGAGGAACCGCTCGAAGGCCTCGGCGGCGTTCAGCCGCTCGAGCACGTGGCGCTGCTCGCCGGGGCTGAGCGTTCCGGGACGCCCTCGACGTGGTCCTGGATCCAGCGCTTCTGGACCGGGTCCTGGATGTGCATGTACTCGATGCCGATCGTGCGGCAGTAGGCGTCGCGGAGGATGCCGAGGATGCGGCCGAGCGGCATCTCGGTCTCGCCGGCCAGTCCCTCAGTTATGAAATGCCGCTCGAGGTCGAAGACGGTGAGGCCGTAGGTGAGCGGGTCGAGCTCCTTGTGCAGGCGGGGGGCATTGCGGCGAAGCGGGTCGAGGTGCGCCATCAGGTGTCCCCGCACCCGGTAGATGTTGATGAGCTGCTGCACCGCCGCCTGCTTGACGAGCCGGCCGCGCTCGCCGTCGGCGCGGTTGAACGGGTTGACGTCCTGGTGCCAGCGAGCGGGCTGATACGGCACGTAGAGCGACTCGAAGATCTCGTCGTAGAAGCCGTGCTCGCCGACGAGGAGCTCATGGACCCGCGAGAGGAACATGCCCGATTCGGCGCCCTGGATGACACGATGGTCGTAGGTGGAGGTCAGCACGACCACCTTCGACACGCCGAGCTCGGCGAGAGCGGCCGGGTCGGCGGCGGCATACTCGGGCGGGTAGCCGAGGGCGCCCACCCCGATGATCGCCCCCTGGCCCGGCATGAGGCGCGGCACCGACTGTGTAGTGCCGAGCGTGCCCGGATTGGTGATCGTCACCGTGACGCCCGAGAAGTCGTCGACGGCGAGCTTGTTCGTCCTCACCTTGCGCACGAGATCCTCGTAGGCGTGAAGGAAAGTGGCGAACTCGAGCTCGTCGGCGTTCTTCAGGCAGGGGACGAAGAGCGCACGGCTCCCATCGGGCTTCTCGACGTCGACGGCGAGCCCGAGGCCTACATGCTCGTGGCGGATGACGCCGGGCGTCCCTTTGCCGTCGAAGTCGGCGCACGAACGTCGAGTTGAGCGCCGGCACCGCCTGCAGCGCCCGCACGACGGCCCATCCGATCAGGTGCGTGAAGCTCACCTTGCCGCCGGTGGTCCGCCCCAGCTGGTTGTTGATGATCTGCCGGTTGACCTCGAGCAGCTTTGCCGGCACAGGATGGACACTCGTGGCGGTCGGGACCGAGAGCGACTCCGCCATGTTCGTCGCCAGCCTGGCGGCAACTCCTCTCAGGGGAGTGACGACCTCCGCCGGCGCGTACGGGCTGCCGTGGCCGGCGCCGGGCCGGGCGCTCGTGGCGCGGCTCGTCGGAACCCTCCTCGGCTGCGCCGACGACCGCCCGCCACTCGTCCGCCGGAGCTGCCGTTCACGCCGGACGGCGCCGGCAGCTGCGCCCGGTCACGACCGGGCCTCCTTCCCTCCTGCTGCCGGGGCCGGATGCTCCGCGGCGGTCGATGCGCCACCGGAGTCGGCTCGACGACGGGGCGGCATCGGCGCCGCACGTCGGCCTGCGGCCACCGGAGTCGGTATCGGCGACGGGGGCGGCATCTGCCGCCGCCTGCGCGCCGCCGATCATCGACGTGCGCGAAGGGCTCCGGTAGTCGGCGAAGAACTCCCGCCAGCTCTCGCTCACCGAGGTCGGATCGGCCAGAAACGCCTCGTACATCTCCTCGACCAGCCAGGCGTTCGGCCCGTAGGCTCCGGCTGACCCGTCTCTCATCCCGTTTACCGGCACTATTTCGATAGTACTGCGGGGGCTTGTAAAAGGGACCGAGGACCGCCGGGCCGTCCCTGGCCACGGCAGAAAAAACGCATTCGGTGCCCCTTCGACCACGGAAAGGTCTAGCGTTGGGCCATGGCACCCGAGTCCGCCCCCACGGCTACGAGGGCTGTCGTGCGCCCGGTGGACCCTGGCAACGATGCCAGTTGCACGCTTTGTGGCCGCCAGATCAAGTTCGCAGCCCGCACCCACCCGCGGCAGGTGATCGCCAACGTCTACGAGGCCGGGACTTGGCAGCGCGTCGACCACTTCCACGAGGAGTGCTACGAAAGTGCCGGCGCGCCGCTCGGGCCGGCCGTCGATCCGACGTCGCACTAGCCCGCTCCCCGAGTGCGGATCGACGGGCCGGACGGCCTGTACGTGGACGACCTGCCGAGTGACGCCGGCGTAGCCGCCCCCCTCGTCGTCCTCGTCCACGGCTCGATGGACCGTCACACGAGCTTCGCCCGGGTGCCGCCCCAGTTGATGGGCACGTGCCACGTCGATCTCCTACGACCGGCGCGGCTATGCCGGCTCTCGGCCGTCAAGCCGCCGGCAGCGCGGCCTCGAGGATCACGTCGACGATCTCGAGGCGGTGCTGGCCGGAAGGAGAGCGACGGCCGCCGGCCACAGCTACGGCGGGAACGTCGTGCTCGGGCTGGCGGCACGCCGTCCCGATCTCGTCGGCTCGGCAGTCGTCTACGAGCCGCCGCTCGCCTGGAGCCCGGAATGGCCCCACCACGGCACACAGCCCCCCGCCTTCCGGGGCGTCTCAGGCGAGGAGGCCGCAGAGAGCTTTCTCCGCCGGATGATCGGCGACGAGAGGTACGAGCGACTTCCTGTCAAGACGAGGGACGAGGTATTGAAGGACGGGGACGCCCTCGTCGCCGAGCTGACCGCCATCCGCCTGGACGGGCCTCCCTACGACCCGGCTCAGATCGAGGTGCCCGTGCTCGTCGGCGGGCGGCAACTCCGACGATCGCCACAGGGAAGCTGCGATCTCTCTGGCAGGACGAGCTCCCCCACGGCTCCCTGCACGAGGTCGCCGGGGCGCGCCACGGCGGCCACCAGAGCCATCCGGCCCAGTTCGCCGCTCTCGTCGAGGCCGCCGTCAGGCTCGCCGCCGACCCCGGTGCGGCTCGGCCGCCGACCATCCTTTAGAGGCGGATCAACCGGTCGCGGCCGTAGCCGAGAGCGGCGCCTGCCGTCGGGGGTGACGTCCGGCGTGCGGAGCGGGCAGCCGGACCACAGGGAGGAGCGCTTTAGCGTCGCAAGCCATGCGCGTGCTCGTCACCGGCTCGACAGGCTTCATCGGAAGCGCCCTTGTGTCCGCCCTCCGCCGCCGCGGCGACGAGGTCGTTCCCGTCGTCCGGTCGACGCCGTCACAAGGACGAGGTGGGCCTCGACCTCGGCGGGCCGGAAGCTGGACGCGAGCCGGCTCACCGGCGGCTCCCTCGACCGGGCGGGCATCGACGCCGCCGTCCACCTCGCCGGCGCCTCCCTCGTCGGCCGGTGGACGCGCAGCAAAGAAGGAGGCGATCAGACAGAGCCGCATCGCCGTCGGTGACATCCTCGCCCGGGCGCTTGCGGCGATGGACCGGCCGCCCGGCGTGCTCGTGAGCGGCTCGGCGATCGGCTACTACGGGGACACCGGCGAGGCGGTGGTGGACGAGGATGACGGGAGCGGGGCGGGTTTCCTCGCCGAGGTCTGCCGGGCGTGGGAGGAGTCGGCCAAGCCCGCCCGCCAAGCGGACATCCGCGTCGTCACCGTCCGCACCGGGATCGTCCTCGGCGACGGCGGGATGCTCCGGCTGATGCTGCCCGCGTTCCGCTTCGGCCTAGGGGCGCGGCTCGGGTCAGGACGCCAGTGGACGAGTTGGATCTCGCTCGAGGACGAGGTGCGGGTGCTGCTCCGGGCGCTCGACGACGCCGCACTTGCCGGACCGGTCAATGCGACAGCGCCCGAGCCGGTGAGAAACACAGAGCTGACGTCCGACATCGCCGCCGCCGTCCGGCGCCCTGCGGTGCTCGCCGTGCCGGCACCGGTCCTGCAGCTGGGGCTCGGCAGTGCGCCGGCGAACGAGATGCTCCTCGTCAGCCAGCGCGTCCTTCCGCGGCGGCTGACCGAGGCGGGCTTCGACTTCCTGCCACGAGACGGTCCGCTCCGCCGTCACTGCGGCGACCCGCCGCTGACGGAGGGCTAACCGGCACACCCCATATGCGCCCAGGCTGGTCCCGGAGGTCAGGCCTTGTTGGCGCCGTGGCGGCGGACCCGGTCGTTCACCGTGTAGTAGGCCTCGATCGACTCGCCGGCGTCTCCCCAGTAGCCGGCCGTGATGTCGTACTCCATCCGGCCCGAGCCGACGTAGTGGTTGTTGACGTCGGTGATCTCGAGCTCGCCACGACCCGAGGGCACGAGCGTGGGCAGGATCGAGAAGACGTCGGCGTCGTAGACATAGACCCCGGTGACGGAGTAGTTGCTCGGGGGAGTCTCGGGTTTCTCGACGATGCGGACGATCCGCCCGCTGCTGTCGAGCTCGGCGACGCCGACATGGCGCAGATGCTCGGGGTTCTCGACCTCGGCGAGGATGAGGCGGGCACCTCCGCCCTGGGCGGCGAAGTGCTCGACCGTCGGGGCGATCGAGCACTCGAAGATGTTGTCGGCGAGCATCACGACGACCGGCTTCGTCGGCGACGAACCGCTCGGCCAGCCCGAGTGCCTCGGCGATGCCGCCCGGCCGCTCCTGGTAGGCGTAGAGGAGCCGGTCGACGCCGAACTCGTGCCCGTTCGAGAGCAGCCTCAGGAACTCGCCGGCATGCGTCCCGCCGGTCACCACCATGACGTCGGTCACGCCGGCCGAGACGAGCGCCTCGATCCCGTAGTTGACCATCGGACGGTCCCCGATCGGCAGCAGGTGCTTGTTGGTGATCCGCGTGAGCGGGTAGAGGCGGCTCCCTGTCCCCCCGGCGAGCAGGACGCCTTTCACGGCGCGGCAGCGTAACCGAGGGGCCGTCCCCCGGCCTCAGACGTCGAGGAACCTCCGCACGGCGACAGCGGACCCACCGACACCGACGACGATCCCGGTGACGAGCACGAGGATCTCGGTCGCAAGGACGTCGTGGGCGGGCACGACCGCCGTCGCGAACTCCGGGAAGCGGTGGAGGAGCGCTTTTATGCCGAGGTTGCCGAGCAAGGACGATCCCGACGGCGATCGCCGCACCGAAGAGTCCCTGCACGAGCCCCTCGATCATGAAGGGCAGCCGAATGAACCATGCCGTCGCGCCGACGAGGCGCATCACCCCCACCTCGCGCCGGCGGGCGAAGATCGCCATCCTGATGGCGTTCAGGATGAGCACTACGCCGAGACGAGGAGGACTATCGCCAGCACGAGCAGGACGATCTGGAGGACGTTCGAGAGCGCCTCGAGGTCATGGATCGATTTGGCCGGGTACTCGACGTGGTAGACGCCGGCCTGCCCGTTGAAGTCGCGGGCGACGGCGGCGGCGTCGCCCGGATGGACGAGCGTGCACTGGAAGACGGGCGGGGTGGTCGCCGGCGTCAGGGCCGAGATGGCCGTCGTCTCGTCGGCCGCCTTGAAGAGCCGGACCGCCTGGTCATAGCTCTGCTGGTGGTCGAGGTACTTGTACGACTTGATCTCGTGCGTGCCGGTGATGACGGTGCGAATGGCGTTCGTCTCGGCGGTCGAGGCGCTCGCCTTCATGAAGACCTGGAGGTTGACGTTGGCATTCAGGATGCTCAGCTGGTTGTTGACCGCTTGGCGGAGCAACAGGGCCGTCCCGACGAGGGAGAGCGAGACGCCTACGGTCAGGATCGCAGCGAGCGCCATGAGGCGGTTGCGCCACAGGTTCGTCGCCGTCTCCCGGGTGACATAGCCGAGCGAGACCGACACTCAGCGCCTCCGCCGGGGACGGCTCACACCGGTCCCGGCACCGGCACCTGCCGACGACCATCACCGCCGGCACCCCCCGTGTCGACGAAGGAACCGGGTCGGTCCCGTAGATTCCTCTCGCCTGGTCGCGGATGATCCGGCCGGCATCGATCTCGATCACCCGCCGGCGCATCTTGTCGACGACGCTGGCGTCGTGCGATGGCCATGAGGACGGTCGTGCCGGTCCGGTTGATCCGGTCGAGGAGGCTCATGATCTCCTGGCTCGTCGTCGGGTCGAGGTTGCCCGTCGGCTCGTCGGCGAGCAGGATGAGCGGCCGGTTCACGAACGCCCGGGCGATCGCGACCCGCTGCTGCTCGCCGCCCGAGAGCTCCTCGGGGAGCCGGCCGGCCTTCTGGCCGAGGCCGACGAGCTCGAGCACCTGTGGCACCTGGGTGTTGATGATCTGGCGCGGCCTGCCGATGACCTGCAGGGCGAAGGCGACGTTCTCGAAGACCGTCTTGTTCGGCAGCAACCTGAAGTCCTGGAAGACACAGCCGAGGTTGCGACGGAGATAGGGGATCCGCCACTTGGGCAGCCGCCCGATGTCGCGGCCCGGCCACCCAGATCCGGCCGGCGTCGATGCGCTCCTCGCGCAGCAGGAGCCTCAGCATCGTCGTCTTGCCGGAGCCGGAAGTGCCGACCACGAAGACGAACTCGCCCTGGGAGATCTCGAGGGAGACCTCCTTGAGCGCCACCACCTTGCCCTTGTAGGACTTGGTGACGTTGTCGAAACGGATCATCGGTCGTTCGCTTCCGGGTCGGGGAAGCCGCCGGGGGGGCGACCGCCGGGCGCCGCCGCGCCTGGCTCGCAGGACACGCTACCAGTGACGGCTGATTACGAACCGGTGACGACGCTTCGGGCGCCCGCCGCTGCCTCGCCACCGCTCACGGGCCCTGGTTCTCCCGCCGCCATCGGAGGTAGGCGACCATCAGCTCGTCGAGGTCGCCGTCGAGCACGGCCTCGACGTTGCCCGTCTCGTAGCCGCTGCGGAGATCCTTCACGAGCTGGTAGGGGGCAAGGACGTACGACCTGATCTGGCTGCCCCAGGCGACGTCGCTCTCGGGGCCGGTGAGGGCGTTCATCTCCTCCTGGTGCGCCTCGCGCTGGCGCTCGGCGAGCTTGGCGGCGAGGATCTGCATCGCCTTTGCCTTGTTCTGGTGCTGGCTCCGCTCGTTCTGGACACGCCACGACGACGCCGGTCGGCAGGTGCGTGAGGCGGACGGCGGAGTCTGTCTTGTTGACGTGCTGGCCGCCCGCTCCCGTCGAGCGGTAGGTGTCGATCCGCAGGTCCTTGTCGTCGATCGACACCTCGTCGAAGGCGTCCTCGACAAAGGGCGTGACGTCAAGGGACGCGAAGCTCGTCTGACGCCGGCGCTGGGAGTCGAAGGGCGACATGCGCACGAGCCGGTGGACGCCCCGCTCGGCGGCGAGGAGGCCGTAGGCGTGCCGGCCTCGGACGATGAAGGTCGCCGACAGGATGCCTGCTTCCTGCCCCGCCGATGCCTCGTCGAGCTCGAGGTCAAAGCCACGGCGCTCTGCCCACCGCTGGTACATCCGCAGCATCATCTCCGCCCAGTCCTGGGCGTCGGTGCCGCCGGCGCCGGCATGGATCTCGGCGATGGCGTCGCCTTCGTCGTACTCTCCGGAGAACAGGCTCCGCAGCTCCACGTCCTGGAGCGAGCTGCGGAGCGACGATATGGCCGCCTCGACGTCCGGGGTCACCTCGGCCAAGACCCTCCTCGCCCTCGCCGAGCCCGATCGCGAGCAGCTCCTCGGCGTCGCTCAGCTGCCGCTCGAGGCCCTCGAGCAGGTCGACGTCGTCCTTCACCCGCCCGTAGGCGGTCGTCGTCTTGCGGGCGTTGTCCGGATCCGACCACAGGTCGGGTTCGGCCACCGCCAGCTCGAGCTCGTGCAAGGCGGGCCGACAGATCAGGGAGGCGGAGGTAGGTCTTGGCGGCCTCGAGCCGGTCGCGAAGCGAGGCCAGCTCGGCAGCGAAGTCCGGGCGCTCTACGGGGCGCGGCACGCGTCGGGGACGGTCGCCATCGGAGCTCAGTTGGCGCCGTGGCAGAGCTTGAACTTCTTGCCGCTGCCGCACCAGCAAGGGGCATTGCGCCCCACCTTGGCGGGCGTCTGCCCCGACCCGGGCGCCCCTCCGGCTACCGGCCTGCCTACCCCAGCACCTTGCCCGGCTCGTCCCTGCCCGTTCCTTCCACCCCCGTTTGTGCCGGCTCCGTTGCCCACGGCACCCCTAGGTTGCCCGCCACCGCCGGGAGTGGCGCCACCGTCTCGGCCCCCACCAAAGGCTCCCCCGACGGGAGCCGCCGCCGTTCCGGTGGCCGGAGCGGGAGCCACGGCGGAGCCGGCGGAGTTTCTGCCCGGATCCGCCACGGCGCCGGCGGCAGCCCCGGCGCCGGAATGCAACGACGGCAGCTTCATCCATCGGATCATCCGCCGCCACGTATGTCGCCTGGGAGAGATCGCCGGCGACCGGGTCCTCGACGATGAGCTGGGCGTGCATGACGTACTGGAGGTAGTCGTCATCGATGCCGTCCATCAGCTGGCCGAACATCTCGAAGCCCTCCCTCTTGAAGGCCACGAGCGGGTCCTGCTGGGCCATGCCGCGCAGCCCGATGCCGTGACGCAGGTAGTCCATCTCGACGAGGTGCATCCGCCAGCGCTGGTCGATGATCTGCAACATGATGTTCCGCTCGAGCTCGCGGGCGGTCTCGGCCCCGCCGGGAAAGCCCTCCTCCCGCTCCTCGTAGTAGGCGAAGGCCTCTGCGAGAAGGCTCTCGGCGAGCTGGTCCGACGTCGTCGCCTCCTCCAGCTCCTCAGGGGTGAACTTCGTCGGGTAGTACCGAGACGCCTCGGCGACGAGGCGGGGCAGGTCCCACTCCTCGGGGAAGTTGCTCGGGGCGGCGTCGGCGACGATCTTCTGGATCGTCTCGGTGAGGAGGTTCTCGGTGAGCTCCCGGAGGTTCTCGCCGTCGATGATCTGCAGTCGCCGCTCGTAGATGATCTTGCGCTGCTTGTCCATCACCTCGTCGTACTTGAGGACATCTTTTCGTATCTCGGCGTTCTTCGCCTCGACGGTGTTCTGGGCGCGCTCGATCGACTTCGTGACCATCTTCGCCTCGAGCGGGACATCCTCGGGCAGCGCCCGGTTCATCACCCAGCTCACCGCGCCGGTTGCGAAGAGCCGCATGAGCTCGTCCTCGAGCGAGAGGAAGAAACGGCTCTCGCCGGGGTCACCCTGCCTTCCGGAACGGCCGCGGAGCTGGTTGTCGATCCGCCGGCTGTCGTGGCGCTCACTGCCGAGCACGTAGAGGCCGCCGAGGCCACGGACCTCGTCGGCCTCGGCGGCGCACTGCTCGGTGAACTTGGCGAGGAGCTCGCCATAGCGAGCCTGCCCCCTCGTCGCTCTCGAGGTCGAGTCCCGCTCGCGGACACCTCCTCACGGGCGAGGCCCTCCGGATTGCCGCCGAGGACGATGTCGACTCCGCGGCCGGCCATGTTGGTGGCGACCGTGACGGCATGGAGACGTCCTGCCTGAGCGACGATCGGCGCCTCCCGGGCGTGCTGCTTGGCGTTCAGCACGGTGTGGGGGATGCCCTTTTTCTCGAGCAGCTGGGACAGGTGCTCGGAGCGCTCGACCGACGCCGTCCCGACGAGGACGGGCTGACCGGCTTCATGCCTCTCGGCGATGTCCTCGACGACGGCGGCGAACTTGGCCGCCTCCGTCTTGTAGATCAGGTCCGGCTGGTCAACGCGGATCATCGGCTTGTTCGTCGGGATGGGGACGACGTGGAGGTTGTAGGTGGAGGCGAACTCGGCCGCCTCCGTCTCGGCCGTCCCGGTCATCCCGCCGAGCTTCTCGTAGATGCGGAAGTAGTTCTGCAGGGTGACCGTCGCCCAGGTGTGGTTCTCCTCCTGGATCTTGACCCGCTCCTTGGCCTCGATCGCCTGGTGGAGCCCGTCCTCCCACCGCCTGCCCTCGAGCACCCGGCCGGTGAACTCGTCGACGATCTTCACCTCTCCGTCGGCTACCAGATACTCCTTGTCCCGGTGGTAGAGCTCCTTGGCCTGGAGGGCCTTCTCGAGCTGGTGGACGAAGTTGGCCGCGACGCCGTCGTAGAGGTTCTCAACTCCGAGCTGCCGCTCGACCTTGGAGATGCCGCCCTCGGTCGGCAGCACGACCCGCTTCTCTTCGTCCACCTCGTAGTCGACATCCCGCTTGAGCGAGCGGACGACGCTGGCGAACTGGTAGTAGAGCCGTCGTCGAGTCGTCCGAAGGGCCGGAGATGATGAGGGGCGTGCGCGCCTCGTCGACGAGGATGGAGTCGACCTCGTCGACGATCCCGTAGACATGCCCCCGCTGGACCATGGCATCCCGCGAGGGAGCCATGTTGTCCCGCAGGTAGTCGAAGCCCATCTCGGTGTTCGTCCCATAGGTCACATCGCAGGCGTAGGCGGCACGCTTGACGGCGAAGTCCGAGCTGTCGGCGACGATGAGCGCCGACGCTCAGGCCGAGGAACCGGTAGATCTGCCCCATCCATGCGGCGTCTCTCGTGACGAGGTAGTCGTTCACCGTGATGAGGTGGACGCCGCGGCCGGTAAGGGCGTTCAGGTAGATCGGCAGCGTCGAGACGAGGGTCTTGCCTTCGCCCGTCTTCATCTCGGCGATCCCGCCGAAGTGGAGCGCCATCCCGCCCATCAGCTGGACGTCGAAATGGCGCTGGCCGATCGTGCGCCAGGCAGCCTCCCGGCAGACGGCGAACGCCTCGACGAGGAGGTCGTTCATGTCCTCGCCGTTGTCGAGCCGCTGCTTGAACTCGATCGTCTTCGCGGCAAGGGCGTCGTCGTCGAGTGCGCGGATCTCCGGCTCGAGCCCGTTGATCAGCGGCACCACCGAGGCGAGATTCTTGACCTTCCTGCTCTCACCGGCGCGGAGGACCTTCGAGAAGACACCCACGATGCGCCATTCTACGCCGAGGTACCGCGGCAGCACCGTCCGGGCGGGGCCGGTGAGACGGATCAGCCGAGACCGGTTGGGGCCCGGCACTATGGTGGCCGACGTGGGAGGCCAGCTCTCGACGCCGGGGAGCTCCGAGAGCCGGCCCGATGCGACGATCAACGTCGTCATCGTCGTGATCGAGTACGCCATCGTGATCAGCCTGTTGACGGTGGCGGCCGTCGTCCTCGTGCGGACGGTGGTCGACTTCTTCGATCAGTGGAACGGGTTCCCCTCCACCGTCGTCGGGGCGATCGACGGCATCCTCGTCGTCATCATCCTCCTCGACATCGTCCACACCGTCTTCCGCCACTTGCGGCTCTCCGTCTTCCCGGTGCGCCCGTTTCTCGTCATCGGCATCCTCGCCGGCGTGCGGGACATCCTCAGCTCCTCGGCCCACCTGACGCTGAGCGCCCACCTCTCGGACGTCGGACTTCCGCGACACGCTCGTCTCTCTCGGCGTCGGGGTCGGCGTCGTCGTCTTCCTTCTCATCGGGCTCCTCGTCCTCCGCTTCAGCGAACACAGCGACGAGGTCATCTGATTGCCGGAGCGTCGGCTCAAGCCGGTGAGGACGATCGAGCATGCGGCCGTTCCGCTCGCCGACGGCACCCGGCTGGCCGGGCGCATCTGGTTGCCGGAGGATGCCGACGCCGTCCCGGTGCCGGCCATCCTCGACTTCCTCCCATACCGCTACGGCGACCTGATGGCGCCGCGGGACTCGGCTGTCTACCCCTACCTCGCCGCCCGCGGGTACGCCTGCGCCCGCGTCGACCTGCGGGGGACGGGCAACTCGGAGGGGATCATCACCGACGAGTACTCGCCCGAGGAGCTGTCCGATGCGCTCGAAGTGATCGCCTGGCTCGCCGGCCGGCCCTGGTGCGACGGCGGGGTCGGGATGACCGGCATCTCCTGGGGGGGCTTCAACAGCCTGCAGGTCGCCGCCCTCCGGCCGCCGGCGCTGAAGGCGATCATCACGATGTGCGCGAGCGACGACCGCTACGCCGACGACGTCCACTACCGGGGCGGGTGCATCCTCGGCATCGACATGCTGCAGTGGGCCGGGTCGATGCTGACATGGAACGCCCTTCCTCCTGACCCCCGGGTGGTGGGCGAGGGCTGGCGGGAGGCCTGGCACCGGCGGATCATCGAGACGCCCGCCTTCATCGAGGCGTGGCTCGCCCATCAGTCCCGCGACGACTACTGGCGCCACGGCTCGGTCTGTGAGGACTACGACGCCATCGAGGTGCCCGTCTACGCCGTCGGCGGGTGGTCCGACGGCTACAGCGATGCCATCCTCCGCCTCCTCGCCGGCCTGTCGGCGCCCCGCAAGGGGCTGATCGGGCCGTGGTCGCACGCCTACCCCAACTGGTCGGTGCCGGGGCCGCGCATCGGATACCTGGAGGAGGCGCTCCGGTGGTGGGACCACTGGCTGAAGGGGGAGCCGAACGGGATCATGGACGAGCCGATGCTCCGGGTGTTCATGCAGCACCACACGGAGCCGGCCGCCTTCCACGCCGAGTGGCCGGGCCGCTTCGTCGCCGAGAGGACATGGCCGCCGGCTGACGGGCGGGAGCGGCTCGTGCTGTTCGCCGGCTCTCCGGACGCCGGTGCCGGCGCAGCAGGCGCAGTCGGCGATCCCGGTGCCGGCACGCTCGGCCGCTCGCCCGGTGACGGGCAGACCATCCGACACCGGGGGGAGGATGACGCCGGCCTCGATGCCGGCGCCCTCACAGCCGAAGGCGGCGCAGGCGACTGGCCGCCCGACCAGCGGGCCGAGGACGGCCGATCGCTCAGCTTCACATCGTTCCCGCTCGCGGGGCCGATCGAGATCCTCGGCACCCCGACGGTCGGCCTCGAGGTGGCCGCCGACCAGCCGGTGGCAGCCGTCGTCGTCCGCCTCTGTGACGTCGCGCCGACCGGCGAGTCGCTCCTCGTGACGCGGGGGGTGCTCAACCTCACCAGGCGGCACGGCTTCGATCACGTCGAGCCGCTCGAGCCCGGGCGCCTCGAGCGGGTCGTGGTGCCGTGCAAGGCGATCGCCCACCGCTTCGAGGCCGGGCACCGGATCCGCCTCGCCGTCTCCTCCACCTACTGGCCCTGGATCTGGCCGGCACCGGAGCGCTTCGAGCTGACGCTTGCCTGCGGCCCGGCGACCTATCTCGACCTGCCCGTCCGCCAGCCCCAACCCGACGACGGCGCACCGGCACCTTTTGGTCCGCCGGAGGACCCGCCCGCAGCCCCGCTCGAGGTCCTGAGCGCGCCGCCCCACCCGACGGACGATCACCCATGACATCGGTTCCGGCCGGTCTGAGCTCATCTTCGACTGGGACGTCGGGGGCCATTGCCGCCTCCTTGCTGACGGGACCGAGATGGACGGCACGAACGTGACGACCTACAGCATCACCAAGGGCGCCCCTCTGAGCGCCACCGTCGTCACCGAGCAGTCCGCCAGCCTCTCCGGCGACGGCTTCGACGTCCGGGTCGAGACAAGGGGCGTGATGACGGGCGACGAGACCAACTTCCTTGTCACCTTCGGCCTTGACGCCTACGAGCAAGACAGGCGGGTGGCCAGCCGGCAGTGGCTCTTCAAGCTCCCGCGCGTCGGCAACTGATCGTCATTGCGGACCGTAGGACGACCACCTAGAGTCAACAACGTTTACTGACAAGGGTCTTCCGCGATGACCCTGAGCCGCACCGGGCAGGACAGCCGGGAGGGGCTCGGGCCGGCGTGAGTGCCTGGACACCAAGGAACGAGGAGGAACCCGTGGCGCGTGATCCCAAGTACGACGTGCTCTTCGAGCCCGTGAAGATCGGCCCGAAGACGCTGCGGAACCGCTTCTACCAGGTACCTCACTGCATCGGCGCCGGCTCGGAGAAGCCGGGCTTCCAGGCCTATCACCGCGGGATCAAAGCCGAGGGCGGCTGGGCGGCATGCTGCACGGAGTACTGCTCGATCAGCCCCGAGTCGGACGACACGATGCGCGTCTCGGCGAGGATCTGGGACGACGGAGACATCGTCAGAACCTCGCCGCCATGTGCGACCGCCTCCACCAGTTCGGCGCCCTCGCCGGCATCGAGCTGTGGTACGGCGGCCCGCACGCCCCGTGTCACGAGACGCGGGACACCCCGAGAGGGCCGTCCCAGATCGCCTCGGAGTTCGAGTCGAACATCTACCCGCGTTATGCCGACAAGGACGACATCCAGCTCCTGCAGAAGTACTACGTCGACGCGGCGATAAGGGCCCGGGAGGCCGGCTTCGACATCATCTACGTCTACGGCGCTCACAGCTACCTGCCGCTCCAGTTCCTCTCCCCATGGTCCAACAAGAGGACCGACGAGTATGGCGGGTCGTTCGAGAACCGGGCCAGGTTCTGGCGGGAGAGCCTCGAGAAGGTGCGCGAGGCCGTCGGAGACACGTGCGCGATCGCCTCCCGTTTCGCCGTCGACACCCTCTACGGGTCTGCCGGTGTCGAGCTCGAGAAGGACGGGATCGCCTTCGTCGAGTACGCCGACGACCTCGTCGACCTGTGGGACCTCACCGTCGGCGACATCGCGGAGTGGGGTCAGAACGCCGGACCGTCCCGTTTCTTCGAGGAGAACCACGAGAAGCCGTACACGGGGCGCATCAAGCCGGGCAACCACACGAACAAGCCGGTCGTCGGCGTCGGCCGGATCGTCAGCCCCGACACGATGATCGCCGTCATCAACTCCGGGCAGTTCGACATCATCGGAGCCGCCCGCCCCTCGATCTCGGACCCGTTCCTCCCGAACAAGATCGCAGAGGGGCGCCTCGACGACATCCGGGAGTGCATCGGCTGCAACCAGTGCATCTCCCGCTGGGAGATCGGCGGCCCGCCGATGGTCTGCACCCAGAACGCCACCGCAGGCGAGGAGTACCGCCGCGGCTGGCATCCGGAGCGCTTCCACAAGGCCGCCAACGCCGACAAGAGCGTCCTCGTCGTCGGGGCGGGCCCGGCGGGGATGGAGTGCGCCATGATCCTCGGAAAGCGGGAGATGTCGGCCGTCCACCTCGTCGAGGCGGACAGGGAGATCGGCGGGCACGTCAACTGGGTGTCTTCGATGGGTTACTCCGACGGCAAGGAGAACATCTTCCGCGGGACGGCCCGGGGGCTCGGCGACTGGAAGCGGGTCGTCAACTACCGCCAGATCCAGCTCGACAAGCTGAGGAACGTCGAGGTCCACACCGGGAGCCGGCTCGACGCACAGCAGGTCCGGGAGTACGGCGCCGAGATCGTCGTCATCGCCACCGGCTGCCACTGGGTGACCGACGGGCTCAATTCGGCGACCCACGACACCATCCCCGGTGCCGACGCCCTTCGGGAGAGCTGGCAGCTGACGCCCCAGGACGTCGCCCTCGGCCGGAAGGAGGTCGGCCACCGCGTCCTCATCCTCGACAACGAGGCCTACTACATGGGCGTGACGCTCGCCCAGAAGCTCGCCGGCGAGGGCCACGAGGTCTGGTACCTCACCCATCGGGGCGACATCGCCAAGTACATGGACTACACCCTCGAGGCCCCGATGATGCACCGGGAGCTGCACCGCCTGGGCGTCCACCTCCACTCCGAGACGATGATCGAGGAGATCGAGCCGGGCGTCGTCAGCACCTACAACATCTGGGACCCCTCGCACAAGGAGCGCTTCGAGGTCGACTCGGTCGTGCTCTGCACGGCGAGGCTGTCGGACGACGAGCTCTACCGCGAGCTGAAGGGCGACCGGCGGGCCTCGACGAGAACGGGATCGAGTCGCTCTATCTCATCGGCGATGCGGCCGCCCCGCGGATGATCGTCGACTCGATCTTCGACGGCCACCGGCTCGCCCGCGAGATCGACAGCCCGAACCCCGCCCTGCCGCTCCCGTTCATCCGCGAGCGGCGGTTGTGGGGGAGCACCGACAACAAGTCCTTCGACACCCAGCTCCTCGCCAACTCCGACATGGAGCCGATGCCGGCGTAGCCGCCCGGGTGGCCCGCCTGCAGGCGGGCCACCGGCACCGGCTCGACGTCACGCCGTCGCAGTCGCCTCTCTCTCGGCACCGGCCGGGTCAGGCAGCTCGAGTGACTCGAGGACGAGCTCGGTGAGCTCGCGGAGCTCGATCTCGCCGTCATGGCCGGAGGTCTTGATGGCGTCTGAGTACATCGTGACGTCCTTCGGGCAGGCGACGACGAAGTAGTCGAGCCGCTCGAGCGACGTCGCCTCGTCGATCCGCTGCTCGCTCGTGCGACGCGAGCCCTCCGGCCGCTCCTCCTTCATCCAGATGCGGCCGCCGCCGGCGCCGCAGCAGAGTGAGTTGTCGCGGTTGCGGGGCATCTCGACGAGCTGCGTGCCGATCGCCTCGAGGACCTGACGGGGGGCGTCATAGACGCCGTTGTACCGCCCGAGCATGCACGGGTCGTGGTAGGTCACCCGGTAGCCGAGCTGACGGGCCGGGGTGAGCCGGCCGGCTCGGATCAGCTCGAGGATCAGCTCGCTGTGGTGGACGACTGACCATCGCCGCCGAAAGCCGGGTACTCGTTCTTCAACGTGTGGTAGCTGTGCGGGTCAGACGAGACGATCCGCTCGAACTCACAGCTCGAGATCGTCGCCACGTTCTGCTCGGCAAGTGTGCTGTAGAGGCCTTCCTCGCCGGCCCGGCGCACGTCGCAGCCGGCAGTCCGCTCGGCCTCGTAGAGGATGCCGAAGTCGACCCCGGCGTGCTCGAGGATCCGGGCGAGCGAGCGGGAGACCTTCTGGCTACGGGGGTCGAAGCTGGCGTAGTCGCCGACGAACCAGAGCAGCTCGACCGGCCCCTTGCGGGCGTCCTTCACCTCGAAGCCGAGGCCGTCCGTCCACTTGCCCCGTTTGCGCTTCGGCTCGCCGAAGGAGTTGCCCGCTTTGTGGACCGTCTCGAACGTGCCCTGCAGCAAGGCGTCCATCTCGCCCTGCTCGACGAGCTGGCGGCGGAACTGGTTGATGATCGGGACGTGCTCGATGCCGACGGGGCAGATCTCCACGCACGCCATGCACTGGGTGCAGGCCCAGATCGACGCCGGCCGGATCGGCTCGCCGAGGACGAGGCGCCCCCGGCTCGGCGGCGGGCAGACGGCTGTCCCGGCCGAGACGGCAGCATGGGCCCCGAGAGATGCCTCGGCCGCCTCGCGTAGGTCGAGGATGAGGTCGCGGGGCGAGAGCGGCTGGCCGGCGGCCGCCGCCGGGCAGGCGGCGGTGCACTTGCCGCACTTGGTGCAGGCGTCGAGGGAGACGAGGTGCTGCCAGGTGAGGTCGGTCACCCTCGCGTAGCCGACATCCTCCGGGGCTGCGTCGGCAGGCAGCTCGACGAGCCGCTTGCCGGCCGTCGTCGTCCCGCACGGCGACGTTCGCCGGGCTGGCGAGCATGTGGACGGCCTTCGTGAACGGGATCGAGGCGACGAACGTGAGCGCGACGAGGCCGTGGAACCACCACGTGACGTGATGGGCGAGCTCGGCCGCCGAGCCGGTCAGGCCCATCGCCCGGAACCACTTCATGAGCACCCAGCCGACGGGCGACCAGTCGGCGAAGTGCTGGTTCGACTGGGCGAGCCAGAACCCCTCCAGCAAGAAACCCGTGACGGCGAGGAACCCGAGCGCCCCGACGAAGGCCCAGTCGCCGGCCCGGTAGAGCCGGCGGTCGTACTCAGCCGGCGCCCGGTCGGGCCGCCTGTAGTCGAGGCGGCCGGGCCGCCGGACGGCCCGGTTGTAGGCCATGAGGCCGAGGCCGGCGAGCAGCAGCACGCCGGCGAGGTCGAGCGCCAGCTTGTAGGCGAGATAGAAGCCGCCCTGCCAGAAGTTCCAGTGGAAGATCGGCCGGGTGAAGTCGGTGTCGATGCCGAGGATCGTCGTCCCGAGGAAGAGCGTCAGGAAGCCGTAGAAGATGAACAGGTGCCCGAGGCCGGCGAGACGGTCGCGGCGCCCGATCCACTTGTGCGAGAAGACGATGCCCGTCATCGCCGCCAGCCGCCTCAACAGCTCCGAGGGCGGCATCGCCGTGCCGAGACGGCCGGAGCGGTATTTCGCCACGAGCCGGGCGACGCCCCACGTGAAGACGGCCGTCGAGACGACGATGAGGCCGTACCAGAGGACGATCTCAGCCGACGAGAGCCCGTCGAAGACGGTGCGGGTCTCAGGCACTGCGGCTGGGCAGGCTGGGGGCGCCCGGGTGCAAAGACGCTCTCAGTAGAGCTTCTCCAGCTCGTCGGCGACGTCGAACAGGTCGACGATCGCACCGTAGTGGGCGACACCGAAGATCGCCGCCTCGGGGTCGGTGTTGACGGCGATGATCGTGCCGCTCGACTTCATGCCGGCGAGATGCTGAACGGCGCCGGAGATCCCGAAAGCGAGGTAGACCTTCGGCTTCACCGTCTTGCCGGACTGGCCGACCTGGCGCGCAGACGGCATCCAGCCCGAGTCGACGATCGGCCGGGAGACCGAGAGCGTCGCTCCCATCTTCTCGGCGAGGGCCCGGAAGCGGTCGATGTTCTCCTTCTCGCCGATCCCGCGGCCGATCGACAAGAGGAAGTCTGCCGTCGTGATGTCGACATCGGCCACGGGCGCCTCGACGAAGTCCTTGTGGCGGGCGCGGGGCGGCCTCGTCTCCACGCTCAGCTCAGTCCGCGCTCGCCCCGCCCCGACCCTCGGCCTGTGGCCATACCGTCGGGCGCAGCAGCAAGAGGGCCGTCACCCCCGATGGAAGCTCAACCTCGGCGTTCACCTTGGCGCCGTAGAAGGCGCGCTGGGCTACGACCTCTCCGCCGGCGACCGAGAAGGCGAAGACGTCGCTCGCGAAGCCGAGGCCGAGCTTGGCGGCGACCGCCGGGGCGAAGCCCATCGAGTTGACCGTGAAGCCGAGCACGACGACCTCAGGCTCCCGATCCTCGATGAGTGCCTCGAGGACGTCCTCGTAGACGTCGTTCTCGAACTCGTCACCGCCGGCGGTGACGGTGATGACCTCGTCGACGCCGGCGAGGTCGACGGCATCGGCGAAGGCCGCCGGCTCGGCGCCGATGACGGCGACCGCAACCGGGCGAGGGAGCTCCTGGGCGGCGGAGACGAGCTCCCGGGTGACGTCGCGGAGACGGCCGGCGACGTGCTCGGCGACGACGAGGGTCCCGCTCATGACAGCCTTGCCTTCACGAGCTCGGCGATGCGGGCGGCGACCTCGCCGGCGTCCTCCCCGAGGAGCTCGGCGCCGGCACCCCGGTCGGGCACGTACATCCTCCGGACCCGATAGGCGCCCGTCGGCGGCCGGTCGAGCTCGACCTCCTCGATCTCCTTCAGATTGGCCTGCTTGATCGCACGCAGGTTCGCGTAGCGGGGCTCGTTGATGCCCGTCTGGATGGTGAGGAGGGCGGGAAGGTCAACCTCGACGACGTCGAGGAGGCCGCCCTCGAGCTCGCGGTGAACCTCCGCCTTGCGCGAGGCGGCATCACAGGAGACCTTCGAGACGACCGCCACCCGGGCGAGGTCGAGCAGCTCGGCGAGCATGACGCCCGTCGCCGCCTGGACCGAGTCGCTCGACTGGACGCCCGTGAGCACGAGGTCCGGCTCCTCCCGCCGGGCCACGGCGGCAAGGCCGTGAGCGACGGTGAGCGGATCGGCATCATCGATCCCGGCGGAGGCAACCCTGATCGCACGGTCGGCTCCCATCGCGAGGCAGCGCCGGAGCGCCTCTTCTGACTCCTCGTCGCCGACCGTCACGACGACGACCTCGCCCTCGCCGGTCGACTCCTTGATCCGGAGCGCCTCCTCGACCGCCGAGACGTCCCACTCGTTGAGGGACCGCTCGAGGTAGTCGGGGTCGACGTCGCGCTCGTCGTCGGTGAACTCGACCTCGTCGCCGAGAACTGCGACCTGCTTCACGCATACGACGGTCTTCAATGCCTCACCCTCGATCGTCGGCCGGCGGCTCGCGCATCACCTTCGACAGACGCACCGCTCGGTTGGGCCCGTAGACATAGATCATCGGGCATGGTCGGGCGCATGGTAGTGGCTCGGCGGAGCCTGCGAGCACCTTGTCGACTTCGTCATCTTTCGTGCTGGCACCGTCTCGCCTGACTGCCTCTCCGCCACCGGGTCTGGGCCGGCGCGGCTCTGTCCTTGCCGCCGTGAAACCGTAACAGTAGAGTCCACCCGGAAGAAACTCGGCGCGCCGGGGGAAACTCTGCCGGCGGCGGTCCAGCTCGTGTGTGCACGCGAATACGTGGGGGTCGCGAGGCCCCGAGCTAAGGGGAGGGTTTCGAGTGGCCACTGCGGTCGTCGAGGAGAGACAGCTCCTCAAGTCACTGCGATGGTGGGACGGCTTCGTCATCGCGCTGTGCAACCCGGGTTTCATGATCGCGTTCCTCGGCTTCACGCTCGACGCCCTCGGCACCACGGCCGCGATCTGCTCTGTGGGCGCGTCTCTGCCCTGATCGGGCTACTGCAGGCATGGATCTACTCCGAGACGGCCGCCATGTTCCCCGACAAGCCCGGTGGGATCTCGCTCTACGCCTTCGAGGGGTGGCGATCGAGGTTCTCGCTCATCGGCCCGATCGGTGCCTTCGGCTACTGGATCGGATGGTCCGTCGTCCTGTCGATCTTCGGCAAGACGATCGGCGACCTCGTCATCGCCAAGTGGTTCCCGCCGCACGACATGGTGTTCACGACGGAGTCTCGCACGTCACGGCGAACGACCTGATCGGGATCGGCTGCATCGTCGCGGTATGGCGCTCAACGTCTTCGGCATCCGCCCGGCGGTCTGGGTCTCGTACGTCGACGGGCGTCGGGCTCCTCGTGCCGCTCGTCATAGTCAGCTTCGGGCCGTACTTCGACAGGGAAGTGGCACTCGTCCAACCTGACGTGGGCACTCCACGGCTACAGCGGCTTCAAGCTCGCCATGGTGTATCTGTTCCTCAATGGCTGGAACACCTACGGGGTCGAGGTCTGCGCCACTTTCGCCCCCGAGTACCACAACACGAAGCGCGACACAGCCCTGGCGCTGCGCTCCGGGGCGACGTTCGCCCTCCTGGCTGCCGTGCTGTTCCCGCTCGGCGTCAGCGGGCTCGACCGGTGCGCCCAGTGCGACGACAGCCGAAGGCAGTTCTACACCTGCCCTCTTCGGACAGCATCGTCGGAAGCGGTGCCGCGTCCTTCGTGACGGCATGTCTCATCGGCAGCCTCTTCCTGTCGATGATCTCCTCGACGGCCGACGCCTCCCGGGCCCTCTACGGGATCGCCCGCGACGACATGACGATCAAGCAGCTCTACCACCTCAACAGGCACCACGTCCCGGGAAGGGCGATGACAGTCGACATGGTCGTCAACATCCTCCTGATCCTTTTCATCTCGAGCAACCTGGCGATCCTCTACATGAGCAACATCGGCTACGTCGTCGCTCACATCTTCGCCCTGTCCGGCTTCCTCCTGTTGCGCAAGGACCGGCCGAACTGGCCGCGGCCGATCAAAGTGGGCAAGCCCATGGCTCGTGCTCGCCGGCGTGTTCTTCCTCGTCAACCTGGCCTTCCTCGTCTACGGCGTGACCAACCCGGCCCTCACCGGCTACGGGACGACGACGGACCTCTACATCGGCTTCGGTGTTCTCGTCGGCTCGCTCCTCCTGTTCGTCTTCAGGCGAGTCGTGCAGGACAAGAAGCCGATCACCTTCCGCGACCCGACGCCGACGATGCCGAGCCCCGAGCAGATGGCGCTGCTGCAGGAGGAGTGTCGTCGGTCACGTCGCCTGATCGCCGCAGTGCGAGCCCGAGTCGACCGGGGCGGTGTGCAAGAGCTGCCCGGATCGAGCGTGCCGGCATGACAGCGCCTGGACAGTGACGGCCTGCCGGCCCGACGGCCGGCGCAGGTGGCGGCCTACCGGCGGGACGGATTCGTCGTAGTTCCCGACTTCCTTGACACGACGAGGTGGACGTGTCCTCGAGCGGTTCGCGCACGTCTTCGAGCATGTCTTCGAGACCGGGCATCGCACCCGACGAGGTCAACTACATCGCCGGCGTCACGCCGCCGGATCGGACCCGGCAGCTGTGCAACGTCTGGAAGTCCGACAGGACCGTCGCCGCGGTCACGCTCTCGAGCAGGAACGCCGCGTTCGCGGCGCGCCTCACCGGTGCCGCCGGGCTGCGCATCAACCAGGACAATCTCATCTGGAAGCCGCCGTCGGGGACACCGCTTGCTCGCCCACCAGGACGGCTCCTATCTCGAGCTACCTCGATCCGCCGAACATGGTGACGTGCTGGATCGCCCTCGACGACACCTCGCGGGACGCCGGCACGATCTACTACGCCCGCGGCTCGCACCGGTGGCCGCACCGCCGGCCGGTGGCCAGTTTCACGCCCCCGACGACTGGCTCTCGTGGCTCGAGAAGCATCGCGGCCGGCGGGAGCCGAGCTCGACCTCGTGCCGGTGGAGGTCCCCCGGGGCGGAGCCGCCTTCCATGACGCCTGGGTCTTCCACGGCAGCCCGGCCAACGTACGCCGGAGATGCGAGCGTCGGTCGATCATCAGCCACCTGATGGACGCGGGCACGCGCTGGAACCCCGACACGACCGCACCCCGTCTACTCGCGGTACCGCCGCCCGGGAGAGGTCGAAATGGATGAGGCGTTCTTCCCGGTGGTGTGGCGGGACGGACGGCTACCGGACGCTCTTGGCTGACCGACTATCTCTGGCGCTCGAGACCGTGCCACGTCGGACGCGTCGGCGCATCGGGGTCCACGGCGAGCAGCCTCGTTCTCAAGCAGCGAACTGGATGTCCCAGCTCAGCCACACGAGACACGACAGCCGGTCGCGGACGGCCTCAGCCGCCTTCCTGTACAGCCTCGGACGTCACCTTCTCCCGGTCGGGACCGAGGACGAGCAGGCTCACCTGGCGCTCCTTCACGACTTCGACGAGGGCCTCCACGCGTGCGGAAGCTCTTCACGCGGAGACGCTCGACTTGAGGCCGAGCGAGGCTGCGCACGCTGAGCCGGCGCGACAAGGGAGGCCGCCAGCTCCGGGCGCGTAGTCGAGGCTGTCGTAGCCCATCCGGAAGCTGAGCGGCAGGGGCGGCGAGCTCCACGATGTTGGCGACAATGAGAGCGCCGCCGGAGTCGAACGCGGCGTCAACGGCGAACGCGGCGGCCGCCTCGTCGAAGGGCACATCGAAAGTGGCGAGAAGGACATTGCCGCCGTCTCCCGTCGAGGCGTCGCGAGTGGCTCGAGGTCGCTGTCGGGTCGAGGCGCAGGCTCACTCCGGCCGCAGCGTCCAGGTTGGAGCAGGCCGCGAGCCTTGAGGCGCAAACGCTGACGCCAGCGGGGCATGTAGAACGAGGTACCAGACGCCGAAGGTGAGCGGGAGGAGGAGGAGGAAGGACTGTCGAGAACATGACGGCTAGAACGACGAAGACGCGCCGGGATCGAGCAGCGACCCCATGACCTTCATGCGGAACCGCCGCATCTCCCGCATGAGGCCCCAGTACTCGTCGGCGGGAATCTGGGACGTGTTCCAGCGCCGCTCGGCAACCCTCGCACTGCCAGACGGCGCCGTAGGCAACGAGGGACTTCTTCCCGCAGTCACACTGCACGGTGATGCGGGCGCCCTTCACCGGCCAGTGTAAGTCCGCGCACCACCTGCCTCCGATTTGGCCGCGGAGCGCATTCGCCGCACGCCTCGAGACGTCTGGACCGGCGGGCTGGCGACCGCCATGCTGGACGGACTCGTCTGGTCTCACGGAGCACCAGGCGCAGTCGAAAGGACTGCTCATGTTCGAGAAGCTGCTCGTCGCACTGGACACACTCGGATCACGCCACCAAGACGCTCGAGGTGGCGTCCGAGCTCGGGACGAAGCTGGGGAGCGAGATCCGTGTGCTCCACGTCCTCGAGATGGGTTTCGCCGGCCGGGCCGGCCAGGTCGACCTGGAGGACCGAAAGGAGGCCGAGGAGATCGTCGACAAGGCCGTGGCCGCACTGCAGGCCGGCGGTCTCGACGGCCACGGGCGTCATGCGCGCCGCCCAGACCAACCGGATCGCCCACGAGATCGCCGCCGAGGCGGCGACAGCGGCGCGACGGCCATCGTGACGGCTCGAGGGGACGCTCGGGCTCGAAACGCCTCATCGGAGCACGACGAACAAGCTCCTCCACCGCCTCGAGATGACGGTCGTCGTCGCCGCTGAGCCTGAGCCCGCACCCTCGCGCCGGCATTGCGCCGGCCGCTCCGCCCTCGTATCATGAGAGCAGTCAGTGTTTCCTGCTGAGAAACACCCCGGGGCGCCCGCCCCGCCGGGGGGAGGCCGCCCAGATGTCCGATCTCGAGAAGTTCACCGCCCAACAGGGCCGCGACGAGATGATCGCCGAGGTTCGCCGCCAGATCGACGCCGACGGGATCACCTACATCTACTACCAGTTCGCCTCGGTGACGGGCCGGATCATGGGCAAGGGTGTCCCGGCTCCCCACTGGGAGAGCATCGCCAACAAGGGCTTCCAGCTCGTCTACGGCTCGACGGCCAACCTGTTCATCGACCGGCACGGCGACTACATCGGCTACGGGCCAGAGGCGCGGGAGCTCGTCGGCCTGCCCGACGTGGAGACGTTCTGCGTGCTGCCATGGGACCGCAAGGTCGCCCGGGTCTTCTGCACCCTGTTCCGGGGACGCGAGGAGGAGGTCGACGGGGGCGCCTATCTCACCTCCGACTGCCGGGGCAACCTGAAGCGCATCCACGCCGACTTCACCGAGGCGACGGGCCTGCACCTCCGGGCCGGCTGCGAGCCCGAGATGATGTGGCTCAAGACCAAGCCGGACGGCACCCCGTCGGTCGAGGGGATGACGAAGCCGTACTGCTACCACATCGACCAGTTCTCCGAGCTGCAGCCGATCATCCACAAGGTGCTCGAGTACGGCGGGAAGATGGGCCTCGACATGATCCAGGGCGACCACGAGGACGCTCCGGGCCAGCTCGAGCTGAACTTCCAGTTCGACCACGCCGACCTCACGGCCGACCGCCTCACGACCTACCGGCAGATCTGCCGCCAGGTCGGCCGGGAGACGGGCACGTTCGCCTGCTTCATGCCGAAGCCCTTCATGGGCGTGTCGGCCAACGGCTGCCACCACAACATCTCGCTCTGGCAGGGCGACGAGAACATGTTCATGCCGGACACCGACAACCCGCGCCTGCCGGGAAAGATCGGCCTCCACGCCATCGGCGGCGTCCTCGAGCATCTCCGCGGCCTGTCCGCCATCACCTCGCCGACGGTGAACTCGTACCGCCGGTTCGCCGACGCCGGCTTCTGGGCGCCGATCTTCGCCGACTGGGGCTTCCAGAACCGCACGACGGCTCTTCGCATCTCCGCCCCCGGTCGCTTCGAGTACCGCTCGGTCGACTCGGCGGTCAACCCTTACCTGTCCTTCGCCGGCCTTCTCACGACGATCCGCGACGGCCTCGACCGCAACCTCGACCCCGGCGAGCCCGAGGAGCGCAACATCTACGACGCCATGAAGGCGGGCAAGCAGGTCCGCCGGATCCCCCGCACCCTCGGCGAGGCGCTCGAGGCGCTCGAGGCCGACGACGTCGTGCGGTCGGCGCTGCCGGGGGACATGTACCGCGTCTTCATGCACTACAAGAACGACGAGTGGGAGCGCTTCATCTCGACGGTGAGCGACTGGGACGTCCAGGAGTACCTGGACATCCTCCCCTGACCGCCGGAAGGAGAGCACCCATGTGTGGCATCGCAGGCGTCATCCACAGAGACGGACCGTCCGACGTGGGCCGAGAGGTCACCCGCATGCTGCAGTCGATGAAGCACCGCGGGCCTGACTCGACCGGCTTCGCCCTCTACGGCGAGCCGATGGAGCACGTCGTCATGCGCGTGAAGCTGGCCGATCCCCACGGCGCCGGCTCGATCGGCTGGAACGAGCGCCTCGAGCGCCACCGGATGGAGCTCGAGGCCCGCCTCGGCAAGGTCGGGGCGACGATCGACCGGCTGGAAGGCGTCACCGAGTACGCCGTCCGGGTGGTGGTCGACTACGAGGGCGAGCTCAAGTCCCTCGTCGACTACGTCGAGGACATCCCGGGATGCGAGGTGCTCTCCATCGGCCATTCGCTCGAGATCGTGAAGGATCTGGGCGATGCCGAGACGGTGGCATCCCAGTACGGCCTCGACACGCTTCCGGGGCACCCACGGCATCGGCCATGTCCGGATGGCGACGGAGTCCGACGTCGACATCGCCGGCGCCCACCCCTACTGGGCCTACCCCTTCGGTGACGTCGCCGTCGTCCACAACGGCCAGCTGACGAACTACCACCAGTGGCGCCGGCGGCTCGAGCGGCTCGGCCACCGGTTCCAGTCCGAGTGCGACTCTGAGATCATCGCCGTCTACATCGCCGAGAAGCTGCACAACGGCGTCCCGCTCGAGACGGCGATCAAGGACAGCCTGTCCGACTTCGACGGGGTCTTCACCTACGTCGTCGTCACGAAGGACGCCCTCGGGATGGCGAAGGACGTGATGGCCGCAAAGCCCCTCGTCCTGTTCGAGTCCGACGACCTCGTCGCCCTCGCCTCGGAGGAGGTCGCCATCCGGGCGCTCATCGACCACGAGATCGACACCCACGATCCCTACGAGGGCGAGGTGCTCGTATGGAATCGGTAGGCGTCGGCGAGCGCTCGATCACCTACGACGCCCGCGGCCTCGTAGAGCCGGACGCCGAGCCGCCCCGCATCTCGGAGATCGCCGACGGAAAGGCCGTCTTTGACGCCGCAGAGCTCACGACGAGGACGATCAACCTCGAGATCCGCTGGCTGCTCACCGAGAAGGCCGTGAAGGACATAACGGTGAGGAACCCGGGCGCCAAGCACTCCATCGGAGTCGCCATCCTCGAGCGGTGTCGCATCCGCTTCGAAGGAAGCCTCGGCTACTTCGGCGTCGGCCTCATCGACGGCCCGGAGGTGGAGATCACAGGCCGTGTCGGCTGGTCGGTGGCCGAGAACATGATGTCGGGGACCGTCGTGATCGAGAAGAACGCCGGCTCTCTCGCCGGGGCGGCGATCCGGGGCGGGGACCTCGTCGTGAAGGGGGATCTCGGCGCACGCACCGGCATCGACCAGAAGGGCGGCACGATCATCTCCGGTGGGAACGCCGGCCTGCTCACGGGGTTCATGATGCAGCGGGGCCGCCAGATCATCTGCGGCAACGTCGGGCACGGCCTCGGCGACTCGATGTACGACGGGGCGATCTTCGTCGGCGGGAAGGTGGCGTCCCTCGGCGTCGACTGCGAAGAGGCCGAGGTGACCGACGAGGACAGCGAGATGCTGAAGGCCAAGCTCGACTACTACGCCGTGGCGCACCCCGGCACGTTCAGGAAGTTCGTCTGCGCGAGGAAGCTGTGGAACTACGACTCCCTCGAGCCGAACGAGCGCAAACTGGTGCTCTGAGCGCCAAGGACGGACAGGAGAACAGTGGAGGACGAACTATCGCGAACGAGCATCCTCGGCCGCTCGAAGATCTTCACGCCCGAGGTCATCAACGACATCCACGTGAAGGCGTCGCTCGGGCGGTACAGGATGCGCGGCTTCTCTTTGTTCAAGAAGATGCCGAGCTGGGACGAGCTCATGTTCCTGCCCGGAACCTTGACCCGCTTCGTCATCGAGGGCTACCGGGAGCGGTGCTCTACGCGAACCGTCCTCGGCGCCCGCTTCGCGAAGCACCCGATCGAGCTCGACATCCCGATCTACATCACCGGGATGAGCTTCGGAGCCCTCTCGCTCGAGGCGAAGATGGCGCTCGCCCGGGGCGCCTCGATGGCCGGCACGGCGACCTGCTCAGGCGAGGGCGGGATGATCCCGCCCGAGCGGGACCTCTCGACGAAGTGGTACTACCAGTGCATCCAGAGCCGCTACGGCTTCAACCCGCATCACCTGATGCTCGCCGACGCCTGCGAGTTCTTCATCGGCCAGGGCTGCAAGGTCGGCCTCGGCGGGCACCTCATGGGCCAGAAGGTGACCGAGCAGGTGGCAGAGATGCGCTCGCTCCCCGTCGGGATCGACCAGCGGAGCCCGGCGCGCCATCCCGACTGGCTCGGGCCGGACGACCTGTCGCTCAAGATCCAGGAGATCCGGGAGGCGACCGACTACCAGATCCCGATCCAGCTGAAGCTCGGGGCCGCCCGCGTCTATGACGACGTGCGGATGGCCGCCAAGTGCGGGCCGGACATCATCTACCTCGACGGCGCCGAGGGTGGGACGGGCGCCGGGCCGCACGTCGCCGCCGAGGAGACGGGCATCCCCCTCATGGCCGCCATCCCCGAGGCCCGCCGGGCTCTCGAGGACGTCGGCCTCGCCGACGAGATCGACCTCGTCGTGGCGGGCGGGATCCGCAACGGGGGCGACGTCGCGAAGGCGCTCGCCCTCGGTGCGAACGCCATCGCCATCGGCCACTCGGGGCTGATCGCCCTCAACTGCAACAAGGAGATCCCGGGCGTCACCGACTACGAGGGGACGATCGGCGTCCCCGCCGGTTACTGCTACCACTGCCACACAGGCCGCTGCCCCGTCGGGATCACCACCCAGGACCCGGAGCTTCGCAAGCGCCTCGTCGTCGACGAGGCGGCCGAGCGGGTCTACAACTTCCTCCACACCCTCACGCTCGAGGTGCAGATGCTCGCCCGCGCCTGTGGCAAGACCGACGTCCACAGCCTCGAGCCGGAGGACCTGTGCGCCCTCACGGTGGAGGCGGCCGCGATGGCGAAGGTGCCCCTCGCCGGCACCACCTATGTGCCGGGCATGACCGAGGAGCGGATGCTCGGGGAGATGAAGGAATTGTTCGCCAAGCACATCGACGACTTCACGGGATGAGCGATGAGTGAGATCCGCCACGTCACGATCGACTCCGAGGAGCTGTCCGGCCAGTCGTACCCCTACCAGCACGAGATCGGAGCCGTCGAGGAGATCGACCTCCTCGCCGCCACGCCCGGGCCCGATCTCAACTGGCTCGAGGACGTCCACCTGCTGAGCGAGGACGGGGTGCCGGCGGTCTTCGACCGCTACTCGAACTCGTTTCTGAAGATCCACTTCCCCATCCCGGCGGGTCGGGAGGACGAGATCGCCCGCAAGGTGCTCATCGCCCACCTGCAGGCGGGCAACTCGTACGGGATCCAGCTGAAGCGGGCCCACACCAAGTTCCCCCAGCGCATGCTCGGGCCGTGGCAGGACGACTCCGAGATCGTCGGCCAGCACTGGGAGCCGCCAACCCTCGAGGGCTGGGAGTCGCCGGCCGGTCACTAGCCCGTCATCCGCAGGCCCTGTCCAAAGGAGAACAAAGACACCCATGGCACCACCGAGATCCGCCCGCTACGTCGTGATCGGGGCCGGTGTCCACGGCCTGTCGACCGCCTGGCACCTCGCCGCCGCCCTCGAGAAGGCGGGGCGCTTCCGCCATGGCGACGTCATCGTGCTCGACAAGCAGGGGATCGGCGCAGGAGCGTCCGGCATCGCCTGCGGCGTCGTCCGGAACAACTACTTCCAGCCGGCGATGCGCGAGCTGATGGAGCACTCCGTCTCGGTCTGGGAGTCGGACCCGGCGGCTTTTGCCTACAACTCCGTCGGCTACATGCAGATCGGGCCGGAGGTCATGCACGCCGACGTCGCCCAGATCTACGAGGAGCAGAAGGCGATCGGGTACCCGTCGAAGCTGATCGAGGGGGACGACGCCTGCCGCTCGTACATGCAGTCGATGTTCTCCGACTGGCAGGCGAAGAAGATCGACGTCATCCTTCACGAGAGCCGCGGCGGTTACGCCAACAACATGGGCACTGTGAGGGGCCTCGCGGCCAAGGCGAAGAACGCCGGCGCCGACATCCACACCGGCGTCACCGTCGAGGGCCTCCGCGTCGACGGAGGGGCGGTGACGGCCGTCGAGACCGACGACGGCGAGATCCAGTGCGACCAGGTGGTCGTGGCACCCGGGCCGTGGGTGCGCAGCTTCTGGCAGATGCTCGACCTGCCCGAGACCGTCGAGGTCCTCGGCCGCGACGGCAAGAGGTACGACCGGCCGATGTGGACCTACTGGTGCCTGCAGGAAGGGACTCTCAAGCTCCCGCCGGACTTCTTCCTCACCGACAGCGGCGAGATGCCACCTGTCCTCCACGTCGACACCGACGCCCCCCTCTACGACGACACGGACGGCAGTCTCGTCACCGACCGGATCTGGGGCATCTACTACAAGCCGGACGTGAACTTCGGCGGCGTGCAGGGGGGCGGCGTCCCCTATGTCGTCGACCGGCCCCTCGACGAGGTCGCCGTCGACCCGTACGGTCCCGCCAGCCGCGACTTCGTCGTCGGGAACGCCTTCGCGAGGATGTGGACGTCGGCCCTCGCCCACTGCCACAAGCGCTTCGAGGGCAAGCGCGACCTCTTCGACGAGGAGCCTTCCGGCGGCCTCGGCTGCTTCACGCCGGACAGCTTCCCCGTCTTTGACGTCTTCAGCGAGAACGCCTACTTCATCGCCGACTCGAACCACGGCTACAAGATGATCGGGGTCGGCGATCTCGTTGCCCGCGAGCTGCTCGGTGGGAAGGAGCCGCTCCTCGAGCCGTTCCGTTTCGGCCGTTACGCGACAGGCCGTCTCCATCCGGTCAGCCACTCGCCCTACCCGTGGAGCTGAGCTCCGCCCGGGCCCTGACGACCAGCCAGCCTCCCGGTCGCCTGACCGTGAGGGCGAGCCAGCAGACGAGATCCGGAGGTCTCGAGACGTGACCCTTCGCCAGACCGCATTCCACAGCCGGACGGCCGCCCACGGCGCCACCTTCGCCGAGTACGCCGACTACGACTTCCCGTCGAGCTATGCGGCCGACATCCTCGAGGAGTACTGGGCGTGCCGTGAGCGGGCCGTCATCATCGACCTCACGCCGCTGCGCAAGGTGGAGGTGAGCGGACCGGGATCCGAGGCCGTGCTCCAGGCGACGGTCACCCGCGACCTGCGCCGCCTGTCGGACGGCGACGTCGTCTACACCTCGTTGTGTGACGACGAGGGCAACCTCGTCGACGACGGGACGGTCTTCCGCTTCGGCCCGGAGCGGTTCAGATGGATCGGCTACACCGACGAGGACGAGAGCTGGTTCGCCGGTCACGCCAGCCGGCTCGGGCTCGAGGTGAGCCTCGAGAACTCGACGGACCGGCTGCACAATCTCGCCGTCCAGGGCCCGGAGAGCCGGGAGATCATGAAGCGGATCGTCGTCACGCCGCCGGGCCGCCCGTCGCTCACCGACCTCAGGTGGTTCACCTTCACCGAAGGGCGCCTCGGCGAGGACGGACCGGAGGTTCTCGTCTCGCGGACCGGCTACTCGGGAGAGCTCGGCTACGAGGTGTGGTGCCATCCTGACGACGGGCCGGTCGTCTTCGACGCCGTCTACGAGGCCGGCAAGGACAAGGGGATCGCCCTCTTCGGGCTCGACGCCCTCGACATCGTGCGGATCGAGGCCGGGCTGATCTTCAAGGGCTACGAGTACGAGGGCACCGAGGACCCCTTCGAGGCGGGCATCGGCTTCACGGTCCCGAAGAATAAGGCCGACGACTACGTCGGCAAGAACGCCCTTGCCCGCCGGCGGGCCGAGCCCAGCCGGGCGCTCGTCGGGCTCGAGATCGAGGCGGCCGATCCCTTCGTCCTCGGTGATCCCGTCCTCTCAGGCGACGAGCAGGTCGGCATCGTGACGAGCGGCGTCCGCTCGCCGCTCCTGGACAAGAACATCGCCCTTTCGAGAGTGGCGGTCGGCCACGCCGGGCTCGGCAAGGAGGTCGAAGTGGAGCGGGCGGGCGGGGAGGCGGGCGGGCGTGCCGGCGCCACCGTCGTGCGTTTCCCGTTCTACGACCCGGACAAGACCCGTCCCCGCTCCTGAGCGATGGATCTCCCGCAGGCACCCGCCGGGCCGACGGACGGACCGCCGGCACCCCCAGCTGCACCGCGAGGGACGGGTGACTGCAGGCGGCGCCGGTGACCGGCCGCAACATCTGGCTACCGCCGAGCTACGGATCGTCGCCGGCGCCGCCGTCAGGCTCTTGTGGTGGTGGCCCGGCATCGTCGTCGTCGTCGCCGCCTATGTCGTCGTCGCGGGCGCCCTCTTCCACCAGCTGTACCCGAACCTGTGGGGCGGCCTTGCCGCCGGCATCGTTGCCCTCGCCTGGTACGCCTCCCCGATGAGGACGATCGAGACCCGCCGGCGGGACCGGCTTCGCTCCAGCCGGCAGGGCTGAGGTCAGCCCGCTCGCCGGCGCCTCACGGCTTCTCCTTCGCCTTCTTCCGCTCGCGCTCGTAGACCGGGTGGCGGACGACCTCGCCGCTCACCTCGCTCCCGTCGACTGAGGCGACGACGGCCGTGCCGGCGGCGTTGTGCGGCCGGCGCAACTTCGCCAGGCCGAGCGTCCTGCCACCGAGGAAGGGGGAGGCGACAGCCTGGGTGACATGTCCGACCTCTTCGCCATCGCGCGAGAGCCTTGCGCCGGAGGCCGCTGCGCCGCCGGAGGCGAGCACGACGCTCCCGAGGCGGACGTCGGTCGCCTGCTTGGCTGCCATGAGCGCCTCCCGGCCCTGGAAATCCCCCTTGTCGAGATCGACGGCCCAGCCGAGCCCGCACTCGTAGGGCGAGACGGTCGGGTCGTACTCGACGCCGCCGATGATGAACCCTCCCTCGATCCGGAACAGGTCGAGCGCGTCCATGCCGATCACCCGCATCCCGGCCGGCTCGCCCGCCGCCACGAGAGCATCGAACAGCTCGAGAGCTCGATCCTCCTCCACCCACAGCTCGTAGCCGAGCTCGGCTGTGTAGCCGAGCCTCGTCATGAAGACGGCGATGCCGGCGACGTCGACCGTCTCCTTGAAGGTGTAGTAGGGGAAGGCCTCATTTGACAGGTCGGTGCCGGTGAGGGGCTGGAGGATGGATCGGCTCGCCGGGCCCTGCACGCACAGGTGCGGCATCTCGTCGGTGAAGTGGCGTACCTCCACCTTCGTGCCGCCGGCGGCGTCCGAGAAGATCTCGAAGTCCCGGTCGTTGGCGCCGCAGAAGCGGATCCGCTCCGGGCCGAAGACCGATGCCGTGCAGTCGTCGACCATCTTGCCCGCCTCGTCGGTGAGAGCCCCGTAGGCGATGTGGCCCGGCTGCACCTTCTTGAGGTCGCGGGTGACGAGCGAGTCGAGCAACTCGAGGGTGCCCGGGCCGCTCAGGTCGATCTTGCGAAGCATCGAGAAGTCCATCAGCCCGGCCGTCTCCCGCACCGCCCGGTACTCCTCGAGAGTGTCGGTGACAGCAGACGGTGCGAGGTAGCCGAAGAGGTCCATCCAGCGGTCGGTCATCGCCGCCAGCCGGGGATGGAAGGCGGTCTTCTTGCTCATCTCGTCTCCCAGTTCGTTCGTCGATGGGGTGTCGCAGCAGCCTACGGCCGTCCCGCCGCCCGGGCCATGTGGCTCCGGGCGGGAGCGAGCCGCCCGCCACGAATAGACTCACGGGCGGCCGAGCGGGGGGCGTCCGCCGGAGAAGGGGACGAGCATGATGGGCCGGGAAGGCGCCGAGAAGGCGGTTGAAGCGAACCTCGGGACGGCCGAGGCCGCACCACGCGACGACTCGCTCGACCCCGGAGTCGGCTGGGTCATCGCGCAGCGGGTCCGCGAGTACCGCAACCAGCTCGGCCTCACCGTCGAGCAGCTGGCCGAGCGCTCGGGAATCTCGAAGGGAATGCTGTCGAAGATCGAGAACGCCCAGGCATCCCCGAGCCTCGGGACACTCGTCAAGCTGGCCGGGGCGATCTCGGTGCCGCTCACGTCCCTCTTCCGCGGCCTCGAAGAGGAGCACGACGCCCTCCTCGTCCGGGCCGGCCAGGGCGTCGAGATCGTCCGGAAGGGGACGCGCGTCGGCCACCGCTACGAGCTGCTCGGCGAGATGAGGGGGCCGAACAAGGTGGTCGAGCCGATGCTCGTCACCTTGAACGAGCACAGCGAGGTCTTCCCCCTCTTCCAGCACCCCGGGATCGAGTTCATCTACATGCTCGAAGGCACTGTCGAGTACGGCTACGGAGCCGACCGCTACTTGCTCGGCCGGGGCGATGCCCTCCAATTCTCCGGTGAGGTCGTCCATGGCCCGACCGAGCTCGTGAAGCTCCCGATCAGGTTCCTCTCCGTCATCGCCTACGGCAGCCCCCGCCGATAGCCGTCGATGGAGCCTGACCCCCTCGAAGAGGAGAGCCGGAGGGAGATCCGCACCACCTGCCCGCGCGACTGCTACGACGCCTGCGGCGTCGTCGTGCTCGAACGGCCGGGGCGGCCCCCGCTCGTGCGGGGCGACAAAGCCGATCCCGTCAGCAGGGGAAAGCTGTGCCGCAAGTGTTCGGCGGCCTACAACGGCGTCCTCCTCGACCCGAACGCCCGCCTCAGCCGGCCGCTCAGGAGAGTGGGTCCGAAGGGGGAAGGCCGCTTCGAGGCGACATCGTGGGAGGAGGCGACCGGCGAGATCGCCTCCCGGCTGCAGCAGATAGTGGCCGAGTCCGGGGGTGCCGCCGTCCTCAACACCCACTACACCGGCACGTTCGCCATGATCGGCTACCACTTCCCGATGCGTTTCTTCAACCGGCTCGGTGCGACCGAGGTCGATCCGGACACCGTCTGCAACAAGGCCGGCCACTCGGCCCTCGGGTACGTCTACGGCACATCGCTCGAAGGCTTCGACCCGCGGGGAGCGTCCGAGGCCGCCTCCATCCTCGTCTGGGGGGCCAACCCGGCCTCCTCTGCCCCCCACCAGCACGAGCACTGGCTCGGCGAGGCCAAGTGCCCCGTCGTCGTCGTCGACCCGCTCCGGACCGAGACGGCCAAGCGGGCTGACCTCCACCTGCAGCTGCGGCCCGGCACCGACGCCGTCCTCGCCTTCGCCTTCCTCTACGTGCTCTGGCGGGACGGGCTCATCGACAGGAGGTTCCTTTCGTCGGAGACCGTCGGCTTCGATGAGCTCGAGGCCGAGATCGCCCGGGTCGACCTTCGGCGCGCCGCCGAGATAACGAGGGTGCCGGCGGTGAAGATCGAGCGAGCCGCCCACGGGTACGGGGCCGGCCCGTCGCTCCTCTGGATCGGCCAGGGCCTCCAACGCCAGCCGAAGGGTGGGAACGTCGTGCGGGCGGTCGCCATGCTGCCCGCCGTCACGGGGAGCATCGGTAAGCCCGGAGGCGGGTTTCTTGTACCTGAACGGCTACGAGACCCGCGGCCTCGACGGCGACTACCTTCTCGGCAGCTCGCTCGCGCCCGACCCGCCGGCGCCGATCAGCCAGATGGACCTCGCCGGCGCCCTCGAGGACCGGGACCGCTTCCGTGCGCTCTTCGCCTGGAACATCAACATCGCCGCCTCGAACCCCGAGCAGCGGCGGCTCACGACAGCCATGCGGCGGGAGGACCTCTTCACGGTCGTCGTCGACCTCTTCCAGACCGACACCGCCGACCTTGCCGACTTCGTCCTGCCGGCGGCGAGCTTCCTCGAGCACGACGACCTCGTCGCGTCTTACTTCCACCACAGCCTCGGCGCTCAGGTGAAGGCGGTCGAGCCGCCGGGTGAGGCGCTTCCCAACTCCGAGATCTTCCGGCGACTGGCCCGGGCGATGGGCTACGAGGAGCCGGAGCTCTACGAGCCCGATGCCGACATCCTCGCCCGGCTCCTCGGCGATGCCGGCGCCGGCTTCGGCTTCGAGGCCCTCGCCGAGCACGGGACGCTCTGGCCCGACAGCCGGCTCCGGCTCCAGTTCGCCGGCGGCCGCTACCCCACCCCGAGCGGCCGGATCGAGATCGTGTCGGAGCAGGCGGAGGCTGACGGCTTCTCACGCCTCCCCCTCGCCGAGGCTGACCCGCCGCCCTCCCCGGGACGCCTCCGGCTCCTCTCGCCCGCTTCAGCCTGGACGCTCAACGACAGCTACGGCAACGATCCCGTCGCCCGGTCCCATGCCGGCCCTCAGGCCGTCATGCTCAACCCCGCTGATGCAGCCGCACGGGGGCTCCGCCAAGGCGACCTGGCGGTGCTTAGGAGCGACGTCGGGGAGCTGACCGCCCCTGTCTCGACTACCCCGGACGTCCCGGTCTCGGTCGCCGTCGTCCACAAGGGTCACTGGCCGAAGCTCGAGCCGGGCCGGACCAACGTCAACATCCTCAATCCGGGGAGGAAGTCCGACATGGCGGAGAGCTCGGCCGTCCACGGTATCGAGGTCACAGTGGAGCGGGCACCCGGCTGACGAGAACGGGCCAACCTGTATGCACTTACCGCCGGACAAGACAGAAACCCACTACAGGTTCGTGCCGTCGACCTCCGCCCACCGCCCGCCGGCCGCCCGGCCCGGTTTACCCAGAGTGGACCAAGTTTCCCAGAACTGTTAGCCTCCGACGGTTCGGCTCGAGCCTGAGGAGGCACTCGGTGGGGCGATCAGAGGGGCCTTATTGGGCCGGGCGGACAACGGTGAGCCGGCGAGGGAACGGCCGCTCCGAGCACCGGGGCAAGCCACCGACTTACTCGGCCTTCAGCCTGCTCCGGCACGGCCTCGCCCACGAGCGACTGGCCGCGGGTGTGGCGGGAGCTCGATCTCGAGCAGAGATACGACGTCGTCATCATCGGCGCCGGCGTCCACGGCCTCGCGACGGCGTACTACCTGGCGCACAACCACGGCATCTCGAAGGTGGCAGTAGTCGACAAGGGATACGTGGGCGGCGGCGGCTCGGGCCGGAACACCGCCATCCTCCGCTCGAACTACCTCACGCCAGAAGGCGTCCGCTTCTACGACCGCTCCGTCCAGCTGTACCGCAGCCTGGCGGCCGACTTGAACTTCAACGTCATGTTCGCCCCCCGTGGCCATCTGACCCTCGCCCACAACGACGGCTCGCTTCGCACGATGCGCTGGCGGGCGGAGGTGAACAAGCTCCAGGGCGTCGACTCCGAGGTGATCTCGCCCGAGGAGATCAAGAAGCTCGTGCCGTTCATGGACACCTCGAGCGACACCCGCTACCCGATCCTCGGCGCGCTCTACCACCCGCCCGGCGGGATCATCCGTCACGACGCCGTCAATTGGGGCTACGCGAGAGCGGCCGACTCCCTCGGCGTCCAGATCCACCAGAAGACCGAGGTGCTCGCCATCGGCACCGAGAACGGTCGTGTCACAGGGGTGTCGACGAACCGGGGCGAGATCGCCGCCCCCGTCGTCGTCAACTGCACGGCCGGTTGGGCGAGCCTCGTGAGCGAGATGGCCGGCGTCGCTCTCCCGATCATCACCCATCCCCTGCAGGCCGCCGTCACCGAGCCGGTCAAGATGTTCCTTCGCACCGTCGTCGTCTCGGGGAGCCTCCACGTCTACGTCAGCCAGACCGACCGCGGCGAGCTCGTGTTCGGCGCCAGCACCGACCCGTACGCCTCCTACTCGATGCGCGGCTCGCTCGAGTTCACCGAGGAGCTCGCCGGCCACGTCCTCGAGCTGATGCCCTCGATCGGCAAGATGCGCGTCCTCCGCCAGTGGGCCGGGCTTTGCGACATCACGCCCGACTTCTCGCCGATCATGGGCGTCACGCCGGTGGACGGCTTCCTTGTCGACGTCGGTTGGGGGACGTACGGCTTCAAGGCCGGCCCCGCCTCCGGCGAGGCGATGGCCGAGCTCGTCGCGAGCGGGAAGACACCGGAGATAATCGCCGCCTTCGACCTCGCCCGCTTCGAGGAGGGCAGGCTGGCGAGCGAGCGCGGCGCTGCTGCCGTCGGGCACTGAGCGACGAGATGACGAGGTCGATGATCCTCATCCCGTGCCCTCACTGCGGCCGGCGCAACTCGAGCGAGTTCGCCTACATCGGCGAGGCGTCGAGCCGCGGCCGGCCGTCGCCGCGGGCGACCCGCCGGCCGAGTGGCGCCGCTACCTCTACGAGAAGAGCAACCCTGCCGGTTGGACGACCGAGCAGTGGTTCCACAGGTCCGGCTGCGGCAAGTTCTTCCTCGCCGTCCGGCACACGGTGTCGAACGAGGTGCGCTGGACGGGCCTTCCCGGTGACGAGATCCCGGAGGCGCCGGCGTGATCAGCATTCGCCGTTCGCCGCCCCGCTTCAACATGCGCCTCGAGCCCCAGGACGCCGAGGTCATCGACCGGACGAGGTCGTTCACGTTCAGCTTCAACGGCGCCCCGCGCAAGGCGTTCGAGGGTGACACGATCGTCTCGGCTCTCGCCGCGAGCGGCGACCGGGTCTTCTCGCGCAGCTTCAAGTACCACCGGCCGAGCGGTCTTTGACGGCGAGCTACCACGATCCCGGCTGCCTGCTCCAAGTCGACGACGAGCCGAACGTCCGCGCCGCCCACCGCAAGGCAGCTGCCGGCATGACGGTGAGCACCCAGAACGCCTGGCCGTCGCTGCCGCGTCGACGTCGGCACGGCGAACCAGCTC
>CAVWVO010000003.1:0-709176 GCA_963758515.1 uncultured Actinomycetota bacterium
AGCATGACAACACCCACCGCGATGACTACGAACAGAAAGTCCAGGAGAAACCCATTGCGGTTGACGTGACCGACCGTGTACTTCAGCCGGAACCACAGATCGACCCCAGCGGCTACGAGCAGGAGAGGTATCGTCACTGCCGGGTGTGAGCGCGCCCACGCCCTCCGCTGACTCCGGTCCGGTATCACATCTCCGCCTTTGGCTTGGATGACGCCTGTCCGAAGGGTTATGCCCCGCTGCCGCCTTCGAGAAACCAGTCCTTCCGAGCGGCAGACGGGCATGGAACTGAAGGCACTATGCCGAGGATGGTGCGGCTGTGGCCGGTGACGCTGGTGACGCTCATCGCCGCCATCGTCTTGATCGTCCTGATCATTGCAGTGGCCCGACGCCCGAGAGCTACGCCAGCCCGAACTCCCGGTGGCACACGATGACAGGACGTTCGCCGACCCTGCGGTGATCGTGCGGGGTCTGTTGGGCTTGCCTACCTGGTGTGAAAGGACCGCACGAAGTCTCGGGCAAGTTGAGGCGTGGCGGAAGTGGACGCCGCCTCTACGACCCAGGTGACACGACCAGCCCTAATAATCTCAGCATCAAAGCAGGAGCCGACAGGAAATCCGACCGTCGCCCCGATCCCGCACGCCGCTGTCGCCAAAGTAGTGGTGACCCCGCCGCCGGAAAACGTACGGGTGCGGTAGCCGGTGAGAAGCCCATCGAGCAGCGTTCTGAGTACTTTCCCGCCGACAGCCGTGTCTTGCCGAACCCATGTCACGGAGGCCGAGTAGCTGTCGGTGAAAAGGTCATAATAGGCCAATGCAGGCGTACCCGTGGCATAGCGCCTCACCGGAAGAGCGGCGTACCTCAGCTTGCCACCGAGGTAGTTCGGATAGGCGGCTGAGAAGCGAAAGGCAGCCGTCCCATAGGTGTGCGACGGCGGAGCGGCGTAAGTCAATCCTCCGACAACGCCGATTCCGATACCTATCACGAGCAGTACGGCAGCAGTGACGATGGCGAAAGCCTTCACCAGCAAAGGGTACTCCGCGACCGGAACTACTGGGAGATGTTAAGCCAGAGCCTTCCGACCAACTTGCCGTGACGCGTTGGGACGAGCTCGGCGACGGGATGTGGGCCGGGTCGCAGCACCACGAGCACGTCGCCGCCGTTGGTGGCCTTTCCCGCTTACGGGTCATGCGGAAGGCATCTGTCGGGACAGTGTCACCGTTGCCCCCGATGAGCGGAGTTGCTGACCCTGACGATAACGACGTTGCCAACGGTGACTTCGGTGGCAGGGGGTAACGAAAGCGAGCAATGTCGTAGACAAGCGCGCCTCGTGCCGCCGCTATGGACGGTGACGCCACACCGATCGGCCTCTCCCCCTGCCCCCCCTCCCCCCCCCCCCCCCCTTCTTTCCCCCCCCTCCTCCCCCTCCCTCTGCTCGCCCCCCCCTGTGGCTTGTCGATGCTGATCTGGTGCAACGACAGGCGGCCGCCGAGATCACAAGTACGAAGCTGAGGGTGATGCTGGTCGCCTTGCACCAGCTGGTGGCCCTCGGGAGGCCCAGTGCCGATGGCGAAAAGACGCATTCCTCACGAGTGGAGGGTACTCCGGAGCTGTATCGGCGAGACTGGGTACACGCACTTCAATGGCCGTGGGTCGCCCCCGAGGTACCTTGTCGCCGTGCGGGCATTCGGCTACCTGACTGCCGTCGTACTGGCCGTCATCGGGATCGGCATCGGCCTTCTCGCCGCCACGAGCAGCGCCGGTCTGGACAACGTCAGCGGGAGGTTCGTCACGGAGGGAGGGCCGTATCCAGGACTGACCATGCCGAACAGCGGCAAGGTGATCTTCATCGGCGCAACCGGCCGCACCTACACCACAAGCTCCGGCTCGAATGGGCGCTGGGCAATCGATGTTCCACCGGGGAGCTACGCCGTGACGGGTATCGACCGAGGGGGCTGGCACTGTCCCGGCGGAAACGGGATCGGCGTGCGAGTGTCTGCCTCCGGCTCGATCACCAAGGTAATGATCGTCTGCCCTATCGTGTGAGCAGGCCAAGGTAGAATTTTAAGTGCGCGTGCTGATGGAGTGCTGGCAGGTGAAGTGGGGAGAGGCCCGAGCCTCATGCCGGAGGTTGTCCAGATGCCGCCACCACAAGGGTGGACCGCTCCCTTCAGAGCGCTCGGTTTACTCCAACTCGCCGCTATTGGTTCGTGACGGAAGCCGAGCTTGGGCCTTTCCATCCAGTCGGCAGGTCCAGCCGCTGTAGGACCAGTCCTGCCTTTCCGGCGCCACCAACCTCGCCGGGGGCCAACCGGCTAACCGCCACTGTCCCCGCCATCTTCTCCACCATCCTCGCCGTTTGCTCGGAGACACCCCTCAGACGCTCCTGCCGAGGCCGTTGAGAGGACTGGATGGCATGTAACTGAGGCTACATGAGCGACAAGATTAGAAAGCCGACAAAAGAGATAGTCGCAAACGAGGCTGCGATCCAAACGGCTTGTCTCTTCTAGCGTCCCTCTTGTGCCGGTGTTCGTTCCCCCGGTCTTAGTCCTCGCCAGGGATCAAGCTTGTAGGCGATATAAACGCCCACCCAGCTCGCGATGGCACAAAAATTCCCGTAATAAAGAATGCGGGGTGCCGCATGAAACCCCTCCCGAGATGATCGAGCAAGCCTTGACAGGGAACTCCACCAAACCGAAGCTCACTTACGCGAAGTTACGTAAATCCAACTGCTGCACGGTCGGGCCTGTCGCAATCGCCCCACCGGCCTCACCCGGCGCTATCCCGCTTACTGCCGGAGCGGCGGACGCCTTCTCGACCATCCCCACCGTTTGCCCGGAGACACCCCTCAACGGCTCCTGTTGGCGTTCTGCTGCCAGGATCGACCCGATATTGCCTGGCGACATTGCACGGCCGGACGCGCTAAAGACACGGCCGTGGTGCCTGTCCACATGGAAGCCCGGCATTCGAGATAGGCAACGTCCTCGTCGGAATATGAGGGCGCGCCGTGGCCATGGGCCGAGTAGCCATCGTGCTCGTGCTCGCCGACGCCATCGCTGATGGACTTGGCGAGCGCTGCCGGTGACGGCTTGCCATTGACGCTCGTGTTCAGAAGATAGGGCAGAAGCGGCCTTTCATGGCAACGGTTTCGGCGGTGGCGGAGGGGGTGAGCGGAACAGGAGCACAAGCGCCAGGCGCATTGGCGGCAACTGTGAACAACGGCGGCGACAGCGGGCTGGTTCGGCGGCTCCACCATTCCAGTGTGAGCGTTGGCACCGGGCGCCAGGTCGAGGAGTAGCGGATATGTCAACGTGTCGCCGACAAGCGGTCCAGCACGGAGGCTCCTGTCCGACAGGGAGGGGTTGCATGGGCGACACGAAACAGGTCCGGCGGACGCGACGCTCGAACAGGGAAGCTCTACCAGCGGAGCAGCGATGGCAAGTGGGTGGCTGAGGTGGTGATCACCAATCCACTCACCGGCATCCCCAAGCGGCGCACGTTCCTGGCGGCGACGAAGAAGCTCGTGGAGAAGAACCGGGATGAAGCGCTCACGGCCTTGAGCAAGAGCGACAGGCGTACCGCGTCTGACCGGACGGTGGGCGATCTGCTGTCCAGCTTCATCAGCCGCTACGAAAGACGCTTCTGCGCAACAGGGGACGACCGACGGGCCGGTAACACCCTCAGCCACTACCGATGGGCGGTCGGTCACATCGACCCGGTACTCGGCAAGGTCCTTGCGACAAGCTCACGGCGAGAGCCATCGACGACTTTCTCGGCGCGAAGGAAAAGGGAAGGGCTGCCGACCCGAAGGTGCCGGGCGACAAAGGTGAGCGGCCGCTTGGTCAGCGCTCGGTCCGGGCGCTCCGCCAGGTGCTCGTACAGGCATACAACCACGCCAACCGCTTCGATCAGCAGATCGCAACCCGGCCGCTCTGAGCGACCCCATCTCTGCCCCCGAGCCAAAGCGGCGCTCTCTCAGCGCCGACGAACAAGACAAACTGCTGGCTGTTGCCGACGGCAACCGGGTCGAGGCGGCGATCAGGACCGCATTGGCCCTCGGCGTTCGCCCCGGCGAGCTGCTCGGACTCCGGTGGGCCGATTGGGACCGAGCGAAGGGCAACATCTACATCGAACGGGCCGTGAAAAAAGAGGGCGGCCGCACCCACGTCGGTCCACTGAAGACTCGGACTTCCCGCCGGGAGTTGCCGGTGCCCGACCATCTGGTGCCGGTACTTGAGGCCGACGAGCGTCATCAGCAGGCCGAGCGGCTGTCAGCTCGGGCGTGGCGCGAGGGCGACTGGATCTTTGCCACCCAGACCGGCGGCATGATCAACCCCGACAACTTCCTGATCACTCCGTGAGGCGCCTCGGCGACAAGGCCGGTATCGCTGGCCTAACCTTCATGCCTTCGCCATACCTTCGGCACCGAGGCCATGCGCGGCCGGGGCCATCTCGTGGCGGTACAGCTCGGCTGAATGGGCCATGCAGACACGAAAATCACCGAGGGGTACACGCATGCCGATAACGAGGACCTGCGGGCTGCGATGGACCGGATCGGACGCGCTGTCCGGCCCTCGCGAATCTCCACGCCAAAGCCGTCCTAACCCGGCCAAACCTCCGCTCCAACCTCGACATTGGACCGCGGTGACCTCGGCAAGCTCTCAGAACTAGCGACGATTGCGCAGACTTGCCCAACGTGCAATGCCAATAGTACCCGGAAATGGCCTCTGAGCTGGTGGAGGCGAAGGGACTCGAACCCTCGAACCTCTTGACTGCCAGTCAAGCGCTCTACCAACTGAGCTACGCCCCCAGAAGGCTGGAACACCCTATCAGGGGCAGTCTGGGAGCTGACCCTGCGTCGCCGGCAAGTCGGCGTCGTCCTCGACCGCGCCTGGCACATCGACGGTCAGGTCTCCTGGAAGACGGTGGAGGTCTCCCGCAGCCGCTGCGGGTTGCGAGTGGCCAGAATGACGAGGTAGATGACGCCGATCCCCATCCAGATCGCGGTCGCAGGGCCGGCATAGGAGAGCGGCTTCGGCAGCGGCGTGATGAAGCTGAACACCGGTATTCCCACGCCGGCGAAGAAGCCGGGCACGAACAGCACGATCCCGAGCAGCGGAATGACTCCGTGGAGCAGCCAGTTGAACTCCGTGCGCCGGAACCGCCAGAAGTAGACGATGCACGACAAGTCGATGAGCCAGTAGAGCGGCACGAAGATCACGACGATGATCGTCGAGATCAGGATGAAGGCCGTGTAGGGCGTGTACTGATTGCCCAGCCAGAGCCCGACTCCGATCGTGATCAGCGTCTGCAGTGTGAGGGCGGCCCACGGCGAGCGCAGCCGGGGATGCAGCTTGGCGAGCGGCTCGGGCAGGAGCTTGATCCGAGCAAGTGCGAACACCGTCCGCGAGGCGGCGTTTGCGCCCGAGTTGGCGTTCCCGAGGAGGGAATTGCAGAAGGCCAGGAACACGATCAGGTAACCGATGCCCGACCACGCTTGGCACGCCAGCAGGTTCTGCCACGGGTTGGCACTGCCGGCGCTGACGAAGCCCGTCATCCGGGACGAGCCGTAGAAGACGGTTGCCGCGTAGGACGTCAGCACGTAGAGCAGTCCGATGCAGAGACAGGACAGGAGAACGGCCCGCCCGACTGTGCGGCGGGGAGAGCGGGTCTCCTCGGCGAGCGGCGCAGCCGATTCGAAGCCGATGAAGGCGAGGATGGTGAAGACCGAACCGGCTGCGACCCCCGACAGGCCGTGGTACTTGGGGTTGTTCGCAAAGTGCGTGCCGAAGACCGACAGCGTGTTGTGGTGACCGGCTTTCACGATCAGGGTGACGGCGAGTGCTACGAAGACCGCTATCTCGATCGCCCCGACGATCTCGCCGGCGCGGGCCGACACCTTGATCCCGAAGTAGCCGATGGCAAATACCGCCAGCCCGACGGCGATTACCCACGGCCACCAAAGGGAGGTCGGCACCCGAACTCGGCGTTGAGGGTCCCCCCGATGATGAAGCCGGCCTGCACGGCGATGAACGGCCCGATCAGGATGACGGCGAGCGAGTACCCCCATCCGACGAGGAAGCCGATCCACGGATGGAGTGCCTTCGACGTGTAGGTGTAGAACGAGCCGGCCGACGGCAGGTGCTTTGCCAGCTGCCAGATCGACAGTGCCACGAGCATGCAGGCCACGAGCGAGAGCACGACGGCAAGCGGCGTCGCGCCGCCGGCAAAAACGATCGCCGCCGGTATCGAGAAGGCGACCGCGATGGCCGGAGCCATTCCGGTGATGGATTGGAACAGGACACCGGGAAGCCCGAGCGTGCCGCCCCGTAAGGCGTTCGGCGGCTCGGACTGTTGGAGCGTCGTAGGAGTGTCTCCAACTTCTGTCACCAGATTGTCCCTCCTGTGATGGCGAGCGGCCGGATCTGCTTGGGCGGTGACTTTAGGGCGCCCGGGGGTGACAGAGGTAGTTAGCCTGTCGACCATGTCGGACGGATACGACTTCGGGGAGGTGGAGACGCGCTGGCAGCGGCGCTGGGAGGAGGAAGGCACCTACCGGGTGGATCCGGACGACCCCCGTCCGCCCTCGTACATCCTGTGCATGTACCCCTACCCGAGCGGGCCGGCGCACCAGGGCCACATCCGGAACTACACCTTCGGCGACGTCCTCGTCAGGTACCAGACGATGAAGGGAAACGCCGTCCTCAGCCCCTTCGGCTTCGACTCGTTCGGCCTCCCCGCAGAGAACGCCGCCATCAAGGGCGGCGTCCATCCCCGTCAGTACACCGAGGCCCGCATCGGCGAGCTGAAGCGCTCCGTGCAGCGGCTCGGGGCCGTCTACGACTGGCGGCGCGAGCTGCGCAGCCACGATCCCGACTACATGAAGTGGAACCAGGTCATCTTCCTCGAGTTCCTGCAAGGCCGGCCTCGCCTACCGGGCCGAGGCGCCGGTCAACTGGTGCCCGGGCTGCCAGACCGTCCTCGCCAACGAGCAGGTGCTCGCCGACGGCACGTGCGAGCGCTCGGGCGACGTGGTCGAGAGGCGGCAGCTTCGAGCAGTGGTTCCTCCGGATCACCAAGTACGCCGACGAGCTGCTGGAGGCTCTCGACGGGCTCGACTGGCCCGAGCGCGTGAAGGTCATGCAGCGCAACTGGATCGGGCGCTCGGAAGGCGCCCAGTTCAAGATGGCCGTCGTCGGGCGATCCCGACCTCGAGATCGAGGTCTTCACCACCCGGCCGGACACCGCCTTCGGCATGACCTATGCCGTGCTCGCGCCCGAGCACGCTCTCGTGGACGCGCTGACGACGCCCGAGCAGCGTGACGCCGTCGAGGAGCTCCGCCGGCGTGCAAGCTCGGAGTCCGACCTCGAACGGATCTCGTCGGAGGGCACCCTCGACAAGCGGGGAGCCTTCACCGGCAGCTACTGCATCAATCCCTTCAACGACGAGGCCATCCCGGTCTACGTCGCCGACTACGTCCTCGCCAGCTACGGGACCGGCGCCATCATGGCCGTCCCGGCCGAGGACGAGAGGGACTCACGACTTCGCCACCGCTTACGGCCTTCCCGATCGTGCGGACCGTCCAGCCGCCGGAGGGCCACGAGGGCGCCTGGACCGGCGACGGCGTTCACGTGAACAGCGAATGGCTCGACGGGCTCGACACCGCAGCAGCCAAGGCGAAGGCGATCGAGTGGCTCGAGGCCGCGGGGATCGGGCCACCGGATGGTCAACTACCGCCTCCGTGACTGGCTGATCAGCCGCCAGCGCTACTGGGGCTGCCCGATCCCTGTCCTCTACTGCCCCACCGACGGCATCGTCCCTGTGCCGGGGAAGAGCTGCCGGTTCTTCTTCCCGAGGACGTCGAGTTCCGGCCGACGGGCGAGTCACCGCTCAAGTTCCACGAGGGGTTCCTCCACACCACCTGCCCGATCTGCGGCGGACCGGCCACGCGGGAGACCGACACGATGGACACCTTCGTCGACTCGTCGTGGTACTTCCTCCGTTTTGTCAGCCCGCATGACGAGGACCGAGCCCGTCGACGTGGCGGCCGTCCGCAAGCACCTTCCCGTCGACCGCTACATCGGCGGGATCACCCATGCCATCTTGCACCTCCTCTACGCCCGCTTCTTCACACGGGCGCTCGGGGACACGCGGCCTGTCGGCGCCCGAGCTTCGGGAGCCGTTCGCTCAGCTCTTCTGTCAGGGCATGATCCGCCTCGGCGGCCGGGCGATGTCGAAGTCGCGGGGCAACGTCGTCGATCCCGACGACTACTTCGTCAGCGTCGGCGCCGACGCCCTCCGCCTCTTCCACCTCTTCGTCGGGCCGCCGGTCGAGGACATGGACTGGTCGGACCAGACCGACGAGATCATCGAGGGCTGCTCGCGCGTACCTCGCCCGCGTCTGGCGGCTGGCGACGGGATCGCTCGCCACGGCCGGAAACCCGAGCACCGAGCAGCTGGAGCCGGCTCAGCTCCGGCGCGAGGTCCACCGGACCATCGCCCGGGTGAGCGCCGACATCGAGCGTTACGGCTTCAACACGGCGGTGGCGGCGCTGATGGAGCTGACGAACACGATCTACCGCCATGTCCACGCCGGCACCGACGAGGTCGCGGTCAGCGAGGCGACCGACGTGCTCCTCGAGCTGCTCGCGCCGTTCGCCCCCCACCTGGCGGCCGAGGCCTACGAGAGGCGCACCGACGAGCACGTCCACACCCGCCCGTGGCCGGTCGCCGATCCGGCCTATCTGAGAGCCGACCGGGTCACGATGATCGTCCAGCTGAACGGCAAGCTCCGCGACCGCGTCGAGGTCGAGCCTGAGATCAGCGAGGACGAGGCCGTCGCTGCCGCGCTCGCGTCGGAACGGGTGCGGAACATGCTCGGCGGCCGAGATCCGGCGCGGGTCGTCGCGCGGCCGCCCCACGTCGTCAACATCGTCGCCTGAGTCCCCGACGGCACGGCTGCCCGCGCCGGCGGCTAGCCGGTCCGGAAGCCGGCCAGGATCTCCTGCCACATCTCGCGGTCCGCCTCGTAGGGGGCGTAGAAGGAGAACCGGTCGACCAGGTCCCCGAAGCGCTCCCGCACGCGGGCGGCGACCTCCTCCGGAGGTGCCACGACGGCGAAGGCATCGAGGACCTCGTCGCTGATGAGTCCGGCCATCGCCGCCCACTCGCCCCGCTTCGAGAGCGGGTTCAGCTCAGCTCTGCAGGTCCCCCCAGCCGTGCAGCTCGAGGACGGGCCGGTAGGCCGGCGTCGAGCCGTAGAAGGCGATCTGTGCCTTGACGGCCGTCGCGGCCGCCTCCTGTTCGGCATCGGTCGTCCCGGTGACGACGAAGCCCGGGTACGACACCTGGAAATCGCCCCGCCGGCGCCCGACGCCGCCTCCCCCGTCGGCCTTCGCGAGCCCGCCGTCGAGGGCAGGCACCGTCACCTCCCGCAGGTACCGCTCGGTGGTGAAGCCGTGGACGAGCAGGCCGTCGGCAACCTCCCCGGCCACTTCGGTCATGAGCGGGCCGACGGCGGCGAGGAAGACCTTCGGCTGGCCGTAGGGGTTCGGGCCGGGGCTGAAGAACGGCGTCATCAGCGTGAAGGTGTAGAACTCGCCCCGGAACGTCGAGCTTCGAGCCGTCCTGCCATGCCGCCCAGATCGCCCGCATGGACAGGATGTACTCCCGCATCCGGGCGGCCGGCTGCGACCACGGCATCGAGTAGCGCTTCTCGATGTGCGGCTTGATCTGCGAGCCGAGCCCGAGCAACAGGCGGCCCTTCGAGAGCAGCTGGACGTCGTTCGCCATCGTGGCGGTGATCATCGGGCTCCGCCCGAAGGCGACGACGATGCCCGATCCGAGCTCGAGCCGCTCGGTGTGCGGCGCTGCTGCCGCCAGGATCAGGAGCGGGTCGTGGCCGGTCTCGGTCGCCCACGCCCCGTCGTAGCCCTCCTCCTCGAGACGGCGGCCCTCGGCGCCGATCCGTCCCCGTCAAAGCCCAACCCTCCGTCAATGAGCATCACCGGAAACCTACTCGGGCGACATCCGACAGCACAGCTTGCCGGCACTATCGAACGAGCGGGATGCTCTCGCCGCCCGCCTCAGGCTCGTGTCCACCTCGGATGGCCGAACCGGTCTTGAGGGATCAGTCGAAGCCGCCCGACTCGCCCCTCAGGTAACGCTCCAGCTCAGCGGCAAGGTCGTCGCCTGACGGCATGTCCTCCTCGCGGAGCATCTCGCGGCTCCCCTTCGAGAGCATCGACGTTGTGCTCGAGCTGGCGGACCATGGCGGCGTGCTCGGAGCTCTGGGCGATCAGCTCGTCCACCTTCGCCTTGGCGGTCGCCGCCGCCTCGTCGAGGACGCTCGAGTCGATGACGAGGCCGGAGACAGCCGCCAGCCCGTCGAGCAGCTGCACGGCGGCAGCCGGGAAAGGCATCGCCGCCACGTAGTGCGGCACCCTCGCCCACAGGCCGACGGCCGGGATGCCTGCCTGGCCGAGCGCCTCCTCCAGCACCGCCTCCACTCCGGCCGGCACGTCGATCGTCCCGTCGACGAAGCCGACCTGAGAGGCGAGGAGCCGCGAGGTGGCGGTGGAGGCGAGGCGGATCGGCCGCGTGTGCGGGAGCCGCCGCCGGGAAGCCGCCAAAACCCACCATCAGCCGGACTCCCATCGCTCCGGCGAGGCTCACGACCGACGAGGCGAACTGCTTCCAGCGGAAGTCGGGCTCCGGCCCGGTCAAGCACGGCGATACCGGAGCCGAGACGGTCCGTCCCGACGCGCACGACCGGCTCGGGCCAGGTGAGGCCCTCGTTGAGCCCGTCCGAGATGCGCAGCCGGGCCGGCGGGCCCGCTGGTCGATGAGCGGCTCCGGGTCGAAGACGGCATAGAGGCGGGTCTCGATCGTCTCGAGCAGGCCGGAGAGGGCTGTCGAGCCGGCCAGCCCGGCATCGACCCAGCCGTCGAGGGCGACGACGAGCACCGGCGACTCGGGGGCGGGCTCCCCCGTCAAGCGGTAGAGGGAGAAGGGGTCGCTCATCTTGTCCTCATCTCGTCCTCATCGCGGCAATCCTGCGGCATCGGCTGCATCGACTGGCAGCAGCGGCGAGCACCGTCACCTGATGGCCGAACATGTCGACGCCGCTCCGGTCGCCGGCGGCGGCGCCGCCGTGGTAGCGGGCGCGGACGCCCTGCAGGATGCAGGCGAGCTTCCAGTAGCCGAAGGCGACGTAGTACTCGAGGTTGCCGACGTCCCGCCCGGACCGTTCCCCGTAGCGCTCGCGCATCTCGGCCCGCGAGGCGAAGCCTCCCGCCGTCGTCGGCGCCGAGCCGAGCGCGGTCATCTCGTCCCCCGGCTCGGCCCAGTAGACCATGAGTATCCCGACGTCGGCGAGCGGATCGCCGAGCGTGCAGATCTCCCAGTCGAGGACGGCAGCAACCGAGCCGTCGTCGGTGAGCATCGTGTTGTCGAGCCGGTAGTCGCCGTGGACGATGGTGGTGGCAGCCTGCTCGGGGACAGACCCTGCCAGGCGCTCGTAGACCTCGTCGATGAGGTGGACCCGCTCGACATCTTCGATCTGCGACTTGTCGAACTGCCCGTGCCATCGCTGCAACTGCCGGTTCAGGTATCCCTCGCGCCGGCCGAGGTCGCCGAGGCCGGCGGCGTCGACGTCGACGGCGTGCAGGGCGGCAAGGACCTCGGCGAGCGACTCGCTCGCGTCGCCGGCGGGCCGCCTCGTCGAGAATGGCGGCGGCCGTCACCGGGTCACGGAGCACGTGGCCACTCACGTACTCCATCACGATAGAAAGGGCGCGCCCGGTCACGGTGGTGTCGAGGCAGAGCAGCGAGCGTCCTCGGCACCGGCACAGGCGTCGGCCCGAGGGCGGAGATGATCCGGTGCTCGCGCTGCATGTCGTGGGCGGTCGGCAGGACATGGCTGGTCGGCGGGCGGCGGAGGACGACCGCCTCGCCGAGGCGATCCGTCACCCTGAATGTCAGATTCGACCGTCCCCCCGCCACGAGCTCGAATGTCACGGGAGGCTTCAGCCCGACATTTGCCTCGAGCCACTCGGTCGTCGGGGACTCGTCGATCCCCTCGACCGTGCTCGTGCCGGTGCTGTTCATACGGGCGAGGCTACCCCGGTGGTGAGCCCGTCCTCAGGCTTCGACGACGTGGAGCGAGTGATCGGCTTCGTTGCAGGCGAGCGGGCCGTCCTCGGTGGCGACGACGATGTCCTCGATCCGCGCACCGAAACGCTCCGGCAGGTAGATGCCCGGCTCGACCGAGAAGGCGTGGCCGGCCTCGAGCAGTTGGCTGTTGCCTGCCACCAGGTAGGGATCCTCGTGCTCCTCGATCCCTATCCCGTGGCCGACGCGGTGGATGAACTCGTCGCCGTATCCGGCCTCGGTGATGGGATCGCGGGCGGCGGCGTCGACGGCTTCACACGACGTCCCGACGACGGCCATCTCGACCGCCCGCCGCTGCGCCGCCTCGAGGACGTCGTAGAGCGCCCGGAAGTCGGCATCGGGAGCCCCGGTCACGACCGTGCGGGTGATGTCCGAGCAGTACCCGACCGTATCGCTCCCGAGGCGGAGCGCTCCCCCGAAGTCGCACACCACCGGCTCGCCCGGGCCGATGACCCGGCCGCCGGGCTCGTGGTGAGGGCTTGCCGAGTTCGGCCCGCTCCCGACGATGGCGAAGTTCGCCTTCACGTGTCCCTCGGCGACGAGCCGCCGGGCGATCTCACTCGAGACGCTCGCCTCCGTACGCCCGATGAGGGAGATGTCACCCCGCAGGAGGGCCTCGGCGACACGGTCGGCCGCCGCTCCGGCAGCTCTTATGGCGGCCACCTCGCCAGCGTCCTTCACCGCCCGGAGCGGCGAGGTCACCGCGCTCGAGGGGCGGAATACCCGGCCGCCGAGCACCCCTTGGAGGGAGAGCAGATGGCTCGCCCAGGCAGCGGTCCGAGACGGCGACCTCCCGCCTCGGCCCGACGAGCTCCTCGATCAGGCGGATCGGGTCCTCACTCTCCCTCCACGGCCGCAACGCGAAGAGCCGGGCGTCGTGGGCGACCCGGGGAGCCTCGAGCAACGGCACGACGAGGGTGGCGTCGTCATCGGCCGGGAGAACGAGCATCGTGATCCGCTCGAGCGGCATCGCCTCGTAGCCGGTGAGCCAGGGCAGATCGGCCCCGAGCGAGAGAAGGAGCGCGTCGACGCCCACTTCACGCATCCGGTGGCGGACCCTCGCCAGGCGCTCCCCCCGTGCCAGAACCGGATCGACCGGCGGGAACACTTCCTCCATCGTCACCTTCCTGCCCGGGCCGACGCCTTCACGACCGCCCGCCGGGCGTGGTAGCTCGAGCGGGTGAGCGGTGAGGACTCGACATGAGAGAAACCCATCTCTATCGCAACTGCGCCTATCTCCTCGAACTCATCGGGCGCCCACCACCGGCTGACGGGAAGGTGCCGCTCGCTCGGCCGCAGGTACTGGCCGATAGTGACTATGTCGACCTCGACGGCCCGGAGGTCGGCGAGGGTGGCGAGGACTTCGGGGCGGCTCTCTCCCATTCCGAGGATGAGGCCGGACTTCGTCACGAGGCCGGCCCTCTTCGCCCTGCCGAGGACGGCGAGGCTCCGTGCGTACGAGGCGGACGGCCGGACGGCCCGCTGCAGGCGGAGCACCGTCTCGATGTTGTGGTTGAGGACGTCGGGGCGGGCGGCGAAGATCTTCCCGAGCGCCGTGCGGTCGCCTTTGCAATCGGGGATGAGGACCTCGACGGTTGTCTCGGGAGCCCGCCTGCGGATCGCCGCGATCGTCTCGGCGAAGGCTTCCGCCCCACCGTCGTCGAGATCGTCCCGGGCGACCGCCGTCACGACGGCATGGGCGAGGCCCATCCTGGCGACGGCATCGGCAACGTGGTCCGGCTCGCTCGCCTCCAAGGCGAGCGGGTGACGCGTGTCGACGAGGCAGAAGCCGCACGCCCTCGTGCACCGCTCCCCGTTGATCATGAACGTCGCCGTGCCGTCCGCCCAGCACTCCGAGAGGTTCGGGCAGCCCGCCTCCTCGCACACCGTCACGAGGCCGAGGCGGCGCATCATCGAGCGGAGCCGCAACACCTCAGGACCGATCCTGACGGGGGCACGCATGAAGTCCGGCTTCCGGTCGCGAAAGGCGATCCCCTCTCCCGGCTCGACGCCGGCGGCGCGCAGCCTTCGCTCGAGGGCGCTCGGCCCGACAGCGGGCCGTACCTTGCCGTTGCCGGCGGAGCCTTCGGCCGGCAAGGTCGAGCTGGGCAGCTGACGGCGGCTCGGCGACCGGCTGCTCGACCGACGGCAGTGTCCTCGCCGGCGTCCGCCAGGCGGCCTCCTCACGCTCGAGCACCCGCTCCTCCCCGCCGGAGAGGGCGAAGGCGCCGGCCGCTCGCTCCGAGACGGCCTGCACCACCTCGCGCATCGGGGCGGATACGCCCTCTGCCGCCATCGACGTCACCGCCTTGTCAGGGATGCCGCACGGGACGATGTGGCCGAACATGGACAGATCCGGATCGACGTTGAGAGCAAAGCCGTGCATCGACCTGCCCCGCTCCACCCTCACGCCGATCGCACAGATCTTCCGCGGGCTGCCGCTCTCGGCGCCGAGCCAGACGCCCGGGTAGCGATCGAGCCTGCTGGCGCCGTTCAAGCCGAGGTCCTGGAGCACGTCGATCACGAGCTGCTCTATCCGGTGGACGAAAGACGGCACCGATCCGGGCCCCATCGGCACGTCGAGCACCGGGTAACCGACGAGCTGTCCCGGGCCGTGATAGGTGACGTCGCCTCCACGGTCCGCCTTGCAGATCTGCGCGCCCGAGCTGTGGATGCTGTCGAGCAGGTGCTCGGGACGGGCTCTCACGCCGAGGGTGTAGACGGGGGGGTGCTCGAGCAGGAGGAGGTAGTCGCCTGCTCCGCGAGTCGTGCAGCACGTGCTGGAGGTCGGAGGCCTCCTCGTAGCTGACGCGGCCGAGCCACCGCACCCGGAGCGGAGCCGTGCCTACGAGCGTCGACGTCACCGGGCTCTCATCGGCGCCGGCTGGCCCGGCCTCAAAGCTCGCTCGACCAATCCCGGGTCTCGATCTCACGGGCGAGGTCGTGGACGAAGGCCGACGCGTAGGCACCGTCGACGGCCCGGTGATCGAACGAGAGGGCCAGCATCCCGACCGAGTGGATGGCGATCGCCTCGCCTCCGCCGGCCGTCGGCACCACGACCGGGCGGCGCTTCACCCCGTCTGTCGACAAGATGGCGACCTGCGGCTGGCTGATGATCGGAGCCGTCAGGAACGTGCCGAAAGGCCCGGGATTGGTGATCGTGAAGGTGCCGCCCACGACGTCGTCGGCCGACAGGCGCCGCGACCTCGCCCGCTCGGCGAGATCGGCGATCGCCCGGGCGAGACCGCGGAGCGACTGGCCGTCGGCCTGGCGAACGACCGGCACGATGAGGCCCTGGCGGTCGAGGTCGACGGCGACGCCGAGGTTGACGTCCCGGTGGACGAGGAGGGCGTCCTCCCCGACGGACGCGTTGAGCTGCGGGTAGTCGCGGAGCACGTCGACGACGGCGCGGGCGACGAAGGGGAGGTAGGTGAGGGAGATCCCCTCCTCTTTCCGGAAGCGGTCCTTGTTGGCCCGCCGCACGCGTCTCGACGCCCTCGTAGTCGGCCTCGATCGCCACGAGGGTGTGAGCCGACGTCGCCTTCGAGCGGACCATGTGGTCGGCCGTGAGCCGGCGGATGTTGGAGAAGGGGATGATCTCGTCTTCCTCGCCTGCGGTCGCAGGCGGGAAAGCTCTGCTCTCGGCCGGCGCCGGCGGAGCCGACGATGCCGCCGGTCTGGCTGCGGCGGGCGCGGCCGCTGCCCGGCTCGAAGCGGCGCTCGAAGCCGCCGCCGGGGCCTCTGGCGGAGCCGCCGCTGGCGCACCGGCACCGTCGCCTGCTGCGGCCTTGCGAGTCGATGTACGAGAGCACGTCCCCTCGCGTGATGCGTCCACCCTGCCCGGTGCCGCTGACAGCCGACGGGTCGAGCCCGTGCTCGTTGAGGAGCTTGCGGACGACGGGTGAGAGGAGCGCCCCTGCTCCAGAGGCCGGACCCCCGTCGCGGCTCGCTCGGCGACGTGCCGCCGATCGGCTGAGCGTTGGCAGGCGCGGCGGCCGGCTCAGGCGTCGGGGCGCCCGTGCCTGCCGGCGCCGGCGTCGCGCCGGTGTCGGCCGGAGCCTTCTCGGTCGCGCCGAAGGCGCCCCCACGCGCCCGTCCACGGACGGCACCTCCATCTCCATCACCACCGTCGGCACCTACACCACTCGTCGACGCCTCACCTGGCTCGGCAGGCTCAGCAAGGTCGTCAGCAGGCACCACGTCCTCGCTCACCGCCGGCACTCGCACCGGCCGGAGGCGCGGCAACCGAACCGGCAGCAGAGGCTGTGGCGCCGCCGGCGGGGGTCTCTCCGCCGGCGGTGACAGCAGGCTCACCGCCGCCGGCCGCTCCGGCAGACTCACCGATGACGGCGAGGCGCGTGCCGACGTCGACAGTCGCCCCCTCCTCGACGAGGATCTCGGTCAGGTAGCCCTCGGCCGACGACGGCACCTCGGAGTCGACCTTCTCCGTCGAGACCTCGAAGAGCGGCTCGTCATGGGCGACCTCGTCGCCGACCTGCTTGAGCCAGCGGATGATCGTGCCCTCGGTGACCGTCTCGCCGAGCTGCGGCATCGTGATGTCAGCCAACGTGCAATCCCCTCCCGGTAAGGGCGAGCACCGTCTCGCCGAACGACTCGGACAGCGTCGGGTGGGGTTGGACGAACGCCGCCACCTCCTCCGGCGTGGCCTCCCAGTTGACAGAGAGGTAGGCCTGGCCCAGCTGCTCGGTCACCCACGGGCCGACCATGTGGACCCCGAGCAACCGGCCGGCTGCGCCGTCGGGCAGCTTCTCGGCGATCACCTTCACCATCCCGTCGGTCTCACCGAGGATGCGGGCCCGGCTGTTGCCGCCGAAGGGGTCCTTCTTCACGACCACCTCGATGCCTGCCGCCCGGGCGTCCTCCTCGGTCATCCCGACGAAGGCAACCTCGGGATGGCAGTAGATGCCCCACGGCACGGCTCCGTAGTTCACCGGCACCGCCGGCTCCCCGAGAATCTGCTTGATCACGAGCATCGCCTCTGCAAAGCCGACGTGGGCCAGCTGCGGAGTCGCCACGACGTCGCCGACGGCGAAGACGCCCGTCGGCCGTCGTGCGCATCCACTCGTCCACGACGACGAAGCCCCGCTCGTCCACCTCGACGCCGGCGCTGTCGGCGACGAGCCCGTCCGACATGGCTCGCCGGCCGACCGAGACGACGACGGCGTCGACGACGACCTGCTCCCCCTCGCCGAAGCTGACGGTCGTGCCCTGCTCGCCCGGTTCGTGCCCGTGGACGGGGACGCCGGTGCGGACGGTGATGCCCCGCTTCTTGAACGAGCGGACGACGACCTGGGCGACGTCGTCGTCACAGCCCGGCAGCAGCTTCGGCAGCGCTTCGAGAAGGGTGACCTGCACCCCGAGATCAGCCATCATCGAGGCGAACTCACAGCCGATGGCGCCTCCGCCGATGACGACCGCCGAGCCCGGGAGGGCCGACAACGAGAGGACCTCGTCGGAGGTGAGCACGTGGCGGCCGTCGACCTCGAAGCCCGGGAGCGTCCTCGGCACCGAGCCGGCCGCAAGGATGATGTTCGTCCCGCTGATCTGCTGGGTCGCACCGTCTGGCGCCGGTCACCTCGACGACATGGTCGCCGAGAAGGCGCCCCGTCCCGGTAAAGACCTGGTTCTTGCGCTGCTTCATGAGCCCGGACAGGCCACGGTGGAGCTGGTCGACGACCTTCTGCTTGCGGTCCTGGCTCGTGGCGAACTCGACGGTCGGCTGGCTCGCCTGGACGCCGAACTCCTTTGCTCCGGAGACAGTGCGGAAGACGGCGGCAGTCTCGAGGAACTCCTTTGCCGGGATGCAGCCGCGGTGAAGGCACGTCCCGCCGACCTTGTCCTTCTCCACGACCGCGACCGACAGCCCGGCAGCTCCGGCGTAGAGAGAAGCGGCGTATCCGCCCGGGCCCCCACCGATCACGACGATGTCGAAGGTCGTGGACGGACCTGACTCAGATGGGCTCAGCCGAATCACCTCCGGTCACATGGCACAGGCGGCCGCTGCCCGGCTCTTCTCCGAGCTTTGTTGACGGTCTTGGCGTGCAGAGCCTACCGAGGCTCAGGCGGGGTCGGCACCGAGCAAGCCGGCCGCCCGGAGGACGGAGAGCACCTCGCGGGCTGACTCCTCGGGTGAGCGGCCCACGGTCGACAACACCAACTCAGGCGACTCAGGCGCTTCGTAAGGGGCCGAGATGCCGGTGAAGCGGGACACCTCGCCCCGCCGTGCCCGGGCGTAGAGGCCTTTCACGTCCCGTTCCTCGCAGACATCGAGCGGTGTCGCCACGTGCACCTCCACGAAGGGGATCCCCGTCGTGGCGTGACGCTTCCGAACGGCGGCCCGCCCTGCTGCGTACGGGCTGATCACCGTCACGAGGGACAGGTGGCCGACCGTGGCGAACAGGAGGGCCACCTCACCCACCCGGCGGACGTTCTCGATCCGGTCCGCCTCCTCGAAGCCGAGGTCGGAGTTGAGCCCTTCCCGGAGGAGGTCGCCGTCCAAGAGGAACGGGCGAAGGCCGCGCTCGGCGAGCATCGCCTTCAACTTCGAGGCGATCGTCGTCTTGCCGGAGCCGGAAAGCCCGGTGAACCAGATCGTGCCCTGCGGGCACGGACGGCGGCGTGCTCAGCTGGCTGCCCGCAGGATCATCCCGGCGCCGACCGTGGCGTTCGAGGACTCGTCGACGAGGATGAAGCTTCCCGTTCCACGGTTCGAGCGGTACTCGTCGAAGAAGAGAGGGACCGTCGTGCGGATGTTGATCCGCCCGATGTCGTTCAACCTGAGCTCTGCCGAATCCTGGTCCCGGTGAAGCGTGTTGACGTCGAGGCGGTACTGCAGATCCTTCACGAGAGCACGGCCCCACCGGGTCGTGTGCTTGATGGCGAACTTGGCTCCGGCCCTGAGCGGGGTCTCGGCCATCCAGCAGACCATCGCCGAGACGTCCTGGCCGACGTTCGGCTGGTTGCGGGGCCGGCAGAGCATGTCGCCGCGGGAGATGTCGAGATCGTCGGCGAGTCGCACGACGACAGACATCGGCGGGTAGGCCTCCGGCTGCGGGCCGTCGGCCGTCTCGATCGACTCGATCCGCGAGCAGAAACCCGACGGCAGCACCATCACCTCGTCCCCCACCTCGAGGACGCCGCTCGCCACTGTGCCGGCATAGCCGCGGAAGTCGTGCAGGCCGCTCGAGGAGATCGGCCGGACGACGCGCTGGACCGGGAAACGGAGGTCGATCAGGTTCCGGTCGGAGCTGATGTGCACCTCCTCGAGGTGGTGCAGCATCGAGGGCCCGTCGTACCACGACATCTCGAGCGAGCGGTCGACGACGTTGTCGCCGTTGAGGGCCGACATCGGGATGCAGGTGAGGTCGGTCACCTGGAGCCGGGTGGCGAAGTTGTCGATCTCCTTGCGGATCTCCTCGAAGCGGGACCTCGAGTACTCGACGAGGTCCATCTTGTTGATGGCCACGAGCAGGTGGCGGATCCCGAGGAGCGAGGCGACGGTGGCGTGCCGGCGGGTCTGCTCGGTCGGGCCGATGCGGGCGTCGACGAGCAGGATCACGAGGTCGGCCGTCGAGCAGCCGGTGACCATGTTGCGCGTGTGCTGGGTGTGGCCCGGCGTGTCGGCGATGATGAACTTGCGCTTCGGCGTGGCGAAGTACCGGTACGCGACGTCGATGGTGATGCCCTGCTCCCGCTCGGCGCGCAGGCCGTCGGTGAGGAGGGCGAGATTCGTGTAGTCGTCGCCCCGGGCGAGGCTCGTCTTCTCGATCGCCTCGAGCTGGTCCTCGAAGACCTGCTTCGAGTCGTAGAGAAGGCGGCCGATGAGGGTCGACTTGCCGTCGTCCACCGAGCCCGGCCGTCGCGAAACGGAGCAGCTCCATTTAGAAATAGCCCTCTTTCTTGCGGTCCTCCATGGCAGCTTCGGAGAACCGGTCGTCGGCGCGTGTCGCCCCCCGCTCGCTCACGCGGCTGACGGCCGTCTCGACGATGACCTCGAGCGCCGTCGCGGCGGTCGACTCGACCGCCGCGGTGCACGTCATGTCGCCGACGGTGCGGTAGCGCACGGTGGCCTCGAAGGGCGCCTCGTCGGCGGCACCGTCCCGGGGAGCGGTGAACGGACCCGTCGCGAGCAGCATGCCGCCGCGGCGGAACACCTCGCGCTTGTGGGAGAAGTAGATCTCCGGGAGGGGGACCGACTCCTGCTCGATGTACTGCCAGATGTCGAGCTCGGTCCAGTTCGAGAGCGGGAAGACGCGGAAGTGCTCGCCGGGGCGGTGGCGCGTGTTGTAGAGGTTCCACAGCTCCGGCCGCTGAGCGCGGGGGTCCCACTGGCCGAACTCGTCGCGGAGGGAGAAGATCCGCTCCTTCGCCCGCGCCTTCTCCTCGTCGCGTCGTCCTCCGCCGAAGACGGCGTCGTAGGCGCCCTCCTCGAGGACGCGGAGCAGCGTGAAGGTCTGCAGCCGGTTGCGGGTGGCTCCCGGCGCCGGGTGCTCGACGATCGCTCCCCGGTCGATGTCGTCCTGGACCGATCCGACGACGAGCCGGACGTTGAGGGACTCGACCTGCCGGTCCCGGTAGGCGATCACCTCGGGGAAGTTGTGGCCGGTGTCGACATGGACGACGGGGAAGGGCAGGCGCTGCGGCCAGCACGCCTTCACGGCGAGGTGAAGAAGGACGGCGGAGTCTTTGCCGCCTGAGAAGAGGAGGGCGGGCTTCTCGAACTCCGCCACCACCTCCCGGATGATGTGGACCGCTTCGGCCTCGAGGGCATCGAGATGGGAGAGTTGGTAGGTCATGAAATGATGATCATTTTCGTCAAGTTTGCGGGTGTCGGCAGGGTTCGTCTTCGGAGAGGTCGGGTTGGGCAGCGACTGAAGGAGCGGGCTGTCGCCCGACACACGTTTTGGTCGCCGTCGGCGCTCCCCCCTTGGCGCCTCTTGTTCCAGTACAAAGGCTACCCGAAGAAGAAGGGGCCCCCTTCCCGTTCGGCTACGGGAGAGCGTCTGTCGAGCCTCCGCCTACCGGGGCGGCATCCTGAGCCCGCCGTCGAGACGTATCGTCTCGCCGTTCAGGTAGGGGTTCTCGGCGATCGCGATCACGAGCCGGGCGAACTCGGCCGGGTAGCCGAGGCGCTTCGGGAAGAGCACCCCTGCTCCGAGAGCGTGCCGCTGCTCTTCGGGCAGCAGCCCGAGGAGCGGCGTGTCCATCAGGCCGGGGGCGATCGTGTTGACCCGGATGCCGGCAGCCGAGAGGTCACGTGCCGCCGGCACGGTCATCCCGACGACGCCGCCCTTTGACGCCGAGTAGGAGATCTGACCGATCTGGCCCTCGAAGGCGGCCACCGAGGCGGTGTTGACGACCACTCCCCGCTCGCCGTCCTCGCCTGGCTCTGTCCGCGCCATCGCGGCCGCCGCCAGCCTCATCACGTTGAAGGTCCCGATCAGGTTCACGTTGACGACGGTCTTGAAAGCATCGAGGTCGTGCGGCTCGCCCTGACGACCCACGGTGCGCTGGGCCCACCCGATGCCGGCGCAGCTGACGGTGATCCTAAGCTCGCCGGCCTGAGCGGCCTGCTCGACGGCATTACCGACCGCCTCGGGGTCGCCCACGTCGCCGGCGACATACGAGGCGCCCCCACCGAGCTCGGCGGAGAGGGATTTCGCCCGAGCCTCGTCCCGGTCGAAGATCGTGCAAAGGGCGCCTCTCGCGCTGAGGGCTCGGGCTGTCGCCTCTCCGAGGCCGGACGCGCCGCCCGTCACGAGCGCTGACGTGTTCTCGATCCGCATGCCGGGAAGAGTATGAGGCGCGTGCGTCGCCGGCCCAATCGCGAGCCGCCGCCGACGGGCGCTCCCTCAGTCGTCGGTGAACGGCGGCCGGCGCCCGGCCGGATCGGAAGACGACGGCCGCTGCAGTAGGGCGGCCTCGGTGGCGAGCAGGTCGGCGAGGGTGTTCATCGGGTCGTCGGCATGGCCTTTCACCCACGTCGAGCTCGATCTCGCCCGGCCGGCGGTCGACGACCTGCTCGATGAGCGGCTGCCACAGATCCTTGTTGGCGATCGGTTTCTTCTGTGCGTTGCGCCAGCCGTTCGCTCGCCAGGCGAGGTACCACTTGTTCTTGAAGCAGTTCACCACGTAGGTGGAGTCGCTCACGATCCTGAGTCGCCCGCGGAAGGCCTCCACCGCTTTGATGACGGCGCAAAGCTCCATCCGCTGGTTCGTCGTCTGCGGGTCGAAGCCGCTCCGGTACCACTCGCTCGAGACCGCCCAGGCCCAGCCGCCCGGGCCGGGATTCCCGCGGCAGGCGCCGTCGGTGTAGACGACGGCCGGCTCATCACTCGCAGGCATCAGACGACCATACGCGACTGTGCCGGCGTGCCGGGCCCGGCGGGATGCCCGGCGTCCGAGGGGCACCTCGAAGGCGCGAGAATCGAAGGGTGATCTTCGACGGCTACTCCCACCAGGTACCCGACATCGACACGGCCGAGACAGAGGAGTGGCTCGACTCCTTCGATGCCATCATCGAGCAGAGGGGCCGCGACCGGGCCAGGTTCCTGCTCATGAAGCTGCTCGAGCGGGCACGCGCCGCCCAGGTCGGCTTCCCGGCGACCGTGTCGACTCCGTACGTCAACACCATCCCGCGCCGACGAGGAGCCGTGGTTCCCCGGCGACGAGCACCTCGAACGCCGGATCCGCGCCTACATCCGGTGGAACGCCGCCGTCATGGTGACGAGGGCGAACGGCAAGGACGGCGGCATCGGCGGCCACCTCTCCACATACGCCTCGTCGGCGTCGCTCTACGAGGTCGCCTTCAACCATTTCTTCCGCGGCAAGTCGAACGGCCTCGCCGGCGACCAGGTGTACTTCCAGGGCCATGCCTCGCCCGGGCATCTACGCCCGGGCCTTCGTCGAGGGTCGCCTCGACGAGGAGCAGCTGGACAACTTCCGTTTCGAGGTCGGCCGGGAAGGGGCTGTCGAGCTACCCCCACCCCCGCCTCATGCCGGAGTTCTGGGAGTACCCGACGGTCTCGATGGGCCTCGGGCCGCTCGCGGCCGTCTACCAGGCCCGCTTCAACCGCTACCTGCTCCACCGCGAGATCGTCGACACGTCCGCCTCCCGCGTGTGGTGCTTCCTCGGCGACGGCGAGACCGACGAGCCCGAGACCCACGCCGGCCTGCGCCTCGCCGCTCGGGAGAGGCTCGACAACCTCGTCTTCGTCGTGAGCTGCAACCTGCAGCGCCTCGACGGACCGGTGCGGGGGAACGGCAAGATCATCCAGGAGCTCGAGGCGCTCTTCCGCGGCTGCGGCTGGAACGTGATCAAGGTGATCTGGGGTCGGCGGTGGGACGACCTGCTCGCCCGTGACGTCGACGGCGTGCTCGTCAACAAGATGAACACGACCCTCGACGGCGACTTCCAGAAGTTCGCCACCGAGTCGGGCGCCTACATCCGCGAGCACTTCTTCGGCCCCGACCCGCGCCTGCGGAAGATGGTCGAGCACCTCACCGACGCCGAGCTGCAACAGCTCCCACGGGGCGGCCACGACTACCGGAAGCTGTACGCCGCCTACAAGATGGCGACCGACCAGTCGGGTGCGCCGACTGTCATCCTCGCGAAGACGGTGAAGGGTTGGACACTCGGACCCGAGATCGAGGGGAGGAACGCCACCCACCAGATCAAGAAGATGACCCGCGACCAGCTCCGGCTGCTCCGCGACCGGCTCTACCTGCAGGACGAGATCCCCGATTCCGCCCTCGATGCCGAGCACCCGCCCTACTACGTGCCCCCCGCCGGCTCGCCGGAGCGTGACTACCTCGAGGGGCGCCTGAATGCTCTTGGCGGCTCCTTGCCGCAACGGGTCGTGCGCGGCCGGGGCCTCACCGGGCTTCCCGCCCCGCAACCGAAGACCTTCGAGGAGTTCCTCCACGGCTCGCGCGGCCAGGCCGTCTCGACGACGATGGCTTTCGCCCGCATGTTGCGCAACCTGCTCCGCGACCCGAACCTCGGTCGCTACGTCGTGCCGATCATTCCGGACGAGGGGCGAACCTTCGGCCTCGACGCCCTCTTTGCGGAAGTGAAGATCTATGCCTGCGAGGGCCAGCGCTACACCTCGGTCGACGCCGGCCTCCTCCTGTCATATGCAGAGGACCGCACGGGCCAGATCCTGCAGGAGGGCATCACCGAGGCCGGTGGGATGGGGAGCTTCCAGGCTGCCGGCACCGCCTATGCCACCTGGTCGACGCCGATGCTGCCGATCTACCTGTTCTATTCGATGTTCGGCTTCCAGCGGGTGGGTGACCTGATCTGGCAGTCGGCTGACGCGAGGGCCGCGTGGCTTCCTCTTCGGCTGCACGGCGGGGCGGACGACGATGAACGGCGAGGGCCTTCAGCACGAGGACGGCCACTCGCACGTGCTCGCCTCGACCGTGCCGACGCTGCAGGCCTACGACCCGGCCTTCGCCTACGAGCTGGCCTACATCGTCGCCGACGGCATCAAGCAGATGTACGGCCCCGAGCCCGAGGACACCCTCTACTACCTCACCCTCTACAACGAGAACTACCCGATGCCGGCCTTGCCGGACGATGAGGCCGAGCGCGAGCGGATCCGGGAAGGCGTCCTGAAGGGGTGCTACCGCTTTGCTTCGGCCCCTGAGGCGCCTGAGGTCCTGACGCCACAGTGAGGCCGGCGGCGGCACAGGCGGGAGGCGCCGGCGCCGGCGGGGATGCGGCTGAGCCCACTCAGAGGTGCGAAGCCTGCCGGGCGGAGGCGCTCCGGCCCTCAGCCGCTCCAGCAGGCGAGCCCGTCCCAGGCCGGCTCGAGGCGCCCACAGGCGACGATCCTGTTCTCCGGGACGACGTGGCAGCTCGCGATGGAGGCTCGCGACATGCTCGACTCGGAGTGGAACGTCGGCGCCGAGTGCTGGTCGGTGACGAGCTACAAGTCGCTCCGCGAGGACGCCCTCGAAGTCGAGCGCTGGAACCGCCTCCACCCGGCGAGCGCCCAGCGGGAGGCTTTCGTCAGCCGGGCGCTCTCGGAGCCCAGCGGCCCCATCGTCGCCGTCACCGACTACATGAAGGTGGTCTCGGACCAGATCGCCCGGTTCGTGCCGGCGCCCTTCACCCCTCTCGGGACGGACGGCTACGGCCGCTCTGACACCCGCCCCGCCCTGCGGCGCCATTTCGAGATCGATGCCGCCCACATCACCGTCGCCGTGCTTGCCGGTCTTGCGGCCACCGGTGAGGTGAAAGGCGACGTCGTGGCCGAGGCGATCTGCCGCTACTCCCTCGACCCCGAAGCGGCCGATCCGCGGCGCTCCTGATCGACTAGGTGGCTGCGTCGCCACCTCCGGCATCGGGCCGGCTGTCGGCATATGCGGACAGAGGAGCCGGGCTGTAGCCTCCACGGATGGCCGAGCTCTACCTGAGCGGCGTCCCGGCGGCGGACGAGCTGCTCTCGTCCGACCCGCTCGCGCCTGCTGATCGGCATGGTCCTCGACCAACAGATCCCGCTCGAGTGGGCCTTCGAGGGCCCGCTCAACCTGAGCACCCGCCTCGGCGGCGAGCTCGACGTCGCCGCGTATCGCCGAGATGGCTCCTGGACGACCTCGTGGGAGCATTCCTCGAGCGGCCGGCCCTCCACCGCTACCCGGCGTCAATGGCCGGCGAGAGTGCAGGCGCTCTGCCGCCGGATCGTCACCGACTACGGCGGAGACGCCGGCCCGCATCTGGACGACGGCCGAGACCGGAGCCGAGCTGCTGCGCCGCCTTCAGGACCTGCCGGGCTTCGGCACGCAGAAGGCGAAGATCTTCGTGGCGCTCCTCGGAAAGCAGCTCGGAGTCGGCCCGCCGGGATGGGTGGAGGCCTCCGCGCCGTTCGGAGAGGCGGGGAGTCATCTCTCTGTCGCCGACATCGACAGCCCCGAGTCTCTCGTCCTCGTGCGGGAGCACAAGAGGGCGATGAAGGCAGCTGCCAAGGCGGCCCGGGCCACGGGCGGCACACCGGCCAAGGCGGCGGCCAAGAAGCGCCTCCTGCCGCCACAGCCGCTCGCTCGACGGCGAAGGCAAAGAAGACCGCCACCAAGGCGGCGCCGGCGAGAGGCCGGAAGGCGGCGGCGAAGAGGAACGGGGCGTAGGCCTCCGGCTCGCAGAGCGGCGCCGGCACCGACTCACCACGCCGGCGGGCCTGTCAGACGGGTGACCCGGCCGGCTCCGGACGCGCTCGTGGGCGACCCCGAAGGGCCGCCCACGAAACGACACGAACAAGTTGCTGAAAGGCTCGGCCTCCGGACTACGTCGGACGGGACCAGCTTCCGACCCGGTCGGCCGAGGGTGTCTGACTGGATTTCACCAGGTGGTCCAGCAAGCCGCCTAGCGGCCAGCCACCTCCAGGGTCCCAAAACGTTGACTACTCATGTGATTGGACCACCTCCTTTCTCTGGTGGCCTCCAGATTAGCGACGGGATGCACAGCTGTCTTGTCAATTTCGGGGAAATCTTCTCCACCTGTGCGGCGAGCGCATCCGTCGCGTCACCCGGCCCCCTCCGGCCCTACGTTGTCGCCGTGGGAAGGAAACCGCCGGCGCTCGTCATCTTCGACTGCGACGGCGTCCTCGTCGACACCGAGCGGCTGGCCGTCCCGATCGACGTCGAGATCCTGACCGAGCTCGGCTGGGCGATCTCGGCGGCCGAAGTCGCCGCCCGCTTCCTCGGCAAGTCGGCGGCCGACGTGAAAAGGGAGATCGAGGAGCATCTCGGCCGCCCCGTCCCGCCCGAGATCTCCTTCGAGCACGAGAGCCGCTACCGGGAGGCCTTCGAGCGGGATCTCCGGCCGGTCGAAGGAGTAGTCCGGGTGCTCGACTCCTCGAGGCAGCTGGCGTCGCCACGTGCGTGGCGTCCGGCGGCACACACGAGAAGATGCGCTTCACGCTCGGCCTGACCGGGCTGTACGAGCGCTTCGAAGGGCGGATCTTCAGCGCCGGCGACGTCGCCCGTGGCAAGCCGGCGCCCGACCTGTTCCTCCATGCAAGAGCGGCGACGGCACCCGCGGCCGCCCCGGAGGATTGCGCGGTGGTCGAGGACAGCCCGTTCGGGCTCGAGGCGGCGCTTGCTGCCGGCATGGGCGCCTTCGGCTATGCCGGCGGGCTCATCCCGCTCGAGCGCCTGCGGCTCCCCGGCGCGGTCGTCTTCGACCAGATGGCGGATCTCCCGCCGCTCCTCGGCTTGTAGCCGGAGGCCAAACGCCGACCCGAGCGGCCGGCTCAGATCCCTATCCGCTGAGCGAGCAGCTCCCGGTGGTAGGAGGGATCGCCGAGGATCAGCTCGGACGACTTCGCCCGCTTGAAGTACAGGTGGGCGTCGTGCTCCCACGTGAAGCCGATCCCTCCGTGGATCTGGATGTTCTCGGCCGCAGCGTGGAAGTAGGCCTCCGAGCAGTACGCCTTGGCGAGGCACGCCGTCACGGGGAGCTCGTCGTTGTCCTCTGCGGCCGCCCAGGCGGCGTAGTAGGCGGCGGACTTGGCCGACTCGACCTCGAGGAGCATGTCGGCGCACTTGTGCTTGATCGCCTGGAAGCTGCCGATCGGCCGGCCGAACTGGATGCGTGTCTTCGCGTAGTCGACGCTCATCTCGAGCACCCGCTGGGCGCCCCCGACCTGCTCGGCGGCCAGCGCCACGGCGGCGAGGTCGAGCGTCTTCTGGAGCACGGGCCGGCGGCGCCCTCGGTGCCGATCAGCCGGGCCGGCACGCTCGGAGAACTCGAGCCGGGCCTGCTTGCGGGTCTGGTCCATCGTGGCGAGCGGGGTCGCCTCGCAGGCCGCGGCGTCGCCCTCGACGGCGAAGAGGCTCACCCCGCCGGCGGTCCGGGCCGCCACGAGCACGAGCGAGGCGGTGTGGCCGTCGAGGACGTAGGACTTGGCGCCGGAGAGCGTCCAGCCGTCCGCCCGACTGCGAGGCCGCGAGCGTGATGCCGTCGAGGTCCCACCGCCCGCTCTCCTCGGTGAAGGCGAGCGTGGCGATCGTCTCGCCGCTCGCGATCGCCGGCAGGTAGTCGCCCTGGGCAGCAGCGTCGCCCGAGGCGAGCAGGGCGTTGGCGGCCAGAGCGACCGTCGAGAAGTACGGCGCGCAGAGAAGCGCCCGGCCCATCTCCTCGAGCACGACGACGAGCTCGACGTAGCCGAAGCCCGCCCCGCCGTGCTCCTCGGGGATCGTGAGCGACTGCAGCCCGAGCTGGTTGGCCATCTGCGACCAGACGGCGGCGTCGTAGCCGTCCGTCGTCTCCATCAGCCGGCGCACCTCGGAGCTCGGCGACTTGTCCTCGAGGAACCGGCGCACGGCGCGCCGCAGCTCCTCCTGCTCCTCGGAGAAACCGAAATTCACCCATGCCTCCTAAGCGACGTCGGCAGCGGTCGATCGGCCGCGCTGCGCCGGCCCCGGACCGCGGTGCGAGACCTTAGTCTGGGGTCGTCATGGCCGACCCTTGGCCGACAACGAGGAGGGCGACGTGCACTACGAGGACAGCCAGGTCGAGATTCACAAGGTGGTCGTCGGGCCGATGGACAACAACGTCTTCGTCGTGCGGTGCAAGGAGACCGGAGAGGCCCTCCTCGTCGATGCCGCCAACGAGCACGAGCAGCTGCTCGAGCTGTGCCGCAACCTCGGCGTGCGAAGCGTCATAGAGACCCACGGCCACTGGGACCACATCCAGGCGGTCCCCGAGCTGCGGGAGGCGGGCTACGAGGTGGCGGTCACCGCAGCAGGACGCCGGCATGCTGCCGTCCTACGACCAGCTGCTCGAGGACGACGCCGTGCTCGAGGTCGGGCCGGCTGCGGCTCCGGACGATCCACACGCCCGGGCACACGCCCGGCTCGATGTGCTTTCGGATCGAGGGCTCGCCCGTGCTCCTCTCCGGCGACACGCTCTTCCCCGGCGGCCCGGGCAACACCAAGTTCGAGGGGGGCGACTTCCCGACGATCATCGAGTCGATCGACCGGCGGCTCTTCGCCACCCTCGGCGACGACGTCCTCGTCCTGCCCGGCCACGGCTCCGACACGACGATCGGCGCGGAGCGTCCCCACCTCGAGGAGTGGGTGGCCCGAGGCTGGTAGCCGGCGCCCGGGGACATCCGGTGATTTCCCCTACGGCCGTAGTGCTAATAGGTCCGGCCCACTACGATGAACTGGTGGCCGAAGTGACCGCGGCAGACCAGACAGAGGTATCGCCTCCGGGCCGAAGAGGCGCCGGACGGCCCGCTCCTCGTCATCGACGACCTCCACGTCGCCGTGGAAGGCGTCGAGATCCTCCGAGGGGTCGACCTCGACCGTCGGCGCCGGCGAGCTGCACGCCCTCATGGGGCCGAACGGCTCGGGGAAGTCGACCCTCGCCAACACCATCGCCGGCAGCCCCGGCTACGAGGTGACCTCGGGCCGCATCCTCTTCCGGGGCGACGACATCACCGGCTGGCCGGTCGACGTCCGGGCGAAAGCGGGCGTCTTCCTCGCCTTCCAGTATCCCGAGGAGATTCCCGGCGTCCCGATCTCGCAGTTCCTCCGCCAGGCGGTCGCCGCCCGGAAGGGCACCGAGATCTCCGTCCTCGAGGTCCGCGTCTCGCTGATGGAGTGGATGAAGCGGCTCGAGATGGACGCGAGCTTTGCTCAGCGATACCTGAACGAGGGTTTCTCCGGGGGAGAGAAGAAGCGGAACGAGATCCTCCAGATGGCACTCCTCGAGCCCGAGCTGGCGGTCCTCGACGAGACAGACTCCGGCCTCGACGTCGATGCGCTGCGCGTCGTGGCAAAGGGCGTCATCGAGGTGCGGCGGACGCGGCCCGAGCTCGGGATCCTGCTCGTGACTCACTACCGCCGCATCCTCGACGAGCTGACGCCGGACCGCGTCCACGTCCTCATGAGCGGCCGCGTGGTCGGGTCTGGGGGCCCGGAGCTGGCCGAGGTGCTCGACCGGGAAGGTTACGAGGCGTTCCGGTCGTGACGACGACGCCAGCGACCGACGAGCGCTCCGGTCTCCGCCGCCACGGCCTCCGGCCACGCTCGGCAGGAGAGTATCCGGCCGCCGCTGCCCCATCGACGGGGCAGAGCTCAGGCTGGACTTCCCGCTCCTGCAACAGCAGCAGGCCGGCCGGCGCATCGTCTACCTCGACTCCGCCTCCTCCTCGCAGCGGCCTCACCAGGTGCTCGAGGCGATGGACCACTACTACTCGACCACGCACGCCAACGTGCACCGCGGCGTGTACGCCATCGCCGAGGAGGCGACCCGGCTCTACGAGGAGGCGCAGGCGGACGGTCGGCCGGTTCATCGGCGCACCCCACCCGGGCACCGAAGATCGTCTTCGCCAAGAACGCCACCGAGGCGATCAACCTCGTGGCGAATTCATACGGCCGCCGCCTGCTGCCGGCGGGAAGCGCCGTCGTCGTCACCGAGATGGAGCACCACGCCAACCTCGTGCCGTGGCTGATGGTGGCCGAGGAACGGGGGCTCGAGCTCCGCCACATCGGGCTCACCGACCGCTTCACCCTCGACCTGTCCGACCTCGACCGCCTGTTCGACGGCGCCGGCATCGTCGCCGTCTCGGCGATGTCGAACGTGCTCGGGACGCTGAACGACCTGCGGCCGATCGTCGAGGCAGCTCATCGCGCCGGCGCTCTCGTCCTGTGCGACGCCTCGCAGCTCGTGCCGCACCGCCGCGTCGACGTCTCGGCCATGGGCGTCGACTTCCTCGCCTTCACCGGCCACAAGATGCTCGGCCCGACCGGCATCGGCGTCCTCTGGGCGCGCCAGGAGCTGCTGGAGGCGATGCCGCCGTTCCTCGGTGGCGGCGAGATGATCAGCGACGTGCGCCTCGACGGGTTCACGACGAACGAGGTGCCGTGGAAGTTCGAGGCCGGCACCCCGCCGATCGCCGAGGCGATCGGCCTCGGCGCAGCGATCGGCTACCTCGAGTCGGTCGGCCTCGAGCGGATCACCGCCCACGAAGAGGCGCTCACTCGCTTCGCGTTCGCCACGCTGCTCGAGCGCCACGGCGACGACGTGCGGATATACGGCCCCCATCCCGACGACGGGCCCCGTGGTGGGGTGGTCTCGATCGGCTACCGCGACATCCACCCGCACGACCTCGCCCAGGTCCTCGATTCCGAGGGCGTCTGCGTTCGCGCCGGCCACCACTGCGCGAAGCCGCTCATGCGCCGCCTCGGGGTGGCGGCGACGACACGGGCCTCCTTCTACCTGTACAACGACGAGGAGGACGTGATCGCCCTCTCCGACGCCCTCGCCAAAGCGGGCCAACTGTTCGGCTGACCCGGCGGACAGCCTCCCGTCCTGCGCGTTCAGCGCCCCCCGCCGCGACGGGTACGCCCGAGCAGATGATCCATTCAGCCGCCCCATTCAGCCGACACAGGAGCGAGAGCGAAGATGACAGGCCTGGAAGACCTCTACAGGGAGATCATCCTCGACCACTACCGCTCGCCGCGGAACCGAGGCGAGCTGCCGGTGCCCCCGGCGCACCGCGCCGAAGGGTTCAACCCGCTCTGCGGTGACGAGGTCATCGTCTACCTCGAGGTGGACGGTGAGACGGTGACCGACGTGCGCATCGCCGGCCAGGGCTGCTCGATCAGCCAGTCGTCGGCGTCGATGATGTCGGCGGCCGTGAAGGGGAAGTCGGTCCACGAGGCCCGTCGCCTCATCTCGTCCTTCAAGGCGATGATGTCGATCCACGAGCAGTCGATCGGCGGCGACGGCCCGACCTGCCGAGGGCAGCGAGACCATCTCACCCGATGAGCTCGGCGAGCTCGCCGCCCTCCAGGGGGTGGTCAAGTTCCCCGTCCGGATCAAGTGCGCCACGCTCTCGTGGAACACTCTCGCCCAGGGTCTCGACGAGGTCGCCGGCGGCGTCGCCGGCGAGCCCACCTGATCGCTTTCGCCAAGACCCCGTACCTTGAGCAGCACCGGCTCAGCCCGTGGGCGCTGTGACAGGACTTCCGCGCCCGACGGTGCAACACTCGGGGCCGCCTCTCGAGGAAGAAGAGCGCAGGACAGCACATGCCAGGGATGAGCTCCGGGCTCCATACGAACAACCCGACCATCGCCTCGGCCTTCAAGTCGGTGCTCCTCCACGAGGCGCTCGTCGTGCTTGCCATCCTCGCCGTCCTCGCCCTCGCGTGGAACATCCTGCGGGCGACTCAGCTGCGGCGGGTGGCGTCCGATGACACGCTGACGGCCGGCGGCGCTCGCGCCCGCCTTCGCCGAGCCGCCCGCACGGCGCCTGCTGCGGGTCACCTTCGGGCTGATCTGGATCTTCGACGGCATCCTGCAGGGGCAGTCGTCGATGCCCCTCGGGATGCCGAGCCAGGTCATCCAACCGGCGGCGGCGACGTCGCCGGGGTGGGTGCGCCATCTCGTCAACGCCGGCGCCACCATCTGGACCAACCATCCCATCGCTGCGCCGGCGTCGGCCATCTGGATCCAGATCGGGATCGGCCTCTTCCTCCTCGTTGCGCCGCGGGGACGTTGGTCACGTTCCGCGGGTGCAGTCAGCGTCGTGTGGGCCGTCGTCGTGTGGGTGTTCGGTGAGAGCTTCGGGGGGATCTTCGCCCCAGGGCTCACGTGGCTCTTCGGGGCCCCGGTGCCGTCGTCTTCTACGCCTTCGCCGGGGTGCTCGTGGCAGTGCCGGAGCGCCTCTACCTGAGCCGCCGCCTCGGGGTGGCCGTCCTTCGTGTCGTGGGCAGCTTCTTCATCGGGATGGCGGTGCTGCAGGCGTGGCCGGGACGAGGATTCTGGACCGGCCGGAGTCGGCACGGCACCGGCACCCTCGTGTCGATGGTCCGCCAGATGGCAGCCACCCCGCAGCCCCGCCTCACATCGTCATGGGCGTCGGCCTTCGCCGCCTTCGACACCGCCCACGGGTTCGGCGTCAACCTCTTCGTTGTCGTCTCGCTGTCGCTGCTCGGCCTCGCGTTTCTCTCCGGGCGGCGCCCCCTCGCCGGATTGGCTCTCGTCGGCAGCCTTGTCCTCTGCCTGGCGGACTGGGTGCTCGTCGAGGACTTCGGCTTCCTCGGCGGCGTCGGCACCGACCCCAACAGCATGATCCCGATGGTCCTCATCCTGCTGGCGGCTACGTCGCCATGACGAGACCGCCGAGCGTCGCCGAGGAGCCCGTCGCAGCCGGTCCCGCTCCCGCCCCCCGGTGGGTCCAGCAGCTCCGGAGCAGCCCGACGTACGCACTGCGGATCCTCGCCGGCCTCGGCGCTGTCGCAGTGGTGCTGCTCGGTGCGGTGCCGATGGCGGCCGCATCGCTCAACCCGAACGCCGACCCGATCGTCGCCCAGGCGATCGACGGCACGCCGAACGCCCTCAACTCGCCGGCGCCACCGTTCAGCCTCGTCGATCAGCACGGGCGACAGATCTCACTCACGAGCCTGAGAGGCAAGGCAGTCGTCCTCACCTTCCTCGACCCCGTCTGCACGTCGGACTGCCCGCTCATCGCACAGGAGATCCGCCAGACGAACGTCCTGCTCGGCTCGTCGGCTCGGAGGGTCAAGCTCGTCGCCGTCGTCGCCAACCCGCTCTACCGGGCCCGCCCCTATCTCGCCGCCTTCGACGAGCAAGAAGGCCTCGACCGGCTGCCGAACTGGCTCTACCTGACCGGCTCGCTCCCCGAGCTCGAGCGGGTCTGGAATTCGTTCGGCATAGTGGTCGACTACGAGCCGGCTGGGGCGATGGTCGCCCACAGCGACGTCGCCTACGTGATCGATCCCCGCGGCCACACCCGTTTCGTCCTCGACTCCGACCCCGGTCCGGGCAGCGCGGCGAGCAAGTCGTCCTTCGCTGTCACTCTCGCCGGCGAGGTCCAACAGGTGCTCGCCTCACCGTGACGAGCTCCTTCAGGGTGAGAGGTCCTGCCGCCCTCGGGGCTCTGATCGTCGTCTGCTGCCTCTTGGCGGCGGCCTGCGGCTCGGCACCGGCACGGGACAGCGCCAAGGCGACGGCCCCCCGTCGCATGGTCACGCCAACTCCCCTCGCCACCTCGCTCTCGACGGCGAGCGGCACGTGGGTGACCGTGCCTATGGGACATCCTCATCAACCGCTCAACGTCTTCTGGCAGCTCTTCATCCGCCGGCCCGGTTCCGCCCTCTGGACCGACGTCACGTCGTTCGCCGTCGCCACGAGCGGCGGCCTCGTTCTCGCCCCGAACGACGCCGGCTCGCTCCTCGTCGGCGTACGGCCGACGAACCTGCTCTCCTATTCGCCCTTGGTCTCGAGCGTCGAGCGGCGGGCGGTCGTGGTCGCCGGGCGCGCCGGCGGGCGCCCTCGCCCCGCACGCCGACGCCCTCGCGGCCGCCGGCGGCAACGAGCTGGCCCTGACCGCCGGCAAGGCCGGTGAGGGGGTGATGACCGAATCAGGCCATGCCGCCTGGAAGACCCTCACGACCGAAGCCGGCCTCGCCTCGGCGCCGGGCACGAGAGCCTGCGGCGTCACCGGGCTGACGGCCGTCGCCTTGAGTGAGGGTGCCGCTCTTGTCGGCGCCGGCTGCAGCCGGCCCGGTGTCGCCGGGATCCTCTCCTACCGCACCGGGTCGTGGAAGCTCGACAGCCCGATCCTCTCCGCCCCGTTCGGTGCCGGCACCGTCGAGGTGGCATCCCTCAGCGGCACGCCGACGGGCGCCTCTTCTTTGCTCGAAGTCACCGGCAGCTCCGGCATCGGCGTGGTCGCCGCCTTCTTGTCGGGCTCTTCGAGACAGTGGCGCCTGTCTGGTCCGCTCAGCTTGGTGGCCGGCTCCCGCCTTCTCTCGATCGGCCGAGCCGGGAGCGGTTACTTCGTCTTGTCGTCGAGTGGTGGACGGGAGCAACTGGACGCGACGGACGGTCCGGGAGACGGTTGGTCGAGGCTCCCGGCTCCGCCGGCGGGGACGGCGACGGCAGCTTTCAGCGCCGGTGGCGCCGTCGACTCCTTCGTCCCGAGGGACAGCACCCTCACCATCTGGTCGCTTGCATCGAAGAGGTGGACGAAGAGCGAGGTGATCAACGTGCCGATCCAGTACGGCTCATCAGGTTGAGACCACGCAGAGACGCCACCGGGCGAGCTCCGACTCGATCAGGCGCTCACGACCAAGCCGCCGAGATCTGGCTCGACGACCGAGCATCGCCCTCCCATCCCGAGGTCGACGAGCGCCTTCTCACCTGCCTTCTCCACCTGGCGAGCGACGCGTAGGTCGTCACAGATCGCCAGCACGGAAGGCCCGGCTCCCGACCAGCACGACACCGTCGCCCCGCCCCGGCGGAGCGCATCGAGCAGCGCCGGCGCCTCCGGGAAGAGGTGAGTACGGGCCGGCTGGTGGAGGCGGTCCTCCCCGGCAGCCGACACGAGTGCCCGGCGATCCGCCAGCCCCGCCACGAGCAGGCCCATCCGCCCGAGGTTGTGGACGGCGTCGGCCAGCGCCACCTGCTCGGGCATCGCCGCCCGGGCGGCTTTTGTGAGAAGAACCCGTTCCGGCACGACAACGACGAAGGCGAGCCTCCGGTCGAGCGGCAGGCGGCGGGCGACGGGGATCCCGTTGGAGCCCATCGCGGCCACGACTAGACCGCCGAGCAGTGAGGCGGCGGCGTTCTCGGCGTGACCGTCGCTGCGTGCCGCCGTGACGAGAGGCTCGTCACAACCGGCGGCGGCTGCGGCGGCCACTGCGAGCGCTGCCGAGGAGCCGAGCCCGCGCCCGACGGGGATCGACGAACGTACGGTGATGGCGACCCGGTCGTGGCCGAGTACCCGACGGACGATGGCTGCCGCCAGGTGGCTCTCGTCCTGGGGGAGGTCGGACCCTTCACCCTCGGTCCTCACGCTCAACTGCCCGGCCGGGACCACCTCCACTTCGACGTGAAGCCGAAGTGCAAGCGCCAGCACGTCATAGCCGGGACCGAGGTTGGCCGAGGAGGCGGGCGCACGAGCCTTCATCGTCGGGCGACGTCGTCAGCCCGCCGGCGGCGGCGGAGTCCACCCCGCCGGCGGCGGGGGCAGCCCGGCTCTCAGCACGACGGCGCCGACGGGCATCTTGCTCGTCGCGCTTGTCAGGCAGAGGGTGCCGACGGTGCTTCCTGCCGGCCATCCCCGGGAGGTCCTCGCCCGGCTCGGCTGCACCGGGACCACCGTCGGCCGCCGCACGAGGCCGGGCCAGCCGGCGACGCGTATCGGGCCGCCGACGATGCCCGCCTCCACCACGCGGCCGTCCCAGCGGGCGAGAGCGGTCGCCACGACGGCATCCCTCGGGAGAATCGTCTCCACGCCCAGCTTCGCCGAGACGCTCTTCAGCAGCGCTTCGTCGACATGGGCCGCCTGCAGGAGCCCCCACGGCATCCCGACGACGACGCTCACGACCATGTACCGCCTCCCGCCGACGAAGCGCCAGGCGGCTGTCGCGAGACAGCCGAGGGAGGCTTGAGTGAAACCCGACTTGACGCCGAAGATGCCGTCGACACCGATAGCCGGGTTGTAGACGTTCCAGACCCGACCGGCGATGGGGAGCGTGACGTAAAGGTGATCGACGATCGAGCGCAGGACCGGGCTGGCCATGTCGATCCCGGCCAGCAGCGGCCTGATCGAGCGCCGTGCTCATCGAGCGGGGACTGATGCCGCTCGGGTCGGCGTAGCGGGTGGACGGAAAGGCCGAGGCGCTTCGCCTCGGCGTTCATCTTGGCCACGAATCGGGCAACGCTGCCGGCGTCCCATCTCGCCGAGGTAGTCGGCGATGTTGTCCGCCGACGGGATCATGAGCGCTTCGAGCAGCTGGCGCTCGTCGAGGCTCTCGCCCTTTTTCACCTCGAGGTTGGACTCATCACCGAGGGCCGCTGCAGAGCCACGCCCTGTGGTCGGCAGCGGTCATCTCGAAGATCGGGCCGTTCCCGGAGATCGAGAGGGGATGGTCCTTCAAGATGATGTAGGCGGTCATCAGCTTCGTCAGGCTGGCGATCGGCCGCTGCCGTTCGTTCGGGGTGGCTCCCACGATGCCGAGACCCGGGACGATGACGGCTGCCTCGCCCTTTGCAGGCAGCGGGAGCCGCCCCAGCTTGCCCGGGAACCTCATCACCGCCGCGAGCCGGCTCCTGAGCACCGGCGCGATTGCCCTCCCGGAGGCTGGTGAAGTGCCTCGCCCTCCTGCCGGGTTGCCTCCCACCGGGCCGGCCTCGATCACGAGCACGACGCCGAGGACGAGGAGCGTGACGACGCCGGCCGCCGCCAGGCGGCCGGCGAGGAGGCGTCGCCGACGGGCGAGCGGGCTGCGGGCATGCAGCCGTGCGGCAGGTCCGCCCGCGTGGCGGCCATGCAGCCGTGCCGCATGGCCTTCGATTCGGCGAGCACGAGCCCCCATGGCCTGCCCCTCATGCCCCTGCGACAGGCGGCCGCCTGTGCGGGGACGGTCCGTCGGACCGGTCGTCACCGGCCGAGCTGGTCGAATTCCTCCGGCGTCATGAGGACGGTGCGTGCCTTTGATCCCTCCGACGGTCCGACGACACCGCGGCGCTCGAGGAGGTCCATCAGCCTGCCCGCCCGCGAGAACCCGACCCGAAGCTTGCGCTGCAGCATCGAGGTAGACCCTAGTTGGAGGCGGACCACCATCTCCATCGCTTGGGCGAGCAGCTCGTCGTCGTCGTCGGCACCCGTGCCGCCGCCGGCGCCGGGGGCTGTCGTCGCCCTCGACGCCCTCCACGTATCGCGGCGCCGCTCTGGCGGCGCCAGTGGCTGACGATCGCCGCGGACCTCGTCCTCGCCCACCCACGGCCCCTGGATCCGCCTCGGGACGCTCGACGACGCCGTCAAGAGCAGCAGGTCGCCGCGGCCGACGAGGCGCTCCGCCCCCGCCTGGTCGAGGATCACCCGGCTGTCCTGCAGGGAGGAGACCGAGAAGGCGAGCCGGGAGGGGATGTTCGCCTTGATCACGCCGGTGATGACGTCCACCGAAGGCCGCTGGGTGGCGATCACGAGGTGGATGCCGACCGCCCGCGCCATCTGGGCGATGCGGCAGATGGACTCCTCGACGTCTCTTGCCGCCACCATCATGAGGTCGTTCAACTCGTCGACGACGATGAGGACGAAGGGGAGGCGCTGCGGGCCAGCCGCGTCGGCCACGCCGGCCGGAACCTCCGGAGCGTCCGGCCCCGGCGGCTCGAGCCCGACCGGAGCCGCCTCCTCGACCGAGGGAGCGCCAGCGGCCTCCGAGCTGTCCATCCTCGCTCCGTCGTCATCCCGAGCTCCACGGCGGCACTGGCGGCAGTGGCTGGATCGGCGGCACCGTCGAGCTGGGGGCAGACGGCCGGCGAGGGTGACACGGTCATGGGGACGGCCGACGCTTCGCCACCTCCGTCGGGTCGAGGAAGTCGCCCCGGTCGACGGCGGCGTTGTAGCCGGTGATGTCGCGCATGCCCGCCTCGGCGAGCAGGTCGTAGCGCCGCTCCATCTCGGTGACCGCCCACGCGAGGGCGTTGGCGGCACGCTTCGGGTTGACGACGACCTGGGTGAGCAGGTGGGGGAGCCCGTTGTACTGGCCGAGCTCGACCCGCTTCGGGTCGACGAGGATCAGGCGCACCTCGTCGGGAGTGGCGCGCATGAGGATCGAGGAGATGACCGAGTTGATGCACGACGACTTGCCCGCTCCCGTCGCCCCGGCGATCAGCAGGTGGGGCATCTCGGCAAGGTTCACCATCACCGCCCTGCCGGCGATGTCCCGCCCGAGGGCCACTTCGAGAGGATGCGTCGCCCGCCGGGCGTCGTTCGTCGAGAGGACGTCGCCGAGCGTGACGAGCTGGCGCTGCTGGTTCGGCACCTCGACGCCGATGGCGGATCGCCCCGGGATCGGCGCGAGGATGCGGACGTCGGGAGAGGCCATCGCGTAGGCGATGTCGCGGTTGAGGTTCGTGACCCGGGCCACCTTCACGCCCGGCCCCGAGCTCGAGCTCGAAACGGGTGACGGTGGGGCCGACCGTGAAGCCGACGAGGTGGGTCTCCACGCCGTGGGCGGCGAGCGACCGCTCGAGGACACGGCCGCGCCCCTCGATCTCCCTGCGGTCCTGTGCCTGGTCCTTGCTTCGCTTCAGCAGCTTCTGGCGACGGGAGGCGCCAGTTCTGGCCCGACATCGGAACCGGGAGCGAGAGCTGCTCGGACCGGCCGGCCGCCCCGGCGACGGCCGGGTCGAGCAGCCCGCCGGCATGAGGCGGCGGGCGGCTCGGCTGGCGCCGTCGGAACCGCCGGGACCGCCGCCGCCTCGCCGAGCGGTCTCAGCCGCCGGCGAGGCTCGGCCTCGGCCGGCCCGTGCTCGTCCGCCTCCGGTGACCACGCAAGGCCCGGACCGGCGCCACCGCCCGTCTCGGCGTCGCCGCAGGCTGTCGAGGTCGCTCTCCCGATCGAAGACACCGGGCTGGCTCACCGCCGGCGAGTAGGGGCTCTCGGCTGGTGCGGAGCTGAGCGCCCGGTGCCTGAAGTCGGCGAGGGAGCGGGTTGCGCTGCCGATCCCCCAGCCGAGAGAGGCGGCCATCGTGCCGCACGACCACGACGACCCGGGCGCCGCACAGCCAGCAGATCGCCGCGAAGGCGACGGCGGCGAGCACGACGCCCGAGCCGGCCACGCCGATGCCCTTCGCCATCGTGCCGGCAACCGCGGCGCCGACCACGCCGCCTGCACCGCCGAGGCGGCCCCAGCTCGCCCCGGCGGGCGGGTTGCCGCCGGCGAGGTCGGCCAGCCCGGCCGAGGCCAGCGTGAGCAGGACCAGCGAGGCGAGCGTGCCGAGGACGCCCCCGAGCGCCCGCTGCGCGACGAGGAGGACGCCGCCGAGCACGAGGCCGACAGGGACGACGTCCTCGCCCCAGCCGAAGGCTCTCGCCCCGTTCACGCGGACCGAGGTGCCTACCGGCCCGAGGACGCCGAAGTGGACTCCGAGGGCGGCAAGGACGCCCACGAGCACGAGCAGGACCCCCCAGGCGTCGTCCGGCTGTGCCCTGACAGCGGCGCGCAGCTGTCGGGCGCCCCGCTCGAGGGCCGAGGGCGCCGACCGGCTGCGCTTGCCCGCCTGGCTGAGGCCCGGGCGAGCGCCGGGAACGGCTGTCTGGAGGCTTGCGAGCGCCTTCGATCTCGTCGTCGGCGCCCCCCGTCCTCGTGCGACGGTCGCCTGACGAGCCACGCGCCTTCGCTGCCGGCGCCGGCGGCGCGGCCCGGCTTTGCGGCTCCACGGCCGCCGAGGCGCGGCGAACCGAGCCGCGAACGGGCAGCCTGCCTAGTCGATGCCACAATGGCAACAACGCTAACAGCAGTCCCCCGAGACAGGCGGGACACTGCCGCCGGCGCCGCCGCTCAGGCCTCGACGACCACCGCGACGATCATCGGTCGTCATCCGCGTCCGGTCGTTGACGAGCCGCCCGACGGTCCGGCGGACCACCCGGCGCATGGCGTCCTGGTTCCTCGTGCCCTGGCCGGCCGCCACCTCGACCGCCTTCACGACCGCCGCCCGCATCTCCTCGGCCAGATCCTCGTGCCCCGGCTCGGACAGGAAGCCCCGGCTGACGATCTCCGGCTCGCCGACCATCTCGCCCGTCTTGCGGTCGAGCGTCACGACCGCGACGACGACGCCCTCCTCGGCGAGCACCCGCCGGTCCCGCAGCACCCCCATGCCGACGTCGCCGGCGATGCCGTCGACGAAGACGTAAGAGGCCGACACCTCCCCGTCGAAGTCGATGCCGTCGTCGTGGAGGGCGATGCGATCCCCGTCCTCGCAGACGAGAACCTCGCTCGGCGGGACGCCCATCTCGATCGCGAGGCGCGAGTGGCGCAGCAGGTGGCGGTACTCGCCGTGGACCGGGATGAACGAGCGGGGCCGGGCGATCGAGAGCAGGGTCGCCAGCTCTCCCTGGCGGGCGTGGCCGCTCTCGTGGACGTGGGCCGTGCCGGCGTGGATGACGTCGGCGCCCCGGCGGGCGAGGCCGTCCATCACCTTTGCCACCGCCCACTCGTTCCCGGGGATGGCGTGCGAGCTGAGCACGACCACGTCGCCGTCGACCACTGAGAGCCAGCGGCTCTCGCCTGCCGCCATGAGCGCCAGGGCCGACATCGGCTCACCCTGCGAGCCCGTCGAGATGATGCAGAGGCGGCCCGGCTCGACCGTCGTCGATCTTCTCGATGTCGACCATCGACTGGTCGGGATCTGAAGCAGTCCCAGCTCGCGGGCGAGCGAGACGTTCTTCACCATCGAGCGGCCGAGCAGAGCGATCCGGCGCCCCGATGCGATGGCGGCGTCGGCGAGCTGCTGGATGCGGTGGACGTGGCTGGCGAAGCACGCCACGATGATCCGCCGGTCGCGGTTCGCCGAGAAGATCCCCCGGAGCGACTCCCCGACGGAACGCTCGCTGCCGGTGAAGCCCGGCTCCTCGGCATTCGTCGAGTCCGACAGCAGCAGCCGGATCCCCTCGCTCGAGGCGATCTGGCCGATCCGGGCGAGATCGGTGCGCCGGCCGTCGACAGGAGTGAGATCGAGCTTGAAGTCACCGCTGTGAAGCACGACGCCCTGGGCGGTGTGGAACGCCGACGGCGAAGCCGTTCGGCACCGAGTGGGTGACGGGGATGAACTCGACGTCGAAGGGCCCGATCGTCCGGCGCTCGCCGTCGCGCACCGAGATCAGCTTCGCCGACGTTGGCCAGGTTCGCCTCCTCGAGGCGGTTCCGGGCGATGCCGAGGGTGAAGGCCGATCCGTAGACCGGCGCCTGCACGTCCCGCAGCAGGTAGGCGAGTGCCCCTACGTGGTCCTCGTGGCCGTGGGTGAGCACGATCCCGTCGACGTCCCCCCGGCGCTCGGCCAGCCAGCCGAGGTCGGGCAGGACGAGGTCGACGCCGGGCATCTCCGGGTTCGGGAAGAGGACACCGCAGTCGAGGACGACGAGGCGCCCGGATTGCTCGATGACGGCGCAGTTCCTCCCGATCTCGCCGAGGCCGCCGAGGAAGGCGACCTTGACGCGCTCAGCCACCAGCCCGTCCGGCCCGCCACGTCTCCAGGTCAGCCAGCACAGCCTCGGCGCGCTCCTCGAGCCAGCCGGGCGCCGGCCCGTGCGGCAGCCGGCACTCGCCTGCGGGCAGGCCGAGGGCCCGCATCATCGCCTTGGCCGGGAGCGGGTTGGGCGCCTCGTCGCTCGACTGGAAGGCGACGGCGTCGATCAGGTCGGCGTTCAGCTGCCGGGCCGTCTCGACCTCCCCGGCCAGGTAGGCCGCCACCATCGTCGGCGAGCTCGGGGCCGATCCAGTGGGAGGCGACGCTGATCGACTCCGACGGCGCCGATCGACAGGAGCGGGAGCGTGAGCGAGTCCTCGCCGCTGTAGAGGTCGAAACCCGGCGGCGCCTCCGCCAGCAGCCTGGCGCTCCCGGCGACGTCTCCTGCCGCGTCCTTCACGCCGACGATGTTGTGGCTCTCGCGGGCGAGGCGCAGCAGCGTCTCGGTGGCCACCTTCCGGCCGGTCCGGACGGGGATGTCGTAGATGATCACCGGCAACGACGTCGCTTCGGCGACCGCCGTGAAGTGGCGGGCGATCCCGACCTGGGACGGCCGGTTGTAGTACGGGCGTGACGGCGAGGATGCCGGCGACGCCGGCTGCCTCGGCGGCACGTGTCAGCTCGACCGAGTGGGCGGTGTCGTTCGTCGTCGAGCCGGCGATGACCGGCACCGTCGAGACCTCGGCAACGGCATGCCAGAGGTCGCGCCGCTCCGAGTCCGACAGCACGGGTGCCTCGCCGGTCGTGCCGGCGAGGACGACGGCGTCGCTGCCCGTCGTCGCGAGATGGTCGGCGAGGTGCTGGGCGCCGTCGAGATCGAGCTTCCCGCTCTCGTCGAACGGCGTCACCATGGCGGTGACGATCGCTCCGAAGCGACCCGGATGGCGGCCTGTCATCCACCCGAACCTACCAGGCGACGTCCTGAGGACGGGCGACGGCAGCCCGTGCGGGCTCTAGCCGGCGTCGTAAGGATACGGATAGCCCTGTGCGGGCGGCCCCACTATCTTTGCAGTGGGCAGCTGTCTGGGCGGCGCCCGAAACCGTGAGACCGCTATAGGTGGTCGGGAGCCTCCGGATCTCCCCATTGGTCGGTCCCGTCTGTCGCGTAGAACGCAAAGCTGTGGCTGCCGGCCGCCAGCGTCATCGTCGGTCGAGTATGTGGCTCCGGTGGCCGGTGTCCCCGATACGAGACTGAGCGGGTGAGGAGCCCCGTCCACCACCACGTCCACCGCCGTGGCAGCGGCCGGCCCGAAGTAGACGGTGGAAAACGTGAACTGCGTGGACGTCGTGCCCGAAGTCGGGCTCACCTGCGAGCTGTTGAGGACGATCGGGGTGACATAGACGTGATACTCCTGGAACGTCTGAAGGCCGCTGCCGTCGTTGAATTGGAACTGGAGGTAATGGTCGCCCTCGGCGAGCGACGACGTCCTGTAGTCGTAATAGATGCCTGTAGATGCCTTACCCGAGACGGCAGTCATCGGGTAGCTCTGGTCATCGATCTCGACATCGGCCGTGGTCGGTGTCAGGCCCTTGTCAGAGGTGTAGATGACAGCCGAAGGTAATCGGCTGGCCGAGTTCGGCACCGTGTGAGTCGGGGCGTGACGGTCACTGCCCGAGATGTCGAACGGCGCTACCTGCGGGCCGGAGAACGGCACGCTGTTGAGCGGCAGCTGCCACGTGCTCGTGCCTGCGCCGAATTGGAACGAGTAGGTGGCGGCACCGGCGACGTCGGTGGTGGTCGCCTGGTAGAGCGACTCCTTTGAGTTGACGACCTTCGTTGCGGTCATGGCAATGGTGCGACTGCCGGCGGTGTTCGGGTCGATTATCAGGTTGTGCACCGTCGGCGTCGTCGTACTGTTGTAGATGACCGAATAGGTGAACTTGGTCTCAGGCCCGCCTGCGGCGGGCACCACCGTCGAACCCTGGGAGACGACACTCTTCGACGGCACACTCAGCACGGTCGAATACGCCAACGTGGGCTCGATCAAGCTCGTGTTGGGCGCCGTGCCCGAGAAATCGAAGAAGTCCATCAGATCCGATGTGCTCCGAGGCTGTCGCGGCCCTCCAGGCTCGGGATGCCCCAGTTCTCCTCGATGAACTTGTCGAACGAGGAGAACTCGCCCTGCTGGCTCGGATAGCCGTCGTCGCTTATGTAACCGGGCTTCGCCCACGGCGAGATGACGAGGAGGGGGACTCGCGGGCCGAGACCGGAGGCGTCTACCTGCGGGGGAACGATGTGGTCGTAGAACCCACCCCAGTCATCCCAGGTGACGAAGATCGCCGTCGAGGCCCATGCCGGGCTCTTCATGATCGCGTTCACGACGGCGGCCACGAAGTTCTGCGCCGGTTGCGTCGGCTCCGGGGGATGGTCGGAGAAGGTGGCGCTGTTCGGCACGACGAAGCTGACGGCCGGCAGCTGGTTGTTCTTCGCATCTGTCATGATCTGCGTCGCCGGGTACCTGCGGCGTGCTGCTGAGGGACTGTATGTAGAGCGGCGCGTCCCACACGGCGGTCTGTCCGTAGAACTTCCAGCTCACGCCGGCCGTGGTCAGTTCCTGCGGTATCGAGTTGATGTTGTAGCAGGGCTCTGCGAAAGACTCGGCGCCGCTCGATTCGTCGCGGTTCAACACGACGTCATTCAGCGGTGACTTGCAACCTTCGACAGGTGGCGTGTCGAAGCTGCCGCCCGTCTGCGAGGCGATCATGGCAATGTGGTTGGGCGTGCTGTTGGCGTCGGCCGACGTGAAGAAGTTCTCACCGAGGCCGTACTGCTTGGCGTAGGCCCAGTAAGTCGGGATATCGCTTTGCTGGTACTGGACCTGGCCGAGAGGGTCGAAATTGTCCATCTTGCCCCCGTCCATCGCGGCCATGACGCGGGCCCCCGTGTGGTCGAGGTCGTGGGGGAGCGGATCGGACGCCGGCGGCTCGGTGACACCCCATTGCGTGCCGGTCACGCCGGGAAAGTCACCGAAATAGTTGTCGAAGGTGTGGTTCTCCTCCATGATGACCACGACGTGCTGGATCGGCGTCGTAGGGGTCGCCTGGTGGACGATGTTCGAGTCGTGGGTGAGGTTGGAGAACGTGACGATCACGCCAAGGGCGACGACCATCGCCAGCGCCGTGGAGACCCGGAGAACGGTATGAAAGACCCCTTTTGATTCTGCCCCGCCATTTACTCGCATCACGTAATGCAATCGGTCGGCTTGGCGGCTGTCAAATCGGCGTTTGTCCAATCCGTCTTTAATCGGCTGTCAAAGCCGGCGGCACGATTTTGCGTACCGGCCCACGGGCAACGGCCGGTCCGGCACGACCATCAGCCCGGGGCGACTTCTCCTTCAGCTAGCTGGAAGGCGGCGTACTCCTCTTCGGTGTCGGAGAGGTCCTCGAACTGGATCGCGCCGAGCTCGGTGAACTTCTGGCGGAGCCATCCGTCGCCGGCGTCGAGCAGGCCGAGCTTCTTCAGGTTCGGGACGATCTTCGAGAAGAGCATCACCTGGAACATCGCCCGGTCCGGGGCGGCGAGGGTGATCGGGATGACGTCCTTTGCGGCGGACGCCCATCCGGTCCCACACCTCCTGCTGCAGGAAACGGTCGCGCATCCGCACGGCCGCCTCGAAGGCGAACTCCTGCCGCTCGCGGATCTCCGAGCCCGACAGCTCGGTGTAGTAGTCCTGCAGAGCCAGCACGCCGAAGGCGACGTGGCGGGCCTCGTCGGACATGACGTAGCGGAGAAGCTGCTTCAGCAACGGCTCGGTCGTCAAGGCGTGCATGAACCCGAAGGCTGCGAGCGCCAGCCCCTCCACCATTATCTGCATCCCGAGAAACGTCATGTCCCACCGGCTGTCGGCGATGATGTCGTCGAGCAGCAGGCGCAGGTGGGCGTTGATCGGGTAGTGGCCGGAGAGCTTCTCGTCGAGGTACTTGGCGAACACCTCCACGTGGCGCGCCTCGTCCATCACCTGGGTGGCGCCGTAGTACTTGGCGTCGATCCACGGCACCGACTCGACGACCTTGGCCGTGCAGACGAGCGCCCCCTGCTCGCCGTGGAGGAACTGCGAGAGGGTCCAGTTCTGGCCCTCGATCGCCAGCTGGTCCCATTCCTTCTGTGACCACTTCTCGAACGCCGTCCCGCGCAGATCGGCGTAGCTGTGAAGTGGGGGGCCCATGAGGAGCTTCTGCTCCTCGACGAGCTTTTGCTGGTCGACCTCGATCTCCCACGGCAGGTCGGTCTGCGCGTTCCACATCGAGTGCTTGGCCTTCTCGTAGAGGCGATCGAGCTTCGGGCGGGAGCCCTTGTCGTAGTCCCAGGTGAAGATGGCGTCGGAGTTCGACCGGACGGCGTGCAACAGCTCGTCGACGTCGGTGTTGGACACCGAGAGGATCGCCTCGATGTCGTCCATCTCGTCCCGGCCGATCATCTCGTCGATCGTCGGTGCCATGAGGGAACCTCCTCCGTCGTCATGACGGTCGCCCCCTTGGCGCCGCCGGTCATCTCCATCCACACGGCGTCACCACCGCACCCCAGCCCTCACAGCCCGAGCAACGGCGCCAGCCCGACGGTCAACCCGTCGAGCATCCCGACCCGCCTTATGGCGAGCAGCACCCCGGGCATGAAAGACACCCTGTCGATGGAGTCGTGCCGGATGGTGAGCGTCTCGCCCGTCGACCCGAGGATCACCTCCTGGTGGGCGACGAGACCGGGCAGGCGGACGGAGTGGATGTGGAGGCCCCCTTCGGTGAGGGCACCCCGTGCGCCGGCGAGCACGAACCGCTCCGTCCGGTCCGGAGGCTCGGGCGGCCCTCCGGCGGCGGCTCGCGCCGCCTCGATCCGCGCAGCCGTGGCAAGGGCCGTGCCTGACGGGGCGTCCCGCTTCTGATCATGATGGAGCTCGATTATCTCGGCACCCTCGAGGTAAGGCGCGCACAGCTCGGCGCACCGCATCATGAGGGCGGCACCTATCGAGAAGTTCGGTGCGATGACTGCGTTGGCGCGGCTGCTCCCGAACAAGGCGGTCAGCTCGTCGATGTCCCCTGCACCGAGCCCCGTCGTACCGCAGACGGCATGTACCGCGTGCTCTGCACACCATTCAAGGTTCTGCCGCGCAGCCGGGGCGACAGTGAAATCGACTGCGACGTCGGCTCTTGCCGCCTGCAGCGCTCCAGCGTCGCCTGCGACGACGAGCGGGTCCGTCGGGGGCCCCGCCCCCTCCCCTGCCGCCTTTCCCCGCCCGTCTCGGTCGTCGCCGCCGGTGAGATGAGGGACCGTGCCCTCACCGCCCGGGTCGACCATCGCCACAAGGTCGAGATCAGGTGCAGCGGCTACCGCCTCGCACGTCGTCGCCCCCATCCGGCCGCATGCCCCGAAGACGGCCACCCGGATCACACCAACAGTCTGCCCTACGCGAAGAGGCACCCGTCCCCGCTCCGGACGTGCCGGGGGGAACGGGTGCAGCTTCTGATCTTCGGGGGGACGACCTCTCAGTCGTCGGTGACGGCGTCCTTCAACTTCTCACCGGCCTGCTTCAGGTTGGCCGTCTTCTCCTCCACCTTGCCCTCACGCCGCTCGCTCTCGTCTCCTGTGGCGGCGCCGACGGTCTGCTTGGCACGACCCTTGACCTCGTCGATCTTGTTATTGGTCTTGTCGGTGGCACTCATTCAGTGGACACTCCCTTCGAGTGACATCATGACAGCGGGAAGATACCCCGATCAGGCCCTCGACGAACCGGGCGGCGGAAAAGCGGTGGTGGCAGCCCCCTCAAGCGGCGAAGTCCGACTCCCCGAAGGGGCCGACGACGGCGAGCGACCGAGGGCCGTCGAACACCCTCGAGGCGGTTTCGGCCACGCCCGCAGAGGTCACTGCGGCGATGCGTTCGAGGAGCTCCTCGATGCTGAGCACCTCGCCGTGGAGAAGCAGGCCGGCGCCGATCCGGCCCATCCGGGACCCCGAGTCCTCGAGCGAGAGCAGCAGGTCCGCTCGCAGATGGCCCTTCGCGACCTCGAGCTCCCGCTCGGTGATCCCGTCCTGCTGCAGGTCGTCGAGCTCCGATCGCACGAGGCCGAGTACTTCGGCGACATGCTCGGGCGCCGTGCCGACCGAGACGGCCATCGCACCGGTGTCCTCGTAGGCGACCCGGTCAGAGCCGATCGAGTAGGCGAGCCCACGTGCTTCTCGCACCTCTTGGAAGAGCCGGCTCGAGAGGCCGCCGCCGAGGGCGTGGTTCAGCACGGCGAGGTTGTAACGCTCCGGCGACCGGCGCTCCGGCGCCCGCAACCCGAAGACGAGGTGCGCCTGCTCGGTCTGACGCCGCTCGACCCGCAGTGGCAGGGAACCGGGCGGGGGCGGGGTACGGGTGGGAGGAGCACCGCCTTCACGCCCGACGAAGCGGTCCTCGATCGCCTCGGCGACGGCGTCGTGCTCGACGTCGCCCGCCGCTGCCACGACCATGTTGCCCGGCAGGTAGTGATGATCGAAGAAACCCCTGATCTCCTCGCACCGTCACCCCCTCGATCACCTCGGGGAGGCCGAGCACCTCGCGGCCGAGGGAGTGGTCGGGGAACATCATCTCGCTGAAGCGCTCCTGCACGACATCAGCCGGCTCGTCCCGGTGCATGAGCACCTCCTCCAGGATGACCTGCCGCTCGGCGTCCACCTCGTCGGGCCGGAGTGCCGGCTCACGGAGGATGTCGCACAGGATGTCGAGGCCGAGGTCGAGGTGCTCGGAGAGGGTGCGGACGTAGAAGGTGGTGTACTCCTTCGTCGTGTAGGCGTTCATGTCGCCGCCGACGGCATCAACCGCCTCGGCGATCTCCCTCGCCGAGCGGTGCTCGGTCCCCTTGAACAAGAGGTGCTCGAGGAAGTGCGAGATGCCCGACTGGGCAGCTGTCTCGTCTCGGGAGCCGGTGCCCACCCAGACCCCGACGGAGGCCGAGGCGACATCGCTCATCGACTCGGTTACGAGGCGGAGGCCCGACCCGAGCCGTGAGACCTTGATCATCCGTGCGGAGCTTGCTCAGCGGTTCCCCTGAGGCCGCCGGCGGGGCCCACTGCTGCCGCCCTCGCGCCGGGCGCCCGGCCGGCGGCCGCCCTCGCGTCGGGCGCCTGAGGAGCCGGGACCTCCGTTGCGCGAGTCAGCCGGCTCCCGCGGCCCGAGGGCGCCGTAGGTGGCCTCGAGCTCGGCATCGAAGCTGTCCTCGAAGGAGGCCTTCCTGAGCCCGCCGGGGCCGCTCTCGGCACCGGCGGAGCCGGCTCCGGCTCCGGAGCTCGTGCCCGGCCCGCTCCCCGACCGTTGACCGGAGCCGGCCGGAGACCCTGTGCCGGAGCCGGGCCGCCGGCGTCCCCGTCAGGAGCAGGTGCGGACGCGAGCGAGAGCGACACCTTGCCCTGGGGGTCGATGTCGTCGACGCGGACCTCGATCTCCTGGCCGAGCTCGACGACGTCCTCGACGCGCTCGACGCGCTTTCCCTGCCCGAGCCGCGAGATGTGGACGAGCCCGTCCCGGCCGGGGAGGATGTTGACGAACGCCCCGAACTTCGTGATGTTCACGACCTTGCCGGTGTAGACAGCCCCCACCTCGGCGGCGGGCGGGTCGAGGATCAGCTCGATCCGGCGCCTTGCCTCGTCGACGACAGATCGCTCCTTCGCCCCGATCGTCACCGTGCCGACCGAGCCGTCGTCGTCGACGTTGATCTCCGCCCCTGTCTCCTGCTGGACGGCGTTGATGACCTTGCCCTTCGGGCCGATGACCTCGCCGATCTTGTCCATCGGGATCTCGAAGCTGACGATCTTCGGGGCGTGCGGCTTCACGTCCTCGCGGGGAGCTGGTATCGCCTCGGCCATCACGCCAAGGATGATCATCCTCGCGTCGTAGGCCTGCCGGAGCGCCTCGGCGAGCACGTCGGCCGGGAGGCCGTCGATCTTCGTGTCGAGCTGGAGAGCGGTGACGAACTCCGCCGTGCCCGCCACCTTGAAGTCCATGTCGCCGAAGGCGTCCTCGGCTCCGAGAATGTCGGTGAGCGGCGTGTACTTGCCCTCCGCGTAGACGAGGCCCATCGCGATCCCGGCGACCGGTGCCTTGATCGGGACGCCGGCATCCATGAGCGAGAGCGTCGACCCGCAGACCGACGCCATCGAGGTCGAGCCGTTCGAGGAGAGGACGTCAGAGACGAGGCGCAGCACGTAGGGGTACTCGTCCTCCGGCGGGATCACCGGGAGGAGCGCCCGCTCGGCGAGCAGCCCGTGGCCGATCTCGCGGCGCTTCGGGCCCCTCATGAAGCCCGTCTCACCGGTCGAGAAGGGCGGGAAGTTGTAGTGGTGCATGTAGCGCTTCGAATCGTCGATGCCGATCGTGTCGAGCATCTGGTTCATGCGCGGCATGCCGAGGGTGGTGACGTTCAGCACCTGGGTGTCGCCCCGCTCGAAGAGGGCCGAGCCGTGGGCGGTCGGGATCAGGTTGACCTCGGCGTTGAGAGGGCGGATGTCGGACGGCGTCCGGCCGTCGATGCGGATCCCCTCCTCGACTATCCGCTTGCGGACGATCGTCTTCGTGAACGACCGGACGGCTGCCTTGATCTCACGCTCGCGGTCGGGGAACTCCGGCGCCAGCCTGCGTCGACGATCTCGGCGGTCGACCTCGTCGAGGGCGGCGTTGCGCTCGGCCTTGCCGGTGATGGCGTTCGCCTCGATGATGCGGTCGGCGCCGATCCCGACGACGCGGCCGTAGACGTCCTCGCCGTAGTCGACGAAGAGCTCGAAGGGGATCGTCTCCTTGCGCTCCGGCCTTGGCGACGAGCTCCCGCTGGAGCTCGATCGACTCGCGGATCCACGTCTTGGCGGCCTCGAGGCCGCCGGCGATGACCTCCTCGGTCACCTTCGGGGCGCCCTCCTCGTAGTACTGCCACGCCTTCTCGGTGCCGCCGGCCTCAACCATCATGATGGCGATGTCGGCGTCGGGTCCCTCGCCGAGCGCCCGCCCGGCGACGACGAGCTCGAAGGTGCCTGCGTCGCCGTCCTGGTAGGTGGCGTGCGGCAGCCATTCGCCCGTCGGTCGAGTAGGCGATCCGGACGGCGCCGATCGGGCCCTCGAAGGGGATCCCGCTCAGCATGAGGGCGGCCGAGGCGCCGTTGATGGCGAGCACGTCGTGCGGGTTCACCTGGTCGGCGCCGAGGATCGTGCCCGACGACGTGGACCTCGTTCCGGAAGCCCTCCGGGAACGACGGCCGCAGCGGCCGGTCGATCAGCCGGCAGGTGAGGATGGCCTGGTCGGTCGCCCGGCCCTCCCGGCGGAAGAACGAGCCCGGGATCTTGCCGGCGGCGTACATCCGCTCCTCGATGTCGACGGTGAGAGGGAAGAAGTCGGTTCCCTCCCGCACCTTGCGGGCTGCGGTCGCCGTGACGAGGACCATCGTGTCCCCGAGCCGGGCGACGACGGCGCCGTCGGCCTGGCCGGCGAGCTTTCCCGTCTCGAATGACAGGGTGCGGTCGGTCCCGGTTATCGGGCGCCGACACGGTGATGGCTTCCGCCATGACACTCCTAAGGTTCGAGGCGCCTTGGCTCGACCAGTTCCCAGTCGTCGGGCACCGGATCCAGGCGTCGTGCGCCCCGGGCGCTGACTGCTCGGCACCGGCGGCAAGCAACGATGGCCCGGTACGCGGCGACTGGCAGCTGGCACCGCCGGCGCCGTTGTTGGATTAAGTCGGAGGGCTCGTGCTGCCCGAACGGGAAGCAGTCCCTCCTATGTCAGATGAGCCGATCGCAGTGGCTGCTCGAACGCCGCCATCACCCTCGGGTCGCTCCGTCGGCTCCCTAGCGCCGGATGCCGAGCCGGGCGATGAGCGCCCGGTAGCGGTCGACGTCGTTCGCTCGTCACGTAGTCGAGAAGGCGGCGCCGCCGGCCGATCAGCTTCATGAGGCCGCGCCGGGTGTGGTGGTCACCCTTGTGGAACTTCAGGTGCTCGGTGAGGTGGTTGATCCGTCGAAGTGAGGATCGCCACCTGCACCTCGGGTGAGCCGGTGTCGGTCTCGTGGAGCCGGTGCTCGGCGATCGTCGCCGTCTTGTCGGGCATACGTCTGAGAAGGGCTTTCTTTCTGGTGCCGCCCGGACACTGCCGGCGGCAAGGGATGACGGAACAGCGGCTACGGTTGACCATCTTCGGCCGTGGGCAGAGCCCCCGGCGCTCACCATGGGCGCCGTAACCCGCGCCGGCCAAGGCCGACACCGGGGATGCTAGCAGGGCGGAATGGCGTGTCGCCCCGCCCCCGAACCTCGGACAAATCGAGCGGATCGACCTCGATGCGGGCATCGACGGCCGCCCACCCCGCCGGCTCGCCGGCGACCACCGCCGCGCAGGCGTCCGCCAGGGCGTCCGCCGTCGGCGCCCGCAGGAGGAAGCGCCCACCCCCGAGCGGAGCGACCTCGAGATCGCCGGCCGTCTTGGCGAGCCGCTCGGCGACGCCTGGAGCTCCCGTCCCGCTCAAGACGGCAAGGGCGCTCGCCGGCGGGAGGCGAAGGCTCTCGCGAGCCGGCCCCTCGGCTCAGCGAGGATCGACGGGTCTCCGTGCTGGGCGGCCGGACCACCTCGTGGTCGGGCATGCTCGTCCGGATCACGACCTCCGGCCCGGCGACCGCCGGCTCGGCCCGCCGGATGCGAGTCGCCGGCCGGCGGCCCGTGACCGCTCCGCCAGCAGCACGAGTGCCTGCTCGCCGGCACGGAAGCGCGGCGCCAGCAGCTCGTGGTCGAAGTCGAGAAACCCGACCATCGACGCCGCCGCGCACCCTGTGCAGCACGGACTCGGTGCCGACGAGCACGGGGCAGTCGGGAAGGGCGCCGGCGGCCCGCTCACGACGCCCACTTCGCTCCGTCGAGCCCGAGCAGGGCGGCCAGCTCCTCCCGGGCGTGGGCACGCCCGGGCGCAAGATCCGCAGGCGGCCGGAGCCGCACGCCTGGCAGAGCGCCGGGAGAGCAGCTCGCAACGTGGGCAGGCGAGCTCGCCGACGGTCTCCCTTCGGCGGCCGGGTGGGCTGGACGAGGGCGGCGCCGCAGCTCGGGGCAGCGGGCGATCGGTCCGGCACAGCCCGCACGCGAGCAGCCGGGCCCTGCCGCCGCGGTTGAGCACGAGCAGCACCTGCTCGCCGGGCTGCTCGGCGAGGGCGTTGCGCACCATCGAGACGAGCCTCGCCGGATAGCCACGCTCCGCTCGGGTCCTCCTCCCGGGCGTCGAGGACGGCGATGGTCCCCCAGCCGCTCCGCTCCCGCGAGCGCTCGAGGGTCACGAGCTGCCGGCCGGCGAGGAGCTCGAGGCTCGGGCAGGGCGTCACGAAGCAGACCGGGATCCTGCCCGGCGCCGCCCGCGTCTGCGGCGATGACGCGGGCATCGAAGGTCGGGCACGCGCTCGGCCCGGTACGACTCGCTGTGGGCGTCGAGGACGATCACGATCGAGGGCTCGACGGGGCGAGGACGGCGTTGCGCGTGCCGACGACGACCCGGCCGCCGGCGGCGGCGGCCGCCCAGTCCTCCGGGTAGACGGCTCACCGGCCAGCCCGTCGCCCGCAGCCTGGCCGCCGAGGGCGCCGGCATCGGCGCGGGACTCGACGAGGACGAGCGGGTCGCCGGCCGCCCCCGGCGTCGCCCGGCAGCCAGCTCCGAGCAGCCCGAGCACGACGTCGAGCCGCGGCATCCTCGGCGGGAGCCGCAGCACGGCGTCCTGCTTCGAGACGCACCTGCCTCGAGCGCCTGCCCGCAGCCCGCCGTCGTGCAGCCGGCGTCCCGTCGCTCGTCGCCACCGTGCACCCTGTCGGTCGCCTCCTGCGGGGGCGGATGCGGCCGGCGGCGGCAGACGATCGCGGACGATCCGCGTGGGCGGACGCCGCCAGCAGGAGGGGCCGCAGGCGGCCGGCGTAGCGCCAGGCCGCCCAGCGGCACAGGTCGACGAGGCTCGGCGGCGGCCCGAGCGAGACGATCTCCCTGATCGCCTTCAGCTCGATCCCCTCCGGGCAGGTCGGTGCCGGCGGCGACGACCCATCCCCTCGTCCGGCGCCCGTGAAGGGCGACTCGGACGACCGTCCCCACCGCGCACCTCGCCCAATGACGGCGGCACGAGGTAGTGGAACGTCCTGTCGAGCCCGGCGACGTCCGGCAGCACCTCGACCACCGTCCCCGGCGCTCCACCGCCGTCCCGGCTCGCCGGCGCCACGGCCGCACTCGCGGGTCGCGAGAGACAACGCCGTTGCCAGACGCCCGCCGCCGGCTCTCCGCCGCCCACTCGGGCCCGGCTGGCGGCAGGCCGGCGCCGGGCTCGGTGCTCAGCCGTCTCCCCGCTCAGAGGCCGAGAGCCCTGCACAGCTCGCCCACCTTCGGCGTCGCCTCCCACGGGAAGCCGGCATCGGACCGGCCGAAGTGGCCGTAGGCGGCGGTTGCCCGGTAGATCGGCCGGCGCAGGTCGAGGTCACGGATGATGGCGGCGGGCCGCAGGTCGAACAGCTCGTCGACGGCCGCCTCGATCTTGCGAGGGTCGACGGATTCGGTGCCGAAGGTCTCCACCATGACCGAGAGCGGGCGGGCGACGCCGATGGCGTAGGCGACCTGGATCTCGCAGCGGCGGGCGGCGCCGGCGGCGACGACGTGCTTGGCCACCCAGCGGGCGGCGTAGGCGCCGGAGCGGTCGACCTTGGACGGGTCCTTCCCGGAGAAGGCCCCGCCGCCGTGATGGGCGGCGCCGCCGTAGGTGTCGACGATGATCTTGCGGCCGGTGAGGCCGGTGTCGGCCGCCGGGCCGCCGAGCTCGAAGCGACCCGTCGGGTTGGCGAGCAGCTGGAACGAGCCGGCGTCCACCTCGGCGGGCAGGTCGGCGAGCAGCGGGTCGATGACGTGATCGCGGAGGTCCTCGGGGAGCTGGGTCTCTATGTCGACGTCCTTCGAGTGCTGGGTGGAGATGAGCACCGTCGTCAGGCGCACCGGCCGGCTGTCCTCGTACATGACCGACACCTGCGTCTTGCCGTCCGGGCCGAGGTAGTTGAGCGTGCCGTCCTTGCGCACCTCTGCCAGGCGGCGGGCGAGGCGGTGGGCGAGCCAGATCGGCAGCGGCATGAGGTCGGCCGTCTCGTCGCAGGCGTAGCCGAACATCATCCCCTGGTCGCCGGCGCCCTGGGCGCTCAGGACGTCCTCGCCGGCGGTGCCCTCGCGCACCTCGAGGGCGGCGCGTCACGCCCTGGTCGATGTCGGGTGACTGCTCGTCGATCGAGACGACGACGCCGCAGCTGTTGCCGTCGAAGTGGAGCTCCTCCCGGTCGTAGCCGATCGAGCAGATCGTCTCGCGCGCAAGGCGCGGCACGTCGACGTAGGCAGACGTCGTGATCTCGCCGGCGACGACGACGAGGCCGGTCGTGAGCAGCGTCTCGCAGGCCACCCGGCCGGCGGGGTCGGCCTCGAGGATGGCGTCGAGGACGGCGTCGGAGATCTGGTCGGCCATCTTGTCGGGGTGGCCCTCGGTGACCGACTCCGAGGTGAAGTGGAAGTTTCTCAAGCAAGGCTCCTTCATCGGTCGTCTTCGGCATCTCGCCGGAGTGCGGCGGCAGGTGCGGCCGTTCGGCGCCTGCCAGGTGCGGCCGGCGACGGCGTCGAGCACCGCGTCGGCTACGGCCCGCTTCGAGGACAGCGGCACGGTCGGCTCGCCGTCTGCGGTGACGATCGTCACGGCGTTCGTCTCGTGGGAGAAGCCGACGCCTTCAGCCCCGACGTCATTCGCCACCACGAGGTCGGCTCCCTTGGACCGCGAGCTTGCCGGCGGCCCGCTCGGTCACGTCGTCGGTCTCGGCGGCAAAGCCCACGAGCACCTGGCCGTCCCGGCGCTTCCGGCCGAGCTCGGCGAGGATGTCGGTCGTCGGCTCGAGCTCGAGTCGCGGCACGCCGGCCGACTTGCGCAGCTTGGCGGCTGCGACCGTGACGGGGCGGAAGTCGGCGACGGCCGCCGCCATGACGATGACGTCGCTGCTCGGCCGGCGACGCCGAGGACGGCCTCGGCCATCTCGGCCGCCGTCTCGACCTCGATCAGGCGGCTCACCTGCGGCGCCGTCGCGCCGACCGTCGTGACGAGCGTGACGTCGGCCCCCCGGTCGCGTGCCGCCTCGGCGAGGGCGTGGCCCTGCTTGCCCGAGGACCGGTTGCCGATGTAGCGGACGGGGTCGATCGGCTCTCGCGTGCCGCCTGCGGTGACAAGGAGGCGGATCCCTCCAGGTCCCGCTCGCGGGGGCGATCGTGCGGCTCGGAGCGCCCGGGAGGCGCCCGGTGCCGGCGGCAGTGACAGCACCCGCGCCGCCTCGTCCACGATCTCGGCCGGCTCGGCGAGCCTCCCGGCCCCGTGGTCGCCGCCGGCGAGGCGCCCGGAGCCCGGCTCGAGGACGTGGACGCCGCGGCGGCGGAGGGTGGAGAGGTTCTCCTGCACGGCGAGGTGCTCCCACATCTCGGTGTGCATGGCCGGGCAGACGAGAACCGGGCGCAGCTGTGGCGATGAGGGTGGCGACGAGCAGGTCGGAGGAGATGCCGGCGGCGTAGGCGCCGATGAGGCGGGCGGTCGCCGGCGCCACGATGACGAGATCGGCCTGCCGGCCGAGCGTGGTGTGGGGAATGGGGTCGGCATCCTCGAACAGCGACGTGTGCGCCGGCTCGGAGGCGAGAGCCGAGAAGGTCGGAGCCCCGACGAAGCGGAGCGCCCCGTCTGTGAGCACCGGCGCCACGTGGGCGCCGGCATCGACGAGCCGCCGGCAGACCTCGACCGCCTTGTAGGCGGCGATGCCGCCGCTCACCCCGAGGACTATCCGGCGCCCGTCGAGCGCCGCTGCGGTGGTGTCGCGGGTGGCGGCTCTGTCTCGGGAGTCTCCCGGGGCTGCCGGCTCTTTGGGCTCAGCCGGCTCAGCCGGCCTCGTCGTCACCCTCGCCGGCGGCGGCGAGCCGCCTCCTCGCCTTCTGCCGGCTCCTCGATGCCCGTGCCGTCGCCTTCGCGGTCGGCGGGGAACTCAGAGCGGACCTTGCCGGCGGCGATCTCCTCGAGGGCGATCGAGAGCGGCTTTCGCGCCACGGAGGCCACCTGCGGCGGCACGATCGCCCCGAGGCCCTCTCCGAGCTGGCTGAAGTACGAGTTGACCTGCCGGCCGCGCTTCGCCGCCAGCGTGACGAGGGTGAACTTCGAGTCGACCTTCGACAGGAGGACCTCGATCGGCGGGTCGATCATCGTGCTGCGCGGCTCAGCCATCGTGCTCCTTCTCGGTGGGGCGTCTCGCGAGGACGTCGGTGGAGGTGCGGCACATGGCGGGCAGATTTCAGCCGCTCAAGGGCGCGCCACCGACTGGTCCCGCGCACCCGCAATGATAGCCAACAACTGCGCGACGGTCTGCTCGATCGAGTCGTTGACGATCACATGGGTGGCGAGCCGGCGCCCTTCGCGCTCCTCCGATCGGCCGAGCTCCACCCGGCGCTCGACGTGCTCCTCGTCGTCTCCGCGGCTGCGGAGCCGGGTCGCCTGGGCCTCCTCGGACGGGGCGAGCATGAGGACACAGACGGCGTCTTCCACCCGGTCGAGCACCTGGCGGGCGCCCTGCACGTCGATCTCGAGAACCACGTCGCGCCCGGGGGGCGCCTCAGGGGACGGTGTGCCGTACAGGTCGTCGAGGACCTGCGCCCACTCGAGGAACCCGCCTGCCGCCACCCTCTCCTCGAACTCCTCCCGGCTGACGAAGGTGTACGCGTCGGAGGGCTCGCCAGGTCGCTGAGCACGCGTAGTCCAGGATCGGCTCAGCCAGAGCTTGGGATCACGCTCGAGCAACCGGCCGATGACGGTGCCCTTACCGACGCCGCCGGGGCCGAACAGGACGAGGATCAGGGCCGGACGAGCGTCTGCTAGGGGCGCTCGGCGGCTTCCAGCAACGCCTCGCGCTGCTTTGCGCCAAGGCCCTGCAGGCGGCGCCCGTCACTGACACCGACCGTCTCCATCAAGCGGCGTGCCTTCACCTTGCCGGTGCCGGGCAGGGCTTCGAGGGCCGAGAGCACCTTCATCTTCCCGACGGTCTCGTCTGAGGCGGCCCGGTCGAGGAGTTGCTTCAGGTCCAAACGGCCGCTCTTCAGGTGGTCCTTCAGCTCGGCGCGCTCGCGGCGCACCGCGGCGGCCTTGGCGAGTGCGGCTTGTCGCTGCTCCGGCGTCAGGCTGGGAGGTTGGGGCATGGGGGGCTACGATAGCGCGCCGCACACCGCCCGACCAGGAACCTCCCGCGGAGCCGGCGCGGGTGACGCTCGATCGCGAAGGATTGATCACATGCCAAACGTCCTCGAAGTCGAGGATCTCCGTACCGAATTCCACCTCCGGTCGTCCAACGTCGGTGCCGTCGACGGGATCAGCTTCGATGTCGCCGAGGGCGAATGCGTCGGGATCGTCGGCGAGTCGGGGTGCGGCAAGAGCACCGCCGGGCTCTCCATCATGCGGCTCCTGCCGTCGGTCGGCCACATCACCGGGGCGAGATCCGCGTCAACGGCCGCGATGTCGTCTCGATGAGCGAGAAGCAGATGCAGCAGGTCCGCGGCAACGAGGTCGCGATGATCTTCCAGGACCCGATGACGTCGCTCAACCCGACGATGACGATCGGGCGGCAGATTGCCGAGGGCGTCCGGCTGCACCGCAAGGTGAACAAGGACGAGGCGAAAGAGCGCGCCGTCGAGGTGCTCGGGCTCGTCGGGATGCCTCGCCCGACCGAGCGCGTCGACTACTACCCCCACCAGCTCTCCGGCGGCCTCCGCCAGCGCGTGATGATCGCGATGGCGCTCGCCTGTGACCCGAAGCTCCTCATCGCCGACGAGCCGACGACGGCGCTCGACGTCACGATCCAGGCCCAGATCCTCAACCTTCTCGACGATCTCCGCAGCCGCCTCAAGACGGCGATCATCCTCATCACCCACGACATGGGGGTGATCGCCGGGCGCACCGACCGCGTGCTCGTCATGTACGCCGGCAAGATCGTCGAGGGCGCCGAGACCGAGGAGCTCTTCCACCGGATGCAGCACCCGTACGCCTCGGCCCTCCTCCAGTCGATACCGAAGCTCGACCAGGACCGCACCCAGCGGCTCTACAACATCCCCGGCATCCCTCCCGACTTGAGCAACGAGCTGGCGAACTGCCGGTTCAACCCCCGCTGCCCGAGCGCGACGGAGATCTGCCGGACCGAGGAGCCGCCCCTTGCTCCGCTCGGAGCGACGACCCCGAGCACGTCTTTGCCTGCTTCCACCCGGTCGGGAGCGCCGGCAACGAGAGGCGCCCGGTGCTCACCCTCACCGAGGCCGAGCGCGTGAGCGCGCTCGAGCGAGCCGAGGCGCGGATCGCCGAGCTCGCCGACCCGCGAGCCGATTCTCGAGATCGACCACCTCGTGAAGGAATTCCCCTTCACCTCCGGGGCGGTCATCCAGCACAAGATGGGGAGCGTCCATGCCGTCTCGGACGTCTCCTTCACCCTCCGCGAAGGAGAGACGTTCGGGCTCGTCGGCGAGTCAGGCTGTGGCAAGACGACGATCGGCCGCCTGATAGTGGGCCTCGAGCGGCCCAACTCCGGCTCGATCCGCTTCGACGGCAAGGAGCTCACGACGATGCGGGGCGCCGAGCTCCGCCGGCAGCGCCGCGAGCTGCAGCTCATGTTCCAGGACCCCTACGCCTCGCTCGACCCGCGGATGAGGGTCGGCTCGATCCTGCGCGAACCGCTCATCGTGCAGGGGATCGGCAACCACAAGGAGCAGGAGCAGCGGGTGCTCGACCTTCTCTCAGAGGTGGGCCTGGCGAAGAAGGCGTACGACCTCTACCCGCACGAGTTCTCCGGCGGCCAGCGCCAGCGGATCGGCTTTGCCCGTGCCCTCACGCTCAATCCGAGGCTCATCGTCGCCGACGAGCCGGTCTCGGCTCTCGACGTCTCGATCCAGGCCCAGATCCTCAACCTGATGAAGGGCTTGCAGGACCGCCACCAGCTCTCCTACATCGTCATCTCCCACGATCTCGCCGTCGTTAAGTACCTCGCCGACCGGATCGGGGTGATGTACCTCGGCAAGCTGGTCGAGGTGGGCCCGTCGCAGGCGATCTACGAGAATGCCGCTCACCCCTACACGAGGGGCCTCATCGACACGATCCCTATTGCCGAGCCCGCTGCGGCACGGGCGAGGAGGGGCCAGATCATCACGGGCGAGCTGCCGTCTGCGATCAGCCCGCCCTCAGGCTGCCGTTTCCGCACCCGGTGCCCGTACGCGCAGGACCAGTGCGCGGAGGAGGAGCCTCAGCTGCGGTTGTTCGGCAGCGGTCATCTCGCCGCATGTCACTTCCCCCTCGAGAGCCCGATGGCCGAGGAAGAGGTGACGACCGTCCTCATCTGAGGGCGGGTTTCTATTTTTCAGGCGCAAGCGCCGCTTCGACATCAGCCACGACGCGGCGGGCAGCGTCCACCGGATCGCCGGCGCCTGTCACCGTGCGCCCGACGACGAGCAGCCCGGCGCCGGCCCGCGTGGCTGCTCCTGGCGTCGCCGTCCGTTGCTGGTCGTCGAGCGTCGCCTCCGGCAGCCGGATGCCCGGCACGACGGCGAGGAGATCCGGCACCTTCTCGCGAACCGCCTCGATGTCGCCGGCTGCACAGACGACCCCCGCACAGCCGGTCGCCGCCGCCACCTCGGCCCGTGCGAAGAGCGTCCCGACGGGCGCGTCGGCCTCGCTCGTGAGCACCGTCACGGCGAGCACACCGGGCCGGTGCCCCGTCGCGCTTCCCGCGGCACTGCCACCGCCCCCTCGGAGCGGAGCTCGCTCCCCATCCGGATCGGCGGTGGCCGGTCTGCTCCCCACCGGTGGGGCGCCCCCTGTCGCAAAGCCTTCGACGGCGGCGCCCACCATGGCGGGGCCGCCGGCTGCATGGACGGTGAGAAACGTCGCTCCGAGCATGCCTGCCCGCTTCGCCGCCCGGCCGACGGTGGTCGGGATGTCGTGCAACTTCAGATCGAGAAAGACGTCGAACCCCTCTCCGATGAGCGCTCGTACCGCTTCAGGTCCTGCCGATACGAAGAGCTCGGCACCCACCTTGGCGACGCCGAACCACGGCGCGAGCAACCTGGCGAGATCGAGCGCGGCGTCGAGATCGGGGAGGTCGAGGGCAAGTCCGAGGCGGCGACGGACGGCTGCTGGCACAGCGGCCGTCGTCATCTGCCCGACGCCGGTGCGCTCGGGCCCGGAACTGCCCGCCCCGGTCGTGCGGCGGACCAGCCCGGCGCCGGCCGCGCCGGGCTGGCTCGGCCGGGCTCTGCCGCGTCGCCTTGTGCCCGGTGGGCCGCCCCCACGACCTCTCTCAACGAGGCGACGCCCTCACCCACGAGAAGGCCTGTCAGCTCGTCGAGCACACGCCGCGGCGCCCGTGGCTCGGCGAGAGTCGCCGTGCCGACCTGGACGGCGTCGGCGCCCGCGATGAGCATCCGGAACGCTCCGGCACCGTCGGAGATCCCGCCGACACCGACGATGGCGGCATCGGGATAGGCCGCCCGGCAGTCGTAGACGGCGCGGAGGGCGACCGAGTGGAGCGCTTCTCCGGAGAGCCCCCCTCTGCCTGCGCCGAGTGCCGGCCGGCGGGAGGCTGTGTCGATGGCAAGGCCGCTCAGAGTGTTGACGAGGGTGACTGCCTCGGCGCCGGCCTCGAGGGCGGCGCCGGCCACCTCGACGAGCGCCTCGGTGTTCGGGGAGAGCTTCGCCCACACAGGGAGCCCGCTTGCCGAGGCGGCGCTCACGGCGCGGGCGGTCGCCTCGGGAGAGTGGGCGAACATCCGGCTCCGATCCTCGAGATTCGGGCAGCTCACGTTCACCTCGAGGGCGACGATGCCGCCCGTCTGTTCGGACGGGGCGGCCGCCGACGACGCGAGGAGGGAGCCGGCGTCGGCGTAATCCTCCACGTGTCGCCCCCAGATGCTCGCGACGACGTGCGCCCGGCGGCTCACGAGCTCGGGAAGGTCCGTCTCGGCCCACTCGGCTATACCGGGGCCCTGCAAGCCGACGCTGTTCAACATGCCGCCGGGCACCGGGCAGACACGGGGGGCGGCGTTGCCGGGCCACGGCTCGACGGAGAGCGACTTGACGACAACGGCGCCGAGCTCCGACAGCTCGAAGTAGTCAGCCAGCTCTGCCCCGTGGCCGGAAGTGCCGGCGGCGGTCATGACGGGGTTCTTCAGCGTGACAGAGCCGACGCGTGCCGAGAGGTTCAAGGATGCCGAAGGCCGAGCCCGGCTGCCGGTTCGCCACCGGCCCCGTCGGCTCGTCGTCAAAGCGGCACCGGCGGGCTCATCGCAGATCTGCCCGATCTCCCCCCGGCCGGGCGGGAGGAGGCAAGTCGAACAGCTGCTCCTGTGCACCGTTGAGGTCGGAAGCGGCCGAGCGGTGGTGCTCCTGCAGGGAGCAGACCCGGAGGGGGTGACGCCTCCAGTCGGCGATGCCTGCGGCGGCGGCGCGGGCAGCCGCCACGGTCGTCAGGCACGGGACGCCGTTCGCCGACGCCGCCCGGCGGATGTAGGCCCCGTCGGCCCGCGGCCCCCGGCCTCGAGGCGTGTTGACGACGAGCTGGATCCGGCCCTGTTCGATCAACTCGACGGCATCGGCGTGCGCCGGGTCGACCGGTCCCTCACCGACCTTTGCCACGAACGTGGCGACCTCCACCCCGTGCGCCTGCAGGTGGGCAGCCGTGCCCTCGGTGGCGGCGATCGAGAAGCCGAGCTCGGCGAAGGCGGCTGCGGCCAGTCCCCCGAGCTCCTTGTCGCGATCGGCGAGGGACATGAAGACGACCCCGCTCTCGGGCAGCCGGTTGCCGGCGGCGATCTGGCTCTTCGCGAACGCCAGCCCGAACGTCCGGTCGATCCCCATCACCTCGCCCGTCGAGCGCATCTCGGGACCGAGGACCGAGTCGACGTCGGGGAACCGGTCGAAGGGGAGGACGGCCTCCTTCACGCTCACGTGGCGCGGTGGCAGCGCGCCCGGGCCGGCCGGCGGCGGGAGGAGCCCCTCGAGCCTCAGCTCGGCGAGCGTGGCGCCCACGAGCACCCTCGCGCCCACTTTGGCGAGCGGCACGCCGGTCGCCTTGGCGACGAACGGGACCGTCCGGGACGCCCGCGGGTTCGCCTCGATCACGAAGACCTGGCCCTTCTTCACGGCGTACTGGACATTGATCGGGCCCTCGACCGAGAGGGCGTCGGCGATGGCGCCCGTGTGGCCGGCGATCACCCCGAGCGCCTCGGCTGAGAGCGTCGGCGGTGGGATGACGCAGGCGGAATCGCCCGAGTGCACGCCGGCCTCCTCGACATGCTCCATGACCGCCCCGATCAACACCTCGCCCGTGCGGTCCCGAACAGCGTCCACATCGACCTCGACGGCGTCCTCGAGGAACCGGTCGATGAGGATCGGTCGCTCCGTCGGGAGCAGGCCCTCGGCGCCGAGCGACAACGCCCCGAAGGCGAGGGCGAGGGCGTCGTCGTCGTAGACGATCTCCATCGCCCGGCCACCGAGGACATAGCTCGGCCGCAGGAGGGCAGGAAAGCCGATCCGCGAGACGATCTCGGCCGCCTCGACGAGAGTCCGTGCAGTGCCGCCCGCCGGCTGGGGGATCTCCAGGCGGGCACAGAGGGCGGACCACCGCTCCCGGTCCTCGGCCTCGTCGATCGACGCCGGCCGCGTGCCGAGGACGAGCTCGGCCGGCAGCCGCCCGGCGAGCTTGAGCGGCGTCTGGCCGCCGAGAGCGACGACGACGCCGGCGACGCCGCCTGCTCCGGCCGCCTGCTCGGCCTCGACGACGTCGAGCACGGCCTCCTCGGTCACCGCCTCGAAGTAGAGGCGGTCGGAGGTGTCGTAGTCGGTCGAGACGGTCTCCGGATTGCAGTTGACCATCACGGTCTCGAAGCCGGCGTCCCTGAGGGCCATCGAGGCGTGGACACAGCAGTAGTCGAACTCGACGCCCTGGCCGATCCGGTTCGGTCCCGAGCCGAGGATCACGACCCGCCGCCTTTTGGCGGGTTTCACCTCGTCCTCGTCCTCGTAGGTCGAGTAGTGGTACGGCGTCTCGGCGGCGAACTCGGCGGCGCAGGTGTCGACCGTCTTGAACGTCGGCCTCACGCCGGCTGCGAGGCGGGCCGCTCGCGCCTCCTCCTCGGTGGCGCCGAAAAGGTAGGCGAGCTGGGCGTCGGAGAAGCCGAGCCGCTTCGCCCGCCGCCAGTCCCGCCGGCTGAGGGCGGCAAACGCACCGCGGTCCTCGCCGACTGGAGCCGTACCTGTATGCGGTTGCCGTCAAATGCGGCGGTAACTGCATACAGGTACCTTCGCCGCCGCCCTCCGCAATCTCTCCGCCCTCGCCGGCCTCGCCGGCCTCGCCTCCCGCGCCGCCCCGGGAGAGGCGGCCAATGCCTCCAACCTCGCCCGCTCGTCGACGATCCCGGCAAAGCGGTCGAGGAACCACGGATCGATTCCCGTAGCCTTCGCCAGCTCGTCGACCCCTACGCCGCGCCGGAGGGCCGACTCGAGCTGAAAGGGCCGGTCCGGCGTCGGGACCGTCGCCCGCGAGACGAGCTCGTCGAGGGGCAACTCGTCGAAACGGCGCTCCCCGGGGTCGCAGTTCAGCCCCGCCCTCCCGAGCTCGAGGCCACGGAGCGCCTTCTGCAGCGACTCCTCGAACGTGCGCCCGATCGCCATCACCTCCCCGACGGACTGCATCCGCGTGCCGAGGGAGTCGGGCGCACCGGGCAGCTTCTCGAAAGCCCACCTCGGCACCTTCGTCACGACGTAGTCGATCGTCGGCTCGAAGCTCGCCGGCGTGGCCTTTGTGATGTCGTTGGCGATCTCGTCGAGGGTGTACCCGACGGCGAGGCGAGCGGCGATCTTCGCGATCGGGAACCCGGTCGCTTTCGACGCCAGCGCCGATGAGCGCGAGACCCGGGGGTTCATCTCGATCACGAGCCTCTCGCCGGTGGCCGGGTTCACGGCGAACTGGATGTTCGAGCCGCCGGTCTCGACCCCGACCCGCCGGATGCAGGCAAAGGCGGCGTCGCGCATCGTCTGGTACTCCACGTCCGAGAGCGTCTGGGCGGGAGCGACAGTCACCGAGTCGCCGGTGTGGACCCCCATCGGGTCGAAGTTCTCGATCGAGCAGACGACGACGCAGTTGTCGAGGCGGTCCCGCATCACCTCGAGCTCGTACTCCTTCCAGCCGGCGATCGACCGCTCGACGAGGATCTCGCCGACCGGGCTGGCGCCGAGGCCGACGAGGGCGAGACCCTCGAGCTCGGAGCGGGTATGGGCGATCCCAGTGCCGCGGCCGCCGAGGATGAACGACGGCCGGACGATCACCGGGAAGCCGATCTCCTCGGCGATCCTGACCGCCTCCTCCAGCCCACGGCGGACGTCGCGGCGCTCGCGTCCTTCCGAGTCGATGCCGACAGGGGCGACAGCCATCCCGGAATCGGGCACACCGAGGCCGATCTCCCGCATCGCCGACTTGAAGCGGTCGCGGTTCTCCGCCGTCCGTATCGCCTCGGCGGTCGCGCCGATGAGCTCCACCCCGTAGGCGTCGAGGACGCCCCGCTCCTCGAGCACCGTGGCCAGGTTGAGCGCAGTCTGGCCGCCCATCGTCGGCAGCAGCGCATCGGGCCGCTCCCGCTCGATGATGGCCGTCAGCGTGTCCGGCTCGAGGGGCTCGACATAGGTCCGGTCGGCCAGTTCGGGGTCGGTCATGATCGTCGCCGGGTTCGAGTTGGCGAGGATCACCCGGTAGCCCTCCGCCTTCAGCACACGGCAGGCCTGCGTGCCGGAGTAGTCGAACTCGCACGCCTGGCCGATCACGATCGGGCCGGAGCCGACGATGAGGATCGACTCGATGTCGCGCCGGCAGCCCATCAGCAGCTCGTCCCGGGCGCCTCGATGGACCGATACGAAGGCCGCCGGCCCGTCAACGGCTCGCCTCCATCAGCTGGGCGAAGGCGTCGAAGAGGTACCTGGCGTCATGGGGCCCCGGGCCGGCCTCTGGGTGGTACTGGACACCGAAGGCCCGCAGGTCGTCACGGCTGAGGCCCTCGATCACCCCGTCGTTCAGGTTCACGTGCGTGACCGCTGCGCTGTCGACCGTGCCGTCCGCGACGGCATAGCCGTGGTTCTGGCTCGTGATCTCCACACTGCCCGTCGCGATCCGCCTCACGGGATGGTTGCCGCCGTGGTGGCCGAAGCCCAGCTTGTACGTCTCGCCGCCGAGGGCGCTCGCCATCAGCTGGTGGCCGAGGCAGATGCCGAAGACGGGCAGCTCCCCGAGAAGGCGCCCGACCTCCTTCACGAGGTGGTCGAGAGCGCCGGGGTCCCCAGGGCCGTTCGAGAGGAAGACCCCGTCCGGCCGGCGGGCGAGAACCTCCTCGGACGGCGTCGTCGCCGGGACCACTTCGACCGCGGCGATCCGGGAGAGGCGGTCGAGGATCGTCCTCTTGATCCCGAAGTCGTAGGCGACCACCCGGAGCCGCCCTCCATCTTCGCCAACGCCGCCGACGCCGTACGGGCTCGCCGTCGTGACCTCGGCGACGAGGTCGACGCCCCTCGTCCCCGGCTCGGCCCGCGCAGCCGCCAGCAACTCGCTCTCCGGAGCCGTCCCGAGCGCACAGGGCATCGCCCCCGCCTCGCGGACGTGCCGGGTGAGGCGGCGCGTGTCGACGCCGGTGATCCCGGCGATCCCGTGGCGCACGAGGAAGCTCTCGAGGCTGCCGGCGCTTCGCCAGCTGCTCGGCCGGTCGGTCAGGTCGCGCACGACCACCCCGCGGCAGAAGGGCCGGCCTGCCTGCTCGTCCTCCGGCGAGACGCCGTAGTTGCCGATGTGGGGGTAGGTGAAGGCGATCACCTGGCCCGCATACGAAGGATCGGTGAGCACCTCCTGGTAGCCCGACAGGCAGGTGTTGAACACGAGCTCGCCGGTGGCGACCCGGACGGGCGGCTCGTCGCCGGCCGCCCCGCTTGAAGGCAGTAACGAGCCCATCGCCTCGCCCTCGAAGACCGTCCCGTCGGCGAGGACGCACAACGCCGGCGGGCGCATCCGGGCCGGCGGACGTGCCGGAGCGGGCGTCCCGGCCCTCTCGCCGGGCGCCGGTGGGCGCACGCCGGCGCTCACCGCTGCGGCTCTGCGTCGATTACGACCGCCTCACCCTCGAGCACCGTGTGACGGACACGGCCCCGGAGCGCCATCCCCCGGAAAGGCGTGTTCCGGCTCCTGAGACGAGAGTCGGTCCGGCTCGACCGACCACTCGGCGTCGGGATCGAACACGACGAGGTTGGCGGGAGCACCCGCCTCGATCGGGCCGCCGTGGCGACCGCCCGCTTGGCGGTCGAGCCCGGCGATGCGGGCCGGCCGGCCGGAGAGCGCGCCGAGGAGCTCCCGCAACGGCCAGTTGTCGGGCCCTTTCGTGAGGACGGTGTGGGAGACGGCGAGGGAGGTCTCGAGGCCGATCATGCCGAAGGGCGCCGAGTCGAACGGCTTCTCCTTCGTCTCGGCGGCATGGGGGGCGTGATCGGTGGCGATGGCGTCGATGACGCCCTCGATCAGCGCCGCCCGGACGGCGTCGACGTCGGACTGCTCCCGGAGCGGCGGGTTGACCTTGTAGACCGGGTCGTAGCCGGCGACGCTCGCGTCCGTCAGGCAGAGGTGGTGCGGCGTGACCTCGGCCGTCACCGGGAGGCCGGCCGCCTTCGCCCGCCGGACGAGGTCGACCGAGCCGGCGCTCGACAGGTGGAGGAAGTGCATCGGCGAGCCTGTCAGCCGGACGAGTGCGATGTCACGGGCGAGCATCGCCTCCTCGGCGACGGCCGGCTGGCCGGGAAGGCCGAGCCGGCTCGACCAGGCACCTTCGTGCATCTGGCCGCCGGCTGCCAGTTCCTCGTCCTCGCAGTGCTCGGCGAGGACGACCGACAGGTCGCTCGCGTACTCGAGCGCCCGCCGGAGGACGCCGCCGTCCTGCACGCCCCGCCCGTCGTCGGTGAAGAGCCTCACGCCGAGGGCGGCGATCTCCCCCATCGGGACGAGCCTCTCCCCCCGCCGGCCGACGGTGATCGCCGCCGCGACGCTCACCTCGGCGAGAGCCGATCGCCGCCCGAGCGCGAGCACGTCCCGCACCGTCGAAGGATGGTCGAGCGCCGGCTCGGTGTTCGGCATGGCGACGACGGCCGTGTAGCCGCCGAGGGCGGCGGCGCGGGTGCCCGTCTCTATCGTCTCGGCGATCTCAGCTCCCGGCTCGCGGAGATGGGCGTGCAGGTCGACGAGCCCGGGACCGACGACGCATCCGCCGGCGTCGAGCACGAGGGCGCCCGTCGGGGCGTCGATCTGCCTCGGCGACGGCGACGACCTCACTCTCGCGCACGAGGACGTCTGCGCGGCGCTCTCCACCTTCGGCGACGACGCGGCCGCCCCGGATGAGGACGTCAGCCACCGGCCGCCTCCTCTCTCTCGTCCCAGCCCGAGCTTGCGCCCGCGCCGAGAAGGTGGAAGAGGACCGCCATGCGGACAAGGACGCCGTTTCGTACCTGCCGGGTGATGAGCGACGCCGGCAGGTCGGCCGCCTCCGGGGCGATCTCGACCCCGCGGTTCATCGGCCCGGGGTGCATCACGAGCGTCTGGCGACTGAGGCGCCGGGCGCGCTCGCGCGTGAGGCCGAAGCGCTCGTGGTACTCCTCGAGCGACGGCACCAGCGCCGCCTCGGCCCGCTCGTTCTGTATCCGCAGCAGGTAGACGACGTCGAGTGTCGGGAGGACGTCGTCGAAGTCCGGCCGTCGCCTTCGCCGGCCAACCCTCGAGAGAGGTCGGCAGGAGCGTGCGGGGCCCGACGAGCACGACCTCGGCCCCGAGGGCGGAGAAGGCGAGGACGTTGGAGCGGGCGACGCGGCTGTGCCGCACGTCACCGACGATGCCGATGCGAAGGCCGCTCAGATCCGCCGGTGGCTCTGACGGCGAACGCTCGGCGAGCGCCTCCCGGATCGTGTAGCAGTCGAGGAGCGCCTGGGTGGGGTGCTCGTGCTGCCCGTCACCGGCGTTCACGACACTGGCCCGCGTCCACTCCCTCACACGATCGGGCACGCCGGAGGACTTGTGGCGGACGACCATCACGTCGACGCCCATGGCGTCGATGGTCTCGACGGTGTCCCGGAGCGACTCGCCCTTCTCGAGTGACGATGTCGAGGCGCTGAAGGACATGACGTCGGCAGAGAGGCGTTTGGCGGCGGTCTCGAACGAGAGGCGCGTGCGCGTCGAGGGCTCGAAGAAGAGCGTCGCGACGGTCTTTCCGCGGAGCGCCGGCACTTTCGGGATGGGCCGCTCCGCCACCTCCTTGAAGGCGTCTGCCAGATGGAGGATGTCGAGCATGCTGTCGCGGCTCAGGTCGGCGATCGAGACGAGGTGGCGGGTCTGCCCGGTCTCCCCGGCCCCCTCGGTGGCGGGCTCGCCCTCGGCCTGCTCAGGCTCGGCGCCTGTGTGGGTCCCGGCGGGGGCGGAGAACAGCGGCGCCGTCATCGGGCGCCCCCGTCGGCGGTCAGCTCGCCGATGCTCACGCCCTCGAGCGTCACGTCGACGAGCTCGTCCCTCCGTGTCGGGAGGTTCTTCCCCACGTAGTCGGGCCGGATCGGGAGCTCCCGGTGGCCACGGTCGACCATGACGGCCAGCTGCACCGCCCTCGCCCGGCCGTGGTCGGCGAGCGAGTCGAGGGCGGCCCGCACCGTGCGCCCGGTGAACAGCACGTCGTCGACGAGCACGACCGTCTTGCCGGTGAGGTCGGTCGGGATGCGGGTGACCTCCTCGGCGAGCACCGGGCGCAGCCCGATGTCGTCCCGGTAGAAGGCGACATCCAACATGCCGAGCGGGACGCGTCACGCCTTCGATCTCCTTCAGCACCCGCACGAGCCGCTCGGCGAGGGGGACGCCGCCGGTCTGGAGCCCGATCACGACGAGGCCGTCGAGGCCGTGGTTGCGCTCGATGACCTCGTGGGCGATCCGCTTCAGCGCCCTCGACACCTCGTCGTGCGTCCATCACCCGCGCCCGGGCGACAAAAACGCGCCCCTTCGGGCGCGTCAACCTTCGCTCTCGTTCGGCCACTCGGGCCTTCCTCTCGTCCGTTCGGGCCTCACGGGACCCGCTTCACGTACGAGGCGCCATCGTAGCCCCAGGAGCGCCGGCGTGCCGGGCCGGCGCCCGGATCACCGCAACGCCAGTTCGGTCCGTCGTAGGTCACGCCGATCGGCTCGAGCACGACACGAGCGCCGGCCCTCCTCGACCACGCCGGCCACGAGGGCGTCGTGCCCGGCCTCGCCGGCGGCGGCGACGGCGGCAACGCCGGCTCCCTCAGCCACGAACAGCGAGAAACCCGCCCCCATGTTCAACGTCCCATACGCCTCCCGGGCGTCGAGCCCGGCGCGGGAGGAGAGGAAGGAGAGCACCTCGGGCACCGGCGGCAGCGCCCGGACCCGGTAGGTGAGCTCGCGCTCGGCCCGCATCAGCTTGCGCAGCCCGTGCCCGGTGACGTGGCTGGCGTAGTGAACAGGCACCCGCGCCGCTCTGCAGAGCCTCGACGACGGCCGGGTAGAGGGCGCTCGGGTCGAGAACCGCCTCGCCGAAGCGCCGGCCGCTCGCGAAGCGGCTCGGCCCAGCCTCCCGGGCAGGCGTCCGGCGAGCCGCCAGCTGGCGGGCGAGGGAGGCGCCGTTGGCGTGCAGGCCGCTCGAGGCGACGAGGACGATCTCGTCGCCCGGACGGAGCTCGGCCCCGAGCCACGGCGGCTCGCCGTCCGGGACCCGGCCGAGCGCCGAGCCGGCGATGTCGATCTGCTCGGGATCGACGAGACCCGACAGCGTCGGCGACTCGCCGCCCACCCAGGCCGCCCCGACGGCCTCGCAGGCCCGGCGCCAGCCCTCGACGAGAGACGCGGTGGCGGCGAGCCGGCGTACCACGACGAGGATCCCGTCGCGAAGTAGGCGTTGACGGTGAGCGGGAGGGCGCCCACGCAGGCGAGGTCGTTCACGATGGCCGCGACGGCGTCGATCCCGACGGAGGGCCATGGGTCGAGGTCGAGGTGGGTCTCGACCTCGTGGGCGATGACCGACTTCGTGCCGAGGCACTCGAGCACGACCGCGAGGCGGAGCTCCCCGATCTCGATGAGCGTCGCCGGCTCGCCGACCGAGCCGGCGACGACCGAGGCACCTCTTGCGCGCTGGCAGCCCGAGCGTCGAGGAAGCAGCCGCGATCGCCTCCCGCTTGGCGGCGTCGAGAGTGGCGTAGTCGACGCCGGCGGCCTCGTACGGGCCTCGGGTGCGCCCCGCACCGGCTCGAGGGCCGTCCCCGCCGCCCCTCGTCACGGAGCCGGCGCCGGCCGCACCTCGGCTGCGATCGAGGCCAGCACCCCGTTGAGGAAACGGCCCGAGTCCTCCGTCGAGTACTCCTTGGCCAGCTCGATCGCCTCGTCGATCACGACGGCGGTCGGAACGTCGGGCTCGCCGAGCAGCTCATAGGTGGCCGCTCGCAGGAGCGCCCGGTCAACCGCCGGCATCCGCTCGATCGCCCAGCCGGCCGAATGCGCTCGTGACGAGGCGGTCGACCTCGCTTGACGGGCGGTCGAGTCCCTCGACGATCCGCACGGTGTACTCCTCCGGCATGACGGGCAGGTCGGCGAGCAGCTCGGCGGGCGTCACGCCCTTCACCTCGGCCTCGTAGCAGAGCTCGAGCGCCCGCTCCCGCGACCGCCGCCGCTCACCCCAGCCGTCGAACTCACGTCCCGGTCTCCGGCGTGCGGCGACCCTCAGGCGCGGGTGTTGTACTCACCGGTCCGGGTGTCAACCTTGATGCGATCGCCCGGATTCACGAACAGCGGCACCTGGACCACGAGGCCGGTCTCGAGCGTCGCCGGCTTGCGGCCGCCCGAGACGCGGTCCCCCTGCAGGCCGGGCTCGGTCTCGGCGATGGTCGAGCTCGACCGTGGCGGGAAGCTCGACGCCGACGATCTCGCCGTCGTACATCTGCAGGATCGCCGAGTCACCCTCTTTCAGGTAGCGAGGCGGCGACTGCGAGCGTGGAGCTGTCGACGTGCATCTGGTCGTAGGACTCGTTGTCCATGAAGACGTACTGGCCCTGGTCGCGGTAGAGGTACTGCATCTCCCGCTTGTCGATGACGGCCTGCTCGACCTTCTCGTCGGCCCGGAAGGTCCGCTCGACGACCGCCTTCGTGCGGACGTTGCGCAGCTTCGTGCGGACGAAGGCTCCCCCCTTCCCCGGCTTCACGTGCTGGAACTCGACGACCGAGAAGAGGCCGTCGGGCAGGTCGAGCGACATGCCGTTGCGGAGGTCGTTCGTGGAGAGGGCCATCAGCAGAGGGTGTCCTTCGTCGACTTGGTGAGCGCCCGGGCGCCCGTCGGCGGTGACGACAAGAGTGTCCTCGATCCGGACGCCGCCCAGGCCTTGCAGGTAGGCGCCCGGCTCGACTGTCACGACCGCGCCTTCCTCGAGGATATCGGCGCCGTCCTGCTGCGACCGCCGGCGCCTCGTGGATCTCGAGGCCGACACCGTGCCCGGTGCCGTGGAGGAAGACGTCCCCGTAGCCGGCGCGCGGCGAGCGACTGGCGGCAGGCGGCGTCGACCTCGCCGGCGCTGACACCCGGCTTGAGCGCCCGCACGCCGGCACGCTGCGCGACGAGGACGGCGTCGAGGAGATCCTGCAGCTCGGGCGAGGCGACGGGGCCGGCGCAGAGCATCCGCGTCATGTCGGAGCGGTAGCCGTCGACCTCGGCGCCGAAGTCGACGACGACGACCTCGCCCGGCGCGATCCTCCGCGCCGGACGGGCGGGCGTGCGGAAGGGCGCTGTTCGGGCCGCTCGCGACGATCGTCTCGAAGGAGACGCCGTCGGCGCCCCGCCGGCGCATCTCGAAGTCGAGCTCGAGAGCGAACTCCTGCTCGGTCGACCTCCTTTCGCCAGGCGCTCCTTCACCTGGGCGAGGGCGACGTCGGCGATGTCCGCCGCCAGCTCGATGCGGGCGAGCTCGCCCTCGTCCTTCACGATCCGCAGCCCCTCGACGAGGCCCGGGTCGGCGACGAGAGTCGTCGCCCCAGAGGAGATCGACGACATCGCCGTCGCGAGAGCGCTCCTTCGCAGCCCCACGAGATGTCGTCGGCCTCGAGGCCGAGCGGTCGACCCCCTTCAGCGCCTCGGTCGACGGCCGCCAGCTGCTCGGCCGGCACGGCCGATCTCGCTCGACACCTCGACGCCGGCCCGGGCGAGCTCCTCGGCCGACTGGTCGCTGGTACCGGCCGTCGGTGACGAGGACAACGTCTCGTCGGCTCCGACGAGAAGCATCGCCGGCCGAGCCGCTGAAGCCCGTCAGGTAGCGGATGTTGACGAGGTTCGTGACGAGGAGGGCGTCGCAGGACGCCTCCTCCATGCCGGCACGGAGCCGCCCGAGCCGTCCCGCCACGTGCATCTCGGCGAGCATGGACCGGTCGAGTCCGTTCGGCATTTCCGAACTCTAAGGGTTCCGGCGCACGCGCTCGGCGAAGCCGGTGCCCGCCCGCTAAGCCGGCGGCCTGCCCGCTCGCAGGAGGTGAGCCGCTCCCTCGACCGCCAGCTCGTAGCCGAGCCGAGCCGAAGCCGGCCACTGTCGCCGTCCGCCACCGGCGCGATGACCGACTCGCCTCCGCCACGGCTCGCGGGCATCCGGGTTCGAGACGTGCAGCTCGACGACCGGACCGGGAAAGGCGGCGAGGGCGTCGTGGAGCGCCCAGCCGTAGTGGGAGAGGGCACCGGCGTTCACGACGATTGCGGCTGCCGAGCCCGGGCGGCGTGCACCGCCGCCACCAGATCTGCCTCCGAGTCGCTCTGGAGGTGCTCGAGGTCGAGGCCGAGCCGGCCGGCGTGCTGCCCGCGCCCGGTCGATGTGGTCCTCGAGCGTCGCGGTGCCGTAGATCTCCGGCTGGCGCCCGCCGAACAGCTGCAGGTTCGGCCCGGAGAGGAACAGCAGTAGCGAACGGGCGCCTTCGCGGCCGCTCCGCAGCCGGGTGCTCACGGTCACGGCGTCGTCACCGTGTCGGCGAGGGAGCAGAGCACGGAGCGGACGAGCTCACGGTCGACACCCCTCACCGGCTCGACGCCCCGCGGGCCGTCGAGGACGAACGTGAGGTCACCGTGGGCTTTCTTGTCCTTGCTCATCAGCTCGAGGAGCTGTCTCGGGATCTGCGCCCCGGCAGGCGGCTCGGCAGCTCGTAGCTGGCGACAAGCTGTCGATGCCGTGCCACCCTCTCTTCGTCGATACGGCCGAGGGCCTGCGCGAGCTCGGCGGCGAAGACGAGCCCGACGGCGACCGCCTCGCCATGGCGGAGCAGCCGGCTCTGCCTGCCGTCAGCCGACTCGCCGGCAGCCCGGCGCCTCGAGGGCGTGGGCGAGCGTGTGCCCGTAGTTCAGCGTCATCCTCATCCCCGACTCGCGCTCGTCGGCGGCGACGATCCGCGCCTTGCAGGCGACACAGCGGGCCACCTGCTCCTCGAGCGGCAGCTCGTCGAGATCCTCCACCCCGAGGAAGGCGTACTTCGCCATCTCCCCCCTGCCCGACCGCCATTCGGCCGCCGGCAGCGAGGCGAGCACGGCCGTGTCGCACACCACGCCGAGCGGCTGCCAGAACGAGCCGACGAGGTTCTTGCCCTCGGGGAGGTTGACGCCGGTCTTGCCGCCGATGGCGGCGTCGATCTGGCCGAGGAGCGTCGTCGGGACATGGATGACGCCGACTCCGCGGTGCCAGCACGAGGCGGCGAAGCCGGCGACGTCGGTGACCACGCCGCCGCCGACGGCGACACGACGTCGGAGCGGGTGAGGCCGATCTCGAGCAAAGCGCCGACTCAGCTCCTCGACGGTGGCGAGCGACTTCGACCGCTCGCCCTCCGGGATGTGAATGACCTCTGTCGGGAGGGCGACGTCGATCGCGACGCCGATGCGGGCTTGGGTGACGACGACGGCCTGTCGGGCCGAGGCGGCACGAACGACGCCACCTCGGAGATGGCGCCCTTCCCGATCAGCACGTCGTACGAGCGGTCGCCGAGCTCGACCGGGACGCGGGCGAGCAGTGCCACCCGTCACAGCTCCCGGCAGCAGGAGATGAGCGTCCGGCGCGCCCTCGAGCCGGATCTCTCGCCCGGCGCGCCACCCATTCGGCGACAGCTGCCGGGATCTTTCCGTCGACGTCGACGGGAGTCGTCGGCGAGCGCCTGGTAGAAGGGCCGTCGGAAGGCGTCGAGCCGGTGGAGCGTCCCGGCGGGATCGGCTCTCGAGGAGCGGCCGCCCGGTGCCGGTGCCGACCCGCCGGCCGAGCGTGTGCGGAGTCGCCCGCAGCCAGATGATCACGCCGCTTTGCCGCATGCGCCGGCGGGAGTCCGGGTCGAAGACGGCGCCCGCCGGCGACGGCGATGACCGACGGCACGCCCGAGGTGAGGGCCGCTCGCGAGGACGGCCCGTTCCTGGGCCCGGAAGGCCGCCTCGCCCCGGAGCGTGGAAGATCTCCGGGCACCGTCATGCCCGGTCCGGGCGAGCACCTCCTCGTCGCTGTCGTGGAAGCGCCGGCCGAGAAGCCCCGCCACGAGGCGGCCGGTCGTCGTCTTTCCCGCGCCCATCATCCCGATGAGCATGACGTGCTCGTTCATCTCACAGAGGTGCCTTCGGGACGGCCGGCGCCGTGACGGCAGAGGGCGTCTCGTGGATGGCGCCTGCGTAAGCCTCGGCGTTGCGGACGAGCTCGGCGACCGAGTCGCCGCCGAACTTCCTCGTCGCCTCGCCGGCGAGCACGAGCGCCACCATCGTCTCGGCGACGACACCCATCGCCGGCACCGCCGTCACGTCGGTGCGCTCCTTGAACGAGACGGTCGCCTCCTTCGTCGCCGACGTCGACGGTGGCGAGCACGGGCCGGTTGAGGGTGGCGAGCGGCTTCATGGCCGCCCGCAGCCAGAGCAGGCCGCCGGTCGAGATGCCGCCCTCGATCCCGCCCGCTCGCGACGTCTCGCCTGACGTAGTCGCTCGCCGCCCCGTCCCAGTAGATGGCGTCGTGAGCCTCGCGAGCCTCGCAGCCTCGACCCCGCGAAGCCGTCGCCGATCTCGACCGCCTTCACCGCCTGGATGCTCATGACCGCCTGCGCGAGCAGCCCGTCGAGCTTGCGGTCCCAGTGGACGTGGCTGCCGAGGCCGACGGGCACGCCGTAGGCGAGCACCTCGGCCGTGCCGCCGAGCGAGTCACCCACCTTGGCGGCGGCCTTTACCTCGGCGACCATCGCCGCCTCGGACGCCGGCATCGGCGCAGCGGACGGGCGACGCGTCGATCACGGTCGAGGTCCGCGGGCTACGGCCGCGATCGCCCGCGGGCACGGTGACGCCGCCGAGGGCGACGACGTGGCTGAGGACGGCGACGCCGAGCTGCGCGAAGGAGCGCCTTTGCGACGCAGCCCGCCGCCACCCGCGCCGCCGTCTCGCGCGCCGATGCCCGCTCGAGCACGTCGCGGGCGTCGGAGAAGCCGTACTTCAGCATGCCGGCGAGGTCGGCGTGGCCGGGACGTGGGGCTGTCAGCTGCCTTGGCGGGTGCCCCGGGAGCGGCGACATCTCCTCCTCCCACTTCGGCCACTCGGTGTTGGCGATCTCGATGGCGATCGGCGAGCCGAGGCTGCGGCCGTGGCGGATGCCGGCGAGGAGCGTCACCTCGTCCTGCTCGAAGCGCATCCGCGGCCCGCGCCCGTACCCGAGCCGCCGGCGGGCGAGCTCGCCTGCGACGTCCTCGCTGGTGCAGCCGAGGCCCGGCGGGCACGCCCTCCAGCACGACCACGAGGCCCTTGCCCGTGGGACTCCCCGGCGGTGAGGAAGCGCAGCATGGGCCACGGTACTAGTACCGCCCGTGCCGGCGGCCGCGCACTGCGAGGGCTCGGCGGCTACTTCTTCGCGGCCTCGTAGTACGGGTTCTCGCCGGTGGCGTGGTCGGTGACGTCGACGATCTCGCGGCACCTCGGGAACGGCGTCCTGGATGGCGACCGCGATCCCCTGGCTGAGGGTCACCTTGGCGAGCCCGCAGCCCTGGCAGCCGCCCGACATCCGGACGTAGGCGGTGCCGTCGCTCGAAGGCGACGAGGTCGGCCCAGCCGCCGTGCATGGCGATCTGCGGGTTGACGTCCTCCTCGAGCACGTCGAGGATCCGCTGTGCGACGGGGCCGGACAGGTCGCCTCGGGCACGGTCGGCGACCGCGGGCGGTGCAGGTGCGGGCGCGTTCGGGTTCAGCATCACGAGACCCTGCTCGCCGCCGCTGTTGCCGACGTCGAGCGTCGCCCCGCGGATCTTGTCCACGCTCGCTGCCGCGACGACGACCGTGAGGCCGTCCAGTTCCTGCACGTCGTCGCCCGGCCCGGCGTCGGAGCCTGCTGGAACCACATGTCGTAGGTGTAGGCGCCGTTGGCGGAGCCGTTCACCTCGAGCCAGAGCGCCAGCTCGCCGGCGCTGTCCTCGCCCGAACGGATCTCGAGGACCATCGAGCGGGCCGGCTCGGTGACCCGCAGCACCTCGTCAAGGGTCATGGCGCAAGGGTAATGCGCCGTGCCCCGCGGTCGACGCCGGCCTCGTCGCCGACATCACCGCGGCCTCGATCCGGCATCATTGGTAGCGGAATGACGCCTCCACGCCGATGGTGCTCCTCGTCCTCCCGACCGGCACCTACCGGGCCGAGGAGTACCTGGCGGCCGCCGAGACGCCTCGGCCTCGATGTCGTCATCGGGTCGGAGCGGCCGCAGGCACTCGCCGAACGTGATGGGTGACCGTTTCGTCGAGCTGCCCCTCGACGAGCCGGAGGTCGCCGCCGAGCGGATCGTCGGCGCACCTCGCGCCGGCTGGCACGTCGGGCAGCTGCCGGCCGACGGCCATCGTCGCCGTCGACGACGAGGGGTCGCTCGCCGCCGCGCTCGCCGCCGCGCGAGCTCGGGCTGCGCCACAGCCCGCCCGCGGCCGTTGCGCTCACGAGGGACAAGGCCGCCATGCGGGCCGCTCTTTGCCGCCGCCGGCGTCCCCCAGCCCGACTTCGTCACGGCCGAGCCGGCCGCCGCCGCCGTCGCCGCTGCCGCCGGCCGCATCGGGCTGCCCCGTCGTGGTGAAGCCGCGCATCGCTCTCGGCGAGCCGCGGCGTCATCCGGGCCGACTCGCCGGCCGAGGCGGCAGCCGCGGCGGTGCGGATCGCCGCCATCCAGCCGAGGCCGGCGAACCTGAGGGGCTCCCGCCTGATGGTGGAGCGCTTCGTGCCCGGGCCCGAGGTCGCCGTCGAGGGCATCCTCTCGGACGGCGACCTCGAGATCATCGCCGTCTTCGACAAGCCCGACCCGCTCGACGGGCCCTACTTCGAAGAGACCCTCTACGTCTCCCCGTCCCGCCTCCCCCCGCGTCTTCTCGCCGTCGTGGCCGAGCGTACGCAGGCCCGCCGTGCGGGCGCTCGGGCTGACCGAGGGCCGGTGCACGCCGAGCTGCGCGTTCCCGGCGCCACGAGCCGGAGCCGGACGACGTTCCGCCGGCGTCGGCCGCCTCGAGTCGTGCTCGAGGTGGCCGCCCGGACGATCGGCGGCCGGTGCTCGAAAGCGATCGTGCTCGAGAACGGCTCGAGCCTGGAGGAGCTCGTGCTCGCAACGGCCGTCCGGCATCCCGAGGCCGCCGACCCGCGCCTCCGCCAACCCGCCGGCGTGCTCATGATCCCCATCCCCTCCTCGGGACGCCTCGAGAGCCGTCGAAGGGCGTGGAGGCGGCCCGCTCGATCGCCGGCGGTCACCGGCGTGGAGATCACCATCCCGCCCGGGCGGCCGCGTGCGCGCCCTGCCGGAGGGAGACCGCTATCTCGGCTTCGTCTTCGCCGCCGGCGAGAGCGCCGCAGTCGGTCGAAGAGGCCCTCCGGGCCGCCGAGGCGCGCCTCGAGGTCGAGATCGAGCCGCGACGACGTGACGCCGACCCGGCTGACCAGCCGGCAACGCTCCGACCTCGAAGACGCCTTTGCCTGGCCGCCGTCAGGCCAGCTCGCCCTTCTGCCGGCGGCAGCTACGTTGGTCTGATGCGGGTCCTTCTGATCTCCACCTACGAGCTCGGCCACCAGCCGCTCGGGATCGCCGGACCGGCTGCCGCTCTCGAGGCCGCCGGGCACGAGACCCGCTGTGTCGACCTCGCCGTGAGCGGCTGGCCGGACGAGTCGATCGGATGGGCCGAGAAGCGGTCGTCTCGGTCCCGATGCACACCGCTACGAGGCTCGCCCTCGGTGCGCTCGAGCGACTGCGGTCGGAACGGCCCGGCCTGCCGGTGGCCTGCCATGGCCTCTACGCGCCGGTGCTCGAAGGCCACCCGCTCCTGCGCCCCGGCGACCTCCTCGTCGCCGGCGACCCGGTCGCCGCCCTGCTCGGGTGGCTGCCCGACTGCCGGCAGCCGGCGGCGAGAGCGGCGAGTGCCCGGTAGTGCTCGTCGATCTCGGCACGGTGCACCGAACGGCGCCGCCCATCGCCGTCACCGGCTCCCCCGCTCCGCCGGGACCTTCCACCGCTCGCCGACTACACCTGCTTCCTCACGGCGGCGACGAATCGGTCACTGCGGCGAGCGTCGAGGCCAGCCGTGGCTGCAACCACCGCTGCCGGCACTGCCCGGTGGCCGGCGTCTACCGGGGGCGTTCCCGCCCGGTCCCGATGCCGACGGTTCTCGCCGACGTCGACCAGGTCGTGGCGGCCGGCGCCGGCCACGTCAGCTTCGCCGATCCCGGACTTCCTCAACCGCCCCCGCCACGCGCTCGAGGTGGCAAGGGCGCTCCACGCGGCCCACCCGGCGTCTCCTTCGACGCCACCGTCAAGGTCGAGCACATCCTCCGCCACCGCTCCATCTGGCCCGAGCTCGCGCGGTGCGGGCTCGTCTTTGTCGTCTCGGCCTTCGAGTCCGTCGACGACCGAGTGCTCGGACTGCTCGACAAGGGCCACACCGCCGCCGACGAGCGGCGTCGCCCTTCGGATCGTCCGCTCCGCCGGCATCGAGCTCCGCCCGTCGTGGCTTCCCTTCACCCCCTGGACGACGCTCCAGCTCCGTCGCCGACCTCTTCGTCTTCTCGGCCGAGCAGGATCTCGTCTGGAGCACCGATCCCGGTCCAGTACGCCATCCGGCTCCTGCTCCCCCGCGGCTCGCTCCTCCTCGACGCGCCCCGACCCCGAGCTCTCGCGGCAGCACTGACCGGGCGGGTCGACGAGGTGGGAAGCGCCGAATGGAAGGCCGCCGACCCCGCCCTCGACTCCTTGCAGGAGGAGCTCGCCGTCGTGGCCGAGCCGCCGCGGCGAGTGGCGAGCCGATCGACGTCACCTTCGAGCGGCTTTTCGCCGTCGTCCGGCGAGCCGGTGCGTCGCTCCCGCCCGAGCCGCCTCAGCCGCTCGCACGGGCTCCCCATGCCGGGCGCAGCCGCCCGCGCCTGAGCGAGTCATGGTTCTGCTGTGCCGAGCCGACCGGTGCCCAGCTCCGAGGCAGTCGGCGGAGCGGGCCACCACGTCCTTCCGCTCCGTGGCCCCGACAGCGTGAGCCGGCAGGGCGCCGGCGGCGGCGCCGGCGGACGCCCACGAATGGGTGAGCTTCGACGACCCCGACGAGGACCGGACCTGGGTGATGGACGTCACGTTCCTCGAGAGCTCGTGGAACTGCATCTTCGGCCGCGGCTGCCAAGGCGTGCTCACCGAGCCGGCGCCGGAGCTCGTCGAGGGTTGCTGCTCCTACGGGGCCCACTTCACCGGGCGAGGCCGACGCCGAGCGGGTGCTCGCGGCGGCGAGCACGCCTCACGCCGGCACAGTGGCAGTTCAGGTCGAAGGGGATGCGTGCGGGCGGCCCGCTCCGCCGGACGAAGAGCGGCGAGACGGTCACCCGTCTCGTCGGCGGCGCCTGCATCTTCCTCAACCGGCCGGAGCACGAGGGCGGCCCCGGGTGCGCCCTGCACACGGGCGGCCCTCGAGCGCGGCGATCGCCCCGCTCGAGCTGAAGCCGGACGTCTGCTGGCAGCTCCCGCTCCGTCGGGAGGACGCCGTCGGCGCCGGACGGCCACGTGACCTCGACGCTGACCGAGTGGCGCCGGCGGCACTGGGGGCGGGGCGGGGCGGAATTCGCCTGGTGGTGCACGGAGGCGCCCGAAGCCTTCTCGGCGAGACGAGCCTGTTTACCGGTCGATGAAGGCGGAGCTGCTCGCGATGACGAGCCCGGCCGTCTACGAGCTGCTCGCCGGCTACCTCGCTGCTCCGGCGGCACAGCCGGCGCGCCTGTGCCGCTGCCGCACCCGGCGCTGCGCGACCGGGCAAGCGCCCTGGAGGCGAGCCCGGCGGTGCGGCCGGTCGCACCGCCCGAGCAGACCCGATCAGTAGCCGGGCTGCTCCCCGTCGGCCTCGCTCTCCTCCAGCTCCTCTGACTCGTAGAGGCACCACGAGGCATGCGGGTCCGGCTTGAGGGCACCGCATTCGGGGCATGGCTCGGGACGTTCCTCGAAGGCGCGCTTCAGGCTGCGCGCCTCTTCGAACCGACGGTGCCGACCCTTTTTCACGAGCTGCTTCCAGGCAACAAGGACATCGCCCCCATCTTCTGGCTTGTCCGGCGGCTTCGGTTGAGTCGCGCCGACTGGCGTGCGGCGCTGCCTCCCGCCATCCGAGGCGACAGCATAACCCGCGGGTTCAGCAGGGCGTCCGTCCGCCGGGCGCAGGCCAAAGCGCAAGCGAAAGCTATCGTGCAGGCTCGATGCCGGAGGACCTCGACGTCGACGCGATGATCGCCCGCTTCGAGGACCGGGCCGACGCCGTTCGCCGGCGGGGCCTGCCGCCGGTCGAGGGGGCCGAGCGCCAGCGGATACTGGAGCAGATGAGGACTCGGACTTCCAGGACTTCGCCATGCTCGGCGACGCGAGCGGCGAGCTTGCCGACGGGATCCTGACGCTGCGGATGGACCTGCGGCCACGTTCCTCCCCAGCCGAGTGACGGCAGGCTGGCCGGCCAAGCCTGCGGCGGCCTCAGCTCCGCGCCGAGCGGCCCCAGGTGGCGACGCGCCCGAGCCTGACGCCGCTCCTGCCCGCGTGCTCGAGCACGAGCGACCAGCGCCCGTCGAAGGCGAGCGAGGCCGAGCCGGCGGCCAGCCTCTCGAGCTCGGCGCCGATCAGCTCGTAGCGCCAGCCGGACGTGAGGCGCCCGGCCCGCTTCCGCTGGAAGAAGGCGGTCAGGTCGGCCCGCGTCGCGAGCACCGCCGGGTCGAGCTCGAGATCGGACGCGCGCTGCTGGACATAGGCGCTCGCAAGGGCGATCACGGGCCGGTTGGGGCGCTCCATCGGGCGGTTCGGAGGGCAGCCGCAGCCGGAGGGCGAGAGGGCCTTGCCAGCCTCGATGGCGGCGAAGAGCTCGTCGCCGGCTGCCGCCGCCAGGTGCCGCTGGTCGACGCCCGCGGATCCGCAACAGGTCGGCACGACGCGCCGGCGGCCGCTGCGCCACCGAGAGCAATGCCAGGTCCGAGTAGCACGAAACGGACCGGCAGGTCCTGGCGCTGGGCTCGGCGCTCCCGCCACGCCGCCACTTCCTGGGCCACCGCCCGGCTCGCTCCCCGCAGCTGGCGGGCGTGCGGCAGGCGCCACCAGGCCTCCTCCGGGACGGTCGCCGAGCGGTCCTTCCTGAGCAGGATGGCGCACTCCTCGGCCGCCCACTCCGTCCGCCCGAGCAGGGCGAGCCGCTCGGCGATCACGTCGTGCAGCTCGAGCAGGTGGGCGACGTCGCCCGCCGCGTAGGCCTGCTGGGCATGCGAGAGCGGCCGGTGGACCCAGTCTGCGAGCTGGTCCGCCTTGTGCAGGCGCCGCCCGAGGACCGCCTCGGTGAGCGTCAGGAGCGACGGCGACGAGAAGCCGAGGAAGCCCGGCCGACGACCTGGGTGTCGAAGATGCGCGTCGGCGTCCGGCCACACGCCCGCTCGAGCACCTCGAGGTCCTGGTCGGCCGCGTGCAGCACGGCGAGAGCGCCGAGCTCGAAGAGCCCGGCGAGGGGCTGGACGTCGACCGGCGAGCGGGTCGAGGAGGGCGATGCCGCCCGCCCAGCCGATCTGCACGAGGGCGAGATGGGGGTAGTAGGTCCGCTCCCGGTGGAACTCGGTGTCGATCGCGTAGGCGGGCTCGGAGGCCAGCTCATCGACGAGAGCCGAGACACCCGCCTCGTCCTCCACCAGCCTCCATCCCGCCACGCCGTCCGGGTGGGGCGATCTCCACAGACGAGCCGTGGGTCCGCTTGAACGGCCCGTTCTGGCGCGGGCTCATCGCTCAGCCCCCATAGCTCATCCGGGTGTCCTCCATCCGGAGCACCGGAGCATCCTCGCCACCCTCGGCAAAGCCGGCGTCCACCACCTCGCCGACGAAGACCGTGTGACTGCCGCAGTCGAGCTCGTGGCGCACCTCGCAGTCGACCCAGGCGACGGCGAGCTCGGGAATCGGCGCGCCGGTCGTGGCGGTCCGGTAGGCCACGCCGCCAAGCGTCCGCGCAACCGGATCGTGCACGGCCGGCTTGACGAAGCTTGCGCACCTCGCCCGCTGCGCCCTGTCGACCAGGAGAGCGAGTAGCAGCCGCCGTCTCGTCGACGAGCCGTGGGTGACGGCGTGGTTCTCGATGCTGACGGCGAGTTGCTTCGGCTCGAGCGAGACCTGCGTCGCCCAGTTGAGTGTCATCAGGTTGAGGCGGCTCCCGTCGGAGCTCGTGCTGCCGAGCAGGTAGAGGCCCATCGGGAGGCGCCACAGGACGCGGCGCCGCAGGCGGTCGTAGGCGACCGGATCGGCGCCGTCGGGAAACGGGCCGGTCGGCCCGCTCTGCAGCCGCGCGTGGGTGGACATGGCACGTCACGGTAGCCGGACGGCATCGGGAGCCCCCGGCCTCGCGCCGGGCGCGGGCGGCTCACAAGCCGGGCCCGCCAGCGGACGCCGAAGGTGGCGAGGATGGACTGGACCTGCTTCAGCTCGGACTCGGCGCTGCTGCAGCTGCGCGAGCGCGCTGCCGTGGCGGGCGAGGTGAGCGAGGACGCCTGCGAGCAGGAGTTGGAGGCGGTGAAGATGAGTCTCGACCGGGACGTCGATGGCGTTCGGTCAGCTTGGCAGGTCCGGGGACGGGCAGGGACTCGTAGATCGGTGCCGACGTCGTCGGCCAGGCCGGCGCAGAGCGTCCGCAGCTCCTTCGGGCGTGCCGGTCGCGGTGGCTCGACGGACGCGGGAGATGTCGCTCAGCACCGTGTTGCATATCGGCAATGAAGGCGCTCCGGTTGACCCATTCCTGCACCTTGTCGGCCCTGGTGCCCGAGTAGAGCGAGCAGCCCGGCGAGGAGAGCCACCGCGAGGGCGAGACCAGCAGCGCTCCGGCGCCGCCGGCGCCGGCTCTCGCTCACTCGAAGCGCACGACGCAGTAGTCCCGCCGCCCTCGCCGCAGCAGCACGAGGCGGTCATGGAGGAGGTCGGCCGGCGTGATGCGCGAGTCCGTAGTCGGTGCGGCGCGGCGTTGTTCACGTAGGCGCCCCCCTGCTCGATGGCGCCAGCCGGGCGGCGCTCCGCGGGACTCGACGAGCCCGCTCTCGACGAGGGCATCCACGAGCGGCAGCCCCTCGCCGTCCTCGTCCGGACGACTCCGAGCCGGCGCCTCGCGAGACGGCTCCGAGTCGACGACGAGCGTCGGCGCGTCGGCAAGGCGTGAGGAGCGCCTCCTCGTCGAGCGTGCGGCGATCTCCTCGCTGAAGAGGGCGCCGAAGATGCACGCTCTGCCTTTGCGGCCTCCTCCGGGCCGTGCACGAACGACGGTCACCTCGTGGGCGAGCGCCCGCTGGGCGGCCCGGCGCTCCGGGGTGCTCGGCCGTCGCCTTGTCGAGGGCGAGGATCTCCTCGTGGTCGAGGAATGTCAAGAGGCGCAGCAGCGTGCCCACCTCGTCGTCGGCGACTCGGAGGAAGTGCTGGTAGAAGGCTGAACACCGGCGTCCGGCGGGCGTCGAGCCAGACGGCGTTGCCGACGCTCTTGCCGTACTTGCGACCTTCGGCGGTCGAGAGGAGCGGCCAGGTGAAGGCGTGCGCTTCGCCGCTGCCGCACCTTGCGGATGAGCTCGACGCCCATCGTGATGTTGCCCCACTGGTCGCTGCCGCCGAACTGCAGCCGGCAGTCGAACTCGTCGTACAGGTGGAGGTAGTCACAGGCCTGCAGGAGCATGTAGCTGAACTCGGTGAACGAGATCCCCTGCTCCGGCCGCTCGATCCGGCTGCGGACGGACTCCTTTGCGACCATCTGGTTGACGGTGAAGTGCTTGCCGACGTCGCGGAGGAAGTCGACGAGCGCGGTAGTCGACGAGCCAGTCGGCGTTGTCGACGAGGAGCGCCCTGGGCATCGCCGCGGCCGGGGTCGAAGTCGAGGAGGCGCTCCATCTGTGCCCGGATGCCGGCCATGTTCGCGGCGTGCTCCTCCCGCGGCGAGCATCGGGCGCTCGTCGTCCCGGCCGCCCGGGTCGCCGATGAGCCCCGTCCCACCGCCGGCGAGGGCGATCGGCCGGTGGCCGGCGTCCTGCAGGCGCCGGAGCGTGCAGATGCCGTAGAGGTTCCCGATGTGCAGGCTGTCGGCAGTCGGGTCGATCCCGTGGTAGGCGGTCATCGGCCCGGCGTCGAGCGCCGGCCGCGGCAGCCGGCCGTCTCCTGGTGCAGAAGGCCGCGGAACGCGAGATCCTCCGAGACGCCTCGGCACCGGTCAACAGTGCCACGAGCGACGAGCAGCGCTGCGACACGGGCGCAGGGTCGCGACGGCACCCCGCTACGGTGACCCCATGACCGTCACGGACAGCTGCCGCCTCCTGGCCTGATCTCGCCGAGCGCCTGTCGGGCGCACTCCATCTCGCCGTCCCGCCGATCTTCATGTCGTTCACCGAGCGCCGGCCGGAGGGCGTCCGCCAGTTCGACGCCCCGATGAGCGAGCCGGCCGCCGACGGGCGGCAGGGCCGCGTGCCGGCCTCGTGCGTGTTCTGGATGGAGGCTGTGAGGGAGGAGGGCGGCTTCTCGACGGAGGCCGAGGATCACGGCAACTGCAGCGTCGGCCGCTTCACCCACGGCTTTGCCTCGCTCGAGGAGGTGGCCGGCAACGACGACGTCGCCGCCCTCCTCGCGTCAGGCTGGGTGACACCAGAGATGATCCCGTCCATCCCGTCGGTGAGCGAGCGGCCCGGGCGCCATCGCCTACGGCAGGCTCGACGACGTGCCGGCAGGACGTCTCGCCCGACGTCGTGATGCTGCGGGTGAACGGCCGCCAGATGATGGTGCTCTCCGACGCGATCCCGGGCCTGCGGATCGAGGGCAAGCCGCAGTGCCACATCGTCGCCGTCGCCAAGGAGGGTGAGCCCGCCGCCAGCGTCGGCTGCGCGCTCAGCCGGGCGCGAACCGGCATGCGGCCGGACGAGATGACCTGCGCCCTGCCGGCCGCCGGCCTCGAGCAGGTCGTCGAGGCGATCGAGCGCACCGCCGCCACCGACTCGGTCGTGGCCAAGTACGCCGCCGACGACGCGCGGCGCTTCGGCTGAGCCTCAGTCGCCACCCGGCGGCCGAGACGGCGGCCGCGACGGCGGCGTTCAGCTCGCCGTGGACCTCGACGTTGCGCCGCCGGTCCGGTGCTCGCGACGATGACGACCGGGGCCGCGGCTCATCGCCGGCACGCGCCGCCGCTCGCCGGCTCGAGCGCCTGAGCGAGCGCCTCCTCGAAACCCGCCCTCGTCCGCGGCCTCCACCACCCTCGCCCCGAGCGCCGCGTGCCACGGCGGCGACGTCGGGTCGCTGCGGCGTGCCGAAGAGCCGCTCGAAGCGCTCCTCGTCGAGCTCGGTCGCCTGCGGCAGGAACGAGAAGATCCCCCCGCCGTGGTTGTCGACGACGACGAAGACGCACGGCGGCAGGCCGCCGGCGCCGTCCGGACGGACGAAGGCCGTCGAGGTCGTGGAGGAAGGCGAGGTCGCCGAGGATCCCGACCGTCGCCCCGGCTCACCGCGGCTGGCTGCGCCGGCGGCCGCCACGCCGAGAGTCGTCGAGGCGACCCCGTCGATGCCGTTGGCGCCCCGGTTCGAGAAGACCCTCGGCGGCCGCGCGCACCGGCTCGCCGAACCACTCGAGGTCGCGCACGGGCATCGAGGAGGCCACGACGATCGTGCCGACGCCGGCGCAGCCCGAGACGTGGCGGGCGATGAACGGCTCGGTCAGCTCGTCGCCGTCGCCGAAGAGGCGCCGTCGATCGCCTGCTGTGCGGCCTCCTCGGCCGACGCCCACGACTGCGCCTGCCCGGCGCGGCGTGCCGCCGGCATCGCCGCCGCGGCGGCCGGGTCGAGGCCCGTCCCCTTCGGCGAGGAGGGCGGCGACGAGCTCGCCCGGGTCACAGGGCAGCTGGACGGCGGCCTCCCTGCCCGGGATCCCGCCACGCCCAGTGCGGGTCGGTCGACGACGTGGACGGCACCGCCCGCGGCGGTGTCGGCGAGCCAGCCGGCGAGCACCTTCGATGCCCACGGCTCGCCGAGGCGGAGCACGACCTCGGGCCGGTGAGCCGCCCTGAAGCCGCTCGACCCGCAGGAGGGCGTCGGCTGCCGCCACCACGACGGCTCCCGCCGGTCCCGGCCGGCGGCAGCCCGAGCGAGGATCTGCCAGGAGCGGCCAGCCGAGCAGCGCTCGCCGAGCGCGAGCACGGCGTCGGGGTCGCCGCAGCGGGCGCCGGCGACGATGACTCCCCGGCCGCTCCGGGGGCGATCGAGCGGGCGCAGCTCCTCGAGCTGGCGCTCGGACGGCAGCCGGCCGAGCCGGCGGACGACGTCGTGCCACGGGCTGGCCGTCCCTCGCCGCCGGGCGGGAGGTCCGAGCCCGGCGCCGGCGTGGCGCGAGGAGCGGCTCCCGGAAGGCGAGGTTGACATGGACCGGGCCGGGGCCGGCCGGGCCGGCGAGCGCCTCGGCGACGAGCCGGCTCCCGAGCGACCGCCAGATGCGACGCGCCCTGCCTCGTCCGGCCACGCCGGCGTCGAGGGCGAAGCGGACCGAGCCCCGTAGAGGCCGCGCTGCTCGATCGTCTGGGGCGCTCCGACGTCCTGCAGCTCGGGCGGCCGGTCGGCCGTGCAGACGATGAGCGGCACGCGGGCGAGGTCCGCCTCCACGACGGCCGGATGGAGCTCGGCAGCAGCCGTCCCGCTCGTCGTGAGCACGACGGCGGGCATCCCGGAAGCAGAGGCCGATGCCGAGGGCCATGAAGCCCGCCGAGCGCTCGTCGAGGCGGACCTGGACCTCGAGCCGGCCGTCGGCGACAAGGGCGAGCGCCATCGGGGCCGAACGGGAGCCGGGGGAGACGACCGCCGCAGCGGACTCCCGCCCGCGACCCATTCGTCGACGAGGGTGGAGCAGAACTCGGCCTGGGTCTGCGCGGGTAGCTTCGTCACCTGTGAGCCAGCCACGCCCGAGCCCGAGCCGACGGTCCCGGTGCTGCCGCCTCTCGACCGTGGAGCGCCGGCAGGGGGCCTCCATGTCGGACGGCCGGGAGCGGGCCGCGCATCGTGCTCCTCCACGGCTTCACCCAGTCCGCCCGGTCGTGGCGCCCCCTCGAGGCGGCGCTTGGCAGCCGACCACGAGCTCGTCATGCCCGATCTTCCGGGCCACGGGGAGTCGCCGGCCGCGACGGGCGGCGCTCGACGAGGCGGCGGAGCTCGTCGGCGAGAGCTGCGGGGCCGGCACCTACGTCGGCTACTCGCTCGGCGGCCGGGTGGCGCTCCACCTCGCGCTCGCCCGGCCCGAGCTCGTCGAGCGGCTCGTCCTCGTCGGCACGACGGCCGGGCATCGAGGACCTCCACGAGCGGGAGGAGCGCAAGGAGGCCGACGACACGCCTCGCCGGCGAGCTCGAGGGGGCTGGGGACGAGGGGCTGCCGGGCTTCTTCGACAGTGGCTCGCCGGCCCGCTCTTCTCCCACCTCACCGACGAGCAGGCCGACCGGGAGGCCCGCCTCGTCAACTCCGCCGCCGGCCTTGCGAGCGCCCTCCGGCACCTCGGCACCGGCACGCAGCTGCCGATGTGGGAGGAGGTCGGGCAACCTCGAGATGCCCGTGCTCGTCGTGGCAGGCGAGGACGACGCCAAGTTCGTCGATGCCGGCCAGCGGCTGGCGTCTGCGATCGGGCCGAACGCCATCTTCGTGCTCGCCCCGGCGTGCGGCCACGCCGTCCCCTTCGAGCAGCCGGAGGCCTTCGCCGCCCTCGTGCGGGCGTTCGTGGCCGGCGAGACCGGCCCGGCGCTAGGGCCGATCCGCCAGGACGGCTCCGATCACAGGGCGATCCCGATCGCGAGCAGCAGCCCGAAGGAGAGCTGGAGCGCCCCCGTCATGCCGAGGGCCGCGATGAGCTCGCGGCCCGAGGCGCCCCTCAGGACACGGCGGATCGGCGCGGAGCGCCGCGACGACAGACAGCAGGGCCAGCAGGGCGAAGCGCCGGTCCAACCCGACGCCGAGCCCGACGGCGCAGACGAAGGCGACGACGAGGCAGCCGGCATAGATGCACGCGCGTCCGCCTGTCGCCGAGGCGGACGGCGAGCGTCTGCTTGCCGGCGGCGGCGTCGCTGCGGAGGTCGCGGAGGTTGTTGACGACGAGAAGCGCGACGGAGAGAAGCCCGACCGGGACCGCCGCCAGCACGGCGAGGGCCGTCACGCGCCTCGAGGTTGACGTAGGCGGTGCCGACGACGGCCACGAGCCCGAAGAAGACGAAGACGAACAGCTCGCCGAAACCGGCATAGCCGTACGGCCGGGGGCCGCCCGTGTAGAACCAGGCCGCCGCCACGCAGGCGGCGCCGACGGCGATCAGCCACAGGCTCGTGACGAGGGCGAGCGCCAAGCCCGGCGGCTGCGGCGACGGCGAAGCTCAGCCAGGCCGCCCGCCTCACCTGGGCCGGCGCCGCCAGCCGCGAGGCGACGAGCCGCACCGGGCCGACCCGGGCCGAGTCGGTCCCCCTCACGCCGTCGGAGTAGTCGTTGGCGTAGTTGACGCCCACCTGGAGGGCGAGCGAGACGACGAGGGCGAGGCAGGACCGCCACCAGACGGCGTGGCCGCCGGCGACCGCCACGCCGGTGCCGACGAGCACGGGCACGACCGCCGCCGGCAGGGTCCGCGGGCGCGCGCCGGCGACCCATTCAGCCGGGGTCGTCACACGGCGGGCGGGCCCGCTCAGGGCCGGCGTGGGAAGCGGGAGAAGTCGGGACGGCGCTTCTCGAGGTAGGCGTTGCGGCCCTCCTGGCCCTCCTCGGTCATGTAGAAGAGCATCGTGGCGTCGCCGGCCAGCTGCTGGATGCCGGCGAGGCCGTCGTCGGCGGCGTTGAAGCCGGCCTTCAGCATCCGGAGCGCTATCGGCGACAGCTCGAGCATCCGATGGCACCACTCGAGGGTCTCGGCCTCGAGCCTGTCGAGCGGGACGACGGCGTTGACAAGGCCCCACTCGAGGGCGGTGGCGGCGTCGTACTGCCGGCAGCAGGAACCAGATCTCCTTCGCCCGCTTGAGGCCGATCGGTCCTCGCCAGCAGGCCGGCCCCGTAGCCGCCGTCGAAGCTGCCGACCATCGGGCCGGTCTGGCCGAAGCGGGCGTTGTCGGCCGCGATCGTGAGGTCGCAGACGAGGTGAAGCACGTGGCCGCCGCCGATGGCGTAGCCGGCGACCATCGCGACGACCGGCTTCGGCAGGCGGCGGATCTGGATCTGCAGGTCGAGCACGTTCAGCCGGCCGATGCCGCGCTGGGCGACGTCGTCGTCGCCGAGGTAGCCGTCCTCGCCGCGGATCCGCTGGTCGCCGCCCGAGCAGAAGGCGTCGGGCCCTTCGCCGGTGAGGATGATCACGCCGACGTCGGGGTCGTCACGCGACGTCCTCGAAGGCCTTCTCGAGCTCGAAGAGCGTCTGTGGCCGGAAGGCGTTGCGGACCTCGGGGCGGCAGATCGTGATCTTCGCCACGCCGTCGGCGATGTCGTGACGGATGTCCTGGTAGGAGCCTGTTTCTTTCCAGTCGGTTGCCACTTCGCCCGAGGCTACCGCTCGGTGTTGCTCCCTCATCCGACAGGCCGTCCCTAACCTGGTGCCGGTGCGCCGGCTCGTTGCTGTGGCGATGCCGGCGGGACCTCGCTTCGTCGAGGAGCTCGAGCGGGCATGGGAGGCGGGCGACGCCGTCCTGCCGGTCGACCTGCGGCTGGCGCCCCCGGCGCGGCGGCGCCTGCTCGAGGCGTTGCGGCCGGCCGTGCTGATCACCGGTGGCGGGCCGGTCGTCGCCCTCAGCGATCCGGAGCCGGTGGAGGAGGGGGATGCCCTCGTGATGGCGACGAGCGGCACCACCGGTGAGCCGAAGGGTGTCGTGCTCACCCACGCCGCCGTCAGCGCCTCCGCCCGCGCCACGAGCGCCCGCATCGGCGTCGACGCCGGCTACGGACGCCTGGTGGGCCTGCCTCCCCCTCTCCCACGTCGGCGGGATGTCGGTCGTGACGAGGTCCCTTCTCGAGGGGGTCGGTGCGAGGTGGTGGAGGGTTTCTCCGTCGGAGGGGGCAGAAGCGGCCCTCGACCGGGGAGCGACTCTCACCTCGCTCGTCCCGACGACGCTCCGGCGCCTCGGTCGAGCTCGCCGACCGGTTCCGCCGGATCGTCCTCGGCGGCGCGGCGCCGCCGGCGGGGCTCGCCGCCAATGTGGTGACGACATACGGGATGACAGAGACCGGGAGCGGCGTCGTCTACGACGGCGTGCCGCTCGACGGAGTCGATGTGCGGTCGTCGCCGGCGAGGTGCGGCTGCGGGGGCCGATGCTGCTGCGGGCCTACCGGGACGGGCGGGACCCGAAGGACGGATCGGGCTGGCTCCCGACGGGCGATGCCGGCGAGATCGTCGCCCGACGGTCACCTCGTCGTGTTCGGGCGCCTCGGCGAGCTGATCATCACCGGGGGCGAGAACGTCTGGCCGTCTGCGGTCGAGCCCGTCCTCCGCCGCCACGTTCTCGTCGCCGATGCCGCCGTCGGAGGAATGCCCGATCCGGAGTGGGGCGAGCGGGTGGTCGCATACGTCGTGTTGGCCGAGGGCGGCTCTCACGACAGCGCCGGCTACGCCCCCACCCCGAGGCCGGCGGAGCGGGTGGTCGACCGCATCGAGGCGGCGCTCCTCCTCGCTCAGCTGCGGGAGCTCGTGAGTGACGAGCTGGCGGCCTTCGCTGCGCCCCGCGAGGTCGTGGTCGTGGGCGCCATCCCCCGGACAGCGCTCGGCAAGGTCAAGCGCTCCGAGCTTGCCGCGCTGAAAGGGCCGACCGCCTCGGTCTGATGCCGGCCGGCTGCTCGCGCGAAAGGCGGGCCGGGGTGAGTCTTCAGTCAGCCCTCGAGCGTCGATACTTACAGGGGCTGGCCGACACAGACTCGCAGCCCGACGAGAGGAGCTCCCGTGACAGGCCAGCGTGCATGCCGCCTCGGGATGGCAGCTGTCATCGCCGCCCTCGTGCTGGCGGGCTGCGGCGGCTCGAATCACGCCGGCGGCCCGAGCTCGACACCGAGCCTCGTCGAGCACGACTGACACCACTGTGGCTCCGACGACCACCACTGTCGCTCCGACGACCACCACTGTGGCTCCGACGACGACAGCCGCTACGACGAGCACCACTCTTTTGGCAGGATGGAGTGAGCAAAGGCTCCTCGCCCAGATGATCATGGTCGGCGGCTTGTACTCCGACCTCGCCGCCTCGGCCGTCGATGCCAACGACGGAGCCGGCGGGCTCGTCTTCCTCGGCCAGCCGGCTGCCGGCTCGGGGCCGGCGGTGACAGCAGGGCTCACGGCCCTCGAGCGGGCGGCTCCGGTGCCGCTCTTCATGGCGACCGACGAGGAAGGCGGCGGTGTCGCCCGCCTGGCAAACCTCGTCGGGCCGCTCCCATGGCCGCGCCAGATGGCCTCGGAGTGGACGCCGGCAGAGGTGACTTCGCACCTGACCTCGGTGGCAGCAGCGATGCGGCGCCTCGGGATGACAATGGACCTCGCCCCGGTCCTCGATACCGCAAGCAGCAGCGACACGATCGATGAGGAGAACCTTCGATCCTTCAGCGGGGTGGGCTCGACGGCGGCCGCCTATGGCCTCGCCTTCATGAAGGGCCTCAGCGGCGGGCGGGATCATCCGCTGTCGTAAAGCACTTTCCCGGGCTCGGGCACGCAAACGGTGACACCGATCTCGGGCCGGCCGACGATCCGCCCCTTGCTGATCTCGCCGGCGATGATCTCGTCCCGTTCCAACGTGCCATCGCGGCCGGGGTCCGGGTGGTGATGATGAGCAACGTCACCGAACCGGACTGGGGCAGCGCGCCGGCGTCGCTCAATGCGGCCGCCTACCGGTATCTGCGAGGGATGGGCTTCTCCGGGGTGATCCTCACCGACAGTCTCGACGCCGGCGCCATCTCGGCGAGAGGCCTCGACGGGGCAAAGGCGGCGGTGGCGGCGATCGAGGCGGGTGCCGACATGGCGATGGTCACGACGGCAGCCGACTTTCCTGCTGCTCTTGCCGGGCTCGAGGCGGCGTGTCGCGTCAGGTGCGCTCCCGATGGCACAGGTGGTGAGGTCGGTGGACAGGATCGTGGCGGTGAAGGACTCGATCCTTCCTGCCGGCGACGGCGTGGTGCCGCCCGGCTGAGCCGGTGCCGCCAGTCCTGGCGCTCGGCCCGACGCCGCGGCGGCCCGCTGGCCCTCAGTCGAAGACGAGGACGCCCCGGACGTTCCTGCCGTCGCGCAGGTCCTCGTAGCCGGCGTTGATCTCCTCGAGCGGGTAGGTCCTCGTGATCAGCTCGTCGAGCTGCAGCGAGCCCTCCTTGTAGAAGCTGAGGAGCTGCGGGATGTCGACTCGCGGGTTGCCTCCGCCGAAGAGCGAGCCACGCACCTCCTTCTGCCAGAGCGTGAGCTCGAACAGGCTGAGCGTCACCTGCGACTGGGAGAAGGGCGCGATCGCCGTCACGACGGCTGTCCCGCCCTTTGCGGACGAGCGACATCACCGGCGCCGAGCAGCTCGCCGTCGGCGACCCCGGTCGTGATGATGGCGGCGTCGGCCAGCTGACCCTTCGTGATCTCGTTCACGACGGCGAAGGCTGCAAAGACGTCCCTTGCCGTGTGGGTGGCGCCGAGCGACTTGGCCGCCTCGAGCTTCATCTCGACGGGGTCGACGGCGACGATCCACCTGGCGCCGGCCATGCGGGCACCCTGGACGGCGCTCGAGCCGATCCCGCCGACACCGACCACGACGACGACGTCGCCGGGGCCGACCCGGGCGGTGTGGACGGCCGAGCCCCAGCCGGTCGTGACACCGCAGCTGACGAGTGCTGCCTTGTCGAGGGGAATGTCGTCGTCGATCTTTATGACCGATGCCTCGTGCACCACCTGATGGGTGGCGAAGCAGCCGACGAGGCACATCGGGGCGAGACCCTCCCCCCTCGCCCGCATCCGGTGGACGCCGTTCGAGATCGGGAACGCCGAGCGTCAGGTGGCGGCCGAGGTCACAGAGGTTCTGGTGACCGCTCGCGCACGGGCGGCACCGGCCACAGCTCGGGATGAAGCTCATGACGACGTGGTCGCCCGGCTCGAGGCTCGTCACACGGCTCGCCCACCTTCTCGACGACGGCCGACCCCTCGTGGCCGCCGACAGCCGGCAGTGCCATCGGGATGTCGCCCGTTACGATGTGCTCGTCGGAGTGGCAGAGGCCGGCCGCCGTCATCGAGATCAGCACCTCGTCCGGCTCCGGGTCGTCGAGCTCGACTTCCTCGATCTGCCACGGCTCGTTGACGCCCCACAAGACGGCGGCTCTGGCCTGCATGACTTCTCCTATCGACAAGTGGCAGTCGGCTGACAGGCGGCTCAGGTGAACCGCCCGGCCACCGATCAATGCAGCGCCCTCGACGGTACCGCTAGCGGGATGGTCATGCCGGCGTCGACGGGCACGACGGCGCCGGTCACGCCGCTCGACGCCGGCCCGCACAGCCAGACGACGGCGGCGGCCACCTCGTCCGGCTCGAGCAGCCGGGGCTCGAGGTGGTGGACGCTGAACTCGTCCGGATCTGTCGAGGCCGTAGAGAGCGGCGCTGGCGGTGAGGGCGTCGGTTCGGGTCGAACCCGGCGAGACGACGTTGGCCGTCACGCCCTCCGGCCCGAGCTCGGCGGCAAGGCTGCGCACGAGACCGACGACACCGTGCTTTGCCGCCACGTAGGCGCCGAGGAGGGGCAATCCGACGGATCCGCCGGCCGATGCCACCGCGACGAAGCGGCCTGTCCTCGGCTTCGGCCGCTCGAGCAGTGCCGGCACAGCGGCCCTCGCCAGGCGCCGGACGCCGCCCAGGTTGACGTCGATCATCGTCTGCCAGAGGTCGTCGCCTGCCTCCCAGACCGGCTCGCCCGCCGCCGACGACGCCGGCGACAGCGACAGCGGCGTCGAGGCCGCCGAAACGGTCGCCGGCCGTCGCGACGGCTCCGTCGAGCGCCGCCTGCTCGCGCACGTCGCCCACCATCCCGACTGCGGTACCCCTCCCGCCGAGGGCGTTGCAGAGAGCCACTGTCGCCTCGAGGTCGTCGCGGCCGGCCAAGCGGTACGGGAGAACGGGATCATCGGCGCACACGTCGATGGCGACGACCCGCCAGCCGGCGCCGGAAAGCCCCGTTGCCACCGCCGCACCGATGCCCCGGGCAGCGCCTGTGACGACTGCCACCCGACCGTCGCCTCCCCGAGCCTCGAGCGACGCCGCTCATCCCAGCTCCCCCCAGTCCCTCAACGCCTCGAGAACGGCGGTTGCCGCCTCGTCCGGTCCGAGCGTCAGCGTCCGCGGGGGCTGGCGGCGCCGGCGAACCCCGTGAGGGCGATCACCCGCTCCCTCGGGCTGAGGGTCGCAGGCGGCCGGCACCACCCGGGCGCGGGGCCTGAAGGGCTCGACCTTGACGATCGTCACTTCCCCGCCGCCGAGCCTTGTCCCGGCGCCGCCGGGGTCGGGCTCGCTACCCTCTCGACGAGCTCGATCGGCAGGACCGCTCCGCTCGCCAGACAGCGACGGGAGAGCAGGCCCGCCGGAGCCTGGCGGTCGCGGCTTCGACGGAGACGACGAACGGCTCCCGCACCCGAGCCGCTCCCGCCGGCCGCCGTCAAGCCGGCGGTCGACGACAAGGGCCCGGTCCGCCGGCTCGACCGACGAGCCCGACGAGCCCGAGCGCCTGGGCAGCCCGCAGCTCGCCGGCGAGGAACGCCGGCACCGAGCCGCTCCCCCCGTCGAGGCTGGCGTCCCCGCAGAGGACGCCGTCGGCCCCCACCTCCCGCAGCGCCTGCGCCAGCAGCGCCGCCACGACGGCGCTCGGCACCGCCGGCTCGAGCGGCACCCGCACCGCCCGCGAGGCCCCGGCCGCGAGCGCAGCCCGCAGTCGCCGCCTCGCAACGCACGCCCTCCGGCAGCGACGGCGGCGACCGGGCTGCCCCAGGCCTCGCCCACCCGGAGCGCCCACTCGAGGGCCGCCTCGTCGGACGCCGACAGGCCGGCTCCCTCGGCTCGATCGGCGTCTGATCGCACCTCGCCGGTGAGCGGGTCGACCGTCGCGTGCAGGTCGACCACCTTCCAGGCAGACGCCGATCACCGGCACCGCCCCATCTCCCTGTCACGTCACATCCGCCTGTACACGACGCCGGCGCCGCCCTCGGGGTAGTGCCACGTGATTGCGCCGGCGGTGTTGCAGACGAGGTAGCAGGTGCCGCACTCGAAGCACTGCTCGTAGTTGAACAGGATCCCGCCCGCTGCGACGGGCACGAACAGCCCGGCCGGGCAGGCGGTGACGCACTCACGCGTCGTGCAGCCACTGCAGGAGTCGCCGTCGACGACGATGTGAGGCTCGAGGAGCCACCCGGAACTCTGTCGTCGCCATCCGGTCCTCGAAGGCGATCCGGCCCGGGCCTCTCTCCCGCCCGGCGGCCGTCACCCGAACACCCTGAGCGCCGCCCAGGCGTCGCGGGCGACGTCCCGCCAGCGGATGCCGGCCCGGGCGGCCTCGGCGCGGGCGAGGGCGCGAAGGCCCTGCTTCGGGGCCGGGTTGGCGACGGTGAACATCTGCTCGGCGACGTTGCAGACAAGGCCGGGGTAGTGGTGCTGCATCCGCTCCGAGAGGACGAGCTCGGGCGCCCGGCGGAGCCGCCTCAGGTCGGCGAGCACGAAACCTTTCTCGAGCTCGCGCCGGTAGGCAGGAGTCGAGGCGGCGACCGCTCACGTCGCCGGCGTCGAGCGCCTCGGCGACGGCCCGGCCGGCGGCGGCTCCGGAGGCGATGGCGAAGTTGACCCCCTCGAGGAAGAGCCCGGCGGCGAGGCACATGCCGGCTGCGTCGCCGGCCACGACGAAACCGTCGCTCGCCAGCTTCGGCATCATGGCGATGCCGGCCTCGGGGATGAGGTGGGCGCCGTACTCGACGAGCTCGCCGCCGCGCGACGAGCGGCTCGATGGCCGGATGCGCCTTCAGCTCGGCGAGGAGCTCCTCTGGGCGCCGGCCGGAGCTCGGCCAGGTCTTTCAGGCTGAGGACGAGCCCGATCGAGACCGTCTCGAGATTGGTGTACAGGAAGCCACCCCCTCCACCCCACCGGTCCCCCCGAGGATCTCGAAGTCGGCTCCCTCGCCGGGCGGGAGGCCGAAGCGCGCCTCGATCTCGTCCGCCCCGAGGGCGAGCACCTCCTTCACTCCGAGGGTGAAGTGGGCAGGGTCGGCCTCGCCGGCGCAGCCGGCCTGCCTCGCGAGGAAGGCGTTCACGCCGTCGCAGGCGACGACGGCGTCCTGCGAGGACGCCGCCGTCGGGCCGGTCCGTCGTGACGCCGGTCGATCGGCGCCGTTCGCCCGGACCGGCTCAACGAGCCCGGTAGCCGTCGTCGAGGTGACGAGCACGGCGCCGGCCGACACGGCGGCCTCGGCCAGCCACGCGTCGAAACGCGGCCGGAGCGCCGTCGCCCCGTTGTAGGGCGGCCTCCCCCATGCGCGTCGAACGGAAGTCGACCGAGAGCGACTGGGTCTCGGTGAGGACCATCGTCGCCCGTCGCGTCACCCAGCGCTCGAGCGGGCGCCTCCTCCCGCCACGACGGGACGAGATCGTCGAGCACCTTCGGGTAGACGACGCCGCCGAAGAGGTTCTTCGAGCCCGGGTAAGGGCCCCGCTCGAGCAGGCAGACCGATCTGCCCGCCCTCGCCAGCACGAGGGCGGCGGCGCGAGCCGGCGGGGCCGGCGCCGACGACGACGGCGTCAAAGCGCGCCGCCGAGGTGTCGTCGGGGGGCACTTCCGCGCGGCGCGCTTCTCGGGCCGGACGCCGCCCGTCCGCCGCCGGTCATCGCCGCCTCGGCGGCTGGCTCGGCGCCAGCAGGGCCGCCAGCGCCCGCAGCGACCGCCGGCGCATCGGCGACGAGAGCCAGGTCCGCCATCGACATCATCGGGCAGCTCCGGTCGAGGTTGACCGAGATGACGTGGTCGGGCGAGCCGAGGCCGCCGACGTGCTGTGCCGCCCCCGAGATGCCGAGGGCGACGTAGCAGCGAGGCCGCACGCTCGACGCCCGTCGTGCCGATCTGACGATCGTGGGGAAGGATGCCGGCGTCGGTGACGACCCGCGTGGCGCCGACCGACGCCCCGAGCCGGGCGGCCACCTGCGCCAGGAGCTCGAACTCCTCCGCGCCGCCGAGCCCGGCGCCTCCGGCGATGATCCGCGGTGCCTCGCCGAAGCTCGAGCACGCGCCGGGTCGGCCTCGACGAGCCCGATCAGCTCCGGCTCGTTGGCGACGCTCCCGGGCGTCGCGCCGGCGCCGGCTGCCGACGCTGCCGTCGTGCCCGTCGCCGCGGCCCCCGCCGGCATCGGTGCGCCTGGCCGGTCGGGCTCACCGGGAACTCTCACACGGCCGCCGCCGGGCCGACCGTCTCGTCCGCGACGGCTGGCGGCTCTGCCACCGAGCGGGAGCCCGGGAAGGAGCGTCGCCACGAACGGCCCGTCCACCTCGCAGATGGGCGATCTGCCGTGCCCTGCCATCTGACAACGGCCGCCCCGTGAGCCGTCAGCCGGATCGCGCCGGCGAGAAGCGGCCAGCCGAGCAAGCGCGGCCAGGCGAGGGGCGAGGTCGCGGCCGTCCGGCCGATGCGGGCAGGAGGACGACGGCACGTCGGCTGCGACGACCGGGGCCACCGCCTCGGCCCACTGCACCGGGCCGGAAAGCTCGCCAGCTCGATCGCTCCGAGCTCGCGGGCGACCCGCCTTTTGAGCAGAGCCTCGCGCGAGGCCCTCCGCCCCGTCGCCGACGAGAAGCCCGCTGCCCGCCCGCCTCGGCGAGCGCCTCGTCGCCGCCGGTCGCCAACTCTCCGTCCCTCACCGGAACGACGGCGAGCGGTCCGCCACCGGCTCAGCACGACGAGCCCACCTGCTCGCCCTCGATCACGGCCGCATGCGCCCGCCTCGGGGCGACGCAGTCGCCCGCCCGCCTGACCGTCGAGGCCGGGCTGCCAGCCGGCGCAGCTCGAAGTAGAGCTCGGCGTCCGGCACGGCCGGGAACGGCCAGCACGACCCAGTCGACCTCCCGCCTCTCGAGCTCTCCCGTCGGGTGGTGGAGCAGCTGGAGCGCCGCCGGCGTCGGCGCCGATGACGACGCGGTCGGTCGCCTGGCGGATCCTCTTCTCGGCCGCCCGCATCTGGAAGCCCTCGAGGTCGAGCGTGATGCCGAGATCCTGTCCCACCACCATCGCCGGCGTGACGATCTCGACCGAGCAGCCGCGGTCGCGCAGCAGCTCGGCGACGCTCGTCGCCTGGTGGAAACCCACCTCGTCCACGACGAGCACCCTTCCCACCGGCTCGACCGGGCGCCGCGGCACGGCCGTCGCGGGCGCTGCCATCGAGGCGAGCACCTCGGTGACGTCGGCGACGGCGATGCCCTGAGCAACGGCATCGGCGTTCCAGAACGGGCGTCGCGCGGAGCGAACCGGTCGCAACACCACGACGTCCGGGCGAGCGCCCGATCAGCACTCCCTCGGCTGTCGCCTCCACGCCGAGCTCGCAGGTCGACGGCGAGCTGGCGGCACTCGATCAGCTGGTTGCGGACGAGGTCGCCCAGCTCGGCCCGGTTCGGCACTGACGCCGCCAGGCGGACCTGGCCGCCCGGCTCTGCCGCCCGCTCCAGCACCGTGACGAGGTGGCCCCGCCTGCCGGCGGCGATGGCCGCCTGCAGCCCGGCCGGCCCCGCCCCGACGACGACACGGACCGGTCCCGGTCGCCGTGACCGGAGCCGACGTCGGCGCCGTCACCGGCTCAGCGGTGCCTCGAGGCGGCCAGCTCGGCCTCCCGACCCGTGGCCGGGTTCTCGATGCACCCGAGCCACCGGTTGAGGCCCATCCGGCCGACGCACTCCTGGTTGCACGACAGGCAGAGCCTTATCGAGTCCGGGCGCCCCGCCCTCGCCTTGGCCGACGAAGTCGGGGTCGGCGATCTGGCCGCGCACGATGCCCGACGAGGTCGCACGAGCCCTGCTCGAGGGCGCGCTCGGCCTGGAGCGGGTCCTTGAAGCGCCCCACTCCGACGACCGGGAGCGAGACGGCATCGCGGATCGCCGAGGGGATGAAGCTCGGCGTATCCGGGCGGCACGTGCATGGACGCCTCGATCATGAAAAGCGTCGCAGTGGCGACGCCGATGGAGGTGTTGATGTAGTCGGTGCAGCCCTGTGCTCGACGAGCCTTGGCCACGGCGACGGCTTCGTCGATCGTCGTGCCGCCCTCGATGAGCTCGTCGCCGCAGAGCCGGACGCCGACGGCGAGGTCGCTCCCGACGGCGCCCCGGACGGCGACGAGCAACTCGAGCAGCAGCCGGGCCCTCCCCTCGAGGGACCCTCCGTACCGGTCGGTCCGCAGGTTCGTCGCCGGCGACAGGAAGCCGCGCACGATCGAGCTGTGCGAGCACTGCAACTCCACCCCGTCGAAGCCGCCCGCCTTGCAGTGCTCGGCCACCTTGACGTAGCCGGCGATGATCTCGTCGATCTCCTCCTCGTCGACGGCATGCGGCACCTCGCGGAAGAGCGGATCGGCCACCGGCGAGGGCGCCCAGACCGGGCGGCGGCTGTACATGCTGCTCGCCCTGGCCGCCGTTGTGGTTGATCTGGGCGAAGATCGGCACGCCATGGCGGTGGACGGCATCGGTCATCCGCCGGTAGGTCGGGACGACCTCGGGCAGGTAGCCGTGGATGAGCTTCTCGTAGGGCCAGTCGGACGGATGGGTGGAGTGCTCTTCTGTGATGACGAGGCCGGCTCCGCCGGCTGCGCTGGCGGCGTAGTAGGCGGCGTGCTGCTCGCTCGCGAGGCCGTCGACGGCGTAGTTCGTGAGGTGGGCCGAGAAGACGACGCGGTTCGCCACCGTGACCGGGCCGAGGGCGAGCGGCGAGAACAGGAGCGGGTAGCGCTGGCTCGGGGTCGGCAGGGGCTTCCGCGGCGGCGCGACAGACGGCCGGCGCCGGCTCGTCCCGGCGCCAGGGCCAGCCGTCCGAGCGCTGCTTGGCGGCGTGAGCCGCGCGTGACGGCAGGGACAGCGGGGGGAGGAGCGCCGCCGACTCCTCGAGGACCGCCATGGCGGCGCGGCGCCCCTCGAGGACGGCCTCGAGGATCGTCCGTGGGGCGACGGCGTCCCCGGCGATGAGCGGCCGGCCTGAAGCCGGAGAGCGCCCTGTGGAGCGTGTCCTCGGGCAGGCGGTGGCCGGCATCGACGAGGACGGCGGCCTCGATCGAGCGGACCTCTCCGGAGAAACGATCCTCCACCATGACGGCCGACTGCTCGACGGAGCGCACGACGCTCGCAACGGACGATCTCGCACCTCGGCCGGCTGCAGCCGGACGTTGGCCGGGGCGAGATCGCCCGTCCGGGCGAGCTGCTGGCCGGCGACGAAGTCCGGGGTGACGAGGGTGACGGCTGCGCCGAGAGCCGGCGAGCAGCTCGGCCGCGCCGACACCGACCGGCGCCGCCGACGGGGTCCCAGACGACTGCCGGGCTCGGTACCGCCGTCTCCGGGCAGGCGCTCTGCCCGAGGACGTCCGCCGCCGAGAGGACTGTCGCGAACGGCCCGACGGCGAGTAGCTCGCGGCGCCCGGGCCGCGATCCGGTGCAGCAGACGACGGGGCCGTCGTGGGAGTCCAGCTCTTCCAGGAGCACCTCGTGGCGCGGCGACGAGGTCGACTCCCGCCGACCGGCACTCGGACTCGAGCCAGTCGGTGAAGCGTCCCAGGCGCTGGCGGCCGGGCGCCCGGCAGGCGGCGCAGCACCATCCCGCCGAAGCTCCGGCGCCGCGCTCGAACAACGTGACGGCGAGACCCGCCGCAGCGGCGACCCGGGCGCACTCGAGGCCCGCCGGCCCACCACGCCGACGACGAGCAGCGCCGGTGCCGGCCCTGCCGGGCTCGGTGCGCTCTGCCGGTGCGGCGAGGGCGGCGCCGGGTCGACTGTCTCGTGGCCGGCGCGGGGATCGGTGACACAGGAGACGAGCGGGTTGCGCGGGTCGCGGACCTGGCAGGCCTGGTTGCACAGGATGCAGGGCCGTGACGCGCTCTGCTCTCGCCGGCGGCCACCTTGCGCACGAGGTGCGGGTCGGCGATGAGCGCCCTCGTCATCTCGACGAGGTCCGCCTTGCCGGTCCCGATGATCTCGGCGGCCATCTCCGGCTCGACGATCGAGCCCTGCGCGACGACGGCGACCGCCGGCGGCAGGGCTGGCCCGCACCGCCGACACAGCGTCGAGGTTGAAGCCCGTCGCCTCGTGGCCGTCAGGGACCGTCGCCGCCGTCGCCGTAGGCAGACCCCCGCTCGACCGTCACGTAGTCGACGCCCCCGCCGGCGACGATCTCGGCCGCCATCGGCGGCGGCCGTCTCGGGCACGAGACCCGCCCACGGCGCAAGCTCGTCGGCCGACCAGCGCAGGCCGACGACCGCCTGAGGGCCGGCCGCCTCGCGGACGGCCCGGATGACGCGGCGCAGGTAGAGCGAGCGGTCCATCCCGAGCTCGTCCTCGCGCTGATTCGTGAGCCCGGAGCAGAACTGCCGCAGCAGGCTCCACTGGCCGGCGTTCAACTCGACGCCGGCGCAGCCTGCGGTGACGGCAATCTCGGAGGCGGCGCCGAAGGCGTCGACGACGTCTTCGAGGTCGCCCTCCTCCATCGCGACCGGCACCTCCCGGGTGACGACGTCGGGCACCGGACGACGGCGCGAGCAACGCCCGCTGGTGGTAGGCGCTCGATCCCTGGCCGCCGCTGTGGCCGATGCCGGCGATGACGAGGGCGCCCTCGGCCCGGCAGCGCCTCGGCGATCTCGGCCCAGCCCGGGCCGCACCGAGCGGCGAGCGGTGCCCGCTCGTAGGGCCAGTCCGACTCGTGGACAGAGGCGGCCTCGACGACTATGACGCCGGCGCCACCGGCCGCCCTCTCGCCGTAATAGGCGACATGGCGGTCGGAGAGCGCCCGGCGCCGTCCGAGGTTCGTGACGTGCGGCCCGAAGACGATCCGGTTGGGGGCGCTCTGCTGCCGAAGCTGACCGGGTCGAGAAGAGCCGGTCACCGCATCATGCGGCGGGACCCGAAGGCGACCGGGACCGGGCGGCCCGGATGCGTGTGACCGGGCGGCGGGAGCCGGCCGTGCGGGTGCCGCCGTGCCCCTCCCCGCAGGAACGGCCGTTCGGGGCTCGCCGTCGCCCCGCGCCGGGAGCGTCAGCTCCCCGTGGCCGAGGACGCACTCGGGGTCGGGCCCGTCGAGCGGCAGGCCGGTGAAGAACTTCGCCGCCATGCACCCGCCGCGGCAGGCGCCATAGGAGCCGCACGCATTGCACGCCCCACCCGCCGCCGGCCGGCGGAGCCCGGCGAAGAGGTCGCTCCGGCGCCAGACGCCGGCGAATCCGCCAGCAGCCCTCACGGACCCGGCCCTGAATTCGGGATGCATCACGAACGGGCAGGCGTAGACGTCACCGACCGGGTCGATCAGGCAGACGACCCGGCCGGCGCCGCACAGGTTCAGGCCGGCGAGCGGCTCGTCGCCGAGCGGGCCGAGGTGGAAGAAGGAGTCACCCGTGAGCACCTGAGGGTGCTCGGTGAGGAAGGCGTGCACATCGCGTAGCTGGGCCGGCCGTCGGCCGAAGCTCGTTCCAGACGTTCACGCCCCGGCCGGCCGGCCGGAGGCGGGTCAGCCTGCAGCTCGGCGCCGAAGGAGTCGGCGAGAGCGAGAAGGGCGTCGAGCTCGCCGGCGTTGTGGCGCGTGACGACGACGCTCACCTTGAACCGCCCGAAACCCGCCTCGGCCAGGCGCCCCATCGCCCGCCCGGCGGCGGCGAAGCTGCCCGCACCGCGGACGGGGTCGCTCGTGGCCGCCGTGGCGCCGTCGATGCTGACCTGGATGTCGAGGTACTCCATGGCGGCGAGCCGGCGAGCGCTGCGCCGGCGTCATCGTCGTGCCGTTCGTCGAGAACTTGACGCCCACGCCCCGCTCCAAGGGCGTACGAGACGATCTCCTCGAAGTCGGGCCGGATCGTCGGCTCGCCGCCTCCGATGTTCACGTAGAAGACCTGCATGGCGGCGAGCTCGTCGACGAGCCGGAGGGCCTCGCCGGTCGACAGCTCGTCCGGGTCCCGCAGGCCCGAGCTCGACAGGCAGTGGACACAGGACAGGTTGCAGCCGTACGTGAGCTCCCACGTGAGGCAGATCGGCGCGTCGAGGCCGAGTGCCAGCTGGTCGGCGAGGCGCTCAGCGGGCACGCACGACACCGCTCGCCTCGAGGGCCGAAAGGGCTGCCTCGACGGGCCGCCGGCGGGACTCCTCGATCCCGGCGGCCTTCATCGCCGAGGCGGCGCAGTCATGCTCGCCGAGGAGCCCGACGAGCTCGACGAGCTCATGGGTGCGGAGGAACGTGAGGCGCCGGTTGCCGTAGTGGTACGCGAGGGCGCCGAACGGCTCCGGCCGAAGCGCCACCTGAGGATGCAGCTCGTAGGCGATCGCCGTGTCGAATGGCACCGACCGTCCCGGTCGGCGCCGCCGCCGGGGGCTCAGTAGACCCCGCACATCCCATCGATCGAGATCTCCTCAACGAGCAGCTCCTCCTCGATGATGTCGCCGCAGCGGAGGGGGCGCCGGCTGCGAGGGCGCTTCGACGGCGCTGTCACTCCCACGCCGGATCTCTGCGGCGCCGGCGACTGACGAGCTGGGAAGCGGCCGAGCACGAAGGGGCGCCCGGCTCGGTCTTCGTGGTCGGCATGTGGAGCCTCCGGGGTCGAGCGCCCGGCGGGGCGCGGTCCGCCGATGTTAGCGAGGCGGCTCCTCGCGGTCAGATCCAGCGGCAGCGGCGGGGCCCGCCCGGAGGCTCCGGTCCGGCCAGGGGGCGGCCCGCCCGGAGCGAACTGAGCCCTCCCCGCCGGGCGCCTCGTCAGGCGCCGACCGCCCCCGGGGTGACGAGAGCGCCGCCGTCGACGACGAGCGTCTCCCCGGTGATCCACGAGGCGGCGTCAGAGGAGAGGAACAGGGCGGCTTTGGCGATGTCGTCCGGCTCGCCGATCCGCCGGAGCGGCAGGCGCGCCGCCACCGTCTCCTCGCCCGTTCTCCCAGAGCGCCCGTCGCGAGATCGGTCCGGACAAGGCCGGGAGCAAGGGCATTGACCCGGACGGCAGGGCCGAGCTCCCCGGCGAGCTGGCGGGTGAGGTGGATGACGGCCGCCTTCGTGACGTTGTACCAGCCGATCCACGGCTCGACGGCGAAGCCGCCGATCGAGGCGACGTTCAGCACCGATCCCCCGTGCTCGGCCATCCACGCCTTCGCGGCGAGCTGGGTCCAGACGAGTACGGCCGTCTGGTTGACCTGGACGGTCTTGTTCGCCCGGGGGACGTCGAGATCGACGAGCGGGCCGAAGTACGGGCTCGTGCCGGCGTTGTTGACGAGCACGTCGAGGGCGCCGAAGCGCTTCGATGGTGGCGGCGACGCAGGCCGATGCCTGGTCGGCCTCGCCGGCGTTGGCGGCGAACCACCCCGCTGCCGGCCCGAGCGCACTTGCCGCTGCCTCGAGGGCGTCGGCCTTGCGGGAAGTGATCATCACCTGCGCGCCCGCCTCGACGAAGCGCCTCGCCGTCGCGAGCCCGATCCCCCTCGATCCACCGGTGACAAGGGCGACCTTGCCGCCGAGGCTGAGCTCCACGAAGCCCACCCTACGCTCTTGACGTGGCAGCCCCCGAGAGCCCCTCAGCCCGTCCCGAGAACCGCCTCGCCTCTGAGACGAGCCCCTACCTCCGCCAGCACGGCCACGATCCCGTCGACTGGTACACGTGGGGCGAGGAGGCTTTCGCCCGGGCGCGGGAGCTCGACCGCCCGCTCTTTCTCTCGATCGGCTACTCGGCCTGCCACTGGTGCCACGTCATGGGGCACGAGTCCTTCGCCGACGAGACGACGGCGAAGGAGATGAACGATCTCGTCGTGGCGGTCAAGGTCGACCGGGAGGAGCGTCCTGACGTCGACGCCGTCTACATGGAGGCGGTGCAGGCGGCAAGTGGGCACGGCGGTTGGCCGATGAGCGTCTTCGCGCTGCCCGGACGGCCGGCCCTTCTTCGCCGGCACGTACTTCCCCAACCGGCCCGGGCACGGGATGCCGGAGTTCAGGGCGGTCCTTGCGGCCGTCGCAGACGCCTGGGCGACCCGACGGGACGCCGTCGTGCAGCAGGCGGAGGCACTCGCGGAGGCGATAGCCGCCCGGCTGGCCCCACCGCCGCCACTCATCGACCTCGTCGCCGCCGAGGCCGCCGCCGGCGGCACCGAGGGCACCGGAGGCCCCGATCCCGCCGCCGCCCCCGCTGTTCTCGCCTCCATCGAGGCGGCAGCCGCGCAGCTGTCGAAGACCTTCGACGCGGCCCATGGGGGCTTCGGGCGGCCGCCAAAGTTCCCCCAGCCCCTCCTCCTCGACCTCCTCCTCCAAGCCCATGCCGAGGGCGTCGGCGGGGACCTCGACCCGCCGCCCCTCGAGGTCGTCGAAAAGACGCTCGAAGCGATGGCCGGTGGGGGGATCTGGGACCACCTCGGAGGGGGTTTCTCGAGGTATTCGGTCGACCGCGAGTGGCTCGTCCCGCACTTCGAGAAGATGCTCTACGACGAGGCCCTCCTCGCCCGCGTCTACCTCCACGCCTGGCAACTGACCGGGGACGAGCGCTGGCGCCAGGTGCTCGGAGAGATCGTCGCCTACGTGCTCCGCGACCTGCGGTTGCCGGGGGGCGGCCTCGCCTCGGCCGAGGACGCAGACTCGGAGGGGGAGGAGGGGCTCTTCTACCTGTGGGACGAGGCGGAGCTGAACGAGCTTCTCGGTCCGCTCGCTGAGGCGGCCTCCCGGTGGTGGGGCGTCAGCCCGGAGGGGAATTTCGAGGGCCGGAACATCCTCCACCGGCCCGAGCGTGGCGACCTCCTCCGGCCGCCCGAGGTCGAGCAGGCCCGGTCGATCCTCTTCGAGGCCCGCGCCGGCAGGGTGCGCCCCGGGCTCGACGACAAGGTGCTCACGGAGTGGAACGCCATGATGTGCGCCACCTTGGCCGAAGCGGCTCTCGCCACCGGCGATGAGCAGTGGCGCACGGCCGCGGAGGAGATCGGCCGGCTGCTCACCTCCCGCCTTTCCCGAAGCGACGGCCGCGTCCTTCGCTCGATCCCCCCGCCCGACGGCAGCGGCAGGAGCGCGGTGCTCGGCTACTCGAGCGACGTGGCGTGGATGATCGAGGCCTACGTGCGCCTGGCGGAGTGCACCGGCGAGACGGCCTGGCTCTCGGAGGCCGCCGCCCTCGCCGGCCAGTTGCTGGAGCTGTTCGAGGACCGCCAACACGGCGGCTTGTTCACAACAGGCTCAGACGCCGAGGAGCTGGTCGTGCGCCCGCGGGAGATGTACGACAACGTCATCCCGTCCGCCTCGTCCGTCGCCGCCGGCGCTCTTCTCCGACTTTCCAGCCTCCTCGGCCGCGAGGAGCTGGCCGCGGCCGCCGACCGGCTGCTCTCGGCCGGGAGCGCCCTCTACATGAGGGCGCCGACAGCGGTGCCGGCGCTGCTCGGGGCGGCGGCTCTCCGCGCCCTTGGTCCGATAGAGGTGGCCGTGACAGGTGACAGGGCCGATCTCGTGGCAGAGGCAGGGCGCCCGTTCGTCCCGCGGCGCGTCCTTGCCTGGGTCAGCCCGGCGGCGAAGGAGCCCGATCCGCTGCCTCTCCTCGCCGGACGGGAGGAAGGCTTCGCCTATGTCTGCCGCTTCGGCGAGTGCCGCCTCCCTAGCTCCACGCCTGCCGAGCTGGCCGAGGAGCTTGCCGAGGTGACGGGCACTCCCCGTAGGTGAACGGCTGGCCGGTGCGCCGGCTGCGGGCGGCGGCCATGATGGCGGAGTGAGCAGGTTCCGTCGAGCAAGTGCCACCGCCTGCTACCACTTCGTGGCGGGGACAGTGAGGGCTGACGCCCCGGGCTCGGTGCTCGAATGCCTCGTTCTCGCCCCTGGACCGGACTGGGTGGCCGTCGATCTCGAGTCCGGTGCCCTCCTGCGGGCCCGGGCTGTCGATGCCGGCGCTCAGGAGGACGGCCTTCGGACACGCATCGGGAGCGCCCTGTCGGCGGTCGAGGTCACCCTCGGGAGCGACGACGAGCTTCCTGATCCCGGGCGCCCCGAGGCAGTGAGGCTTGCGTCCCAGCCCGTGCGCCTCCGCAGCCCCGGCCACCGGGCGGTGCGGCGGCTGCTCGGTCACCTGACGACCCGCGACCCCGGTCGGCCGTTGCTCGGGACGATCGCCTCGTCGATCGCCTACACCGATGTGGACGGGACCCGGCCCTCGGTCGTCCTCGTCCTTCCCGACGAGCGGCCCCGGTTGGGGATCGATGCCGACGGGCCGTGGTGCCAGTTCACCCTCGGTGGGCGGCGTCACGGGTTGCCGTATCTCGGCCGGGGGCCGGGCGAGGAACGGCTGCCTCCGGCTGAGATCTCCCGTCTCCTCGTCGTCGGCTTCGGGCTGCCGCGCGGGGGGCAGCTGCCGAAAGTCGTCCTCGGGACGTTGCCGAAGATCTGACGAGGCCTGACAGCAGATCGGAGCAGATGTGGCGGCTCGGGCGGCTCTTCCAAAGCCGCCAATGGGATGTCGCCTTTAGCGGGGCAGTGACCCGTCCGCCAACGCCTCGGCCATCGCCCAACCGAAGGCCACGAGGGTGTCGTGGCCCTCCGCATCGAGAGGCCCGAAGCAATCGGCGTACTTGGCGGCGTCCTTCGGCGGCTTCGTGGGCTCGAAATCGAGCAACCCCATCAGGTCACCGTCACCCTTTATGACAAAGCTCCTGTCGTCGAGGTGGCCCTCGAAGCCGAATCGCTTGGCGAGACGCCTTCCCCAGGCGCGCTCTTCGCCGGTGGCCTTGTGGTCGGGCCGCGGCACGACGTCGTCGAGCCCGCTGAAGGCTGCATAGCCGGACGGGGAGGCGAAACGCGTCCCCACCAGCACGTCCTCGTCGGGAAAGGCGAGAACTGCTCTGCGGTACAGGTCGTGCATGACCACCTCGAGTGCGGCTTGACCCGTCCGGGTCCTCGTGAAGCAGGCCAAACCGATGAGAAGGCTCGGGGTGCCACCGATCCGCTCGAGGGTGGAGAGGGCGTACCCCCGCAGCCTGTCCTCCTCACGGGCCTGGGTGACGAGCACCCAGTCCTCCTGCTGCTTCGAGAGGAAGCCCACTTCCCAGTTCGCTCGCGCCCCGGCTGCGAGATCGGCCATCTCTGCCAACTCGGAGTCCGTGAGTGCGGTGCAGTCCTTGGTGGCGACCTCGATGGGGTTCGTCATTTGCGTGTCGTGCTCCCGTTTACGTCGCTCGTTTGGCAGCCATGAGAGTCGGCCCATGAAGGGTGCTGCCAGCGGCCACTTCTCCGCGCCACGCGACAACGATCAGTGGCAGGTTGGAACGACCTCCCAGGACTGTCCCTTTAGTCTATTGGATCACGAGCCATTCCTGCCACCTCGCCCCGGTGTCCCGAGCTCACGACGCCACCGCCGAGGTCCCGAAAAGCTCCTTCAGGGCGCCGATGATCCCCCCGCGTGGATCCACATTGAATTGGGCGGGCAGCTTGATCAGCTTGCGCCCGACACGAAGGTGGACGGGCGACGAACCGGGATGCTCGGTCACGAGCTCCCGCAGCTGCTGGACCATCGAGTCGGTCAGCCGGTGCAACGGGAGCGTCACCTCGACGGGTGCCCCCGCCTTGAGGGCGACGAGCTCGGGACGGCGGATCTCCATCGCCACGAGCTTGGGCTGCTCGTCGCGGTTGTCGACGCGGCCGCGCACGACGACGACGGCGTCCTGCTCGAGGAGGCATCCGTACTCCGTCATCGTCTTCGGGAAGACCATCACCTCGATCGTGGCATCGAGATCCTCGAGGACGAACGTCGCCATCAGCTCGCCCCGCTTGGTGTAGCGGCGGGACAGGGCCGTGATGACCCCCCCGGTCGTGACCGAGCCGATCCACCCACCTCCGGCGGCCACGGGAGCGAGGCCGGCAACGCCGGCAACGCCTGGGAGGCCGGGAACCTCGAGCGCCGCCCCGTGGCCGACGACGCCAGCCGCGACGGCAGCTTCGGCGTCGAGAACCGAGCGGATGCTGTGCTCAGCCACCCGCCGGAGGGCCGCCTCGAGGCCGAGGAGCGGGTGGTCGCTCACGTAGAGGCCGAGCATCTCCTTCTCGAACACGAGGCGCTCGTTCTTGTCGAATTCGAGATCGGGGATCGACGGGCGGGTGTCGTCGAACGTCGGCCCGCTGCCACTCACCCCGTCATGGTCGAGCAGCGAGAAGAGAGTCGAGACGCCGAACTCCCTCTCGCGGCGACGGACGAGCGTGCGGTCGACGACCTCCTCGCAGATGATGCTCAAGCCCTTGCGAGGGTGGCCGAAGGAGTCGAAGGCGCCCGCCTTCACGAGCGACTCGACGGCGCGCTTGTTGAGGGCGCTCGGGTCGACCCGCCAGCAGAAGTCGAAGAAGTCCTCGAACGGGCCGTTCGCCTCCCGCTCGGCGACGATGAGCTCGACGATGGCCTGGCCGACGTTGCGAACGGCCGACAAACCGAAGCTGATCACCTTCGCCTCGGAGAGAGCAGTGAAGTGCGACTTCGAGACGTTCACGTCGGGCACGCGGACCTCGATCCCGAGGGAGCGGCACTCGGCGAGATAGACGGCCGTGCGGTCCTTGTCGTCCTTCACCGACGAGAGGAGCGCGGCCAGGTACTCGACGGGGTGGTTCGCCTTCAGCCACGCCGTCTGGTAGGCGATGAGGCCGTAGCCGTAGGAGTGCGCCTTGCCGAAGGCGTAGTCGGCGAACGGCTCGATGATGTCGAACAGCTCCGTCCCGAGCGCTGCGCCGTAGCCCTGCGCGACGCAGCCCTTCACGAACTTCTCCCGCTCGGCGGCGATGATCGAGCGGATCTTCTTGCCGCACGCCTTGCGGAGGTTGTCGGCCTCCTCGAGGCTGTAGCCGGCGAAGTGCTGGGCGACGCGCATGACCGACTCCTGGTAGAGCATCAGCCCGTAGGTGTCGGCGAGGATCTTCACGAGGTCCGGGTGCGGGTAGGCGATGACCTTCCGGCCGTTCTTCAGCTCCGGGTAGTCGCGGTGCATGTTCGCCGCCATCGGGCCCGGCCGGTAGAGGGCGACGAGCGCCGCCACGTCGTCGAAGGAGGTGGGGGCGAGCGCCCTCAGGGTGGTTCGCATCGCGCCACCCTCGAGCTGGAAGACGCCGATCGTCTCGGCCCTTCGCAGCATCTCGAAGGTGGGGCCGTCGTCGAGCGGGATCGAGTCGATGTCCGGGCGGCTGCCGCCCGACTCGGCTATGAGGTCGAGGGCGGTCTCGATCACCGACAGGTTGCGCAGCCCGAGGAAGTCCATCTTCAAGAGGCCGAGGTCCTCGACCCCGTGCATCTCGTACTGGGTGACGATGGGGGCCTCGGCAGGATCCTGTCCCGGCTCCGGCTTGCGCTGGATCGGGAGGTACTCGGTGAGCGGCTCGTCGGTGATGACGACGGCGGCGGCATGGATCCCGTCCTGGCGGCGGAGGTTCTCGAGCCCCTTCGCCACGTCGATGACCTCGCGGGCCTCGTCGTCGGCCTCGTACAGCTCGCGGAGGCCCGCCGCGGCCGAATAGCCGTCCTCGTGGCCGGCCTGCTTGTCGAGGCAGGCGCTGAGGGGCGTGTCGCGCCCCATCACGAGCGGCGGCATCGCCTTGGCGATCCGGTCGCCGACGAGGTAGGGCTTGCCGAGGACCCGGGCAGCGTCGCGAACGGCGGCTCGTGCCTTGATCGTCGAGAACGTCACTATCTGAGCGACGTGGTCTGCTCCGTACCGTTCGCAGGCGTACCTGATCATCTCGCCCCGCCGGCGCTCGTCGAAGTCCATGTCGATGTCGGGCATCTGCTTCCGGCCGGGATTGAGGAAGCGCTCGAACAACAGGTCGTAGCGGATCGGGTCGAGATCGACGATCCGGAGGCAGTAGGCGACGAGGCACCCGGCCGCTGATCCCCGCCCGGGCCCGACGCGGATGCCGTGGGTGCGGGCGTAGCGGATCAGGTCCCAGACGACGAGGAAGTAGGCCGAGAAACCCATCTCGGCTATCACCCCGAGCTCGAACTCCATCCGCTCCACCACCGGCTGGGGAAGAGTCGTCCCGTAGCGTTCGTGAGCGCCCGACAGCGTGAGGCTCCGGAGGTAGGCGGCCGCCCCCTCCTCGTAGCTCGATGCGGAGAATTCGTCCGGGACGGGAAAGCGAGGGAGGGCCGGCTTGCCGAGCTCGATCTCGACAGAGGCCCGCTCGGCGATGAGAAGCGTGTTGTCGCACGCCTCCTCGTGCTCTGCGAAGAGCCTCCTCATCTCGCCGGCGGTCTTCAGGTAGTGCTCCTGGCCCTCGAAGTGGAACCGGTTCGGGTCGCTTCTGACGGCACCTGTCTGCACGCAGAGCAGGGCGTCATGTGCTTCGGCGTCCGAGCGCCTGCAGTAGTGGCTGTCGTTCGTGGCCACGAGCGGCGCGCCGATGGACCGGGCGATCTCGACGAGCTGCGGGTTCGTCTTTCGTTGTTGGGCGAGCCCGTGGTCCTGCAGCTCGACGAACATGCTCTCGCGCCCGAAGATGTCCTGCAGCCTGCCGGCGAGCGCTCGTCCCTTTTCCTCGTCACCGGAGAGGAGGGCCTGCAGGACGACCCCGCCGAGACAGCCCGTCGTGGCGATCAGCCCTGCGTGATGACGCTCCAGCAGCTCCCAGTCCACCCGTGGCTTGTGGTAGTAGCCCTCGAGGTAGGCGGCCGAGGAGAGCTTCACGAGGTTGCGGTAGCCGGCGTTCGTCTCGGCGAGCAGCGTCAGGTGGTAGTAGAGCTTCTCGCCCCGCTCTCCCTCCCCTCCCGTGTCGTCCACCCGCCCCCGGCGGACCGGCCGCTCGGTGCGTGAGTTGGCCGCCATGTAGGCCTCGGTGCCGATGATCGGGGTGACGCCCTGCGCCCGGCATTGCTTGTAGAAGTCGAGGACGCCGTACATGTTCCCGTGATCGGTGATGGCGAGAGCCGGCTGGCCGTCATTGACGGCGGCGGCGACGAGGTCCGGGATGCGGGCGGCGCCGTCCAGCATGGAGAACTCGGTGTGGGTGTGAAGATGGGCGAAGGACGCCTTTACGGGGGCTCCCGTACGTTCGCCCCCTCTGTCTCCGTCCACGCCCTCACCCCCTGTCCACAGGCAGCTTCCACAGCTGTGGACGAGTTACATCACTGTCGTTCGGTCCCAGCTGACCTTAGCGCGGACGGGCAGCCGGCGAAGGAGGCCATCGCACCTCAGCCGGTCAGAGGTATGTGCCCGGACGGGTCTCGGGCTCCGCCCGGGGGGATCCGGGCGGCAGGCCCCGCTGGCGCATCTCCTCGAGCTGGTTGCGTGCGGCCATCTGCTGGGCGAACAACGTCGCCTGGATGCCGTGGAAGAGCCCCTCGAGCCACCCGACGAGCTGGGCCTGGGCTACGCGCAGCTCGGCGTCGCTCGGGATGTCTGTCTCGAAAGGGAGAGCGAGCCGGTCAAGCTCGGCGGCAAGATCCGGCGAGAGGCCACCGGCGAGCTCTCGGACGGAGGTCTCGTAGATCTCCTTCATGCGCATCCTGCTCGCCGAGTCGAGGGGCGCCTGGCGGACCTCGTCGAGAAGCTGCTTGATCATCGAGCCGATCCGCATGACCTTGGCCGGCTTCTCGACGGAGTCGAGCACCTCCGCGGGGGCGGCGTCGTCTGGACCGGCGCTCACCAGCTCTGCAGGCGCCCCGGCTGGGCCTGGCGGGGAGGACGTCCCGGCTTGGTCAGCCATTGGGCGGTGACACGACGGAGCGACACAACCGACGATCAGGGATGCGAGAGCCGCCGAATCTCCTCGAGGGAGAGCTCGACGGTCTGCTCCCCCTCGCACTGCTCGCAGCCGTCAACGTGACGCCACGACCGGATCCGCCGCGTTCCGGCAGGATTGAGGATCACGACGAATGCCTCGGAGCCCTCGGACAGCTCCAGCCGCTCGTAGGTCCGCCAGTCGGTCGCGGCCACCGCCGGGTCGATGTCGAGACCCTTCAGGATCCGGCGGAAGCGCTTGGCCGGGACGTCGAACAGCCACGTGCTGTGGCAGGAGTCGAGTACCAGGAAGTCTGCTGCGGGAAGATCGGACATGTACCCCACCCCGTCACCTTCTGAAGCGCCGATCGCTCCCACAGTTCCGCTTCCGGCCGCAAAGGAAGCACCGGCGGAGGGAGTGGTGGTCATGGCATGATCATGCCGTTTCTGTCTGAGAATAGGAGACAAATATTTGTTCCGATCAGGTGACGATAGACGGCTGTCATGACCTGCCATCGCACTACCGGACTCCTCCCGCCTCTGCGTTCGACACTCTAAGTGATGCTAAAGTCACTATTGTGATTACTGTGCTGTGCTGGAGCAAGACGTTTGAAGCGGTGGCACGGCTCGATCCGAGGACGCTCGCAAGGCATCGCGGCCCTTGACGATGACTCTCTCATGAACCGCGGCGACCTCGACCGGCTTCTCTACCTTCTCGCCGACGCCGATGGCTCCGACCTGCACCTGAAGGTGGGCTCACCCCCGCGGATCCGGGTCAACGGCAACCTGATCCGCTTGGGCGACGAGCCGGTGCCCGCAGCCGGCGGAGCTCGAGGAGATCGCGAAGTGCGATAATGCCGGAGCGCATGTGGGAGAAGTTCGAGGAGACGTGGGAGGCCGACTTCGCCTACGCCATCGCCGATCTCGGGCGGTTCCGCGTGAACGCCTATCGCCAGCGGGGCTCGATCGGGATGGTCTTCCGGCTGGTGAGATCGTCCGCCAGGTCCTTCGACGACCTCGGCCTCCCCGAGGCGGTCCGGCGACTCGCCGACGAGCAGCGCGGGCTCGTGCTCGTGACGGGACCGACGGGCTCGGGCAAGACGACGACCCTGGCGGCGATGATCGACCACATCAACCACACCCGCGAGTGCCACATCGTCACCGTCGAGGACCCGATCGAGGTGCTCCACCGTGACGACGTGGCCGCCATCAGCCAGCGGGAGGTGGGCTTCGACACCCAGGGCTTCCTCGTCGCCCTCCGCTCGGCGATGCGGGAGGACCCCGACGTCATCCTCGTCGGCGAGATGCGCGACCCCGAGACCGTCGCCACCGCCCTGTCTGCCGCCGAGACGGGCCACCTCGTGCTCTCGACGCTGCACACCGTCGACGCCGTCGAGACGATCAACCGGATCATCGACTTCTTCCCCGCCAACCAGCACCGCCAGGCGCGCATCACGCTCGCCGGGGCCCTGAAGGGGACGATCTGCCAGCGGCTCGTTCCTACGGCGGACGGCAACGGGCGCGTGGCCGGCGCTCGAGGTCATGATCGTCAACGGCCGCATCCAGCAGACGATCATCGACCCGACGAGGGGCGCCGACATCGCCCAGGTCATCCGCGAGGGCGAGTACTACGGCATGCAGAGCTTCGACCAGGCGCTCGTCAACTTGCTCGAGCAGGGCGTCATCGACCTACGAGCGGCGACGGCCTCGTCGTCGAACCCGCACGACCTCCGCGTCGCCCTGCAACAGCGGGGGCTCGTCCCGAGCGCCGACCCGCTGATCTGCGGCCTACCTCCGCCGGAGGGCCCGGTCCGCTTCAGATCGACGCCCAGCCGTGGGCGATGGTCCGCCCGAAACAGATCGCCACGACCGTGCCGAGAGCCAGGTACGGGCCGAAGGCGAGCTTGGTCTTCCGGTCGGCCTTGCCCGTGACGAGCATCACGACCGCCGGCACGCCGGCGAAGACGAAGGCGGCCAGGAGGCCGACGGGGATGACCGAGGCGCCGAGCCATCCGAGCCAGCCGCCGCACAGGCCGGCGAGGCGGACGTCTCCGAAGCCCATCGCCCTCGGCACGGCGAACCAGATGGCGAAGAAGACGAGGAAGCACCCCGCGGCCCCGATGGCCGCCGGGATCAGCTCGTCCCACCGGTGCGAGAGGGCCGAGGCGAGCACGAGGAGCGGTGCCGCGACGGCGAGCGTCCAGTAGAGCACTGCGGTCGGGAGCCGCTGGTGCTCGAGGTCGATCGCCGACAGGGCGACGAGGCCCACCACGAGCACGCAGTACGACGGGATGGCCCAGGGCGTCGGCAGGCGCCAGGCGACGGCGGCCATGGCCAGCACGGTGATGATCTCGATCCTGAGATCACGGGCGGGGATCTTCGCCTTGCAGGCTCGGCAGCGCCCTTTGAGGAGGAGGTAGGAGAGGACCGGCACGTTGTCGAGCGTGCCGAGTCGCCTGTCGCAGCTGGTGCAGTGCGACGGGGGCCTCACCACTGACTCCTCCCGCGGGACACGATCGGCGACGACACCGGCAAAGGAGCCGAGCGGAAGCCCGAAGACGCCTGCGATGACCGCCCCGGCGGCGTGGCTGTCAGGCACGTTCATCCGGGCCGAGAAGGGCCGGTGGTCGGGCTGGCCGGCAGCGGGGCCGAAGACGATGGACTGGCTCAAGGATGCACAAGAGAGAGCTCCTTCGGCGTCTCTGAGAGCCAGCTGTGGCTGATGTGGCAGTTGTGAAGCACTGGCTTGTGGTCATGTATCCTACCGTCTGTAGCCGAACGAACACTGTAGGCGCGTGAAGCTCGTCCACTGAGGATTTACTTCCGCAACAGTTCCGGAGCGAAAGTCGACTACACTGCGTAGTGATATGAACGCTAAGAGCGCGAATAGCTGGGAAGCAGATCACGCTCCTGGCCCGACAGGAGGACCGGTGATCATCACGCAGTCACGGCCGACCTCTGTCCGCCCCGCGCCGCTGGCCGCCGTCGCCAAGCAAATGGACTGTGAGCGATGAGTACCGTCGAGCAGCACCGTCCGAGCCGGGTCGCCCCTTCGAAAGCCGACGTGGACGCGGCAAGGGCACTCGCCCGCGCCGTCGGTCTCGAGTACGTCGACCTCGACCGGTACCCGCTGAACGCCGCTGCGAAAGGGCTGCTGTCCGAGCAGCTCGCCCGGCGCCACCACGTGCTCGCAGTGGGCTGGAAGTACGGGACACCGGTGATCGCCGTCGCGACGCCGGGCAACATGCTCGTGATGGACGACGTCCGCACTGCGGCCGGCCGGGACATCCATGCCGTCGTCGCCTGCATGTCGCAGATCGACGCCTACATCGACCGCATGTACAGCAAGCCCGCCTCCCGCGGACCAGTGAACGGCACCAAGCGCGACGAGCCGCCCGAGCCGGCTCACGACGCCGAGCCCGCACAGCAGGGCTCTGATGGGTCGCCTGACGACGCTCCGATAGCCGCAGGCTCTGAAGGCTCATCGCCGGTCGCTGACGAATCAGAACTGCCGCCCTCGGTGCCCGAAGGAGAGGCCGATGCCGGATCAGAATCGGCACGCGGCGTCGAGGACGACGAAGGCGGAGCAGCGAGGCCGAGGGCGGCGAAGGCGAGAGCCGAGGCCGAGGGCCGAGGCGAGAGCGCGAGGCCGAGGCGGCGACGAAGCAGCGAGGCCGAGGCGACGGCCGAAGGCCGAGGAGCAGCGAGGCCGAGGGCGGCCAGGAGTCGGTTGAGGATGCCGAGTCTCACGATGGCGGAGTTGGCGAAGCCGAGGGCTCCGACTCGTCCCTAGGAGCCGAGGCGCCCCCGAGCGGCGCTGACGCCGCACCAACCGAGACCCCACCTGTAGACGACGGGGACTTCATCGATCTGGTGGTCGACGATGTCCTGCTCGAGGAGATGGCGGAGGCAGCCGCCCAGGCGGCCGAGCCGCTCATGGGGAGCGCCGACGATCCGGAGCTGGCGGGTGTTCCCCTCCTGCAGGCGTCCGACATCGACTTGATCTCGCCGGTAGCAAAGGATGACGTGCTCGCCTGGGCGGCCGAGTCGGCAGCTGCAAGCGATGACCCGGTCCCATTCGTGAAGCCCTCGCTCACCGAGGTCCTCGTCGCCTCCGGCCAAGTCACCCATGAGGAGATGCAGGCGGCCCTCAGGGAGTCGGCCGCCACCGGACGCTCGCTCGGGGTGATCCTCAACGAGCTCGGTCTTGTCTCCGAGGAGGACCTCATCCGCTGGATGGCGGAGGAGGCCGGCCTCGAGTTCGTCGACCTGAACGACTTCGCCATCGACTCGAGGGCCATCGCCCTTCTTCCCGAGACGATGGCCCGCCGCCACCAGCTGCTCGCGATCGGCTTTCGGAACGACCATCCCGTCGTCGCGATGGCGAACCCGTCGAACGTCTTTGCTCTCGACGACCTGCGCACCATGCTCGGTCGCGGCGTCGAGACGGTCGTCTCGAGCCCCCGCCAGATCACCGACTACATCTCGCGGATGTACCGCCACGACAAGGAAGCGGCCGACGCCGCCCGCAATGCGGTCGCCAACCAGACCGCCGCCGAGGTCAGCGCGACGGCGATCGAGCTGACCGACCTGCATGCCGTCGTCGACGACGCCCCGATCATCAAGTACGTCAACCTGATCCTCCGCCAGGCGCTCCAGGAGCGGGCGTCCGACGTCCACGTCGAGCCGGCGGTCGACGACCTGCGCGTCCGCTTCCGGATCGACGGCGTGCTGCACGACATCACCCGCTCGCCGAAGTCGATCCAGGGCGGCGTGACGACCCGGCTCAAGGTGATGGCGAACCTCGACATCGCCGAGCACCGCATCCCCCAGGACGGCCGCATCTCGCTCACCGCCGGCAACCGCGAGATCGACCTCCGCGTCGCCACGCTCCCCACGGTCCACGGCGAGAAGGTCGTCCTCCGCATACTCGACAAGACGAACGCGATGATGGACTTGAGCGATCTCGGCTTCCTGCCGGAGGTCGACCGGCGCTACCAGACGGCATACCGGAAGCCGTACGGCACGATCCTCGTCACCGGGCCGACCGGGTCGGGCAAGTCGACGACGCTCTACGCGACGCTCAACGCCCTCAACTCGCCCGAGCGCAACCTCATCACCGTCGAGGACCCGGTCGAGTACCAGCTTCCCGGCGTGAACCAGGTCCAGGTCAACCCGAAGGCCGGCCTCACCTTCGCGAGCGCCCTCCGCTCGATCCTCCGGGCAGACCCCGACATCATCCTCGTCGGCGAGATGCGCGACCGGGAGACGGCGATCATGGGTGTCGAGGCCGCCCTCACCGGCCACCTCGTGCTCTCGAGCCTCCACACGAACGATGCCGCCGGGACACCGATGCGCCTCGTCGAGATGGGCGTCGAGCCGTTCCTCGTCGGCTCGGCGCTCGACTGCATCGTCGCCCAGCGGCTCGCCCGCCAGCTGTGCGACAACTGCAACGAGCCGCACAACCCGAGCGCCGAAGAGCTCGCCGTCTTCGGCTGGAAGGACGACGACGCCCCGGCACAGGGCTCGCCCCGCTTCCGCCGGGCGGTCGGCTGCCAGGCGTGCGGCCGGACCGGGCTACCGGGGACGGATCGCCCTCCACGAGCTCCTCATCGTCTCCGAGGAGGTCACACGCGCCGTCATCATCGAGCGCGTCGGCTGAAGAGATCCAGCACATCGGCGTCGAGCAGGGGAGCATCCCTCTGCGCCACGACGGTCTGCGCAAAGCAGCGCTCGGTCTCACGAGCCTAGAAGAAGTGATCCGGGTGGTCGTATGAGCATCTCAGGTACTCGTTCCGCATCCGAGTGGTCGCGCCGCCTGGTGGCGTCACTCGCCGAGCAGGGCGCTTTCACATCCGAAGAGGGAGCAAGCGCGCTCGTCAGAGGCGGCGGAGCGATCCACGCCCGTGGCGACCGTTCTCGCCGAGCGCGGCTACGCCGAGCCGCGTGTCGTCCTCGCCGGGCTGGCGCAGCTGTCCGGCGCCAAGAGCGTCGACATCTTCGAGGAGCGGCCGATGGGCGAGGCCTTCAAGCTCGTCCCCGAGATGGTCGCCCGGGAGAACGGGGCGATCGGCTACCGGCTCGAGAACGACCGCCTCGACGCTCGCAAGCGCCGAGCCTCTCTCGACATGAGGTCCTGCGGGGGCTGTCGGACTTCCTCGGCATCGAGATCGCCGGTTACGTGCTCGCCGACCCGATCGGCATCGAGCAGATCATGGACGCCGTCTACCCGCGGATGGCCGGCGGCGCCTCCGCCACCGCGCACTGCCGGAGGCCCTCCCGACGGGCTCTTGACGGCAGCCTGGACGGAGTCCGCGGCGCCGCAGCATCAGGCGGTCTCGGCTCCACCGCCGCCGCCTCAGACGGCTGCGCCGCCTCCGCCTCCTCCGCCGCCCCGCCGGCTGGTCGCACCGGACCGTCGCCGCGCCACCGCCTCATTCAGCGGCACCTGCGGGCGCGCTCGAGCGCGGTCGCCGCCTATCCCGAGGGCGGCATCCCCGGAGCGGCGACGGTCGCAGACGTCAGGACGACGAGCTCGAGGCGGAGGCGTCCCGGGACTCGACCTCGACGAGCTGTTGACCTACGCGGTCGAGAACGGCGCATCCGACCTCCACCTCGCCAACCAGCTTCCGCCGACGATCCGGGTCGACGGCGCGCTCCGCCCGATCGAAGGCCTGCCCCGGCTCGACAACGAGCAGATCCGGGAGATGATCTTCCGGATCCTCACCCAGGACCTACCGGGAGCGCTTCGAAGCGACGAAGGAGCTCGACGCCGCCCACATGATCCACGGGGTCGGTCGCTTCCGGGTGAACGTCTTCCAGCAGCGGGGTTCCGTCGGTGCCGTCTTGCGAGCGATCCCGCACGACATCCCGCCCTTCGAGGCTCTCGGCCTGCCCGACGTCGTCGCCGGCTTCGCCGAGCTTCGCCGCGGTCTCGTCCTCGTCACAGGCCCGACCGGGTCGGGCAAGTCGACGTCTCTCGCTTCGCTCGTCAACATCATCAACCGGACGAAGCCGCTCCACATCATGACCGTCGAGGACCCGATCGAGTTCATCCACTCCCACCAGCGGGCGATCGTCAACCAGCGGGAGGTGGGCTCGGACACCGAGTCCTTCTCCGAGGCGCTGCGCCACGTCCTTCGCCAGGACCCTGACGTCATCCTCGTCGGCGAGATGCGCGACATCGAGACGATCTCGACCGCGCTCACCGCGGCCGAGACCGGCCACCTCGTCTTCGCCACCCTGCACACCCAGGACGCTCCGCAGACGATCGACCGCATCATCGACGTCTTCCCGACAGCCCAGCAGGACCAGGTGCGGATCCAGCTCGCCGGCTGCCTCGAGGCGGTCGTCACCCAGCAGCTGATCATCGGAGCCAACGGCCGCGGGCGGGTGGCCGTCGCCGAGGTCATGGTCTGCAGCCCGGCGATCCGCAACCTGATCCGGTCGGCCAAGACGCACCAGATCTACTCGCTCATGCAGACCGGGTCAGCCATCGGCATGCAGACGATGGACCAGAGCCTCGCCAAGGTCGTCAAGGCCGGCCGCATCACCGAGGCGGTCGCCTACGACCGCTGCCACGACCCGTCCGAGCTCCGCGACCACCTGAAGGGCTGAGCAAATGCGTTCACACGAGGGCAACTGATGCCAACCACCACGTTCGACTACAAGGTCCGCGACCGCGACGGGCAGCTCGTCTCGGGCCAGCTCGAGGGCGACGACATGGCCCTCGTCGCCTCGAAGCTGAGGGAGATGGGTTTCGCCCCGATCGAGATCGAGCCGGTCGCCTCGGGTCAGTCTCAACATGTCGATCAACATCCCCGGCCTGAGCGACCGGGTGAAGCTGAAGGAAGTGGCTCTCATGAGCCGCCAGCTGGCGACGATGGTCGCCGCCGGCCTCTCACTTGTCCGGGCGCTCGGCGTGCTCGTCTGACCAGATCGAGTCGAAGCCGCTTCGTGAGGCGATGCTGAAGGTGCGATCCGACGTCGAGCAGGGAACGCTGCTCTCGTCGGCCCTCGAGAAGATGCCGAAGATCTTCCCGCCCATCTACATCTCGATGGTGAAGGCAGGAGAGGTCGGCGGATCGCTCGACCTCGTGCTGCTGAAGCTGTCCACGACGCTCGAGAAGCAGGTCGAGCTCAGGTCGAAGGTCCGCTCGGCGATGGCCTATCCCGTCATCGTCATGAGCCTCGTCGTCGTCATCATCACGGCGCTGATGATCTTCGTCGTGCCGATCTTCAAGCACCTGTTCACATCGCTCGGATCGAAGCTTCCGCTGCCGACGCTGATCGTCATCGACATCTCGAACGTCGTCGCAAGCGTCTGGCTGCTCGCGGTGATCGCGGCGGCGATCGTCGGCGTCGTGCTGTTCAAGAAGTGGATCAAGACAGCCCGAGCGGGCGGGAGAAGTGGGACCGCTTCAAGATGAAGCCGCCGGTCTTCGGCGCCGCTCACCCACAAGGTCGCCCTCGCCCGCTTCACGAGCACGCTTGTCGTCCTTGCTCTCCTCCGGCGTTCCGATCATCGAGTCTCTCGACATCGTCGCCGTCGACTTCCGGCAACGAGATCGTCGCCCAGGCCGTCAGGGGGGCCCAGGAAGGGGTGCGTCAGGGGCAAGGCTCTCTCGGCAACCCTCGCCCAGTACGACGTCATGCCGCGCATGGTCACCCAGATGATCGAGACGGGCGAGGAGTCGGGTGCGCTCGACGCGATGCTCGAGAAGGTCGCGGAGTTCTACGACAACGAGGTCAACGCCACGATCGAGAGCCTCACCTCGGTACTCGAGCCCCTCTTGATCGTCACCATGGGGCGTCTGCATCGGGGCCATCGTCATCGCGATGTACCTGCCGATGTTCGACATCTACAAGGTGATCCAGAACAAAGGGAGCTCGGCCTGATGAGTGACGAAAGACAGCGCCGAGCAGGCGCAGCGAACGACCGGCAAGAACGCCTGCTAGCCTTCTGCACGCGGCGATGAGATGCACGCGCCACCGCAAAGCGGTTGCGCCCCAGCAAGAAGAGACAGGAAGCCACGGATGGCGGCATCGAGAACATCGAGGCGTGTCGGTCTCGAGGTCAGCAACAGCGCGGTTCGCATCGCCGAGATCGTCACGGCAGCGGCGGCCGGGTGAAGCTTGCTCAAGCTTGGCCAGGTTCGTCTGCCTCCTCGGGCTGTCGTCGACGGAGGCATCGTCGACGTGCCGGCCGTGCAGATCCGCCATCGAGCGGTGCATCAAGGAGGGCGAGTTCAGTATCAAAGGAGGTTCACCTCGGCATCGCCGGGCTGAGGGCGATCACAAGAGAGCTCGACATGCCCTACGTCTCCGACGCAGAGCTCGACTCAGCCGTCCGCCTTCAGGCTCTCGACATCATCCCCTTCCCGGTCGAGAAGACACTCATCTCAGCCCGACCGATCGAGGATCTGGCCGGTCCTGACGGGGCGCCGATGCGCAGGGTGCTCTTGGCAGCCGCTCATCGTGACCTCGTCGACCCGCTCCTCGAGGCGGTCGAAGGTGCTGGCCTTACCGCACTGAGCGTCGACCTCACCTCGACAGCAATGATCCGCTCCTTGTGCGACCTCTCCGAGCGTCCCCGCCATCGGCGAGCGTCGTTCCCGAAGCAGTCGTGGCGATCGGCGCCGGCCTCACCACCGTCATAGTCCACGAAGGCGGCGTGCCACACTTCGTCCGCACCATCGCCGAAGGGGGCGACTCGATCACCGCCGCCATCGCGGGTGCACTCGACCTGCCGATCGACGACGCCGAGAACATCAAGCGCAACTTGGACCAGCCCGGTCCACAGATCCGTACCGCAACGATGGCGGCCAACGACGCATCGAGCTCCCTTGTCGGGGAGATCCGCAGCTCAATCGAGTACTACTCCACGCTTCCCGGCCGCTCGGAGATCCGCAAGGTCACGCTCACCGGTGGCGGGTCGCGACTGCAACGGGCTACTCGAGCGCCTCCAGCAGAACCTGACGGGCCGAGGTCATACCCGGCAACTCGCTTGCTCGCGTCGACTGCTCGGAGCTCAAGCTCTCCGACGACGAGATCGCCCGACGGGACCCGCTGATATCGGTCGTGCTCGGGCTCGCCCTTCCGGAGCAGGCGAACGTCAAGCCTCTCGATCTGCTCCCACCCGAGATCCTGAAGCAACGGCGAGCCGCCGCGGACCGACCGGAAAGTCGTGACTGCGGCGATCCTGATCGTGGTGGCGCTCGCCGGCGTCGGGGTCATGAAGTATCTCTCAGTGCACAGTGCCGAGAACACCGTGAGCAGATCCCAGGCCACCATCACCTCGACCAACCTTCAGATCTCGAAGTACGACCTCGTAGCGAGGCAGTTCGACCAGATCAAGACCGAACAGGCTCGAGCTGACACCGCTCGTGAAGCCACGAGGTCAACTGGCCGAGCGTCCTCACGGTGCTGGCAGCAACACGCCGTCAGGTGGCATCGTGACCTCCCTGTCGGGCGGTGGCATCACCAGGTGACGGCAACGACAGCGGCGGCAAGCACGTCGGCCTGCGGCGAACAGCAGTCACCTCACCGCGAGGACCTGCAGATCGCCTCTCTCTCCTTGACGCTCTACGCGCCGAAGAATCTGCCCTACTTCGAGATCTGGGTGAACCAGCTCGTCAAATCTCATGCCCTGCAGGTGACGTCCTGGTCGGGGTTCGTCACGGGAACGAGTGGCCAGGTCACCTATTCCGCCGTGATCAGCGTGCTTGGCACGATCCAGTCGTCCCGCCTCAAGGAATTCGAGGTAATCAAGTGAAACGCCTGAGAGCGCTCAAGCTCGAGAATCTGAAGAGGCCGCCGATCCTGATCTCGATTGCTACGGTAATCGTGCTGCTTAGCAGTGTGGTACCTCGGCTGGATGACGCCTGAAGCCAGCAAGCTCAGCACGATCAATCAGCAGGAACTGTCCCTCACAACTCATCTTCAGACGCGTCCAACTCCAACTCAGACCGACGAGCACGATTCAGCACTCGTCAGCCACGACGCAAAGTACCTCGCAATCTTTGCAGCGGCTGTACCCTCGACGGCCGAAGCCGGGCCGCTCACCACGCAGCTTTACAATCTCTCCCGCGCACACGGGTGTAGCCCTGACCGCCCTCACCGATGACACGTCAGTCCCGCCGGCGACCGGCACCGTCGTGAGCTCGATACCGCTTTCGATCTCGCTCAAAGGATCACACCAGGCCTGCCTCGCCTTCCTGGCAGACCTCTACAAGCTCCCCCGACTGATCACGATCAGCACAGTCACCCCGATCGCCGGGACCAACTTCAGGACACACTCCGGCGAACATCCTCGCTAACGACAACATGCCCTACACGATGACCATCGCAGCGACGGCATACTTCTTCGCTACCGCTGCCGGTTAGCCGACATCACCCATTGCACCTTCTGATCCGCAGGCTTCCTACAACTCGGCCTTGGACTTCACATGACTGACCACAACGCTTTCGATACCTTGATCTTCTCAATGTTTCCCCTAAAGGACTCAGCCGGACCTGCCGATGAGTAGGGCGAAACGAATTCCATTGACCTGAGAGAGGGTATGAACATGACATTCGTCGACCGGTACCGCACACGGTGCCATAACGACGGTGCGGGGATCGATGAGGGCTTCACCCTTATCGAGCTTCTCGTCGTCCTGCTCATCATCGGCATCCTGCTTGCCATCGCCATCCCGACGTTCCTCGGCGTGACGAAGAGTGCCAACAACACAGCAGCGCAGTCCAATCTGCAGACGGCCCTCACCGGCGCAAAGGCATACTTCACCGCCAACAACCAGACCTACCTCGGACTGGAGAACGGGGCGGACACCAACACGTCCGACATCCAAGGTGGCGACACGGGTGTGTCCTACGTCTCAGGCACCTCTCCGTCGACCGGGCCTCACGTTGTGAGTGCCAACAATGACTACATCGCTGCCGGTGGCGGCGGGTCGTATGTCGATCTGGCAGCTTACTCTCCCGGCACGACGGACTGTTGGGGCATCCTCGACATCACGTCCACTCAGGCGGCCGCCGTCCTCGGCTCGGGTGAGACAGCAGTTGGCACCTACTTCTGGGTGAAGAAGAACGTCACGTCCCCGTCGAACTGCACTGCCAGTATGGCTACGGCAGGTGGCACCATCGGCACCCCAACTCAGTCCACGAACGGATTCCCGGGTGGCTGATCGGACACTGCAGCAAATCGTCGGCCGGTAAGAAGGTCTGGCGAGCAAAAGGGCCCTCGGGTCGCCTTCACCGGCGCTCGGGGGCCTTTGTGCGTCCCGATGTCGGCCGATCATTGAAGCTCAACCGCCTCCTCCGCTTTGCCTGCTCCTCTCTGCCCGGCAGCCTTCTTCAGTCTGGTCCTCGCCTCGGGCGACGCAGCCAGCCGCCTTCTCGCCAGGCTCAACTTCCGGGATTACCCACCCCTTCACGGTCACGGTCGAGATTGAGCTCTGCCTTTAGAATGGGCTGCTCGAGCGCGCCGGCCGACGGAGACACCATCCTCTCCAGCAGCAGGTAGTGGAGTTCCTGGCGCCACTGGTGGCGGACGTTTGCTACCTGCGCAAGGCCGCCGAACGCATTTGCGGTCCAGGGATCGCGCAGTAGCGCCTCGCGGTACTCGTGGACGGCAAGGGTGTTCTGGCCGAGGATGAAATCGAGATTGCCGATGTCCACGAGCACCAGAGGGTCATACGGATCGGCCTGGGCTGCCCGGACGCTCCAAGGCCTCGCCTTCGCCAGCAGGTCCCGTTCATGGCGCACCACGGACGCATACTGATATGCACCCGCCAGGGCGGTATAAGTGTCCGGCCAGTAAGGCTCGAGGCGGTTGGCCTCCTTAAGATCGGCCACCTTGCTTGCCGGTATCGGATCGTTTTGAGCCGTCAGCGCGAGGCCGTCACCCCACACCATGGCGACCCCGACAAACACGGCACCGAATGACCAGGACGGCTGTGACACAGGCGGCCGTGCGGCCTACACGTTGGTGCTTCCTGTCCGCGCCAGCCTCTCCGGCCTCGTCACTTCGGGCCTCGTCACTCCGACCCACATAGCTTGATTTCCATCCTCGGACGTCGAAGAGCCGTCGCCGCCACAAGCGGGGCGTCACTCCCACGGTCGCCACACCAAGGGCGAGAAACGCGAGAGGCGTGACACCGACATTCAACGGCTCGACAAGCTCGACGGCAAGGATGGCCATCGCACACGCCGAGGAATGGCCCCGTCGCTCGCGATGCAGTGGTCATGAGCCATCCGACGAACAGCAGGAAGCCGACGACGCCGGTCGTGACGAATACTTCGACAAGGAAGTCGTGGGAGTCCACAGGTAGAGCGCCGGGACCGACAGCACGAGCGAGAGCCCCGGTCATGTGCGGGGCCGTGGCTGCGATGGTTTGCCCAGGGCCGACACCGAGGAACGGGTGATGAAGGAGGGCCTTTGCAGCCGACTCCCAGACATGGATCCGCAGCCCCCACGTCGACTCTGAGGCTGGCACTCGTCACCCGCGTGGCGAGCCCGGAGCCGCCGCCGAGATAGCCGATCAGCGTACCCGCCGATAGTCGAGACAGGTGAATGGGAGCGCTCTTCTCGCTCCCAGCGTCGCCGCAGTCGTCACGAGTAGGACGACGAGGACCAGGATGGCTACCCGCTCGAGTGTGAACTCAAGCCCAGCCGCTAAGAGCAGGACCATCGGCCACCACCTGTCGGGGCGACTCGACGGCCGGCCGGGCGACAAGGGCAAGGCAGCCGAGCAGGAGGGCCTCCAGATGGATGGGATTGCCGAGTAGGCCGTCAGCCTGCGTCCCGTCGTAGGGGTACAGTGCGCCCGAGCGCCGGAGCGCCGATGGCCTGGTAGATGCCGATGACAGCATTCACACCGCCACCGAAGAGCAGTCCTCCCATGACCCACGGCCGATCGGTCGTCTTCAGCGATGCTCCGATGGCGAAAGCTCCGGCACACCCGAGCCAGAACAACCATCCCGTGCCCCACGTGTCGAGCCCGAAGATGCCGAGATTGGGCGCATCTCGACAGCATGGCGGCGAGCAGAGCCGCCACGAGGAACCCGATCGGCAAACCGTGCGCGCGACCTTCATCGCTGGACGACCTGGCGAGTCGCACGAGGGGCACCACGCCGATCGGCCCCGCGAGCAGCAGCACGGCGTATTTCGGCGTGAACGTCAAGGTCTCGACCGAGGGCGAGAACGCAAGCGGCAAGACGGCGGCAAAAAGCGCCGCCACCACGCCATAGGCGCTCAACGACGCCGGCTGTCCGAACCGAGTTGACCGATCTCTGCGAGAGCGGTCGCCCGCGGCCGAGATGTCCGACGCTGCAGACTCGTCGATCTGGGCAATTGCCGACGAGGCGGGCGGTTGTGGGCTTGAATGTTCGTCTGATGGTTCGCTCGGTCAAACTGCTGGCCCCCCTGGTGACTGTGCTCGTGGTGGCCGGCTGTGCCGAGATCCACGCCGCGCTACATCGGCCACTACTCACTGCTCCACGACGATCCTCGCCTGCCGTGGCTCGTCGTGCTCGTTGCCGTGCTCTGGACCACAACCTACGCCGCCGGCGTGACCGAGACCGGAATCGGCCGGGAGGCGCGTCTGCTCCGTTCGACGGCGGCAGTGTTCAGCGCCATCGTCGTGGTGTCCGTGATCCAGCTCATAAGCGGCGGGCGCTCCTGCCGGACTTCGACCTCGGCATGAGCGTCGTGTTCCTGATCCCACTGCTCACCATCATCGCAGGTATGGGCGAACGGTCGCGAGCGCACCAGGGAACCCAGGAGCGGGTCGTGGCCGTTGTCGGCGAGGAGGACGCCGAACGGCTGCGGCGGGAAGTGACGGGCCAGCCCGAGCAGCCGTCGGTGCTTGTCGCCATGATCGTTCCGAAGGAGGCACTTCCGTCAGAACACGACGAGGCGCCGCTCGAGACACTCGTCAAGTCAGCTCGGGCCACATGCTCGTCCTCGGGAGAGATGCGCAGGCGAGCGAGGAGATCGTCTCGCAGGCCGTCCACATCCACTCCAGGGGCGTCCGGGTCCGCACGCTGTCGCTCTTCTACGACGAGTGGCTCGGCAAGCTGCCGATCGCCGAGCTCGAACGGATCGCCCTCCTCTTCGACATCAACGAGATCCACCGGCTGGCCTATGCCAGGGTGAAGCGACTGCTCGACATCGTGATGGCGGCGGCTGGGGATAGTGCCCCTTCTCGTTGCGATACCGGTGGTCGCCCTGCTCGACCTCTTCGGCAACCGCGGCCCGCTGTTCTACTCCCAGCCCCGGGTGGGCAAGGACAGCCGGACGTTCGTCATCTTCAAGTTCCGGACGATGCGCCCCCACGACGGCCCGTGCCTACTGGACCACCTCGAATGATCCTCGGCTCGGCGGCGTCGGGCGTCTCCTCCGCAAGCTGCACGTCGACGAGCTCCCGCAGGTCTGGAACGTGCTCCGCCGCGACCTGTCGATCGTCGGGCCGCGACCCGAGCAGCCGCATTACGTCGCCCAGCTGTCCGCGCAGATCCCCTTCTACGACGTGCGTCATCTCGTCCGACCCGGCATCACCGGCTGGGCGCAGGTGAAGTACCCGTACGGCTCCGACGAGCTCGACGCACTCGAGAAGCTGCAGTACGAGTTCTACTACCTCCGCCACCAGAGCCTCGGCCTCGACCTTCGGATCATCGGCCGGACGCTCCGAACCATCGTCCACAGTCGCCGGCGCTAGCCTCCGCGGAGCCGCCGCCGTCGTAGTGCGATCAGCCAGATGCCGCACCGACTGACCTCGATGCAGAAGCGAGCCTACTCGCGCCGAGCTCCCAGGAGGCGTCCGACCAGGACGAATGATCGCAGCAGCACTGCGTAGATGACGACGAGCGCGACGGCCCACGGTACGATCGCCGGACCGGAGCCTGGCTCAATGCCGCCCCAGACGTGGAGGGCCCACGCGACGGCGCCGAGTGCCGCCGCAGCCAGAGCAGCAGCGAATGGATACCGGCGACCCAGTGGACTTGGCATCCTCGAGCGATAGATTCGGGCATAGAACATGAGTCCCAACACTTCGCTGAAGATCATCACGTACACGGCTCCCGTCGCGCCCCACAGCGTGACGGCAACCCCATTGGCTGCGAGGTTGGCCACGGTCACGATGCTCACAACCCGCCACAGACCGCTGATCGCCCCTCTCAAGACGGCGATCTGGAACAAGTAACCGTTGATCAGCTGAACAGCAGCCGCAATCGTCAGGATGGCGAGCAGAGGCCCCGCCTCGGCGAAACGCCTTCCGGCCAGCCAGACGACGAAGGGGCGGGCGAAGAGGACGCCGAAGATCGGCAGCACGAACGCCACCGTGAGGATCACGTCCATCCCCCGCCGAGCTAGGAACTGACGGCGAACTGCGTCGGCACCCATGAAGTCCGGCAGAAGCGTGTTGGAGAGCAGGCCCGGCACCGCAAAGAGAAAAAGCGCCGCTTGGTAGGCCAGCCCGTACAGCGCCACTGGGCGGCTCCCCTTGATGAAGAACAGCATGACGGCGTCGGCCCGAGCGTAGACGACGGCGAACAGGTCGAGCTGGCTGAGTGGCAGACGCGTCTCGAAGCATGCGTGTCACGCCCTTCCGGGCTCTCCGCAGGCTCGGCCGGAGGAAGTGTGCTGCAACAGCGTAGGCGCCGACTCCACTCGTGACGACGGAGCCGAGATAGGCAATGGCATAGCCCCGCACACGAAGATGAGCCTCGACGACGACAAGGGTTGCCGCTAGAAGGAGGGCGCTCGAGGCGAGATCCAACAGCGCTCGTGAGCCGGTGTGGTCGCGACCCACCAATGCCGCACCGCTCGTGAAGAACAGCGCGATGAACGGGGCGCCTGAGGAGAGGGATCAACACGACGCGAGAGTGGTGGGCCGGTTCCAGTACACGGCAATGCCCACAGCCGCCGCAACGCATCCAGAGCAGAGCGATATCGTCAGGCTGGCGCCGAGCGCTGTGCCGAACACCGCTTCAGCGTCGGCCTCCGGTCGCGCAACCTCGCGCATCGTGAGCGTGGCGACACCGGGACTGCCGAGATATGAGAAAAGGGTGAACCACGCCAGAGCCGCGGTGATCGGTCCCCACTGAACGGGTCCGAAGTAGGTGGTGGCCAGGTGTAGTGCAATGAGAGAGACGCCGGCGCCCAGCAATCTGCCTGTGAAGCGGGCGACGGTCCCGAAGGCTATGTGGCGCGTTCTACTGCGCCGATCAGTCAGTGCTTGCTTGCTACGGGGCGACGACACGACACGAGTGGTTCTCCGGCCGGTCCGAACCGTCGATCGGGAACAGGAAGCTGCCGGTCATCACCGCACATCGTGACACCTCGGCGGACCCTGCCGCGGACGTAACTCCCCCCGATTCCGGGCGACCTCTCGGAGATTGAGATTGGCGAAGCATGGCCAGCGCCGCACGGGCCCCGGCGTCACCGGCAAAACGCCTCAGCTAGGCTCACCCGTCGTCGTGAAAGATGCGGAAGGACCTCCATTGCGAGTAGCCCTCTTCCACGCGCTGCCGCCCGGCGGAGCAGTGCGGGCGCTCTTCGAGGTGGTGAGGCACTTTCCGCCGCAGATAGAAGTCGACCTTTTTGCCGTCGATGTCAGGCCGGTGGACCGGCGCTTTGACGCACTGCGTGCTGGAACCTCGCATCTCGACTTGTCCACGGTAGTGACGTCGACGAGGAACTACTCGCTCCCGGCCGCGGTGAACCTCGTTGCTCCCCGTCTTGGACGAATTGGAGCCTTTGTCGTGGGCGGAGAAGCGATGCGTCGCGTGCAGCACCGGGTGGCACGCGACATCAACCGCGAAAGCTACGACGTCGCCTTTCTCCACGCGTGCCGATTCAGCTTGAGTGTCCCAATTGCCGAATGGCTCACCTTGCCATGCGTGTACTACGCCCAGGAAACAAGGCGCGTAGGCTACGAGGCACAGTTGTCTCCTCCGGGGACGAGCGGGTTGGGCCGTTCGCTGATCCACCTTCTGCGACGTCCATACGAGCTCGTCGGGAGGCGGCGCGACAAGCGGGCGGTCTCTGCGGTTGATCGTGTCCTGTGTAATTCGCACTTCAGCGCCGATATGCTCTCGGCTGCCTACGGGGTAGACCCAGTTGTCTGCTACCTCGGCGTTGACGCGGAAACTTTTTCCGCCCCGCTTGGCTCTCCGACCGGCAGCAGCCTCTCGACGCCCCGCCCGTTCCGCGTCATGTCCGTTGGTGCGCTGCATCCGGTGAAGGGCCACGACCTGGCGCTGATAGCAACAGGCCGAGCCGGGAGGCAACTGGAGCGCCGCGCCGAGCTCCACGTGGTGTACGAGCGCGAACGTCCGGGATACGCATCGGAGCTCAAGTCTCTGGCGGCGTCACTCGAGGTCTCCCTTCACCTGCACCGGGGAGTCACCGATGAGCGTCTTGCTGATCTTTACGGGAATGCGGACGTGACGGTGTGCGCCGCCCGGCTCGAGCCCTTCGGCCTGACCTCTCTCGAGTCGATGAGCTGCGGCACACCTGTGGTAGCCACGGCCCAGGGCGGCTTTCGCGAGACGGTGGTCGATGGCGTGAATGGTTTCCTTACCGAGCGGAACGGTGACTCTCTCGCGGACGGGATCGTCCGCGTGGGGCGCGGGGAGTTGACCGCCACTCCAGAATCATTGCACGCGTTCGTCACCGCCAACTGGAGCTGGAACGCCTCCGCGGCACGCATCGCTGACCAACTTCGGCTAGCCGCCGCCGAATCACCGACATCTTGACTCAACTACCACGGCCTAGCACCTGTCGGATCGGCCGTCGGCGGATTACTCGTACGGCGCGCCCGGGCCGCAGTGCAGCCATCGCCGCGAGCAGCATCCCTTCGAAGATGGGGTTCGGCCGCCTGTCCGGACGTCGCAGCTCCTCGCGCAGGTCGTCGACGACGAGATCACGCAGTGGTGTGCTCGCGAGCCACCGGAGCAGGGCGCGCCGACCGGCCGCCCGTTCCGTGGGTTCGAGATCCTCCCGTTCGCAGCATGCGAGCAAATTCCTCAACATGGAGACGTGGAGCCAGCGCGGGACTGATTGGGAGCCTTCGGGCTGGATCGTGCGCCAGACTGCTCCGGCCTCTTTCACCCGGTAGCGGCGGTATTCGACAAGCGCCTCAGGAAGCGTGCCAATTCTGAAGCGTAGCAACATTTCCCATATGAGAATTACGTCTGGGCCGAAGTCTTGAGGCAACAGGCCGGTTCGCACCAGAGCGTCGCGGCACGCGACGCCATATGCCATATACCATGACCGACGATCGAGATAGGCTCTCAGCCGGGAGGCCGCGTTCGGAGAACCGATGTCGACCGGCTGCCGCAGTTCACCGACGACCAGCCCCGATTCGTCAATGAACCTGATCGCCGGCACGCACATCATGTGATCGTCATGAGTTGCGAGATGAGCGATGCACTCCTCGAGATAACTCGGAAGATACCGGTCATCGCTCGCCGCCCAGGTGAACAAGCCTCCACGGGTCTCGGCGACGCAGCGGTTGAAGTTAGCGCTGGCTCCCGAGTCGGACTCGATCCGAAGATATCTGACACGAGAGTCGCTTCGGACCAGTTCTCGCGCGAACTCTTCGGTCTCGTCCGTGGAGGCGTTGTCGCAGATGAGCAGCTCAAAATCCGTGTAAGTTTGCATCAAGATCGAATTCAGCGACTCGATGAGGTACGGCATCCCGTTTCGGACCGGCAACCCGACCGAGACCGGCGGAATGGCTGTCGTCACCGGAGCGTCTCGGCCGCTATGGCCCGTGGCACAGTCGGGCACCGCCGTAGAGCTCCAGTCCCGCAGTAACGATCGGCGCTGCGACAACCTAAGACCTGCACTACGACCGTCGCCCTCATCCGGTAATGTCGAGATTCATATGCCTATCCTTGTCTTGTGGCCGACCTCGAACCGTCATGACCGCATGCGCGGAGGCACTCGATCGTAATACAGGTAGGGGGCATGGCTCCGTCTCTCAGTCCCGATGCTCGGGTCGCCGCAGTAGTCGTCGAATATAACTCTGGCGAGGCTCTGTCGAGCTGCCTGCGCAGTCTCAGGAAGAACCGTCTCGAAGAGATCATCGTCGTGGACAACAGCGCTCAAGACACTGTACTGGCGCCGTCGGTGTCGAGGCTTCCCGGAGTGACTGTACATGTCTCCGATCAGAACCTCGGCTTCGGTGGCGGCGTGAACCTCGGAGCAGCCTCGACGGATGCCGAGCTATTGTTGCTGTGCAACCCGGACGTCGAGCTTGAAGTAGGTGCTGTCGCCGCGATGCGGTCAAAGCTTGCCGCAAGCGCTCGCGCAGGCGTCGTTGGTCCTGCGCTGATCGACGGGTCCAACCGGGTCGTACAGTCGGCGCGGTCCTTCCCGATGATTCGTGGCTCCTGGAAGCAGGCATTCCTTGGCCTCCTTCACCCGTCCGGTCGCCGCAGTGGCGAATACCGCGCCCGAAACTGGTCGCGGGCGGACGGTGGAAAGGTTGACTGGGTGACGGGAGCATGCCTGCTCGTGAGAGCAGACGCTTTCCGGGAGATCGGCGGCTTTGACAACAGATACTTCCTCTACGTAGAGGAAGTGGACTTCTGCTGGAGACTCCGCGCCGCCGGCTGGGAGACTCTCTACGAACCGAGAGCGAGAGTGAAACACACCGGCGGGGTCTCGACGTCCGCTCACCCGTATCGTGCCATAGCCGCACACCACCGGTCGCTGTGGGTCTTCATCCGCCGGACGACATCGGGAACCTATCGCGGCGCCCTGCCGTTCGTCGCCATCGGCCTTCTCGTCCGCTGCGGACTCGAGTGCGCTCTGTGGGCAACGCGGGTGCGAAATTCGGGAGCACGTGGTCGACCCCGAGGTGAGTGAGGCCGAGGAAAGCTCTCCGAAGGTCAACTGCCGGCGGCCATCTCTGAACCGCTCACAGCCTCGAATAGCTCACGCCCTGATCGATTTCCGACCTGGAGAACTCTTGGACCTTCCCCCTCGACTGTGGGCACACCATGGGACCGCTGGTGCGCGCGCCCAAGATGACGCATGCAGAGCGTTATGTTCAACCGTGGACGAGCCTGAGAAAGTGACTTAAGATCGGCTCGGTCATGACACCGAGCTGCCCGGAATCTGCCCGAAGAGTCGAGCGACGGCCGTGCGATCCGGCGAGTATCCGTGCCATGCAGGACGACCCTGAATTAGCTCGTGTCCGGCGGGACTGGGCGCGCCATGCGGAGCGGCACGGCTATTCGTACAACTTTACCTGGCTCGGGGTCCCAATTATTCAGTACCCCGAGGACATCGTCGTTATCCAGGAGCTACTTTGGCGCTCGCAACCGGACCTAGTAATCGAGACCGGGGTGGCCTTCGGCGGCTCCCTGCTGCTGTCCGCCAGCATACTCAGGCTTCTCGGAGGCGACCGTGAGGTACTCGGGATCGACATCGACATCCGCGCTCACGCCAGATCGATGTTGCGCACACACCCGTTGGCGGCGGCCATCTCAACTATCGAAGGTGACTCAGTCGCACCGGCGGTAATCCAGCACGTCAGCGAGGTCGCCGCTCGCCATGACAACGTCCTGGTCATTCTAGACTCTAATCATGCGGGGGACCACGTCGCGTCTGAGCTTCAGCTTTACAGCAAGTTTCTGCGCGTTGGGAACTACATTGCGGTCATGGACACGGTGGTCAACGAGTTCCCGGCAGAGGCGTTCCCCAACCGACCATGGGGTCCCGGAAACAATCCCTGGACGGCCGTTAAGGATTTTCTGCGGTCTGACAGCCGCTTCGAGCCGGCGCCAGATGTCAACGCCCGTCTGCTCGCATCCTCCGCGCCGGGTGGGTATCTTATTCGGACGAGCTGAGACATGCCACCAGCGCTAGCGGGGGCGATCGTATGGGGTGTCACCGGTCAGGCCAAGGTTGTCAACCAGCTTCTGATCAGCAGCGGATGCAACACCCTGTGTTTGTGCGACCGTGATCCGCGGGTGCAGAGTCCGCTGAACGGCGTCCCCATCTGGCACACCGAGGACGCCTTCCTTGGCTGGCTTGGCAGCCGGTCTACCGAGAACCTTGGCTTTGTGGCGGCTATCGGTGGGTTCCATGGAGACGTGAGGCTTACAGTGCACGAATATTTCGCCACCAAGGGCATCGACCCGATACCCCTAGTTCACCCTTCGTCATGGGTCGACCCGACGGCCTTTATGGGCCCGGGCCATCAGATATTGGCGATGGCTGCAATCGGAGTGAGTTCCAGGCTCGGCCGACAATGCATCGTCAACACCAACGCCACCATCGATCACGACTGCCATGTCGGAGACGGCGTCCACATCATGCCGGGAGCTACCATCGCCGGAGAGGTCGCAGTGGGCGACCTGGCTGTCGTGGGCAGCAACGCGACTGTTCTTCCTCACCTGACAATCGGGACCGCAGCAATCGTAGGAGCAGGTGCCGTCGTGACCCGCGATGTGTTACCTGGAACAACGGTCGTCGGAGTACCTGCCCGAGTCGTTCCCGGAAGCAGGCGCCGACTGATCGAGGGCTCCAATCCCTGGAAGACGGCATGGCCACGATGACACCGCTCGGGGGCGACGGGTCATCCGCCCGTGAGGCTTCGCTTCATTCGTCCCCGTCGATTCCTGTGTTTCGCCCGTCCACGGGTGCCGACACCGTGAAGGCCGTCGTTGACGCGCTGGCGGATGGGTGGCTCGGCATGGGGAAGCTCACCGAAGATTTCGAGGCAGCGATCGCGACATTCCTCGGGCTTTCGACGCGGCGAGTTGTGGCTGTCAACACCGGGACATCTGCTCTTCACATTGCTCTGCGCCTGGCTGGCGTCGCTCCGGGTGATGAGGTCATCACCACGTCCTTCAACTACGTCGCGGACCATCAAGCGATCCGGATGTGCGGTGCCGAACCTGTGATGGCAGACATCCGAGAAGACAACCTCGCCATCGATGCAACCTCTGCTGAGCGGCTCCTCACCGATCGGACACGGGCCGTCCTCCCTTTGCACTTCGCCGGAGTCCCCGCCGATCTCAGCCAGATCTACGAGCTTGCTCATACGCACAGTCTGCGGGTCGTGGAGGATGCATGCCACGCCTTCGGCTCTCGGTGCGACGGATCCCCGATCGGTTCGTTCGGCGACCTCACGTGCTTCAGCTTTGATCCCGTGAAGGTCGTGACGTCGCTCGACGGCGGCTGCGTCATCGTACCTGATGACGAAGGGCAGGAGCAGCTCCGTCTCTACAGATTCCTCGGTGTCGACAAGGAGACACACCTGCGTTACCGCAATGAAAGGGCGTGGGAGTACGACGTCGTCTCCGACGGGTTCCGCTATCACCTCAACAGCATCTGTGCAGCAGTCGGACTGAGTCAAATGGCCCGGGTCAGCGAGTTCATCGAGAGCCGGCAGGCCGCCTGCACAGCCTATAACGAGGCCGTTTCGGGATTGACTTGGTGCCGTCCGGTGGCGACCTCGTACAGGGATGTGAGCCCGTTCATCTACAGCCTCCGAGTATTCGGTGGTCAGCGCGCCGCGTTCATGGATCATCTAGCTAGTTGCCATGTGGGTTCCGGGATCCACTTCCTCCCAGTGCATCGGCACACGAACTTCAAGAACTGCCGGTCAGATGAGCTGCAAGTAACAGAACGCTTGTGTAAGGAGGTGGTTACTCTCCCGCTTCACTCTCTAATGTCCTCCACGACGGTCGGCAGGGTTATCGATGCCGTGACAAGCTTCCGTCCGGGTCAACGGTCCAGCCGCCCCCAGTCATAGCCGAGGTCACTCGAGTATGGGTCGAGCCGCTCAGTGCGCCCAGGATCGTGCTCGTGGGTACAGCAGTTGGCCATCACAGATACGTCGGCCATTCCTTTGAAGCCGTTCCAGAGTCCTGGCGGGATCACCACGAGTGAGTAATCGTCCGGCCCGAGGAAGATCTCCTCGATCTCGCCTTTTGTCGCTGAACATTCACGATCGTCCAGAACAACGACCTTTATACGTCCCCAGACACAGGCGTAATTCAGCGTCATCTCACCGTGTCGGTGCCATCCCTTGACCGCGCCGCCGTAAATCGAGCTGAAGTAGATTTCACCAAATTGGCGGAAGTGGGCATCGCTCGAGCGCAGCATATGAAAGATGGTCCCGCGCTCATCGGGTATTCGACGAAGCGGGATATCTGCAGACCCTCGATCAAGGTGCCTCCTATGCTCGAGTGGAACGATGAGTTCGCCTCCGGCCTCAGTGAACCAGCCCAGCTGAGAACGAACCTCGGCAGCGAGGTTCCATATGAGCACGGCGAGAACATCGGGAGGGCTCTGCCGCAGGTGCTCGACCGGCATTACGGGGATCCCGGTCCCAGGGATGACCCGCCCTTGCTTCGCAGGGTTCTTGTCGACTACGTAGTCGATGGTGCGGTCATCGACAGCGGCGAAGTTGAGCATCACGGTCGCCTTGGCCGCTGCGCCGTAACCAGCGAGTGCCTTACCGGACTTGCGTATCTCGCCGAAATTGTCGGCGCAGTTCGGCACGGGATCGGCCACGGCTACGACGAAATCGCCATAACCGGCTGGGCATCTCATATCCCCGCCGGGCCTCCTCAATCTGGTCGCCTCGACTCGCGCCGTGTCCCGGTCCGCGGGCGGTTATGGACCGTGACGCGCTGCGAGCCACCATGGACGGGGAGATGTCACAGTCATGGACGCTCATCCCATGCTGCCGAACAACTCGTCAAGGGCACCGAGGGAGTAATAGAAGACATGCTCGTGATAGATCGTCTCGAAGAGTCCGCGGTCGACTAGATCGAGCAGGTAGGGCGTCTCGATGATTGCCACGCCGTCGTCGTGAAGAAGAATATGCATAGCTTCGACAAACCGGTGAATATCCGGGACGTGTGCGAGGACATTGTTAGCGTGGAGCACCCGGGGTCGCAGGCCGTCGCTTCTGAGGTCAGACGCCACCTCGGGGGTGAAATAGTCGACACGGGTAGGGACTCCGGCGTCTTCGGCAAGATGGGCGGCGTTGACAGCAGGTTCGATGCCGAGAACAGGGATCCCGCGGTCGCCGTAGTGGCGGAGCAGGTAACCGTCGTTGCTCGCAATCTCCACGACGAGGTCCTCCCGCCCGAGGCTGTACTGCCGGACGTTTCCCCGGCCAGCCGGCGCATCGCGTCCATCATCGACACGGAGTATGAGGAGTAGTACAGGTAGTCGTCGAACATGACGCGTGGGTCCACGGTGCCGCTCAGCTGCATGACTCCACATCCCGGGCATCCAACTACTGCGAGCGGGTACGCAGGTGGAGAAGCGCTTCCAATTTTCGGCAACGAGACTCGCCAAGGGTTGGCAGCCGAGATCCAGCACGGGAAAGAGATCACTCGACCCGCAAATCCTGCACTCGCTGATTCGACTGAAAATGGCCCGGTCAGCCATGGGCTGCATACCAGTCAACGGTCCGGGCGAGGCCCTCGCGGAGCGAGACCTCTGCCTGCCAACCAAGCAGAGACCGAGCAGCCGAAGAATCGAGGTACTGCTCGGCCAGCTCGTCGCGGGCTGTGGAACGGATATCCGGCAGAAGGTCGGAGTTCATGATGTCGAGCACCATGTGGACGATCTCAAGCGCCGAGATCGGAGCCTCGAGCGAGAAGTTGAACGGCTTCCCGCGAAGGGACGGGTCAGATCGCATCGTCGCCCGCCAGTTGACGGTACGCCCGAGCCGCATCCTCCACGTAGATGTAATCACGGCGTGGACTGCCGTCCGAGCGCAGCACCGGTCGGCGGCCCGACATCACGTCACGGATGACACCGGGGACGAGCCGGTTGAAGTTCCGGTCTCCCCCGCCGATGAGGTTGCCACAGCGCACGATGCAAACGTTCAGCGCCCACGTGTGTGCATAGGCCTGACCAATCAGGTCGGCACAGCTCTTGCTGACGTCATACGGAGTCCGACCTTGTAATGGGTGGCGCTCTGTGTAGGGAAGCTGGTCACTTCGGCCATAAGCCTTGTCCGAGGAGGCGATGACCACCTCGGTGATGGTCTCAACGAGGCGAGACGCCTCGAGGACGGTCCAGGTCCCGGCGATGTTCGCCTCGAACGTCGAGAGCGGGCTGCGGTTGGCGATGGGAACTATGGTCTGCGCAGCCAGATGAAACACAGTCTGCACCTCGTACTCCGCCAGCACCCGCGAGACGAGATCGGCCTCGCAGATGTCACCCCGGCACACGGTTATGCGGTCGTACAAGCCGTCTTCCTCAAGGAGCGTCCGCGGGACTGAATCACGAACGATCGCCACGACTTCGGCGCCGATGTTGACGAGATCGCGGACGAGCCAGCCTCCGAGAAGACCGCTCGCGCCGGTGACGAGGACGCGACGCTGGGCCCAGCTGCGCGTCTAGTCCCAGAGGCGCCACGGCGCCTTTCCGTCATCCCAGAGGGAGCGCAGCAACCTCAAGTCCTTCAATGTGTCCATCGGCTGCCAGAAGTCACCATGAGGAAACGCCATCACTTCGCCGGCGGCGGCCAGTGGGGCGATGATGTCAAGCTCGAGGCTCTGGTCGTCAGAGACGATGTGGTCGAGCACTTCGCGGCGCAGCACCATGAACCCGCCGTTAACCCATCCTTCGCCGATACCGGGCTTCTCGACGAAGCGAACAACGCGCTTTCCATCCAACTTCAGCCATCCGAAACGCGACGGCGGACGGACAGCCATCAGAGTGATCATCCGACCATGTTGATGATGGAACGACACGATCCTTCCAATATCGGCATTCGTCAGGCCGTCGCCGTAGGTGACGCAGAAGCTGTCGTCGGGCAGGTGCTGTGCCAGTCGCCGCACCCTCCCCGCAGTGTTGCTCGCGTCGCCGGTGTCGATGAGATCGACCGTCCAGTCCTCACCCACTCGGTCGAAGGGGTTCATGGTGCCGTCGCCGGTGTTGACCGTCAGGTCACACAACAGACTGCGATAGTTGATGAAGTATGACTTGATCTGCTCCCCTTTATAACCAAGGGCGACGACAAAATGAGAGAGCCCGAACCAGCTATAAAGCTTCATGATGTGCCAGATGATCGGGCGGCCACCGATTTCCACCATCGGCTTCGGCCGAGTCTCAGTCTCTTCCTGCAGCCTTGTTCCGAGGCCACCGGCTAGAACAACGACGCGCTCTGTACTCACGACTATCTCCTGGCTGATCTCAGTCAGTGTAGATGGGCACAATGTCGACGGTGGGGTTTGATGTTCTCGCCCGGCCCAGGATCGACGCGCCCCTCCTCGTCCCGCGCGCGAAAGACTCCAACGCGCCGGCCGCCCAGGCCGCATGCATCGTCGGGAGGGCCATCGCGAGCGTCATCCCGGCGACAGGACCCTCGGCCACTGCCTCCAACAGTGACCGGGCGGCAACCAGAGAGCCGTAACAGATGAGCACCGGCTTTCTCCACGGGCTGAGCACGCCGACGAGGAGCGCCGGGATGGCGAGCTGGCGAGCCGAGATCGAAGCGGGATGCTTGAGGATCGTCGTCGTGCGCGCCTTCCCGTACCGCCGGAACTGCCGCCAGAGCGGCCTCAGGCCCTCGCGGACTGCGTAGGTCGACCGGATCGCCGGATCGAGGTAGACGCCGCCGGCGCCCTGGGCGCGCCAGGCGAGCTCGGCGTCCTCGTTGCCTCCGAACCACTCGTCGTAACCGCCGAGCTGGCGGATCGTGCTCAGTCGGAACGCGCCGAGATAGACGGTGTCCACATATCGCGGCTCGCCTCCCTTGCGGCGGAACTCGGCCGGCCCGGCACCGATGCGGGAGGTCATCGCCGCCTCGATCCCCCGCTCCTTGGCGGTCACGGCTGCGAGCAGCAAGGGACCGCCGACGATCGCCGCTCCACTCTGCTCGAGGGCGTTGACGCAGCGCTGAACGTAATCGGCCTCGATGAGCGTCCGCGCGTCGACCCGGACGAATATCTCGCCGGCAGCAGCGGCGATAGCGACATTGAGGCCCGCCGGCCGGTTGTGTCTCGGGTTGTCGAGAACCTTGACCTTCGGGTATCGGCGGGCGATCTCCCTAGAGTCGTCGCTTGATCCCCCGTCGGCGACGAGCACCTCGACGATCCCGGCGTAGGTCTGTGCTGCAATGGCGGAAAGACAGGCGCCGAGGTGGGCCGCTTCGTTCAGGACCGGCATCCCGACCGTGACCGTCGGGAGGCGCCCGCTCATCGTTTCGGCCACGTTCCATCTCCCCCCGGCCCTTCATGGCGAACAGGCCAATGGTACTGTCCCAAGGGTCGACACGACCCGTTCGCGCCATCAAAGGATCACCGGCGGGGCCGAGCCGGAAGGCGCCGTCGACGGTCCCCTTGGGCCGGGTCGATCCCTCGCTGTTCCTGCCGGTGCCGGTGCAGGTGGTGATGCAGATCGGGATGAATCCGGCAAGCCTCAACCGGGTGTCGAGGAGGCCGTCCAAGCCGGCGACGTGAGCAGCAGCGACGCCACTGACGGCTCGGGCGGCGACGACACGAAGTCTGGCAATGACGCCAACCGGCGCGCGTGCCGGCGACGCCGGCGCCCCGGACACCGGCGACACCAGTCCGGGCACCAAAGGGCCGCCTGCCGCCGACGACACAGACGACACAGACGACACAGAATATACAAGAAGGCTGCAGGAAGGGACGGTACGGGGGTCGCCGCACGCACATCGGCTGCCGATGCGAGCCCGAGCGACGAGCTGTCGCCGGAGGAGCTCGTGGCGATCAACGCGCTCAAGAGGGCGTGGGAACAGCGGTGCGAGGCTACGGGCTGTGCCGTCGGGCCGGAGGACGACGAAGAACGTCTCGGGCTCCTTCTCGCGATGGAGGCAGCAGCCACCTCTGATGCCGTCACCCGGGTCCGGGACACCTTGTCCGCCCGATCGCGGCTCACCCCGGTCCCGCGACCGGCTTCGACGATCGCAGCTCGACGGAGGGCTCTCGACGCGGCGGCAGGACGCTGGGGAGCACGTGTTGCCTCGCCGGCACTTGTGGTCGAACAGCTGCTCCTTCTGCGCCACCTCATGACCTCGGAGATCGAAGGCGAGCGTCTCGGGCGCCTCGTGGACCGGGCGATGCTCCTTGCCACGCGTGCCGCCACCGACGAGCTGCAGCTGGCCGCCTTCACCGATCCGTTGACGGGTTGCTCCAACCGGCGGGCGTTCGAGCGTGACATCGAGCGGGAGCTGGCCCGCTGCGTCCGCGCCGAGCTCGACCTGTGCATAATCGCCGTCGACATCGACGGGCTGAAGGCGGTGAATGACTCGCAGGGCCATGCCGGCGGTGACCGGGTGCTCCTGCAGGTCGTGGAGACGTTCCGGAGGGCGATGCGGTCCCTCGACTCCGTCTACCGCCTCGGCGGTGACGAGTTCGTGCTGTTGCTGCCTGACACCTCCACCGACGATGCGGCCACCGTGATGGGCCGGGTCGAGCGGTTCCGGCCGCCGGCATTCAGCTGGGGCGTCGCCAGCTACGTCTCATCGGGCACGAGCGACGTATCGGTGCTCCTTTCGCAGGCCGACGACGCCCTCTACGACGCCAAACGGTCCGGTGAACGGAGGGTTGGCACCACCGGTGCGTGGGGGCCTGACCTTCCCGAGGTTCCGGACAGCGAGCGACGCCCGATCAGCCACATCGGAGCTCCCGAGACCGGACGCCTGAGAGGCCGCCGGAACCGCCTCGCCTCAGAACCTCAAGTCAATCGCTCGGGGGAGCGCCGGTGACGATCGACTCGAGGAGGCGACCTTCGACTCCCTCGAGGGCGAAGCCGGCCACGGGACGGCCCGCCAGCTGCAAGGTGGAGGCGGCATCGAGCAGGAAGGCGGCGATGTCGAGCGCCCGCTCCTTGGAGCACTCGACCAGCACATCGCTGCTCTGACACCCTGCAAGGCTCGAACGGAGATCGGCGGCAACTTGGCGCATGCCGCCGACGATCCGGAGGGGCAACGCCGCCGGAGCGCCTGACAGCTGATCGAGCGCCGACACCATGGCGGAGATGTCGCGGCCGGGAAGGAGGACGGCGGATCGGAAGCACATCGGACGCGCCGCCGGCAGTGGGGAGAAGGGAACAAGTGGTTGCACGGCGAGATGCTGGCAATTGCCGATACCGGATCACCTACCGCTCAAAATCCACAGGAGGCCACCGGGGCAGCTGGGAGCGGCCGTCAGACGAGCGGCCACGGATAGGCGCGATAGTCGTCGGGGGCGTGTGGGAAGCGAGGTCTCCGCACCAGCTTCTGGGCACGGGCACAGAGCGCGTCGCATTCGTCCTCCGACAGGAGCGAGTGCAGCCGCTCCGGAGCCGCTCCCGCCACGGCCTCGCACGCCTCGACGATCGTCTGGGGGAGCCGCTCGCCGGCGAACTCCCAGATGACGGTGCGGAGCTTCGGCTCGCGATGAAAGCAGAGACCGTTGTCGATCCCCCAGATCGCCCCGGAGCTGTCGATGAGCACATGGCCGCTCTTGCGGTCGGCGTTGTTGGCGAGCAGGTCGAAGCCCGCCAGCTCCCGCAGACGCTCCTCGTGACCCCCCTCCTCGAAGAGGCTGAAGTAGTGCTGAGAGAAGTCGGCGTCGACGAAGCGTTGCAGCGATCCCTCGTCGAGCGGACCGTCGAGACGGAGAACCGTCTCGGGAACGAGGCCGAGACCGAGGGCGCTCGAGAGCTCATAGGCGGCGATCTCACGGCGGAAGAGCTCACCGCCGAAGTCCCACAGATGACGCTCACCCTTGCCCGGCTTGTAGACGGCGTTGACCGACTGCCCGTCGAGGCGCACCCGGGCGAGAAAGGAGTAGTTCGAGCTCCACGGGAGGCGCCCGGAGATCGTGACGTCCCCGGCGTGGAGGACGTCGAGCCACTCGTCGCTCGTCAGGTGAGGGGAGGCTGGTTCCCGTTCGTCCTCGGGCACGCGTGTCCTCTCGGGTCGAGCGGGTGCCCGCACAGCGGGCACGGGGGGCGCCCCGCCTCAACGAGCTCGGTCCCCCGGATGGCGATCGCAGCCGCCTGCTCCCTCGTCATCGACATCCGCGCCGTCGAGCCCTCGACGTCGGCGGGCTCCTCGAGCCCTTCGAGGCCGCCAGGTGTCTCGGTGCGGTCGATCTCGTCGGCGAGCAGCACGATCCGGTCGGCGATCTCGTCGTAGGTGAGCACGAGGTAGCGCACGACGAAATCCGGCTCGTCGAAGGGCTCGAGCTCCAGAGCGGCCGCCCCGGGCAGCTCGTGTGGACGCGGCAGCTCGCGAAGCAGCCGCCCGAGGCGCCGGCAGAGCGCCGAGAGCTGCATCTTCTCGAGCTTCATCGTGACGAGCCGGCCACCCTCTCGCACCTGGAGGACGAAGAGGCGCTCGCCGACCGGGCCGACCGTGCCGACCGTGACCCGATCGGGGTTGTCGAGGTCGTAGCTCTCGTTCACGTCGAAGGCGCCCCTTGGCGCGTGCCGTTCCTCCGGGCCGGAGCGCGCTTGGCCGGCACGAGGCCGGGGACGCTCCCGTAGGTGTTGACCGCCATCACGCTGGCGCCGCCGCTCCCGTAGGTGACGACGCTCGTCGAGCAGGTCCCGACGACGATCCGCTGGAAGAGGTCGAGGGGGACGCCGAGGGCGCTCGCGAGGGCCACCTTGATGCAGTCGGCGTGCGAGACGGCGACGACGACCTCCCCCGGGATGGCGGGCCCGGTAGGCCTCCACGGCGCCGGCGAGGCGCGCCTGCACCTCGAGGAAGGACTCACCGCCCGGGAAGCGAAAGCCGGACGGGCACTGCTGCACGGCGTTCCACTCCGGCAGCTTGCGGAGCTTGCCCAGCTCGGCGCCGGTCCACTCGCCGAAGTCGCACTCGACGAGGGCCCGGTCGACGACGATCGGCGCTTCAGCTCGTCGGCGATCGGAGCGGCCGTCTCGCGGGCCCGCTCGAGCGGAGAGGCGTAGACGGCTGCCACCGGCACGCCTGCCAAGCCGGGCGGCGGCCGCCTTGGCTTCGGCCAGGCCGGCCTCGGAGAGGTGGAGGCCCCGGGCCCTCCCGGGCAGCACCTTGCCCGTCGTCGGCGTCGTCCCGTGCCGGACGAAGCACACCGTCGTCGGGCGGTCGGCTTGGCGTCGTGACCGCGGCATCACGACACCGTACCGTTCACCTCCGTGAGCCCCGCGACGAGGAGATCCGGCACGCCCGCCGACGGAGCCGACGCCGAGCTTCGCCGGGCACGGCTCGGGGCTCTCAGCCAGCGGATCGAGACCTGCACGGCCTGCCCCGCCTCGTCGCCTGGCGGAACGCCGTCGCCGGCCGGCCACCGGCCGGCTTTCGCCGGCGACGACTACTGGGCAAGGCCGCTGCCGGGCTTCGGCGATCAGGCGGCCCGCCTCGTCGTGGTCGGGCTCGCTCCGGCCGCCCACGGCGGCAACCGGACGGGCCGGATGTTCACCGGCGACCGCAGCGGCGACTTCCTCGTCGCGGCGCTCCACCGGCACGGCTTCGCCAGCCAGCCGACGTCGCGGACAGCCGGCGACGGTCTCATGCTCCTCGACGCCTACATGACGGCGCCGGTGCGCTGCGCCCCGCCGGACAACCGCCCGACGCCGGCAGAGCGCGACACCTGCATCGGCTACCTCGACGAGGAGCTCGCCCTGCTTGGCGACGCACGCGTCTACCTCGCCCTCGGCGCCTTCGCCTACGAATGCCTCGCCCGGCTCCCGGCGCTGCGTGCGGAGATCGCCCCGCCCGCGGCCCCGCTTCGCCCACGGGGCCGAGGTGCCGCTCATCGGGACGAACAGGACGATCGTCTGCACCTATCACCCGAGCCAGCGCAACGTCTTCACCGGCCTGTTGACCGCCGCGATGTTCGACGCCGTCCTCAGCCGGTGCAGGCGAGCTGCTCGCGGAGCCTCAGAGGCTGACGACGAGGCGCCGCGGCGCAGGCACTGCCGTCTCGGGCCACCGCCGCCGGCTGACACGCGAGAGCTTGCGCATCAGCTCCGTCGCCGCCGGATCGTCGGTCGAGGGCCGCACCTCGATCACGCCGGCCGCCTCCATCTGCTCGATCAGCTCGCGGCCGCGGTCGGTCCGGACGACCGTGAGGGTCCAGTCCCCGAAGGCCCCGATGCCACCCGTCGAGATGTCGGCGTGCTCGGCGGCGAAGTCCGGGCAGGTCTTGCAGCCCTCCCTCGTCCAGGCGTGCGCCTCCTTGAGCGGGATCTCGTGATAGCTGCCGTCCCGCATCCAGACCTGGAAGACGCCCTTTATGTTCATCTTGAGGATCTGCTCGCTGGCCAGCCCGTAGCGGGCCTCGAAGAGCTCGGAGAAGATGGCGTCGTCGAAGGTCTTCGAGCAGAGCAGGCCGATCGTGAGGACGAAGCGGCGCGCCACCTTGCCCGCCTTGCGGGCCGCCATCACCGGCGGGGCCGAAGCCTGGCAGCTCATGCCGACGAGGGCGATCCGCTCACCGCCCCCCTCGATGGCGGCTGCGTAGGCGAGGGGGTTGGCGGAGTAGGTGTAGCGGGACCCGGCCGCGTCGAGCACCTGGCTGCGGCTCGTCGCCACGCCGGGGACCGCCTTCCACGACGTGCCGTCACCCTCGAGATACGAGACGAGGGCGGCGTCGATGATGTCGTTCTCGAGCGCGTAGATGAGGAGGGCCGAGACGAGGCCGCCGTCCTGGCCGGCCTCGCTCACCTCCGGGTCGGCCGCCCTTGCGAGCACGACCTGTTGTGAGATGCCGAACACCTCCTGGTCGAGGCGCTCTCGGCCGAAGAGGAACGTGTCGACCTCGGTCTCCCAGTCGCGGAACCTCGGGCATGCCCTCGTGCACAGCGTGCAGCCGCGCTCGCCGTAGGTGCAGTCGTCCGGGCCGCCGGACTCTTCGACGTGGAACGGCTTGTAGCGCCCGAGGGTGTCGTCGTAGCCGAGGACGTCATAGGGGCAGGCCACGACGCAGGCGGCACATCCCGTGCACAGCCCGGAGGTGACCACCTCGCGCAAGAGGTGGGCCCAGTGGGGTTTCTCTGGGGGCAAGCGGCTCTCCTTCGTATCCGGCGTCCTACCGGCGCCCTCGACCTGTGGCCGATACTACGACAGCGGAGGGCCAACGCCTCCGAGGCGTCTCGCGTCGCGCCTTACACTGCTCGGGCGACATCGGGCCACTGATGCGCGCTCCCGGGAGGTGCACAGGCCACGCAGTCTTCGCCCATCCGGCTTCCCGCAGGGGGCCGGCGAGCCCTCATGTTGAGCCTGCTGGCGCTTCTCCTCCTCGGAGCGGTGGCCGGCGCCGGCTCCGGCGTCGGGATCGGCGCCGGCACCTCGGAGCGACCCGACCTCGCTCACCTTCACCGTCGCGGTCACCCTCTTCGGGCTCTTCGCCCTCGGATGCATGCTCTGCATCGTCGCCTCGCTCCTCGGCCGTCGAGTCGCCCGGCGTGACGGCGAGCTCCCCGTCCAGAGGTCGTCACGGCTCGCAGCTCTCCTTCCGGTCTTGTTGTTGCTGGCAGTCATCCTCTTTGTCGCCGCCGCCATCGATTGCGCCGCCTGCCCACGCTGAGACTCGGGCAGGGCCGACCCACGTGCACACGGCGTCACATTCCGCCGTCGGCGTTCGTGCCGGCGGCCTCTCTGTCGACTGTCGCCGCCGTGCTCGTCCTGTTGTCCCTCGTGGTCCTGCGCTCCCGCCTGAGGCGCCGGCGCCGTCTCGGGTATTGGCGCCTCGAGCGGAGCGGCGACGATCTCGGATGGGCCGCCGGCGAGCCGGCTCGCTTGCCCGCTCGCTCGCCGAGGTGCAGGTGCCGGATCCCGAGGAGGAGCCCGATCCGCGACGAGCGGTGGTGGCGGCCTACCTCGCCATGACGCACGCGGCCGGGGCGGCAGGCGCCGTCCGCAGGATCGACGAGACACCCGCTCGAGTTCCTCGAGCGCCTCCTCGAGACCGCCGGCGCCTCCGCCGGCGCCGCCGGTCACCTGACCGCCCTCTTCGAGCTGGCCCGCTACAGCAGCCGCCCGGTGGACGAGTCTCTCCGCTCGAGCGCCATCGTCGCCCTGCGCCGGGTGCAAGCCGACCTCGGAGCAACCGTGTGAGCGCCACGAGGCGGGGCACTCTCGTCGCCCTCGTCGTGGCCTGTACGACCGGCCTCGTTCTCGCCCTCGTCGACGGCGCTCCCGATCCGGGCGTCGCCGTCCGCTCCTACGCGGCGGCGATCGGCTGCCTGGCGGTGATGTCGGCGGTGTCGTGGTTGCGGAGGAGCGGTAGAGCCTGGAGGGGCGCCGGCGCTGTCAGGCATGGCGACGAGCCGGTGATCGACACGACCCCGCCCGGACCGCCGCCTGGCAGGAGCTCGAGCGGGCGCTTCGCTTCGGCGCCACGAGCATCGGTGACTACAACCTCCTCGTCCAGCCGAGGCTGATCGCGATCGCCTCCCGGCGCCTCGCCCGCCACGGCAAGTCGCTCAGGGACTTCGAAGAGGCCGAGGCCCTCCTCGGGGAGGCGTTCTACCTCGTTGATCCTCGTGTCCCGTACCCGACCGACCGCCAGCTGCCGGGGATCCAAGTGGCCGAGATCGAGCCGCTGCTCGACGCCTTGGAGGCGCTGTGACGATCGTTGAGCCGCTCCCCGTCACCGAGGTGGGACGTCTCGCCGGGACGATCTGTGACGAGGTCGAGCGGGCCAGTCGTCGGCAAGCGTGCGAGCGTCGAGCTCGTCCTGCTCGGGGTCCTCGCCGGCGGTCACGTCCTGCTCGAGGATGTCCCTGGAGTCGCAAAGACCCTCCTCGTGCGCTCCATCTGCCAGACGACCGGTCTCTCGTACTCCCGCATCCAGTTCACGCCCGACCTGATGCCGGCAGACGTGACCGGGTCCTCCTTCTACGACGCCAGACGGAACGAGCTCGAGTTCCGCCCGGGGCCGTTGTTCGCCAACCTCGTCCTCGGCGACGAGATCAACCGGGCGCCGCCGAAGACCCAGGCGGCGCTGCTCGAGGCGATGCAGGAGCACCAGGTGACAGCAGACGGAACCTCCTACCGGCTCCCGGAGCCCTTCGCCGTCTTCGCCACCCAGAACCCGATCGAGTACGAGGGGACCTACCCGCTGCCGGAGGCACAGCTCGACCGCTTCGTGCTGCGCGTGAGCATCGGCTACCCGGACCGGGAGAGCGAGCAGGAGCTCGTGGAGCGGCGGGCGGCGCGGGGCCACGAGGAAGTCCACCTCGAGACGGTCGTCGACGCCGCCACCGTGCTCGCCATGTGCGCCGCCGTCGAGACGGTCGAGATAGCCCCGGCCGTCGCCGGCTACCTCGTCGAGGTGGTGAGGTCGACGCGGGAGGCGCCCGGGGTGCAGGTGGGCGCGAGCCCGCGGGCCTCGGTGGCGCTCCTGCAGGCATCACGGGCACGGGCGGCTCTGAGCGGGCGGGATTACGTGCTGCCGGACGACGTGAAGTCGGTCGCCGAGCCCTGCCTCGCCCACCGGCTCTCGCTCCGGCCGGAGCTGTGGCTGCGGGGCGTGCAGAGCGCCGAGCTCCTCCGCCAGTGCCTCGCTGCCGTTCCCGTGCCCGTCGGATGGGAGTGACGCTGGCGGGTAAGCGGGAAGGTGCTCGCCGAGAGCATCACGGCCGCCCTCGCACTGCTCGCCGCCGCCGTCACGGGCGACATCATGCTCGTCGCCCTCGCCGCCCCGCTCGGGCTGGCCGCCGTCCTCGCGCTGACGTCAGAGCGGCCGGAGCCGCCGTCTGTCGCGACGAGCGTCACCCCGCTTGTCACCTCGCCGGGCGAGCCGGTCGAGGTCGTGATCGAGATCGAGGCCATCGCCGGCGACGGCGTGGCTCACCGGGCAGAGACCGGCATCGGCACCCGGGTGGGACCGCTCCCCGCACCTGCGAAGTGGACCTCATCCTCCCGGCCGCCCTTCACGCCGGCGGCCCGACCAGGTGGCGGCTGCTGCTTCGCCCGGGCCGCCCTGAGCGCCTCACCTGCACGGTGAGCACGACGGCGGCCCGGGAGGTTCCGGATCGGGCCGGTCGCAATACGGTTCACCAACCCCTCGGGCGCCGTTGCCGGCCTCATGACGACAAGTGAGATCGTCACCCTCGAGGTGCGTCCGGTCCCGGCCCGTCTGCGCTCACTGGTCCGCCCCGAGCACGTCAGGGCCACCTCGGGGGACCGGGTGGCTCGCCTGTCTCTCGACGGGATCGAGTTCTCCGAGGTGCGCGAGCAGCAGGCGGGTGCGCTCGAGCGGCGGATCAATTGGCGAGCGACGGCCAGGCGACAGTCGACGTGCGTCAACTTGTACCATCCCGAGCGCAGCACGGACATCGTCCTTCTTGTCGACACCTTCGCCGATTCCGCCCTGCCCGATGTCGTCTCGGTCGGCCTCAACCTGGCCGAGACCTACCTCCGCCGCCACGACAGGGTGGGCCTCGTCTGCTTCGGTGGCATCCTCGACTGGGTGGAGCCGGGGACCGGCCCGTCCCAGCTCGACCGGCTCCGAGCCTCTCTACTCTCCTCGCAGGCCTACTTCTCCTACGCCTGGAAGACAGCCGACGTGATCCCGCGGCGACTGTTCCCGATCGGCTCTCTCGTGCTGGCGGTCTCGCCGCTCGCCGACGGGCGCTTCGTGTCGTCTCTCGCCTCGCTTCGCTCCAAGGCGCAGGACCTTGCGGTCATCGAAGTGGGGCCGGGCTGCCCCACCGCCCGAAGCTGCCCGCTCGCTCAGCGGATCGCTTGCCTGGCGGCTCCTCCAGCTCGAGCGTGAGGAGATCCGCCACCGGTTCTGGCGATTGGGCGTGCCGATCAGCACCATCACAGGGACAGAGGGAACCGCCGGCGCGCTCGCCGAGATCGCCGCCTTCCGGCGGGCGGCGCGGGCCCGATCGGGGACGAGCCGGTGAGCCCCTTTACGGTGCGCTCCGGCATCAGCTTTGCCGTCAGGCCGCTCCGTCAGGCCTTCCGGGCGGCGCCGGCCGCCGTCGTGTCCGGCCTCGGGCTCGACGTCTTGCTCACCGCCTTCGGGACGACGAGGGCCCCGACCGGGACCGGAGCCGCCGTCTTTGCGATCGGGCTCGTCTCGATGGCGGCCTGGGCGCTCGCGGCTGCCCGGCGCAGTGACCGCATGCTCGCCATCTCGGTGGCGACCGCCGCCTGTTGCAGCCGCCCTGGCCGACCTCCCGGCCTCCCGTCCGGACGCCGCTCTTGTGGCGGCCGCCTCCGGCGCTGTGCTGCTCGCCATCGCAGAGGCGGGCGGTTATGCCATCGACGCAGCCGACAGCTTGTCGAGACACCACAGGCCCGGCCTCTTGAGGGCCCGCTGGGTGGCGACAGTCGGGATCGCCGGCGGAGCGGCCGGGTGGCTCGTCGTGGCGATCGCGAGCGGGCTCCGAGGCCTCGGCGATGCCGCCCTCGGGGCCGGCGTCCTCGCCGGCGCCTGTCTCATCGTCCTCGTCGGCATGTTGGCCGAGAGCGCCGTCGCCGGCGGTAAGGACACCGCCGTTGCCGTCAGCCGGCCGTCGCTCACCCGCCTGCTGCGGCGAGCACCTTCTCTGCATGGCCATCAGCCCGGACGTGGCCCCACACCCGCTCGACGACGCCGTCCGGACCGATGAGCACGGTCGTGCGGATGACGCCGATGCTCTTCCGACCGTAGAGGGTCTTCTCGCCCCAGGCTCCATACCGCTCCATGACCTCGTGCGAGGCATCGGTGAGGAGGCGGAAGGAGAGACCGTACTTCTGCCGGAAACGCTGATGGGAGGCGCCGTCGTCGGGCGAGATGCCGACGACGTCGATGCCGGCTCGTTCGAAGGCCGGCTTGTGCTCGGTGAACTGGCAGGCCTCCTTTGTGCAGCCCGGCGTGTCGTCGGCGGGGTAGAAGTAGACGACGACCCTCTTGCCGGCGAAGTCGCCCAGGCGAACGACGTTGCCGTTCTCGTCGGGAAGGGCGAAATCCGGAGCCTCCTGCCCGGCCTCGAGTGCGGCCATCTGCCCACCTCCTGTGTGTTGGTGCAGCCGTTCCGTCGGCGCCACCGTAGCCACATGCGGCGGTGAGGCTTCCGGGCGCCCGGTGGCCGAGCCGCCGCGGGAAGCAAGTCCAGACGAGCTGGATCAGTCGTCACCTCGACCGACAGTAGGCTGATGATCGAGAACACTCATGCGCTCATCGCCCGACTCCACCATCTCCGCCACCACCACTGACCTCTCAGCTGGGACCGAACCGGTGACATTCGCCGAGCTCGGCGTCGCCCCTGAGCTCGTCGCCGTCCTGCTCGGACAAGGCATAGTCGCTCCTTTTGCCGTCCAGGAGCTGACGATCGCCGATGCCCTCGCCGGTCGGGACGTCTGCGGCAAGGCGAAGACCGGCTCCGGCAAGACCCTCGCCTTCGGGCTGCCGCTCTTGATGCGGGCACCGCCCGCGAAGCCGGGAAGGCCGACGGCTCTCGTGCTCGTGCCTACCCGCGAGCTGGCTGTCCAGGTTGCCGAAGTGCTCGTGCCGCTGGCAAAGGCGGTCGAGCGCCGCGTGACCACCGTCTACGGCGGCGCCGACATGGACCGGCAGATGCGCCGCCTCGCCCGGGGCGTCGATGTCGTCGTCGCCACGCCGGGCCGCCTGATCGACCTCGTCGACCGCAAGGTCGTCTCCCTTGCGGCCATCAAGATGCTCGTGGTCGACGAGGCGGACCGGATGGCGGATATGGGTTTCTTGCCGCAGGTCGAGTGGCTGCTCCGGCACATGCCGCCGGGCCGCCAGACCCTGCTCTTTTCGGCCACGCTCGACTCGGCGGTCGACCAGGTCGTCCGCCGGCACCTCAACAACCCGGTCCAGCACGAGGTGAGGGCGCGTCAGGTCACCGTCGAGGAGATGCAGCACGTCTTCTTGAAGGTGCACCAGATGGACAAGGCGAAGGTGTGCGCGGCGATCGTCGCCGGCGCCTCGAAGACGCTCTGCTTCGTGCGGACGAAGCGTGGAGCCGACCGGCTGGCCGCCGACCTCAACATGGAAGGCGTCCGGGCGGCGGCCATCCACGGCGACCTGCGCCAGTCGGCGCGGGAGAAGGCACTCCAGCAATTCTCCGCCGGCGAGCTGCCGGCGCTCGTGGCGACCGATGTCGCTGCGAGAGGCCTCGACATCGACGGGGTCGACGTCGTCGTGCACTACGACCCGCCGGAGGACCACAAGGCCTACCTCCACCGCTCCGGCCGGACTGCAAGAGCCGGCGAAGGCGGTGTCGCCGTCACGCTCGTGCTGTGGGACCAGGAGCTCGCCATCGAGCGGCTAGGCAAGCGCATCGGCCTCGAGGTGCCGCTCGTAGAGGTCTTCTCCAATGACCCCCGCCTCGCCAAATTGTCAGAGTGGGACCCGCGGCAGGGTCATGGATCTGCCCGCACCGGCGCCACGAACAGCCGGACCGGGACAAGGACCGGCTCGCGGCGCCGGCGGTGAGGCTGCGGCGGGCGATCTCGCTCGTCCCGTCGGCCACCGACACTCTCGTCGCAATCGGTGCCGGAGAGGCCCTTGTCGGGATCAGCTCGGATTGCGACCAGCCCGACCCGCGCTCACCCGTTCCCGTGGTGGCGGGCGCCGTCGTCGATCCGGCGGAGGCCGATCCGGCAGCCATCGATGCCGCCGTCCGGGAGCGGCTCGGCGAGGGGCGCCCCCTCTACGAGCTCGACGTCGAAGCGATCGTGGCGCTCGCCCCTGACGTCGTCTTTGCTCAGGACCGGTGCGCAGTGTGCGCCGTGCCGTCGGGCGAGGTGACTGCGGCCCTCGCCGGCCATGGCCTTTCGTGCGAGGTCGTGTCTCTCGACCCGGTCCGGCTGGACGACGTCCTCTCGAGCTTCGCCCGCATCGGCCATGCCGCCGGCGCAGGCGAGGCGGGCGAGGCGCTCGAGTCGTCCTGCCGGCAACGCCTCGGAGATCTCGGTGCCCGGTGGCTCGGCTATGGGAGACCGCGGGTGCTCGTCCTTGACTGGGTGGATCCGCCTTTCGCCGCCGGCAACTGGGTGCCGGAACTGGTGGAGGCGGCCGGCGGTGCGGCCGCCCATGTCGAGGTCGCCGCTCTGCGCTGTGACGAGGGAGGCGGCGGCGGGCGCCTCGGCAGCCCGGTTCCGTCACGGCAGCTGACAGTCGACGACGTCATCGCGTCGGCGCCCGAGGTTGTCGTGGTCGCTCCCTGCGGTCTCGGCCTCGACGCCTCGGCTACGGCCGGACGCGTCGTCAAGGGGTGGTTCGGTGCCCGGGCCGCCGACGCGAGCTCGAGCCGTGGCGGCGGGTACGGCGGCTCCGCCACCGGCCATGCCGGCGGGCACGCGCCGCGGGTGGTCGCCTTCGACGGACGGATCTGGTTCTCCAGGCCGGGTCCCCGGCTGGTGGAGGGTGCCGAGGCGCTCTCAGCAGTGCTCCGGGGAACGCGAACCGCCGCGTCGGGTGAAGCGTGTGACGTCGTCGAGATCACGAGAGGGTGAGGGAGATGACAAGTGCCTTCGAGGGGCCTCCCGGCCTGCAGGGGGAGAGCCCGGCCGGCGACGGCGGGGGGCAGTCGGCGCTCCCGTCGCACGGCGCCGGCCCGGTCGCCGACAACGGCCGGCTGTACTTCCGCCAGCTGCTCGCCGGCCGCGATTTCGCACGGACCGACCCGCTCGCCCGGCAGATGGTCAACTTCGTCTACCTCATCGGCGACCGGGAGACGGGCGAGGCGGTCGTGGTCGATCCGGCCTACGCACCCGGTCGAGCTCGTCGACCTCGTCGAGTCCGACGGGTTGCGGCTCGTCGGTGTGCTCGCCACCCACTACCACGCCGACCACGTCGGCGGCGACCTGTTCGGCTACACGATCAAGGGTCTGACGGACCTGCTCGAGCGGGTGAGCGTCCCTGTCCACGTGCAGCGGGCCGAGACGCCGTGGGTCATGAGAGCCGCCGGCGTCGGCCGCGATGTCCTCGTCGGGCACGACAGCGACGACGTCGTCGAGGTGGGAGCGGTGAGGATCCGCCTCGTCCACACGCCCGGGCACACGCCCGGCAGCCAGTGCTTCCTCGTCGACGGCAGGCTCGTCGCCGGCGACACCCTCTTCCTCAACGGCTGCGGCCGGACGGACCTCCCGGGGAGCGACCCCGCCGCCATGTACGACAGCCTCGTCAACCGGCTCGCCCGGCTGCCCGACGACACGGTCGTCTACCCCGGTCACCTCTACTCCGAGGAGCCCGTCTGCCACCCTCGGCGAGACGAAACGTCACAATCCCGTTCTCGCACCCCGGAGCGCCGGGGAGTGGCTCCGGCTCTTCGGCGGCTGACGCCCGCTCGGGGAAGTGGCGCCTCCCCGGGGGCGGCAAGAAGGACTCCCCTCTCGGGACCGACCGCCTACGATGTGACATGGAGCACGATGTGAGCGGCACCGGTGAAACGCCGGAATCCCCTTCCTTTCCCTCCTTCCAGGCGAAGTTCGGGCGGGAGGGCCTCACCTTCGACGACGTCCTGCTGATCCCGGCCGCCTCGGAGATCCTCCCCTCCGAGGCCTCGACCGAGAGCCGCCTCACGAGGAACATCTCCCTCGCCATCCCCCTCATCTCGGCCGCGATGGACACCGTCACCGAGTCGCGCCTCGCCATCGCGATGGCCCGTGAAGGCGGGATCGGCGTCATCCACCGCAACCTGTCCATCGCCGAGCAGGCCGCCGAGGTCGACCGGGTGAAGCGGTCGGAGTCAGGGATGATCACCGAACCCGATCACGGTCTCGCCCACTACCTCGATCGCGGAGCGCGATGGACCTGATGGCCGAGTTCCACGTCTCGGGCGTTCCGGTCACAGACGACGCGGGTCATCTCGTCGGGATCGTGACGAACAGGGACCTGCGTTTCGTCGATCAGTCCGGCAGCCGACGCGACGAGCCGGTCTCGGCGCTCATGACCATCGTCCGGCCTCGTCACGGCGCCCGTAGGCACGACGCTCGAGCAGGCACAGGTCGTGCTCGCGACGCCACCGGATCGAGAAGCTGCCCATCGTCGAGCCCGACGGCAGGCTGCACGGCCTCATCACCGTGAAGGACATCCAGAAGCGGATCGACTATCCGCAGGGCCACCAAGGACGACGGCGGCCGGCTCCGGGTGGCAGCCGCCGTCGGAACGGGCCCCGACGCCCTCGAGCGGATGGAGGCTCTCGTCGCCGGCGGGTGCAGACGTCGTCGTCGTCGACACCGCCCACGGCCACGCCCGCAGCGTCATCGAGACGGTCGCGAAGATGCGGGTCAACTTCGAGGTCGACATCATCGCCGGCAACGTCGCCACGGCCGAGGCCACGACGGCGCTGATCGACGCCGGCGCCGACGCCGTCAAGGTGGGCATCGGCCCGGGCTCGATCTGCACGACGCGGGTCGTCGCCGGCATCGGCGTGCCGCAGATAACGGCCGTCTTCGACTGCGCCGCCGTCGCATCGCGCCGGCGGGTGCCCGTCGTCGCCGACGGAGGCGTCCAGTTCTCCGGCGACGTGGCGAAGGCGCTCGCCGCCGGCGCCTCGACGGTGATGCTCGGCAACGCCCTCGCCGGCGTCGACGAGTCACCGGGCGAGATCGTCATGCAGCAGGGCGAGCGTTTCAAGGAGTACCGCGGCATGGGGTCGCTCGGCGCCATGCAGGGTCGGTCGTACTCGAAGGACCGCTACTTCCAGGGCAGCGTCGACAGTGGCAAGCTCGTGCCGGAGGGGATCGAGGGACGGGTGCCCTACAAGGGCCCGCTCGGGATCGTCCTCCACCAGCTCGTCGGGGGCCTCCGGCAGGCGATGGGCTACTGCGGCGCCCGGACCGTGGCCGAGCTGCAGGCAGAGGGGCGGTTCATACGGATCTCGCCGGCCAGCCTGCGAGAGAGCCACCCGCACGACGTCGTCATCACGAAAGAGGCGCCGAACTACCAGCTTCCGTGAGGGGGCGCCTCAAGCCCTCGTCCGGTACCTCCAGACGGCGACCGGCACGAGGACGACGAGGATCCCGAAGCCCCACAGCAGCGTGGCGATGACATGGTTGGCGGCGGGTCCGGGGCCGCCGACCATCAGCGAACGTGCAGCGGCGACCGCTTCACTCACCGGCTGGTAGGTGGCGAAACCCCTCAGCCATCCCGGCATCGACGAGACAGGGACGAACGTCCCGGCCGCGAAAGTCAGCGGGAACAGGAGGGGGAAAGACATGACCTGGGCCGTCTCGCTGTTGGCCGCCGACAAGCCGATCACGGCAAAACCCCACGAAAGGGCATAGGCGAACAACAGCAAGAGCCCTATCCCGGCAAAGAAGCCCGCCACACTCTCGATACGGAATCCCACGGCGTAGCCGACGGCTGTGATGATCGCCACGACGCCGACGTTCCGGGCAAGGTCGGCGAGCGTGCGACCGGCAAGGACAGCAGAACGCGCCATCGGGAGTGAGCGGAACCGTTCGATGATTCCCTTTTGCAGGTCCTCGGCGAGCCCGATCGCCGTCGAGACGGCGCCGAAGGCTACGGTCTGCACGAAGACACCCGGCATGAGGAAGTTGACGTAGCCGCCCGGGATGTCGGTCACGCGGATCGCCCCTCCGAAGACGTACCGGAAGAGCAGGACGAACATCACGGGCTGCACGCTCGAGAAGAAGAGCGCCTCGGGAATCCGCGTCAAGGCGATCAAGTTGCGCTCGGTGACGGCGAGGATGTCGATGAACGCCCGCCAAGGTGTCGTCCGCGCCCTCGCCGTCGGTGCCGGCGTGGCGATGGTCATCGTCGTCGTGGTCATCGCTTCCCCCTCGCTTCAGTCTGCCATCTCGCCACTACCGTCGGCCTCGCTCGCCCCGTGGCCGGTCAAGGAGAGGAAGACGTCGTCGAGGCTCGGCTCACGCATGGAGAGGGTCGCCGGCACCAGGCCGGCCTCGTCGAGGCGGACGAGGGCCTCGGTCACCATGCGAGCCCCTCCGTCGAGAGCCAGCTCGACGACGTTGCCCTGAACGACGGGCTCCCGGTCGAACCGCCGTGTCAGCTCGGAGAGGATCCGCGTCGCCTGTGCCGCCTGCTCGGGGGCGCCCATGTCGATGTCGAGCACGGTGGCTCCGAGATTCGCCTTCAGCTCTGCGGAGGTTCCCTCTGCGATGACCCGGCCGTGGTCGACGACGACGAGCCGGTCGGCCAGACGATCGGCCTCTTCCAGGTACTGGGTGGTCAACAGGACCGTCGTGCCGGCGCCGGTCAGCTCCTCGATGACCCCCCACAGCGCCATCCGGCTGTAGGGGTCGAGGCCTGTCGTCGGCTCGTCGAGGAAGAGGACGGGCGGCCGGTCGACAAGTGCGGCGGCGAGGTCGAGGCGGCGCCGCATCCCTCCTGAGTAGGTCTTCACCGGGCGGTTGGCTGCGTCGGTCAGCTCGAACTGCTCGAGCAGCTCGTCGGCGCGCTGACTGGCGAACTTCCTCGGCAGGTGCGTCAGCTGGCCGATCAGGCGGACGTTCTCCCTGCCGGTCAGGTTCTCGTCGACGGCGGCGTACTGCCCGGCAAGGCCGATGGATGCCCGCACGAGGGCGGCATCACGGACGACGTCGTGACCGAGGACGGTGGCGCTGCCCGGAGTCCGGCCGCAGGATCGTCGTGAGGATACGGACCGCCGTCGTCTTGCCCGCGCCGTTCGGGCCGAGCAGCCCGAAGACGGTGCCCGACTCGACGGCGAGGGAGACGCCGTCGAGGGCGGTGACGCCGCCCTTGAACACTTTGACCAGGTCATGTGCTTCGATGGCGTGGACCAATGTCACTCCTTGGAGGGAACGGGCGGTCCGCAGGGGAGGGAACTACGGGGTCGTGGTTTAACACATGTCTAGCTGCTCAGCTGCCGGGCAGTAGCGGGACGATGCGCCCCGAGCGCCGCCACCGGGGCGGCCTGTGGTGGGATAGCCGGATGCCCGTCCCGTTTCTCGTACCACCCGGTGATCAGGCGAACCTCAACGCGAGGGCGCCCGCCTCGACCAAAGGTGGCCCCGGTGGAAAAGCCAAGACGGTCGCCGCCTTCGCCGAACAGCATGCCAAGCTGGCCGGCCTCCAGGACAAGCTCTTCGCCGAGAAGAGACAGTCGCTCCTCGTCGTGCTGCAGGGCATGGACACCTCGGGCAAGGACGGTACGATCCGCCACGTGTTCGGCGGCCTCAACCCGTCCGGCGCCCGGGTGGCCACCTTCGGAGTTCCGAGCCCGTTGGAGCTTGCGCACGACTTCCTGTGGCGAGTCCATCAGCAAGTGCCGCAAGCCGGCGAGATCGTGATCTTCAACCGCTCCCACTACGAGGACGTCCTCGTGGCACGCGTGCACGAACCTAGTGCCTCCTCCGGTATGGAAGGCGCGTTATGAGCACATGAACGCCTTCGAGCGACTGCTGAGCGATCGCGAGACGCGGGTTGTCAAGTTCCTCCTTCACATTTCGCCGGACGAGCAGACACGGCGGCTCCAGGCGCGGCTCGACCGGCGCGAGAAGCGCTGGAAGCTGCAGGCTTCGGATCTCCAGGACCGGCAGCACTGGGACGAGTACATGGGCGCCTACGAGGAGGCGGTGCAACGGACCTCGACCGAAAGCTCTCCGTGGTACGTCATTCCGGCCGACCACAAGTGGTTCCGCAACTGGGCTGTCGCCGACGTGCTCGTCCGCGTGCTGAAGGAGATGGACCCGCACTACCCGCCGGGTGAGCCGCTCCCGATGCCGCTCCCTCCGCCACAGCCGGGCAAGCACAAGCGCCCACCGCGCTGATGCCGGGACCTGTCCGGACAGACAAGCCCGTCCTGGAAGAAGGGTGACGGAGGCGCCGGGCATGTGAGTCGGCGTGCACCGCGAGCACGCCGGGCTCCGGGCGCGACGATGGGTGCGCCCCTCGGCTGCGATGGGGCGCGATGAAAGGAGATCGCCGTGCTGCTCGTCGGTACGAAGGGCACCCTGCTGGACATCGATCGCTCGTTCACGATCGCCGAGTACACCTCGGTGACAGCACTTGCGGTGAATGGCACGAGCGCCTTCGCCATGCTCGACGCGGAGCGGGTCGACCGCGTAGAGGACTTCGACTGCCAGCCGCTCGCCGCTCTGCCTGATCCGGGCGGCCAGTCGATGGCTGCGATCGCGAACGGTGACGGCGACCTGCTCGTCGGCATGTCCGGCGCCCGGCTCGTGCGCCTGACGTCCGGCGGTGAGGCGAGACCGGTCTCCTCGTTCGAGTCCGTCCCCGGGCGTGCCGGCTGGGCCAACCCGGCCGGACCGTCACCTGACCTTCGGTCGGTCACAACCGCCGAAGACGGCCAGTGGCTCGTCAACGTCCACGTGGGAGGCCTCTGGGCCTCTGACGATGAGGGCGGGAGCTGGACGGCCCTCATCGAGCCGGAGGCAGACGTTCACGAGGTGGCGGCGGCGGGAGGCCGGCTGGCCGTGGCTGCCGCCGGCGGCGCCGGATGGAGCGAGGACCGCGGCCACACCTGGCAGTGGAGCACGGACGGGCTCGAGGCGCCCTACGCACGAGCGGTCGCTCTTGACGGCGACACCATCTACGTCACCTCCTCCACCGGGCCGAGCACGACGGCCGGAGCGCTCTACAGGGCGAGCGTCGGGCATCGGTTCGAGAAGTGCGCCGGCGGGCTGCCGGCGTCGTTCCCGTTCAACATCGACACCGGTTCGCTCGCGGCGAGAGCCGGTCGGGTGGCCTTTGGCACCCGCGATGGCCGCCTGTTCGAGTCACGGGACGAAGGATCATCCTGGAGCACCGTTGCGGATCACCTTGGCACCGTGCAGTGCGTGAAGCTCGGCTGACGAGTGGCTCGTCGTACCTCATCTCCGCCGGCGAGGCAGGAAAGTGAGCATGCTTCACGGGACTCGTCGTCGGGATAGCTTGACGCCGAGAGGCACTCTTGCCGCTAGGCCCCTGTAGCTCAGAGGATAGAGCAACGGTTTCCTAAACCGTGTGTCGCACGTTCGAGTCGTGCCAGGGGCGCCAGCCGCTGTCTGTCAGGACCGCTCGCTGCTGGGCTGGCCGCCTCCTCCAGCGGTGAGACGGCAAGAGTCTTCAACCGCACCGAAGGGCGCCAGCGCCACTGCACGATCGTGGAACTGTGGGCCTTCCTCCCGGCCCCTTGTCCTCAGACTCGGATCGGTCGTCAGAGCAACTTCAGCGCTATCTGAATCTGAGGCGTGGGATCGAGGTCATGTTTCAGCAAACCATCGAGCCGAGCTGAGAGCTGCAATAGCCGATACCCGAACTCCACTTTGCGCGACGTGTTCGCCGCAGTCGCGGCGGAGGCGGCGAGCCGAGTGAAGCGTCAATAGCCCACCGGGCGTCAGTACCCTTGACCAAATGGCAGAGAAGGTCACCCGCGCCGCGCTCGTCACCGGAACGTCGTCTGGACTCGGGCGCGACGTGGCCGAGCGCCTGTCGGCCTCTGGCTGGGACGTGCTCGGCACCGTTCGCGGAGATGGAGCAGAGCTGCCATTTGAGACTGTTCGCTGTGATGTCACCGACGACGACGCCGTAGCCCACCTTGGCCAGCACGTCCTCGAGCGCTGGGGCAGACTCGATGCTCTCGTGAATAACGCGGGTATCGGCGTGACGGGCCCGATAGAAGAGCTCGAACCAGCAGAGCTACGCCTCATCCTCGACGTCAATCTCGTCGCCCCGATGGCCCTGACGCGAGCGTGCCTCCCGGCGCTACGCGCCGCGAGCGGCGTCATAGTCCAAGTATCGAGCGTCTCCGGCTATTCAGGCAGCGAGCTGTTCGGTTCCTACAACGCCTCGAAGTTCGGACTTGAGGGGGCGAGCGAGGCGCTGGTAGCCGAGCTCGCTGGCCAGGACGTGCGGATCGTCCTCGTCGAACCCGGTCCGTTTCGCACCGAAATCGCCCTGAAGGGATTTCAGGCAGCCGCAAAGGGATCGACCGGGCTGTACGACTCCAGCTGGCGTGGCGTAGACGATTGGCTCGAGTGGCACGCATCCGAGAGTCCAGCCGCGACAGAGTGCGTCGCTGCGATCGTCGGCGCTGCGACACGCTCCGATGCGCCCTTCCGCATCCCCGTCGGCGATGGTATTAGTGACGAACTGCGTCGTAAGGGCGAGGAGATGATCGCCCAGGCCGAGGCGGCCGACACCTTCCTCCGATCCCTGTAGACGGTGAACCGCTCCGGGATTGGTGACGGCTCCACTCTTTGAGAGGATGGAGCCGTGTCAGCGCAGCAGAAGAAGGCGGGAAGCCCGCCGTATCCGACTGAGATGCCCAGCAAGGGCGAACTGCATCGGCGCGATATGGGTGTCGAAGCTATTGGCGAACAGCTCGCTCCAACAACGAGACGCTGTGGGTGGCTAAGCCGGACACACCGCCGATCGCCCCGAGACAGAGATTGACGAAGACCACGTCAAGATGGGACATAAGGCCGGATCGCCCTAGCAATGCCGGTAGTTACTTCCGAGAGCACCTGCTTCGTAACGATCAGGTACATCCGGTTAAGCAGCCGAAGCGGCTGAAAAGCTGGGGCTCGATCAAGATCAACCGTCAACTGAAGCAGCACAAGCTGAATCTGTCGAGACAGGAGACACTGTTGTGACTGAAACCGCACCATCCGGCGTCGCGCAGCTGATTATCGATGAGGGGAGCGAACTAGGGTACCGCCGTGCTCCTGCCCTCCAGGAGCAGTTCGAAGAGGCGGCGGCACATCTCCTAGACGTGGACGGCTGGCCGAACCCGGACGAGCACGGACAGAAGGAACTCGTCGCGGACCTCGCACTCGAGGGCGGTGGAGTGAAGGGCATCGGGTTGGTCGGAGCTGTTGTCGCCTTGAGCGAGGCCGGATACCGCTTCGAGCGCATTGCGGGTACGAGCGCCGGGGCCATCGCCGCCTCGTTGGTCGCTGCCCTCACCAAGGCGGCTCAACCGATATCGAAGCTGAAAGGTTTCGTCGAGTCTCTCGATTTCACCAGCTTCATGCCTGAGAGCAGCCTCCGTAAGATGTGGGAGGGCCACACTGGCAAGTTCGGCGAGTTCGTCGACGACGCCGCTGCTCTCACCCACAAGATGGGGATATATCCCGGCGACTACCTGGAGCGATGGCTCTCGCCGATCTTGGCCCAGCTCGGGGTGTCGACCTTCTCCGACCTGAGCATCAGCCAAGCCGACGACCCTGGCGCGAGCCTCCCCGAAGGTCACAGCTATCGGCTCGTCGTGCATACGTCCGACATCACCCGCGGTGAGTTGGTGCACCTGCCTTGGGACTACCCGTTCTACGGCCATGATCCGGACCACGAGAGCGTTGCCCATGCTGTCCGCGCCTCGATGTCGATTCCCTTCTTCTTCGAACCCGTGACCTTTGCTGCGACGGCCGGGGCGGTTGCGGTGCCGCGTCCCGACGGTGGAGTCGTGATGCAACAGTATGAAGGGGGCTCGGTCACCTGGGTAGACGGGGGTATGTTGAAGAACTTCCCGATCGATGCCTTCAAGCGCGTCGATGGCAACCCTGCCCGGTGGCCGACGATCGGCGTCAGGTTGTCGTCACTTCAGACCGCCTTCCCCGCCACTAACGCGGCGCCCAACGTCTTCCAAGTGGCAATCCGTTGTCTTCGCACGATGATGAACGAGTGGGACGCGTACTCGATAGACCAGGCCACAGCGGCTAGGACGATCTTCGTCGACAACCTCGGCCTCACCGCCACCCAGTTCGATCTCACGAAGTCACAACAGGATGGTCTTTTCCTCAACGGTGTAATGTCCGCTACTGCCTTCGTGATCGCAATGGCCAAGGTTGGTCACGTGCCCCGCACCGCTGACGAAGCCTGGCAACACCAGACAGCCATTGGTGCGACTCCGACCGCCTCGTGATCCCGGCACACCAGGCGGCGGCGCGTTGCAGGACACCTATCGCGATCTCGACGCGAGCGTTGCCATTATCCGGTGACCGTGTACCCGTTGCTGGGCAACCTGGCCAACATGGACCGGGGGATGCCTTGACGGCCCGACGACCTGGCCCGCGACCGGCCGGCTCGATACCGTGCCGTCGGCGCGCTCGGCGACAGTCGGGTGGGCGAGCTCGGGTCGGGGGTGACGCCGACTTGCGCCGCTGTTCGGCGACAAGTCGACCCTTGGGAATCAACCTGGGAATCAATTCGCCGTGACCGGCTCGACTGGGACATACGGACCGGACGACGCGCCCCAGCTGAGGTGCCCAAACGCGACGTGAGACAACGCCCGAGATCGCGCCTCACCCTTTCCTAAACCGTGTGTCGCACGTTCGAGTCGTGCCAGGGGCGCACCCGTGGCGCCGGCAGGTTAGGGGGCTATGGCAGGATGGGCCACGTTGGGCTTTTCGTCGATGTCCCAGGGCTTCCTCGCAGGCGAAAGGAACGAAATGACTGCAGACCTGGAAGGCCGCGTGGCGGTTGTCACCGGTGCAGGCTCGGGGATCGGGAGAGCGGTCGCGAGGCGCCTCGGGCAAGCCGGTGCGATCGTCGTCGTGAGCTCACGCAATGAACGCCACGTACGGGAGACCTGCGACGAGGTCGAGCGTTCCACGAAGGCAAAGACCCTCGGCATCGTCGCCGACGTCACGAAGACCGACGAGGTCGACCGCCTGATCCGGACGACCGTTGACGACTGCGGGCAGATCGACGTCTTGTCCAACAACGCCGGCATCGACCTCGCCGAAGGGCCCCCGATCGAGGATACGACGGACGCAGCGTGGGCGAGGGTGATGGACGTCAACGTCAGCGGCACGATGAGGGTGTGCCGGGCAGCGATGCCCCATCTGCGCCCGGGGTCCTCCATCGTCAACATGGGTTCGGTCAGCTCGCTCGTGGCCTGGCCCAACAATGCTGCTTACTCGGCTTCAAAGGGCGCGATCCTGCTTCTCTCTCGAGCACTTGCGCTCGAGTTGGCTCCTCGCGGCATCCGGGTCAACTGCGTCTGCCCGGGGATCATCTCCACACCTCTCACTGACGGTTTCCTGACGCGTGCCGAGGACCCCGGCGAGCTACAGCGGGAATACGAGCTCTACGCACCGCTCAACCGGCTCGGCAATGCGATGGAAGTCGCCAACTGTGTGGCGTTTCTCGCTTCGCAGGAGTCATCTTTCGTCACCGGCTCCGCTCTTGTCGTCGACGGGGGCGCCACCGCCCGCTAGACAAGGCGTCCAACCGGTGGCCTCAGACCCTCGACTTCCTCGCCTGGATCATCGGGAAGCCGAGAGGCGCCACTGCGGCGACTGCCGCTATGAGTGCGACGAAGGCGCCCCAACTCCACCCGACCCCGGAGAACGAGTAGCCGCCGGGCTTCAGTATGAAGGCGAGGAACACGAGCAGAAGATTGACTGCCGTCGCCGCTAGCAGCAATAGCTCATGTCCGATCGGCACGGCGAACGGCGCCGTCTGGAAGGCGGAGCGTAGGAAGACCATGCCCATCACCACGAGGCAGAGGATCAAGATGATGTAGAGGTAGCCGTGAGCGCTCAGTCCGCTGAACGTGAACCGTCCGAGACGCCGAGGACGGTCGGGCCGCTTATGCCGAACCAAGGCAGGAACAAAGCTATGAAAAGGACCAGCGTCGCGACACCGGTGATACGGTCCGCCTTCGTCAGGCGATTCATGTCCAGCTGCACAGGCGACATGCCCGACCGGCCCGGGGGCGTCGCAAGGTGGACAGGTGGCGGCAACTGCGATGCAGGTGCGGAGTAGGGCGTCGCGGCGGGCTCCTCGGTCGCATAGTGCACGGTCGCGCCGCCTGGTGCAGCCAAAGGAGCCGTAGGTCCAGGTGCCGGGCCGGCCGGCCCTGTTGCGAAGCTCTGCGCCGGCGGCACGGTTGAGAGGAGCGTGCCGCAATGGCCACAGACCACCGCGCCCTCCACTACCTCGGTCTGACATTGTGAGCAGATCACCGACGCCCCACCTCTCCCGTACCTGTGCTCGGAGAGCTACAGGCAGTTGACCGACAATACGGCAACTGAAGTGAAGGATACCGCGCCCTCCCGCGTTAGTGGAATCCGTACCAGTTGGCGAGCGGTGTCCGGGCGCTTCTGCTATGCGCGGCCTTTCAGGCCGAGCACGCCCGGCAGCGTCCGAGGACGGCGAAGTGCCGCGGGTCGATGCTGAACCCGTACTGCGCTGCCGCGCTCCGGGAGAGGCCGCGGAAGAGCTCCTCCGGCGCCTCGATCGTCGTTCCGCAGCTGTCACACACGAGATGTCCGTGCAACGAGGAGGACAGGTGGTACGTCGCCGGCCCATGACCGAGGTGGGTGTGGATGATCACGCCGAGGCGCTCGAGCTCGTCGAGGTTGCGATAAATGGTCGAGAGGTGAACGTCAGGAACCCGTGCCTGCACCTGTGCCGCCAGATCCTCTGCCGTCCGGTGATCGCCCGCATCGAAGAGCGCTGTCAACAGTTCACGGCGGGCGGTCGTGACCCTTCCCCCTTGAAGGCGCAGGCGCGCGAGAACCTCCTCGACGAGCTCAGACGAGGCCTCGGGAAGCGTCGCACTCACGGCTCTCAGCTTACTGCGCGCCGATCGAGGAGGGTGGAGCTCCTTCCAGCTACCAGACCCCTTTCGCATCCAGCTCGCAATTGGCTAGGCTCACCATCGAGCCCCCTCCAGGAGGAAGCCATGCCGCCCGGCACATCCGCCGCACCGACAACAGCCCTGCGCCGGATCCGCAACGCCCTCACCCCGCGGGAGTGGATGGGGATGAGCGGGATGGTCGGCACGATCGTCGTCCTCCACGTGCTCGGGTTCGCGCTGCTGTTCGCCGCGAGCGCCCACCACTACCACGTGACGAGGACCGAGCTCTTCGGTGTCGGCACGGGGATCCTCGCCTACACCCTCGGCATGCGGCACGCCTTTGATGCCGACCACATCGCCGCCATCGACAACACCACGCGCAAGCTGATGAGCGAGGGGAAGCGGCCGATAAGCGTGGGTTTCTTCTTCTCGCTCGGCCATTCGTCCGTCGTGTTCGTGCTGGCGGTGTTCCTCAACTTCGGGATCAGGGCCCTCGATTCACAGGTGAAGAACAACGGCTCCGGGCTCCACCAGCTCACGAGCATCATCGGGACGTCGGTCTCCGGCTTCTTCCTCTACGTGATAGCTGCCCTCAATGTCGTCATTCTTGTCTCGATCGTCCGCGTGTTCCGCGAGATGCGCCAAGGAAAGTACAACGACGAGGAGCTGGAAGAGCAGCTGAACAAGCGCGGGCTGATGAACCGCTTCTTCGGCGGCCTTGCGCGGCGGATCGACACGCCGTGGAAGATGTACCCGATCGGCGTCCTCTTCGGGTTGGGGTTCGACACGGCGACCGAGGTGGCGCTCCTCGTGCTGTCCGGGACGGCTGTGGCGAGCGGCCTCCCCTTCTACGGCATCCTCTCGCTCCCGATCCTCTTCGCCGCCGGCATGAGCCTGCTCGACACGACCGACGGCTGCTTCATGAACTTCGCCTACGGGTGGGCGTTCTCGCGGCCGATCCGCAAGGTGTACTACAACATCACGATCACGGGTCTCTCCGTCGTCGTTGCTTTCCTGATCGGCACGGTCGAGCTGGTCGGGCTGATCACCCAGGAGCTGAACACCAACAGCCACGTGGCGACGTTCTTCGAGAACTTCAACATCAACACGGCCGGGTTCATCATCGTCGGGATGTTCGTCGTGACGTGGGTGGTAGCTCTCACGATCTGGCACTTCGGTCACATCGAAGAGCGCTGGGACGCAGCGGCTCTGAAGGCGCGGGCCGATTCCGAGAGCTCCGCTGCCGCCGGAGACCCGGTCTCCGGCCACATCTGGTCCAAGACCGAATAGGGAGAGTCGGCCGCCTTGGCGCTCTTGCAGGCATGGCCGAGACGGATCTGAGCCGCTCGGCTGCCATGCGCGAGGCGCCCCCCTTCCTGCTCGACGAGTTGTCCTTGATCAGTCCCTTCTTCACCCTTCACCGCGGCCGCGACGACGAGCGGCCCGCCGGCAGGCCCGTCACCGACCTCATCATCGGGAAGCCACGGCGGGGCGACCTCCTCGGCGAAGCCATCGACCACGTGGCGAGCCGGCTGGCGAGCACCGAGCGGTGGATCGCGGCGTCGATCCTGTTCCAATCGTGGGCGGCCCGGCTGACCTCGATCTACGTCGGCTCCATCGTGCTCGGGGGCGCCATCCCGGATCTGGCCGCCGACCGGCTGTGGTACCGGCTGCCGATCTCGGGGCCGGTGGAGCTGACCGCAGTCCCCCTCGAAGCCGTCGGATGTCGAGACGGGTTGGCGGCGCATTCTCGAAGGTCATCTGAACCCTCTCAGCGACGCCGTCCGGTCCCGCGTCCGGATCGGGCGGCGCCTGCTCGAGGGCAACGTCGCATCCGCTCTTGCTGGTTCACTCGGTGCGCTCGCACACGACGGGAGAGCGGTGATCGAGGATCTGATCGAGCAGCCGTGGGCCAAGCCGTCCGAGCTGGCGACTCTAGGGAGTTGGATCCCGACATCGAGAGGCCTCTGCTACGCCCGCGAGACGTGTTGCGGCTACGAGCGGGTCCCTGGCGGCACCCGGTGCGGCGACTGCAGCCTCCTCCGGCGGGGATCTGCGGCCCGGGGTGATGCCGGTGACCCGGGCCAGGGGTCATAAGTTCAGCTGCCTATGCCTTCAAGGGACGTCCGAGAGATCTTCCGGCGGCCCCTTCTCGTGGCACCGATGGGTGGCGGCCCGACGACTCCGGAGCTCGTTGTCGCCGCCACCGGCGCCGGCGCGATCGGACTACTTGCCGCCGGCTACAAGACTGCGGAAGCCATGGCCGCTGAGGCGGCCGCCGTCCGGGCCGCCACGACAGAGCCTTTCGGGGTGAACGTCTTCGTCCCGGGCCAGCCGTCGGCGAGAAGTGAGGCGATCGAGGCCTATCTGGAGTCCGTCCGTACCGACTGCGAAATGCTCGACGACCTCGATCGGCGCCGCCACCTGGGACGACGACCATTTCGACGAGAAGATCGCTGCCCTCGAGAAGGTGCCCCCCGCCATCGTCAGCTTCACGTTCGGCTGCCCGTCGAAGGAGGTGGTGGCCGCCCTTCAAGAAGCCGGGAGCCTCGTTGTGATAACCGTCACCTCCCAAAGGGAGGCAGGCCTTGGCCATGGCGAGCGGTGCTGATGCTCTCTGCGTGCAAGGCGACGAAGCGGGCGCCCATCGCGGGTTCATTCGCAAACGGCGACCCGCCGGAGAAAGCGCTCGGCCTTCTCGAACTGATTCACGAAGTCGCCAAGATCACCCAGCTCCCGCTGCTGGCTGCGGGAGGGATCATGGATCCTGCCGCGGTGAAGGCGGCACTGGCCGCAGGCGCAACGGCTGTCCAGTGCGGGACGGCGTTCCTGCGCTGCCCTGAGAGCGGCGCCCACCCGCTTTACAAGGATGCGCTCGTCGATCCCTTCTTCGAGAAGACGGTCGTCACCCGGGCTTTCAGTGGCCGTCCCGCCCGCGGCCTCCTCAACGGCTTCATCGCCGCTCACAAAGACGCCCCTCCCGCCTACCCGGAGATCAACAATGCCACCCGACCGCTTCGGGCGGCGGCTGCGGCGAGAGGTGACAGGGACCGGATGAGCCTCTGGGCCGGCTTGGGGCACCGGGCGGCGAGCGACCGTCCAGCAGCCGAGATCGTCGAATACCTCTGCTCTCGAGCGACGAGTTGACTCCGGAGGACGGCCCGGGAGGAGACAGGGTAGCTTTCGCGCGCCGGAAAATTCCGTTCTCTTGGCTTATTCTTCCAATCTTCGCCAGCCACGACTCGCAAAGTCTCCTCGCGTCCACGAGACGCACCGCCGGCGTGTCGAGTCGGAAAGGATAGTCGAGCCGTTGCCGAGCCCCTTCGAGCGGGAGCCTCTGCAGCTCCGGGAGCCCGTCGGACTGAGAACACCGTGGACCCGCGATTTTCACGATCCGGCATTCGAATGGCGCCGTCTCTTCTCCGAGGTGTTGGGTACGTTCTTCCTGGTGCTCGTAGCCGCCGGCGGCGCCGTCGTCGCCGCCCGGAGTCACGGCCAGGTGCCGCTCGACGCCCAGGTGGTGGCTCCAGGGCTCATGGTCATGGCGGTCATCTACTTCATGGGGACAGTCGGGGGTGCTCATCTCAATCCGGCTGTGACCGTTTCGTTTGCTCTCCGAGGCAACTTCCCCTGGATCCGGGTGCCCGGCTATGTGACCGCTCAACTTGCAGGCGCCGTCCTCGCCACCGCCTTCCTGCGGGCGACGTTCGGCAACATCGGCCATCTCGGGGCGACGGTGCCGAGCGTCGGGATCAGTACCGCTACGGCGGTCCTGATCGAGGCCGTCCTTACTCTCGGCCTTGTCAGCGTGATCCTCGGGACGGCATCGGGCGCCCGTAACGTGGGTGCAAATGCAGCGCTCGCCATCGGTGGCTACATCGCCCTCGCCGGCTTGTGGGCGGCACCGGTCACCGGTGCATCGATGAACCCCGCCCGTTCCCTCGCGCCGGCGTTGATCGGCGGTCACTGGCGTGACTGGTGGGTCTATGTCCTCGGACCGACCGCCGGCGGCGTGATCGCCGTCGGTGCTGCCTGGATCCTGCGCGGGCCGCCCAGCCAAGCCGGTAGCGAAGCAGCACAGGGGGAGCTCCCTGATCACAGACGACCACAGCCACAGGCCGATGAATCCGGCCGGTAGCGAGAGGTGCCACGACGGGATTCACCGCCAGATGAGGTGAGCGACCGGCACGGCAACCAGCCGTCGCACGGAGCGGCCAGCGCTACGTGGAGGCGGAGCCGCTCACGGTGAGGACGCCGGTCATGAACTGATGGATCGTGCAGAAGTAGGGATAGCTGCCGGCTGCAGCCGGGGCGACGACGGACCGCGACTGGCCGGGCACGATCGGGCCGGAGTTGAACTTGCCGGCGGCGGATCCCGTGGCTGTGAACGTGTGGGTCACCGAATCCTCGTTCTTCACGATTATCCGCTCGCCGGGCTTCACCGTGACCTGGGCATGGTTTGAAGGCGAAGTTCTTGATGACGATGAGGAGAGAGCCTTTGCTGCTCGCACCTCGTATCGTCGTCGTCGAATGCTGAGGGGCCGTGGCGACAGCCCCGGTGGCATTGACCTCTGAGACGGCTAGGACGACGACCGCCACTGCCGACAGCGGCAGAGCAACCCAGGGGGCCGGGGAAGGCAGGCGCCAGCCTGCCAGCGTCCCGAGGACCATGAAGGCGGCGATCTCGAGGACCGCCGCCACGATGCCGGTGGTGGTTCGTATCTCCTTGAAGCCGAAAAGGCCCACCCACATGCTCAACAGGTAGCCGCCGAGCGTCGCGACGGCAAAGAGAGCGCCGGCGCCGGCCGCAAGACGCCCGACCCCGCTACTACCGCCGATCGCCAGCACGACAACACCGAGAGCAAAGGCGACGACGATCTGGAGGAGGAACATCCCCCCAATCGTCGGTATCTGCCGGTACCCGGTCAGATAGAGGTCCAGGTGGATGGACGCCGTCGCGATCAACAATGCGCCACCGGCTGATGCGGGCAGCAAGCGGCAGCCACGATGAGCGGCTCGGTGGTGTGCCTGTCGCGGGCGGAGCTATCGCCATCTCGAGAACTGTACGACGCAAGAGCCGATTCGGATCATCTGTCTTTCATCACAGCTCCGTAACACAAGAGACAGCGAATCCGATCACGACTCAGCGCTCTTCGCTTTCCAGGTCACCGGCTCGATTCAGAGCGGCGCCCGGGGCGGTGCAGGGGGGCGGAGGGAGATGTTTTGACTTACGACGAATCGGCCCTGAGGGCCTTAACCGAAGAATCCCAGGACCTTCAGAGCGACTCGATTAGCACGACCAACGTGGCGCTCGAAGAGTTCGTGGATGTGTCGAGACAGGAAGCAAAGCTTTCAGGCGAGGCCACTGATCCTTCGGTCGTGGCAGCCGATGCGGAGCAGCGTTCGAAGGTGCGCACCGGCATGGTCGGGGCGCTCATGGCAGGGGGCTTCGGCGCCGGGATCATCTCGTTGCTCGACGCCTCGACGGCCTCGGCATCCTCGCTCAGCTCTGACGTCATGATCCTTCAGACTGCAGCCTCGATAGAGGTGCTCGCAGTGGCAACTTATGGCAAGGCACTGACGCTCCCGTTCATCGGCGGGGCGAGCGCCAACCCGGTCGTGAAAGCCTTCGCCATGACGACAAAGGGCCAGCACGCGCAACACCTTGCCGCCTTCAATGGTGCGGCGGCCCAGCTCGGCGGCAAGCAGCAGAAGAACCCGGACCCGAAGTACGCCCCCGTCGTGACCAAGGCCGTCCCGACGCTCAAGACGCCAGCCGACGTGGTGAAGCTCGCCACGACCCTCGAGATGGTGGCCGCCCAGACCTACGTCGACGATTGCGGCATCTTGTCGAGCACTGCGGCGAGGAAGGTGATGGCCTCCATCATGGGCGTCGAAGCCCAGCACGTCGCCGTGCTGCAAGCAGTCGGCGCCCTTTTGGCCGCCGGTGCGCCGAAGCTCATCTCCCTCGCCCCCGGCACGGCGGCGAAGCTGCCGGCGATCGCCGGCAAGGTGGGCATCCCGTACGCGTTTTACCCGACGTCGATGGCGAGCCCGCCGTCAGAAGGAGCAGTCAAGTGAGAAGGAACCGGCGCACGATCGAGGTGGGCGACGCTGAGCTCGCCGCCATGACAAGGTCAATGGACGATCTCCACAACGACGAGAGCATGCCGGCGCTCCGCAGGTCGGTGACGACTGGACCGAGGCGATCCGCGACGAGCGGGCAGCCGACGCCGAGTCACGCCCCGGGTCGACCTCGAGGCGGCACTTCCTGCTGGGCGCAGGCGGCCTTGCCGCCGGCGGCCTCGCCATCGCCGCCTGCGGAAGCTCCACGAAGCCCGCCGCCAAGTCCACGACGTCGTCGACTGTCGCCGCCTCATCACCGGGCGGCCATTCGTCAAGTCTCAGCAGCTCGGACGCGAAGAGCATCTCGGTCGATGCAAGCATCGAGAACCTCGCCATCTTCGCCTACACCCAGGGCATCGCCGCCGCCGTCGCAGGCAAGCTCGGCAAGGTGCCGCCGGCAGTGCCGGACTTCGCCGTGACGGCTCTCGCCCACCACAAGGCGCATGCCGCCGCCTTCAACGCCGTGTTGACAGCAGCGGGCCTGAAGGGCGTCATGGTGACCGACCCGGTCCTCACGCCGGTGGTGAAGAAGGCATTCGCAGGGGTGAAGGACGTCACAGGGCTCGCCGAGCTTGCCGTCCTGCTCGAGAACACCGCCGCCCAGTCCTACCAGGACGATGCGGCGAGCATGACGAACAAGCACGCCACCGAGACGGCCGCCTCCATCCAGCCGGTGGAGATGACGCACGCCGCCATCCTCTACTACGTGCTCGGCAAGTACCCGGGAGTCCAGAGCGCGAGCGGGACGCCGATGGCGTTCAACCCGTTGACGCTCGCCCGCCCGGACAGCGACCTCTCCACCACCTGATCCGTCACCGGCCTGCGCCGCCGAGCTCTTGCGTCGGCGGCGCAGTCCGTGCCGGTTGCCCGGCGGGGCGAGCGGGTATCAGCCTTGGATGGCATCACCTGTGAGGAGCATCGAGCGCGAGGTGAAGCTGCAGGCCGAGCTGGTCTTCGAGCTTCCCAACCTGGAGGGGGAGCACAAGACTGTCCGGCGAGCCGCCCAGAAGCTGAACACGGCCTATTTCGACACCTCCGACCTGCGGCTGTGGCGGCGGGGAATCACCTTGCGCCACCGGACCGGCGAGCGCCCGGCGGGGCCAAGCTGGACCGTCAAACTGCCCGAGGGACGAGGCTGGCCGGACGCTCGACCGCACCGAGCTGACCTGGCCCGGTGCCCGCGACAGCATCCCCCCCGAGGCGATCCGGATGCTCGCCGCCATCCTCCGGCGGGCGACGTTGAAGCAGATGGTTGGCCTCGAGACGACGAGGCGGCGGCTCATGCTCCGAGATGTCGACGGGACCTCCGTGGAGCTGGTCGACGACATGGTCACCGTCATCGGCGGCCACAGGGACGGCCTCCGATTCCGCCAGCTGGAGCTCGAGGTCGGGGAAGAGGGCGGACCGATGCTCGACAGGGTGCTCGAGCAGCTGCAGGCCGCCGGTGCCCGCCCCGACGACCAGCCGAAGCTGGCGATCGCCCTCGGGCTGTCGACGGCGCCGGGCGATGAAGCAGGGCCGCTCAAGCGCCCCGATTCCTCCCTCGGGGAGGTCGTCCGCGCGTGCATCATCGATGGCCTCGATCGCCTCCTCGACCACGATTACCGGTTGCGTCTCGACCCGGCCGATCCCCCCGCTCACGATGTCCATCAGGCCCGAGTGGCCACCCGTCGGCTCCGGTCGGACCTGAAGCTCTACCGGCCGGTGCTTGATCCGGTATGGCTGAGCCACACCCGTGCCGATCTCAAGTGGTTGGCGATGATGCTCGGCGAGATCCGGGACCTCGACGTGCTTGCTGCCGGCCTCGGGAGGAAAGAGCAGGATGACGTCGCCGAGGTCCGACGGTCCGGACGGTCAAGGCGAGATCAGCTCCACCGTTGAACGAGCAGCGCCGGGGTGCCAGCCTGATGCTCGCCGAGCAGCTGGTATCTGGTCGCTATCTCGACCTGCTCGACCGCCTGCATGCCGCCGGCGAGGCGCCCCCGTTCTACTCCGAGGGAGCCGGCTCCACCCCTCGCCGCGTCTCCCGATCCCGCCGCACCTGCACGCAGAGAGCTGCCGAGGCTCGTCCGGCGTCAGTGGAAGGTGCTCCGCAAGCGAGTACGCAAGCGCGGGAAGACAGCCGTGCGACCGCGACCTCCATCGCATACGGATCGCAGCCAAGCAACTCCGGTACGCCGCCGAGACGGCGGCGCCCGTCATCGGCAAGCCTGCGACACGGACCGCAGAGGCTGCCGAGCTTCTGCAAACGGTTCTCGGCGAGCATCATGACGCCGTCGCCGCCGAGCAGTGGCTGCGAGCCTCCGTCGTCGAGCCTCACCCCTGCGGCTAGCTTCGTAGCCGGTCAGCTGGCCGCCGAGCAGCAGTGGCGCCAGCGCGAGCTGCGGCGTGAGTGGAGATGGGTGTGGGACGAGCTGGAGTCAAAGAAGCTGCGGCGCTGGTTGGGCTGACGGACGAAGCGGCACCCCGGAGCGCTGAGCGGCCGGATCGGCAGGCGAGGAGCGCTCTGAGGGAACGGTCGCCGGCGTACCCTCTGTTCCCGGACGGCGACCACCTTGGCGCCCACGATGGTTGAGATCCGCTGGGTCGTCGTCTCGGACCTCCACTTCGGGGCGGAGAACAGCGTCCTCACCTCGCTCACCGAGTCGCTCGCCACCAACACGAGCACAGGCTTTTCCGTCGACGAGGACACACCGAGCCCGATGCTCACGGCACTGCTTCGCGGGTGTCCGCCGGCTCACAGAGCATCAGGAGAGGCTTCCCACCCTCGTCCTCGCAGGCGACATCCTCGACTTGGCGCTCTCCCCAGACGAGGTCTCCTCCGCCGTCTTCAGCGGGTTCGCCCGCTTGGCCTTCGGCGGCGACACGCCCGTCTTCGACCCTGTCGTCTACTACGTGCCGGGCAATCACGACCATCACCTCTGGGAAGCCGCCCGGGAGGCGCAATACGTTCAGCAACTGGCGACAGTGCCGATCGGGGGGCGGCTCGGGCGCTCCCATCCATGTGACAGGCCTTCGACCCGACGACGAGTCTCCCCGGATCGCCTCGGCCTGGCTCAAGTGCCTCATCCAGCGCGAGTCATCGAGCCCGGATGTGGAGGTGCGGGTGGCCTACCCGAACATGGCGCTGCATGCACCATCAGCCGATCGAGCCGTCGTCATCAGCCATGGCCATTTCACGGAGTCGATCTACACGCTCATGTCGCAGCTGAAGGACATCCTCTATCCCGACCAACGCCCGACGAGCTTCAACGACGTCGCGGTGTGGGAGCAGGAGAACTTCGCCTGGATCGACTTCCTCTGGTCGACGCTCGGAAGGTCGGGGCAGGTCGGAACAGACCTCGGGCTGATCTATGCCGACATGGCCTCTCCCGCCGACATCGACGGGCTGATCTCCAACCTGACGAGGTCGATGCTTTCAAAGGGAGGCGGCCCCGGATGGCTGCACAGGATCGAAGGCGCCGTCGTCAACGCCATCATCAAGCACGAGGCCACCCACTTCCTCCGGAGCGAGCGCGGGACGACCGACACCACGCTCAGCCCGGTGGGTGAGGTCGGGCTACGCACCTATCTCGAGGGACCGGTCCGCAACCAGTTGCAAAACGAGATGGGCGGCGTGCCGGCGGAGCTCTCCTTCGTCTTCGGCCACACCCACAAGCCATTCGCGGACATCTGGCCGATCGTCGGCTTCCCCTCACCCGTACGGATCTTCAATACAGGCGGATGGGTGGTCGACACGGCCGCGCCCGCTCCCGTACAGGGCGGCGTGATGGTGCTCATCGACGACAACCTTGAGGTCGTGCCGGTGCAGATCTATCGGCAGAGCGCCGTCTCGTCCTTCTCGCCCGTCCAGCTCCTGCCCGAGAAGACGAGCGACGGGTCCCCGCCTTCGGAGTTCCGGTCATGGGTGGCGGCCCGAATCGACCCGGCGACCGAGCCGTGGGCGTCGATCACGGCGGCAGCCTCGACGCTCACCGCCCAACGTCACCGACTCCAGGCGGCGACGATGGCGGCCTACCACGAGGCCCCTCCGCGCCCCGACACCGACAAGCAGCGAGGGCCCAGCCGAACCGGGCGGCCTGTAGCGAGGGGGTGCGGCCTCGCCGGCGGCAGAGCGGCGGAACAGGCGGTTTGCTCATCGCGGCAGTTCCGGCGTCCGTTCCGCCGCCGCCTGCTGCTCGACGGCAGCCACGAAAACCAGGTGCGCCGTGTCCCACCTGCTCGCGAGCCATCGCTGGGCCTCGACGAGGCCGCCCGAGCGGCGGAACAGGCTCGCTGGTCAGGCGGCAGTTCCAGGCGTCCGTTCCGCCGGCCGGCCTGCTGCTCGACGGCAGCCGCGAAAGCCCAGGTGCGCCGTGGACCACCTGCTCCGCGAGCCATCGCTGGCCCTCGACGAGGGTCCCGCCCGCCCCAGCGGACCTCCGCTCTGTCGGCTCGCAGACTCTCGTCGAGCTCTGCCACAGCGGCTGGGAGGTATTCGCCGAGCCGGCCGCCGCACGGGAGGAGTACGACCGCGGCTGGCCGGCGGTGCTGGCATGCTTCGGGAACCACGGGACCTTCGCCCTACAGCTCGAGGACGAAGACGACGGGGCACCGACCAGCTGAACTCGGCTGCAACTCCGCCTAGCCATTCTCCCCTGCCGGTGCTCGGGCGCTTCTCTCGCTGTACCGTTCACGCGCCCGGACAGCCTGTTCCCAAGGAGACGCCGCCATGACCACAGTCGCAGTCCTCGGCGCCGGCAACATCGGCGCCACTCTGGCCCGCAAGGTGGACCGCCGCCGGCCACGACGTCACCATCGGCAGCAGGGAGCCCGACGCACCGGAGCTGCGGGAGCTCGCGGGCGCGATGGGGGCACAGACGGCTGCCCATGGCGAAGCCGTCGCCTCGGCCGAGGTCGTGCTCGTCGCCCTTCCTGGCGGAGCGGTCGCCGCCGTGGCGGAGGCACTCGGCGAAGCCCTCGACGACAAGATCGTCATCGACGCCACGAACAACATCGGCGCCCCCGCGATGAACAGCGTCTCCGCAATCAGAGCACAGGCGCCCCGGGCGGCTGTCGCCCGGGCATTCAACTCGCTCGGGTGGGAGAACTTCGCCGAGCCGGACTTCGACGGCACTCAGGGCGACCTGCTCTGGTGCGGCCCGGACGGGGCTGCCGGTGCCATCGTCGAAGGTCTCATCACCGATGTCGGGCTCCGGCCGGTGCGGGTCGGATCGCTCGACCAGCTGCAGATCGTCGACATGCTCGCCGGCTTGTGGTTCGCCCTCGCCGCGCAGCGCGGCCGCCACCTGGCGTTCAAGATCCTCTCTGATTGAGCCAGACGAGGCGCGTTACCCTGTCGCTCGTTGCGACCCGGTGATCACGTCCTCCGATGTCGACAACCGCTCCCGTAGCTCGGACTGATCCGAGGACCGGTCCCGGCGCACCGGTGACGGCTCGAATGGCCGCATGGGCCGCCGGCGCCGCCGTCGTCTTGTGGGTCCTGTCGGTCATCCTCGGATCACCCGCCGCCGGTGAGCCGAGGGGCGCCGTTCAGCACCCGGGCGCCGTTAAGCAGGCCGGCGCCGTTCAGGTCCAGCGGGGCCGTCCGTCGGCCATCGAGCGTGGGCCCGCTGTCCTCCTCAGCTCGAACCCTGCCGCCCTGGCCGTCCTCGGCCGCCGGCCGGCCGAGGTCATCCTCCACTTCGACCGCCCCGTCGCCATCAACCCGTCGTCAATCCGCGTGCTCGCAGACGGGGGAGCCGACGTCTCGGCCGGTCCGGCGTTTCACCCGGGGGGTGTCAGCGCCGCCATCGGCGAGCGGCTGCGCCCGCTCCCGCCGGGCGTCTATCTCGTCTCCTGGCAGTTGAACGGTGAGGGGGCAGAAGAGAGCGGCGGACGGGCGAGCGGGGGGTACTGGTTCACCCTTCTCGGGCCGGGCGCAAGTGCCCACCCGCCGACTTCGACAGGGAGCGTCAGGTCCATCCTCGCCGCCCTCGACGCCCCCGAGCCGAGTGGAACGGTCAGCTTCCTCGACTGGCTGACCCGCTTCCTTGGCACGGTCGCCACGCTCGTGCTCGTAGGAGTCGGCGCCGCCTTTTCTGTCGTGTGGCCGGAGGGCTGGTCGCGCAGGTGGTCGATCCCCCTCACGCTGGCGGCGTGTGGCACGCTCGTTCTCGCGACGCTTGCCGAAACCGGGCTGAACGGCCTCGCGCGTGCTCGGCTGCCGCTGTCGCATCTGTTCAGTCGGTCGTTGTACGCCGATGCCCTAAGGACAAGCAGCGGGCGGGCTGACCTCGCCATATGGGTGCTCGCCATCGTCGCCGGCCTCCTGTTGCAGCTGCTCGACCAGCGCTTCCGCCGGGGCGACGTCGCCCCTCGACGGTGGTGGATGCTGACTGCGGGCCTCGTTGGCGTGGGCCTTGTCACCGCTTCTGTGGTTGCCGGACCGGCACGAAGCGGCCGTTGGCCGGCCGTCGGCTTCGTCGCCGGCACGGTCCATCTCGGAGCGGCCGCGGTCTGGCTGGGGGCCTTCCTCGTCCTCATCGCGGCCCTGCGGGCCGATTCCCCCCTCCCCAATCCGGGCACAGCCGCCAGGAGCTTGTCGAGGCTGGCATTGTGGGCGGTGCTGGCGCTCGCAGCCTCGGGTGCCGTCGAGGCGGCCCGGGAAGGCGGAGGACTCGACGGCCTCACCATGACCGCCTACGGGCATCTCCTCGTCATCAAGTCGATCCTCGCCCTGGCGGCGGTCCTCATCGCCCTCTCCGGCGCCCGGTGGGTCCGCAGCCGGAACGAGCAGAAGAGCACACGCTCCCGTCGCCTCGTGCTTGGCTCGGCGCTCGCCGAGGTCGTGCTCCTCACCGGCGCCCTCGGGGTTGCCGCCGCCCTCGTAGGGCATGAGCCGGCTGAACAGGCGCTCTCTGAACCGTACGGTCACGTGTTCGCCATCGGGAGGACCGACGTCAACGTGATCCTCGACCCGGGCCGTGTCGGAGCGGACAACACCCTCCACATCTACACGCTTCGCCGAAACGGCGACCCGGTCGGCATCCTCGAGATCGGCGGGGTGATGCGACTGCCGTCCGCCGGCATCGGGCCCATCACCATCCCTCTTATAAACGCCGGCCTCGCCCACTTCATCGCCCTCGACATCGACCTTCCCGTCGCCGGCAACTGGCAGCTCGCCCTCACCGTCCATACCGGGCTCGCCTCGAAGGTCCCGATAGTCACGACGGTCCCGATCCATTGAGGTCGCCATCGGCTGACGCCTTGTCTTCGTGGGCGATAGATCCGTCGCTACACTCGGCCCGATCGCCCTTTTCCCGAGACGCCCATGAATCGCAGCCGGAGGACTCTTCTCACGTGGTGAACATGGCCAAAGTGAGTGGCGCGTCGTTACGACCGCACAGGAGGCGTGCCGGGTGAGCGACCCAGGTATCCCGCCGCGGCCGGTCGGACCGGATGTCGCCGGGCGACGGGCTGCTCGCGCAGACAGAGACGGAACGCCCAGCATCAGCTCGGAACGGGCGCGGATCCTCGAGGGCCATCCCGGCGCGGGACGGCTCTCCAAGAGGTGGCTCCTCGAAGCGCCGCTCCGTCCGGCCCCGGTCCGACAGCATGGGCACGGCACGAGCGGGCACGAGGTCGGGCAGAGCAGGGTCGGCGAGGGTTATGACGGCAGCGGCCGATGGGGCGGGACGGTCGAAGCGGCCGGGGGCGAGGTCGCCGGCGGCTCGTCAGGCGCGCCCTCGTCCGGGGCGATCTCCGGCCCAACGACGCCCGAGTGCTCCGATGCTGCTCGCAAGGTGGCTCACTCTTCTCGTCGCGGTGGCACTCGTGGCACTGGTCATCGCCCTCTGGATCCCGAATGGCTCCGGTGCCACCGGCGCTCACCATCCCGGCACTTCCCGCACCGGCTCGTCGGGGGGGAAGGCGACCGGAGGCGGGCACAGCGGCGGTCATTCCCATCCCGCGGCGGCAGCGTCGCTCGCCGGGATGCCGCCCGTCCTCAACCCCGACAACATCTACTCGGCCGACAGCCCCACCGGCCTCAGCCCGGCCGTCAAGGGCGACGTCTCCATGATCTACGTCCCGAACAGCCTCAGCAACACCGTGACCGAGATCAATCCGGCGAACTACAAGGTTGTACGGACGTTTCCGGTGGGGAGGGAGCCGCAGCACGTCGTGCCGTCGTACGACCTGAAGACGCTCTGGGTGACGAGTGACCTCGGCAACTCGCTCACACCGATAAATCCGAAGAACGGGCTCCCCGGCCGCCCCGTAGCGGTGCGGGACCCGTACAACATGTACTTCACGCCGAACGGCAAGTTCGCCATCGTCGTCGCCGAGCGGTACGTGAGTCTCGACTTCCGCAACCCGCAGACGATGGCGCTCGTCCACTCGCTCCACGTGCCGTGTCTCGGCGTCGACCACATGGACTTCTCGGCCAACGGCACCTACCTCATCGCCTCGTGCGAGTTCGGCGCCAAGCTGATCAAAGTGGACGTAGCCACCCAGTCATATGTGGCCAGCCTCTCCCTTCCCGCCGGGAGCAAACCGCAGGACGTCAAGCTCTCGCCGAACGGAAAGATCTTCTACGTCGCCGACATGATCTCGAACGGCGTGTGGATGATCGACGGCCAGGACATGAAGGTGCTCGGCTTCATCAAGACCGGTCAGGGCGCCCACGGGCTCTACGTCAGCCGCGACGACCGCTACCTCTACGTCACCAACCGCGACGAGGGGTCGATCTCGGTCATCTCCTTTGCCACCAACAAGGTCGTTCAGAAGTGGTGGTTGCCCGGGGGCGGCAGCCCTGACATGGGCAACGTCTCGGTCGACGGGAAGATCCTCTGGTTGTCCGGCCGGTACAACTCGGTTGTTTACGCCATCGACACCCAAAACGGTCGCTTGCTGCGCAGGATCCCGGTCGGCGACGGACCGCACGGCCTGTGCGTCTGGCCGCAGCCGGGCCGCTACTCGCTCGGCCACACGGGGATCCTCCGCTGAGCAACTCGTCCGCCGAAGGGTGCGTTCTTCAGGTCAGCCGTCGGCGAGTGGGTCCGGAAGACGCTCTCGAACGCACCGGGCCGCCGGCCGCCCGCCCGGTGCGACGAAGAGCCGGGGTTGTCAGCTGCTTCGGGCCTGCACCTCGATGAGGCTCTTCAACGGGGCGGACGGGCCCGCCGCTGACTCACCACCGACGATCCAGGCGGTCTTGCCCACGACGACGGCACCGGCGTTGTCGACGGCGTAGGGAAGCGAGCCGGCGGAGCGGGCGGACCCGTCCGGCTCGATCAGCCAGATCTTCGACGACGGGATGCCGGCAGACTGGCCGCCGGCGACATAGAGCTTGCCACCGAGCACGAAGGAGGCCGCCTGGCCGAGCGGCTCGGGCAGGCGGCCCACGACGCGGGTGGTCCCGGTGCGCGGGTCGAACACCTGGATGTCGTTCGTCTGCCCGCCCACGCTGCTGCTCTCGCTCGTTCCGAGCTGCCCCCCGATGACCCAGATCAGGCCGCCTGATGCTGCGACGGCGCCGTAACGGACCGGCTGCGCCAGCGTGCCGGCGTCGTGGAATGTGACGCCGTCGGAGGTGGAGAGGACCTCGTCCTGCAGCTTCTGCCCGTCGAAACCTCCGAGGACGTAGGCGACGGAGCCGATGGTGGCCGACGACAGGTCCGACCGGGCGACCGGGAGTGCGCTGATCACCGCTGACGAGGCCCGCGTCCACGACTGGACGCTCGCGAGCGACGTGCCGGCACCACCGCCGAAGACGACAAAATGCGACCGCAGCTCCGCCCCGGCGGCGTCATGGACTGCGATGCTCAGCTCCCCCGCCACGCCGCTCAACCCGGTGGCCGGCTGCAGCCGCTCGACCGAGGCGCTCGAGACGTCACCGGTCGTGAGGCCGCCGAGCACGAGTATCTCCGACCCGTCCGTGAGCACCACTGCCCGCGAGGTCGGCGCGGAGAGGTGCCAAGGGGCCACATTGGCAACGAGATTCGCAGGACCGGGTACGGCCGCGGGCGCCCGGCTGGAGCGCGTGACATGCGACCCTTTATGGCGCGAGCTGGGACGACCGGGTGCTCCACTCCCGGAGGGGAGGACAAGTGCGATAAGGGCAGCGACTGCGCCAACCACAGTGATGAGGACGGCCCACCGACGGACCAGCACGTCCGCCGTCGGACGGCGTCGAGGACCCGTGCTGGGTTGGGCTGACGCTTCGGGTGCAGGCCTATGGCGTGCCGGCACCCCCACCCGGGTCCGGCGGCTCTTTGTCGCTGTTGCGGGCCGACGGCGGGTCGGCGCCTCTGTGGTGGGCCGGCGGCCCTCGGAGCGGGCGTTGACTGGTTGCGCCAAGGCGCGCATGGTAGCTCGCGCCGGGTGTGACTGCCGGGTGAAGCTTGTCAGCCTCGGGGGAGGGTGCAGACGTTGATCTTCTTCGCCGAGAGGACGGCGGCGTCAGCAGCGACCAGCTTCGAGAGCGGCAGGAGCCGCTCGTCGACGGCAGTCACAATGGCGGCGCTCGTCTGCCGGGCGAGCGAGAGAGCCTCGTGGGCCGACCCGGTCGGCCCGAACAGGATCAAGTCGTCGCCGGCCTGCAACGACCGGACCGAGGCGGCGGGGACCGACAGAGCCTCAGGCGGTTCCGAGATAGCCAGAGCCGAGAGCGAGTCGGTGACGATAAGCCCCTTGAAATGGAGGTTGTCCCGCAGGTATCGGGTGGGTTTCGGGGAGAGGCTCGCCGGTTGGTCCGTGAAACCGAGCACGCGGGCGTTCGACATCATCACAGCCGGAGCACCAGCGGCGATAGCGGCAGCGAACGGAGGAATGGCTGCTCCCTGCAGCGTGCGCCACGGAAGGGTCCAGGCAGGGCCATCGTCGGTGTTCCGGCTCACGCCGCCCAAGCCCGGGAAGTGCTTCACGACGGGGATCACGCCCGCCTCGAGCATCCCCTTCATGAAGGCGACACCGTCGGTGGTGACGACCGAGGTCCTGCCCGAGAACGACCGCAGCCCGTCTGGATCCCCCGGCCCGGGCACCACGCCGCGGCCGTCCACATCGAGCACCGGCGCCAGGTCGGCACCCACACCATTCACGAGCATCTTCCGCCCGACCGCCCTGGCCAGAGCTCCGATCCGAGCGGCTCGGTCTCTCCTCGCCAGTTGTCTCGCCCACGGAAGTGAGCCGGCGAGGTTCGCCATGTGCTGAACGCCGCCACCCTCCTCGTCCGTCATCACGAGCCAGCCGAGCCCGGCTGGCACGAGCCGCCGGAGCGCCCCCAGGCGGTTCGACAGGTCGGCCGGCGCCTTCGAGCCGAACAACAGAAGGCCGGCGTAGCCGGCTCGGGCGGCCGGTGCGAATGAGCCGAGTGCGGTTTGCTCCGCAGGTACGACAATGGTCTGATCGGCGAGCCGTTGCAGCGGCCACCCGGAGAGCACGGCGGAGGCGCGACATGGCGGAGCGGCCGCCTTGTGGCTCTTCGTAACGACGTTGACGCCGACGGCGACTGCGCCGACAAGGGCGACCGTCACGAGGAGCACCAGGGCGATGCGCCCGACCCGAGGCCGTTGCGCCTTGTAGATGCGGCGGTGGGTGCCGGACGTGGCGCGAGGCAGATGAGGCCGTAGCGGGCTCGAGCCGAGTCGATCGTCCGACGGTCCTGATCCCTCCGACGACGTCACTCCGCTCCTCCCCCGCGTGCCTTGCTCGCACAGTAGTGGGGTGTCGCCGGCAAGAGTGGTCCCCCCGGCGCCGGATGAAGGAGATCGTTCCCTCCCCTCAGGTGAACTCGATCGGCCCCTCGGCGTCCTGCTGGATGATCCAGCCGTTGCCGTCCGGATCCTCCACCGACACCCATCGTCCCCACGGGGCCGTCTGGATCTCCTCGTCCTCTTCGAGGACCTTCTTCGCCCGCAGGTCGGCGGCCGTGCCTTCGATGTCAGGCACGGACAGGACGGTTCCCCTGAGAGACCCCGGCGGCATGGTGTCGAACCACGTCACGAGCGTCACGGCCGTCTCGGCACCTGGCGGACGGAGCATCACCCATCGCATCCCCCTCCCGAAGTCGTTGTCCATCAACAGATCGAAACCCAGCATGTCCACGTAGAACGCCTTCGCCACGTCCGGCTTGCTGACCGGGACGGAGACGACCGAGATGCGCGTGCCTTCCACTTGGCCTCCTTCGGTTGGCTGAGGAAGCCGACGCTAGAGCGGCATGCGCAGTGGGCGACTCGGACGGGTCGAGGTGGTGCTCCGGCGTAGGCGCCGACCGGCGCACGTGCTGTGGTCCGTCGCCACGTCGACATACACTGGGCCGGCTGGGAGAGGTGCGAGAGCGGCCGAATCGGGCTCACTGCTAATGAGTTGACCTTGGAAACGGGGTCCGAGGGTTCAAATCCCTCCCTCTCCGCTCGCGGCGGATGGCCAGTTCGAGAGTTGGCGGCGACTCGGCGGGACCACGCAGTCGTTGTCACCGCTGAAGCCGACGTGGATACTCCATCGAGGAGTACGGGTAGCATCGAGCCGTCGCTGGCACCCCCGGTAAGACAGCGCCGGTCGGACGCAAGCGCTCGTAGCTCAATTGGATAGAGCATCTGACTACGGATCAGAAGGTTGGGGGTTCGAGTCCCTCCGAGCGCGCCGAGTGAGTTCCCTGTTCAGATGGCCTTTCTGAGCGCTTGTGACAGCCTCGGAGTAGGGCTTCCCGAAAAGCCAACAAAAAAGCAAACAAGAGCCAACACGTGCCGTCTCCGGTTCATACTCGACACTGGGGTTCCGGTAGCTGCACGACAGTTGCAGGACGCGGTTCCGGTACCTGGGCGACAGTCGTTCCGGGTACCTGCACGACACTTCGCGCCGTTGAGCATCCACCAGTTGGCGGGGTGTCCGTGGCCATGAAAAAGTCCTCGCGTGTGGCCAGTTCGATGTCCCCGCTCGTGGCCAAGTAAAAGTCCTCACCTCTCACTGAAGCATCCACCACTCGCGTCCTCCGGCCGGAGACGGTGGCGGTGCCTAGCCACCACCACTCCAACCGGAGGACAGCACCATGAAATCAGTGAGGGAGAAGATGGACATGATCGCCGCCCATAAGGACGTGGGCAGCTACCGGGGTGCAGCCGCCGTCTGCGGCGTCGACCCGAAGACCGTGAAGCGAGCCGTCGAGGCCAACCTGTCCGGGGAACGTCGGGTGCGACGACAGCGGACACACAACTACGAGGTCGTCGCCGAGCTCGTCGACAAGCGGGTGGAGGCCACGAGCGGCCGCATCTCGGCCAAGCGCCTGCTCCCACAGGCTCGAACCGCCGGCTATCACGGCTCGGCGCGCAACTTCCGCCGCCTTGTCGCGAAGGCGAAGCGCAAGTGGAGAGACGATCACCACCGCGGGCGGCGACCGGCGGTCTGGAGCCCGGGAGAGACCCTCGTCATCGACTGGGGCGCCGAGAAGGGCCTCCATATCTTCTGTGCCGTCTCGGCCTGGAGCCGCTTCAGGTTCGTGCGCTTCTCCGACAACGAGCGGGCCGAGACGACGTTTTACATGCTGGCCGAGTGCTTCGAGACCCTCGGCGGGGTCCCAAAGGTCGTCCTCGCCGACCGGATGGGCTGTCTAAAGGCCGGCGTCGTGGCCAACATCGTCGTGCCGACGCCCGACTATGTGAGATTCGCCTCGTACTACGGCTTTCGGCCGGACTTCTGTGAGGGCGGCGACCCGGCCTCGAAGGGGATCGTCGAGAACCTCGTCGGATACTCAAAGTTCGACCTCGTCGTGCCTGAAGCACCATTTGTCGGCAGTGGTAACGAGGCCGCCCGGGCATGGTGTGACGAGGTGAACGAAGCTGTCCACTCCGAGATCTGTGCCGTGCCGGCCGAGCGCCTCATCCACGAGCGGGAGCTCTTCTCTGCTCTCCCGTCGCTTCGCCCACAGATCACAAAGGCCGTCATGCGAAAGGTCGACCGGCTCAGCTGTGTCCGTTTCGGCTCGGCCCGCTACTCGGTGCCGCTCTCGTTGATCGGAAAGTCGGTCGAGGTGTCGGTGGAGGACGACAAGGTGCACATCGTGCATCTCGGGATCGAGATGGCCCTCCACGACGTCGTCTCCCCGGGCGAGGTCTCCCTCGTCGACGAGCACTACGGCGGACCGCGACCTTCCGTCCCGCCCCGGGCGCCCCGTCCTCGCACCGAGGCCGAGCACGCCATCGTCGGCTTCGGCGAGATCGGCGTCGCCTTCTTGAAAGCCGCCGCGGCGGCGGGGGCGACCAAACTCGGGAGCGAGCTGCCGGCCATCGTCGCACTCGAGGCCTCCTACGGGAGAGAAGCCTTAAGTGCCGCTCTCGAGCGGGCGACGGCCTTCTCCCGCTTCGGGCTCTCCGACATTCGTTCCATCTTGGACGCGGGTCAGGGCGTGCCGAGGCTCACCGTCGTCGGCGAACGCATCGAAGTGCCTCTGCCGGCCGTGCCGACCCGGCCGCTGTCGGACTATGCGCCCGGCAAGGTCGCCCGATGAGTACCTCTCCACCGAAGCTGGCGCCTGATGTCGAAGCCGGGCTTCGCCGCCTGAAGCTGTCTGCCATGCGCCGGCTCGGCCCTGAGTTCCTCCTCACCGCGAAGACCCAGCGCTGGGCAGGAGACGAGCTGTTGAGGGCACTCGTCCTGGCCGAGGTCGAGAGCCGGGACGCCTCCAACGCGAGGGCGAGGCTGAAGGCGGCCCGCTTCCCGGTCCACAAGTCACTCGATGACTTCGACCTTCGGGCTTCGTCCATCCACCGGCCGACCTTTGACTACCTCTCCTCGCTCGAGTGGATCGCCGCCAGGGAGAACCCGTGCCTGGTCGGGCCCGCCGGCACGGGGAAGAGCCACGTCCTTCTCGGGCTCGGCCACGCCGCTGTCGAGGCGGGGCGCCGGGTCCGCTACTTCACCGCCGCCGAGCTCGTCGAGACCCTCTACCGGGGCCTGGCGGACAATTCGGTCGGGCGGGTGATCGACCAGTTGATGCGGAGCGACTTCGTCATCGTTGACGAACTCGGCTTTGCCCCTCTTGATCACACCGGTGCTCAGCTCTTGTTCAGGTTCGTCGCCGCCGCCTACGAACGAGTCTCGCTCGGGATCGGAAGTCACTGGCCCTTCGATGAGTGGGGCCGCTTCCTACCCGAGCACACGACCGCTGTCAGCCTCCTTGACCGCCTGCTGCATCACAGCGTCGTCGTCGTCACCGACGGCGAGTCGTTCCGGATGAAAGAAGCCCACGCGAAAGGAGGGCCGCCGAGGAAGTCATGACCGACCTCAGGGGTGAGGACATTTACTTGGCCACCAGCGAGGACTGCAACTTGGCCGTTGACACGGGGCCCACCTTCTTCGCTGTCGACGTAGACGTCGGCAGATCCGAAGGAGGCCCTCTGTGCTCGTGGAGCTCGGTGTCGTGGAACAGCGCTCAAAGGCGGTCTACGAGGTCTTAGACGGGGCCAGCGTCACCGATGTGGCGAGGCGCTACGGCGTCTGTCGCCAGACGGTCCACGACTGGCTGAGGCTGTACTCCAACAGCGGGATCGGCGCCCTCGCCGACAAGAGCTCGAGGCCGGACAGCTGCCCGCACCAGATGGAGCCCGTGGTAGAGGCACGTGTAGTCTCACTGCGCTTTGACCATCCCTCCTTTGGGCCTGACCGCATCCTCTACGAGCTCGGCCGGGAGGGGTACACCCCGCTGCCGGGCCGCTCGTCGATCTACCGGGCCCTCATCCGCCACCGCCTCATCGAGCCGGGAAGGCGCCGCCGGAGGCGCAGGGACTCAAGAGATGGGGTCGGCCCGGCACATGGCAGCTGCGGGTGTATTTAGGCCGCGACGCCGCCGGCCGGGTTCGTCACCGGAACGTGACATTCAAGGGGTCACGGCGCCAGGCGGAGCGGGAGCTCGCCCGCCTGGTCGTGGCGCAGGACGCCGGGCCGGCGCCGGTCCCGGCAGCGCCGGTCACGTGGGGACGGACGACGATGATCAACGATGCCGTTGCCGCTGGCGGGAGAACGGCTGGGACGACTTGTCCCCGAAGCCCGCTACTACGAGAGCACGTGGAGGGTTCACATCGCCCCGACGACCGGGCGTCAGCCGATTGCTGCAACAGGCAGCTACGACGTCGAGCGGTACTTCCGCTCACTCAAGGCCGCCGGCCGTCGGTCGCGACGGTCCGCCAGGTGAGGGTGCGGGAGGTCTTCACCACGATTCGCGATCGTTCGACGGTGCCACTGGCCGCCTCGTCAGCGGCTTGACGAATATAGGAGCGTCTGGATCAAGCACGAGCGACACAGCGAGACGACCTTTCGATCACTCTGCTCGGAGCATAAGCGCCGTCGGCGTGCGAGCTGCGTACCTCCCGGGAATGGCCGCGACCACGTTCGCGAGCAAGAGCGCACCGAGGCAAACGTAAAGAACAGCCAACACGGGCACAGTGGCATTTGGCACGGCATAGATCTCATGGGCAAATAGGATCCAGAGCAAACGACCGACCGGGATGCCAAGTGGCATGCCGACAATGACACCAATGGCGACAACAGCGGTCGACTGCCATGCGACGCAGGTGGCGAGTTGGCGCCGGGTAAACCCGAGCGTCTTTAGGAATGCAAGGTTGCGGCGACGGCGCCGGACTGCCGCGGCCAGGGTGAGGGCAAGAGCGAGGGCGGCGCTTATTGCGAGTCCGGAAGCGAGAATGACCGGTGTGGCTCCAATCGATCGATAGTTCTCGATCTCGGCGGGATACTGGACGGATAGAACCTCGACGTTCGCACCCTTCCCACCGCCCTTTGGGACGGCCGCGAAGGCCCTATTTCCCACATCAACAACGTGCTGCAGTGTGGCGAGCGCACTCCCAGGGGTGAGGTCGGCGCGCAGCCGGACAAGCACCATGCTCGGGCCATTGAACGTGACGTCTGGGCTGTGGAGGAACTTCTGGAACGCCGGTGGCTCGAGCCCGACAGGGATTATCGCTCCAGAGCCCATCGACGTGTGAAGGGTTTGCGAGTTTCCGACCGCTGGCAACGTGGCGGTTCCCACGATCAGTAATCGCGTCGGAGGGACGTAGACCGGCGCATCTTTTGGTGTTCCATACGACGCCACGACGGTCTGGCCGACCCGCTTATGCAACTGAGCAAGGGTGGCCGCGCCGAAGACGATCTGGTTGTTCGTTTCGAGCGGGTGTCCCGACAACATAAGCGGGTTGACTCTGGCGTGCGTGGCGGCGAGGATGACCGGCACGGTCTGGCCGTCGATCTGGGCATTGGCGAATGTCACGGCTGACGAGGCCCCAACGTCAGGATCGGCGTCGAGAGCCGATATGGCTTGAGGAGGAACGTCGGTGTTCGATGTGATCGCGTAGCTCCAGTTCCAGCCGTAGAGGGGCGGATGGGAGACAAGGGTGTTGAGCCCGCTGCCAAAGGTGAGCGTTGCCACGACGATCAGCACGGCCAGTGCCGTGCCGAAAAGGGCCGAGCGCACCGGCACGGCGGTCCGACCACGGCCCGACTCGAGGGCGAAGCGGATGCCCAAGACCGCCGACGCCGGTAAGCCGCAGGTCGCAGCAAAACCTGCCAGGTTCGAACGTTGCTCGGGTCTCGTCGATTCCTCATGACGGGGATGACGAGGCGCCCACCGATACGCAAGTGCCACTGCTCCGGCTCCGAGGCCGACAATGAGCACGAGCGTCCCAAAGCCGAGCACTGCGAGGTCGACCGCAACTCCGGGTGTCGGATAGACCGGTCGCACTGGGCCAATGGGCGAAAGGGGCGAGAGCCCGATCGCCACGCCGGCAGCAAGCAGCGACCCGAGGAGAATGGCGGCGATAATGCCGAAGAGACTGTCCCCCACAACGAGCGCCCGACTGGATCCAAGGGCGCGGAGGACCTCGTGCTCCTCGCTCTTAGCCCGGAGCTGTCGGGCGATCACCTGCATCGCGATCAGCAGCGCCGCGAGGATGGTGATCGCACCGAACACTGCGAGAGCAATGGCTTCGGGTTTGACGGTGCGTTCGACTTGTCCCTCGACCACCGAGGTGACGTGGAAGGAGTATGTGGTGCCCCTCGGGAGAGCGCCGATGATCTCGCGTTCCACAGCAGGGACACCAGCCGCGCCGCCTCTGACCTTGATTCCGTATTGCGCGTAAAATTCTCCGGAACTGAACGGGCGCGTGAGGGCCGGAGTGAAGAGGGCAAATGTCGGGTACCGATCTACGTCGTCGAGCACCACTTCGTTGTTGAACACGACGGTCCCGACGAGCTTCTCGTCGAGGCGAAGTTGTGGCTTCACCTTCGGCGTACCAAAGGGGGCCTCGTCTGACTGCGCAATGGTATAAAAGCCCATCGGGATAATCTGGCCGACGTGCCAGCCCTGTAGTCGTTCCGCCTGCGCGGTGGCGACGAACTCGTCAGCGCGCTTCGGGTCTGCCAATCGACCAGTCGTCACCGTGACTCGGTCCTGCTCGAAGTACTCGCCGTTTATGCTGCCGATCGTCGCCAGCTCGCCCGATAAGGCGGCCCTGCCGATGATCGGTGCACCCGTACTTCCCAACGGAAAAGCAGTGAGGCCCTGTGATGCGGCCTCGACTCGTTGAACGCCGGGCAGCCTCGCGAGATCTCTCGTCAGGTTCGGGGCATCCACGGTGAGGCTCATGTCGGAAGGCTTTGTGCTGGAAAGGAACGTGGTGAACGAGGCTTGTGTACGCCGCGCGGCGGCCAGTGAGCCCATCGCGATCCCACCGGTCAAGCCGACCAGCAGCACGACCGAGAGGTAGCCGCCCCAACGACGTCCAAGGGTCGCCACAAAGCGGTACCACACGACCCGCATGACCTCTCTGTTCACGGCAGCATTTGCCTCCTGGCGCGGCCGAACCTACCGCGATGGCAGTGTGACTGACCCTTAAGTGACGATCAAGGTGGTCAGCCCGCTCCCCGCCATCGTGTTAGCACCACCGATCCGGACGGTCCGCGAAACGCAGCCCACGTCCGGTATGGTCCTCTGCCAGAAGTTGGGAGCTGGCCGGATCACGTGGTGGTCCTCGATGCGGATCTCCGCGACGAGGGTACCTCGCCTCGCGAAAGGCCGCCACGGCCACTCGCTCTTCCGGATCGTCTTGGCGGCGGTTCTCCAGGAGGTGGTGCACCGCCTCTCGATGGCGGGAAACAAGAGCGCCTAGGGCTCCGCCCGGCCCGACGGCACCGAGCTGATGGTGGTCACCGACGAGGATCAGCTTGGCCCCAGCCGCCTCGACGTAGGCGCCGAGACGGACGAGGTGACGTCGTCGGCTATCCGCGAGTAGCTCCGAGGTGCCGGGATGGCGGGCCCCCCAGGACCGTGCCCGGCTCATCGACCCCGCCACCGCCTGATTACGAGGTCAGCTCCACAAACCAAACGCTCATACGGCGCACGTAAGCCGGTGCCGTACGTAGCCGTCTTTCCCGGCTCCGGATTATCACGGCGGACAACTCCGCAGTGCCGACGTGTGGTAGGTGTCGGGCATGACCGAGGACCTGCCCGGCTGCGCAACTGGTCGCCCGCCGACGGTGCCTGGTACATCGCACAGCTCTCTGACCCGGATACTCAACGCTTCACCACCGAACAGCCGACCACAACAGCTGACGACTTCCGCTCAGCCTGGAGAGGCTCAACCGCCGCCCAGACCAGGCAGGATTTGCGATCGTGGACGCGATTTCCGGCGAGCTCGCAGGGAACATGGCGGCCGACCGCCGCGACGACGAAACCGCTGTCAGTTACTGGATCGCCCCAGGCTTCCGCGGCCGAGGACTAGCCAGCCATGCCATAAGGCAAATGCGGAGCTGGATCGTCGATAACTGGCAGGTCCGGCGAATCGAGCTGTGGACCCACGCCGAGAACATCGCATCTCAGCACGCAGCCGAGAACGCGGGTTTCCACTACGAGCCAGAGCGCGATGAGATCAAGACCATAGGTGGACAGCCTTGGCCCGTCCGCTGGTATAGCCGCGCCATCGAGCCGGACTCAAAACCAACGGACTTACCGGCCTCCGTTATGCGGGTGGAAATGGGGATGTCCTCCCCCGAACCCGCCGTAGGAGGATCCATGACTCCCGGAACCCGTCAAGACCGTCTGTGACTGCAGGACAACCACCCTCGGTAAAGCTGCCTGATTCGTGTACACACGAAGACGGCCTTGACCGAACCCGTCCGTCACAGGTTCGGCAGCATTCAGGTTCGAGGGAAGGGTCTGAGCAGGACAAGGCACACCCCCTCGGCGTGGTGTTGTCTCGTCGAGAGCCAACAACAAAGCCAACAAGGTAGCTGGCCAAGTAGGTGAGCGAGATGGCAGGAAGCCTCAGAGGGGTTGGGACGGCTCGGCACGTGGCAGCTGTGGATCTACTTAGGCCGGGATGTCGAGGACCGGGTTCGGCACCGTCACCTCACTCTTCAAGGGGTCGCGCCGTCAGGCAGAACGGGGCTGGCGCGACTCGCGGCGACCCAGGACGCCGAGCCGGCGCTGGCTCCCGAGGCGCCGGCCGCCTAGGGGCCGGCAACGACGATCAACGACGCGGGTTGCTGCCTGGCGGGAGAACGGGTGGGACGATCCTTATCCAGCCTGATCGCGGGAATCCTGGGGGCGAGCTGGCGAGCGAGTGTCAACTTGCCTGAGGCTGGAAGCCCACATATCAGAATGGGTCGATCACTTCTGTTTCATGGCTTTCTCCTTGTTGGGATGGAATGTCTCGGTTGAGACGGGCCTCGACGAACAACAACGAGCACGGCGACGTCGTTCGGCGGTGGTGGACTAAATGCCGATCGAGGCGGCGACCGACCGAGCCGGATCATGAAGTCACTGTCCCAGCGCCCTCGGCCGGGAGCGTTTTGCGAGTTCCAGCGTTGGGCGGCATGCCACGGTACGAGGACGTCCGCTCGGATCAGACGACTACCCGGGCTGACTAAGCGCTTGACGAGCGACGTGGTGATCCCGAACGGCGGGTTCGACACCACTTTGAAGGGACGGCGCGGGAGACGGAGATCGGACGCGTCGGCGCGAACAACCGTCACGTCGCGTTGATCGAACTGATCCCTCAGGTACGCGACCCGCTGTGGATGCAGCTCAATCGCAACAACGCGCGCACCGGCGGCGGTGAGCGCACGAGTTATCGCTCCAGTTCCCACGCCGACGTCAAGAACAAGGTCACCGGGAACGACGCCAGCGTCTGCGACGACGCGGCTTGCCCAACGACTATCGAGTTGATGCCACCCCCACCGTGGCCCGCGGATCGCGGACACGGCGGACCATCACCATGAAGCAAGTCATGGGTGCGACCGTAACTCGTTTCCTGCAACCTGTCACCTAAAGCCTCTCGCGACGTGGATCTTCCGCGCCGAGGTGATCTTCGTCACCCTGAACGTCGAGTACCCCACGGGCACTCCGTCCCCTACCCCTCGAGACGCGCCTCCTCCGACCACGAGAACCGGTGCTCACCCGTGATCCGCCTGAGGTAGCCGATGGCGCCGGAGGTCCCGAAGAAGATGAGCATCCGTCCACAAGGTTTCAGGTGGGCACGTGCCTCTTCGAAGAACCAGTCACCGCCCAGTAGTTCTCGTCAGTCGTCGCAGCCTCGAGGAGATCGCGAGGCTTGAATCACCGGAACGGGGGGTCGAAGACGATCAGATCGAAGATCTCGCGAACATCGGAGAAGACGTCGCTCACTCTCACCCCTACGAGGTCGGCGACACCGTTGTGCTCGGCGTTTCGGGCGGTCCGCCTTCACCGCCTCGGGGTTGATTCGACCGCGAGCGAATATGCGCCTTTCATGGCGGCCAGCATGGCGTTCACCCCGCAGCCGGTTCCCTGTCCAAGACCCGCTCGCCCTCCAGCGACTGGGCTAGGACCAGCTCGTCCAACAGGTGGGACGCCGGCGTGATGGGCTGGACCGATGGCGGCAGGACCAGGAAGAGACCGAGATAGCGAACGACCTCCTCCGTGCAGCCCCTTAAAGCGCGCAGTCGACTGGGTGTCCCGAACCGCAGACCCACAAAATGTCTCGGCGAGCACTCGTCCGTCATTGCGAAAGTACACAGGTGGCTACCCGAACGCCCTTCGATGCTTGGAACACCCGGCGCGAGTAGCGAAGCACGACCGATCCGATGCTAACGACCGCCACCGTCGTCGAAACCCCGATCGTTCTTCGCGTTGGCGTCCACCATCCGTTCCTCTAGTAGCGGCCACTCGCCGGCCAGGAGTCGCTCGAGGGAGCGGCGGGCCTCAGCTCGTGGGCACACGTTAGACACCCAGAGTGTGATCCCATCACTCACCAAGCGTCGCGGGAAAGCCATCCGCCCCAGTCGGCAGCCCACTCAGCTAGCACCATTGGCCAAACTACCCGCGGACCCGGCAGGATTTCAGCGGGCTCTGGTGATCGACCACGTTCGGCCCGATGGTCAGCGTGCCGGAACAGCACGGCCGGGTGTGTGGCCGGATCGAAGAGTTACGGATTGATGGCCTGGGCGGCAATGAGGCTGGCTTGCGACCTCTGCTCCCCGTCCTGCGCTGCCCCAACAGCTGCACTTGTATGACAAGGCCCGCCTCCCTGGTCAGGTCGGCCACTCGCTCGAGCGTCGCGTCGTAAACGTCGACCGACGCGCCGTTGCGGAAGTTCACCGACCTCGGCCGATCTCCGTCTCCGACGTGAAAGCCAACAAGGAGGAATCCACCGGGTGCAAGTACCCCAGCAAACTCGCCAAAGACCCGAGGCAGGTCATGCGGCGGCATGTGGATGGTCGAATACCAGGCCAGGACCCCGCCTACCGTGGCGTCGAGGAGCTTCAGAGCAGTGATCGAACCGACTTCAAAACGTAAGGCCGGGTGCGCCTGACGGGCCTGCTCCACCATGGCCGGGCACAGATCAGCCCCAAGCCATCCACGCCCAGCGACTTCAGGTGAGCCGTGACCCGGCCGGTACCGCAGCCGAGGTCGGCTACTGGTCCAAGGCTTGCTGCCGAAGTCAGGTCGGCGAACCTGTCCAGCATTGCCCTGTCCAAATCGGTATCCGCCGGAAGGTCGGGAAGCAGTCGGGCGTGGTCATCGGCCACGCTGTCGTAGAAAGCCCTCGTGGTCAGCAAGTGCGCTGCCTCACCCACGCGGCTGACGCTACTGCCAGCAAGTTCTCTCGCAAGGGAACGGTGCACGCCGCCGAAACGGGCCTTCAAGGCCCTACGCATCTCGGCAGTGCTCGGCGGTTTGGCGGCATCGGCGACAGCCACCTCGAGTCCGTAGTCGGCCGCCTCGACTCGCTGCCGCTGACTCAGACCGCTCGAACTTCGGCGAGCCGCTTGACTGCGTACTCGTCGTCCCAGCAGACGGCGGCTTCCCATGCGGCCGACGCTTGCGCGGCGATGTCATGCGCGCCGTCGTCGAGACCGGCAGCGTTGTGGGGCAGCACCAGGTCGAGGTCGGGGACGTCGACGTGCGCCTCGTCCCAGTCGATCAGCGCGACCTGATCCGCGGTCATGCGGATATTGCGGGGGTTGGGGTCGCCGTGGACGACGCATGTCTCACGTCCGGTGAGCCGCGCCCACGCTGCTCGGCATCGGGCAACGCCCTCGGGCGGCATCGCGCCGAGGTCGATCTTCGTCCCGGTCTCGGCGTGCAGGAGGTCGGTCGACGATCGCCAGCCCGGGCGCTGCGGCCAGCCCTGCGTCAACCGATGCAACTGGCGGAGCGTGTCGGCCACGCGACGCCAGTCGGCCTCCGTCTCGGGCGGTCCGCCCTCAACATAGGTCATCACCACCAGACCGTCGGCGAACAGCCGGCCGGCCGTCGTCGGGATCGGCACCGGCACGGTCAGACCTTCACGGTCGAGGTGTTGGAGGAGCTCGGTCTCCCACGCGAGATCAGCGTCGCTCCTGGCGCCGAGACGACCGACCGCCAAGCCGCCCGTTGACGCGCACGCTCCACACGTCGTTGGCGACTCCGCCAGCGAGCGGTTCGATGCGAGCGACGTCGTCACCCCACTGTTCGAGTGCCTCCCATCCCACTGGCCACATCTTCGCAGTGACCGAGCGCAGGGACCGCACCACGCGTCCGACGTCGCCGATGAGCGAGCCGAATGTATGCGAGCGCGGTGGCGAAGAGAAGGTCCTTGGTTGTTGCCTGTCGCTTCAGCGACTGAACAGCTTCCAGTGCCCTTCGGAGACGACCTCGACCTTGCCATCGACGACCTCAGTTGCTGCCGCCACCTTCGAACCCGATGAGCCAGTGGGCTCCGTTCCGGTCGGTGACCTGTCCCGTCGGAGTCCCCCCACGGCCGTACCTGCAAGTCATCCACGACCCTGCCGACTACGCGTACGACAGTGGCGACACGATTCCACGGTGCCGGCGTCGTTACGTCGGGAGGCCCCTGGCAGTGTGCTCGTCGCTCACGCGTCGCGGGTCACCACCATCCTGTAGGCCAATGCGACAAGGCCGGCGGCCAACACGATGAACACTCCTGCCTCGATCCCTTGGAAGGCCCAGAACCGATTCGCCGGCTGGTAGGTGAGCAGAATGCCCTTCCGTCCGACATTTGCAGGATTCGAGAGCAACCAGGCGCCGGCCGGTAGCCCCTGAGCGATGGAGACCACTTTGGACGCTGGGCTCATGAAGTGCGGCCGGACAAGCACGGCAATCACTACGCGCACGGCGACGAACGCTGCCAAGGTCGTCGCCATCGCAGGAAGCACTCGCCGGATCATCGAGCCGACGGCAATGCCGAGTACGACGGCAAACACCGAATACGCCACGGGCACGATCCCTTGGATGTCGAACGGACCGGGACCGAGCCGGGAACGACCGAGCGAGACCTCAGCGAGACTCCACCACGTGACGACTGCCGTGACTGCCGCACCCCACACCGCTGCGGCGAGGATCGCCCCCATCAGATTGCTTCTCAACCAGCGGCGTCTCGTGATGCCTTGGGTCCACGCGAGGCCGTTCGTACCCTCCTCGAACTCCGCGGCGAGAAGGGGCGCACCCCAGAACAGTCCGAGGAGAAGCGGCACGACGATGGTGACGTAGACGATCGCCTCGATGACATGATTGTCCCGGCTCGGGATGAGGAGGAGCGCTGTGGTGAGGACGACCAAGGCTCCTCCGGCGATGAGCAGCTGGCTGCGGTGCAGGCGCCACATCAGATGGGTCATTGCGCCTGTCCGAGCTCGACTAGCTGACCATCAGCCAGTGCTTCGTCCTGTTCCATGTAGGCGAGGACGATGTCCTCCAACCCCACCTCGGTCACCACCCAGTCCGGATCGAGGACCGGACCGTCCACGCGAACGAGAAGGCGGGTCTGTCGAGGCGTCTGCGTCACCTTGATGACCGTGAGACCGGGTTCGATCTCGCTCAGACGCCGGCGCGGACCCACCAGTGCCGCGATGCTCGGCGAGCACCTCGTCGATGTCGCCACAGAGCTGAGTTCGCGAAGCGGCGAGAAGGATCAAGTGATCACAGACCCGCTCGAGGTCGTGCAGCAGGTGCGACGACACGACAACCGAGAGACCTTCATCGGCGACGGCGGAGGTGAGGGACGACAAGAACTCCCGACGAGCCAACGGGTCCAACGCGGCCATCGGCTCGTCGAGGAGGAGGAGCTGAGGCCGCTTCGCCAAGACCATGCTCAGGCCAACCTGGGCGCGCTGGCCGCCCGAGAGCGTCGCGACCGGTCGGTCCGTCGGGATTCTCAGTGCGGCGAGTCGTGCCCGGGCGGCAGCGGCATCCCAGTCGCGATTGAGGCGGGCGCCGATCTCCAGGTGGTCGCTCGGCGCTGAGCCGCTTGTAGAGGGGCACATCTTGGGCCAGGTATCCGATGCTCGCCAAGAACTCCTCGCTCTGGTCGGGCACTCGGCCGAGCACCTCGGCTTCACCCGCACTCGGCGCACACAGCCCGACGAGGAGCTTCAGCAAGGTCGTCTTTCCGGCCCCATTCGGCCCGACCAATGCAGTGACATGACCAGGCGGTACCGACACCGAGCAGTCCTGCAGTGCCCAGTTGGAGCCGAAGCGCTTGCCCAATTCGGTCGTGTGGATCGCCGGTGTATCGCGCATGTTCACGCTGTTCTCTCAACGCGCGAGCCGGACAGCGTTGCCCGCAACATGGACTCGATGGACTCGTCGTCGAGGCCCTCGTGTCGCGCCGTCTGCAACCACCGTTCGAGGCTTCGGGCCAGCCGCGCCTGGACGTCTGGTGGTGGGCCCGAAGGACGCCGAGAGACGAACGTGCCCACGCCTTGGCGGCCCTCCACGAGGCCTTCGTGTTCGAGCTGCCAGTAGGCCTTCATCACGGTGTTGGGGTTGATGGCCACCTCGACCACCACCTCTTTAACTGTCGGCAGCTTGTCGCCAACGTCCAGTACTCCCATCCGGATGGCCTGCTTGACCTGCTGTGCCAGCTGCATGTACGCCGGCACACCGGAGTCCGGGTTCAGCTGGAAGCTGATCGATTGCCTCAGTACTTCTCTACTCATCTAGAGAACTCTAGAAGCAGAGCACTGCGCGAGTCAAGGGCGTTGGCGATTGGCACGAGGAGCTGGCGCAACGTCTGAACACCCCGTGCCGGGGCGATCGGAACAGGCACAGATCCTCCCATCTGTCTGGCCGACAATTCGCCTCGTGACTACACGGGGAGGACCAGATCGACAGTGTCAGGCTCGGCCGAGCCTTGCACCGCGAGCCCCCGAAATCTCCCCGGTAAATGGGAATGTTTTATAACTGGGCGAGCCTTCTGCGGCGACGCCACGCCGGCACCTGTAACGACGGGTCGGGCGTCGGTCCCGCACTGCTGGCCTGGTGCGGCTGCTGTGATCAGCATCTCTTACGGAACCTGTCCCTCGGCCGATGCGATAGTGGGTAATGGACTTCGGCGCCCATCTTCCCCTCATGGACTTCGGCGGCAACCCCTATACCCTCGAACATCTCGTCGCGTACACCGAGACCGCCGCACGGCTGGGCTTCAGCGCGCTGTCAACCAACGACCACATGGTCTTCTCGGTGCCGTGGCTCGACGGGCCCATCGCGCTGGCGGCGGTGATCGGCCACTCGGGGACCATGACGCTCGCCACCACCGTGTCGCTTCCCGTCATGCGGGGTCCGGTGCCGCTGGCCAAGACGCTGGCCGCCATCGACCGACTCAGCCAGGGGCGGCTGGTGGTGGCCGTGGGTCCCGGCTCCTCACAGGAGGACTTCGATTCTGTCGGCGTTGACTTCGCCAAGCGATGGGCACGCCTCGACGAATCGATCGGCGCCCTCCGCTCTTTGTGGCAAGTCGGCGCCAGTCCGTTCGTTGGCCGCTTCTACTCCACCGTCGGGGTCAGCCTCGATCCTCACCCCGTCCGCACAGAAGGTCCAGCGATCTGGCTCGGCAGCTGGGGATCGGACGCCGGCCTGCGCCGCACCGCCCGCCTGGCCGACGGCTGGCTGGCCTCCGCGTACAACACGACGCCGACCCTGTTCGCGGCGGGATGGTCACATCTGGCGAACCTGCTCCCCAGGCACGGAAAGGATCCCGAATCCTTCCCCAACGCCCTCGCGACCATGTGGTTTTACATCACCGATGACGGGAGTGAGGCCGACATGGTCATGCGAGAACGGGTGGTACCGACCATCCACCGCCCAGAGGAGATGCTCCGAGAACGCCTGCCAGTCGGGCCGGCCGAGCTCTTCGCAGAGAAACTCTCGGCCTTCGCGCACGCCGGTGTCCAGCGGGTCTTCGTTTGGCCCGTGGCCGACGAGGCGCACCAGCTCGAGCTGTTCTGGGAGACCGTACGACCTGCAATCACCGCATAGCTCCTCGAGTCCGAAGTGGCCGTACGCAGCCGGCCGCTGTATCGGCCCCACACTGAAGGATCCGCATCGATACGATGGTTTTTCGCCTCGGAAGGTGGGGCCGGTGCCCCACACCTTCGGCCCCGAGAGTTGCGGGTCCCTCCCACTCGGCTTGGGCTGATCGGCATGGGCTTGGCTGCCGGCTACTTCCTCTACAGCCGCGAAGCGCTACATGATTGGCAGGTCCCAGACAACCGTGAGTACAAGCGCTCGACCAAGATGCTCCTACCGCTCATCTTGTAAGCAGCTCGGTGCCTTCTTAGCGAGTTGCTCGACGTCCCGTACCCGCGCAGTTGGTACGTCTTATTGAGGCGAGCACATATCGTCTCTACCGCCAGTTGCAGCGATACTCGCTGCCCCGTCCCGAACCTTGAGCGGCGGTTGGGGAAGGCAGAGGCCAGTTCGGCATAACGTAGGACGACAATGAGCTGGGATCTGCGACACCGGAAGTCATCGCTTGTGATCCGGCTGCTGCTGGCAGCTTGGATCGCCGTCGTCATCGTTGTCCTCTGCGTCACCGGACGCTGGTGGGGCCTGGTATTCGTAGTCCCCCTGGTCCTGGACTTGTTCCTGCTCCGCCGGATCTTGCTGGCCGGCGCCACCCGCTAGAGCGAGACAGCCAGGATCGACGTGGAGTGTGCGTGCGCCTGGCACCACCGTGCGTGCGTAGACGGCCGACCCGAGACCCTCGACCATTCCCTCGCTCCCCAACCACGGGAACCCCGACGAAAATCGGCAAGCGCCACTCGGGCGAGTACGTCTGCATCGTGCCCGAGCCAGGCGAACCTTGACATTTATCTAATGGTGTTAGATACTTAAATCAATGCAAGCGCCAGCAACCCGCGATCGACGAGCCGAACGGCGTGAGGCAACACGGGTGGAGATACTCGAGGCCGCATGGGAGCTGTCCCACGAGCACGGGCTGGCCGCGTTGTCGCTGCGAGACGTGGCGGCCAGAATCGGGATGCGGCCGCCGTCGCTGTACTGGTACTTCGAGTCGAAACAGGCGATCTACGATGCGATGTTCGCCGAGGCCAACCGCCATCTGCTCGAGCAGATGACAGCCGAGGAGTGGCCGGCGGAGCCTCGATCACTTCTTCGCCGGGTGGCACGGATATTCGTGGAGTTCAGCGCGGCCGACCCTGTCCGTTCGCAGCTGCTGTTCGAGCGGACGATCCCCCATTTTCAGCCGTCGCCTGAATCGTACGCGCAGGCCATTCGAGGTGCTCGAACGTGGCCGGCAGGCGCTTGCTTCAGCTGGCGTAACGAAGGCGGCCGACTTCGATCTGTGGACCGCTTTGGTGTCCGGGCTGGCATCCCAGCAGTCGGCCAACGAGCCAGGGGGGGACCGCTGGCTCGGACTGGTCGACAGAGCCGTGGACATGTACGCCGACTACGTCTTGACCAAACGACAGCCAGAAAGGCGAACATGACACTGACGATGACGCCCGTGGGAACCATCCCGCAGATGGGTCACAGCGAGGCGATGGCACTTGGGGAGACCGAAGCTGGTCGGCTGCTCGACGTGGTCGACCAGCTCCGCGATGAGGATTGGGAGCGGCCAACAGACTGTGCCGGCTGGGACGTGAAGGCGTTGCTCTCCCACGTGCTCGGGGGGATGGAAGGCAATGCCCGCACCCGCGAGTTCGTCCGCCAATACTTGGCCGCCAACAGCGCGGCCAAGCACAGCGGCGGGGCGATGATCGACGAGATGACAGCCCTTCAGGTCGCCGACTGGGGCCGATTTCACTCCGAAGGAGGTGGCACGTCGGTTGCACGAGCTGGCGCCAAAGGCGATCCGCGGCCGGCGGCGCACACCCAAGTTGGTGCGTGCCGTGCCCTTCAAGCCCGGTCCGCCGGTGGCTGGCAGCTGGAAGGTCGGCTATCTGGTCGGGACGATCATGAACCGTGACTACTGGATGCACCGCGTCGACCTCACCCGTGCAACGGGTAAGGAGTTGACGCTGACAGCCGCCCACGACGGCCGTATCGTCGCCGATGTCGTCGGCGAGTGGGCGGGCGCCCACGGTAAGCCGTTCTGCTTGATGCTCGAGGGCGTGGCGGGGGGCGAGTTCGTCCAAGGTGAGCAAGGCGAAAAGATCCGACTCGACGCGGTCGAGTTCTGTCGCGCCGTGTCGGGCCGAGCACCCCGCTCCGCCCTTTTCAACCAGGAGGTCCCTTTCTGATGCCCAGCACCAAGGTCGATGAGATCGCAGCAGGTATCTACCGGTTCTCCACCTTTGTTCCCGACGTCGGGCCGAGGGGATTCACCTTCAACCAGTATTTGATCGACGACGAGCAGCCGTTGCTGTTCCACACCGGCCATCGAGCGATGTTCCCCCTCGTCGCCGGAGCCATCGCTACCGTCATCCCGCTCGACCGACTCCGTTGGATCACCTTCGGGCATGTTGAGGCCGACGAGTGCGGCGCCATGAACCTGTTCCTGGCCGCTGCCCCCCACGCCGAAGTCGCCCACGGCGCCTTGGGGTGCATGGTGTCGTTATCCGACATGGCAGACCGCCCGCCGGTCCCCCTCGCTGACGGTCAGATCATCGAGCTCGGAGAGCACAGGGTCCGCCACATCGACACTCCTCACGTTCCCCATGGCTGGGAGGCCCGGGTCCTCTACGAGGAGACAACCAACACCTTGCTCTGCGGTGACCTTTTCACTCAGCTCGGCGACGGGCTCGCCGCAGACGAGCGACGACATCGTCGGCGCGGCGGGCGAAGCCGAAGACGTCTTCGGTGCCACCTGCCTCACGCCGCGGACTGGGCCGACCATTCGCGCTTTGGCCGACCTGTCTCCCACCACACTCGCCGTCATGCACGGCTCCTGCTTTAGCGGCGACGGCGCCGAGGCCTTGCTGACGCTGGCGGACGACTACGACTCCCGCCTCGCAACGGCCACCGCTGCGTCATAGGGCGCCGGGAGTCACTGTGCTCCTTCGGCGAAGGCGGCCTGCAGTCGGTCCGTGATGAAAGCGATGCACTATTGCGCCCTCCTGAATGACTCGACAAGAAAGGAAGACCTGAATGCCTATGTTAAGAATCCAGCACTCTGTCGCTGATTTTGAGGGCTGGAAGCGAATGTTCGACTCCGATCCTGTTGACCGGAAAGGCTCGGGTGTTCGCCGTTATCAGGTTTACCGATCTGTCGGCGACACGAACTTCGTGATGATCGACCTCGAGTTCGACCAGCTGGCAGAAGCCGAGGGTCTCCTCGGCAAGATGCGCACGATCTGGGACGGACCTGGCAAAGCCGTCATGCACAACCCGCAGGCCTGGATAGTCGAGTCCGTAGAGTCGGTCGACCTATGAGCTAAGGGAGCATTACGCCATCGTCGGCCGCTACGCGACGAACACCTCGACAGCGGTCGCGAGGGCCTGTTGCTACGGACAAGAAGGGGACACACCGGGCACGGGAGCGAGGGCGGTCATCCTTACACCGCACCACCCTTCAACGGCACGCAACGTCAGTCGGAGGTCGCCCCGAGCGCCGGGCGATTCGACGCTCTCCGGACTCCTTCTTCGTGGTCCTCTCGAGCACTCCGGTCAGGCCCTTGCTACGACCGCCTTGATGATCACCGCCTGGAGCTCATGCCAGGTCCAGCTGTCGAACCCCGCCGAGAGAAGTAGGCGATCACACCGGGACTTCGTGCGACCCTTTCCACGACGGCCGGCAAGAAGCGTCGGAACGAGCCAGGCTGAGAACTGGTCGACCAGCACCAGGGCGCCCCCTGGTCGCAGGACGCGCCTGCACTCGCGTAGACCTGTCAGCTGGTCCTTCCAGTGGTCGAAGGAGGTCGTGGTGACGACCAGGTCGAAGGCGTCGTCCCGGTACGGCAGGTGCTCGGCCACGCCGACCGAGAAATGCACCCGGGCGGCCGGAGATGCTCCGGCGACATCGATCATCGACGGTGCGGGGTCGACCCCCGCCAGCTCCTCTGCCTCCGGGAACTGGCTCGCGAGCACCCGCAGCAGATAGCCGGTGCCGCATCCCACGTCGAGGACCCGGCGGGGAGCGGGCTCGGCGAGAAGCGTCAGTTTCGCCGTCCGGTCGGCAATGTCACGGTGCATCTGACCGAGCCAACCGTGCTCGTAGGTAAGAGCACGTGCCTCGAAGGAAGCGACATCGCGATCTGCCGGCATGCCCATCACACCTGCGCCGGGGCGGGATGCGCGATGCGCCCGCTGGCCGACCGGGTGTGCAGCCCGTCCCGTGAGATCACGAGACCTACGATCGCGACCCTGACACGGCCGAACGAGCCCCCAAGCGCGTCCGTGAGGTTGGCACCGACACTTTCCGTCCGAAGGGCGCCGCGAAGCCTTGCGCCCGAGGACCTGATTAGTTATCCATACGGGCTCGGCGGCCGGCGGCGCCGTTTTCAGGACGTCGGCGGACACCACAATCGCGGGGTCTTCGGGGAGCGGGCGATAGTCATCATTAAAACCGCCTGGAGGGAGACGACTCGACCATTCAACTCGAATTCGCGCCGTCACGGCAGGCGTTCACGGAGCAACGCGATCGCCTGCTCGACGTTCTCGGGCAGCTGCCAAATGAGGGCTGGTCACAGCAGTGCCACCGTGCTCGGAGCTGGCAGGTCGCTCGAGCGCACGGCACGGACTAGCGGCCACGGCGGCTGATCGCTTTCCGTCGGATAAGGGGGAGGCGCCGATTTTGAGACTGAGCCTGTGTGCGCCTCCTCTCAGCCCTCCTGCTGCGTCGGCCGTATGAGGATCTCGTTGATGGCGGCATGGCGCGGCTGGCTGACCATGTAGAGGATCGCCTTAGCGATGTCCTCTGACTGCAGCCGTTCTATGTCGGCGAACCTCTGCTCGATCGTCTCTCGGATCTCAGGCCGGTTGTGGCTCGACAGCTCGGTGGCGACCGCTCCAGGCTCGACGAGCCCAACTCGCACCTGCCGCCCCGCCACCTCCTGGCGGAGGGCTTCGCTGAAGGCATTGACGCCCCATTTGGTGGCGTTGTAGACGGCGCTTCCCGAGCGGGCGACCCTGCCGGCTACCGAGGAGATGTTGACCATGTCGGCCACCCGCCGAGGTTCCTGTTCCGCTGCAGCCAGCAGGTGTGGCATGGCTGCGTGGCTGACGTAGAGCAGAGCCGTGAGGTTGAGCGCCACCATTTGCTCCCACTCCTCCATCGGAGCGTCGAGCGCTGGGCCGAGCAGCATCACACCGGCGTTGTTCACGACCACGTCGAGTCGGCCCAGCCTCCGCACCGTCTCGGCGACGGCTCTCTCAGCAGCCGCCCGGTCGGTCACGTCTGCCTCGATCACCTCTGCCGTGCCACCAGAGCTGCGGATGCGCTCCGCCAGGCCGTCGAGCCGGTCCAGGCGTCGGGCGACCACCACAACTGCTGCTCCCTCTGCCGCGAGGGCCGCGCTTGTCGCTTCCCCGATGCCCGAACTGGCCCCGGTTACGAGCGCCACGGTTCCTTGCAGGAGATCAGTCATCCTTGCCTTCTACCCAGCGGCGCTTGAAACGAGCCACTGGGATAGACGGCGCAAAGAACAATCCGCTGCCGGCAAGCTCGGCCTGTCAACCGTGCTGAATCGGGAGCGCCCGTCTGTGCCGTCAGCGGGAGACGAGCCCGGCGATCAAGAGGGCGAGCACTCCTGTGCCGAGCCCACGCCGCCACGGGTTGACCCCCCGGATGATCTCGTCAGCCGCCCACCAGGAAAGCGAGACCGCCACGGCGACGTCGAGTGAGGTGCGCGGCGCCCCGGTCAGATGTACGAGCCGGCGCACAAGGGATCCGGCGAGGAAGAGACCCAGACTGAGGTTGGGACGTTGGGCGATGGTCACCTTGCCGGTCACCCGGCTGCGGAAGGTCCAGTCGAAGGCGGCCCGCGCCCGGCCACCCATCACAGCCGCCCATCATGCGCACGACATTCGTTGTTGACGATTCCAGACAATAACGTATTATTTAACCTGGTCGAAGGGATCCACTCCTATTCGGCTGTTGATCGCGAGCCGGAGCAAAGGAGTGCGCGACGTGCCCAAAGCGGCTGTCCTCTATGAGTTCGGGACGCCTCTCGTGATCGAGGAGATCGAGGTCGATCCGCCACGCTTCGGCGAGGTCCAGGTGAGGCTCGCCGCGAGCGGGGTGTGCCACTCCGACCTCCACACCGTGCAGGGCATCCATCGCGTCCCGCTCCCGGTGGTCCTCGGCCACGAGGGGGCCGGCGTCGTCGAGCAGGTGGGCGAGGGAGTGCACGATGTGCGGGAAGGAGACCACGTGATTCTTTCGTGGCTCCCGTACTGCGGGAGATGCCGCTTCTGCGTAATCGGTCGTCCCGCCCTCTGTGACAACCTCGGCTGGTCGAACGCCGGCACCCTGCCCGACGGCACGACGAGGTTCCACCGGGGGAGCGAGCGGCTGCTCCACAACACGGCCTCTTCCTTCGCCGAGGTGACCGTCGTGCCATCACAGACGGTGATCCCGGTCGAGCGCCTCACTCGACCTTGTCGCCCTCGCCCTCCTCGGCTGTGCCGTCATGACCGGCACGGGGGCGGTCCTCAACACCGCATCAGTCCGTCCAGGGCAATCGGTGGCGATCGTCGGCTGCGGGGGCGTCGGGCTGAGCGCAGTGCAGGGGGCCCGAATCGCCGGCGCCGGTCCGATTATCGCTGTCGATCCGGTAGCGGGGAAGCGGGACCTCGCTAAAAAGCTCGGGGCCACCCATGCCGTCGATCCGAGCAGCGGCAACCTTGAGGACGCCGTCCATGAGATAGCGCCGGGCGGTGTCGACTACGCATTCGAGGCCCTTGGCCGTCCCGAGACGATCGAGGCGGCGATCAGCCTCGTCGGCAAGGGCGGCACTGCCGTACTTGTCGGGATGGCGCCGCCCGGCGTGAGCGTAGGCATCGACGCCCTGACCCTCACACTGGAAGAGCGGTCCGTTGTCGGCTGTTGGTACGGATCCTGTCGCCCCGGCGCTGACTTTCCGCGCCTGTTGGAGTTCTTCTGCTCGGGAGCTTTGGACCTCGCGTCGATGGTCACGACGACGTGTGGCCTCTCCGGGATCAACGGCGCTCTTGATGAGATGGAGCGTGGCGCGGTTGCGAGGACGGTCATCGACTATGCCAAGTAGCACAGGCGGTCCGATGAGGGGTTCCCCGGAGAGATGAACCCGACGCCGCACAGGGTGCCGGGAACGGTCGTCTAGATGTCCCTGACCGGCAACGGCTCTGGCGGCATTCTCGCCAAGGGGCCGGACAGCCTCGACCAGCGCGAACGAGCCCTGGGCGTGGCTGCACGCGTCCTCGCCGAACGCGGGATTCGAGCGGGCCCGCTTGCGCGACGTCGCCGCGGCGGCCGGCGTCTCGATCGGCTTCTTGCAGAACTACTTCGAGAGCCGCGACGCCATGCTCGAAGAGGCTTTCTCGTACATGTGCGAGGAGCTCATCGCCCGCTGGCGACGGCGTGCGGAGCTCGAGACCGACCCGTGGGAGAAGATCGCCGGCCTGATCGAGGAGCTGGTGGGAGAAGCCGACCCTCAGGCACACAGCACCACCTGGACGGAATTCTGCTCGAGCGCCTCGCGTCACCCCGAGCTGCGTCCTCCGGTCGTCCGCGTCTACGACAGCTGGCGGCGGATCCTCGTCGAGGCGATCGACGAGGGCATCGCGCTCGGCCTCTTCAGCCCCGGCATGGCCGTCGGGGATATCGCAGATGCCATCAACGCCGAAGTGGACGGTCTTCACATGGCGATGGCGGTCGGAGCCGGCCTCATGGACGAGATGCGCTTCCGCCGCCTCTCGCTCGGGGTGGCGTCGATGTTGCTCGGCCGCTCGGTCCCGGACGGACCGAACCCGTCAACCTCAAGGAGGGTCGAGGTGCCTCGTTCCCGCTCAGAGCGGTCCGTTCGGCGGAGCGCGCCCGGATGACAGTCGTCGAGAGCCATTTTCCTCATCTCTTCACGCCGCTTCAGATCGGCAGCGTCACGTTGAAGAACCGCATCGTCTCTCCCGGCCACGACACCGTCATGGCAGAGGGCGGCCACGTGTCCGATCAGCTTGTCGCCTATCAGCGGGCACGGGCCGAGGGTGGCGTCGGCCTCATCGTGATGCAGGCCGCCGGCGTCCACTCGAGCGCCCGCTACACCTACCACGTCCTCATGGCCGACGAGGACTCGTGCATCCCCGGGTACCGCAGTGTGGCCGAGGCCGTGAAGCCGCACGGTTGCCGGCTGTTCGGTCAGCTCTTCCATCCCGGGCGGGAGGTGATGGAGTCACAGGATGGCTCGGCGCCGGTCGCACTGGCCCCCTCCGCCATCCCCAACGAGCGTTTCCACGTGATGCCGCGTGCCCTCACGGTCCCGTTGATCGACGAGATCGTCCTCGGCTACGGGTCGGCCGCCCGTCGCCTTAGAGAGGCCGGGCTCGACGGTGTGGAAGTCGTCGCGAGCCACGGCTATCTGCCGTCGCAGTTCCTGAACCCGGCGGTCAATCAACGTGACTGACCGCTACGGAGGCAGCTTCGACAACCGGTTCAGGTTCCTCTCCGAGGTCGTCGATTCCATCCGTCGCGAAGTCGGCGACGAGTTCGTCGTCGGCGTGCGGATCTCGGCCGACGAGCTCGAGGAGGAAGGACTGTCTGCCGGCGACGCCCTTTCGGCCTGCGTCGCCTTGGACAACAGCGGGAAGGTGGACTACCTGAGCGTCACCCTCGGGACGTCCGCCTCACTCGCCGGCTCGGACCACATCGTCCCGCCGATGAACGAGCGGGTCGGCTACGCGGTCCCCTACATCGCCAAGGTGAAAGAGCGCGTCTCGGTGCCGGTGTTCGCCGCCGGACGGGTGAACCAGCCGCAGGACGCCGAGCGCATCATCGCCGACGGCTTTGCCGACGCCGTCATCATGAACAGGGCGCTCATCTGCGACCCCAACATGCCCGCGCTCGCCGAAGCAGGGCGCCTCGACGACATCCGCGCCTGCATCGCCTGCAACCAGGCATGCATCGGCCACTTCCACCTCGGCTATCCCATCTCCTGCATCCAGCATCCAGAGACCGGGCGTGAGCTCGCCTACGGGAGGCGGAAGCCGGGCGGATCACCCCCGCTCGGTGATGGTGGTCGGGGGCGGGCCGGCCGGGCTGAAGGCGGCGGCCGTCGCCGCCGAGCGGGGTCACTTCGTCACCTTGTACGAGGCGGGGCAGCGACTCGGCGGTCAGGTCCTTCTCGCCGAGCTGCTCCCCGATCGTGGGGAGTTCGGGGGGGCGACGACGAACCTGCTGCGGGAGGCGGAGCGGGCCGGGGTGAAGATCGTCATGAGGACGTCGGTCGATGCCGAGCTCGTCAGCCGCGGAAGCGCCGGACGTCGTCGTCGTCGCAACGGGCGCACGCCCGCGGCGTCCCGCCATCGAGGTGCTCGGCAAGCCTGTCATCCTCGACGCCTGGCAGGTCATCGAGGGAGCCGAGCTGCCGCCGGGCGCGTCGTGGTGGCAGACTGGAAGACCGACTGGGTAGGCGCCGGTGTGGCTCGCCTGCTCGCCGGGCGGCAGGCACACCGTCGTCCTCGGTGTGGACGGGTACTACGCCTGTGAACGCCTCCAGCAGTACGTGAGGAATGCCCATCTGGCCGCGTTGGCGCGCGCCAAGGTGGAGGTGGTCACCCTCGTGCGGCTCTTCGGTGTCGACGAGGACGCCGTCTACTTCCAGCACGTCCTCACCAAGGAGCCGGTCATCGTCGAGCACGTGGCGGCGCTCGTCCTCGCCGAGGGTCACGAGCCGGTCGACGACCTCCTCACGACGCTCGCCGGGCTAGCCGGCTCCTCCCCGAGGTGATCGGGATCGGCGACTGCCTGGCACCGCGCTCGGTTGAGGAAGCAGTGCTGGACGGCCTCACGGTCGGGAGCGCACTATGAGGACGGCGCTGTCGCCCGCCCAGCTCGACCTCCGCCGTCGTGCCGACGAGCTCGCCGCCGAAATCGAGCCCTTCGAGCTGACGTGCGAGCGCGACAACGGCCTGTCGTCCGCCGATCTCGGCGCGCCTGAAGGAGCTCGTGCTCGAGGCGGGGCTGAACGCCGCCAACATGCCGGCGGACCTCGGCGGCCAGGGACTCGACGTGTTCGACCAGGTGATCGTCGAGGAGCAGCTCGGCCGGCTGACGAACTCGCTCTGGGCGCTCGTCTGGCGCCCGGCCAACGCCCTCCTTGCCTGTTCCGACGAGCAGAGAGAGCGCTACCTCCTGCCGGCGATCGAAGGTCGGCGTCGCGGTGCTTTTGCCATCACTGAGGCCGATGCCGGATCGGATCCTTCCGCCTTGTCCACCACAGCAGAGCCGGTCGCGAAGCGGCTACCACCTCCACGGCGAGAAATGGTTCGTCACGTCGGGCGACATCGCCGACTTTCTCATCGTCCTCGCCAAGGTGGTGCCGGGCAACCGGTTCGCCCTCTTTCTCCTCGACAAGGAGCTCGAGGGTGTCGTGGTGAAAGACACCCCCCGGTTCATGCACACCTACGTGTTCGAGCACCCGACGTTCTCGCTCGACGTGGAGGTGCCGGCGGAGTCGGTCCTCGGCGAGGTCGGCCAGGGCTACGAGCTCACGAGGGAGTGGTTCGTCGAGGAGCGCCTCATGATCGCCGCCCGCTGCCTCGGCGCCGCCGAGCGCGGCTCTTCGCGAAAGCGCCGCCTGGGCGGCCGGCCGGCTGCAGTTCGGCCGCCCGATAAGCGAGAACCAGCTGATACAGGCGATGCTGGCCGACTCGGCGGTCGACATCGCCCTCAACCGTTCCTATCTCTACGACGTCGCGAGCGACGAGAGCCTCCGCACCGACCGCAAGCTCGCCCATGCGAAGGCGGCGATGTCGAAGCTGGCCGCCTCCGAAGCGGCCGGCAGAGTGGTGGACCGGGCCGTGCAGATATTCGGTGGCCGCGGGTACATGCGCGACTTTCCAGTCGAGCGCCTCTACCGGGAGATCCGCGTCGACCGGATCTGGGAGGGCACGTCCGAGATGCAGCGGCTGATCATCGCCAACCACATCGCCAAGCGCGGTGTCGATGGCTTGCTGTCGCCGCGATGGAGCTGACAAGGGCCGAGCCGCCTACTGGGCTTTCCACGAGCCGCCGAGAGGCGGTCAGGCGAATGATGGAGGCAAGGTCGGTGGCGATCGTCGGAGCCAGTGACAAGACGGGCTCTGTCGGCGCGACGGTCATCTCCGAGCTTCTGGCCGGCGGCTACACGGGCCGGGTCTTTCCGGTCAATCCCCGTCATCGCGAGCTGCACGGCTTGAGGTGCTTCCCGTCGCTCGGCGAGGTGCCGGTCCCCGTCGATCTCGCCGTCCTCGCCGTTAAGAACGCCCTCCTCGAGGACCAGCTCGCTGTCGCAGCCGAGGCGGGGGCGGCTTCGGCGGTCATCTTCGCGACGGCATTCGGTCCCCCAGAGGCTGACCGCCCTCCGCTCACCGAACGGCTCGCCGCCATCGCCCGGGCGGCCGGGATGGCGCTCTGCGGTGCGAACTGCATGGGGTTTCTGAACGTCGGCCTTTCACTGCGGGTGTGCGGTTACACGCTCCCGGCCGAGTTGAGGCCGGGGCCGATCTCGTTCATCTCCCACTCCGGCTCGACCTTCTCGGCGTTGCTGCACAACGACAGGAACCTTTCCTTCAACGTCGCCATCTCGTCCGGTCAGGAGCTCGTCACCACCGGAGCGGACTACCTCGGTTACTGCGTCTCGCTCGAGCAGACGCGGGTCGTCGGCCTCCTGCTCGAGCAGATCCGCCAGCCGGCCGCCTTCGCCGCCGCCGTCGGGAGCGCCCACGAGCGCGACATAGCCGTCGTCGTGTTGAAGGTGGGAAGCGATCCGCGCTCTGTCGAGCTCGTGAGGTCACACTCGGGCGCCCTCGCCGGAGATGACGGTGCCTACGAGGCCTTTTTCGACTCGGTCGGGATCCATCGGGTCAGCACCGTCGATGAGCTCGCCGACACCCTCGAGCTTTTCGCCACCTCGAGACCGGCCGCCCGAGGTGGGCTTGCCGCCGTGACCGACTCGGGCGGGGAACGGGCCATGTTGATCGACCTGGCGGAGGATCTCCCCCTTGCACAACCCTCACCCGCAACCATTGCCCGGCTCAGCGCCGTGCTCGAGCCCGGGCTCGAGCCCGTCAACCCGACCGACGCCTGGGGGACCGGGGCTGACGCCGACCATGTCTTTGCCGAGACGCTGCAGGCGTTGCACGACGACGACGACTGTGGCGCCATCGTGCTCGCCGTCGACCTCACCGGTCTCAGCTGGCGCAGGTACGTCTCGGTCGCTCTGCAGCTGGAGGCCGGCGCCACAAAGCCGTTCGCCGTCCTCACCCACTACGGCGGCGGGATGAACCGAAGCGCTGCCGCCGAGCTCCGCGCCAACGGGATCCCGCTGCTCGAAGGGACCGGCACCGGCCTGAGGGCGATCGGCCACCTGTTCGCCGAGCGCGACTTTCTCGGCCGACCGGCGCTCCCGCCACGAGATCCGGTGAGCCCCGCTCTCGTCGAACGGTGGCGCGGCGCGCCTCGGGGAGGAGCACCGTCTCGGCGAGGCCGAGGCGCTGTCGCTCATCTCTGACTGGGGCATCCCGACCGCCCGGCTGATGAGTGCGTGCAGTGAACAGGAAGCTGTCGATGCCGCCGACGAGATCGGCTGGCCGGTGGCCTTGAAGACGGCGGCAGGCACGGCTCCTCACAAGTCCGACGAGGCCGGGGTGATCCTCGGCCTGCAGGGGGCGCCCTCCCTCCGAGAGGCGTACAGGAGCATCTCGGCCAGGCTCGGGCCGCAGGTGACGGTCCAGGCGATGGCACCGCCCGGTGGTGTCGAGCTTGCTCTAGGCGTTGTCCACGAGCCCGGTTTCGGGCCGCTCGTCGTCGTCGGTGCGGGCGGCCTCCTCGTCGAGCTGATGCACGACCGGCGACTGGCACTCCCCCCTCTTGACCATTGGCGGGGACGGCGGCTCCTCGACGGTTTGAGGATGAGACCGATGCTCGATGGCATCCGCGGGCAGTCGGCAGTCGACGTCGAGGCTGTCGTCACCGCGGTGACGCGCCTCTCCGCCCTCGCCGACGATCTTTCCGGCTACCTCGGGTCACTCGACGTGAACCCGCTCATAGCCCATCGAGCGGGCTGTATCGCCGTCGACGCCCTCGCCTATCCTCTCGGCCGCCCAGGCTGAGAGGCGGGCCGGTCGAGCGGCGACCAGTCGATCGTCCCGGTGAGCGGCGTCTCTGCGGGATAGGAGATGCCGATTACGTGCGGCAGCCCGACGGAGGCGGCGCTCAGGTCGCCGTCGGCGATGCTGAGGTCGCGGCAGATCGTCGAGACGAGCAGCTCCGCCATCCGGTCCTCGTCGACCGTCTTCGGGTCGACGAGGACGCGGACGGCAAAGCCATCGATCATCGCCATCAACTTGAGCGAGTATTCGCTCACCGGCTCGCGCATCGTGAGGATCCCGGCCGCCGCCCCCTCCGTCAGGGCCTCTTCGAACGGCCGCTGCCAGCGGGCGTAGATCTCCGGCACGTATCCCTTCAGCTGCTCTAGACGGCGGGCCGCCGACCAGAACTCGAGCCAGAACGCCCACCTCTGATCGAAGGGAGCCCAACCTTTCACCTGCAGGCGGAGCAGCGCGAGAACCCGGCGAAGAGGGTCCGGCTCGGCCCGGCTGACGTGGCGCCAGATCGCTCCCGACAGCTCGATGAGAGAACGGAACGTCTCGGTGACGAGCACGTCGCGATGGCGGAAGTAGTGCTGCAGTGAGCCGAGCGACAATCCGGCTGCCTCCGCGATGTCTATGAGTCGGGCTTCGCCCACTCCTTCCCTGCTCATCACGTCGAAGGCGGCGTTCATTATCTGGCGCCGTCGAACGACGGCAAGCTCGTCTCCCCGGCCTCGGCTCGTGTCGAGCACGGCGGCTCGGCCCCGCTCCCCCGCCGGCGCACGCGGTGGCATCAGGGCGGAGAGTACCCGGCGAAGGCGGCTCCCACATGCCTCGCACGGCCGCCGACGATCGTGAGCAGGCTCGTGACCGCGCTCAGCTCGCCTTCGGGGCAGTCGAACGGGTCACGGCTCAGCACGGCCATGTCGGCCAGCTTGCCCTCCTCGATGCTCCCCTTCTCCGTCTCCTCGAAGCCGGCGCGGGCTGCGTCGGAGGTGTAGCTCCCGATCGCCTCCCGGAAGCTCACGGCTTCCCCGGGTGACACCTCGACGCCGTTGCGGTTCCGGCGGCTGATCATGCAGCTCATCCCGAACCACGGGCTCGTGGCAAAGGGCTGCGCGCCCGCTGTGTCAGAGTTGCCCGGCGGGGAGAGGCCGGCGTCCCGCAGACTGCGAAGGGCGTACTTCTCCGCATAGGGCGGCAGGCGGTCGGCCGGTTCGTCGGGTTCGGCGAAGATGAACGTGGGATTGGGGACGGCGACGATGCCGAGTGCGGCCAGTCGCTCGAGATCCGCCGGCTCGTAGAGCTCGTTGCCGAGGTGCTCGATGCGCGTCCGGTGGTCGGCCGCCCCGACACTGCTCATCGCTTCCTCGACTGCGCCGACGGCGATCCTCTGGGAGAGGTCGCCGATGGCGTGGACCCAGACCTGGAGGCCACCCTTCATCGCAGCCCCGAGCTCGTGCGCCAACATCGTCGGTGTCCTCGTCAACAGCCCCCAGTTGCGCGTCGGCAGCCCGAGCTCGGACGAGCGGAGGGCGGCGTGACGGCCGCCGTCGAGAAAGATCTTCACGCCGTTGAGCCCGACCCAGGCATCGCCCGATCCACGGGCGATGCCGAGCGACCCGAAGGTGCCGAGGTCGGCAGTCGGTTGGTGCCCCGGCGGCAACGTCGCGACGGCGCGAACCCGGACCGGCAGCTCCGAGGTCTCTGCCAACCTCCGGTACTGCAGGAGCGCCTCGCTGCTCGCGAGCACTTCGTACACCGTCGTGACCCCATGGACGAGATACTGGCTGGCGAGCGTCTCGGCCAACGCCGTCACCGAGCTCCCGCCCTGTCGGCGGCTCCCATCCGAGGAGATCCCACCCCTCGTCGACGACGCCGGTCAAGTCTCCTCCGGCGCTCCGGACGAGGCGGGCGCCCACCGGCGGCGGGTGGCGATCAAGGAGGCCGCTTCTCGCCAGCGCGGCGGAGTTGAGCACGAAGCGGTGCATCGTCCAGCGCACGGCGACCGGTCGGTGAGGGGAGACCGAGTCGAGCTCGGCCCGAGACGGCAGGTCCTGGCCGAAGGTCCCCTGGAGCACGAGCCAGTCACTCGCCGCCGGCTGAACGGTGAGGTCGGCTAAACGGGCGAGAATCTGCCGACGCGACAGACCGCGCACGTCGTGGAAAAAGTGACGGGCATAGGCGCTCAGCTCGAGGTGCGTATGGGCATCGATGAGACCCGGTACGACCGCAGCGCCATCGAGGTCGAGCACCTGGGTCCTCTCGCCGCACAACTCGTGCAGGTCGCCCGACGAGCCGACAGCGGCGATCCGTTCGCCCGCAACGGCGACCGCCTCGACGACGCGGTCATGCGCATCGAGGGTGTGGACGCGGCCGCCGGTGAGGAGCAGGTCGATGCCGCTTGATCCCTTCACGCTTGTGGAGGAGTCGCCTTCCGGCTCGGCGGCCCTCGTCACCGTGTCATTTGGTGACGGGTCCGCAGCCAGCTGTTGCGGCCGCCCCACGCCGCCGCGCCACCACCATTCCCACCGGCGGCGTGTGGGGGGAAGCTCGCCAACCCCCGCACCAGTCCCGCCCGCAGCGGCGCCATCGGCGGCGGGCACCGGTAACCGAGATAGTCGTACCAGGTGGTAAGGCGCTGCACCATCCGGGCAACAGGAAATGCCCGGTCCTGCCATTGCGACAGCGCCTGCGCGACAGACGACGCTTCCTCGAGGGCCTCGGCGAGAGCAAAGGCGTTGGCGATCGCCAGCCCGGCACCCTGACCGAGATTGGGAGGCTGCGCGTGCGCCGCATCGCCGAGGAGCGCTGCCCGTCCTTTGACCCAGCTGTGGCAGAGCACGGAGGTATGGGCATGATGAGCTCCCGCACCCGGCGCGATCCGCTCGAACACATGGGCGAGCTGAGGAAAGCTGGCGCTCCAATGCTCGACGTCGACGGGAAGACTGACCCCCCGCTCGTCGCCCTCCGGCCCGATCATGAAGACGTAGGTGAGCTCGTCCGAACACGGTGCAATGCCGACCCGCTTACGACCTGACCAGTATTCGGTGCTGACCGGCTCCTCGCCGACCCGCGGCACGAGTACCCGAGTCGCCCCGTCGCCGAGGTTCCGCACGTGCCGGGCGAGGCCGAGGCTGTCGCGGACGACGGAGCGGAATCCGTCCGCACCGATCAGTAGGTCGCCGGTCAGCCGCGTCCCGTCGGCGAAGAGCACCGTGCCGTCGGCCGTGGCTCCGGCAACCCGGCTGCTCGTGCGGATCTCCACTCCCTCTCCGACGACGCTCTCGAGTAGAGCCGCGTGAAGATCGGCTCGCAAGGTGACCACTACCCGCTCAGCGCCGACGTTGCGCACCGCAACCGGGCGCCCACCTTCGTCGAGGATGCGTACCTCGGCGAGGCGCACTCCCCGGCTGAGCAGCGTCTCGGAGATGCCCACCTCGTCGAGCTGTTGGAGGCTGTTCTCCTTCAGGTAGATGCCGGCGCCGAATTCCCGCGTCTCGGGAGCCTCCTCCAGCACCCGAACCTGCCAGCCGGAGCGGGCCAATGCGGCCGCGGCGGCCAGTCCGGCGATGCCGGCGCCGACGACGTTGACGCTGCCCTGCATCAGGCTCCCGCGAGCGACTTCACGACAGCCACAGCTGCTTGAAGTTGAAGCCGCTGAGTGGCAGCCCGGTCTTCGACGGCACGAGACCGTTCACCTTCTTGCTGAAGGCGTCGATCACCGGGGGGAAGTACGGGATGATGTAGCCGCCCTCGTTGTAGTCGATCACCTGCATCTCGTGTGCTATCGCGGCCCGTTTCGACGCATCCAGGGTGCTCAGGGCCTGCTGGTAGAGCGAGTTGTAACTCGAGTTGTTGAAGTGGCACTCGTTGAACGGAGCTGTGGACAGGGTCGCCTGCGCCACCTGGGGGAAGTACGGGTTGTAGTACCAGAAGTCTTGTGAGAACACCCATTTCAGGTACTCGTCGAAGAAACCCGTCGTCGTGAGCTGACGCAGGGTGACGGTGACGCCGGCAGCCTTTGCCTGTTGCGCGAGCACCTGGGCGGCGGCAACCGTGCCCTGGGCGAGCGGCGTCGCGATGAGCTCGATCGAGAGGTTCTCCCGTCCGGCCTTCTTCAACAGGTACTTGGCCTGCGCGATGTCCTGCTGCCGCTGGGGGATGGCGTGGTCGTAGACAGGGTCCCATATGGCGAACAGGTCGTTGCCGATCGTCCCGTGCCCGAGAAAGTTCAGCTCGAGCATCTGATGCCGGTCGACGATCAACCGCATCGCCTGGCGGACCCGGACGTCGTTGAAGGGGGGCTGGTCCACCCTCATCGTGAATGGGGTCCATCCGCCCCCCTTTGAGATGAGGACCGAGTTCTGGCTCGACTGGACGGCGCTGATCGAGGTCGCCGACAGCAGGTCGATGACGTCGACCTGGCCACTCGAGAGGGCGTTCAGCTGGCTCGTCTCGTCGGTGAACTCCGAGATCGTCACGGCGTCGAGATACGGCAGGCCGGTCTCGAAGTAGTTCTCGTTCCGGACAAAGGTGCTCGCCTCATCAGGGGTGAAGGACTTGTACTTGAACGGCCCCGTGCCGACAGGTGCCTTCGGGTCGTAGCCGACGGGGACTATCGCGTAGTAATAGGCGCCGAGGAGCTCGACGAAGGTCGAGAAAGGCGTCTTGCACGGCACCTGGACAGTCAGCGTGTCCAGCTTCTTCAGCCCGGCGACGTCGAGGGCGGTGAGGCCGACGGCCCCGGGCAGAGGAGCCTTCGGGTTGGTGATCCTCCGCAGGCTGTAGATGACGTCATCGGCCGTGAGCGGCCTTCCGTCATGGAAAAGTGATCCCGCTCTTCAGCCGGATCGTCCAGACGGTCGCCGTGGCGTTCGGGGTGATCGAGTCGGCGAGGGCGAGGCGTGGGACCACATTGGCGTCGTACTCGACGAGGGAGTTGTACAGCTGGCGCACCCGGGCGAAGTCGACGTTGTTGTAGGGATTCTGCGCGTCGAGGGTGTCCGTGCTGTCTCCGCCGCTCAGGCCGGCGAGAAGGGTGCCTCCGTGCTTCGGCTTCGCAGCCGGGGCTGCCGTCGTCGACGGCGAGCTGCCCGAGGACGAGCCGCAGGCGGCAGCGGCGACGCCGCCGGCGACGAGGCCGGCCGTTCCGAGAAACTGGCGCCTCGACAGATGCACGTCCCCCGCGCCTGCCGGGTTGCTGCCTCGCGTCTCGCGGTTCACCATTCGGTTCCCTTCTCTCGGGTGGCGGGTTCGGGGTTCAGGCTCATCTCGGCGTTCCTCTACAGTTCGACCGTGACGGGCTCGAGTTGCGACAACCGCTCGTAGCCGTCCGGTATGCACACGACCGTCTCGCCGAGCTTCAGGCCGAAGCCGTCGTCCGGCAGTGAGAGGTTCGGCTCGATCGTGAAGGACATGCCGGCCTCGAGCACGTGCTCATCACCCTGTACGAGGGTCATCGGCTCGAGCCATCCGGGCGGGTAGGCGATCCCGAGGCTGTAGCCGATCCGGTGGCAGCGCCGGCGGACGAGATCGTGGCGGGAAAGGACGGCGTTGCACTCGCGGTCGGGCACCGGTGCCGGCGTTCCCGGCTTCACGGTCGCGATCGCAGCGAGCATCGCCTCCGACAGGCAGCTCGACACCTCGGCCACTCGCGTGCTCAACGGGCCGATCGAGAAGGTCCTCATCACGATGGCGTGGTAACGGGCGACGACGCCGGCGAGCTCCACGCAGACGAGATCGCCCCGGCCGAGGGTGCGGCGGCTCGCAAGCGCGTGCACGAGCGCCGTCCGCTCCCCGGAGACGACCATCGGCGGGATGGCGGCGTACTGGCTCCCGGCCTCGCCGAGAGCCATGCTCGCGATACCGGCCAGCTCGGTCTCTGAGATCCCCGGCCGGATGGAGTCCCTCACCCTCTCGACGGCGTAATCGGCCATCTGGGCCGCTTGACGCTGGAAGGCGATCTCGGCCGGCTCCTTCACGAGGCGAGCCTCGGCGACAAGGGCTGTCGTGTCGGTCCACGTGATGCCGGGAAGGCTCTGCTCGATCGACTGCCAGACGGCGGGCACCAACGTGAAGGCCTGCAGGTCGATGCCGACATCTCCATTGTCGAGCCCACGCTCACGGATCGCCGACGAGATCGCGTCTGCCGGCTTCTCGGCCTCGATGTCGTACAGGCGCACGTCGGACAGCCACGACGATGCTGCCGCGCCCGGCCCCTCGGAGGTGCGGGTGACGAGCTTCGGATCTGCTCCGGACCGGTCCAGCACGAGTGCCTGCGGCCACAGGTAGCCGATCGTGTCGAAGCCTGAGAGCCAGTAGATGGCGTCGGGCAGCGTGACGACTATGCCGTCGAGACCATGCTCGGCCATGACGGTCCTCAGGCGCTCGACGCGCCGTCGGTATGTCTCTATCGGGAACGCCAGCTGCATCTTCTTCTCCCTAGATTGATTCGGAGGATCCGCCGACCGGGCCGGGCGAGAGCGCCCAGATCGGCCCGAGCGCGTCGATCGTCCGGGCGATCGCTTGATCGCCCCGGTCGATGTCATCAGGTATGTAGGCGAGGGGATCGGCGAGCCGCGCCGGCTCGCCGAGGAGGCCTTCCAACGTCGCGTGGAGGCAGTACGCCGCGTACGACCTGGCATAGCCGCCCTCTTGCACGAGCACCGCCTTGCCGCCGGTCAAGCGGTCTGCAAGTCGCCCGAACTGGTAGCCGATCTCATAGAAGCCCGCCATCGTGACGTTGTGCCGGCCGTTCGGGTCGAACGTGCTCGCGTCCTGCCCGCACGCTCCGACGAGGAGCTCCGGCGCGAACTCGTCGAGGAGAGGGGCGACCACCTTCGAGAGCGCCCTCGAGTAGGCGCTGTCGCCCGCCCCGACCGGTAGCTCGATGTTGACGTTGAAACCCTCTCCGCCCCCCACGCCCAACTCGTCGGCCGAGCCGGTCTGGGGATGGGAGCGGCCCCAGGGGCCATGGGCCATGTGCAGCGAGATCGTGAGGACGTCGGCCCGGTCGTAGAAGCATGCCTGTGTCCCGTTGCCGTGATGGACGTCCCAGTCGATGACGGCGATCCGGTTGAGGCCGCTCTCCCGCGCCCGCTCAGCGACGAGGGCGGCGTGGGAGAAGACGCAGTAGCCGTCGGCTTGTGCCGGTTGGGCGTGGTGACCAGGGGGGCGGACGAGGGCGAGGGCGAGACTGCTCCTGTCGTCGATTACCGCCTCCGCCGCCGCCAGGCTCGTTCCGGCCGCCGCCAGGAGAGGCGTCCAGGATCGCGGCGACACGACAGTCGTCGCCGTGAGGCGCCCGCCGCCTTCATCACACAGGGCGCGGACTGCGTTCACGTAGTCGGCGTCGTGCACCGTCGTCAGCTCGTCGGGCGTGGCGAGACGCCCCGCCTCCCACGACAGCTGCCGGCTGATCGGCCCCTGTTGCAGAACGCTCACCATGTTGCGCACCCGGACGCCGTTCTCGGGATGCTCGTCTTGCTCGGCAAGGAGCTCGGAGGGTGCCGCCTCCCACAGGCCGCGGCCGGTCTCGTGGTTGAGCACCCGATCGTCGAAGAACACCGAGCAGCCACCCACGGTCGGGATAATACGAGACTTATTGTGTCCCCGTCGAGGCGCTACCCGTGCCTTGCAGGCAGCGGCGGCGAGACGCCTCCCGATCTCTCAGCCGTTGATGGGGCCGGAGGACGACCTCAGGCTCGTTGCCGAGCGGCCCGACCGGTGAGCGAGGATCTCGGCGGCGATAGCGACGGCCGTCTCCTCGGGCGTGCGGGCACCGAGGTCGAGCCCCACCGGGCCGTGGATACGGTCGATCTCCTCCTCACTTAGCCCGTGCGCAGGGCGCGCGGAGCTCCTCGCGCCGTCTTGCCTGAGTGTGACGTGAGCCGAGCGCACCGACGTAGCACCCGGCCGCCAAGGCGGCTGCCAGCGCCGCTGTGTCCACTTCGGGATCATGCGAGAGGACGACGACCGCGTCAGGCCGGCTGAGCGACCGGACGCGCCCGGCGATGGCGGCGGTCCAGGAGGACTCGATGCTGGTCGACCAGCCAAGGAGCCTCCCCTGAACCGAGAGCGCCTCGGCGAGTTGTCCCTCGCCGACGACGACGAGCGTCGTCGAGGGGAAGTAGGTCTCGACGACGATTTCGACCTCCCCCGACAGCCGCTTCATCTCTGCCGAGTCGCGCCCGAGGCGGAGCGCCTCACGTCCTGCTCGAGCCGCCTCCTCTTCGACGTCGTCATCACCGAGCGAGCCGTGCCGCTCGAGCGTCCCATCCGCAGTGCCGTCCACGAGGGCAAGGGAGCTCGAGCCTGCTTCAGCGTCGAGTCGGGTCACAAGAGCCACGGGCCATCCCGCCTCGAGCGCCGCCCACAGCTCTGCCGGCAGGGTGACGGCGTCGGAGGCGAGCACCGTGGCGACGCCGCCACAGGCGAGCCCGGCCGCGACGGCCTCGGTAGTCCCCTACGCCGAGCTCGAGCAGGACCGAGGGGCTCGGCGTTGCGAGGCTCCCGGCGATCGCCCCGTCTGCTATCCCCCCGAGAAGGGACCCGCTCGCCGGCCCGTCGCTGAAGACGGCCAGTGCCTCGCCGGATCGCCGGCCGCCGAAGCCTTTGAAACCGACGACCCGGCCCACCCGGGCGCTTCTCCCGGCGGCAAGTGCCTTCTTGACGTCGCTCGCGATCTCACGCATGAGGTCAGTCTCGCGCCGTCTGAAGCCGCACCCCCGCCTGGCGGCTCCCCTAGCGAACGGATCCCTCAAGCGCCGCGCCTTTGCGAGGAGGGTCCTCGCTTGCCGGACGAGCGGCCGGACCTGATCGCGGGGGATCGGGGTGTTGTGGAAGGCGGCCCCCTCGAGCAGGCTGATCATCCGCGCCCCGAGCCTGTCGCGGGCGGCTCCCAGCCCGGCGATGGCGCGCTCGGTGCTCAGGTAGAGCCCGTCGTGGCCGGTCGAGCCGCTCGCGAGGGCGGCCGTTGATGCCTCCAGGGTGGCGAGGCCGAAGGGGCCGACCGGTGACTCGACGGCGGTGTAGGCGGCGGCGAGCCGCTCGTAAGCCCGGCTCGTCAGCGACGCCGGCAGCGCTGGCAGGCCGCAGGATCTCGGTGAGCACCCTGCCTTCGTGGGCGTAGTCGTCGCGCAGGCCGAGCAGGGCCATCAGCGTCGGCCTCGTGTCCGTCTCGCTCGCCCACACATCGCTCGTCCCGAGATGGCGGACGCCCGGTCCGACGAAGGCCATCCACGACCGGTTGATGTCCGGCGAGATGTCGCCGTGGTTCCAGACGTCGGTCTGGATCGACTCGCAGTTCGAGGTGGAGCACGTCGTGCCGTCGGCGCTCAGGTAGAAGTCGGGATTGGCGAACATGGCAAGCGGTGGGCGTGCGAGCCGGATCGGCCGTGATCATGTGGAGCACCTTCAGCTCGACCGGGTCGGCCAGGTAGTTGGTCAGCCGCACCCGGCGCCGCCGGTAGGGGTCGTAGGCCGTCACCCTGCGCAAGGGCGCGCTCGAAGGTCCGCACCACCGGCGCCCGTGCCGCCGGCTGGCCGTTCAGGTAGACGAACGGGGCGGAGTCGCTGTGGACGGCGAAGGGGGTGGTGATCCCCTTCTCCTTGGCCGAGGAGCCCCTGGAGGTTGGCGCCGACTTCGCCCACCTGCGAGTAGGTGCACGGCGTCGTCACGCCGTTGCAGTTGGACGGCGTCGGTGCCGAGCCGACGAAGTGGTCGTTCTCGTCCTCGCCGAAGACGAACAGCGTGTTCGCCTTGTTGATGCCGTCGGCAGCCAGCCGGGCGAAGAACTGCGAGAAGGCGACGTTGTAGGAGGCAAGCTGCTGCTCGTAGACCGTCTCGCCCGGGCCCATCCCGTTGCCCGTGACGGCGTTGTCGTGGGCGTCGGTGAGATAGGTGTAGGTGACCGGTATGCCCCTCTCCTGCATGTCGAGGGTGTAGGCAAGGGCGTTCGTCGGCTGCATGCCGTCGTAGCCGGGGAAGCCGACGTTGCCACTGCTGTCGGTGATGACCTGGCCGTCGAGGTTGGTGAGCGGGCCGGACGGGTGCAGCTCGTGGTCGAGGTACTTGGCGCCGAAGACCGCCTCGTAGCCGTGGTAGCCGCCCGGCTCGTCGGGAAGCCGGTCCGCCACCGGCCGGGGGTTCGCTGCGCAGAAGGCGCTTGCCTTCGCGCAGTGGACCGAGAGTCCCTCGAACTCGGTCTGCGGTGGGGAAGTTGGGGTTGAGGGCGTCCTTGGCCTCGACCGAGTTCTGGCCGAAGACGTCCGGCACGTCGGGAACGGCGTTCTCGAGCTCGGTGTTGGACATGGCGACGTCGCCGACGTTGCAGCCGGCCCGGGTGTAGGGCACCCACGGAGCAGGCGCCATGCGGCCGGCGGAGTCGATCATGTTGGGCGTGTGGTCCGTCCCGAGGCCGTTGGCGGTGCTGTAGCTGTCGACAGGGTCGGTCCAGTAGCCGAAGGATCCCGCCGTGTCGGTCGTCCCGTCGGGCCGGTAGTAGAGGTAGCTGTTGGCCTCGGGGATGCCCTGGTCGTTGCCGTACACGCCGGTCAAGGATGTGACGAGGTCGTCGGCGGTGTGGGCGATGAGAGGGGTGTGGTCGTTGGCGAGCACGGTGCCGTTGCCCTCCATGAAGTGGTAGAGGGCGGGCATCTGCTCGATGTCAGAGGGGACGTTCGGGTCGGTCCTCGAGAAGTGGGTGTTGTCGAACTGGATGTAGATGACGTGCTTGATGGCGCCGGACGGCCCGAGGGCGCAGCGTGCTGGAGGTGAGCACGGGAGCACGATCGGGCGCTGCCGCCGCCGGCGCCGGGCCACCGCCCGCCCAGGCGGTGCTCGCCGCCGTCATTGTCAGCCCGGCCGCCGCCATGAGGATCCTGGACCGGGTAAGTCTGCTGCGCCAGCTCATATCGCACCTCCGAGAGCTCGGGTCCTGTCCGCGACCGCGCATGGTAGCGACCCGTTGTGACGACGGAAAGTCCCGATGCCTCAGCCGCCGGCGCCGCCCTCCAGGCCGACCGGGCGGCCCCTTTACCTCGTCCCTCTCGACCCGTCCCTCCGCCCGGCTTCCGAGCATGCCGAGCTTCGACATCGCGAACAGCCCGATGGCGGCCGCCACAAGGCACGAGACCGGCACCGACGGCTAGCCCGACCCGGGCGCTCGCGACGGCGACGATCCATCCGATGAGGGGGCCGCCGACGGGCGTGGAGCCGAGGAAGGCGACGGACCAGAGGGCCATCACGCGGCCCCGCATCGACGGCTCCGCCTGCAACTGGAGGGTCGAGTTGCCGGTGGCGAGGAACGTCACGCTCGTCCAGCCGACGGCGGCCAGTGCGACGAACTCGGCTGCGAGCACGGGCGAGACGGAGGCGAACAGGATCATCACGCCGAACATCGCACCGGCGATCGTGAGCGGCCGCAGCCCGGTGCGGCCCCTCGTCGCGGTCACGAGGCCGCCCAGGACGGCGCCCGCACCCATGGCCGCCGTGAGCAGGCCGTACGTCGCCGCGCCGCCGTGGAAGGTCTGCCTCGCGACAACGGGAAGCGTCACCTGGAACTCGTAGGCGAGCATCCCGACGATCGCCATCATCAAGAGAGGGACGCCGAGGCGGGGCTCCTTCGCCACATAGCGGAACCCCTCCCGCAGCTGGCCCTTCTGCCGCCCCGTGGGCTCGCTCGGCCGGAGGGCGCCCTTGTCCATCGAGGTGAGCGAGTAGACGACGGCGACGAAGCTGACGGCATTCACGAGGAAGCAGACACCGACGCCGACAGTGGCTATCAACAGCCCGGCAACGGCCGGCCCGACGGCCCGGGCCGCATTCACCATCGTCGAGTTGAGGCTGACGGCGTTTCGCACCTCCTCGCCGCCGACCATCTCCCGGACAAAGGACTGGCGCGCCGGGTTCTCGAAGGTGTTGTTCAGGCCGAGGATCACCGCGAGGACGCAGATCTCCCAGAACCGCACGACGTGGGTGACCGCGAGCAGCCCGAGAACGAGAGCCTGGACGCCCATGATCGACTGGAGCACGATCATGAGCCGGCGCTTGTCGACGCGATCGGCGATCACCCCGCCGTACGGCCCGAGGATGAGCACGGGCAGCGTCTGGAGGGCGATGACGAAGCCAAGGGCGGTGCTCGAGTGGGTGAGGGTGTAGACGAGCCACGACTGGGCGACCGACTGCATCCATGTCCCGATGAGCGAAGTCGACTGCCCGTAGAAGTAACGGCGGAAGTTGGGGATCGAGAGGGCCGAGAAGGTACGACGGCCGACCGAGCGCAGGCGCTTCATCGGCTCCCGTCCCTCACGACGACCTGCTCGGGCTCCGAGAGCCGTTCGGCAAGCTCCTCGAGCACAGGGAGGGCTGCGGCAAGGCTCCTCAGTTGGATGGGATCGAGCTCCTCGAGCTTCCTCGACAGGACGTCGTTGCGTTCGGACCGGACGCCCTCGAGCAGACGGTGACCCCTTGCCGTCGCCTCCACCCGGCAGACCCGCCGATCGGTCTCGGCCGGCAGGCGGCGGATCAGGCCGGCCTCTTCCAGCTTTGCGATGACCCGTGACAGCATCGTCGGGTTCAGGCCGGCGAAGGCCGCCAGGTCCGAGAGGCGCACGGGCCCCCGGCGCTCGGCTGCGACCAGCACGTCCACCTCTGCGGGCGTGAGCTGTCCGGCTGCCGCCGTCGGGCGCAGACGCCGAGCCAGCCGGGCGACGCGCAATGCGCAGCCGCGCCGGGCTCAGTTCCTCCGTCTCCCTCCGTCTGCCCGTGCTTCTCGACCACTCGATCACCGCCTAATCACTTGCTTGCCAGCAAGCACTCTAACAGCTGACTGGGTGCAGAGAGCAGCGATGAGAGGATGCCGAGATGAGCCGAGGCCGGCCGGGAGGCGCAACTGTGACGGGAGGAGCAGCTCGAGCGCCGGCTCCTTGTCCGTTTCCGGGTGATGGCCTTCACGACGGCGACGTTGCTCATAATCCTCGTCTTCGTGGGCATTCCCCTCCAGCTCGCCGCCGGGCGACCCGCCGTCGTCAACGTCGTCGGGACGATGCACGGCTTCCTCTACCTCGTCTACCTCTACGTCGCCTTCGAGTTGACTCGAAAGCTCGCCGTCCCGAAGTGGCAGATGCTTCTCGTCCTCCTCGCCGGCACCGTTCCCTTCTGCGCCTTCGTCGCCGAGCGGAAGCTGACAAGACGCTTCGAGGCTGTGACAGGCGAGCCGCGACAGTCACCTTCGGCGACGGCGGGACGGCCGCCGAAGCGACGTGCCGCTTCGATCCGCCGTCGCTGGCTCTCCCGGAGGGCATTGCTCCTCCATCTCGAGGTGGCGATCGTCGCGCCCGGGTGCGCAGCCGCCGGATGGTGGCAGGCAACAAGGGCGCTCGCCGGCAACGGCCTCAGCTGGTTCTACTCCGTCGAATGGCCGGTCTTCGCCCTTCTCGCCCTAGGCGGTTGGTGGCATCTGGTCCACGAGGACCCGGAGGCGTACCGTGCACGCCGGCAGCGCCCGCAGGCAGTCGAAGGGACTGCCGCTCCGGCGGCAGCACCGCGCACCGCGACGCTCACCTCACCCGGACACGGGGGGCTCGCGGCGCCCGGTCATCGGGCGGAGGTCACCGTCGATCGGAGCACCGGCCGGCGGGCGACATCGCTCGCCGTCGGCGTCGGCGTCGAGTTCCTCCTCGGCATCATGACACTGCTGTCGGTCCCGTTCGATCGTCCGAGCGGCTGGCTGCCGGCGAGGGGGCAGGTGATCTATCTCACCCATGGGGTCGTCGGCCTGCTGCTGACCGTGGGGCGCCATCATCTTCCTCTCCCACGTGCGCCGATCGACCCGTACGGCCAGGATCGCCGGATGGATCGGCTTGTTCGGCCTGACGCTCGCCGGGCTCGGAGGGCTCCTCGCCGAAGCTCAGTCGCTCCCCAGGTTCCTCGGGATGGCACTCATGTTCGTCGGGCCGATGATCGCCGGCTTCGGCTACCTCATCCCGGCGCTCTCACAGGCTGCAGCACGAAGCGGTACCGCCGGAGGAGGCAGAGCCCGGCAAAGGTGCCGTGGTGCACCATCTGCCGCCCTGACGTAGGGACGCCTACGACTGCGGGCATGGCTCTGAAGAACGGGGACGGTGGAGGCAGGACGGAGGAAGGTCGATGACCGCCAGGTCATCGGAGTCGTCCGGCTCGAGATGCCCCAGATCGAGAGGTCTGCTCCCTGTCGTGCGCCTGGAAGGCGCCCCTTCTGGGATCATCCTGGCGTCAGTGTCGAAGAGCGAGAGCTCGCCTCGGGTGCAGAGGTGGCGGACGACGAACGCCCGCTCGTTCACCCTCCACAATCCCTCTCCCCGTGCCAGCTCGGGCAGCTGCTCGGTCTCGACCGATGTGAGGCCGAGCACCTTTGCTGTCGCCTGGGCCTCCTCGAACGGCTCGTTGTACAAGATGCGCGTCGCCGTGTCCCCGAGAAGCCCTTGCGCAAGGCCGCGTGCCTCCGAGCCGGCATCGCCTACCGCTTCGAGGTCGGACAAGCGGTGGAGGATGATCAGGTTTGCCAATCCCCACGCCCGCGACAGCTTCCACTGGGCCTGCATCCGACCGAGGAGCACTGGCTGGGCAAGGAGGCGCCAAGCCTCGTCGTAGACGACGAGGCGCTGGCCCCCGCCCGGGTCGGCGAGCGAAGCCTCCATCCACGTCGACGCGCACGTCATCACGAGGCCGATCAAGGTGTCCGAGCCGGAGATCGCCGACAGGTCGAGCGACAGCATCGGAAGGTGCGGATCGAAGCGGACGGTCGAGGGGCCGTCGAACAGACCGGCGAGGTCCCCGCCGCACGAGACGGGCGATCCCGTGGGCAGCCTCGCGCCCGTCGTCGCGAAGCTGCTCGACGGTGGAGCCTGCGTGGGGCCGTTCGGGATCGAGCATCGCGTCGACGACCATCGGGAGGATCGGCGTCGAGTTCCGGCTCCTGGCGGCGTGGAGCGCTGTGTCGAGAGCAGTCCGCTCCGTCGCTCGAAGCGGCCGGCCGAGGGTCACCTCGGCGAGGGCGGCGAGGAGGCCGAGCCGTCTCGATCGCACCTGAGCATGCCATGTGGCGTCGTCAACCCCGGAGGGCCTCGGCCCGTCGTCGAGCGGGTTGAGGCGGGCGGAGGTCCCGACGCCGAGCCCGATCGCCTGGCCGCCGAGGGCGCGGGCGACGACCGTCCACTCGCCCTTCGGGTCGCCGGGGACATAGACCCTCCGCCCGAAGGCGACACTGCGAGTGGCGAACGACTTCGCGAGCGTGGACTTCCCCCGGCCTATCTGGCCGGCAAGGCAGACGTTGGGGTTCGTGAGCGCTCCCTGGCGGTAGAGCTCCCACGGGTCGTAGCAGAAGGCCGCCCCGGACCAGGCGTCCTGGCCGATCAGCATCCCGGCCGCGCCGAGACCCTCCTCGGCGAGGAAGGGGTAGGCGCCGGCGAGCACCTCGGACGTGGCACGGTGCGGGACGAGCTTGAGCCGCCGGAGCGAACGTCCGGCCATCGGCCCCGCCTCACCGCCCCTCGGCAGGAACGGCCGCTCCCGCCGCTCCTGTCGGGCTGCCTCGATCTCGGCACGCCGCTCCGCAATGAGCCTCTTGCGGTACTCGGCCTCCAGTTGACGTGCCGACCGCTTCTGGTCCCGTCCCGAGCCGAGCGGGGACCAGCCAGGTGCGCCATAGACGCGGGCGCCCGGCTCGAGTGGAGCCGGCACGTTTCGGACGGCCGGCGTGCCCCGTGTCGATCCGCCCTCCGTCGCCACGCCACCGCCGGAGACGGGCCGTGCTTCGCCGCCATCAGAACGTCGTCCTTGCAAGGGGAAGCGCCGCCGCGATGAAGCCCTGCATCTGACGGCCGTAGAGCAGCCGGACGTCACAGCTCGCCTGGGCGCCGGCCCGGGCGACAGTGGCGACAGCAGCCTCGAGTGCATCGGCGGTGTTCGCTGTCACGGTCACGAGGCCGGTGAACTCCACGTCGGTGTGGCCGGCGATCACCGAGCGCTCCCTCGCCAGCAGGTCGTCGTACTCCTGGGCGTCGGAGAGGTCCGCCAGCTGTCCGATCCGGGCTTTCTGCGCCGAGTCCGCCACCGCCCCGGTCTTCTCCCGGCGGATCTGGCGGAGCGCAACCTCGGCCGGGAGCGGGCGGGCCGTGATCGAGAGCGTCCGACGGACTCCCTGGGCGAAGACGAGCGGGTGAAGGAAGTCCGGGCGGGACGCTTATGCGCGGCCATTCGGCCACCCACAGGACGCTCGACCAGCCGGAGTCGTGACGAAGGCGCTCCCAGGACTCAGAGACGGCCACCGGGCCGGCGTGGGCGAGGCCGGCGGCCCCTTCGGACGACGCCTCGGTCGTCACCGCCGGGTCGAAAGCCTGGCGAACGACGGCGGCGAGGTCGGCCTCGCCGAGCCACCCGAGGGGGCGAAGGCCGGCTTGGCGGAGAGCCTCGGCGAGGCTCTCCATCTCGCCACGGAGCACCTCGGCTGCTCCCCGCATGCCCCGCCCTGCCGCCTTTACCGCCCGGGCCGACGCCGCGGAGGTCGACCGACAGGCTGACCGTCGTCCGATGGTTCGACGAGTCGAGTCGGACCTGCTCCAAGAGCGCCTGGTACTCGGTTGCCGCCCATCCGCCGTCGCTCCGCCCGTGACGCTCCCACCAGTCGCTCTGGCTGCGAGCCGGATCGGGAATCGTCGCCTCGAGCACCTGCAGGGCTGCACAGATGCCTGATTGGGCCAGTTGGGCGATCACCCGCCCCCAGCGGCTCAACCCGAAGCGAGCGCTCCGCGATCATCGAGCAGCACGAAGGCCGGATGGCTCACCGAGAGGGCCGCCGTGAGTGTCTCACGATGCGGATCGTGGATCATCGCCGTGCTCGAGACCCCGTCCAGGTAAAGGCGAAGGGCGGCAGCATCGCCTGGGAGCGCCAGTGTGCCGGCCGGGCGCGGCCTGTCGATCCTCGCCCGGAACTGCGTCTGGCCGGCGAGCTTGCGGGCGCCGAAGTGCATCGCCGTGCCTGCCCATTCGATCGCCGGTCGGCCGCCGACTCGAAGGAAAGCAGAGCTGACAAGCGGCGCCCAGACGAGGGCGGCGAAGACGAACGCCGTCACGCCGCCGGCGAAGAACCCGGCGACGGCGATGGCGGCTGCGCCACCGAGGACGGCCACCCGAGGTGCGGAGAAGCCGAGCAGAAGGCCGCGTGTGGAGCGGCGGGCGAAGCGGACGCTGCTCTGTGAGCTGGCGGCAGCCATCACGCGTTGCTCGACGACGGAGCCGACGGTGCGGGTCGAGAGGAGGGCTTCACCGGGGGCGCCCCAGCTGCGGCGGCCGGCTCGCCGGAGAGGGACGGCGGCGAGAAGCCTCCGCGGGCACCCTCACCTCGTCCGCCCACGTGGGCTGCCTCGGGATGAGATGAGCCGGCGTAGCGGGACTCTCTGCGCTCGAGAACCCCTACCGGTGGCTGAAGCCCGTTCGCGGGGCCAGCGTCTCCCTCCGTCGAACCGCCCGGTCGCGGTGGCAGGCCCCGGTTGTGAGCGGGCACGGCATGTGAGCCGGTGCGTGCCGGGCTGCGGTCCACCCGCCGCCGAGGCGGCGGCGGGTGGCGGGAGGCGAGCAGCCCGTTCGGCTACGCGGCCAACTGCGACGGCCCCGACCGTGCTCGTGGCGATGAAGCGGAGCTGGTGTGCCTGCTCGCCCGTGAACCGCACGATTCGCAGCGCCATGAAAGGGGCGAGGCCCGCCACGAAGAGCACGAGGACGCCGGAGATGACCTGGGTGACTTTGCCGGTCGAACCCGAGGCTGACTTGGCGCCGTCGATGAGGATCCCGTAGCCGGAGATGAAGATGAGCACGAGGATCAGCTTGGAGGCGATGAGGGCCGTCGTCGTCTCGATCCACCGGCGCGTCCAGGCCACGCTGATGTCGGCGATCGAGCCGGCGAAGGCGAGAGGGGCAAAGACCGCCGTCGCGACGATGAGAACCTTGCGGACGACGAGAGCTGCATAGACGATCACCGTGGCGAGGATGCAGGCGAGCGACAGCAGCAACAGAGCGGCCGAGCCGCTCACCGAGCCTGTGAGCGCGCTGCTCCCGAGGACGAGGCGGCCGAGGCCGGCGAGGTCCGTCCCGGTGGCCGCCTTGACGACGCCGCCGGAGAGCCCATCTGTCGCACCGAGGAGCAGGTTCACGACGGCGACAGCGCTGCCGCCGGCGATGAAGGCGACGACGAGGCCCTTAGCCGCCCGCGTCAGCCCGGAGGGCTCACGGCGGAGGACGCTCTGGATGACCTGGATGACGAACAGGGCCACTGCGACCGAGCCGGTGATCTCCATGGTGAGCCCGAGCTCGAGATCAAAACGTTGGCCGCCGAGATGGACAGCCGTCGCCGCATCGAGCTGCATCCACAGCCACCCGATGGCGTGGTCGGCGGCCTGCCCGAAGGACTGGGCGATCGAGCCGAAGGCATCTCTCGCCGCCGACTTCGCCACGTCGCCGGCGCAGCTCCCGTAACTGGCGGGGTTGTACCAGGCACAGCTCATCGCCATGACTCCTTCCAGTTCGAGACGAGCACGCTCCCGTAGCCGGGCCGCCAATGGGCGGAGCCCGTCTGGACCACCATCGAGAAGCGCCTCGCCGTCAGAGGCCCTGACCTCTCGGTGACGGTGATGACACCTGTCACGTCCTCGACGGCGGCCCGGATGTCGACCGGCTGCCAGCCGGCGTCGATCATCTGCTGCCAATCCGGTTCGAGCTCGACTTCGAGGTCATTCGCCGACCAGCGGACTCCCGCCTCGGCGTCGGCGGACCACTGGCTCGGCCCGGGGAGAGGAGACGGCTGCCCGGTGATCGAGGGCTCGAGCACCGAGACGTAGAGCGCCCGCTCCCGGAACGCCGGCGGGATGCCCGGCATGCAGGTCGGGTGCCTCCTCGGCGACGAGCCATGCCCCGAGCGCGCTCCTGTCCTGCCGGGCGAAATCGATGTCCAACAGGCCTGTTGCGAACTCTGTCACCCACCCCGTCCGGCGTGTTGCTCGTTGCAAGCTCCGGCCAGCCACCGGTGACGGCGGGCGAAGGGATGGCGAGCGAATCGGCCCGGGCGATCATCGCCCTGTTGCTCACAGAGGAGAAACCCGTCCTGAAGCCGTCGTCGTACTCCTCCTGGACGGGAGTGTCCTCGGGCACGGTGGTCGCCGGAGCGACAGGATGCCAGCCTGTTGGGGCTACCGCCGAGCTGGTCGTCGTCGTGGAGGCGGCCGTCGGCGGGCGCCGTCTCCGACTTCCTGATCGCTGCCCGGCCGGTCACGACGGCGGCGAGGCCCCCGGCGATCAGGAGGGTGCCGAGCAGAAGGGCGGCGGCGACGCGAGCCTTCGGCGTGCTCACAGGTGCGAGCCCGCCCCGGCGAAGAAGTTGATCAACGTGACGGCGCCGCCGGTAAGGGCGGCGGCGGCAAAGGCGACGAGCACGCCCGCCTTGCCACGGCCGGCGAGGGAGGGGTTGACGGAGTGGTTGCCGACCGCCCACACGATCGCCGAGATCAACAGCCCGGCCAGGCTGGCGACGAGACCGATCGTGAGGAGGGCGCCGACGATGTTGTCGAGCTCCGAGATGCCAGGAAGCCCGGAGGAGTTCGGGGCTCACGTTGACTCTTGCGAGCAGATCCATGGGTGGTGTCCTTTCTGTCGGTGCCAGTTGGTCTTCGGGTGCGAGTCGGCGGACTTGCTCGGTGCCGGTCACCGGCCCGGGGCCGGGTCGCGAAGAGCGATCAGGCCTCCGGCGACGAACGTCGGCCAGGTCTGCACCGCCACGCCGTACTGCGGGTCGATCGCCGAGATGACGAGGCCGTCGCCGAGGTAGATGCCGACGTGGCCGGCGAGACCCGGGCCGGGTGAATCGGAGCCCGGTACGAGCACGAGGTCGCCGGGGAGGAGCTGACGAGGGCTCACCTCCGCCCCCTCGGTCTGTTGGATGCTCGACGCGTGCACGAGTTGGACCCCGACCGTCGCCCAAGCCGCCATCGTCAGCCCCGAGCAGTCGTAGTCAGACGGTCCGGCCCCTGCCCAGACGTATGGCTTCCCGAGCTGGGCGAGGGCGAAGCGGACGACCTCAGCGTGCTCCGGCGGCGTGCCGGGAGGGATGAGATAGCCGGGGGGCAGCCCGTGCCTCGACCCCGCCGACGGGCAGGCCGCCCGTCCCCTGACCGCAGGCTCCCGGGCGTATTCCCGTTGGAGAGGACACCGGCAAGGACAGCTCCCGCACGCGGCCAGTTGGACTCGTAGTTGGACCCGCTCGAGTCGGCGGAGCGTTGGACAGCCTGGGCGGCCAGCCAGGGCGCCAGTTCCTTCCAGCCGGGCACGGCCAGCAAGCCGGCGGACGAAGGCGGCCGTTGCGTAACGGGGGTCCATGATCTGCGAAGGCGTTCCCCAGCCCTGTGACGGGCGCTGCTGGAACAGCCCGAGCGAGTCCCTGTCGCCGTGGTCGAGGTTCTCGAGCCCGCTCTCTGTGATCGCCGTCATGAGAGCGATACGGGCCGCCCACGTGCTTCCGCCCGAGGCGAGCATCGTGACCGAGACGATGACGTCGGCATCGGCCGCCTGGTTTGGGCTGAGGCCACGCACCGGGCCGGTGACGGAGCAAGCCCGAGCAGCGAGATCGGCGACGGCATCGGGCGAGACCGATGTGGTTCCCTCCGCGATTCCACCGATCGCTGCCAATCCGAGAACAAGAGCGGTACCGGCGCAGAATGCGCCCGCACCTGCGACCAAAGACATTTTCATATGTTTTCATTATATATCGATGTCTCCGGCGCAGAGCAAGGGCGTGGAGGCGGAATTCGTGTTCGCCGCCGGCACTCTGGACGATCGAGGATGCGAGGAGTCGGGCCGCCCGGCTCCGGCCGCCCGGCCGGCACCTCTGGGTCCGCGAGGCGCACTTACACTGCCCGCCATGGCGCGCCCGCTTCGAGTCGGAGTCCAACTGCCAGAGGTGGAGCGTGTAGTCGGCTGGCCCGAGTACCTCGCCATCGCGCGAGCGGCCGAGGCTGCCGGCTTCGACTCGATCTGGATCGGTGATCATCTCCTCTACCGCGGCGACGGCCGCCCGGAGCGGGGACCGCTCGAGGCTTGGACCCTCCTCGCCGGGCTTGGCGGCTTCAACCGAGCGGCTGCACCTCGGCCCGCTCGTGACCTGCACCGCCTTCCGTCCTCCTGCTCTCCTCGCCGAAGATGGCGGCCACCGTCGACGAGCTGAGCGGCGGCCGGCTCGTGCTCGGTCTCGGAGCGGGCTGGAACGAGGTGGAGTTCACCGCCTTCGGGCTGCCGTTCGACGAGAGGACGTCGCGCTTCGAGGAAGCCTTCCCGATCGTCCGCCGGCTGCTCGAAGGCGAGCGGGTCTCGTTTCAGGGACGCTTCTTCGACGTCGAAGATGCCGTCCTTCACCCGCGGCCCCGCCGTCGCCCTCCGCTCATGATCGGGAGCACGGGGAGGCGGATGCTCGAGGCGACGCTGCCACACGTGGACGCCTGGAACACGTGGTACGAGGACTACGGCAACACGCCGGCGGGCTTCGAGAGGCTGAACGGCGATGTCAGCGCGAGCAGCCGAGGAGGCGGGCCGGCAGCCGAGCGAGATCAAGCGGAGCGCATGTCTTCTTGTGGTGCTCGACAGAGCGGCCGGCGAGCGTCAGGTCAACGACGGTGTGCGCCCGCTCGAAGGCCCGATGGAGAGCATCGCCGCCTCATTGCAGGAGATGGCAGAGGCCGGAGCCGACGAGGCGATACTCGTGTTGAGCCCGATCACAGAGGCATCTGTCACCGCGCTGACCGAAGTCCTCCGCATCCTCGACGCTTGACCCCGTCGTCACGGCGGCCGGCGGAAGTCGACCGTCTCGCCGCGCAAGAGGTGCTGCTCGGCGATGCCTCTGCCACCACCTCCCCCCGCCGCACGACGTAGCGCCGGGGCGAGCCGAGTCAGCCCGAGCTCGCTCCTCGGCGGCTCTTGATGACCGGGAGCAGTACCCTCCCTGCCCGGCATCACCGGCAGCGAGCCCGGCGAAGGTGAAGGAGATGTGGAGCCTCGAGCTGGAGGCGTTCTACGACGAAGGGAGCTGCTTTGTCCTCACGAACCATCCCTTCCTGAGCGGCCGGCCGTCGCGGGCGGGCGCCCTCGAGCAGCTCGTCGAGCAGATGAAGTCGCTCGAGGTCTCTGGATCGCCACGATGTCCGAGGTCGCCCGCCACACAAGGGCCCTCGGCCTCGAGCCGCGCCACTTCCCTCAGCCCGTGATCTGACTAGACGGCAAGCATCCGGGCATCGGTGTCGAACAATGTGAGCTCGTCGGGCGTGCAGATGTGGCGGACGACGAATGCCCTCTCGTTCACCCTCCACAGTCCCTCGCCGCGGGCGAGCTCCGGCAGCTGGGCGACCTCGACAGAGGTGAGGCCGAGCACCTTGCCGCAGGCTTGGGCCTCGTCGAAGGGCTCGTTGTACAAGATCCGTGTGCCTGTGTCGCCGAGGAGGCCCTGGGCGAGGCCGCGGGCCTCTGATCCCGTGTCACCGACGGCGTCGATGTCGGAGAGGCGATGGACGATCATCAGGTTCGCCAGGCCGAGGGCTCGGGACAGCTTCCACTGCGCCTGCATCCGGGCGAGGAGCGCCGGCTGGGCAAGCAGCCGCCACGCCTCGTCGTAGACGACAAGGCGCTGGCCGCCGGCGGCATCGGCGAGGGCCGCCTCCATCCAGGTCGAGGCGCACGTCATCACGAGCCCGATCAAGGTGTCCGAGCCGGAGATCGCAGACAGGTCGAGCGAGAGCATCGGGAGGCCGGGATCGAAGGCGACAGTGGACGGGCCGTCGAACAGCCCGGCGAGGTCCCCGCGCACGAGGCGGGCGAGAGCATGGGCGGCTTCCCGCCCGTCGGCCCGGAGCTGTTCGAGGCTCGAGCCGGAGGATGCACGCTCGGGGTCGAGCATCGCCTCGACGACCATCGGCAGGATCGGGACCGTAGAGCGCCGCCTTCGCCGTCTCGAGGGCGGTGTCGAGGGCGGTGCGTTCCGTCGCGCCGGAGCGGCCGGCCCACCGTCGCCTCGGCGAGGGCTGCGAGAAGCCCCAGGCGGCGGGCTGCCACTCTCTGGCGCCAGGCGGCGTCGTCGACGGACTGCGGGCGTGGCCCTTCGTCGAGCGGGTTGAGGCGGGCCGACAGTCCGACGCCGAGCTCGACGGCCTGGCCGCCGAGCGCCCTCGTGACGACCGTCCACTCGCCCTTCGGGTCGCCGGGCACGTAGACGCGGCGACCGAAGGCGATGCAGCGGGTGGCGAGTGACTTGGCGAGCGTGGACTTGCCGCGGCCGATCTGGCCGGCGAGGCAGATGTTGGGGTTCGTGAGGGCACCCTGGCGGTACAGCTCCCACGGGTCGTAGCAGAAGGCCGCCCCGGACCAGGCGTCCTGGCCGACGAGGATCCCGGCTGAGCCGAGGCCCTCCTCGGCGAGGAAGGGATAAGCCGCCGCCGAGGATCTCCGACGTGGCGCGGTGGGGCACGATCTTCAGGCGACGGTAGGAGCGGCCGGCCTTCGGGCCGTCCTCCCCGCCGGCGGGGAGGAACGGGCGCAGGCGCCGCTCCTCGCGCAGCGCCTCCATCTCCCTCCGGCGCGCCTCCATCAACCGCCTGCGGTGCTCCGCCTCGACGTAGCGGGACGAATGACGCCTCTCGCGGGTGCTCGTGCCCTCGGGGAACCAGCCCGGGACGCCGTAGACCCGGGCGCCCGCATCGAGCGGGAGCAGCCCGGCGGCACGAGGCGGATCCGCATCGGGCGCCGGTCCGTGGGCCGCATCTTCTGCCGGTCCCCCGGGGTCCCGAGCCGCGAGTGTCCTGCCCTTCGCCCCTTCGGCGGCCGGCCGGAGCCATCTCGGCGAGCGGCGGCCCGTCAAAACGTCGTCCTCGCAAGCGGAAGGGCAGCGGCCGTGAAGCCCTGCATCTGGTGACCGTAGAGCGGGCGCACCTCGCAGGTGGCCTGGGCGGCCGCCCGGCTGATCGCCGCCGTCGCCGCCTCGAGGCCGGACGCCGTGGGCGCCGTCACGGTGATGAGGCCGGTGAACTCGACGTCGGTGTGGCCGGAGATCACCGACCGCTCCCTCTCGAGGAGGTCGTCGTACTCCTGGGCGTCGGACAGGTCGGCGAGCTGGCCGATGCGCGCCTTCTGGGCCGAGTCGGCGACCGCTTCTGTCTTCTCCCGGCGGATCTGGCGGAGCGCCGCCTCGGTCGGGAGCGGCCGGGCGATGATCGAGAGCGTCCGGCGCACGCCGGGCGCGAAGACGATCGGGTGCAGGAAGTCGGGCGCGACGGCGATCCGCGGCCACTCGGACATCCAGAGCACGCACGAGAAAGCCGAGTCGTGACGGAGCTGGTGCCATGACTCCGACACCGCCACCGGGCCGGCATGGGTCAGGTTCGCCGCAGGGCTCGATGCCGGGTCGATCACGGTGGCGGGATCGAACGCCTGCCGGACGATGGCGGCGAGGTCCACCTCCGTCAGCCAGCTCCCCGGGCGAAGCCCGCTGTGGCGGAGGGCATCGGCTGAGGCAGGCCATGTCCCCGCGGAGCACCTCGGCCGCCCCCCGTATGCCGCCTCCGGCAGCTTTGACAGCCCGGCGCGGCCGCCCGCAGATCGAGAGCAAGGCTGATCGTCGTGCGATGGGTCGAGGAGTCGAGGCGGACCTGGTCGAGCAGCGTCTCGTACTGCCTCGCCGCCCAACCGCCGTCGTTCCGGCCGTGCGCCTCCCACCACTGCAGCTGGCCGTGGGCGGGGTCGGGGATCGTCGCCTCGAGCACCTGAAGGGCGGCGCACGTGCCCGACTGGGCGAGCTGGGCGATCAGCCGGCCGAAGCGGCTCACCCGCACCGCCCTGTCCGAGTCGTCGAGGAGAGCGAAGGCGGGATGACTGACCGAGACGGCGGCTGAGAGCACCTGGCGGTGCGGATCGTGGACGATCGCCGCGCCCGTCGCCTCGTCGACGTGGAGGCGCATCGAGGCGGCATCCCCGGGGAGGGCGAGGGTCCCGGCCGGCCGGGGCCTCGCCGGCCTCGCCCGGAACTCGATCTGGCCAGCCGGCCTTGCGCGCCCCGAAGTGGGCGGCCGTCCCCGCCCACTCGACAGCCGGCCGGCCGGCGATCCGCACGAAGGCGGACGCAGTGAGGGGAACCCAGAAGACGCCCGCCACCGCGAGCGCGACGGCGCCGCCGGCGAAGACGGCCACGATCGCGACAGCCGCCGCACATCCGAGCGCAACGACGCGGGGAGTGGAGAAGCCGAGCAGCAGCCCGCGTGTCGACCGCCTGGCAAAGCGGACGCTGACCGGCGAGGATGTCGTGCTCACAATGGGCTCCTTGATGGCGACGGGCGCGTCGGATGAACCGCCGGCCACGACGGGATGGGAGAGGCGGCCTGGGCAGCCGGTTCGGGTGCAGCCCCGGGAGCCGGGGCGGCGGCCCTCGATTCACTGCCCGGACCCGCCGTGCCAGGCTGCTGGCCGGCGGCAAAGGCGGGCCGCGGGCTGCCCATCCCGGACGTGCCGAGGCCGCCTCCGGATGTCCGGCCGCTCGACGGGCCGCCTCCCGATGGACCGCCCGCTCTCGGCGCCGAGCCGCTCCGCCCGCCCGGCGCCTCCGGCGGTGCCTCCTGCCGCCGGCATGCCGGCTGAGGCTGCCGCCCCGGCGGCCGCTGGTGAGGCGAGCGATGCGCCGCCGGCAGCAGCGGCCGGCACGGCGACACGGGCGGCGTAGGGAGCCGCCTTGCGTGCCATCCGCCCGCCGGCGCTCACCCCGCCGACGGCGCTCGATCCGAGCGAGTGGAGCTGATGGGCATGGTCGCCCGTGAAATGGACGAGCTTGAGGGCCATCCACGGGGCGAAGCCGGCGACGAAGAGCACGAGGATGCCCGAGATGACCTGGGTGACCTTCTGGCTGGCGCCCGTCCCTGACTGGCCGACGCCGCGGATCAAGATGCCGTAGCCGGCGACGAAGATCAGGATGAGGATCAGCTTCGATGCGACGAGGGCGATCGTCGTCTCGATCCATCGGCGGGTCCAGGACGCGGTCACGTCGGCAAGCGAGCCGGCGAAGGCGACCGGGGCGAAGATGGCGGTGACGACGATCAGCACCTTGCGGACGACAAGGGCGGCGAAGACGATCACCGTTGCGACGATGCAGCCGAGTGACAGCAGCAGCAGTGCCGCCGAGCCGCTCACCGACGACGTGAGGGCGCCCCCGCCGAGGATCAGCTTGCCGAGGCCGGCGATGCTCGTGCCGGCGGCCGCTTTCACGACACCGACACAGAGACTGTCGGTCGCGCCGAGGAGCAGGTCGACGACGGCGATGGCGAGAGCCCCGCCGAGGAAGGCGATCACGAGGCCTTTCAGTGCCCGGCCGAGGCCGCCCGGCTCGTGCCGAAGGACGCTCTGGATGATCTGGAAGCTGAACAGCCCGACCGCCATGACGCCGGCGATCGTCGCGGTGATCCCGATCTCGAGCTCGAAACCCTTTCCACCGAGGTGGACTGCGCTCGCGCTGTTCACCTGGCTCCACAGCCAGCTGACGGCGTGATCGGCCGCCTGCCCGAAGCTCTCGGTGATCGAGTGGAAGGCGTCCCCGGCGGCGTGCCGGGCGACGGCGTTGGCGCAGTTCCCGTAGCTCGACGGGTTGTACCACTGACAGCCCATCTACGGCCCCCTCCAATCCGAGACGAGCACCGTGCCGTAACCGTCGTCCCAGCGTGCCGAGCCCACCTGGACCACCATCGAGAAACGTCCCGTCGACACGGTCTTGTGCCGCTTTGTTGTCAGCATTCCCGACACATCCTCCACAGCCGCCCGGATGTCGGGCGGCTGCCAGCCGGCATCGATCATCTGTTGCCACTGCGGGTTGAGCTGAACCTCGAGGTCGCTCACCGCCCAGCGGACGCCGGCGGATGCGTCCGCCTGCCACTGCGCTGCTCGCCGGAAGCGGAGATGGCCGGCCCGTGATGGCGGGCTCCATGACAGAGACGTACAGCGTCCGGTCCTCGAAGCGGGCGGGGATGCCGGGCATGAGGTCGGGAGCCTCCTCTGCGACCAGCCAGGCGCCGAGAGCGCGGCGGCTCTGGTGGGCGAAGTCGATGTCGAGCAGGCCTGCGACGAACTCGGTGGTCCAACGCTCAGGCGTCTCGCTCGCCGGCAGAGCGGGCCAGCCGCCGCCGACGGCAGGCGGCGAGAGCGGGAGCACCTCGGCCTCGCTCATCATCGCCTCGTTGCCCGCAGACGAGAAACCCACTTCGAAACCCTTGTCGTACTGCTGCTGCACCGGTGTGCTCGCCGGCACCGTCGTCGCCGGCACAACGGCACGCCAGCCTTCGGCGGGAAGCGACGAGCCAACTGTCGTGGTCGTCATCAGCGGGGCACCGGTGCGGCGAGAGGCCGGCGTCGCCTTGCCGCCGGCGAATTCAGCCGCCAGGCCGCCCGCGATTACGAGCGTGCCGGCGACGAGGCCGGCTCCGGCGACGAGACGCTGCACTCTCACAAGTGCGAACCGGCTCCGGCGAAGAAGTTGATCAGCGTGACGGCACCGCCGGTCAAGGCGGCGGCGAGGAAGGCGACGAGAACACCTGACTTGCCCCGACCGGCGAGCATCGGGTTGACAGAGTGGTTGCCGATCACCCACACGATGGCCGAGATCACAAGCCCTGCCAAGCTGGCGATGAGGGCGACCGTCAGCAACGCCCCGACGATGTTCTCCAGCTCGGAGATGCCCGGGAGCCCCGACGAGTTCGGTCTCACACTGACGCTCGAGAAGAGGTGCATGGTGTGGTTTCCTTTCCTAAGTTGGCTGCTGGTTAATGGGTGCCGGGTCGCGAATGGCGATCAGGCCGCCGGAGACGAAAGTGGCCCAGCTCTGGACAGCCACCCCGTACTGCGGGTCGATCGCAGAGAGGACGAGCCCGTCACCGAGGTAGATGCCGACGTGGCCGGCGAGACCGGGGCCGGGCGAGTCCGAGCCCGGCACGAGAACGAGATCGCCCGGGATGATGTCAGCCTGGCTGACAGCGACTCCCTCGGTCTGCTGAACACTCGAGGCGTGCTCCAACGAGACGCCGACCGTGGCCCAGGCCGCCATCGTCAGCCCTGAGCAGTCATAGGAGGCCGGTCCGGAGCCTGCCCACACATACGGCTTCCCGAGCTGGTCGAGGGCGAACCGGACGACTGCGGCGTTGTCCCGCGGTGTCCCGGCCGGAATGGAGTAGCCCGGGGGAAGGCCATGTCCCGACCCTGAGACCGCCGGACCGCCCGTCCCCTGCCCACAGCTTCCCGGCAGGTTCCCGTTCTTGAGGACGCCGGCAAGGATGCGTCCGGCAGCCTGCCAATTCGTCTCGTAGTTGGAGCCGGAGCTGTCAGCGGATCGCTGAACGGCCTGAGCGGCAACCCATGGCGCCTCGCGTTGCCACCCCGGCAGCGCCAACAACCGGCGGACGAATGTCACGGTCGCGTAGGCCGGGTCCATCACCTCGGCCGGGCTGCCCCAGCCCTGCGACGGGCGTTGCTGGAACAGCCCGAGCGAGTCTCTGTCGCCATGGTCGAGGTTCTCGAGGTCGCTCTCGGTCATCGCAGTCATGAGGGCGATCCGGGCGGTCCCGACGTTCTCGCCGGAGGCTGTCATCGATGCCGAGACGATCGTGTCGGCGTTGGCGGACTGCTCGGCGGTGAGGGTGCGTACCGGGCCGGCGACAAGACAGGTCTGCGCGGTGAGCTCGGCGACAGAGAGGACTGACGAGGAGGCCGAGCTCTGGGCGACGCCCCCGATGGCGGCGAGCCCGAGCACGAGGACGCCTCCGGCGGCGACAACCGTCCCGGCAGCAAGGGGCAGCGCGCCGAGGGATGCGGTCACCGAGCTGTCCTGCGAGAGCGCCACGGTCGTCGTCGAACAATGCGGCAGGAGCACTGTCGTTTGCAGCTGTGAAGGAGTGCTCTGCCGGGTGATCCGGGGCGTCTGCCGGCGACGGCAGACGTTGACGGCGAGGGCATGCCCACATTGCGTGCGCACGCCGGGCTGGCTCGCGAATGCGGTCGTGTCGTGGTAACAACGCCACTGTAGTTCCGCTCCCATGTCCCGCCCGGCTCATTTTGCAGACCGCTGACAACGGCGGACCGGCGTTCACTTGAAGCCCACTCCGACCGACCTGTCGCCAGGCTCTGCGGTCGTCCAGACCTCTACCCAACAGCCCCGTGCGCCTCCCTCCACCCGTACTTGTCGAGGGCGCCTGCCGCCTCGCCGTTATCCCATCGTCTTCGAGCCGTCGATCGTCTCGCGGATGATGTCGGCATGGCCGGCGTGCTGGGCCGTCTCGGCGATGATGTGCAGGAGGACGCGCCGGGCGGACCAGCGCGCCCCCTTCTCGAACCAGGGTGCCTCCGGCAAGGGTTGGGACGCATCGAAATCCGACAGTCCTGCGACGAGTTCGTCGGTCCGGCGGCCGACTTCCTCGTACCGCTCGAGCAGCCCGGCGAGCGTCTCACCGGGAGGGATGGAGAAGCGGTCCGCCCACTCGTCGGCATTCCCCCCTCCTCCGAAGGACATCACGGCCGGCCCTTCGACGATGAACTCGGCCCACGTAGCTTCGACGTCGGCGACGTGCCTGATGATGCCGCCGAGGCAGAGCGCGCTCGCGGTGGGACGTTCACCGGCCTGCACGTCATCGAGCCCGTGCACCGTGCGCCTGAGAAAGCCGCGGTGGCTTGCAAGAGTGGCGAGTAGGTCCGCCCTCTCGCCTGTGCTGTGCGTCTCTGAAGTCATAGTTGGGCTTCTCTCCGTCGGGTACGACAACCCTAGAACGGGGAGGGTCGGCGCAGTTGTGACGGGTAGTGTCGGCTTTTCTTCTCAGAGCATCACCCGGCCGCCCGCGACGTCGAGCGTCACCCCCGTCAGCCACGACGAGGCATCCGAAGCAAGGAAACAGGTGGCGGCGGCGGAGTCCTCCGGAAGGCCGATCCGGCCGAGCGGCGACATTGCAGCGACCCGCTCGAGCGCGTCGGGCGACAGGTTCCTCGACACCCGTTCGCTCACTGTCGTCCCCGGGGCCACGGCGTTGCACCTGACGTTGTGCGGTCCTACTTCGAGCGCGACGTGCCTCGTCAACATGGCGACGCCCGCCTTTGCCGCCGCGTACGAGGCCGTCACCGGCAGGTCGATGAAGCGGCCGCTGATGGAGGACATCGTCACGACAGCGCCCCGGTGCCGCTCGACCATGCCCGGCAGCACCGCTTTCAAGGTGAGGAACGTGGCAGTGAGATTGGAATCGACCACCGCGTGCCACTCGTCCTCGGAGATCTCGAGTATGGGGGACCGGCCGAGGAACCCGCCCGCGAAGCTCACGAGGATGTCGGGAACGCCGAGATCACGCTCCACCGTCCTCACCATCTCCTGAAGGGCGCCGAGGTCCGTGCAGTCGATCCGAATGCCGAGCGCAGTCGCGCCGGATGCCCTCAGCTCCCGCACTACAGCGGTGATGTTGTCCTCGCCTCGAGCAACGACGGCGACTTTCACTCCGTTGTGGGCGAGCTCTCGGCAGGTGGCGGCTCCGATCCCGAGGGAACCGCCGGTGACGATGGCTACCTTTCCCTCGAGGTCGGCATACGTCGCCACCGGGACCGGCCGCTCTGCTGGCTCGTTCATGTCATCTCTTTCTTCTATGGTCCACCGTCTTCGCCGTTCCGAGCTCCCGAACAGAGCCATCCCACCTCGCCTGACGAGCCGTCGACAGCGGCGACAACCTCGTCAACGCCCTCCCACTCCGTAGGCGCACAGCAGGCGACGGCAGGCACGCCCAAGGACCGCGCGACGTCGAAGAGGTGGGCGCCGGCGCTCCCCCCGGCGGCGACGAGGCCGGCTGCTCCCCACAAGAGTGGGGCGTAGCCCGGGAGTGGCACGGGGACGTAGAGCACGTACCGTTGCAGCGATCCACTGAGGGCGCGCGGCTCTTCGAGGCGCCGGAGGCGCCCTGCGCCGGCGCCGTCCGACGCAGGCATGGCGGCGGTCCACGTCCCGTTCGCCCGGATGCTTTCGAGGAGGAAGGGCTCCCACGGGTCGGGCCCGAGGGGGCGGCGGCCGTCATGGGGCGGCACAGCCCCGCCCTCGACGTGACGGGCGAGCTCGGGCAAGCTGAGACGCCAGATGTCGGAAGCATCCGCGAGGAGGCCGCCGGCGGCGAGGTCGGCGCCGAGGGTCTCGAGACCGGCGATCAACCGGGCACCTTCGGATGGATCCACCGGGCGAAGACCGGTAAGCCTGTCGAGCGCCCCTCCGTCCTGCCGTGTCCTCAAGGCCTCGAGGCAGCCCTTTGCCTCGGCGAGCGCCTCTTCTCCCGTATTCTGCCATGCAGCTGCTGCCATCTTCCGAGCGGCGGCTTCTACGGCGCTGAAGCTTGCCGGAGGGGCTGCTCGAGGGGAGCAAGCCTCGGGCTCCGATCGCCCGGCGGGCGCGAGAGCCCACGGGAGGACCAATGCGTCGCCGGCTCGTCCGCCGTAGCGGGAGATGATGCGAGCCGCTCTTGCCGCCGCACCGGACCGCAGTCGTGGGTCAACGACCCCTCTGTCGGCCGCTACGAGCCCGCCGCCCTCGAGCCGGCGACACTGGAGAATGAGGATCTCGCCGTCGATCGAGGCCCATTCGAGGTGATCATCCCCGATCGTCTCGGCGCAACGGAGGGCCACCCGCGCCACCTCGGCGACAAGAGCCGCACCGAAGCGCTCGACGGCAGCACCCTCCGGAGCTCCGCCGGCGTCACAGGCGGCGCTCAAGCCCTCCTCCCAGCCGTGGAGCATCGCCGACAACGAGCCTTCGGCCACCGTAACCATCGACGCTGCCCCCGTCGACGACGGCGATCCCGCCCGGGTCCGGGGTCACGCAGGGCTGGACGAGGACCCCCATTCCCGCTACCGACTGGTCGAGGCCGAGCGCCTCGAAGCGTTCGCTCGCGTCGCGGCCGAACGTGGACGCCCAACAACCGCGGACGGCCGTGGCCAACTCGCCGGCTGCGATTCCCACATATGACGAGAAGGCGCCCGACCATCTCCTGTCGGACTCGAGCGGGCTCGATGAGCGGGCGACGAGGGCGTCGGCTCCGAGGGCCGAGCGGGCGGCGGCCTCCAGATCCTCGGACGGGCTCTCGGTGAACAAGAACGAGCCGCGCTGCCGCCGGGCCCGAGTGGCGGGCGATCGCCTCGGCCCGCCGGAGCGAAGAACGGGAAGCCTCGACCGGCACCACGATGCCCGGCAGCACGGGCAACCCGGCACGCCTCGCCGCCGCAAGGCGTGCGGCCTTTGCCCCGACGAGCTCGGCGGCGGCCGCTGCCGGGTCGTCGAGGTCGATCAGACGGCTCTGCCTCGAAGGCGTCAGCCTGCACACGTGATCTCGTTCACCGGGAAGGTGGTGATCAGCTCGGTTCGGTCGTCGTGGACGATGATCATCTCCTCGATCCGGACCCCGAACTCGTGAACCTTGCCATGCTGGGTCTCGAGGGCGAACACCATTCCCGGGAGGATCTCCTGGGGGTAGTCGAGCGACCAGATCCTCGAGATCACCGGCATGTCGTACTGGGCGAGGCCGAGGCCGTGGCCCCAGAGGTTCGCTGCCGCCTGGTCCTCGTTCTCGTACCCCCAGATCTCCTTGGCGGACGGCCAGCGGGAGGCGATCTCTGCCGTCGTGGCGCCGGCATGAACTGCGTCGAGGGAGTCGTAGAGCCACTTGAGGGCAAGGTCGTAGTACTCGCGGTGCTCGGCTGTCGGCCTCCCGCCGGCGCAGTAGGTGCGGTAGTAGCACGACTTGAAGCCGTTCCAGGTCAAAGCGGCGAGGTCGATGATGACGATCTCCCCGGGACGGATGATCCGGTCCGAGAAGTTGCGCCAGTTCGGCCAGGCGTTCGGGCCGGACGAGACGATGATGTCCTCGACGTCCTCCATGCCGGCGATGTTGTAGAGGTACTGCATCCCGAATGCCGTCACCTGGTTCTCGGTCAGGCCCGGCTTCAACATCTGGGAGAACTCGTAGTGAAGGGCGTCGCCGATCGCCCCGACGATGCGCATCGCCTCCTGCTCGTCGACGTTCTTCACCGAACGGGCCTCCTGCATGGGCGTGGCGCCGTCGGTCCAGTTGATGCCGGCGCGCCCGAAGGCGTTGATCATGTTGATGTCGACGAAGTCGACGCCGAGCGGCTGATCCTTCACGCCGGCATCCTCGAGACTCTCGAGGATGCTCTTGGTGAACTTGTCGACCTGCATCGTCGAGGCAGGGCCGGCCGCCCCTTTGATCCAGGCGAACGAGGTGCGGATGTTCTCGGGCCTCAACCAGGGCGCGTGGCGCTTGACATGGATGCCGATGTCACCCTGCTCGAAGAGGATGGGCTCACGTCCCTCCACGAGAAGCGCGTACCGAAGGCCCGGCTTCAGCTTGTTCCAGCCGGGCGTCAGCGTCGAGGTCACGTAGCGGACATTCTCGTCGTACATCAACAACAGGGCCCCGAGCCCGTGGCGGGCCATCGCCTCCCGCGCCCGGCTCAGGCGGTACTCCCGCATGCGCGACCAGTTGATCCGCTCCTGCCAGTCCATCCCCACCGTGCCGAAAGACGCCATCGACCTCTCCTTGCAGTGTCCGGGTGATCACTGAATCTGTTCGTCGGGTGAACCGTCGCTCCGGGAAGCTGGTCACTCCGGGCCGGCGTAGCTCCCGGCTGTGGCCGGGAAGATGGCCTTTACGATCTTGAAGTTCGAGACGTCGACGGTGCCGTCCATGTGCAGGTAGACCGAAGCGTCCCGCAGGTACTTCTCCACCCCGACCTCGATCATCGACCCATAGCCGCCGTGGAGCTCGACGGCCTGCTGGCAGACGTGGAAGATCTCCTCGTGAGGCGAAGACCTTCACCATGTCGCAAAGCCGCCCGGCGTCGGCGCTCTTCGCGTCGACGGCGTTGGCGGCGCGGTGGAGCAGGGTTGCGACCGCCTCGAGCTTCGTCGGCCATCGTCGCCAGCCTGACCGCCACCGCTTGGTGCTTGATGATCACACGCCCGCCTTGAACACGCTCCTGGACGAAGCGCGCCGTGTCCTCGAAGGCGGCCAACCCGATGCCGAGGTTCTTTGCCGCCTGGAGGATCTTGCCCGGCCTGAAGTAGACGCCGGCCTTGGCGAGGGCGTCGTTGTGGGCCAGCATGTGGTCCTCGGGGACGCGGCAGTCGTCGAAGACGATCTCGCCGTTGTTCATGAAACGGCCGCCGACGGTCTCGTTGCACTTCGTCACCTCGAGCCCCGGCGTCGTCGCGCGGCACGAGAAAGCTGCTCGTCCCGTTCGAGCATGCCGGCGGAGCGGTCTGTGTTCGCGTAGACGACGTAGAGGGGGCGTCGTAGCCGTTGCTGATGAACTGCTTGCGCCCGTTGATCGTCCACGCCCGTCCACGAGCTCGGCCCGGGTGTCCATGTTGCCGCCTCGGGCGACGTTGTAGGGAAGCCACCGGTCCGAGGCCCCCTTCGGCTCGGTGAGGCAATGGGCCATCAGGAACTGCGGATCTTTCATGTAGCGGGAGAACCATTCGTCCTGCAGGTGCTCGGGTGCGAGCTCGCGGAGCAGGACGGCGATCTTCCAGTTCTGCGAGAGCTTGTCGGCGAGCCCGGCGTCGCCGCGGGCAAGCTCGGTGGCGATGACGGCGAAGGTGAGGGACTTCCGTGGACGGGTCCACGCTCACCCCGCCGTACTTGTCCGGGATGCCGAGCTCCCGTAAGCCCGTGCCGGCCACCTTGTCCAGGATTGCCGGCGGGAGGCGGGCATCGGGATCGAACAGCCATTCCCGCTCCCGGTTCTCGGCGATGAACGGCCGGACGACCGTGTCGACGTAGCGCCGGCACGTCTCGCGCATGAGGCGCTGCTCCTCGGTGAGGAGCGCGCCGGGTATCTCGCCGATCCTGTCCACATGGTCTCCTTGCTCGCCACAAACGATCGCAGAGACTTACCGGCTCTCGCAACAGCCATGCGGGTCCGACGGCGGGCTCGGCCTTATTAGCGTCATCCGGACGGCACCCGTGTGGACCGGGCGGTCGCACCGATCTCCCGGTGCTCGGCATGCGAGCTAATGCACGTCGGGGATGTGACGACCGGCACGAACATCAGCTGTCGGGCGAGGAAGGAGGGAGCGTGCTGCTGCCACCGATGAAGGTCGTCACGAGGTGCGGGACAACATGCAGATCGACTGGCAGGTCGCCGTGCCGATGGACGACGGGGTCGTGCTCCGCTGCGACGTCTACCGCCCGGAGGGGAGCGGCAGCTTCCCGGTGATCCTCTCGTACGGCCCTTACGCCAAGGGCCTCGCCTTCCAGGAGGGCTACGCCCCGCAGTGGGAGAAGATGGTCTCCGAGCACCCCGACGTGGCTGAGGGCTCGACGAACAAGTACCAGAGCTGGGAGGTCGCCGACCCGGAGAAGTGGGTGCCGCACGGCTACGCCTGCGTCCGGTTCGACTCCCGCGGCACCGGCTGGTCGCCGGGCGACGTCGACGTGTGGTCTCCCCGCGAGGCACTCGATCTGGCGCGAATGCATCGAGTGGGCCGGCACCCGCCCGTGGAGCAACGGGCGGGTGGGCCTGTGCGGGATCTCCTACTACGCCATGAACCAGTGGCAGGTCGCCGGCCTCGCCCCGCCGCACCTGACGGCGATGATCCCGTGGGAGGGGGCGGCGGACTTCTACCGCGACGTAACTCACCACGGCGGGATCCTCTGTGAGTTCGTCGCCAACTGGTATCCCCGCCAGGTCGAGACCGTCCAGTACGGGCTCGGGGACGTCTCGCCGCGCGAACCCGAACACGGGCGAGCCCGTGGCGGGACCGGTCACGCTCTCCCCCGAGGAGCTCGCCGGCCACCGGATCGACCTTGGTCGCGTCGTCCGCGCCACCACCTCGACGACGGCTGGCACCGCGACCGTTCTGCTCACTGGCCCGACGTCAAGGTCCCTTTCCTCTCGGCGGCCAACTGGGGGGGCAGCGGGCTGCACCGCGTGGCAACTTCGAAGCCTTCACCGAGGCGGCGTCTCAGCAGAAATGGCTCGAGGTGCACGGCCTCGAGCACTGGACGCACTTCTACACCGACTACGGCGTACGCTCCAACGGCGCTTCTTCGACCACTTCTTGAAGGGCACGGACAACGGGTGGGACCGCACTCCCGCCGTGCGCCTCAACGTGCGGCGCCCCGGCGAGCACTTCGAGCTCCGCGAGGAGCACGAGTGGCCGTTGGCCCGCACCAGCTGGACGAAGCTCTACCTCGATGTCGCCTCGGCCAGCTTGCTCGGGACGCCCCGACGAAGAGGGAGGCGAGGCAGCTTACGATCCGCTCGGGGAAGGGGTCAGCTTCCGCCTTCCGCCATCGGAGACCGAGACGGAGATCACAGGCCCATTGGCCGCCCGGCTCTTCATCTCCTCTAGCACGGAGGACGCGGACTTGTTCCTCGTCCTCCGCCTGTTCGACCCTGAAGGGGCAGAGGTGACCTTCCAGGGTGCGCTCGACCCGAACACGCCGGTCGCCCAGGGATGGCTACGGGCGTCCCACCGCGCACTTGATCCCTCGAAGTCGCGCCCGTACCGCCCCTACCATCGCCACGACCGCGAGGAGCTGCTCGTCCCGGGCGAGAAGGTCGAGGTCGAGGTCGAGATCTGGCCGACGTGCATCGTGGTGCCACCGGGCTATGAGCTCGTCCTCGACGTCGGCGGATCCGACTATTCCTACCGGGGCGAGCTGTCGGCGTTCGCCAAGAGCTTTTACTACGCCAACCGAGGCGTCGGGCCATTCACCCACGCCGATCCGCTCGACCGCCCACGGGGACGATTCGGCGGCGCGGTCACGCTCCACGCCGGCGGCGACAGCCCGTCTTTTCTGCTCGTGCCGGTGATCCCGCCGCCATTGACGGACGCCGTTTTGACCTGCAAGGAGCATCCGTTACAGTGAGCCTCCGATGACCCGGGTAGTGAGGTGAGCGCCGGCGGCAAGTGCGCAGCACTCGATTGCAGGCACGCCCCGCCGGCCGGCCCGTCTGTGGTCGATGCCCACGTCCACTTCGTCCCTCAGGAGTTCACAGCTGACGGCGACGACCGTTTCCGGCCGACCATCCACCGCGAGGGCGTTCGGCAGGCCGAGGTGCGCCTCGGGGGGCGAGCCGTCGACTCGGTCCTCGGCGAGTTCTCCCGTCCAGAAGTCCTTCTTCGTGAGCTCGCCTCCGCCGGCGCCGGCGGGGCCGTCCTCTCGCCGTGGGTGAGCACCCTTCCCGCCGGCCTCGACGATGACGAGGCGACAGAGCTGTGCCGGTTGCAGAACCGGGCCATGGCCGCGGTGGTGCAGTCCGAGAGCGAGCACTTCGCCGGCCTCGGGGCTGTGCCTCTGCAGGTGCCTGAGATCGCCGCAAGCCTCCTCGGCGAGATCATGGAGGCTGGTCTCGCCGGCGTGGAGCTGCCGGCGTTCGCAGGCGGGCGGGGGCTCGGTGACAGCTCGCTCGAGCCGTTGTGGGTTGCGGCCGAGGAGCTCGACGCCCTCGTCTTCGTCCATCCGGGCAGCGGTGGCCTCTCGATCGACCTCCTCCGCGAGCACTACATGTGGAACGCCGTCGGCAACCCGGTCGAGACGGCCGCCTCCGCCGCTCAGCTCGTCCTCGCCGGCGTGTTCGACCGTCACCCCGACCTGAAGATCCTCCTCGCCCACGGGGGCGGTGTCCTGCCCGCCCTCGCCTCCCGGATCAGGAGGGCCTGGGAGCAGCGGCCTGAGGCTCGCTCGGGGACGAACCTCAATCCCGAGGAGGCGATCCGCCGGTTCTACTTCGACACCGTGCTCCACGACGAGCAGCTGCTCCGGTCCCTTTTGAGCTTCGCCGGTGCCGAACACGTCCTCCTCGGCTCTGACCACCCATTCGACATGGGTCTCGACGACCCGGTCGGGGCGGTGCGTGCCCTCGCCCTCGCCGAGGACGACGAGGCCGCTGTGCTCGGCGGCAACGCCCGGCGCCTCGCCTTTGCCGCTGCCGCCCGACACCTCTCCCTCACCGGCCGCTGTGACGAGCCGTTAGCAAAGGAGGCCACGACATTGCCCGATCTGCTCCCGCAGCTTCTTCCGGCGCCCGGCCGCATGGCGGTCGACTTCGAGGAGCGGGTGGACTTCGACCGTCTCCGCTCGTACCGGCTTGAGCCGGGCACAGGCGGCGCTCGATTCCTCCGAGCTCGGTGCGCTCCTCTGCTTCGACGTCAACAACGTCCGGTACCTCACCTCGACCCAGATCGGTGAGTGGGTACGCGACAAGGTCTGCCGGTACGCCCTCCTGACCGAGGGCGGGGAGCCCGTGCTGTGGGACTTCGGCTCGGCGGCCGCCCACCACCGCCTGCACGCGCCGTGGCTCAAGCCCGAGAACTCGCGGGCAGGGATGCTCGGGCTCCGCGGGGCCGTTGCCCCTGAGGCGGGCCTGATGGACGCAGCTGCTGCCGAGATAAAGGCGCTCCTCGACGACGCCGGTCGTCGGCGACGCGCCCGTCGGCGTGGACATCGCCGAGACCCCGATGCTGTTCGCCCTCCAACGCGCCGGCATCGACGTCCGAGACGGCCAGCAGGTGATGCTCGACGCCAGGCAGAACAAGTCGCCCGACGAGATCATGCTGCTCACGACGTCGGCGGCGATGGTGGACGGCGCCTACCAGCTGATCTCGGAGATCCTGAAGCCGGGCATCCGTGAGAACGAGATCGTCGGAGCCGTGAACGAGTTCCTTTACGGCGCCGGCTCCGACGACGTGGAGGCAATCAACGCCGTCTCGGGGGAGCGCTGCAGCCCGCACCCGCATAACTTCTCCGACCGGATGATCCGGCCCGGTGACCAGGCGTTCTTCGACATCATCCAGTCCTACAACGGCTACCGGACCTGCTACTACCGGACATTTGTGGTTGGGAGAGCCACCGCTTCCCAGCGGGATGCCTACAAGAAGGCACGCGAGTGGATCGACAGCGCCATCGAGCTCGTGAAGCCGGGAGTCACCACCGACGAGATCGCGCGGGCATGGCCGAAGGCGACCGAGTTCGGCTTCTCCGACGAGATGGAGGCCTTCGGGCTCCAGTTCGGCCACGGCCTCGGCCTCGCGCTCCACGAGCGGCCGATCATCAGCCGCCTCAACTCGCTCGAGCACCCCGTCGAGATCGAGGAGGGGATGGTTTTCGCGCTCGAGACCTATTGCCCGGCCTCTGACGGGGTCTCGGCAGCGCGTATCGAGGAGGAGATCGTCGTGGCCCCGGACGGGCCGCGGGTGATCACGCTCTTCCCAGCCGAAGAGCTGTTCGTGGCGAATGCCTACTGAGGATGTGGAGAGACGACATGACGAGCACACGACAAAGCCCCGTCGCCGGCACTGAGGCCCCCTCACAGGAGACCCGCCTCGAGCTCTACCGCATGATGTACGAGATACGCACCTTCGAGACCCGCGCCTACGACCTGTTCCTTTCGGGCCTCGTGAAGGGGACGAGCCACCTCTCGCTCGGCCAGGAGGCGATAGCGGCGGGTTTCGGAGTGGCGATGAGGGAGGACGACTGGAGCTTCGCCACCTACCGGGGGCACGCCCACACCCTCGCCCGTGGTGTCCCGATGGCGCCCGTCATGGGCGAGCTGATGGGGCGCGCCTGCGGCCTCATGGCCGGGAAGGGGGGCTCGATGCACCTCACGAGCGTCGAGCACCACATGATGGGCTCGTACGCCATCGTGGGCGCTCACCTCCCGATCGCCATCGGAGCCGCCCTCTCGGCGCAGTACCGCGAGAGCGGCCAGGTCGCCGTCTGCTTCTTCGGGGACGGCGCCACGAACATCGGGGCGTTCCACGAGGCGCTCAACCTGGCGGCGATCTGGAAGCTACCTGTCGTCTTCGTCTGTGAGAACAACCTGTACATGGAGTACACGCCGATCTCGGCGGTGACCGCAGTCACCCGCCCTGCGGCGGATCGGGCGAGCGCCTACGGCCTCGAGCCGATCGTCATCGACGGGAACGACGCCGACATGGTCTACGGCTCTGCGGAGCAAGCTGCTCGAAAGAGCCCGCGCCGGGGAGGGGCCGAGCCTTGTGGAGGCGCTCACATACCGCCACGGCGGCCACTCACGGGCCGACCCGGGCAAGTACCGCCCTGACGACGAGGTCGCCTCGTGGATGGAGAAGGACCCGATCACTTCCTACCGCGCTCGCCTGCTGGACGACGGCATCGAGCCCGAGTTCATCGAGCAGCTGGAACAGGGCGTGGCGGCGGCCGTCGAGGAGGCGACGACGATCTCGAAGGCTTCACCCCCGCCGGATCCCTCACTTCTCGAGAAGGACGTCTTTGCCGACGGAGGTGCAATGTGGCGGAACTGACCTATCGCAACGCAGTGGCGCGGGGCATCGCGCAGGAGATGGAGCGGGACCCCTCGGTCATCTTCCTCGGGGAGGACGTCGCGGCGGCGGGAGGCGCCTTCAAGGCGACCGTCGGCCTGCTCGAGCAGTTCGGTCCGGCGAGGGTCCGCGACACCCCGATCGCAGAGCAGGCCATCATCGGGGCGGCGATGGGCGCCGCCATGACAGGCTTACGGCCTGTCGCCGAGGTCATGTTCTCTGACTTCTTCGCCGTCTGCTGGGACATCGTCGCGACCCAGATCGCCAAGACCCGCTACATGACCAACGGCCAGGTGGCCTTGCCGCTCGTCATCCGCTCGGCCAACGGCGGCGGCAGCCGCTTCGGCGCCCAGCACTCCCAGAGCGTCGAGAGCTGGGCGATGGCCATTCCCGGGCTGAAGGTTGTGGCGCCCTCGACGCCCGCTGACGTCGTCGGCCTGTTGGCGGCCGCCATCCGCGACCCCGACCCGGTGCTGTTCTTCGAGCAGAAGTCCCTCTACGCGACCAAGGGCGACGTGCCCGACGGCGAGCTCGTCGACGAGCTCGGCAAGGCCAAGGTCGTCCGGGAGGGCGGGGACGTCACGATCGTGGCGCTCGCCGCCATGGTGCCCCGAGCCGTGGAGGCGGCAGAGGCTCTCGCCGCCGGAGGCATAGAGGCGACGGTGATCGACCTCCGTAGCCTGGTGCCGCTCGACGTGACGGCCGTCGCCACCTCCGTGGCGGCGACCAGTCGCCTCTTCACGGTGGAGGAGAACCCGCGGCTGTGCGGATGGGGGGCGGAGCTCGCCTCCATCGTCGCCGACGAGTGCTTCTACGACCTCGACGGCCCGATCGTGCGGATCACCACCCCGCACATCCCGCTTCCCGCCGCCGCCGAGCTCGAGGACCTGGCGATGCCCTCTGCGGCGCGCATCGCGGAGACGGTTCGGGAGCGGATGGGCTAGATGACGAACAAAGCCGGCACGAGCAGCTACATCGCTACCACCTGGTAGCCGGAGGCAAGGAGCGGTCCGTGAACTACGCCCGAGGTGAAGCCAAGGCCGCTGCTCGTGAGCAGGTCAGCGGCGTTTGGGCGGCCATGACGACACCGTTTCTCCCGAGCGGTGATCTCGACCTCGCCGGGCTACGGCGAGACACGAGCTACCTGATCGAGGAGCTCGGGATCGACGGGATCTTCTGTGCCGGCGTGATGGCCGAGTTCTGGGCGCTCTCCAACCACGAGCGCCGTCTCGTCGTCGAGACCGTCGTCGGGGAAGCGGCAGGGCGCTGCGGCGTCATCGCCCACACCGGTCACCACAGCGCCCGCGAGGCGATCGAGCTCACCAGGCACGCCGAGTCGGTCGGGGCGGATTTCGCCGTCCTCATCAATCCCTACTATCCGCGGGTCGACGATGCCGGCCTGTACGCATGGTTCGCCGAGGTGTCCGCAGCAGTGGACATCGGCCTGTGGCTGTTCGACACCTCGTATGCCGGCTTCGGATTGTCGCTCGAGCTCATCGACGCACTCGCCGATCTTGACAACGTCTGCGGAATCAAAGTGGGACATGACCATGAGCGGTTCCTCGAGATATGGCGGAGGGTCAAAGACCGCATCCTCGCATCCGAGCCGAACGAGTCGAAGTGGCTCGAGAACCTGCTCGATCACGGCGTTCAAGTCTTCATGTCGTCTGCGGCGCCCTATCTCCTCCAAACTGCCGGGCGCCGCCCCATGCGTGACTACACCTGTGCCGCCCTCGCCGGCGATCGGGAACGTGCCGAGCAGATCTCGGCCGGTCTCGAGCCGCTTCGGGCGATCTCCGAGGAGTTCGTCACCGGGCCCTGGCGCCGTGAGCGCCTCCAGCCGATCGCGGCGATCAAGAAGTGGTCATCGCTCGTCGGCCTCACCGGCGGCCCTGTGCGCCCGCCTCTATCGGAGCTTTCCGGCGAGCAACAGTCGAGGCTTGTCGCAAGCTCTGACGACCGCCGGCCTCGGGCCGGAAGAGCAGGCACTGCAGTCGGCAGTGGCCGGTCCCTGAGGCCGACGAACGACAAGACGGCGGCGGGCGCCGCCGTCGTATTGACGTATAAGCGCTCCCAAACAGGGTTGCCAGCACGTTCGGACACATCGAAATACGCCAGTTCACAACAGCTATCAGAGGGGAATGTCATGCCGGATGCCGGTATCGAGGCCGCTACGTCGCATTGGTCGCCCAGGTTCGTCACTCAGGGCGTCGATCACAACGACTTTCAACGCGTCACGTCGAAGCTGGACAGCTGGGACAACTGGCTGGACGCCTGGTGCGCGAACGGCGACTTCCATGTCTCGCTCGCCGAGGAGGCCGAGGAGGCCGGCCGCGACCGCTCGGCCGGTGAGGCCTACGTCCGGGCAGCACTCAGCTACCACTTCGCCAAGTTCGTCTGGGTGCTCGACATGGACAAGCACCGCCACGCGACGAGCCGCTCGATCGAGAGCCTCCGCCAGGCGCACCGGCTTCTCGACCCCACCGCCGAGCGGATCGAGATACCTTTCGAGGGCGCCGAGCTCGTCGGCAACCTGCGCCGGCCGCCCGGCCAGGCCCGTCCTCCCCTCGTCATCCTCCTGCCCGGCCTCGACTCGACGAAGGAGGAGTTCTTCCACTGGGAGCAGGTCTTCCTCGACCGGGGCCTGGCGACGTTCTCGCTCGACGGCCCCGGTCAGGGCGAGGTGAGCTATGCGTTGGCCCTGCGCCACGACTACGAGGTGGCGGTGACGGCGGCGATCGACCACCTGAGCTCGCGCTCTGACGTCGACCTCGACCGTCTCGGGCTGGTGGGAGTGAGCTTGGGCGGTTACTACGCACCCCGCGCTGCGGCCTTCGAGCCACGGGTCCGGGCCGTCGTCGGAGTGGCGGGCGCATACGACATGGGACCACGCTTCGACGACCGGCCCCTTATAAGCAAGCAGGCCTTCCAGCAGTACTCGCACTCGGCGGACTTCGACGAGGCGAGGGAGAAGTGCATGAAAATATGCCTGAAGGGCGTCGCCGAGCTCGTCGAGCAGCCGATGCTCGTCATCACCGGAAAGTTGGACCGTCTCGTGCCCTGGGAGGAGACGCGCCAGATCGCCGACGACGCTCCGCACGCCGAGTTCGTCGTGTACGACGAGGGCAATCACGTCTGCAACAACCTGCCCTACCTCTACCGTCCCCTCGCAGCGGACTGGATCGGTGAGCAGCTGAGGGCCATATGAGCGCCGCCGAGCAGAGAGCGGGCCTCGCGCAGCACGACAACGCCTCGAGACAAGGAGCAAAGCGATGAGCGACGAACGACTGGAGCAGGCGATTGCCCACTGGGGGGACCGTTTCACCGTAGGGGGCGTGGATCCGGCTGACTTCCGCAAGGTGACGTCGTCGATCAGCTCGTGGGCGGAGTGGTGCGGGGCATGGAGCGAGATGGCCGCAGAACACGAGCAGCTCGGCCGTCAGGCCCTCGCCGAGTCAAGGTTGCGCTCGGCCGGCGAACACCTCGCACAGGCAGCGACCTATTACCACTTCGCCCAGTTCGTCTTCCTCGACGACCTCGAGCAGGCCGATGCTGCCCAGGCGAGCGCTACACGCTGCCTCGATGACGCCCTTTCCCACCTCGAGCCGCCCGGGCGGAAGGAGAAGGTCCTGTTCGAAGGTGCCACTCTCAGCGGCATCCTCAGGTTGCCGCAAAGAGGCGAGGCTCCCTTCCCCACCGTGCTGCTCATCCCGGGGCTCGACTCGACCAAGGCGGAGTTCCGCCGGGTCGAGCAGAGCTTCCTCGACCGCGATGTCGCCACGTTCTCCTTCGACGGCCCCGGCCAGGGTGAGTCGCGGGGCGAGATGCCCATGCGCGCCGACTGGGAGTCACCAGGCGGCGCCGCCCTCGACCACCTGGCGCAGCTTCCTGAGGTCGACGCCGACCGTATCGGGGTGTGGGGAGTCAGCCTCGGCGGTTACTACGCCCCCCGCCTCGCCAGCGCCGACAGCAGGGTGAAAGCATGCATCGCACTGGCTGGGCCTTACACCTTCGGCGAGAACAACTGGCACGAGCTGCCGGCTCTCACCCGCGCCGCCGTGCGCCACTTCTCAGGTTCGGCATCCGATGAGGAGGCGCAGCGCTTCGCCCTCACGCTCAGCCTCGCAGGACGGGCGGACAAGATCACCTGCCCCCTTCTCGTCGTCTTCGGGAAGCAGGATCGCCTGATCCCGTGGGCCGACGCCGCCAGGCTGGCTGACGAGGCCTCCGGGCCGGTCGAGCTGCTCATGTTCGACGACGGCAACCACGGCTGCACGAACATCTTGTACCGGCATCGGCCCTACGCGGCTGATTGGATGGCTGCTCAGCTGGGCGCAGCTGAGGTAGGCCGGCCGCAGGGCGGCCTTGCCTCAGACGGTCGTGCTCGCCGCCGCCCCGCCGAGGTACAGCTGACCGATCTCGGGGTGATCGAGGACTTCCTGGCCTGTGCCCTCGAGGCGCACACGGCCGTTCTCGAGTACGACACCGTGGGTGGACAGGCGAAGGCCCGCACGGGCGTTCTGTTCCACGAGCAGCAAGGTGCGGCCGTCGGCACGCATCTGGCGGACGGTGTTGAAGACCGTCTTGAGCGTCTTCGGGTCGAGACCCATCGACGGCTCGTCGAGGATCACGAGCGCCGGGTCGAGCATGAGGCACCTGGCGAACTCGACGAGGCGCTGCTGGCCTCCCGAGAGGCTGCCCGCCTTGTCTTTGGCCCGTTCCGCCACGATCGGGAACAGTGACACCACCCGCTCGAGACGCTCGGCCAGAACCCTTCGATCTCGAATGAGGAAGCCCCCCATCTCGACGTTCTCCCGCACCGACATCTCGCGAAAGAGGCTGTGGTTCTGTGGTACCTGGACGATGCCGCGCTGGAGCACCTGGCGGGGACTCGATCCCTGCAGCCGCTCGCCCCGGAACCGGATCTCGCCCAGACGGGGGCGTAGCAGACCGCTCACCGTGGAAAGCAGCGTGGACTTGCCGGCCCCGTTCGGACCCACCACGCAGGTGATGCCGCCCGGCTGCACATCGAAAGTCACGCCGTGCAGCACGTCGCCGCCGCCGTAACCTGCGACGACGCCGTCGAGGGAGAGAAGCGGCTCGACACGAGCGGCACTCGTGTCCCGCACCTCACTCGTCGTCATCGTCGGCCTCCTCGACCGAGCCGAGGTAGGCGTCGAGCACGCGGGGATCGACGCGCACCTCTGCCGGCGGCCCGCTCACTATGGCGCATCCCGCGTCCATCACCGTCACCTTGTCGCACAGCCCCATCACGAACTCCATGTTGTGCTCGACTATGAGAAAGGTCGTGCCCTGCTTGTTGAGCTCGATGATGCGATCTCTTATCTCGCCGATGAGCGTGGGGTTGATGCCGCCGGCGGGCTCGTCGAGGAGGATCACCGAGGGCTCAGCCACGAGCACGTAGGCCAATTCGAGCAGCTTCCGCTGGCCGTAGGAGAGCGTGCCGGCCGAGCTGTCCCACAAGCGCGCCAGCCCGACGAACGCGAGCAGCTCCATCGCCCGGGCACGCTCTTCGGCAGATGCGGTGCCCCGGACCACGCTACGGAGCCATCCCTCCCGCCGCTGGGTCGCCACGAGCATGTTCTCGAGAACAGTGAGACGACCGAAGATCCTCGTGAGCTGGAAGGTCCTCCCGATCCCGAGCGAGAAGACCTGGTCCGGCTTGGCGCCGGTCACGGTGCTCCCCTTGAACGAGACGCTGCCCGGCGTCACTGCGGACGTAGCCGGTGACGACATTGAACAGCGTCGTCTTTCCCGAGCCGTTCGGCCCGATGAGGCCGCCAATGGAGCCCTCCTCAAGGGTGAGCGAGCAGCCAGCGAGGGCCTGAAGGCCACCGAAGGACTTCGTGACATTCTCGACAGCGAGCAGGTCGGTCACTGTCGGCCCTCCGCGACGGCAGGCACCTCCTCGCGGCTCCGCCCGGCCGTAGCCCCGTCGGGCAGTGCTTCGCGCCGCTGCAGTTGGCCCACCCTCACCCTGCGAAACCAGTCGCCGATGGTCGGCACGAGGCCGCGGGGCATGAAGATGATCACGAGCAGGAACAGCACCCCGTAGATGATGAGGTAGACCGAGCCGATCGAGTACTGGATCGTCAGGTACTGCTCGATCGGCTCGAGCAGGAGTGCTCCGAGGAGCGGTCCCGACAGTGTCCCTATCCCGCCGAAGAAGCTCATGAGGGCCACGGTGACGTCGAAGACGGGGTCGTAGGCGAACTGGGGGAAGATCTGCCCGACGAAGTCGGCGAAGATCGCCCCGCCCATCCCGGTCACGAGGGCCGCCAGGACGAAGCCCGTCATCTTCACCCGCAGCACCTTCACCCCGAGTCCCCGGGCACGGTCTTCGTCGTCCCGGATGGCAAGGAGATGAAGGCCGAACCTCGACCGTCGGACACCCCAGAAGAGCAGCATCGAGAACACAAGGACGGCGAGGGCTACGTAGTAGAAGGGGTTGTTGAACGTATTGCCGACCCAGTTGGGCGTGGGAGGCGTGAGACCCGACGATCCTCCCGTGAAGCTCAGGTTGAAGGCGAGCAGCTGGAAGACGAAGAAGATGGCGATCGTGATCACGACAAAGGTATGGCGCCGCACCCTGAGGGCGACGAAGCCGAACGGCACCGCCACCACCGCCGCTCCGATCCCGGCGAGGGGGACCAACAAGAAGACGTCCCAGCCCCCGCTCATGTGCAGCCTGATGGCGGTATAGGTGAGCACGTAGGCGCCCGTCCCGTAGAAGACCCCGTTGCCGAGCGAGATGTAGCCGCTGTATCCCGAGAAGCCGTTCCAGGCGTTCGCACTGGCCATGAAGATGAGAGTGAAGACGCCGATCGAGGTGTAAGTGGGGTCCGTCTCCACGAGCGGGAACAGCGCCAGGAGGATGAGTACGACGGTCCATACGCCGATGCCGACGCGCTTGACCGTACGGCTCTGCTCTACCCCGAGCGGTGCTGTCGGCTCCGCATCGGCAGTGGCGAGGCTCATTGGGCGCGGGCCGCCCGACGCCCGAAGAGCCCCATCGGGCGGAACGACAGGACGATCACGAGGATGATGAAGAACATGACCGTCGACCAGTCCGGCGACCACACGACGGCCACCCAGTCCTCGATGACGAGCATGAACACGGCAGCGGCGAGGGCTCCTCCGATGCTCCCAAGGCCCCCGAGCACGATGATGACGAGCAGACGGGAGATGAGGTCCTCGGCGCTGTTGGCGTCAAAGGAGTTCGTCGCTCCGTAGATCATTCCCCCCGCCGCCGTCGTGGCCGTCCCGATGCCGAAGGTGATCGTCGCCACCCGGCGGACGTCCACACCGACCAGGCTCGCGGCGGTCCGGTCCTGCATCGAGGCTCGCACGCTCGCCCCGAAACGCGTCCGGTACAAGATGGCGAACATGATGCCCAACAGTCCGACGGCGAGCAGGAAACCGAACAGGTAGATGTACGGGAGGTACAGGCCGAAGATGTGGACGCTGCGCGTCACGTACCAGGCGTGCAACTGGAAGTAGTTCGTGCCGTAGACGATGTTGAGGATGCCCTCGATGATGATGAACACGGCGTAGGTCGTGAGGATCGACATGGCGATCCGCTCCTGGGACTTGAGGCGACGCAGGAACGCCCACTCGACGGCCACGCCGACGATGAACAAGGCGGGGATCGTGATCAGAAGCCCAAGGAACAGGTCGATCCCGAAGTGGGTCTCGAGGCTGTAGCTCAGGTACGACCCGAGGATCACGAAGATCCCCTGTGCCAGGCTGATCACCTCCATCACCCCGAAGATCAGGGTGAGCCCCGCTGCCATGAGGGCATAGACGCCCCCGGTCAACACGCCGTCGACAATGCCGTTCAGCATGGTCCGTCAGGTCCTCAGCCGCCCTGGCCCCAGTTTGGCTTGGGGAAGATCACCTTCGACGATCCCTTCGCCCCGACCGGCAGCGCCTGAACGAACTTGCCGTGCTGCCACTGGAAGACGAAGGTCGACCCGAACGTCTCACCGACCGAGTTGAACTTCACGGGGCCTTGGACGGTCTGGATCGTCACGCCGCTGTGCAGGTAAGCGATGATCTTCGAGTTGGAGAAGCTGTGCGTCCCCTTGACGGCGGCAGCAAGGGCGTTGCCGGCGCTGAACGCCTCGGCGGTGTCGCTGCTGATCTGGGAGATGTTTCCACCGTATTGGGACGTGTACATCGAGTCCATCGTGTGGGTAAGGCTGTTTTCCACGCCCGGGTACCACACGTTCGGGACCATGATGCCGCCGGTGTTGGACTCGCCGACGGCTTTCACGAAGGCGCTCCCCTGGTCCGGGCCGGCACTTGCCACCATGATCTTCGGGTTGTAGTGGGCCTGCTCGAAGGCCTGCATGAACGCCGACACCGTCGGCACGTCGACGGAACCGAGGACGACCATCTGCGCGTGCGAGGCCGCAACGGCGTCCGCGATCGGCGTGAAGTCGGTGACCTCGGCCGGGAACACCTTCGAGTAGACGGTCTTTATCCCGGCCTTTTGAATGACGGCTTGGGCCGCCTGCACCATCGGCTGGGTGAATGGGTCGTTGGAGGTCGGATAGGCCGCAGTCGTCGGCCGCTCGCTCGAAGGTAGCGAGGTGACCCACTGGGCGAACGGGAACAGCTGACCGATGATCGGCACGCTCACGTCGAAGTAGTTGTTGTACTTGGCGACGAATGCCGCCGGGCCGCCGCCCGCACCGGCGATGAAGGCGTAGCCGAACCGGTGGGCCACCTTCTGAGCCGGCACGGTGAGCAAGGTGGAGAAAGGCCCGAGGATGAGCGGCACGTGATCCGAGCTGATGAGGTCCTCGTAGTTGGTGACCACCTGAGTCGGGTTCGAGGAGTCCGAGAGGATCTTGAGCACGACCTTGTGGCCGAGCAGCCCGCCGTGGGCGTTCTGGTACTTGGCCCACAGCTCGTAGCCCCGCTGGAAGTTCAAGCCGTCGGAGGAGAAGTCTCCGGACAGCGAGAGCGAGATGCCGATCGTCACAGGGGAACCCGACTTCGGGCTCGCCGAACCTCCCCCGGAGCTCCCGCACGCCGCGAGGAGGAGGCCCCCGGCGAGTGCGACCGAAGCCGCCCCAAAGCGCGTACGGCTCCCCACCTTGTGCCTCATCCATCTCACCACACCGGCTGAATCCCTGCTCGGGCCCATGTAGCTGTCCCCTTCTCGTCTCTTTGCTCGGCCGTGCACCTGCCTGCCTTCTGAATGACTGCTGATCATCTTGACCATGTCAACGCCGTCCGGCCACGAGATCCCGGGGGGCGCCTCGAGAGAATCGGACGTCTGCCGGAGTGTCCCCGCCGAGCAATCCGCCCGGTGCACGAGCATGCGGTGTCATCGACCGGCGGTCGCTTGCGCCCGTCTCGGGCAACCGATGTGCCGGAGCGCCGGCGACATCGGGCCGACGCCATCGCATCTCCGGCCCACCGAGAGTCCTCCCGCAGGGCGCACCCCCGCTGGCAGCCACTAACTCGGCGATGCCCTTCCTGTCGATGGCGGCCCTCCTCGGCGATCTTCGGCAGAGTCTGAACAACCGATTGCAGAATGTCAAGTCGCTTCGCCCCCGAAATCGGGGCGTCGCGGAGACACCGAATCAACGTGCCATCTGCTCCCCCAAGGACGCCCCTCGTCTCCCACACCCAGTCCGCAGCTGGTGGCAGCGTGCAGTGAGCTCCGTTCTCGCTCCCTTGACACCACCGGGAGCGGGCGCGACAGTCGTGTGCACTCAATTCTGACGAGGAGGCTTGCGTGGCGGTCGGCACGGACACCATCGGCTGGATCGGAGCTGGCCGGATGGGCAGCGCGATGGCCACTCGGCTCATCCGCCACGGCTGTGACCTCGCCGTCTACAACCGGACCGCCTCCAAGGTCGAGCCGCTCGTGTCAGAGGGAGCGACCGCAGCCGAGACCGTCGCCGAGCTGTCGTCCTGCCGCATCGTGTTCATCACCGTCGCCTCGTCCGAGGACCTCCTCTCTGTGCTCGACGACGAAGGTGGCCTCCTCCGCCAGGAGAGCGCGCCGTCGATAATCGTCGACTGCTCGACGGTGTCGGTCGAAGCCTCGGCAAAGGCCCGCGCCCTCGCCGGCGAACGGTCGGCATCGCTTCTTGCCGCCCCGGTGAGCGGGAACGCCAAGGTCGTCAAAGCCGGGCGACTCACGATGGCCGTCTCGGGGCCGGCCGACGCCTTCGCCGAGGTCGAGGAGCTCTTTGCGATCATCGGCGCGGGAGCAACCTACGTCGGCGAAGGGGAGGTTGCGAGGCTCGTCAAGCTCTGCCACAACCTGATGCTCGGCATCGTGACCCAGTCGCTGTTCGAGATCACCGTGCTCGCCGAGAAGGGCGGTGTGCGGCGCCAGGACTTCCTCGCCTTCCTCAACGACTCCGTGATGGGCTCCACTTTCACCCGCTACAAGACCCCCGCTCTTGTCAACCTCGACTTCGCCCCGACCTTCACCGTCAAGCTGCTCCGCAAGGACTTCGATCTCGGCCTGTCCGCCGCCCGCTCTCATGACGTTCCCATGCCTGTCGCCGCCCTCGTCCACCAACTTGTGGCTGCCGGAATCGGCGAGGGTCTCGGCGACAGCGACTTCGCGGCTCTCTTCGAGCTCGAGGCTCGGGCGGCCGGGCTCGAGCTCAAGAGTGAGGATGCCGTCGTCCCCGACGGGCTCGAGGTCGCTGCGCCTGTGGCTGCTGCGGCGCGATGAGCTAGGCGGGAACCGGGCGCCCGAGCCGGGTGCCTTCCGTCAAAGGATTCTTTGCAGGCCGCGCGGGAAAGCGGTGGAGGGACTCGTAGCCGTCGCCGGTGACGACCAGAAGCTCTCCTGTCTGTACTCCGCGACAGCCGTCGGAGGTGACGATGTTCGGCTGCACCACGAGCGTCATGCCTCTCTCGAGCGAGAACGAAGGGTCGAGCCCGGGCCTGCCCCCACCCGGCACGAGCGGGGGCAGGTACCCACCGCCGAACCCGTGGACGATGTCGTCACAGGTCTCGTAGCCGGCGTCGTCGACGAGCTGAGCGGCCCGGGCCAGTTCGGCCGCTGTCGTGCCGGGCGCGATGCGGCTCGTGATGGCATCGAATGCCGCCTCGGCCACGTCGTGCAGCCGCCTGTACCGTTCATCGGGCTCGCACCCGATCACGAAAGTGCGCAGCAGCTGGCCCGGGTAGCTCCACCAGCTCGCGCTCACCTCGCACACGAGGACGTCGCCGAGCTTGAGTCGGCGCGGCGAGGGCCACTGACGCGGCACACGCAGGGCGGGCGCCGCCATCGACGTCGTGCCCACGTAATGGATGTGGTTCGTGGCGCCGAAGGGGAGGTACGCCTGCTCCAGCAACGCGCACAGCTCGATCTCGGTCATGCCGATGGCGGCGTGCTCGACGAGGCTCGCCACGGCTGCGTCGGTCAAAGCTGCACCGACCCGCAGCCATTCGAGCTCCTCACTCGACTTGACGAGTCGGAGGCTCTGGTAAATGTCGTCGAGAAAAGACAGCGAGGCGACGGATTCCTCGGCTGACCGCAGGCTCCGAGCCGGGAACGGCCCTACCACGCCGAGGTGCCTGCACCCTCTCTCCAAGGCCAGCGCCAGCGCCGAGGCCACCAGCCGGCCACCGCCGGAGCGCACCTCGACATCGTCGGCTTGTTCGGCGGCGTTCGGCACGTGGTTGGCGTACTCGACGAACAGGACCGCCTCCTCGCCGGGAGCCCAGACAAGGGCGGCCTCCTGAGTGACGGGCCACTGGCTCAGCCATTGCACGGCGCCACCGTTTCGAGCGGCCCCGTAGGCGAGGATGTGATCGACTCCGGCTCGCTCTGCGGCTTGGTCCATTGCGGCCCGACGCCTGACCATTTCGGCTCGGGAGAAACGGGGATTGACATCTTCGGGTGAGGCTGACTCCGCGCGCACGACTTCGGGAGCGTAACGACGAGCGGGACGGCCGCCTCTTCGGCGCCTCAGCCGACCACGGCCGTCGTCGACTTGGCGCCGGATCGAGCCCGCCGTCGGGACGACGCCAATACCGCATTCCGGCCACCAGCCGGCGGAGCCGTCGAGGCTCGTACGACGAGCTCGGGGGGAAGGAAGAGCACCTTCACGGGACCACCGCCGTCCTCGATTCGCTCGAGCATCAGCTCGGCGGCATAGGTGCCCACGAGGTAGTGGGGGAACCCCACAGTCGTGAGAGGTGGGCTCACACGGTCCACGAAGGGCATGTCGTTGAAGCCGACGAGCGACACGTCTCGTGGGCACTCCAAGCCGAAGGTCTCAAAGGCACGAAGACAGCCGAGGGCAAGCATGTCGTTCGCGGCCACGATGGCCGTGATGGGCCGGCGGCGCTGCAACAGCTCGCAGGCGCTCTCGAAGCCGGCCGGCTCCGAGAACGACCGTGCGAACACGACGAGCTCGGCGTCGTCGTCGAGGCCGGCCGCCTCGACCCCCGAACGGAAGCCCCTGTAGCGACCGAGCCCGGTGGAGAGATGCTGGGGGGCGGCGATGTGTGCAATTCGACGGTGCCCGAGCTCGCTCAGATGGGCGACGGCGGCCCGGATGCCGGCGCTGTCGTCGACCGATACCGACGGCAGCCTGTGGCCGTCGACGACCCGGTTCACCAAGACGACGGGAAGGCCGGTGCGGGCGATCTCGACGAGGAGCGGGCTCCGCCGAAGTGCCGTCGCGAGGATGAGCCCGTCCACCTGCCGCGCCTCGAGTCGTTCGAGGACGAGCCGCTCGCGCTCCTCGTCGTTGTCGGTGTTGCCGATGAGCGGCACGAATCCGGCCGTGACGAGCCTGTCCTCGATCCCCCGGACGATCGGTGGGAAGAGGGGGTTCGTGAGGTCGGGTAGGACGACTCCGACAGTGGCCGTGCGCCGGGTCTTGAGGCTGCGGGCAAGGTGGTCCGGCCGGTAGCCGAGGGACTGCGCGGCCTCTTCGATCCGGCGCACCGTCTCGACTTGCACGAGATTGCGCGTCATCTGATTGAGGGCGCGTGAGGCCGTGGCCGGGTGGACGCCGGCTAGGCGCGCCACGTCGCGGAGGATCGGGCGGCGGCCGGCCGCTCCCTTTGTCTCTGTCACGCCGTCCGGCTCACGCCCTGCAGGCGAGTGTCATCGGGCCCAGTACCCCGGCGAGGCCTTGGCGGAGCGGAGCTCCTCGGCATTCTCGAAGCCGGGCGCCATCGAGGCCGCTGTATGGGCGAGCACCTCGTGGTGCTCGATCCCGAGCAGCCGGATCCAGCTCTGTTGGCCCATGGTGAGGGCGATGAAGCAGCCCAGCTCGACGAGCTCCTCCTCAGAGAAGTGACGGTGGAGGCGGTCCCAGAGGGCGTCGTCGGAGTCGAGGTGCCATGTGATGGCCTCGGCGTAGGCGAGAGCCGCCTTCTGGCGCTCGTCGTAGAGAGGCGAGGACTCGAAGTTGAGCAGCTCGTCGTACTGCTGCTCGACGAGGCCTTGGGCGGAGGCCTGCATTGAGCGTTGATTGCCGCAGTACTCGCACTTGACGCTGCGCGACACGTAAACGCGGCACAGGTCCTTGATGGCATGGTCGCAGATCCCCTCCCGGAAGATCTTGCGCCAGCTGTCGGCGAATGCCCAGAAAGCCGCCGGCACATGCGCCCGGATGGCTGAGCTCTCCGGGCGGGGCGTGCCCTCCCGCGCGCACCGGTCCATCTCGGTCCTCATGGCGTCGTCCATGGCCTCGAGGGGAACGTAGCTGATCCTCTGTGTCATCGCTCGCTCCCTTCTTTTTGCCGCCCTGGCCGTTCCTTCCGAGGCGCCCCGACCGCCGCATGCCGATCTGGCGGAGAGCCGCACCACAATCGATTGTCGTCAGCCCCGGCCGTTCGGGTCGCAAGAGCAGGAAAGCCCCGGCGTCATGGTACTTAGTTCATCGCCCGGGTGCGCATCCGACCGCCTTCTCGTACTGGGCGAACGGCAGCCGGTAGAGCTTCACCGCATCCGGGTTGCTCCGCAAGAGGTCGAAGAGCCACCTGCGGTTCTCGTAACGCCAGTAGTCGGTGAACTGAATCCCGCTGATCGAGTAGTTCACCGTCCAGTACCCTCCCGCCGCCGGCTCGGCACCCTCCACCTCGGCCGGCCCGGGCGCAGTGAGGCATTCGAGGTGTCGCCGGACATAGGCCGCCCGGCTGATGACGGCCTTGCTCCTCGCATCCCACCGGTCGTAGACAAGCCCGGCCTTGTTGGCGGCGTAGTCCTCGTTGAACCGGACGGCGACCCGTATCAGCTCCTTCGGCGTACGGGCCTCAGGCCCACCGCCAGGCGACGGCGAGCTCGACGTGCTTCGGCGTGACCCTCGCTGCGCAGCCTCCCGCCGAGACGCTGAGCGCCGTGAGGGCGACGAGGCCGAGCATGATGTGTGGGCGGCTCCGGGGCATATGTCGTCAGCCTGTCAGCCGGAACGGGCGCTCACCAGCCGCGCCGGGCGACCCATGGCGATGGAGCTCGAGGAAGGCGTCGAGCGCGGCCCGACGGCGGCGCCATCCAGTGCCGCCCACCGGGCGGCCGCACCCGCTTTAGCGCAATTCGAACGGCGCTGGCAGAATCGCCTCGTTGCTGGACGGAGGAGGCTCAAGTGGCGGTAGCCCAGGTCGTGGCGTCGATCTTCGGCGGCGAGATCCCGTTTCGCGTCGAGGCTTTCGACGGGAGCACGGCCGGACCGCCGGATGCGGCCGTAACCCTCAGGGTCGTCCGGCGAGAAGCTCTCCGCCGGACGCTCACCCGGCCGGGCGAGCTCGGTCTTGCCCGCGCTTACATCGCCGGTGATCTCGAGGTGATCGGCCCTCTCGAGGAGCTCCTCTCGCTCGATCTGCCGTCACCGGCCGAGTTTCTCCGGACGGCATCGCTGCGCTCTCTTCTCGCCGAAACCGGTCTCACGGTCCTCCGCCCCCTTCCGCCGCCGGCGGCGGAGACCCGCCAGCACGGCATCCTTCACAGCCGCACGAGGGACCGGCGGGCCGTCTCCTATCACTACGACGTCTCGAACCGTTTTTACCAGATGGTCCTCGGACCCTCGATGACGTACTCGTGCGCCGTCTTCCAGTCGCCCGAGGACTCCCTCGAGGATGCCCAGCTGCGAAAAGTCGACCTGATCGCCCGTAAGCTCGATCTGGCACCGGGCATGCGACTGCTCGACGTCGGCTGTGGGTGGGGATCGATGGCCATCCACGCCGCCCGCACCTACGGGGCCTCGGTTGTCGGCATCACCCTCTCGGAGCCGCAGCAGCGTTATGCCACCGAGCTTGCCCGAGCTGCGGGGGTGGCAGATCTCGTCGAGTTCCGCCTGCAGGACTTCCGCGACCTGGACGACGGCCCGTTCGACGCCATCAGCTCGATCGGGATGTTCGAGCACGTCGGACGCCGTTCGATGGAGCAATACGTGAGGACCCTCTTCCGGTTGCTCCGACCGGGCGGCCGCTTCCTCAACCACGCCATCGGCAGGCCGGCCACGACGGACCCTGCGCCCTCGCCGTCACGTCTGAAAGAGGTCTCCCGTCAGCTCTCCGTCGCCGCCGGGCTCAGCCGGCCATCGCGGATCGCCAGTCCTTTCATGACCCGTTATGTCTTTCCTGACGGCGAGCTGCACGAGGTGGGCACGCTCGTGACGATGTTCCAGGCCCACGGGTTCGAGGTACGTCACGCCGAGAGCCTCCGCGAGCACTACGGGTTGACGCTGCGCCGCTGGGTCTCCAATCTCGAGCGCAGCTTCGACGAGGCCGTGGCCGAGGTGGGCGAGGAGCGGGCAAGGGTGTGGAAGCTCTACATGACGGCATCCGCCGTCGGCTTCGACAGCCACCACCTCGAGATCCACCAGGTCCTCTGCGTTCGCCCGGAGAACGGGCAGAGCAACATGCCGCTCCGGCCGGTCTTCGAGCCGGTTGTCTCAGAGGGCTGGGACTCGGCGCTCGTCTGAGGAGTTGTCGTTAAAGGCCGAGGGCCGTACGGGCGGCCGCCTTCATCGCCGTGTAGTCCATCTTCCCGTTGGGAAGGCGCTCCACTCTCGCCACACTGATGATGCGGCGCGGCACCTTGAAGCCGGCGAGGCTCGACCTCGTGTGGGCCATCAGGGCGGCCTCGTCCAAGGCTGCCTCCCCTTCCATCTCGACGAGGGCCACGACCGCCTCGCCGAAGCGGTCGTCGGGCAGCCCTACGACAGCCGCGTCGCGGACGGTCGCCGCCGTCTTCAGCGCTTCCTCGACCTCCTCGGGGTAGACCTTCTCGCCGCCGGTGTTGATGCAGCCCGACCCGCGGCCGAGGAGGGTGATCGAGCCGTCGGCGCCCACGCTTGCGAAGTCGCCCGCCACCGCGTAGCGGCGGCCGTCCACGGTGATGAACGTGGCGGCGGTCTTCACCGGATCCTTGTAGTAGCCGACGGGCAGGTGCCCCCCGATGGCGAGCCGGCCAGGCTCGGACGAGCCCGGGACGACGTCCCGGTTGTCTGCGTCGAGGACTCTCACGTTCGGCCCCAGCTGGAATCGGGCAGTCTCGCCCACCGTGCCGGACTTGGTGACGGCGGTCCCGAGAGACCCCGACTCGGAGCTGCCGAGACCGTCGACGATCCGGGCGCCGGGCACGTAGGCACTCAGGCGCTCCTTGCTCGTCCGGCTGAGCATCGCCCCCGATGACATGACGAGGCGGACGTTGCTCAGGTCGAAACGTCCCGGGCTCGGCGTCGAGGACGGCGAGGATCGGCTTGGCGAAGGCGTCGCCGACGATGCAGATCCCCTTGACGCTGCGGGCGACGACGGTCTCGAGCAGTTCCTCTGCGTCGAAGCGGGGCTCGGTCAGCGTCACGACCGAGCCGCCAGCCGACATCGCAGCCATCGCGAACCAGCATGCAGTGCCGTGCATGAGCGGCGGCGCCGGCAGGACGCGGGGCCCCGGGCCGCGCAACGACGACAGGTGGGCACGAAGGTCCGGCTCCTCGGGCGGCTGACGCCCGTACTGGCGTTCGATCATGAGAAAGAAGTCATGCTGGCGCCACATGACACCTTTCGGCAGCCCGGTCGTTCCCCCCGTGTAGAGCAGGTTCAGGTCCTCGCCCGACCTTCCCCAGGGCGCCCGCACGTGCCGTGCCCGCCTGAGCTCCCTTACCGGAGCCTGCGAGCGCCTCGTAATCGGTCGCCCAGTCGGGGCAACCGCCGGCCGGCCCGACGTACAACCAGGCGCGGATGTTCGGCAGGCGGCCTCGGAGGCGGGCACACGTCTCGCTGAACTCGGCGTCGAAGACGACCGCCACGGTGTCGGAGTCGTCCCACAGGTAGGCGAGCTCGTCGTCGCCGTATCGGAAGTTCGTGTTGACCGGTACGAGGGCCGCCTTGAAGGCGGCGAACATCGACTCGAGGTACTCCGGGCGGTTGCGCATGTACTGGGCGACCTTGTCCTGGCCCTGCAAGCCGGCGCCGATGAGGCCGCTCGCGACGGCGTCAGCCCGCTCGTCGAGCTCTTTCCAAGTACGCACCACGGCGCCGTGCACGGCGGCCACCTCGTCTGGGAAGCGATCGGCGACCGCCTCCCAGACGTCCGCGTAATTCCAGCCGTCTGTCACCGGCCATCGATGATGGCCGCCCTCAGGCGAGCCCGCAACGTCTTGACGGTCGAGAGCCAGGCGGAATACCTTCCCCAAGCCGTGCCATCCACAGAGACGCTCTCCCGGCGGGAGGCTCGCCGTCTCGTCCTCGCCGCCCAGGGCCTGTTGGGGCCTCGCTGGGCCGGGGGGCCGTCTGCGATGCTCCGGCGCCTGCGGGCGGTCCAGCTCGACACGATCTCGGTGCTCGCCCGCACGCACGAGCTCGTCGCCTACGCCCGACTCGGAGCACTTCCCCGCAGGGCCGTCGAGGATGCTTACTGGGCGGGGCCGCCCTTCGGCGCCTTTGAGTACTGGGCCCATGCCGCCTGCGTCGTCCCGATCGAGGACTGGCCGAACTATGCCTTCAAGCGCCAGGCTCGCCGTGAGCGGGGCCGGCGCTGGCACCGGCTCGACAATGCCGACTCGACATGCCGGGCCGTGCTGGACCGGCTCCGGTCAGACGGGCCTCTCTTGATAAGAGATCTCGGGAGCGCACGGAAAGGCGGCCCTTGGTGGGACTGGTCCGAGGCCAAGATCGCCGTCGAGTGGCTCCTCGACGTCGGGGAGGTCGTGTGCGTGAAGCGGAAGGGCTTCCAGCGCGTCTACGACCTGCCCGAGCGGGCGATACCGGCCGACCTGCTGGCGGCGAGCCCCTCGCGGGCGGAGCAGGTCGCCCGACTGCTCGCCCAGGCGGCGCCTGCGATCGGCGTGGGCACCCTCGCCGACTTCAGCGTCTACTGCGGGATCCCGAAGAGGGACGTCGCCGAGATCCTGCCATCCCTCGGGCTCGTGCAGGTAGCAGTTGACGGTTGGAAGACGACGGCCTGGGCCTCGCCGGCGGCTCTCGAGGCCGGCACGAGCGGGGCGAGGTCGCGGGCGACGCTCGTGTCACCGTTCGACTCCCTCGTGTGGGACCGGCCAAGGGCCGAGCGGCTGTTCGAGTTCCGCCATCGCCTCGAGGCGTACACGCCGAAGGAGAAACGGGTCCACGGCTACTACTCCATGCCGGTGCTCGTGGGTGACCGGCTCGTGGGGCGGGTCGATCCGGGGAGGGAGGGTGGTCTGCTCGTCGCACGTGGCGTCCATCTGGAGGACGGCGTCCCGCTCGGCCCGGCGACGACGGGCACCGCCCGCGCCCTCTGGTCGGCAGCGGCCTGGGTCGGCTCGAGCGACGTCCGCGTCGACTGGGTGACGCCGGGCGAGGCAAGGCCGGCGCTCGACCGAGCCCTCGAGGTCGAGCGCCCGTGACGAGACGCTGCCTTGGGACGCATCTCCTTCTGCGGCCTTGCTCTGCATTCTCGGCTACCCGGCGGGAGGCTCAGCCCCTTCCTCTGCCACGAGCGCCGGCAAGAGCGTGCCGATCGGCCCGCGCAGCACGACGTCGGCGATCGGGTCGCCCGCCGTCGGGCTGCCGTTCACGATGATGACGGTCGCTCCGAAGCGAGCGGCCAACGGCACGATGCCAGCAACCGGCTGCACCTCGAGCGTCGTCCCGATGGCGAGCAGCACGTCCGCCCGCGTCGCTGCCAGCTGAGCCCGGGCGAGGACGTCGGGATCGAGCGACTGGCCGAAGCTGACCGTGGCGGTCTTGAGGATCCCGCCGCACGAGCATCTCGGGTCCTCCTCGCCCGCCCTCACCCGCTCGAGGACGTTCAGCGTCGGCTGCCTGTCGCCACAGCTCCAGCAGAGCGTCCAGTGCGTCGTGCCGTGCACTTCGACCACATTTGCCGGCAGTGAACCGGCCAGCTGATGGAGGCCGTCGGTGTTCTGGGTGACGATCGTCCCGAGCTGCCCGCGGCGTTCGAGATCGACGAGAGCGAGATGACCCGCCGTCGGGCGGGCGGTCCAGACCGGGGCGTCGAGACGGGAACGCCATGACGACCGGCGTACCTCCTCATCGCCCAGATAGTGCCGCAGGCTCGAGAAGCGCTCGGCCTCGGGGTTGAGCGTCCAGATCCCTTCAGGCCCGCGGAAGTCGGCGATGCCGGCGTCGGTCGAGATGCCGGCGCCCGTCAGCGCGACGACGGAGCTCGCCCCGCGCAGGTGACGCCGCGCCTCCTCGAGCAGCTGCTGTTCGGCCTCGCCTGTCTCCATCGCCATCAAGGCTGTGCCGTCCCGGCACCGGTGCGCAACCTCATTGCCGTCCCGCGAGTGCCGAGCCGTCCCCACCGTTGTGTCAGAGCAAGCCGGCGGCGAGCTCCCCGGCCGTGATCGAGCCCGGCGCAACGTCGTCACGTGCCATTTCGTTCGCCACGTGCTGCAGCCGCTCGTTGACCGGTGTCGGGACGCCGTGCAAGCGACCGAGCAGGACGATCTCACCGTTCAGCCAGTCAGCCTCGATGTTGCCGGTGCCTCGCCGCAGGCTCTGCCACGTCGAGCCGCCCGATCGGAGCGCTCCGTCGACAGCCTGCAGGAGGCCCCGGGCCGCGCCGGCGCTCGGCTTCGGACTCCGCGTCGGCGACGGCAATGCCGGCGGCTCGGAAGACAGCGCGCGCCTCCTCCCGTGCCCTCTCCGCCAGATCCGCAGCCGCCGGCTCTTCCTCTCTCGTCCCGCAGGCGGCTTCGATGGCGTTCGCCACGTTCGAGATGAGCTTCGAGTACTTGCTCGCCATCACGTTCGCCGTGGCGACAGCGTCAAAACCCGCCCCCCGCAGATCCTCGGCAATCCTCCCGGCCGTCTCGTCTGTGCCGCTCGGGTACCTGCCGACGTCGAGGACACCGGAGACGGGGGCTGTCGCGATCTCGACGACACCGGGCTCGAGATGGGTGCCGGCGAGCATCACCCGCATGCCGTAGACGTCGGCGAACCGGCGAAGGGCAAGTCTCTCGTTCTCGACGCCGTTCTGGGCGCAGACGACGGAGAACTGGGGCTCGGGCGGCGGTCGGCAGCAGGCGTAGAGGGCGGCGAGCGCCTCCTCGGAGTGCTGGGTCTTCGTGGCGAGGATGACGACGTCGGGTGCCTCCGGAGCGGCTTCGGTCACCGAGGCGACGGCCGGGATCGCCAGCTTGGCGGTCGCAACCGGATCGCGTAGCTCGAGCCCTGACGACTGCAGCGCCTCGAGGTGCCGGCCGCGGGCAACGAGGACGACCTCATGGCCTTGTTGGAACAGCCGGCCGCCGAGAGAGGCGCCGATCGCGCCGGCACCGAGGATCACGTATCGCATGGCGGCAGTGTCGCACGGCTGCCAGGCGAGCCAAAAGCTCGAGAGCTAGAGCTCGAGGAGGATCGTCACCGGCCCGTCGTTCACCAGCTCGACGAGCATGTCAGCGCCGAAACGCCCCGTCGCCACCGTCGCCCCGAGACCGCGCAGCTCGTCCACCACGACCTGCACGAGTGGCTCGGCGACCGGGCCGGGGGCGGCCGCCAGCCAGGACGGGCGGCGGCCCTTGCTCGTGTCGCCGTAGAGGGTGAACTGGCTGACGACGAGAAGCTCGGCAGAGAGCTCCGCCGCCGAACGGTTCATGCGACCCTCGTCGTCGGCGAGGATCCGCAGGTTCCACAACCTGGAGGCGAGGCCGCGGGCGACAGCCTCGTCGTCGGAATGCGTCACCCCGACGAGCACGCACAGCCCGGGCCCGTTGATGGCACCGGCGACCTCGCCGCCGACGGTGACCCGCGCCGAGGAGACCCTTTGCACGACCGCCCTCATGCCGGGAACGCTCCGCCGGGGCCGCCCAGCACGCCATTGCCCGAGCCGGCAGCCGGCAACCGGTGCAGGTAGTCCGGCAGCGTGATCTCCGGGTCGAGATCGGCCGCCGGCTGAGGCGTCCCCCAGGAGGCGACGATCGGTCGCAGGCCGGCCCAGACCGGGAGCCCGAGGTCATCCTCGTCGTCGCTCGGGTCGCCACTTCGGATCTTGGCGCCGGCCGCCTCGAGCGGCAGAGCAAGGACGGCGGTCTGGCGGAGCTCCTTCTCGTTCGGCATCCGGGCGTCGCCGCTCCGGCCGGGAACGAGCTTGTCCATGAGCGCCACGAGCACGGCATCCTTCTCAGCGGCGGAGGCTGACGAGAGTGCCGCGGCCATGGGCGACGACCGACCGGTAGTTCGCCGAGTGGTTGAAGGCGGACCGGGCGAGCACGAGCGCATCGACGAGAGTCACCTCGAGGCAGAGGTCGATCCCGTCCTGGCGCGCCGCCATCCTTGCCGGGCGGGCTCCCGTCGAGCTGTGGAGGTAGACAGTCGGGCCGACTCGGACGAACAGGAGCGGAAGAACCTGAGGTCGGCCGTCGGCAACGAAGCCGACATGGCCGATGAGGGCGGCGTCGAGCACGTCATGAACCACTTCTTCGTCATAGCTTGCCCGCTCCGGATGGCGGGAGGGGGTGGTCGTCTCTTGTCGCTCGTACACCTCGACGCGTCCTTTCAGGCAGGTTCCTGTGCGCACGACCGTTTGTAGCACCACATCCCCGTGCCGCCCGCAGTGGGTCTGCCAGGGCGCAGCCCGGAGCGCGCACGCTCCCGACGGGCGGCGCTGATGCTGTCGTCGCCAGCCCAGGGGGCGACAGGTCGAGCCGCTTCGTCCTTCTCAGGCGCCGAGGAGGCGGCCGAGGGCCTCACGCGCCTCAGCGTTCTCTGTGGCGAGAGCGGTCAGGTGCGTCGCCAGCTGCTCGAGTCCACTCCGCGACGGAGATCTCCGACGAGCTGATCGTCACGCCGCGGACGGACCGGGCGCTCGAGGCGAGGAGCCGGCCGTGACGAGCCTTCAGCTCGAGCGTGCGGTCGCCGAGCCGGAGCCTGATGACGGTGGGAGAGCCCGGCCTTCCCGCCATCCGGTCCGAGAGCGAGCGGTCCCGCTCGATCTCGACCATGCCGGCGGGCAACAGGTCGCCGATCGTCGAGGACAGGACGTGGGTGTAGGTCTCGAGATCTGCGTTGTCGGCCCGAAGCGCCGCCGCCACCTGCTCGACGACGTCAGAGTTGTCCGCCGGCGCGAGCGACGAGCCCGCCCCCTGCGCCGACGGCTCGAGGCCGGACCCCTGTCCCGGGAACTGAGGCAGGTCGCTCATGTCGGCAACGGTACCGCCCGGTCAGCGGTCGGTGAGCGGGAGGACCAGCTGGGGCTTCGAGATGATGTGGTCGGCACGGAGCGGCCGGACAGCCGTCCCGACGGCGAAGAACTCCGTCGTGTGACCCCCCCACTTGTGGGCGAGGGAGAGCAGCTGGACGCCGACGATCCCCTCGGCCTTGAGCTCTTCCGCCTCGGCTTGCATCCTGCTCATGGCGAGCTCGCGGGCGTCGTAGAGCGCCTCTGTGTACTGGGGGATCTCGACGTTGCGCCCGACATTGCCGAGCGCCTTCAAGGTGCCCTGGTGGGCGATGTGGTAGACGCAGCTCCCCATCACCATCCCGAGCGGCGCATAGCCGGCCTGCACGAGCGTCCAGAAGTCCTGACCCGAGAGGTCGGAGCTGAAGGGCTGGCCGCGGTTGTTCTTCCAGTTGCCCTCGCCGTCGGCCTTGACGGCCGTCCCGACGGCGATGAACTCGGCGAGGTCGTTGCCGAACTCCTTGAACTCGATCTCGAGGCGCACGCCGACCACGCCGTCTGCTCCGAGAGCCGCAGCCTCGGCATCCATCCGGGTCATGGCGAGCTCGCGGGCCTGGTACATCGCTTGGGAGAGCGTGTCGAGCTCCATGTTCTTGCTCCACCGCCCCACCTGTAGCCCGACGTGGTAGATGCTCGAGCCGAGCACGAGCCCGAGCGGCGAGAAACCCGCCTCGCGCACCAACAGGAACTCGTTCACGGACAGGTCCGAGGTGAAAAGGGCCCCAGGGGCGCCCGGCCGCATCTCGGCAAGGCGCCGCATGGCGTCTTCGGGTATCCCCGCGTTGGGAGGTTCGGTGTCGGTGGTCATGGTTTCCTTCCGGGTGGACCTGCCGGGTCGGACAGGGGGAGGACGACAAGGCTGGCGGTCGGCGCGACCGCGCCGAGGTGAAAGCGCGTGATGGCGGTTCCCATCACCGAGGACAGAGCCACGTGGTCGCGATGGTTCTCGCCCGGCTCGATCTCCCAGATGTCGAGCTGCATGGCGTCGGTGATGGCGCCCTCGGCGCCGAAGGCCGCCGTCCGGCGGGCGAACTGGTGCCGGGCGTCCATCCGGACCTGGTGGACGAGCTGGGTGTAGCCGGAGACCTCGGTGTTGCCGGCCCAGGTGCGAGCCTGCTGGAGCGTCGCCCAGTCGTCGTGACGGATGGCGAGCGAGATGCCTATGGAGACGGCGACCGGAGCCCACCCGCCGTGGAGCAGCTTGGCGACGTCGTTGCCGGGGAGCATCGTCGAGAAGAGGTTCGCCGGCCGCGCCCGCGAGTGCGCCCGGACCGCCGTCCCGTAGGCGAGGAACTCCCGGTTCCCCTCTCCGAGGTGCTTGGCGGTGAGAGAGACGCCGACGACGCCGTCGCCGCCGAGCTCCCGGCACTCGGTCAGCATCCGGATCATCGCGGTGTCGTAGCCGTGGTAGAGGGCATCCACGTAAGGGGCAAATCCGACGAGGCTGACGCCCGGGGTCCCGGCGGCTGAGCCGAAAGGCGCTCCGCCCGTGCCGAAAGCCCCTCCTCCCCGGTAGCCGAATCCGCCGCCCATCCCCATCCCGCCGTAGCCGCCGTAGAAGCCGCAGCCGCCGTAGCCCTGGAAGCCGATGTGCTGGACGATGCAGCCCATGACCTCGCCGACGATCGAGAAGCCGCAACCCTCGATGGCCGACTGGCCGGCGATGCTGAGGAGGCTGCTCGCGGGGCCGCCAGAGCGGGCACGCTCCATCCTTGCTTCTGCAGCCGGGGGAAGTCCCTGGCCATCCCAAGTCGTCATCGCACCTCCGAGGCTGTGAGGCCCGGGCGAACCTATCACCACGGTTCGCCCGGCGGCCGAGCGGGCCTAACGTCGCCGGCGATGGAACTGACCGAGGTGATGCGGACCACTCCCGCCACGCGGGAATTCACCGACGAGCCGGTCGACGACGAGACCGTCGCCGGTCTCCTCGATTCGGCCCGATTCGCCCCGAGCGGTGGGAACCGCCAGCCGTGGCGTGTGATCGTCGTGCGGGACCCCGTCATCCGCTCAGCGGTCAAGGATGCCTACCAGATGGGCTGGCGGGAGTACTGGGCGCACGTCGAGCTCGGCCTTGTCCCGTTCGCCCCCGGCGATGGCGGCGCCTGGCACGAGCCGGCGGTCGACCTCGCCGCCGCCCGCGAGCGCCCTGCGCCGGACAGCTTCGGGGAGAGGCTCGACAGCGTCCCGGTGATGATGGTGCTCTGCGCCCACCTGCCCTCCCTCGCCGTCACTGACAACGGCCTCGGGCGTCAGAGCATCGTCGGGGGTGCCTCCGTGTATCCCTTCGGCCACAACCTCCTGCTGGCGGCGCGCAACGCCGGGCTCGGGGGCGTCATGACGACGGTGCTCTGCCGGGAGGAGCCGGCGCTGCGCGGGATCCTCCGGATCCCGCCCGCCTTCGCCGTCGCCGCCCTCGTCGTGCTCGGCCATCCGGTGAAGGAGGTGCGCAAGCTACGGCGGAAGGCGGTGACCGAGATCGCCGTCTTCGACCGCTTCGACGGCGAGGCGTTCCCGGCTCCCTCTCCGGTGGTGAGAAAGCCGTAGGTGTGGACGAGGTTGGGGACGAGAGGGGGAAAGTGCCGTTTTCCTGTCGACAACTTCGGTATTACCTCCACACCGCTTGACGGTCCCCGCCCGAGGGCGCAAAGTGGGCGACGCCAAGGACGGAGACGAGATCCGGAACTAGGGCAGACCGCAAGGAAAGCCTGAAGGGCCGGATGCACCGGGAGGTAGGGCACCCGCAAGGATGGCCGACCGAAGGCTCGTCTTCTGACAGATGAGCCGACCGCAAGGAAGGCTCGACGGAGGAAGGCAGGCTCCGCAGGAGGACGTCCCGCGAGGGAGGTCCGATCAGCGGACGCATGGCCTCACCACCCTTGAGCGGTAACACGGGCACCCGCCCGGCTGACCGGTCCTCCGGGACCGGTGCACCGGGACGCTGCCTCGGGCAGCCGCAAGGCACCTGAGGCTGGCGGGGTTCCGTTGTCGCCAGGAGAGGCCCCGGGAAGTGCGGAGGCGCAAGCCCCCGGCTACCCGGGGCCGCTCCGCGTCAGCGCCCAGTCCGTAACGGCCGACGCCGGCATTCGCTGCAGCAAACGGTCAGGGCACGTCGACGGGAGGGGGCGCCGCCGAGCCGGCACTGTAGAACCGCTCCCAGTTCGCCTGCGACGGCCGGTGAAGCGACGCCGGCCCTTTCGCCAGCTCCGACAGCACGTTGAGGGTCACCCGCGTGAGCGGCAGCTGTCACGCCGGGAATCGGCCCTGGGGCGAACGGCCGCGGGAGCACGCCGGGGTTGTCCCAGAGCCGGTTGACGAACGAAGCCGTCCCGGTAGCAAAGACCCCCCCGCCCCCCTTCACGGTGTAATAGGACATGTCGGAGTACGACGGCCCGAGCACGCTCGTGATCGGGGAGTGGCAGAGGATCTCCACGTTCGCCGGCGAGGGAGCTCCCGGGCTGTACCGGTCGAACTCCGAGCCGTTCGCGTGCCGCAGCCGCGAGCCTGCCGTGAGGCCGGTGCCGGCGAACACCCATCCACCCGGATCGACCACGACGAGGTCGTCGAAGGGGGCGCCGGTCGGCATGTATGCCTGGTACTCGATGCCGATCAGCTTCGACTCCGGACGCGGCACCGGGCCCTCGCCCCAGTTCGCCGTCACCTCGGCGTCGTCCTTGCCGAGTAGGGGATCCTCGGCCGCCACCTTGTAGCAGACCTGGCGGCGGTTGCCTCCGGTCGGGGAAGGATCGAGCCTTATATGCCTGTAGCAGGCATTGGCGCCGAGAAAGGCGATGTTGAGCCCCTTCTCCAGTGCGTCCTCACAGGCAAAGCGCATCGTCGACGACCAATACTCGTCATGGCCCAGGCTGACGAGGCACTTGTGGTTGGCCAACAGCTCAGGCCGCTCGTGAAGGTCGAGATCGGTCCAGTAGGTCACGTCGATCCCGTACCGCTCGACGAGAGCAAGGAGCGGGAACTCGTTTCCGAACAGGTCGGCGGTGCCGTCCTCCCATCCGGGCGGGTACGGCCGGTCGAAGGAGACCACCCGTGAGCGGTTGGAGACGTCGGACCCGCCGCCGCTCGACGGTCCGAGGTAGAGGCTGTACTCCCCGTACAGGTTGTAGGCCTGCCATGTCGTGACGGAGCTCTGCACGACGAGAGACGCCCGGCTCGAGTCGTCACGCACGAGGAGAGGGACCCACTGCGACCAGCCTTGCGGTGACGTCCCCATGCGGAGCAGGTAATAGCCGGGCGGCCAATCCGCCCCCACCTCGAACCGCAGCGTCGGCGACCACCGGCACTCGACCATGTTCACGCCGGGCTTGAAGGTCGGTGCCGGCTGGACGCGGCCCTTGGCGTGGCCGAGGTCGGCGACGAGCCGGCCGCCGTAGCCCTGATACCAGCCGAGGCGGTACGCCCGGACGTTGACCTCTTCCGCCCTGCTGTCGGCGTACAGCGTGACGACATCGCCCGCCTGGGCGCTCACGTGATCGAGGAAGCCTTCGATGCCCCTTTGCGGGGTTCCGCTCACGAGCCAATCCTTCGTGCCCGGGCGCCGGTTCTCCTCTACGAGCCAATCGGCGATCGGCAGGTCGTACTCCCCGAGGTGGACCGAGCCCGGGCCGGGCGCAGTCGTGCTCGTCTTGTGGTGGCCGCCGGAGGGCTTCGATGCCGGCGCGCTCTGCCCGTGTGACGGGCTGCAGCCCGCGAGGGCTGCCGCCCCGGCGACGCCGGCGGCGGCGCCCACCCGACGGAGGAACGACCGCCGGTCGAGCGACCTGCTCCCTCCGGCGGCCCCGCCCCCTTCGACCGCCCCGTTCGCCGCAGCTCGAGGCGGTTCGGGCTGCGGTCCCTCGGCGGGCGAATCCTCATTCATCGGCCCAGATGCTACGGCCGAAGGTTCGCGCTGCCGGGTCGGACCGCCTTCATTTTGGCAGCGGCGCTACTTCCTCAAGGAGGCGATGAGGAGCTGCTCGATGAACGGCGAGGTCTCCCCGAAGCCGGGGCAGCACGTCGGGCCGCGGGGAACGCTGATCCCGAGCTCCACGTGGGGGCCGCTCGAGAGACCGACGTCGCCGCAACCGACCTCGGAGATGGGCTGGCCGGCGATCACGTGGGCGCCGACGCGCACGAGCGCCGGCAGGGCATGGCCGTAGTAGATGTATCTCCCCTTGAGCGGTCCGTCCGTCACGCGAAGGACGGGCGCCGCAGGCCCGAAGCCCGAGATCCCCTCCTGCACGATCACGCCATCGGCAACGGCGACCTCGACTGCAGCTCGTCCACAGGCGCCCTTGAGCGTGGCGATGTCCACGCCCTGATCAAGGGTCCAGTCCCGCACGGGGACGGCGATCGCAGGGTTCTCGAACGGGAAGAGGATCGGGCCTTGATGACGCCTGGCCGTCTCAGGCCGACGACCACGTGTTCCAGCCTCGGCGGCGTGCCCCACCTTTATCGTCCGGCCGCCGGCCTTGCCCGTCGCGGCGGCGTAGCCGGGTCCGCCCGGACCTCCGGGCGACTCGGCCCCTGCGCCGTTCGCCGGCGAGGCTTCTCCGCCGCCCCTGACGATCCCGCGGGCGGCGGCGGCCGGCTCCGCCCGAAGTCGCCTGCGGGGCGATCGCCACGGCTGCTGTCACCACGACGATGGCGACACGAGAGGGCGACCAAGCTGGCGACCGAAGACACCCGTCCATCCCGCCTTTGGCACGGACCGGGAACCTAACTTTGAGAGCAGAACCGCCGTCAACAAGTGGCCGCTCAGGATGTGGGCGAAGTGCGCAGGCCGAACGACCGGCCGGTCGCAGCTTGAAGCAACGAAGCGGCAGCTGCCTATGCTCACCCCATGCCAGAAGCCGTCATCGTCGCCACCGCCCGCAGCCCGATCGGCCGGGCTTTCAAGGGCTCGTTGAAGGAGATGCGCCCGGACGACCTGGCTGCCCAGATCATCACGGCCCTCCTCGACAAAGTGCCCGAGGTCAACCCGGACCAGATCGAGGACCTGCTCATGGGGTGCGGACAGCCGGCGGGCGAGGCCGGCTTCAACATCGCCCGGGCGGTGGCGGTTCTCGCCGGCCTCGACGAGTGCCCCGGCGTCACGGTCAACCGGTACTGCTCCTCCTCGCTCCAGACGATCCGGATGGCTGCCCATGCGATCCGGGCCGGAGAAGGCGACTGCTTCATCGCCGCCGGTGTCGAGACGACGAGCCGCTTCCTCGCCGGGAGCGCCGATGGTGCTCCGAACACGCGCAACGTCAAGTTCGCCGACGCAGAGGCGCGAACGGCGCAACGGGCCGAGGGGGGTGCCGATCCGTGGGCGCCAGCCGAGGGACTACCCGACCTATACATAGCGATGGGCCAGACGGCCGAGAATGTCGCAGAGTACGAGAACGTCACCCGCCAGCAGATGGACGAGTTCGCATGCCTCTCGCAGAACCGGGCGGTCGAGAACCAGGAGAACGGCTTCTTCGAGCGTGAGATCACTCCCGGTCGTCCTCGCCGACGGCTCGACGGTGGCGAGAGACGACGGGCCGCGAGCCTGAGACGACGATGGAGGGGCTGGCCAAGCTCCAGCCCGTCTTCCGCCCGGACGGCAGGGTCACCGCCGGCAACGCCTGCCCGCTCAACGACGGAGCGGCGGCGGTCCTCGTGATGAGCTCCTCGAGAGCCCGCGAGCTCGGCGTCCGGCCGCTCGCGAGGATCGTCGCGAGCGGCGTATCGGCCCTCAACCCCGAGATCATGGGGCTCGGACCGATAGAGGCGAGCCGCCAGGCACTGAAGAGGGCCGGCATGGCGATCGGCGACATCGACCTCGCAGAGATCAACGAGGCCTTCGCCGCCCAGGTCATCCCGTCGGCCCGCCACCTCGGCATCGAGTGGGACAAGCTCAACGTCCACGGGGGGGCGATCGCCCTCGGTCACCCGTTCGGGATGACAGGTGCCCGCATCATGACCACGTTGCTGAACGGCCTCGAGCACGAGGACAAGGCGATCGGCCTCGAGACGATGTGCGTCGGCGGCGGCCAGGGCATGGCGATGATCGTCGAGCGCCTTGCCTGACGCTCCGGCACAGGGCTCCCGCTGCCGGCGGCCGACGCGGCGGGGTCCGGCCGCCTCCCTGATAATGGCCCGGCGCTCGCGCACGCAGCGTCGACCGGACGCGGGATAATGACGCCGTGACGGCATCGTGAAGCCAATCCCGGTTGTCTTCCACATAGGGCCGCTCGAGGTCCACACCTACGGGATCGGGCTCGCGATCACCTTCTGGTTCGGGTACCGCTACTTCGCCAAGCGGCTGCGCGACCACGGCTACCCGGACGCCTGGTTCGCGAAGGCATTCGTCTGGATCATCATCGCCTCGATCGCCGGGGCGAGGGCGGCCCATGTCATCTCGAACTGGGGTTTCTATTCGAGGAACGTCGGCGACATGTTCGCCGTCTGGCACGGCGGCCTGTCCAGCTACGGGGGGCTCGCCCTCGGCGTGCCCGTCGGCCTCATCTGCGGCCGCAGGTGGTGCCGGCAGCTACGGCTCACGGTGGCGCTCGACCTCGTGGCCCCGGTGCTCGCGATCGCATGGGCCGTCGGGCGGCTGCTCGGCCCGCAGCTCATGGTCGCCGGCGGCGGCCCGAGGACGACGGCGTGGTACGGGATGGCGTACGCCGGACAGGTGGGAAAGCGGGTGCCCGTCCCGCTCTGGCAGGCTCTCGAGTGCTTCCTGATCTGGGTCATCGCCCTCGCGGTGGAGCGTTTCGTCGCCAAGCGAGGCGGCCCGCTCGGCCTCGTCGTGACGATCGTCGTGACGCTGTACGGGCTGTCGAGGTTCTTCGACGAGTACCTCTTCCTCTCCCACGGGAGCGCCGGCGACCTCGCAGTCGAGGTGACCTCCCTCGTCTACGTGGGCATCGGCCTTTGTTTCGCATGCTGGCTCGTGTGGCGCTACCGGAGAAGGGTGCTCGGCCGGCCTGATCCCGTCGCTACCGCTGGAGCCAGGATGGGCGATCCGTGGCGGAGCCCGGTGGCCGCTCGGACGGCCGCCTCGAACGGCGCCGGCGCCGGTCCAGAACCGAAAGCCGGTGTTGATGTCGTCGAGGGCGGTGACGGCGGGGCGACGACGGCGGCGGGTGCGCAGCCGCCCCGCTAGGCCCCTCACGCCCGGGTTTGCCCGTCGCTCCTCCTGGGGAGTACGACCCTCGCATGGAGGCGCCCGACGTCGACGCCTGCGGCGTGACCTTCAGGTTCCACGAGACCACCGGTCGCCTTGACGGAGTCGGTCTCGTCCAGGAGGTCGTGCTGCCCCGCTCACCGGTGCCGTTCTCCCGGCGAGCAGACGGCCTCTGGGAGCTCCGGTTCTGCCGTCCGCCCGTCCGCCGCTTCGAGTACCGCTTCGAGCTCTGCTTCCCGGACGGGCACCACGAGACGGTCTGCGACCCGGCCAACCCCCTCCGGGCTCCCGGCGCCTTCGGCGATCGCTCCGTCATCGAATTCCCCGATTACCGGCCACCTCCGTACGTCGGCTCCCACCCTCCAGAGGGCGAGGTGCTCGAGCTGTCACTCCTCTCGCGCCTCCTCGGCGCCGACCAGCCTTCGATGCTCTGGTCGGCGAGGGGCTCGCACCCGGCGACCCCTCTCCCGGTGCTGGTGGCGCTCGACGGCATCGAGTTCGACGGCTTCTCCGGGCTGGTGAGGATGCTCGACTGGGCGATCGCCACAAGGAGGCTGCCGCCGATGCGGGCGTTGCTGCTCCATCCGACAGAGCGCAACGTCCAGTACTCCGCTAACCCTGCACTTCGCCGACGCCCTCGTCGAGGAGTTGCTGCCCGCCGCCGACCGGGTCGCCCGGATCGCTCGAGAGCCTCGGCGGCGGGCCGGGCTCGGGGCCAGCCTGGGCGGCCTGGCACTCCTCCACGCCCACAGATGTCGGCCGCAGCTGTTCGGAGCCCTCTACCTGCAGTCGAGCACCTTCTTGAGGCGTCCCCACCTCGAGATGGAGCACGCCGGCCGGATAGGGGCCTTCGTAGAGGACGTGCTCGCGAGCCCGGCGGCGTGGCCCGACCCGGTACGCGGTCGAGATGACGTGTGGGGCGGTCGAGACGAACCTCGGGTGCAACAAGGAGATGCGGACCGCCCTTCGCCGGCAGGGATACCCGGCGCACCTGCACGTCGTGCCGGACGCCCACAACTGGGTGGGCTGGCGGGACGCCTGGCTTCCTCACCTGCCGGCCATGTTGCGAAAGGCATGGAGATGAGGCGCACCCACGTCGTGCTGCACTCGTTGGCGATCGGGGAGGCGAACCTCATCGCCTACGGCCACTACGGCCCGCCGGTGCTCGTCTTCCCGTCCGACAACGGCCAAGCGTGGGACTTCGAGAACAACGGGCTGCTCGGGGCGGTGGCGCCCCTCGTCGAGGAGGGCCGGATCAAGCTCTACTGCATCGACAGCTTCGAGGGGGGCAGCTGGCGCCGGCAGGACCTTCCGCTCGAGATGCGGGCGAGGGAGCATCTTCGTTTCGAGGACTTCGTCATGAACGACGTCGTGCCGTGGATCCACCACGACTGCGGCGGCCGGCAGGAGATCGGACTCACCGGGTGCAGCTTCGGCGCCTACCACTCCGTCAATTTCGCCCTCCGGCGGGCTGACGTCTTTCCTCGCGCTCTCGGCCCTCTCGGGAGCCTACGATCTGTCCCGCCTCGGGTGGGGAGAGCGCGGGATGGACTTCTACTTCAACAACCCGATCGACTACGTGGCGAACATGGAGGGCGAGCACCTCGACTGGCTCCGCCGGCGGGTCCATCTGACGCTCGTCGTCGGACAGGGACCGTGGGAGGACGACTCGGCGAGCGGGTCCCTCAACAGCACCCTCCGGCTTGCCGCCGTCCTCGGCGCGAAGGGGATCCCACACGAGCTCGACCTGTGGGGCCATGACTCGGCACACGACTGGCCGTGGTGGGAGAGACAATTGGCGGTCCACCTGCCGCGTCTCTGCTGAGCTTACACTCTGACCTCGGCCTCGGACAGCCCGAGATCCGCCATCGTCTCGGCCGCCACCGAGTCGACGACGGCCTGTAGCGAGCCGGTCTCCTCGAAGACCTGGATCTGGCGGTCGGCGCTCGTTCCTTCCCGAGCGATGGTCGCGGCGTATGCGACCTCCCGCCGGCACCCGAGCTCGTCGACGACGTCGTCGACGAACTCGAGCAGCTCATCGACGAGGTCGACCATCGGAACCTCGGCCTCCCGGCCGAAGTCCACCAAGGACCCGCTCACTCCGTGACGCATCGCCCGCCACTTGTTCTCGGCCACGAGGTGCGGCGAGTACCTCCGAAAGCCGAGGTTCTCGCGGCGCAGCTTCAACAATTTGGCGCAGATCGACTGGGTGAGCGGCCGCCAGGCAGAGCGCCTCCTCGAGGCGGGTGACGGCGTCGCACACCCTGAACTCGAGCGTCGGGTAGAGGTGGTGCGGGCGCAGGTCCCACCAGACCTTCTTCCCGTTGTCTATGCAGTGGGTCTTCACGAGCAGCTCGACGAGGTTCTCGAGCTCGTCGTAGGAGGAGAGCTCGGGAGGGATGCCGCTCCTCGGGAAGCGGGACCACACGACGCTGCGGTACGACTTGAGGCCGGTGCGACGGCCGAGCCAGAACGGGCTCGAACTGGAGAGCGCCAGCAGGTGGGGGAGGAAGTAGCGCGCCTCGTTCATGACGTCGATACGCAGCTCGGGGTCCGGGATGCCGACATGGATGTGCATGCCGAAGATGAGCAGCTCGCGGACGATGTCCTGCATCTCGTCCTCGAGCAGCTTGTACCGCTCGGCCTCGGTGATCCGCTGGTCCTTCCAGTGCGAGAACGGGTGGGTGCCGGCCGAGGCGAGCCGCAGGCCGTCGCGGGCGAGGAGAGTCACGAGGCCGCCTCGAAGGCGTCGCAGCTCCGAGCGAGCCTCGCCGACGTCAGAGCAGATCTTCGTCCCGATCTCGACGACCGACTGCAGCATCTCGGCTTTCACGTCCTCCCCGAACAAGGAATGTGCCGATGCGAGGAGGGTGTCGATGTGAGCCTTCAGCTCCCCTTCGCCGTCGATGATCTGGAACTCCTCCTCGACGCCGATGGTGAGGTCACGCCCGATGTCGAGCTCGCTCATGTTGAGCCCCCTCCCTGCTCCTCTACGACATAGGTCGGCACGACGCTTCCCGCCCCGGCGGTGACGTTCAAGAGGGCCGACGACGAGAGCCGCGTCAGCACGCCGCCGACCTGTCCTGCAGCCCCTCCCCGGCCGGCCGCGCCGGCGCCGCCGCCGCCCGCGCCGGCCGCCGAGCCCGTCCCGGCAGCTCGCCCGCTGCCGCCGCCGGCTACCGGCCACTCCTTCGAACAGGTAGGGGTCCATGTCCACTGCCATGTCGATCACCTCGACGGCATCGCCGACGGCGAGCGGGAACGGCTCGCGGGGGATGGGGACGGCTTCCTGGACGACGTAGCTCTGGTGGAGGGCGATCCGGATCGCCTCCTCCCACTCGTGGTCGCCGACCGTCCACCCGAGGACGACGCCCTTGCCGCCGTACTCGTCGTTCGGCTTCAGCACGAGGCTGTCCCGGTGCTCGATGACGTGCTCGACAAGGTCCGGCACATCGGCATCGCCGCGGGTCGTCCTTCCTTCGCGCAGCCGCCGCGTCCACGGGATGTGCCGGGCGATCGCCTCGAGCTCGGAGGCGGTGTAGAGCGACGCGTAGCGGTCATCGGACAGGAGGGCGAGGCTCATCTTCTTGTGCAGGAGCTTGGCGCGGAAGGTGTTGACCATCACGATGGCCCCGTCCACGTAGGCCTGGCAGAGAGCCATCGCCTCGGGCCCCTTCGCCAGCAGCTCGCTCGTCAGCACCCTGCGGTAGACGAGGTTGACGACGGTCCCGTCGCTCGTGCGGAGCTGGCTGCCGTCGTACTCGAGCGAGGCGGGCTCACAGATGCAGCAGGGGATCTCCTTTGTGGCAAAGAACTCGCAGAACATGTCGAATTCGTTCAGCGTCGGGAGGCCGGCCCAGTCGACGATGGCGACGGAGGGCGACCCCCCCGCCTCCCCAGGCGGCGAAGGCCGCGAGCATGCACTCGAGCTGGGAGTCGCGGCTCGTGAGCCGGGTCAGCTGCCAGTCCTCCCGGAACCGTTCATGACCGGGAGATCGTCCATCACCTCCCCGAGCACATCGCCGTAGGCCATCCCCGCCGGCGATTCGGCGTTGAACTCGACGTAGCGCACCTCGTCGTCGAAGAAGCTGTCGAGGCGCGAGGACGGCGACGACCGGCAGCCGGGGTCGACGAGGGCGAGCCGTTCCTCGTCGGGTGACAGGTCGAGCTCTGCACGCAGCTCGTCCGAGGCGAGGAGCGCCGCCTCGAGGGTCCGGAGAGCGCCGTGGATCGCCTGCGAAGCTCGGACAGCCCGCTGCCAGTCGTCACGGGAGATGAGCCGCGGGCGGAGCGAGACCGAGAGCGGGTGGTCGCCGAAGAAGAGCCTGCGCCGGTGCTGGCCGGCGTCGAGCGCGGCAGCGCTCGCCGCCGCAAGGTCGTCGTCGCCCAATAGGTCGTGGTATGCCTCGACGGCTTCTCGCATCGCTTGACCCTTTGCTCAGCTCGGCGCTCGGCCGTCCTCGGCATGGCGCCACCACCGGTGCTGGCCCCGCCACGGCGGCGTCCGCTCGCCCTTCGCGTAGGCGATCACGAGGTTGCTCATGGTCTCTATCACCCACGCGAAGCCCGCTTCTTTGATGGAGAAGTTGTCGAAGTCCGGTGCAGGGTTCAGGAAGTCGATCGCGTACAGCTCACCGTCGCGAACGGCGAACTCGACGGTGTCCATGTCATAGCCGAGCGCGTCGGTCAGCTTGATTGCGTCCTCGATGGCGCGGTCCCTCAACCACCCCTCCGGCGGATGGTCGATCACGTACCGGTCGAAGAAGGGGCGGTGAGGGTCGTAGCGGAGCGGGAGCACCTCGCCGCCCACGACGATGCAACGGACGTAGTCCTGCCAGTCGATGAACTCCTGCAGGATCATCGTCTTCGTGCCGGTCTGGTCGTAGGACCGCCACAGCTCCTCGAGGGTGTGGACGACGTAGACATCCCGCCAGCCGCCCCCGGTGTTCGGCTTCAGCACGGCGGGAAGCCCGACGTAAGAGACGATCTCGTCCCAGTCGAGGGGGTACTGGAGGTTCCGGAGGGACTTCTCGGGCACCACCCCCGGGAGCGGATCCTTGTTCGGCAGCACGACGGTCTTCGGGACGGCGACGCCGATCCGCCGGGCAAGGGTGCACTCGAAGAACTTCTCGTCGGCCTCCCACCAGAACGGGTCGTTCACGACGACAGTCCCTTGCAGGGCGGCGCTCTTCAGGTACGCCCGATAGAAACCCACCTCGTGCGACATGCGGTCGACGACGACCGAGTACCGCTGCTCGTCCTCGATCTCGGGAACCTTGCCGAGGATCGCCAGCTCGGCGCTGATGCCGTCGGGGCGCCCCTTCTCGTTCACCGCGTCAAGGAACGGAGCGGGGAAGGTGTTCTCCATGCCGACGAGCAGCCCAACTCGGCTCACGACTCCTACCTCTCCTGTCCGGGCAAACGGGGCCGGAGCGTCATCGTGGCCCTGTTCACCTCCTGCGTCAAGATGCGGGAACCGGAGCTCGCTACCCCCTCGGAAGCTGAGCCCCGGGGCATCGGTAGGCTCGGCCGCGCAGAAGACGGCGATACGAAAGGCGAGATAGTTGACTGAAGTGCAGCCGCAGTGGAGCGAGCACGCTCACGACTCGGTGACCCACGATCACAAGCACTACCACGTGACCCACAACTACTTCGAGCGGGCGGGCGCCTTCGAGCACCTCGGTTACGAGCACTCGCATTCCCACGAGCACGCCTCGGAGGCGCACGCCCACTACCCACACCGGGATTTCGAGGCCGAGCACGCCGGCGAGGCGCACGAGCACCCGCACCCGGCGAGCTCGGCGAAGAAGCCGGCGGCGGCGGCCAAGAAGGCCGGTCCCGCACCCAAGAAGGCAGCGCCGGCGGCGGCTGCCGCGACGGTGACGGGCGCTGCGAAGAGGGCCGCGCCAGCCGCGAAGAGCTCCGGGGCGGGGAAGAGCCCGGCGGCCGCTAAGAAGCAGTCGACACCGGTGCGGCGTGCCGCGGGGGCTGCCGGTCCTGCGGGGGATGGGGGCCGGCGATGCCGGGGGTGCCGGTCCGGCAGACGACGCGACGGCCGGTCCACGACATTGAGCCGGCCCGTCATCGCCCTCGTCGCCTATGCCCTGCCGGCGAGTGAGACGCCGAGGCGCCCGGTCGGCCACGTCGCTGTCTCCGACCGCTACGTCGACAGCCTCCACCGGGCCGGCGCCCGCGTCGTGATGCTGCCGGCGACCGCCACGGCGCCGTCCGTCGCGCCGGCCGAGATGCTCGGGGATGTCGACGGTTTGCTGCTGGTCGGCGGAGGGGACCTCGACCCGGCTCTTTACGGGCAGGTGGCCCACGAGAAGAGCTACGGGTTCAATCCCGCCCGGGATGACACCGAGCTCGCGCTCGCGCGATACGCCATCGACGAGGATCTCCCGATGCTGGCGATCTGCCGGGGCTGCCAGGTCATAAACGTCGCCTGTGGCGGGACGCTGCATCAGCATGTGCCGGATCTGCCGGGTTTCCATGTCGACGCCCACGGCCGCCCGCATGACGTCGTGTTCGCCGAGCACGCGGTCACGGCAGAGGCGGGCAGCCGGCTCGAGGAAGCCCTCGGCGGCGAGCGGAGGATCACGCGGTGCACGTCGGCGCATCACCAGGCTGTCGACGCTCTTGGTGCCGGGCTCAGGGTGTCAGGCCGGTCGGACGACGGGTGCGTCGAGGCTCTCGAGCCGCTCGGTCCCCACCGGTTCCTGCTTGCTGTTCAATGGCATCCCGAGATGACCGCCGAGAGCGATCCTCAGCAGCAGGCCCTCTTCGACGCACTCGTGGCTGCCGCCGGCTCCGGCGGCCCCGGGACCAACGGGGAGCGGCGAGCTCAGCGAGCTGGAGACGGTCGCCCGGTCCGCTTGAGCTCCCTCGGCGGCACGGTCCTCGGCGGTGAGGAACCACGTGAGGAAGGTTGTGGCTCGACCGGCCCGCCCGAGGGCGCGCCGGTCGCCCCTCCGTTTGCCGGGGGCGCCGAGGCCGACCTCGTCTTCCCGTCCGGCCTCGCCGGCCTCTGGGCCGTCCCGGTTGGCCGGCTCGTGCCGGCGGCCGGTTCCGTCTGTTCGGCAGCGGCAGCCCTAGCCTCGTCAAAAGCCTGTGAGGCACGTCGCCATCCCGCACCCCGCAAGGTGTCCGCCGGCGCCGACAAGCCCTCGAGCCGCCTGTCCGCCTCTCCCCGGCAGCGTTCGGCCACCATTCCCATCGCAAAGACCGTGGCTCGGGAGAGAGCGGCTCCCTCACCGGCTGTCGCGATCGTACGGAGCCGGTCGTAGGCCACCTCCGCATCCTGGATGAGGCCGAGGACGTCCTGCAGGCCGGCGACCTCCTTCGCGAACCGGCGGACGTCGTTCCCGTAAATCCCGGCCGTGAACTCGATCGCGTACCGGAGCCGTTTGCACCGGATCCTCAGCCGGTGAAAGTCGGCCAGGACCCGCGAAGCCTGCGCCCGCTTGGCCGCCCGGACGGCGCCCCGGTGTCGTCCGCCGATCAGCTCCGGTAGTGCCGCCACGGCGGGCGTCCTCGCCAGGGACGACCGGCGGGGCGGGCCCTGCTCGATCATGGCGTTGAGCCCGGCGACGAGCCGCTCGTACCGGCGCGACTCGAGCGCCTCGAGGAGACGCGCCCGCGCCTCGTCGCGGTGGGCTATGAGGAGGTCACCGAGGGCGTCGAGCGCCTGTCCGTGCTCACCGGGCAGGAGCTCGCACCATTCTTCGAGCTTGCCGAGCTGGATGTCGAGATCTCGCACCGTCCCGAGGATCTCCGCGAGCCAGCCGAGCTCCGCCGCGAACGTGCTCGGCCCGCACGGGGAGCACGGATGTGAAGAGGTCGAGGGCGGCGCGCAGGCGGCGGGTGGCGACCCGCATCTGGTGGAGCCCCTCCGGATCCTCGCCGAGGCGAGTGCCTGCCTCGTGGGCGAGCATGGAGGACGTGTCCCGCCCGATCACGGTGAAGGCGAGCTCCCCGAGGCTCGTCGCCGGCCCGACGGGCGTTCCGCCCTCATCCGATCGGCCGCGCAGGGCGACACCGGCGGCCATGAGGCCGGCCTCGAACTTCGACAACGTCGCCGGCTGGAGGCCGCAGTCCCGCCGGAGCTGCTCGACGAAGGGTTGGAGGGGGTCGACCCACGATGCGAGGACCTCCACCTCAACTCGCTGCAGCCGCAGCCGCTGCGGGTCGCCGGTGAGGACGATCGTCGTGTCGTCGAGCGCCACCTCGCCGATGGGCTCGTCGTGTACGACGAGCGAGAACAGCCGCCGCCGTGTCCTCACCTCGAGCACCGGGCTGAGCGGCCGGCCGCCGGCAAGCGCCCGGACCCGCCGCCCGACCGAGCCGTTCGGGTCGAGGTCGCCGATGCCGGCGCCGGGCAGCGTCTCAGTGGCCTCCATCCGCCGGCGCAGCCCGTCTGCCGCCGGGGCCAGGTCCTTCATCGTCGCCTCGGTGCCGGCCCCGCGCCGGCGGGTCCTCAGCACGTAGCCGGATCGGGCCAGGCGCCAGTCCTCGGTATCGAAATACGTGTCGAAGAGGCGCTTTGCCGGCTGCTGGACCGCATCGAACCCCGGGACCGAAAGCGCCCCCCAGCCGGTCCCACCGGAGGTGGCGCCGTCGGCGCCTGCCGTCTCGTGGCCGAACCTCGCTCCGAACCATCGTTCGACGGGACGCAGATCGAGCGCGTCCAGCTGCCACTCGACCTCGACCTCTGTCCGGGAGACCGTCGTAGCACCCACCGTGGGCACGCTAGCCGTGGGGCCTGCCGGCCGGCGATGGATCGACGCCCGGCGGGCGGCGACCGAAAGAGCTTGGTTGAGGTTGTTGACGCCGGCCGTCAGTTTCCTCAACCAGCTGCCACGAGCGCCCGCATGCCCGGGTCCCCTGTAGCGTCAGCAGGCGTGGCTGAGCAGGAGGCCCCCGAGACCCTGGTGCGCGCTGCCGGCGGGATCATCCTCCGGGCGTCGGCGAGCGGGGGTTGGGAAGTCGCCGTCGTCCACCGTCTCGTGCACGCCGACTGGAGCCTTCCGAAGGGCAAGCTCGAGCCAGGCGAGAGCGCCCCTCAGTGTGCGCTCCGCGAGGTCAAAGAGGAGACCGGACTGGAGTGCACGCTCGGTCGCTTCGCCGGCCAGGTCCGCTACCGGGACCGCAAGGACCGGCCGAAGATCGTCGAGTACTGGCTGATGCAGCCGGGGAAGGGGGACTTCGAGCCGTCAGCGGAGGTTGACGAGATGCGGTGGGTGTCTCTCCGCGACGCCCTCAACCTCCTCAGTTACCGGCACGACCGCGATCTGCTGGCATCGGCGGCGAACGGAGCGGTCTCCCGGCTGGAGAGCTGACTAGCCACAGCACGACCGGACCCGAGGCCTGCCGCGTCCCGTTTGCAATCGGTCTCGACGACGGCAAAAACCCAAGCTCGGCGGCCACCCGCCGCCGGTCGCCCTCGCCTCGATCGGCTATTGATGGGCGAAGTAAGTGGCGGCCAAATCCTCCTCGCCGTGGCCGAGCTCGATCGCCCGCTCGAGATCCCGATGGACCGCCTCTGCCACCCCGAGCGCGATGCCGACCTCGGCGGCAGCCTCGAGCGTGAACGTGCTGTCCTTGGCGGAGGCCTCCAACGAGAAGCTCGGCTCGAACTGCCTGTCGATCATCGCCCTGCCCTTCAGGTGGGCATATGCACAGTCGACAGCGGTGCCCGAGATGGCGTCGAGGAAAAAATGTGGCTCGAGCCCACAGGCCTCCGCGAGCGCCACCGACTCGGCCACGGCCTCTGTCGCGGTGAGGAGCCAGTTGTTGACGACCACCTTCAGCCGGCTTCCGGTCCCAGCGGGCCCGAGCCAGAGGACTGACGAGCCGATCGCCTCGAAGATGGGCTGGCAGCGATCGCGCACGTCGTCCGGCCCCGAGGCCAGCACGACCAGCTCGCGCTCCTCGGCCGGCTTGCGCGTCCCCAGCACCGGCGCGTCGACGAACGGGATCCGGGCCTCGGCGGCCAGTGTCGCCAGCCGGTCGCAGCCCTTCAGGCCGACGGTGCTGCACTGCAACCAGACGGCATCCTCAGACATGCCGCCGAGAGCGCCGTCGTCACCTGCCATCGCGCCGACGACGGCGTCGGAGTCGAAGAGCATGGTGAGCACGAAGTCGGCACCGGCGGCCGCCTCGGCCGGGCTGTCGCACACGACGGCACCGTTGTCGCGAAGCGGCTCCGCCTTCTCCCGGCTCCGGTTCCAGACCCGAAGATCAAAGCCCACCTCTGCGATGTTGGCCGCGATCGGTCGGCCCATCGTCCCTGTCCCGAGGACGGCAACAGTCTGTTCTCTCCGCATGCAGCCGCTCTACCCGGTTGAGAGTCCGGGATAACGGTGCCTCCGCACCGCCCCGGCCGTAGGTTGACGGGCCGGGCCGTCCGCCGCCCCTAGCGCCCGGACACCGCCCTCGCCGTGCGATGCCGCTTCTTCCCGCATCCCACAAGGTGGTCGTCGACGAGGCCGACTGCCTGCAGGTACGAGTAGACGATCGTCGTCCCGACAAAGGTGAACCCGCGTCGCTTCAGGTTCTTGCTGAGCCGGTCGGACAAGTCGGTGTGCGCCGGCAGATCCGACATCGTCCGCGGCTCGTTCACGACCGGGCTGCCGTCGACCCAGCCCCACAGGTACTCGCCGAAGGAGCCGTTCTCCTCGGAAGTGGCGAGGAACGCCCGGGCGTTCGTCACAGCGCCCCGGACCTTCAGGCGGTTGCGCACTATCCCGGGATTACCGAGGAGGGCGGCGATCTCTTCGTCTCCATAAGAGGCGACGCGCTCCGGGTCGAAGCCGTCAAAGGCCGCCCTGTAGCTCTCCCGCTTGTTGAGGATCGTCGACCACGACAGGCCGGCCTGTGCTCCTTCGAGCAGCAGCATCTCGAACAGGTGACGGTCGTCTCGAGAAGGCACACCCCACTCGTCGTCGTGATAGGCCCGCATGGCGACAGAGCTCTCGGCCCACCCGCAGACCCGGCCGGCGGCGGCATCGGCGAGGTTCGTCACGCGCGTGAACTGCTCCGGCCCCGTGTCACCGCACGTGAGCCTACGCCGGCGCCTCCTGCGGGAGGCCCCGCCAGGCTCCCGGCCTAGAGCCGAGGCCAGGGACGTGGCACCGACAGATGGGTGGGGACGGAGGGACTCGAACCCTCACTGGAGGCGTTTTAAGCGCCCTGCCTCTGCCGTTGGGCTACGTCCCCGTCAGTCGCCGGCGTCGGCGAGACCGGTGATCTGCCGGATGCCCGCCTCGATGATCCCCGGATCCCGCACACGATCGAGCCCAAGTGACTCGATCTTCCCGTAAGGCCCGAGCATGGCGTCGAGCCAGGCTCGCTCGGCCTCCATCGGATGGCCGAGCAGGCCGACATTGCGACCGAGACGCATCGTCGCGCGCTCGGTGCTCTCATAAGGCACCCATTGCCCGACCTCTGCTGACGAGGGGTCGCCCGAGGCGGCGAAGGTCGCCCAGGCTGACTGCATCCGCCCTGACAGTTCGAGCGCATCCGGCCCGGCGCCCACGAACATGGCGATCAACGGGTAGTCGAGGGTGCCGAAGACGAAAGGCAGTTCGAGCGCATGGCAGGCGCCGAGACCGCCATTGCCGAAGGCTGCCTCCCACTCGAAGAGGTAGGCAAAGGTCCCCCTGTTGGTTCGGCCGTGAGCCTCGGCGAGGCGCATTGACGGGACCCGGAAGACCAGGTCGGTCGCCATGGCGGAGTAGAGGTCGGTCGGCGCGACGCTCTCCCCGCGCTCGAGGCGGGCCGACCGGTAGACCTCGATCATCTCGTCGGAGGGCACGACCCCGCTCAGCCCGCCGGCGGCGATGTGGAGCTGCGCCAGTTGCCGCAGCCGGCCCTCGTCGATGTTGTGGAGCGCAGCTGTCGAGAAGGTGAAGAACTTCCACTCGTCCCGGTTCGTGCCGATCACGAGGTCGATGCCGGAAGATGCGCCCTGTGCGATCTCAGCGGCGGGATGCCGGCTGAGAGCCCCGCCGTCGACGACCGGTTGGAACGGCAGGCCGAGCACCTCGTAGGTAGCCGTCACCGAGCGCTGTGCCTCGAGGAGAGCTTTCACCGGAGCCTCTGTCAACGCCGCACGCGTCAAGCGGCTGAGCCCGAGCGAGTCCGCCATCGTCTCGGCAACCCGGGCGGCCGAGCCGACGCCGAGGGCGACGGCGGCCCCGCTCTGGATCACGGCACGGTGGAACAGCCCGACGGCCCGCGGCGACGCCATCAGGGCGGCGACGCTCATGGCCCCGGCGGACTCGCCGAATACAGTCACATTGTCCGGATCGCCCCCGAAGGCCCTGATGTGCTCCTTCACCCAGGCGAGAGCCGCTATCTGGTCGAGCAGCCCCCAGTTGCCGAGGCCGCCGGGCGCCTCCTCGTCGGCGAGCGCCGGGTGCGCCAGCCACCCGAGCGCCCCGAGGCGGTAGTTCACGGCGACGACCACAACGCCTCGCCTCGCCAACCGCTCCCCCCGGTAGAGCGAGACCGAAGCAGACCCGGTGATGAATCCGCCCCCGTGCACCCAGACCATGACCGGCCGACGCCCGGAGTCGATCCCTTCGGTCCAGACGTTCAGGTAAAGGCAGTCCTCGGACATCTCGGTCGGGTCACCGGGGATCGACTCGGTCGGCATCGGCGGGGGCTGCGGGCACATTGGGCCGGCTGTCATCGCGTCACGGACACCGGGCCAGGAGGTCGGTTCGACGGGTGCACGAAACCGATGCGACCCGACAGGCGGGGCCGCGAAAGGCACGCCGCGAAAGACGTAGCAGCCGCTCTCCGCCGAGCCGCGGAGGCGTCCGTAGCGGGTCTCTACGAGCACTTCGGCCATCTCGTACCTCGTGGGGGGCAGAACTCTTGTGGGACCCAATCGTAGGTGAGAGCGCCACGGGGCCTTCCGCTGCAGCTCCCGGTCCGCTCGCTTACACCCAACCGCGGGCGCACGGCAACTGCTCGATCGACTCCACAGATACCCAGGTCAGGCGCCATTGCCGCCGGTCCCGAGCCCAGGCGGACTAACAATGGGCAGTCGAGCAAGGGGTGGCCCGTGTCACACGGCAAGTGTCAGCTGAACGCGGAAAGCAGATGCGGCCCGGCGTCGGCGGGAACGTTGTTGATGCGGACAGTGTTGACATTCGCGCTCAAAGTGGTCAAAGTGGACGTCTGATGCAAATCGGCGGAAGACATCTCAAGCAGCTGGCAGCCGTCGTGGTGGCGGTCGCCATCGCGATCCCGATCGGAGCGATCGCCACTTCGGCCCTCGCCGCCCCCGCCCCTACCCCCGCCCAGATCCGCTCCATGCAGCAGCGGGCGGACGCTCTCTCGGCCGAACTTGCGAAGGACCAGAACACAGTCGCGGTGGCGGGCGAGCAGTACGACGAGTACCTCATCATCCTCGGTCAGGACAACGCCAAGCTCCACCACACCGAGGTCGCCCTCGCCGTGCTTCGCGGTCAGGTCCACCAGGCGGAGCTCAACCTCCGCACTGCTGCTGTGCAGGCCTACATGACCGACAACGGCGCCTCAGCCCAGATGACGGTGTTGCAGGGCAGCGTCAACGACGCAGGCAGCATCGCCGCCTATGCCGGCACCGTCTCGAGCACCCTCACGAACGCCGAGAGCAAAGTCGTCAACGCGAAGGACCACGTCGCGACCCAGCTGTCAGCCGAGGCAGCCGAGACAAAGATGGCTGCTGAGGCCGTGCACAGGGCGACGGTCGCCAAAGCGGCTGCCGTGGCCGCCACAGCCCAGATCGGGACGATCCTCCATCAGGTGAAGGGGCAGCTCGCGACGATGATCGTCGAGCACCAGCGGGCGGTGGCGGCCGCCGCGGCGGCCCGGGCGCGCCGGATCGAGCTGCAGCGCGAGAGAGCCGCCGCGCTGGCTGCCGAGCAGGCGAGACAAGCCGCTGCCGCCGCCGCTGCCGCCGCCCGGAACAACCAGCCGACTCCGCCTCCGCCTGTGCCCGTTCCAAGCGGCGGAGGCGCGGGTACCGGTCAGCCACTCGTCCCGGCCGGCCACAATCCTGCAGGAGACAAGGCGCTCGCCGCCGCCGAGACCTACCTCGGCGTCCCGTACGTATGGGGTGGTGCCAGCAGGTCTGGCGTCGACTGCTCCGGGCTCACGATGCTCGCATGGGCCGCCGCCGGCGTGTCGATGGAACACGGGGCGACGGCCCAGTACGACGTGTCACAGATCCTCTCGCCCTCACAGATCGAGCCGGGCGACCTGATCTTCTACCACTTCCCCGACGACGGAGGATTTCCGATCACCCACGTCGCGATGTACGTCGGCTCTGGGCCCTACGGGACCCAGACCATCATCCAAGCCGAGGAGACGGGCACGAACGTCGGCTTCTTCCCCATGTACTGGGTTGGCTTCGTGGCGGTCGGCCGGCCCTAAGAAGCGCCTCGCGGCGGGCCGCCGCATGACGGCTTGGCCATCGGCCGTTGCCGGGCGGCAGATGAGCTGCGGCGCCCGTCACGATCACCCCCGCCGGGTCGGGCAGCATTCTCGCCTGCGGTCGGTCCTGGTCGCCGAGACGGTCGCCTGGCGTCTCAGATGCCGTAGGAGGGCTGGTCGGCGAACCACTGACGGAGGTAACGCTCCCGGCGCTCGGCCCACTCCTCGGCCGTGACGGCGTAGCGGACGTGATCCTCCCACCTGCCGTCGATCTCGAGGTACCTGAGAGCGATGCCTTCGCCGCGCAGCCAGAGCTTCTCGGCGACGCGCCGGCTCGCAAGGTTCCTCGGGATGATGGAGATCTGCAGGCGATGCAGGCCGAGCTCCTCGAAGGCGTAGCGGAACAACGAGACGCATGCCTCCGGGACGTAGCCGCGGCCGGCGTGGAGCTGGTCGACCCAATAGCCGACATAGGCGTTCTGGAACGGGCCACGCTGGACCGAAGAGAGATTGACCTCCCCGACGAAAGCACCGAGAGCAAAGATGCCGAAGCCGTATCCGGTCCCGAGCTGGCGCTCTCGTTCACGCATCGAGCACCTCGCTATGTAGCTCGCGCGGTCGTCTGGTGGATACGGCGCCCCCGCCGGGCGAGGCTCCCACGGCAGCAGCCATTCCCGGTTGCGGACCCTCACCTCGTGCCACTCCTCGAAGTCGGACTCCCGGAGGGGCCGAAGGCGGGTCCGCTGGCCGACCAGCTCGACGGCAACCCCCTTGGCGGTCAGAGCCGACATGCCGCTCCAGCTGGCCGTGGGAGTCCTCTCACGGCTCTATCGTCGCAGATCCAGGGCATAACCGCTTAATATCGAGGAGTGGGAGCCCCCACGCAAATGGGCCTCCTTTCACCCGCGTGGCGCAGTGCCTCGCCTGCGGCTTCGCACGACCTTCCTCATGTCCACTCCAGGTGCCCCCTCGTCCTCGCCCGCCTCCGGCCTGCTCACGCCGGCGCGGCCACCGGCCGTACTGGTGGTCGGCGCGCAGCGGAGCGGCCTGTCGCTCGTCGCCTCGGCTCTCGAGTCGCTCGGGCTGAATACTCCGCTGGCGGCGGCCGGCCCGGATGGCGAGCCGGGGAGGCAGGCTGGGGACCCTGTCAGGAGCATCTCGCTCACGAAATCGTCGGACGAGATCCTCAGGCGGCTCGGGGGGAGCTGGGACGATCCACCCGCGCTGCCCCACCTCCCGGCCGAGCCGCCAGCACCACCGGAGCTGCGTGCTTCGCTGCGGGTGGCCTCGTCGGTCTTCGGTGCCGCCTTCGGCGACCCTGCCGGGCCGGTGTGCTGGGCGGACTCCCGCACGTCGCTGCTGTTGCCTTTCTGGCGTCACGTCCTCGCCAGGAGCCGTCCACTTGCCGCCGTTCTCTGCATCCGCCAGCCGCTTCCGGCTGCCCGGTCGCTCGATCGGGCGACCGGAACGGGGCTGCCGGTCGCCCTCGCGCTCTGGGAGCGCTACACCCGGAGTGCCGTAGAGGGTCTGGCCGGGCTGCCGGTGTTCGTCTCGGTGCTCAACGGCATGCTCGATGACCCGGACCGATGGCAGGCAACGATGGTCCAGTGGTTGGGGTCACTCGAGGTCGCGGTGCCACGCGGGGCCGGGGCGGCGCCAAAGCGGCCTTCGGGCGCCACCCCGGGAGAAGCCGCCGGCGGTCGCGACGACTCGATCGTCCTTCCGAGCCAGCAACGTCTGCACGACGAGTTGGCTGCGCTGAGCGGCAGCCACACGTCGTTTGCGTACACGCCGTCGGTAGGCGAGTCGCCCTGGTCAGCCAACGTGCTCGAGCAGCGGCGCGATCAGAACCGATTCTGGCGGGCGAGTGATTGGTTGGCGAAGGAGCTCATCAGGGCCACGCCGCGTCGAGGTCGCCCGGAAGGCGTCCGGCAGGCCGGGTACCCGCCGAACGCGACGACCGACCTTCCCGGCTACCACCGCTTCCTCCGGGAGCGCGGCGAGTCGATCACACTGCCGGGGGCTTCCCTGGTCACGGTGCCGGCACGCCGGGGCCGGCGAAGCCCCGCTCCGGACGAAGCCGCCGCTCTTCAGCGTCGTCGTGCCGGTAAACGGGGCTTCCCACGAGAGGATCGACTGCTGCCTGTCGTCCGTGCTCTCCCAGCAATTTTCCGACTTCGAGCTGTGCATCTGCGATGACGCCCCGGGCGACCCTCACCTGCTCGGGCATCTCACTGATTACGCAGAAGCCGACAGCCGCGTCATCTTGACGAGACGGCCTACCCACGGCGGGCGTTCTGCCGCCGTCAACGACGCGTTGCGCCATGCTGCCGGTCGCTACGTCGTCGTCCTCGGCGAGGACGACGCCCTCCACCGCTCCGCGCTGCGGCACCTTGCCGTCGCCATCGACGACCGGCCTGAGGCTGACGTGCTCTACTCCGACGAGGACAGCGTCGACGAGGGGGGCGTCCGCCATTCCCCCCGCTTCAAGCCTGACTGGTCACCTGACTTCCTACTGTCGAACGCGTACATGTCCCATCTCCTTGCGGTGCGCCGCAGGCTGTTCGACGAAGTCGGCGGCCTTCGGCCTGGCTTCGACGGCGCAGAGGACTACGACCTGATGCTGCGGGCGACGGAGGGCGCCGAGGTCGTCGTCCATGTGCCCGAGGTGCTGTATCACGGCCGCTCGTCAGGTGGGCTCGCGGGTGAGCCGGGGCGGGGTGAGCCGGCCGCGCCGGAGGAGACCCCGGACGCCGCCGAGCGGGCACTCGAGGCGGCCGTCGAGCGCCGCGGGCTCCCTGCGACTGTGGAGCGCCACCCGAGCGTGCGCGGCAGTTACCACCTTCGGCGGCGCCCACAGGGTCGCCCGCTCGTGAGCGCCATCATCCCGTTCCGTGACGAGCCCGCACTCACGGCAGCTTGCTACCGGTCCTTCATCGACGACCCGGGCTACGAGAACTTCGAACTGCTCCTCGTCGACAACGGCAGCGAGCTGCCCGAGACGCGGGCGCTCCTCGAAGAGCTGGCCGGGGACGAGCGGGTCCGTCTCATCGAAGCGCCGGGGCCGTTCGACTGGGCGGCTATCAACAACGGCGCCGCCAAGGAAGCACACGGCGAGATGCTGCTGTTCCTGAACAACGACGTCGAGGCACGTTCGTCCGACTGGCTCGCTGCGATGGTCTCCCATGCCGCTCGGCCGGAGGTCGGCGCGGTAGGTGCCCGGCTCCTCTATCCGGACCTCACCGTGCAACACGCCGGGGTCGCCGTCGGCATCGGATGGGGGACAACCCACATCCAACAAGGCCTTCCGGCGGACGAACCTGGGTATATGTCAATTGCCGTCGTCACCCGGAACTGCTCGGCGGTGACCGGAGCCTGCTTGATGGCACGACGGGATGTGTTCGACGAGGTAGGGGGTTTTGACGCCAATCTGCCGATCGCCTTCAATGACATCGACTTCTGCCTGCGGCTGCGCGAACGGGGCTTGCTCGTCGTCTACACACCCCTCGCCGAGCTCCTCCACCATGAGTCGAAATCGATCGGTCACACAGAGCTCGTGGAAGCGGCCTACTTCAGGCGCCGGTGGCGGTCACTCATGCTGGCGGGGGATCCCTACTACAACCCCAACCTGGGTCGGTTCGACAACTCCTGCCGGCTCCCGACAGAGGAGGATGAAGGCAAATGGGCGACATTCCTGTCGATGCTCGACGAGTCGTCAACGAGCTGAGGTCGTCTCGCACAAAGGGAGCCGGGCTGGCGCCGAAGACCTGGACACCGCCTGAGTCCTTGGAGGCACCTCCGCTCCGGGCCGTGCAACAGAACGAGCACCTCGGATGGATGCACAAGAACTGGGACCTCCGGCCGCTCGTCGGGCCGCCCCGCGACCATGGCTGGAAGGGGCGCTTGAAGCGCCTCGTGCACCGGCTGGCCACTGCCACCTTCGGTCCCTACCTCGAGCGGCTGCAGGACTACCTCGGGGTGAACGTTCGGGCGCTCGACGAGGTGGCCCGTCACGTCGACGATCTCGAGGCATCACAGGCTGCCTTCATAGCCGCCGTGAGAGCTGACTTCATCGACCTCGCCCGCCACGTCGAGGACCGGATTGGCGACTGAGGAGGCCGAACAACCGGTAGATCACGTGGCCGAGGAAGGCCATGGCCAACCTGGGGCCGCGCCCGCGGGGGGTCACAGCCGACCTTCGGTGACGATCGTCACGTACCGCTGGGGAGCCGAATGGGCGGAGGAGTCCGCCGCCGTGCGGCTCGTCGCAGGCGCGCTCGCCCTCAACGCCGAGGTCAGCATCGTGAGCCTCGACGAAGGCGCCGAACCCTCCGACTCCCCCGGAGGTGAGGTTCGACGGAGCATTCACGGTCCACTCCGTCGCCGCTGCCGCCGCTCACGACGACCGGGCGGCGCTGTTGCGGACCGCTTTCATGCGCCGACCCGGGGGGGAGATGCCCGACCGCGCCGTTCAAGGCATCCTCGGACTGCAGGTGCGGGCCGGGGCTGATGCTTACGCGACGATCGCCGATCTTCGCCCGGACGTCGTCGTGCTCGCCGGCACGGGCTCGTTCCGGAACGAGCCGGACTGGAGCGACAGCCTCTCGTTCGGCGGCTCCCGGCCACGCCTGGTCCTTCTTCCGCTGTGCGGCGACGATCCGGTTCTGTCGTCCGCCGCCCTTCGGCCCCTCCTGAGCCGGGCGGACGCCATCGGGGTGCTCTCCGCGGCCGAGGAGCGCCGAGTGGCCCGGGCTCTACCAAAACGTGCCGGTGAGGGCCGGGTGCACCACCTTCGCCTCGCATTGCCCGTCAACCGCCTGGCCGCGATGACCGCCATGGCCGGGATGACACCGTTCGGGCGCTACCTGCTCGTACTGTCCGGCCTGCCTGGCGACCCGGCGCGGCGGCCGGCGCTGCCGCACGACTTCCTTCGTGAGGTCCTCGGAGAGGTGGCGATCGCCGAGGTCGGCCCACGGGGTTGGGTGGTGACGGGGCCGGTCGACCGCTTCGAGATCTCGTGGACACCGAGCCGGATGATCCTCTGGCGGCTCATGGCGGGAGCCGAGGTCATGCTCGACGTGCGCAGCGAAGGGCCCGTCGGCCGGGAGGCGATCGAGTCGCTCCGCTTCGGCACGCCGATCGTCGTCCCGGAGCACTCGGTGGCGGCGGAGCATGCCGCCTCCTCCAACGGAGGCCTCTGGTACCTCGTCTCGGGCGAGATGACCGACTGTGTGGCCGCTCTTCTCTCCGACGGTGCCCTTCGCGAGAGGCTCGCCGCGAGCGGCAGAGCGTGGGCTGAGCGGTGGCACAGCGACACAGGCGCCTTCGTGGAGGCGGCGGGCCGACTCGCGCTCGGCTACTAGGGCCCAACCCGAATCAGTTCCGTCGGCGTAAGCCTCGGCGGTAGGCCTCCGGATCCCGCTTTCCCGATCCGGGAATGGTCCAGAAGAGCCCGGAGGAGCCGCGCTCGACAGATTGCCTGAGTGGTCCCCTGGGTAATCCCCGCGCACGAACAAGGAGTGGAGTCACGCCGTACCCGGACCTCCCCACACTTCCAGACGCGCTTACCTCGTCGGGGTGCCGTCACGGCCGATCTACGGCGCCGTGACATCCTGGGCGCTGTGCAGGCAGCGGCCGACCTCGCTGTTCGTTGGAACCGGGCAGAGGTGCGTCGGCCTGCCATCCTCGAAGCCCCGGACGACGTCGTCGCAGCACGCTCGTGGGATGCGGGGGACCGGATGCCGGCGAGGCGGCCGACGTGAGCATGCGACGTGAGTTCCCCGCAGTAGCGCGCAGCGTCTCCGCCGCCCGGCGATTCGTCCAGGAGACTGCCGCCGCTCTGCAGATGGAAGTGCCTCTCGAAGTTGTCGCCCTTCTCACGAGCGAGCTGGCCACCAACGCCGTCGTGTTCGGGAAGGCCACGGTGTTCGCAGTCGAAGTCGGCACGAGCCGACATGCTCCAGGCGGGATCCGGGTCGAGGTCCTCGACAGCAACCCTGATCCCCCCGAGATACGCGAAGCCGGCGACAACGACGTGCACGGCCGCGGCCTCATCCTCGTGAACACACTGGCGAGCAACTGGGGAACCTACAACCTGCCGGGACAAAGAAAGGCAGTCTGGTTCGAGCTGTAGTCAGGGCATGCGGCTGTCGAGGAGCTCGGCGACGATGCCGTCGAGGATGTCCGACTCCGAGACGATCAACTGCTCGAGCCCGGCGCCGTCCATCACCGCTTCGAGGACGAGGGCGCCTCCGATGATCACGTCGGCACGGTCCGGTTCGAGCCCGGGGCGCCTTCGTCTCACGGCGAGGGGGACCGACGCCAGCTCACTTGTCAGGCGATCCACGTCCTCGCGCCGCAGGAGGGAGTGGTGCACGCGGCTTCGATCGTAGGTCTCGAGGCCGAGGTTCAGCATGGCTAGAGCCGATACCGTGCCGGCGAGGCCGACCATGGAGCGACTCCCGCGGAGCTCCGGGTGGGCCGTCAGCGCCGCGGCCACCAGCCCGGCGACAAAGTCCCGGGCGGCCTGGCGCTCTTCGGGCGCCGGCGGGTCGCCTGAGAGGCATCGTTCGCTGAGGCGCACGCAGCCAACCTGCAAGGAGGCGACAACCACGCCGGCGGCGCCGTCGGACGGTGGCGCCGGCGGCGGAGGTGACGAGCTCGGTCGAGCCGCCACCTACGTCGACGACCAGAAACGGGCCGCCGGCGGGATCGAGCTCAGCCGTCGCCCCACGGTAGGAAAGTCGCCCTTCCTCCTGCCCGGAAAGGACCCTCGGCTCCGATCCCAGTGCTTCGGCCGCTTGCTCGAGGAAATTCAGTTGCATTCGTGGCGTCGCGCACCGCCGAGGTAGCCGTCGCCTGCGTCTCGGTCACTCCGAGACGGTTCATCACCTCCCGGTACTCCCGCAGCACCGCCACCGTCCGTCGGATCGCTTCCCCGTCCAGCCGGCCGGTCCGGTCGACCCCCTTCCCGAGCCGGGTGATCCTCATCAGGCGCTCGAGGGAGGCACCATCGGATCCGGCCACGAGCAAACGGGTCGAGTTCGTCCCGCAGTCGACAGCGGCCACCGGGGCGCCCCGCCACGGGACGGCCGGCCCGCTCATCGCGAGGTGTGGGCCGTCTCGGTCGAATCCCGCCGGTAGCCGTCGGTGTCGAGGCCCATCCGGCCGACCGCCCACCGGCCGACGGGATCGTCCCCGCCGGCGAGGTACCAGGCGACGTGGGCGTGCAGGCACTTCACGCCCCTGCGGGTCCCTCCGACACCGCCCGTCGGGACCGGGCCCGTGTGGCCGGACGGGAGGGCCTCGTCACGCTCTGCCGCATAGCGGGCGTGAGCCGATTCGAGCTCGCCCGGGTCGACGGCAGCTTCGGCATCCTTGACGCCTCCTGCTGACTCGAGCCGTCCGACTGCGTCGTTCTCCTCCCGCCCTACCAGCCAGTACCGGGTGGGCATGGGTGTCAGGTCACTTAGAAGGGGTGGGTTCCTGATCACGACGGGGACGCCGCCGCGACCTCGCACTACGACTTCGAATGCGCCCCGCGGGGGGCGGCCGAGCAATCCGGTGATCTGCTCGAGCTCGTCCTCGTCACCGTCGCTCAATGCTTCCGGCGCTTCATCGCGTAGATGACGATGCGGATGAGGACGAGCAGTCCGGCGACGCTCGCGAAGGGCACCATCCGCTTGGCAACAGAGGAGCCGGCGACGCTCAAAAGCTCGACAGGCTCCGCCGGAACCGAGTCGATCTGGCGGATCGAGACGCTCGCCGGCTGAGTCGAGCTCTCCGGGGCGGCAGCTGCATCAGGAGAGGTCCCACCTGCCGCCTCGCGCGCGGCGGCACCTGTCGCCCCGCCGGCGGCGGCATCCGTCAACCCGTCTGCGGCGGCCCCCGCCTCGATGTCGGCCGGTGACGTTGTCCCACTCGAGCCGGCAGTGGCTGTCTCGGTGGGAGCGCCGGTGGGTGTCTCGACAGCGCCGTCGGCGCCGGGAGCAGGGTCGACCGCCGCCGCACCGCTGCCGGGAGCAAGAACCATCGTCTCGAGATTCTGGACGAACTGGTCGAGCAGCTTGCCCGAGACATCAGCGAGAACGCCCCGGCCGAACTGGGCGACCTTGCCGGTGATGGCGATCTCCGTCGCCACGTGGACTCTCGTGCCGCCATCGCCCGGTGACAGCGTCGCCGTGATCGTCGCCGAGGCATTGCCCTGCCCGCGCGTCTCTCGCCCGTCGGCCTTGAGAACAGCCCGATGGTGCTCGGCGTCCAATTCCTCGAAACGGGCCGCTCCCCGGTACGACGCCGTTATCGGCCCTACCTTCACCTTGACCACGCCCCGGTACTCGTCGCCCTCGACCTCTTTGAGCTCGGCTCCGGGCATGCAGGGGGCGATCCGCTCGAGGTCTGTCAGAACGGTCCATGCCTCCTCGACGGCGACGGCCACCTCGAAGTCGTTTGTCAGCTCCACCGTGCAAGATCCTCTCGTGTGTCGATGTCGGCAGGAATGCCTCCGCAGGCTACTTCGACCACCAGCTCCGGCCGCCGGCGCATGAGGGAGCGGGCACCCTCGTCCCCGTCTATCGGAAGGAGGGTCCAGACGGGGGCGTCCAGCCGGACGGGGTGTCCGCGGCGCCCGCCGTAGGTGGCGACGGCGATCGGGCCCCTCGGCTCGTCGGCGACCGCCCGCCACGCCGCCGGCGTCAGTCCGGGCAGGTCACCGAGGCCGACCACGGCCGCCGAGTGACCTTGTTGCTGGCACCAGTGGAGGGCCACGCCGAGCGACGTCGCCTGTCCGCTCGCCCAGTCGTCGTTGCGGAGGAGGGTGACGCCTTCCGGAACGATGTCAGCCAGGTCGGTCGAGCCGGTGACCACGACGAGCTCGTCGAGATCTGCTTCAGCGGCGACACCGATCGCCCAGGCGACAAGTGGTCGCCCTCTCGTGACGGCGCGGAGCTTCTCGCCCGGTGCGCCGTAGCGCGACCCTGATCCCGCAGCGAGCACCACTGCGGCGATTGACATCGCTTTGAGCGTAACGACTGGCCTCGCGCCCGGCGCGAGCCGCCTCAGCGGGGGTGGATCGGCCCGTCGCTCGCCCGCAACGAGGGGACGTTCACCCCGCGTCGGCAGGCGATGATCTCGGCGCAGATGGCGATGGCGGTTTCTTCGGGGGTACGTGCGCCGATGTTGAGCCCGATCGGGCTCATGAGGCGTGCCGCCAGCTCCGCCTCGTCCGCCCCGGCCTCGAGCAGCCGCCGCCACCTCTCGTCATGGGTGCGCCGCGAGCCCATGGCGCCGAGGTAGCCGACACGGGTCCGAAGGCCAGCCGTGATCGCCGGGACGTCGAACTTCGTGTCGTGGGTGAGGACACAGACCGCATCCCGCGGGCCGAGGCCCTCGCCGATCGTGGCGAGGTAGCGGTCGGGCCAGTCGACGACGACCTCGTCGGCCATCGGGAACCTCGCCCGCGTGGCGAACACCGGCCGGGCATCACAGACGATCACCCGGAAGCCGATGAGCCGGCCGGCGGTGGCGAGCGAGGCGGTGAAGTCGACGGCACCGAAGATCACGAGCATGGCCGGCGGTGCGAAGACCTCGATGAAGACCTCGACGGCACGCTGGCGGGCCTCGCCGTGGGCGCCGTAGTGACGGGTCACCGTCACGCCGCGCTCGATGGCGGCAAGGACGTCCCGGCTGACGACCCTGTCGAGGTCGGCATCGCCGAGCGTGCCGGCGGCGCCCCCCTCCCGACCGGGCTCCACGAGCAGCTTGGCGCCCAGCCGGATCGATGACGCCTCTTCCTCTACGGCTGTGACGGTGGCGAGCCCAACAGGAGCTTCGTCCCGCAGAGCCCGGCGGAGGGCTTCAAAGATGGGGCCGGGGCGGCCCGGCAGCTTCCCGTCCCCCGCCCCGCTTGGCGGCCGGCTCACCAGTCAAGCGGCTCCACGAGGACGTGCAACGTGCCACCGCAGGTCAAGCCGACCGCGAACGCCTCGTCGTCGGAATAGCCGAACGTGCAGAGCTTCGCCTCGCCGGCCTCGAGGACCGCGAGCGCCTCGGAGACGACGGCGCCTTCGACACAGCCTCCGGAGACCGAGCCGGCCACCTCGCCGTCCTCGCTCACCGCCATCGTGGCTCCCGGATCCCGCGGCCCGGATCCCTCCACGCCGACGACGCGGGCAACGGCGACTCTCCTGCCGCCGGCCACCCACTCGTCGATCCGATCGAGCACTTCCTTCATCTCACCAAGGCCTCTGTTCTCATCGGTGGTTGCCGGCTCAGAGCCGCCGGCGGCACCCGTCCTAGGCTAGGGCGGTCTCGAGCGCCCGCCGGACGAGCACGGTGGCGAGATGGCGCCTGTACTCCACCGAGGCGTTGATGTCCGCTGACGGCTCGGCCCCGTCGGGGGCGTGGCGGGCGGCTTCCTCGACTGGCGCACCGCCGGCGATGGCAGCTTCGACGGCGGCGGCGCGGAGCGGCACCGCCCCCATGTTGATCAGCGCGACGCCGACTTTACGGCCACCTCCCCCGTCGCTTCCGTCGGCCACCGCCGGTGAAGGCCCGGCGGCGCCGTCGAGGGACACGACGACGGCACCGACGATCGCCCAGTCCTGGGCGCGCTTGGTCAGCTTCTCGAAACCCCACCCCCCTGTGAGCTTCGGGACCCTGATCTCGGTCAGCATCTCCTCTGGCCCGATCGCCGTCTCGAGAAACCCACGATGGAACTCCGAAGCCGCCACCTCACGGCTCGACCCGCCGGCACCCCTCAAGACGAGCGTGCCGCCGAGGGCGAGCACCACGGCCGGCAGGTCCGACGCAGGGTCGCCGTGCGCGATGGAGCCGCCGATCGTCCCGCGGTGGCGCACCTGCGGATCGCCGACCTGGGCGGCGACATGGGCGAGCACCGGCACCTCCGCCACGATGAGCGGGTCGGTGGCGATCCGGTGATGGGTCGTGAGGGCGCCGATCGCGAGGTGGTCGCCCTTGTCCGTCACATAGACGAGCTCCGGGATGCCGCCGAGATCGACGAGCACGGCGGGTGTTGCGAGGCGGAGCTTCATGAGCGGCAGGAGCGAGTGGCCGCCGGCGAGGAGCTTGGCCTCGTCCCCATGCTCGGTCAACAGGCCGATGGCGTCGTCTATCGAGCCCGCCCGCTCGTAGTCGAAGGCAGCCGGGATCATGACTGCAGCTCCGGAACACGCGAGGCCGCCAAGGCGGCCTCGACGATGTTGTGATAGCCGGTGCAGCGGCACAGATTGCCCTCGAGGCCGAGGCGGACCTCTTCGGCGGTGATTGGCGCTGCGTCCGCCGGCCTTTCTGCGAGAAGCGACGTGATCGCCATGACCATTCCCGGGGTGCAGTAGCCGCACTGCAGGCCATGGTTCTCGTGGAACGCCCGCTGGACCGGGTGCATCGTGCCATCGGCGTCGGCCAGTCCCTCGATGGTTGTGACATCCCGTCCGGTCACCTGGGCCGCCAGTACCGTGCAGGACTTGACCGACTGGCCGTCGAGCAGCACGGTGCACGCACCGCAGGAGGTCGTGTCGCAGCCGATGTTGGTGCCCTTCAGGCCGGCGACGTCGCGTACGTACTGGACGAGAAGAGTGCGCGCCTCGACATCGGCGGCAACCTCATTCCCGTTGATCGTGATCCGGATCTCCACTCTCAGGCTCCTAGTCTCGCTTCGGCTATTGCGTTCCAGATGCGTTCCGGCGTCGTCGGCATGTCCACGTGCCGTACTCCGAAGCCGGCGAGGGCGTCGACGACTGCATTGTGGACCGCAGGCGTCGACCCGATCGTCCCGGACTCGCCGATGCCTTTTGCTCCGAGCGGGTTCTTCGTGGTCGGCGTCTCTGTGAAGGCGGTCTCGAAGTGTGGCAACTCGACGGCGGTGACGAAGGCGTAGTCGGCCAGGTTCGACGTGACCGGGTTCCCCTCGCCGTCGTAACAGAACTCCTCGAGGAGAGCCTGTGCCGCTCCCTGGGCGATGCCGCCGTGCACTTGGCCCTCGGCGAGGAGCGGGTTGAGGATCGTGCCCGCATCGTCGACGGCGATGTGCCGCCTGATAGTGACAGCACCCGTCTCGGTGTCCACCTCCACCACCGAGACGTGGGTTCCGAACGGGAATGTCGGCCCACTGTCAGGAACGTCGACCTCGGCCATCAAAGGAAGGCCGTCCTCGTCGAGTGCCGCCTGTGCGAGCTCGCCCCAGCCCTTGGCCATAGCCGGGGTGCCTGCGACGTGGAAGCGGCCTTCGGCCTGGTCGAGCACGATGTCGGCAGTGGCTGCCTCGAACAGGTCGGCAGCGAGCGCCTTGGCCCTGTCGACCACCTCGATGGCGGCGAGGTGGACCGCCGAGCCCCCGCTCTGGAGCGAGCGCGAGCCGAACGTGCCGACGCCTCGGGGCACCACATCGGTGTCCCCGTGTATCACCTCGATGTCCTCCATCGGGATGCCGAGCTGGCTCGAGACGAGCATCGACCAGGCGGTGTGATGACCCTGGCCATGCGGCGACGTGCCCGTGCGGATGATCGCCTTGCCGTCGGGGCGGACCTCGACTGCGCCGTACTCACCCTCCGGCACGCCGTTCGTGATCTCGACGTAGGTCGAGACGCCGATGCCGAGCTGCCGGCGGTCTCCCGACTCGCGCCGGCGGACCTGTTCAGCCCGGAGCTCGTCGTAGCGGGCGATCTCGAGCGCAAGGTCCAAAGTGCGAACGTAGTCGCCGGTGTCGTACTCAGCTCCGGTCGGCGTCGTGTACGGAAAGTCACCCGGGGCGATCAAGTTCCTCCGCCGCACCTCGGCCGGATCCATCCCTATCTCGGCGGCAAAGACGTCGACTGCCCGTTCGATGGCAGCGGTCGCCTCCGGGCGGCCGGCGCCCCGGTAGGCAACGGTGGGCACGGTGTTGGTGACGACAGAGTTGCTCGAGCACTCGCCGCGCCTGATGGCATAGACACCGGTCGCCATCGTCCGCGTCATGAACGGCAGCAGTGCGCCGAGGCTCGGGTAGGCGCCGGCGTCCTGCAGCACCTCGATGCGGTAGGCGAGGAGCCGGCCCTCCCGGTCACCGCCGATCGTCACCTGCTGGATCTGTCCCCGGCCATGGCCGAGGCCGAGCATCGACTCGGAGCGGCTCTCGGTCCATCGGGCGGGCCGGCCGAGCCGGCGAGCGACCCAGGCGACGACGACGTCTTCGGGATAGACCGACCCCTTGGCGCCGAAGCCACCGCCGACATCGGGTGCGATGACGCGCACCTCGTCGGCCTCGAGGTCGAGCGCGCTGACAAGGGCGTCGCGGACCCCATGGGCGGTCTGGGTCGACGAGTAGAAGGTGAGGCGGCCGTCGCCCGCCACCTCTGCCGCCGCCGAGCGCACCTCGAGCGGGCACGGAGCGACCCGCTGGTTGACGATCCGCTGCCGGATGACGACCTCGCAGTCGTCGAACAACGTCTCGTCGTGACCGAACTGGAGGGCGAAGCAGCTGTTGGAGCCGAGCTCGGGGTAGAGCAGCGTCTCGTCCTTCAAGGCCTCCTCGGGGTCGACGACGACGGGAAGGGGGTCGTAGTCGATGACGACCAGCTCGGCGGCGTCAGCACCCTGGGCGGGGGTCTCGGCCGCGATGACGACGACCGGCTCGCCGACGAAGCGGACGACGCCGTCCGCGAGGAGCGGGCGCTTCATAGCCTGATTGACCGGTTTCATCTCCGGCGGCATCGGCGCAATCCCGAGGTCGCCGTTGACGTAGAGGGCATGGACGCCGTCTGCGGCTCGCGCCGCTTCGACGTCGAGTGCGGTGATACGAGCATGTGCCGCCGTCGAGCGGACGAACGTGAGATGGACCGCCCCGGGCAGGTCAAGGTCAGCTACGTAGGTGCCACCGGTGGTGAGGAATTTCGGGTCCTCCCGCCGGAGCACGCGGTTGCCGAGGATGCTCACGGCTCGACCATACCGGGTCGGCGGGAGCCGGCCGGAGGGCGAGGCCGGCCGGGTTTGGCCGGGTGTGGGCTGGTGTCAGCCGGTGCTCGGCGGCGCCAGTCGCGGCGGGGCCGACCGGGCGGGCGGTCAAGGCACCGCCTTCCAGAACTCGAGGCGCTGCACGAGCTTGGTCCAGTAGCTCTCCCCGTTCGCCCCTGCCTCGCCCGTCGACGGCCCCCCTGGCGCGATGAGAGCGTCGCTCGGCACGAGGTCGGATTGCGGCACCGTTGTCGAGCCGAGCGGGTTCGGCGACGACCCGGCCTGGCCGGCGACGCTCGGCAGCACGACGAGCGACTGGTCGCCCACGGTGACGAGGCCGTACTTCTCCTGGGCCAGCCGAGCTATCTCCCCCGGTTGATGCAAGGCCGAGATGTCTGCCGCCAGGGAACGGTTCTCCGCCCTCAACTCCGACAGCTGCCGGCTCTGCTGCTGGAGCGCCGAGCGCTCGCCGAGGAGCTGGTTGAGCGGGAACTGGGTCGCCACGATGGCGGCGCTCAGGAGAAGGGCGCCAAGAAGAGCGACGCGGGCACGGCGGACGGGCGTGCTCATTCAGCTCTCCTTCCCCGCCTCGGGGGTCGAGGCGCCACGTCGGCTCGTGCCGCCGCCGGCAAAGGCGGCGTGGCCGGGGTACTCGGCGGTGTCGCCGAGCATCTCCTCGATCCGGAGCAGGCGGTTGTACTTGGCGACGCGGTCGGAGCGGGCAGGCGCCCCGGCTTTTATCTGACCGCAGTTCGTCGCCACCGCAAGGTCGGCGATCGTCGTGTCCTCGGTCTCCCCGGAGCGATGGGAGACCTGGCAGCGATAGGCGGCTCTCGTGGCGGTCGCCATCGTGAGGAGCGTCTCGGTCAGGGTGCCGATCTGGTTCACTTTGATGAGGACGGCATTGGCCACCCCGGTGGCGATCCCCCGCTCGAGGCGGTCGACGTTCGTCACGAACAAGTCGTCGCCGACGAGTTGGACCCTTCCCCCGACAGCCTCGGTCAGGGCAGCCCAACCGTCCCAGTCCTCTTCTGCCATGCCGTCCTCGAGAGAGATGATCGGGTACCGGTCGACGGCCGACGCCCAGTAATCGACGAACTCGGGTGGAGAGAGGGACCGGTCCTCGCCTTTGAGCACGTAGCAGCCGTCACGCCACAACTCGGTCGTGGCCGGATCGAGCGCTATGGCGACGTCGTCGCCAGGCACACGCCCGGCAGCCTCGATCGCCTGCACGAGGATCTCGAGCGCCTCTTCGTTATGGGCAAGGTCGGGGGCGAAGCCCCCCTCGTCCCCGACACCGGTCCCGTGCCCCTTGTCGTGCAGCACCGCCCGCAGCGCGTGGTAGGTCTCCGAGCCCCACTGGAGCGCCTCGGAGAAAGAGGCCGCACCGACCGGGACGATCATGAACTCCTGGAAGTCGACGTTGTTGTCGGCGTGGGCTCCGCCGTTTAAGACGTTCATCATCGGGACGGGGAGCACGTGCGCGTCCGTGCCGCCGAGATAGCGGAAGAGCGGCAGGCCGTGGTGCTGAGCAGCCGCCCGGGCGACGGCCAACGAGACGCCGATGATGGCGTTGGCTCCGAGCCGGCTCTTGTCGGGAGTCCCGTCGAGGTCGATCAAGGTGTAGTCGAGCCGCCGCTGGTTGCTGGCGTCGAGCCCGACGACGCCGGCAGCGATCTCGCCCTTCACGTTGGCGACGGCCCCGAGCACGCCCCGGCCTCCGAAGCGATCGCCGCCGTCTCGCAGCTCGACTGCCTCGAAGCTTCCCGTTGACGCCCCGGACGGGACGATCGCCGATCCCTCCGCGCCCGACTCTAGGCGGCAGACCACCTCGATCGTCGGGTTGCCTCTCGAATCGAGCACCTCTCTCGCGTCGAGAGCAGCTATCGGGTCCACGCCAAAGACACTCCCTATTGAGTGTGATTGAAGTTAGCAAAGCAAACACGTTCTGACGTGGACGGTCAGGCTGCGAGCTCCCGCGCCGGCATGGATGAGGATGCCCGCCGGGCGTGCTCGCTATGGCTTCGGGGGACCCTCGCGGAACCACACCTCCCGCTCGTCGGGCGGAAGCCGGCGGAGGTCGCAACCGGCCAGAGCCGCCGCCCCCTCGACCTCGCGCACCCGCTCGGCCAAGCGGCCAAGTGAGCGGCGGAGGGCGGACTCGGGGTCGATTCCGGCGTGTGCAAGCTCTCTCGCCATCGCCAGCAAACCATCGCCGGCCGCCTGCTCGGCATCTCGGCCGGGCTCGGCGTCCCGGGCCGCCGGCCAGCCGAGGCCGGCGCTCGACAGCTTGGCCTCCACCTTGGCCGCCCGTGCAAGGGCCGGGAGCGCCGGCGGGATCCCGTCGAGGAGGCCGGACCCAGGCCGCTCGGCCTCTTTGATCAGCTCCCAGTTGCGGATGACGGCACCGGCGGTGTCGGCCTTGACGTCGGCGAAGACGTGTGGGTGCCGGGCGACGAGTTTCTCGTGGTTGGAGCGGGCCACATCGGCCAGGTCGAAGAGGCCCTCCTCCCGGGCCAGCCCTGCGTGGAAGATGACCTGGCAGAGCAGGTCGCCCAGCTCGTCCTCGGCGTGGGCGACGACGGCGGCCGGAGCCGTCTCCGGTGTGTCACCGAGGCCCTCGATCGCCTCGATGACCTCGTAGGTCTCCTCGAGGAGGTGCCGGATGAGGGATTGGTGGGTCTGCTCGCGGTCCCACGGGCAGAGCCGGCGGAGTGCGGCGATCGTCTCGACGAGCTTCAGGAGCTCACAGCCCACCGGGGCGGCCAGCTCTGCTACGAAGAGGCTCGTCAGATGATCAGCCTTCACCGTCCGGTCGATCTCCTGCCATGGCACGTCCTCCACGATCTCGTCGGGAAGCCCGAGGTGATGGAGGATGACGGCATGCTGGCCTTCGGCCGGCTCGTCGAGCGCCAGCTTCACCTCCGAGAGGACGGCGTTCGACCAGCACTGACCGACGAGGAGTGGACCCCGCTCGCCGGCCGCCTGCCAGCCGAACGACAAGCCGTCGACGAGGCGGACGCCTGCCGCGACCGGGTCGAGGCCTAGTCGGGCCCATGCGAGATCACAGAAGGACAGGCCGGGGACGATGCGGAGCTCTATCGGCACCGGCAACCTCTGCCCGGCCTCTGATTCTCGGCGGGTCGACACCGCCCCCGCCGGCGACCGGGTCGGGTCGAGGGCGCGCAGCAGGTCGACCGTCCTCTCGGCGACGAGCGGCGAGCCGGGGACGGCATAGATCACATGGCCATGGTCGGCGGCTTCACTGACGATGGCTCCGACGATGGAGGCGTAGACGGCTTCGAAGCTCGTTTCCTCCTCGTAGCTGGAGTCGAACGACACGACGTCTCTCCCCGTAGCCCGAAGCTCGTTCATGAGCTCGGCGGCAGCCGGGTGACGGCCGGTGCGGAAGAGGGCCGGGGCGCCGGTTTCGGTGCCGAGCAGCTCCCGGGCCGCCGGCAGGACGAGGCTGCCGCCTGCCGGCCCGAGCCCGACAACGGTGACTACGGGTCGCCGCCGCCCCGAGAATGCCGCCGTCGGGCCGGGAGCGTGAGACAGCGGGCCGCTCAACCGCTGCCGGGCGGGGGGGTCCCGAGAGCAGACGGCGCTGGGCTGAGGGTGGGGCCGAGGACGGCAGCCGGATCAGGTGCGTAACGGCTGGCGGCGGCGCTCGGCGGGACTATCTCACCGCTCCTTCGCCACGAGCCATATTGGGAAGAGAGGGAGACCCTCGCCTCTGCTGTCGCATGCTCGACGGAGTTGACGAAGGGCGTGCGCTCAGTCGACAGGAGCTGCTCGAGCAGGACAGCGGGCGCCTCGGCCGGACGGGCCGTGACGGTGAACAGCAGCCACGCCGTCGTGCCGCCGGAGCTGTAGGAGAGCGGAGCGCTCACCTGGTTGATGCCGAGCGCCCCGACGGGAGCGGCGTAGGCGCCGAGGGCGGAGATGTTCGTCGCGCAGCCGAGGGACCCGCCCTGTTTGGAGTTGCTGGTGTCGATCGAGTGGGCGGCCGCCTCTGCTGCGAAGCTCGTCCCGTGTTTGATCGCCTGTGCGATCGTGGTGGCGAGCGCCTTCGAAGGCACCTCGATGAGCGAGACGCACGTCTCGCTCGTGGACGACCGGTGAGCAGCCTCGTAGGCGGCGAGCGAGGTCGGGCTGAGGGATGTGCCGGCGAGATGGGCTGCTATGGCGTCTTCACTCGCGAGAAGCCCGAGAGCGACGTTCTTGTAGCCGGCGCCCAGCTTGGACAGGTCGGCGCCGGTCCTCGGGCAGCTCGCCGTCGTCTGGCTGCTCAGCTGAGATTCGAGCCGGTCCGTCAGCTGGACAGAGGCGAGCGATACTGCCGAGGCTGGAGCGCCGGCTCCGAGCGAGGACGCCAGATGGCGCTCGATCCGGTCCTCTATCAGCTGGTTGAGGACGAAGTCGGCGGACTTGAGGTCGTAGGTGTGGGCGCCGGCTCCCGTCGCCTTGAACGACGTGCCGAACTCGAGGCAGACAAAGCCGGGATCAGCCTTGAGAGCCGACATCGCCGCGTCGAGGCTCGCCGGCGAGATGTCACTGTTGTCCACCCGGGCCGCATATGGGCCCCACCCGAGGTTGCAACCGGCGGAGGCGACGGCCAGGCCGGCGACGGCCGCCGTCGCCGCCAGGCCGGACAGGCGCCCGGCCCGGCTGCCGGGGCCGCCCCGCCGGGATCGGAGTCGCTTCACGATGGGGTGATGGTAGTGGCAGCCGGCGGCAGGAGGTCCCTCAGCAGTGCGACGAGCCGCTCGGCGATGTCGTCGCCGGCGGGGAGCGGCACGATGAGCTGTGAGCCCTCCTCTTTCAGGATGGCGCGGGGGTGTAGCCGGGTGAGGCGGACCTCTGAGGAGACAGCCAACTTGACCGGCGAGAGCCGGGCGACGACCTCCCCCGGCCGGCCGAGGCCCCCGCTCCCGGGACGCGACGGCGCCGCCGTCACCTCGGTGACGCCCGTCCGGACGCACTCTGCCCGGAGCAGCCCTATTGCAAGGAGCGCCTCGGCCGGCGCCGGCGGCGGCCCGTAGCGGTCCACCCATTCTGCCCGTAGATCCTCCACCGCAGCAGGGTCACGGACCTCGACCAGACGGCGGTAGGCCTCGAGGCGGAGGTCCTCCCGGCCGACATAGGACTCGGGGAGGGACGCCTTCACGGGCACCTCGACGGTGATCTCGGCCGGCAAGCGGATCGGCTCGCCCTTCAGCTCGGCGACGGCTTCGGAGACCATCCGTACGTAAAGGTCGTAGCCGACGGCTGCGATGTGGCCGGACTGGTCGCGCCCGAGCAGGTTGCCCGCCCCGCGGATCTCGAGGTCCCGCATGGCGATCTTGAAGCCGGACCCGAGCTCGGTGTGCTCGCCGATCGTCTTCAGCCGCTCGTATGCCTGCTCGGTCACGACCCTGTCGGGCGGGAAGAGCAGATAGGCGTACGCCCGCCGGTCGGCCCGCCCTACACGCCCCCGCAGCTGATGGAGCTGCCCAAGCCCGAGCAAATCGGCCCGGTCGACGACAAGGGTGTTCACGGTCGGCATGTCGATCCCGGACTCGACGATCGTCGTGCAGACGAGGACGTCGTGGCGCCCCTCGGAGAAGTCCAGCACGACCTGCTCGAGACTTCCCTCGTCCATCTGCCCGTGCGCGATGGCGACCCTCGCGTCGGGCACGAGCCTCCGGACGTCGCTCGCGATCCGCTCTATGTCCTGCACACGGTTGTGCACATAGAAGACCTGGCCCTCGCGGAGCAGCTCCCGTCCGGATCGCCTCCGATACAGCACGCTCGTCGTACTCCCCCACGTAGGTGAGGATGGGCAGCCGTTCCATCGGCGGGGTGTTGATGAGGGAGAGGTCGCGGATGCCCGTCAGGCTCAGCTCGAGCGTGCGGGGGATCGGGCTCGCCGTCAGCGTCAGCACGTCGACGGTGTCGGACAGCTGCTTGATCGCCTCCTTGTGGTTCACGCCGAAGCGGTGCTCCTCGTCGACGACGAGAAGGCCGAGCTTCTTCCACGACACGTCGGACGTGAGCAACCTGTGGGTGCCGATAACGATGTCGACCGAGCCGTCGGCAAGTCCCTCGACCACCTTGCGGGCCTCAGCGGCGGTGAGGAAGCGCGAGAGCATCTCCACCCGGACCGGGTAGGGCGCCATCCGCTCGGAGAACGTCTGGAAGTGCTGCTGGGCAAGGAGGGTCGTCGGCACGAGGACGGCTGCCTGGTATCCGTCCTGGACGGCCTTGAAGACCGCCCGCAGGGCCACCTCGGTCTTCCCGAAGCCCACGTCGCCGCAGACGAGGCGGTCCATCGGCCGTGGCTCCTCCATGTCGGACTTCACATCGACGATGGCACGGAGCTGATCGGGCGTCTCGGGATATGGGAACGACTGCTCGAGCTCGGCCTGCCACGGGGTGTCCGGCGCGAAGGCATGACCCGTCAACGTCGCCCGGCGCCGGTAAAGCTGGACGAGCTCCTTTGCCACCTCCCGGACCGCCGCCCGCACCCGCGCCTTCTGGCGCTGCCATTCGTTCCCGTTGAGGCGGTTGAGCGCCGGCCTGTCGCCGCCGGAATAGGGCGTGATGGCGTCGATCTGGTCGGACGGGACATAGAGGCGGTCGCCGCCGCGGTACTCGAGCAGGAGGTAGTCCCGCTCCGAGCCACCGATCGCCTGGCGGACGAGGCCCCCGTAGCGGGCGACGCCGTGCACGTGGTGGACGACAAAGTCCCCCGGCGCAAGATCATCGAAGAAACCCTCCACCGGCCTCGCCCTCGGCCTCGCCACCCGGTGCGGGCGGCGCCGGCCCGTCAGGTCGGCCTCGGCGAGCAGCGCCAGCTTGGATCCCGGAAGAAGCGCTCCCTTGTCGATCGACGCAACGACGACGTGGACGCCCGGGCTCCGCGTGAAGCGCCCCAACTCGTCGTCGCTCACGTCGAGGTGGAGGCTCGGCGTCGAGCCCCTCGGTCTCGAGCACCGCTTGCAGCCGCTCGGCGCTTCCTCGCCCGTCGGCGCAGACGACGACGCGGTAGCCGGTGCGGGCGAGCTCCCCCAGCCTTCGGGCGAGGCCGGCGGCATCCCCCATCACCGGTGCCCACGGGTTGGCGACGAGGCTCGTCACGTCCGGGCGGTCGGCGATCGGCAGCACGGAAGCCATGCGGGCGCCGCTCCTCGACATCAGTCGCTCGAAGGGCAGATGAAGCCTCGCATCGAGGAAAGACGCCGCACCTGCCGGCGCCGCGCCGCCCCCGGTGTTGGCGCCGCTCTCCTTCCTCCCATCATCACCGCGCTCGCCCAGCCAGGTGGAGGAGAGTGTTTGGGCGAGGGAGGTTTCTTCTTCGATGAGCTCTGCGGCCCGGTCGCGGAGGCGGCGCGGCTCGACGAGCACGACCCTCGCGTCGGGGTGCAGCAGATCGGTGAAGAGCCGCTCCTCGTCGGTGAGCCACGGGAGCCACGACTCCATGCCGTCAAAGGTCAGGCCGTCGGCGATGCGGTCGAAGACGTCACGGGCGAAGGGCGACTCCTTGGCGAGAACCCGCGCCCGCTCCCGAACCTCGTCGGTGAGGACGAGCTCGCGGCAGCCGAAGATCTCGGCCCGCTCGATCTCGGCGATGCTGCGCTGGTCGCTCACGTCGAAGATCGTCAGCCGCTCGACCTCGTCGCCCCACAGGTCGATGCGGATGCCTTCGTCGGCCGTCGAGGGAAAGACGTCGATGATCCCGCCCCGGACCGAGACCTCCCCCCGGTGCTCGACCTGGTACTCGCGCCGGTAGCCGGCGTGCACGAGCTTGGCGATGAGCCCGCCGGCGTCGATCTCTGTCCCACGGGCGACGACCACGGGCTCGGCGTCCTCGACCTTCGGCCCGAGGCGCTGGAGGAGGGCGCGCACCGGCGCGACCACGATGCTCGGTTGCGGCGCCAGGCCGGCGGTTCGCTCGCCGGCGCCCCCCGGGGCGGAACCGCCGTGGCGGAGGTGCCACATCGCCCTCAGGCGCCGGCCCATCGTGTCGCTCGCCGGTGAGACCCGTTCGAATGGCAGCGTCTCCCATGCCGGGAGCAGGTCGACGCAGTCAGGCCCGACGAAGGCGGCGAGGTCGTGGGTGAGCTGGTCGGCCTCGCGGGCTGTCGGCGTGGCGACGAGCACGACCGGCGCATTGCCGAGCTCCGAGATGGCCGCTATCGCAAGCGCCCGGCCGGCCTCGGGGATCGCCACGACGGCGTCGTTCGCCGCCAGGAGCTCGGCGACGACGGCCTCGCCCGCGAGGAGGCCAGGAAGTGCGTTGAGAGTCACGACTCGTCAATTTGAAGCGGCCGCGTGCGCTTCTCCCCGCGGCGCCGGCGTCACAACTTCGTGTTGAACCGGTTCATGGCGGCGGCAACGCCCTCACCGGTGATCGTCTCGACGGCGTCGGCCGCCACCTCGACCGCCACCTCGAGCAGCTCCCGGTCCTTCTTGGAGGGCGGCTTCAAGACGTGGTCGACGCCCTCGGTCCGCCCGGGGGGCTTGCCGATCCCGATACGGATGCGCACGAAGCCCTGCGTGTGCAGGTGCGATTGGATCGAGCGCAGGCCGTTGTGGCCGGCCGTGCCGCCGCCCTCTTTGATCCGCACCGTGCCCGGCGGTAGGTCGAGCTCGTCGTGGACGACGACAAGGCGGTCGGCGAGCATCCCCTTGTCGCCGTCGAGGTAGCGCCGCGTGAGCAGCTGCACTGCGAGGCCGGAGTCGTTCATGTATGTCTGCGGCGTGGCGAGGACGAGAGCCTTCCCGTCGAGGCGGACGGTGGACGTAAGAGACGAGGTGCCCCGCTCGGCCCGAAGGCGCGCCGCGTGGCGGGAGGCGACGAGCCTGACGGCGACAGCTCCGTAGTTGTGCCGGGAGCCATCGAACTCCGGCCCGGGGTTGCCGAGACCGACGGCGAGAAGGTCAGCGACCATTGTTGCGTTGCTCTTCCTCGGCGGCCCGTTCGGTGCTGGAGGGTGGCTGCGCCCATGTCGGCAGCAGTGTCGCCCGGCCGGCCGGCGCTGTCGCCGGCGGTGTCGGCCGGCGGGAAGGAGCCTGCGCAGGAACCTCAGCGGTCGCCCGAGGAACCGTCGTCGCCGGCGCCCGTCGCGCCGTCGCCCTCTTCGCCGGCGGCGGCTTCGGCCGCTTCGGGAGCGGCCTCCTCGGGCAGCTCGGCTGTGCGGGGCGGGTGGGCTATGACGACCACCATCTCGGGATCGACATCGAGCTCGACTCCGGGTGGGAGCGCCAGCTCAGATGCTCTGAACGAATCGCCGATCTCCATGTCGGTTATGTCGAGCTCGAGGTGCGGCGGCAGGTCGGCCGGCTTGGCCTTGATCGGGACGGACTGAAGCTCCTGGTCGACCATTCCGTCACCGCGGTGGACGGCGAGCGCCTCGCCGACGAGAAGGAGCGGCACCTCGGCCGTGACCACCTCGTCGCGCCCGACGACCTGGAAATCGACGTGGATCACCGTGTGGCGGACAGGGTCGCGTTGAAGCTGGCGGGCCATCGCGAGGTGCGTGCTGCCCTCGACCCTCAGGCTGAGGAGCGCACGGGAGCCGGCCTCGCCGCCGAGGGCGATCCGGAGGTCCCGTGCATCCACCGAGACCGGGATCGGATCGATGCCGTGCCCGTACACGACCGACGGGATCCTGCCCGCCTTGCGGAGCCGCCGGCTGTGACTGGTGCCACCGGGGCGACCGGACTCGGCGAGAAGAATGATGTCAGCCATTGGGGCGCGCTCCTGCAAACGGGGTTGTTCGACGGGGTGACCTGCGGTCTCTCAGCTTAGGCGAAGCGAGCCGGTTCCGGTTCCGCCGGAGGGGTGAGCGTTCCGGGGCCGAGCTTGTGGGCGCTCGGGGATCGAGCCTCGAGAAGCTCGCCCAACTGCCGCAGCAGGGTCGGCGCGCCCTCGTCGAGCTCCTCGACGGTCGTTCTCAGCACGACCCAGCCGGCCTCGACCAACCGGTTCGCCCGGCGGCGGTCGTTGCGGAACGTCCGCGGATCCGAGTGCCAGCGGAAGCCGTCCACCTCCACCGCAACCTTGTGTTGCGGTGGAGGCGTCGAGGCGGCCGACGAAGTGCCTGCCGTCCGACACGGGGAATTGGAGGACCGGCTCCGGCATCGCGTGGTCGCGCAGCAACATGAGCAGCCGGTGCTCCGCCCCGCTCTCGGGCATCCGGCGTACGTTGCATCGCTCGAGGCAAATGCGAAGCCGCACTATGCCGGGAACCTCCTGCCGGGTCGTCGGCTCAGGTCGGCAAGGAACAGCTCGAGCTGACGGGCGGTGACTGCGCGGGTGGCGAGGAGATGGCCGACGACCTGCGGTGAGGTACCGCCCGACAGCCTTGGACCGGTGCGGCCTTGGAGCCGAGACGCCGGCCCGGGGCGGCGCTCCCGCGCCAGGAGCGGTTGAGGTTTCTCATTCGGCGGTCGACTTCGACGACCGGGAGCGGTGAGGACGATCCGGTCGCACCCCGCCCCCGTGCCGCGCTCAGAAGAGGCCGATCCGGTTGGCCTTTCCCCCGCCGGCGGTCAAGCTCCGCGACCGCCTCCAGCACACCCGCCCGCCCGGCGCCGGGACGGCGCCGGCCCGGCCCACACCACCAGCAAGTAGCGTCCGCACCATGGCTGCCGACGGGCCGGCTCGACCGGCCACCATGCAGTACTGGCTCGACAGCTGGGACGACCAGCAGGAGGGCCATGCCCCGGACCGAAGGCAACGCTTCGACGTGCTGGCCGACCTCGTGGAGGCGGTCACCGTCGACCGCCCCGCCCCGCTCGTCCTCGACCTCGCCTGCGGGCCGGGGAGCGTCACCCGACACATCCTCGACCGCTTGGGCGGCACCCGTCCCGGCCTCAAGGTCGTGGCGCTCGACGTCGACCCCGTCCTCCTCCGGATCGCAGCCGGGACGATCGGCACCGAGCCCAATGTGCGCCTCGTGGAGGCGGACCTGCGAGAGGCCAACTGGGTGACGACAGCGGACCTGACAACGGCCGCCGGCGGCGCTCGCTTCGATGCCGTCGTGACCGCGACCGCACTTCACTGGCTCCCGTCGGGCGACCTCGAACGCCTCTACACGGACCTCGCCCGGCTCATCCGGCCGGGCGGGATCTTCGCCGACGGCGACCACGTACCGCTCGACGGCGTCGCCAACCTCTCTCGGCTCACCGGTGAGATAAGCAAGGCGGCGAGTGCCGGCAGCCTCGGGCAGCCGGGCGTGCTGGACTGGGACGCCTGGTGGCAGGCGATCGAAGACGAGCCGGACTTTGCCGAGGCGCTCGCACGACGCCGTGAGCGGTTCTCGGTCACCCATCCGGCCGAGTTCATCCCGCCGGCGAACTGGCACATCGACCGGCTGAAGAAGGGTGGCTTCTCCGAGGCCGCCGTCGTGTGGCGCCACTACGGCGACGCCGTCGTCGCCGCCATCTGCTGACCACCAGTCGTCGGCCCGAGAACAGCCGACGCCGGCGAGCTACAGCAGGTTCTGCCCCCCGAAGATCTCCGAGACCGAGGTGTCCTCGAAGACTGCGTCGATGGCGTCCGCGATGATCTTCGCCACGGAGATGACCTCGATCTTGTCGATCCGGCGCTCCGGCGGCAGTGGCAGGGTGTTGGTGACGATCACCCTCGAGATGGGCGCCGCCTTCAGGCGGTCGAGCGCCGGGCCGGCGAGCAGCGCATGGGTCGCCATCGCCCAGACGTCGGTGGCACCCTCCTCGACGAGCCGTTCGGCGGCGGCACAGACCGTGCTGGCGGTGCCGATCATGTCGTCGATGACGACACAGCAGCGGCCGGCCACCTCGCCGACGATCTGGAGGGCCTCGACGGTGTCGGAGTCGTCATCGGGCCGGCGCTTGTGCACAAGGGCGAGGTTCGCCCCGAGCATCTGGGCGAAACGCTCCGCCACCTTCACCCGGCCGGCGTCCGGAGCCACGACGACGGCACCCTCGCCCTTCTCACGCCGGAGGTAGTCGAGCAGGACCGGCGCCGCCGTCAGATGGTCGACCGGTCCGTCGAAGAAGCCCTGAATCTGCCCCGAATGAAGGTCCACGCTCACCACACGGTCGGCGCCGGCGACCGAGAGCAGGTCGGCGACGAGCTTGGCGGTGATCGGCTCCCGACCCGTCGATTTCCGGTCCTGTCGCGAATAGCCGTAGTACGGGCAGACCGCCGTGATTCTCTTGGCGGAGGCCCGCTTGGCGGCGTCGATCATGATGAGCATCTCCATGATCGAGTCGTTCACCGGGGCGGCGTGGGTCTGGACGATGAAGAGGTCGACGCCTCGGATCGAGCTCCCGTACCGGCAGTGAAGCTCGCTGTCGGGGAACTCCCGGAGGTTCGTGTCGCCGAGCGTCACCCCGAGACAGGCCGCGATCTCCTCGGCGAGTTGCGGGTGCGCCCGGCCTGTTACGAGCTCGAGGCGCCGGCGGGGTACGAGCTCCATCAGTGAGCCCCGTGCGGGCCGACCCGCTCGCCGGCGGCGATCCTCGAACCCGGCGCCAGCACCGAGAAGGCGGCCACGACGGCGTGGTCACCGACGACCGCACGCTCGGCCACACAATGCTCCATCCGTACTCCGCTCCCGATCTCGCAGTCGGTCAGATGGCAGGCCGGCCCGATGACCGAGCCCTCGCCGATCCGGGTCCTTCCCTGGAGCACGACGCCCGGCCACAGAGTCACGTCCTCGGCCAGCTCGACCGATACGTCGAGGTAGATCGCCTCGGCGTCCACCATCGTCACTCCGGACCGCATCCAGCGCTCGTTCACCCTCGCCCGCAGCTCGCCCTCGGCGGCGGCCAGCTGCGACCGGTCGTTCACGCCGGCCGCCTCGGCAACGTCCCCGACGATCGAGCTCGTGACGGTGTAGCCGGCGCCGTGCAGGACTGCGATCGTGTCGGTGAGGAAGTACTCCCCGAGCGAGTTGTCCGGCGACAGGCGTCGCAGCGCCGGCGCCAGCACGCCATGGCGGAAGCAGTAGATCTGCGTCGCCACCTCGTCTATGTCGAGCTCCTCGGGCGTGCAGGCGGAGTCGTCGCAGATGCGGGCCACCCGCCCGTCCTTCGAGCGGAGCACCCTCGAGTACCCGAACGGGTCCTCGAGGCGTGCGGTCAGGACGGTGGCGGCGGCATCCTGCGCGCGGTGCTCACCCACGAGGCGTGCGAGCGTGGCCGTGCGGACGAGGGGCGTGTCGCCCGGAAGGATCAGGAGATCGCCTTCGTCCCGGTCCGAGGCGAGCGAGTCGGGGAAGCCGGTCAGCGAGACGGCGACGGCGTCCCCTGTGCCCCGCGGCTCGAGCTGCTCGACGAACTCGAGCGTCAGCCCGGCGGGCGCCTCTGCCTGAACGATCTTGATGACCTCGTTGCCGCCGTGCCCGACGACCACTACGACCCGGTCAGGCTCGAGGCCGGCGAGGGCATCGAGGACGTGCAGGATCATCGGACGCCCGCACAGCCGATGGAGGGGCTTTGGAGTACGCGACCTCATCCGCGTGCCCTCGCCGGCGGCGAGCACCACTGCCGACAGCAACCGACGGTCCGGCCTCTTGCGAAGCGTCACTCCACACCTCCTTCCCGACTCCCCCGACCCTAGTCAACAGTCCGCCTCCATGGGCGGCTCCGGGACCCCTGTCGAGGTTCGCTCTACGACGGTCAGCTTCCGCAACAGCCGGCGGCGCCTGCGGCCACGTACCGGTTGAGGTTCCTCCACGTCGCCGTCAACTTCCTCAACCGCAAAGAAGCCCCACCCGCCACCCCCGCCCCCACCCGGCTCCCACCGCCGCGTGGCCGGCCTAGGCTCAGGGCCCAATGGACTTTCGGCCGACTCCGGAACAGGAAATGCTGAAGGAGTCGGTGGCAAAGATCGCCGGCGCCTACGGGCACGAGTACTTCCAGCGCAAGTCACGCGAGGGCGCCAAGCAGGAAGAGCTGTGGTCCGATCTCGGGAAGGGCGGGTTCCTCGGGGTCCACCTGCCGGAGGTCTACGGCGGCGGGGGCATGGGCATCAGTGAGCTGACCATCGTCTGCGAGGAGGTGGCCGCCGCCGGCTGCCCGCTGCTGCTGATCCTCGTCTCCCCCGCCATCTGCGGCACCGTGATCGCCAAATTCGGCACCGCCGTGCAGTGCGAACGTTGGCTTCCGGCAATGGCGAACGGCGAGGCCAAGATGGCGTTCGCCATCACCGAGCCGGACGCCGGCTCCAACTCCCACCGCATCTCGACGACCGCCCGGCGGGACGGCGACGTCTGGCGCCTCAACGGGACGAAGTACTACATCTCCGGCGTGGACGAGGCCGAGGCCATCCTCGTCGTGGCGAGGACGGGCACCGACGAGAGGAACAGGGCGCGCCTCTCGCTCTTCGTCGTCGACACGGCCTCGGCCGGCCTCGAGGCGACCCACATCCCCGTCGAGATAGCTGCTCCGGAGAAGCAGTTCACGCTCTTCTTCGACGACTGCGTCGTCGGAGAGGACCGCCTGCTCGGCGTGGAGGGCGAAGGGCTGCGCCAGGTCTTCGCCGGCCTCAACCCCGAGCGCCTCATGAGCGCTGCGGTCTCGTGCGGCATCGGTCGGTACGCCCTCGACAAGGCAGCCGGCTACGCGAGGACGCGGCAGGTGTGGGACACGCCGATCGGCGCGCACCAGGGTGTCGCCCATCCCCTCGCAGAGGCCAAGATCGACCTCGAGCTCGCCCGCCTCATGCTCCAGAAGGCGGCGTGGAGCTATGACGCCGGCATCGACCCCGCTGTCACCGCTGAGTCGGCGAACATCGCCAAGTTCGCTGCCGCCGAGGCCTCGCTGAGGGCGCTCGACCAGGCGATGCAGACCCATGGCGGCAACGGCCTCGCGAGCGAGTTCGGCCTCGCCGACCTGTGGGGGACGGCGCGGCTCCTCAGGACCGCACCGGTGAGCCGGGAGATGATCCTCAACTTCGTCGCCCAGCACTCGCTCGGGCTGCCGAAGTCCTACTGAGCGGCTGACGCCCTCTTCCCGCCGGCCGCCGTCCTATGCCGCTCCGGCACCTCGAGCCCGACGAGACGCCGACCGCCCGCATCGATCGCGGCCCGGGCGAATACGCCGCCATGCAGTCGCTCACGCGGGAGCTTGCTTTCGACCCCGAGGGCTGGACGCCCGCTCGGCTCGAGCGGGTCCGGCAGCTTTTCGACGGGTTGGCGCCGGAGTGGCACACGCGGGAAAGCGAGGACCGGCGCCGGCCGCTTCGCGACGCGCTCGCCCGAGGCGGCATCGGGAAGGGGCCGCTCTGTCTCGAGATCGGGAGCGGCACGGGCTTGCAGACGGCGCCGCTCCTCGAGCACTTCGACCACGTCGTCTCGGTCGACTTGTCCGCACAGATGCTGGCGCTCTCACCGAGGCGGTCCGGCGTCACCCTCGTGAGGGCCGACGCCGCCCGCCTCCCCGTGAGAGACGGCGGCGCCGGCGCCGTCGTCTGTGTGAACGCCTACCTCTTTCCGGCCGAGTATGCGAGAGTGCTGAGCCGGCGTGGACGGATCGTCTTTGTCTCCGTCAGCGGCGACCAGACGCCCATCTACCTCCCGCCGGCCGATGTGCTGGCAGCCTTGGAGGGCGCCCTCGGGCCGTGTGAGGCGATGACGTCGCGGGTCGGTTTCGGCATCTGGACCGTCGTCTGGCGAAGGGAGAAGGAGTGACTGAAGCTGTGCCACCGGCAACTGCGGCACCGGGAAGGGCGGGTGCAGCAGAGGCGCCGGCCGAAGTGTTGCCGATGGTCGAGGAGATCTTCGAGCAGCAGGCGCTTCCGGTCCTCGAGGAGTACACCCGCATCCCGTGCCTCTCGCCCGACTTCGCCCCCCACTGGGTGGCTGACGGCCACATCGCGGCGGCGGCGGACCTCCTCGGTTCCTGGGCGGCGGCACGACCGCTCCCCGGGCTTCACGTCGAGCTGCTCGAGCTTGCAGGCTTGACTCCCGTCATCGTGGCCGAGGTGCCCGCCTCGCCCGGCTTCGGGTCTGCCCCGCAAGCGGGTGACGCCCCCCTTACGCTTCTGTACGGCCACCTCGACAAGCAGCCTCCTCTCGGCACGTGGCGGGAAGGCCTCGACCCCTTCGAGCCTGTCCGGGAGGGCGACCGGCTGTACGGGAGGGGAACCGCAGACGACGGCTACTCGATCTTCGCCGCCCTCACCGCCGTCGAGGCGGCCGCCGGCGCCGGTCTCGGCCACGGGCGCTGCCTCGTGCTCATCGAGGCGAGCGAGGAGAGCGGGAGCCCGCACCTTCCGGCCTATCTCGAGGCGCTCTCGGACCGTCTCGGCGAAGCGGGGCCGGCCCTCGTCGTCTGTCTCGACTCGGGCTGCCTCACATACGACCGCCTCTGGACGACGACATCGCTTCGGGGCCTCGTCTCGGCCGAGATCCGCGTCGACGTGCTGACCGAGGGCGTGCACAGCGGGACGGCGGGAGGCGTCGTGCCGTCCTCGTTCCGGATCCTGCGCCAGCTCCTGTCCCGGATCGAGGACGAGATGACCGGTGAGATCCTCCTCTCGGAGTGCAACCCGGACGTTCCCGCCGGCCGGCGGGACGAGGCCGAGCGGCTCGTCGCCTCCCTCGGGGCCGACGCGCTCGACCGCTTCCCCGTCGTCCCGGGCCTTCGGGTGGGGGCTCCGGCGGGCCGCCCCGCCGCCGGCGGGACAGCTACCGCCGTCGACGACGAAGGCGACGCTGCCGCCCAGGCAGATCTCGTGAGGGCGGTGCTCGCTCGCACGTTCGGGCCTTCACTCGCCTTTGTCGGCATCGACGGCGTGCCATCCATGCAGAACGGCGGGAACGTGCTCCGGCCGTTCACGGCCGGCAGGATCGCCATGCGGGTGCCGCCTGGCACCGACGCCGACCGGGCGGCGGCGCAACTGGTCGAAGTGGTGACCGCCGACCCACCGGAGGGGGCTCGGGTCTCGGTGGAGGCGACGGGCGAGTCGGGTTTTGACGCCCCGGAGACGGCTCGTTGGCTGGCGGACGCGATGGGCGACGCCTCAGTCGCCTACTTCGGCCAGCCCGCCGGCGCGCTCGGTGAAGGCGGGACCATCCCGTTCCTCAACCAGCTGCAGAGGAAGTACCCGGCCGCCCAGTTCCTCGTCACCGGCGTGCTCGGTCCTGACTCGAATGCCCACGGGCCGAACGAGATGCTCCACCTGCCGACGGCGAAGCGGGTGACGGCCTGCGTCGCCCACGTCCTCTCGCAGGTGCGCTGAGCGCCGGTCGCAGATGCGCTGAGCGCCGGTCGCAGGTGCGGTGAGGGCCGGCGTCAGTCGAAGATCGGGTCTCTCGTCCTCGACCGCTTGAGCTCGAAGAAGCCGTCCGTCCCGGCGACGAGCAGGACCCCGTCCCAAAGCTTTCCTGCCGCCTCGCCCCGCGGGATCGGCGAGAGGACCGGCCCGAAGAACGCAACCCCCTCCACACTGATCACAGGCGTCCCCACCTCGTAGCCGACCTGGTCCATCCCGTCGTGGTGCGACTTCTTGATCGCCTCGTCGTACTCCTTGCTGGACGCCGCCTCGGCCAGTTCACGGTCGAGGCCGACCTCGTCGAGAGCCTCGAGGATGTAGTCGTCGTCGTCCCGGTGCTCGTTGTGGCGGCGCGTGCCCATCGCCGTGTACAACGGGAGGAGGATCTCTTCTCCGTGACGCTCGGCGGCGGCCTGCACGATCCGGACCGGGCCCCACGCCTTGTCCATGAGCTTCCGGTAGTCGGGCGGGAGGTCACGCTCCTCGTTCAGGTAGGCGAGGGACATGATGTGCCAGCTGGCAGAGATCGGGCGGACCTTCTCCACCTCGAGAACCCAGCGCGAGGTGATCCAGGCCCACGGGCAGAGGGGGTCGAACCAGAAGTCGATCGGCGTCGCATCTTCGCCGGCGCTCGAGTCGGCGGTCACATCATTTGTGTTGTCGGGGTGGCTCGCTGTGTCGGTCACTGCAGGTGGTTCCTCTCACAGGTGGCTGGCCGGAGTCGGCATCTCGTCGATCTCCCTCGGTCCTCGTCTTACCGGCGCCCGCCGGCCGGCCCGGTCGTGGCCCCGATCCGGCACCCGTCGCAACTAGCTTGTGCGCCATGTCGAGCGCCGGTCCTGCCGACGTCGAAACCCTCGGGCAAAGCCGATCGGCGGAGACCGAAGGCGCCCGCCCGTCCGACGTCGGTCACACCGGCGCCGGCCGGCGGACAGGGCGGGGACGAAGCGTCGTCCTCGTGGTCGCTGCCGCCGTCGGATTCGTCGGCCTTTTGTTCCTCCTCTACGCGGCGTCGATCCACGCCAACTCGGGCGACTCCGACGGCGCGAGCGTCATCCTCGAGGGCCAGGCGATGGCCCACGGTCACCTCCTGCTCAACGGGTGGGGCCTCTCGCTCGACTCGTTCTGGACCGTCGACGCCCTCTTCTACACCGTGGCGGTCCTCCTCGGCGGCCTCCGCCCCGGCCTCCTCTATGCGGTGCCCGCCCTGCTCGCCGCCCTTGTCATCCTGGCAGGTGCTCTCATGGCTCGAGAGGGCCGCCGCGGTGCGGCCGCCGTCGCCGGCGGGGCCACCGTCGTCGCCCTCCTCGCCTTCCCGACCCACGCGATGGCGATCTTCTTCCTCCGCGGCCCGCTCCACATCGGGACGACGCTCTGGGCGCTCATCGCCTTCGCCTGCTTGCGCAGAGGTCGCTTCGGCTGGCAGTGGGCCGTGGCGGTCCTCTTCCTTGCCGCCGGAGCCCTCGGTGACCTGCAGATCCTCGTGTACGGGATCGCGCCGATCTTCCTCGCCGGCCTCGTCGCCATGCTGCGGACACGCTCGTGGCGAGGAGGCATCGCCCAGGTGACGGCGGCCGCTGCGGGGCTCGTGCTCGCCGAGGTCGTCCGCCAGGTCGCGAAGGCGGTAGGGACTTTCGGCATCGGCAAGGCCAACCCGACGGACCTCCATCTGATCCTGCCGAACCTGCGCCACGCCGCCTCGCTCGGGGCCGACCTGATCGGCGTCAGGAGCACCGTCTTCGGCTCGGGCGGGACGCCCTCGGCCCTGCAATACGTCCACGTCGTCGCCGCCCTCGTCATGGCGGCCGCCTTCCTCGCCGGCCTCGTCATGTTGATCAGGGATGCCGTCACCGGGCGGCAACGAGCAGAGGGGCGGAGATGTCGGGGAACCGGCGAACGCGCCGCAGGCGGCGGCCCGGCCCCGCAGGTGCGACGGCTATGGGCGCTCGACGACATGCTCCTCATCGCCATCGTCGGTCCGCCGATCGCCTACGGCGCCCTCGCCCTCAACCCGACCGACGGGGAGTACGCCCGTTACCTCACCGCCGGCGTCGTCTTCGCCGCCATCCTCGCCGGGAGGATGGTCGCCCGCGCGGTGGCGTACGCGACGGCGCCGTCGAGGGCTCACCGCGCCGCCGGCTCGAGCCGTCGATCCGGGCTCCTCGGCGGTGCTGGCGCCGCCGCCGGCGTGGCAGTTGTGCTCTGCTTCGCCGCCGGCCTCGGTTACAACCTGGCCCAGCCCGACCCGGGACAGCCGGCCGCCAACTTGGCCTCCTTCCTCGAAGCTCACGATCTCACCAACGGCGTCGGCTCTTACTGGAGCGCCAGCATCACGACCGTCGAGAGCCGCGGCGACGTCACGGTGAGGCCGGTCGTGGCCGGGGCCGGCAACCGGATCAGGCGCTACACGAGGGAATCGACGCCCGCTTGGTACGCCGGCCAGCGCTTTCAGTTCTTCGTGTACGACCTGGCGATCCCGTGGGGGTCGGACAACGCGGCGACGGCGACCGCCACCTTCGGCCCCCCCGAGCACGTGTACGACGTCGGCACCTTCCGGGTCCTTGTCTGGCACAAGCCCCTCGTCTTCAATCCCGACCCCGCCCCGTAGCCCACGCCCACCTGCAGTCAGGCAGGAGCGGCCGTCGACGGCGCAGTCAGCGGTTCTGCTTGCGCCTGGCGAGCCTTCCCCGGCCGAGCACGAGCGAGCGCAGAGCCGGCGCAGCAAGGAGAGCCGCACGGGCGGCGTTGGCACCAGGCGCCCCGTGCACGCCGCCGCCCGGGTGGGCCGACGACGACGCCAGGTAGAGCCGGGCGACCGGCGTCTCGGCCCTCCCCCACCCCGGCAGGGGCCGGAAGATGAGCTGCTGGTGGAGCTGGGCGGTCCCGCCGTTGATGGCGCCCCCGTTCAGGTTGGCGTCGGCGCTCTCGAGCGAGACCGGGGAGAAGACGTGCCGCCCGACGATCCTCTCCGAGAAACCCGGCGCGAGCGCCTCGATACGCCCCTCCATCCGCCCGACGAAGCCGTCGAGCCACCCTTCCCCGTCGGTGTCGAGCACACCGGCGGCGTCGGCCCGGATCGTCCGCGGCACGTGGGTGTAGGCCCAAGCCGTGTCGGCGCCGGCGGGCGCCCGTGTCGGGTCGGCCTTCGCCTGCTGGCCGAAGATCAGGAAGGGCCGTGACGGCAGGCGCTCCATGGTCATCTCGGCGACGTGCTCGACCATGTTGTCGAGGTCGTCGGCGACGTGAACGGTGCCCGCCTCGCGGAGGGGCGCCGCCTCCCACGGCACGCTCGAGGAGAGGGCCCAGTCCACCTTGACGGTGGAGGGGTCCCATTGGAAGCGCCTGATGTCGGAGAGCACGCCGGAGGGGAGGTAGCCGGAGTCGACGAGGTCGAGGTAGAGCGCCGGCGCCGAGACCGCTGCCAGCACCGCCCTGCGAGCTTCGATCTCGTCACCGGCCGTGGTGCGGACGGCGACGGCGCGGCCCCGGCGCACCACCACCTGTGCCACCGCCCGGTCGCACTGGACCTGCCCGCCCCTTGCCTGCAGCCGGCTGACGAGGGCGTCGATCAGCCGCCCCGCCCCTCCTTCGGGCACCGGGAAGCCGACGTCCTGTGCGAGGCAGCTGAGGAGCCAGCCGAAGACGCCGCTACCGGCGGCATCGGGCGGCACGTCGGCGTGGAGGGAGTTTCCCGCCAGGAGAAGGGCGGCCCCCTCCCCGCCGAAGAGCTCCTCGCCGAGCCGCCTGACCGGGAGCACCATCTGGCGGGCGAAACGCACCAGCTCTGCCGGCCCGAGCACTGCCGCCAGCTTGGCGGCGGGACGCACGGGAGGGAACGGCCGCAGCATCGCCCCGAGCAGCGGCTGGCGGATCTGCTGCCAATTGCCCATCATCTGCCGCCACCGATCCCCATCGCCGCCATGGTCGTCGTCGAGGGAGGCGGCGGTCTCGTCGATCTGGCGGGAGATGGCGACCGCCTTGCCACTCGGCGTGGCGTGGGCGAGCACCAAAGGCGCGTGGCGCCAGACAAGCCCGTGCTCCTCGAGTGCGAGCTTCCGAACGACCGGCGAGGCGGCCGCGAGCGGGTAAAAAGCGCTGAAGAGGTCGTGGCGGAAGCCGGGGATGGTGATCTCGCCGGACTTGACGGCACCTCCCGCCGTGCCGGAGGCCTCGAGGACGAGGACCTCCCACCCCTCGTCGGCGAGGATGTTCGCCGCAACGAGCCCGTTGTGGCCCGCTCCGATTACGACAGCGTCAGGCACCTGGCATCATCGCGCTCGCTCGGCTACGAGCTTGTTGATCCGGCGCAACGTCTCCCGGTTGCGGACTATGAAGAGCGCCTCGGCGAGCTGCTTTAAGAGCGGGAGGGAGATCGGCCCTGAGACGGCCTGCTCGTCGACGGCGAGATGTGTCCGCACCGCTTTGGTGTCACCTTCGGTGTCGCCCGGCCCGTTCGGGCCGACGCCGTTCAGCCGGAACTCGACGGAGGCCACCCCGAAAGGCCGAAATCGGGCCTCGAGCAACAGGCGCTTCTCCGGCTCGCTCACCTTCACCGTCGACGAGTCGTGGAGGACGAGAGGCCCTATCCCGGCGGTGTGCTCCAAGGTGGCACCCGGACGGGGCCAGTCCGGGTCGTGACGGCGGACGCGTTTCGTCCCCACGACGAAGTAGCCGTAAGCCTTGGCATCGTTCAATACGGCCCACACGTCGGCCGGGGATGCGTCGAGCGTCGCGCTGGTCTCGGCCATCATCTGTCCTCTCACTCGGTGACACGCAGTGGGTACCCACAACACACTGCATCTACCTGTGGGTTCCGGCCGCCGTCTGATCAGAGCCCGCCCGAGGTGCTATGAACGGAGTCGAGATGACCCAGGACCTTTGGAATGCCGTCGACGGCTACTTCGTGGACGCCCTGCTGCCGCCTGACGAGGCCCTCGACAGCGCACTCGGGGCGAGCAGAGACGCCGGCCTCCCGCCGATCCAGGTCTCGCCGACGCAGGGCAAGCTGCTCCACCTGCTCGCACGAGTCCAGGGAGCGCGCCGGATCCTCGAGATCGGCACTCTCGGCGGGTACAGCACGATCTGGCTCGGAAGGGCCCTTCCCGACGACGGTCGCCTCATCACCCTCGAGATCGACCCTCGTCACGCCGATGTCGCCCGGTCCAACATCGACAGAGCGGGCCTGAGCAAGGTCGTGGAGGTGCGGCTCGGGCGGGCGATCGACCTGCTGCCGGCCCTTGCCGAGGAGCATCAGGACCCGTTCGACCTGGCCTTCATCGACGCCGACAAGGCCAGCAATCCCGACTACTTCGAGTGGGCCCTCGACATGTCCCGGCCCGGGAGCATCATCGTGATCGACAATGTCGTGCGGAACGGAGCCGTCGCTGATCCGGCGAACGACAGTCCCGATGTCGTCGGCGTGAGGCGCCTCCACGATCTCATAGGCGCCGAGCCGCGTGTGACGGCGACGGCCATCCAGACTGTCGGCCTCAAGGGCTATGACGGGTTCACGATGGTTCTCGTCACCGGTTAGGCGTCGGAGAACTACGTGGCGGGGTGACGGGACGCCGCAGCCGACCTCTGCTAATCATCAGGGGGCGAGGCTCTCGTCAAGCGAGGACTGACATCTCGGGCCTCGACAGAACCTGGTCTGACAATCGCGCCGATTATCGGTCAGGAAAACTGCGCGAACTGCCGAATGATTAAAGGTGACCCCCGATCAGTACGCCCGATTTTCAGTCCGGTGCAAGGCATCAGTGCGCCGGCCGCCCGAATTCGCCGATGAGTAAGCAGACGACATTTTTCGAGACATTGGCAGGTAGCTGCAGGTCGGCAGGGCGCTTCCCACGCCGCCTCTTTGCCGGCTTCCGTGCGATGAGGACCTCCCGCCAGCGTGGTGCCGTCCTCGGCGCCCTCCTCGCCGTCGTGGCGGCGGTGGCGGTCATTCCGCTCACGCTCGCAGGCGGCAGCAGCGCGGCAGCAGCGCCGCGGGGGGACCGGTCGAGGCCGGCCAAGCCCGGGTCTCAGCTCCTCGGACCGACGGGGGCGGCGCTCCAGCCGCTCCCCCACGGCAGAACCGCTACCGCCGGCATCACCCCCTTCGCCCACCGGCCGCCGGCGATCGACAAGGCCGCCGGCAGCAAGGCCCGCCTCCTCTCTGTCAGCGTCGGCGTTCCTGCTGTCGCCCTTGCCGCCTACGAGAACGCGGCGGCAGTGCTCGCCCGGCGCGACGCCGGCTGCCATCTCAGCTGGGAGGACGTCGCCGGGATCGGGCGGGTCGAGTCGGGCAACGGTCTCACATGGGGCAGCCAGGCCAGAGTCACGAAGAACGGCACCGTCGTGCCGCCCATCTACGGCCCCTCCCTCGACGGATGAGAGGGGATGCCGGCCATGCCGACGACAGACGCAGGGCGTCTCGAGAACAACGGCAAGTGGTCACGCGCCGTCGGACCGATGCAGTTCCTGCCGGCGACGTGGGCCGAGTACGCCCAGAGCGCCAAGGGTGGCCCGAGCAACCCCCAGAACTTCTACGACGCCGCCCTCACCACCGCGGTCTTCCTGTGCACCAACGGGGGCGACCTCGCCAAGCCGAGTCGATCTCCGAGCGGCGATCCTCGCCTACAACCACTCGACGGCGTACTTCCAGTTGGTGGACTCCTGGATCTCCTTCTACACGAGCGAGGGCGCCGGCGCCCTCCTCTCAGCCGGGGCCGGGCTTCTCCCGCTCGGCCAGCCGACATCGGACGGCGGCGAGGCGCTGCTGCCGCCGAGACGGGTGCGCTGCCCGAAGGCACGCCCGGCGGGTGGTCTCGCTCACACCGGCTGCCGCCCTCGAAGCGGCCGCCAGGCCGACAACCTCGGAAAGGGTCCGTATTCGTTCACCATGACCGGCCTCGACGGGAACTCCGTCGTCGCGACCGGTAGTGGCGGGGTCAATACCGCCCGCTCAACCGGGTGGCTGGCGATCTCGCTCGCCGGCGTAGGGGTGGTCCATGTGAGGGAGGTGGCGGGGGTCACCTACCTGTCCCTCCCGCCGAAGCTCTCGAAGGCCGTCGGCGCGGAAGGTCCCTGGATCGTCTTCACCCCGACGGTTGCCGACCGGCTGCCGCGACCGCTCAGCACGGGCATCGCCGTCGCCTCGGGGGACCTCGTGTGGTTGGCGGCACAGTTCGAGGGAGCCTCGAAGACCGTCCGGTGGGTCGGGTCGAGCAGAAGCCGCGTGAGACCGAGTACGCCGGCGACCTCTACCTTCCTTCGGCCATCCGTGCACGTGAACGGGTCCCGCGCCGGTCTCGGCCGTGTCGACGAGCCTGCTCGGCTCACCCGACATGGCGTTCGAGGCATGGGTCTCGCCGGGACGGTTGTTGCAGTCAGCGCTCATAAACCTCGGGAGGGGCTTCTCGGGCGCCGGGAGCTTCGAGGCCCAGGTCTCCTTCGGCGCTTACGGTGAGCCGGTAAGGGTGGACGTGCCGGCGGTGAGCCCGATCACGACGACGACGACCACCACGACGACGACCACCACGACGACGACGAGCACGACGACGACGACAACCGCCGCCCCCGGTTCGTCCACGTCGACCACCGCAGCCCGCTGAGGGCCGGGCCACCGCCCCGTGGACGGCGGCCGGTGATCGCCGGGCGTAGCATTCGCCCGATGGTGTTTCTCCTGAGAAAGCTCCGCCGTCTGTGGAGGACACGGCAGCTCCAGCGACAGCGCCGGCGCTGACCCCCGGCGATGAGCGGGCGGGCCCGGCATCTCGGCGCCGCCGCAGGTGTCATAGGTCCTGTCGCCTTCGTGGGGGGATGGATGGCGGCCGCCGCCATCCGCCCGGGCTATTCGTCTGTCCGTGAGCAGATCAGCCAGCTGGCCAGGCTCGGGGCGCCCCACCGGGTGCTCATGACGGCCGCCTTCATCGGCTTCGGCGTCACCGTCCCGGTCTTCGGTCCGACCCTCGATGACGCTCTCGGCACCCGGCACGCCTTCACGTGGACCCTCTCGCTTGCGGGCATCGCGACGCTCGGTGTGGCGGCGGTCCCGTTGTCCCGCTCGGGCGGAGGGATCGAGGACGTCGCCCACGGCACTCTCGCCACCCTCGGCTACATCGGGATGGCCCTCTCGCCGATGATCGGTGCGGTCGCCTTCCACCGCCGGCGGCCAGATCGCCGCCGGCGCATTCTCGGCGGCGGTGGGAGCCGTCTCTGCCGCCTCGCTGGCGGCGACGCCCTTCGTCCCGGGCCACGTCGGGCTGCTCCAGCGCCTCGGCCTCGGCGTTGTCGACGCCTGGCTCGTCATGTCGGCGATCTCGATCCTCAGAGGCGACGACCCTCGAGCGTGAGGCCGCCCTTTCACGAGCCCTTAGGTGCTCGTCCGACCGTCACTCAGCGCGGGCGAGTTGAGGGACCGGACGAAGGCGAGCCGGACGAACCGGAGGCTCTAGGACTGGCCGCCGGACGCCTCGTGAGACATGCTCGAAGCGGGCGCGCTTTCGAAAGGAGCCACGATGAGACAGAGCCGCGTCGTGTCGAGCGGCTGGCGGCCCAACAGCTGCCCGGCGCCGGCCGGGGCGAAGGGGCCGACGGGGCGGACGGGCGGACGAAGGGGCTGCCGCAAGCCGCAAGAGCGGGCGCGACTGTGGTGCTGGCATTGCTGCTGCTCGTCGCCGGCACTGGCGCGACAACAGCCGTCGGGGCCACGAGCCGGATGACCGCCCGAGCACCGGTTCGAAGCTCCTCTCCCTGAAGGGGTGCGGGGAGACGGGCCCACCCACCCTCTGTGGTGTCATCCGGGTGCCGCTCTACTGGCAACGGCCCGGCGAGGGCAGCATCAGGGTCCACTTCGAGGAGTACCTGCACACTGATCGGGCTGACGCCCCGCTCGAGCCGATCGTCGCGATGGAAGGCGGCCCGGGCTTCCCCTCGATCGGCTCGGCCGGTTACTACCGCTTCATGCTCGGCACACTGCTCGAGCGGCACGACCTGATCCTCATGGACCAGCGTGGCACCGGGTCATCCGACCCGATCTACTGCAGCCGCCTCCAGAACTACGACGCCCTGTTGCGGCCGGGCGGCTTCCCGCAGGCTGTCGCGGCCTGCGCGAGGCACCTCGGCAAAGCCGCCAACGCCTTCGGCAGCGCCGCTGTCGGTGACGATCTCGCCGCCATCCTGCACGCCCTCGGCATCGGCCGGGTGGACGTCTACGGCGACTCCTATGGCAGCTACGCCGCCCAGGTGTTCACCCTCCACCATCCATCAGTCGTGAGATCGCTCGTCCTCGACGGCACCTACAACGAGTCCTTCAACCCCTTCGAGCCGGAAGCAGTCGCCGCCTTGCGGCGGGCGTGGACCACTCTGTGCGAGAGGTCGCAACCATGCGGCCCAACCCCGCCAGGCGCCGGATCAGGCGCGGGGATCCTCCAGCTGATCGGGTCGTTCGCACGGGCCCTCGAGCGACATCCCCTCACCGGCGTCGGCGACAGCAGCACCGGCAGCCCGACGAAGGTGGTCCTGACGGCGCCGTTCTTTGCTCAGATGGTCTTCGACGCCACCTACTCCTACACGATCTTCCGGGACCTGCCGGGCGCCATCGAGGCAGCAGAGCATCGTGACCGCCGGCCGCTCCTTCGCCTCGCGGCCGACGACATCGCGACAAACGCCGCCGGCGGCTCGGCATCGAGCTATTCAGTGGGCGACCTCGAGGCGGTCTCCTGCCACGACTACCCGACCGCCTGGAACGTCGCCGACACGCCGGCACAGCGCCGCAGGCAGCTGGCGGCCGCGGTCGACCGTCTCGGCCCCGACGTCTTCTCACCGTTCACGAAGTCGGTCTGGCTCGCCTCGCTCGACGAGAACGAGCTCGTCGGGGGTTGCCTCGACTGGCCGAAGTCGCCGATCTCGGACCCGCCCTTCCCGGAGGACCTTCCCTACCCGCATCTTCCGGTGCTGATCCTCGACGGTGAGTTCGACCAGGCGACGCCGGTTGCAGATGCGGCGCGATGTGGCGCGGTCCTGGCCGGAGAGCACCTTCGTCGAGGTCGCCAATGCCGGCCATGTGACCGGGCAGGACGACTTCCTCGGCTGCACGTCGGTCATAGTGAGGCGCTTCATGGCGAGCCTGAGCGCCGGTGACACCTCCTGTGCCGCCCGGGTCCCCCCGGTCCATGTGGTGCCGGACTTCCCGCCCCGCCTGGCGGCAGCTCCGTCCGATCTCGCCTGGCCGGCCAGCGCCGCGGGACCGCTCGACACCGACCGACCGCAGGGCGGTCTGGGCATCTGGTGAGGCGGTCGGCGACGCCCTCTCCCGCTGGTTCAACCTCGAAGTCACCGGCGGGCCCGGGCTCTACGGGGGGACGTACCAGGTCTCGGGTGGATTGTTCAACCTTCGTCCGTTGAGGCTGACGTTCTCGAACACCCGGTTCAGCTCCGATTTCGCCGTCTCGGGCTCGGCGGTGCTGGAACCGCAGGACTGGCGCAATCGCCGCTGAGCTCGCCCTAGGGGGACGAGCGGCGGCCCGCGACGGAGGCGGCACGATATCGCTCAGGTGGTCGGCGAGGGCGCCAAGGGCGGTGGCGCTCGCCACCGGCACGATCGGCGGCCGCACCATCGCCCTCGAGATGGCGGCGCCCTGGTCGGCGTCGCCCTGAGCCGACCGTCCGGCGACCGGCGACCACCGACGGTTCCGGCGAGAGGCGGGCCGTTACCGTAACCCCGGTGCCAGACGACAGCAGGCGACAAGACAACCGCCGCATCGTGCTCGCCGCCCGTCCCGCCGGGATGGTCGACGCCGAGACGGTGAGGATGGAGCACGGGCCGGCGCCGGAGCCGGGTGAGGGCGAGGCCCTCGTGAGAGTCCGCTACCTCTCCATCGATCCGACGATCAGGACCTGGATGAACGACGCTCCCGGATATCTGCCGCCAATCGGGATCGGAGAGGTGATCCGTGGCGCCGGCATCGGCGAGGTCGTCTCGAGCCAGGTCCGACCGCTACCGGGCCGGTGACCTCGTCTTCGGGATGACGGGCTGGCAGGACTACGCCATCGCCGGCGAGGGCGCCGACGGCGATGCGACCGCTGCCGGAGGGCGTCGATCCCCCGACAGCGCTCAACCTCTTCGGCATCACCGGGATGACGGCGTACTTCGGCCTTCTCGACGTGGGCCGGCTGAAGGAAGGCGACAGCGTCCTCGTATCGGCGGCCGCCGGCGCCACCGGGCTCGAGCGTCGGCCAGATCGCCAAGTTGAAGGGCGCCTCGAAAGTCGTCGGCATCGCCGGGTCGAAGGAGAAGTGCAGGTTCCTCTTCGAGGGCCTCGGCTTCGACGCCGCCATCGACTACCACAGCGAAGACGTCCCCGAGCGCCTCCGCGACCACTTCCCCGACGGGATCGACCTGTACTTCGACAATGTCGGCGGCGACATACTGAACGCCGCCCTCGGCAGGATCGCCATGCGGGGAAGGGTCGTCCTCTGCGGCGCCATCGCCACCTACAACGACACGGGGCCATCCGACGGCCCGTCCAACTACAGGAACCTGATCGGCCGGCGGGGGCGGATGGAGGGCTTCATAATCCTCGACTACACGAGCCGCTACAAGGAGGCCCAGGCCGAGATCGCCTCCTGGCTCGCCGACGGCACGATCCGCCACTTCGAGCACATCGTCGAGGGCTTGGAACGAGCCCCGGAGGCCTTGAACCTGTTGTTCACCGGGGCCAACATCGGCAAGGTCGTCGTCAAGCTGTGACCGACAACGGCCACCGTCACCGTGACGTGGAGCTCGACGACGTCAGCATCCACGTCGTCGAGCAGGGGAGCGGCCCCCTCGTCCTCCTCGTCCACGGGTTTCCCGAGACGTCCTACTCGTGGCGCCACCAGCTGCCTGTCCTTGCCGAGGCCGGCTACCGGGCGGCCGCCATCGACGTCCGCGGCTACGGGCACTCGACGGCGCCCGATGCGATCGACGCCTACCGGATGGTGCGCCATGTCGCCGACAACGTCGGGGTCGTGAGGGCCCTCGGTGCCGACGAGGCAGTCATCGTCGGCCACGACTGGGGCTCCCCGATCGCCTCGAGCTCGGCACTCCTGCGCCCTGACATCTTCACCGCCGTCGCTCTTCTGAGCGTGCCGTACACACCTCCGGGCAGCCGCCGGCCGACGGAGGTCTTCGCCGAGATGGGCGGCGATGCGGGCGAGTTCTACATCACCTATTTCCAGCAGCCGGGACGGGCCGAGGCCGAGGCGGCGGAGGATCTGCGGCGGTGGCTCGTCGGCTTCTACTTCGGCGCCTCGGGGGAGGCGCCACCGGAGGCCATCCGCTTTGCCGTCGTCCCGAAGGGCGAGAGGATGATGGATCTCTTCGCCGCCCCCGACGGCGAGATGTCCTGGCTGCCCGGCGCAGACCTCGACCACTACGTCACCGAGTTCGAGCGGACCGGCCTCGCCGGCGGCCTCAACCGGTACCGCAACCTCGATCGGGACTGGGAGGACTTCGCCGCCTTCCGCCGCCAGCCGGTCCGCGTGCCGGCGCTCTTCGTCGGCGGCGAGAAGGACGGCCCGGTCATCTGGGGCGCACCTGCCATCGCCCGCTTCGGCGAGACGCTCCCGGAGCTGCGCGGCAAGCACATCCTTCCCGGCTGCGGCCACTGGATCCAGCAGGAGCGCCCCGACGAGGTCAACGAGGCGCTGCTGGGTTTCCTCGCTCAGGTCCGCCCCCCGGCGCCATCGGGCTGACGGCACCGGGAAGACCGGGGAGGCCGTCGAGGCTCTCGGCGTTCTTGTCCGCCCTGTAGGCCCTCAGTCCGCCGTCCCCCTTGCGGGCATGCCAGGAATCGGCTTCCGGGCGGTGACGGGTGAACTCCATCAGCGGCACGCCGTAGCCGCACGAGTCGGCGATCCGCTCCACCGCGACCCGGACGATGGCGCGGGCGCCGACGACCGACCGGGGGCGGAAGCGGGCCGCCACCTCCTCGAAACCCTCCTCGTCGCTCGTCACGAGAGTCCCCGTGCCGTGCAGGCGGACTATGCGGGGCGGCCCGGCGAAGGCACAGAACATGACGACGATCCGCCCGTTCTCCCTCAGGTGGGCGACCGTCTCGATGCCGCTGCCGGTGCGGTCGAGATAGGCGACCTCCCTCGGCCCGAGCGTGGCGAGCTCCCCGTTGTTGCTCTTCGGCGAGCAGTTGACGTGGCCGTCGCCGGCGAGCGGCGCCGTCGCGACGAAGAAGACGGGCTGGGCCTCGAGGAACGCCCGCAGGCGTTCATCTATGACTGCACGGGTACGTCCCACTCTGGCCCTCCTACCTTCACGGCGCCGGTGCCGCCGCCGTCGGGCCCCTCGGGCCCCTCGAGGCCGGCGGGGCGGAACGGCCCGTGCGGGCCGCTCCCGGGAAAGCCGCTCCCTGGCTTGACCTTGGCCGGCCACCAGTTCCACCGCCCGAGGAGCGCCACGGTCGAGGGGACGAGAAGCGTGCGGACGAGGAAGGTGTCCATGAGGATGCCGAGGGCGAGGCCGACGCCGATGTCGCGGACCTGGTCGCCGCCCGGCCCGCTCGAGCCGGCGACGGCCAGCACGGCGAACGTGCCCGCCAGCACCAAGCCGGCCGAGGTGATCGTCGGGCCTGAGATCCCGACGGCGCGGATCACCGCCTCTTTCAGGTCGTGGTCGTGCGCCTCCTCACGGATGCGCGTCATGACGAGGATGTTGTAGTCCTCTCCCAGCGCGAGCAGGAAGATGAACATGAGGAAAGGTAAGAGGAATGTGATCCCGGCATCGCCGGCCAGCTTGATGAAGATGATCGACGACAGGCCGAGAGCGGCGAGGTAGCTCAGCACGACGCTCGCGATGAGGTAGAGCGGAGCGACGGCACTGCGGAGGACGAGCGCCAGCAGCAGGGCGATGAGGATGACGGCGATGGGGATGATGCGGGTGAGGTCGTGGTCGGACGTCTGGGAGATGTCGTACAGGGCCGGGGCTTCGCCGGCGACACCGTTGTCCTTCGCTCCGGAGGTGGCGGCGGCCCTGGCAAGGGCGGTCCGGAGCGCCGGCACGGCGTTGAGGGCCGCCGTCGTGCCAGGGTCGCCGGCCTTGAGCGAGACGGCGAACTGCGCAACGGTCCCGCCCGGGCTCACGAACTGGGCTTCGGCGCGGTACTGCTGGTAGGCGAACTCCGGCACACCGGGCGGGGGGCTCGGCCCGAGGAGCTTCGGGTTGCCGAGCTCGGCATGAAGCTTCTCGAACTCAGCCGGGGCGATCGGTGCGCCTCCGGGCGAGAGGGGGCCGTTTATCTTCGTGAACAGCCCGGACGATGCAAGGGAGGCTCTCGCCCTCTCGAGCACGGCGGGGTCCTGCCACACCGACTTCGGGTACTCGAGGATGAGGTTCGTCGGATTCGAGCTCGATTGCGGGAAGTGCGCTGCGAGAAGATCGTCCGCCCGGGCAGCAGGTGTGTGGGCGGGCGCTTTCACCGCCCCGGCAAAGCCGGACGGCTGGTACAAGGTGGCGCAGACCGCAAGGGCACCGAAGACCGCCAGTCCGATGACAAGAGTCGGCAGCGGGCGCCGCACGATCCGGCTGGCGATCGTGCCCCACCAGCCACCCTGGGCCTGACCGGGCCGCGGCTTCGAGGGCCAGAAGACGGCTCGTCCGAGGATCGAGAGCAATGCCGGCAAGAGCGTGAGACCGGCGAGCAGCATCGTCGCGATGCCGATGGCGAGCGGGACACCGAGATCGTGGTAGATCCCGAACGTCGCGAGCAGCAGGCTGAGAAGGGCGAGGATGACCGTGCCCGCCGAGGCCGAGATGGACTCGCCGACCCGGGCGACGGCCCGGGCAACGGCCTCCTTCGGCTCGAGCCCGTCACGGATGCCCTCTCGCACCCGGAATACGAGGAAGAGGCCGTAGTCGGTGCCCGCTCCGAGAATGATGACGATGAGCAGCAGTTGGGTGACCTGGGACACTTTCAGCCCCTGCGACCCGAGCTCACCGATTATCGAGCCGGACAGCTGAAGCACGAAGACCGCCGGCAGGAGGGTGATGAACGGCGCCAGCACCGAGCGGAAGATGAGCAGGAGCAACAGGAGGATGAAGACGACCGACAGTTCCTGGGTCTCGTTCCCGGACGTCTTCGATGCGACGTTCTGGGCGACCTCGTCAGCCACCTGCCCGCCGACATAGAAGCGCAGGCCGGGCGGGGCGTGGGCTTCAGGGAACGTCGACGTCAGGGCATTGACGGCGTTCTCGGCGGCGATCGGGCTGAAGCCGGCGACGTTCGCGAGCGCCTCGAGCTGAAGTGCGCGGTGATCAGGCGAGATGCCGAAGAAGAGCACCTTCTTCACGTTCTTGACGGTGGCGGCGAGCTTGTCCTCGCGCTGCACGGCAGTCACGTCGGCCGGCGTGAGAGGGCCGGTCTCACTCACGGCGAGGACGATCAGCGGAGCGAGGCTCGACTTGCCGAGAAGCGGCTGAGCGAGGTTGGACGCCTTCACATCGGGAGAGTTGGCCGGCAGGAAGTCCTGGTTGTTGTTGTTGACGACGCTCGAGAGCGACGGGAGGAAGTGGACGGCGGCGCCCGTGCCGACTATCCAGACGACGACGATCAGCCATCGGAACCTGACGGTGGAGCGGCCGAGACCGGCAAAGAAGGCGTGCATCAGCGCTCGGGCACCGTCACTCGGGCGGCGAGGATCACCTCATGGATGGCTGTTGTCGTGGAGGGCAGGGCCCGGTCACTCCTGTGATCTCTCGGTCCCTTTTGGGCGGCCGAGTCTCCGGTGCAGTGCGAGAAACCGTAGCCCGTGGTGAAAGGTGCGGCGTCCGCGGGCCGTCATATGGCAGTGACACGGGCCGTCATATGGCAGTGACAAAGGAGCCTGATCTCGGCTTCGTCTTCCCGGGCACGTCAATGGAAATCCCGTGAAGGCGTCACCGCCAGGGCGAACTTGACCTCCTCCAGGTATTCGGCGATCAGGTTCGCCCCCGAGGACGCCTCCGGGTGTGCGCCGTCTGCTCGCTCGAGCCGGCCGCGGACGAGCATCACGACCGCCGAACGGGCCGCTCGCCGGTAACGCACCCACAGGCCCGGCGAGCAGATGACGTTGACGAGGCCCGTCTCATCCTCGACATTGAGAAACGTCGTCCCGCCGGCGGTCGCCGGCCGCTGCCGGTGCGTCACGATGCCGGCCACTGTCACCTGCGCCCCGTTCGGGGTGGCAAGGAGGGCTGAGATCGGGACGGCTCCTCGCCGCTCCAGCTCCGGCCGGGCGAGCTCCATCGGGGACGAATGAGGAGAGAGACCGAGGCTCTGCAGGTCGGCGGCCATCTCCTCTGCCTCGTCCATCGCCGGCAGCGGCGGGGCGTCGGTCCCGGTGAGGGTTCCCGGGAGCGTCCCCGGTCTCGACTCGGCAGCCGCCCCGGCCGCCCAGAGCGCTTCCCGCCTGCCCCCTTTGCGACGTCCGGCTGGCAGATCGGCTCGGCTCTGGCGCGACTCTCCGCCGTCGTCTCCGGCCCCACAGGCGGCACCCCGCCCGGCCGCTCCGTCGCCGCGGGCGGCAACGAGCCCGTTCACCGCCCCGGCGGTGGCGAGTGCCTCGAGCACCTTCCGGTTCGCCCCGGAGCGCCGGGCGAGGTCCTCGAGATCGGCATAGGGGCGCCCGGCGGCGATCTGCTCGGCGAGGTCGGTGCCGATTCCGTTCACCGAGGCGATGCCGAGACGGACGAGAGGGGCGGGCACCTCGTGGCGGGAGCGCCGCTCCCGGTCCGCCCTCGAGCACCGGAGAGGCCGCCGCCGGCGCAGGGCTCTCGAGCGACGCCACCGCCTCGCTCACGTTCACGTCCGGCCCGAGCACGCTCACCCCGTGGCGGCGGGCATCGGCGACGAGCGTGTGGGGCGCCCAGAAACCCATCGGTTGCGAATTCAACAGCGCCGCCAGGAACGCCGCCGGGTAGCGGAGCTTCAACCAGGCGCTCACATAGACGAGGTAGGCAAAGGAGACCGAGTGGCTCTCCGGGAAGCCGAAGTTGGCGAAGGCCCGCAGCTTGTCCCAGATCTCCTCGGCGACGGCGCCGGTGATGCCGCGCTCGGCCATGCCGTCGAACAGGCGGGCGCGGAGGCGCTCCATCCTCTCAGCGGAACGTTTCGAGCCCATCGCCTGACGGAGCTGGTCGGCCTCTGCCGCAGAGAAACCCGCCGCATCGATCGCCATCTCCATCAACTGCTCCTGGAAGAGCGGCACGCCGAGGGTCTTCGAGAGGCTGCGCTCGAAGATGGGATGGAGGTAGGTCACCGGCTCGACCCCGTTCCGGCGCCGGATGTAGGGGTGGACGGAGCCGCCCTGGATCGGGCCGGGCCGGATGAGGGCGACCTCGACGACGAGGTCGTAGAAGCACCTCGGCTGCAACCTCGGAAGCGTCGCCATCTGCGCCCGGCTCTCGACCTGGAAGACCCCGACCGAGTCCCCCCGGCAGAGCATCTCGTAGACCCCGTCCTCCTGGGGAACGGTGGCGAGGTCGATCCCGTCTCCGTGGTACGCCTTCACGATGTCGACCGCCCGGTGGATCGCCTCGAGCATCCCGAGGCCGAGGAGGTCGAATTTCACGAGGCCGACGGCGGCGCAGTCGTCCTTGTCCCACTGGAGCACCGTGCGGCCCTCCATACGGGCCCACTCGACGGGGCAGACCTCGGAGACCGGGCGGTCGCAGATGACCATCCCGCCCGGGTGGATGCCGAGGTGACGGGGGAAGCCTTCGAGCTCGGTCGCCGTCGCCAGCACACGGGGCGGGATGCCGAGCTCGTCTGAGATCCGGTCGTGTGGGTTCGTCCACGGTGCCGTCTCCTGCGGCTCGAGGGCGACGTCGTCACGTCCGGGCTGCTCCGTCTCGAGGGGGGCCGCCCGCCTGGCATCAGCCTGTGCGAGCTCACGGGCGACCGCTCCGCTCCACCACGACCAGTGACCGCTCCGTTCTCCTGTGTTGACATGGCGATGGCCGCCGAGGGCACCCCACCGGTCGATCTGCTTCGACCATTTGTCCACCTGGGCCTGCGAGTGGCCGAATGCCTTGCCGGAGTCCCGGACCGCCGAACGTGCCCGGTAGGTGATGACATTGGCGACAAGGGCGGCCCGCTCCCGGCCGTAGCGCTCGTAGACGTACTGGATCACCTCTTCCCGGCGCCCGCTCTCGATGTCGACGTCGATATCGGGCGGCCCGTCCCGGTCGGGTGACAGGAACCGCTCGAACAGAAGGCCGAGCGAGACGGCGTCGGCATTCGTGATGCCGAGGACGTAGCAGACCGCTGAGCTCGCGGCCGACCCTCTTCCCTGGCAGAAGATGTCGTTGGCGTGGCAGAACTCGACGATGTCGAAGACGACGAGGAAATAGCCGGGGAAGCCGAGCTCGTCGATCATCGCCAGCTCGTGGTCGAGCTGGCGCCATGCACCCTGAACCCGCTCGGCGTGGCGGGGGCCGTACCGGCCGACCCCGCGGTCCTCGACGAGATGGGCCAGGTAGCTCATCTCAGACTGACCGGGCGGCACCGGGAAGTCGGGCAGCTTCGGTGCCACGAGCTTCAAGTCGAAGGCGCACTCGGTCCCGAGCTCGGCGGCAAGCTCGACCGCTCCGGGATAGCGGGCGAAGCGCCTCGCCTGCTCTCCTCCCGACCTCAAGTGCGCCATCCCTGCTGCAGGAAGGAACCCGTCGAGCTCGTCGAGGGGCTTCCCCGCCCGCACAGCGGCAAGGACCGCCGCCAATCTGTGGTCCGCCGCTCTCGCGTAGTGGACGACATTGGTGGCGACGACCCCGACCCGGCGACGGACGGCCAGCTCGGCGAGCGCATCGTTGCGGGCACCGTCGAGGGGGTCGCCGTGATCCCACAGCTCGACGGCTACGTTCTCCCTCCCGAAACCCGCCACCAGCCTCTCGAGCTCCCTCGCCGCCGCCGCCGGCCCCGCTCCGACGAGGGCGGCGGGTACGGCCCCTTTACGGCATCCCGTGAGCACGAGGAGGTGGCCGCCTGCCCGGTCGGCGAGCCGGTCGAGGTCGTGGCGGGGACGGCCTTTCTCCCCGCCTGCGAGGTGGGCCTCGCTGAGTGACCGGGCGAGCCGGGTGTATCCGTCGGCGTCACGGGCGAGGACGACGAGATGGGAGCCGGGCGGATCGGGCACGCCGGTCCTCGCCCGTGCGGGCGCCGCCCTTCCCGCGAGGGTGATCTCGGAGCCGAACACTGTCGGGACGCCGAGCTCCCGGGCCGCCTCGAAGAAGCGGACCACTCCGTACAGCCCGTCGTGGTCTGTCAAGGCGAGCGCCGAGAGACCGAGATGGGCGGCCATGGCGACCAGTTCCTCGGGGTGGGAGGCACCGTCGAGGAAGCTGAAGCTCGAGTGGCAGTGCAGCTCCGCGTAGGGGGTCGCCCCAACGATCGTCACCCGGGGAAGGATAGCGCTCAATCGAACATGTGTTCGTAGAGCACCTGTGCCACCCGATGGGCCGGCCGCCCGTGGGCGCCGTCAGCGCCAGGCGCCCTCTTCTTCGCCGGCTTCCGCCGAGCCGGCTTCCATCTCGACGTCAGGCCCGCCCGCCGGCGGACGGGACGTCTCGCCGGCGACAGCGGTTGCTTGCTCTGCTGTCGGGGCCGCTGATCCGGCTGGCAGCTCCACCACGAAGGTGGCGCCGCCCCCGGGAGTGGCCTCGACCGATACGTGGCCGCCGTGAGCCGACACGACCGCCGCCACTATCGACAGGCCGAGGCCCGTCCCCCCGCTCGCCCGTACACGGGACGGATCCGCCCGCCAGAAGCGATCGAAGATGCGTGCGAGGTGATCCGGTGCGACGCCTGGACCGTGGTCGACGACGGTGAGCTGAGCCGCCCGTGCCGGTGTCGCCGTCGAGGCACCAGCTGATCGGGGGAGGAGCTCAGCCGGCTTTATGGAAGAGCTCCTCATGGCGGCCATCTGAACGTGCACCTCGACGGGCGAGCCGGGCGGCGAGTAGGCGAGGGCATTGGCGAGCAGGTTCCCGAGCACCTGGCGCAGCCGCGCCTCATCCCCCTCGATGACGCACGGGCCGCCCGCCACGAGGGTGACCTCACGCGACGGGTCGACGACGCCGGCATCCCCGACGGCGTCTGCGGCGAGCTCGGTCAAGTTGACCGGCTGGCTGGCGAGCGGCCTGCCCTGGTCGAGCCGGGCGAGCAACAGCAGGTCCTCGACAAGGACGCCCATCCGCGACGACTCGCTCTCGATCCTGCGCAGCGCGGCCGCCAGATCCTCCGGACGGTCGGCGAGGCCGCCCCGGAACAACTCGGCGTACCCCCTGATCGAGGTGAGCGGCGTCCTCAGCTCGTGGGAGGCGTCCGCCACGAAACGCCTCAGCTGCTCCTCGGACGCCTCCTTCTCGCGGAAAGCGTGCTCGATCTTGCTGAGCATCGTGTTGAGCGCCGACCCGAGCTGGCCCACCTCTGTCCGCTCGTCGGTGTCCTCGATCCGCGCCGCGAGGTCGCCGGCGGCGATCTCGCTCGCCGTGTTGGCCATCTGCTCGAGCGGGCGCAGGCTGAGGCGGACGAGGAACCACGAACCGGCCGCGAGCGCCATGAGGACGAGAAGACCGACGAGCACCTCGAGCAACAGGACGTGCCCGAGAGTCGACTGCACCCCGGTCAGGGGGTAGGCGACCACGAGCAGCAACGGATCCTGAGACAGCGGGTTCTCCACGACTGTTCCGAGCACCCGGAAGGTGCTCACGCCGTGGGTGCCGGGGTACGAGCCGGCGATGCTGCCGCCCTGGGCGTACTCGAGCTGGGTCAGGAACGAGGAGGGCAATCTCGGATTGGCAGCCTTCGCCGCGGTCGGGCTCGACGAGACGACGAAGAACGGGTTTCCGGGCGTGTTGAGGAGCTGTTTGTTCGAGGTGTAGAGCGCCGCGTAAGTGCCCGGGCTGATCGCGACGGATTGCAGCTGGCCCGTGCGGGCGGCGGTGTCGAAGGCCTGCAGGACCGGGTCCTTCGAGCTCTGCAGCTGGCTGTCCACTTTGGAGATGAGGGACTGCCGAGTCGTTATGTAGGTGACCGGCTCGATCACGGCGAGCGCGATCGCCACGAGAGCGACGAGGACGAGGACGAGTCGGGTACGAAGTGGCATCAGCGCCGGCCCCTCGGTTTCCCTGCGGGCAGCTCAGTCCCGGGGCAGGCGGAGCACGTAGCCGACTCCGCGCACGGTCTGGATGAGGTGGGGCTCCACGAAGTCGACCTTCTTGCGCAGGTAGCTCACATAGGTCTCGAGCACACCGGCGTCGCCGCCGAAGTCGTAGTTCCAGACGTGGTCGAGGAGCTGCGCCCGGGTGAGAACCCGGCGCGCGTTGACGAGCAGGTAGCGAAGCAGGCGGTACTCGGTGGCAGTGAGGTCGACGAGGCGGCCGGCGCGGCGGACCTCGTGGGCGTCGTCGTCCATCTCGAGGTCACCGAGCACGAGCGTGGTGGCGGCCTCCCCGTGGCCCGTCCGCCGCAGGACGGCATGGATGCGGGCGACGAGCTCGGCGACGCTGAACGGCTTCGTGACGTAGTCGTCCCCGCCGATCGTGAGGCCGCGCACTTTCTCCTCGGTGGCATCCCGCGCCGTGAGGAACAGGACCGGGACGTCCCGGCGCTCGCGGCGGACGCGCTCGGCGATCGTGAAGCCGTCGACATCGGGGAGCATCACGTCAAGGACGAGCAGGTCGGGACGGAATTCCTCCAGCCGCTGGAGGGCCGGATAGCCCGCAGAGGCGGTCTCGACGGTGAACCCCTCGTAGCGAAGAGCCATCGCCACGAGCTCGGTGATCGACTCCTCATCGTCGACGACGAGGACGCGCCGCCCGTTGCCGCTCTGGGCTTCGGCGAGGACCATGGGCACATCTTGACAGCTGTGGCTGAGAGATTACTGAGAAGGAGATGAGAACATCGGGATGCAGGCGGAGAGATCGGGGCGTTCGCTGCCCGGCGGGTCAGGAGTGGCCGATCCGGTCCCGGCCGGCGCCCTTCGGCGTGCCTTCGGGCCTCCGGCGACGTGGCGACCGCTCAGCACTTGACCGGGGAGGAACAGGTGCCTCGGCCGGCGTCTTCCGGGACCGGACCATTGCCACTTGGACCCGGTCAAAGGGGGGGTTGACCGGGCGAGACGATCTTGCCCGCCCATCCTGTGGAGTCACCCGGCGCATGCTAGGAGACTCCTGAGAATCGCTCCCCGTCGGCCCGCATGGCTGGGTCGGCGTCAGTCGTAGGTCGCCTCGATCCTCCACTGCCCATCTTCGAGGACCAGCAGATGGGCGCTCCCATCGTCGAGAAGCACCTGGAGACGAGCTCGACGCCGATGGCCGTTCGGATCCCACCAGCGCTCGTCCGCCGGCCATGGGCCCGCCCAGCCGGCGATCCGCCTGCCACTGGCCGGTGCCGGCTCTCCCGCTCCGCCGGCTGCACGTGAGTCGGCGCCGGTGGCCCCGGTGGCCGTGAGCAGCCATTCCGGTGCCGCCGTGCACTGCCCGCGGCCGGTGACCCCCACTGTGTCACCGGACGGCCCGAGGAGGCGGACAGCCAATGGCTCGACGGGGACGATCGCCGGGGCAGGCGCCGGTAGCCGCCCCGGCCACGGGTGCCGTACCGCCTCCGGCTCTTCCCGGGGATCTCCCCACGCCACGAAAGACGTCTGCTCGCCGGCCCCCCTCCCCCCGGCCAGGACCACAGTGCCGACGGCGGCGTGGCCGAGAAGCCCCTGGATGCGGGCGATCCCTCGTTCCACCCGCTGGTCCGCCTCGACGGGGCCGCCGAACAGCCCCAGCTGCCGGCCGTTGTCCGGCACCACCTCGCCGGCGGTGAGCCGAACGAGAGTGATACCGGAGCTCGGCGCATCGACGGGGCCGCCGAGCCATCCCTCGAGCTGCCACCGCACCCGGTCCACCATCGCCCGGGCGGTGAAGGGCCGGTCGGCCCGCCACCACCGGCTCAGCTCTTCGCCGTGCTCGGTCGAGGCCTCGACCAGAAGGCGGGTGCAGGCAAGGCCGTTCGGCACGAGGCGCCCGGTCAGCTCTTCGGCAAGACCTGCAGCGACGAAGGAGACGGTGTCGACCTGGTCGACCGGCGACTCGAGCTCGCGGGTCACCGTCAGGTCGGGCGGTGGCTCGCAGAGGGCGAGGGCATGATCGTCGATTCCCCGTGCCAGGCGGTGAGCCCGCACGCCGCTGCTCCCGAAACGTCCCGCCACGATCCCCTCGTCGAGCTCGGCGAACTCGCCGAGTCGCCGGATGCCGAGCCTGACGAGTAGCTCGGCCAGCTCCGGTGCACCGAGCGCCGCCACAGGGAGGTCGGCGAGCCAAGCCGACGTGCTCCCGGCAAGGACTATCTCCCCCGGAGGGCTATGAGCGGCGAGCCTGGCGGCAAAAGGGGTGTCGGCGACGCCGATCCGGCACGCCGGTGCTTGCATCTCCGAAAGGATGCGGTTCAGCACGTCGGCCAGTTGGTCGACAAAGGAGCGCTCACCGCCGAAATACCGGGCGGGCCCTCTCACCGGGAGCGAGCACATCCCGGGGCGGGTCACCTCCACGCGAGGCGTGAATTGCGCCACGGCGGAGACGACCGGCTCAAAAGCCCTCACCTCCTGTGCCGTGTCCTCCCTCACGGACTTGAGCTCGGGACAGGCGGCCTCTGCCTCCCGGCGGCGTTGACGTCGCCGGACCCCTTCGGCCCGCGCCGAGGACGAGCAGGCCACGACCCGGTTCGCACGCAAGACGGCGGAGGGAACCTCGGAGAGGCCGGCTGCGACGACGGGCCAGTCCGGGCACCACACCACAAGGGTGCGGCTTCCTGCCGGGCTCATGCCGACAGCTGCAGCGGGGAGCGCCTGGGGCGGGCGGCGGCGCCCCGGCCGCTCACCTCCACCTCGAAGCGCCGCTCGGACAACAGGCCATGGCCCCTTGACAGGCCAGCCCACTGCGAACCCGTGACCGTGCAACGGAGATCGCTCGGCCCCGGCCAGCCCCGCTCCCGGTCGAGCACGAGCTGTACGGCCCCCCGCTCCCGTGCCCGAGCCGCCAGCCGGCGTGCGTCCGACGGCCTGACCGACGGGGGTGGGACGAGAAGGACGGCGTCAACGGCGTCGAAGAGGGACGCCACGACCTGGATCCATCGATCCGGTGGGCCGAGAGACGGCACGAGCAGGAGCCGGGCGAGCTCTACCCCCCGCTCGGCCGCCGCCACCAGCCCGAGCTCGGGGCAGCCGGCGACGGCACACCAGTAGCCGCCGATGGACGGCCCGGCAAGCATCTCGAGCGCAAGGCTCGTCGCCCCGGAGCTCTCCTGAGCCTCGACCACGACCGTCGAGCCGCGCTGGAGGCCGGCGACGGGCAGGATCTCCGCCAGCGCCACCGTCACCGGGAGCAGGCGATCCTTTGCCAGCACGAGCGAGGAGGCACTTCCAAGTGCCTCGGCTCCGTTGAAGGCCATCCCCCGAGTATACGAACAAGTGTTCGCACAGCCGAGAAATCAGGCCGCGCTCGGATCGCCGATCCGGCATCGGGGAGAATCGCACCATGGATGACGATGCCGTCGAAGGTGACGGGACGCCAGACGGAGTCGGATCGTCGTTCGCCGGGCGGCAGTCGATGACGCCGGCAAGATCACCGAGGCACACGTGAAGGCGTGGCAGGTCGCCTACCGGGGGATCATGCCCGACTCCTACCTCGACGACCTCTCGAACGACATGGCTGCCCGGCGCGACCGCTGGCGTGTCCAGATCGCCGCACCGGCCGACCCGACCGTGTGCAATCTCGTTGCCGAGCGCGCCGGCAGCGTGATCGGCTGGGTGAGCTCAGCCGCCAGCCGCGACCCCGATGCGGCCGGCCGGACCGGCGAGACCGGTGAGATATGGGGCATCTACGTCCATCCGGACCACTGGCGCACCGGCGCCGGGAGCGCCCTCATGCGGGCTTCGCTCCGCCACCTCGAAGCCGAGGGTTACACGACGGCGACGCTTTGGGTGTTCGAGGAGAACAGGGGGGCGAGGAGGTTCTACGAGAGGCACGGATGGCGCATGGACGGAGCCACCCACTTCTTCGAGCGTGGGGGTGCCCAGGTGCCGGAGATCCGTTACCGGCGGCCACTCCCGTGAGCCTGCCGAGCCGTGTCAGGCGAGTGCCACAAGATCCCCGAGCTCGTCGCTCCAGCTGTCCTCCACGCCGTCGGGCATGAGGATCACCCGGTCGGGGGAAAGGGCCGCCACCGCCCCCGGATCGTGGGTGACGAGCACGATCGCACCCTCGTAGGTCTGGAGAGCCTTCAGGACCTCCGCCCGGCTGGCCGGGTCGAGGTTGTTCGTCGGCTCGTCGAGAAGAAGGACGTTGGCGGACGAGACGACGAGCGTGGCAAGGGCGAGGCGCGTCTTCTCGCCGCCCGAGAGCGTGCCGGCCAGCTGATCGATCCGGTCGCCGCCGAAGAGGAACGAGCCGAGCATCCTGCGCAGCTCGGCATCGGTGACCGCCGGCGGGGCCCGGTGGCGGACGTTCTCCCAGACCGATTGCTGCGGGGAGAGCGTCTCGTGCTCCTGGGCGTAGTAGCCGAGCTTCAGCCCGTGGCCGGGGAGCACCTCGCCGGCGTCTGGCGGCTCGATCCCGCCGAGCAGCCGCAGCAGCGTCGTCTTGCCCGCCCCGTTCAGACCGAGCACGACGACCCGGCTCCCCCGGTCGACGGCGAGATCGACGCCGCAGAACACCTCGAGCGAGCCGTAGGACTTCATGAGCCCGCTCGCCTGCAGCGGCGTCCGCCCGCACGGCGCCGGAGCCGGGAAGCGGAGACGGGCGACCCGGTCGCCCCGCCTCACCTGCTCGAGGCCGGACTCGAGGCGGACCGCCCGCCGGTCGAGGTTGTGCGCCATCCGCGCCTTGGTCGCCTTGGCCCGCATGCGGTCCGCCTGGGCGCGAAGGGCGACGACCTTGCGCTCGGCGTTCTGGCGCTCCCGCCGCCGCCGGCGCTCGTCGGCGGCGACCTGCTCGAGGTAGGCCGCCCAGCCCACCTTGTAGACGTCGAGCACACAACGGGTGGCGTCGAAGTGGAAGACCTTGTTGACGACGGCCCCGAGCAGGTCGGCGTCGTGGCTGATGACGATGAGGCCGCCGTCGTGCGCCTTCAGGTAGCTGCGCAGCCAGACGATCGAGTCGGCGTCGAGGTGGTTCGTCGGCTCGTCGAGGACGAGCGTCGGCGCCTCCGAGAACAGCACCCGCGCCAGCTCGACGCGCCGGCGCTGGCCTCCCGAGAGCGTGCCGATGGGCTGAGCGAGGACACGCTCGGGAAGGCCGAGGCTCGAGGCGATGGATGCCGCCTCGGCCTCCGCCGCCCAGCCGCCGAGGGCTTGGAAGCGCTCCTCCAGCCTCGAGTAGCGCCGCATCGCCGTGTCCTGGCGCTCGGCGTCCTCGTCCGACATGGCTATCCGGGTGGCATCGAGCTGATGGAGCAGCCGGTCGAGCTCCCGGGCGCCGAGGATCCGGTCGAGCGCCTTCGTCCCGAGGTCACCCGTTCTCGGGTCCTGCGGCAGGTAGGCGACAGGCCCGGAGCGCTGGACGGTGCCGGCCGCCGGGAGCGCCTCGCCGGCAAGGACGCGGGCGAGGGAGGTCTTGCCGGCTCCGTTTCTCCCGACGAGGCCGACCCGGTCCCCGGGCGCGACCTGGAAGGTCGCCGGCTCGAGCAGCTGGCGGCCTCCTATGACGAGCTCGAGGTCCGTGGCGGTCAACATGACAGTTCGTGATTACCCTAAGGCCGATGTCAGGGGCGGCTTCACAACCGGCGCCGGCCGGGGACACCGTCAGCCAGGGCGCAGGCCAACAAGGATACGGCCAGCTCGGCCCGGTGGCGCTCGTCGGGAGCGGCGAGTTCCTCGACGTCATGGTGGAGGTCGACCGGGGGCTGCTCGCCGGCCGCCCGGCAAAGGGCCGTCTTCCTCCCGACGGCGGCAGCCGAGGAGGGTGAGGGCTCGGTGAGCTACTGGGTCGAGCTCGGCCGGCGCCACTTCGAGCGCCTCGGGGTCGAGCCGGTGGCGCTGCGGGTGCTCGACCGCGAGGATGCGGACCGGCCGGAGCTGGCCGCCCTCGTCGAGGGCGCCGGCCTCGTCTATCTCTCCGGCGGGAACCCGGGCTACCTCGCCGACACCCTCCGGGACACCCTCGTATGGTCGGCGATCCTCGAGGCCTGGCGGGCCGGGAGCGCCCTCGCCGGCTGCTCGGCAGGAGCGTGTGCCCTGAGCACGGTCGCCGACTACGTAGGGTCCGGCGGCTCTGCACCGAAGCCTCCGCCCATCCCCGCCTCGGGCGACGTGCCCGAGGCCTTCGCCGCCGGCGAGTCGGGTGGCGGCCTCGCCGTCGTTCCGAAGCTGGCCGTGATCCCCCACTACGACCGGATCCTCGAGTGGGTGCCCGACTTGAAGGACCGCTACCTGGCGCGGGTGGGCCCGGGCGTGACGATCGTCGGCATCGACGAGGAGACGGCGCTCGTTTCCGCCTCGGGTGACGGCCTCACATTCGAGGTGATGGGTCGCCAGGCGGTCTTCGTGCTGCACGGGGACGGGACCTCGACCCGCTACGAGGCCGGCAGCAGCTTCAGCGTCGCCTAGCCGTCGCCGAGAGCCTGCCGGCGCCCCCGCGCCGGCCGCCAGGCACAGCTGAAAGCGACAAGGCGAGGCGGGAGGCGCCCTCCCCGGAGAGGAGATCGTTCCCTCCCCCCCGCCCCTGCCCTGCCGCCGATCCGCCGCCGGTCAGCGTCGCGCCTGCTTCTGGCGATACATCTCGGCATCTGCCAGCGCGAGCAGGGTGGTCGGGTCCTCGCCACGGGCGAGCACCGATCCGACCGATGACCCGACCGAGAAGGAGTGGCCGGAGATGTTGTACGGCGCCCGCAGCACCGTCCGGATCCGTCCGGTGAGGGTGTCGATGACGCCCGGGCTCAGCCCGAGAGGCTCGGCCACTATGACGAACTCGTCTCCGCTCAACCGGGCGACGAGGTCACCGGCTCGCGCCGCACCTTCCAGGCGCCGCCCGACGGCCACGAGCACTTCGTCGCCGACGTCGTGGCCGTAGGTGTCGTTGATCGCCTTGAAGTCGTCGAGATCGAGGTAGACGAGGGCCATCGTCCCGCCGCGGCTCTGCACCTGGCGGTACGACCGCTGCATGTACTCGAGCAGCAGGTACCGGTTCGCCAGCCCGGTCAGCTGGTCGTGCATGGCGATCTGGGTGAGACGGGCCTCCTCGGCCAGCTGGGCCGTGATGTCGCGCATGACGAGGAGCGCTCCCGTCGAGCCGCCGACCTCGAGCGGCCGAGCCGACACGAGCAGATGGCGCGGCCTTCCCTCGGCATCGTCGACGACTTGGTGCTCCTCGCGCACGGTCGCGCCGCGCAGCGCCCGCGCCAGGGGTGTGGTCCTCGGGGGGAAGGGGCGCACCGGCCGGGCTCCTGACGCTCGGCGAGAGCGGAAAGGGCCGCTCGAGGAGCTCCTCGTCGGGCCTGACCCCGTGCATACGGCGCGCCTGGCGGTTCGCCAGGACAACCGTTCGTCGTGGTCGAAGACCACGACGCCGTCCTCGATGCTCTCGAGGATCTCCTCGAGCACAGGCGAGGCGACGGCGGAGGCGTAGGCGCCGGACCCGGCCGCGGGCGGCGCCCGTCTGAGGCTCCGTCGCGGCCAGCCGCAAGGCGCCGAGCTCGCCGGCGATGCCCGTGAGCCTCACCCGGAGCTCGTCCTCGATCTCCGGCCGCCAGAAGTCGACGATTCCCATCGTTCCGACCCGGTCACTCCCCGCCGTCACCGGCACGGCGACGGAGGCGATGGCGTCCGACGCCCCGCCCTGTGGGCGGTCGGACTCGGGCTCCCAGATGAGGTCGCCCTCGCCGGTCCCCTGACGGGCGAGCGTGGCCTCGGCGAGGCGGCCGACCCGTTCCTCGAGACCTTCCACGTCGGCGCTCGGTGAGGCGACGATGGTGACGTCGCCCGCTGTCCATGCGACGTAGGCGGCAAGGCCGTCGAGGGCGTCCCGCGCCAGCGCGAGGAGCTGACGGCGTCTCCTGCTCTCCCCCCGGTATGGCCATCCCGTCACGGTAAGCAACAGCAGTCCCACCAGCGTCTGCTCGCCTCCGGCCGCAGACGCAGCAGGCGGGACGCGCGCTGGACGCGTCCCGGAACCGAAAGCCGCCTCAGCTCAGGCTCGCGCCGAGCGCCTTCAGGCGGTCCGACGGCAGGATCCCGAGCTCGGACAGCGTCCGCTCGGCCCGCCCGATGGTCGCGAGCGCCCGCCGCCGGTTGCCCACCTTGGCCTGCAGCTCGGCGGCGACGAGGTAATGATGCTCCTCGTAGGGATCCGTCTCCACGAGCAGATCGAGCAGATAGGTCGCCTCCTGGATCCGGTCGTCCTCGATGGCGTCGTTGACGCGGAGCTCGATCATCTGCACCTGCAGGCGGCCGAGGCAGCTCCCGGGTAGGCGCCGCCCAGTCGACGTAGCGGTCGGCAGGCAGCAGCTCGCCGGCATACAGCTCGAGAGCGGCCTCGGCGCGCTCGGGCGGCTGCGTCTGTCGACATCGACGGCTCGAGAGCCTCCGACGCAAGGCGCCGGAACACCGAGACGTCGGTGACCGCCGCCGGAGAGAGCAGGATGAACCTGTCCTCGCGGATGAGGATGCCCCCGCAGGCGACGCGGATGCGCCACAGGACGTTCCGCAGGCGCCGCATGCCGACTCCGGGAGGCGAGCCCGGCCACAGCTGCTCCACCAGCTCCTCGGCGAGGATCCGGCCGCGGAGGGCCACGATCTTGATCGTCGTGGCAGCAAGGCTCGTCGGCATGGTGATCATCTCGTCGCCGCGGCCGACGGTGAACGAGCCGAGCATCGTGATCTCCCAGCCGAAGCGGGATCGGCGCGCTCCCTCGCGGGCCGGATGCGTCGACGGGCCCCCGCCCGACGGGCGAACGCGGCGGTGGCAGCCGGCGACCTTCGAGGCACCTCCGGGAAGGAGGACAAGATCCGGGCGGGAGCCTTCAGGCACGTCGAGAAGCTCGAGCGCCATCTCGAACAGCAAAGCCCATCCCTCGGCTCCGATCTCCTGCATCGTGGCGATGGCGGACCTGCAGACGGCTGCCTGCCCGGTCGGGGAGGCCGGCGGCGTTGAGCCGCCCGCTGTAGAGGAACTCGATCCGGGCGCCGAGTGCCCTGTGATGGCGTGCGAGCCAGAGCGCGGCGTTGAACAGCTCCTCTGCCTCCACCAGATCGTCGGCGACGACCGCCTGGATGCACGGGGCCCATGCCGCCTCGACCGAGCCGCGCTCTGCTGCTTGCTCGACCTCTTCGACAAGCTCCCCCACCGCCGCGAGCTGCCGATCGTGGGCGAGGACCTCGGCGAGCGTCGCAACCCAGCAACGCCCCACGTACCGGCTCACAAGCCCGCCCCTTTTCGGACCCGTCCCGTCGGTCTCGAATTCGGCCGCCCGCAGCCAGCCGATGGCGGAGGGGACCCGCCCATGCTGCAGCTCGATCTCGGCCAGGGCGCGGTAGGCGCCGGCTCTCATCTCGCCCTCTCCGGGTAGTGAAGCCGACAGGAGCTCCGCCGCGGCGGCGAAGGTCTCCTGGTAGTGCCCCCGCGTGCTGTGCAGATCGACGAGGACGGCCCGCGCCCGGAGGGCGATGTACCGCTGGCCGAAGATCCGGGCACTCTCGGCCGACAGGCCGGCCTGCTCGGCAGCCGCGTTCAGCTGGCCGAGGCGCTCGCCTGCGACGGCGTAGAGCAGCCTCGAGACACAAGACAGCGAGCGGTCACCCGAGAGGGACGTCTGCTCGATCCTGCTCGCCCAGGTCGCAGCGGCCTCTGGACCGAGCTCCTCGAGGAGGGCGAGACCGGTGACGTAGGCGAACAACGGCGAGATCGGTATCCCGTCTGGATGGTTGGTGAGGAACGTCATCGCCGCCTTGAGAGGGCTCTCCCCGTCACCGCCGAGGTGGCCGAGCACCCGGACGCCCCCGAGGACGGCACCGGCGACGGCCTCGGCGAGGCCGCCCACCGCCTGAGCGATCTTGACCGCCCGAGCGGCGAGCTCCTCGGCCTTCGTCGAACTGCCGGAGAGGAGCAGGCAGACGGCCGCCTCGGCGAGCATCTCGGCGGAGCGGCCGGGGTGGCGTGGCAGCGAGAGGTCCGCCGCCGCCACGAGCTCGTCGGCGATGGCGGCGTCCGGGCCGTCGGCGAGCAAGACCCGGCATCTCCAGTAGGCGAGCTCCCCGCGGAGGTGATCCGGTATCGCAAGCGACGATGCCGCGGTCGAGACACTCGAGTGCCCGCGCCGGCTCGCCGGCGGACAGCCACCACGAGGAAGCCCGGGCGAGGTGGTGACCGACCGACTCGGGCGTGTCGCCGACATCTGCCATGAGCTCCTCGTAGCGGGCGGCCGACGTCACATAGCCGCTCTCGGCCGCTGCGCTCACGGCCCGGCCGTAGAGCGCGATGACCTCGGCGACCGGGACCGAGGCGCTCTTGCTGGCGTGCCAGGCGCTCAGCTCGACGAGGCCGGCGGCAAGGAACGCCCGGCTGAGCGCCTCGTGGCCCCTCGAGAGGAAGCTCGAGGTCCTCGAGGTGGTAGGCGGCTGCACGGACAAGGGGATGGGCGAAGTCGATCCGGTTCCGCCGCAGCACGACGATCCCGAGCTCGGCGGCCTGCTCGAGGCAGCTCATCTCGAGGCCCAGCTCGGAGAGAGCGACCTCGAGCACGTTCATGGGCGCCCGCCCGGCCGCCACGATCGCCAGGCAGCGACGGGTGTCGGCCGGGACCTCGGAGAGCACCTCGCCGAAGGCGGCGGCGAGGCCGTCGCCGATCGGCAGCGGATCAGGCAGTGACCGCCAGCCGCTCAAGGCGTCCGGGGTCGAGGTCGGCGCTGGCGTCGAGGAGAGCCTGCGGATTGCCGCCGACCGAACGGGCGAGCGACTTGGAGACGTCGGCACTCGGGGCGAGGCCGGTCATCCGCTTCAGTAGCAGCAAGGACGTGATCAGCTTTCAGGCCCCCGAGCCGTTGGGTGACGGACGCCGCCGGAAGCTCGATCTCGGGCATGTGAGGGCTGTCGGTCACCGAGAGGATCAGCGCGAACCGACGGCTCATCGAGGCCACGGACGGCGACGACGAGCGCTTCGAGGAACCACGGCGGCAGGAGCTGAGCATCGTCGATGGTGAGAAGGAGCGGCGCCATCGGGTAGACGGCGAGACCGTCGACGACCGCTGCCAACCTGGACGGCTCGATCCGGCCTCCGTTCGACGACGCCAGCTCGAAGAGCTCGACGAGGGGGCGGGGCCAGCCAGCCGGGAGCTGCTCCGGCTCTTCGATCTCGCCGGCACGCAGCTGCACGACATGGAAGTCCCTCGCCCGCGCCACCGTCGCCTCGATCAAGGCGCTCTTGCCGACACCGGGCTCGCCCCGCAGCACCACGACCATCGCCTCACCGAGGCGGCACTGGCGGAGCGCCTGATCGAGATCGGCGAGCTCACGGTCGCGGGCGATGAGCCCGACTGATCCGGCCGGGCCGGCCGCGGGCGGAGCGCGAAAGGGCGCCCGGCCGTTCGAGCCCGGCGAATCTGCACGCCGCTCCGCCCGAGCGGCGCGAGTTGAGCCTCTCCCGTCCCCCTGAGCCATCGTTCCCGCCTTCCCCCCAGCCTGCTGCGGGCCGCAGAGAAGCCGGCGGCCACAGACCGCACGGTTCACAGAGCCCTCTGCGACCCCGGATGGCACTTACGCACCTCCGGTGTCACACCGCCTCTTCAACCTCGCCAGACGCAATCGTAGCTTGCCCAGAAGACGGTTGTTGACCAAGCGGTTGCCGCTAGGCCCACGATCCGCCGGCGGCACCTGTGAGAGCCGGCAGCGGCCTAGCTCGGGCAGCGCCGGGGCGGTCAGAGAGCGGCTCTGCTCTAGGCCCGCGGCGTCCTCGCCAGCTGGGCCTCCGTCGGCAGCCGGACGGCCCGGGCGAGGCCGAGGCGGTTGAGACCCCGGATGACGAGGAAGGACAGGTCGAACTGGAACCGCCCGAGGCCGTGGCGCGCCGAGCGTGGGAAGGCATGATGGTTGTTGTGCCAGCCTTCTCCGAAGACGAGAAGGGCGACGACCCAGTTGTTCCGGCTCTGGTCGCGGGCCTCGAAGGCTCGCCGGCCGAAGGTGTGGCAGATGGAGTTGACGGCGAAGGTCGAGTGCTCGAACACGAAGATCCGGATCAGCCCCGCCCAGATCATCGCTTCGAAGCCGAGCGCCCAGCTGCCGCCGATGGCGGCCCCGAGGAGGAACGGCAGCCCGAGGGAGAGTGCCACCCACAGCAGGTAGCAGCGGTCGATGACCCTGATGGTGCGGTCCTCGTAGAGGTCCCGGCCGTAGTCGAACCCCCGCTCCATCCCCTTCGTGGTGAACATCCAGCCGATGTGGGCGTGCCAGAGCCCCTTCAACGTGCCGACGAGGCCGTCGCCGGAGAGGTGAGGCGAGTGGGGATCCCCCTCTGCGTCGGAGCGGGCGTGGTGCTTGCGATGGTCCGTGACCCACTGGGTGACCGGGCCCTGCAGCGTCATCGACCCGAGGACGGCGAGGGCCACCTTCACTGCGGCGACGGCCTCGAAGGAGCGGTGGGTGAAGTACCGGTGGTACCCGACGGTTATCCCGAGGCCCGTGAGCACGTAGAAGGCGACGAACAGGACGAGGTCGGTGAGCCGGAAGCCGACGCCCCAGAGGACGCCCATCGCCGACAGGAGCGCCATCGGGGGCACGAGGACCGCCACGAGCGTGACGACCTGGCTCAGCCTGCTCGTGTGCTGGCGGGCGGTGGCGACACCGAGGCGACGGGCATCGGGCAGCACGTCGTCGGCGGCGGCATCCGAAGCCGTGGCGCCGCCGCCGGCAAGACCGGTGGCAGAGTGGCGCCGACGGCCGCATTCGGGCCGCCGGCACGAACAGGTCCCGTCGAAGCGCGCCGCCGCGGGAGTCAGTGAGAGTCATCGATCGGTCCCCACGTCGGCATTACGGTACCCGTATACGACCGTGTCGTATCGCAGAACGGCAGATCCGGACTTCGGCGCCAGCTTGCGGACCTTTTCGAGGACGCCGGCCCGCTCGGAGGCCGGGAGGTTGGCGACGAAGCTCGTCGACCCGACCCGCTCGACAAGGCCTTCGTCGTCGAGCTCCTGCTCGGTCGCGACGTGGAACTCACCGACAGCCTCGAAGCGCCGGCTCGCCGACATCAGGCGGCGCCACTCCCCCGAGGCATGGCCGGGGTGTCGCCGCGGTGAGGCGCCAGGATGCGGTCGATCTCGGCCTGCAGCGGTTGGCCGAGGTCCCGCTCGTTCCAGACAAGGACGAAGAAGGCCTCCCGGCCGCAGCACCCGGGCGATCTCGGACAGGGCCGCCTCGGTCGAGAACCAGTGGAATGCCTGCGCGACGGTGACGGCGTCAGCCGAGCCGTCGGGGAGGCCCATCGCCTCTGCGGTGCCGTCGACGGCTTCGACCTCCGGGCAGCAACGCCGAGAGTTGCGCCCGCATCTCGGCGATCGGCTCGACGGCGATGACCCGGGCGCCCGTGCCTGTGAGCAGGCGGGTCAGCTTCCCGGTGCCGGCAGCCGAGGTCCACCACGACCGAAGCCGGGCCGAGACCTGCGGTACGGGCGATCCACTCGACGGCGGCGGCCGGATAGCCCGGGCGGCCCCGCTCGTACTGCGTCGGCCACCTTCGAGAAACCCATCGCCTCACGTTCGCACGCCCCGATGATCGCGCACGCTCCCGGTACCGATCCCAAGTCGTGGCCGCTGGCAGTCGTGGTGAGCGAAGTCGAGCCCTCGAGGACCTTCCGGTTGCGCCAGCAGGTCCTCCGGCCGCACGAGAGCATCGAGCAGATGTCCCTCTTCGACGACGACGACCCGGACTCGGCGATCTTCGCGGCGGTCGAGCCGGCCAGCGGGGAAGTCGTCGGGACGGCCAACGTCCGGCGGGCAGCCCCCGCCCGCCGATCCTGAGCGAGGCAGCTGCCCGACGCTGAGGCCGGCCGGCACGGCCGTGGCGGCTGCGGGGGATGGCGACCCGGGAGGACCTCCGAGGCCAGGGCATCGGCAGTGAGAGTCCTCGCCGCCTGCGTCGACCACGTGGCGCGAAAGGGGGGCGGCCTGCTCTGGTGCAACGCAAGGGTGGGGGCGAGGCGTTTCTACGGGCGGGCGGGTTTCTCTGAGATCGGCGAGGAGTTCGAGGAGGAGCAGATCGGGCCGCACGTCGTGATGTGGCGGCGTCGTCGAGCCGGCCGGGCCAGGATGTGGCCGCCGGCGAGAGTGCGCCGAGGGAGAGGAGGCAGAGACGATGACTGAGAGCCGCCTCGAGGTCGTCGACCTCCTCCAGCAGATGATCAGGAACGAGTGCGTCAACGACGGCTCGGAGGCCTCGGGGCACGAGGCACGAAACGCCGACCTGCTCGTGTCGGAGCTCGGACGGCTCGGGCGTCGACTTCGAGATCTACGAGCCGACGCCGGGCCGCTCCTCGCTCGTCGGGCGGATCGAGGGCAGCGACAAGGATGCCCCGTCGCTCTGCTTGCTCGGCCACACCGATGTCGTGCCGGCGAACCCGGACACATGGTCGCGGGATCCCTTCTCCGGCGAGCTGCTCGACGGCGAGGTCTGGGGCCGGGGAGCCGTCGACATGCTGAACCTGACGGCGTCGATGTCGGTCGCCTTCGACAGGCTGGCGAGGAGCGGCTTCCGGCCGAAGGGGACCCTCGTCCTGGCCGCCGTCGCCGACGAGGAGGCCCTCGGCTCCCATGGCGCCGGCTGGCTGGCCGAGCACGAAGCCGACGCGGTGAAGTGCGACTACCTGATCACCGAGACAGGAGGCATCCCACTCGAGGGCCCCTCGGGGCAGCGGCTGCCCGTCATGGCGGGCGAGAAGGGCTCGTGCTGGTGCCGGCTCAGGGTGCACGGTGAGGCCGGGCACGCCTCTCAGCCGCTGCGGACCGACAACGCCCTCGTCACTGCGGCTGAAGTCGTCAGCCGGCTTGCGAGCTACCTGCCCGGAGGCGCAGATCCACGATGCCTGGCGGCGCTTCGTCGAAGGCGATGGGCTGGTCCGGTCGAGGCGTCTCGTCAGCTCTGCTCGACCCCGATCCGCATCGACGCCCTCGTTCGCCGAGATGCCCGACCTCGGCATGGCGCGCCAGGCTCACGCCTGCACGCACCTCACGATCGCCCCGACGATCATCCACGGCGGCTCGAAGATCAACGTGATCCCCGACACCGTCGACCTCGACCTCGACATCAGGACGCTGCCAGGCGACGACGAGGCAACGGTGCGCGCCGTCATCGCCGAGGCGGTCGGGCGACCTCGCGGCCAAGGTCGAGGTGCTCTTCGCCGTCGACGACCCTTCGACGGCATCTCCTTTCCCGACCCCGTTGTGGGACGCCCTCGCCCGGGTCTCGGGGAGCTTCCACCCCGGCGCCCCGCTCGTGCCTTTCTTCCTCGTCGGGGCGACGGATGCCCGTTTCTTCCGGCGGCTCGGGACGGTCGCCTACGGCTTCGGGATGTTCTCGAGCCGGCTCGGCTTCGGCCAGTTCTGCGAAGATGTTCCACGGTGACGACGAGCGGGTCGACGTCGAGTCGCTCCACATGTCGGCGGACATGTTCGAGCAGCTTGCCCGCGACTTCCTCGGCTGAGGCCCCGGCAGCACCGACAGCGCGCCCGTCCGGCGGGTCCAGCCGACGCGTGACCGGACGCGGAGAGCGAGACTTGAGCTGTGTACGTCCTCTTCGCCCGCCTGCTCAAGGTCGGGCCACCGGAGGCACATCGCCATGCTGCTCGGGGCGCTCGCGACATGCGTCGTCGCCGGTGGGGCGCTCTTCGCCCTGACCCAGCACATCCCGTTCACGACCGGGCTCTACTGGGCGGTCACGACGGCGACGACGGTGGGCTACGGCGATGTCACGCCGAAGAACCCGTCGGGCCGGATCGTCGCCTCTGTCGTGATGTTGACGTGCATACCCCTGCTCGGTGCGACATTCGCCCTCTTGACCGGCGCCACGGTGTCGGCCGGACTACGGAAGGTGCTCAACATGGGACGAGGGTTTCCTGACGGCTCGTACCGCATCGTCGTCGGGATGCACCCGGCCGTGCCGGCGATAATCCGGGAGCTCGACAAGGCCGAGGATGCGGTCGTGCTCGTCGCCGACATCGACCCGACCGAGATCCCCGAGGACGTCCACCTCGTTCGAGGGGATCCGACGTCGCCCGCCGTCCTGCGGCGCGCCCGCCCCGAAGGGGCCATGCATGCGCTCGTGACCGGCGCCGCCGACGGCGACGTGCTCGTCAGCTCGGTTCTCATCCGCGAGCAGGCACCGGACCTGCCGATTGTCGGCTCTCGTGCGTTCGCCGGCGGTGAGGGAGGCGCTGCGGGAGCTCGGGGTCACCCAGACCGTCTCCCTCGACGACCTCGTCGCCCACACGATGGCAAAGAGCCTCGAGACGCCGCACGCGGGCGAGCTGCTGCTCGAGCTCATCGGCTCGGAGCGGCATCGCCTCGTCGAGGTGGACGTGGACGACGCCGCCGTCGGCAGGACGCTGAGCGCAGTCCGAAGTGAACGGGAGGGTCTCGTCCTCGGCCTGGTGAGGGCCGGCGGATGTCGCTCGGGATCGGCGAGGACCCTCAGGTCGCCCCGGCGACAAGCTCCTCATAGCCGAGCCGCTCTAACCGGCACAGCTCCGGTCCAAGAGCGGGCGGCGTCGGCCGCCCGCGGCCGGGCTTACTGAGTCGTCGCCGGCAGGTTCCCCTTCAAGAGCGGCGCCGTCGTGGGCTGGCTCGTTCCGCCGAGCGGCTCGGTGTTGACGAGGATGGCCGTCATGCCCGGCTGCAGCAGCAACTGGTGAATCTGGCCGGATCGGCCGAGGACGCCGAGGGAGACGAACTTTCCGTGCACGACGGCCCACGCCTGGAACGTCCTCGAGCTAGGGATCGGACGGCATCTTCTCCGGCACGAGGAAGGCCTCGCCGCTCTGCAGGACACGACGAGCTGCGCCTTCCAGGGCCCGACGAGCTCGCGAGCCGGACCGCCTGGTGGCCCGGGTCGGCGAGGGCGGCTTGCTCTGCCCCGCGCACGCCGCCCGTGACAACGGCCCTGTTGAGGGCGCTCACCTGATGGTTGAGGTTCACGACGGTCGTCCCGAGGATGCCGACCGCGACCGCAAGTGCGGCAGCGACGGCGCCGGCGGCGAGGGCATAGCGTCCAGCGTCTTCCGGCGCGCTCGGTCGGCGGCGGAGCGACCGGACGGTGCAACGGCCTCATCTGGAGACGGCGCTTTGGCTCCGCCGGCCGCCGGCGATGCCCTCGATCGACCCCGAACGGGCGGCGGCGGGTGCGCCAGCGATCCCGAACCGGGGCGAGCCGTCCGTGCCCGTCTCGTGACGAGTCGTCGTCCCGCTCCGCCGGGGAGCCGATCTCGCCCCAGATCCGGTCCCACAGGCCGTCGGGCGCTTCGCCACCGAGATTGCCGAGCACGCCTGCCACTTCGAGGTGCGCCGCGAGCTCGGCCCGGCAACGCGGGCAATCGTTCAGGTGGGCGGCGACGGCTGCCGCCTCGTCGGGATCGCAGGCGTCGAGCGCGTACGCACCGAGAAGCTCCTCGAAGTCGTCCCGCGGCATCACAGACTGGCCTCCGACGAGAGCCCCGGAAGCCGTCAGCGACTGGTGCATCCGCTTGAGGCCCGGCACGGATCCTGCTCTTGATCGTCCCTTCCGGCTCGCCGAGAAGCTGAGCGACCTCCCGGTAGCTGTGGCCGCCGAAGTAGGCGAGCTCGATCGGCTTGCGCTCCGCCTCGGGGATTGCGCCTAATGCCTGGCGGATGTGCTCGCCCTCGAGAACGTTGGTGAACTTCATCCTCGAGGTTGTAGCCCGACTCGGCCTGCCCCCTTGCTTCTCGTTCCTCGCGGTTCCGGCGGGCAGTCTCGGAACGCAGGAAGTCGACCGAACGGCTGTGCACCTGGGCCAGCAGGAAAGAGCGCAACGTGCCCCGCGCCGGATCGAACCTGTCCGGCTCGTGCCACAACCTGACGAAGACCTCCTGCACGATCTCCTCCGCCACGCCCGGCGTCCCAGAGCACCCGCTTCGCGAGTGCGAAGGCCGGCCCGGCGTGGCGGCGATAGGCCTCGGCAAGGGCGTCGTCCCGCCAGCGGGCGATCGACAACACGAGGCGCTCGTCGCTGGAGGCTGTCAGGTCGGGCCGCACACTGTCGAGTATCCGTTGCGAAGCCGGCACCGGATGGGTCGGCTCGAGGCCTACCTCCGAGCCCTCGCGCCGGTCAGCGCCGCTTCCGTCCATCGCCACTCCGGCCGACGCTAGTTCCGGGACATGGCCGGCGCCCCCGGCCACCCCATCGCGAGGGCCCGTGAGCGACGTCAGAACAGTGGGACCTGCCGGGCAGCATCGCCCGGGATGTACCTGTAGTGCCGTTCCCTCGGGACCGCCGGGGGAACGGCAGTCTCCTCCGCAGGGAGCGCTCCCCGGCTGTCTTCGCCATCCTCCAGCAAGCCGCCCCGAGAGCGCGGGAGCCGTCGAGGTCCCGATCGTGGCGTGACAAGGCCGGGATCGAGCGAACGCACCTTCTCCACCCTCGCCGGCGACGGAGGGGGGACGTCCTCGGCGCCCGCCGAGGAGCCGGGCGTCCCTCTCGGCCGCCTCGGCGCCGGACCGTCTACAAGGGCCACCTCGACCCACGACGCGCCGTTGCTCGTGTTGGTGACGTGAGCTCGGAACCGCCAGTGACGACCCCGCGCCGGGTGCCCGGCCACTCGCACCACGTCGCCGGCGGACAGCCCGTTCCAGTGCTCCTCGCGCACGAAGCGCTGCAGCGACCGCACGGCCGCCTGCCGACGCGCCCGAGAGGCCGCACGCTGAGTCAGCCCGACAGGCTGCGATTCAGACCGAGCAGATGGAGCTCTTGGAGGCATGGGGGCCGAGCCTACGTGGGGGATGTGACGCCACGGAAGGACCGCCGGCGCGTGAGCAGCCGATCTGGGAAAGGGCATCACCGGTCAGCTGAGATTGGAGTTCGCCCCGCGCCGCCGCCCGTGAGGCGCCGCCTGCGACCGCGTGGGCCGTGGCGAGGAAGGCGGAGACTCATAGGCCGAGCGCCTGGAGAGGGTGGGTGAGGGACCCGGCCCGGCGGCGGAGCGGAAGCGAACCACATGGGCAGCATGAAGGATCCAGATACCGCCCGTGATACCGCTGTGGCGGCGACTCGGTCACAGGAGTCTCCACAGGTAGCCGTGCTGTAGCCGGCAGGGCCGGCGAGGGTCGTCAGCCGGCGAGGGCCGTCAGCCGGCGCGCTGCTCGTCGTCGCCGGCCTCGGTTCGAGCGACCTCCGTGTCGGCGGCGGTGGACGAGGACAAGGAGCTCGGGATCCCATCGCCGGACGAGGGGATGTCGGCGGGAGGGAAGAGCTCGTCGTCGGCCGCCGGCGGGATGCCCGGAGAGCCCGGGACTTCCCCCGTCGACCCGGACGGGATGCCACTCGACGACGGGATGCCGCCTGAGGACGGGACGCCACCCGACGAGGGGATGCCGCTCGACGACGGGATGCCGCTCGAGGACGGGATGTCGCCGACGGTTCCCGAGGACGGGATCCCACCAGAGGGGGGGAGGCCGCCGGATGTGGGAATGCCGCCGGACGACGGGATCCCGCCGCCTGTGTAACTGGCGCCTATGCCACCGGGCACCGTCGTGGGGACGCCCGTGTCGGGCGAGGCATCCCCGGCGGGAGCCGATCCTGAGCCGCCGGGAACGAACGATCCGGTCGCACCGGGTTGCGCATCCGCCGATGTCACCGTTATCGGGCCGTTCTGGCGCTCGAAGTCCTGCAACTGGACGACGATTGCGCCCACCCGCGCCTCGCCGCCGGCCGGTCCTCTGGCGGTCTGCTGCAGGTAGACGATGCCGCCGATCTCCAACAGGAGGGCGTCCGAGCGCTTCTTCGCCTGCATCTGGTTGAGCTTGTCCTGCCCGACTTTGGCTTGTTCCTGGGCCTTTTCCGCCAGAGCCTTCGCCTTGTCCATGAATCCCATTCGAAGCTCCTCTGCTCACGGCCCACCCGGACCGGTTCCGAGACGCTACCTCCGCCTGAGCCCGACGGCCAAGAGAGGCTCAACGCGGCCGGGTCCACCGTCTCGTGCCGGAGGCGGCTCGGCTCCCGGCACCTTCGAGTGATGTGGCGGCCGCCTACGCGTCGCCGCGCCTAGACCCGCAGCGTCTCGCCGTCCGTCGAGCGTCGTTCACCCGCCGGGGATCGGGCTTGATCCGGTGCCCCTTTTCAGCCGTCGCCGCAACCCCCCGGCGGCGGCCCGGACTGAGCGGCGCCTTGGCAGAAGGAGCATGGCGAGGACGAGCCCCACGACGGCCACGGCAGCCAGATGGAGGCCGTCGACGAACCGGCCGGGGCGGTAGCTCAAGACGACGGTGTGGCGACCAGCAGGGACGACAGCCTGCATCTGGTCGCCGAAAAGCGTTCGGAGCGCCATCGGCCGACCGTCCATCTCGGCCGACCACCCGGGGAAGGCACCGATGTGCAGCTCCAGTCGCGACGGGACGGGCGCCTCGACCCGCAGAGAGAGGCGGGACGGGTCGTGCTCATCGAAAGCGACCGCACTTGCGGACGGGTCGTCGAGGGGAGCTCCAGCCGGCTGCAGGCTGATGACCGATGCGCCCGGCACCCGCGACAGCTTCTCCCCGCCGACCGTGCCCTCGGCGACGGCGCCCGCTAGCAGTGGCGTGCCGGGCGACTGCAGGACATAGCTGGTCCCGTACTCCCGTGCGAGGGAGGCGCTCGTGACCGGCACGCAGAAGACGCCGCCGCTCGGTGCGACCGGTGCGGTGTGTGACAGCCGGGCGTAGGTGCGGAGATAGGACCGCGGAAGGACAGGGTCGTACATCTCGGCCTCCGACACGCCGTAGGCGATGTTGGCCTCCGGGAGGATGCCGAGACCCGGGACGCTCGTGGCGGACGGGCAGTCGACACCCACCCGCTCGTCGCCGACCAACGCCTGCAGCTGAGCCTCCGCCGGTGTCGGGCTGAACGCTGTGGCACTCGACGACCAGAGGTTGGGCGTGGCAAACAGCATGAATGCCACCTCGCCCGAGGCGAGGGTGAGGAGGCCCACTCGCGCCGCCGCTCCGGCCAAGGGACGGAGCCGGCGAGCGGACCGCGAGGCGATGAGGATCACGGCGGTGCCGGCGAGGAGGACGCCGGCCTCGGCGAGGGGCCACCGGAAGCTCACGGCCCTGATCCGGCCGTCGACGCCGCCGGGCGGTCCGACCAGCTGGAGGTAGCCGAGCACGGCGACGACGATCACTCCGGCAAGGGACGAGAGTGCGAGCCGCCGGTTGGTGGATCTGGCCCGCCAGCCGGTCAACAGGACGTCGAAGCCGACGCCGACGAGAAGTGCCAGCAGCAGGTCGAGCGGGATGAGCGCCCGCGTCCATACGACCAGCTTGGCGCCGGGCAGGTGGTTGATCACTTCCGCCGCTTGCCGGGACCAGACGACGACGCCGAGCAGAGCCACGGCGAGCCCGATCCCGAAGACCGCCGGCCTCCGCCAGCGACACAGCAGGGCGGTCGCCGCCAGGACGAGGCCGATCAGTCCGACGAAGGCGGCCGTCTCGTAGTAGTCACCCATCGCCCCGAAGTACCGGCCGCCTGTGAGCGGGTAGCCGTAGTAGCCCGAGAAGATCAGATCGGCGGCGCTTCGGAGTGGAAGGGCCGAATAGCCGGTCCGGCTCTGGTCGACGGCTCCGTGAAGAGCCTCCAAGGCCGGAAGCCATACGGGCGCACTCAATGCGCCGCCGGCGGCGGTGCCGGCTGTCAGGACCGCCAACCGCCGAGCCGCAGTCCCGATCCCTTGCCGCCGGGCGGCGCCCGCGAGCACGACCACCGTCGGGATGGAGATGGCCACGCCGAGAACAACGATGCTCTCGGGGTGCCCCCCGTAGACGGCGAAAGCCAATGAACCTGCGAGCAGCGGGAGAGCGATGTTCCTCCGGCGCCCCTCGGCAAGGAGGAGCCCGGCGCCGAGCAACCAGCCCGCCCAGCACATCACTCCGTCCATCGGCCAGCCGAGCCAGGCACTGAACGAACCGCTCAGCTCGCCGACGGCGGCGGCGACCGCCGCCGACAACCAGGAGAGCCTTAGGACGCGGGAAGCAAAAAGCAGGCCCGTGCCGGCGATGACGAGCTTCAGATAGATGACGACGTCGTAGGCGAAGCGGAGCGGAGCGGCATAGGAGACCAACGCCGGCAGACTCAGACCGGCTGACTGGAAGTTGAACAAAAGCGGCGTGCCCATCGCGCTGTAGGGATTCCACAGCGGCAGGTGACCCTCGTGAACCTCGGTCCAGTCGAGACTCGTCCAGGGGGCGGACTGCATCACCTGATCACTGGCGATCACGTTCCGAGGGGCGGTGCCCGGTATCGTGCCGAGTCCGTAGGTGGCGGCGATGTCGTATGTGCCCAGCTTGCTGCCGTGTGCGAGCGCCGGGGCGAGCGACGCCAGACCGAGAAGGACCACCCAGGCGACGGCGAGAAGGCCCGGCAACACCCGGGGCAACCGCCAAGGTCCACGACCGGGAGCCGCCGGGGCCTCCGAAGGCGGTGCCACGAGAAGCTCTGCCGACACGGGCGCAGTATCGCATCGTTCGGGCTGCCGGGAGGGCACCGGTCAGGCCTCGGTGCGGGACCGTTCGATCCCCTGGCCGCCCGCTACTTGAGCAGGTGCCTTGCCATCACGACACGCTGCACCTGGTTCGTCCCCTCGTAGATCTGGGTGATCTTGGCGTCGCGCATGAAGCGCTCGACGGGGAAGTCACGCACGTAGCCGTAGCCGCCGAGCAGCTGGACGGCATCAGTCGTCACCGCCATCGCCACGTCGGAGGCGAAGCACTTCGCCATCGCGCCGATCATCGAGAGCTCGCCGTCGGGATCGCCGGCGTCGACGATCGAGCAGGCCCGGTAGACGAGGCCGCGTGCCGCCTCGAGCCGCATCCCCATGTCGGCCACCATGAACTGGAGGCCCTGGAACTCCGAGATGGGGTGGCCGAACTGCTGGCGCTGCTTCAGGTAGCCGACGGCGTAGTCGAGGGCGGCCTGGGCGATCCCGACGGCCTGCGCGCCGATCGTCGGCCGGCTGCGGTCGAGGGTGTGCATGGCGATGTAGAAGCCCTGCCCCTCCTCCCCCACCCGGTTCGCCACCGGCACACGCACGTCGTCGAAGACGCACCTCGCCCGTCGGGCTCGCCCGGAGGCCCAGCTTGTGCTCGAGCTTTGAGACCTCGACGCCCCAGTCCTTCTCGACGAGGAAGCAGGAGATCCCGCGATGGCCGGCTTCCGGATCGGTCTTGGCGAACACCGTGTAGGTGTCGGAGATGCCGGCGTTCGTGATCCACATCTTCGTGCCGGATATCACGTAGTGGTCACCGTCGCGTACCGCCCGCGTGCGCATCGAGGCGACGTCGGACCCGGCGCCTGCCTCCGACAGGCAGTAGCTCGCCTGCGACTCACCGGAAGCGATCCTCGGGAGGTACTTCTTCTTCAAGTCCTCGCTGGCGAAGTTCATGACCGGCAGCATGCCCGAGCTTGGAGATGAGCAGCGTGACCGACGTCGAGGCACAGGCCCGGGCGATCTCCTCGATCATGACCGCCTGGGTGACGACGTCGGCGCCCTGGCCGCCGTACTCGGCCGGAACGCTCAAGCGCCGGGAGCTCCATCTCGACGCATGCCTTGAAGCTCTCCCGCGGGAACTCCTCCCTCTCGTCGTAACCGGCGGCGAGGGGAGCGACCTTCTCGTCGGCGAAGCGGCGGAGCACCCGGCGGAACTCACGTTGGTCGTCGGTCAGGTCGAACGGCGACGGCGCCATTGCCTATCGCACCCCCTTTGCCTAGCCGGGCAGCCCGGCGAGCACCCTCCAGCATGCCGGATCTGCCATCCAGGCCGGCCCGGACGTCGTCCAGGCTTCAGGCGGAGGGTGGCCTCGGGGACGGCCTCGAGATGTCGCGCCGCTGCCAATAGTCGTGGGCTGCGCCGCGGAGGTAGCGCTCCCGCGCCTCGACCAGCTCCTCGGGGGCTTCGTCCAGATAGCCGAAGAGGTTGAGGCCGAGCGCGATGTCCCCGACGACGGGCGCCCGCCCGTAACAGGGCCGCCCGCCGCAGGCCGATCGCCACCGCCGCCGCCAGCACGTCGTCGGGGTGCTCCCCGTCCGAGAGCCGGAGGCGATCTTCGAACCGCTCGGCGAGGGCGAGGGCGTAGCCCTGGTCGGGCCGGGCACGCCCGTGTTCGGCCGGTGCGGCGCGATCCGGCGACGGGCTGAAGTCCGCCGGGCGGTGCGGGGTCCACGGCGGTGGCACCGGCAGCCGGAGCACCTCCCGGACCTCGTCCGCCTCGAGGATGGGGGCGAACTTCGGCTGGGTCATCGGCTGCCCACGGCTCGATGGTACCGGGCGGCGCCCTCCTCAGGCTCAGGTGACGTGCTCGACCCAGTCCTTGTACTGGTCGATCTCCCCCCGCACCGCCTGGAAGAACTGCTCCTGGATCGCCGTCGTGATCGGGCCCGGCTTCCCGTGCCCGACGATCCGGTCGTCGACCGAGGCGACGGGACCACCTCGGCGGCCGTCCCGGTGAGGAACGCCTCGTCGGCCATGTACAGGTCCGTCCGCCGGAGCGGCGCCTGGGTGACCTCGTAGCCGAGGTCGCGGGCGATCGTGAAGACGGAGTCGGCCGTGATGCCCTCGAGGGCGCCGGCCGAGGAGAACGGCGGCGTGAGGATCCGGCCGCCCCGCACGACGAAGACGTTCTCGCCCGTGCCCTCCGAGAGGTGGCCGTCGGTCGTGAGCAGCATCGCCTCGTCGTAGCCGGCCCGCACGGCCTCGACCTTGGCGAGCGAGGAGTTGATGTACATCCCGGTCGCCTTGGCCGCCGTCGGCATCGCCCGCGGGTCGTGGCGTGCCCAGGACGAGACCTTGAGGCGGATGCCGTTCGCGATGCCGTCGTCGCCGAGGTAGGCGCCCCACGGCCAGCAGGCCACCGAGACGTTCACCGGGCACGGGATCGGGTTGAGGCCCATCTCGCCGTAGCCGAGGTAGACGAGCGGCCGGATGTAGCAGGCATCGAGGCCGCTCAGGCGCACGACGTCTTTGGCGGCGCTCGACGATCTCGTCTCGGGTGAAGGGGATCGTCATGCCGAGGATGTGGGCGCTCACGAACAGCCGCTCGATGTGGTCGTGCAGCCGGAAGATGGCCGGCCCCTGCGCCGTCGGGTAGGCCCGGATCCCCTCGAAGACGCCGAGGCCGTAGTGGAGGCTGTGGGTGAGGACGTGGATGCGGGCGTCGTCCCAGTCGACGAGCTCGCCGTCCATCCAGATCTTCGGGGTCTTGGTCAGTGGCATCTCACAACCTCTCTGCGATCGCATCGCCCACGCTGGCGGTGCTCCACGGCTCTTCGGACTCGGCCATCTCGGTCTGCAGCGAGAGGACCGCCTTCAGGATCCGCTCGGCCGCATCAGTCTTCCCGAGATGCTCGAGCATCATCGCGGCCGAGCGGATCGCCGCGAGCGGGTTGGCGCGGCCGGTGCCGGCAATGTCGTGCGCCGCGCCGTGGACCGGCTCGAACAGCGACGGCCCCGTCCGCGCCGGGTTCAGGTTCGCCGAGGCGGCAAGCCCGATCCCGCCGGTGAGGGCGCCGGCGAGGTCGGTGAGGATGTCACCGAAGAGGTTGTCGGTGACGATGACGCCGTAGCGCTCCGGCGTGCTCGACGAGGTAGATGCAGGCCGCGTCGACATGCTGGTAGTCGACTCGACACGCCCGGGTGCTCGGCCTGCCACCTCGTCGAAGGTGCGCTGCCAGAGGTCGCCGGCGAACGTGAGGACGTTCGTCTTGTGGACGAGGGTCACGTGGGGATCGCTCCGTCCGCGAGGCGAGGCTCGAAGGCGAAGCGCACGCACCGCTCGACGCCGCGGCGCGTGTTGACCGAGCCCTGGGTGGCGACCTCGTGCGGCGTGCCCCGGCGCAAGCGAGCCGCCCTCGCCGGCGTAGGGCCCTTCGGTGTTCTCCCGCACGACGACGAAATCGGCCCCGGGCGCCCGGGAGGTGGGGGTGCCGTTGAACGGCCGGAGGTTGATGTAGAGGTCGAGCTCGAAGCGGAGCCGCAGGAGCAGGCCCCGCTCGAGCGTGCCCGGCGGGACCTCGCGCGAGCCGATCGGCGGCCCGACCGCCCCGAGCAGGATGGCGTCGACGCCGCGGAGCTCCTCGAGGACCGCGTCGGGCAGCACCTCGCCCGTCTCGCATGTAGTGGGCTGCGCCGAGGTCGTAGTGCCGTCGTGTCGAGCGCTGACACCGGCAGCCTGCACGACCTTCAGAGCCTCGGCGACCACTTCGGGCCCGATGCCGTCGCCGCCGATGACGGCGACTGACGGGGGCGCTCGTCTCGCTCACAGTGTTCCCGCTACCTCTCTCTCGCCGATCTCTCGCTGGCCTCGACGGCACCGGAAGACACAAAAAAGCCGCCCACCAGGTGGACGGCCTCGGGCACGCGCTGCTGACGGGCACGCCTAGCTGGACGCTACCTCACGTCACGGCACCGCGCCGAGAGGCACGGTCCACCCGGCAAGTCTCGCCCGCCGACGGCGTGGCGTCAACTCGGCCCCGCTCAGGCGCATGACGGTCGCCGGTCGAAGCGGCGGCGCCGATGAGCGCCGGACTGCGCGTTCGCTCATGTCGGCTCGACGGGCAATTGCGTGCCGGATAATCTCTGACGGGTGAGCGAGACGAAGTTGACGGCCGAGACCTACGCGCGTCTCGTCGCCGAGCTCGAGGACCTGACCACCCGGGGCCGGGTGGAGATCGCCCGCCAGATCGAGGCGGCCCGTGCCCTCGGCGACCTGTCCGAGAACGGCGACTACCACGCCGCCAAGGACGCCCAGGGGAAGATGGAGTCCCGCGTCCGCCAGCTCCAGGCCATGCTCGGCGATGCGGTCATCGTCGAGAGCGGCGTCGGTGACAAGGGCGTCGTCGCCCCGGGCGTCGTCGTCGAGATCCGCTACGAGGGCGACGACGAGACCGAGACCTACTTCGTCGGCTCGATCGAGGAGCGCCGCGAGGGCATCGGGGTCGTCTCGCCCGGCTCACCGCTCGGCCGGGCCCTCATCGGCCACGCAGCCGGGCGACAACGTCTCCTACGACGCCCCGAGCGGGACGCTCACCGCCGAGATCGTCTCGGTCCGTTCCTGACCGCGAGCCGCACGTGCCCACACTCGCCGAGAAGGTCTGGGACGACCCACGTCGTCCGGCGGGGTGAGGCGCCTCCGAGCCCGATCTTCTCTACATCGACCTCCACCTCGTCCACGAGGTGACCTCGCCGCAGGCCTTCGAGGGCCTGCGGCTCGCCGGCCGCCGCGTGCGCCGGCCCGACCTCACAGTGGCGACGGCGGACCACAACGTCCCGACGACGTCCCATGCCGGGCCGGTGGCCGACCCGGTCTCGCGGCGGCAGCTCGAGACGCTCAGCGAGAACTGCGCCGAGTTCGGCGTCGACGTGCTGGCCGATGGGCCACGCGAACCAGGGCATCGTCCACGTCATCGGCCCCGAGCAGGGCCTCACCCAGCCCGGCATCACGATCGTCTGCGGCGACAGCCACACCTCCACCCACGGCGCCTTCGGCGCGCTCGCCTTCGGCATCGGGACCTCGGAGGTGGAGCACGTGCTCGCCACCCAGACGCTCACCCAGCGCCGCCCGAAGACGATGGCGGTCACCCTCGAGGGCGACCTCGCCGCCGGTGTGACGGCAAAGGACATCGTCCTCGCCATCGTCGGCCGCCTCGGCACGACCGGCGGGGCCGGCCACGTCATCGAGTACCGCGGCTCGGTCATCGAGTCGCTCTCGATGGAGGGCCGGATGACCGTCTGCAACATGTCGATCGAGGCGGGCGCCCGTGCCGGCATGGTCGCCCCCGACGACGTCACCTTCGCCTACCTCGAGGGGAGGCCATACTCGCCGAAGGGAGTGGCGTGGGAGCGAGGCCCTCGAGCAGTGGCGGGCGCTCCCGAGCGACGCCGGCGCCGTCTTCGACACCGAGATCTCCCTCGACCCTTCCACGCTGATGCCGCACGTCTCATGGGGGACGAACCCGGCCCAGGTCGTCCCGATCGGCGGCGAGGTGCCGAGCCCCGACTCGCTCGCCACGCCCGCAGAGCGCGAAGCCGCCGGCCGGGCACTCGGTACATGGGCCTCGCGGCCGGGACGGCGATGCGCGACGTCGCCGTCGACACCGTCTTCATCGGTTCGTGCACGAACGCCCGGATCGAGGATCTCCGGGCCGCTGCGGCTGTCCTCGAGGGGCGGTCCGTGAGGAGCGGGCTCCGGGCGCTCGTCGTGCCGGGCTCGGCCCACGTGAAACGGGCGGCCGAGGGCGAGGGGCTCGACGAGGTGTTCCGCCGGGCGGGCTTCGAGTGGAGGGAGAGCGGGTGCTCGATGTGCCTCGGGATGAACCCCGACCAGCTGAAGCCCGGCGAGCGGTGCGCCTCGACCTCGAACCGCAACTTCGAGGGGCGCCAGGGCCGCGGCGGCCGCACCCACCTCGTCTCGCCCGCCGTGGCGGCGGCGACCGCTGTCATCGGGCGCTTCGCCACCCCTGACGATCTCGAGGACGCCTGATGGACCCGGTTCGGGTCGTCACCGGACGGGCCGTTCCCCTCGACCGATCCGACGTCGACACCGACCAGATCATCCCGAGCGAATGGCTGAAGCGGATCGAGCGGACGGGGTTCGGTGCCGGGCTGTTCAGCGAGTGGCGGGACGAGCCGTCGCTTCGTCCTCAACAAGCCGGAGCACTCCGGCGCCTCGATCCTGCTCGCCGGGCCGCAACTTCGGCACCGGCTCGTCGAGGGAGCACGCCGTCTGGGCGCTCGTCGACTACGGGTTCCTTGCCGTCGTGAGCTCCCGGTTCGGGGACATCTTCCGCATCAACTCGACCCGCTCGGGCCTCGTGCCGGCCGAGGTGGACGAGGAGGCGGCCCGGGCCCTGATGGACCTCGTGAAGGCCGATCCCGACCTCGAGCTCACGATCGACGTCGACCGCCGCACGATCGAAGTGCCGGCGAGCGGCGACCTCTTCGGCTTCCGCCTCGACGACGATGCCCGCTTCCGCCTCCTGAACGGTCTCGACGACATCGGCGTCACGATGCAGCACCTGCCCGAGATCGACGACTTCGAGTCGCACAGGGCCTCGTTCCTCCCCGGGGCGGCCACCGGCGGCTGACGCCGGCCCGCCACCCGGCCAATCCCGCCGCTCAGGGCAGGGGCGAGTCGACGAGGGTGCCTCCGCCACCGGCCGCCCTTGCCCGCGTCCCCGTCACCGCCGTGATCCCGTCGTACTCCCCGAGGATCGAGAGCCGGCCGTCGTGGCCGAGCTTCTGCGGCGAGCTCGAGGTTGCCGTGCTCGTCGACGCTCGCTGTAGTGGCCTGCCGGCAAGAGGACCGAGAGCGGGTCCGACGAAGGCTGCACCGTCCAGTCGATCGGGGAGTTCGCCGAGGCGAACAGCTCGTTCTCGAAGTCGAGCGTGAACAGCACGAGGACGCCGCCCGGAGCGCCCTTTCCCGCCGAGGAGGCCGAGCCTGAGGCCTTGGCGCCGGAGCCGGCGGCGATCAGGTAGGCGATCGTCCCCCTCGCCGGTGCGTAGAGCTCGCGGCCCGACAGGCCGGCCGCCTCGGTCTGGCGCAGCTCCTTTCGGGGGTCGGGTATCGCCCAGCAGGCGCCGTTGAAGTCTCTCGCGCTGAACGGTCCGAGGCGGCCGGAGACTTCGTAGTCCTGCAGATCGGTGGCGACCTGCTGGGGCACTCGGTCCGCAGTGGCCCGCTCGCTCGCCGGGAGCGGTACAGCCATGCCGCCGTCGGCCGCGAGCCTCGCGAAGGCTCCTTCGTTGGCGTTCGGCTCGAGGGCGATCCTCCACGCCGATCCGGCCGAGGACCGCTCGAACTGCAGCAAGGTGTCGGCATGGGGGCAGCTGCCGGCAGCCTTCTCGGCCCCCTCGAGGTAGGTCGCACCGACCACCAAGAAACCCGCCCCGCCCGCCCCCACGACCACCTGCAGGGGGCGGACCGTGAAGGGCTCGTAGGGCGAGGGCTTCGTGCCGAGGCGCTTGGCGAGCTTCGTCATCGTGTACTGGGCACCGTCGATGGCGAGGGCAGACCCGGACTCGTAGCGGCGGAGGAGCGCCAGGTCCGATGTCGCATTGGCCTCGTTGTTCGTCGCCATCGTCCGCCCGAGGATCACCTCGGCCTGCTGGGGGGAGAGGACCTCGTGACTGCGACCGGCGGCCGGCGTCCCGGCACGTGAGGGGCTCGACGAGCAGCCGGCGAGGACGGCGGCGACTGCTGCGGTCGTCACGACCGCCGTCCGCCAGCTTCGCGCCCGGACGCCCGCAGCCGATCTCGGCCGTTGCGGGGAGGGCGGACTCACCTGCTCAAGGACCCACCTCTGGGCGGCGGGTGGCGCTCGCCCGCGCCCTCACGACCCGGTTCGCCGCCGCCAGGTAGGCCCGGGCTGACGCTTCTACCACATCGGTCGAGAGCCCCCGGCCTGACACCTTGACGCCCCCGGACTCCAGCTGAACGACGACGTCCCCGAGTGCGTCGATCCCGCCGGTGACCGAGGAGACGTTGAAGTCCGTCAGCCGTGCATCGATGCCGGTGGCTTGCTTGATCGCCCGGCAGGCGGCGTCGATCATGCCATCGCCCTCGGCGCTCGCCTCGGAGCGGTGGCCGTCGCGCACGACGACGACCCGCGCCTTCGGCATCCCAACCGTCCCACCGTGGACCTCGAGCACCTCGAGGGCGAAGCCGGCCTCGACTGCGGTACCGACCTCCTCGGCCACGATCGCCTCGAGATCGGCGTCGGTGAGCTGCACCTTCCGGTCGGCGAGCTCCTTGAAGCGGGCGAAGGACGAGTTGAGCGCCTCGCCCCGGAGGGAGATCCCGAGCTTCTCGAGGGTCTCGGAGAAGGCATGGCGCCCCGAGTGCTTCCCGAGGACGATCTGGCTGCCCACCTGGCCGACCGAGGCGGCGTCGATTATCTCGTAGGTGGAGCGCTCGGCGAGGACGCCGTGCTGGTGGATGCCCGACTCGTGGGCGAAGGCGTTCCTGCCCACGACGGCCTTGTTCCATTGCACCGGGTAGCCCGTGAGGCGGGAGACGAGCCGGCTCGTTCGTGCGAGCTCCTCGGTGCGGACCGCCGTGCCGGCGGCAAAGCAGTCGGGGCGGATCCGCAACGCCATGACGACCTCCTCCAAGGCGGCATTGCCGGCCCGCTCGCCGAGCCCGTTCACGCACACCTCGACCTGCCTCGCTCCCGCCCTCACCCCCGAGAGGCTGTTGGCGACGGCGAGGCCGAGGTCGTTATGGCAGTGGGTTGACAGCACATAGTCACCGGGCACCTCAGAGCGGACGTGGGCGATGAGGTCGCCGAACTCCCACGGGATGCCGTAGCCGACGGTGTCTGGGATGTTGAGCGTGCTGGCGCCCGCCTCGACGGCGACAGCAAGGACCTCGAGCATGAAGTCGAGGGGCGTCCGGGTGGCGTCCTGAGGCGAGAACTCGACGTCGTCGGTGTGCTCACGGGCCTTCGAGACGCCCTGGCGCACCTCGGCGAGCACCTGGTCCGGCGTCATCTTCAACATGTGCTCCATGTGGCTCGGGCTCGTCGAGATGAAGATGTGGATCCGGGAGCGCTCGGCGTCACGGAGGGCGTCGAAGCAGCGGTCGACGTCAGCGAGCTGGGTACGGGAGAGGGCGGCTATCACGGGGCCGTCCACCACCTGGCGGGCGATCGCCTGGACGGCCTCGAAGTCGCCCTGGCTGGCGACGGGAAAGCCCGCCTCGATGTAGTCGACTCCGAGCCGTGCGAGCTGGTCGGCGATCTCGAGCTTCTCGGCGGCGTCGAGCGAGATGCCGGGGGACTGCTCCCCGTCACGAAGCGTCGTGTCGAAGATGACGACCTGTGGCGCCTCGGGTGCCACGGCGGGCCCTTCGTCTCTCTCGGTCAACACGGGAACCTCCCTACTCGTGTCCATCTGCAAATGCGACTCGGCGCTGGCGCCCGAGCGGGGCGGGCGGCGAACCCGGCCAACAAAAAACCTCCTGGCCGAAACGGCACAGGAGGCCCGACAAGCGCAGTGCGCTTGCCGTCAGGTGAGCAGCAGGGTCCGGACAGCGGTCATGTCGCTGCCAGTGTGGGCGGGAAAGTGGCCGCCGTCAAGGCCTGCTGCCCGAAGCGCGGTCCGGGCCGGCCTGCCCGTCGGGAGGAAGCTCCCTCCTCGGGTCGAGATCCTCCGCCATCCGGTAGCCGCCGCGATGGTGGAGAAGCGGCGTCGAGCCGCTCCCGACACCGAGCCCGATGACGCGGCCGAGCACGAGAGTGTGGTCTCCGGCTCCTCTCTCCTCCTCGATCACGCAGTCGACCCACGCAACCGAGCCGGCTATGAGAGGGTGGCCGGAAGGCGCCCGCTCCCAGCTGACCGCGTCGAACTTGTCCTTCCCCGAGGCGGCGAGACGGGCCGAGACGCCCGCCTGGCCGGCACCGAGCACGCTCACGCAGAACGAGCCGGCGCCGGAGATCTCCGGCCAGCTCGTCGAGCTCCGGGCGACGAAGAAGCCCACGAGAGGCGGCTCCAACGACACCGGCACGAACGTGCCGATCGACAGGCCCTTCGGCCTGTCGCCGACGAGGCCGGCGACGACGGCGACACTTGTCGGGACATGCCCGAGAACGAGGCGGAACTGCTCACCTGTCACCACGCTCAAGCCGGCACCTCTCAGCCGGCGGCCGGGCTGACCGTGCCGTGCACCCGGTGGATGTCGAGGATGCCGTCGCGGCTGGCGAGACGGGCGAGCACGTCGTCGGGGACCGGCACGTCGGTGGCGACGGCCATCAGCGCCGTGCCGGTCCCTGTGGTCTGGCCGACGGCCATCGACGAGATGCTCACGCCCGCCTCGCCGAGCGCCATCCCGACAAGGCCGATCATCCCGGCCCGGTCGTCGTTTCGCACGAGGAGCAGGTTCTCGGCAAAGGGAAGCTCGAGGCCGTGGTCGTCGATCATGACGATCCTCTCCGAGGCGCCCCGCCCGGCCAAGGTCCCCGAGATGGCGTGGCGCCCGCTGCGCAGCGTGATCAGGCTCACGTAGTCGAGCGGCGTCGCCGTCGAGGACTCCACGACCGCGAGGCCCCGCTCTCCTGCGAGGCGGGGTGCGTTCACGTAGGAGACGGGCTCGTCGCTGCCGGAGGCGAGGACTCCCTTCAGGGCCGCCAGGGTGAGCATGCTCGTGTCCTCTGATGCGAGCGCCCCCTCGACGGCGACCTCGAGCGAGTCGGGGAGACCCTCACACATCGCCGCCAACACGTGGCCGAGACGCTCGGCGAGGCCGAGGAAGGGCCGGACCGTCCGAGACGCCGAGCTGGCGGCGATGTTGACGGCGTACGGGACGAAGTCGCCCGCAAGGGCGAGGAGGATCTGCTCGGCGATCTGCTCGCCGGCCTTGTCCTGTGCCTCCCCGGTGCTGGCACCGAGATGCGGTGTCACCACCACGCCGGGAAGCCCGAAGAGCGGCGAGTCCGTGCACGGCTCGTTCGCGAAGACGTCGAGTGCCGCCCCGGCCACCCGGCCCGACGAGATGGCGCCGGCGAGCGCCTCCTCGTCGAGGACGCCCCCCCGTGCTGCGTTCACGATGCGGAGACCCGGCTTGGCGTTGCTCAACAACTCCTTCCCGATGAGACCGGCCGTCTCGGGCGTCTTCGGGAGATGGATCGAGAGGAAGTCCGAAGCTCTCACGAGATCCTCCAGGCTCATGAGCTCGGCGCCCACCTTGCGGGCCCGCTCCTCTGAGACGTAGGGGTCATGGGCGACGATCCTCATCCCGAAGGCTTGCGCCCGCTGGGCGACGAGGGCGCCGATCCGGCCGAGACCGACGATGCCGAGAGTCTTCGAGCTGAGCTCGACACCCTCCCACCGCGACCGCTCCCACCGGCCGGCGACGAGGGCGGCATGAGCCTGGGGGATGTTGCGTGCCTGGGCGAGCAGGAGGGCCATCGTGTGCTCGGCGGCCGAGAGGGTGTTCGACTCGGGCGCGTTCACGACAATGACGCCGCGGCCGGTCGCCGCATCCACGTCGACGTTGTCGAGGCCGACGCCTGCCCGCCCGACGACGACGAGGTCGCCGCCGGCTTCGAGCAGTGCCGCGGTCACCTTCGTCAAAGACCGCACGACGAGGGCGGCAGCGCCCTTCACGGCCTCGCCGAGCTCGTCGGGCGAGAGCCCGGTGCGCACCTCGACGTCGTGACCGCCGGCCCGCATGGCCTCGATGCCGCCCTCGGACAGTGTCTCGGTGACGAGGATCCGGGCCATTCAGCTGCCGCTCCCCTCCTTGACGAGCTCTGCGATCCGGCCGATCCCCTCGACGAGATCGGCGTCACCGAGGGCGTAGGAGAAGCGAGCGTAACCGGGAGCCCCGAATGCCTCTCCCGGCACGAAGGCCACGCTTACTTCCTCGAGGACGATCTCGGCCAGCTCGAGCGTCGTCTTCGCCGTTCGTCCCCGGATGGGCGTGTCGAGCAGGCCCTCGAGCGACGGGAAGGCGTAGAAGGCGCCCTCCGGCTCGAAGCACTCGACGCCGCGGATCTCGTTCAGCATCCGGTGGATCGTCCTCCGGCGCCGGTCGAAGGCGGCACGCATCTCGGCGACGGCAGAGAGGTCGCCGCTCACGGCTTCGAGCGCAGCAGCCTGGGCGACGTTGTTGACGTTCGAGGTCGTGTGGGACTGGAGGTTGGTCGCCGCCTCGGCGACGTCTGGCGGGGCGATCATCCAGCCCACCCGCCAACCTGTCATCGCGTAGGTCTTGGCGACGCCGTTCACCACCACGCAGCGCTCTCTTAGCTCGGGGACGACGACGGGCATCGAATGGTGCTCGGCGCTCCCGTAGACGAGGTGCTCGTAGATCTCGTCGGTCACGACCCACCAGCCCCGTTCGGCGGCGAGGCGGCCGATCTCCGCAATCGCCTCCCGCGGGTAGACGGCACCGGTCGGGTTGGACGGCGAGACGAACAGCAGCACCTTCGTCCGATCCGTCGCCGCCGCCTCGAGCTGGCCCACCGTCGCCCGGAAGCCGGACCCGATCCCGGTCGGCACGACGACAGGCACGCCTCCGGCGAGCATGACCGACTCCGGGTAGGTGGTCCAGTACGGCGCCGGCAGCAGCACCTCGTCGCCGGGGTCGAGGAGGGTGGCGAAGGTGTTGGCGACGGCCTGTTTCCCACCGTTCGTCACCACGACCTGGCCGGCGCTCACCTCGTAACCGGAATCGCGCCGCGTCTTGTGGGCGATCGCCTGACGAAGCTCCGGCAGACCGGCCGTCGGGGTGTAGTGATGGTTCCTCGGGTCGAGGCAGGCACCGGCGGCGACCTGTGTGATGCGGGCGGGAGTCGGGAAGTCAGGCTCTCCTGCCCCGAAGCCGATGACGTCGACGCCGGCGGCCTTGAGCGCCTTCGCCTTGGCGTCGATCGCGAGCGTCGCAGAGGCTGAGACCTCTGCGATACGGCGGGAGATGCGCCCCGTCGCGTGGCTCACCAGCTCAGTCGTGGGTGGCATAGCCCATCGTGACACATGGCGCCCTCCGGGCAGGCACCGCACCGGGGCGGGGACGTCTCTTCGGCTGACATGCTGTCCCATGGTCGACATCGTGATCCCGCCGTCGTTGTTGCCGGCCGACGGTCGCTTCGGCTCGGGACCGGCGAAGGTACGGCCCGAGGCCGTCGCCGCACTCGCGGAGGCCGCATCCGGCTACCTCGGGACGAGCCATCGCCAGGCGGCCGTGAAGCACGTCATCGGGCACGTCCGCGACGGCCTCTCGAGCCTCCTCGGGCTGCCGGATGGCTACGAGGTCGTCCTCGGGAACGGCGGGACGACGGCGTTCTGGGACATCGCCACCTTCTGCCTCGTCGAGCAGAGGAGCCAGCACCTCGTCTTCGGCGAGTTCTCCGGGCGCTTCGCCGCCGCCGCCCGCTCTGCTCCCTTCCTCGCCGAGCCCGTCGAGATCGGTTCTGAGCCGGGGACACATCCCGAGCCGGTCGCCGACCCGGCGGTCGACGCCTACGCCCTCACCCACAACGAGACGTCGACCGGCGTCATGGCCGACGTCCGACGTCCGCTCGAGCGCCCGGGCGGGGCGCCCGCAGACGGTCTCGTCCTCGTCGACGCCACATCGGCCGCCGGCGGCCTACGAGTCGAGGCCGACCAGTTCGATGCCTACTACTTCGCTCCCCAGAAGTGCCTCGGGTCGGACGGGGGGCTGTGGATCGCCGCCCTCTCGCCCGCCGCCGTCGAGCGGGTGGAGTCGACCGTGCTCGAGAGGTGGGTGCCGGCCTTCTTGGACCTGAAGATCGCCATCGACAACTCGCGCCTCGACCAGACCTTCAACACACCTGGCCTCGCCACGCTCCACCTCCTCGCCAGCCAGCTCGACTGGATCAACGACAACGGGGGCCTCGCCTGGTCCGCCTCCCGCTGTGACGCCTCGGCGGAGATCGTCTACGGGTGGGCGTCGCGGGCAGAGTACGCCGTCCCGTTCGTGAGCGAGCCGGAAGACCGTTCGCACGTCGTCGCCACGATCGACTTCGACGAGAAGGTCGACGCCTCAGCGGTCGCCGCCGTGCTCCGCTCGAACGGTGTCCTCGACACCGAGCCCTACCGCAAGCTCGGCCGCAACCAGCTGCGCATCGCGATGTTCCCCGGCATCGAGCCGGACGATCTCACAGCCCTCACTTCTTGTGTCGACTTCACCGTGGCCGAGCTCGCCTGCTAGCAGCTCGTGGCGACCGGAGGGCGGGGCATCCCCCCGGAAGCTGCGCCGTGAAGGGCGCTCGCGCCGTCAACCTCCCGAGACGTCCTCCAGTCGCTGGCGGCCGCCCGTCACGAAGGGCATCATCGACCTGAGCTTTGCTCCGACCTGCTCGATCTGGTGCTCCTTGGCCTCCTCGCGGAGCGCCCGGTATCTCGGGCGGCCGGCGCGGTCCTCCGCCACCCATTCCGCCGCGAAGCGGCCGTCGCGGATCTCCTCGAGGATGCGCCGCATCTCGTCCCTCACGTGCTCGTCGATGATCCGCGGCCCCCGCGTCATGTCGCCGTACTCTGCGGTGTCCGACACCGAGAAGCGCATCCCCGAGATGCCCTGCTCGTACATGAGGTCGACGATCAGCTTCAGCTCGTGGAGGCACTCGAAGTAGGCCGACTCCGGCTGGTAGCCCGCCTCGACGAGCGTCTCGAAGCCTGCGGTCACGAGCGCCGTCACGCCTCCGCAGAGAACGACCTGCTCGCCGAAGAGATCGGTCTCGGTCTCCTCCTCGAAGGTGGTCTCGAGCACGCCGGCGCGGGTGCGCGCCGAGCGCATCGGCGTAGGAGAGCGCCAGCTCCATCGCCTTTCCCGACTCGTCGGCTGAGACAGCGATGAGAGAGGGCACCCCGCCCCCCTCGGTGAACGTCCTCCGCACGAGGTGACCGGGGCCCTTCGGCGCCACCATCCCGACATCGACGCCGGGGGGCGGGTTGATCAGACCGAAGCGGATGTTGAAGCCGTGGGCGAAGAAGAGGGCGTCCCCGTCCTTCAGGTTCGGGGCGATCTCGCTCTCGTAGACAGAGGCTTGCTCGGTGTCGGGGAGGAGCATCACGACAAGGTCGGCCTCCGCCGCCGCCGCCGCCGGCGAGAGCACCCTCAGCCCTTCGCCCTCTGCTTTCGCCCGCGACGCCGAGCCTTCGCGCAGCCCTACCCGCACATCGACACCGGAGTCGCGCAGGTTGAGCGCGTGGGCATGGCCTTGGGAGCCGTAGCCGATGACGGCGACGGCTCGGGAGCGGACGAGGGCCTGATCGGCGTCTTTCTCGTAGTAAAGCTTGGTCACGGTCGTGTCTTTCGGTAGGGATCGGTGAGCCGATCGGGTGAGGACGGGGAGCCGGCCCGCATCAGTCTGTTCCGCCGCTGCCGGCCAGTGCCAGACCGGATCCGGAGCGGGCGCCGAGGCGCGGGAGCGCCACCCGGCCGGTCCGCTGGAGCTCGATGATGCCGTACGGCCGCATCAGCTCCTCGAAGTCGTCGAGGACGCCCGGGGCGCCGGCCAGCATCGCCGTCAGCGCCTCGTGGCCGACATCGATGATGTGGCCGCCGAAGACGCCGACGAGCTGGATGACCTGCGCCCGCTCGCCGGCGTCGGCGGAGACCGTCGTTAGGAGGAGCTCCGCCTCGCGCGCCTGGTCGGGGTGGAGCTCGGAGATCTCGACGACGTTTATCAGCTTGTCGAGCTGGGCGACGATCTGCTCGAGCGGGGCCGACTCGACGTCGACGACGATCGAGATCCGCGAGAGGCGGACGTCGTCCGTCGGCGCCACCGCGAGCGAGAAGATGTTGTATCCACGGCGGGAGAACAAGCTCGCCACGCGGGCAAGGACGCCCGCCTTGTTCTCGACGAGGACCGAGAGAAGGTGGTGGCGGTGCGAGCGACGTCCCTCAGCCACGGCCGGCTCCGTCGGTGAGGGACTCGAGACGGTGGCGCTGTGACGGGTGGACGACGATGTCGTCGTTCGAGGCTCCCGCCGGCACCATCGGGAAGACCTGCTCCATCGAGTCGGTCCGGAAGTCGATGACGACCGGCCGGTCGTCGATCTGGTTCGCCTTGTCGATGGCAGGAAGGACCTCCTCCGCGCTCTCCACGCGCAGCCCGACGCAGCCCATCGACTCCGCCCAGCCGACGTAGTCGGGCAGGTCGGGCGAGAGGTAGACCTCCGAGTAGCGCTCCTCGTAGAACATGTGCTGCCACTGGCGGACCATGCCGAGGTAGGCGTTGTTCAAGATGGCCACCTTGACCGGGATCCGCTCGGACGTCGCCGTCACGAGCTCCTGGGCAGTCATCTGGAAGCAGCCGTCTCCGTCGACCGCCCACACCATCGCGTCCGGCCGGCCCACCTTGGCGCCGATGGCCGCCGGCACGGCGAAGCCCATCGTGCCGAGGCCGCCGGAGTTCACCCACGAGTTCGGGTGCTCGAAGCGCCAGTGCTGCGACGCCCACATCTGGTGCTGGCCGACGCCCGAGACGAGGATGGTGTCGTCGGGCGTGCTCGCCCGGAGAGTCTCGAGGACGAACTGCGGCTTCAACAGGGGCGGCCGGCCGGCGAAGCCGTCGGGATTCGGCGCCGGCTGGTCGTAGGTGTAGGGGAAGTCGGCCTGCCACTTCTCGAGCTGGCTGATCCACGGCCGGAGCCGGGCCGCCCCGTCGCCGGCAGCCTCGCCGGCGCCGTCACCGCCCTTCGTGGCGAGCTCGCCGGTCAGGGCCTCGATGGCGAGCCGGCAGTCGGCGAGGACGGCGACGTCGGGACGGCGGACCTTGCCGATCTCGGCCTTGTCGATGTCGACGTGGATCACTCTCGCGTGCGGGGCGAAAGCGGCGACCTTGCCGGTGACCCGGTCGTCGAAGCGGCTGCCGAGCGCGATCAACAGGTCGGACCGCTGCATCGCCGTCACAGCCGAGTAATTGCCGTGCATGCCCGGCATCCCGAGGCAGAGGCGGTGGCTGTCGGGGAAGGCGCCCCGGGCCATGAGCGTCGTCACGACGGGGATGCCGGTCAGCTCGACGAGCTCGGCGAGGGCCGCGGATGCCCGCGCCTTCAATATCCCGCCGCCGGCGTAGATGACGGGGCGGCTCGGACGCCCTTATCAGCTCGGCCGCCCGACGGATCGCCTCACGGTCCGGATCGCTCGGGGGCTTGTAGCCGGGCAGGTCGAGTGACTCGGGCCAGTACCACTCCATCGTGGCGTTGGAGACGTCCTTCGGCACGTCGATGAGGACCGGGCCGGGCCGGCCGGTCGTGGCGACGTGGAACGCCTCTGCCACCACTCGTGGGATGTCGGCGGCATCGGTGATGAGCCAGTTGTGCTTCGTGACGCCCATCGTGATGCCGGTCGTGTCGGCCTCCTGGAAGGCGTCGGTCCCGATGGCGGAGGTGGCCACCTGGCCGGTCACGCACACGAGGGGGATCGAGTCCATGTAGGCGTCGCAGAGCGCCGTCACGATGTTCGTCGCACCGGGGCCGCTCGTCACAAGGGCGACGCCCGGCCGGCCCGTCACCTGGGCATAGCCCTCCGCCATGTGGCCGGCGCCCTGCTCATGGCGGACGAGCACGTGGCGGATCGGGGAGTCGATGATCGGGTCGTAGACGGGAAGGATGGCGCCCCCGGGCAGGCCGAAGATGACTTCGACACCCTCGGTCTCGAGGCTCTTCACGAGTGCTTGGGCTCCGGTCATCTTCATGGCCGTCGGATCCTTCCTGGCTCTGTCGCTGGAGGTGGGTCTTCTCGTCTTGGTCGCCGGGCGATCCGGCTTCGGGCGCCGGGACGGCGGGGCCGACTCGATGGCCCGACCGGGGCCCGGATATGAAAGAACCTCCCTTGCGGGAGGTTGTAGACGCACGGACGTGGAGGGGCCGTGCGGCTACGTGTTACCTACCAGAAGAAGCCCGCGGGACGTCACGACGACCAGTATGGCTTTTTGGCGAGGTGATCGCAACCGGGCGGCGGCAGGCGCCGCCACCCCCCTCGGCGCCGAGACAGAGGGCCCTGGGACCCGTCGCCGCTACGGCTCGGTGACGGCTCCCCGCTCGGCCCCGGTCGCAAGGAGGGCGTACTTGGCGAGCACTCCTGTCGTGTACCGGGGCGCGAGCGGCTTCCAGGCAGCCCGGCGCCGCTCGAGCTCGCCGGCGTCGACGACGAGGTCGAGCCGCCCCTCGTGGGCGTCGAGGACGATCCGGTCGCCGTCGGCGACAAGGCCGATCGGCCCGCCGACGGCCGCCTCCGGTGCGACGTGGCCGACGCAGAAGCCGTGGGTTCCCCCCGAGAAACGCCCATCTGTCACAAGGGCACAATCTCCGCCCCGGCCGGCGCCCTTCATGGCCCCGGTCGCCGCCAGCATCTCCCGCATGCCCGGGCCGCCCTTCGGGCCCTCGTTGCGGATCACGACGACGGTCCCGGGCGAGATCGACCCTCCGAGGATGGCCTCCATGGCGGCCTCCTCGCCGTCGAAGACGCGGGCGGACCCCTCGAAGCGGAGGCCGTCCATCCCGGCGACCTTGACGACGGCGCCCTCGGGCGCAAGCGACCCGCGGAGGATGGCGATGCCGCCGTCGGCGTGGATGGGCGAGCCGAGCGTGCGGACGACGGTGCCGTCCGGGGACGGGAGCGGCGGTGCGATGGAGGCAAGGTTCTCCGCCACGGTCCGCCCCGTCACCGTGAGGCAGTCGCCGTGGATGAGGCCCGCCTCGAGCAGCTCCTTCATGACCATCGGGACGCCGCCGACAGAGTCGAGGTCGATCATGTGGAACCGGCCGTGCGGCTTCATGTCGGCGATGTGCGGGACTCGCCGGCCGATGACGGAGAAGTCGTCGATCGTGAGCTCGACGCGGGCCTCGTTCGCTATCGCGAGCAGGTGGAGGACGGCGTTCGTCGAGCCGCCGAGCGCCATCACGACGGAGATGGCGTTCTCGAACGCCTCCTTGGTGAGGATCCGGCGTGGGCGGATGTCCTGCTCCAACAGGTGCACGACAGCCCGCCCGCTCGCCGTGGCGATCTCGTCCCGGCGGACGTCGACGGCGGGAACCGAGGCGCTCGCGGGCAGCGCCAGCCCGATCGCCTCGGAGACCGCTGCCATCGTGTTGGCGGTGAACATGCCGGCGCAGGCCCCCTCGGACGGGCAGGCGTGCCGCTCGATGGCGTCGAGCTCGGCGTCGCTGCACCGGCCGGCGGCATAGGCGCCGACCGCCTCGAAGACCGACACGAGGTCGAGCGCCCGGCCGTCGAGGTGGCCGGGCAGGATCGAGCCGGCATAGACGAAGACCATCGGCAGGTCGATCCGGGCCGCCGCCATCATCATGGCCGGGAGCGACTTGTCGCAGCCCGCCATGCCGACGAAGGCGTCGAAGCGCTCGGCGTGCATGACCGTCTCGACAGAGTCGGTGATGACCTCACGGCTGACGAGGGAGGCCCGCATGCCCTCGTGGCCCATCGAGATGCCGTCGGAGACGGCGATGGCGACGAACTCGAAGGGGTAGCCGCCGGCCTCGCGCACGCCGTCCTTCGCCCGCTGGGCGAGCCGGGCGAGCGGCATGTTGCACGGGGTCACCTCGTTCCAGGTGGAGGCGACGCCGATCTGGGGCTTGGCGAAGTCGGCGTCGCCGAGGCCGACCGCCCGCAGCATCGCCCGCGCCGGCGCCCGCCGGTACCCCTCGGTGACGTCCTGGCTGTGAATCTTGACCGCAGTCGGGATGGGTGAGTCGGGCATCTGCGCAGGCTATGACGAAACCCGCCCCCTCCGGAAAAGGGCCGCCGCGACGCCCGTGCCGGAGGCCGCCGTCCGAAGTACCCTGAGGCGTTGCCGGCCCGGCCGGGTGCTGTAAGAACAGCGCCAGGACGGTGCCGGGACGCTGCCAGGACGGACACCGAGGAGGGGAGGACGTCGTTGCGCGAGGGACACAGGATGCCGCAACCGGGCGGCCAGGCGGTGACGAACGGCTTCACGATCCCCCCGATGCCGGTCGCCTGGACGCCCGAGGTGGTGCGGATCCTCTTCCCCATACCGCTCGCCCTCGGGCGGAAGGTCACGTTCGTGCGCGCCCTGCCCGAGCCGGTGCTCGTCCTCATGCACGCCGGCGAGAGGATCTTCCCTTCCACGCCGAAGGGCTGGGTGGACCTGTGGACGACGATCGGTCAGACGACGAAGCCCGAGGCTGTGAAGATGGCCGTCCTCCAGGTGCGGAACTCGATGCGCTGGGCGGAGGCGACCCCGTTTCGCGACGCTCTCGCCGTCCTCGAGGCCGAGCGGAGTGCCCGCCTCGTCCTCGAGGGCCTCGTCTTCCTCGGCGGCCACGACTACGGGAGCAGGCTGCGGCCGGGCACGGTCGTCGACCTGCGGATGACGGCGGACTGCGATCGTGCTGACAGATGTCGCCGACGGCTCGCGGCTGCAGACGGTCCCTTTCGCTCAGCTCCGCGAGATCGAGGCGAGTGACCCCGCGACGGTCATGAACGAAGGCTTTGGCGGCGGCACCGGCAACGGCAGCCCCGGTGACCTCGGGATCAGCCGACGGCCGAGTGGTTGACCGAGAGCGCCGGCAAGAGCTCGATCATGGCCCTCGTGAGGATCGTGACCCGCACGAGCGAGCTGCTGCTGAGGAGCATGACGGCAGCCCCGGATGCGGCCCACATCGGGCTCTCCCCGCTCCGGCGCCGCTTTGGCCGCGTCCGGACCGCCGCCATCGGGCCACACGACGATGCCGCCGATCGACAGTGCGCCCGGGATAGCCACGGCGCGGACAGGCGATGCGACCCGATGGGAGCAGGAGCCGCCCTCCCCGCGGGAGACGGCGCGGTCGTCGTGGGATGCCGCTCGCCTGGCGCGGGACACGAGCCGACCAAAGGGTGACGCCGCTCATTTGGTACGGGGGACGAACCGGGCTGCACCCGGCGTCGCCCGCCCGGCAGCCGGCGCGGCGCCGGGCGGCAGTCGCCGACGCCGACCGTGCGCGGTGGCCGGAGGCCCGCCGATGGCGCTCTCCAGGTCGGCCGGCGCCGCTGCCTCCGCCCGTCTCGCCGCGGCACTCGAGGCGGCTCGACGACGGCGCGGCTGACTTCGTCGAAGGCCTCGAGCGCCTCGCCCGCCTACGGGACACGGCGCCCTGTCCGAGTACGAGTACCTGCAGGCCAAGACGAAGCTGCTCTCCTGACCGGGCGCCGGCCGGGCGCCCGGCGGCCGGCGGGATCTCGCCGGACTCGGCGCCGGGAGGCGAACGCCTCGGCGACGAGCCTCCCGTTCGCTCGGCCCTTTGGTAGCTCTCATCACCTGGCCGAGCAGGAACTGGGCGACCTTCGGGTCACCCTCGACATACCGGGCCCACTCGGCCGGGTGAGCGGCGATGACGTCGTCGACGACCGCCTCGAGCTCCGAGGTCCTCGAGCGCCTCGAAGCCGAGCCGGCGGGCGATCTCCTCCGGGTCTGCCTCGCCGTCGCCGTCGAGCAGCTCGGCGAGAACAGCCTTTGACTGGGTGGCGGAGAGCGTGCCGGCCGACTCGAGGCGGACGAGGGCGGCGAAGGCCGACGGCTCGAGAGCTCTGGCGGCATCGGCCTTGGCGGCGGCGTCGTTCGCGGCCCGCGTCGAGGGCGAGGGCGGCGTCGGCCCCGAGGCCGGCCGCCGCCACGACGAGCTCGTCGAGGTCGAGGGCGATGACGGTCTGGACCGGGTCGGAGACCGGGTCGGCGCCGGTGAGCGCGGCGAGGCGCTCCCGCCGGGCGGCCGGCATGAGGCCCGGCGCTCTCCCGGGCCGCCTCGAGCAGGACAGCGTCGGGGACCACCGGCACGAGGTCGGGCTCGGGGAAGTACCGGTAGTCGTAAGCCTCTTCCTTCGAGCGGAGCGAGTGGGTGCGGCCGGCGGTCTCGTCCCAGTGGCGGGTCTCCTGGGTGACCGAAGCACCGGAGGCGAGCAAGGTCCGCCTGGCGCTCGGCCTCGTACTCGATCGCCCGCACGAGGGACCTGAGCGAGTTGAGGTTCTTCACCTCGCAGCGTGTGCCGAGCTCGTCCGAGCCGACCGGGCGGACCGAGACGTTGGCGTCGATCCGGATCGAGCCTTCCTGCATGCGGCCGTCCGAGGCCCCCGTCGCCACGAGGATCCCGCGCAGCTCGCTCACGTAGGCCCTCGCGTCGGCCGCCGAGCGCAGATCGGGTGCCGAGACGATCTCGACGAGGGGCACGCCGGCCCGGTTGTAGTCGACGAGCGAGCGGCCGGCGCCGTGGATCCGCCCTCGGCTCCCCCGACGTGGAGCGTCTTGCCCGTGTCCTCCTCGATGTGCGCCCTCACGATGCCGATCGTCTTGCCGTCGGGGAGGTCGAGGTGGCCGTCGACGTTGATCGGCTCGTCGTACTGGCTGATCTGGTAGTCCTTCGGCATGTCGGGATAGAAGTAGTTCTTCCGGTGGAAGATCGACCGCTTGATCGTGCAGGCGAGCGCCTCGCCGATCCGCATCGCGAGCTCGACGGCACGGCGGTTGAGCACGGGCAGCGACCCGGGCAGGCCGAGGCAGACCGGGCAGATGTTGGTGTTCGGCTCGTCGCCGAAGTTGTTCGGGCAGCAGCAGAAGAGCTTCGTCGCCGTCGAGAGCTCGCAGTGGACCTCGAGCCCGATCACCATCTCGTAGCCGTCACGCATCGCTGCCCCCTCCGCGCCTCACCGGGCCGCGCACCCCCGGCGGTGCGGCCGCCTCGAGGGCGGCGGCGACCTGCAGCATGACGGGCTCGCCGAGCGCCGGCGCGAGCACCTGCACCCCGACGGGCAGCCCGTCAGGATCGAGGGCGAAGGGCACGCTCACCGCCGGGTCGCCCGAGAGGTCGGACGGGATCGTGCACAGGTCCGAGACGTACATCTCGATCGGGTTCTCGGTCTTCGAGCCGAACTCGAAGGCCGCCGACGGCGTCGTCGGCGACAGGAGGACGTCGAAGCGCTCGTAGGCGGCCGCGAAGGCCCGGATGACGAGCGTGCGGGCCCGCTGCGCCTGGCCGTAGTAGGCGTCGTAGTAGCCGGCGGAGAGGGCATAGGTCCCGATCATGATCCGGCGCCTCACCTCCGGGCCGAAGCCGGCGGCTCTCGTCCGGGCGTTCATCGTCTCCACGTCCGGCCCCTCGACGCGGAGGCCGTAGCGGACCCCGTCGTAACGAGCCAGGTTCGAGGAGGCCTCGGCCGGGGCGATGATGTAGTAGGCGGGAAGGCCGAGGAGCATCTCGGGGATCGAGACGCGCTCCACCTTGGCCCCGGCCGATGCGAGCGCCTCGGCCGCATCGCTCGGCCGCCTTGGCGCACGAAGGGGCGACGCTCGTCGAGGAAGTCGTCGATCACGCCGATCCGGAGCCCGTCGACTCCGTCACCGAGAGACCCGAGCAGGCTCGGTGGCGGCCTGTCGAAGGAGGTGGAGTCGGCCGGGTCGTGGCCGGCGATCACCTCGAGGGCGAGCGCAGCGTCGGCGACGCGGGGGGCGAACGTGCCGATCTGGTCGAGGGAGCTGGCAAAGGCGATCAGGCCGTAGCGGGAGACGAGGCCGTAGGTGGGCTTGATCCCGACGACGCCGCAGAGCGAGGCCGGCTGGCGGATGGAACCTCCGGTGTCCGAGCCGAGCCCGGCCGGGACGAGGCCGGCGGCGACGGCGGCGGACGTCCCGCCGGACGAGCCTCCCGGCACCCGCCCGAGATCCCACGGGTTGTGCGTCGGCCCGAAGGCGGAGTTCTCGGTCGAGGATCCCATCGCGAACTCGTCGAGGTTCGTCTTTCCGATGAGGACGGCGCCCGCCTCGGCGAGGCGGGTCACCACCGTGGCGTCATACGGCGGCCTCCACCCCTCGAGGATCCTCGAGGAGCAGGTCGTCGGGATCCCCTTCGTGCAGAGGTTGTCCTTCACGACGACCGGCACCCCGGCGAGGGGCCCGGGGTCCCGACCGGCGGACAGGGCGTCGTCGACGGCGCCGGCGGCACGCCGGGCCTCGTCGGCCATGACGAGGTTGAAGCAGTGGAGCGCGTCCTCATCTGCCGTCGACGCGGGCGAGCGCCTCCTCGACGACCTCGGCGGCCGTCACCTCGCCGGCTGCGGACGGCGGCCGCCACCGCCGCCGCGCCGGAGTCGATGAGACCGCCGGCGCCTCCTCGGGCCGGCCGCTCGTCACGTCTCCTCCCCGAGGATCGCCGGCACCTGGAAGCGGTCGCGCTCGACAGCAGGCGCAGCCGCGAGGACGACGTCGCGGTCGAGGCACGGCCGGGCTCGTCGGCCCGGAGCACGTTCGAGAGCGGGAGCGGATGCGCCGTCGGCGGCACGTCGGTGGTCTCGAGCCGGCGCACCTTGTCGACATGGTCGAGCAGAGCAGACAGCTCAACGGCGAGCGTGGCGACCTCGTCATCGCTGAGGGCGAGGCGAGCGAGGCGGGCGACGTGGCGGACCTCCTCGAGCGAGATGCGCTCCATCTATCGGCTCACCACCTTCGAGGCGAAGGCGACGGCTCGTTCCTCGATCTCCTGCTGGTCGTAGTCGAGCGTCGCCACGTGGTAGCTCCGGTCGAGGAAGATCCGCTCGAGGGGGCCGCCCACGGCTCGCCGCGACGAGGTCGCCCGAGCTCGGCGGCACGACATGATCGGCCCGGCTCGAGAAGAGAAGGACAGGGCAGCGGATCTCCGGGAGGCCGAGGCGCTATCTCGCCGACCGCCTCGAAGAGCGACAGCAGCGGGGCGACGGGGGTGGCGTCGTAGGCGGACTCGACCGCCCCCGGCTGGGCGATGTCGGACCCGATGCCCGGGATCCGGTCGGTCCCGAGGCGAGCACCTGCTGCATCATCTCGAGGAAGCTCTCCGCCGCCGGCTCTGCGAGCGGGTTGACGAGGACTGCGGCCGCCACTTCGGCGTGCTGCAGCGCCAGCCACAAGACAGAGCGTCCCGCCCATGGACAGGCCGGCCACGACCGTCCTGTCGCAGCGGGCGGCGAGGGAGGTGTAGGCCTCGTCGGCGGCCGCCGCCCAGTCCTGCCAGCGGGTGGCGGCGAGATCCTCGACAGCTGGTGCCATGCCCCGGGAGGCGGGGCAGCTCGACGCTGAAGCCGGCGTCGGCGAAAGCCTCGGCGAGCGGCCGCATCGAGCTCGGGTTGCCGGTGAAGCCGTGGAGCAGGAGGACGCCGTGCGGGCCGTTCCAAGCCGAGAAAGGCTCGGCCTCCGGCCGGACGTCGGCGGTCATGGGCTCATCGTAAGGGACCCGAGCCGTTAGTGTGCCCGGGGCCGTCGGTCGCCGACGGCAGGGTCTCGGCAGTGAGCCCGTCACAATCAACAGGGAGGATTTCCTCGATGACGGCGTACCCGTTCCTCAGCCCGCAGTGGACCGAAGAGGCCCGTAAAGGTGCGGGAGGAGTTCGCCGGACGCGAGCTGCCGGTGCCTCCGGTCACGATGAGGATGAACCTCGTCGTGACCGACGTCCCCTTTGACGAAGGCTCGATCGCGGCCCACCTCGACACGACGACCGGCGAGATCGTCCTCGACACCGGCCATCTCGACGCCGCCGACCTGACGGTGACCGTCGAGTACTCGGTCGCGAAGGCGATCCTCGTCGACGCAGAACCCTCAGGCGGGCATGCAGGCCTTCATGGCGGGCCGCATCAAGGTGGAAGGCGACATGTCGAAGCTGCTCGCCTTGCAGACCGGGCCGATCGACCCGGTCCACGCCGAGATCGCCGCCAGGATGAGGGCGATAACCGAGTAGCGCCTCAGTCCGTCTGCCGCGCCCGATCGCCTGCGATCGTCGGCATCTGCTCGGCGAGCTCGGCGATCGTCCAGCGGTCGGCCTTCTCGATCTCGTGGGTGAGCGTCCAGGGCTGGAAGTACTGCACCCTGCCGCCCTGGACGAAGAAGGTCTTGCCGGTGATCGGGCAGGACTCGGTCGCCAGATAGCCGACGAGCGGCGAGACGTTGGCCGGGTCCCACGAGTCGAAGGCGCCCGGGATCGGACGGGGGTTGAACGATGTCGGAGAGGCCGGGGGTCGACTCGGTCATCCGGGTGCGGGCCGCCGGGGCGATGGCGTTCACCCTGACCCCGTATCGGGTCAGCTCCTGGGCGGTGATGATGGTGAAGGCCGCTATCCCGGCCTTGGCCGTGCCGTAGTTGGCCTGGCCCGGGATTGCCGAGCAGCCCGGAGGTCGACGAGGTGTTGACGACGGCGGCCTTGACCTCCCTGCCGGCCTTCGACTGCTCCCGCCAATAGGTCGCCGCCCACCGGGTGGGGACGAAGTGACCCTTCAGGTGGACGTGGATGACGCTGTCCCACTCCTCCTCGGTCATGTTGACGAGAACGCGGTCCCGCAGGATGCCGGCGTTGTTGACGAGGACGTGGAGATCGCCGAAGGCTTCGATGGCGGAGTTGATGAGCCGCTGGCCGCCCTCCCAGTCGCTCACGTCATCGGCATTGGCCAGAGCCTCGCCGCCCATCTCCTTGATCTCGTCGACGACCTGCTCCGCCGGGCTGCGGTCGTCACCCGACCCGTCGACGGCGCCGCCGAGGTCGTTCACGACGACCTTGGCGCCCTCGCGGGCAAAGAGCAGCGCGTGCTCGCGGCCGATGCCGCGACCGGCGCCGGTGATGACGGTCGACTCGTCCGTCCAATGCGCCCATAGTCGCGTCGTGGTTTCCTTCCTCGGCATCGCCCGCGGTGATTCGCCGTGAGCTGCACTCGTCGAGCTGTTACCGGTCGGGCCGATCCCGACCGTGCCAGCCACGTTGTCAAATACCCGGCGTGACGGTCAAGGCAACACGCCGAATCGGCGCCCGCTCGGCCGGCGCCCGACGCCGTTCAACCGACGCTCGACGGGCGCTTCCGCGCCAGGAGCCGCACGGCGTCGGGCTCAGGCAACCCAGAGCGCTATGCCGCTCCCCTGCACGACCCGGTCCCCGGGAGGCGGGCTCGAGTAGATGACGATGCCGAAGGACGGCCCGTAGATCGTCACGACGTGGATGTCGCGGCTGGCAAGTGCCTGCTCGGCGCTCCCGACGCTGAGGCCGATCAGCGGCGGGACGGTCGTCATCGGCGGCCCGAGGGAGACGTTCACCGGCACCGTGGAACCCTCCCGCACGGACTGTCCGGGGCGAGGGCTGGTCGAGATGACGGCGCCGCGGGAGACGCGGGAGTAGCTGGTATGCGGCGACCGGCCTCAGGTGCTCCCTCTCGAGAGATGCCGCCGCCTCGGAATAGGCCAGGCGGTCAAGGTTGCCGAACGTCTCGAAGGGCGGCCCCGACGAGACGACGAGGTCGATCTTCCTGCCCGGGACGACGTCCCGGCCCTTGTCGCTCCAGCTGATGACCGAGCCGTGCTTCACGGCCATCGTGTGCTCGTAGCTCACCGAGCCCGGCGAGAGGTGGGCCGCCCGCAGCCTGGCCGTCGGCGTCGCGAGCGTCGCTGCCGGCCAGATCGGGCACCGGCACAGGGTGATCTCCCGAGCGAGACGGAGACGTCGATCACCGTCCCCCGGCGCTCGTGGCGGCCCTGCCCGATCGACTGCCAGATCACCCTGCCGGCGGGGACGGCGGCGTCATAGCGGCTGACCGTCCTCCTCGCCACGAGGCCGGCCTGCTGCGCCGACGCCTCGGCGGCGCCGAGCGGCCGGCCCTCGAGGGCGGGCACGACGTGGCCGTAGAGGTCGTAGCGCACGAACGCGAAGCTGCCGGCGCCGACGGCGACGAGCAGGACTGCCGAGGGCGAGCGAGCCATCTCCGCCACCGCCGGCGCCGCCCCGGGCGCCGACCGGCGGCGGTTCCTCGCGCGGAGAAGGAGCTGCGGCTCCGCCGCCCGCGGCCTCGTCATGCCGCTCGCTCAGGGCGGTGGCGAGCGACGTGAGCGGCAGGGCCGTCGCGCCGCTCGGCGGTGCCTCGACGGCGTCGCAGCCGGTCGTCGCCGGCATCGTCGGGTCTGCCGCCCCTCGGTCGGCTGCCCGTGCCGTGCGGCCGGCACCAGCTCATCCAGGCCGCTCCTGGCCGCCTCTTCCGCCGAACGCCCGAAGAGCGTGACGTCGTCGTCGCGCCGCTGAAGGTTCGTCGGGTCCCGCTCGGTCCACCGGCCGACGGGATAGGCGGTCTCGACCCTGTCGAGCGGGAGTCGGCGCCGGCGGCGGCAGCTGGCGGCAGAGCAGCTCGAGGTCGGCGGCGAGCGAGGCGGCGTCGAGGCGGGCGAGCGGCTCGGATATGGCGGCCTGGGCGAGGATCGGCGCGAGCGGACCCAGCTCGAAGGCGGGCGGAAGGGGGGCGCCGACGCGGGCCATGAGCGTGCCCGAGATCGTGTCCCGGGCGAAGGGCACCCGGCCGCACAAGTGCCTCGTAGAGCACGAGGGCGAGCGAGTAGACGTCCGTCCGGTCATCGAGCGGGCGACCCTCGGCCTGCTCGGGCGAGGCGTAGCGGGCGGTGCCGAAAATCGCCCCGAGCGGCTCGGTGAGAGCCGACTCCGCGAGCGCCCGGGCCACGCCGAAGTCGGCGATCCGCAGGTGTCCCTCGTCGTCGAAGAGCAGATTGCCAGGCTTGATGTCCCTGTGGACGATGCCCCGGCGGTGGGCGTAGGCGAGCCCCGCCGAGCCTTGGGCAGCCGATCGCCGCCGCCTGCGAGTGGCTGAGCAGCACGCCGGTGTCGAGCAGGCCGCGGAGGCTCCCCCCGCCGAGATACTCGAGCACGAGGTAGGGACCTGCGTCCTCCTCGCCCCAGTCGAACACCCGCATGATGTGCGGATGGTCGAGCGAGGCGGCCAGGCGGGCTTCAGCCTGGAACCGCCGGAGGAAAGGCGGAGTCGACCGCCAACGTCGGATGCAGCAGCTTGACCGCGACGCGCCGGCCGAGCCGCGTGTCGTTCGCGGCGTAGACGTGAGAGGACGCACCGGCACCGACAGGCGCGAGCAGCCGATACCGGCCGCCGACAACTCGGCCGACCTGTTCTGCGATGCTCGTCATGGGAAGTCCGACCAGGTTACCGGGTCGGTCGCAAAACGGGGTGGACAGTCCCGGCCGGGTCGGGGCGGCGATGCCTCCCGGAGCGGCCGGGCGAGGCTGCCGGCGCCAGTCGCCAGATGGCTCCGAGGTGGTGGTGGGCCCGATCCGCTCTATCGGCCGCCCGTCGCGAGCGGCTCGCCGGCGGTCAGGGCAGCTCGCCGGTCTCGAGCAGGTGGGAGAATCCCGCCTCGTCGAGGACTGGGACGCCCACTTGGCCGGCCTTGGTCACTTTCGCCGCCCCAGGTGACGCCCCGGCGACGAGAGCGGTGGTCTTGGCCGAGACCGAGCCGGGTGCTTTCCCGCCTCTCGCGGTGATCGCCTCCTCGGCAGCCTCGCGGGACCACCCCTCGAGCGTCCCGGTGACGACGACGGATTTGCCTGCGAGCACCTGCGGGAGGTCGGAGACGACCCGGGTGCCGAAGGAGACACCGCCGGACCGGAGGCGCTCGACGAAAGCGCGGTTCTGCTCCGAGGCGAAGAAACGGGCGACACTCGCCGCAATGGTCGGCCCCACACCGTCCGCCTCGGCCAGCTCCTGCTCGCTTGCGGAGACGATCCGGTCGAGATCCCCGAAGGCAGCCGTGAGCGTCTGGGCGACCGTCCCCCCGACGTGGCGGATGCCGAGCGCGACGAGCAGGTTCGGGAGCGGTCGGCGGCGGGATTCCTCGATCGCCTGGACGAGGTTCCTCGCCGAGATGGCGGCGAAGCCCTCGAGCCCCTCCAGCTGCTCGGCCGTCAGCTGGTAGCAGTCTGCCGCGTCCTTGATCAGGCCGGCCGCGATCAGCTGTGCGACACGCTGTTCCCCGAGCCCCTCGATGTCCATCGCCCCCCGGGAGGCGAAGTGCGCCACGCGCTGAACCCGCTGGCCGGGGCAGTCGAGGTTGACGCAGTAGGTGTCGGCCTCGCCCTCGAGGCGGACGAGCGGGCCGCCGCAGCTCGGGCAGCTGGTCGGGAACTGCCACGCCTCGAGACCCTCCGGCCGGGCCGAGAGAACCGGGCCGACGACTTCGGGGATCACGTCGCCGGCTTTGCGGACAACGACCGTGTCGCCCGGCCGAACGTCTTTCAGGGCGACCTGGTCCTGATTGTGGAGGCTCGCCAACCCGACCGTCGAGCCACCGACGCGCACGGGCTGCAGCTTCGCGAAAGGTGTCGCCCGCCCCGTCCGGCCGATCGACACCATGATCCCCTCGAGAAGCGTCGTCCGCTCCTCGGGAGGGAACTTGTAGGCAACGGCCCACCTCGGCGCGTGTGAGGTGGCCCCGAGACGGCGATGGAGGCTCAGGTCGTCGATCTTCACGACGACGCCGTCGATCTCGTAGCCGAGGGAGTGCCTCCGCTCCTGCATGTCGGTGCAGTAAGCGAAGACCTCATCGAGGCCGACGAGGACACGCGTCTCCGGGTTGACCGGGAAGCCGGCCGCCCTGAGGAGATCGAGCGAAGCGCTCTGATGGGCCAGCTCGGCGGCGGCGTCGCCCTCACGGGCCGTCTCGGACCCGTTGCCCGCCGGGGGCGGGACAGCCGCGCTCACGACCTGATACGCCCATATCTCGAGTGCCCGGCCGGCGGTCACGCCGGCGTCCCGCTGGCGAAGAGAGCCGGCGGCGGCATTCCGGGGATTGGCGAACGGTCGGAGCTCGGCCGCCTGCTGGCGCTCGTTCAGCTCCTCGAACGACTTGATCGGAAGGTAGACCTCGCCGCGCACCTCGAGCTCGGGCGGGGTCTCGTCGGGAGGGAGCGCGAGCTGCTTTGGGACAGAACTGATCGTGCGGACGTTGTTCGTGACGTCCTCTCCCACCCTGCCGTCGCCCCGCGTGGCGGCGCGGGCGAACTTCCCGTCCTCGTAGGAGATGGAGATCGACAGCCCGTCGATCTTCGGTTCGACGACGAGCCTGAGTGAGGCCGCCTCGGCCTCGCTGAGACCGAGCAGGCGCTCGGTGCGGCGCCCCCAGGCGACAAGCTCGGGAAGGCTCACGACCTTGTCGAGGCTCATCATCGGCACACGGTGGGGAGCTGGCGCAAAGAGGACCGAGGGGGGCGCACCGACGGTGACTGTGGCGGAGGTCTCGGAGCCCACCTCCGGATGCTCGGCCTCGAGCTGAGAAAGCTCGTCGACGAGGGCGTCGTAGTCGGCGTCGGGAAGCTCGGGGGCGTTGGCGTTGTAATAGAGGTCGGCGTGGTAGGCGAGGGTCCGGCGCAGCTCTGCCGCCCGCTCAGCCGGATCGAGCGACGGGTCCGGCCCGAAGCGGTCGACCGGGTCGCTCACGCGGCGGCTCCGAGGTCTCCGGGCTGTGCGATCCCTGAGCCGACCACCTCGTCACCCACGTAGAGGGCGACCGTCTGGCCGGGCGCCACCCTCCGCCGGGGCGCGGTGAACCGCAAGCCGCCCGCCAAAAGAACGGCCTCTGCCGGCTCCCCGTGGGCGCTCGACTGGGCCATCACGTGCGCCCCGTCGGCGAGCTCGCCCCGCACCCACGTTCGGTCGGCGAGCACGACGGTGTCTGTCAGCAGCTCTTCCTCGCCGCCGACCTCGACCAGGCGCCGGCCGACGTCGACGCGGACCGCAAATCTGCGCTCGCCACCTCCGAGGCTCAAGCCGCGACGCTGGCCCACCGTGACGAGCTCTACCGCCGGCACCTCGCCGACGACGTTGCCGGCGCGGTCGACGACGGTGGCGGGATGGAGATCGAGCCGCTCGGCGAGGAACTTCTCCCGGCCGCCCGAACCTTGTCCCTGCAGGATGAAACAGACGTCCTGGCTCTCCGCCTTGGCGGCCGTCGGCAGGCCGAGCTGGCCGGCGATCTTCCTCACGGTCGCCTTGTCGAAGTGGCCGATCGGCAGCAGAACCTTTCGAAGCTCGGCCGAGGTGAGACAGGAGAGGACGTAGGACTGGTCCTTGCCGGCATCCTTGCCCCTCAAAAGCCGCCGCTCGTCGCCGCCGGCGACGCGGGCATGGTGCCCGGTGGCGACGGCGTCGAAGCCGAGGCGCATCCCCCGGTCAAGGAAGGTGCGGAACTTGAGATGGCGGTTGCACTCGATGCAGGGATTGGGCGTCAACCCGGCGGCATGGGCCTCGACGTAGGGCGAGACGACGTGGGCGGAGAACTCTTCGGCGAAGTTGAAGACGTGGTGGTCGATGCCGATCCGTGAGGCCGCCCGGCGGGCGTCGTCGACGTCGGCGACCGAGCAACAGCCCGAGTCCGAGGCTCCCCCCCACAACTTCATGGTGGCGCCCACGACTTCGTGCCCCTCGGCGGCGAGGAGAGCGGCCGCAACCGAGGAATCAACCCCGCCCGAGAGGGCGACGAGAACTCGCATGACCTCTATTTTCCCAGACGGCAGCGACAACCGGTGCAGGCCGCCGGCGGCCGGATCGGCCCCCGGAGCAGACTGCACCGGTGCCTTCTCGTACCTCACCGGACGCGGAGCTTCGCGACAGCCTCGGCGACGACGGTGCCCGCTCTGTCCACCTCGTCCTTCGTCGTCGCGTGGCCGAGCGAGAAGCGCACGTGCTGCCTCGCCTCGGCCGCCGAGCGGCCCATCGCCGTGAGGACGTGACTCGGCTCGACAGCCCCGCTCGCGCACGACGAGCCGGCGGCGGCGCACACTCCGAGCGAGTCGAGCATCAACAGCAGCTCTTCGGCGGCGACGCCGTCGAAGAAGATGTTGCAGATCGTCCCGGCGGTGAGCCGGCGGGGCACGGCCTCCGCCGATCCCTCGACGCTCGAGAGGACACGATCGGCGAAGCGATCCCTCAGCGCCGTCAGGCGGGCTGCTTGCTGTTCTCTACCCGCCGCGAGCAACTCGGCGGCACACCCCATTCCGACTATCCCGGCGACGTCGTGGGTCCCGGCGCGAAGCTCGCGCTCCTGCGGGCCGCCCCGCAGCACCGGGCGGAGCCGGCCATGCGCCCGCTGGCGGACGAGGAGCGCTCCCGCACCTTTCGGGCCGCCGAACTTGTGGGCGCTCACGCTCACGAGATCGGCGCCGCCCGCAGCGACCGGGAGATCGAGGCAGCCTGCGGCCTGGACGGCGTCGGTGTGGACGAGCGCCTCGGATGACATCGCCCCGACGAGTGCCGTCAGATCCGCCAGTGGCTGGCGCACCCCTGTCTCGTTGTTGACGAGCATCACAGAGACAAGAGCCGCGTCGAGGCTGTGAGCGGCCAGCCAATCGCTCAGCAGCCCGAGGTCGACGACACCGTTGAGATCGACACCGATCTCCTCCCCGTCGAGCGCCCGTGTGGGCTCGAGGACGGCCGGGTGCTCGACGGCGCTGCAGCAGACGGCCGCCCCGGGGATGCGCGAACGAGCCGAGGTGACAGCGCCGGTCACGGCGAGGTTGTCCGCCTCGGTCCCGCCGCTCGTGAAGACGACCTCCCCCGGCTCGCCACCGAGCATGGCGGCCACCTGCTCGCGCGCCGTGTCGAGCGCCCTGAGCGCCGCTCGCGGCGAGGCGATGGGTACCGGAGGGATTCCCGTAGCTCGTCGTCAGCCATGGCCGCATCGCCTCGAAAGCCTCCGGCCGGAGCGGTGTCGTGGCGGCGTGGTCGAGATAGATCACGAGACCGGGGCCGTCACGAGGGGAGACGTTCGACGGAGTTCGCCGTCCGGCCGGCTGGCGTCATATGTCGTTCTCGCAGGTGCCCTTCGGCGGCACCACCGGCATCGTCTTCCCGTTCACGGTCGTTGTGACCGTCGAGACGTTGCTCGCCGTCGCGGCGGCCTGCAGCGTCGCTGGCGTCACGCCGGTCGCGTGCCAGTTCAGCTCCAACTTGAAGAAGTCCGTCGTGACCGCTTCCACGACCGAGGCGTACGGTTCCACACCGACGTACGGCCCGAGGTGCCGGGCGCCGTGCAGGATCACGAACCAGCGGTGCGGGTCGTTGTCCTGCAGAGCAGAGAACAGGTCGATGGCATCGACAGGGGAGACGCATCCGTCGGCGTCACTTTGGATCTGCAGGAGCGCCGGCGATCTCGACGAAGCCACGGGCGGGGCGGCACCTTCGAGGCCCGTGCCGGAGAGGATGGCGACGGCCTTCGGGGCAACCGGGAGCGATGCATCGACGCGGGCGTAGGTCGGGCTGAAGGCGAGGGCGCCGACGACGTTGCCGCCGTCGGACTGCCCGGCGAGGGCAACATCTTCCGGGGCGAGCACGCCCTTGAGCGCCCCGCCCGCTTGGTCGTTCAGGCTGAAGAGCTTGTGCAGGACAAAGGCGAGATCACCCGGCTCGTTGACGATGTCGCTCTCGAGCTCCTCGGCCACCGGGGTGTCCTGGCCTGTCTTGGCTCCGTCGGCCGCCATCGTCAAGGCGTTCTCGTCGGGGAAGATCGGCGAGACGACGACGAAGCCTGCCCTCACCCACGAGTCGAGGAGGGGTGTGTAGGTCGAGGGCAGCGTGTCGAAGCCGTGGGCGAACACTATGACCGGGAAGGGACCGTACTGCGAGGCAGCCCGCGAGCCGGTGAGCCTCGGGTAGCGGACCTCGGTCGTGAGCGTCCGCCCGGGCGTCTCGCCACCGGTCGGGGTGACCGTGAACACGTGAGGGCCTTCCTCTGTCCAGTGGAACTCGTCCATGCCGACGTGGAACGACGCCGGGAACGTCGTCGAGGTGGGCGGGGACGAGCCGGTCGTAGCGGGCGGTGACGTGCCTGATCCACTGCTCCCGGTGTGGTCGGACCCTGAAGCAGCAGCACAGGAGGCGGCGATGACCGCGACGACGGCGAGGAAGACAACCGCGACCAAAGTCCGCCGGCGGCGCAGCAACTGCTGCCGCCGGCGGAGCCTGTCTCTGGCGCCGCTCCGGCCGGCGGGCGCGCCGGGACGCCGTCCGGGCGCGCCGGCCGAGCGGGGAGGGCCAGCCGGGGGCGTCACATTGGAAATCTACAGGTGGCGCCTCCCGCGACGGCGTCAGAGATGAAGGGGCGCCGGCCGACGTCCGGGCGGGATGCTCATCGCGGCTGCAGCACCATGACGGCCAGCGCCGCCAGGAAGCACATGGTTATCGAGCCGACCGATCGCTCCATGCGCACGCACGCCTCCCGGAACCTCGCCGACCAGAGCGATCTCTCTTCGTCGTCATCGGCGCTGTCGAGATGTTCGAGCGCCTGCTGGGCGCGGCGTTCGGCGGGCCAGCACATTCCTGAGGCGAGGCCCGCCGCGACGACCCAGAGGCCGAGCCCGATCCAGGGCCATGCGGCAGAGACGTCCGCACGGTCACCGCCGAAGAGGAGCGCCATCCCGAGGAGCGGGACAAGGAAGATGGCCCGGGCGGGCAAGTCCCGCCCGGGAGCAAAGAAGCGTCTGAGGGCGATGTCGGCGGCGGGATCACCCGACTGGCGGCCGGCGCGCGCCCTCAGGCCTGCGACGGCTATGGCGCCGAATCCGAGGAGGGCGACCGCTGCATGCGCCACGAGGAGGACGTCGTAGGAAGGAGCACTCACCTGTGGCACCCGTGACCACGCCGGCTGCCCGCCGAAGGTGATCGACAGCCCGGGGTGCACTGCTCACGGCCCCGGCAGGAGTAGCCTTTGTAACGAGCAGGTAGCTCGGTCACGGTCTGGCAGGGCAGGAGGAGGGCACAGCGAGCGGGTGAACCAACTTCGCCTCGATCCGCTGTCTGGGAGGTGGGTTACGGTCTCTACGGACCGCGCTCATCGCCAAGGGCCTTTCATCCCGAGACAACCGACGCCTGACGCCGACGACGTCTGCCCGTTCTGCCCGGGCAACGAGGGTGACACGCTTCCCGCTCTCGAGGTGTACGGGCCTTCGGGCAACTGGCGGGTGCGGATCGTGCCGAACCGCTACCCGGCCTTCCAGGGCGACGCCCCGTTCGTCGTCGAGCATCGGGGGCCGGTTTTCACCGAGGCGCCTGCGAGCGGCATCCATGAGGTCCTCATCCTCTCCCCCGACCACGACCGCACATTCGCCTCGCTGCCGGACGGCCAGCTCTCGCTCGTGATGGCGGCCATCCGCGACCGCATCGAGGAACACCAGAGCACGCCCGGGCTCCGCTACAGCCAGGCGATCGTCAACCACGGGCGCCAGGCCGGTGCCTCCATCGCGCATCCCCACGGCCAATTGCTCGGAATACCGTTCGTTCCCCGCGAGCTGGCCGACGAACAGGCCGGATTTGCCCGCTTCGCCGGAGGCTGCCTCATCTGCGCCGCTGCCGCCTCCGAGGAGAGGAACGGCTACCGCATCGTCGAAGCGACCGAGGACGCCGTCACGTTCTGCCCGTTCTGGAGCGGCACCCCGTACGAGGTGGTCATCGTCCCCCGCGAGCATGGCGCCCACCTCCACCGGGCGCCGACCGCCCGCCTCGTCGCCATCGGCAAGGCGGTCCGCAGCGCGCTGCAGGCCCTGACCGAGCAGTTGGGGGACATCGCCTACAACATCGTCTTCCATTCGGCTCCGTACCGGGCGACAGGCATGTACCACTGGCACGTTCACATCCTGCCGAACCTGACGACGAGGGCGGGTTTCGAACTGGGGACGGGCGTCCTCATCAACGTCGTGGCGCCCGAGAAGGCTGCCGAGGACCTGCACGAAGCCCTCGAGAAGATCGCCATGCGGGACGACGCCGACGAATAGCCGGTGGACGCCGGCCGGCATCTGAAAGCTCAGCTGCGGGCGGCGATCAACGAGCCGAGCACCTCGTCGAAGTCCTCCCGCTCAGCCGGCACGAGGCGGCGTATCCCTTCGAGCGACAGGTAACCGCGGACGAACTCCCCGAAGTTGCGGCGCTCCCAGCCGGCCGCCAGCAGCTGGGCATGGGCGGCTGTGCTCGCTGGCTGGAGGTTGAGGCATTCGGCTGCCACTTGGCGGAGCGAGCAGCAGAGATCGGCGATGTCCTCCACGGCCGACGCGTACCTGGGCGCACGCTGGCTGGCGCTCCCGGCGTCGGCTCCCATGAGGGGGTCGTCGCCGAAACCGGCCACCAACCATCCCGCATCGGTTCTCATCACCCGCCGGAGGTGGTAGTCACCGTGGATCCGGATCGCCACTCCGCCGGGCGCCGTCTCCTGCTCCGGCGCGGCTGCCCTCGCTTCCCCCCGCCCGGCGGCGGCTTGCCCGGGCGGTGGCTCGGCGTCTGCCGCCACGGCGGCGCCGTCCCCCGCAGGATGCTGTTCGGGGAGGGGCGCCCCGCCGAAGGCCTCGGCGAGGGCGAGGTGCATCCGGGCGGTCATGACTCCCACCCGGCGCATCTCCGGCCCGAAGTCGCCCCCCGCCATTCCGACGTCCTCGAACCTCGCCCCGTCAGGCGACTTGTCGGCGCGGGCGAGCAGGTCGCGAAGCGACGTCTCCGCGAGCGCCTTGCCCTCGATCGCCCCGGGGACGAATTCCCGCACGAGGCCGAGGTCCCTGCCGCCCCGCTCCCAGTGCGCCACGGGAGCGAGCATGTGATTGAACCCGGTCCGGTCGAGCTTGGTCATCAACTCGATCTCCGGACGGGGCCCCGGTTCGATCACCCGGTAGCACTTCATGAAGAGGCGGTCGTCGAAGATGAGCGATGAGTGGCTGACGAGAGAGGCGACGAGGCGGGCCCGCCCGGCGACCTCGTTGCCGTTCGTCGCCGCCTGCAACAGCATTCGCACCAGCTCCTCATCGGCGAGAGCGTCGTAGACGAGCACCTCGCCGAGCTCGTCGTGTGCCGAGCCGAGCACCGATCCCGGCCGGGCGCCGAGCATCCCGGGGGCAAGGCCGATCGGGCGCCATCCAAGGACGAGGTGGAAGGTGCACTGGCGCGAGCCCACGATCACGCTCGCCAGTCCGGGATACTCCGAGCGAAGCAGCTCGACGTCGAGGATCTCCGCCGGCACGCTCGGCTCGCCGACAGATCCGAGCGCCGACTGGGCCCAGTCCTGCCGGGCGAGGTACGGGCCGATCAACGGGCCGATCTCAGGCGAGCCGGAGATCATCGGCGGGAACCGCCCCTCCTTCACGGCTCGCGCCGCTCGAACAGGTACGTCCCGTACGGGGGGAGCGTGAGGGAGTACGGCCCGTCGCCGACGGGCGGGAACGGGACCCGGCCGAGGAGCTCGACCGGAACGGATCCCTCCCACCGGGTGAGGCTCAGCTGCGCAGGTTGGGCGAACCGGCTCAGGTTGTGCACGCACAGCACTGTCGCCGGCAGCGGACCGCTCAGCTGATCCCCGAGCGCCCCCCGCCCATCGCCCGGGCCTGCGTCGCCGGCCGGTGCGCCGCCGGCCGGTGGCGCCACCTCACGGTCCCCTTCCCGCAGGTAGGCGAGCACCGACGGGTTGTCGGCCGGCAGCACCTCGAGTGAGCCGGTGGCGAAGACCGGGTACTGACGGCGCACCTCGAGCATCCGGCGCAGCCAGTGGAGGAACGAGGCCGAGTCCCGCTGCTCAGCTTCGACATTGACCGCCTGGAAGCCGTGGACGGGGTCCATCAGGGGAGGGAGGTAGAGGCGGGCGAAGTCGGCTTTCGAGAAGCCGCCGTTTCTGTCCGGCGTCCACTGCATCGGGGTGCGGACGGCGTCGCGGTCGCCGAGGTAGATGTTGTCGCCCATCAGGAGCTCGTCGCCGTAGTAGAGGACGGGCGCACCGGGAAGCGACAGCAGTAAGGCATGAAGCAGCTCGGCTATCCGCCGGTCGTTGCCGACGAGGGTGGCGAGCCGGCGCCTGATGCCGAGATTGCGCCGCATCCGCGGGTCTCGGGCGTACTCGGCGTACATGTAGTCCCTGTCGTCCTCGGTCACCATCTCGAGGGTCAGCTCGTCGTGGTTGCGCAGGAAGATCCCCCACTGGCAGCCCGGAGGGACCCTCGGAGTCTGGGCGAGGATCTCGGTGATCGGGAAGCGCTGCTCGCGGCGGACGGCCATGAACATGCGCGGCATGAGCGGGAAGTGGAACGCCATGTGGCACTCGTCGCTCTCGCCGAAGTAATCGACGACGTCGGTCGGCCACTGGTTCACTTCGGCGAGCAGCACGATGTTGGGACGGGACTTGTCAACCTCCCGCCGCACACGCTTCAACATCTCATGGGTGGCGGGCAGGTTCTCGCACCGGGTGCCCTCCTGCTTGCACAAGAAGGCGGCGGCGTCGAGGCGGAAGCCGTCGAGGCCGAGGTCGAGCCAGAATCGCACGACGCCGAGCATCGCCTCGACGACCTCGGGGTTGTCGTAGTTGAGGTCCGGCTGGTGATGGAAGAAGCGGTGCCAGTAGTACTGCTGCCGGGGGATGTCGAAGGTCCAGTTGGACGGCTCGGCGTCGACGAAGATGACCCGGACGTCCGAATATCCCTGGTCGTCGTCCGCCCACATGTACCAGTCGGCCTTCGGGTTGTCCCGCGACGAGCGGGATTCTGTGAACCAGGGGTGCTGATCGCTCGTGTGATTCATCACGAGGTCGGAGATGATCCGGATCCCACGCCGGTGGGCGTCGGCGACGAGCTCGGCGACGTCGTCAACCGATCCGCACTCGGGGGCCACCGACATGAAGTCGCTCACGTCGTAGCCGCCGTCGCGGAGCGGCGACGGGTAGAACGGCAGAAGCCACAGGCAGTCGACGCCGAGCCACTCGAGGTAGTCGAGACGCTCCCTGATGCCTGCGAGGTCGCCGATCCCGTCGGAGTTCGAGTCGAAGAAGCTGCGCGGCAGAAGCTCGTAGAAGACGGCGCGCTCATACCAGCGGGCGTCGTCCTCGAGCGCACGGGTCTTGGCGAGAGCCGAGCGGGGCCCCGGTGCCGTCAACGTCCCTCGAACCGGGCCTTGCCCGGGCCCTCCTCGAGGAACGACTTCACGCCGGTCCTTGCGTCCTTGGAGGCGAACACCTCGCCGAACAGCCGCCGTTCGAGGGCGAGGCCGTCTGCAGGTGTCGAGGAGAGCCCCTCGTCGATGGCTCGCTTGGCGAGGCCCTGGGCGAGGACCGCACCGGCGGCGAGCTGCTTCGCCTCCGCCAGAGCCTCGTCGAACACCTGCTCGCGGGCGACGACCCGGTCGACGAGGCCGATTGCTTTCGCCTCCTCGGCGGCCAATTGGCGGCCGCTGAAGATCATCTGCTTGGCGGCGCTCACGCCGACGAGCCGGGGGAGCCGCTGTGTGCCGCCACCGCCCGGGATGATGCCGAGAAGGATCTCCGGCTGCCCGAGCTTCGCCCCCTCTGCCGCAAGGCGGAAGTCGCACGCGAGGGCCAGCTCGAGGCCTCCGCCGAGGGCGTAGCCGCTGATGGCTGCGATCGTCGCCCGCGGGAGCGCCGCGAGCGCGTCAAGGGCTTCGTGGAAGCCGCCGGCGATCTCGGCAGCCCGGTCCGGATCGGAGAACTCGCTCACGTCTGCCCCGGCCGAGAAGCACCTGTCACCGCCCCACAGCACGACGGCACCAGGCGGGTCGGCGGCCAGGTCCTCCACGATGGCGTGCAGATCGGCAAGGAGGGCGCGTGAGAGAGGGTTCAGCTTCGGGCGGTCGAGCCGGATGACGGCCACACCGTCGTCCCGGCGCTCGAGCATGACGTCGCTCATGGTCGCGGTCTCCTCCTCTGCGTCATGGTCGAGGTCGTAGTCGAGGGTGAGACGGCGGTCAGCCGAACTCGATCGCCGAGAAGGCCTGCAGCTTCGACAGGCGGTGGCGCGCCTCGACGAGTCGGACCGTGCCCGACTTCGAGCGCATCACGAGTGACTGGGTCGTGGCGCCATGGCTGTCATAACGCACCCCGCGCAACAGCTCGCCCCCGCTGATCCCTGTGGCGGCGAAGAAGCAGTTGTCACCCCGCACGAGGTCGTCTGTACCGAGCACCTGGCTGACGTCGTAGCCGGCCGCCTCGGCCGCTCGCCGCTCGTCGTCACTGCGTGGCCACAGGCGGCCCTGCAGCTCACCTCCCATGCACTTGAGCGCAGCCGCCGCGATGATCCCCTCCGGGGTCCCCCCGATGCCGAACAGCACGTCCACGCCGGACTGGGACCACGCCGTCGAGATGGCGCCGGCGACGTCACCGGCTGTGATGAGCTGGATGCGGGCACCGGTAGCCCGCACCTCGGCGATCAGGTCACGGTGACGCTCACGCTCGAGGATCTCGACCGTCAGATCGCGGACAGACGTGCCTTTGGCCCGGGCGACGGCCTCGAGGTTCTCCGTCGGCGTCGCCCGCAGGTCGATGACGCCGGCCGCCTCTGGCCCGACGGCGAGCTTCTCCATGTAGACGCACGGCCCGGGGTCGAACATCGTCCCCCGTTCCGAGACTGCGATGACGGCAAGGGCGCCGGCCCGTCCGAGGGCGGTCAGATCCGTCCCGTCGATCGGGTCGACGGCGATGTCGGTGAGCGGCATCGTCCCGTCACCGACCCGCTCGCCGTTGTAGAGCATCGGCGCCTCGTCCTTCTCACCTTCCCCGATCACGACGATGCCGTCCATCGAGACCGACTGGAGGACGACCCGCATCGCGTCGACGGCGGCGGCGTCCGCACCTTCCTTGTCGCCCCTCCCGAGCCAGCGGCCGGCTGCGAGGGCGGCGGCTTCGGTGACCCGGACGATCTCCATCGCGAGGTTCCGGTCCGGCGCTTGCGGCACGCCGCCGGCCGCACGCCCGGCGGTGCCCTTCTCAGAGGTCATTGGCGCGAACGATAGTTGCCATCGCCGCCAGGCGGGTCCTCTCCAGGCAGGCCGGCCCCTGACACGGCAGTAGGCGACTCCCCTCATCCGATGGCCGAGCTTCCCCCGGAGCCTCGTCAGGCTCGATGCCCGGCGGTACGGGACCGCACCGCCGGCCGCCGCTAACGTCGGCGGTGAGTGTCAAGCTTCTCCCGTCCAGCCGGTTGGCTCATAGGGTCAGTGCCCACCTCGGCGACACCAGGACCGGGGCGATCCGAGCACTGAGACGCCCTCCCGGTCTCTCAAGCGAGTCCTCCGTCGCCTCTCAAACCGACAAGCCCGATCCGTTGAAGCTACTACTTGTGCTTCGGCGCCTCTTGACATAGGAGATTCCGATGGACCGCTTCGTCGTTCGCCCGAACGGCCCGCTCCAGGGCACGGTGGCCGTTCATGGAGCGAAGAATTCCGTCCTCAAGTGCATGGCTGCCTGCCTGCTGGCGCCGGGCCGCCATCGCATCACGAACGTGCCGGCGATCACCGACGTCTCGATCATGGCCGAAGTGCTCGCCGCCCTCGGGGTGACAGCCGTCCATACCGGGAGAGGAACGGCCGGCGTGCTCGACGTCGACGTGCCGACCGATGTCACCCCGGTAGCCCCCTACGAGCTCGTGGAGCGGATCCGGGCCTCCTTCGTCGTCCTCGGCCCCCTGCTGGCTCGTCACGGGTGGGCCCGCATCTCGCTCCCGGGTGGCGACGACTTCGGCGGCCGTCCGGTCGACATGCATCTCCGCGCCTTCGAAGAGCTCGGCGTGAGGTTCCGGACCGAGCACGGGTACGTCGAGGGAAGGTGCGAGCAGCTGACGGGCACCCGGATCGTCCTCGAATTTCCCAGCCACACGACAACCGACAACGTGCTCATGGCCGCCGTGCTCGCCAAGGGCACGACCGTGATCGAGAACGCCGCGAGGGAGCCGGAGGTGAGCGACCTCGCCGCCATGCTGACTGAGATGGGGGCGAGGATCGACGGCGCCGGCACCTCCCGCATCGAGATCGAGGGTGTCGACGAGCTCAGGCCAGCCTCCCACGACGCCATTCCCGACCGGGTGGAGGCAGGCACGTTCCTGGCGGCGGTGGGGCTGGCGGGAGGCGAGGTGCAGGTGGAGCGGGCGCGGGCCGAGCACATGGACATGCTGATCGAGAAGCTGATGGCGATCGGGGTCCACTGCACCCCGAACGCGGGCGGGATCTTCGCCACCTCGAGCGGGCGGCTGCTCTCGGTCGACGTCGCAACACTGCCCTACCCCGGAGTCGCCACCGACTACAAGCCGTTCCTCGTGGCGCTGCTCGCGGTCGCCTCGGGAGTGGCGATCGTGAGCGAGAACATCTTCGCCGGTAGGTTCCGCTACATCGACGAGCTGATCCGCATGGGAGCCAAGATCACGACCGAGGGCCATCACGCCGTCGTGCGCGGCGTCCCGCGGCTCTCCGGCGCCCCGGTGAGGGCACCCGACATCCGCGCCGGCGCTGCGCTCGTGCTCGCCGGCCTCGTGGCCGAGGGCGAGACCGAGGTGAGCGGCGCCGAGCACGTCGACCGAGGGTACGAGGACCTGAGTGGGCGCCTCGCCGCCCTCGGGGCCGACGTCTCCCGCGTCCGGGACGGCGGGTGAAGGAGTCGTCACCTCCGGCAAAGGACGAGCCGTCCGGCTCTCCCCCGCCGGCGGCGGCTGACAGGCGCTCGAAGGGCCCCGGCGAGCTGTTCGACCTCGCCCGCGGCATCCCCGCCGCCGGCGAAGGGCGTCATGAGGCTGGTGCCGACGCCGCTGCCGGCGACAACACCGCCCGGCCCGGAGACCGGCGCTCGCTCGCCCGGCTGCTCTCACTCGTCGAGCGGGGCGGAGCACCGGCACGCGAGCTCGCCCGGCTCGCCTCTCCCCGCGCCGGCTCCTCCTATTCCGTCGGTCTCACAGGCGCCCCGGGGGCGGGCAAGTCCACCCTCACGAGCCAGCTGATCAGCGAGGCTCTCCGCAGCACCGGAGGCCCGGTGGCAGTGCTCGCCGTCGACCCGTCGTCACCGCTCTCGGGGGGGGCGATCCTCGGTGACAGGGTGCGGATGCAGGACCATTCGCTCGACAGGTCGGTGTTCATCCGCTCGATGGCCACCCGGGGCCACCTGGGCGGCCTTGCGGCGGCCGTGCCGGGCGCCGTCCGCCTCCTTGACGCTGTCGGCTGGCCGCTCGTGCTCGTGGAGACGGTAGGTGTCGGCCAGGTCGAGGTGGACGTGGCCGGAACCTGCGACACGGTGATTGTCGTGCTGAACCCCGGTTGGGGCGACGCCGTCCAGGCCAACAAGGCAGGACTTCTCGAGGTGGCGGACATCCTCGTCATCAACAAGGCGGATCGTCCGGGGGTGCGGGAGACGAGGCGTGACCTCGTCCACATGCTCCAGCTCTCGCGGAGCCTCGAGTGGACACCGCCGATCATCGAGACCGTCGCCTCTTCGGGCGACGGCATCCACGAGCTGTGGTCGGCGATCGGCGACCACCGGGCGTTTCTCGGCGAGGACGAGAGGCTGCGGCGCCGGCGGCAGTCCCGCCTGGCCGAGGAGACGGAGCGGCTGGCGGTCGACGCCTTTGCGAGGGCGGTCGCCGACCAGATCCGGGTCGAGGGTGCCCCGCTTCTCGACCAGCTGGCTGAGCGGGAGCTCGATCCGTTCGAGGCCGCCGAGAAGATCATGGCGGCGGTGACTCGACGACTGGCGGCCGATGACACCGTCAGCACCGTCAGCGCCCTCGAGACAGAGCCGCCTGCAACAGGTCACTGACGCCAACGCCCGATGGAGCCTCCGCCCGACCCCGCCTCCGGTCTGGGCTCCGGGCCGGCAGGCGGCATGATGACGGAGTGGCCGGGACGGATGAGGAGCTCGGCACCCGTCGCGTGACGATCGTCGTCTGCGACGGCGCCGGCGACGTGCTCGGGGAGCTCGAGACCTTCGTCGCCGAGATGCCATGGTGGCAGGAGACCGAGCCCCTGCAGAAGCGTCACCCGTGGCTCACGACACTTCGGCTCCTCGAGGCGCGTCCGGACCCGGGCGGCTTCATGGGCGGCGAAGTGACCTACCTCGCCGAGATGACGGGCGAGCCGCCGGACGGTTGTCGTCTCCTTCCGTCTCCGGTCGAGCTGACCGACGACCCATTGCGGATGCCCTGGGCGCGCCCTCGTGGCCCGACGGCCGACCTCGAGTGGGTGGACCTCGTCGCCGGCGTGTGCGGTGCGGCCGTCCAGCACAGGACCTGGAACCTCTCGTCGATCTGGGAGATGCCGGTGCGGGCGGGCCAGGCCTGGCTCAAGTGCACGCCGCCCTTCTTCGAGCACGAGGCCGCCGTCATCCGGCTCCTCGGTGCCTCCTTCCCCCGGGCGGTACCTGAGGTGATCGCTTCTGAGGGCCACCGCATCCTCCTGCGCGAGCTCCCCGGGCGGGACGGCCTCCATGCGAGCCTCGAAGAGCGCCGAGGTCTCATCGACGCCCTCGTCACGATGCAGGCCTCGACCATCCGAAGGGAGCCCGAGCTGCTCGCCGCCGGCGTGCCTGACAGCCGCTGGCCCGCCCTCGCCCGGAGGTTGGGCGACGTCGTGGAGCGTCGGGCGCCGGCCGATACGGCCCTCACCCGCCTCCTCGAGGACTACGTCACGACAACCGCCGAGATCGACGCCTGTGGCCTCCCGCCCGTCCTCGTGCACGGGGACGCCCACGGCGGCAACGCCCGCATCGGGACCGGAGAGCCGATCTGGTTCGACTGGGGTGACTCCACGCTCGGCCATCCGCTCCTCGACCTCGCCGTCCTCGAGCGGGACGACCCCGGGGAGGCAAGCCAGCTCGAGGCGCACTGGCTCGCCGCCTGGGCGGCGGCGGTGCCCGGCTCGGAGCCGGCCCGCGCCTGGAGTCTGCTCCGCCCCTTGGCGCTCCTGCGGCCGGCCGCTGTCTACCAGGGCTTCCTCGACAACATCGAGCGGTCCGAGCAGATCTACCACCGTGATGACGTCGAGCCGGCCCTCTCGGCCGCTGCGGCGGCAACTCGTCCGACGGCCGGCTGAGCTAGGTGGGACCTCCTCGGCCCGTGAAGTTGCCCGTCGAGGCTTCTCGAGCTGCAAGCCGACGGGCTCGTCAGCCGGCGTCTTCAGCAGGAGTGCCAGTCACCGCACGCTCCATCATCACGAAGTCGCGCTCGCGGCGCCACCTCGGAAGCCTCGCCACGACGGCGAAGCCCCGGTCCCGATAGAAACCCTCCGCCATTCCCCCCGCCGGCGCCTCGAGCCGGGTCCGGTCGCAGTGGTGTCGAGCCGCAACCGAGTCCACCGCACGGAGCAACTGGCTGCCGATGCCGTACGACCTCCACTCCGGCGCCACGAGGAGATGGGCGAGGTGGCAGACCGGCGGCCGGATCTGGCCGTCCGCGACGCCGGCGACGACCTGATCGTCCCGCACCCGGGCCGTAACGGCGAACTCCTCGTCCTCCTGCACCGTCTCGGCCGTACCGCTCGTCTGCGTACTGTGCCCACTGGCGGGCTAGCCAGACCCTCGTGTCGGGCTCGGGATGGCCGCTCACGGACAGCTCGACCTCGAGGCCGCCCCGCCCGGCGATGTGGGGTGGCCCGAGACGGGCCTCGGTGAGGACGCCCCATCGCCTGGCCTCCTCGTCGAACTCGATCAAGGTGACCGCCTGGAAGCAGTGGGAGGCCTCGAAGTGGGCGAGGAGGTCGAGTGCCGGTCCGATCTGGTCGGGCGGCATCTTCTGGTTGAGGGTCACGTGGGGGACGAACGGGCGCTCCTTCCGTCCGGCAGGGGGCGCCAGCGGAGCGGCCTCGAGCGCATCCCGCAACGACGAGAGGCCGTCGAGATCCCCCCCGACGGTCAGGTAGCAGACCGGGTTCGGCGGGAAGAACGTCGCCGGCGGCCCGAGTGTCACCGCGAGCGGGCGAGCTCGTGCTGCCGCCGAACCCAGCAGGGCGGTCGCCCTCGCGAGATCGGCCTCGCGGACGTTCACGGGCGGGACGAGGGTGCAGTGGGGGGCGATCCTCTCTATCTCGGCGGAGCCGAGCGCCCGGCGGATGCCGTCGACCTCGTCAGCCAGGCGCCCCCTGACCATCAGCGCGACGGCCAGCCGGCGCCGGGCCGTCGCGCGGGTCAGAGGATCTCAGTGCTCGGCCACAGGCGCTGCCCCGGCGGCGATTGCGGCAGTGCTCTGATCGGCCTCGCCGGCCGCCTCGAGCCGGTTGGCCGCACGGCGCGCCCGCACGTCCGGCTCGTCGGGGTAGACGAGAGCCCGCATCGTCGGCGTCTCGGCGACCTCCTCCCGCGACGGCTCGTCATCGGAGTCGGCGGCCGGACCGGCGGCAGGCGAGGGGGCCGCCGCCCGGCGGCGCTCCTCCTCATCCCGGCCCGGCCTCTCGCGCTGAGGCCTCGTCAGCAGAGGCGGCCTCGAAGGCGCGGCGGGCGCGCTCCACGTCGATCTCGTCAGCGAGCTCGGCGACCCCTGCGAGCACTGTCACCCGGTTGTCCGCCACGTGCACGAAGCCTCCTGCCACCGCCGCCCGCACCTCGCCCTCCCCACCGCCGGCCGGCACACCCGAGCCGCCGTCCCCGCTCCGCACGGTCAGCAGATCCCCCTCCACCGGCGGCGTCTATGCGCACGACGCAGATGTCGACTGCGCCCGATGAAAGGGGCGTGCTCGGGGAGGAACATGATCTCGCCTCCGTCGGTCCGCAGCACGACAAAGCCCGCCTCGCCGGAGTAGAGCACCCGCTCCGGCGTGACGAGCTCGACCTCGGTCGGCACCTAGGACATCCCCTTGGCCTTCTCGCGGACGTCGTCCACGCCGCCGACGTTGAGAAACGCCTGCTCCGGCACGTCGTCGAGCTCGCCGCCGACGAGGGCCTCGAAGGAGCGGACGGTCTCGTCGATCGGGACGGTGACCCCGGGGATGCCGGTGAAGACCTCGGCGACGTACATCGGCTGGGAGAGGAAGCGCTGGATCTTCCGGGCCCTCGTGACCGTCACCCGGTCCTCCTCCGACAGCTCCTCGAGGCCGAGGATGGCGATGATGTCCTGCAGCTCCCGGAAGCGCTGGAGGACCTCCTGCACCCGGCGGGCACAGGCGTAGTGGCGGTCGCCGACGACCTCGGGGGCAAGGATGTTGCTCGTCGAGGCGAGCGGGTCGACGGCGGGGAAGATGCCGAGCGCGGCGATCTGGCGGGACAGCTCGGTCGTGGCGTCGAGGTGGGTGAAGGTCGTGAACGGGGCCGGGTCGGTGTAGTCGTCGGCCGGCACGAAGACGGCCTGCAGCGAGGTGATCGAGTGGCCCCGCGTGGAGGTGATGCGCTCCTGCAGCTCGCCCATCTCGTCGGCGAGCGTCGGCTGGTATCCGACCGCCGACGGCATCCGGCCGAGGAGCGTCGAGACCTCCGAACCGGCCTGCACGAAGCGGAAGATGTTGTCGATGAACAAGAGGACGTCCTGGTTCTTCACGTCACGGAAGTACTCCGCCATCGTGAGGGCCGAGAGGCCCACCCGCAGCCGGACGCCGGGCGGCTCGTCCATCTGGCCGTAGACGAGGGCGGCCTTGTCGATGACGCCGGACTCCTGCATCTCGAGCCACAGGTCGGTCCCCTCACGGGTGCGCTCGCCGACGCCGGCGAAGACCGAGACGCCGCCGTGCTCCTGGGCGACCCGGCGGATCATCTCGGTGATGAGCACGGTCTTGCCCACGCCGGCGCCGCCGAAGAGGCCGATCTTGCCGCCCTCGACGTACGGCTCGAGCAGGTCGATGACCTTGATGCCGGTCTCGAACATCTGCCGCTTCGGCTCGAGGGTGTCGAAGGCGGGCGCCTCGCGGTGGATGTCCCACCGGTCGTCGGGCGTGCCGATGTCGTCGGTGTCGAGCGGGTCGCCGGTCACGTTGAAGACGTGGCCGAGGGTGGCGTCCCCGACCGGGACCGAGATCCCGTGCCCGGTGTTCTTCACGATCGCTCCCCGGCGGAGGCCGTCGGTCGGCTTCAGGCAGACCGCCCGCACCCGCCCCTCGCCGATCTGCTGGGCGACCTCGGCCGGGACCATGATCTGCTCCCCCTCGAGCTCGCCGGCGATCTCGATCAGGTGGTTGATCTCCGGGAGGGCGTGGGGCGGGAACTCGACGTCGACGACCGGGCCGGTGATGGCGACGATCCGGCCGTCCTCGAGGATGCGCTCCTCAGGTGCCTCTTCGGTGACGGTCGGTGGTCATGCGATCTGCTCCTCGTGGTATTCGAACGGTTCGGCGGTCTCGGCCGTTCGCGCCGTGGCGGAAGGCCTCGGCGCCGCCGACGATCTCCATGATCTCGGTCGTGATCGAGTCCTGGCGGGCACGGTTCATCACCCGGCGCAGGTTCGTGATCAGCTCGTCGGCGTTCTCGGTGGCGGCCGACATGGCCCGCTGGCGGGCGATGTGCTCGGAGGCGGAGGCCTCGAGCAGCGCCCCGTACAAGGCGGCCTCTGCGTATCGCGGCACGAGGAGGGCGAGCAGGTCCTCCGCCGCCGGCTCGTACTCGAAGAAGCCGCCCCGTGCTCCACCGGTCTCCTCGGCCGAGCCGCTTCCGCCTGTGCTCGCCGGGAGACTGGTCGTCATTGTCAGAAGACGGCGCCACGAGCGGAGCGCTCCGCTCGCGGCGCTCGGCGTCGGGCGGCACGAGGGGGAGGAGCTGGCGCGTCTCGACGGTCTGGATCCCGGCCGAGACGAAGCGGGTCGAGACGAGCTGGACGAGATCGAGCTCGCCGGCAAGAAAGGGCCGCACGACGCCGGCAGCGAGCTTCCGGGCGTCCTCGTAGGTGGGGCGGTCGGGCATCGGGATGTAGTGGTCGACCTCCCGCCCCCTGAAGCGGAGGTAGGGGATCGCCTTCTTCCCGGCAGCCGAGATCTGGTAGTCGCGGCCGGCCGACTCCCCGGTCTTCATCTCCCGTTCGGCCTGCCGGAGCACGAAGGCGTTGTAGCCGCCGGCGAGCCCCCGGTCCGAGACGATGGCCACGAGCCCGACGTGCTCGGGCGACTCGGGCACGCCCATGAGGCGGGCCGGGGCGCTCCCGTCGGCGGTGACGTCGGCGAGCACCCGCTCCATCCCGTTCAGGTAGGGCTTCGAGCCGGCGATGCGGCCCTGGGCGCGGGACATCTCGGCGGCCGCGATGAGCTCCATCGCCCGCGTGATCTTCTTCGTCGACTCGACGGTGCGGACCCGCCGGCGAAGGATCCGCTCCTGGCCCCCTGCCATCGGCTAGCTCCCGCCGCCCGTGCTGCTGCTCCCGGCGGGGCTGTCCGGGCAGGTCCGTTGCTCTCTGGCCCGTGGCGTCACCTGCGGCGTCGCTCGGGCCGGGAGTGGCGGTCGGCTCGCCGGCGGCCGCGCTCTCGTTGGTCGGCTCGGCGGCCGCCGCGTCGCTTCCGACCGGGCTGGGCGGCGTTCGGGCCTCGCCCGCCGTCTTGCTCGTCCGCCTCCCTGCCCGGGGCCGGCATCGTCGTCGTCCGACACGAAGGACGTCTTCAGCTCGTTGATCGCCGCGTCCATCGCCGACTCGTCCGGCAGCTTGCCGGTCTCGCGGATCTCCTCGAGCAGGTCGGCGTGCTTGGCACGAAAGTGGGCCCTCAGCTCCTGCTCGAAGCGCTGCACGTCAGGGACCGGGATGTCGTCGGTGAGGCCGTGGGTGCCCGGCGTAGATGACGACGACCTGCTCCTCGACCGGCAGCGGCTGGTTGAGGCCCTGCTTCAACAGCTCCGTCAGGCGGTAGCCCCGGTCGAGCTGGGCCTGCGAGACCCGGTCGAGCTCCGAGCCGAAGGTGGCGAACGCCTCGAGGTCGCGGAACTGGGCGAGGTCGGTCCGGAGGCTCCCCGCCACCGATCGCATCGCCCTCACCTGGGCGGCTCCACCGACACGGGAGACCGAGTTGCCGACGTGCATGGCCGGCCGGACGCCGGAGTAGAACAGGTCGGTCTCGAGGAAGATCTGCCCGTCGGTGATGGAGATGACGTTCGTCGGGATGTAGGCCGAGATGTCGCCGGCCTTCGTCTCGATTATCGGGAGCGCCGTCAGCGACCCTCCGCCCATGGCGTCGGAGAGCTTGGCGGCGCGCTCGAGGAGCCGGCTGTGGAGGTAGAAGACGTCGCCCGGGTAGGCCTCGCGACCCGGCGGCCGGCGCAAGAGGAGCGACAGCTGCCGGTACGCCTCGGCCTGCTTGGAGAGGTCGTCGTAGACGATGAGGGCGTGCTCGCCGTTCTCCATCCAGTGCTGGCCCATCGCGCAGCCCGAGTACGGCGCGAGGTACTTGAACGGCGCCGGCTCGGAGGCGGGAGCGGCGACGACGACGGTGTAGTCCATCGCCCCGTGCTCGGCGAAGGTGGCGACGGTCTGGGCGACCGTCGACCCCTTCTGGCCGATGGCCACGTAGATGCACTTCACGTTCTGGCCGCGCTGGTTGAGGATGGTGTCGACGGCGATCGAGGTCTTCCCGGTCTTGCGGTCGCCGATGATGAGCTCGCGCTGGCCGCGCCCGATCGGGGTCATGGCGTCGATCACCTTGATGCCGGTCTGGAGCGGCTCGCGCACGGGCTGGCGGTTGACGATGCCCGGCGCCTGGATCTCGATCCGCCGCTCGACGGTGTCGCTGAGCGCGCCCTTGCCGTCGACGGGTATGCCGAGGGGGTTGACGACTCGCCCGAGCATGCCGTCCCCGACCTGTATCGAGAGGATCCGGCCGGTCGCCCGCACGATCTGGCCCTCGTCGAGCTCCTCCACCTGACCGAGGACGACGGCGCCGATCGTCTCCTCGTCGAGGTTGAGGGCGAGGCCGACCGAGCCGTTCTCGAACTCGAGCAGCTCGTTCACCGAGGCGTTCGGGAGCCCCGACACGCGGGCGATGCCGTCGCCGACCTCGGTGATCCGGCCGACCTGCTCGGCGCGGGTGTCAGCCTGGTAGTCGGCGACGTGGCGCTTCAGCGAGGCGGCGATCTCGTCGGCGCTGATCGTCAGCTCTGGCATGTCGTCTTCCTCATGATCCTCGTCGTGGTTGGTTGTCGGATGGTGGGTCGTGACCCTCATCGTCGGTCATGGCGGCCGTGGGCGCTCTGCGATGATCGATCCGCCGGCTGCCGCCGTGCCGCCGGGCCGGCTCACACCGGCTGCAGCAGCGACTCACGCAGCTGCTCGAGCCGGTGGCGGACGGTGCCGTCGATGATGGTGTCGCCGACGATGATGCTCAGGCCGCCGATGACGCTCGGATCGATGTGAACACGGAGCTCCACCGGGCGTCGGGCGATCCGTGCGAGGGCCGCCGTCAGCCGGTCCCGTTCGTCCTCGTCGAGCTCGACAGCCGAGCGGACGTCGGCGAGACGGCGGCCGCGCTCGGCAGCCGCAAGCTCGACGAGGCTCTCGAGCGCCCCGACGAGGTCACGCGCCCTCCCGGCCCGCAGCACGTATGCGCACAGCTGCAGGGTGTCGAAACGCACCCTGCCCTCGAGCAGATCCGTCAGCACCTCGAGACGGCGGCCGAGCGGGACGCTGCCGTCACCGAGGGCGTCGCGGAGCTCCGGCGATCCCTCGAGCCAGCTTGGCCAGCTGGAACAGCTCGTCCTCGATCAGGTCGACGTCCTCACGGGAAGGAACCGTCTCGAAGATCCGCTCGCCATAGCCGCGGATGCGCTCGTAGGCCCCCCTGCGCCCTATCGGAGGCTCGGCGGCGCGGCGCTCACCGGCCTCTGCATTGGCGAGGGCGATCTCGCCCAGCTCGACGAGCTGCTCGGCCGCCTTCGGCACTTCGGCGCGCCCGCTCGTACTCGACGACGAAGGTGATGATGGCGAGCGCTTCCTCGGGCACCTTGTCGGCAAGGAGATCCTCGAGCACGGCCCCGCGGGCCTGGGCAGGGATCGTCGAGTCGGTGATGGCGTTACGGAGCGGCTCGGACGCGATGAAGAGGCGGGAGATCTCGACGAGGCCCGTCACGACCGCGTCGAGACGCCCCTCGTTGGCGGCGGTGTCAAAAGCCGCCGCTGCATATCCGCGCACGAGCTCGAGCATCAGTGGCCGCCGGCGCCGTTCCCGTCCCGGCCGCTCGCCTGGGCAGCAGAGATGGCCTCCTCGACGAGCGCACGGTGGCCCTCGTCGCCGAGGGCTGCGCCGATCACCCGCTCGGCTGCCCGCAGCACGAGGTCGCCGACGTCCTCCATCACTTCCTCCTGCGCCCGGCGCCGCTCCTGCTCTATGTCCGTGCGTGCCGCCGACACGAGACGCTCGTACTCCTCCTGGCCCCGCTGGCGGCCTTCTTCCCGCAGCTCGCCGGCGACCTCGTTCGCCCGGTCGATGATGGCTCTCGACTCCTGGCGGGCGCTCTCGAGCAGCTGCCGGCGCTCAGCCGACGCAGCTTCCGCAGCGCGTCTGGCCTCCTCGGCGGCTTCGATCGAGTTCCGGATGTGTGCCTCCCGTTCGTTCATGGCCCTTCGAAGGGGCGGCAGGATCACCCTTGGCGAAGAAGCCGAGCACGAGAAGGAACGCGATCAGCTCCTCGATGAAGGTGCCGTTCGGGATGAGGAAGATGCTCGCCGCCATCGACGTCACCCTTATTTCTTGTTGGCGAGCACGAAGACGAAGAAGGCCATGAATGCCAGGTTGATGACGTACATGGCCTCGACGAGTCCGATGATGAGGAACATCGTGGTGTAGAGGCGGCTCTGTGCTTCGGGTTGCCGCGCGATGCCGGCGATGGTCTGGCTACCGGCGAGGCCGTCGCCGATGGCAGCACCGACGGCGCCACCGCCGAGGGCGAGACCTCCGCCGACCATTGCGCCGGCCAACTGGATGGCTTGCTGGGTGGTCTGTGCCATTGGTTCTTTCCTGTTCTCCTGTGTCTGTTCTGGGCGGAGTGGGTGGTCTGGTCCGGACGCTCAGTGACCGCCGGTGACGGCGGACTGAAGGTAGATCAGGGTCAGCAGGCTGAAGATGAACGCCTGGACCGGCGAGACGAAGAAGCCGTCGAACAGCTTCCAGATGAATTGGAACAGAGGGAGCGGCAGGAACCACTGGGGCGGGAAGGCCGCGATCAGGCTGATGAGGATTCCGCCCGCGAAGATGTTGCCGAAGAGCCGGAGCGACAGAGTGAGCGGCTTGACGAGCTCCTCGATCACGTTGATCGGGAAGAGGAACTTGTAGGGCCGAAAGTAGTGGGCGAGGTACTCCTTGATCCCGTGCAGGCGGATCCAGGTGAAGTGGACGATCACGATCACGAGGATCGCGAGGGCAAGCGGCAGGTTGATGTCGCCCGTCGGCGCCGGCAGCACCTGGAAGTGGCCGGGGAACTCCGTCGGGATGATCTCGAACCAGTTGCAGATCAAGATGAAGGTGAACAGCACGACGGCGAGCGGCACGGCGAACAGTCCCTGATCGCCCATCGTCGCCCTCACCTGGTTGGTGGCCGCCCCGACGATCGTCTCGAAGACCAACTGGTACTTGCCCGGTACACCGGCGGTCACCTTGGCACGAAGCACGAGCCCGAGCACGACCATGAGCGCCGCCGCCGCCAGAACGGCGATGGCGTCGTCGAGGTTGTACGGGATGCCGAAGAGCTTCCGCGTCGGGTGGACCCCGACGCTGATCGTGACGGCGAGGATCGAGGCGGGTACAGGCATCTACGACCTGCCCTGGTGGCGCACCATCAGGCCGACGATGTTCCCGATGAAGATGACATAGAAGACGGCAACGCCGGCGATCGTACCCATCCCGAGCGGCTTCGAGACGATGGCGAGCCCGATGGCGATCACCGTGATCACGCCGAGGCGCACAAGAGTCATGCGAGGCGAGCGCCCGGAACGGCCGTCGCCGGCTTCGTCCGCGTCACCTTGGCCGTCTGGGTCGTCACGAGCCGGATGTTGACGAGGCCGAGAAAGAGCCCGATGCAGGCCCCGAGGCCGCCCAGCACCGCGCCGAGGAAGAGAGTCGCCACTATTGCGACCACTCCGACAGCAAGTGCGATCAGCACCGTTCGCCGCAGCACGCTCGAGATCTCGGGCAGCGTGAACTGCTCGAGGAGCGGTGCCAGTGAGTTCATAGTCCGGTCGTCACTTTCCTCGCCGCCCACCGCCCGCCCCCGGGCGCCGGTCATTGCAGGCTCTCAGAAATATCATCGTTTGATCTGGGCCCGGACAGAGACCACCGCTGCGGCGATCCCGACAGCCAGGCCAACAAAAGTGAACACCAATCCTGTCTTGAGCTTCTCGTCCAGCCAGTAGCCACCGCCGAAGCCGACGATGACACAAGCAGCGGTCGAGGCGCCCATGCCGATCAGCGAGTAGCCGTTGAGCGGGGGTTTATTACCCATTTTGCCGCCTATCCTCGCATCGGCGGCTCGTGGCGGGCAAAACGGCGGGGGTGCGGTCCCCGGTGGGCGTCGCCCCGGCCGCCATCGCCCGTCTCGGCGAGCGGGTCCGGCGCCCCCGCCACGACGTCGCTCTCCTGGGCGGTCGTCACCGCGACCGCGCCCGGCGGAGCCCTTGCCTCCCTCGGCCGAAGCGGCCAGGCCCGCGCCGACTCCCCCGGGGGCCATTTCCGTCGCCCTCGCCGCCCCGCGCGGCCGCTTCCTCCCGTTCGTGGCGTCACGCCGCCGGCCGGGCCGGAAGAAGGTGTAGAGGCGCGACCGCCAGCACTGCGAACCCGATCGGGATGGCGACGTTCCACTGTGGATAGAAGGCCGGGTAGAGCACGAGCGCCGACAGCAGGAGCGTCCAGGTCCAGAGCACGACGACCGAGCGGCGATGCCCGTGGCCGAGCCGCATGAGGCGATGGTGAAGATGCTCGAGATCCCTCACCGCGACGCCGCTCCGGCGAGCGGTGCGGCGGATGATGGCGAAGGCCGTGTCCAAGAGGGGCACGCCGAGGATGAAGAAGGGGACGAGGAGGGGGGCGAAGAAGAAGTAGGTCTGTCCCGAGTAGGTGAGGTACGCCTGTCCGCCGATCGCCATCGTGCTGGCGGCCATCAGCAGGCCGAGGACCATCGCGCCCGTATCACCCATGAAGATGCGCGCCCGGTGGAAGTTGTGGGGAAGAAAGCCGATGCACAGCCCGCACGTGGCGGCGGCGACGAGCGGCCCGATGTTGTTCAACGGCAGGACACCGAGATACTCGAGGCGGAGCCCGTAGGCACAGAGCGCCCCCGCCGCGATGGCCACGACGCCAGCCGCCAGGCCGTCGAGGCCGTCGATGAGGTTGACGGCGTTGGCGATGCCGATCACCCAGAGCGCCGTCACGAGCGGCAGGATCGAGGGCGAGAGGACGATGTACCCGGCGAAGGGCACCTTGAAGTGGTACATCGTCACGCCGAGGGCGTAGAGGACCATCGCCGCCAGCACCTGGCCCGCCACCTTGGCAGGCGCCGACACCTCCCTCACATCGTCGATCAGGCCGACGAGGAGCATGATGGCGAGCGCCCCGAGCACGCCGAGCGGCTCGTAGGAGCTGACAAAGGCGCCGTGGAGAGGCGCCAGCTCGCGGGCGAGGCCGAGCGCCACGAGGAAGCCGAAGAACATCCCCACCCCGCCCGTGGTCGGTGTCGGGACCGTGTGCACCCGTTCGGCATCCGGCATGACGACGAGCTTCAGCCGGTTGGCGAAGAAGCGCACCACGTAGGTGAAGACGAACGTGGCGGCCGCCGCCACCGCCGAGGATGATCAGGCAGCCCCACGCCTCTCGATAGATCATCCCGGGCGGCGCATCCTCGTATCAGCCGGCTGCGCCGTCCGGATACGGGTCGAAGGTCTTCCGAAGGGATCGAACCTCCTCGCGGACGGCCGCCAGCTCGCCCTCGTCGTCCCGCTGCCGGAGCGCCCGGGCGAGCAGCCCGGCGACGAGCGCCATCTCTCCCTCGCCCATGCCGGCGGTGGTCTCGGCGGCCACGCCGAGCCGGAGACCGCTCGTGACGAAGGGCGGCCGCGGGTCGTCGGGGATCTGGTTCCGGTTGCAGGTGAGGCCTGCCCGATCGAGCACCTCCTGGGCCGCCTTTCCGGTGAGCTCGGCATCGAAGTCCCGCAGGTCGACGAGCACGAGGTGGTTGTCGGTTCCACCGGCGACGAGGCGGAAGCCCTCGGCGGCGAGGGCGCCGGCGAAAGCGGCCGCGTTGCGGATCACCTGGCTGCCGTACCGCTTGAACTCCGGCTGCAGGGCCTCCCCGAATGCGACCGCCTTGGCGGCGATCACGTGCTCCAAAGGGCCGCCCTGGAGACCTGGGAAGACGGCAGAGTCGACGGCGCGGGCGAGATCGCCGCCGGCGAGGATGGCGCCCCCGCGTGGTCCACGGAGAGTCTTGTGAGTCGTGAGGGTCACGAGGTCGGCGACCCCGACCGGGTTCGGGTGCACGCCGGCCGCCACCAGCCCGGCCGGGTGGGCGACGTCGAACATGAACTTCGCCCCGACCTCGTCGGCGATCTGACGGAACGGCACCGGGTCGATCGAGCGGGAGTAGGCCGTCGTGCCTGCGACGATCAGCTTCGGGCGCTCCCGGAGGGCGAGGTCACGGACCATGTCGAGGTCGATCCGCTCCCCGGAGCCGTCGGCTGCGGCCGGGGTCACCCCGTAGGAGACGAAGTGGTAGAGCTTGCCGGTGATCGAGACGGGCGAGCCGTGGGTGAGATGGCCCCCCTGGTCGAGGCGCATGGCGAGGATGGTGTCGCCCGGCTCGACGAGCGCCATGTAGGCGGCGAGGTTGGCCGAGGCGCCGGCGTGCGGCTGGACATTGGCGTGCTCGGCGCCGAAGAGCTCCTTCGCCCGCTCCCGCGCCAGGTCCTCGACCTCGTCGGCGACGCGGTTGCCCCCGTAGTACCGCCGGCCGGGGTACCCCTCGGAGTACTTGTTGGTCAGCACCGAGGCCGACGCCGCCATGACGGCGAGCGAGGTGAAGTTCTCCGACGCGATCAGCTGGAGCGTCGTCCGTTGACGTTCCAGCTCCTGCTCGAGGAGCGCGCTCACCTACGGATCTCGAGCCAGCAGCGATGATGCCTCGGACATTTCCCCGATTGTACCGGTGGGTCTTCCACCGCCCCTGATCCACGCCCCGTTCCCGGGTTGCCTCCCGGAGAGTCGTCAGCTCCGCCGGGGGCATATCATCCCGGTTCGTGACCGATCAACAGCCAGCAGCCCCCGGCAGCGATGACGAGGCGCGGGACGACGATGTGAGCGGAGAGGGCGTCGACGACGAGACAGCGACCCTCGACGAGGTAGAGCCCCCGCCCCCCGGCTCGCGGGAGGCGCCACCTAGCACGGGCTAGCTCGTCGCCGGCCCTCGGGGCGGGGGCGCTCCCCCTCGAGCAACACGGGCCATCACCTGTTCGATCTCCTCCATCGGGACGGCCCCCCGGCGGAGGCACTCGACCTCGTCGCCATCTCGAGCACTGCCGAGCAGCGAGACGACAGTCGACGGCTCCCCGTCGCACCGGCCGCCGTCGAGGACCAGCTCGAGGCCGCTCCCGAAGAGGGCGCGCACCTCGCCGGCGGACTGGGCCGGCAGGTCCCCGTGACGATTGGCGCTCGTGACGGCGAGGGGACCGCTCAGGGCGATCAGCCCTCTCGTGAGGGAGCTCAGGGGGCAGCGGAGACCGACGGAGCCCGGATCGCCGCCGAGGTGCAGGACGACCCCCGGCCGGCGACGGAGGACGACCGTGAGCGGGCCGGGCCAGTAGCTGTCGAAGAGGGCACGAGCTCGCTCGTCCACCACCGCGAGGGCGGCCGCATCGCCCGGCTCGCCTATCAGTACCGGCAGTGGGACAGACTGCGGGCGCGCTTTGAGGGAGAACAGCTTCGACGCCGCACCTTCGGATCTCGGGTCGATGGCGAGGCCGTAGACGGTGTCGGTCGGGACGCCGACGACACCGCCGGACGCGAGCACCTCGGCCGCCCGGGCGAGATCGCCGGCCGAGACGGACTGCTCGGTCACGGCCTCCGCCGAGGGGCGTGAGGGCGAGGTGGCGCGGCCGTCAGTTCAGCCTGCGGAAGAGCCGCGCCCGAAACGGGCGTCCGGGTCATCCCGTCCGTCCCCGAAGCACCCTCGGCCGGCCGGTGAGGTCGGGGAGCACTTCGACGCTCTCGAAGAGCGGCCGACCCGAGCCGTCCTCGGCGGAACCGGCTAGGGCGCTGCGCCTGGCCGGCCTGGTGAGGCGCGATCTCGACGACGAGAGCTCCCGGGTGGGACAGCCAGCGCCCAGAGCCGCTCACGACCGCCTCGATCGCCTCGAGCCCGGTCTCACCGGATACGAGCGCCTCGTAGGGGTCGTGCCTCACGACTTCGTCGAGCTCGTCCCACTCGGCGCTCGCGACGTAAGGCGGATTGGAGACGATGACAGCCACACTCCTCCGCAGCCGGCGCGGCAGCGGCGAGTACCAGTCCCCGCTCAGCAGCGTCACGCGCGATCGGACTTCGTCGCTCTGGCGGCGGGCATTCTCGCCGGCGAGCGAGAGCGCAGCAGCTGAACGGTCGGTCGCCGTCACTTCGGCGAAAGACCGCTCTCGTGCTATCGACAACGCGATGACACCCGAGCCGGTTCCGAGATCGACGACGGCGAGCCGGCGATCCGCCTTCCGGGCTCGATCCGCCTCGTGAAGCCGATCGAGCTCGTGGAGCGCCACCTCGGTGACGTACTCGGTCTCGGGCCGGGGGATGAGCGCCCGGCGGTCGACCGTGACCTCGAGCGTCCTGAAGGCCCAGCGGCCGAGCACGTGCTGGAGCGGTTCGCCCCTGCGCCGGCGGCCGACCATCTCGACGACCTGCCGAGAGGCGGCCTCAGGGGCCGCCTCGTCGAGCCGGGACCCCCGAATCGGGCCGGTGCGGGCGACTTCTTCCACGATCCATCCCGCCTCTCTCCTGTCGCCGATGGCGCCGGCACCGAAAGCAACCAGGTCCCCCCAGCTCGCTCCCGCTGCCGGGACCGCCCGGTTGTCCTGCTCCGCTGTCTCCGGAGCAGCCGCCGGGGGTCTCTCCTTCGGACGAGGCGGCTCAGCGATCACCGGCTGAGAGAGCCTCGACGAGCTCGTCGAGGTCGCCGAGGAGGATCCGGTCGAGGTGATGGAGGGTGAGGTTGATCCGATGGTCGGTGACCCTGTTCTGCTTGAAGTTGTAGGTCCTGATCTTCTCCGACCGGCCGCCGGAGCCCACCTGCGCCCGGCGCTCGCGGGCGAGGTCGGCCTCCTGGCGGCTGCGCTCGAGCTCGTAGAGGCGCGCCCGGAGGACGACGAGCGCCCGCGCCCGATTCTGGATCTGGCTCTTCTCGTCCTGCATCGCCACGGTGACCCCGGTCGGAAGATGGGTGATGCGGACGGCGGAGTCGGTCGTGTTGACGCTCTGGCCGCCCGGTCCCGTCGAGCGGTAGACGTCGATGCGAAGGTCGCTCGGGTCGATCTCCACTTCCACCTCGTCTGCCTCGGGTAGCACGTTCACCGCAGCCGACGAGGTGTGGACACGTCCCTGGGACTCGGTGACGGGCACCCGCTGCACGCGGTGGGGGCCGGCCTCGTGCTTCAGTCGCTGCCAGGCGTCGTCGCCCTTCACGACGAAGGTGACCGAGTCGATCCCGTTGAGATCCGAGCTCCGAAGGTCGAGGATCTCGACACGCCAGCCGCGGCGATCCGCATACCGCTCGTACATGTCGAGGAGGTCTTTGGCGAACAGGTTCGCCTCCTCGCCCCCTTCGGCTCCCCTGATCTCGACTATGACGTTGCGCCCGTCGTTCGGGTCCTTCGGCACGAGCAAGGCCCGCAACTTCTCCTCGAGGGCGCTCAGCCGAGCCGTTGCCTGGTCGACCTCGGCACGGCCGAGCTCCCGCTCTTCGCCCGAGGCCTCGGCGAAGAGCTCCTGGGCGGTGCTGATGTCGCTCTGGGCCTCCTGCCATCGCCCGCATCGTCTCGACCACCGTCTCCAACTGCTTTCGGCGGCGAGAGAGGTCGCGAAGGGCGCGGGGGTCCCGCCCGACGTCGGGGTCGGAGAGGCGAGCGAGCACCTCGGCATATTCGCCCTCGAACTCGGGGAGGCGTTCAAGCACGGGCGAAGGTTACTTTCGGGCCGAGCCTGGGAAGAGGCCTTACGACCGACTCCCGCCCTTGGCCGGCTGACGCCTTGCGGCCGCCCAGGGCCGACGGCGGGCGGACCCGCCCCGGACGCCGGGAGCCTGAGGCTCAGGCGCGCTTGGACTTGCGACGCCCGTAGCGGCGCTCGAAGCGCTCGACCCGGCCGCCTGTGTCGACGAGCTTCTGCTTCCCCGTGTAGAAGGGGTGACAGGCGTTGCACAGCTCGACATGGAGCTCCGGGCTCGTCGAACGGGTCGTGAAGGTGTTCCCGCACGAGCAGTGGACGTTCGCGATGACGTATTTCGGGTGTAGATCGGCTTTCATGGCGCCTCCATTCTAAGGAGTGCGGAGAGTTCCCGGGTTGGACGAGGTAGCCGGATTGCTCAGTTGGAGGGCGTGGGCGCCTTGGCGATCTCGGCGAGGAACTCGTCGTTCGAGCGGGTCGTCTTGACCTTGTCCATCAGCAGCTCGAGCCCGGCGGCCGCGCTCCCCTCAGCCCCGAGCGCATTGAGCACCCGGCGGAGCTTCCACACCTGCTGGAGCTGCGAGCGGTCGAAGAGGAGCTCCTCGTGGCGGGTGGAGCTGGCGTTGACGTCGATGGCCGGATAGATGCGCCGCTCGGCGAGCTTGCGGTCGAGGCGGAGCTCCATGTTGCCGGTCCCCTTGAACTCCTCGAAGATGACCTCGTCCATCTTCGACCCGGTCTCGATGAGAGCAGTGGCGAGAATCGTCAGCGAGCCGCCCTCCTCGACGTTGCGGGCGGCACCGAAGAACTTCTTCGGCGGGTAGAGGGCGCCCGAGTCGACGCCGCCGGACATGATCCGGCCGGTCGCCGGTTGGGCGAGGTTGTACGCACGAGCGAGCCGGGTGATGCCGTCGAGGATGATGACGACGTCCTGGCCCATCTCGACGAGACGCTTGGCCCGCTCCATCGTCAGCTCAGACAGCGCCGTGTGCTCGTCCGCCGGCCTGTCGAAGGTCGAGGCGATGACCTCGCCCTTGACAGAGCGGCGCATGTCGGTCACCTCTTCCGGGCGCTCGTCGACGAGCAGCACCATCAGGTGGACGTCGGGGTTGTTGAGCTCGACGGAGTGGGCGATCTGCTTCATGATCGTCGTCTTGCCGGCTTTCGACGGCGAGACGATCATTCCCCGCTGGCCCTTGCCGATCGGCGAGATGAGGTCGATGATCCGCGCCGTCACGTTGGACGGGTCGGATCCGGACTCGAGCCTCAGCCGCTCGTCAGGGAAGAGCGGCGTGAGATCCTCGAAGCGAGGCCGTTCGCGGGCCTCGTCCGGCGACATGCCGTTGACCGTGTCGATACGGAGCAGGGCCGGGTACTTCTCGCTCGGGCCGGCCGGCCGGCAGGCCCCTTCGAGCGCGTCGCCGCGCCGGAGGGCGAACCGTCGCGCCTGGTTCACCGAGACGTAGACGTCCTTCGAGCTTGCGAGGTAGCCGCTCGTGCGGAGGAAGCCGTAGCCCTCCTCCCGCAGGTCGACGAGTCCCTTCACAGGCACCAGTTCGCCCTGCCAGGTCGCGTCCGGCTGGGCGCCCCCCTGCAGCTCGCCGCCGCGCTCGCGCTCCCGGCCACGCCGGCGCCGGCCACGCCGGTTGCCGGCGTCGCCCTGCTGATTCCCCTGCTGATTCCCCTGATTGCCTGGGTTGTGCCCCTGCTGGCGGTCGGCCTGCTGGCGGTCGGACTGCTGGCGGTCTGACTGCTGGCGTTGGGGGCGCTGCTGCTGGGGGCTGTGCGAGGCGTTGAACCCGGATCGGTCGGCGACCTGCGAACCGGTTGCCGAGGCGGAGTTGCCGTTGTTGGGCGCATCGGCCGCAGGCAGACTGGGCGTCGCGGCCCTCATCGGAGGTCGGCTCGGTGGCCGCCGCCGGCGGCCGCGCTGGTCTCGGCGGCTGGGCTGGTCCCGGCGGCCGGGGTGGCATCGGATGGCGTGTCGGCTCCGGCCGCCTGGGTCAGAGATCCGGCACCATTCGATGAGGCTCCTCGCCTCGAAGCAGCCGCACTGCGCCGCGGTGAAGGGCGATCGGTCGTCCCTTCGCCTGCCGGCGCATCTTCACCCGGCCCGTCGCCACCGTTGCCCGACCCGCTCTCTGGGGGGAGGACGACAGCGTCGCCTTCTCCGTGGCCAGAGCCCGTGGCGGCACCCGCCGGGGCGCTGCCCTCCTCGGTCTCGGCGCTCGCGCTGCCGGCATCGCCGAGGACTGAGCCGGTCGCCGCCACAGGATCGGCCTTGGGCTTCGCCGTGCGGGTGCGGGCGACCCGTGGGCGTGGCGCCTTCCCGTTCGGGATCTCGCCTGCAGTGCCCACCGGCGTGAGGCTGTCGTCTGTTCCGGCAGCAGTCAGCACAGCCGTCGCGGCGATGCCGTCGCCGGCTGCTTCGGTGGCGCTGCGGGGTGGCCCGCTTGCGCCCGGGACAGCTCCGTTGGCTGTGCCGGCGTTGCCGCCCTCACTTATTTCGACGCCCGCCGCGCGAAGGATCTGGTCAACCAGATCGGCCTTCTTCGTGCGGGCGACTGGCTCGAGCGACATCGCCGTGGCGATCGCTTTGAGCTCCTCGCGCTCCTTGCGTTCGAGGATCGAACGCTCGAGCTGCTCTCCGCTCATCGAGTTCCTCTCTTCTGAGACTCGGCCTGCTGGTGATGGGTTACTCAGGATCCGCCCTCTCAACCGGTCATGCCGGCTGCTGGACTGTCTGATACCACCGGGGCCCATTCCGGCGCCTCCTCGTACTGCTGGGCTCTTGGGCCGCAACTCGCTGCTAGCCCCCTCTCCGTCCGCCGGACGGGAAGCTAGCGCTGTGAGTGGGTCCTGGGGAGATCAGCAGTACGGGCGGTCTCGATCGTCGCGTGCGGAACGGAAGGGAAACGCGAGGAAGGTTGCAGACCAAATAACTCCTGCGGTTCCCCCGCCGCCAGCGGTCAACTTCCGGCTCTGCCGGGTGGGCCGCATCCGCTGCGACGAGCGAAGGCAATTGACGATGGTAGCGCACCGGTCAGCGGAACGGGCAACAAACCCGAACTAAACGGCCCAATGACGCCGGCTCCAACATACCGCGTTCGCAGCGAGTCCTGACACATATGGCAAGAACGGCGGCAGGGCTCAAAGTCCGAGCGCCCTCAGCACCGAGGCCATGTCGGCCTCGACGGTGTCGGGCACCGACACTCTGGCTTATCGCAAGGTCGGGATCTTTGAGGCCGTGCCCGGTCAGCACGCAGACGACGCGGCTCCCCTCCGGCACGCCGAACTTGAGCAGCCCGGCGACCGAGGCCGCCGACGCAGCCTCGCAGAAAACAGATTCCTCAGAGGCAAGATATGAGTACGCCGCGAGGATCTCGGCGTCTGTGACGGCCTCGATCCGCCCGCCCGACTCGCTCGCGGCCGCCGTGGCGGCGTACCACGATGCCGGGTTGCCGATGCGGATCGCCGTCGCGATCGTCTCCGGCTCCTCGACGGGCCGGCCGAGCACGATCGGTGCGGCGCCCGCGGCCTGGAAGCCGAGCATCCGCGGCAGGCGCGTCGAACGGCCGGCAGCCTTGTAGGCGCAGTAGCCCCGCCAGTAGGCGGCGATGTTGCCGGCGTTGCCCACCGGTATCAGGTGGAACGTCCGGTGCATCGCCGAGGACGTCGACGATCTCGAAGGCGCCCGTCATCTGGCCGGCGATCCGGTCCGGGTTGACGGAGTTCACCACGACGACGGGGACGCGGGACGGCAGCTCCCTCACCATGGCGAGGGCGACGTCGAAGTTGCCCCGGACCTGGAGCACGCGTGCCCCGTGGACGAGAGCCTGCGCGAGCTTGCCGAGAGCGATGTGGCCCTCGGGGATCAGCACCCAGCAGCTCATGCCTGCCCGGGCGGCGTAGGCCGCCGCCGAGGCGGAGGTGTTGCCGGTGGAGGCACATACGACGGCTCCTGCGCCGGCGGCGGCCGCCTTCGAGATGGCCACCGTCATCCCGCGGTCCTTGAACGAGCCGGTCGGGTTGGCCCCTTCGATCTTCAGGAAAACCTCGGCATTGACCCGATCCGACAAGCGGGGAGCGGCGAGAAGGGGCGTCGCCCCCTCGAGGAGCGTGACGACCGGGGTGGAGTCATCCACCGGCAGCAGCTCGCGGTACTCCTCGATCACGCCCCGCCATGGCCTTGCGAGCGCCGCATCGCTCACCGGCTGATGCCTCGAGGCGACGGCGCACCCGCCTCGCCCCCGATCACCCGGAGCATGCTCCCGATCCGCTCGACGGCCTCGAGGCCTGCGAGCTCGCGGAGAGTGGCCTGCAGGTCGGCTTCGAGCGCCGTATGGGTGATGAACACGAGGCGGGCCTCGCCGGCGAGGCCGATCTGCTCCATCGAGCGGATCGAGACGCGGTTCTGACCGAAGACCGGACGCGACTGCGGCAAGCACGCCCGGGCGGTCGGCGACGTCGATCGTCAGGTAGTACTGGCTGCGGAGCTCGGTGATCGGACGCAGGTCAGCCGGGTGCCGGAGTGACGACCGCCCCCGGCTGCCTTCCCGCAGGTGGTGGGCGGCGTCGATGACGTCGCCGAGGACGGCGCTCGCCGTCGGCTTGCCACCGGCGCCCCTTCCGTAGACCATCAGCTCTCCGACGGCGTCCCCTTCGACGAAGACGGCATTGAACGGGCCGCGGACCGAGGAGAGCGGGTGATCCTTCGGGACCATGGCCGGATGGACGCGCACGGCCACGGCGGGGCGCCCGTCCCCTGACGGCCCGACGCGCTCGGCGATGGCGAGCAGCTTCACCTCGTAGCCGAGCCGGTGGGCGAACTCGATGTCGCTCGTCTCGAGCCCGGAGATGCCCTCCCGGTGCACATCAGTGACCACCACGTCAGCGTCGAAGGCGACTCCGGCGAGGATGGCGGCCTTGGCGGCGGCATCGAAGCCCTCCACGTCAGCGGTCGGATCAGCCTCCGCGTACCCGAGCTCCTGCGCATCGGACAGCGCCTCGGCGTAGTCGAGCCCCTCGTCGCTCATCTGAGTCAACATGTAGTTGGTCGTGCCGTTCACGATCCCGGTCAGCCGGGCGATCTGCTCGCCGGCGAGCGAGTCGCGCAACAGCCGGACGAGCGGGATGGCTCCTGCGACGGAGGCCTCGAAGAGCAGGTCGACGCCGGCGGCCTCGGCGGCGGCGGACAGCTCACGCCCGCTCGTGGCGAGGAGCTCTTTGTTGGCCGAGACGACGGGTTTCTTGGCGGCGAGGGCCGACAAGACGAGGGAGCCGGCCGGCTCCGTCCCCCCCATCAGCTCGACGACGAGGTCGACGTCGGCGGCGGTGACTATGGTCTCTGGACTTGTCGTGAGCCGCCGCTCCAACCCGCCACGGTCGAGGATGCCGGGCCGTCCCCGGCCGGGGTCTCGGACGGCGATGCGGCAGATCTCGAGCTCGATACCCGTGCGCCTGGCGATGGCCTCGCGGCCTCCGTCGACGAGGGCCACGAAGGCGGCGCCGACATTGCCGCAGCCGAGGAGCCCGATGCGAAGGGGCGCTCCGCGGGGAAGGCGGCCCCACCCGCCGGGCGGTCGAGCGGGAGCGGGCGGACCGACTGAGGAGCGGGCGGAGCGGGTTCTCCGGTCCAGGTCACCGGCACAAGGTACAAGACCGCTCAGTCATCGATCCGGTCCCGCCGTCACGGTTCGAGACGGAGGAGGTCCTCGATCGTCTCGCGCCTCACGACGACGCGGGCCTCTCCGTTCGACACAAAGACGACCGGTGGCCGGCCGAGGCGGTTGTAGTTCGAGGCCATCGCATGGCCGTAGGCCCCTGTCACCGGGGTGGCGACGACGTCGCCGACGGCGAGGTCGGCCGGCAGGCAGGCGTTCTCGACAAGGACGTCGCCCGACTCACAGTGCTTGCCGACCAAACGCACGCGCAAAGGGCGCTCGTCGGCGGGGGCACGGGGAAGGAACGCCTCGTAGCCACTTCCATAGAGGACCGGACGCGGGTTGTCGCTCATGCCGCCGTCCACCGCTACGTATGTCCGCAAGCCCTCGAGGACCTTCATCGTCCCCACGCGGTACAGGGTGATGCCGGCGGTGGCGACAATCGACCTTCCCGGCTCGGCCGTAACGCGGACAGAGGACGCCAGCCCTGCCTCCGCGCACGCCGAGCGCACCGCAGACGCCCACTCGGCCATCGTCGGCGCCTGCTCGTCGTTGAGGTAGGCGACACCGAGACCACCGCCGATGCAGAGCTCCGCCACCTTGTGCCGCTCGAGGAACGGCGCGAGGCGGGCGATCGCCCTCGCATAGACGTCGACTCGGAATATCTGGCTGCCGACGTGGGTGTGGACGCCGGCGAGGTGGATCCCGGCGCTCCCGCGCAACGCATCGACGGCCGAGTCGGCCGCCCCCGAGGCGAGGCCGAAGCCGAACTTCGAGTCTTCCTGGCCAGTCATCACGTATTCGTGGGTGTGCGCCTCGACGCCCGGCGTGACGCGGACGAGGGTCTCGACGGGGCGCCCCGAGGCCGAGACGGCGCCGCTACCCGCGAGCGACTTCAACCGGGCGATCTCGTCGAAGGAGTCGACGACGATGCGGCCGACGCCGGCGCTCAGAGCGGCTCGCAGCTCTGCGGTCGATTTGTTGTTGCCATGGAAGACGAGGCGCTCTGGGGGCACCCGGGCGGCAAGTGCCACCGCCAGCTCACCCCCGGTCGACACGTCGAGGCACAACCCCTCCTCTGTTGCGAGGGCGGCCATCGCCTTGCACAAGAAGGCTTTCGTCCCGTAGGCGACACCGGGCCCGAACAAGGACAGTGCCTCGCGGCATTTCAACCTCAGATGCTCCTCGTCGTAGACGAACGCCGGCGTGCCGAAGGCACCGGCCAGCTCGACGAGGTCGACGCCCCCGATCGAGAGCGCCCCCGACGGCGCCCGGGCGGCGGTGAAAGGCAGTAGGTGCCGGGCGATCGGCGCCGCCGCCAGATCAGACCGCTCGACCCTCTCCGGAGCGCCACTTCGGTCAAGTGGGCCGGCGGAGCTCACATCTGATCCGGAGCAGTCACCCCGAGGAGGTCAAGGCCGATCGTAAGGCCGATCCGGGCCGCCTCGACGAGCCAGAGACGTGCTTGGGTCAGCGCCGGCTCGATCTCGTCCCCCATCACCCAGCAGTCGTGGTAAAAGCCGTGGAAGTCGCCGGCGAGGCGGCGCACCCAGTTGGTGACCTTGTAAGGGGCGCGGTCGCGTACCGCTTCCTCGACGACACGGGGAAGGTCGACGAGGCCCCGCAGCAGCTCGAGCTCGCGGGGATGCACGAGCAGGCCCAGATCGACATCATCGAGAGGCCGCCGCTCGACCTCTTTGGCGGCGGCCTGCCGCTCGAGAGCGGCGATCCGGGCGTGGGCATACTGCACGTAGAAGACGGGGTTCTCCATCGACTTCTCCGTCACGGAGTCGAGGTCGAGCGTCGTCGCCTGATCGATCGAGTACAGGAGCGACAGCAGCCTGGTCGCATCCGGGCCGAGCTCGTCGATCAGTTCGTCGAGGCGGACATAGTTGCCGCTCCGCTTCGACATTTTCCCACTCTTGAGGGAGATCATCTGCCCGATCCGCACCTCGAGACGGCCCGGGTCGACACCGAGAGCCTCCATGCCTGCGAGCAGGCTCGCCACCTGGCCATGGGTGTCGGCACCGAAGACGTCGATCACCCGGTCGTAGCCGCGCTCGAGGAACTTGTTGCGGTGGTAGGCGAGATCTCCCCCGAGGTAGGTGGCGTCTCCGTTCGACTTGATGAGCACCCGGTCACGGCTGTCGCCGAACGTCGTCGCCCTGAACCAGACGGCGCCCCCCTCCTCGTAGACGTGACCTCTCTCCCGCAACGCCTCGATCGTCTCTGCCACTTTGCCGCTCTCCTCGATCGAGGCCTGGGAGAACCACTCGTCGAACTTGATGTTCATACGGTCGAGCGTCGTACGGATGTTCGACAGGATTCGCTCGGCGGCGAAGCGGCCGGCCCCCATCGGGTCATCCGGGCCGTCATAGACGGTGGCGATCTCGGCGACGTACTCGCCCTGGTATCCGTCCTCCGGGACCTCGGAGCCGCGACGCCGGGCGAGCACGCTCTCGCCGAGCATCCGCAGTTGGTTGCCGGTGTCGTTGACGTAGAACTCCCTCGTGACGAGCCAGCCGCTCCGGCTCATGAGACGGGCGAGGGCGTCACCGTAAGAGCCGAACCAACCGTTTCCGACGTGGAGGGGGCCGGTCGGGTTGGCGGAGACGAACTCGATCTGGACCCGTTCCCCCTCGCCGAGGCGCGGCCTCGCGTAATCTTCCTCGCCGGCGCCCACGACCTCTCTGAGGACGTCGTGCAGCCAGCCCGGCGACAGCCGGAAGTTGACAAAGCCCGGACCGGCGACCTCGACATCCTCCACGTAGGGGGGCGGCGCCTCGCGAAGCCGGGCCGCCAGCTCCTCGGCTATCTCCCGCGGGTTGCGGCGGAGTGGCTTGGCGGCAATGAGAGCGGCGTTCGTCGACCAGTCGCCGTGCTCGGGACGGGCCGGCTGCTGGATGTGGACACCCGCCGGCGTCGTCGCCGCACCGAGCTCGCCGAGCGCGGCAGCGACAGCCTCGGCGAGAGAGTCGGCGGTGCTCACTCCATGTGAGGATGGCCGAACGATGGGTAGGATGCAAGCGAGTGCCCGCGTGAGGCGGAGCGGTGCAACCTAGCCGGCCCTCGTAGCTCAGCGGATAGAGCACCGGCCTCCGGAGCCGGGTGCGCAGGTTCGAGTCCTGCCGAGGGCGCTGTGTGATGTCGCGAGACATCGTGGACAGACGAACCCACACACGGTAGCTGTCAGCCCGGCGCCGTGAGGGGCTGGTAGTCCCTCGAGGGGTCCAAGGTGAGGTGGCGGAGGAGCTCGCCGTCCTCGCTTAGGACCCTGACATCGAGATCGCACACAAGGACGATGACGCGCCGTCCCTTGTGGGCCCGCCCCACGCCGACGTGGTGGAGCTTTGTCCCGTGCCGGAGGGTGAATACCCCGGTCGTGTCGATCTTGTCGTGGCGCACACGGGTGTGGGGGGTCATCGGGTACTTCGCCGGGTCCGGAGCGTCCTTCTCGAGCGCCTCGTAGGCCTGACGGGGCGGGACCATGGCTCTCGCGGAGTGGGGCCGCTCCTTGTTGTAGTAGCGGACGAAGGTGTCGATCTGGGCTTGCAGCTCGGTGATGGAGCTCGCCCGGTCCCGCCTCTTCAGCCACGCCTTGAGGGTCTTGTGGAACCGCTCGATCTTGCCCTGGGTCTGAGGGTGATACGGCTTGCCGTACTTGATCGCGATGCCCAAGGTGGCGAGCTCGGTCTCAAAGCCGCAGCGGCCGTTGCGGAACTGGGCGGTGAAGATGCACCCGTTGTCAGTCAACATCGAGGCTGGGAATCCCCAGCTGCCAGCTGCTTTGTAGAAGGTGGCAACGACGTCGGCCGCCGTCGCCACCGGGACCACGACAGCGGCCAGCACCATGGGGAGTAGTCGTCGACGAAGTCGATGATCTCGACCTTCATCCCCTCCTCGGTCCCGTCGTCGATGCTCCAGTGGGTCATGTCGGCCTGCCAGGTCTCGTTCGGCAGATCGGCTTCGAAGCGCTGCCAGGAGCTCCGTGGCCGCTTTTGGGGCTGAGGGGTGACAAAGCCCCGCCGGACGAGGGCCCGGTGGATGCTGGAGCGGCCAGGTGCTGTCCCGTGGCGCTGTGACAGGTGGTACTTGATCGTCAACGGGCCGGCGTCAAGGCCCTCCTCGTCGAGGTGCTTTCGGATGGCGACGATCTCGTCCTCCAACACACAGGCGAGCTGGGTGGGCCGGCGATGTGGTGCCCTCGATCCCAGCGCGAGTGCCCCGTAGCCACCGGCCCGGTAGCGGGCGACCTGCTTTGCCACCCAGGACTTCGACATGTCGATCGAGCTCGCCACCGATCGCATCGATCGGCCCTCCAGCTCCACGGCGTCGACGGCATAGCGGGCACGGTCCATGAACACCACCTCAGCAGGGTGTCCACGATGTCCTGGGACATGGTGTCCACTAAGTCATGGAACCGGACACTGCCGAGGGCGCTGTCTGAAGTTCCTGTTCAGGCCACGTTGGCAGGAACCTGGCACTCCGCCTAGGACATTCGTCGGCAAACCATCGTGGCTCGACGCTCCCAGAGACCGCCTCGTAGAGAGGGGGAGGGGGGCGGCAATGGCAGGTCACATTCAGCAACGTGCTGACGGCTCGTCGCGACGGAACGCCTTCATCGGGCGCGACGCCAACAACCGCAAGCGCTATGCCAGCAACACCGTGCACGGCACCAAGCGGGAGGCCGAGCTGGCTCTCGCCGCCTTTGTCACCGAGGTGGCTCGGGACCGGTCTGCGAAGGCCATTGCCGAGCCGATCACCGTCTCGCAGATACTGGACCAGTGGCTGAAGGCCAAGTCACCGACGTTGGCGCCCTCGACGATCGACCGGTACAAGGTGGCGATCAAGCACGTCGAGCCGGTGATCGGCACCATGAAGGTCAGCAGACTCCGAGGTCACCACGTCGAGGATCTATACGGCGACCTGCTCACATCCGGTCAGTCCGGCTCGTCGATCAGGAAGGTGCACTGGGCGATGCGCCAGTCGCTGGCCTGGGCACAACGACGTAGCTACGTTGCGATCATCGCCACCGACGGCGTGGAGTTGCCACCGCTTGGCGAGCGCAAGACGCTCCGCCGGACTCCGCCGACGTGCGCAGAGAGGAGCTGCGACGGCTCGGCGGGTGAGGCTCACGCGGTGGGCGAAACCTACGCCGGCAGCATGCGTGTCCGTGCGGGTGCGTCGTTGCGGTGCCGGGAGTTAGCAAGAAAGGGGCACAAAGACTGGCGAGGTTCGACGTATTGGCGTCGGCCCCCGCACCGTCGAGCTACTGAAGCAGCATCGGGAGCGGGCTGAGGCTCAGCACATGAGTGCCAGGCGACGCTCGCCACGTCTGCGTACGTGTCTCGCTGGATGCCGCCGGGCGGAAGCCGCACAACCCGCACACGATCACCCGCGTGTTCGTCGCGGCCTGCCGCGATGCCGGCGTTGCCGGCGTTTGGCTCCACGATTGCGCCCTCACTCCGCGACCACGCTCCTGAAGAATGGCGCCAGCGTCAGCGAGGTGATGGACCGACACAGTTGGCGGACGGTCGAAATGGTGAGCCGCTATCGGCACCTGCTCGGAGCCCACGACGTCGAAGCCGCCAAGGCGCTGGAGAACGCAGTAGCAACCTCGGTCATCGTAAGGTTGGACCGGCAGAACGAAGTCGGCCGTCCGTTCTGCCGGTAAAAGCTAGTTCAGCACGGGTCAGTAGCACCGGGGCCAATATTTGAGAGCTTTCTGATTTCGACGGGGCATGCTTTTAGAGCTGTCATTCTCGTCTCCATCGCCGCTCCTGTCTCGCCCTCGGGGGTGCCTCGGAAGATCAGACTCGCGGAATTTGTTCATACTGGTGGATTGCTGCACTCGAGAAGTTAGGTTGCATCGCTTTGGGGCGCCGGTGAAAGCTATCTCTGTCGCTATGGCACCGCGGATAGGGTGCGGGGTGGCCTAGGTAGCTTCTAGCGAGCGGATCTCGTCGCTCAAGTCGTTGTCCGACGTCAGAGTGAAGGCGTCGTCCTTGGCTAGGTAGTGGAACTGTTCGGCGGCGCCGAGACCCGAGCCGAGCACCTACACGCCGGTCGTGGCTCAGGATCTGGCGCTCGGCGTACTCCCTGGCCGCATATTATCCTCGCCCGCCAGCCAGGGCAGGTCGAGACCGCGCCGGTCGAGGTAGACACGCATCTCCTGCACGAGCTGGCGCATGGCGGTCTCGGCTGCGCAGATGGCTCGAAGCTTGCTGTCGAGGAAATCGGTGGTATCGACGACCAGGTTGGCGAGCTGAGGCCCTCTGGCGAAGTAGTAACGGTCTGACACGGCGTGCGGGAGGGTGCCGGTGAGCGCGTGCTCCGGGTACTCCTTGGGGTAGCCGGCCATCCAGCAGGCAGCCTCCACGGCCCGCGCGACGACGCGGTGGTCAGGGTTTTCCTCGTAGTCCCCAGACGGATCGTAGGTGAGGACAGTGTCGACGCGCAGTGTCCTGAAGAGGTAGATGAGCCTGGCGCGGAGGAGCATCCCGCCCACGCCGTCAACCTCGTGGTTGCGGTACCCCATCTCGATCGGCGGGTGCAGGCCGAGCTCGGCGCAGACGCGTGCGGCGTCACGCTCGGCGGCGGCGACCGTCTCACCCGGGCGTGAGGTCGAGCGAGCACATCTCGTCATTGGAGACTCTGATGAGGTAGCCCTCGTACCCTTCGGCGAGCAGTTTGGCGATGGTTCCGCCGGCGAAGAAGAGGCCGTCATCGAGATGGGGGGTGACCACGGCGAGAACGTGCCCGAGGTGAGGGGCGCCGCTGCAGTTCGATAGCTAGGTCCATAGCGTCGCTCCATTCGTCCCTCGGGTGGAAATCGTGGCGGTCAGACGCCGGTGCCGCCGAGCGTGGCGGGGCATCGATGACTATGAGATCCCAGTCGAGCCGGGAGTCGACGACAGGACCACTCTTTGTAGCGATGACGGTGTTGCAGTGGCGGTAGGTTCCGTCCGGAGTCAGGAGATCTGGCTCGACAGAAAGAGCCATGTCCACCTCGATTGGCAGGTCGGAGTACAGCCGGACATCCATCAGCCGGTCGCGGACGTTGCCTTCCCAACTGATAATGCCTCGCCCGAGGCCAGACCCGCTACGGGTCACGTGGCCGGCGGCTGTGAGCACGGCCTTGCATGCCGCGGTCGATGTCTCCCAGCGTGCTTCCGACGCAGACAGCGGCGGTGCCTGCTCGGCAGGCTTCCACCATCGTTCGGAAGTCACGGAGCACTCGGTCTTTGACCGGCGCCACGGCGACCGTTCGCTCGACGTTGCCGGCGTATCCCCACAGGAGGACGTCGATGCCGGTGACGATGATTTGGCCAGGACGGGGCCGCTCGTCCCCACTCCATGTCGTCCAATCAGAATGACCGGCGCCCCGGGTGGCGTCACCGAGGCCCGTGTCGACGCGTAGGGCAAACGGGGTAGAAGGTAGTTCGGCGCCCAAGGCATCCAGCATTCGGCTGCGAGCCTCCGTGTCAGCTTCGCGCGGCGGTCGCGCCGGCGGCCAGTGCTTCGAGCAGGGCAGCCTGACCGCGGTCGGCGACGCTGTCGGCAGCCCGAACGAGAGCGAGCTCAGCCGGAGAAAGGACAGACCGCTGCTCGGAGAGCAGCCTGCTTACCGGCTGGAACGTGACACTAGGTGTGGCGGCCTGCCAGCGGCGGAGCATCTCGACCGGCAGGAAGGCCTCCTCGAAGCCGACTCGATCGGTGGTGAGACCAAGAGCGAGATCTCCTGCGCAAAGGATGAACGTGAACGATTCGGCTGGCGGTACGGGGTGATCGTTAGTGGCTTCGAGGCCGAGGTCGTTGTAGTAGCGGACCCGGTCCACGGTGGCCTGGGTCTCGACGTGGGCCTGCTCGATGACCGAAGCGATAAGGATGGACTCGCCGGTAGCGGTGAGCAGGGTGGCCGCGGGGCGCCCGAACTGATGGATCGGGGTGCCGGAGAGGTAGTACGAGCCGGGATACGAGCTCGCCACAACGCCGGCGACCCCGTGCTCGGCCAGCCGCTCGGCCAGCCGGACCTGGCGCTTTCGGATCTCCTCGAAGGGGAACGGCCGTCGGTCACGGCCGTTGACAGTCACGTCACCGTCCAGGACGGCAGTGGCTTGGATCTCGACGAGGTACTCACCGAGGAGGTGGGCCTGTACGGTGGCGCGCGCCGGAGGCTCCGAGGCGAAAAACTCCCGGTAGGCGGTGTTGTAGTCGGCGAAGTCGCGGTCGGCGTCTTCAAGGAAGGCGGTGACCGTGCACAAGTCTTCGAGGGATGCGCCGACGTCCTCGAGGCACGTTTCATGTTGCGAATGCATTGTCGGGTCTGCTCGGCGACACCGGGTCCGGCGACTTTGCCGTCGGAAAGGGCACCAACCATGCCGGCCAAGAAGAGCATGTTGGCCTTCCGCACGCAGTGGCTGTACGGACCAGCCGGGGCCGGGAGCTGGGAGGAGTTGAACGTGTGCTTCATCGTGACCTCGTCTCTAGAGCAGCTTTGCGGGATAGTTCGTCGGGGTGGAGTGACGGCGTTAAGGAGGGTCGACAGGATTCTGGCGGCGCCGATCACGACGGGTCCAAGCATGTGGGCGGTCGTCATCGGCATGGCGAAGGCTGGCGCGCTGATGCTCAGGGCGCCGTAGAGGCCACGAGAGCCGACGACCGGCGCCGCGACGCAGCGGACGTCCCGTTCGTTTTCTTCGTCGTCGATCGCATAACCACGGCTTGCGATCGTCTGGATTTCTTTCAGCAAGATGGTCCGGTTCGTGATGGTCCGCTCGGTCCTGGCGGCTAGCGGATGCCGGATAAGTGCGTCTAGTTGGCTGGGATCGACGGCGCTCAGGATCGCCTTGCCGATCGACGTGCAGTGCAGCGGCAGTTCCCTCCCCACCCTCGAGGTCAGCCGGTACGGGCGGCGGCCGTCGAGCTTGGCGACGTAGACGGCGTGGGTCCCTTCGAGGACGCCGAAGTGAACAGTCTCGGGAAACTCGTCCTGGATCTCCCGCATCACCGGGAGCGCCAGGTCGGTGATGGCTAGGTTGTCCTGGAGCTGACCTGCCAGGTCGAGCAGCTTCAGTCCAGGGCCGTAGATGCCGTCGCCGGCTTGGGAGGCGTACCCGCGCGCGTTCAGGAGTGCGAGGATCCGGTGAACCGTCGGCTTCGGCAGGCTGCAGCGCTCAGCGATCTCGATCAACGTGGCCCGCGGTGCGAGCGCGGATAGGGCTTCGAGGACGTCGAGGACGCGCTCTTGCGCCCGGGTGTGCGGTATGGCGACGTCTTCGGCATCGGTCTCGGGCCGCTCCGCCGCCCCTGCCGCTGGGTTTGAGCCTTTGCGGTCATTGTCCGACCGGACGGGCCGTCACGATGTTGCCCTGCGCCATCACCAGCTCGAGGCGACGGAGGGCCTCGAGTGAGCCAACTGGGTCACCGCTGACGACGATGACGTCGGCCACGCGCCCGGCCGGAGCACCCCGACGTCTTCCAGCGCGAGTAGCTGTCCCGCACAGCCGGTGGCCGAGGAAAGGGCCTCGAGCGTCGTCATGCCGAGCTCCTGCATCGTGGCGAGTTCGGCGATCAGTGACTCAATGCCGAGGGGGAAATAAGCCGGACCGGCGTCGGTCGCAGCGGCGATGTTGACGCCACGTTTCAGCGCCCGTTGAAACGACGACGCTTGCAAGTCGACGATTCCAGCTGCCTTTCTGCGGACGTAGTCGGGGATACCGGACTCTTCAGTGGCCTCCGCCTCGACCCTCGTGCACCGAAGCCCTGCCGACAGCCACGTCCCCGCGATGGCCATGCGGTCGACGGCGGTGTCGTCGAGGTCTATCCCGTGCTCGACGCTGTCGACGCCGGCATCGAGGGCGAGGTGGGCGCCGTCCCGATTGGAGCAGTGAGCGGCCACCCTACGGCCCCTGGCGTGAGCCTCGGTGGCGGCGACCTGCGCTTCCTCTACAGTCATCTGCACGTCCTCGACTCGCTCGTGCGGGCTTCCGGTACCGCCGGTGAGCATGAGCTTGATCCAGTCCGCCCCGACGCGCATCTCCTCGCGCACGGCTCGGCGGACCTCGTCGACACCGTCGGCCCGCACGCTTAGGCGGCTGCCGTGACCGCCCGTGGTCGTGATGGCTCGTCCGCTGACCACCAGCCTCGGTCCTGTGAAAAGGCCGACCTGTTGCGCCCGGCGGAGCCCGAGGAGGCCGTGATGCGGATAGCCACAATCCCGAACCGTCGTGATGCCCTCGTGCAGGAGCCGCTCGAGGCCCCGGACGAGCGCGACAGCGTCAAGGGCGACAGCGGCATCTCGGCTTTCGGGCCAGTCATCGCTCGAGCCACGACAGTGGAGACCGCTCAGGTGGACGTGGCAGTCGATCAGACCCGGCATGATGGTGGCACCGGGGAACTCGAGGATGGTGTCGTCGGGCCGGGCGTCCCAGCTGCCAATGTGACCTGCTGCCACGACTCGACTACCGGCGATAGCGACTTCCGACGCTGCCGACTTGTGGTGTCCGAGCCCGTCGATGAGAGCATCGGCGCGAAGGAGCAGCACTTCGTTCATACGCTGAGGAGCTCCCACGGAGCCCGCGAGAGGACCTCGCAACCGTCTTCGGTCACCAAGACGTTCTCCTCGATGTGAAAGAGGCCGTACATGGTGGCGACACCAGGCTCGATCGCGATGATCATGCCAGGTACGAGAATCGTCGGGTCCTCCTCCGAGATGTGGGGCGGCTCGGTGACGTCGCATCCGATGCCGTGCCCTATCCGACCGGCGATCGTCGAGACGGCGGAGGTGACCGGGGCGGAGATTGAGTCGACTTGCTGGTTGACGGCGGCGGCAACCTCTCGCACGGGAACTCCGGGGGCGACCATGGAGACGCCCAGCTCTCCTATTTCCCGGATGGCACGCTGTGTGTCGAGCTGCTCCGAAGACGGTCCGCCGATGACGGCGGCCCGGCCGAAGTCCGACCACATGCCTTCGACGGCACAGCCCCCATCCATCCAGACCATGTCGCCGGGTTCGAGGATGCGCTCGGTGCCCGGGCCCATCACGACGTCGTAGTTCCCTGCGCCGGAGGTGATCTTGACCCAGGGTGAGGCTCCTCCGCCGAGGCGCATTGCCTCCGTCATGGCAACCAGCACATCGATCTCCCGCTGACCCGGGGAGATTCCGCGGAGGGTCTGCGCGTAGGATTCTGCCGTGATGTAGCAGGCGGTTCGAATGGCGGCGATGTCCCAGGGCGGCTTCACCATTCGGAGTTGCCACAGCAGGTCGGCCGCGTCACCGATCGTTAGTGGGCGCAAGCTCGGCACGGAGCCGGTCGACCTCGGCTACCGGTATACCGAGCCTCTGCTCGTAGCCGAGCTCCATCCCGAGGCGACCGCGGTCAGGCCGTGGTCGCGGAGGACTTGGCGCAGCTCGTCGATTGGAGCGACGGAGAGGCGCCGGTAGGACCGGACGTCGTCGACCCACGACAGGCGCTCCGCCTCGTAGAACCGTCCTGTGTGGACGAGGAGGGTCAGCTCCCGCTCGGACAGCACCAGAAAGTACGGCCGGGCCAAGTTTGGGTCGATATAGGGGAAGCCGGACAGGAAGTTCAAGTTGGTCCCGCCACAAAGGAGCAGGGCGTCGAACTCCGACGCCCGGAGGGCGTCACGCGCCTGGCGGAGGCGGTACGACGCCTTCTCGCTGGCCGCCGTCATATCCGGGATGCCGTCCGGGCCAGAATGCCCCCGTCGACGAGGAGACTGGTCCCGGTGACGAACGAAGCCTCGGGCGAGGCGAGGAACCTGACGCAGGCAGCCACCTCCTCGGGCCTTCCGATCCGACCAATCGGGATGTCTTCGGCCGCATAGCTCAACAGTGTCTCCTTTTCCTAGGGGTCCGACCCCTGACCAGGTCATCTGCGTGTCGATCGTGCCCGGCACGACGCAGTTGACGCGGATGCCGTCGGCGGCGTAGTCGACGGCGAGAGTCCGGACGAGCCCCTCGATACCGGCCTTGGCTGCGCCGTAAGCTCCCGTCCCCCGCAGCACGTTCCGGCCGAGCACAGAGCCGAACAGGACGATGGAGCCCCCACCCCCCGCCCTCATGATGGGGATAACCGCTCGGCACCCGTTGGCACTGCCTTTGAGCGTCACGTCCACGATGCGATCCCACTTGTCCGGAGCGACAGTGTCGATCGGGCCGAGCGAGCCGAGGGCCGCCGCCGCCACAAAGGTATCGACGCCTCCGAAACGGTCCGTCGACGCCGCGGCGACGGCGCTCTCCATCGCATCGCGGTCCACTACGTCCGCTCTGACCGTCAATATCTCGGCGCCCTCGACACGGTCAGGAAGGTCCCGCTCGAGGTCAGCCAAGCTGTCGGCGTCGGCGTCGACGGCCACGAGCCGGCATCCGATCCGTGCGAAGTTCTCGCAGCAGGCGCGTCCGATGCCACCCGACCCTCCGGTGACGAGCACCACCTGCTCGCTTGTCACGGGTGCTCCCGCCCCGGGCGAGCCCTGACGAGCCGCTGTGTCACCCGGGCGCTCGTCTGTAACATGACGGCCTCCCGCCACCCTCGACCACCCCGAAGGCCGTGCTCGTGTCCGACTTCCTCGACGTCCCGGTGCTCGACGTCGTAGCCGACTGCGGAGAGGGCCCGGTCTGGCTCATCGACACCGAGCGACTTGCCTGGGTCGACACGACGGCCCGGCCCTGCACCTCTTCACGCCGTCGGACTTCACCGATCGGGTGCTCCCGCTCGCAAAGATGGTGGGATCCGTGGTGATTCCGGCTGCATCGGGCAACGTGCTCCTGCTCGCCGGGGAGGGCGGGCTGGACGCGATCGACCTCGATGACGGCCGAGTCCGGACAGCGATGGAGCTCGGCCCCGCCCGCGCCGATGCTTTCCTCAACGATTCGCGCTGTGACCCGGCGGGGAACCTGTGGGCCGGCATCACGACGTTCAGTGAGACACCCGGTGCGGGAACGCTCGTGCGGATCACGCCCTCCGGCGCCGTCACGACCGTCCTCGACGGCCTCACGATCCCGAACGGCATGGACTGGAGCCCGGACGGGACGCTCTTCTACTTCGTCGATTCGCCGACCCGCCGCATTGACGTCTACCCCTTCGATGCTCGAGGCGGCTCGCTCGGCAAGCGACGGACCTTCGCAGCCTTCGCCTCGGGCGAAGGATTCCCCGATGGGCTGACGGTCGATGCGGACGGTTTCGTATGGGTGGCGCATTGGGGCGGGTCGAAGGTCAGCCGCTTCGCACCGGGAGGCGTGCTCGATCGAGCAATCTCCCTTCCTGTGAAGCGAGTGTCCAGCTGCACGCTCGGCGGGACCGATCTGTGCGATCTGTACGTCACGACGGCTTCGAAGGACTTCGGCGCCTCCACTCCGGCCGACGAGCGGTACGGTGGGGCGCTCTTCCGTGCCAGGGTCGAGAGCCCCGGGAGGCCGCCGAGGCGCTTCGATCTGCGTCTGTGAGGAGGTCAGCCTGAGTGGGGTTCTCCTCGCACCCTGAGTCCGGACTAACCGATTTCCTAGTCCATCCATACGTGCTCCCAGTCGGCGTTGCCCATGGGGATGCCGGTCGCCGTCGGCGTCAACCCGTGGACCTTGGGGCTCAACAGGTCCAGCTGGCGGTTGAAGGCGGGGATGATGTACCCGCCCTCGTTGAAGTCGATGAGCTGCATCTCCCGGATCAGCTGCTTCTGCAGATTCACGTCGGTGGTCGCATTGACCTCGGCGTACAGCTTGATGTACCGGGGGTTGTCGAAGTGCGTCTCCCAGTAGGGCGCGCCTGGTAGGAGGGCCTGCGAGATCGTAGCGATGTAGGGCGGGTTTCCCCAGAACGACTGGGAGAATGTCCAATGGAGGTACTGCGAGAAGTACTGGGTGGACGTGTCATTTTCGATCTGCACGTGGACACCGGCGGCCGTGGCGTCTTGGGCGAAGACCTGTGCGCTCTCAACGGCACCCTCAGCTATGCCGTCAGACGTGACGAGCTGGATGCTCAAGTCCGGGTAGCCGGCGCTCTTCAGCAGGTGTTGGGCGAGCGGGATGTCCTGCTCCCGGTGGAGGCTGTGGTCGAAGTCGGGGTCCTGAGGGCAGAAGACATCGTTCCCGACGACGGCCAGTCCGTCGAAGGCGGCATTGACCACAGACGGCCGGTCGATGATGTAACGGAAGGCTTGGCGGACGCGAACGTCGGGGAAGGGCGCTTGATCGACTCGCATCGTGAAGGGCACCCACTGATCCGCCGTCGAGATCAGCTGCTTCACCGAGGCGTTGCTGGCAAGGGCCCGCGGAGAGGGGCAGTGGTGCTTGGGTGAAGGCGTCGACGACGCCACTCGTGAAGGCGTTCTGGGCCGACGTGGGATCCTGGAAGGAGTCGATGATCGTGAGCTCATCCAGATAGGGCAGACCGGAGACAAAATAGTTGTCGTTGCGCGTGAACACGCTCTGTTGGGCGGGCGTAAAGGACTTGTACTTGAACGGCCCGGTCCCGACCGGCGACCTCGGGTCGTAGCCGACGGGGACGATACCGAAGTAGTACAGGTCCGCGATCTGCGAGACGAACGTGGAGTACGGGGTGAGCATGGTCAGCTGGAGCGTGAGCGGGTCGACGATCTTCATTGAGTTCGGATCGACCGGCTGGAGCGCAAATGCCCCAGACTTGGGGGCCTTCGGGTCCATGATTCGTTTGAAGGTGTACACGATGTCTTCGGCGGTGAGCGGCTTGCCATTGTGGAAGGTGACGTCCCGGCGGAGCCGGATTGTCCAGATACGCCCATCCTTGTTGGAGGTAATTTCCTCGGCGACGACATAGGCGATTCCACCTCGGGGGAGAACTCGACCAGCCCGTTGTAGAGCGCCATGAATCGCATGTTGTCGACCTGACTGACTGTCTCGTGGGCGTCGAGGGTGTCGGTCGGCGCTCCACCGACGATGGCGAATGCAAGTTGCCCCCGTGCTTTGGCGCGCCTGCGCCAGCGGGCTTTGAGTAGGGGACGGAGAAGAGGAACCTGTCTTAGACGAACTGCAGCCCGTGAGGAGGCCCCCGTCGCTATCACGAGACCCCCCATCGCCGCGGCGCTGATGAACTCCCTGCGCGTTAGCCGTCGTCCCACGACCGATTCCCTCTTTCTTTCCTGTCGTTGTCCACTCTGGGCCCCCCTTCTTCGATGGTCTTCGTCGACTCCTCGCACTGGGTCCGCGGCGGCTCGATCTCGAACCGGGCCCTAGCGCACGGCCGGGCCGAACCGCCCTTCGTTACGTGCTGGACTTCGGCCAGGGTGGCCATCGACGCGTCTCCTGGGGTCGTCATGGAAAGGGCTCCATGGGCTACGCCGTAGTGCAGGGCATCATGTATCACCATGCCTTCGAGGAGCCCGTAGATCAGCCCGGACGGCGAAGGAGTCACCGCCGCCGACACGGTCCATGACTTCCAGGTTCCTCAACTCGACGCTCCGAACGAGTTCCCCTGCCGTCCAGCACATCGCTCCCCAGTCGTTCGCGACGCCGAGTGGACCCGGCGAAGGGTGGCAGCGATCACGTCAGCTGACTGAACTGCTGCCACGTCGAGGATCAGCCGTCGGTGGCTCCGCAGCAAGGGTGGTCAGATCTCCCTCGGCTTCGAGTCCAAGTACCAGGGAGAGGTCTTCTTCATTCCCGAACAGCACGTCGGCGAGCGGACGAGCCGCCGGTTGACCTACGCCGGCAGCTGCGCTGCCTCCCGCGAAGCCCAGAGCGACGGCCGGTAGTTGAGGTCGAACGAGACGTGACGCCGTGTGCCTTGGCCGCCGCCATCGCCTCCTCGGCCAGCAGCGCCGTGCTCTCCGACAGAGCCGGCGAAGACACCTCCCGTATGGAACCACCTGGCACCTTCAGTCGCCGAACACTGGGTCCGTAGTCGAGGTCGCCCGGTGCCATCTGCTCGCCGCCGTGTAGCCCGGTCCGAACATCCGAGTGCGTTTCGGATGCCGAAACCGCGTTCGGTGAAGTTGAGCCCGTTGCGCGTCTGCCCGTCCGACCCCGTCGAAGGGGGCAGCCAGGAAACGTGCGACGTGTCGACGCCCCCTTGAAGGATGAGGTCCTCGAGCAGGCGCCCGACCGAAGTTGTCGAACGAAGGGCATCGACAAGAGCGTCGTTCGCTGCCCGAAGCACCGGCGAAAGCCCCCGGGCGACGTTGTACTCACCGCCTCCTTCCCACACCCGGAACGGAGCGCGTCGAGGCGATCCGACCCTCGCCCGGGATCCAGCCGGAGCATGACCTCCCCGAGCGCCACGGCGTCCCAGAGCGGGGGCCGAGTTCGTGGCTGCGCCGGGGCCGGTGTCAAGCCCCGTGACTCACTATCCTAGCTCCGCATGCTGCTGGGCGGACGGTGGCGCGAGCCGTCACGGCCCTCAGGGTGATCTCGGTGAAATTGCCCGACTCGACCAGTTCTCTGGGTGGTGATGGCCGAAGTGCCGCAGGCAACGACCTGCGGCAGGCAGTACAGGTAGGCCTCAAGGTTTTCGAGGGTCGCTCCGCCCGTCGGGATGAAGCGGCTGTCGGGCATGGCAGCGGCGACCGCCCGGATGAAGTCGGGCTCCACCTCCGGCTTCGGCCGGGAAGTACTTGACGACGCTCGACGCCGAGCCTCATGGCAGCGTGGATCTCGGTTGGCGAGAACGCTCCGGGAAAGACGTTGATTCCTTCGTGCAGGCATCGGGCGATGACTCTTGGCGTCCGTGACGGGAGAAGCCACGAATCGAGCGCCGGCTTCGATAGCCTGGAGGGGCGTCGAACTCCGAGCGAACCGTCCCCGCGCCGATAACGACGTCGGGGAGAGTCTCGACGGCGCGGGCGGCGATGGCCGGCAGGGCAGCAGGTGTGCGGAGGACAATTTCCGTCAACCGGCAGACCGCCGGCGTGCAAGGCCGAAAGCACGCCTTCGACTTGGTCCGGGTGCGAAGATCTGGACGATCGGGACCACGCCCGCGTCGGTGATCTCCGCTAGGACGTCGCGTGCCGGCGACGCCATCGTCTCCCCCGGAGTCGGTGCGGACGTTCAGTCGAGGACCTCGAACCGCTCGAGCGCTTCCGGCGCAAGGCTGACACCAAGGCCAGGCGCCTCGCTCAGAATGATCCTGCCGTCCACCATGGCGAGATCCTCGGCAACGAGTTCTTGGCGGAGTGGCGAATCTGTCAGCTCGGCCGGCAGGTACTCGATGAAGATGCAGTTCGGTGATGCCGCTGCGAGGTGGGCAGCGGCAGCGATGGAAATGCCGCTCTTCCAGGCGTGGGGGACGATGAGCCGCCCCTTGCGCTCGGCGTGCCGGGCGACCCGACGTGCCTCCCCAAAACCGCCCACACGACCAACATCGGGCTGGGCGACATCGATGAGGCCTCTGTCGATCAACTCCTCGAATTCGTAGTGGGTCGCCAGCCATTCTCCCGCTGCGATCTTTACGCCAAGGTCGCGTCGATGCAGCTCGGCGTAGCCGGCGATGTCGTCGGAGCGAAGGGGGGTCTCGACGAAGAAGACGTCGAGGTCCCTCCACTCGCTGATACAGGCGGCGGCACGGTCGACGTCCTCCCAGGCGTATCCGACATCGACCATCACGATGACGTCCGGGTCCGACGCCGCTCGGACGGCGGCGACGACCTCGGTCAACTTGTCGTCACCAACGCGGTGCCCCGATGGGCGTATGGACCATCAAGATGAGCTTGAGCTTCACGGCCCGGAAGCCGAATTGTTCCCTCGCCCGCACCGCCCAGTCGACGATGGCGGGCTTAAAGTCGGCAAAGTTCGCCACGTCGGGAAGAAGCGATGCGTAGGGGGTGATAGGACGGCGCTCGCCGCCCAGCAGCTCGAAGATTGGAGCACCCGCCGCCTTTCCGGCGATGTCCCAGAGTGCGATCTCTAGCGCACCGATGGCATGAATGACGGCCCCCCGTCGACCGTTCATGGCCGAGCCTTGGTAGAGCTTCTGCCACAGCCGCTCGGCATCGAGGGGATCCTCGTCGAGAAGCATCTCACGCAATGACAGCCCCATACTGTGCGTGCTGGGAGCCTCTACGTAGGCCCCGGGCGATCCACGGATTCAGGTCGGACTCGCCGACGCCCTCGACGATACCTTCGTCGGTCTCGATCTCGACCACGAAGTCATCCTGGGCCGCTGTCGTCGCATCTGCCTTCACTGCGGGCACGACGAGCACGTGCGTCCGGACATCCGTGACCTTCACGCTTCCTTCCTTCCCACGCCAACGAGATGAGCGGTAACGGCGAAGACGATAACTTTGGAATGCCGTTCCGTCAAACGGAACAGAGGTGCCTTGGCTAGGCTCACCAAGCGGTGCTCGATCTCAGGGCCGGGAGCCTGTAACCAGCAAACTCGACAGCCTCTGCGAAGGCCGTCGGTGTTCGCCGTTGCAACTCTCAGATGGTCCTGACCCTGGGAATATCGTTGGGTCAGCCTGGCTCCACTGCCGCGGAGCACGAAGCGCAAGTCCCTTCGAGACGTTCGAGATGCTGCGCCGATTAAGCGATTCATGTGGTTCGACCACGAGCGTCGTCGGCTCAAAGCGGCATCAGTGACTACTCTGGCGGCTTCCGGGTCAGACAGGCGCCAACGGAGGCTACGGCGGCGTGACTCCAGGGCACTCGCCGACTCCCGCGGCGTGGTGGGCTTTGAGCTGGCCGAAGTCATCCACCATGCAGGCGGGGCCACCGGGTCATCCTCGGGTGTGTTCAAGTCCAAACCTACAAAAAAGATCAACCCGATGGCCCTCGATAAGGCTGCCCTGTCCGACCTCACCGACTGGCGTATTCAGCAACGGCACCCAGGGGATCGATCCCGTCAGAGAAGCGGTCCGCCTCGTCTTCCAGAAGCTGATCGAAGTTGAGGCGCCGGGCGATCGTAGCCCGGCCTGTAACTCAGCGCTCTCAGCCCAGGTGGATTAGACCAAGGCGCTTTATGCGATCATGATGGTGGCCCACGTCCTCCGTGTCTCGCCTGGAGCGGTCGACGGCCGCTTGGCCTTTGCACCGGTGAGACCTGCCCCTCGTGGGCCACCAGCCGCTCTCCGTGGTCCTTGTGGCGAGTCCCGTGTCACCTCCTTCTCCTTCCGAGGGGCGACCCTCGATCACTGTCCTGCCGTATGTGTTTGGCAGCGACCCTCTCACCTGAGCTGTGCTCCTGGTCTGTGGAGAAGCGGCGCTGCTTCGGTCAACCAACGATCGCGCGCGTATTCGGTCCTAGCTCTGAGAGGAGTCACTCGTGTAGTGTCCAGACGTGTAGTGTCCAGACGTGTAGCCTCCGGTTCCACGAACGCTATCTCGTGCTCGAAGCGAGGAACTCCATGGCTCTAGAACAGCTGTTAGCGGTAGCACAATTGTCATTCTGGGACGATCTTTGGGTGTACGTGGCCGGACCTTTAGCCCGCAGCACTAGTCGGCAGCGGCTCTGTTGCTTTTCTTCTATACCGAGCACGGGACCGCCGAGAGTCGAAGCTCGAAGCTGACCGGCTAAAACGGGCTGCGGAGAAGCTAAGAGCTGACCTAAGCATCGAGATGATGCGACTTGCCTATACCTTCTACTATCAAACCGAGGAGGTTAATCGCCGGAGGCACTATGATCAGGCACTGGATGACGGCGACTTACAAGTACAGTACGAGCGGTTTCGTATCCCAGCTCGTGTTCTAGAGGAGAGCATACACGCTTATTTGCCGGACGAGGACGGAGCTCGTTGGCTTTGGCATGCGGTCATCGATTTGCTCACCATCAGGTTTTATCGCCTGAAGCAAAGCCCGGACAGACTCCATGACGTAATAGAACGACACGGTAGACACTCTACCGAGAAGAACATACCGCCGGAAGTTCGGAGGTATTTCTTATCGCCAGCTCAGCTCCGAGAATATGACCCTAATATTCGAGATGATGCAGTTAATGAACAGTTCTCATTTGTGTTGAATGCCGCCATTATGGCAGTACTGGGCCGAATAGATGACTCCTCTGGAGGAAATGCCGTCTTGCAGATCGATCGGCCAGAGGTACAACAGTCGCAAGCGCCATCAGCCTGAGCATCCCCCCAGGGTCGGACTCCTCGATTAGGGCGATCGATGCCAGCAGTGACCGAGAAGACGCCCGATTCGGGCAGGCCTGCCGAGGGCGGCAGTGGATGCAGCTCTGGTCAGTGTAAATGCTGGTCGAGACGTTCCGAATTGGTCCCGCCGGAAAACCGCTATTACCCCCGTGGGCCGCTTTTGCTCAACCCGGCTTTGCGTAGTCGGTCATGCCGGCGAAGTCGATCACGACGCAAGGCTCGTCGCCGACGGTCCGTCCGTCGTGCCCGGCAGGTATCGACACGACGTCACCGGCTCCGATCTCAAGCTCCGTGCCGTCGTCCATGACGATCAACTGACGACCAGAGACGACATACCCGAGATGCGCCGCCTGGCAGCTGTCGGTTCCGGCGATCGGCTTTACGTGCTCAGACCAGACCCAACCCGGTTCGAACGTCGCCCGTCCCACAACGCCGCCCTCGATGCTGACGACCTCCACCTTCCCCTTGTCCCCCATGGCACGTGTGTCGTCAGGATCGCCGAAGTGTCTCCGTTTCAGCTCTGCCATGTCACACCTTCTCCTGGTCGTCGTTGTGGATAGCGGTCTGCCGGCATGATGACCGACACGCCCGACCCTGCGGCGCCCGCCCGCCGTCATGCTCGCTTGGCTCGGTTTCTCTGTCAAGGGACGCTCGGTGCGCCGCCCGCCGAGATCTGCGTGCTGACACCGTTTTGCTGCTGGCAGCGGCCCTATTCAAAGCCCCGAGGAAGCGGCGAGGAGCCCGGGGCGGCGAGCTCGGCTCAGGCCTTAGCTAGCGTCCGGCTATGGCTGGCGGATCGTTGCTGGGTCACCGTGACTTCCGGCTGCTGTGGGGTGGCGAGACGATCAGCGAGCTCGGCAGCCAGGTGAGCGTCCTCGCCGCCCCGCTCCTCGCCGTGCGTGCCCTGCACGCGACCACCTTCGAGGTGGGGGCCCTCGCTGCGTCGTCGACGGCCGCCTTCCTCCTCGTCGGCCTCCCGGCCGGCGTCTGGGTGGACCGCCTTCGGCGGCGGCGGATCATGATCGCGGCCGACGTGGGCCGCCTGCTTGGCCTCGGCTCGGTTCCGGTGACCTACGCTCTCGGCGACCTCGGACTGCTCCAGCTCTATCTCGTCACGCTGATCTCGGGCGTGCTCACCGTGTTCTTCGACGTCGCCTACCAGTCTTATCTGCCCTCTCTCGTGGGCCGCGAGCATCTCGTCGAGGGCAACGCCAAGCTGACCGGCAGCGCCCAGGTGGCCCAGGTGGCGGGCCCGAGCCTCGCCGGCGGCCTCGTCCAGGCCATCGGCGCCCCGTACGCGATCGCCGTCGATGCCGGGAGCTTCCTCGTCTCGGCGATCGCCGTTGGCGGCATCCGAAGACGAGAGCCGGCGCCGACCGTACCCGAAGGCGGCCACAGGCGGATCTACCTCGACATCGCCGAGGGGCTTCGCTTTGTCTTCGGGCACCCGTTGCTGCGGGCGATTGCCGCCACGACCGCGACCTCGAACCTCTTCAGCGGGATCATGACGGCGGTCGAGATCGTGTTCCTCGTCCGGGTGGTGCACGCGCCGCCGGGATCATCGGTCTCATCTTCGCCGCCGGCGGCGTCGGAGGGCTGCTGGCGGCGTTCACGGCCTCACGGGTCGCCCGGCGGATCGGAGGTGCCCGAGCCACTCTGGTCGGCATCTTCGTCAGCGCCGGCGGCGATCCTCGATCCCGCTCTCGACACCTCGGCTCGGGCTGCTCTTTTTCGCCGCCGGTTACTTCTTCATGAGCTTCGGCGTCGTCTTGTACAACGTCAACCAGGTGAGCTTCCGACAGCGGCTCTGCCCCGAGCACCTGCTCGGACGGATGAACGCGACGATGCGGTTCGTCGTCTGGGGGGTGCTCCCGATCGGTGGCCTCATCGGCGGCGTGATCGGCACAGAGCTCGGCTCGAGACCTACCCTCTGGATCGCCGTGGCCGGTCAGGTGCTCGCCGGCGGCTGGCTTGTAGCCTCACCCATACGACACATGCGCGACTTCCCGAAAGCCGGATAGCCACAGCACCCTGAGACGACGCATCGTCGTCTGGTCAGATAGGGCGGGTCAGACAGGAAGAGGCGCGGCTGTTGCCCGGAGCCGGGCCTCTATGACTGCCGTCAGCTGCTGGGGCACCGGGTCGAGGGAGGGAGTGTCGATCTCCTCGCCGCCACGACCCCCGGCGGTGAGGGCAACGGCGTGTGCTCTCCGAGCGGCGGTGTGCCCGCCGTCGGATCCGCCGAGGAGCCCGGTGTCCGCCACATGCTCGACGCGCGACAGGGACACCCCGAGGGCGACGGCATAGTCCCTTCCTTTGCGCAGCGCCGCCTCGATGGCCTCCGCCCGAACAGCCGACCAGCCCGGATTGTCGTCGTCGACGTGCCAGGTGACTTGACGCACGTTGAAGTCCTCGTGGCGGGCGAAGACCCTCCCGAGCGTCTCCAAAGGCCGAAGTCTCTGAGGGCGATCCCGATACCGACCGTGGCGGCGACCCGGCCCGTGGGCTCATAGCGCCCGGTCTCGTCGTGCTGCCGCTCGGTCTCGGTGCTGGCGGAGAATGCCGACCAGGTCAATGTCGACCGGTCAGTGCCGACAGTGAGCGGTACGCCTCCCGATTGCGCGAGCTCGGCAGTCAGTCGATCGAGCGCCGCAGCGACGGCGGCAACGGCCTCCGCCTTCGAGTTCCGCCATATGGTGATGCCACCGGCAAGCACGACGGAATCTGCCGCCACCGTCCGCTCTGCCTCCCCTCGAACAGAGAGGACCACCCCGTCGTCGTGGCCACGTCGCTCCTCCTTCTGTTGCGGCGCCGCCAGCCGGTGCCGCTCCGGATCGACCGTAGGCCGTCAAGGCGCCGGCGCGGACGGCGCGGTCGCCACAGCCGGATAACAAACGTGAGGCTCGAGTCCTTGACAAAGGTGGTGCAAGGCTCTCTCCGGCCAGCTCCCACTCGAAGGCGGTTCTGTGTCGACAGATCCGCTGAGGCTCAGCTGCTCCGATCCGGCCTCAGAGCCCAATGGGCACGATCCGCGCCAGGGGACGGTGCAGGTTGAGCCCGTCGACGTGCACGGTCAGGCCCTCGGCCTTGTGTGGCGACAGCCGGCCCGTGAGGGTGGCGCTTTGGCCGGCGAAGAGGGTGACGTCGGAGTCGTCCCAGAAGACGGGTACGACGGGCTCCCCGCCGCAGATGATCGAGGGGTGGAGGGTGACGGCCGGAGTGCCGGAGCGATCCTCGTTGCGCAGCGTGACCCGCACGATCAGATCGTCACCGTCGGTCGAGGCGTCGACCTCAACCTCGACGCGGGCACGGCGCAGTTCCTCGAGGGCCGAGAAGTCGGCGTAACTGGAAACGCCGGTGGAGTGCCACTCGTGCTTCGAGCGGTCGAGCACGTCGTCCTGTGTGGAGAGCCAGTACACGTTTCGGCTCACCCTCTCCTCAGCACTTTGCAGGTCGAGCTCGAGCCACCAGGCGCCACGGGCGTGCTCGGGCGGCGCTACGGCCTCCACGTCGAGAACCGTCCGCGGTGCCACCCCGCCGAGCTCGTGAGTGGTCACCACGCCGCCCGAGCCGTCGGCACACCGGCGCACGACGCTGAGCCGGAGAGGCTCCGTCGGTCGGCCAGTGCGGTTGAGCACCTGCACCATCCGGCGGTCGTAGGCGTAGAGGGTGTGGACAGCCTCGAGGGCCTTCCGGTCGCTGAGGCCGATGCCGGCGTGTCGAGCTCGTAGTCGAAGAGCTGCCAGTTGAGGCTCGGCCAGGGTGCCGTCAGCATCCAGTAGACGACGCCGGTAGCAGGCGCGGCGGCACCGGCACGGGAGGCGAAGGCCTCGAACTGTGCGCGGACGGACTCGTAGCCCGCCAGCTGCGCCTTGGCGACGAAGTCATCGAGCGAGCGTGGGGGCCCGTAACGTCCGGCGAGAGCGTCGGAGAAGCGTCGCAGGTTGTCGAATTCCGACGGAGGCCCGGAGTGGTACTGCGGTCGGGCGGGCTGCTGCCAGAGCGAGTCCAGCTCGGCGACGGACAACATCCGCCGCAGGCTCGGCAGGCGGGGAAGAACATGACCGGCGCTCGTCTCGGAGTTGAAGCCAACGGCGCCTCCGAGCTCCGGGTCCTCCTCGTACCAGTAGCAGGGCGGGACCCAGTCATAGGGGCCCGTCATCTTCATGCCAGACGGCCCCGTGACTTCGGAGCCCTGCACGGCGGCCGAGGCGATGACGGGCAGGTCCCACTCGGCCGCATCGAGAGCCCGCAGATAGCGGGCCGCCAAGTCGGGGGGCGGGGCGAAGTCACTGCCGATCAGGAACCCGACCACAGACGGGTGGTTGCGCAGGAGGGCGGCCTCGGACGCCATCGAGGCCTCGGCGACATCGGCGTCGGCCTCGCTCCACTGCTCGCCGCCCGTGCCGGCGGCCGCCTCCCACTTGTTGCAGCACTCCCAGCCGGGCAGGACCATGATCCCGAGCTCGTCGCAGAGGTCGTAGAACTCGGGGTTCTCGAGCTTGCCCTCGGGGCGGATGGTGTTCAGCCCGAGGTGGGCGGTCATGGCGAGTTGCCGGGACAGCCGGTCGTGGTCGTGACGCAGCAACAGGTCTGGGGACCAGCCGCCGCCGAAGATCTGGACGGCTTGACCGTTGATGCGGAACCGGCGGCCGCCGCCGGGACAGATCTCGCTCTCGACGGTGCGTACCCCGAAACGCGTCTCCACCTCGTCGCTGCGGGCGCCGGAGAGCGTGGCCGTGACAGCGAGGCGATAAAGCGGCTGACCTCCCTCGCCGATCGGCCACCAGAGCGAGGCGCCAGGCAGGTGCTGTTCTTCGAAACGGACGGTGGTGGTGGCGCGGGGCTCCAAGCTGACGGACTGCTCGAAACACAGCAGGCGGCCACCTGGTGCGGTCACCACCCCAGCCAGATGGACCGTCTCCGCCGTACCGGTGAGGTTGCGGGCGCCGATGCTGATGGTGAGGACGGCATCGGCGTTCTCGGCGGCCGCGGGCGGCTCCGCCTCAAGCCGGGTGCGGACGTGGGGCGCCTCCAGGCGGACCGGCCCGGTTGTGCCGACGATGACATCGCGCCAGGGACCCATGTTGTCGTCGGGCGGCGCCGGTGCCCAGTCCACCCAACCGATCGACAGGTCCTGCATGGGGTTGCCGGGGTGCACACGGAGGGCGAGGGCGTTGAGCCCCGGTCGCACCACCTCGGTCACATCAAGGGTGGTGACGACGTAGGCGCCCGCAAGAGCGCCGGCGTCGCTTATGAGGTGGCCGTTCACCCACAGGTCGGCCCACGGGATGATGCCGTCGAGGCGGACATGGGTGTGGAGACTGCCCTCGGGCAGGGTGAAGAGCGTCCGGTACCACCACGGGACGGCGAAGCGGGACGGGTCCACCTGGTCGCGCATGTTGGTGGAGAAGAAGAGGTCGGGATACTCACCGTTGGTGACGAGAGTGCCATCACGGTGCTGCGGGCCGGTGCGGTGCACCAGCCACGGGTTTCGTAGCCAGGGAGCGATATGGTCGCGCCGTCGTCGCCGATCGCGGCGGCGCTCGTCACCCGCCAGGAGGCGATGGCTAGCCGCTCTCCGGCTCGTCCGGCGGCGGTGACGGCGAAGGTCATGTGTCGTGCTCCTCTTCCTGGGGCTCTTGTGCGAGCTTATGTTAGGCTCCTTGACCAAATCTGCACGAACCGGAAGGAGGGGGCGAGACGGCCGTGCAACAGGTGCGACAACCGCCGGAACACGCCAACGCCACCGGCGACGAGGCCACCTCGGGCGCCTACGCCGCCGCCACCTCGACAGGCGTCGTGCGGGCCATCAACGCGCGGGCCATCTACGAGCTCGTGCGCGAGCTCGGCCAGGGCTCTGCGACCCAGATCGGGGAGCACAGCGGGCTGTCCCGTCCCACAGTGGCCCTGGCTCTCGCCAGTCTCGAGTCATCGGGGCTCCTCCGGCAGAACGGGCTGCGGACCGGGAGCGTAGGGCGAGCCCCCCGGGTCTTCGAGGCCAATCCTGAAGCCGGCCAGGTGCTCGTGGTTGACGTCGGACGTTCGTGGCTACGCCTAGCCGTCTCCAACCTGGGCGGCCGGATCCTCGTGCGCCGTGACGTCCGATCGCAGGTGCGCAGTGCCGCCGGCCTGCTCGAGCAGATCGCCGCTGTCGGACGGGCCGTCACGAGCGAGGCAGGGCTTGCCTGGGATCAGTTGACTCACAAGGTGGTGGGGACGCCGGGCGTGTACGACCCGGCAAGTGGCACGATCCGGCTCGTGCCGAACCTTCCGGGCTGGCAGCGCCGCGGGGTCGGGCAGCTGCTGATCGAGCGCCTTGGTGGCAACGTCACCCTGTTCAACGACGTCAACCTGGCGGCTCTCGGCGAGCAGGTGTACGGCGCAGGTCAGAAAGCACGTGACTTCGTGTACCTGTCGCTCGGTACGGGCGTCGGCATGGGCCTCGTCCTCGGCGGCCGGCTACGGGTGGGCGCACAGGGCGCGGCTGGGGAGGTGGGCTTCCTCCCGCTCTTCCCAGGTTCGGTGGAACGCTTGCATCCCCTCGGGCAGCGGCGCCACGGCGAGCTCGAAAGCGCCGTCGGCGCCGGCGCCCTTATCGAGCTGGCCCACCGGCGCAGGCTGCCCATGGCAAGCGTGACCGAGGTGTTCGACGCCGCCCGGGCCGGCGAGGGTGCGGCGATCGATGTGGTCGACGAGGCCGCCTCGGTGCTCGCCCGCGCAGTCGGTGCCATCGTCAGCATCGTGGACCCCGAGCTCGTCATCCTCGGCGGTGGCATCGGCCACAGCGGCGACCTCCTCGTCCCCCGGATCCAGGAGCGGCTCCGGCGTCTCGTGCCCCTCGAGGTGCCCGAGATCGTCGCCTCCGAGCTCGGCAACGACGCCTCGGTCCTCGGTGGTCTCTCGGCCGCCCTCGAGATCGCCCGGCGAGTGCTCGTAGACGCGCGCCGGCTTGGCCGCCGACCGCTAGCCGGCGCTCGCCGCCGGCGCCGGCTCAGCCGCCACCGCCTCGACGGCCATCAAGACGGCGCCGACAAGGGCGCTGTCACCGCCGAAGCGGGCCAGCTCGAGGCGGGGCGGGAACGGGACGGTTCGGTCGAGGTAGCGCCGCAGCACCGGGAAGATCACCTCGGCGCTGCCGGTCATGCCGCCGCCGACGGCAATCACCTCGGGATCGATCGCCACAGCCAGGTTGGCGATGTGCCGGCCGAGCACGTCGAGGGCGTCGCCGATCAGCTCGGAGACGGCAGGGTTGCGATCTGCGAGCTCGAACGCCTCGGCAGTCGTGACCGGCTGGCCGACGAGCTTCGAGGCCCGCTCGGCCAGCGCTCGTCCACCGGATAGCTCCTCGAGGGGCGCGCCGCCGTCGGCGAAGGAACGATCACTGGACCTGCCCGTCAGCTGGTAGCCGACTTCGCCGGCGGCGCCGTGTGCGCCCCGCAGCACTTCGCCTTCGACGACAGTGGCGAAGGCGAACCCTGTGCCGAGATTGAGATAGATGGCCGTCCCGACTCCTGACAGACCGCCCCAACGAGACCTCGGCCCGAGCTGCCGCCTTGACGTCGTTGTCGACGACGGCGAGCCTCGTCTCGAAGGCCGCCCGCAGCTCCCGGGCGAGGGCGAGTGACTCCCACCAGTCGTTGTTGGGAGCAAGGAGCACGCGGTCCCTCGAGCACCACGCCGGGCGTCACGGCTGCGGCCGCCGCCACGGCGGCGAGGTCTGCCCCCGCCTCCTCGAGCAGGCTCCGTCCGGCCACCGCCATCCGGCTCATGACGGCGGCGGGGCCGGCGCCTGCCGCCGTCGGCATGGTCGTCCGGGCGAGCGTCCGCCCGGAGAGGTCGGCGATGGTGATAGCGGTCTTGGTGCCGCCGAGGTCGACGGCGACGACGACGGTGCTCGCTGGAGGTGGCGGTGGTCGGAGGCCATCTCAGCTCTGGCTCCCGGCAGTCCGCCCGGCGCTCGCCATGGGGCCCGTCGACATACAGCCAGCAGTCGACCCAATGGTCACCCTCGAGCTGGGCCCGCAGCGGCATCTGCTCTCTGCAGACATCCATCGCGTGTGGGCAGCGGGGATGGAACCGGCAGCCGCGGGGTGGGTGGGCGAGATTCGGCGGCTCGCCCGCTTCGGCGCTCACCTCCTCGACGCGGCCGGGGTCGGGAGCCGCCTTGATCAGCAACTGTGTGTAGGGATGGGCGGGGCGCTGGGTGACCTCCTCGGAGTCGCCACCCTCGGCCAGCCGTCCGGCGTACATCACGAGCGTCGTCTTGGCGAAGTACCGCGCCGAGGCGATGTCGTGGGTGATGTAGAGAAGGGCGACATTGCGTTCCTCGACGAGGCGGCGGAGCAGGTTGAGCACACTCAGGCGGATGGAGACGTCGAGCATGGAGACCGGCTCGTCGGCGAGGATCACTTCCGGGCGGGCGCCGAGGGCGCGCGCCACGGCGACCCGCTGGCGCTGACCGCCGGAGAGCTCGTGGGGGAACTTGTGAAGGAACTGTCGGGGCGGCGTCAGCTCGACCTGCTCGAGCAGGTCAAGGGATTGCTGCTCGACTTCCTTGCGGGTCGTGGCGAAGCCGTGGATGCGCAGCGGCCGGCTGAGGACATAGTCGACGCGGTGGGTGGGATTGAGCGAGCTGAACGGATCCTGGAAGGTCAGCTGGACGCGACGGGCGTACTTCTTGAATCCGAGCACTCTGTGTCGCACCTGCTTGCCGTCGAGGATCACCTGCCCCGACGTCGCCTTCTCGAGCTGTGCGAGCACCCGAGCGACGGTCGACTTACCCGAGCCGGACTCGCCCACGAGAGCGGTGATCTCCCCGGCGTACAACGCGAAGGAAACACCGTCGACGGCCTTCACATATGTCGGCCGTGCCCGTGCGGCACCGGTGCGGTACCACCGTTTGAGGTCGACGCACTCCATCACGGCGGCCCGGTCAGGCCGAGCAGGCGGGCGGCCCGGGCGGATCGTCACGTCGACCATGTCAGCGCTCCGCCAGCTCGTCGGGAAGGGGACCGAGGTCCTCCTCGTAGAGGAGGCAGGCAACCTCGGCGTCGCCGCCCCGGCCCTCCTGGCGGAGAAGGAGGGGAACCTTTTGGCTGCAACGTTGCCGGGCATACGGGCAACGCGGGTGGAAGGGACAGCCCGGGGGAGGGTCTCGCAGGTCGGGAGGCCAGCCCGGGATCCCACTCAGCTCCGTGCGCGGGCCGTGAAGCGTCGGGAAGGAGTGAAGCAGGCCGTAGCTGTAAGGGTGGCGGGGCCGGCGGTAGAGCTCCGGGGCGGGCGACAGCTCGACAATCCGCCCGGCATACATGACGGCGATTCGGTCGGCCATCTCGAGCAGCAGCGACAGGTCGTGGGTGATGAACACGACCGAGAAACCCAGCCGGCGCCGCAGGCCGAGGATCACGCTCAGGATCTGTCGCTGCATCACCACGTCGAGAGCAGTCGTCGGCTCGTCCATGATGATGATCTCGGGACTGAGGGCAAGGGCGATGGCGATCATCGCCCGCTGGCGCATACCTCCGGACAGCTCGTGGGGGTATGCGGCGACCCGGTCGGCCGAGATCCCGACCAGGCCGAGGAGCTCTACTGCCTTGGCGTGGCCCTCTTGCCGCGACAGCTCGTGCCCGTGGGCGCTCAAGGTGTCGAGGATCTGCGCCTTTATCGACAGCACGGGGTTCAGGGCGTTCATAGCGGACTGGAAGACCATGGCGACATCGCGCCAGCGGAACTGGCGCAGCTCCTCGCCGCTCATGGCGAGGACGTCGAGCTCCTTGCCGGCCGGCGAGCGGTATATGACTGATCCGCTCGTGATGCGGGCCGGCGGGCGCAGCAGCCGGTTCATGGCAAAGGCGAGCGTGGATTTGCCCGACCCGGACTCGCCTGCCAAACCGAGCACCTCGCCACGGCGCAGCGCAAGGCTGACGTCCACGACGGCACGTACCGCCCTCGGCCCCGAGCCATAGGCGACGCTCAGGTTGCTGACCTCGAGGACGGGTTCGCCCCGCGCCGGTCCGGGCCCGGAGGGGGGCGCCTCCTCCGTGCTGGGCCGGCGCCGCATTGCCCTCACCGCCACGCCTCCGGCGGGCCGGGACGGCCGGCACGCTCGACCTCGGTGAACCCCTCGTCGGCGAGGACGGGCGTCGGGGCAGTCGCCGAGACCGAGCGGCGGCGCCACGGCCGGCTGCGAGATCCCGCTGGCTCGGCCGTGCCCGCACGCAGTCTCGGGTTCACGAACTCGTCGATCCCGAAGTTGATGAGGGCGAGGCCGGTCCCTACAAGGGCGATGCACAGGCCCGGCGGCACGAACCACCACCAGGCCCCGACCTGGAGCGCTTCGCTGTTCTGGGCCCAGTAGAGCATCGTCCCCCACGACCATTCCGACACGTCCGACAGCCCGAGGAAGGCGAGGGCGGCCTGGGTGAAGATGGCGAAGATCACGGTGAAGAGGAACCCGGCGACCACAATCGCCATCTCGTTGGGCAGGATCTCGTACATCACGATCCGCCAGAGCCCCTCCCCTGTGGCGCGAGCCGCGCTGATGTAGTCCCGCCGCCGGATGCTCAGCGTCTGTGCCCGCTGCACGCGGGCGCCCCACGCCCAGCCTGTCAGGGCGATCACAAGCGTGACGCTGAGAGAGCCCTTCGAGGGGAGGTAGCCGCTGATCACGATCACGAGCGGCAGGGTCGGTATCACGAGGAACACGTTCGAGATCACCGACAGGACCTCGTCGGCCAGACCCACGAGGTAGCCGCCGACGATCCCGACGATCATGCCGATCACCGTGGCGATAGCGGCCGAGGCGAAGCCGACGATGAGCGAGACGCGGGACCCGACGAGTAGCTGGGAGAGGACGTCCTGCCCGGTGGCGGTGGTGCCGAGCAGGTGTGCCGCCGAGGGTGCCTGCAGGATTGCCTGCGAGAGCGTCGAGGGATTGGTGGTGTCGATGATCGGCCCGAAGATGGCGGCCAGGATGAAGATCGCCAGAATGACGAAGCCCGCCACGATCTTCGGGGTCCGCAGCTGGGCGACCCAGGCGAAGCGGCCCTCGCCTTCGCTCCGCTCTACCGGGCGGGAGGCCGTCTCGAGGGTTTCGACGATGATCGTCACGCGTCTTCCCGCGTCCTCGGGTCGATGATCAGGTAGGCGACGTCTGCGAGCAGGTTGGCGACGAGCACGGCGAGAGTGATCACGAGGAAGATGCCCTCCATGAGGGGGTAGTCCTCGTTGTTCACCGCCTGGAAGAGCACGTAACCGATGCCTGGGTACGAGAAGACGATCTCGACGAGGATCGCCCCGCTCACGACGAAGCCGAGCGACATTGCGAAGTTGGCCAGCGACGGGAGCACTGCGTTCCGGGCTGCATAGGCGTACATGATCCGCCTCGATGTGAGCCCCTTTGCCTCCGCCATCACGACGTAGTCCTCGGCGAGGGTGGTGATCATCATGTTGCGCATCCCGAGGAGCCAGCCGGCGACCGACGAGACGACGATCGTGATGCCGGGGAGCACGGCATGGTAAGCGGCGCTCCCGATAAAGGCGAGCGTGAAGCTCGGGCTCGTGGTGAGGGAGTAGCCGCCCGAGCTCGGGAACCAGCCAAGGTCGATGGCAAAGAAGAAGACGCACAGGATCCCAAGCCAGAAGTAGGGCACGGAGGCGAAGAACGTCGTCACCGGGGGGAGGACGACGTCCCAGAAACCGCCCCGCCGCCAGGCCACCACTATCCCGGCGAGCGTGCCGAGAATGAAGCTGATCACGGTTGACACACCGATGAGAACGAGAGTCCACGGCATCGAGCTCCGGAGGACACTCGAGACCGACGCGGGAAAGTAGCTGAAGGAGATTCCGAGGTTTCCCGAGAAGAGCTGCCCACAGTACGAGAAGTACTGCGACACGATCCCGGTGTGGCTCTTCAGCCCGAACAGTATCGAGAGCGAGTTGATCGCCTGGGGGCTTAGGCGCCCCTGGAACCGCGCGACGAGAATGGCGGCCGGGTTTCCGGGCATGAGCCGGGGGATGATGAAGTTGAGCGTCACCGCCGCCCAGGCGGTGAGGACGTAGAAGGCGATGCGGCGGAAGAGGAAGCGCATTGCGACGCTCGTTCAGTCGGAGGCGTCGCTCAGCGAGCAGAGGCGGATGCCGAGGGCGTCCACTAGCTTGCGAACCTCGGGATCGATCATGACGGCCAGGTCGGCCACCCGCCAGTGCTCGGCCCAAGGCCAAGGCTCGGAGTCCGGCGCCGTAAGGGAGCCGAGCTCGGGTCCAGCCAGTCCGGGGTGACAGACGACCATGTGCAGACCGGGGCTGAGGCCGCCGAGCAGGTCCAGCAGCCACGGCTTCTTCTCGTGAGACTCGCGTGGGGTCAGCTCGAAGAAGCTGTCGAGGTGCACGGCGGCACCGTAGAGGAAGGGGATTCCCGTCCGCTCCTCGACCTCGAGATAGGCGCTCGGGACGGCAGAGCCCATGTGATGGTCGAGATACCGCGGGGCGAGCCCGCTCGCCGTCAGCCGGCCAACCTGGGCGAGCAACTCGGCAACGGCGTCCTCGTGGCTGACGGATGCAGCCGCCTCTTCGACCGTGCGCCGGAACGTGCCGTCCGGCCCGGCGAGAGAGGCGCCGGAGGTGATCGGCCCCCACCGGAACCAGTCCCACTCGCTGGTGAGCGTCTGGTGGACGCCGACGGGGATGCCGTCTGACGCCGCCAGGGTGGCGGCTTCGGTGAACCACGGGCAGGGCGCCATCGTGGAAGCCATCGTGACGAGGCCGTCGCGGTGGGCAAGCCGGATCGCCTCGTTGACCGAGTGGCACATGCCGAAGTCGTCGGCGCGTACCACGAGGCGCACGTCCCCCCTCATGCCGGCAGCCTCCTCGCGTGGGCGTAGGCCGGCTCGGCGGCGGCCGGGCGAGGGCGATCCTGCCGGGAGGTGCTGAAGCGCCCTGGCTCGAAGGCGCTCAGATCGATCGACGGTGGGTCGCCGAGGACGAGGTCGGTCACGAGCTGACCGGTGAAGGGGCCCCACGACAGCCCGTCGGCGCCGTGGCCCGTCGCCACGAGAACATCGGGCCGATTGGGCACTGCGCCGACGAGCGGCAGACCGTCGGCGCTTGCCGGGCGGAAGCCGACCCGGCACTCGACGAACTGGAACTGCCCCGCATTGCTGCCAGTCGCGCGGTCGAGGGCGTCCATGCACCAGCGCATCCCTGCGAGTGTGGGCGACGGGTCAAGGAGATCGCTCGCCTCGACAGTGGCGCCGACGGCGAGGCGGCCGCCTGGCCACGGGATGAGGTAAGGCCCCTCGTCCTCCACCTCGACGAGTGGCCAGCCGGAGGTGTCGAGGCCTTCACGTCGGACGTGGAGGATCTCGCCCCGGAGCGCCCTTACGGCCTCGAGGCCCGGGAGCAGGCGAGCGCTCCACGCCCCCCGCACAGGATCACCTTCTCACAGGAGATGGCCTCACCGTCCACGTCGACCAGGCCCTCTCCGAGGAGGCGAGCGGTGCCGCGGCGCAATTCGGCGCCCCGCCGCCTGGCAGCCTCTAAAAGAGCGGTCCGGAAGCGATCCCCGTCCACGCGCCCGCCCCAGTCGAGCCGCAGGGCCGCCCGGACGTGAGGCGTCAGGATCGATACGTGCTCCCGGGCAGCGTCGGGCGTGAGAGCGGCATGGGTGGTCAGCCGGCCCCATGGCGTCGTCGCCGCCACGTGCTCCGCCCAGGCAGCGGTGGCGGCGACGTGGTCGAGGCCGGCACCGCCGAGCCCGACCGAGAGCATCCCGACCAAGGAGAACCCGGAGTCCTGCTCACCCAGGTCCTGCTGAAGCCAGCCGACCAGAGTGGGGTAGTGCTCGGCGCCAGCAAAGGCGAGGTCGACGAGCACGTCATGGCCGACTGTCGCAGTCACGGGACAGACGATGCCAGCGCCGGCCCGGGTGGCGTGTCCGGGGTCCGCCCTGTCGACGACGACGGTCCGAACGCCGGCCCGCGCCAGCTGATAGCCGGTGGCGGCGCCGACGATCCCGCCGCCGACCACGACGGCGTCAAAAAGGTCCATCCGCCGGCGGCGCGGTCTTTTACTTCCCGCGGAAGTGGAGGTGCAGCACCACGACCTCGTTGTTCGGGATGAACGGTGCTCCCGGGTCATAGGGGTTGGAGGGCGACGGCCACCCGACGAGGACCTGGTCGTTGTACTGGGTCCAGTCGGGGCCGCCGTAGAGGACGATCACGGGGACGTCCTTCACCATGATCCCCTCGAGGCCGGCAATTGCCTGCTGGCGGGCGGTGCTCGTCGTGGACACCAGGTACTGGTGGAAGTACGACTCTGTCTGGGCATCGCGCCAGCGCCCGAAGTCGGCACCGGCGTTGTTGCCGTGGATCAGGCTGTCGTCGAGCCACCCGCTGAAGATGTTCTCCGGGTCGATGCCCTCGACGTTGCTGTAGTCGGTTGTCAGCTGGAAGTTGCCGTCGGTCAGGTCTGCTGTCCAGGAGTTGTTGGAGACACCCGAGACGGTGACGTGAAAGCCGGCGGCATCGAGCTCCTGGGCTATCACCTGGGCGCCGGTCATGTAGTCCGAGAAGCCGGAGTTCTCCGTGAGCGTCAGGTCGAGCGGGCTGCCGCCCTTCACCATGACGCCGCCGGGACCGGGCTTCCACCCCGCTGACTCGAGCAGCTTCTTGGCCTCACTCGGGTCGTAATGGAAGGTGGCGCTCTTGTACTGCGGCGCGATGAACTCGCTCTCGTTGGGCAGCACGCCGGTGGCGTTGGTCTGTCCCGTGGCCTGGCCGCCCTCGGACAGCTGGGCGACGTTCTGGCGGTTGAGGGCGTCGCTGAGAGCTTCTCGGACCGCGAGGATGTTGAGCGGGTACTTGGACACATTGGGGACGAGGGCCACCTGGCTCGTCGCCGGCGACCAGTCGTGGTTGTACTTGGACTTGTCCAGGTAGACCCTTTTTATGTTCGGGATGAACTGGCCGGCCCACCCAGCGGTGCCGTCCTCGACTGCGATGTTGGCGGGCCCGTTGCCGTTGAAGGAGGGAAAACGTAGCTGGTACACCACCGGCTTGCCCTTCTGCCAGTAGTGCGGGTTGCGGGTGAGGACGAACCCCTGGGTGCTGAAGTTCGTCAATGTGTACGGCCCTGTTCCGATGGGATTTGGATCGGCAAAGGTGACGGGGTTGACCGTGGACCAGACCTTGGCCGAGACGATGTAGACCTGGCTCGAGAGGTTGTAGAACTGTGAGTAGCCGGGCTGGGCGAAGGTGAAGACGACGGTGTAAGGGCCGGTCGCCTTCACGCTTTGGAAGGTCACGCCCGTCGTGTTCGTCGCCGGATTCTTCTTGAGCAGATTGAAGGTGAAGGCAACGTCTTTCGACGTGAACGGCGTCCCGTCGGACCAATTGACCCCGTGGCGCAGCTGCATCGTGAGCGTGCGGTCGCCATTCGACCAGGCCGAGGACGTCGCCAGCCACGGCGTCGGCGACTGTGGCTTGAAGGGATTCACCTGGAAGAGCGGCTCGTAGATGAACGACGCGACGTTGTCGGTGAGGGACACGCTCGTGGGCAAGAAGGGATTGAAGTTCCGGGAGAGCGGCCCGGCCGTCGTGACCACCGTCAGGACGTAATGGGAGCTGGCCGGGGCAGGGGGTGCCGATGACCCGCTCTTGCATCCGGTCGCCACCGCCCCCACGAGCACCAGCCCCATCAACGACGCCACGATCTTGCGGATGTCCGTTCGCATGCTCATCCTCCCGCCCAGCGGGCGTTGCCGATGCTCCTCGGATCGGTGGCCATCCTCCCCCTTGCAAGACGTTCTGTCAAGCAGGTTCCCATAATCGGTCCTGTTGTGGCGGTTTGCCGATCCGCCCGCTGGTGATGCCCAGTCGCGCGTTCCGGCTGGCCGGGCTGACGAGGCCGACCCGGGCGCCACACGACCGCCCTCACTGCCGCGCCGGGATCAACACCGCCTCGAAGAGTGTGGCCCTCGGCGGGCGTGTCATCATGTCCGCGAAACGAAGCAGAGGAGACAGAGTGGACGACACCCGCGCTCGTGCGCTGCTCAGCGAGGAGCGGACCCGAGTTCAAGGCTTGCTCGACGAGGTCAGCCAATCGGCTCGAGAAGACCGGTCTGCTGCCAATGAGCAGGGGGACATGGCCGACCCAGCAGAACCACTCACCGCCGAGGGCGTCGACGACGCGGTGGCGGAGGAGTTGACGGAGCGCCTGGCGGCGATCGACCGGGCCGAGCAGCGGCTCGCAGATGGGACGTTCGGACGATCGATCCGAAGCGGAGCAGTCATCCCTGACGATCGGCTCGAGGCCGATCCCACCGCAGAGCTGACAGTCGAGGAGGCGTCCGATCATGGCTGACATCTGCACGCACCAAGATGCCATCAGGACGAAGGAAGCAAGCGGAGACGGCTGCGTGGAATGCCTCGCCGCCGGCGGCCGCTGGGTCCACCTCCGTCGCTGCACCACATGCGGCCACGTCGGATGCTGCGACAGCTCTCCGGGGCGCCACGCCACCGCCCACCATCACGATGCCGACCACGTGATCATTCAGTCGTTCGAGCCGGGCGAGGACTGGTACTGGTGCTACCTCGACGAGATCGCCTTCGAAGAGCCGGGCAACGGCCCGAGCCCTTCGCACTCCTGAGCGGTCAGCCGGCGCCGAACCACTGCTCCCGCCATGGGAACAGGTAGCGGTCGGTGACCGCGTTGAGGACCCGCCGGGCATCCCTGAAGTGAGCTGCCAGGTGGTCGGCGACAGCAAGCGTTGCGGTAACCGGTTGGCCGGAGGCCTTCGCCGACGCGACGGCGGCGCCATACCAGCGGCCGCCGAGAAGTTCGAGCAGTTCGTGGGCGCCGAGCTCTCCAACCCGGTCGGACTTGACACCCGACACTCGTAGCAGCCGGTCGCTCGCCGCCCCACCCCCGAGAACCGGCGGGTGGTCGGGGAACACGCCCAGCAGGAACAGCGCCAGGTCACCGAGGCGGCGGTATATGCCCGGGCGCTCGGCAGGCTGGACGACCTCGAGCATCTCGGCCAGTCGCCCAGGGTCAAGCTCGCTGAAACGGCGCCGGCGCCACCCGCGTGCCGTGCGGGTCCACGTGACGCCGCTTGCCACTCTTGTGTACGACGCAAGCAGTTCAGCAAGGAAGTAGCACCGCACCGGCTCGGCGAGGAACATCCGTAGCGCCGCCACGTCGAACACCGGGATCCGCACGCGGGGCGCCCATCGCTCCTCGACGAAGGTCGCTGACTCGAGTGCCACCGCCGTCCGGTGGACCGCGGTGGCAAAGGTCAGGAAGGGTGAGAGCCCGACCGACACACCGGTGCGCTCACCGGCACCGAAGACGGCGGCCTCGGTCGCGGGTGATCCGAGGGCGACGCTCACGGGGACGCCCACGCCGGCCGTGGAGCCCAGCAGTTGCCGGTCGCTGTCACTCAGGTGCTGGCGGTAGAGGAGCTCGATGTCGACCATCCGCCATCGAGCGTAGGCCTCGACGGCTGAGCCTCCCCGCTATCCCGCGGAGATCACCGTCGTCGTCCTCCAAGGCCTCAATGTCGTCAAAACCGGACCCCCGCAACATTCTGCTCACGTCGTCGAGCTGTTCACCACCGATCTCGAGGAGAAGCCACCCACCGACTTTGATCCACCGCGGGCTCCTCTCGACGAGTGCGGATACAAGTTCGAGGCCACCGGGGCCCCCGTCCAACGCCCGCCTCGGCTCGAATCGCTGCACGTCCGGCGGCAGGAGGCGGATCGCCTCTGCCGGGACATAGGGCAGCACGCCGGTCATGACGTCGACCTGTGAGACGAGATCGTCCGGCAACGGGCGATCGAGATCACCCTCGTACACCAAGAGCCCGTTCCGCCGGGCACAGCCGACCGCGACGGGATCGATCTCGGTTGCCACCACCCGCGCGTCGGGACGTGCCGAGCTCATGACCATGGCGACGGCGCCGCTGCCTGTGCAGATGTCGACGCCGACACCCCCGGACGGCAGCAGCTGCGAAGCCATGAGAGCGATGGGCTCGCTCTGCCAGCGTGGCACGTAGACCCCCGGCTCGATCGCCACCTCCAGGCCGCAGAAAGTTGTCCTCCCGGTGATCCATGCCAACGGCTCGCCGGTCTCCCGCCGCGCCAGCATCGCCTCCAGATCCTGTCCGTCACGGGCGGCCGCCATGAGCTCGCTCGCCTCATCTTCGGCGGCGACACATCCTGCCAGTTCGAGAGCACGAGTGACCGACGCCAGGTCGAGTGCCCTCACGGCGGGAGCAGCAGCTTCACGGCCGACCCTCACTTCAGCTCGGATAGCCGCCCTGCAACGTCTCGAGCGCCGCACGGATCGCCGCCACCTCGACCCGCAAGGACGCCACCTCGGCGGCGAGCGCCGCCATCTCGGCGTCAGCCGCTTCGTCGGCGGAGGCCGCTCCCGCCGGCGGCGGCCGGCACGGTGCCGTCTTCGGAGGGGATCGCTTCGGTGGTGACGAGCTGAGTCCACCGCTCCTCCTTCTGACCGGGCCGGCGGGAAAGCCGGCGCACGAGCGGCTCCGGGCCCTCACTCAGCGCCTGCAGTTCCGCCTCGACTGCCGTCGATCCCCTCGAAGTCCGCCATCCGGTCGGTCCGGGCTCGGAGCTCGCCGGCGGTCTGCGGCCCCCGCAGCACGAGGACCGCCACCACCGCGAGCCTCCGCCTGTCGAGGCCGAGGTGTTCGCCGAAGACTTCCGCGTAGCGGATGACGGAACGACCGTGGGACGGATGGACGAAACGCACGAGCCCGGCATCCTTCAACTGCCGGAGCACCTGTTGGACCGGGCCTTCCCCGTAGGTGACCACTGGGTCACGGTTGGAGGACTGGTTGCACGCCGCCACGAGCGCGTTCAACGTGAGGGGGTACTGCTGGGGTGTCGTCAGCTCCTTCTCGATCAGGCAGCCGATCACGCGTCCCGCCTCGACGCTCAGGCGCACAGAAGAATCATACGCCCGCTCATATGCCAGGCATCGCCCTCCGCCTACTGCGGTAGGGCGATGCCTGACAGCAACCACTTAGTTCTGGCCGCTAGCGCCTGGAACCCGAGATAAGGCGGAGGCGCCAGCTGCGGGGTCTCAGAGCGAGGAAGAGTCCCTCACTACCCGCTCGGCCGAGCCGTCGCTCCGCCGCACGTAGCGGTCCTCACGCCGGTAGCGGCGGGGCGCCTCGAGGACGAGGCCGGCAAGGAACGCGATACCGCCGACGATCATGAGGATGACGCCGATCAGCCCCCAATTGAAGTGCTCGTTGGGGGCATAGACAGCAAATCGAAGAACGGCCCCCACAGCCACCAGAAACAGCCCTGCTCCAATGCCGCCCATCAGTCCTCCCTGTGTCGTGAACGCAGCCTTTGTTGCGCTCGGGACAGGACATACCCAAAGCGGGCAACAATCATGCCGAAGTCAAGTGAGGCTGTCACCCTGACGGTATCGCCGAGAGCATCGGCGCAGCAGGAGGCCTCAGCCGGGCACCCGGCCCGCTCCCACCGCGACAGTCCCGCCGGTCAAGAGCGCTTCCTCGGCGGCTATGGCGACAGCCAGCGTCGAAGCGGCATCCTCAGGCGGGCAGACGACGAGGTCCGGTCGCCCGGCGCGGGCGGCGTCGAGGAACCGCCCGACCGAGACTTCGAAGGGGTCGGCGCCGCTTCCCGCCCTCACCGCCTCTCCCCGGCTCGTACCGGTGAGGGTGAAGGTCGGATCGAGCTCGAGGCGAAGGGCTGCGCCGTCGGCGATCAGCTCGAGCCAGTAGGCGCCCGGCAGGTCGTTGCTCGTCCACGCCACGATGATCGTCGCGATGCCCCCGCCGGCGAGGTGCAGAACGAGAGTGACGGCATCGTCGATGTCGCCCGATGCCGTTGCCCGCGGCGCCAATCGGACCGAAGCAGCAGCAGCCTGCACGCCGACCACCTCGCCGGCCACCGCCCTCACGAGGTCGATGTGGTGGCTGCCGCGCTCGAGCAGGTTCCCACCCCCTTCGCCACGATCGAGAAACCACCGCCGCGTCGCCGTTCCCCCGATGCTCTCCCCGACGGCGCAGCCGACGGGGCGGCCGTCCAACACCCTGCGGACGTCATCGAGAGCATCGACGGCATGCCACTGGTAGCCGACGGCGCACACCGTCCCGGTCCCTTCAGCGGCCGTCACGATGGCGGCGGCCGATTCGAGATCGCGGGCGATGGGTTTCTCCAGGTAGAGCGGCACGCCCTGGCGGAGAGCGGCGACGGCCGGCTCGGCGTGGGCCTTCGGGGGGGTGCACACGAAGACCGCATCTATCGGAGCATCAGTAAGGAGCTCACGCCAGTCGGAGTAGACCTCGCCACCGGTGGTCTCTGCGACCTCGGCCGCCAGCCCCCGGTCGAGATCGCAGACCGCCCGCACTTCGGTGTCGGGCCGACGGCTGAGCAGCTCTGCATGCCGGCGGCCTATCCATCCGGTCCCGATCACGCCGACTCCGAGCTTCGGCTGACCCTGTCCATGTGTCACGAGCTCCTCCTGTCCGCCTCGCAGAGCGGCGTCAGCCATGGCCGGCGGGCGGTGACTGCCGCTGCCAGCTCCCGTGGTTCTCGAGCCACCACCTGGCGATGTCGAGGCGGCGCATGAAACGGACGTCGGACCGGCTCAACACGTACTCGAGGAAGTCACGCAGGGCGCTCGTGCGACCGGCCTGGCCGCTCCACCGCTCGTGGACCCCGACGGTCATCATCTTTGGCGGGGAGCCGTGCGCCGTTTCTTCGCAGAGGTAGTCGACGCCGGCACGGAGCAGCTCGAAGAAGTGCCGTGGGGTGGCGTAGGTGGGGCTCAGGAGGTAGCGGACGTCGTTGTAGACCTTCGAGTAGGGAACGACGAGGAAAGGACTGCCCGAGACGTCCGCAAACCAGGGCAGCTCGTCGTTGCAGGAGTCGGAGTCGTACAGGAAGCCGCCCTCCTCCACGAGAAGTGCCCTCGTCCGCCTGCTCGGGAACGAGCGGACGTACCACCCGAGTGGCCGCTCCCCCGTCAGCCGCTCGATGGCGGCGATCCCCCGCTGAAGGTCGTCGCGCTCCTCTTCCTCGGTCATCTCCGAGTTCTCGGCCCATCGCCACCCGTGGCCGATCACGTCGTGGCCGGCCTCGCCGATCCAGCCGGCAAGCTCCGGGTTGCGCTCGAGGGCCCGGCCGCAGGCGCCGATGGTGACCGGGACGCCGTAGCGGTCAAAAAGCCGAGCGAGCCGCCAGATTCCTGCCCGGCTGCCGAACTCGAAGTGGGTCTCTGTGCCGAGGTCGCGGATCTCTGGACCGAGCTTGTAGGAGTACTCCCCCCACGTGTCGTTGCCGCCGTCGCCGTCGGGAATCGAGTACTCGGCACCTGATTCGTAGTTGACGACGATGTTCACGACGAGACTGGCGCCCCCGGGCCACACCACGGCCGGCGGGTAGCGGCCGTAGCCGACGAAGTCGCGTGCGGGGCCGGGACCATTGGCGTCGCGGTCGGTGCCCACCTCCCTGCTCTGTCGGCTCGGCATCGACTCGTCGGCTCCTTTTGTCACTCGGCGACACGGTATATCGTCGCCGGCCGATGATCATCGAGGCAGTCACCGGCGGCACGATCGTGACCCCTTCCGGGCTCGGGCGTGCCGACGTGATCATCGAGAACGGCAAGGTCGCCGCCCTTGTTCCGCCGGGCCGGGCAACTTCGGGCGGCGCTCGGGCCGCCGTCATCGACGCCGGCGGCTGCTACGTGCTGCCCGGTGGGGTCGACCCCCACTGCCATGCGATGGCCGACGTCGCCGGCGTCGCGCGGGCTGCGGCCCTCGGAGGGACGACGACGGTCCTGTCGTTCACCAATCCGGACGGCCGTGAGAACACCCTGTCCTGCATGGAGCGCCGCATCGGGACGGTCGAGCGAGCCCTGCCCGCTGTCGATGTCGGCCTTCATGCCATGGCGGGCGATCCCGAGGCGCTCTCGAGAGACGAGATCGTAGGCCTCCGGGGGGCGGGCGCCTCGGCGCTCAAGATCTTCCTCGCCTACCCCGAGCTAGGGATCATGTGCACGACGGGGCGCCTCTACGAGCTGATGAGGTGGGCGGCCGAGGCGGGCCTGATCGTCCAGGTGCACTGCGAGAACGGCACGCTCATCGAGTGTCTCGAAGGCGCCGGGCGCGGCGCCGGGCGCGACGGTCTGCGCCTCTTCGTCGACTCGCGCCCGCCGGAGGTCGAGGAGGAAGCTGTCGCCCGGACGATCGCCGTCGCTGCCCTCACCGGCGCCACCGCCTACCTCGTCCACCTCTCCTCGGCCGGCGCCATCGGACAGGTGAGGCTGGCGAGGGAGAGGAGTCGAGCAAGAGTGCTGGCAGAGGTCTGCCTTCATCACCTGGTGCTCGACGAGAGCGCTTACGACCGTCCCGACGCAGAGCGGTTCCTCGTCGCCCCGCCCCTCCGGGCAGCCGCCGACACGGCGGCACTGTGGGGGGCGGTCGTCGACGGCACGGTCGACACCGTCGGCTCCGACCACGCCCAGCTGCGATCGGTGACGCCGGCGGAGCCGGGGAGGCCTGCGGGCGGCTACCGCTACGGGCTTGCCGGCGCGGGTGCCCGCCTCCCGGTGATGCTGTCCGAGGGGCTCGCTCGCGGCGTGCCGCTCACACGCCTCGTCGAGCTGCTCTCGAGCGGTCCGGCGCGGACATTCGGCCACTACCCGACAAAGGGCGTCATAGCCCCGGGATCGGACGCCGACCTCGCCGTCTTCGACCCGGCCGGGGAGACGATCCTCACCCCGGACAGTTTCGACGACGGGACAGGAGACAGCGTCTACTCCGGGAGGAGGCTCCGTGGCCGCCTGCGGGCCGTCCTGTTGAGGGGGAACCTCGTCGCCGCCGGCGGAGAGCTCGTCGGATCCCACCCGGGGAAAGGCCGCTACCTGCCGGCGCCGGCGTGACCTACGCCGCTGCCTGCCGTCCGCCGGCGTGAGGGCCGGCGGACGATCCTGGCCTAGGCCTCCGGCGTGGCCACCGCCCACTGTCCCTTGCCCTTGGCCCTGGCTGCGTCGAGTGCGCCGTCGGCCCGCGAGAAGGTCCTCTACAGCGGTGCCGACGGGAAAGTCGAGGGCGATGCCGACGCTCACACCGACGTCGGCGTTGACGGCGTCGCCGACCGAGAGAGGACGGGAGAGCTGCTGGATGACGCGCTCGGCGATCATCACCATCTGGTCGCTCGAGGGACTGCCGTTGCACACGACGGCGAACTCGTCTCCGGCGAGACGGGCGATCTCGTCGGTAGGTCGCATGACCGAAGCGAGCCGGCGAGCCGTCACTCTGAGGACGGCGTCGCCGGCGAGCCGCCCGAGGGTGTCGTTCACCTGCTGGAAGCCGTAGAGATCGAGGTAGAGGATCGCCGGCTGCTCGCCCGCCTCGACGTGGCCGTCGAGCAGCTGTACGAGGCTCTTCCTGTTGCCGAGCCCGGTCAGGGCATCTGTCAGGCTGGGGTCGCGCACCACTTCTTCGGTCGCCCGGTGCGCCCGCACGAGGGAAGCGACGACGACCGCCTTCTCGACGGCGAGCCGTGCCGCCGGTGTCATCTTCGACTCGGTCCGGCGCCACACGACAAGGCAGGCGCCGGCTCTGCCGGTGGCGGGCTGGCGGACCGAGAAACAAGAGACGGAACCGAAGCCGGCCGTCCTTGCTGCTTCCGCCAACGGCTTCGGCAGGGCAGAGAGAGACTCGTTCTCGGTGCAGGGGGCGCCCGCCCAGATCTCGTCCCACGGTCCTTCGAGGGGCGGCCCGGGTACTCCGTCGAGGTTGGGCGTCCGGACGGTGCCCCGGTCGTCCTCTCCCGGCACGAGGAAGTAGGCCTCGCCGGCGACGGGCGGGTGCCTGAGGGCGAGCGCGACAGCCCCGAAAGCCTGCTCGAGGGGCACGCTTCGACCTACCGTCGAGGTGAGGATCCGGTCGAAGCGGGAATATGCGCTCTCGGGCAGGAACAAGAGGACGACGCCGCTGATGCCGGCCTTGCCGGTGCGGTTGACCGCCCACACCTCGGTGTGGAGCTCCGAGCCGTGCAGGCCGCTATAGGCGAGGCGCGCCGGGCCGACCATGTGGCCGTCGGGGACCGCAGCCGTCGAGACGACGAGTTGCTCGAGGAGCTCACGCTCGGGGGCGCCCGAGACGATGTCGGTCACGCGGGTCCCGAGGAGCTCGCCATAGCTCCGGCCACCGAGGCGATCGAGCTGGCCGGCGGCGTAACGGATCGAGCCCTCTCCGTCGCTCACGAGGATCGCGGCCGGGAGGGAGTCGAGCAGGCCCTGCAGATAAGCCGACGGCGGCGGCGGCTCTGCCGTCGGGTCTTGCGTCCTTCCCGACGGGACCCTGTGCTCCATCCCCGAGGTCATATGGGAAGCAGGTTACCTGCCCACCCCTCCTCGCGACGGGAAAGACGATTCCGCGCCGCCGACGGCTCGGGCGGTCGTCGCCCGATGCTCAGGCCTGGCGGACGGCCTCGAGCTCGAACTCGAGGGCGACTTTGCGGCCGACGACAAGGCCGCCGGTCTCGAGGGCGGCACCCCAGGTGAGCCCGAAGTCGAACCGGTCCAGCTCCGCCTTGGCGGTGAAGCCGATCCGCTGGCCGCCGAAGGGGTCGGCCACGACGCCTTCGTAGGAGGTGTCGAGGGTGATCTCGCGTGAGACCGACTTGATGGTGAGCAGGCCCGTGATGGCGAACTGCTCGTCGCCGACCTGCTCGATCTTGCTGCTCTTGAAGGTGATCTCCGGGTGGGTCTCGGCTTCGAAGAAGTCGGGGGAGCGCAGGTGGTTGTCCCGGGCGTCCTCTCGGGTGTCGATGCTCTCGACCTTGATCTTGACCTCGACGGTGGACTCGAGCAGGTCGTCGGCGATGACGATCGTGCCGTCGTAGTCGCCGAAGCGCCCGCGCACCTTGCTCACCATCATGTGACGGGCGAGAAACCCGACATGGGTGTGGGCGGGGTCAAGCTTGAAGACCCCGGGGGTCGGCACCGTCAGGCCCTTCCACTCCCTCGTGAGGACAGTGGCTGGGGCGGTGGTCGTGTCGGAGGTGCTGGCGTCGCTCATAGCGGGTTGCTCCTTTTCCGTGTCGGATGCGTGTTGTCGGTCTGGCCTGCCGGCTGTGGCGGAGACGTCGTCGACGCCTGCCCTCGCCGGGCTGTGTTACTTGCTTAGGCAACAAGAATACTCCAACATTATTTCCTGTGCAAGTAATTTTCGCTACGCTGTCGGGCATGGCGAAGGTGAGCACAGAGCAGGTGCATCAAGACGCTGCGGGCAGGCCGGACACCGACCCCGTCACGCTCGTCGGCCTCGTGTTCGAGACCGCCGCCGGCCTCCGGCGCCTGGCGGGGCCTCGACTCGAGCGCGACTACCACTTCCCACCCCAGAGCTTCGAAGTGCTCATCCGCCTGGCGCGCTCGCCGGGCCGGCGCCTCCGCATGAGCGACCTCGCCGCCCAGACGGCGCTCACGCCGAGCGGCCTCACCCGGGCGATCGACCGGCTGGTCGAAGCCGGCCTCGTCTGCCGGCACGCCTGCCCCGAGGACCGCAGAGGGGCTTTTGCCGCATTGAGCACGGAGGGGGCCGCCAGGATGGAGATGGCGCTCGGCTGTCACGCCCGGCAGCTGGACGAGATCCTCGAGGAGATCCTCGACGTCAACGAGCAGGCTCAGTTGACCGGCGTTGCTCCGGCGCCTCCGCGACCACGTCAACCCCGGTGCGGCAAAGGTGTGCGACGCCTGAGAGGTAGCGCCGCCCCGGCGGCCGGTTCCGGTCGAGGGGAGGGTCTCAGCCGTCCATGTTCTCGAGGAACGTCAGCAGGTCCTCGGCGTGCTCCTCCTCGACGGCGAGTATCTCCTCGATCACCCGCCGCGTCGTCGGGTCGCCGTCGCCGAGCCACCGCGTGATCTCCTGGTAGGAGGCGATCGCCACCCGCTCGGCGACGAGATCCTCCTTGATCATGTCGAGGAGGCTGTTCCCCTCGACGTACTCGGCGTGGCTGCGGGAGACGAGAGTCGCCGGGTTGAAGTCGGGTGCTCCCTGAAGCTGGGTGATGCGCTCGGCGACCATGTCCGCATGACCCTGCTCCTCGTTTGCGTGCTGGAGGAACTCGGCGGCGACGGGGCCGGAGTTGAGGCCCTGGGCCATGTAGTAGTGCCGCTTGTAGCGGAGCACGCAGACGAGCTCTGTTGCGAGGACTTCGTTCAGCACTGAGATGACACGGTCGCGGTCGGCCCCGTAGGCCTCCGTGATCGGCCCTCTCTCGATCTGTGCCCGCGCCCGCTCACGGAGGGTCTGCACATCGGTGAGGAAGTCGCTCATGGAGGCGGACGCTAACGGCGCCGGCGCCGGCCGCCGGTAGCGTTTCAGCGGGCAGGGCGGCACAGTGAGAGCTGCTTGGCTACCACAGGAGGCCTGATGGCAACAGACAACGCCGGCAGCAACAGCTTCGGTTCCCGGGCGATGCTCGAGGTGGGTGCGGACCGGTTCTCGATCCACCGCCTCGATGCTCTCGAGCCCTTCTGCGACCTCGGCAAGGTGCCGTTCTCGATAAAGCTCCTCTTGGAGAACCTGCTCCGTCACGAGGACGGCCTCCACGTCGTCGCCGCCGACATCGAGGCTCTCGCCCGGGGCGCCGGAAGTGCCGGCCAGGCGGCGAGCGAGCTCGAGATCGCCTTCTCGCCTGCCCGGATCCTCCTGCAGGACTTCACCGGCGTCCCGTGCGTCGTCGACCTCGCCGCCATAAGGGACGCCGTCGAGGCCCTCGGCGGCAAGCCGGACCGGGTCAACCCCCATGTGCCGGTCGACCTCGTCATCGACCACTCGGTCGTGGCGGACGTCTACGGGCGGGCCGACGCCCTCGAGATCAACACCGGCATCGAGTACGAGCGCAACGCCGAGCGGTACCGGTTCCTTCGCTGGGGCCAGCAGGCGTTCTCCAACTTCCGTGTCGTCCCTCCCGGGACAGGGATCTGCCACCAGGTCAACCTCGAGTACCTGAGCCGGGTCGTCTTCACCGACATGGAAGGGGCCGCCTACCCCGACAGCCTCGTCGGGACCGACTCCCACACGCCGATGGTGAACGGCCTCGGCATCCTTGCGTGGGGCGTCGGCGGGATCGAGGCCGAGGCGGCCATGCTCGGCCAGCCGATCTCGATGCTCGTCCCGCCCGTCGTCGGCCTTCGCCTCCACGGCGAGCTGCAGGAGGGAACGACGGCCACCGACCTCGTCCTCACGATCGCCGAGCTGCTCCGCCGCCACGGCGTCGTCGGCAAGTTCGTCGAGTGCTACGGGCCGGGCGTCGCAAGCGTCCCGCTCGAGAACCGGGCGACGATCGGGAACATGTCGCCCGAGTACGGCTCGACGGTGACCATCTTCCCGATCGACGGCGAGACCCTCCGCTACCTCGAGCTGACCGGCCGGCCCCCCGAGCTGCTGAGGCTGGTCGAGACCTACGCCAAGACCCAGGGGCTCTGGCACGAGCCGGATGCCGACCCGGAGTACGCCGAGCGGGTCGAGCTCGACCTCGCGACCGTCGAGCCGAGCCTCGCCGGCCCGGCACGGCCACAGGACCGCGTCGGCCTGCGGGAGTCGAAGGTCCGCTTCGCCGAGACCTTGCCGCAGGCGCTCCCGCCCCGTGCCGCCCCCGACGCCGACGTCGCCGTCCGCCTCGCCGGGGGCGAAGAGTTCAGCCTGCGGCACGGCCACGTCGTCATCGCCGCCATCACGTCGTGCACGAACACCTCGAACCCACAGGTGATGCTGGCCGCCGGCCTGCTCGCCCGCAACGCCGTCGAACGGGGGCTCTCCACCAAGCCGTGGGTGAAGACCTCGCTCGCGCCGGGCTCGCGGGTCGTGATGGACTACTACGAGCGGGCCGGACTGACGCCGGCGCTCGACCGCCTCGGCTTCGAACTGGTCGGCTTCGGCTGCACGACGTGCATCGGGAATTCCGGCCCGCTCCAACCGGAGATCTCCGAGGCGATCAACGACAACGACCTCGCCTGCGTGGCGGTGCTCTCGGGCAACCGCAACTTCGAGGGCCGCATCCACCCCGACGTCCGCATGAACTATCTGGCGTCGCCTCCGCTCGTCGTCGCCTACGCCCTCGCCGGCACGATGGACATCGACCTCACGACAGATCCGCTCGGCACCGGCTCTGACGGCGAGCCGGTGTTCCTCCGCGACATCTGGCCCAGCCTGCAGGACGTCGTGGAGGTGGCCGCCAGCTCGGTCGAGGCTGACATGTTCCGGCGGGACTACGAGGACGTCTTCTCCGGCGACGAGACGTGGCAGGGGCTCGACATCCCGAGCGGCGACCGCTACGAGTGGGACGACGTCTCGACCTACGTCCGCAAGCCGCCTTATTTCGACGCGATGGAGGCCGAGCCCGCCCCGCTCACCGACGTCGAAGGTGCACGCGTGCTGGCGGTCGTCGGCGACAGCGTGACGACAGATCACATCTCGCCTGCCGGGGCGATCCGGCGGACCAGCCCCGCCGGCGAATGGTTGATCGAGCACGGGGTGGAGCCGCCGGACTTCAACTCCTACGGCGCCCGGCGCGGCAACCACGAGGTGATGGCCCGCGGGACCTTCGCCAACCCGCGCATCCGGAACCGGCTCGTCACAGACGAAGGTGGTGTCACGGCCCACCTTCCAGACGGCGAGGAGATGACGATCTACGCCGCCGCCGAGCGCTACGCCGCCGACGGTGTCCCTCTCGTCGTGCTCGCGGGCAGGGAGTACGGGTCGGGCTCCTCGCGTGACTGGGCGGCAAAAGGGCCGATGCTCCTCGGTGTGAGGGCGGTGATCGCCGAGAGCTTCGAGCGCATCCACCGCTCGAACCTGATCGGCATGGGCATCCTGCCCCTCCAGTACGCCCCGGGCGAGAGCGCCGCTTCCCTCGGCCTCACCGGCCGGGAGACCTTCAGCATCACGGGCGTTTCCGGGGCCGAGGCCGGCGACCTCGTCGGGCGCGAGCTGTCGGTCGTCGCCGACGAGACGCGCTTCAGCGTCAAGCTCCGCATCGACACACCGAGCGAGGCGGAGTACTACCGCCACGGGGGGATCCTCCGCTACGTGGTGCGTCAACTGCTGAGCCCCTGAGGCGGTCACCAATGCCGGCGCCGACGCCGGGCAGCACCACCCCCGCCCCGGCGACGGACCTCAGGCCAGGTACCCGATGCTCTCGAAGGAAACCCGGCACCGAGGTGACGGCCAGCTGTCGCTCGAGGGCATAGGCGATGCGGATGAGCGTGTGCTCGGACCACGCACGCCCCCAGATCGTGAGGCCGACCGGCAGCCCGTGCAGCTGGCCGATGGGCACGCTTATCGAGGGATAGCCGGCGATGGCCGCCTCGGACCAGGATGCGCCCGAATAGTGGTCGCCGGCGACGTGGTCGATGAGGAACGCCGGCGGCATCGAGGGGGCGACGAGGGCGTCGAGGCCGTAGCGGGCAAGGACGGCGTCAGTCCCGTCGCTTCGCGTGCGCTGGCGGTTGCGCTCCCGGGCGGCGAGGTAGCCGGGGTCGTCGAGCCCGCCGGCGGCCGCAGCCCGCTCCAGGTGATCCTGCGGGAAGACCGAGAGGAGCTCGTCTTTGCAGGTCTCGTTGAAAGAGATGACGTCCTCCAGCCCGGACGGGAGCCCGGACGGAGCCCCGCTCGAAAGCCCGCCCGCATGTCGGCGCCCGTTCGCCCGCCGGGTGAGATAGGCGGCCAGCCCCGCCTTGAACTCGTGGCAGAGGACTGTCAGCTCGTCCTCTGCCGAGATCGGGACGAGCCCTGTCACAGGGTCGATCACCTCCCCGCCGGCCTCCCCGAATGCTCCGAGGATGCTGTCGACGAGCCGGTCCGTGCCGGCGTCGTAGCCGGCATAGCCGACGTCGCGGACCACCCCTACGCGGATGCCCTCGAGGCCCGGCTCCAGCGCGCCCATGTAGTCCCTCCGCCCGCTCCCCCGCCCGGCGGTGGCGGTCGCCTCGTCCTCGCCGTCGGGCGGGGCGGAGGCGAGCACGCTCAGGAGAAGGGCGACGTCGCTCACCGAGCGGGCCATCGGGCCGGCGGTGTCCTGACTGGACGAGATCGGCACGATGCCGGTGCGGCTCACGAGGCCGACAGTCGGCTTCAGGCCGACGACGCCGCAGGCGGCCGCCGGGCAATTGATCGATCCGTCGGTCTCGGTCCCGAGGGCGAGCGGGGTGAGGCCGGCAGCGACAGCGGCCCCGGATCCCCCCGAGGAGCCCCCGGGGGTGCGGTCGAGCGCAAACGGGTTCCTCGTCTGCCCACCCACGGCGCTCCACCCGCTCGAGGCCGGCCTCCCGCGAAAGCCGGCCCATTCGGACAGGTTGGCCTTGCCGAGTATGACGGCGCCGGCCTGCCGGAGAAGACCGACGATAGGGGCGTCTGTGGCCGGCGGTGCCTGATCGAGGGCGAGAGAGCCGGCCGTCGTCCCGAGCGGGCCGGCGGTGTCGATGTTGTCCTTCACGAGCACGGGCATGCCGTGGAGCAGCCCGAGGGGCCCGGACGCCGCTGCGGCTCGTTGCTCGTCGCTGGCGGCGGCTTGCTCGATCGCATCGTCGGCCAGCCGCAGCACGCTCCGGATGGCGGGCCCGGCACGGTCGACGGCGTCGATCCGCTCGAGCAGGCGGTTCGTCACCTCGACCGACGAGAGGGAGCCGTCCTCCATCAACCTCTGCAGGTCGGCGGCGCCGAGACGGGAGATCTCGCTCGTTGCCTCGTGTGCATCTCGTCCTCTGCCACTGCCGTCACTTAGAGGGGTCACCATAGGGTCCTTGCTTTGCGGTCGGGAGGTTGGCATTGTCACTCTGGATGGCACTCAGCACAAGAGACCGCGATCTGCTCGACCTCGAGCGCGACTGGTGGCTGTGCGCCCCGACGAAGAAGGGAGCGATCCGGGACAGGCTCGGTTGCTCACCGGCGGTGTACTACGCGACGTTGCGCAAGCTGACCGGGTCGGACGAGGCGTTCGCCTACGACCCCCTCGTCGTACAGCGCCTCCGGAAACGGCTCGACCGCCAACGGCGCGCCCGGCTCGGGAACAAGGACGCCACTCAACGGCCGAAGTGACCGACGAGGGGGTCGGCGACGTCGGCGGCGCCGTCGGCATGGCTTTCGGCAGAGCCGGGCCGCACGGCGCTCTTCACGGACTTCGACGGCACCCTCTCGCCCATCGTCGCACGGCCAGAGCTTGCTCGTCCGCTCCCCGGCGCCGTCGAAGCCTTGAAGCAGGTCGCCTCGAGCTTGGCCGTCGTGGGGGTCGTATCCGGGCGGCCGGTCGAGTTCCTCGCCGATCGGCTCGGCCTTGACGCGCTCAGCCCTGTGAGGCCGAGCACGCCCGGGAAGGCTCCGGCGGGGCTGCACGCCTACGGGCTCCACGGCCTCGAGCACCGGAGCCAGGTCGGCGTGGTCGAGATCGAGCCGGCGGTACTGGCATGGCGCGACTGCGTCGCGGCGGCCCGCGACGGGGCGCTCCTGGCGGCGCTCCCGGGCGTCGAGGTGGAGGACAAGGTCTACGGCGTCACCTTGCACTGGAGGAACGCTCCTGATCCGGCTGAAGTCGAGGCCCGTGTGGTGCCGCTCGCAGACGAGCTCGCCGCCTTGAACGGCCTCCTCACCCGGCCGGGCAAGGCGAGCGTGGAGCTCGTCCCGCCCGTCGGTGTCGACAAGGGGACAGTCGTCCGCCGCTGGGCCGAGGACGCCCGGATCGGGCGGATCGGCTTCCTCGGTGACGACGTGAGCGACCTATTGGCCTTCGACGCCCTCGACGACGTCGCGGCCGGCGACAGGATCGGCGCACTGAAGGTCGCCGTCACCGGCCCGGGTGCCCCTCCGGCGCTGATCGAGAGCGCCGATCTCGTCCTCGGCTCGCCCGCAGAGGCCGTCGAGCTGCTCTGCCGGCTCGCCCGGTCGCTCGGCGCCCGCTGAGCTCACGTCCCCCGAGCCGCCTGTTCAGTCCCGCGGCCGTACCGCTGACTCGAGCAGCTTCTCGAGCCACTCGGCCGGAGAGTTGACCGAAGCGCGCCTTTTGAGCTGAGAGGCGCGCTCGGTCCTGGCGTCCCGGTCGAGCAAGAGCGCCGCATGAAGCTGGCTCGCCGTGCCGACGATGTCGAAGGGGTGGACGCCGAAGACGACATCCTCGAGCTCGTCGTAGGCGCCGGCTTCGGTCGAGAGCACGACAGAACCCGCCCGCTCGTTGAGAAGCGGCCCTTCCTTCGCGACGAGGTTCATGCCGTCGCGGATCGGGTTGACGAGAAGCACGTCGTAGCGCCGGAGCGCCGCCACCGTGCTCGGGAAGTCGTCGCCGACGTCGAGCTCGACCGGGTCCCTTCCGCCGCACCGCCCCCGCCAACGTTCGTTCACGAGGCCGGCCAGTTGCTCGATCTCGCTCCGGTAGGCGAGATACTCCGGCAGTCCCTCACGGCTGGCGTAGCAGCGCATGACGTGGACGACCCGCCCGCGCAGCTCGGCGTGCTCCTCGAGGAGGGCATCGAAGGCACGGAGTCCCCGGAGGATGTTCTTCGAGAGCTCCACCCTGTCGTTGCGGAGCACGAGCGCCCGCTCGCCGACGAGGTCGTCCAGCTCGGCGAGCCGCTCCTCGCACGCCGGCGTGGCTGCCACTTCCCGAAGGCGGCCCTCGTCGGCGCCGAGCGGGACGTGGAACGTCTCGGGCGGGCTGATCCCGGCTTCCTCGCAGCACCGGCGGAAGCGGTCCTCCCAGCGGGCGCTGTGAAAGCCGCAGGCGCCGAAGCCGGCCATCGACCCGACGAGCTCGTCAGCGACGCCGGGCGGCAGCATCGCCAGCTCCTCGGGGGTCGAGAAGGGCGTGTGGCTGAAGTGGACGGTCTTCAGATCGGGTCGCTCCCTTGCAAGGAAGGCGCCGACGAGGTCGAGGTGGTAGTCGTTCACGAGGACGACGGCACCCTCTGCTGCCACCTCGGCCGTGGCTGAGGCGAAGGACTCGTTGTACTCCCGAAAGAGGCGCCAGGCCTCGAACCAGACACGGTCGAAGACCGGCCGGCGGGAAGCGTCGAACAGCCCGTGCAGGACGAACCACAACGTCGCGTTGGCGATGACGTCGTAGGCCGCTGCGAGCACTTCCGGCTCCAGGCGGACGAGCTGGAGGGCGAGGCCCGCCTGCCCGGTCTCGACGGCACCACCCGCCTCCTCGGCCTCCGCCGCCGCCCGCCGGTCGGCGTCGCTGAGCGCCGCCGCCACCCATGTCGTCCCGTCGTGGCCGCTCAAGGCCGCCGCCAGGCTCGGCGCGAGCCCGCCGCCACCGGGCCGGGGAGAGAGGCTGCCGTCGTCCTCCTCGACGAAGCTGAAAGGGCCCCGGTTCGAGACGACGACCAGATCGGCCTTTGCAGGGCGTGTCCCGCCGGCGCCCGTGGTCACCGTTTGTCCAGCGCGACGGCGGCGAGGGCATCGGAGGGCTCGTGAGCCTGCGAGCCCACGCCGGCGCACACCGCCGGGAAGCCCTTGTCGAAGCCCGAGCGGGCGAGGGCGGCCCCCATCACGTCCCGCGCCTGCAGGGCCAGCTGGTGAAGGGGCCGGTTACGGTGGCGCCGCTCTCCGAGCTCCACCTCGGCGATGGCACCGGCACCATAGTGGCGCCACACGTCGATCAGAAGACCGATCTCGACGCCGTACGCCGGCGCCAGCTCGAGGCGGTCGAGGAGCTCGGCGCGGATGGCCGTCTCCCCGGCGAGGGGCTGGCTGAGCCACGAAAGCTCCGGGTAGAGAAGGGAAAGGAGCGGCTTCGCGACGAGCTCGGTGACGCGGCCGCCGCCGGCAGGCGGCGCCGGCTGGCCCACGCCGGCAGGCGCGACCGGGGCCGGCGACAGCAGCGGCAGCTCCACGATCTGCGACAGCCTGTGAAGCTGTCGCCCGCACCGGGTCGTCCGCCAACGGCCGGGCGTAGCGGCCCTTCACCATCACCGTGCCGGGCCGGAGCAGCAAAGGGCCGAGCAGGCCGGTGACGTAATAGGCGGAGAAGTTGAGCACGTCTCCGTCGAGGTAGACGACAAAGTCACCCCGTCCGCGGGCAAGGCGCATCGCCTCGCCCTTGCCGAGGCCGGGGCCGTCGACGACGACTGCGCCGGCCCGCGCCGCCAGCTCCGCGGTGCGATCGGACGAATTGTCGTCGACGACGAGGATCTCGTCCACGAGCGGCCGGACGGCCGTCCCGGCTCCCGCCGGCGCCCGACGGCCTCTCCGAGCTCGAGCCGGATCTTCGAGACGATCGAGGCGATGGTCGCCTCTTCGTCCCGGGCCGGGATGCAGACGACGGCCTTCCGGCCGCCCTTGACCGTCCTCAGGTGCTCGAGGCCGAACTCGGAGTGGTGATAGGAGGCGGTCCGGCCGCTCAGATCGGCATCGCAATCGAACAGGTCGGCCATGACCCCCGTCAGGTTAGGGCCCGCCTACACTGGCGCCATCATCCAGAGCGGCTGAGGGACGGGCCCGTTGACGCCGCGGCAACCAGTTTCGTCCCGGACGGCCACGTCCGGTCCCGGACCCGGTGCCAATGCCCGATCGATGAGGAGGATCGTGAGCTTCGTACTTGGACTTACCTGTCGGGAGTGCGGTCGCGCCTATCCGGCCGAGGCGCTTCATGCGTGCGAGTTCTGCTTCGGGCCGCTCGAGGTCGCTTATGACGACGGGGCGCTCCGCGAGGCGGTGTCGCACGAGACGATCGCCGCCGGGCCGCCGAACATGTGGCGCTACGCCGGCCTGCTGCCGGTCGACAGCCCCGGCGCCGTCAGCCTCGGGGCCGGCTTCACGCCGCTCGTGAGGGCGGACAGGCTCGCAGCCGAGCTGGGCCTCGGCGAGCTCTACGTGAAGGACGACACGAGAAACCCGACCGGCTCCTTCAAAGACCGCGTCGTCTCCGTCGCCCTCACCAAGGCCCAGGAGCTCGGCTTCAAAGTGGCGGCGTGCGCCTCGACCGGCAATCTCGCCAACTCCGTCGCGGCGCATGCGGCCCGGGCCGGGATGCAGTCGGTCGTCCTCATACCGGAGAACCTCGAAGCTGTGAAGGTGCTGACGACGGCCGTCTTCGGCGGTCGCCTGATAACCGTCGACGGCAACTACGACGACGTCAACCGCCTGTGCGCCGAGCTGTCGGACGTGCACGACGACTGGGCTTTCGTCAACGTCAACGTGCGTCCCTACTACTCGGAAGGCTCGAAGACGCTCGCATTCGAGGTCGCCGAGCAACTCGGCTGGCAGCTGCCCGACCACGTAGTCGTCCCGGTCGCCTCGGGGAGCCAGCTCACGAAGATCGACAAGGGCTTCCGCCAGCTCACCGAGCTCGGGCTCGTGGACCGCCTGGAGTCGGGCGACGTGCGCATCTCGGGCGCACAGGCCAAGGGCTGCTCACCGGTGGCGACGGCATTCGCCGCGGGGGCCGACCATGTGCGGCCGGTCCGGCCGGACACGATCGCCAGATCACTTGCCATCGGCAATCCCGCCGACGGCATTTACGCCCTCGACGTCGTCCGCAGGACCGGCGGAGCGCTCTCGGCGGTCTCCGACGAGCAGATCGTCGAGGGCATCCGGCTGCTCGCCCGCACCGAGGGGATCTTCGCCGAGACGGCCGGCGGCGTGACGATCGCCACGCTCGCCGCCCTCGCCCGGGAGGGAGTCGTGCGGGACGACGAGCGGGTGGTCGTCTATGTGACCGGCAACGGCCTCAAGACCGTCGAGGTGCTCGCTGACCGCCTTCGGCTCGACGACCCCATCCCCCCGACGGTCGATGCCGTCGCTCAGCTCCTCGAGGGAGGTGTGGCGCCATGACGGGCACACCGGACGGGCTCTCGATCGCCGGGCACTCCGGCGCCGGAGAATCCGGTGCCGCCGCTGCCCCCACAGCGCCCGCTCAACCGGATCCCGCCGCCGGAGGCGGCGTCAAGGTCCGGATGCCCTCCCAGCTTCGAAGCCTCACCGGCGGCGCCGGCGAGGTGGTCGTGAAGGACGGGACCGTCCGTGAGCTGATCGCCGCCCTCGAGCGAGCCCATCCCGGCGTCGAGGCCCGGCTGCTCGACGAAGAGGGTGCCCTCCGGCGCTTCGTCAACGTCTTCGTGGGCGACGAGGACGTCAGGTTCCTCGACGGGCTCGACACGCTCGTCAGGCCGGGACAGGCTGTCTCGGTCATCCCCGCCGTCGCCGGCGGCTGAGGACATCCCCGCCCGGGCGGTGATGCTGACACCCCCGCACGACACCGGTCCTCACCCTTGGCCATGACGGCCCCTTGCCATATCGTCACAGACAACGGTCACGGCTGTGACCGGGGAGGGCCAAAGAAAGACGAGAGGGGCCGGCCGTGCGCATCGAGTCTTCTGTCACGTCGATTTCGTGGATACCGTCCGAGGCGATCTCCAGCCTGACGATGAAGATGCCCTTCGAGAAGGGCATCGCCCACTACGACGATCCGCCCCCTGACAAGTTGACCGACCTCGACGAGCTGAGGGAGGCGGACCGTTTCCGCTTCGCCAACGAGCTGCGGGCATTCATCGAGGTCGAGGACGGCCGCATCGTCGCCTCCGGGCAGACCGGGCGCGGGCACATCGGCGTCACGACTGTCCGCCTCGGTCGCCGCACGAGGGCCTTTGCCGCCGTCCCGCTCCCCGATCTGCAATCAGAGAGGGACGAGACCGAGAGCGAGGTCACCTTCGTCCAGACCGCCGGTGGCCGCACGGCCATCCCGGCGCCCCGCGCAGTGAAGCACCCGCCCTTTGTCCAGTTCTCGGCTCCGCTCGCCTGGACGACACTCGCCCTCACGATCCGCGCCGACGGTTCGTCCCATCACAAGCTCGTCGGGGCGAGCCGCGTTCCCCCGTCACTGGATCTTCGACCGGTCGGGGTCATTCGTCGCGAAGAGCGGCCTCGTCGACTTCTCGAGTTGGATGTCGACCGCCTTCGGGCGGCACAGCCCGTGGGGCGACGAGGAATCAGAAGCGCTCACGACCGAGGTGGAGTCGGCCCTCGAGCGCCGGCTCTCCACCCAGATCATGCGGGGCGGCGCCAAGCCGGAGATCCGCACCTTCCCCGCCGGCGCCGTCATCACCGAGCAGGGCACCCCGGGCGACGAGCTCTTCCTCCTGCTCGACGGCGTCGTGGCGGTGGAGGTCGACGGCGAGAAGATCGCCGAGTACGGCCCCGGCTCGATCCACGGCGAGAGGGCCGTCCTCGAAGGGGGGCTGCGGACCTCGACGATACGTGCGGCGACGGCCTGCAAGCTGGCCGTCGCCGCCGGGTCCGACCTCGAAGAGGATGCGCTCGCCGAGCTCAGCCAGGGTCACCGCCGCGAGGAGGACGGCTGAGCATGGCCGCGACGATCAGCGTGTTCCTCGCCGATGACAACCTCATCATCCGGGAAGGGGTGCGCGCCCTGCTCGCCCTCGAGCCCGACCTCGAGATCGTCGGCACGGCGTCGGACTACGACACGCTCGTCGCCGGCGCCGGGGAGCTCGCCCCCCACGTCGTCGTGACCGACATCCGCATGCCGCCGGCGTTCCAGCAGGAGGGGATAGCCGCCGCCCACGAGATCCGCAAGCGCCACCCGGGAACAGGCATCGTCGTCCTGTCGCAGTTCGATGATCCCGAGTACGCCATCAGCCTCCTCGGAGAGGGCTCTGCCGGTTATGCCTACCTGCTGAAGGACAGCGTGGCCGAGTCCGACCAGCTGGCGAGGGCCGTGCGGGCGGTCGCAGCCGGCGGCTCGGTGCTCGACGCCGGCATCGTCGAGCAGATGGTCCACCCGGTGACCGACGCCGGGGACCTGACGGCGGCCGAAGAGGAGCTGCTCCGGCTCGTAGCCGAGGGTCGGCCGATCAAGGCGATGGCCGCCGCCCTCGGGACGACGGCGGCGGCGACCTCGGACGCGGTCGAGAGGCTCTTCCTGCGGATCGCCAGGCAGGCGAGCACAGGAGGCCAGAACTCGCTCCGGCGCCTCCGCATGCTCCACCAGGCGATCATCAACCGGGAGGAGCAGGGCGAGTCGCTGAGCCGGCTCCTGCCCGGGTGGCGTCGCCGAGATGGTGATGGGCGAGGGGGGCAGGATCGGCGAGACCGTCGAGCTCGACGTGAGCGTCCTCATGTCCGACATCAGGGGCTACTCGGCCATCGCCGAACGGACCGACCCGAGTGCTCTCGCCCGCCAGCTGAACACCCACCGCGCCGAGATGAACCGGGCCATCCTCGCCTGCAAGGGGACGGTCATGCAGTTCGTCGGTGATGCCGTCATGGCTGTCTTCGGGGCACCCGTGCCGCTCGCCGACCATGCCGGTCAGGCGGTCTCGGCGGCAAGGGCGATGCACGACGCCCAGTCGGACGTGAATGCTCGCTGGTTGGAGCGAGGGCCTCCCGCCCTTCGGGCTCGGCATCGGCGTGACGACGGGGCCTGTCGCCGCCGCACTGCTCGGTTCCGAGGAGCGCCTCGAGTACACATTGGTGGGGGACACGGTGAACCTCGCCCAGCGGGTCCAGCAGTGGGCAGAGCCGGGCGAGACAGTCCTCGTCGACGCCGACCTACGCCGCTCTCGCCGACCCCCCGCCCGCCGAGCAGCTGCCGCCGGCGCTCGTGAAGGGGCGGGCCGCTCCGGTGGCGGCCTGGAAGCTGGCCGCCCGGCACGAAAGCGCCCCGGCGGCAGCCGCCGTGCCGGCGGTCGCCGCCGTCGGTGGCCCGAGCGACGGGGAGGGCCCGGCATGAACGTGATGGAGATCCGTAACGCTGCGCAAGACCTACGAGGAGGAAGGGGCGCCCGTCCGTGCCCTTCGAGGGCTCGACCTCACGATGGCCGAGGGGGAGTTCGTCGCCGTCATGGGGCCGTCGGGCTGTGGGAAGTCGACGATGCTCAACCTCGTCGCCGGCCTCGACTCGCCGTCCGAAGGTGAGGTCATCGTCGCCGGCGAGTCGCTCGCCGACAAGGACGAGGACGCCCTCGCCCGGATGCGCCGGCGCCACATCGGGATCGTCTTCCAGTTCTTCAACCTGCTCGAGGGACTGAGCGTGCTCGAGAACGTCACACTGCCCGCCCTCGTCGCCGGGAGCGGGCGGCGCGAGGCAGAGGCAGGTGCACGCGCCCTTCTCGATCTGCTCGGCCTCGGGGACAAGTTCGAGAGCTCCCCCGCCTCGCTCTCCGGCGGCCAGCGCCAGCGGGCGGCAATCGCCCGGGCGCTCGCCAACAAGCCGACGCTGTTGCTGGCCGACGAGCCGACGGGGGCACTCGACTCCGCCGGCAAGCTCGAGGTGCTCGAGCTGTTCCGCCGCCTCCATTCCGGCGGGCAGGCGATCCTCCTCGTCACCCACGACGAGGCCGTCGCGGCGGCGGCGACAAGGGTGGTCCTCATGCGGGACGGCAGGATCGACGGGGGCGAGCCGAGACAGCCGGTGGCGGCGGCACCGTCGGCACTGCGGCTCTGATCCGATGCGGACCCTCGTCGACGACACCGAGGACGCCCCGGCCCGCACGTCACCGGACGGGGTGCCGGTTCAGCCGCCGCGCCTTCCCGGGCTCCTCCTCGTCGTGCCGATCGCCGTCCTCGCGGTGGCGGCTTTGGTCGCGGCACCGCTCGTCGCCGACCGGGCGGGCTTGGACGACCGCATCGTCCCCGGCATCGTCGTCGCCTCTTTCGCCGTCGCCGGCGTCGTCGCCACGATCCGGGGCCGCCTCGAGCGGCTCGGACGGCTCCTCGTCGTGCTGTCCGGCCTCGGCGCTCTCGGCGTCCTGTCGGGCTCGATCCTCGAGGCGGAGTCACTCGGCACGAGGATCGGCTCGGACCTCGTCTCGGCCAGCAGGCTGGTGGAAGCCGGCGCCCTCGGGCTGCTGCCGGTGGCCGTGATGCACATGCTCGTCTGCCTGCCCGACGGCAACTGCCGCCTGAAGCGCACCGCCGTCGGCGCCGGTTACGGTCTTGGCGCCGGCGTCGCCTTGCTCACCTGGTGGGCCTTGGGCAGCCACCTCGAGTCACATCTGTGGCCGTTCGGCCTCGAGACGCTCCTCGTCCTCTCCTTCGGGATCGGCGCCTCCGTCCGCCGCTACTCGCTCGCCGTCGGGCTGGAACGTCGCCGCATGCAGTGGTTCGGCTGCGCCGCACTGCTCCAGATCGTCATCCTCCTCGTCGCTGTCGGGCTCCGCCTGCTCTGGGGTTGGCCGACGGCCTTGCCGCTCGTGCTCGAAGTGTCGGCGCTCCCCTACGCGGCAGCGGTCCTCCTTGCTGCTTCCGGCCGGATGGAGGACAGCGTGGAGAGGCTGTTCTCGGTCACGGTCCTTCTCGCCGGCCTCACGACGGTGGTCGTCGCCATCTACGTTCTCGTCATCGTCGGCTACGGACCGACGATGACCGGCGGTGACCACCTCGTCCTCGGCCTCTCCGTGCTGGCCGCCGCCGTGGCGGCGGTCCTCTGGGTGCCGATCCGCTCGATCCTCACCCGCTATGCCGAGCACGTCGTCTACGGGGAACGCCAGGCGGCCTCGAGCGTCCTTCGCACCTTCGGCAGCCATCTCTCGCGTGCCGTGCCGATGGACGAGCTGCTCCTCCAGGTGGCCGAGTCCCTCCACAAGAACCTCGCCCTTCAGGCCGCCGAGATATGGCTCGGAAGCGCCGGCCGGTTCGAGCGTGCCGTCTCGGTGCCGGACGCCGGTGCGGGCCGGATCCTCATGAGCGCCGAGGAGCAGCTCGTCGTGGCCGGCGCCGGCCCGTCGGGGCGGGCCTGGGTGCAGATCTGGCTTCCGGCGCTCCTCGCCGGGCGTGACGACGCCCTCGTCCGGGTCGCCCCGGCGACGCACTCCGGTGAGCTGCTCGGGCTCGTCGTCGTGGTCCGGCCGGCCAGGCGCCCAGTCCTTCGACCCCGACGACGACTCGATGCTCGCCGAGCTGGCCCGCCAGATCGGCTTGGCGCTCCACAACGTCGCCCTCGACTCGGCACTGCAGGCCTCCTTGGACGAGGTCCGCCGTCAGGCGGCCGAGCTGCAGGCATCCCGTGCGCGCATCGTGGCGGCGTCAGACGCCGCCCGCCGGCAGATCGAGCGGAACCTGCACGACGGCGCCCAGCAGCACCTCGTCGCCCTCGCCGTCAACCTGAGGCTCGCCCGCAAGCTGTCCGAGACCGACCCGGCCGCCTCGGCCGAGCTCCTCGACGATCTCGCCGAGGGCCTCAACGACGCCGTCCGGGAGCTGCGGGCCCTCGCCCACGGCATCTACCCGCCGTTGCTGGTCGACCGCGGCCTGGCCGAGGCCCTCCAGTCGGCCGCCTCCCGCTCGCCGCTCGCCACCGAGGTGAGGGCGGACAGGGCTCGGCAGGTACGCCCCCGAGGAGGAAGCTGCCGTCTACTTCTGCTGTGTTGAGGCCTTGCAGAACGCCGGCAAGCACGCCGGTGAGGCCGCCACGATCACGGTCGAGGTCCGGGAGGAGGAGGGCGCCCTGCTCTTCGAGGTGAGCGACACCGGGCTCGGCTTCGATATGGGGACGGTCTCGCGGGGAGGGGCGGGTTTCTCGAACATGAGTGACCGGGTGGGGGCGATCGGCGGCGCCGTCACGGTGCGTTCGGCCCCGGGCGCAGGGACGTCGATCTCAGGACGCCTCCCGATCAGCCGCCGGGCCGCTCAATGACCGTTGCCGGCGGCGCCGTCACGTTCGCGCCACACGCTGTCGAGCACGTCAGGCCCGAAGCGCTCCTTGTGCACATAGGCGATGGCGCCACAGGTCCGGGCGTCTCCCGGCAGGTCCGCCTCGTCGTATGTCGAGAGCAGGACGACCGCCACTCCCGGTAGGTCCCTCACGATGCGGCGGGTCGCCTCGATGCCGCTGATGCCGTCCATGTTGATGTCCATCAGCACAAGGTCCGGCATCGTGTCGGCCGCGAGGGCGACCGCCTCCTCGCCCGAGCCGGCCTCCCCGGACACCGAGAAAGCCGGGCGTCGCTCTCACGACAGCCCGTGCGGCGGCGCGGAACGGCCGCTGGTCGTCGACTATCAGCACCGAGACGCCGCCTGCGTCGCCGTTGTTCATCTGGTCACTGCCTGTTCATCTGATCATCGCTCTCATCGTGGCACGGCACCGAGGTCGTGCAAAGGCGGCCAGCACACCTCGGATGGTGGTGCCAACATCCGCCCAGAAGCCGCTCAGGGCTGGCGGGCCGAGAGGAACAACAGGACCGCCTTCACCCGCCGGTGGACACCGGGCTCGGCGGTCAGGCCGAGCTTGGAGAAGATGGAGTTGATGTGCTTCTCGACGGCCCGCTCCGAGAGGAAGAGGGACTCGGCGACGGCGGCGTTGTTCTTCCCCCGGGCCATCTCGACGAGGATCTCGAGCTCACGCGCCGTCAGGTGGCGGATGGGCGAGTCGGCCGCCTTCGACCGGGCCGCCACGAGTGAGTCGACTACGAGGGGGTCGATGACCGAGCCACCGGCGGCGACCTCACGGATGGCGCTCGCGAGCTGGCCGATGTCGGACACCCGCTCTTTCAACAGGTAGGCACGGCCCTTCGAGCCGCCGTCGAGGAACGAGATCGCATAGCCGGGCTCGGAGTACTGGCTGAGCAGGACGACGCCGACCTCGGGCTGGCTCTGGCGGAGCTCGACGGCTGCCCGGATCCCCTCGTCTGTTCCTGTCGGGGGCATGCGGATGTCTGTGACGACGACGTCCGGGACGCTCGACCTCGACAGTCCGCCGCAGCTCGTCGTAGTCGGCGCACACGCCGACCACCTCGAAGTCGCTCTCGGACTCGACGAGCTTCCTCAGGCCCTCCCGCACGAGGTAGTTGTCCTCGGCGAGGACGACACGGATGGTCACGAGCGGCACACTACGCCGCCCCACCGCCTCGTCAGAGGACGATTGACATGTCCTGACGGGCGGCCTCCACCCTCGACAGCGCTGCCGGCGTAGGCGGCCACGATCGAGTCGACCTCGTCATCGGTCCTGTCCGGGTCGTGATGGAACAACAGCAGTCGGGCGGCGCCTGCCCTCTCGGCGAGGCCGACGGCGTAACCGCAGGCCGAGTGGCCGAAGGCGGCCTTCTCGGCGATCTCCTCGTCGAGGTACTGAGAGTCGTGGAACAGCAGCCGGCAGCCGTCGGCGAGGCGGAGGGCTGCGTCGTGGTACTCCCCGAGGCCGTCGGGGCCGGCGCCGGCGACAGTCGGGCAATGGTCGGAGATGTAGGTGACGGCCGGCCCGCCGTCGGAGATGCGGTAACCGAACGTCCTCCCGCCCTTGTGAGGGATGTCGAGGGCGAGGACCGAGAAGCCCTCGATCTCGTGCTCCCCAGGCTCGAGGCCGAAGAAGCCCCACTTGCCCCGCAGTTCCCCCGGCGCTATCGGGAAGTGGGGCGGAGACATGAAGCGGGACAGCACGGCTTCGGTGTCCCCCTGCGCAGGCACGTAAAGCTCGACGGCGCTGTCGGGCCGGTCGGCCGCCCTGAAGAAGGGGAGGCCCTGGGTGTGATCCCAGTGCAGGTGCCCGAGGAGGATCGAGCCACGGAAAGGGCCGCCTCCGAGCAACCTGGTGACCCTTCGTATGCCGGTGCCGGCGTCGAGGACGAGGCTCGGCGGGGAGCCGTCATGAGCGAGCGCCACACACGACGTGTGGCCACCGGTCCGGTCGAACTCGGGACCGGGGGCCGGCGTTGAGCCCCTCACGCCGCAGACGGTCACATGCACGGGACGTAACCCTAGGGATCGGCCGTGTGAGCCGCTCCGCCGGGCGGGTGCCACCACCACGACAGGACACCGGCTGTCCACCTTTTCGTCGCTCCTTCGGCCGGGCAGAATCTTGCCGACGCAGACGATAAGGGGATAGATGCAAGCCGTCTCGCTCGTATGCCGGGGAGAGCTGCGCCGCCGGTGGAGGTCGCTGCTCCTGCTCGCGCTGCTGGTAGCTGTCACCGGCGGTGCGACGCTCGCAGCCGTCGTGGCGGCAAGGCGCACCTCTTCGGCCTTTCCGTCCTTCGTCAAGCGCTACGGCTACGACGCGGCCGTTTTCGGCTTTCGGCCGATGCCCCTTCTCAACTCACTGCCGGAAGTCACTTCGGTCGTACCACTCGAAAGCATCGCCGCCGGCAACCTGGCGATCGGGCCCCGGACCGTGCCGGCGGCCGATATCTCGCTCATAAGCGGGAACAGTGAGGGATTCGAGCGCATCTCGCGCCTCCTCTCCGGCCACTGGCCGGCGACCTCGAGCACCGACGAGGTGGTCGTGTCCTTCAATCTCGCCCAGCAATTCGGGCTCCGCACTGGTGCCTCGATCACGGCGCCGCTCTATGCGGCATCACAGCGGGCGGTCGTGGACCAGTCAAATGAGGTGACGGTGCGGCCAGGCGGCCCGACACTGCATCTTCGCGTCGTCGGCATCGAAGCAAGCGTGGCGGACTTTCCGGTGCCTGGCTCCGCCAGCTATTCCCTCTTCGTCGGGCCCGTTCTGGCGGACAAGGAAGGGCCGCACCTCGTGTCGTTCTACGGCGCCTACGTCCGGCTGCGCCGAGGCACCGCTGACTTGTCAGAACTCAACGAGCAGGCCGGTAATCCGGGGAGGACCGGGATCGTCTTCGTCACGAACGCCGATGCGAACAATGGCGCCATCGAGAGCTCGATCAATCCCCAGGCGACCGGTTGGCTGCTGCTGGCGGTGCTGGCCGGTCTTGCCGGTCTCGCCACCGTCGGCCAGGCCTTCGCCCGCCACGCCCGCCTGCAGGCCGAGGCATACCCGGGGCTTCGGTCACTCGGGCTGAGCCCGTCGCAGCTCTTCGGTGTCGGCTTGTCCACCGCCGCCACAGTCGCTCTGGCCGGAGCCCTCGGGGCGGTAGGACTGGCATGGGCGCTCTCTCCTCTCACGCCTGTCGGGATAGCCCGCGTTGCGGCCGCTTCGAGTGGCTTCGTCTTCGATCCGCTCGTGCTAGGCGCCGGCGGAGTTTGCGTTCTCCTGCTCGCCTGTGCCGCCGGCGCGCTGCCGTCGTGGACAGCATCCCGTTCCGTCGCCGGCCGGTCGCGCCGCAGGAGAGAAGCCGGTGCCCGCCCGGCTCTTGTCGGCCCATGGCATCTCGGTGCGGGGGCGCTCCCGACCGCCCTTGTCGGGACGAGGCGCGCCCTCGAGCGGGGCAGCGGCCGAGCGAGGCTGCCGGTGGGGACGGCACTGCTCGGCACGAGCCTCGCCGTGACGGCGATCGTCGCCACCGCCGTCTTCGGGGCGAGCCTGTCGAACCTCGTCAGGACGCCCCGCCTTTACGGGCAAGGTTGGCAACTGGCGCTCACAGGACTCTCCGGGCGTCAGGTGGATCAGATGCTCGCCGTCATCGGGAAAACGCCGGGCTTGGATCGGATCGCCTACGGCTACAACGGCGACTACCTCAAGGTGAACGGCGTCACTGTGAGCGCCCTCCTCGCAGACGTCGTTCGGGGAACTGAGCCGTTCCCCATCGTGAGCGGTCGCTTCCCGAGCGGTGACGGCGAGATCGCCCTTGGTACGAGCACGTTGAGGCGGATCGGCGCTCACCTCGGTTCAGTCGTTCCCGTGACGGTGGCGACAGGAAGGGGTCGTCACGCGGACGACACCGCTCACCGTCGTCGGTACGGCGTCGTTCGAACCGAGCCTCGGAACGGGCGGCATCGGTATCGGGGCACTCATGACGGTTAGCGGTGGCATCGGCACGGTCTGCGGCTCGGGCAGTCGGGCTCAGTCCTGCCAGAGGTCGGTGCACCGGCTCCTCGAGCAACAGACGAGATGGGGCATCGTCGTCTCGGGGGAGCCCGGGGCTACCGGGCAGGCGGCAATCAGCAGGCTCGAGCACAGGTTCGCCGACTTCGTGAGCGTCACGGCCACGCCGGAGAACCTCGTCAACTTCGGCCAGGCCGTCAACTTCCCGCTCCTCCTCGGCATCGTCCTCGGGCTCCTCGGCGCCGCGACGTTCTCCCACCTGCTCGTGGTGAGCGTGGCCCGGCGCCGACGCGACGTGGCGCTCCTGAAGGCGCTCGGCTTCGTCCGCCGGCAGGTGGGCGGGGCGGTCTGCTGGCAGGCTTCCACCGTCGCCGTCGTCGCCGTCGTCTCCGGCGTCCCGCTCGGCATCGCCGCCGGGCGGCTCATCTGGCGGGCTTTCGCCTACAATCTGGGGGCGGTTCCAGTCGAGGTCGTGCCGGGCTGGCTGATCGCCGCCCTCGCTGCCGCTGTGATCGCGGGCGCCAACCTGCTCGCCGTCCTGCCGGCCTTGACGGCCACCCGGCTCCGGCCGGCAGAAGCCCTCCGGCAGGCATAGGCCCTGGCGCTGCGAACCATCTTCTGCTAAGGTGCCTGCTCCCGCCACAGCAGCTGTGCCGGGCCGCGAGCAAGGAATGGAGGTGCCCGATGTCGACAACGACTGAGTTGAACCCGTCAACGAGTGGCTGCCCGTTCTTTGCTCTGATTCCCCACTGACTCCGACCTGACACAGGAGCCACCCGGCTCCATCCCCGTGCAGCCATCGGACGTGCAGAAGGGGAACTCTCCCCTCAGAGAGCACGACCGCGTCGAGCGCCCCGATCGCCTCGCAGACGCGCATCGGCCGGCTACATCCCGGCACGACTCCTCGGTGTTCATCTCGTGGACGACAACCCTCGCCCGAGGCCGAGAGCACCACCATCTGGGTCTCCCCCTCGGCGCCCCGGCGACCGCTCGAGGCCCGGAACCACCGCTTCCTCCAACCGACCGAGACATCAGCCATGAACCCACTACAAGCTCTTGAACTCGCACAACAGCGCCAGCTGGACCTGCGCGCCGATCGTCGGCGATTGGCTCCCCGCCAGCTCGCCGGCCCGGTTGGCGCGGCATCGCTCCGGAGCGCCCCCCACAGTGCGGCGGCGTCAGCGGTCCGCGCCCGACGGGCGACGGGTTGGTTCCTCGTCGACGTCGGCCTTCGCCTCGCCGTCGCCGGCGAGACCGCCGGGCTCTCAGGCCCCCGAGAGGCCGACGGTGGCCTCCCGAGCGCGGCGCTCGGTGAGTGAGAACAGGAACGCCAGCCCACCGAGGCCGACGCCGAGGCCGGCGGGACCGTCCCAGCCGAAGTTGGCGTACGTCACCGCCGCCCCGACCGAGCCCAACGTGCCGCCGATGAAGTAGCACGTCATGTAGGCCGAGTTGACGCGGCTTCGTGCCGACCCGGCGAGCCGGTAGATCTCGCTCTGGTTCGTGATGTGAAGGCCCTGGCTGCCGAGATCGAGCAGCACGATCCCGGCTATGAGGACGACGAGGTTCCGCGGCTCGACCGACAGCATCACGAAGGCGAGCAGGATCGCAAGAGCCGTCGCCACCGTCACGGCGTGCTGCCTGCCTCGGTCGGCGAGGCGGCCGGCGACCGACGCCATCGCCGCGCCGGCCACGCCGGCGAGCCCGAACAGCCCGATCGTCCCCGCCCCGTAGCCGTACGGGCGGAGCCGAGAGGAGGAACGCCAGGCTCGTCCAGAGCACCGTGAAGGCGGCGAAGGAGAGAGCGCCGTAGAGGGAGCGGCGCCGGAGCACCGGTTCCTCGCGGAAGATGCGGAACACCGACGACAGCACCTGCGGGTAGGTGAGGTCGGTCTCCTCCCGGTAGCGCGGCAGCACCCGCCAGAGCACGGCGGCGAGGATCACCATCACCCCGGCGGCAAGGAAGTAGACGACCCGCCACGAAGAGGCCGCCGCCACGTAGCCCGACACGGTGCGGGCGAGCAGGATGCCGAGGATGAGGCCGCTCATGACCGTGCCGACGACTCTTCCCCGCTCCCCGTCCCGGGCGAGCGAGGCTGCGAAGGCGACGAGCACCTGCGCCACCACCGACGTCGCCCCGGCGACGACCGAGAAGGCGTAGATCACGGTGAGGGACGGCGCGGTGGCGATCCCGACGAGGCTCGCCGCCGTGACACACGACATCACCACGACGAGCCGACGCCGTTCGACGAGGTCGCCGAGCGGCACGAGCAGCAAGAGCCCGGCGGCGTAGCCGATCTGGGAGGTCGTCACGATCAGCCCGGCCGCCCCCGAGCCGACGCCGAAGCTGTGGCGGATGATGGCGAGCAGCGGCTGGACGTAGTAGAGGCTCGCCACGCTGACCCCGGTGGCGACCGCGAGCAGCAGGACGAGGCGGCGGGAGAGGCCGCCTCCTTCCTCTGCCGGGCGAGGGCCCGACGGCCCGGCCGGGCTCTTCGGAGCCGGGGCAGAGCCCGGCGGCGGAAGTCACCTCGAAGGCTAGAGAGGCGCAGGGGGCGGTAGCACTCGCCATCCGAGACTGCTAGCCTGGCACTCGACTGATGAGAGTGCTAACGCTCGAGAGAATCCGAGCAGCAAAGGGAGGACTGACTTAATGCCGAAGTTGATCGCGTTCGACGAGCAGGCGAGACGGGCGCTCGAGAACGGAATGAACCAACTGGTCGATGCCGTCAAGGTGACGCTCGGCCCGAAGGGGCGCAACGTCGTGCTCGAGAAGAAGTGGGGAGCGCCGACGATCACGAACGACGGCGTCTCGATCGCAAAGGACATCGACCTCGAGGACCCGCTCGAGCGGATCGGCGCCGAGCTCGTGAAGGAAGTGGCGAAGAAGACCGACGACGTCGCCGGTGACGGCACGACGACCGCCACCGTGCTCGCCGGGGCGATGGTCCAGCGAGGGCCTCCGCAACGTGGCCGCCGGCGCCAACCCGATGTCGCTCAAGCGGGGGATCGAGCAGGCCGTCGAAGTGGCCGTCGCGCCGGATCAAGGAGATCGCGAAGGACACGGACTCGAAGGACCAGATCGCCCAGGTGGCGGCGATCTCTGCTGCTGACGACGAGATCGGCTCGATGATCGCCGAGGCCATCGACAAGGTGGGCAAGGACGGCGTCATCACCGTCGAGGAGTCGCAGACCTTCGGGATGGACATGGAGCTCGTCGAGGGGATGCGCTTCGACAAGGGCTACATCTCGCCCTACTTCGTGACCGACCCGGAGCGGATGGAGGCGTCTCTCGACGACCCGAACCTTCTCATCGTCGGCTCGAAGATCTCTGCCGTACGTGACCTGCTCCCGGTGCTCGAGAAGGTCATGCAGACCTCGAAGCCGCTCGTCATCATCGCCGAGGACGTCGAGGGAGAGGCTCTTGCCACCCTCGTGGTCAACAAGATCCGCGGGACGTTCAAGAGCGTCGCCGTCAAGGCCCCCGGCTTCGGCGAGCGCCGCAAGGCGATGCTCCAGGACATCGCCATCCTGACCGGTGGCCAGGTCGTCACCGACGAGGTCGGCCTGAAGCTCGAGAACGTCACGCTCGACCTGCTCGGGCGGGCCCGCAAGATCGTCGTGACGAAGGACGAGACGACGATCGTCGAAGGCGCCGGCAGCGAGACCGACATCAAGGGCCGCATCAACCAGATCAAGACCGAGATCGAGAACACCGACTCGGACTACGACCGGGAGAAGCTGCAGGAGCGTCTCGCCAAGCTCTCCGGCGGAGTCGCCGTCATCAAGGTCGGGGCGGCCACCGAGGTGGAGCTGAAGGAGAAGAAGCACCGCATCGAGGACGCCGTCTCGACGACGAAGGCTGCGATCGAAGAAGGTGTCGTCCCTGGTGGTGGCGTCGCGCTGCTCCGTGCGCCAGCAGGCCATCCTCGAGCTCGCCGAGAAGCTCGAGAGCGACGAGGCGACCGGGGCGAGGATCGTCGCCCGTGCCGTCGAGGAGCCGCTCAAGCAGATCGCCGTCAACGCCGGCCTCGAGGGTGGCGTCGTCGTCGACAAGGTGAAGCACCTGAAGAACAAGGCCGAGGGCCTCAACGCCGCCACCGGCGAGTACGAGGACCTGTTCAAGGCCGGTGTCATCGACGCCGCCAAGGTCACCCGCTCGGCGCTGCAGAACGCCGCGTCGATTGCCGCCCTCTTCCTCACCACAGAGGCTGTCGTCGTCGACAAGCCCGAGGAGAAGGCCGCCGCCATGCCGGGCGGCGGAGGCATGGAGGACTTCTAGCCGTCAAAGGGCCACCTCGCCGGCTTGCCGGCCCGGTGCCCGGCCGGCCCGCCCGGGCCGGTCCGACAGCACGTGATGGAGGGGCGCTCCGGCGCCCCTCCTCTCGCGCAGAGACCGTCGCCGTCGGCTCGCCCGGCAAGTCCGACGGCTGCCCGCCGCTCGTAGACTCGGCCCGTGGAGTCCGAGCGCCCGCCAGGTCTCGATCCCGTCTCTCCCAACGGTCGGCTGGAACGTCGTCCACCTCTTCTGCCGGATCCCCCGCACGCCCGCCGGCGCCAGCCCCTCCGGGTCGTCACGACCGGTGCCGCGACTGCGGCAGGCACCCGTCCTCGAGGCTCTCGAGACGGCCCGCAAGAACGACCACCAGGTCGTCACCGCCTCGATCGTCGGCCACAAGGCCGACCTGTGCGTCCTTGCGCTCGGACCTGATCTCCACGTCCTTCGGGGGCTGCAGACCGACCTCCAGCGGGCCGGCCTCGAGATAGCAGACTCCTATGTCTCGGTGACCGAGGTGTCCGAGTACGCCGCCGGCGTCCCCGAGGAGATGAAGCAGGCCCGCCTCTATCCCGTCCTCCCGCCGGCGGCCATGCCGGCGTTCTGCTTCTACCCGATGTCGAAGCGCCGCGCCCCGGGGGCCGAGAACTGGTACGCCCTCGAGTACGACGAGCGTCTGCGGCTCATGCTCGGCCACGGCAAGGTGGGCCGGCAGTTCCGCGGCCGCGTCCTCCAGCTCGTCACCGGCTCGACCGGGCTCGACGACTACGAGTGGGGCGTGACGCTCTTCGGGACCCATCCCGACGAGCTGAAGCAGTGCGTCTACGAGATGCGCTTCGACGAGGGATCGGCGAGGTACGCCGAGTTCGGGCGTTTCTACAGCGGGATCGCCGGCGAGGCCGAAGCGGTCCTCCGCGACCTCGGTCTCGGCTGAACGGCCGCGCCGCGACCGCCGGCGGCCTCGACGCCCTGTCCGGCCTCGGCCTGACCGCCCGGAGATGCCGCGATGACAGCTCGGCACGCCCGAGTGACGAGGCGCTCGCCCGCGTCGAAGGGGTGGTCGGCGGGCTCGGGGCGGTCGTGGTGGGTTTCTCCGGGGGAGCGGATTCGGCGCTCCTCGCCTTTCTCGCCCGCCGGCGCCTCGGGCGGGGAGCTGCGATCTGCGTGACGGCCGTGTCGGCCTCCCTTGCTCCCGAGGAGCTCGCCGACTGCGAGGCGCTCGCCGGCGAGTGGGACCTCGACTGGCGCCCCGTCGCGACCGGCGAGCTCGACAACGAGGCTTACGCCTCGAACGGGCGGGACCGGTGCTACCACTGCAAGAGCGAGCTCATGTCGGTCCTGGCACCTGTCGCGGCCGGCACCGGCGCGACCGCCGTCCTCGGCGTCAACCTCGACGACCTCACCGACCACCGTCCGGGCCAACGAGCTGCAGCCGAGCGCGGTGCCCGCTTCCCGCTCGTGGAGGCGGCCTGACGAAGGCCGACGTGCGGTCGCTCTCCCGCCGCCTCGGCCTCCGGACGGCCGACAAGCCGGCCGCCGCCTGCCTCGCCTCCCGCATTCCCTACGGGACCCCGGTCACTCTCGGCGTGCTCGGCCAGGTGGGACGGGCCGAGGGAGCTTGCGACGGCTCGGCTTCGCCGAGGTCCGGGTGCGGCACTACGGCGAGCTCGCCAGGCTCGAGGTTCCCCTTCGCCAGCCTCGGGGCCGTCCTCGAGGCGCGCGAGAAGGTCGTCGGCGCCGTCCACGCCGCCGGCTACCGCTACGTCACGCTCGACCTCGAAGGCCTCCGGTCGGGCAACCTGAACGGCTCTTCGGCACCGCCCCCTCGAGCCAGTCTGAGAGCACCGGTCGCCCTGGCCGCTCCGGGCTCGCACGGCCGTCGGCGCACGCTGCGTCGGCGGGCGGTAACGGCTGTGAAAAATCCTCGCTGCCCGCGCAAGTCTCGGCCCCCGCCGGCGTTCTACTCGAGTGACCGACGACCTCTGCTCGTTCGACCGTGGGCGCCACCCTTGCCGGCTGCCCGACGGTCCACCTGCAGATCGGGTCAGGCGGGACGGTCACACGAGGCGGGCGCCGGCCTAAGCGTCCGCCGGCATCGGAGGGCCGCTGCTCGTCGATGCCGGCGGCGCCGGCGCGGCGGGCACGGCCGGGGACGGCGGGACCGGCCGAGCGAGGCTCGGGCGGCGGTGGGAGCAGGGTGCGGGAAGACCTCGGATCTCCGCCGCAGCTCGACCTCAGCACGGTCTAGGCGAGCCCGTCGAGGCGGAGTTCCGGCTCGCTCAAGGTCGGTCGCGTCCCTCGGTGGAGGAAGAGCCGGGATCGAGGACCTGCCAGCCGGCGCTCGAGGTCCGCCTCGCCTCGTAGAAGAGGCAGCCTTCCGGGCAGGCGAACGGCAGGACTTCGTTGGCACCGAGCCGGCAGCGCTCCAGGCGGTCCTTCGACCGCACCGTTCGCATCATGTAGTGCCGGCAGTCTTCCCTTACGGCCACGCCTCTATGATCCCATGCTTCAGGCCGACGGTTGGTGGCGGTCCTCGCGGCAACCGGACTGGCTCCCGCGCATCAACGACCCTTCAGCGAGCGGGCCGTCGGGATTACATGGACAAGGTTGCGGCCGGCCGATTTCGCCTGATAGAGCGCCTCGTCAGCGTGCTCGAGCAGCTCTCGCACCGACAGCCCCGACTGGGGCGTCCAGCACGTCACTCCGCCGCTCATCGTCACCAACTCGGGTGCCTGTCGGCCGGGCATCATGAGGTATCGCCATGTCGATGACGGCCTGGCGAATCCGTCCAGCGGCCAGAGCAGCCGCCGTCGGCAGTGCAATCAGGCAGGAGCAGCAGGAATTCCTCCCCCCCGTAGCGGTAGATGGTCTCGCCTGTCCGGACTGACTGGTCGAAGCAACGTGCGACACGGCGCAGGACCTGGTCACCGGCGAGGTGGCCGTAGTGGTCGTTGTAGAGCTTGAAGTAGTCGAGGTCGAACAGCGTCACGCCGTAGTCCTGGCCGAGGCGGAGCGCCCGGGCGTGGGCGTTCTCCAGGTCCCCTTCCATCCGCCGCCGGTTGGCAAGCCCGGTGAGCGGGTCGGTGAGCGAGCGGTCGAGCAGCTCGACGTTGGCGTGTTCGAGCTGCGCCCGGAAGTCCGCCACCTGGCGGTGCAGGATGGTGACGCGGGTGGCGGCGACGAGCCGGGTCTCGACGGCAAAGGGGTCGACCGGCTTCACCAGGTAGTCGTCGGCGCCGGCGCTCATGCCCTCGAGCACCTGCTCGGGATGGCCGAGCCCGGTGATCAACACGATGTAGATGTAGCGGGCGTTCAGCTCGTCGCGAACCCGCCGGCACAGCTCCGGGCCGTCGAGGCCGGGCATCATCCAGTCGGTGAGAAGGACGTCGATCGCCTCGGTCGACAGCAGCTTCCACGCGCTCAACCCGTCGTTGGCTACGAGGCATTCGTGCCCGAGCTTGGAGACGATGGCCTTGAGCACGATCCGGCTGGTGGTGTCGTCGTCCGCGACGAGGATGCGCATCTCAGGTCGTGGTCGTGAGCAGATTGAGTGCGTCGCGGACGCGGGCGAACTCGGCGTCGAAGCGTTCGACCAGGCCGCCCGCCTCGTCGAGCCGGGCGAAGCGGCCCTGGGTCTCCATCTCGGCACAGAGCGCCGCAAGGGTGCTCGCACCGATGTTGGCACTTGCGCCTCTCAGCCTGTGGGCGGCCCGCTCGACGGCCTCGGTGTCGCCGGCGCCCACAACCCGGGCGAGCTCGCCCCGGCCCTCCAGGGTCTGGGCGAGGTACTGGTCGATGATCTCGACGAGAACGGCCCCGTCGCCGTCGTCGAGGCTGCGGAGCAGCTCGATCTGGGACTGGTCGAGCGGATCGGGCAGCTCTGCATCCGCCTGCGACGTGACAGGTGTGCTCCCGACCTCGGCGCCATCGCCGGCTTCGACAGGGATCGCCCGGCCGACCCAGCGCTTGAGGACCCCGGCGACGGCTTCCGGCCGTACGGGCTTGGTCAGATAGTCGTCCATCCCGGCGGCCAGGCACGCCTCGCGGTCGCCGTCCATGGCGGCTGCGGTCATGGCGATGATGGGGGTGTGGCGCGCGGTGCCCTCGATTCGCCGGATTTCCGCCGTCGCCTCGTAGCCGTCCATCTCGGGCATCTGGCAGTCCATGAGGACGGCGTCGTAGCTCCCCTGCTCGGATGGCGGTGACCGCTTCTCGCCCGTGGTTGGCGATGAAGAAGCCGTAGCCGAGCTTGGCGAGCACCTTTGAGCCGACCAACTGGTTCATCTTGTTGTCCTCGACAAGCAGGATCATGCCCATCACCTCCGGGTGTTCGGTCGCAGCGGTCGCCGGGCTGACCGGCGGCACGACGATCGGGCCACCGTTAAGGCCGTCGATCAGGCAGTCGAAGAGCTCCGACGAACGGACCGGCTTCGTCAGGCTGCCGGCGAAGCCCCGTAGATGCGACTCTGCTGCTCCGAGCCGCTCGCCCGACGAGCTCAGCAGGAAAAGGGCCATCGTCGAGGTCGACGGATCCGACTTCAACACGTTGGCGAGCTCGATCCCGTCCATCCCGGGCATGTTCAGGTCGAGCACCCCGACGTCGAAGGTCTGGCCGGCCTCGGCAGCCGTCGCGGCGAGCTGGATCGCCTCGTAGCCGTCGACGGCCTCGACGGCCTCGACGCCCCACGAGAGAAGCTGCTGGCGCAGGATCGTGCGGTTGGTGGCGTTGTCGTCGACGATGAGGGCGCTCCGGCTGGCAAGGCTCCGGGTGCTCTTGGCCGCCGGGGACCGCTCGCTCTCGGCACGGGCCAATGACAGCTCGAACCAGAACGTCGATCCTTCGCCGGGGGCGCTGACAAGTCCCAGCTTGCCGCCCATGAGCTCGACGAGCTGCCGGCAGATCGCCAGCCCGAGGCCGGTGCCGCCGAACTTGCGGGTCGTCGACGAGTCGGCCTGGGCAAAGGCACGGAACAAGCGCTCCTGGTCGGCTGCGGCGATCCCGATGCCCATGTCGATCACCTCGAACCGGAGCGCCACCCGCTCGGTGTTCTCGTCGAGGACGAGGACGCGGATGACGACTTCTCCTTCGAAGGTGAACTTGACGGCGTTGGAGCCGAGGTTGAGCAGCACCTGTTGGATCCTCACGGCGTCGCCTAGAAGCGCCTCGGGAACGTCAGGATGGATGTCGATCAGGAGCTCGAGCCCCTTGCTGTGGGCCGAGCCGGCGAGGATCCGGCCGACGTCGTCGGCCATGTTGGGCACGCTCACGGGAGCTTCCTCGAGGTCGAGCTGACCGGCTTCTATCTTCGAGAAGTCGAGGATGCCATTGATGATCACGAGCAGATTCTCGGCCGACACCTTGACGCCCGATGCGAGCTCTTGCTGGTCGGGATCGAGGGTCGTCTCGAGCAGCAGCTCGGTCAGCCCGATGACTCCGTTCATCGGCGTACGGATCTCATGGCTCATGGTGGAGAGGAACTCGGACTTCGCCCTCGATGCCGTCATTGCCCCGTCGCGGGCAGCGACCAGGTCCTCGGCGGCGTGCCGCTCCTCGGTGACGTCCCCGCCGTTCAGCACGTAGCCGCGGACGGCGGGGTCGTCGAGGCGGTTCGTGGCGGTCCAGGCGATCGTGCGCCACTCGCCGTTGCGGTGACGCATGCGGGTCTCGAAGGCAACCGTCTCGTTGCTCCCGAAAGCAAGGCTCGCTCAGGTGAGCCACCATCGCCTCGGCGTCGTCTTGATGGACGAGGCCGGTGATGGGGTTCTCGAGCAGGTCCGCCGGCGCATAGCCGAGGACCCGCTCTGAGGACGGCGTGATGTAAGCAACGGCGAAGTCGGCCTCGGTCACGACGATTATGTCCCAGGCGTTGTCGATCAGCGACCCGAAGCGGGCCGAGTTCAAGGCCTGCGCCCGGCGCACGGTGATGATCAAACGTATGCCGGCGACAAGAAGGGTGGCAGTGGCAAGGCCTATGGCGACCTTGCCGACGTGGCCGATGCTCGCATAGAAGAGTATGAACATGCTGCCGGCGGCCCCGACGAGGGGGAGGACGAATCCGCCTGTTCTCTCGGCACTGACCTTCTCGGCGTTGGCTGGAAGAGCCCAAGCAGCGATGGCGAGCATCAACAAGGAGACAGGCCAGGCGACAGCATTGGCGACGTAGCCGACCTTGCTCGCCGGCTCGAGAAGGCTGAACAGGTCTCCGGTCGCGTTGGAAGCCATGCCGATGCCGGCGATCCAGAAGAAGCGGTGGTATTTCCTCGGGAGGATCGCCAGCCCGCCGACCGCCAGCGACAAAAGGAGCAGGTCGCCGATCGGATAGGCCATCGTGGTGGCAGCCGAGATAGAGCTTCCGCCAGCCTGTTTCAAGACGGCACCAAAGACATACGCGGCGGAGATCGAAGCGACACCGAGGCCGGCGATCAGCCCGTCGAGGGACGTCGCAAGGAGCGACCCGCTCCTTCCGCGCCGGATGACCATCCTGAAGGCGACATAGCAGCAGGGAAAGAAGCCCAGGTAGAACAGGTCAGCGACCGACGGGACGGCAGGGGTGGCGCCTCCGAACGACTCGATGGTGATGGCCACGTCTCCGAGCCCCCAGAGCATGCAGCCGACCCCGAGGACGAGGGGAAGCATTCTCGCCGTGGACGGGCTCGAGCGCCAAGAAGCGTCGAAGTAGCGACGCAGACAGAGGGCACCCATCGACAGCTCGAAGAGATCGATTCCCCACCCGTCGACGGGCGCGAAGTAAGACCCGACGCCCCTCAGGATGACGGAGACGAGATAGGCGACGACGAGGGCTGAGCTGACCCAGAACATCCACCTCACCCGAGTGTGCGTCACGCTCCGCTCAAACGGCACGGCGCTCACGGACTTGTTCCCGTCACGAGTCTCCGCTTGAGCACCGCGCCGGGAGAGAGTCCGGGCAGCAGGACATAGAAGCCATCCGCGGGCGCACAGGGCATGCCTTAATGTCGGCACGTTCGCCGTCCGACTTGAACCCCGTGCATATGACCGTTGCCGGCAACTGCTACAGGCCTAAGCCACCTGCCCTGCCTCAGGTCTCGAGCCCCTCCTTCTGGAGCGGGGCGACCGCGGCTTCACCCGAGAGGTCCTTGTCCTCCATCTCCCATGCGTGGTCGAGCACGTGGTAGGCGCTGTGGCGGATGAGAAACGGCAGCGTCCACGACCGCATCGGCTTCCCCCCGCCCTCGTTGTAGGCCCGCATGGCGGCTACATACGCCTCACGATGGTCCGACAGGCCTCTCGCCGTGAGGGCGGCGTTCTCCGGTATGCGCAAGCCCAGCCGCTTCGCGAAGTCCTCGCTCTCAGTGCGGATGGTGTGGCGGATGATCTGCTCACGGTCGCGCCCCCCACCGCGGGGCCCCTTGCGCATCTCAGCTGTGACCCGCGCCGCCACGCCGTCGAAGAAGGACCAGGAGCCGCCGAGCAACCTGATCTTTCGGTCGATCTCCCTCTCGTCCATGAGACCTTGCTCGAAGCTCGAAGGCGAGAAAGAGATGCCCCAGAAGTCCGTCGAGCCCGTGCCTACCCTGTCCTCGACCACGTCCAGAGGCCCGGCGGCGTCGAACTCCTCGGTCATCCCGGCCGCTACGGCGACCGGACGGTACCGCTCCCGATACGACTCCAACGTCGCGAGCGCCACGTCGGCTGTCTTCGCGCCCCGGCTCCAGCCCGGCCAGTCGATGGCGAACACGACCACCTTCTTGTCTTTCGGGCCATGTTCGACGACGGTCCGCACGGGCACCCGGCGGCCCCGCCCGCTAACTACTTCCACCGGAAGTGGACAAAGACGCGGCCCCAGTTCCGGGAGTCCTTCTCCACCCGGTGGTAGAGAGCCTTCACCTCGGCTTGGTCGAGGAAACGCAACACCCGTTTCTTCAGCTGGCCGGACCCTTTCCCGGGATGATCTCCACAAGAGAGGCCTTGGTGCGCACCGCCTCGGCCATGATGTCCTTGAGCGCGCGGTCGATGTCGTCTCCTCGGTTGTAGAACTCGTGAAGGTCGAGCTTCAGCTTCACCCGGAATCCGCGACGGCTTCCGCCTCGATCTCCACCTTCCAGCGCGGATCGAGGAGCGCGGCAACCACCACCATCGTCGCCGCCGGCCGGGCGGTCCCGACCATCGAGGCGTGGACTGCGCCGACGGCGCCGGCATCACCGCTACTTGTCAGGTAGATCCGCGTGCGCACGACATCATCGAGCGTCGCGCCGAGTGAGCTCAGGCTGTCGGCGATGATCTCGAAGCAACGCACTGCCTGGGCGGCAGCGTCGGGCTCGCACGAGCCGTTCGGCCAGACGGGGCCGGTGCCCGATACGCAGATTCGCTCTCCGACCCGGATGGCCCGGCTGAAGCCGATCACCTTCTCGAACGGCGACAGGGAGCTCGCTCTCCGGCGCTCGGTCGTCAGCTTCGTCTCGTCACGCTGGCACACCTCATCTGACTCGCTCCGAGGAAGATTACAAGACGCCACGACCGGCGGGCCTGAGGTTGGACGGGGCAGCATTCGCCCGAGGTAGATCGAGCTCCTCTCCTTCCTGCGGCGACAGCCTTGCTTTTGGGTTACTCGTGCCAGCACCGCGGGTGTCTCTTCCGGCTCATTCGGGTATCTAACTCCTGCTTTGGTGGGCGACATCTTGGCGAGCGGGTGACCCGCAGTCGGATGGGTCGCACCTTGGAGGCTGCACATGACGAGTGTCCTTGATCCTGATCGGGAGAACGAATCCGTTACGCCCGAATTCGTTGAGGAGCTCGCGGAGGTTGGTGCTCAAGATTGGGACAGGGAGCTCTACCAGGATCGTCTTCTCGTGGAGCGTTGTCAGCGAGGTGACGAGCAGGCCTTCGAGGCCCTCTTCTTGCGGCACCGGGACCGTCTCTACCGGTTCTGCGTGCACCGCCTGGGCAGCCGATCAGAGGCCGAGGACGCCGTTCAAGAGACATTCCTACGGGCGTGGCGTGCTCTTCCCTCATTCGGCGGGGAGCGGCGCTTCTACCCGTGGCTGAGCGTCATCGCGTCCAACCTCTGCAACGACATGCAGAGGAGGCGGGGACGTTGGGAGGTGGTGGCCGATCGAGAGCTCGACGTGCTCGCTCCTCCGGCAGCCGCAGAGCAGGAGATCCTCGTCGAGTTGTGGGGTGAGCGGGACATCTTGTCGCGAGCCCTCGGGCAGTTGTCCGAGCGCCACCGCCAGGTTCTCGAGCTTCGTGAGGGCCGCAACTGGAGCTATCAGGAGATAGCCGCCTTCTCCGGCGTGGAGGTATCGACGGTCGAGACGTTGCTGTTCAGGGCGCGCCGCTCCCTGAGGCGCGAGTTCATGGCCATCGCGCGGGCCGAAGGTGCTCTCGGTGTGCTGCTCGTACCGTGGTATCTGCGCAGGGCGCGCATCCGCTTCTCGAGCGGCGCCCTCCGCCTCGTGCACCGGCCGCTATCCAGCCAGGCATCTCAGAGGAGTGGCACTGGGTCCCCCGCCGGAGGTGGACCGGCGAGCGGCGGGGCGGGCGCTGGCGCCCACGTAGCGGCTGTCTCATCCTCCAGCTGGTGGTCCGCCGTAGCCGGTCTCTCGGCGGGATTGCCGTCTCCGATGTTCGCCGGCGGGGCGGCCGCCGTTGCCGCTGCGGCGGTCGTGGCGAGCGGCTTCGCCTACGCCGGTGAAGGGCCTCCCGCTGCGGCGCCATCGGTACGGGGCCAGATCTCGCTGGCAGCTCCTGTCCTGGCACACCGTGGCAGCCTGCAAGCTGTCATGCGCAAGTCGAGCGACGTGTCGCCGGCTGCGGGCGGCACCGCTCCTCGAAAAGAACTGACTGCCGGCTCGTCAAGCTTGACGACCACCAGAACCGGAAGCGGCACGTCGCTGCTCGGAACTGGAGGCTCTGACGGGCAGTCTTCAGCGGATCACGCCACTCGTTCCATCCAGTCGGCAACCGGTGTCGCGGGTTCCTCGGGAGTGACCGGAGAGCGGGCAGCGGCAGCCGTCAGCCGGGTTGCAGGCCTGTCGACCGGAGCCGCAGGCGGTGTCGCTCGCACGGCCGGCGAGGTTGCTGGCACAGTCACCGGATCAGCCGGCGGGGTTGGTGGCGCGGTCACCGGATCAGTCGGCGGGGTTGCTGGCGCGGCTGGCGGCGTGACCGGAGCGGTCGGCAAGGTGCCCGGGACGGTAAGCGGGGTGGCCGGAAGTCTCGGCAGCGCGCCCGGGACCGTGGACGACGCGAGCGGCACTGTCAAGAGCGCCACCGGCAAGGTGAGGAGCCTCACCGGGACAGCCGGCAAGGTGAGCCGCAGCCTCGGCGGCCTGACCGGGGCGCCCGGCAAGATGGCTGCCGGTGTCGGCAGTGTCGCCGGCAAGGTCGTCGGCAAGTTGGGCGGCTCCGCCGGGGAGCTGACGGGGAGAGGTGCCACCGCGACTGCCGGCGAGGTCACTGGAGCAGTCGGCGCGGCCTCTGGAGCAGTCGGCGAGCGTGTCTCGGAGCAGTCGGCGCGGCCTCTGGAGCAGTCGGGAACGTGTCGGGAGCAGTCGGCGCGGCCTCTGGAGCAGTCGGCGCGGCCTCTGGAGCAGTCGGCGCGGCCTCTGGAGCAGTCGGCGCGGCCTCTGGAGCAGTCGGCGGGCCGGCCTCGGCACTGGAGCAGTCGGCGCGGCCACTGGAGCAGTCGGCGCGGCCACTGGAGCAGTCGGCGCGGCCACTGGAGCAGTCGGGAACGTGTCGGGAGCCTCCGGGACCGCCGGGGGTGTGGCTGGCAGAGCCGGCGGTGTGGCTGCCCCTGTCGCCGCGGCGAGCGCCAGCCCGGCAGGCACAGGCGGGACGGCCTCGATCGCCTCGAAGGAGACGACGGCGTCGGAGCCGGCATCGTCTGGTCTCGCCGGAGTGGCGACGCCGAGCACAACAGCAGCGGCTCAGACCGCCACCACGAGCGATCTGACAGCGGGTGGCCCGAGCCTCGGGGCGGGGACGGACCTCAGCCAGATCCCCGGGCACAACCTCTAGACCACCTCCTTCGAGCCCGGTGGACTCTCGAGTCCTCACAGGCGCGCCGCGATGTGGTCGTGTGACGACACCTACGCGGCGCGCCTCGGTCGGGCAGGATGCCGGGCCCGGACAACGAACTCGCGCCCGCAACGGGCTCGGCCCAGCTGCCGCCCCCGTCCGGTAGCGTCGGGCGACGTGCCGCACGAGGGTGCATCCGCCCAGCAACTGGTGCGATGGGGCGAGTCCCTATCGGCGATCGCGAGGACGGGACTGGGCTTCACCGAGAGCCTCTATGAGCGAGAGCGCTTCGAAGAGGTGCTTCGTGTGGCCGGCGAGATCCGCGCCGCCGCAGCGGCCAGCCTCGCCCGCAGCGGTCAGCCGACGGGGACCGACAACGCCGAGGGCCTCGTTCACGAGTGGCTGAAAGGAGTGGGGAGCGGGGTCGCCGGTTACGTCACCCCGAAGATCGCCATCGGAGCAGTCGTGGGCAACAGCGACGGCGAGATCCTGCTCGTCCAGCGTGGCGACTCAGGCGCCTGGCTCTACCCGACAGGTTGGGCCGACGTCGGCTATTCGGCCGCCGAGGTCGCCGTGAAAGAGGTGCTGGAGGAGACCGGCATCGAGGTCGAGCCGGTCCGCCTCATCATGGTGCTCGACGGCCTCCGCCTCGGGATCACCCAGGTACCCCTCTACTCCCTCGTCTTTCAGCTGAGGCCCATCGGGGGCAACCTGAAGGCTCACCCCCTCGAATGCAGGGACGTCGGCTGGTTCAGCGAGACCGCACTCCCCACGCCTCTCGCCGGCTCGGGCCTGTGGAAGGACCACGCTTTCAAGGCGATCCGGGGTGAGCCGGTCGAGGTGATCTTCGACCAGCCCCGCCGGCCGGTCTGGCGACAAGACGACGAATCCAAGACTGCTGCTGCCGAGGCCGGCGAAGAACCAAAGTGAGCGCTGCCGGCCCCACCGAGGACGGGGAAGTCGTCGTCGCCACGGTCGACGACTTCGACGACGATCTCTTGGCGGCCGTGGCACGGCTCATGCCTCAACTCTCCTCGTCCGCACCAGCGCCGACAGCCGAACAGCTGAAGGAGCTGATCGCGTCTCAGGCGAGCACACTGTTCGTGGCGAGGATGGGCCCGACGAGTTCGATCGTCGGGATGCTCACTCTTGCCGTCTACCGCATCCCGACCGGGCTGAACGCCGTCATCGAGGACGTCGTCGTCGATGAGGGCGTGAGGGGGGCGGGCGTCGGAGGGGCCTTGGTGCTTGCCGCTGTCGAGGAGGCGAGACGGCGTGGCGCCCGGCACGTCGATCTGACCTCGCGGGCGTCGAGGGATGCGGCCAATCGGTTGTACGAGCGGGTGGGTTTCGAGAGAAGAGCTACGAACGTGTACCGGTTCACTCCTCATTAGCCTTTTCGCGTGGAATGGTTGGGCGAATCGACCGAGAGCGGGGTACGTGAACGGCGGTTCGACCTCGAGCGCGCTGGGCGCAGGATCCCCGGCATCCTCTGGACGCGGGGCGGCCCGCCTCCCGACGAGCCGGCCGGGCTCGTGCTGATCGGTCACGGCGCCAGTGGCCACAAGCGGCAGGACTACGTGCTCTCGATGGCTCGGCGTCTCGTCCGTCATCACGGCCTCGCCGTAGTGGCGATTGACGGTCCTGTCCACGGGGACCGCCGATCGCCCGGTGCCTCGGGGGCGGCCGGGCGCCAGGTGGTGTTCCTCCAGTTCGCCCAGAGCTGGTCGGGGACCCGACGATGACCGACGAGATGGTGGCGGATTATCCGCGCCACCGTCGACGCCGTAACCGGGTTGGACGAGATCCGCGACGACTGCATCGGCTACTGGGGCCTTTCGATGGGGACGATCCTCGGGCTTCCTTTCGTGGCGGCAGAGGAGCGGGTGAAGGCGGCCGTTCTCGGCCTCATGGGCGCCACCGGCCCGACCAAGGAACGGATAGCCGAGGACGCTCCACGGATCACGTGCCCGGTGCTCTTCCTCGTCCAGTGGGACGACGAGCTCTTCCCGACCGAGACCGCCTTTGCCCTCTTCGACTCGATCGGATCGGAGGACAAGCGCCTCCATGCGGCGCCGGGCCCCCATGGTGCTGTCCCGGAAGAGGAGCTGGCTGCGAGCGAGGTGTTTCTCGCCCGGCATCTCGTCGCCTGACCAAAGAGCCGCGCGTACGCGCACGTTGCCGGCCACATGTCGGGGCGCCAGCTGAGACACCCTCCGCCGGACCGCCCCCCACCGCCAAGCCGTAGGATTACCTGCGGCAAAGAAGAGACACCGGACGGTCACGGGGACCGTCGTCGACTGGAGGTCGGGCGTCGTGGCAGAGAGCATCACGATCACGGACAACCGGACCGGAGAGTCCATCGAGATCCCCATCGTGGACGGCGGGGTCCGGGCCGATGAGTGGGCAAAGCTGCTTCCGGGCATCTGGTTCTACGATCCCGCCTTCATAACCACGGCGGCGGCCGAGAGCTCCATCACCTTCATCGACGGCGACGAGGGCCAGCTCGAGTACCGGGGCTACCCCATCGAGCAGCTGGCGGAGCAGTCGAGCTACCTCGAAGTGGCCTACCTCCTTCTCCACGGGGACCTACCGAACCAGGCGCAGCTCGACGAGTGGGTCCACGAGATCACCTATCACACCTTCATCCACGAGAACGTGCGCAAGCGCTTCCTCGAGGGCTTCCATTACGACGCCCATCCGATGGGGATCCTCGTGTCGGCCGTCGCTGCTCTGTCGACTTTCTACCCCGAGGCACAGGACATCTTCGATCCGGCGATCCGCGACAAGCAGATCATCCGCCTCATCGCGAAGATGCCCACGCTGGCCGCCGCCGCCCACAGGTTCAGCGTCGGGATGCCGTTCGTCTATCCGGACAATTCCCTCAGCTTCGCCGAGAATTTCCTCTCGATGATGTGGAAGACGGCAGAGCCGCGCTTCGAGGCAAATCCGGTGCTCGCCCGGGCGATGGACATCTTGTTCATCCTCCACGCCGACCACGAGCAGAACTGCTCCACCACCGCGATGAGGGTCGTCGGCTCGTCTCACGCAGATCCCTACTCAGCCTGTGCGGCCGCCTGCGCCGCCCTCTACGGCCCCCGGCACGGCGGCGCGACGGAGAAGGTCGTCCGCATGCTGGCCTCGATCGGCTCAGTGGAGAACGTCCCCGACTTCATCCGGGCCGTGAAGCAGGACCACGGCAGGCTGCAGGGCTTCGGGCACCGCGTCTACAAGAACTATGACCCGCGGGCGAAGCTCATCCGCAAGGTCGCCTACGACGTCTTCGAGGTCACCGGCAAGAACCCGCTCCTCGACGTGGCGCTGAAACTAGAAGAGCACGCCCTTGGCGACGAGTACTTCAGGTCCCGCAAGCTCTACCCGAACGTCGACTTCTACTCCGGGCTGATCTATCAGGCGATGGACTTCCCGATGGAGATGTTCCCGGTCCTGTTCGCCATCCCAAGGACAGCAGGCTGGCTGGCGCACTGGATCGAATTGCTCGACCAGGACACGAAGATCGCCCGTCCTCGCCAGCTCTACACCGGCAACACACGGCGCGACTACGTGCCCGTCGCGCAGCGCTGATCCGCCGGCGGCGGCGGGGTTCATCCCCTCCGCTGCCGGGCCACCTCGAAGCAGGCGACCGCCGCAGCCGCAGAGACGTTCAGGGACGGAATCGCCCCTGTGAGCGGGATCTTGGCGAGCACGTCACATCGACGCCTGGCGAGAGGCCCGAGCCCTGCACCCTCTGCCCCGAGAACAAGGGCGATCGGGCGGTCTCCCATGACGACGTCGAAGAAGTCCGCCTCGCCCCGCTCGTCGAGCCCGACTGTGGTCACCCCGAGCCGACTGAGGTCCTGAAGGGCACTCGGTATGCCGGCGACGAGCGCCATCGGGAGGTGCTCGATGGCGCCGGCGGCCGCCTTCGTGACCGCAGGCGTGACATGGGCGGCCCGATGCCGCGGAATGACCACCCCGGTCGCTCCGGCGCACTCGGCGCTCCGGAGGATGGCGCCGAGGTTGTGGGGATCGGTCACGCCGTCCACGAGCACGAGGAAGCACCCCTTTTCCGACTCTCCCGCCGCCGGCGCTCCGCCGGTACCTGATGGCTCCGTGGCGGCCCCGAGGGAGAGCTCTGTGCCGGCGTCACCTTCGTCAGACACGAGCTCGACGCTCGGCTCATCATCGGCATCGGCATCGGCTTCGGCGTCGGCGTCGGCGTCGGCTTCTGCCTTCGCGGTCTCAGGCTCGCCGCCCTCGTCGGATTCGGGCTCCTCTTCGCCTGCTTGCGACTCAGGCCCGTCAGGGTCCTCGTCCACATCTTCTTCCTCGACCGCGAGAAGGACGAGGTCGTCGTCGCCGCCGGCATCCTCCGCCAACGCGACGACGATGAGCTCATCCTCCTCGGCGTCATCTTCCTCGAGCTCGATGATGATGACGCCGTCCTCCTCGTCGTCCTCTTCGTCGTCCTCTTCGTCGTCATCGCGCCGCCGGCTCGGCTCGGGACGAGGAGCCGGCTCCCGGTTCCCGTTCCGAGCTCGGTGGCGCGTCCCATCCCTCGCCGAGGACGAGCTCCTCGAGCGTCACCGCTTCGAGTGGCTCGGCGAAGGCAACGACGCCCTGCGGGGTCTCCGTGCCCTGCACCGTCTCAAGGCGCCGATGGGAGACGAGGCGGACCGGGATGTGCTGTGCCCGCGCCAGCGAGTCGATCTCTCCGAGGATGGGTGACGGGTCGTTGCCTTCGGTCATCCAGATTTCACGCACCTGCCTCCGGCGGGCTGCGAGCAGCTCTCGGACAGCCTGGCGACCTTCAACCTGATCGCCTCCAAGAGTGCGTGACTTGGGGGCGTCCGACCGGCCACGCGGAGGGGAGGGGCTCCACAAGTTGCGCCCGGCAGTCGCGGCACGGCCGAAGGAGCGCTCTGTGTCCGGCCCCTCATCGCGGGGCGGCTCGCCGAAGCCGCCTCCAGAGCGTCGCGGGGCGGCCCCGCGGTCGAACCCTCCGCCTTGCTTGGCGTCGTCACGGTACCCGGGCCGCTGACCCGGAGGCCGGCCCCGCCCGGCATCAGGCCGCGGGTCACGACGCCCTTCCCTGTCCGGACGCGTCCGGTAGCCGCCACCTCCCCGGGCGATTCCACCCCATACCGCTCCGGTCGGGCTCCTCGGCGGACCCGTCCGACCGCGGGGCGAGCCGGTCCTGCCGCGCGGGGACCCGCCACCCGTCGCGCCGTACCGCTGCCGGTCGGCGCGCGCCACCGAACCGGTCCCGTCCGCCCCCCTCATCGGGCGGGCGGCCACGGAACCCTCCGCCTCCGGTGCCGGGACGCCCATCTGATCTTGACCCAGCTCCGCCGGTCTCGCGCCGCTCCCCTCCCGGCTCCCACTGCCGGTCGCGATCACGGCCATAGCCCCCGTCCGGGCGGGGAAACGCCGGTCGAGGCGCACCGGCGTCATACCGGCCTGTGCCACCGCTTCGTCCCGCCCCGGCTGGACCACCACGATCGCCCGCGCCACCGCCGCCGTAGCCACTGGACCCACCCCGGCCGCCGGCACCCTTGTAGCCGTCGGATCCGCCGCTGCCTCGAGGGCCGCCGGCGCCTCTATAGCCGCCGTAGCCGCCGGAGGTGCCCGCCCCGCCTCGGCCGGCGCCTCTGTAGCCACCGCCGGCCGGAGCCGCCGCCGCCTCTGTAGCCACCGCCCGCGCCCGAGCCGCCGCCGCCTCTGTAGCCACCGCCGGACCCCGAGCCGTAGCCGCCGGATCCACTCCGGGCGGGCGCTCCGCGGTAGCCGCCGGGTCCACCCCGGCCGCCGGCGCCCGGATAAGAGCCGGATCCCCCGCCCGGGCCCTTGTATTGGCTCCGGCCCTTGTCGCCGCCTCCACCTCGGTTGTACGAACCGCCCCGCGGGCCACGGTCCTCTCGATCATCACGGCGAAAGCCACCCTCGGGGCGCCCTCCGGTATCGCCGCGCCCGAACCTGCGCGGGTTCTCGTCCCGCGGCGGGCGACCGGGCCGGCTGCCACCTGTATTTCCTTCGTCGCGCGAGCCGGTCACCGCCGCCGGGTCTGCCGCCGGAAGCCCCGGCGCCTCCCCCGTCGTTGCGGTCGTCGGGCGCGCTCACGACTGCACCTTGTCGAGGAGCGCGACGGCCACACAGGCGATGCCTTCCTCGCGGCCGAGCGCTCCCATGCGCTCAGGGCGTGTTGCCTTGACGTGCACCGGCCCTCCGGCCGCCCCACTTAGCTTTCCCATCATCTCCTCACGGACTGCGGCCAGTCGCGGCCGCTCGCCGACCACGGTGCAGTCGGCGTTCACAAGCGCAAAACCTTCGTCTTTCACCAACTCGGCCACCCGCCTCAGTAGCCCGAGGCTGTCGGCGCCTTCCCATCGAGGGTCGCTCTCGGCAAAGTGGACCCCCAGATCCCCGAGACCGGCGGCACCCAGCATCGCGTCGGCGACAGCATGTGCCGCCACGTCGGCATCGCTGTGGCCGGCGAGACCACGCTCTCCGGGAAAGGATACGCCGCCGAGAATCAGCAGCCGGTCAGCTTCTGTCGAGTACGGGTGGACGTCGTAGCCCACGCCGATCCTGGTGCTCACCCTCCTCCGGCCCCTTTGAGCCTTTGGCCCCTTCGGCCCCTTCGGCGGCAGCGCCGGGACCGTCGGGACTCGACCGCTGCTTCAGCCACCACTCCGCAAGGGCGAGATCGGGCGGCGTGGTGATCTTCAGATTGTGCTCCTCGCCCGCGACGACGACAACGGCCATCCCGAGCGCCTCCAGCAGCGAGGCGTCGTCTGTCCCTTCAGGCTCACCCGCATGAGCCTGCCGGAGCGCAGCGGCGATGAAGCCTTGCGGTGTCTGGACCCGTACCAGCTGACGGCGATCGAGCGTCGCTCGGACGATGGCGCCGTCCACCTGCTTCACGGTGTCGGCAATCGGCAGGCCGGGAACGACAGCAGAGGCGCCGGCGCCCACTGCCGCCACGACCTCCTCGAAGAGAGCGGCCGTCGCGAGCGGCCGGGCTGCGTCATGGACCACGATGACGGCGGCGGCGTTGGGGACGGCAAGGAGGCCCGCCCGGACAGAGGCCGCTCGGGTTGCCCCTCCCGTGACGACGAAGTCGGGGCGATGGTCCCGTTCATGGCGCTCCGCCTGTGAGGACGTCGAGCCCGCCCCGACTGGGCCAGGGCCGCGTCCGTCGGCCGGCTCGTCGTAAAGAGCGATCTCGGCCCCCTCCGGCACGACGAGCACGACGCCGTCTGCGACGCTCCGGGCCGCTTCCACCGCCCAGGTGTGCACGGGGCGACCGCCGAGCAGCTCGAACTGCTTCGTCCCGCCGTAGCGCCTTCCGCTTCCTCCGGCGACGACGATCGCCCAGACCGCATCCCGGGCCATGGCCCCGCGCCTACGGCAACTCGGCGTTCAAGCGCTCCTCGGCTTCTTCCTCGCTGACGCCGATAGCAAAGGTCAGCTCGGAGACGAGTATCTGCCGGGCACGGGTGAGCATCCGCTTCTCGCCCGCCGAGAGGCCTTTGTCCTTGTCGCGAATCGAGAGGTTGCGCACGACCTCGGCAACCTGGTAGATGTCGCCGGACTTCAGCTTCTCGACGTGGTTCTTGTACCGGCGCGACCAGTTCGTCGGCATCCGGGCTTCCTTCTTGCGAAGGACGGCGAAGACCTCTTCCACCTCTTCGTCGTTGATCACTTCGCGCAGTCCCACCTCGGCGGTGTTGTCGGCCGGCACCATGAGCTTCAGATCGCCGTACGCGAGACGTAGCACGAGGTATTCACGCTCCTCGCCGAAGTCCTTACGAACTTCGCGGCGCTCGACCACAGCGGCGCCGTGGTGCGGATAGACGACTTTGTCGCCGACGTCGAACAAGACAGCACTCCTCAGAGCTCATCGGGGGTCACCGGGATAGTGACAGACGGACCACCCAGCCAAAGGTGATCACACAGACAGGGTACGGACGTCTGGCCGATTGCTCAATTCGGCCAACCCAGCGTCACTCTCGTGAGCCGAGAACTACCACGACTCAGTTGCCGTTCCCAACGATCGACGAAGCGAGCGACTGGCGCTGCTGGGGGAAGGAAGCTGCCGCAGGATGATCGGGGTTCGGGTCGAGCAGACCGAGCGCGGCGGCCGCCTCGCCCAGAGATGATACCGGAACGGTGACGATCTCCGGCGGCGGCTCGGGGGTCGACGCCGGCACGAGCGCACGGCGAAAGCCGAGACGGGCCGCCTCGGTCAGGCGTCGCTCGGGGCTCGGGGCTTGGCGTATCTCACCACTCAGCCCGACCTCGCCGAAGGCGACGACGTCGGAGGGAACCGGCACGCCGGTGAGAGCCGAGACGAGCGCGAGTGCCACCCCGAGGTCGGCGGCCGGCTCGCTCACACGGATCCCGCCCACGATGGAGACGAATGCATCCGCCGCGCCGGCGGGTAGCTCGAGCGAGCGTTCGATGACGGCAAGGATCAGTGACAGCCGTGAGGACGGGTATCCCTGCACCACCCGCCGGCAGCTGCCCGAATGCGACGGCGTGAAAAGCGCCTGCATCTCGACGAGCAACGGCCGGCGCCCTTCGACGATCGGGGCGGCGATGGTTCCCGGCACCCCGGCCAGCCGGTCCCCGAGCAGCAGGGCGCTCGGGTCGTCGAGGCTCGTGAGGCCACCCTCGCCCATCTCGAACAGGCCGAGCTCGCCGGTGGCGCCGTACCTGTGCTTGGTGGCGACGAGGAAGCGCAAGGCATGGTGACGGTCGCCCTCGAAGGAGAGCACGGTGTCGACCAGGTGCTCGAGTGCCCTCGGTCCGGCGAGGGCGCCATCTTTCGTGACGTGCCCGACGAGCACCGTGGCGGTGCTCGTCGCCTTGGCGTAATGGGCGAGCGCCTGTGCACACTCGCGTACCTGAGTGGTCGACCCGGTCTGAGAGCCGATGGATCCGTCACCAATCGTCTGGATCGAGTCCACGACGAGCAGGTCGGGGTCGAGCCTGCCGGCCGCCTCGAGTGCCACTTGGAGCTCGCCGGTCTCAACGACATAGCAATTGTCGACGAGGGCACCGAGCCGTTCGGCCCGCCGGCGTACCTGCTCGGCCGATTCCTCCGCCGCGATCAGGAGCGTCCGGGCGCCTCCTGCTGTTCGGGAAGCCGAGGCGAGAGCCTGCAGGACGAGAGTCGACTTGCCGATCCCCGGTTCCCCCCCTATCAGGGTGACCGAGCCCGCCGTGAGGCCGCCGGCAAGGACGCGGTCGAGCTCTTCGAGGCCGGTCGGATTGGGCTCGCAGCCGTCAGGATCGATGGACGCGAGCAGGAGCGGGACTGCGCTCCCAAAGCCGGGGCTGGCCGTGAAGCCCGCGATCCCGGGGTCGCCACCATTCCCCCTGAGCGATCTCAGGCCCGACACGCCCGGACTGCTTCCTCGTGCGCCGCCCCCGGCGGGAGCGGACTGCTCGACGACGCTGTTCCACTCCCCGCATGCCGAACAGCGTCCGGCCCAGCGGACCGACGTCGCCCCGCAGCTCTCACAGACATGGATCCGTCGCTCGCGGGGCACCGTCCCAAGGTACGCGAGCGGATATATCAGCCATGATGATCAGTGGGTTGACAGAGTGCGGCTCCACCGGGGCGAGACGACCGGGTCCGCCCGGCGGCTCGAGCGCATCCAGATGAGCGTCACGCCGAGAACGCTCAGCATGGCGACCTGGCTGACGCCGAAGGTGACCTGTGGCCCGAGGGGGCCGACGAGCGCTCCGGCTATGAGAGGACTCACGACGGCAGTCGCCGCCCACACCGTGTTGAGGAGGCCCATCACGACCCCGACACCGGTCCCGCTCTGCTCGGCGCCACGTGCTCCGAGCGGGTAGCTGACGGTCCACAGGATCGCCCGCGCCGCCCCGGTGCCGAGGAGCATCAGGACAGCGGCAAGCGGCGCCGCCGAGAGCGTCGCCGGCCACGTCACGACGACGAGCAGGAGGACGGCCGCCGTCGCCGTCCGCACCCGGATCGCCCGCCGCCCGAGACGCTCGGTGACGATGCTTCCGGCGACAAAGGTCACGGCGCAGGCCGAGAAGGCGAGCCCGATCGAGCCGGCGGAGCCTCCGGCAGCGTGGAAGACGAAGGGCACGAGCAGCGTGGCGAATCCGGACGACATGCCTGCGACAGTCACCGCTGCGAGGGCGGCGATCGTCGAGCGCTCGCTCAGCGCGGTCCGCATGCTCGCGAAGACGGCGACAGGCTCCGCCACGACGGCGCTCGGAGCAGGGATGGTGGCAAGTCCCAACGTGATGAGGCCGACGAGGACCGCCACAGCTGCAAAGGGTGCTGCAACCCCGAAGTACTGGGCGCCGAGGCCGACGAAGACGGGACCGAGGATCCCCCCCGCCCCGGAGAAGATGACCGTCGCCCCGAGGGCGGGCTTGTCGGGCGAAGCCGCCGACAGCCATGCCAACCCCGCTGTCCACAAGATGCCGTAGCCGGCACCGAACAGGAGCCGGGCGGCGACAAGGGCCTCGAATGACGGCGTGAAGCCCTGCAGGAGAGCGGCCGCTGCCATCGCCACGCCGGCGAGGAGCGTCAACCGACGCGCCCCGAGGCGGTCACAGAGCGCACCGGCGGGCACGGAGACAGCAAGGGTGGCGAGCGCGCCGGCTGCGACGAGGATGCCCTCCTCGAGACCGGACAGCCCGAAGCGGCGGACGTAGTGCGGCAGCACCGGGGCGATGGAGAGTTGCTGGCTGGCGCTCAGGAGGACGAGGGCGTACATGAGCCAGCGCAGCCGTCCCATAGGCGGCTTGGATCCGGCCCCGAGGCCGGTCCCATCTGTTCGGAATGCCGACGGGCGCTCCTCACCGGCTCCGTCTCTCCCCCCTGCTGCCGTCCCCCGATGCACGCCACTCCTCCCGATTCGTCGCTGTCGGCAGGGCCCTAGCCCCCGCACTGCGCCGTAATCAAGGTTAACGTGATCAGTATCGATATAAGCTTCCAGTATGGCACCGGAACAATCGATGAATCTGATCGAAAACAGGGTAGATCTCCGAGCCCTGCGGGCGGTGGTGGCGGTGGCCGACTCCGGCTCGTTCCGAAAAGCGGCTGAGGATCTCGGCTACACCCAGTCGGCGATCTCCCATCAGGTGGCATCGCTCGAGCGGGCACTCGGGAGTCAGTTCTTCTCCCGCCCGGGCGGGCGCGGCAAGGTGATGCTCACCCTCGCCGGCCAGGCGGTCTGCCGGCGGGCGCGCCGGGCGCTCGGCGAGGTGGAAGCACTCGGCTCGGATGTGGAGGAAGCCGTCCGGGGCGAGCGTCTCGTGATCCGGGTCGGGGTCGGCCAGACGACGGCTTCGGAGGTGATGCCGGGGGCGTTACGCGCCTTCCGGCAGGTCCATCCCGATGTCGGCGTCGTCCTGACCGAGGTGACCGAGGGGATGGGCGATCATGAACTCCCTCGCCCGCGGGCGGCTCGACCTCGCCTTCGCCGCCGACCCGGAACCCGACGAGCGGATCGAGGCCGTCCCCGTCGGTGAGGACCCGTGGGTGATCCTCACCCGCCGGGACAGCCCCCTCGCCGGCTCACGGGAACCGACGTTCAGCCTCATCGACGGAGCCGATCTCGTCGCATGGACCCGGCACTGGAGGGCCCAGGTCGATCTCGAGGAGGATCTCGCCCTCCTCGGCGTCGTGCCGCGCATCGTCTACCGGACCGACGACAACCTCGCCCTTCAGCGGATGGTGGCGGCCGGGCTCGGCAACGCCTGCCTCGGCTTGCTGGCGGCCCGGAACGCCATCGACCCCGCCCTCACCTGGCTGACGCCGAAGGAGAGCGTGCGCGCCCGCCGCTACTGGTTGTGCTACTCGCGCCGGCGGGCGCTCAGCCCGACCGTCAATGCGCTCGCGTCGGCCATCCGCGCGGAGACGAGGGTCTGAGAGCGGTCGCTCCCGCCAGTTGCTGACGCCGCCTCGGGCGGCGGAGCCTCAGGAGTCGGCGCCGGCGCCGGCGAGCTCGACCGTCGGCGGCTCGAAGCCCTCGATCGTCTTGAAGACGAGGGCGTCGCCCTCGAGGTCGACGATGACGGTCTCCCCGACGCGGAACTCCTTCCAGAGGATCTTCTCGGAGAGCGGGTCCTCGATGAGCGACTGGATCGCCCTCCGGAGAGGCCGCGCACCGAGCGCCGGCTCGTATCCCTTGCCGGCGACGAACTCCTTCGCCGTCCGGGTGAGCTCGAGCCCTATGCCCTGGCCTTCGAGCTGCTCGCGCACCCGGCGGATGAGAAGGTCGACGATCTCGACGACCTCGTCCATCGTGAGCTCGTGGAAGACGATGACCTCGTCGATCCGGTTGAGGAACTCCGGCCGGAAGTGGGCCTTCAAGGCCTCCTGCACCCGGCTCTTCATGTGCTCGTAGGTGACGGCCTCGGACGTCTTCGAGAAACCCACCCTCGCCTTGCGCAGGTCGGCCGTCCCGAGGTTCGAAGTCATGATGAGGACGGTGTTCTTGAAGTCGACGGTGCGCCCCTGGGCGTCGGTCAGGCGACCGTCCTCGAGGATCTGGAGGAGCGTGTTGAACACATCGGGGTGCGCCTTCTCGACCTCGTCGAACAGCACGACCGCGAACGGCTTCCTCCGGACGGCCTCGGTGAGCTGGCCGCCCTCCTCGTAGCCGACGTAGCCCGGAGGCGAGCCGACGAGGCGGCTGACGGTGTGCTTCTCCATGTACTCGCTCATGTCGAGCTGGATCAGCGACGACTCGTCACCGAAGAGGAGCTCGGCGAGCGCCTTTGCCAGCTCGGTCTTGCCGACGCCTGTCGGGCCGAGGAAGATGAACGACCCGCTCGGCCGCTTCGGGTCCTTGAGGCCGGCCCGCGTCCGCCGGATCGCACGGGAGAGCGCCCCGATGGCGTCCTCCTGACCGACGACACGCTTGTGCAGCTCCTCCTCCATCCGGAGCAGGCGGGCTGTCTCCTCCTCGGTCAGCTTGTAGACCGGGATGCCGGTCCAGTTGGCGAGCACCTCGGCGACGACGTCCTCGTCGACGACGTCGAAGAGCTCGACGCCGTCGGTCCTCCATTGCGACTCGAGAAGCTTCTTCTGCTCGATCTTCTGCTTCTCCTGGTCGTCGAGGTTCTTCGCCTCTTCGAAGTTCTGCTTGGCGACGGCGGCATCCTTGCGGGCACGAAGGACCGTCAGCTCCTCGGCGAGCTTCTTCTGCTCGGGCGGCGTCGTCATCCTCCGGATGCGAAGGCGGCTCCCCGCCTCGTCGATCAGGTCGATCGCCTTGTCCGGCAGGTAACGGTCGGAGATGTAGCGGTCGGCGAGGTTGGCTGCAGCGACGAGCGCCTGGTCGGTGATGGTCACCTGGTGGTGCTGCTCGTAGCGGTCGCGCAGTCCCTGGAGGATCTCGATCGTCTGGGCGAGCGTCGGCTCCTCGACCTTGATCGGCTGGAAGCGGCGCTCGAGAGCGGCGTCCTTCTCGAGGTGCTTGCGGTACTCGTCGAGGGTGGTGGCGCCGATCGTCTGGAGCTCACCACGGGCGAGCATCGGCTTCAGGATCGAGGCGGCGTCGATCGCCCCTTCGGCAGCACCCGCCCCGACGAGCGTGTGCAGCTCGTCGATGAACAGGATTATGTCGCCCCGGGTGCGGATCTCCTTCAGCACCTTCTTCAGGCGCTCCTCGAAGTCGCCCCGGTACCTGCTGCCGGCCACGAGCGCCCCGAGGTCGAGGGTGTACAGCTGCTTGCCCTTCAAGGTCTCCGGAACGTCGTTCGAGACGATCTGCTGCGAGAGGCCCTCGACGATGGCCGTCTTGCCCACCCCCGGCTCGCCGATCAGCACCGGGTTGTTCTTGGTGCGGCGTGAGAGGACCTGCATGACGCGCTCGATCTCCCGGTCGCGCCCGATCACGGGGTCGAGCTTCTTGTCGCGGGCGAGCTGGGTGAGGTTCCTGCCGAACTGGTCGAGCACGGGAGAGCCGCTCGGGCTCTCAGGCCCCGAGCTGCTGCCCGGGGCTGCGGCGGCGGCTTCGCGGCCCTGGTAGCCGGAGAGCAGCTGGATCACCTGCTGGCGGACCCGGGAGAGGTCAGCGCCGAGGCTGATCAGCACCTGGGCAGCGACGCCCTCGCCCTCGCGCACCAGCCCGAGCAGCATGTGCTCGGTGCCGATGTAGTTGTGGCCGAGCTGAAGAGCCTCACGGAGAGACAGCTCGAGCACCTTCTTCGCCCGAGGTGTGAACGGCGGCGAACCGGTCGGGGCCGAGCCGGCGGGGCCGATCGTCTCCTCGACCTTCTCGCGGACGGCCTCGAGTGAGATGCCGAGGGACTCGAGCGCCTTCGCGGCGAGACCCTCGCCCTCGTGGATGAGACCCAGCAGGATGTGCTCAGTTCCGATGAAGCTGTGGTTGAGGAGGCGTGCCTCCTCCTGAGCGAGGACCAGAACTCGTCGTGCCCGGTCAGTGAATCGCTCGAACAACTGCGGCTCCTCTTGGACGGTGTAGCTCGATATCAGTGTACCGGCAGGGTGTACCCCGACGGCGGGCAGCTCCACCACTCACGTGGTCAACCCCTACCACCTTGGCACTGCAACTGCCTCCATGTATGTCAACAACGGTGAGCCCGCCCGCCTTCCAGTGGCCTCGACGGCCACCCGCCAGCTCCCATCTCGTGCGCCGTGCACGCTCGTCGCCTTCTCTCTCGGCCCTGCAGGCGCCCCCTCTCCTCGCCGGGGGACGCCCGTGCGGACCGGACGCATGGGGAGGGGGTTCTACAGGGTTTCTCGGCGCTTCCAGCCTCCGCCTTGAGCCGGCGGAGCGGCGGGATCACATGAGCCGAGGGTGCGGGTATCGGTGCGGTCGATCCGCGCCTAACCTTCCAACCTGGTGCCCTCGCCGGAATTGTTCTCGCTGCCGGTTGACGACCGTGATCTCACACGCCTCGAGGCGTGCTTGAGAGAGTCCGTCCTCGGCGAGGACGACTTCCTCAACCAGGTGGCGAGCCACCTGATAGAAGCCGGCGGTAAGCGCCTCCGGCCGACCCTCACGATCGCTTCGGCCCTGCTCTCTCCTGAAGTGGTCTCGAAGGAGACGCTCCTCGGCGGTGTCGCCGTCGAGCTCGTCCACCTCGCCTCGCTCTACCACGACGACGTCATGGACGAGGCCACCCGCCGGCGCAGCGTGGAGAGCGTGAACGCCCGTTGGGGGAACCTCGTCGCCATCGTCGCCGGCGACTTCCTTCTCGCCCGCTCAGCCGAGATCGCCGCCAGCCTCGGGACCGAGATCGCCGGGCTGCTGGCGGCGACGCTCGCCCGGCTCTGCCAGGGGCAGGTCTCCGAGGTCCGCTCGGCCTACCAGATCTCCCGCGACGAGCCTCAGTACCTCTCGGCCATCTCGGACAAGACCGCCGCCCTCATGGCGACGGCATGCCGGATCGGTGCGCTCACCGCCGGCCTCGACCGGCCGGCGATCGACGACCTCACCGCCTTCGGGGAGGCGTTCGGAATGGTCTTCCAGATCCGCGATGACGTCCTCGACGTCATCGCGACAGAGGCAGAGCTCGGAAAGCCCCCCGGCCAGGACCTGGCCGAGGGCATCTACACGCTTCCGGTCCAGCGGGCGTTGCGCGACCGCGTCCACGGCCCCCGCCTGCAGGCACTTCTCGGTCGCCCCCTGTCGGAGCGGGAGCGCGAGGAGGCAAGAGTGGCCGTGGCGGCGTCGCCCGGCATCATGGCGGCGAGCGATCTCGCCCGTGAGTACGCCCTCACGGCCGCCAAGGCGGCCTCGCGTCTCCGGGGCCCGATCGCCGGCGAGAACGACGGCACGGCCGCTGAACGGGTGTCTGAGCTTGCGACCGCGCTGTCGGAGATGAGCCTCCAGGTCGCTGACGATCTCGAGCAGTCCGCCGAGAGTGCCCGTGTCCGTTTTGGGGCCTTAGCCGGCTGAGAGGAAGGCGGCGTCGATGGCGGACGTTTCGGAGATCTCCGGGCACGGGGCGCCGACCAAGCTGATGCCGGCTGCCTTCATCGGGCACGGCAGCCCGATGAACGCCGTCGAGGCGAACGACTACACGCGGGCGTGGCGAGCCTTCGGGGGCGCCCTGCCGAGGCCGCGGGCGATCCTCGTCGTCTCGGCCCACTGGTACATAAACGCCACCGCCGTCACCGCCATGAGCCGGCCCCGCACGATCCACGACTTCTACGGCTTCCCGGCCGAGCTGTACGCCGTCGAGTACCCGGCTGCGGGAGCACCCGAATTGGCCGAGGAGGTCGCCGAGGTGGCCCGGCCGCACTGGGTGGGAAGCGACCTCGACAGCTGGGGGCTCGACCACGGGACATGGTCGGTCCTCGTCCATCTCTTCCCCGATGCCGACGTTCCCGTCGTGCAGCTCTCGATCAACGCCTTCAAGCCGCTCGAGTACCACTTCGAGCTCGGCACGAGGCTGGCCCGCCTGCGGGAGAGCGGCATCTTCATCCTCGGCAGCGGCAACGTCGTCCACAACCTCGGAGCGATCGACGTGCGGCTCGGGGAGACCGGCTTCGACTGGGCGGAGCGTTTCGACGGTGCGGCTCGAGACGCGATGACGGCTAGCCCGAGCGATCTGCTCGATGTCGAGGGAAGGGCGGACTTCGACCTCGCCGTGCCGACGCCCGACCACTTCATCCCTCTCCTGTACGTCGCCGGCCTCGCCGATGCCGCCGGGGATTGCTGTGCGGTGCTCGTCGACGGCTACATGGGTGGGTCGCTCACGATGACGAGCTACATCCTCGGCCAGGCCGTCCAGCCGTCCGGGCTCCGCCACCACCCTCCCATCGACGGACTGCTCGAGCCGGACCGGATCGCCCCGGACGACACGAACATGTAGCTCAGGGACCCTCTGCGCCGTCCTCCGGCGCCTCCGGGCGCGCCCGCCGGCGCCGCCTCACGGCCGGCCTCGGGGCGCAGCGCCGGGAAGAGGAGCACTTCGCGGATGTGGCTCACGTCGGCGAGGATCATCACGAGCCTGTCGACGCCGAGCCCGATCCCGCCCGTCGGCGGCATCCCCCGCTCGAGTGCCCGGATGAAGTCCTCGTCCATCACCATGGCTTCCTCGTCACCCTGCTCCCGGGCCGTCATCTGTGCGACAAAACGCTCACGCTGGTCGTCGGGGTCGAGGAGCTCGCTGTAGCACTCGGCGAGCTCACGGCCGGCGGCGATCGGGGTGATCCGCTCGACGTAGCCGGGCCTCGAACGGTGCTTCCGGGTGAGCGGCGAGACGGACTGCGGGTAGTCCATGACGTGGACCGGCCCCCACAGCTCCGGCTCGGTCGTCTTCTCGTAGATCGCCGTCATCACCTCGCCGGCGTCAAAACGCGCCTCCAGCTCGACGCCGAGATCGTCGGCGACGCGCCGCAGCTCCGAGAGCCCCATCTCGAGGTCGACCTCGACGCCTGTCGTCTCCTTCACCACCTCTGTCATCGTCGCCTTGCGCCACGGGGGGGTGAGATCGAGCTCCCGTCCCTGGTAGGCGACCTTCGTGCCGCCCGTCGCCGCCCGGGCGGCGCCCGCCACGAGGTACTCGACCAGCTCGGCCATGTCGAGGTAGTCCCCGTAGGCCTGGTAGGCCTCGAGCATCGTGAACTCCGGGTTGTACTTCGGGCCGATGCCCTCGTTGCGGAAGATCCTTCCCACCTCGAACACGCGCTCGAAGCCGCCCACCACGCAGCGCTTCAAGTAGAGCTCGGTGGCGATCCGCAGGTAGAAGTCGGCGTGCATCGAGTGGAAGTGGGTGACGAAGGGCCTCGCTAGGCCGCCTCCGGGGAGGGGCTGGAGGACAGGCGTCTCGACCTCGACGAACCCCCGCTCGGCGAGGTCGTGGCGGATCGACGTCACGACCCGCGAGCGGAGAAGGAAGCGCTCCCGGACGCCTTCGTTCGCCCACAGGTCGACTTCTCGTTGGCGGTAGCGGACGTCTGGATCCGTGATCCCTCGCCACTTGTCGCCGAAGCCGTGGCGGGCGTGGGCGAGCAGCACCCACGAGCCCACCTTCACCGACAGCTCACCCCGGCGCGTCTTCACGACCTCGCCCGTCGCGCCGACCCAGTCCCCGAGACTGAGATCGCAGAAGGCGGGGAAGTCGCCCGTCACGGCCCCGAGAGCGAACAGCTGCAGTGAGCCCGTCCAGTCCCTGAGGGTGGCGAATGCCACCTTGCCCTGGGTGCGGAGCAGCATCACGCGGCCGGCGACGGTTACCGTCGTCGTCGATTCCTCGCCCGGCTGGAGGCGGTCGGCGAACTGGCGGACGACGTCCCCGGCAGGTGTTGTCCCTTCGAAGCGGTAGGGGGGCCCGGGGGTCACGGAGCGGTCCTCGTGCGGTCCTGGTTCCGCTCGAAGATCAGCCGCAGGCCGTAGAGGGTGAGCCACGGCTCATGGTGGTTGATCACCTCCGAGAGTGGCCGGATGAGCGACGCCAGCCCCCCGGTGGCGATCACGGCGGCCGGCCCGAGCTCGTCGGTAATCCGCCGGCAGAGCGAGTCGACGAGGCCGACGTAGCCGTAGATGACGCCCGACTGGATCGACTCCACCGTCGAGCGGCCGATCACGTGGCGCGGCTCGACGAGCTCGACCCGCCTGAGGGCTGCGGCGGCGGCGAAGAGGGCATCGGTCGAGATCTCGATGCCGGGCGTGATGGCGCCTCCCAGGTACTCCCCTGCCGCCGAGATGACGTCGAAGGTGGTCGCCGTGCCGAGGTCGACGACGATGAGGGGCGGCTCGAACAAGTCGATGGCGGCGACGGCGTTGGCGATGCGGTCGGCCCCGACCTCTTTCGGGTTGTCGTAGAGGATCGGCATCCCGGTGCGGACGCCGGGCTCGATCACGACCGTCGGCACCGGGAACCACCGCTGGGCCATCTCGCGCAGCGCAGAGGTCGCCGAGGGCACGGAGGAGGAGACGGCGATGCCCGAAAGGTGCCGCTTCAGCTCGTCGCCGCGGATGTCGAGCCCGACGAGGCGGAGCAGCTCCACGAGGAGGAGGGCGTGCTCGTCCGGCGTCCGGCCGGCGACGGTGGCGATACGCCAGTGATAGCGCAGGTCCGGCAGCTCGCCGGCCTGTCGGGCGACTGTCGCCGGGCCGCCGGCGGACAGCTCGGGGTCGAAGACACCGATGACGGTGTGGGTGTTGCCGACGTCGACGGTGAGCAGCACGTGAACGGTCTAGTTCAGGTGGCTCGGCGGTTCGAGGCGGAAGGCGGCCGGGCGGCGAGGTTGTCGATGAGCCGGACCGGCCCGACGCGGGCCGCCACGAGCAGGCGCACCTCGTCCTCGATCGTCTCGAGCGGGGCGAGGTTGAGCGGGTCGGCGACGACGGCGTAGTCGACCTCGACAGTCTCGTGCTCACCGAGCACCTTTCCCATCGCCGACTCCACGACGGCCGGCCGGGCGCTCGCCGGCCTCGACGAGCTGGCGGCCGGCCTCGAGGGATCGCCAGAGGGCGGCCGCAGCCGCCCGCGCCACAGGATCGAGGCGGCCGTTCCGGCTCGACATCGCAAGGCCGTCTGCCTCACGGACGGTCGGGCAACCGACGATCTCGCTCGCGAGGTCGAGGTCGTCGACGAGGTGTCGCACTATGACCAGCTGCTGGAAGTCCTTCTCGCCGAAATAGGCGGCGCACGGGTTGGCGAGGGAGAGCAGCTTCGTCACGATCGTCGCCACGCCGGCAAAATGGCCCGGCCGCGAGGCACCCTCGAGCCGCTCGGCGAGGGGGCCCGGGACGACCGTGGTGCCGGCCTCGCCCGCCGGGTACATCTCGGCGGCGCGACGGGGCGAAGACGACGTCCACGCCGGCTCTCGTACAGCTGGCGACGTCCTCCTCGAGCGAGCGCGGGTAGGCGCCGAGGTCGGCGCCGTCCCCGAACTGGAGGGGATTGACGAAGATGGTGACGGCGACGAGGCCGCACTGGCCCCGGGCCGCTATCCACAAGTGAGAGGTGGCCGTCGTGGAGCGCCCCCATCGTCGGGACGAGCCCGATGCTCCGGCCGTCTCGCCTGCCATCGTCAAGAGCGCGTCGGAAAGCGGCCTTTGTCTCGACGACCCTCAAGTGAGAGCAGCGGCAGGAGGACGTGCAGAGCTCGGAGCGGCCTCCGTGCTTCCAGCGGCTCCGGCCGTGCTCGCAGCGGCGCCGGCCCGCTCGGCGGCGAGCCTCCGGGCGAGAACCACTCCGGCTTCGTAGCCGTCCCGCTCCGATCCGTCGAGCACCTCCCGGTGCCGCTCGAGCGTCGCGACGTCGCCGCGGGACGCCGGTCCGGTGAGAGCAGCCGCCGGCCCGAGGAACCCGACATCGTCGAGCGCACCCTGCGCGAGCGGCAGGAACGCCTCGAGGGGAAGCCCGACGCTCGCCGCCACCCGCTCCACCTGGCCGAGGAGCGCCACGAGGTGATTGGCGGCGATCGTGGCGGCAGCGTGATAGCCGGCGCGCTCGGCATCGGGCACGACGACGGGATGGCCGCCGAGGCCGAGGACGAGATCCCGTGCCAAGGGGTCGCCGGCGACGGCAAAGTAGAGCCCTCCGCGGAGACGAAGGGCGCCGAGGACCGGCTCGGGGAGGGTGACGAGGGGGTGGAGCGAGCCGCGCCGCTCGTGAGGCGCGAGCACCTCGAGAGTGGACGATCCCGAGCAGTGAAGGACAACGGTGCTCGCTCTGCGGCTCGACGGCGGCCGCCACCGCGGCGATCGCCCGGTCGGGCACCGCCAGCAGCAGAGCGTCGGTGCCGGAGGCGGCGCCGGACAGTTGAGCGGTGTGATGCCACACTCCGACGACGTCGTAGCCGGCCGACCTGAGCGCGCCCTCGAAGGACAGCCCGGCCCTGCCCGCACCGATGATACGGATCGACGTCATGAAGCCTCTCTTCCGCTCCGGCCCGTGGGGGGTACCGGTCGTACTAGTCAGCCGGCCACAGAGTACCAACCCTCCGGACGTCCTCTGCCAGCCGCTCGGCGCCCGGGAGCCGCGAGCGCCACCCGGGAGGGACGAGGCCTGGATCGAGCTCCTCGAGCGGGGCGAGCACGAAGCCGCGCTCGTACATCCTCGGGTGGGGGATCGTGAGCTCGTCAGACTCGGTCGCGGTCGAGCCGGCGAGCAGGATGTCGACGTCGAGAGTCCGCGGGCCGTCGCGCACCGTCCGGACGCGGCCGGCTTCGCTTTCGAGGCGGTGGGCGAGGGCGAGCAGCTGCAAAGGCTCGAGGGTCGCCGACAGGCGGATAACGCAGTTGAGGTAGGGGGGCTGTCCCTCCGGGCCGCCGACGGGGGCCGTCTCGTAGACCGACGAGGCGCTGAGCTGCGGGTCGATCTCCCTCAGCTGAGCGGCCGCCCGCCGGAGGTGGCCCCACCGGTCACCGAGGTTGGAGCCGAGGGCGAGGTAGGCGGTGGTCACACCCGCCTGTGGTCGAGGTTCGACGAGAGGCCGGGGTGGCCCGTCACGCCAGCGTCCGGCGGAGCCGGACGCCGACCGAGGAGAGGTGCGCCTCGACCGGTGGCCGGACCTTGCGGACCTCGACGGTGACGGCTTCGGCACCCGAACCGGAGAGGACCTCGAGGGCGATCGCCTCGGCGAGCGCCTCGATGAGCGAGAAGCTCGTCCCCTCGGCGAGAGCGGTCACCATCTCGATGACGGCGCCGTAGTCGATCGTGGCGCCCAAGTCATCGGAGCGGGCCGCCTCTGTCAGGCTCGCCTCGAGCTCGAGGTCGATCTCGAAGGGCTGCGCCCGCTCCTTCTCGTGCGGCAGGACGCCATGGCGGCCGAGGACCTCGAGCCCTCTGATGCGGATCGAATCGGTCGTCACGACTTGGCGCTCTTGTCCGGGGCGGATCTCGCCGGAGCGGCCTTTCGCGCTCTTGCCGGCGTTCCCGTCACAGCAGCGCCTGTCCGCTTCGGGCGCCGCGGCCCTTCCTGTGAGGCGACAGGCGCACGGGATCCTTTCTCTTTACCGCCTGCATCCTTGCCGCCCGCATCGCCCGGTCCGGCTCCTTCCTCCGGCTGGGCAGGCTCCTCGGGCCGAGACGGCGCCGCCCCGGGGAGGGTCTCCACGAGGGCGACGATCGTCCGTCCGGCAGAGCCCATCTGGCGTTTCAGCAGCTGCTCGACGACCGTTATCGCCCGCGGGCGGTCGGGCAGGATCCCGCTCCAGCGGAGGTAGCCGGCGATCACCCCCATGAGCCGGTCGCCGAGCTCGTCCTGATGGATGAGGACGCGCTCGCCGTTCTTCAGCCAAGCGCTCAGCGCCGGGTAGAGGCCGGCGAGCACCGCCTCGGCATCACCGCCGGCGGGGAGCGGGTAGTGCGACCAGGCGAGTTGGAACTCGTCGTAGGCGTGGAGGTTGTGGGAGGAGGAGAGCATCGAGACGACCCGGTCGAACTGCTGGGCGCGAAGCCACAGCAGCTCCTCCTGGCGGCGGACGCGGCGGTGGTTCGGCGCGTAGCCGCCCGGGCCGCTCGCTTATCGCCAGCCGGTCCTTGATGATCCAGGTGAAGTTGCGGGGGACGATGCCCGCCGCCCAGCGCCCTCTCACCGGGCTGCTCCGACGAGGGCGGCCGCCTGCACGGTGGCCGCCACGTCGTGGACCCGTACGGCGGCCGCACCGCTGGCCATCGCCCAGGTCGCACTGGCGAGCGACCCTTCGAAGCGTTCCGACGCCGGCAGCTGAGCTCCCCGGTCGGAGGGCGTGCCGGCGGCGATCCGGCCGAGGAACGACTTCCTGCTCGTTCCGACGAGCACCGGGTAGCCGAGATCGACGAGCCTCGGCAGAGCTGCGAGCAGCTCGAGGTTGTGGCGACCCGTCTTTCCGAAGCCGATCCCGGGATCCACCCACACCTCCTCGACGCCGGCGGCTCGTGCCTCGGCCGCCCGTCCGGCGAGGTAAGTGGCGACCTCCTCGACAACGTCTTCGTACCGCGGATCGTCCTGCATGTCTGCTGGTGTGCCCTTCCGGTGCATGGCGACGAATGCCGTCCCCGTCTCGGCGGCGACGGTGGCAAGGGACGCCGAGACGTCGTTGATCATCGTCGCGCCGGCGGTGACGGCTTGCCGGGCGACGTCGGGCTTTGTCGTGTCGACGGAGATCCGCACGGTGCCCGACAGGGCCTCGATGACCGGGATGACCCTCCGGAGCTCCTCTTCGAGCCCGACAGAGGCGGCGCCCGGGCGCGTCGACTCGCCGCCGACGTCGATCACGTCGGCGCCCTCTGCCACCATCTTCCGGCCCCGGCGGATGGCGTCGGCGTGGTCGAGGTAGCGGCCGCCGTCGAAGAACGAGTCGGGCGTGACGTTGAGGATGCCCATGACAAGGGGACGCACCACGGGGTGAGCGTAGAGTCTCAGCCGCTTCCCCCCCTTGCGCCCCGGACGAAGGCCATCGCCTCGGCCCTCGTCGACGCATCATGGCGGAACAGCCCGCGGACGGCCGAGGTGATGGTGAGAGTGCCCGGCTTCCTCACGCCCCGCATCGACATGCACAGATGCTCCGCCTCGAGCACCACGAGCACCCCCCGCGGCCCGAGGGCGTCCTCGATGGCGTCGGCGATCTGGGAGGTCATCCGCTCCTGCACCTGGAGGCGGCGGGCGTAGCCGTCGACCACCCTCACCAGCTTCGACAGGCCGGTGATGCGGCCGTCGGCGGAGGGGATGTAGGCGACGTGCGCCCGCCCGAGAAACGGGATCATGTGGTGCTCGCAGAGCGAGGCGAACGGGATGTCGCGCACCATGACCATCTCGTCGTGGTCGGCCGAGAAGGTCACCGTGAGGAAGTCGGCCGGGTCGAGGGTGGCCTGGCCGAACAGCTCCTCGTACATCGCCGCCACCCGCACCGGCGTCCGGCTGAGGCCTTCCCGCTCGGGGTCCTCGCCGATGGCGGCGAGCAGCTCGGTGACCGCCGCGCTCGATCCGGCCCTGGTCGACCGTCATCGCACCGCCCTCCCGGGCGCCGTCACTCGGGCTCGCCGGCGAGGTAGACGCGCAGGTCGGCGAGGTTGCGGTACCGCTCGGCCACGTCGAGCCCGTAGCCGATGACGAAGTCAGGCTCGATCTCGAAGCCGACGTACTCGAGGCCGACGCTCGCCCGCTGCTGGCCGAGCTTCAGGAGCAGTGTGCAGATCGCGAGCGACTCCGGCCCCCGCGCGAGGAGGCTCTTTCGCAGGTAGGAGAGGGTGAGCCCGCTGTCGACGATGTCCTCGACGACTATCACGTGGCGCCCGGTGAGGTCGAGGTCGAGGTCCTTCACGATCCGTACGACGCCGCTCGTCTTCGTGGCGGTGCCGTAGGAGGCGACCGCCATGAAGTCCATCTCGACGGGGAGCCGGATCGCCCGGGCGAGGTCGGCGAGGAAGACGAAGGCGCCTTTCAGCACGCCGACGAGGAGGGGCGGGCGGCCGGCGTAGTCCCGGGTGATCGCAGCCCCGAGCTCGCGCACTCTCCGCCGGATGTCGGCCGCCGAGACGACGACCCGCCCGAGGAGCGGGTCGTTCAGCACCCAGTCCGGCGTTACGTCGTCCTCGACCCTTTCGTCCACGCGCTCATCCACCGGGGCCGAGGTTATGTCCTGTGATCCCCCGGCGCACCGGCTCGGTCCCGACGAGGAGCAGAGCGGCCTCGCTTTCCGCCCTTGGAGCGGCCGGTCGGCCGGAGGCCGTGCGCCATCAGACGAGGATGTCCTTGCGGGAGAAGATGTAGAACGCCAGCCCCATCGTGACGGCGATCCAGCACACCTGGACCTCGACACCGTGCACCATGCCGTCAAGGGAGGCGCCCGGCCGGAAGAGCTGGGTCCACCTGTCGTAGTACTCCGTCGGCAGCACCGGCCGCACCCGGTGGAGGGCGTTGACGGCATTGAGGATGTCCGAGACGATGTAGCTGCCGATCCCCGCCGACACGGCGGCAAGGACGTTCTCGGTGGCGACCGAGACGAGAACGGCTATCCCGACAAGGGCGCCCGAGCCGAGGACGACGTAGAGCGTCGCGAGGAGCAGCCGCCACGTGACGGCGCCGGTGCTCAGGTGCGTGAGGACGGGAAGGACGAAGCCGGAGGTGGCCGAGCTGCCGGCGAGCGTCGCCATCGGGTGCCAGCCGAAATAGGCCGTCCCGATGAGGGTGGCGACGACGGGGATGACGAGGGCGGTGCAAAGGGCGAGGACAAGGCCGACGATGATCTTGGCGGACAGGAGGCGCCACCGCCGGACCGGCCTCACGAGCAGGTACCGCAACGAGCCCCACCTCGCCTCGGAGGCGAGCGGCTCGCCGAGCGAGACGGCGAACACGATCGGGATGAGCAGCCCCGAGGTGAAGAGGAGAGCGGCGATGCCGACGGTCAGCCCGGACTGCTTGAACACCACCTCGAGCCCGCTGTCGCCGCCGAGCGGCTGAGCGCCGCCCTTCGTCGTCGCGCCGATCCCGATCGCGATGAGGATCGTGAGAGCGAGGCAGACGAGGAGCAGGATCCGGCTGCGCCAGCGGCGGAGCTGCTTCGAGAACTCGGCTCCGATCACTGCCCTTCGCCTCCTGTCATCGCCAGGAAAGCCTCTTCGAGGTTGCGCCGCGCCATGACCGTCTCGACGCCTATGCCCGCACCGACGAGGGCGGCCACGAGGTCGCTCCTCGTCGCACCGTCGAGATGGACGACGATCCCCTTCGGCGGTGCGGCGTCCATCGCACGTATGCCCGCCATCGCCCCGAGGAGGTCCCACGCCCGGTCGGGATCGTCCACCTCGAGGTAGGCCGAGTCGGTCCCGGCGGTGATCTCGGCGACCGTGCCCGCCCGGACCAGCTTGCCCCGGTCGAGGACGACGACGAACCCGCATGTCTGCTCGACCTCGGCCAGGAGATGCGACGAGAGAAGGATCGTCGTCCCCTCGCCCGAGAGGCGGAGGAGCGCCTCGCGGACCTCGACGATCTGCTGGGGGTCGAGGCCGTTCACAGGCTCGTCGAGGATGAGGAACTCCGGCTTTCCCAACATCGCCTGTGCGAATCCGAGGCGCTGGCGCATCCCGTGCGAGTACGTCTTCACCTTGCGCTCGGAGGCGTCCCCGAGCCCGGAGAGCGCGAGGGCTTCCTCGATGTGGGCGCCGGCGAGGCCGGCGCCGCCCGCCCGCCAGTAGAGCTCGAGGTTCCTCCGGCCTGAGACGTGGGGCACGAAGCCCGGGCCCTCCACGAGGGCACCGACACGCCTCAAGACGCCCGAGCCGGGAGTGATCTTCTCGCCGAGGATGGAGGCATGCCCCTTGTCCGGCCTGATGAGGCCGAGCATCATCCTCAACGTCGTCGTCTTGCCGGCGCCGTTCGGGCCGAGGAGGCCGACGACCTGCCCCCGCTCGACGGTGAAGGAGAGGTCCTCCACCGCCGCCACGCGGCCGAAGGACTTGGTGAGGGAGTCAACCTCCACCACCCGGTCGGCGCCCACCGGGTCAATGTATGGCCCGGCGCGGGGGCGGCGGCGCCAGCTTCGTGCGCCGGCCGGTCAGGCCTCAGCTTCGCGGCTCGAGGAACAACCGTCCCGACGAGCGCCGGACGCGGAGCCCGCCTGCGATCTCGCAGCCCCGCCGGCTCATCGAAGCAACCGAGAGGACGCGCTCGACGACGGCGCCAGAAGGGGGATGGCCTTCGGAGTCGGCCGTCGCGCAGCCATCTCCTCACCGCCCTGCGGGCGAGCACGGGCGGTGCCGCCGTGAGCGCCCGGGCGTCGGAGGGGTCGATCGACGACGCCAGCTCGTCGAGGAAGGCGGACTCGCTCGCGAACAGCTCCGCCTGGCGGGCGAGCACGGGCACGAGATCGCGGCCGGCGGCGGCCGAGAGGAGGGGGATCGTCTCGTGGCGGAGCCGGTTCCTCAGGTGGGAGGAGTCCTCGTTGGAGGGGTCCCGGAGCGGCCTCAGACCGAGGTCCTCGCAGAGGCGGTGCGTCTCGGCGCGCCGGAGCGCCAGGATCGGATGCCGGACGCCGGCCGACATGCCCGCCACGCCGTCGGGCCCGGCCCCGCGGAGGAGGTTGACGAGCACCGTCTCGGCCTGATCGTCTGCGGTGTGACCGGTGGCGACACCGGGCGGCAGCACGGCGTACCGGGCCGCACGGGCGCGCGCCTCGAGGTTCGGGCCGTCTCCGACGTCTACCTCGTGGGCGACAAAGCCTGCCCCGAGCAGCTCGGCCACCGTCGCCACCTCGTCGGCCTCGCCTGCCGAGCCGGGCCGCAACCGGTGGTCCACGTGGTGGGCGACCGGCTTTGTGCCGGCAGCGGCCGCCAGCACGAGAAGTGCGAGGGAGTCGGCACCCCCCGAGACGGCGAGCTCGATCGTCGTGCCGGGCGGCGGGAAGCAGCACCGCCCGAGGAGCGGTGCGGCCACGTCCGCCAACCCGCCGAGGAGGGCGCGCGAGATCACCGCCCACCGCCGGAGGCCGGCACGGCCACGCTCAGGCCGGCTCGAGCTCCCGCCCGCCGACGCGGTCGATCCAGCGGGCCGGATCGCGGATCTCCTCCATGCTCGGCAGGTGCTCGGGAGCCTCCCAGACCCGGGCGAGGAGCGCGGGGCCGCCGGAGCGCTCCACTTCCTCCACGAAGCGCTCGCCCTCCTGGTACTGCCGCAGCTTGGCCTCGAGGCCGATGAGCTGCTGGAGGAGCCTCGCAGCTCCGCCCGCTGACTCGCGGCGGGCCTGCAGGGTGCTGGCGAAGCGGGCGGCGCCCGGGATCCGGTCGGCGGCGGCACGGTTCATCGTCACGTCCCCGTGGCCCTCGAGGAGGCTCATCAGCGCCTGGATCGTCCTTAAGGTGCTCGAGCTGCTCGGGCGAGGCGAGGGCCCCGACGAGGCCCGCCTCGGCGAGCGGATTGCGGCCGGCCCTGACGTCGTGCGCCATCCGGGCGAGGGCCGACGCGAGGTCCTTCCCGCTCGGGGTGGCCATCGAGACGCCTTTGTCGACGAGGCCGAGGAAGTGGGGGCGCATCCAGGGCACGCCGGTGAACTGCGCCCGGTGGGTGAGCTCGTGGACGGCGATCCAGAGGCGGAACTCGCTCGGCGGGAACCCGTGCCGGCGCTCGAGCGAGATGACGTTCGGGCCGACGTAGTAGACGAGGTCGCCCGGGTCGTCGGCGTCCTCGGTGAACAACAGGTCGTACTGGCCGAGGACCCGGGTGGACATCCAGCCGAGGACGACGCCGAGCTCGGCGCCGGCGGCAGCCCTCATGGCGGCCGTCATCGGCGCCGGCATCTTCGAGCTCAAGAGCCCGTCTTTGGTCGCCTTGGCGAGGATCGGCCGGAGAAGGCGCCGGAACGAGCTGACGTTCGCCCTGATCCAGCCGTCCCGGTCGGCGACCTCGGCACGGGCCGGCCCGGCAAGGGAGGGGAGCCCGGTCGAGGTCTCGACGAGAGACTCGGCGATGGGCGTCAGCTCGGCGAAGTCGTCGACGAGCCGTCGCCTCGTGCGCTCGTCCACTTCTGGGGCGGTCCGGCGGGCGACTCGTGAGGCGAAGCGCTCGGCGACCTTCCAATCGACGGGGTCGGGGGGGTCTGCCGTCTCGTTCACCTTTTCATCGTAGGCCGACGGGGCGCGCCGTCCCGGCGCGGGCCTCGCGTGGCCCGGAACCCGTCGTTGCTAGGTCGTCGCCGGGTGGTCGAGGTGGCCGGCCTCGTCCCCGTGCTCCTCGCCGGCGAGGTCGTGGTCGTGCTCGTGATCGATGGACTCGGCGATGCGTGCCCTCAGTCCGGCCGGCACCGTGTCGCGGCACTTGTTCGCCACCACCCGGCGCAGCTCGGCTTCGAAGCCGAACATCTGCAGGCAGGGCAGAGCAGGAGTTCAGGTGCGACTCGATATCGGCTCGCCGGTCGGGGGTGAGCTCGCCGTCAAGGAAGTGGTAGATCCGGTGGAGCGCCTCCCGGCAATCGACCTCTTCGTCGTTCCCACTGGTTCCCATCGCTCCCGACCCCCGCTTGTTCACTGCTCTGCGGCCACGAGCCCCCTGGCCATACCATATTGGTGCAACGCCTTCTGGAGCGCCCTTCTTCCCCGGTGGAGGCGGCTCATCACGGTTCCTATCGGAACCTCCATGATCTCGGCGATCTCCTTGTAGGAGAAACCCTCCACGTCCGCCAACAGAACCGCCATCCTGAAGGCCTCCGGGAGCGACTCGAGCGCCTGCTTCACCTCGTCGTCGGTGAAGCTGTCGAGCACCTCGTCCTCGGCGCTCCGTCCGGCCGCCGCCGCCTCGAGGCCGCCCAGGCGGTGGAAGAGGTAGAAGTCCTCGACGTCCTCCAGCTCTGTCTCCTCCGGGTGCCGCCGCTTCGAGCGGTAGGCGTTGATGAAGGTGTTGGTGAGGATCCGGTACAGCCACGCCTTCAGGTTGGTCCCCGCCCTGAAGGACCCATAGGCGCGGTAGGCCTTCAGATACGTCTCCTGCACGAGGTCCTCGGCATCGGCAGGGTTGCGCGTCATGCGGAGGGCGGCCGAGTACAAGGAGCCCATGAACTCCTCGGTGTCCTCGGCAAAGCGCTCCTGATCGGCCACGGACGAACCCTACAGGGCCGGCCGGCCGGGGTCGGGGGCGTCCCCGCCGGGCCCGTCCGCACCGGCGGAGATCAACCCGTCCGGACCAGATCTCGCGGGTCGACCTCGACGAGGATCCGCTGCCACCATGCAAGGCTCTTCCGGACCGATCGTCGCACGACCGACGCATCGCTCGCGGCGCCCTTCATCTGCTCCATCGTCGGCGGGGCGCCCCCGAAGACGGCCTGGTTGGCCGCCCGGACGAGCCGCCTCAGAGCATCGTCTGCCGGCTCGGACAAAAGCCCCGAGGAGCGCACCCGACGGGCGTACTCGTCGAAGGTCTCGGCGCGGCGGCGGTGCATGCCGGCAGCGCCGAGGAACCGCATCGATGCGCCCCACTCGGCAAGCACGCCGCGCAACGGATCACGCTCAGCCCGCCGGAGCCGGACGATGCGCCAGGTGGGCACGGCGAGAGCCCACAAGGCGGCGGCGGCAAGGACGCCGAGCACGACGTCGAGGAAGCCGGCGCCCCCGCCCGAGCGGGGTTGCTGTCCTGAGTGGTGGCCGGTGGCGCCGCCCCCGGGCACTCCACGCGGCCGGGGCGCAGGCGTCCGGAAGCGGGGGAGCTTGGTCGGCGCAGTGATGACCGAGGTGTTCCCCTGCGGGCCGGACGGCACAGTCGTCGTGGGCGCCACCACAGGTGCCGGGCTGCCCGGTGTCGGCTCGAAGTCGACCCATCCCGTGCCCTTGAAGTACACCTGCGGCCAGGCATGCACGTCGGTGCCGGTGATCTGCCATTCGTGCCCGTGGCCGACCCGGGTGCCGGGAAGGAGGCCGGCGACGACCCGCGTCGGCAGCCCTTCGATCCTCGCCATGACGGCAAAGGCGCTCGCGAACTGCTGGCAGTAGCCGGTCCTCGACTTGAAGAGGAAGTGGCTGAGGTCGTCGTAGCCGGCCGCCGGGCTGTTGCTCGCCGGCGGCACGTGGCGCGGGAGGGCGTAGTGGAACTGCCCCCCGGTCAGGTGGCTCTCGATGAGGAGCGCCTTCTCGAGGGGGGTCGAGGCGCCTTTCGTCCATTGATCAGCAAGGGCGGTGATGCGCGCCGGCACCGGTCCGCGGGAGCGAGGTGTCGACGGGCGGCGCCGCCGGCCCGTCAGATCGAAGTTGCTGGCCGACGGCACCCCAGCCGGGGTTGATCTCAGCCCGCACGGCGTACGTCTCGCCAGGCGACAGGAGCTCGCTCGCGGCGAGAACCTCGCCGTTGTCCGGCGAGATCGTGACACCTATGAGCCCGTCGATCCCTTCGACCTCTCCCGGGATGGGCAGTGCGTCGCCGGTCTTGTAGAGCACCTTTATGACCTGGGTGATCGAGGTCTTCTGGCGTGTCACGTCGAGGGCTTGAGGCTTCCTCTCGAGCTGGCTGATGGAGGTGGCGTCGTCGAAGGTCGGGACGCTGCCTCCGGCCGCCATCGAGGACCGCGGTCCTCCCGGCAGCCACTGGTTGCCGTTGAAGACGTCGAGGGTGGCGAGCACCTCCCGCGTCGGCTCCGGGCTGTACTCGTCGAAGAGCGGTACGTCGGGGTTGTCTATCTCCTCCTCGCCCACCTGGACGAGGCTGCTGATGATGATCGGCCCGCTCGGCCTGTTGATCGGCGGCCCCCCCTGCCCGTTGTGACGGCCCGACGGGCCGCCGTGCCAGGCGACGAGTGCGGGGCTCTTTGCGCCCGGGAGGAGCGGCCCGATCACACCGGCGGCGACAGCGGCGAGGACGACGAGGCCGGGGGCTGCGATGGCGCCGAGGCCCTTGCCCCGCCACTTCGGAGCAGCAGAGCGGGGAGGGCCGGACGGCGGTTGGCCGGCGGGTCGCCCGGAGCCGTTTGTCGAGGCCGTCCGCACGAGGGGACCCGGCCGGCGGCCGGCCGATGCCGCCGCGCTTCCCTCCACGCGGGCCGTGACCACCTGCTCGCCCTTCGAGCGCCGGGCCGCGAGCGCCAGGTAGGCGACGCCGAAGGCGGCCAGAGCCGCCAGCTCCGGCCCTCGGGCGGTCGGCGTCCCGAGGGTGCCCGTGAACACCATGATGTCGAAGGCGGGGATGAGAGCCACGATCGCCGGCAGGGTCTCGTCGGCGTCGAGCGCCTCGGCGGCAAGCCCGACTGCTCCCGACGCCCATGCCGCAGCTATCACGAGGCCGCGGTTCTCGGCGACCGGGGCGACCTGGTTCGAGAAGATCGCCCAGCCGGCGTGGAACTGCGAGGCGAGCACGTGCTGGCTGCTCGCGAGCGGGAGGCCCCACGACAAGCTGTGCCAGTCGAGGGCGGCGATCGGGACCCAGGCCACGAGGATGACGGCAAGGAGCCAGATGCCGGCGCCGAGAAGCCGGTTCGTCCGCCTCCCGACGATCCGACCGGCACGGGCGACGAGGTGGGCGAGCAGGCAGAGCGGGACAAGAAGGAGCAGCTCGCCCGGTCCTGTGAAACAGCGGGCGAAGGTGGCCACGGTGACGAGGTCGACGAGGACGAGGGTGATCCATAGCCCCATCAGGATGAGACCGCCCCGGTGTGAGAGCCGGCGCTCGCCCAGCCTGATCCCTCGAGTGAGCGGACCTCGCCGATGGGCAGATCGAGGGCGGCGCTCCACACCTCTGTCATCGGCAGGAGGGTGGGAAGGTGGACGACGAGCTCGTTTCGCGCCAGCCGCTCGAGACGGGGCTCGCTTCCTCCGACGAGGACCACGATGACGGCCCCCATCCCGACCGGCAGCTGGGCGAGCAGCTCCGAGCTCAACTCGAGATCGCCCGTGCTCGTGCCCGCCTCCACCGCCAAGAGGACGTTCCAGTCGTCGGGGTCGGTGTTCCTCGCCGCCAACTCGGCGAGGACCTGCTCGCCGGCCGGTGCCCGAGCGCCCTCGGAACGCCGGGACGGCTGGACGACGGCGAGATGAAGGGTCACCTCCTCGAGGTGTGACGGGCCGCTCGCCATCCCCGAGTCGTACCCGCCCGTCGTGACGAGGCGGAAGGGCCCCTCGCGGCAGGCGGCGGCCGCCAGGCTGGCGGCGACTTCGACGGCCCGCTCGAAGTCGTCCCCTCCGCTGCGCCTCGTGCCGAGAAGGATCGTCGTGCCGGCGCGGGTCGAGACGTCGGGATCTCCTCCCTCGCGGACCATCAGATCCCCGACGCGGGCCGTCGTCGGCCAGTGGATGCGGCGGAGGTCGTCGCCCTCGATGTAGCCGCGCAAGGTGGAGAGGCCCGAGCGCAGGCGCTGGGCGGCCGAGCGGGTGCTCTCGACCGCCGACGAGCCGGCAGTGAGCGGGAGCGTCTGGGGCAGCTCCTCCACCTGCGGGCAGACCGTGTACTTGAGGACGCCGCTCGAGATCACCCGCTGGAGGGCGAGGCCGAGTCCGTCGGTGACGAGGAGGTCGTAGCCACGGATCGTGTGAGGGCCGCGGCGGGCGGTGTCGAGGCCGATCGTCGCCGTCGCCCGCTCACCTGGTGCGAGTCTCGGCACGAGGATCCGGTGGCGGCCCGGTCCGCGCGGAACGAGCTGGAGGCGGTTGGCCGGCGTCGGCTGGAGAGCGGTGTTCTCGACGAACAGCTCGAGGACGGCCGGCTGGCCTGCCGTCATCTGCTCGGGGGCCATCCGGTGGCTGAGGACGGCACGGACGCGGGGCACCCTCACGCGGATGGCGCTCGCGACGAGAAGGGCGGCAACGCTGCAAAGAGGCCGAACAGCTCTGTCACCCCGAGAAAGCGGCCGGCGAGAAGCATCACGACGGCTGCGGCCGCCGCCAGCTTCCCCCGCCTCGTCAGCACGGCACGACCGATCGCCTACCGGTTGGCGTGCTCGCCCTCGAGGACGGGCACCTTGGCGAGAAGCTCGCTGACGACAGCGCCGACGTGGTCCCTTCCCGCCACACGGGCGGTGCGCAGTTCGAGGCGGTGGCTTATCACCGGGAGGGCGAGAGCCTTCACGTCGTCGGGTATCACGTAGTCACGGCCGTGCAGCACCGCCCACGCCCTCGCCGCCCGCTGGAGGGCGAGAGCGGCCCGGGGCGACATCCCGAGAAGCACGGAGGGATGCGGCGCGCGTCGCGTTGGCGAGGTCGACGACGTACCTCTGGATCGCGGGTGAGCAGTGAACCTGCCTCACCCGCGCCGCGAGCGCGGCCACCTGCTCCGGAGAGGCGACCGCACCGAGGGCGGCGAGGGGCTCTTCCACTCCGTGGCGCTCGAGGAGGTCCACCTCGGCGGCCGGATCTGGGTAGCCGAGGCGGATCCGCATGAAGAACCGGTCGAGCTGGCTCACCGGGAGCGGGTAGGTCCCCTCGTGCTCGATCGGGTTCTGGGTGGCGATCACCATGAAAGGCGACGGCAGCTCGTAGGTCGTCCCCTCCACGGTCACCTGGCGCTCCTCCATCGCCTCGAGGAGGGCCGACTGGGTCTTCGGAGGAGTCCTGTTGATCTCGTCGCCGAGCACGATGTTGGCGAAGATCGGCCCGGGACGGAACTCGAAGGTCGAGGTCGCCCGGTCGAAGATGCTCACCCCGGTCACGTCCGAAGGAAGGAGGTCGGAGGTGAACTGGATGCGGCGGTGGCGGAAATTGACCGAGGCGGCGATGGACTTCCCGAGGCTCGTCTTTCCAACTCCCGGCACGTCTTCGATGAGGAGGTGGCCGCCGGCGATGAGGCAGGCGACCGAGTACCGGATCGCCGTCTCGTTGCCCTGGATGACCTTGGCGACGTTGGCAACGATCGCCGAGAAGATCTCGGGTGCTTCACCCTCTTCGACACTCACCGCATGATTGTTCCAGCTAGAGCAGGTGAGCGCATACGCGACACCTCGAAGGGGGCTGCTCAGCCGGCACCGAAGCAGACAAAAGTGCTCGCCGCGAGCGCCCGCAGGCCCTCGGCGGAGCCGGCTGCGAGCTCGCCGGGATCGAGCTCGTGGACGCCGGCATCGGCCTGGCTGCGGTCAAGGGCGGCTGCCGGCGGCAGGCCGGCGAGGCGGAGGTGCCTGTGGAGAGCGGCCATGAGGGGCGGTGCGCCGGCGTCGGGCACGGGGGCGACGCTCGCGACGATCGCCCTCGTGCCCATCGCCAACATCGCCGCTGTCGTGCCCATGAGCTCGTTGCCCGGGTGGACCTGCGCCCGGCCGCCGTCGCAGGCCGAGAGGACGACGAGGCGAGGTGGGCTCTCGATCCTCTCGAGCTCGTAGACGGTGAGCGGCCCGTCGGCGACCTCGAGCGCCGAGAACTGGGCATTGTCGGCCCGGAAGCGCCCATGGGCGGCGATGTGAGCCACCTCGGCACCCGTAAGGGCCTGTGTGACGGCCGCTGCGGTCGCGCCGGCTCCCTCGAGCACGACGGGCTGCTCGTAGGAGCGCCCGACCCGGGCGAGCTCGTCGGAGGCCGAGGAGACGCCCGGCCCGGCAACGAGCACGCTTGTTCCGGTGCGCTGCGAGGGCGCTCCTCGCCCGTCCTCGGTCTGACGCCGGGCGTTGGCGAGCCAGAGCGCCGCCGAAGGAGCGACGGCGACGGCCCGATGGGCGAGCGAAGGGAGCAGGGCCCACGGCATCGCATGCAGCTCCCCGGTCGGCACGACGACGATCTCCGCCCTCCGGCCCGCCCTGTCGTCGGCGTCACGGATCTCTTTCATGAACGGGCCGATCAGCAGCGAGTCGGCCTTCCGGGCGGCGCGGATCAACACCTCCGAAGCCGTCTCGAGGGTCGCCCGGCCGGAGCGCCTGATGGCGAGGCGGCTGAGGGCGAAGTGGAGAGCGGCCAGCTGCCGCTCCACCTCCGATGCCGGCCCGAGCGACCGGAGCAGGCAGGTCCCCCGGGAGAGGAGCACGCCATGGAGCGTCCCGTCGTGTTCGACGAGCTCGACGAGGATGCGGTCCCCGAGCTCTTCCTGCAGTGCCGGCACGGTTGGCACGGGCGAGCGCCGGGCGGGGGCGCTCTCGTCCCGGAGGCTCTGGTGGCGGATCTCTCCCTCGAGGTGGCGTCGGCGTGCCTCGAGGTCTGCAGTCGCCTCCCCGGCGAGGCGCCGCTCCTCGAGGGACGCCACGGTGTGGCGCAACTCGCTCAGGCGCCCGGCGAGCTCGGGATCCCGGGAAGGCACCACCTCCGGGCGCCAGAGCGCCCGTGCCCGCGACCGCTCCGCCCAGACGAGCACCGACGACGGGCGACGGCTCGCGAAGGCGAGGCGAAGGCCGAGGGCGGCGAGGTCGGCCGAGTTGGTCGCCGTTCTCACCCGGAGCTCGGTGGCACCGAAGGCGGCGCGGTGCTGATCGGCGACGTTGAGGCCGGCGGCGAGAGCCCGGCGGGCACCTCGCCCCTCCCCGTTGGCGAGCCGCAGCAGGGCGAGGGCGTACCAGGCGCGTGCGCGCTCGTCAGCCGCCGGCGGGGATCTCCTCGCCGGCGCGCCCGACAGCACACTTCGGGCGACGTCCGACAGCCCGAGCTGAAGAGCGGCACGACCGGCGACGATCCTCGCCTCCAGCCCTTGGAGGGCCCAACCAGCAGACTCCAGCTGCTCGGCGAGCTCAGTCGCCTCGCTCACGATCACCTCGGGGGCGACCCCCTCGGCCCATCTCGCTCTGCGGGCGGCAAAGCGCGCCAGCGCCGCCCACCCGTGCCGCTGCTGGCGCTCGAATGTCGCCGTCGCCGCGTCCGCCTCGAGGCGGGCGGTGAGATGGTCCCCGCTCGCAAGGGCGACCTCGGCGAGCATCAGCCGCGCCTCGGCAAGATCGGCGGCGAGGCCGGCGGCGGCGAGGCCGGCGACCGATTCCTCCGCCGCCAGCCGGGCCTCCGGCAGCAGCCGGGCCGAGACGAGCAGCTCGCAGCGGTCGATCGACAACGTGTGAGCCGGTACGCCCAGCTCTTCGTAGGAGGCGAGTGCCTCGTCGTAATGGCGGAGGGCCCTCGGCACATCGCCCCGCCGCGCCGCCACGAAGCCGAGGTTGTGCACGACCTGGGCGGCGTTCAGCTCGTAGCCGAGCCGGCGGAGGATGGTGAGCGCCTCGCTCAGCTCGGCTTCCGCCACGTCGAAGTCACCGAGGTAGGCGTGGACGACGCCGCGGTTGGAGAGCAGGCGCGAGACCGGGTCGAGCTGCCCCGAGGCGCGGCAGAGCCCGAGGGCGTCGGACGATTCGGAGAGGGCCTCGTCGTAGCGCCCGAGGCGCATGAGGACGTGGACGCGCTGCGAGACGATCGCCGCCGTCACCCCTTCATCGTCGGCGAGAGCGGCGGCTGACGCCAGCTCCGAAAGGGCGGCTCCCGGCTGCTCAGCCTGGAGGAGAGCGATCGCCAGGCCGAGCTGCAGCTCGGCGGTCTCGGCCCGGAGGCCGCTACGGAGCGATGCGGACTTGGCGCGCTCGAGCCGGCGGCGGGCCGCCGCCACCCGGCCGAGCTCGAGCTCGGACAAGGCGGCGGCGCGTTCGGCGACGGCGCGGGTCGCCGGAGGGACTCCGGGCAGCGCCAGCACCCCCTCGGCGAGGGAGAGCGCCCTTCTCGGATCACCGTTCACAAGCTCGAGCGCCTGCCCGGCTTCGCGCCGGACGGCCTCGGGTGACCGGCCCCCGCCCGATCGGGCCGGAGGAGTCACGCCGGCGACGGGAGCGACAGCGCCACCGGCATCGGCGCCCGTCCGGGGCTCGGGCTCGGCTAGTGCCCGGGCAGTCTCCACGGGCATCGTCGAGTCCGGCTCTTCAGAGCGCGAGCCAGCTGGTGGCGACGGGCGCGACGCCCTCTGCCAGCGGCACGCAGCGCAAGCTCACGGGACCATCGGGGAGCCTCGGGACGTGGAAGAGCCCGTGGGTGTCCTCGCCGAGATCGAGCGATCCTGAACGGTGCCGGATCATGAGCCTTGCCCGCTGAGCCGGCACTATCTGGCAGACCACCTGCAACGAGGCCCGCTCGACGAGGTCCAGCTCGAGCAGGAGCTCCCGGCTCTCGAAGGTGAGCTGGCGATGGCCGCTCCCACTCGAACGGACCGACGAGAGGAGCTCCGGGTCGAGCCTCGAGTCGTACACGAGCACTGCGAGGTCGTCGTCGACCGGCCGCCACGACCGTCGCCCGGCCCGTGCGGCCGTCTCCGGGCTCTCGCCGGCCGGGGCGACGAGGAAGGCCAGTCTGTGGAGCATCGCCTCCCGGGCGAGATCGGCGGCCACGGGGGCATCGTAGTGGGGTCGAAGCGCCCCGTCCCTTCCGCCGGGGGCCGGCCGGCGAACAGGCGGACGGCCCCGTTGGGCCAGTCGGGGCGGCGACGGGCGGCCGGCGCCACATTGGCTCCAGAAGAGCGCCCTACATGCGGCCGGCGCTGATGATCCGGCGCAGGAACCGCTTCGTCCGCTCGTCCTTCGGGGCGCTGAACAGCTCCGCCGGAGGCGCCTCTTCGACGATGTAGCCGTCCTCGAGGAAGCAGACCCGTTTGGCGATGTCCCGGGCGAAGCCCATCTCGTGGGTGGCGATGACCATCGTCATGCCGGCGGCTGCGAGCTCCCGGATGACGTCGAGCACCTCGGCGACGAGCTCGGGGTCGAGGGCGCTCGTCACCTCGTCGAGCAACATCAGCCTCGGCCTCATCGCGAGCGCCCGCACGATGGCGACGCGCTGCTGCTGGCCGCCGGAGAGCCGGTCGGGGTAGTCCCGTTCCTTGTCGGCGAGGCCGAAGCGCTCGAGGAGCGAACGTGCCTCCTTCTCCGCCAGGCGCCTGTCGGTACCAAGGGCGCGGATCGGGGCGAGCGTGACGTTGCTGAGGACGTTCATGTGGGGGAAGAGGTTGTAGGACTGGAAGACGATCCCCACCTGGCGCCTGAGCAGGTTCTCGTCGACGTCGGGGGCGGTCACCTCCTCCCCGAAGAGAAATATCCTCCCCGAGTCGATCGGCTCGAGGAGGTTCGTGCAGCGCAGCAGCGTCGACTTGCCGGAGCCGGACGCGCCGATCAGGCAGATCACCTCGTGGGGGGCGACGTTGAGGTCGATCCCCTTCAGCACCTCGGTCGCTCCGAAGGACTTGTGAAGCCCTTCGACCACAAGGGCGGCCTCGCCCGAAGAGCCGGCCGCCCCGGTCAAAGCCTCGCTCACCGGGCCGCCCCGGCGAGCCGGCGGTTGCGGTCGCGCAGGATCAGGTGATCGGTGAAGCGCGCGAGCGGGATCGTGAGGACGACGAAGAGGGCGGCGGCGACGACGAAGCTCGAGTAATTGAAGGTGGTCGAGGCATAGATCTGTGCCGCCTCGCTCGCCTCGATGGCGCCGAGGACGCCGACTAGAGCCGTGTCCTTCTGCAGGCTGATGAAGTCGTTGAGAAGCGCCGGGACGATGTTGCGGACCGCCTGCGGCAGGATGACGAACCGGAGAGAGTGCCACTGGCTGAGGCCGAGCGAGCGGGCGGCGGCGACCTGGCTCTGGTTGACCGAGTTCAGCCCGGCCCGGTAGACCTCGGCGACGTAGGCCGAGTACGAGAGCACGAGGGCGACCACCCCGTAGACGGCGGAGGACTGCTTGGAGACGAAGCCGAGCGAGAGCGCCGGCACGCCCAGCCCGAGGCCATAGATCACGAGCAGGAGAGGCACTCCGCGGAAGACGTCCACGTAGACAGTCGCCACGATCCGGAGCGGGAACATGACCGGGCCGCTCGACAGGCGGACGACCGCCACCACGAGGCCGAGGATGAGGATGAGCACCTCGGCTGCAAGGAACATGCGGATGTTGAGCCAGATGGCCGCTCCGACCGAGTAATAGCCCTTCCCCGGGTTGCCGACGAACGCCTGCCACATGTGCTCGGGGCTGAGAAACGAGTGCCGGACCGCCCGGCTCCCCGGAGCAAGGAGGAAGATCGCCACGACAGCACCGACGAAGGCAAGGGTGCTCGTCGTCGAGACGGCGACCCCGCGCCGCCCCGAGCTCAAGATGTGTGACCGGCGGCCGAGCGGCCGGAAGCCGCTCGCCTGCAACCCTCCGCCGCCCGCGCCGGCGGCGGGGCCGCCGGGGACGAGGAACTGCTCAGCCTCCCGTTGCTCGACGTCGGGCCTCGATCGCCACGGCCCGTGCCGCCCTTCCGGTGTCATGGAGAACCGCGGCCGGCGGGCTCAGGGCTTGATCGTCGGGATGGTGAGGTAGACCTGCAGGTAACGGCGCTGGAGGGCCTGGATCGTGCCGGCGTGCCAGAGCGAGGAGAGCGCCCAGTTGACACATCCGACGAGCTTGTCGCCCTTCTGGAACAGAAGGCCGAAGTGCTCCCCGGTGCTCGGGAACTGGCCGACGACCGTCGAGCCGGGGATCTCGTCGGCCGCGATGTACTGAGCTGTCGGGGTGTCGGTGACAAAGGCCTCGATCAAGTGGGCGAGGAGCGCCTCCTTCACGTCGTTCAGGTTGTTGAAGGGCTTCGGACGCAGCGTCGGGTGGATCTCGTCGATGATGTAGGTGAGGCTCGTCGTCCCGACCTGGTCACCGTACTGATAGGTCTTGAGCGCCGCCGGCGAGTGGTTCTTCACGACGGGGCCGTTCTTGAGGACGACGAGGGCCTGGCGGTCGGCGTAGTACGAGTTCGAGAACGTCACCTCCTGAGCCCTCGCCGGCGAGTAGGAGATCTCGTTGATGTCGAAGTCGAACTTCTTGTTCCCGGGGGCATAGGAGTCGTTGAACGGCTCGTAGACCCACTTGAGCTGTGACCGCGCGAAACCGAGCTTGGCGGCGACGGCGTAGGCGACCGCCGACTCGTAGCCCCTGCCGTTCGCAGGATGGTTGGCGACGAACCATGGGATGTAGACGGGATCGTCGGTCGCCACGGTGAGCTGCCCCGGCGTCTTCAGGTACGGCCGGATGCCCGAGACGGTGCACGACGAGGCACTTGGCGCCGCCGTCGTCGTCGAGGCAAGGCTCGTGCTCGAGCTGTTGTTGCCGGCGGCTGTCTTCGAGCCGCAGGCTGTCAGGCCGCCCGCAAGCGCAACGACGGCCACGATCAACAGGATCCTTCGCATCCTTGACAACCCCCGACTGCGTCGACCCGGAAGCAGGCGCCCCCGGTGGTTCGGCCGTGAACACTACCGGTGACAAGGCCTCGAATGCCCGAGCTCCCGGCGCCCGCCGCCAGGAGCCCGGGAGCCGGCTACACCCAGGGCGGGGTGCCGCCGGGACCTCGGCCGTAGTACCCGGGCGGTGGGGGCGGGCTGTCCCAGCCTGCCGGCCCATTGTGGCGGTGGTACCAGCCGCCGTAGCGGTTGTGGCTGTGCCAGCGGTGGCGGCGCATGAGGACGAAGCCGACGATGGCGAACAACAGCCACGGCACGTGATACGGCCATAGCGCCGCCACCGAGCGAGGGTGAAGAGCACGAGGGCGACGAGAACGACCAGAAGCGGGTGCATCCGACCGTGGGGCCGTCGCGGCGGCTGGGGCGGGGGGACGATCTGCTGCTGTCCGAGCGGGGGCAGGTCCGCCAGGAGACCGCTCAGGTCGCGGCGGGTCTTGGCTGACATCGCCCGGTCGAGCCGCTCGCGGAACTCGCTCTCGTCGAGGCGGCCGTCTGCGTAGTGCTTGCCGAGCACGTCGGCCATCTCGCTGCGCTCGGCGTCGCCGATCCGCTGGTCGGGCTCGGGACCGTACGCTCCGGCGACCCGGCGGCGAGCCTCCTGCCAAGGGTTGCGAGGGTTGAACGTCGTCCCCGGGTCGCGGGGCGGCGGCCATGGGGGCTGGTTCGGGTCATCCATCTGATTGGGCTCCTTCGTGTCTGTGGGGTTGATCGGGTTGTGGCTGGTCAAAGCGCCCGTCACAAGGCCGTGTGCGGGTGGAGAAGGTCGCCGATGACAGAGCAGCCGGTCCCCTCCTCGGGAATCAGCAACCAGCCGGCGAGGTAGAGAGGGACGCCGACGCCGCCGAGCACCGCCAGCAGCGCGATGACGACGCGGACGATCGAGACGTCGACGTCGAGGTAGCGCGCCAGGCCGGCTGCGACGCCGCCGAGAATACGGCCTTCTTGTGATCGGTAGAGCGGGCGGGAGAAGGCGTCGGTGTCGTAGCCCGCCGGGCCGCCGTGCGGGATGCCCGTGGCCGAGGCACCGCTGCCGGCCCCGCCCGCTTCGTTGTTGGGGATCTGTTCGGTAGTCATGCCTCGATCATGAGCCTGAACCGGCCTTCTGTGAATCGGGGATGACCCGGGCCGGACCCCCAGTCGCGGCGGGACACCGTAAGGGTCTTGCCGGATTCCCCTGCGCCCGCGTCGGCGCGATCATCTAGTCATCGCACGCCGCCGCACGCCTACGCCGCCGGACGACCGGCGGCCCGACCCTCGGCCGCAGTCGCCCCCCGGCCGGGGGCGGGCCCTCCTGCGGCCGCCATCTCCGTCCGACAGGCGCGGAGCCCACCCTGCGGCCGCCGCCGCCCCAACCGCCCCCGCCCGATCCCGCTCGTCGTTGCGCCCTCCTACCGTGGCGGATCGTTGCCGCCGCCGCAGCCGCCTGCCGGCCGACCTGACTACCGGGCAGGCGGCGCCTCGCATGCTCACGGAAGACCGCGGCACGGGCCGCCGTGGGGGGATCCCCCCTGGTTGGCCGCAAAGCGGCGTCGGCGTGAGCGGGGCCCTCTTCGCAGGAATGTCGACGACCGCATGCTCGGCGGGGTGTGCGGCGTCGTCGCCCGCCGCCTCGGGAGAGACGTCACCGTCGTCCGCGTCATCTTCGTGGTGGCGGCGCTGAGCGGCTTCCCGATCGCCATCTACGTGCTCGGGTGGCTGTTGCTGCCGGGCGAGGGCGAGGCGACCAGCATCGCCTCGCGGGCGCTAAGTGACGTGCGCGGCATCTTGATCGTGATCGCCTTCATCCCGCTCCTCGTCATCGCCCTCCTCGTGGCATCCGCACTCGGCGCCGGATGGATCGGGAACTTCGCCTGGCCTCTGTTGATAAGCGCCGCCGGGCTCGTCCTCATCTGGCGGAACGGCAACGAGGCTGAGAAGGCCGTCCTGCAGCGGGCCGCACAGCCCCTCGCCGAGCTCGTCCGTCCGGGCCGGCCGTCGTTGCTCTCCATCCGCCTCGCCATCGGGATCCTGCTCCTCGGCGGCGGCCTGACGGCCTTGCTCGTCGGGCACCCGACGAGGGCGGCGCTCCGGCCGCTCGCCGGGGTGGTGCTCGTCGTCGCCGCCATCGTCGTCATCTTCGGGCCGTGGTGGCTTCGTCTCGGAAGGGAGCTCGTTGCCGAGCGACAAGCGAGAGCCCGCGCCGAGGAACGGGCCGACATGGCGGCCCGCGTCCACGACTCGGTGCTGCAGACCCTCGCCCTCATCCAGCGCCAGTCGGACAGGCCGCAGGACGTCGTCCAGCTTGCACGGGCCCAGGAACGCGAGCTCCGGTCGTGGCTCTTCGAGGGTCGTCCGCTCGGCTCCTCCAACGAGGCCGACCTCACCTTCGCCGCCGGTGTGGCGCGCATCCAGCACGAGGTCGAGGCCGCCCACGGCGTTCCCGTCGAGGCTGTCGTCGTCGGCGACTGCCCGCTCGACGACCACCTGCGGGCGCTTCTCGCGGCCGGAAAGGAGGCGACGGTCAATGCCGCCAAGTGGTCGGGCGCCCCCTCGGTCTCCCTCTTCGCCGAGGTCGAGGCGGACGCCGTCTCGATGTTCGTCCGGGATCGGGGGGCGGGCTTCGATCCGGATCAGGTGCCGGCGGACCGTAAGGGGCTGACGGAGTCCATCCGCGGGCGGATGTCACGCCTGGGCGGCGAGGCGATCGTGAAGTCGAGCGCCGGCGACGGAACCGAGGTCGCATTGACGATGCCGCTCGCCAACGGGCGCCGGCGGGCGCACCCGCCTGAGCCGTGACCGCCGCCCCCCCGGGGAGGCCGACGGTGCTTCTCGTCGACGACCACGCCCTCTTTCGCGCCGGCGTCCGCGCCGAGCTCGGCGAGCACGTGAGCGTGGTCGGCGAGGCGGACGAGACGGAGGCGGCCGTCGAGCTCATCACCGAGCGGCTGCCAGACGTCGTCCTCCTCGACGTCCACCTTCCCGGGGGCGGTGGCCAGGCCGTCGTCGAGGCGGTGCGGCACAGGCCGGCAGCCGACGGCGTCAGGTTCCTCGCCCTGTCGGTGTCGGATGCTCCCGAGGACGTCATCGGGGTGATCCGGGCGGGCGCACGCGGCTACGTCACAAAGACGATCTCCGGACACGACCTTGTCGATGCCGTCATCCGGGTGGCCGGGGGCGATGCGGTCTTCTCGCCGCGGCTGGCCGGTTTCGTCCTCGATGCCTTCGCCAGCCTGGCGTCACAGCCGGGAGCCAGCCCTGTCGCCGGCGTCTCGCCGACCTTCGACCCCGAGCTCGACCAGCTGACGCCGCGAGAGCGCGAGGTGTTGCGGCTCATCGCCCGCGGCTACTCCTACAAGGAGCTCGCCCGCGAGCTCTCGATCTCCGCCCGGACCGTGGAGAGCCACGTCTCGGCCGTCCTGCGCAAGCTTCAGCTCTCCACCCGGTATCAGCTCACGCGGTGGGCGGCCGAGCGGCGACTCGACTGAGAGCCGGTCCCTGTAAGGCCGCTCTCACGGCCGTTTCGCAGAAGGGAGGCGGAGACGATGCCCGGGGCTCAGCGTAAGAAGGTCCTTCCTTACCTTTCCCATCGAGTTGCGCGGCAGCTCGGTGACGAAGTGGATGCGACGGGGCCGCTTGTGGTTGGAGAGCTGGCCGGCGACGAAATCGACGAGCTGAGCGGCCGAGACGCCATCGGCGACGACGTAGGCGACGACGGCCTGACCGAGATCGTCGTCTGGAGCACCGACGACGGCAGCTTCTCGCACGGCGCTGTGAGCAAGAAGTGCGGCCTCGACCTCGCCGGCGCCGATCCGGTGGCCGCCGCTCTTGATGAGGTCGGTGGCGAGCCGCCCGAGGACCCGATGGTCACCGCTCGCGTCGGCGACGGCGGCATCGCCGGTACGGAACCAACCGCCCGGGCCGAAGACGGCCGGATCGGCCTCGGGGGAGCCCAGGTATCCCTTCATGACGGTCGGGCCGCGCACTTCGAGACCGCCGACCGACCTGCCGTCGGGCGGCAACGGCTCGCCGCCCTCGTCACAGATGCGCGTCTCGATGCCGGCGATGCTTTGGCCCACCCAGCCGGCTCTTCGCTCGTCGGCAGCGCGCTGGCTGAGGGTGATGAGAGTCTCGGTCATCCCGTAGCGCTCGATCGGGCTGTGGCCGGCAGCTTCGGTCAGCCGCTCGGAGACCGGCACGGGAAGGCCGGCGCTCCCTGACACCATGAGCCGGGCGGATCGCATCGCCCGGGCCGCAGCCTCGTCAGCCGCCACCCGCGCCCAGATCGTCGGGACCCCGAAGAAGAGCGTTCCCCCTCGGGCGGCCGCTCCCGCGTACGACGCCGGGGTCGGGCGCCCGGTGTGCACGAGGCGGCTGCCGACGCGGAGAGGCCCGAGCACTCCGAGAATGAGGCCGTGGACGTGGCAGAGGGGCAGGCCGTGGACGAGAACGTCGTGAGGGCTCCAGTCCCATGCTTCGGCGAGCGCATCAAGGTCGGCGGCGATGGCGCCGGCGGCGATGGGGACACCCTTTGGCGGCCCGGTCGTGCCGGAGGTGTACATGATCAGCGCCGGTGCAGCTCGGCGGTCCTCAGCCGGCACGGGCTGTTCCGGTGCCCCGGCCGAGGCGACAGCCGTCACCCTGGCTGTCGCGTCACCGGAGCCACCCGATCCGTCGGACGGGACGATCATCAGGGAGGCTCCCGAGTGAGAGACGATGTGCCGCCGCTCCATCGGCCCGGCATCGGCTGGCACGGGGACGATCGGCACTCCGCTCCGGATTCCGGCGAGAAGGGCGACGATGGTCCCGAGGCTGGCGGTGGCCGACACGGCCGCCACCGAGGCACCGGCGATCTCGGCCGAGAGCGCCTCGACGGCGGAGTCGAGCTCGGCGGTCGAGATCGACCTGCCTTCGACAGAGACGAGATCGGCCAGCTCCGGCAGCTCGGAGAACGGCGCCAGCTGTGGTCCGGACGTCACGCCTCATTATCCCCACGCTCACCGTCTCCTGCCGCCGAGCCACCGAGCGGGGTCCGCTCCGGCGGGGAGCTGAGCCGGCGGGGCGAGATGCGTGTTTCGAAGACAGAAGTACGCTTGTGTCGATGACAGAACACGATCTCCCGGGTGATCCGGGGGGGCCGGTCGGGTGGCGCCACTGGAGCCGCCTGCTCGACTCGCGGCGCCACGAGGCGATCGCCACCGGCCTCGGCCTGATCGTGCCGCTTGCCATCGCCGTCGCGTGGATCCCGGTCCGGTCACGGCTGCCGAACGTCGACCTCGCCCTCGTGCTCATCGTCGCCGTCGCCGCCCTCGGAGCCATCGGGAGCCGGACTGCCGTCCTCGCCGCCTCGGTCTCGGCCTCGCTCTGGTTCGAGTTCTTCGACACCGCTCCCTTCGAGCGTCTCGGGATCGCCCGCAGCCCGGACGTCGAGACGACACTCATTCTCGCTGTCGTCGCCGTCATGGTGGGGGAGCTGGCCGTGCGCACGACGCGTCACCGTGGTTATGCCCGGAGGGAGTTCGAGAAGCTGTCGAGCATCCGCAGCACCGCCGAGCTGGTGGCGAGCGGCGAGGAGCTCGTCCACGTCATCGAGGCCGTCGCCGGCGACCTCACGACGCTCCTCGGGCTGAGCTCGTGCAGCTTCGAGTCGACCGAGCCCGATCCGGACCGGCCGAGGCTGACGAGGGACGGCCGGCTGTCACCCCCGGAGGGCCTCTCCAGCGTCGGCCCGGCTCCGACAGGACAGCGCGAGCCCGACACCCGCAGCGAGCCGATGACCGGCGAGGCCGAGTTGCCTGTGGTCGTTCAGGGGACCGCCATCGGCCACTTCGTGCTCGGCTTCACGGCCGAGGGCCCACCAGAGCGGGACCGGCTGCTCATCGCGGTGACCCTCGCCGACAACGTCGGCGCCGCATTCCTCGCCCAGGCGCCCCCACCACTGCCGCCGGACAAGCAGCCCGTCCTGCGCCTCAAGCTGCTCGGCTCCCCGGATGTCGTGGCCTCGGAGGCCGCCGCCACGGGGCACGGTCAGGAGACGGCGGGGTTCTCCCGCGCCGTCGGCTGAAGCAGCTCGTAGCTCGGGTTGATGATGGCAAGGCGCCCGTCGTGCTTGCCGACCATCCCCTCTGCGGTGACTTTCGTGCCCACTTCGAGGCCGGGCACGCTCCGCCGGCCGAGGAAGACGACGTTGACGGCGCCCGATCCGTCGACGACGGTGCACTCGACGGCCTGGACGTTCGACCACGGCTGGACGCGGACCGAGTGGACGCGCCCGCAGATCCGGCTCCGCTGTCGATAGACGATCTCGCCGATCGGTGTGAAGCCTGCCATCGGGATCATTTTGCCCTCCTCGGGTGACGACGGAATCCTTGCCGGCCTGGCCTCGCCGGTCCGGGACTTGAAGCGTGCTCCGACTCCCTGAGGGGATCGGGCCTGGCGCGATGCTCTCACGATGCGCTTTCGACGCCGTAGATGATCGCCGACGTCGAAAGGTGCGATGGTGGCACTGACGTTCTCGATCGTGCTCACGGCCGAGACGATGCGATCCGCCGTGTTGGAGTGGAGGAGGCGGTTCGCCACGCCCGGATAGAGCCGGCGCGGCAACACCAGTGTCACCTCGGTGTCACCGTTGCTGGCGAGCTCTGACACCATCTCGGTCGCAGCCCGGCCGAGGCGCCGGTCCGGGCACTCGACGAGCTCGAGCGGGATGCGCCAGCGGCCGAGCTCGTTCCACCGGTGGGCCATCGCGTTCGCCCGCTCGTGGTCCAGTACGAAGTGGACCGCCCGCACCTCCCCCGACAAGGACAGGGAGCGGGCGAGCTGAACGGCCCGGGCCGTCGCGAGGTCCAGGCTGTCGACGAGAACGAGCACGACGTGGCGGCGCAGGATGGGCGCATCTGTCGCCACCTCCGTGGTGTCCTCTGCGAGCACCCTGCGCTCCTCTTCGTAGCGCCGCTTCGTCCTTGTGAGCACGAAGACGATGATCGGGATGCAGACGACGACGAGCCATGCACCCTTGACGAACTCGGTCACGACGAAGATGAGCGTGACGAGCCCGCTCGCGACGAACGTGGCGAAGGCGACCGCCAGGTGACGCCGGTGGTTGGGGATGCTGTGGGTGAGGTGGTACTTGGTCATCCCGGCACCTGCCATCGTGAAGCCGGTGAAGACGGTGCAGGCGTAAAGGGGGATGAGGGAGGCGACGCGGGCACGGGTGACGATCAACAGGAGCGCCGACACGACGGTGAGCGCCAAGATGCCGTTCGAGTAGACGAGCCGGTGGCCCCTCGTCCGCAACGGCCGCGGGAGATACGAATCCGACGCGATGAAGTTGACGAGCAGAGGAAACCCGTTGTAGCTCGTGTTGGCGCCGAGGATCAGGATGAGCGCCGTGCTGAACTGGAGGGAGTAGTAGCCGACTTTTCCGAGCGGGCCCTGTCCGAAGATCGCCCGGCCGATCTCCGAGAGCACCGTCGGGGTGCCGGACCTGAACGGTATGGCGTGGGTGAGGGCGGCGAAGACCGAGACGGCGAGGAACATCGCCCCGAGGATCGACGCCATGAGGACGAGGGTCGTCCTGGCGTTTCTCACCGTCGGCTCGCGGAAGACCGGAACGGCGTTCGAGATCGCCTCCATCCCCGTCATCGCCGAGCCGCCGTTCGCGAAACCGCGCAGGAACAGGAAGACGCCCGCCCCGAGAAGGAGCCCGCTCCCCTCCCGACCGAGGGCGACGTGGCCGGGAGCGTTCAGGGCGAAGCGATGGAGATGCCCGGAGACGACCAGCCGGACGATGCCGGCGAACACAAGTGTCGCCATGCTGAGGAGGAACCAGTAGGTGGGGACGGCGAACACCTTGCCGGCTTCACGGATGCCGCGCAGGTTGCCGTAGGTGAGAACCAGTATGCAGCCAAGCGCCATTTCGACCGGATAGTGCGAGAGGGCGGGAAAGGCGGAGATGACGGCGTCCACGCCGGCCGCGACCGAGACGGCAACTGTGAGCACGTAGCTCAACAGGAGGGCGGCGCCCGGAATCTGGGCGACGGAGAACCCGAAGTTCTCCCGGCTGACCACGTACGAACCGCCCGAGACCGGGTACGTCTTCACGACCTGGCGATAGCAGAGGCAGACCAGCGCGAGCACGAGAAGCAACATGGCGGTGATCGGGGTGACGAGGGCGAAGGCTCCGAGGCCGGCGGCGGGTACGAGGATCCGGAGGACCGACTCACTCCCGTAAGCACACGACGACATCACGTCCGAGGAGAGGACGGCGAGGGCGACCGGCTTGCCGAGCCTCTCGGTGTGCAGGTCATCGGTGGTAAGGGGTTGCCCGAGCAGGCGACGCTTAAGCCGGTAGGCCGTCGTCTCGGGAAGGTCGGGCAGTTCGCCGGCGGCGGGAGCCGGCGGCCGGGTCAGCCAACGTGGGTCTTGACTCCCATCCTCAGACATCGGCGCAAGACGCTACCCGCCACTGACACCCGCCGGATAGTCAAGCCGGCGACTGGCGGAGGGATCCCGCAGCACCGAAGCCGGCGCTGGCGGGCTCACCTTCGAGACAAGGCGTCACGATTGGCGGCCCGGCGTCCCCAGCCGACCAGGCGGTGGGTACCGGCATGCCGGGCGCTCGGTACTGGCATGGCGGCCGCCCGTCCGCTAAGCCCCGTCCATGCGGATCATCCTCCTTGGCGCGCCGGGGTCGGGAAAGGGCACCCAGGGGCCCGTGCTCGCGAAGCACTTCGGCGCCACACACATCTCCACCGGCGAGTTGCTCCGAGGCGAGATCGCTTCGGAGAGTGAGCTCGGGCAGAGGGTGGCCGGATTCGTGCAGGCGGGCGATCTCGTCCCGGACGACATCGTCCTCGAGCTGCTGTTCGAACGGATCGCCGAGGCGTCCGCGAGCGGCGGCTACGTCCTCGACGGCTTTCCGAGGAATCTCGCTCAAGCGGAGAAGGCCTACGATCTGGCGACGGCGGCGGGCGTGGCGGCCGACGTCGCCGTTTACCTCGCCGTCCCGGACGACAGGGCGCGGGAGCGCGTGCTCGCCCGGGTGCGGGAGGGCAGGGCCGACGATCGCGACCCGCAGGTGTTGGAGCGGCGGCTCAAGGTGTTCCACTCCGAGACCGAGCCGCTGATCGACTACTACAGGGAGCGGGGCCTTCTTGTCACCGTCGACGCCGTCGGGCCGTCGGAGCAGGTCAGCACGTCGATGATCTCTGCCATCGAGGCGTTCCAGAGCCAGGAGCTGAGCTGCAGGTCGCTGCCGACGGTCGGTCCGTCATCGCCTACCATCAGCGGTCGGTTCGGTGCCTCGATGCATCTTCAGTCGAGGCCCCGCCCGGGTAGCTCAGTGGTAGAGCAGCGCACTCGTAATGCGCAGGTCATGGGTTCGAATCCCATCTCGGGCTCCAGGTCGAAGCGTTGACACACCGCTCGGCTACCTCGCCCACGACGGTCTCGTCGCCGAGCGAGCGTCTACCCACGATTAAGTATTTTTAGGTTCTTTACGCTGCGAGACTGAATGGTGGATAGTGATCCTTGAGCAAACCCACGTAAGCCTCACTCGGAGCGTGTAACGGTATGAACTAAGGACGCAGTTGCGTATCCCTCTGGATACTCCCCGCAAGCGATCGCAAAGAAGGTAGCTTCCAAGGTCGATGAACTCCCTCGACAACGATGTGCGCCGGGTGGACTTCGGATACTTCGTTCGGCCAGCATCCGAGACGGGCACGGGCGCACCTCGAGTCGAGCCGGTGCTCGGGTATCTCGTTCGCCGGGACGAACGCTGGCTGCTGTTCGACACGGGTATGGGTGGGGGCAATGACGACCTGGACGCCCATTACCGTCCGGTGCGCCGTCCGCTGCACGAGGCGCTCGCCGCATCCGGCGGGTCATTCGACGAGGTGGCCTGGGTGGCCAACTGCCACCTGCACTTCGACCACTGTGGCGGAAACCCGTTGTTCGTAGGCCGGCCGATCTTCGCCCAGGACATCGAGCTGCAGGCGGCTCGACAACGAGACGACTACACCCTTCCCGAGCTGGTCGCCGAGGATATCGGATACCACCCGGTCAGCGGTAAGACCGAGGTGCTCCCAGGCGTATTTCTCGTACCCAGCCCAGGTCACGTCGACGGTCACCAGTCCCTCGTCACACGACGGAGGGACGGAACCGTGATCCTCGCCGGGCAATCTCACGACAGCGCCTCACTTTTCACTTACGACGCTCTTGCCTGCCGTGCACGCCGCGACGGCGTGGGAGAACCCCTCCCGGTCTCGCCTCAATGGATGGAATTGCTTTTGCAGTTCGATCCGGCCCGAGTCGTCTTTGCACACGACCTAGCGGTCTGGGAGCCGGTGTAGGGGTCCGGCCGTCTCTTTGCTCAGCCGGGGTTGAGACCGCCGGAGGTCTCTGACGCCATGTACAGACAGGGATTCGCGCACGGCGCACCCACCGGTTCTCCAGATGCGCCTTCTCGCCTCCGACGTCGCCGATCACCCCGGGTCATCGCCCGCCGGTCTTCAACCGCCCACGTGGCGGCGTCGGGAGCCTGTTGTGCCAGACGTCGACCAGGAAGTTAGCTATGTGGCATAGTCGGTCCAGTGTCCGATGCGGACTTGTTCAAGGCGCTCGCGAGCGACAAGCGCCTCCAGGTGCTGCAGTGGCTGCGGGACCCCGAGGCACACTTCCCACCGCAGCAGGACGGCGACCTCGTGCAGGACGGCGTGTGTTCACTGTTCATCGCCGAGAAGCTCGGTGTGAGCCAGCCAACCTGCGGGGAGCATTTGCGGGTGTTGAGCCGTGCCGGCCTGCTGCGGAGCAAGAAGATCAAGCAGTGGGTCTTCTACAAGCGGGATGAGAAGCGCATTCGCGAGATCAGGAAGCATCTCGGGGAGGTGCTCTGAGATGCGTGGACCCGGCGAGGGCGGTGCGGCTCCGCCCGACTGCTCAAGTGCGGAACGGTGATCGGCGACCAGCAAGACCAAGCCATCAAGACCAAGACAAAGAGGCGTGCCATGACGAGCCCAGATGTCATCCCGTATCCGATCCACTGGCAGGGAGCCGCGGACCTTAACCGCTACTTCGTGTGTGACGTCTTCACATCTGAGCCCCTGCAAGGCAACCAGCTCGGGGTCTTCGTCGACGGCCGGCCGTTTCGCACCGAGGAGATGCAGCGCCTCGCCCAGGAGATGAACATCGCCGAGACGGTCTTCGTGATGCCGCCGAAGGCGGGCGGTGACGTCTCAATCCGGATCTTCACCCCCAGATTGGAGTTGCCTTTCGCCGGGCACCCTGTGCTCGGTACCGCCTTCGTCGTCGGCACGGCACTCGAGGCTGATCTCGTGACTCTTGAGACAATCGCCGGCCCTGTGCCGGTAAGCCTCGAGCGGGACGGGGAACGGGTCGTCTTCGGGCGGATGAAGCAGCCGATCCCGAGTTGGGAGGCCTTCAGGCGGGGGGATGAGCTTCTCGACGCGCTCAAGGTCGCCGCTTCCGAACTGCCCATCGAGCTCTACCACAACGGCCCGCCGCACGTCTTCGTCAAGCTGGCGAGCGGAGAGGCCGTTACGAAGTTGAAGCCTGACATGGCAGCGCTCGCGGAGCTCGACGTCGCCGTCAACTGTTTCGCCGGTGACGGCAGGAGCTGGAAGACGAGGATGTTCTACCCGGCTGCCGGCGTGCCCGAGGACCCCGCGACGGGTTCGGCAGCTGGGCCTTTGGCGGTTCATCTCGCGCGGCACGGTCAGATCGACTTCGGCGAGGAAATACAGATTCGCCAAGGCGAGGAGATCGGCCGTCCCTCGCGCCTGCACGCGAAGGCGGTCGGCGGGCCCGACGAGATCGAGTCCGTCGAGGTGGGCGGGAGCGCAGTCATCGTCGCGGAAGGGTGCTTCCGCATCTCCCTTCCGAACGGCTGAGTCCACAGCGGATGCGATGAACGAGGTCCCTCGGGGGACGGCGGGCCGTGCGGGAAAGTCCGCCCCGCCCAAGGAAGTGCCCCCACGAAGTTGCCCGCGATCGTGGCCGATGCTCGCCGGTCAGAAGCCACCGTTTTATGCGTGACGACGCCGTCAGCAGCTGAGCTTGGACCAACAATTCCGTCGGTTCTCGTCTCACGGCGTCGCCGTGTGTGCTGCAATCTCGCTAACTTCGGCGCGCTGGCAGGGATTATGCGCAGGATTGCAACAGCTCACGCCGTGGAGGGTCATCCCGGCCCGCTCTCGTAATACGGCAGGTCATGGGTTCGAATCCCATCTCGGGCTCCAGGTCAGAGCCTTGACACGTCGACCGCTCTCGTGTTGCTCTCCCTCGCAGCGGTGAGCCTTGTCTCGGCGAGAGCAGCTCTCGCCACCCCCACGCGTCGGGCAGACGTAGCGGGTGGGAGAGCAGCGCCTTTGAAGGTCGGCCCTTGTCCCGCGTGTTCAACTCCTTCTACGGCGAATACGTGACCGTCGGCAAGGAGACGCTGAAGCAGTCAACTGCGAATGGGAGACCCTGCTTCCCGGCGGAGACACGTCGATTCGGACCTCGACAGACACCGTCTCGGACTACACGATGACCCACAGCGCCAACATGAAGGCCTGGAAGATCAGCGTCCCGCCTGGCGGACCGAATCCCAGGCATCGTCACGATTTCCGATCCTACGTTTTCGGAAATCAGTTCACTACCCTCACGAACTATTGCCCTCAGAACGGCGTGATCATCCTTCACTCTATGCTCGGCATCGGGGCGTTCGCCTCGAGCGCCAACTCGGTGCCTACATGGTCGCGTCCCGCACTTGGACCAGAGTCGACTTCACGCCTGCGGCCGGCGTGCTCTATACGCCGCCGAGCTGGGATTTTGGTGCTTAATGAGCACCGTAAGCCGCCGGATATCTACGGTTCGCCATGTCGAGATCACCGTTTTAACTCTGAAATCTCAATATGCAGATCTCGATTGAAGGATGGCCCGCTTATTTTGATGAGATGAGCGTTCCCCCTCATTGAACACGCTCCGCCGGCCGATCCCACCGTAACGAGCCGCTCGTCGGATCCCGACAAGCGCGACGCATGGCATATAGCGTGTCGCGCTCGGTTGCCTCGAGGGCGCGGCATCTGGCTTCAGCCCGTTCTCGAGGTTGCGAGTCATGTCCTCCAGCGGCGCACGGTGAGAACAGTGAACCCAAATAGTAAACATGACGCCGCCAAAAACACCGCGCTCTCGGCACCCTGGAGCGCCCAGTAGTGGCTGCCCGGCTGAAGCTGGAACACGTAGTGAAGCTTGTGGAGCGCGGCGCACTGCTGGGTGGTGTGAGTGGGGTTGGGGCCGCCCGCGGGGTTCGTGCAACCGGCGATGACGGCATTTGCGCTCTGCCAGGAGTGTCCCAGGGCCGGCCCAGCCTGGCCGAGCGGGACAAAGCCCTGGTTGAGGACCCAGGCATTGGAGGGCGCGACCGGCGCGACCGTAGTGGTGACGGGCGGGATGAGGACGGGCCGGACGAAGAGGCGCTCGAGATATCGAAGTGCGGCGAAGAGAACCACGCCGACGGCGAAGGCCCAACCGGTTCGGTGGAAGAGCGAACCGAGCAGCGCGCCGAGCATGAAGGCGAATAACCCGTAAAAGACGGGGACAAAGCCCGAGACGTCGAAGTTGAAGGAGACTATTCGGTCCCCGCGCTGAACCGCGCCGGTCCACCACTGAAGGAGCGGCATGAGGATGCCAATGATGGCCATCGTGGCGAAGGCGCCCACTGTAAGCTTCTGAGTGAGCCACTTGGTTCTCGTTATCGTCTGGGTCCAGGCGAGGCGATTCGTCCGTTGGGCGATCTCCCCACCGACGAGCGGTGCGCCGACCACGAGCCCTAGAACACCCGGAATTACAAGGCCGAGGGCGACACCGGCGGTGCTGAAATGGCTCGAGCTGTAGTACCGATCGGCGGCAGCCATGCAAGTTGTGGAGGAGCCTGGCTGGTTGCAGTGAAGGCTGGAGAAGGCGGTCCAGGCGGATTCCTGGTGAGCGCCAGTGACCACGAGAAGGATTGCAACGGCACCGATCGCACCGAGTGCAACGGCATAAAGGGCGCGCTCCATTCGCCAGGTGACCCAGATCATCGGAATGGTCCCGGTCCGCCGGTGATGCCGTCTCCCACCATTACCGCGCCTTTTGAGCTGGCCGGTAGCGTCTTTCCAGTTGCACCGCTTCGGAGGTAGGCGATCACGATCTCTTCAAGGGTCGGCTCGACCACGCGCCATCTGGGGTCCGTGATGGGCTCATCCACACGGACAAGGAGATTCGTCTGCCGTTCAGTGTGTGTCGCGGACACGACGATGGCGCCCGCCGGGGCGCCGGCGGACTCGTGCGGCCCGACGAGGAGGCGATGGCTCGCCAGCACGTATTCGAGGTCGTCGGCCACGTGCACACGAGAGGCCGACAAGATGATGACGAAGTCACACACCATCGCCAGCTCGGCGATCGCGTGAGAAGATAGGAGGACCGTCGTCCCGTCCTCGACCACGGTGCGGAGCAAGAGCTGCATCAGCCCCTCGCGAGCGACCGGATCGAGCGCAGCGACCGGCTCGTCCAAGAGCAGCAGCTCCGGGCGTTTGGCGATGCATATCGTGAGGGCTACCTGGGCCTGCTGTCCCACCGAGAGCCTGCCCACTCGCGACTCGCATGGGATGCCAAGCTCCGTGAGGTACCTCGAGGCGGCAGGCGCATCCCAGCTGGGGTTCAGCCGCTGTCCGAATCGCAACATCTCGCTCACCTTGAAGGAGCGGTACAGGGGCCGTTCCTGGTCGAGATAGCCGACCCTACGAAGCGCTTCGACCGTCTGGTTGCCGTGGGAGTGACCGAAGACACGGACCTCGCCCGTGGTCGGGCGGGTAATACCGGCCGCCATCCTTAGAAGCGTCGACTTCCCGGAGCCGTTAGGCCCGACGAGGGCGGCGACACGACCGGGTGGAAGAACAAACGAGCAGTCGCGGCACGCCCCAGGTCCGGCCGTAGTGCTTGCCGAGACCGACGGTCTCAAGCGCGGCGGTCCCAGTCACTGCGTCGACCGGAAAAGGTCAGGCTCGGCCCTCATCGCTGCGGCGACGAGGCCCGAGATGCTCTCGTCGTCGAGTCCGGCGCCGCGTGCCCTCTCCATCCATCCGTGCAGCTCGAGGGAGAGCTCTTCGAGCCGTTCCGGATCGGCTGAGGACGACGTCGAAGCGCGCACGAACGTACCGATCCCTGGGCGGCCTTCTATGAATCCCGCCTGCTCGAGATCGCGATATCCGCGGTGCACCGTGTTGGGATTGATCGGGATCTGGCTCACCACGTCACGGACCGACGGCAGTTGGTCCCCCGGGTGCGGTAGCCCCAGGCTGATCGCTTGGCGCACTTGATCTACGAGTTGGCGGTAGGGAGCCACGCCGGTGCGGGGATCCAACCGGAAGCGGATCAAGGGCGATGGTTCTGTGTCCACGTGTACTAGTACGATAGCACGGAAGGTGCCGAACAGGAAGGTGGTCTGACCAGCACCTCTCAAAGCCGGTACTACGGGGTAGGCGGGCAGTCAGCGTCCCAACGATGGGCTCGCAACCCGTCGCACGCGGCTGACGCTGCGCAAGCTGCTGATCCTCGACGCCGCGGAGACTCTCGGTGATGTTGCGATACCCGCCGGCCAATCGCTTGGAGAAGCTGTCAGGCAAACAAGCCGGCCGGTACAGCATCCAAGTCAACCAGCAGTGGCGCATCTGCTTCCGCTGGACCGCCGGCGGGCCAGCCAGGTGACCATCCTCAGACGTCGAGTGGCTCCAGTCCGAGACAAGTCCTAAGGCTGTTCTCGAGACTCGTGACGCCCTGGTAGGTGCCCACGCTGCCCGTCACGAAGCCTAGGGAGTAGCTCCCGCGAGTGCTCGTCCGCCGTAGCTCCCGCCCAGGCCGCCCATCCCGAACCCGTCGTCATCGATTCCGAATCCAAGCCCCAGGTGTTGTCGTCTCCGAACACCTGATCAGTTCCCGAGCACTGTGGGCGGGTTGCCTCCGCCAGGGTGTCGGCACTCAGGATCCTGCCGCTGGAAAGGGCGTGGTAAAACCCGGCGACGGCCCGCCCCGTGCCATGTCCGTTGACGGCCGGGATCTCTGCCGCTCGCCATGCCGGGCTGTTGACGACCGCACCATCCTGGGCTCCCGGGGGGTTGCCGATCGCCCGCAGGTACAACGGCGGCCGTCCCGACACGTTGGCGGTCAGGAATGAGCTATCGAGGCCGGTCAGCTCGACAGTCCGCGCTTGTTGTGCGGCGTCGAGGCCGAAGGAGAAGTCGATGCCGAGTGGCCCGCATATCTCCTCGCGGAGGAAGCGACCGACGGTGCGCCCGTCGACCCGTCGGACGAGCTCGCCGACAAGGTGCCCGTAAAACAAGGCCGACTCGCCATGCGCTGTGCCCGGTTCCCAGGCCGGCTCCTGCGCCGCCAAGAGCCTGCACAAGTAGTAAGTCGTAGAAGGCCTCGGTCGGCACCGGCGCGTCGAATGCCACCACACCGGCTTGGTGCGACAAGAGGTGGCGCACGGTGGCCGGAGCTCGAACTCCGGCCAATAACGCTGCACCGGTTCATCTAGGTCGAGACTCCCGATTCCACCAGTTTCACGCGCGGACAGCCACGAATGGCTTGCTGACCGAGTAGGGCTGAACCAGGCTGTCAGACACCCACGGCGCCCGCCCACTGGCATGAGCGTGGCCACCCCAGAGATCCACTACTCGACGGCCGTCGTACCAGACAGTAAAGGCGGCACCAGTACCGCGCTGGGCCTCCAAGAGGTCCTCGAAGTCGTCGCGGACCGCCGCGAAGCGAGCCTCGATTGAACCGCCCACATTCACCACGCCAGCCTGGCCGGGCGCGGCGTGTCCAGCAACTCAATCTCGATCGCCGCTAAAGCGCGCTCTCAGGCGACCTGCGTGACTGCACGTGCCGAGAGTGGTCATACGCCTACGGTCAGCGCTCGGATGACACGTCGGACGCTGGTGGGTAAGGTCCTCCAGGATCTGAGACTCGCTTATCGGCGCTAGAAGATGGACGACGATGCTGAGCCCAGCGAATAGCAGCCGACACCGGCGAGATGTTCTCGGAGCAGGTCAGTAGCTCGTTCAGCGTCGCCGGCGGCAGCTGTGCGCACCACTTCGGCGTGGTGGCGCTCCCAGTTCATCTGCTGGCGACCGGTGCCTCGTGTCTCTGCTCGCGAAAGCAGGTCCAGATCGACCCGTGCGAGTCCGAACACTGGTCGGCACGGCTGGAGACGCCTAATGCCAGGGTGGCTCGGTGAAGATCGAAAGCGCGCTCCGCGTGCCCGGTACAACATCGCCGCGAGCTAGTTGGCGTTGAGGGCGCGCCCGTGGTCGTCTACGGCCGACCCGGACGCGGCCCACTCGTCACTGTCGATCGGTTGCTGGCGGCGCGTTGGTTGCATCGTGGAGGATGCCTAGGTCACCTGAGATGCGGCTGAGGCGACGCTGAGATCACCCCCGCCGAGACGACCCAACGATTCTACACCGACGTCGTTGACTTCCAGCCAATAAACGAGGTCTATTCACGGCACATGCCCGACCCACCTCCGGCACGCTCAGCACCGGCGAGCGCGCTCCTGCCTCGCGGCCTGTTGATCTCGATTGACGCAATCGCCGCCCTTCCTACCGCTGACAACGCAGAGTGACAGACACGCCGCCGGAAGGAGCGCCCGCGTCGCCTCGAGAGGGGGCGCGTAGGGTCAGCGGCGCATGTGTAAAAGCTCAGGCTGTCGAACGGAGCCCGGCGATCAGGGCTGCTGACGCAGCCTGGAAGCGGCTGATGTCGTGGAATGGCCTGGCGACCAGCATGGCGCCCTCGAGGCAGGCGACAATGGAGCGGGCGGCGTCTTCTGTTGTGCCGCTGGTACGAATCGTCCCTTCTGCTGTGCCTTGCTTGAGCACTCGGGAAAGCCACGTCTCGTTGTCCACGAAGAACTGGATCACGACCGCTTGCATGGGCTCGGGAAGGGTCTCGTATTCGGCGGCGATCATGCCGCACAGGCACATTCGGTCCTGGCGCAGTACGTCGAGGTACAGATTGGCGTAGGCGGCCAGCTTCGCGGGCGCATCAAGGGTCTCAGAGTCGATGGTGTCGAGAGCGGAGGCGAACCGCTGCGAGTACCGAAGGAGCAAAGCTTCACCGAGCTCGGCCTTGCCGGCGAAGTGGTAATGCAGTGCGGCCTTGCTGAGATGCAGCTCGGCGGCGACGTCGGCGTAACTGAACCCGTTGAAGCCGCGGACCTGCACCAGCCTCTCGGCCACATCGAGAACCGTCGCGGCGGTGTCTCCGTCGCTGTTCGGCCATCTGGGCACCTGGCGCCCCTTTCACATTTTCTCTTGAGCTCTTGCTTGACTCTGACCTTCTAGTAGGTCAGAGTAGCCTGAAAGAGGTTCGGCGGGTGCCGGACCCGTAGTGGAGGTGGATAATGCAACAGACCGAGCATCGCAGCCTCGACGCGCCCGACGAGACCCGTGACTTCCCCAAGGGTCGAGCAGAGATCGTGAAGATCGCCGGTGGCGACGTCGGACGGCTGATCTTCGAGCCTGGCTGGAAGTGGTCGAACGACGTGAGACCCATCGCCGGGACCGACAGTTGCCTGGCGCCGCATTTCCAGTATCACGTGGCCGGTCGGTTGGCTATCAGGATGGACGACGGCACTGAGTTCGTCGCAGGACCGGGCGACGTCACGTCGCTTCCGAGCGGCCATGACGCCTGGGTGGTGGGCAAGGACCCGGTCGTCACCGTCGATTGGTTCGGTGCGGGCAACTACGCGAGCGCCGGGCCGAGCAAGTCAGATCCGGTGCAGGTGGTGGAGGAATTCGGCGCCGCCTGGGCCGCCCACGACCTGGAGGGAACCTTGGCGCTCGTCACCGATGACTGTGTCTTCGACGCCACCGGTCCTGCCCCTGACGGGGTCCGGCATGTAGGGCGCGACGCCATCCGAGCCGCCTGGCAGGCCATCTTCGATGACAACTCGTCCGTCTTCGTGGCCGAAGAGATCTTCGCAGCCGGAGATCGTGTCGTTCAGCTGTGGCGCTACGCCTGGGACGGGGGCCATATCCGTGGCATCGACGTCTTCACCGTTCACGACGACAGGGTGTCCGAGAAGCTGTCCTACGTCAAGGGCTAAGCGCGCCAACCCGGATCGGAGACGACTATGAGCGACAACACGGTGATCGACATCTTCTTGGAGGGTATCGCGGCGGCGGCGATTCCGGCCGACGTGTTCCACGACGAGGCCGTGGTCGACGCCACGGTCCCCAACTGGCGCTACAAAGTCCTAGGCGCCCCGGCCGTTCGGGCCGAACTGGCCAAGTGGTACGCCACGCCCGGTCGGCTCGAAGAAGTCCGCCGCACCAGCATCCCTGACGGGGAACTCGTACAGTTCACCCTGCGCTGGAACGAGGACGGGGTGGAGCACATGTGCCACCAGGCCCACATCGTCAAACTCCGCGACAACCGCTTAGCCAACGACTCGATATGGTGCGGCGGTCGCTGGCCGGCGGCGCTCATCGCGGAAATGGAGGCCGCAGCGACCGCGTAGCGTCACAGGTCGTCGCCGCGGGCCACCAGTGTCTGCCACGTCTAGCCCACCGGCACGGGACGCCGGTTCTGCTTCGTCACCACGGCGGGTCGCCCCGCATAGTGCAGCCCCCGCCTTTTCCCCCGGCGACGCCTCGCTCTGTTCCAGAACAACAGTGCCAAGATCACCGGGAACACAAGGAACCAGAGTGGATTGAGAATGAATACGCTGCGAGAGACGGTCACCTCGCCCGTGCCATTGGCAGTGCGGTCAAAGACGAGGGTGGCGTGGAACGTGTACCAGCCGATCCCGAGCCACGAAGACACTCCGACGGGGGTCGTCCGGCTCAGGCCGGGGGGAAGAAGCTCGGCGTTCACCTCCAGGTAGCTCGGAGTGGGCGACGGCCAGCCCGTCTTCTCGACTGTGGTGGTGTAAGAGACCGTCGAGGAACCCGTGCTCTCGGTTCTCAGGGTTTCGGCGGCCGAGCTTGTAAAGGAGAGGTCAAGGGAACTGGGGCCGACGAAGCTGCCCGCCAGTCGAAGGTCACGAGCACCGGGGAGGTCGACAATGACGAGGCCGCCGATGTCGTTCTCCACCGCGACGGAGGCGGAGTTGATGATCGGGCTCACGAGAAACCCGAGGAAGTAGTCGCCGGGGGCCAAGCCGGCTGGGACTGCGACGGCGATCTTCACTTTGCGCTCTTCGCGGGGGGACAGACTGAGAGTCTCCGGGGTGATGGCGATCCGCCCGGCAAAGCGTGAATCTGGCCCGGTTCCAAAGCGAGTCTTCCCATTGTTGAGAAGCTCGACGGATCGCGTGCTTATGGTGACATCAAGTTTGCTGTGGCCGAGGTCGCCGACGGTCAGTGTCGTGGTGGCCGTCGTCCCCGGCTTGGCGAGGATGGGGCTCGGCGGGGAGGTCACGAACAGGTCTGACGATCTCGTGGCGGCGCGAGCTGCCGGGGAAGCCGCTGTCATCACCGTCCCGACAGCGACCATAAGAACCGCACCAAGGGCGGCAGACCTAAGGCGGCGATGCTGGGGCTGGCATAAGAGTCCGGGGGGGGACATAGGCGTTCCTTTTAAAAGCTCGGTGTCGCCACGTAGGTGATGGTGTCGGTGTAGGTGCCGGCGGGGACGGTGTAATCGACAGCCACCGTGTCAGTGAGTGTCAGGGTGTCGGCAGTAGCTCCGGTCGAGCCAGTGGCGGTGAGAAAGTTCGCCGCTGCGCTCGGGTAGCCGACGAAATTTCCGCCTGAGAAGCCGGCGGCAAGTGTCGCACCGTCAGTCCCGCCGGTGGTCAGCACGGCACTTGTGCCCCATCCCTTCGCCGGGAAGGTCGCCACACCGGTCGTCGGGCCTGCCGAGACTGCCGGAATGGTGTACGCCGGAGCCGAACGGGAAAGCCCGGTGTCCGAGGCGGCAAGGGTGTAGCCATTGGCGGCATTGGTCTGCACCGTGAGGACGACCGCCTGGCTCTGTTGGTTGTTCAACGATGTCGGATCTACGGCGAGAGAGAACGACGGCGTGTTGTTCGTGAAGGTCAGAGTCTGGCCGACCGTCACGGTGACCCCGGTCGATGACGACCCGAAGGTCACCGAGGAAGTCGTGGCGGTGTCGACCGTGACAGGACCAGATGCTTGGGTCGTGATGGTCGAGGTGTACGAGCCTGCCGTCGAGGTGTTGGTGAGACCGGTGAAGGAGATGTAGATCGGCGTGTTGGCGGCGATGGCGATAGGAGTGGTGACGGTATAAGTGAGCGTGTTGCTCGCGAGCGACACGGTGCCGGCGCCGATGCCGTAGACCGTCCCGGCGGCGACCGTGCCCGCCGTACCGGTCGGCACGGTCATCTTCACCGCGATCACAGTGGCGGCCGTGGCGGTGGTGAAGGCGTATGAGTACGTCACTGCGGTCTTTCCGGCCTGGGAGTTGCTCACGGTCCAGCTCGTCTTTGTGAGCGTGCTGGCGAGCGCCGCGCCCGAGGCGAGGCCAAGTACGCCACTCATGACCACAATGGCCCCGATGACCAGGCGGAGACAACGGGATGCTCGACTGATGCTTTTCGTTTCGGGACGCGCGCCGCCGGGGAGTTCCATAACGGGATTATCGGCCTGTTGTGCCAGCGGCTTTAGGACAAGCGATCAGTAGGACTCAGCTGAAGGTATACCCGGCCTGGGTGACGACGGCCTGGGCGGAGACGTCGCAGGCGAAAGAAGTGCCTGGGACCGGGCCTACGGCGATCTGGACGGTGGCGATGGCGGTGTCGCCTTCTCCTACCTGCGCGATATGAACGGTGGCGGCAGATGAGGTCTCTAGTGCGATGGTGATGCGGTAGCCGGGGCCCGGATCCGGGTAGGCGACTGTCCGCGTCCCGGTCGCGACGACGACTTCGCCGCTGCGATCTGTGAGCGCGAGTGAGACGACGGAGTGACCTGAGGGGGTGCAGCTAGCCCACCAATTCGCCACCCCTGGGATCACGAGGAGGTGCACCTGCGAGCTGCGTACCAAACGGACGTGGCTGGCGTAGCCGACGGGTGGGCCTGATCCCTCCCAGCCGGGCTGGCTCTGCTTGGCTGACACGCCGCGCGGGGGCCCGTTTCTCACCGTCACTCTGGAGGGGGACCTTGTGACCGCAAGACCGACCAGGACCGCGAAGCAGGCGAGGGCGACGACGCCGACAACAGCGAGCACGATCGGTCGCGGACGGGTTCCTCGGGGCCGATCCGCCTGTCGAGTCTCGATGACCTCTTCCATCGTGATCGGCGCTGCGTGCTCGGTCCATGTCCGGAGACGCTGTTTCAAGTCATTCATGGGACCTCGGCTCGGAGTTGGGAACGGAGACGCCGGAGCCCCCGCTCGAGGTGGCTTTGCACGGTGGTCGGGCGAACGTGAAGCAGATTGGCGACCTCGGGTGTGGTCCAGTCGTATCCGTAGACGAGCACGACGGCCACGCGCTGGCGTACCGACAGCGTCCGCAGCGCACGATCCAACCCTGGTTCGATCCACGGCTCGTGTGACGTGTCACGGGACCAGAGAAGAGGTCGCTTGCGTCGGCCCATACCGGACCGGCCGACCCTGTACAGGTAGGCGACTGGCTGCTCGAGGTTCAAAGCGGTCTCGCGGTGCTCCCACGCCCACGCCAAGGCGTGGGCGGCGGCTTCCCGGCCGCCGTCGGGGCCATACCTCGCCACGAGCGCATGACGGAGGGGCGGCTCGACCTTGAGGAAGAAGTCCTCGAACTCCTTCGTCAGGTCGAATCTGCCTCGGGTCACGGACGCCACACCTCATAGACGCCCACGAACCCTCCTCGCGCCACACCTCAGCTCATATTCTGACGATGAACCCCTCGCTCCTGCGTGCAACGTGCCCACGGCGTGCGAACAGACGTTCGCCGGCCTAGAATGTCGCGGCATGCCCGCACTGCAAGGGTCGCTGCTCGACCTCGTCGCAGAGCCCGGTCCAGGGGCCCTCGGGTCACACCTCGAACGAACCGTGCTCGGGGACGGGGCATGGGTGGACCTGCGGCGAAACTGGATGGGTGGGGCGACCCAACTGTTCGATCAGTTGCTCGACGAAGTCCCTTGGAAGGCTGAGCGCCGGACGATGTACGACAGAGTCGTCGACGTGCCGCGCCTCGTCTGTTTCTATGCGGAACATGACACACTGCCTGCGCCGGCCCTCGATCGCGGGCGGCGGGCACTCGACGACCACTACCGAGCCGAGCTCGGTGAGCCGTTCTGCACAGTCGGCTTATGCCTCTACCGGGACGGACGCGACAGTGTCGCCTGGCACGGTGACACGATCGGCCGGGGTGCGACCGAGGACACGATGGTGGCGATCCTCTCGCTCGGAGCCCGTCGCCGTTTTCTCATCAGGCAGCGGGGCGGAGGACCCTCCCGCCGGTATGACCTCGGCGAAGGTGACCTCCTCGTCATGGGTGGCAGCTGCCAGCGCACCTTCGAGCACGCCGTGCCGAAGACGATGCGGACCGTCGCCCCTCGCATCAGTGTCCAGTTCCGGACCCGGGGCGTGCGATAAGCGAACCCCTGCGACTGCAACAGAGCCCCGGGTGCAACGGGAGCCGCCGGTGTTCTGGCCGGAGTGGCCCTCAGACCCGTCCCTGGTCGTGATACTCGGGGTTGGCGCGGATGCCCGTCGCCATCGACATCCGGTTGGTGAAGTTGTACATGCTGGCGATCTCGACGACGTCCCAAGCCTCCTCCTCGTCGAGGCCGATCTGGCGGAGAAGCCCGAGGTCGTCCGGGGTGCACTCGACGGGCGTAAGGGTGAGCTTCTCTGCAAAGGCGCAGATCGACCGCCTGTCTGTCACTCAGCCCTGCCCGGCGCCAGTCGAAGGTGACCCTGTCCGCCGTCACGGCGTCGCCGAGCTCGGTCCGCAGCTGGGCCCCGTGAGCGACGAGGCAGTAGAGGCACCGGTTCGAAGCCGAGACGACGACTGCGATCATCTCCCGGTCGGCGGCGGACAGGTTCGCCGTCGGCTCGTGCAGCTGCCGGTAGTGCGCAAACCAGGCGGAGAACCGTTCGGGCCTGAAGGCATAGGAGCGGAACACGTTCGGGACGAAGCCGAGCGACTCCCGGGCCTTCTCGAACAGGCTCTTCAGGCTCTCCGGGAGATGCGCATCATCAGGGACCGGAAAGAACCAGCCGGCATCGCTCGTGGACTCGGCGGGATCTTCCATCAGGGGCTCCATCCTGAGGCGGCGTCGGGGACGCCAGCCTACCGAGAGCTTCCCTGGCCGTTCCGGCCGCGACCGTTCCCTAAAGGACCGCCGGCGGCGCTATCGCTCCTCGACGGCAGCACCCATCCGGGCGACGGCTTCGGTGAGGATCTGCGCCGAGGTGGCAAGGTTGAGGCGGACGTGTCCTGCCCCACCGCTTCCGAAGGCCGCCCCTGCGCTCAGCGCCACCCGCGCCTTGTCGAGAAAGAAGCCGGCCGGCCCCGACGTCAGAGTCACGAGACCCCGCTCTTGTGAAGCGTCGCTCCCGTCCCCTTCCTCAGTCTCGTCCAGCCCGAGTGCACGACAATCAAGCCATGCCAGGTATGTCGCCTCCGGGGGCGAGTAGCGGACCGCCGGCAGATGCTCTTCGAGCAGCTCAGCGAGCAGCCGGCGGTTGTCGTCCAGCCCTGCGAGGAGAGCGTCGAGCCAGCTGCCCCCTTCTCTCAGTGCGGCCGTGTGCGCAATTACCCCTAGATGACTCGGGCCGTGACTCACCTCCTCGGGCATCCGACCGAGATCGTCGCCCGCATCGGGCCCGGCGATCACGATGGCCGCTTTCAGGCCGGCGAGGTTCCAGCCCTTGGAGGCCGACATGAGCGAGAAGGCGTTCTCGCTCTTCGGCACGGAGAGATAAGGGACGAACTCGTGTCCGGGCATGACGAGCGGCGCATGTATCTCGTCGGCGACGACGCGGACGCGGTACTGGGAGGCCAGCTCCGCCACCGCAGCCAGTTCGTCGAGGGTGTGGACGGTGCCGGTCGGATTGTGCGGGTTCGCCACGAGATAGGCGGCCGGGCGGCCTCCCGCCGTTGCCTGCGCGAAGGCGCCCTCGAGCGAGTCGAGATCGATCCGGTACCTCGCGTCGAGCGGTGCCTCGATGATCTCCCGCCCCATGTGCTCGACGAATGGGTAGAAGGGCGGGTAGACCGGGCAGTTCACGACTACGGCATCGCCCGGTTCGCGTCACGAGCCGCAGGATCTCGACGACGCCCATCATCACGTCGGGCACGACAGCCGTCCTCTCCAAGGCGATCCCGTCCCACTGCCAACGCTCGTGCGAGAAGTCCCTCAATGCCTCCGCATATGCCGTGCCTACCGGGTAGCCGGTGTCACCGAGCATGATCGCCTCGCCGAGGGCGCCCACTATCGGCTCGGCGAGCATCACGTCCATCTCGGCCACCCACAGCGGCAACACATCGTCGGGATAGTTGCGCCACTTCATGCTGGTCCGGCGCCTCAGCTCGGAGAGCGTCAGCTGCTCGAGCGGGTTGCCGACGCCGGATGCCACGCCGGCCATTATGCCGACGGACGCCGGCGCGTCGTCCCTATCCGACGACAGAGACAGTGACGACCAGCATCACGAGCAGCCAGCCGAGGGCGAGCCACCAGACCGTTCTCGCCACCTGCGGGCGGCGCGACGGAGGGAGCCGCTTCAAACCGTCATTCTCGAGGTGCCGCACGGCCACCAATGGCCCGAAGGCGAACAGGAGAATGAAGAAACCCTCTAGCACGGGGACAAACCTGCGGGCATCGCGTAGGAGATCGCGCTTTGTACGGTGGTGGCGGGCGTGGTTCTCTTCATGTTGACCCCGTTCCTACAGGCAGTTCTCGCCCCACCGGCACCTCCGGGGTCCGAGGAGGAGGAGCGTGGCTTGGACCGTCGAGAAGCTCGCACTCAGTCGGCAGGCCGACTAGGCGGGAGGATCCTCGCTCTCCTCCAATACTACGACCTCCGCCGCGCCGGCCGAACAACGGGCCGGCACCGCGGCAGACCGCTTCAAAGCCTCCGATTGGGCGGCGACTTCGCGTCAGAGGATGGGCCGTCCACCGGTGACGGCGATGCGGGCGCCGGAGACGTAGCTGCCCTCGTCCGACGCAAGAAGGACGTAGACGGGGGCGAGCTCGGCGGGTTGTCCCGGACGTCCAAGTGGCGTGTCTTCTCCGAAGCTCTCGACCTTCTCCTCTGACATCGTCGAGGGGATCAACGGTGTCCAGATCGGCCCGGGGGCGACGCTGTTGACCCGGATCCCCTTCTCTCCGAGCATCTGGGCGAGGCTGGCGGTGAAGTTGGCGATGGCTGCTTTCGTAGCTGCGTACGGCGCGAGCGTCGGGGACGGCATGTCGGAGTTCACAGACGAGGTGCCGATGATGGAAGACCCCGGGGCCATGTGCGGCAGCGCCGCCTTGCAGAGGTGGAACATCGCCGAGATGTTCGTCCGGAACGTGTAGTCCCACTCCTCGTCCGGGATCTCCTCGAGAGAGGCTCGCTCCATCTGGTAGGCGGCGTTGTTGACGAGGATGTCCACCTTCCCGAACTGCTCCACGGCGGCGGTGATGATGGCCCGGCAGTGCTCGGGCTCTGACACGTCCCCGCGCACGAGGACGGCCGTCCGCCCGGCGGCTTCGACCAGTTGTGCGGTCTCCTTGGCGTCGTCGTCTTCGCTCAGGTAGGCGATTACGACATCGGCTCCCTCTCTCGCGTAGGCGATCGCCACCGCCCGGCCGATCCCGCTGTCGGCACCGGTGATGACCGCTGTCCTGCCGGTGAGCCGGCCATGGCCCTCGTAGCTCTCCTCGCCACAGTCGGGCCTCGGGGTCATCTTGGACTGGGTGCCGGGGACTTCCTGGTTCTGGGGGGGCTGGCTCATCTCTCTCTCCTCGAAGGTCGCTGCGTCCTGCCGCGGCCTTACCCACCACGAGACGATCGCTCACCCGTCGTGGGAAGAATTGCCTCCGTCGGCTTGGCGGTCGGGGAGCCGGGCAGCCGCCCGGGATCGTGGCCTTTTATTCCTCCAGCTCGGCGAGCACCTCTCCGATGATCTTCGTCGTCTCGTGGGCGGCGAGCGGCTCACCGCCCTCTGCCTCGGCCACCTCAGCCGAGAAGTCCTCCACCGAGTGGACCCCGCCGACGAGGACGTGGCGGAGGGCTTCGGCGCTCGCCTCGGGATCGTCGAGGGCCGCCACCGCCGGCGCGACGGCGTGGTCGGGCGACGTGGCGACAGCATGCACAAGGCCCATCGCTTCCTCGCGGCCCGATGCCGTCGAGACGGCCGGTGCCCGATCGGGGTTCTGCTGGAGGTCCCACTCCGCAAGAGCCTCGTCGTAGCCGCCTTCTCCGGGGTGGAGCACCCGCGTCCCCGGCTGAGCGCCTTCCTCGGTCGCCTCGCCTCCACCCTCACGAGCCTCGCTGCCGCCGTCGGCATCCGTGTCGTGATGTCGCTCCTGGCGCACGGGCACGACGAGTGTCCCGTCGGGGTTGCGGACGATATCCACAGGACTGTCCTCCTTCTCGTGACCTCCCTGGCCGAACCACCCTACGACAGCTGTCCCTCCTCGGACGGCGGGAGTAGAAACGACGCCATGGACACAGGATCTCTCCCCGATCATCCGACGCTCAACGTCCGCAAGTTCCACCCGACGCCGGACCAGTACGCCTGGACCTTCGGAGGGGTGGACCCGGTCCACACCGTTCGTCCCGGCGAGATCCTCGAGCTCTACACCGAGGACTGCTTCGCCGGCCGGATCCGCTCGGTCACCGACCTTCCGGCGAGCTCGATCGAGTTCCCGTTCATCAACCCTCAGACCGGGCCCTTCTTCGTGGAAGGCGCCGAGCCGGGAGACACCCTCGCCATCCACCTCATCGACGTGGCTCCGGCCCGCGACTGGGCGGTGAGCACCTCGGTCTCGTTGTTCGGCGCCCTCACCTCGACCCATATCACCGCCTCGCTCCAGGACCCCCTCCCGGAGCGGACCTGGTTCTACCGGGTGCTGGGACAGGAGCAGGAAGTGGTCTTCGAGGCGCTCGACTCCGCCTTCGAGACGCGGTTTCCCCTCCAGCCCTTCCACGGCACGATCGGGGTCGCCCCGGCCGCCTTCGAGGCGAGGAACGTCCTCGTGCCCGACGCCTTCGGAGGCAACATGGACTCCCCCGAGGTTCGGGCGGGCGCAACGGTGTATCTCGGGGTCAACGTCCCCGGAGCGCTCTTCTCGCTCGGGGACGGTCACTACACGATGGGAGAGGGAGAGGCCTGCGGAGCGGCTGTCGAAGGGGCGATGAACACGGTCCTCGTCGTCGACGTCGTGAAGGAGGCCTACTGCGAGTGGCCGCGGCTCGAGAGCGACGAGGCGATCATGGTGGCCGGCTCCTCCCGGCCGCTCGAGGACGCCTTCCGGATCGCCCATGCCGAGATGGTGCGTTGGATCGCCGGCGACCTCGGGCTGTCTTTGATGGATGCCTACCAACTGGTGTCGCAGGCGGCGAGGTCGCGGATCGCCAACGTCGTCGACCCCAACTACACCATCGTCGCCAAGGTCCCGAAGCGGTTCCTTCCGGGCGATGTCGGCTGGATGTCCGGTGTCCACGGCCGGCTCCGGAACCTCGCAGAGGAGTACCTCGGAGCCGTCGGTCGGTCGCCGGTCTGGTCGCCGGGGTGATCTGAGCGCCCGCCCTCAGCCTCCGGCTCGGGCGTCCTCGAGCCCGAGAAGGCCGACCGATCGCTCCCGCATCTCGACCTTGCGGACCTTCCCCGTCACGGTCATCGGGAAGTCGTCAGTGAGGTGGACATAGCGGGGCACCTTGTAGTGGGCGAGCCGGCCGGCGCAGAATTCGCGGAGGGATTCCGGCGTGATCGGCGGGGCGCCCTCGCGAAGGCGGATCCATGCGCACAGCTCCTCGCCGTAGCGCTCGTCGGGCACCCCGACGACCTGGACGTCGACGATGTCGGGGTGCGAGTAGAGGAACTCCTCGATCTCGCGGGGATAGATGTTCTCCCCGCCCCGGATCACCATGTCCTTGATGCGGCCGACGATGTTCACGTAGCCGTCTTCCCTCATCTCGGCGAGGTCCCCCGTGTGCATCCAGCCGGCCCGGTCGATCGCCTCGGTCGTCGAGGCGGTGTCCTCCCAGTAGCCGAGCATCACCGAGTACCCCCGGGTGCACAGCTCGCCGGGCTCTCCCCGCTCGAGGAGGCGCCCGGTCACCGGATCGACGACCTTCACCTCGAGGTGCGGCATCACCCGCCCGACGGTCGCCGTCCGCCTGTCGAGGTCGTCGTCGGACCGCGTCATCGTCGAGACCGGGGAGGTCTCCGTCATGCCGTAACAGATCGCCACGCCGGCCATGTTCATCTCGGAGATGACCCGCTTCATCACCTCGACCGGGCAGGGCGAGCCGGCCATGATCCCCGTCCGGAGGGAGGCCAGGTCGAACTTCGCCAGCTCAGGATGGCCGAGCTCGGCGATGAACATCGTCGGGACGCCGTAGAGCGACGTGCACGCCTCTTCGGCCACTGCCGCCAGCGTTGCCTCGGTGTCGAACGACGGCGCCGGGATCACGATGCAGGAGCCGTGGGAGGTGGCGGCGAGGTTGCCCATCACCATCCCGAAGCAGTGGTAGAAGGGAACCGGGAGGCAGATCCGGTCATGCTCGTCGTAGCCGACCAGCTCGCCCACGAAGTAGCCGTTGTTGAGGATGTTGTGGTGCGAGAGCGTCGCCCCCTTCGGGAAGCCGGTCGTGCCCGAGGTGTACTGGATGTTGATCGGGTCGTCGAAGGAGAGGGCGGCCGCCCGCTCGCCGAGCTCGCCCGCTCCGCCCGCCGCGCCGGACGGCGTCTTCGCCAGCTCCTCCCATGAGCTCGTCCCGATGACGACGACCTCCGAAAGCGATGCAATGTCCCCCCGCACGGAGGCGACCATCGCCGGGTAGTCGCTGCGGGCGGTAGCCGCACCTGTCACGAGCAGGCTGACCCCGGACTGGCGAAGGACGTAGTCGAGCTCGTGCGAGCGGTAGGAGGGGTTGATGTTGACGAGGATGGCGCCGATGCTCGCCGCCGCGTACTGGGTGAGGACCCACTCCGGGCAGTTGGGCGACCAGATGCCGACGCGGTCCCCCGTCGCCACGCCGCGGGCGATCAGCCCGCAGGCGAGCTCTTCGACGTCGTCGGAGAGCTGGCGGTAAGTCCAGCGACGCCCGCTCGCGGCAGTCGACGACTGCCTCCCGATCGCTGAAGCGGCTGACGGTGGCGGCAAAGTTGGCCCCGATCGTCTCGCCGAGAAGCGGCGACCCGGAACTGCCTGAGGCGTAGGCCGTTTGCATGAGAGCACCTCCTGTCGCCCGGCTGTGCCGGTGTTCTAGCCTCGGCCCACCTTGAACGCCTGCTCGAAGTCGTCGAGCAGATCCTCGACGTTCTCGAGGCCCGTGCTGACGCGGATCAGCCCGTCGGTGAGCCCGCGATCGGCCCGGAGGGCCGGCTCCACCTGGCGGTGGGTCGTCGAGGCCGGGTGCGTCACGAGCGTGTGCGTCCCGCCGAGAGATGCCCCCATCCAGGCCAGCTCGAGTGCCTCGCACCACGACGCCGCCGCCTTCGTGCCGCCGTCGATCTCGAAGGCGAGCATCCCGCCGAAAGCGCCCGGTCTGAAGAGGCGGGCGGCTCGCTCGTGATGGGGGTGCGTCTCCAGGCCCGGGTAGTGGACCCGGCTCACCTCCGGCCGTCCCTCGAGGAAGGCGGCGAGCGCCATCGCCGAGGCGCACTGGCGCTCCAGACGGACCTCGAGCGTCTGAATGCCGCGGACAGACAGCCAGGCGTCGAAGGGTTGCATCGCCCCGCCCGTCTCGAGTGCGACCGAGCGGACCCGCTCGCGGTCGGCCTCCGAGCAGCAGATCACGCCCGAGACGACGTCACTGTGGCCGGCGAGGTACTTCGTCACCGAGTGCAGCACGAAGTCGAAGCCGAGCGTGGCCGGGTTGCAGAGCCACGGCGAGGCGAACGTGCTGTCGACGACGGACGGCACGCCGGCTCGGCGGCACGCCGCCGCCAGTGACTCGAGGTCGGCCACCGAGCAGAGAGGATTGGCGATCGTCTCGACGTAGAGCATCGCCGCCCCGTCGAGGGCGCCCTCGACGGCGGCGCCGTCGTGCGGGTCGACCTCTTCGACGACGATGCCGTACCGGGGGAGCACCTGGGAGAAGAGCGCGTAGGTCCCGCCGTAGAGCTCGCGGCTCGAGACGATGCGGTCGCCCCCGCCGGCAAGGGTCGTGCAGACGGCATGGATGGCGGACATGCCCGACGAGAAGGCGTACGCCGCCTCGGTCCGCTCGAGCGCCGCCATCACCGCCTCGAACGCCTCGACGGTGGGGTTGCCGTAGCCCCGGCCGTAGCTGTGACCGGGACGCTCGCCGGCGAGCACCTCTGCGTAGGCCTCCGAGGAGTCAAAGCGCCAAGTGGCCGTCTGGTAGATGGGCACGCTCGCCGGCTGCTCGGTCACCTGCGGGGCGCGTGGCGGCATGGACGGCCCTTGTCGAGAAACCCGCCTCTTCTCCCCGACGGCTCATCGCCCCGGCTCCCGCCCGGCGGCGACAACGTCGGCGCCCACCTCGTCGCGGAGGTGGCGTTTCAGGACTTTGCCGGCCGGGTTCCTCGGGAGAGGCTCGGAACGGAACCAGAAACGGGACGGCACCTTGAACGAGGCGATCCGCTCGGCGAGGTGTGCCTGCATCTCCTCGGCTGTCACCTCCGCCCCCGGCCGGAGCACGACGACGGCACCCACCTCCTCACCGAGCACTTCGTGGTCAAGGCCGATCACCGCCGCGTCGGCGACGCCGGGATGCTCGAAGATGGCCGCCTCGACCTCGGCCGAGGAGACGTTCTCACCCCCTCTGATGACCATGTCCTTCGCCCGGTCGACTATGTAGATGAAGCCGTCGTCGTCGAGGCGGGCGACGTCGCCCGTGTGCAGCCAGCCGGCGCTGAAGCTCGCCGCTGTCGCCTCGGGGTTCTTCCAGTAGCCGCGCACGACGTTCGGGCCCTTCACCCACAGCTCCCCCGGTGAGCCGGCCGGGACGTCGGCCCCCTCCGGGGTGACGACGCGGACCTCGCACACCGGGACGGGCGGCCCGACGCTGTCCGGACGGCGGACGTAGTCCTCGCCGCTGTTCATGCTGGTGATGGCGGATGTCTCGGTGAGGCCGTAGCCGTTGGAGGCGTTGCCGTGCGGGAAGTGCTCCTTGATCCGGCGCACGAGCTCGGGCGGGGCGGGGGCCCCGCCGTAGGCGACGGAGCGCACGCTCGAGGTGTCGCGCTTGGCGAAGTCCGGGGAGGTGAGGATCTGCCAGGCCATCGTCGGGACCCCTCCGAAGATCGTCACCCGCTCCCGTTCGATCAGCTCGAGCGCCCGCTCCGGGTCGAAGCGCCGCATCATGACGAGCTTCCCGCCTGACGCGGTGTTGCCGACGAGGATCGAATGGCAGCCGGTGGCGTGGAACAACGGCACCGAGAGAAGGTGTGAGTTCTGGGCGCCCCCGGTCGCCATCGCTTCGCGGTGCTCGTCGGAGGCGACGAGCTGGTTCCTCATGTTGATGAATCCCATGCTCATCAAGTTCGTGCAGATGTTGCGCTGCGTGCCGAGGGCGCCCTTCGGCCTGCCGGTCGTGCCGGAGGTGTAGAAGATCGTCGCGTTGTCGTCCGCCGACACCGCAGCCGGCGGCAACCCGTCGGGACGCTCGGCCTCGGCGAGGAGCTCCTCGTAGCCGAGCACAGGGCGGGAGGGCAACGGCCCGCCGTCGGCGCGGGCGACGATCACCGTCTCGAGGCCGGAGGAGCACAGTGCGTCGAGGTGCGGGGCGAGGCGGTCGAGGCGGTCGCCGTCGAGGAGGGCAACCTTGGCACCCGAGTCCTCGAGGCCGAAGGCGAGCTCCGGCCCCGTCCACCAGGCGTTCAACGGGACTATGACCGCACCGAGAGCGGCGGTGCTCCAGAAGGCCACGACCCACTCGGGCAGGTTCCTCATGGCGATGGCCACCCGGTCGCCGGCGCCGACCCCGTAGCGGCCGGCGAGAAGCGCCGAGAACGCCGCCACCTCGGCGAAGTGCTCGGTGAAAGTCATCTTCTCGTCCTCGTAGACGAGGAAGGTCGCATCGCCGTGGCCGCGGGAGACCTCGAGGATCGCCCGGAGCGATGGAGGGCAGTGGCGCCACACCCTTGTGACGACTCCGTCTATCTCCTCCTCGGCGACTTCGAACGCCTGTCCCGGCTGGGTGAGAGTCGCCGTCGCCTCGGCGAGCGTGAGCGCCATGTTCGCAGCGTACCGGCCCCGAGAACGCATTCTTTATCGCCGGCGGCGGTCGGCGGCTGGTGGATCAGCCCCGCCGTCGAGACCGGCCAGTGCGGGCGGAGACGACGAATCCTCGACATCTTCTTCAGCCGTCGCACCTACGTGTCGATCAGGTTTGGATGGCGACCGCTTTGGACCTCGAGCGCCGCTACCTGCTCCCCGTCACCCATGACCACGACACCGTCCTCAGGGCCGCACGAATCCTCGTTCGGCGCCTCGAGGCTGTGCAGAGCGAGGGAGCCGTCCGATGATGAAACCGAGATTGACGACTGCGCTCGCCTTCATGCTCCTCATCGCTCTTCTCATCGGGACCGGCGTGATATCAGACGCCGGTGCGTCGAACCCAGCCGCGTCGGGCAACCACGACGGCGTCGATCTGCGGCACCGAGACGAACGCGCCGACCTACCGCCACGTCATCTGGATCCTCGAGGAGAACAACTCCTATTCGAGCATCATCGGCTCCCCGGCGGCGCCCTACATCAACTCGGTTGCCAATGAGTGCGGGGTGGCGACCAACTACCACAACATCAGCCACGACTCCCTCCCGAACTACGTGGGAGCTACGAACGGCCTCACCCTGGCCGGGCTCAAGCCCTTCTACAACGACTGCACGCCCGGAGGGGCTTGCGGGTCGTCGGTGCCGAGCATCTTCGGCCAGGGCTCCTGGAAGTCCTACGAGGAAGCGATGCCGTCGAACTGCGACAAGCAGGGGACCTCGACCTACGCCACCCGCCACAACCCGGCCGTCTACTACGAGGGCCTGCAGAACTGCTCGACAGACGACGTCCCGCTCGGCACGGCATCGAACTCGGTGCTCGTCAACAACTTCAAGTCCGAATCGACCGCGCCGGCCTTCAGCTTCATCACGCCGGACATCTGCGACGACATGCACGGCGCATCATCTGCTGGTTGCTCCACCAACCTCGTCGCGAAGGGCGATTCATGGCTCAAGACCTGGATGGGCCTCATCACGGCCAGCCCGGTCTACCGTTCCGGCGACACCGCCATCTTCATCGTGTGGGATGAAGGCACAGGAGGTTCCGCCGGCGAGTCGTGCTACAACAACACCGCCGACGTGAGCTGCCACGTCGCCCTGCTCGCCGTCGCCCCGTCCGTCAAGGCTGGGACGAAGGACAGCGCGATGCTCAACCACTACTCGCTCCTCAAGACGACTGAGGACATGCTCGGTTACGCCGAATTGGGCCAGGCTGCCACGGCGGCATCCTTCAAGGCTGCCTTCAACCTCTGAGGTCCGGGCTGAGAGCCTGGGACAGTCTTCCACGCGCCCGTCGGCCTTCTTCGAGTATGGGGCCTGGTCGATCAGCCCGCGGCCCAGTCCTGGAGTATGGCCTCAAGTGCTCGTCGACCCAGCCGGCTCATGGTCGGATTGCTCTCGAGGTAGTACCAGACGGTGCCCATCGCCTGCTGAAATGCCCACGCCTGCCCGCGCGCCCACTCGAGATCGCTGCACCCGAGAGTCGCTGCGAAGAAGCTGCCGGCGTTCGTGGTCGAACAGGCTCCATGCCCCCATGAGGTCGAGTGCCGGGTCGGCGGGGCCGAGGTTCCCGACGTCGAGGACTCCGACGAGAGCGTCGTCATCGACAAGCAGGTTGCTCGGCAATATGTCGCCGTGGGTCATGATGTCGCCATCCACACGCGGCAGTTCGCGCATCTGACTCCACAGACTCCGGAGCGGCGCCACCTCCAGCAGCCCCTCGCTCTCGGTAAAGCACGTCTCCATCCAACCGTCGTGCAGCCGAAGGTCGCCCCCGCGACCGTGGCCCCTGAACGAGCGGCCGCAGAGGGGGATTGCCCGGACATCGACGATCAACTGGGCAACGTCTCGAACGAGGACCTTCGAACCGGAGAGGTCGACATCGGCGGCCGGCGTGCCCGGTAGCCACGTATGGACAGCCCAAGGGGCTGGATAGTCGGGAGTGGCCCGACCCAACGCGACCGGCTCGGGAGTCAGGAACCTCGTGCGCCCGGAAATCTCCTTCGCAGCCGCCGCCTCGCTCTGGAGGTAGTCCAGGACGGCATCCGGGTCATCTACGACGAGTGGGAAACGAGCGGACAGCCTGTCACCAAGGCGAAAGATGCGATTGACGGTGCCGCTGCCTCCCACCGCCTCGATCGACAGGTCGGCGCCACTGCGGGAACTGCTCACTGACGATCCTTCTCACCTGGTCGACCGTCAGCGTGATCTGGTTCGGGTGCATCGACGGCTTTACCGCGTTGTGAGGGTCTGACTATGGCCTCGAGCCAGGTGTGCACGATGTCGCGCGACATCTCGCTGGCGGAGGGAGTGGGATTCGAACCCACGGTGCCCATAAGACACAACGGTTTTCAAGACCGTCGCATTCGTCCGCTCTGCCATCCCTCCAGCTGGGCTTTCGTAACTCCTCCACCCGAGAGTCCATGATCAAGACCATAATTCTGAGGTCGTCATGGGCCGTGGCCAGGATAGGGGAGCGTGGCCCAGGCGTCGGGCAGGTGACCGTGTCGACCCGCCGAGATCCCCGGACAGGCCGCTGCGGGCCAGACCACCCGGAACGTCCAAGGCCCGAGACGCGTGGCAACCGCACAGTGACCGATCGCGTGGCTCGCGGCCCCAGGACTTCTCCTGCGAATGGAGCCGGACCACAGCCTCCTTAGAGACACCCACTCAGTGCGTGAGACCTGACGCTGCAGGCATCCATAGATCGGTGCCGCTACCTCAAGCAATCTGAGGCCGTTCCTACTGGGGGTTACATCACCTCTCGCACGACCTCCCGGATTCGTCCGATGAAGGCTTCCTTCGAAAAGGCTTTGGCGTGCGCGAGGATCTCGGAGGAGTCCCACGTGATCTCCGACGCAGCCTGGAGTGCTGACGTCAGAGCTTCGCTTGACGGCTCGGGAAAGTAGAGCCCAGTCACGCCGTCGCGAACCGTGTCAAGAAAGCCGCCGGCGCCGAGGACGACCGAGGGTCGACCGAAACAGGCCGCCTCAATTGGGGTCAGCCCGTAATCCTCGTACGATGCCGAGACGAGGGCGGTCGAATTGCTATACAGCCAGCGCAAGTGGGCATCATCAACAGCTTGAAAGAAGCGGACATTGTCTGGTGCTCGGTCGAGCAGTGTGTCGAGCAGTGGCCCGTCACCCACGATCACCAGACGAGACCTTGGCAGATTGCGGAAGGCTTCGACGACGGTCTCGACATTCTTGTATGGAAGCAAACGCGACACGCAAAGGAAGTACCCCGGCTCGAGTCCTCGAATCGGTGCGATGTCTCCTTCTGCCGTGAGCCCGGGCGGGGGCGGAAGCACCTCCGCCACGATTCCGTAGAGGTGCACTGATTGCCGTAGCCATAACACGAGAGCTGGTGAGATACCTGTCGGCAGAGGCTGCCGCCCGTTGGTCCCAGCGACGAAGGGGGTCGCCGAGTGTTCGGAGCGCTAACTGCGCACCTCTGAGACGGAGCGTCTGCTTCCAGCACGTCGGCTCGGCATCCACAATCTCGTTTGCGGGTTCCCCCAGATACCGCTCCGCTTGATAGAGCCAGCGCGCCGGCGCATAGCAATAAACCACCTTTCGACCGGAGGTGTTCACACCGTGTGCCCACCCACTAGAGCTGCAAAGCGTCACGTCCGCCTTGACGCTGTGCCCGGAGAACGCCGGCGCTAGCAAGGGAAAGGCGAGTCGGTGGTGCCTGCGGAGTGTCCCGAATCGGTTGAGGCTAAAGGGGCGAATGTCTTTGTTGATAAAATCGGGAAAGGTGCGCTTAGCCTCGTAAAGAGAGGTGTAAAGCGGAGCCTCGGAAAAGGCTTCCATTAACACCGAGACAACCCGTTCCGCCCCGCCCTTCTGAGTAAGGTAGTCGTGGACGAGGGCCACCGAAGGACGCGCGCAAGACTTCGCGCTCCGCAATATCTCCGACGGATTCAGCGACACTTTTTGATCTCTAGTCGGGTCGATCAATGGGCTCAACTCCGGGTCACGCTGCATCTGTAACATTTCCGTCACATCCGCCTCCATGACCCTTCGTCAAGCGGCCCCGCTGACCCGCGGAGCATCCACCTGTTTCTGTAGCTTGGGGCGAGCATAGCCAGTTCCGGATCGCCGCGCTGCTGGAGTACGGTGCGCATGGGTTCAAAATGTAGACGGCAGAAACGGGCTATGGAGGGCGCGGGTAGCCAGTCGCCTGCTGCTCGTCTTCGGCTGCCGGTCAAGCTTAACTTGCGTAAGGCGGAGATATATCGTATCGGGTGATGTCATGCAGACCAATGACCAGTTGCTGGGGTTCATGACAGTGATGGAGGATGTCACCGCTAGCGTTAGACGCTGCCGGCGACATAGTCGGTGGCGCATGGGGCGGAGACACGGAGCGTCATATTGTCGTTAGATGCAGCAGCTGCGGTCGCCCGGAAAGCAGCGCTTGCGCGCTCCATGAAGAGAAGGCTTTGGCCTGTAGTAGTCCTGCTTCCTCTCGTCTTCGCAGCCTGCGTGACGGGCCCTGCCGCCGTGGGCGGCAAGTCGATCCCGCTGCGCAACGAGTCGATCCCTGGCAGCGTCGCCGCCCCGACGGGATCCGCAGAGGCATGCGGTCTGCGGCTCCTCTGCCTACCAGGCTGCTCCGTACCTCGGCCCGAGGCAGGTCACTCCCGTCCCAACCCGAAGACGGTCGTCGCAGCTCCCGCCGGTGGCCTCGACAACTTCACCGCGACCTCGCAGGCCCTTTACGTCAACACCGGAACCCACCTCTTCACCTACACGCTCAGCCGGCGCCGAGATCGGCTCCTTCACGCTCCCCTCGGTCTTCGGTGGCAGCAGCTCGAGCGGGATCAGCGCACCGGTCATCGGGCCGGACGGTGACATCTACCTGGCCAGCTACTCCGGCAAGGTGGTCGACGCCTTCTCACCTTCTGGAGCCCTGCTCTGGTCGGCTGATCCCGAAGGCGGGAACCCGACGGGGATCTTCAGTGTGCCGTCAGGTAGCGGTTACACCCTCGCTGTGAGCGTGAGACAGGACGACAGCCACAGTTCATTGTTGTCCACCTCCGGTTCAGTGACTGGCGCCTTCCCGCTCGTCGACAACGCCGGCTTCGTCACGAACGAAGCCAATGGGGACTTTCTCTACGCAGCTCGAGGTGTCGTCGATACCTACGACCCGAGCGGTGCTCATCTGCTCTCGAGCTTCGGCTCGAGCCAGATAGAAGGAGTCGGCCTTCACACCGGAGGTCCTTATCAGTTCTATTACCAGGGTCAGGCTGTGGCAGGCCCGAACGGTGTCATCTACTCGGCCGACCCGCTCCGAACCATCGAAGCCACAAGCCAAGACGGGGTCCTCGAGGGGAGCACGACGCTTGGCGGCACGCTCAGTGTCGCCGGTTCGAACATCTACCTCGAAGGGGGCAACTTCTACCTCGAAGGGGGGACACCCTTCTCCAGGGACAACAACGTTTCGGAAGTCCCCCTGAGCACGCTCGAGGCCTATCTGGCTGCCCCTCAGGCTCCGCTTGACACTCTCGGCTGGGGAGCCGGACTCGACACACCGGAGCAGGGAAACTACTTTCCGCCCGGTACCAACCCGCAGGTCACGGCGGACTTCAGCTCGTCGTGGACAGGTCTCGCCTCCGATGTGAAGCTGGGGTACTCAGTCGAGAGCGCCTCCGAAGTCGCGAGCGAAGCTGTTCCGAAGACCACACTCCTCAATCTGCCGACAGCTGCCTCCTCCCTCGCTTCGGTCCCGCTCACGATCCCGTCCGGTGATACCGGGCCCGGGCCTTATGAGGTGCTAGCGACCCTCTACGACACGTCATCGTCTCCGCCGCGTGTGCTCGGGTCGACCTGCCTTCCCTACACCGTCGGCGCCACGGGCGATCGGGCTCGACTTGGGCACTCTGCCGCCAGGCATCGGGGCAGGAGGGCCTTCGGATCCCCGAGGTGTCGCTCTCAACTCCCAACTCGGCTTGACCGGCCTCCGGGGACAGAGTGTCAATTGGAGCAACTTCCTGCCGCGGTGCACTGCGACCGCTCCTACCGCCGCCACGTGCGGTCCTTCCGCGATGACCTTCGCCAAGGCGCCCAGCAGCTACTTTGAGGCTGCCTACCTGGCCGTTCAGGACCACGTGACCTACTGGGTGCAGGTCACCGGCGGGCGATCCCATCTCGACCGCCCTGATCATGAATGGCTGGTGGCAGGCCGACATAGCCGCCCTCGTGAGCTACTACTCCACGCCTCCGGCCGGTTGTTCACAATGTGCACCGGTCACAGCATGGGAGCCGTGGAACGAGCCGAACAATAACGGCTGGCCGAATGCCGCCCTGTATGTCTCGCAACTCCTGAGACCCTTCTATCTTGGCGTCAAGTCGGCCAATCCCACGGCGACGGTGATCGGCGGTTCGACGCTCGGCATCCCGATGGCATGGTGGAACGCGCTGATAAAAGCGGGAGGTCTGTCATATCTCGATGTAGTCGGCATTCACCCTTACACCGGCAACAACGACTCCTGGGAGGAGGACGGCACCATCTCGCAGGTGCAGAGCCTCGAGGCGGTCATCGGTCAGAAGCCTGTGTGGATGACGGAGGTAGGTTGGTGGAGCAACGGCCAGTTTGACTTTTTGCAGCAGGCCAACATCGTCGCCCGGGCGATGCTCTGGCAGAAGGTTTTACACGTCCCTGTTTGGAATTACTTCTTCGACGAGGGAAGCTGGGGAAACGACGGCGTCTCGTTCTCCTTGATACAGACCTCGACCGGAGATGACTGGGTGAAGCCGGCCGCCCTCGCCACCATGACGGCCGCGAACGAACTCGCTGGCCGCGAGTACATTTCAATGCCATCGACGGGGATCCCCCACAGCTACGAAGCGCTGTTCTCTTCCCCGCCTGGCGCTAACGACTCACTGGCGGCGGTCTGGTCTGATGACCTTGCTGTCAACAGCAGTATCGTTCTGCACTCCTCCGATGCTTCGGTCGTGCCGGTCACGCTTATTTCGGAGTACGGGAACCGAACGTCGATCTCGATGCAACCGGGTGTCGCATACAGGTTGGCGATCTCGGGTCAGGTGACGTACGTCTCCTATCCTGCGAGCGATTCGCTCGCTGTCACGCCAACGGTCCCCTACGGCACAGACGTGGCGCTCGCGAGCGCCGGTGCCTCAGCCACCGCCTCCTCGGGAAACGCCTCAGCGGCGATCAGCGGAGCAACGACGGGCGCCGGCTGGGCGTCATCACCGGGCGATGTCACCCCGAGCCTCACGGTGCACCTTGCCACCTCGAGTCTCATCGACCGGGTCATCGTCGACACACAGTCGGTCGGGAGCACGGCGACAGGATTGCGCAGCTACACCTTGTCAGTGGAGCAGCCCGATGGGGACTGGACCGAGGTGGCCCAGGTCTCGGGGCAGTACCGCAGCCATATACTCCAGCTGGCCTTTTCGCCCGAGCAGGCCCTCGCCGTCCGCCTCAGCGTCTCCGAGATCAACTACGGCGGCTACTACGGGGGCGGCATCCCGCCGTTCTGGTCTCCGAACGAGCCGGGAACTGCCTTCCTCCACGGCCTCGAGGTCTACAAGGGGACTGCCGGACCGAGCACGATCGCGGGAATCAGCCTGCCGGCGTTGCTCAGGCCTTGAGGAGATGCCGGAAACACCCCATGACGCTGTGGGAGCCACAGGCCCGGTGTCCTGTGCAGACAGGTCGAGGCAGTGATCATTAGCCCATGACGAACCGTAACCCATCGGGTGGGTAACCGCCTGCTGGGGTCCCTCTCGACGAGGAAGCACTCGGTCGTAGAGCCAATCGCGGCTCAGACACCGACCTGACATAGGGTGAGGCAGCGCAGTACTGCCGCTTTTTGTAGCTCCCTCTAAGGAGGATCGGTGAGGATCGCCCTTATATTTCCTGGCTGCCATCGACAAGGTGGTGTCGAGCGAGTCGTGTGGGAAGCCGCATCTCACCTCGCGAGTTCACACGAGGTCTACGTCATAGCAAGAGAAGTCAGGCAGCTACCTGCAGGTGTCACATGGCTGGAAGTTCACGCCAAAACAAGATTATCGTGGCTAGCGCCCGCTCGATTTCGTGCCGAAGCACAGGAAGTCGTCGATCGGCTCAAACCCGATGTTTCGGTAACATACGGGGCCGAGTGTCCTGCCGGAGAGATTCAAGTTGTCGGCAGTGTCCACAGAGCATGGCTTGAGCAGGCTGGACCGGTTCAATTTGGCCGATTTACCTTGCCCAGTCAATTCCGTTTTACTGTCTCCTGGCAACATCGTAAGACTCACCATGGAGAGGTCGTACTTTAGGCAGGCTCCCCAATTATTGGTTCCATGCGCTAGCCAGGTGGCCCATGATCTTGAGCGTATCTACCGGCTTCGTATTCCAGAGCAGCGGGTGGCAGTCGTTCATAATGGATTCGATCCGGACACGTTCTCGCCTGAGCATCGCATGGCGATCAGGGAGCAGGCTCGAGCGTCTCTTGGCTATTCACCTGGTGATGTCGTGTTGGTCATGATCGCCAACGAGTGGCAGCGTAAGGGACTCAAAGTGCTCCTAGATGCCATCGCGCTTGTCCGTGAATCGTCCATTCGGCTATTGCTCGCAGGCCGACTAGCACCAACGTCCTTTGCTCGGCAAATAAAGTCGCTGCGGCTTAACGATCACGTCCTCTACGTGGGAGGAGTAGATAATGTCGCGCTCTATCATGCTGCTGCAGATGTCTTCGTGTTGCCGACGCAGTACGAAGCGTTTGCACTCGCCATTGTGGAAGCCTTGGCTAGTGGTCTCCCCGTCATCACGACCGATGTCCCAGGCGCGTCTGACCTCATCGTCCCAGGCGTGAACGGCCTCTTGTTGGACAATCCCGACGATTCAAGAGCTTTAGCTGGGCTACTGGAACAAGCGACTGACTCGGCCACACGGATGCGCTGGTCCTTAAACGCCCCGGGAAGTGTAATCGGCTTGGACTGGAAATCCGTGATGACCATCTTTGAGGCTGCGATCCTCGCGGGATTCGGGACGGCTGTGACTTAGCTGACCTATCCTCGCCCGCGCCTCGAAGATCCCGGTTCTGGATCAATACGGCTGTATGATAGCCGCAGGTGGAACGCTCGGTTTTAGACATTGGACAACAGCCGATGTGACCAAGAGTGAGTCACGTGTGCTTGAACGGACAGCCCTGGAAGCGGTCCTGCCAGGAGGGAACACGATCGCTGGGTCGGCGGTGCGCGGTTCCGTGCGAGATCCACTGGCCACGTGTCATGGATCACTTGGGTCTGAGTACGGTCACTAGCAAGCTAAGGCGCACCTGACTATGGTGGCGCCGAAGATCCGACCTCGAGCAGCGTTCGTCAGTACACGCCGACGGTGAGGTCGGCGACCTGCTGCCAACTGATGAGGTGATCGGAGGGGACAATCTGGGTTTCAGCGAGCAGGTCGATGATCGCGTCCACCCACGCCTTGTCATCGTCCACGGGGATGTGTCTCACCGCCGGCCCGCTCACCTCGATGAGTGCTGGATCGGAGCTAGTGATGAGCTTTGCGCCGAACTGCAGGGCTTCCACTGCCGGTAGCCCGAATCCCTCCTCGAGAGAGGGAACGAGCACGACGGCAGCATGCTCATAGCACCACCGTAAAACTCCGTTGCCGACGGACCCGGGCCGCACGACCAAGCCCCGACTGCTCGAGATCCGCCAAACGCGATCAGCAAGCGAGCGCTCCGCGTCTGATCCGGCCCGAGTATGGCAAGGACGAGCCCAGTGCGCCGGTGCACCTCCTCCCAGATGCGTACGAGTAGCTCGACGTTCTTGTGGGGTGAGAGATCGCAGACGCAGAGTGCGAAGAATCGATGCGCAAGAGACGGCACTACTTCTGCGATCGCAGTCACCAACGCCGACGCCGGAGCCTCCGGTACGACGTCGATCCGATCGTCGGCGACCATTCCCTTGCCTACCAGCTGCCGGCGGACGGCGTTGCTGACGGCGATGACGCGGTCGGCTTCGGCGAGCGATCGGCGGTACGCAACAGGCAAGAGCAGCCGCTTCGAGAGGCGGTAGTCACTTCCCCGGGTGAACACGAAGAGATCGTGGACCGTGAGTACGGTCGGGCAGCCGGCGTTGCGGGGGACGATGTGCTTCGTCGCATGCACGAGATCCACCTTCGCTCGGCGCAGTTGCCTGCCGAGCAGGTAGCGCTCTCTCACGCTGCGCCCAATGACGCTTCCGCCGGCGAGAACGATCAGGTTGAGACTGGGGAATCGTCGCCGGAGCTGCGCTGCACCTCTCGGCGACACGACCGGGATGAGCTCGATGTCGTCTCGCTGGACGAGCTCGCCGAGAAGCTCGCTCGTGTAGCGATTGATCCCTCCTTCGGCCCAAGATATCGCCCGAAGTCAGAAACGCAACTCGTCGGACGTCCGACCCTCGGCGCGGTCCGCGGCGGGAAGGGATTCGAGGCGTCGCCTAGGCGCTCTCCCGGACGGAGCTCGAGCCACCCTTCCAGCACGTCACCGAACTGGTTGCAACGTCAGCCCATGTGATGAGGTTGGTAGCGGGCCGGCTGCCGACGAGGACCCATCGAGTTCTTCCTTGACAGCTCGGGCGAACTGATCGGGATCGGCTATGCGGACCGGCGGCCCGAGATCGCGGAAGCCGGCGATGTGCCGTGGAGACGGTCGGAGTTCCCACTGCGAGAATCTCCCGCGCCTTGATCGGGTCGAGACTCTCCGTGAACGGCGACACGAGATGGGGCACGATCACGACGTCAGCGTGTTGGTAGTAGGACGGCACGTCATCGTGGTCGCGGGCGCCAAGCAGGTGCACGTTTGGTCGTTGCTGAAGGAGCGCACGGGATCTCGTCTGTAGCGAGTCCGGTCCGACGTAGACGAACTGGACGTGGGGGAGCTCGTCCGCGAGGCTGCACGACAATGGCACATCGAGCCGCTCGTCGTGCAGCGTGCCAACGTACACGGCAGTCGGACTGTCTGGAAGATCAGCAGGGCGTGGAGTAGGCGTCGCGAAACGAAGCGGATCGACGCCATTCGGGACCACGACGACCGGCCGAACAGGTCGCCGAGATTCTGCAAGAGCTGGCGAACAGACCGTAACGATCTCAGCGGACCTAAGCAGTAGCTCGTCGTCGAGCTTGGCAGCGCCGGCGCTTTGCTGCGCCGACCTCCGCGAGCAGCCAGTCATCGGTGATGTCGTAGACGATCGGCCATCCTGTACGAACTGCAAACCGAGCAAGTGAGTGGTTGTTGACCCAGAGCACCGGTCGCTCGAAGCCGAGCTCGGAGGCTCGACGTTTGATGCCATGACCGCTGGTGAGTGGAGCGTAAGGGGACAGGCGGTCAGGTACCCACTCGACGGGCCGGAAGATGCTCACGGCGCCGAGGCCGCGGCATGACCTGCTCTGGGCACGAGGCCGGCGGCCGTGCCGAAGCAGTTGTCTGGCGGAAGCGGGGGCTCCACAAAGAGCACTTGGAGATCGGATCGGCTCGCCAACAAGGCATCGATCAGCAGCTGATTGCGTCGCCAGACTTCATCCCAGGGCTCAAGGGACAGCACCACGAGCCACCTGAGCATCGCTCATGTGACCACTTCCCTGTAGATCGCTTCGAGGCGAGTCGACATGAACGTCGATCGAGAGGAACTGTCGCTGCGCAGCGCGGAGTCGGTTGCCGTAGCATTCTCTCGCTTCTGGGTTACCGCCGAGCTCATCGAGCATCAAGGCGGCCTCGCCTGCATCACCGGTCGAGAAGAGCCACCGATCCGTGACGCTCTCCTACTGTCTCAGTATGCGCCCCACCCCGGGCGGCGATGACAGGAACCCCGGCCGCCATCGCTTCGACCACGCTGAAGCCGAACGGCTCCGCTGGTGTCGTGGCAAGGAATATCGAGGCACGACTCATGAGCGAAGTCATGTCATTGTGCATTCCCAACAAAGTGACCGAAGAATCAAGCCCAAGCTGACGAATACGGCTCAGCAAGCTCTGCTGCGCTGGCGACCGCCTCCCGCCACAACCATCTCCCACCCCTGATGGCGGAGCGATGATCGAGCCCAAGCCTCGATAGCTACGTCAGTCTGCTTCTCAGGTTCGAGGCGCTGGGCCATGAGAACCGTAAGGTCAGCGGCAACGGCACGATGAGCGACCGGCACTCCGTTGAGCAATACGGTGGATGGTTCGCCGATGGAGTCAGCCACGAATCGACTGATCGAGAGCTGACGGGCCAGCGAAGCGCGGATCAAGCGGGCGCCGAGTCGCACAAGCGGCGTGGAACCTCGTGGCGCAGCGAAGTGGCGCGTGACGACGACGGGAACACGACGTACCAGGTGCGTGGCTGCAGCAGCTGCCTCGGCAGCGGTCATATGCGCATGCACGAGCGCCGGCCGCTCTAGACGCATCAGCTGAGTCGAAGACGGTGCCAGTCGTGGCCGCCGGGAGATGACGAACAGGGCCGAGTTCCGCTCGCATACGCTGCGGGTCCCCCCGACGACGGTGACGTCCCAACCCCGCCGATAGAGCTCGGGAGCGACATAGGCGACGTAGCGCTCCACGCCCGCGAATGCGTCCGAGCGGACGCAGTGCACCACACGTACGCCCGTTGGCGCATCACTAGTCAAAGCTGAGGCCTAGCGGAGCGGGCCATGCAGGTACCGAGCGAACCGCCGCCGGTTCAGCGACCGGTGCGGTCCGAAGATGGCTCGGACCTCCCGCTCCGAACAGCACGCCCGTCTGGAAGACACGCCACCCGAAGTTGCCGTGCCACTTGCGAATGTAGCGCTCGACCGAGGCGTGGAACAGGGCTTCTCGGCGTATCGTTGTCTGCTGCTCGTTCCGGCTCCCCTGTGAGCACCCGAGAGCCCAGGGCAGAACAGCACTGACCAACCAGCTCGAGTCGCACGCCGCTGCCAGTCTGCTTCCTCAGCGTAGAGGAAGTAACGCTCGTCGAAGCCGCCGAGCGCCTCGATCGCCTCACTGCGAAGCAGCAGTCCTGCGCCGATGAGGAAACCACGTTGAGGTCCAAGCGAACCGAGCCCTACGGCCTCGAGCCACGCGCGAAGAGGGGACGGGAAGGGCCACTCGACACGTTCCGGTTCGCCATCGTCACTATGCAGCGACGGCGACACGCAGGCAACTCGATCGCGACCGGGTGATCGCAGTTCCTCCTGCAGCCGGCGCACGACATCGCCTGCAATTCGTGCGTCCGGATTGAGCAGCAGCACGTCGCCATGATTGGGACCGAGCTCAGCGAGAGCCCGATTAATCCCTGCAGCAAACCCTATGTTCGCGCCTGATCGATATAGCGACAGCCGTGTCGTTCAGCGAGTGCTGAGACTTCCTCGCTCGAGGAGTTGTCGACGATGATGACCTCGAGGCCGTCACCAAGGGCGCCCAAACAGCGCTCCAACAGCAGTGGCGATCCGTAGGCCACAATGACGACATGAATCGGTGGAAGGTCGTCCATCAGCGCGACCTCAGCGTAGAAGTCGAGCTGTTCTTTCGCGATCGTCTCCCATGCAAAGCGCCCCGATCGAGTTCGACCCCGACGGCCGAGCTCGATCCTGCGATCGGGATCCGATGCGAGCACGTTGAGTGCACCCCGGAGGGCCGCCGGATCGCCGGGGGGTACGAGAAGCCCGGCATCGCCGACGACCTCAGGGAGCGCCCCGGAGTCACTCGCGATCACCGGCACCCCAGAAGCCATCGCTTCGACCGCCACCCGGCAGAACTGCTCGGTCCATCCTGGCGTCGAAAGGGACGGCACGATCACGACATCGAAGGACCGATAAAGCTCCGGCAGTTGCTCGCCCGGACGCAAACCCACTGAAATGACACCTGATCACCGAGGACGCGCTCGCTCGGGCACGAAGCGCGCCTGCCGATGGACCGTCTCCAACGATCCGGACCGTCCAATCTGGATCCGCCCGCTACAGCTTCAAGCAAGACGGCCGACGCCCTTATGTTCGTCCAGTCGGCCGACGTAGCCGATGTGAAGCAGGCCGACCTTGCTGTCGCGTCGGAGGGAGCAGGATGGAACCGCTCGACGTCCACACCAAGGCCGAGTACCCGGATGACTCCTGCGAAGCCCTTTTGGCGAAGGATCGATGCCGCCGCTTGATTACAGACGTGGACGCCAACAGCGGTACGAAGCGCCCGCCGCTCGATCCAACTAAATGGCGGCGGATAGCGCTTGAAAATGTTCTGCGCCGAATATAGTGTGACTGGAGCGCTCACTCCGGCAATCCACCGGAGCACGAGAACCTCGGCGACTGCCAAACTGCACGGCTCCTCATGAACGTCAACGAGGTCAAATGGCCCGTCGCGGAGACACTTCCAGAGCGACCACGGGCTGTACAGAAAGAGGTTGGGATGTCGCCCTAGCGTCCGGATAGGGCGAACGAAGCCGTCGGGACCGGGAGCGCACTTTACCCGCCGCCCACCCTCGTTCCACCGATCAGCGCTGACCAGTGTGAGGTCCACTCCGCTGGCACGAAGGTGGCGTTCTCGAGCTCGCCACTCCGCCACGACCGCCGCGTGATAGATGCGGATGACCCGATGCGGCCGGATCGGCTGCGCGTCCTCTCCAGCAGCCGACGAACTCAACACACCACGATGCTACAAGTCGCGGCTAGCCTTGTTACTTTCTCATGACCCACCCTCCCCACGACTCGCTGCAAAGTCCGCCCGGCTGCCAAGGCGTCCAGATGACGTATCCCTTTTCTGTCAGATTGGTGGGGTACCTGCGCCGGCGTCTTGGCTTGTCCATACTGCGTCTCAGGCATCCGCCGCTGGTTCGGACCAGGCTGTGACGTAGGTCGTGGCTTTCGGCTCGTCATGGCGCCCGGAGCTCAAGTGCGCGTCGGATCCCGATGTTCGATCGACCGTGGGCTTACGCTTGAGACGAGCGGCACCATCGACATCGGTCCCGACACCATCATAGGTCACCACTGCACCATCGCAGCTCGCTCAAGCGTGGTCGTGGGTCGCGACTGCTTAATCGCCGAGCTCGTCTCGATTCGGGACCACGATCATGCTTCTCCCCGCGCCGAAGTCCCGACGAGGTTACAGGGAGAGCAGGTTGCGCCAGTACACATCGGAAATAATGTCTGGTTGGGTGCAAAGGTTGACATATCGAAGGGTGTTAGCATCGGAGACGGCGCAATTGTCGGCGCAAATGCTGTTGTAACCTCAGGCCTGCCGCTGGCGTTGTCGCGGTCGGATTCCCGCTCGCGTAATCAGAACACGTTCTGGTGAGTGAGGCAGCCTAGAGGAGATCGCTCGGCTCTAAAACATAGGTAACTCTCTTAGACGACAGCGGCAACCGCTTGAAACGCGGTGCCAGTTCTGCCGCATCGGCTCTTATCCCACTCAGAGCCCTCGACGACGATTACGGGCGATCTGAGAACCTATCAGGTTTCAGATAGCTCTAGTGCTGGACATCGGTTTATCATTGTCAAGTCGCAAGGCGCCACTGTGCTCGTGCGAGCTGGGCACATAGAGATGGCGCCATCGGGTCCGAAACTCGAGCCTTCCTATGAGTGGTTTTTGCTGCCCGACGGTACGAGGCGCGACTGCGGCTACCGTCGTCTTCCGGCTCTCAAATGTTGACAACGCTAGGTCCCGTCACCGATCGGAAGGGCTGCCCGACCACAACCTGTTCGCGAGGGCCAAAGTCGATAATCTCCCCATTTCTCAGTACCGCCAGGAAATCACACTCATCGACTGTTGCCAAGCGGTGGGATATCACCACGACAGTCACCTTCCCGCGAAGTTCCACGAGGGCTCGGCGGACGAGGGCCTCCGATCGCGCGTCGAGGGCGCTGGTGGGTTCATCGAGAACAAGAATGCGAGGTCCGCCGGCAAGAGCCCTCGCTATGGCAACACGCTGGCGTTGACCGCCAGACAAGCTGGTGCCCCCACCTTCGCCCACGAGAGTCTCGTAACCGCTAGGCATCTGACTCACGTCCTCGTGGAGGTGAGCGGCTCGCGAAGCCGCCTCTATCTCGTGGCGCGAGAGGTCCCGAAAGAAGGAGATGTTCTCGGCGATAGATCCTTGCAAGAGTACGGGGTCCTGAGGCACGAGCGCAAAGATGCTTCTGCCTTCCGATCTGGCTATCTGCGCCAGGCCGACTCCGCCGATGAGGGCCTGACCCTCGGTCGGCTGGCGCATCCCGAGAAGGATCTGGCTGAGCGTCGTCTTCCCGCTACCGGAGCGCCCTACGATACCGACGCTCAGTCCTTCGGGCAGGTAGAACGAAACATCCTGGAGAGCCTTGGTGTAGCCGTCGTAGGTGAACGAGACTGATCGAAATTCGACTTCGAAGCTCTTCAATGGTTCTGTCTCCCAGGGGAGCTCGCCCTGCCACTTCTCGTCGTAGCGAGTCATGTCCTCGAGGACCTCGTCGAGGAATCCTTTGGCCGCCTGCACCTGTTGATTGAAGCCTTGCAGGCTGGAAGCTGACGTCAGTGACCGCAGCACGAGCAGCAGCACGGCGCCGAACGAGCTAAGACTGCCCTCGGCATGACCTGAGACAGCGGCTAACGCCACAAGCACGAAACCGAATGCGCCAATCTGATACACGATGGGCGTCGCTTGGGCGATGATGACCATCCTCCGGTAGACACGGGCTACGGCATCGATAGAGCCGTCCATAACTGACATAGCGCGGCGTTCCACACCGAAGAGCCGAAACTCCCGAGCTACTCGCGTATACTCGGTCACCAATGTCCCGAGCGAAGTGCTCGTAGCGGCGAGGCGCTTCGAAGTGGACCGGCTCAGCGTGTTCAGGGGGCGCACGAGGAGCGACAAGAGCAGGCCGACGACCATCACAGCGAGCGCAGCAACAGGACTTACGATGACTGCCATTCCGAGCAAGGCAACGAGCAGCAACCCGGACTGAAGGCCACTCGCGATCGCAAAGATCATGCCGCCTATGGCGTTGCAGTTGACCCCCAGAAGTTGTTGAATATGCCCGAGCCGTTCACCTGATTGGACGGACCAATCAGCACCAAAGAATCCCTGAACTACCCTGTGGCGCGCCGCCCTCAGCGACTCAGTCGCTACTGTGCTTGAAACGAGCGCCGCAAAGGCACTGGCCATGGCGAAAGCGACAAGCAAGACGCCGCTGCCGGCAAGGGCATAACCGAATCCCACAGAATGGCCATATACGTGTAAAGCCTTATGACCCTGGCTCAAGTCGACGGCACACTCGCCCACGATCACGAGGAAGCCCGCTTGCGCGAGACCCGCCGCAAAAGCCAATAGCGAGAAGAGAGCCAGCTTGGGTAAGAGACGGGTCACCCCGAGTGTGCGGAGACCGCCCGCAATCTCGACAGCGACCGACCGCCTGCGAGCCTTCTCCCGCGACGTGGCAGGGAGGTTCCCCTGCTCCGGCTGGATAGTCATGCGGTCAGCTCCTTGAGGCGCGCCGAGACTGACGACCGGGAGAACGATGAGAACAGAGACTTCGGCAGAGCGAAAAGTCTACTGTGCCGCCCCTGCCCCATCTTCCGGAGCACCGTCGCGTTGCCACCAGCACCAGGGAGGCGGCTTGCGCTCAGATGGACGCCGCTCCTGGTGCTAAGGCTTCCTCGATGGCGCGAGCAACCTCGGCTGCGACGAGCCGGATGGCCGGCTCCTTTGCAAGTCCTACATGGTTCGTCTCGACGTCTTTGACCACGACGCGGCCACTGACGAAGGCTCCCCAGCCTCGATCGGGCCGACCCGCCGGGCCGCCCGCTCGGACTAGTAGTACGGAGCCCTCAAAGGGTACAACCGGATTGTAAGAGAGGCTCATGAGGCCATAGTGGTAGAGGAGGCGCATGTTACGGTCCTCGATGCGGGCAGGAGGGTCTGAGATGGACGCATGGCGGCGTGCGATGGTTGTACGTGTCGGCAGTCGTTTGGCCAGCTGCGCGAGGCTGGCCCCCTGAGCCGCGACAAGCTGGGTGCCGAGCACAAGAGCCTGACGCACCGGTAGTCGTCTTAGCTCCCGAAGTCGGCCCACCGCCCGCCGTCGCGCGGGGCAGGCGGGGCGGAGGAGTCTCCCAGCCCGAGGAGCCCGACAGCGGCGCCGGCGAGCTGGAACTGTCGCGCCATCTCGTAAGCGATCAGGCCCCCCAGAGAGTGCCCGTACAACAGATACGGGCCGCTCGAGCGAAAGCGTCGCACTTCTGCGACATAACGCGTGGCCAGTTCCTCGATCGTACTCTCTGCCGCGTCGGCGTCGAAGAACAGGGGGGGCTGTATACCGTACACCGGTTGGTCTCCGCCGAGGGCAGCGGCAAGCGGGCCAGCGTAGTAGACCTCTCCGGCACCGTCATGCACAACAAATAGCGGTGGACGCTGCCCCTCCACCTGGATCGGCAGGAGCAGGCCCAAGGTTTCGGCTCCCGCCTCGATAGCCGATGCCAGTGCTCTAGGGGTTGATGCTTCGAGCAGCATCGACACTGGGCGGACGATCCCGAGGTTCGTCTCGAGCTCGGTGAAGAGCCGTGCAGCGCGGAGGGAGTCTCCGCCGAGCTGGAAGAAGTCGTCGCCAGGTGCGACTGAAGCCAGGTCGAGGATCTTGGCCATCAACCCGGCGAGCTGGCGCTGCAGACCGGAACTCGCCGTAGCGTCATCGACCGATGGCTCGCTGACAATGCGAGGAAGCCGACTGCGATCGACCTTGCCGTTCGGCAGCTGGGGCAGCACCTCGACCAGCTCGACCCGATCAGGGAGCATGGGACCGGGAAGCCGCCTTGCGAGGGCGGCTCGGAGGGCCCAAGGGTGGAGCAGATGCCCGGGCTGCGCCACAGCGAAGGCGAGCAGGCGCGTGTTCCCCTCGGCGTCCTCGTAAGCCGCCGCCGCCGCCGAGGCAACGCCCTTTACCGTTCGCAGGTTCGCCTCGATGTCGCCAAGATCGATTCGGTGGCCGGAGACCTTTACGACGTGGTCCAACCGGCCGAGGTGCTCAAGAAGCCCATCTCGGCGCCAGCGTCCAGCATCCCCGGTTCGCACGCGGCGCGTGCCGTCGGGCAGAACCGAAAAAGTCCGGGCCGTGAGCTCTGGTCTGCGCCAATAGCCGAGAGTGCAACCGGAACCCTCAACGACGATCTCGCCGCGCTCACCGGGCGTAACCTTCGCCCCGTCCTCATCCACGATCGTAAGGGACACGCCCGGCACGGGACGACCAGCAGGAAGAGGTCCGGTCGCCCCCTCCGGGATCTCGGCAATCGCCATTACAGCAACCGCATTGGTCTCAGTCAGTCCGAAGAAGTTGTAGACGAGCGCACCCTCCCGGAGGTGGGGCCAGAGCTCGCGAACGTCCTCCCAGGTGGCAGTTTCTCCGGTGAGGATCACGGCGTCGAGGTTCGGAAAGATCTTTCCGGCGGGCAGTGTCGGAAGCAAGTAGCGCAGCACCGTTGGGACGGTGACGAACCCGCGCACCTTCGACCGTTCAAGCCAAGCGGCCAGCGGCCCGAGACCGAGACGCCGGATCTCATAGGCGTCGAGAGTGACGCCGAGGTGCACGGCCGAGTGCACGAGCACCTCGGCGAAGCCGACTGTTCCTGCGGCAAGTGAACCGATCACCTCCCCCTCGTGGATCTCCCCAATCGTCGAGAAGATCGATGCTTGGCGCAGGTTGACCCGGTGCTCTAGAGGTATCACGATGCCCTTCGGGACGCCCGTCGAGCCCGACGTGAAGACGACGGAGGCAATTCTGCCCATGGGCGCGTCGACGCCGCCGGCCGGTATAGGTGCCGTGTGAAGGCTTGGTCGGGCAAGCTCGACCCCGATGTCGTCTTGACCGACATCCGACAGGAGAAGGCAAGCCTCAACGTCCTTCAAGATGGTGGACACCCGTTCCGGAGGAGCGGTCGGGTCGATAGGGACCGAGATCTTGCCGGCTCTGGAGATTCCCAGCGCTCCCACGAACATCTCTATCGTCCCCTCACACTGAAGACCGATGCATTGGTCTCCCAGGCCCAGGTCGGCGAGCAGCCGGGCAGCAAGTTCATCGACCCGGCGATTGAGGGTGCCGTACGTGAGGCGCTGCTCATCAACCTGCACTGCCGGAAGATCGGGCCGACGGGCGGCCAGGTAGCGAAGACGTAACGACGTCGTGATTACCTCGCTGGGCGCATCAGTGCCGCTCGCAGAGCTGCTTAGGTTGAGATCAGTCGTCGACATTCTGATGCGCATGCCTTTCACGCGGTGGATCGAGCTAGAGTTCAGCGGACTTTACTGGAACACCGAGTTGGACGGTAATGGCGGAAGCATGCGGCGCGGTGGCGATATACCCCGACAATCACACAGGCGGCGTCCGATCCTCGCATCGTCGGATCCTGTCGCTGTTGTGGCGCTTCCGCTCAGGCCGGACGAGCGCCCGGCGGCGGCCTGCCTCGGCTGCCTCAACACCGCCGAGCTCGATCGGGCGGCTACGTTCCGGCAGCCCGAGGACGCCAACCGTTTCCTCACGGGAAGAGTATTGCTGCGCCGCTGTCTCGCCTCACGCCTCGGCGTTTCGCCGGCCGCCTTGACCCTCGTGGAGGATCGCAATGGCGGCACCCGGTTGGCCGGAGCATCTCGCGGTAGGGCGTGTCACTTCAGCGTGACCCACAGCGGCGAATTGGTGGCCGTCGCGGTCGGGGCCGTTCCCGTCGGTCTGGACATCGAAGCGATCGGGCAGGAAGCGCCGTCCCTGGCACTCATCGCCCGGTGCTGTACGCCCGAGGAGGCCGCTGACCTCGCCGGGCGCTCCGAACCCGATCGATTGCACGGGTTCGTGCGTCTCTGGACACGTAAAGAGGCGCTCATCAAGGGCGGGGCGATATCGAGCATGGTCGAAGCAGCGACTGTCGACGTCCGCCACCCCGTACCGAGATCCCGAGCAGTGGGCCGTCATTGGCGCCTGCACGATATCCTTCTCAGCGGCGCCGAGGACTACGCTGCGGCTTTGGCTGTGAGAGCTCGGCTGACGGTGCGCGTCGCGCTTGAAGACGGCCGTCAGATCTACCGGGAGGCTGCACCATGAGACTGAACTTCCTCCTTCCCGACTTCAGCCGTCAGCCCGTAGGCGGCCTCAAAGTTCAGTACGAGTTCGCCAACCGACTCTCGGAGATGGGACACGACGTCGCGATCTACCACAGCGTGAATTTCGATCGACACGTGTTCTCCCATCCGCGGAGCATTCCGGGCCTTGTCCGATGGAATCTCCGCGGAGGACGAATGCTCGAGTGGTTTCCGCTTAGACCTACGATCCGTTGTCGATTCGTGCCATTCCTCGTGCCGCGGCTGCTTAGAAGCGCTGACGTGACGATCTTCAACTCTTTCCTGATCGCCGACAGGATTCCTCCCAATATGGCTCGAGCGGGACGGTTGCTCGAAGTGGTGTACGAGTACCCGGTGTGGAAGTGCGGGACCGAGGAGCTCCGGCTTCACCTTGCACGTTCTCTACACCGCGATGACATAGGCCACATCGCGGGATCGAAGAGCCGTGGAGCAGATGCTTGCGGAGGTCGGCGTTCGTCCGATCGCGAAGGTGACGTGCGGCATAGATCTACCTTCGTCGAGAGCTGTGATACCACCCACCGCCGATCGCCGTCGCATCATCGGTTTTCCACTACGCCCCGAGGTGCACAAGGGTGCGCTCGACATGCTCCAGGCGATCCCGTTGATCCGAGCTCGACATCCCGAGGTGGAATTTGAATGCTTCGGCCGGTTCCACGACGACGTCGACTTCCCCGGAGGCCTCACCCGTCACGGGTACCTCAGTGACGCCGAAGTCGTGGCGCTCTACCGTCGTTGCATGATCTTCGTCCTGCCCAGTCACGCCGAGGGTTGGGGCTTACCAGCCGCAGAGGCCATGGCGAACGGGGCCGCGGTCGTCGTCACCGAGAACGGAGGTTCGAGCGATTTTGCGATTGATGGGGAGACAGCACTTGTCGTCCCGCCACACGATCCAGCTGCGATCACCGACGCAGTCAGTACGCTCATTCTCGATGAAGCCCGACGGGCCCAGCTAGTTGAGGCCGGAATAAATATCTGCAACGAAATGACATGGGACCGGGCGATCGAAAAGCTTCTGACCCTCCTGCCTGGAGATAAAGCCACGTCAGCCACCTGAGCACGTGACGTGTCGGGACGGTCAGTCAAACGTCCGACGTCAGTGTGGCGCTCCCAGCGGTCCTGCGAGACGATAATCAGCGCCGCAGCCGCCCCTTGATACTGGCTGCGACCTTCCGCAGGTCATCGGACGGATGAGGCTTTGTTCATCCCATTGTCCGCTCATAGGGATAGCCCACTGAGTGTAGAGATCTGACGACCTCACGATCAAAAAGCCGTGTGGTAGGGATCAACGGCAGCGGGCACCTCGGGATCTACCATGAACCTGGCCTGAGCTGGTGAGCATGCGCACCTCTGCCCGCCAGCACCCTACCGTCAACACGACCAACTCCCGAACGCCTTCAACGCTCAACCGTCAGCCACCTTGAACGGGGGCGACGATCTCCTTCACGATGCCGACAGCGAACTGGAACCAGCTCGTCGGTGTCATGCTGGGTGACGCCTCCTCCATCGTGCTGTCAACTGCTGGTCGTACGGACTCAACGACAGTGTCATCAGCCCCAGTCCGGATCGCGAAGCCCAGTCGGCCGCCAACTCGCTCACGCTCATCCTCGAGCAAGTCATGGTTTGGTCCCGAATGAGTCGGCGCAGGCGACCACGACGATCTGCGGTCCTAGCGTGGGGCGCTTGCGGGCGATGAGGTCCATCCCGTACTTGACCGCCAGATTCACCGCTCCACGTCTTCCTGCGCGGACATGGAAGTGGCGGGACTCGCTCCGCTCGATTCTCAGTCCGACCTCGTTGAGGATAGAGTGGATCTCCCCGAAGGTGTACTCACGAGCATGACGGGCGTGCGGGACGCCGTACATCCAGTCTCTCAAAGAGCTGCCCGTGCTCTCGCCTCGTAAGGCGCGGACACGGTTCAAGAGGTAAGCGGCGTTCGGGGTTGTAAAGAAGAGGTGACCTCCCGGGCGAAGGACGCGCTTTGTCTCCTCGAGCGAGCGGATCGGGTAGTCGCGCAGGTGCTCGAAGACCTCCGTCATGATCACGGCGTCGAAGTGAGCACTCGGGAGCGGGTAGGGAGCCTCCTCGAGGTTCCACTCCTGATGGTTGACGCCGGCGGCCCTGAAGAGGGACAACATCCGCCCTTCTTCCTCAGCGGCCCATTCGTCCGATGCGATGCCGATGTCGAGGCTCCACGTTTCGTACCCAAGCGAGGCGAGGTGACTGATTTGATCGCCGGGGGCCGAGCCGAGTTCCACGATTCGCGCTGGCGGAGGAACAGCATCACAGAGCAACCGCTCGATGTACCCGTACCGAGATTTTGCCTCTACGTTGATCGCCACAGCCACGGAATCTATCGCGGCCGTGAAGTAGAAGGAGGAGCCCGTCAAATGTGGCCCTCGGTAGAGTAGCTGACAAGCCGCCTACACGAGAGCTGGGAGTGTCACGACCCTCCCCTCGCCAAGTCGTGGCTACCCTTCCCCCGTCACCTCCACGGAGGACTATCTTCGTCGCCTGCTGGGCTAACAACTCCCAGCACATTCACTTTTCGGGAGACCGGAGCAAGCCCGTCCTGAGGGTCAGAATGTGCTGGATACACCGGCTGGGACACCGGGATACTCCCCGCACATCTCCTTGACCACCACCAATACTGCTCGCTCCGTCAACCTACTGAAGTGGTCTTCCAGGGCTACTGAACTGATCACGCCGAGCATCCGTGGTGCGCTGAAAGTCTGTGCACCCACTGGACGTTGAAAGCGGCGGGCGGCTCGGCAGCTTGTTCAGTCGGCCGTAGCCACATTTTCGACCATACTCTCTATCCGATGGAGAGATCCTCGCGTTTTCAGCAGCTGATCGCAGATCGACCAAATATGAGCAGGCTGCCTGTCTTTCATCATGAAAGCCAGTATGTGCCACGCCGGAGGCATGTATATCGAGATCCTCGAGACCCTCATCGACTCCGCGGATAGGCCACCATATTGTTAGCTGTGCACTCGGTCTGCCACCTCTTTTAGCGCCACTAGCGACTACTGCCCCTCCATTCTTACGCTCGTAAAGTCAGTCTGCTCATCGGGGCAGCCAGATCCTCGCAAGTGACCAGAACCACGACACGGTACCACTATTAGTGGAACCGTCCTGTAGTACCTATGGATTGGAATAAGTCGCCAAGTAGATCTGTTCGTAACATTTGACGACTCGTGCCCAACTGAAATGCTGAACCTTCTGTGCTCCGCCTTCACCGAGCATCATCCGCAATCCATCATCGTTCAAAAGCTTTTCGAGGGCGCGCGCGGTCGCCAGCTCGTCGAAGGGGTCGATCAGAAGTCCGGTCACGCCGTCCTCCACAAACTCCGGCGCACCACCCCGAGACGACACGACAACCGGTCGTGCCGCGCGCCACGCCTCGAGAACCACGATTCCGAACGGCTCAACGCGTGACGGCATTACGAATAACTCGGCGTGCTCCATCAGCCACGACACTTGCGCACGATCGAGCCGCCCAGCGAAATGCACGTTGGTCAGATGAAGCCTCCCGGCCAGGTCTTCGAGCTCCTCCAGAGCGTCCCCGCTTCCACCTATGACAAGGCCCATGTTTGGATCGTCCAGGCTGACATGCTGCCACGGCCTTCAGCAGTAAGTCGAAGCCCTTATTCTGCACGAGCCTCCCAGCGGCCGCCACATAGCGGGAGAAGGGTTGTGACACCTCCTGCTGTTCGGTCTCTTCAAGATCGACGCCATTGAAGATGACCCGGGCCTTGCCTCGAGGACAGGCAAATCGATCTATCGAATCATCAAGAGCAAACTGCGAACACGCTGTTACAGTTCGGGCCTGCCGGAGGCCGGCTCGAAGGGATAGTCGTAGGAAGGTCGAAGTGTCGTAAATCTTGGAATCGTCCATAATGGTCTCACCCTGAAGAGTCACAACAAGGGGAGTGCGCGTCAAAGCGGAAAGGACCGTCGCATATGCTCCATTGGAGCTGAAGCACTGAACATGCAGAACGTCAGGCTTAAATTGGTGAGCAGCCTGTCGCAGCGAAAGAAACTCGACAAAGGCAGCCCTCGGCCATCTGACCAACGCCGACGGCGTAGCCCGCGGCGCAGGGAAGGTGAACCGACGCACGGAGATCCCGTCGACTTCCTCATGAGGCGGCCGCTCATCTCCACTTCGCTGACCCGTCCATACCTCTACTGCGTGGCCACGACGGAGCCAATTCTCTCGCCAGGTGGCGCGTCAGCTCCTCAACTCCGCCAACGTCCGGGTGGTATGCGCTCGGCATCAATGCAATCCGCATGCTGCGATTCAACCCCCCGCCAGCCATAATCCGGCCATGGTTGCGTACTCTCCTCCCGGTGCCGGTTACTGCTCCGGAACCCGGCCATCTCTCGCCCCTCCGTGGCTCTACACCGTGCTGCCGCCAGTGGTAACCTCCGCAGCGGACCGGAGCACGCTCCGTCCACCTCCCTGCCACAACGGGTCATTCGAGGACGCCAGTAATCCTCTGGCCGCCCGATGTGCCGGAGCAACGCCGCGCTGTCTGCCGCCACTCTAGACATCGCCCATCGACGACTCGCAGCCGTCCACGGTGACGTCGTCGGGATCGGCCGCGTGATGTGCCTAGTGAACAGCGACTTAGCGGCCTGTGGAATGAAGCGCTTTATCTGCTCGTAGCCGGGCATCGACTCGGACGGCATCGGCGGCGACAAGGCGTTGCCGCTTGCCGACAGATTCATTTCGCGCTTCGTCATCCTCGACGTAGATGTCAGCGCACGGCTCTATTCCGAGAAACTCAAGACAAGCGCGAAGTTCGGCCCGCTCGTCGGTGACGAACTCTTCGAACACACCTATCTTGATCTGTTCGTCAGGGAAGTAGCGCCGATACTCTGACAGCTGCTTCCAGTAGAGGCTCGCGTCGATCAACGTCTCCGTCTCGTACAACGTGCGCTCAAAGCCGATAAAGCGATTGGCATCACCAACGGACAGCAGCTGGGCCCACGCCGACTCGATACGCCGCAGGGGATGACGAACCATGTAAATGATCCGCGCGCTCGGGATTGTACTGGAAGATGCGCTGCGCTGTGCCAGGGTAAAGACTGCACATGGAGTAATATGTGCTGCCATCTCCTCGAGCAGGCGTTCCTGCAACGTTTTCGAACATGGTTCGATACCACTCCGCCTTCTCCACCATCGACTTTTCTGATTGAAAGTAAAAAGGTTCTTTTGTAGGGATAGCAACCGAATCATGGCGCTGCAACAGATTACATAAACGAGTCGTTCCCGCCTTCTGAGCGCCAATGACGAAGAAGTTCGGGCCGAAGCGTGATTGCGATCCGAGGTCTCATTTAAGCCTGACCGAAGTAGTTGCTGACCATGCGTTCTCAAACTCCTACGTTAGAAGGTCCCACCGGTGAGACTCTTCAGGCAGAACGACCACGCCGAACGTGAGACCATTGTCGCCAACCAAGGGTCTTCGCGGACGGCACGAAGGCAGACCTTGGCAAGAAGACGATAACGCCCAGCGTGCGCATAGTGTCGCATCTGGGGAGCCAGCATGGACTGATAGCACCACTCGCGCCATCGGCGCTTTCCGTGACGCTTGGCATGACGGCAGGCGTTGCAATCCCGATGAAGGGCAGAGGCTCGACTGAGCACACTGCTGCCACTTCGCCACATGAGCTCATAGTTCTTGGACATCGAGATGGCATAGTTGCCGGTACCTTGAGCAAGCAGCCGGCACTGCAACGAACTCAAGCCCGACGCTCGCCATTCTAAGCCACATATCCCAATCTTCACATGCTCGCAAGTTGGGGTCGAAGAGGCCGACGCGGGCAAATGCTGCCCGGCGTACAAGGTATCGACAAGGCGGACCGACGGCGAGAGGGTCGAACAGGGCATGGAAGGAGTCCGCCTTGAGCGGCACCGCCTCGACACGAGCAGTTGCCTGACCGTCGACGTCGACCTCCTGCCAGCTCCCGAAGAAGACCGTTCCTTTAGGATGCTGGCTGGCAGCATCCGCCATTACGGCCAATGTTCCGGGTTCCAGTGCATCGTCAGAGTCGAGAAGCTGGATAAAGTCGCCTCCGGCGGCGAGAATACCGGCATTGCGTGCCGCAGAGAGGCCTTGATTATCCTGCCGAACGTAAACGATGCGGTCTTCAAACTTTGTTGCAACTTCAGGCGTATTGTCCGTAGATCCGTCATCTACTACAATGACCTCGGCGTGCGACAGCCCTGGTCCAGCGCTGAGCTGATTGCTTCTTCGAGAAACCGGGCATGGTTGTAGCTCGGAATTATGATACTGACCATTGGCGGTGCAGCAAAATGCTCTGCGGGGTCTCGGTTGACTCCGGTAGTCATAGTCATGCCCGCAAACGCACCTCGCCTGTAGAGGCCATGGCTATGCGGTGGCACGAGCAAGTGGCACGTAAACTCGGTGATGCGGCTGAACAAAGTAGTTGTCTTTCCTGCCAGGCGAATGCTGATCGAAACGATGCCGTACTCGTGTGTGGCAGATGACAACTCTCATCGTTGCTTCCCGGGGTGACATAGTTTCCCTCCAGCTGCGGGACCAGCGACTTCGAGCGTGCTGGTCGACGACAACGGCGCCTCCTGCGGGGAGCCATCGCAACCCGCCGGACGCAGTTCCCGTTCCACGCCTTACACTTGTTCGTCCACCTCGCGCCAAGGTCACGTTACCTGCCGCCGCGCGCAAGTGGTACTTTCATGGATGCCTCGCCATTTCACTCGCCACATTATTCGTGCTGTCTACCCGGAAAGTTAGTCAAGAGTTGACATTTCGCCAACTGCTCTCCACGGTCGTGCGGCGCGGGGTCATAGTTCTGCTCTGCATCGTCGCGGCTGTTGCCGGATCAGCCCTCTACCTGGCCAAGCGCTCTCCCAGCTACCAGTCTACGGCGACTGTACAGCTGGAGATTCCCACTGCGGCTAACAGCCAGCCTTTACTGACACTTCCAGATCCCTCGAACACTGTGCGCAGCGGTACGATCACAAGCAGCGTCGCCAAGCTGCTAGGCCAGCGGGACCCCGGCTCGCTCGCCAGTCATGTGAGTGCAAGCTTCGATTCGTCGACGAATCTGCTCTCGATCACGACGTCGAGCGTCCAGCCGGCACTGTGCGCAAGCTCTGGCTGACGCCTTTGCTCAAGCTTTCGTGCAGAGCGTTCAAGCTGCTGCAAACGCTCGGGTCGCCAAAATAGATTCGTCGCTCGTCTCGCTGCACAAGAAGATCCAGGCTCTGCAAGCTAGCGCAGCCGGCGCATCGGCGAATTCCCCGACCGCGGTAGAGATTGCCGGACTCTCGCAGGCATACGACACGCTGACCCTACAGGCCGAGACCATCCTAGTGAGCGGCCCATACGCGACTGTGCAGACGGCCGCAGATCTGCCGGCCAAGGCGTTAGGCCTGAGCAAGACAACTACTATCGCCTTGGCCGTCCTGGTCGGCCTCCTTGTTGGGATCGGTGTAGCTCTCGTCCTCGCCCAGCTGGACACGCGCCTTCGCTCAACCGCCGACCTCGATGCGGTGATCGACCTCCCACTCTTAGCAGAGTTGCCCCTTCAGCGGCGGGGCGAATCCGGCGGCGGGGCATCGCTAGCCTTTCGTGACCAGCCCAGTTCGGTCATCAGCCAGTCCTTCCGGGAGCTGCGGACCAGTCTTGACGCCGCCGAGGAAGGGCATCCGAGAAGGTGCATCCTGATAACCAGTCCCGTCCCAGGCGACGGGAAGACTTTCGTGGCCGCCAATCTCGCGGCAGCCGAAGCAAGCACAGGACGCCGCGTCGCCCTCGTCTCCACCGACCCGAACGATCGCAGCCTCGAGGTCATGTTGGGCCTGTCGGAAAAGGCCGCGGTCGGACTTTCTTACCTGAATTGCCTCCGTCGCGATGACTTCCAACGCCTTCACCGCCAGCTCCGCCACGGTGATGGCCACCCGGTCGGCGGTGCCATCGGGCCGAGGGATACCTCGCCGGCAGCTCCAGAAGCTGTTCACGAAATTGCGGGCCAAGTGGGAGACGCCGATGTGCAGGCTGAGGTATCGAAAAACCTGGTCGTGACATCGATTCCTGGCCTTTCGCTCCTCCCTGCCGGTGATAGAAGCCCTGACTTCGACGAGCTCTTCTCCGGAAGTGGCATGGGGCTTCTGATCAAAGAGTTAAGCCGCTCCTTCGACCTTGTGCTCTTTGACTCCTCTGCGGTTCTGGCTTCGGCGAATGCCGCCAGTTTGAGCCGGGTCGTGGACGGGGTTGTGCTTGTAGTGGCTGCTGGAGAGAGCCGCCCGCTCGTTGAGCAGTCCCTTCAACGGTTGGAGTTCATGCACGCTCCGCTCCTCGGTGTCGTGTTGAACCGAGTTAGAAGCTTGAAGTCTGCTGCGTATAGTGAGCCTCCTCGCAACTCCGTGCGGCTCGGAGTTGCAGCACACCGCACCCGCGCCAAACTTTCGTAGCCAAGCGGTGCCACGAACTACGGTGTGGGACCACCGGCCCGACGGCCATGCTGCAATGCCGAAGACGGTCATGGCCTGCGTCTTGCTCGCGCTCGGAGTCGTAGCTCTTGGTGGGCTGGTGGCCGACGATAAACGGCTGGCAATTGCGGCAGCCCTCTTCGTCCTCGCGTTCGGGCTCTTCGCGGCGGACCAGCTCCTATGGCCTATTCTCGCTCTGCCTGGAACATTCCTCTTGCAGAGGGTGGGATCTGCCAGCACGAACCTGAGCGTGTCCGATCTGCTGGTCTTCCTCGGAACGCTCGCCGCGCTTTTGAGCGTAGATCGGAAGGAGGCCGTCAACCTCCGTCGCTTCCTTATAGGGGTGGTCGTTTACCAGGTCACCCTGGTCGTGGTGGTCGCGTACCACCCCGGTCGCTCGGACATAGTTGAGTGGTTTCACCGCTTCTTCGCTGTCGGAGGCAGTGCATTTATCGGCTGGACGATTGCCATGAGTGGACGCGTCCGACAGGCCTTGCGACTCTACCTTTTTGGTGCGGTGGTGGTTGCCATCGTGGCGATGGAACATGCAGTCGCTCTGCACTTCGCACCCGCCCAGTGGGGCGTGTACCAGAAGAATGCTATCGGCTCGATGATGTGGCCCGCGATCATCCTGACACAATTTAAGCCTCCTTGGACAGAACTTCGCGGCTGGACAGTACGCCTTGCAAAGTATTTCTGCGTTGGTGGACTGCTGGCTTCTCAGTCACGCCAGGCAGCGGTCGTGCTAATTGGCGTGCTCGTCTTTGCCTTCCTCCTGCAGCCTGAGATTCGTCGGCGTCTTAAGCTCATGATTCCTGGCCTCGCTACTCTGGGAGTCGGCTTATATTTCAGCTTTGCGGTGCAGCTGAAGGACGCGCCAAAGTTCAATTCGGTCGCCACACGCCTTGGACAACTTAGTAACGCTATCAACGTATGGCACACCAGCCCCGAACTGGGTCAAGGACTTAGATTCTATTACCTCCACCAGTTCTTGTACGTGACGGCGCCACCGAACGTCATCATAGATGCGTTGGCGTCAAGCGGGGTTATTGGCCTCATCGGCTTTCTTATCCTCGTAGGCTTTACCATCAACGTGATGTTCCGTCTCCCGCGGGGATTTGGGCTGTTCGGGCTAAGCATCCTGGTCGGCCACTATGTACAAGGCTTGTTCGATATCTTCTGGGTGGGCGCCTTTCAAGCAGGGCCATTCATACTTGCCGGGATCTGTCTGGGCTTGAGCGATCGAGCTCTTGTCGACACGACACGCTCCTCGCGCCTGGGTGATGTGAACATCCGATCTTGATCTCGTCAAAATGTAAGGACAAGCGTTAGCGGTAGTTCTCGAAGCCCGAGAATCGCGTCCGCATCACTTCGACTTCTTCCACACCGTACAAGTCACGACAACGCTAGCAGTCGTACTCCTAGTGACGACGATCCTGACAAGAGCCAGTTACAACAAAAGGTAGTAGCTCCACAACTAAGGTAACCCTTTCTTGGATACAACCTTAATCAACGTAATACGGCTTTCGCTGACTTCTCTCGAACCTCAGCGCCGCTGGCTCGTTCCTCGTACGCGTTGCTCAGCCCTCGCAGAGCCGGCCCTGCACCCCAGCGCTACCGGCGACGCACCGCAGCGCTAGCAGCGACCAGCTACGAGCATGACCTCCATGCAACTAGCGAGGCCGGACTCCGCCACTGAGCCAGGGCCACGGACTCTACCCAGAGCTGGTCGATGCCGTGAGCAGCAACGCCCCGCGGGCTCCGCTAAAGTTGCGCTCTTACCTTGGGCGTTGGTGCTAGACGTAGGCTGGTCGTAGAGAATACACGATCGGAGCCATGCGCATGCGGTTCCCTGCATCAACGAACCGAGCCTTTGACGAAGGTCCTGAGCGGTGCCCAATGTGTGACCAAGTCACGATGCGGCGACCTCGCTTCTTTGCTGCTTTTCCGGACAGAAGTGGCGAGAAGGCCGCCTTCCCCATCGGTCGGGTGAGCCGCCAGTCCCGTCCTGGTGCATGACCGAGTGTGAGCACTTGGCGTCGTATCGCCAACCCCATATCCGTCTGCACACGAGATCAGCTCGTTCTATACGACGGAGGATCTCGCCGACCGATTCGCTCGCCTACTCCATCAGCCAGGAACGCTTCTCGAGGTGGGTTGCGCGAGCGGATGGGTACTGAAGGCTGCACGCGACCGCGGCTGGAAGGTGAAGGGTATCGAGTTGGCACCAAAGTTCTCACAGTTTGCACGCCAGGAGTTGAAGTTAGATGTGTTTGAGGGAGCGGCTACTGATATCGACGCGGAAAGATGGCCCCACTATGATCTCGTCGTCGCCTTTGATGTATTCGAGCATCTGCAAGATCCGCTTCACGAGCTAGAAGCACTGAGAAGGTTGGCTGCAGACGATGCATACTTGCTTGTCACGACACCTAATGTTTCCAGCCTTTTGCGCGGTTTTGGGCACTAAAGTGGCGTCAAGTGCTTCCTGCCCACATCAATTACTCTACTCCGACGAGTATCGCGGCCATATTGGCACGCTCGGGATGGACACTAGAGCGGCTAAGCGAGCCTCGGTAGTGGGACCCAGATCCGAGGCGCGAGAAGTGCAAACGACTGGTAGAGATCGCTAAGTTCGTGGTCCGGGCCGTCTTACACGTAGCCATCGTGCGCCCGAGTGCCAGTTCCGGCTCTCAAGTCTCTGCCTGAGTGGCTCACGAGAGGCAAGCTGAGCTGGGGCCAATTCATGTATAGGGTTGGGGACCAGCCGGTGCTCGGGGACGTCATGCTAGTGATTGCTCGTCCCAATCAGGCCTGGGGGATCTGCTCGGCAGTTGACCCAAGTCACGCGGCCGCTTTGCTTCCTGCTGGCGGCTGCTGCCGGACACACGGATGCGCCAGATGCAAGCAGAAAGTGGGTCTCAGGAGTTGAGGCTGGACGCGCAGCGAGATCCAAAAGCTCTGTCATAAATCTAGCCAGATTTGAGAAACATGCTCCGCACGTGTTGGACAAGATGCCAAGCTCAGGGATACTAGAGACGACGCCAGAACACCGGTGGATTGGCTTTGTGAGGCATTCAAGACTGTCGCATTCTTCCACTCTGCCATCCCTCGAGCTGGAACTCGCCCGCCGCCGCTGGCTGCCGGCCGCTGTCATCTGCACGCCGGCTCAGCTCGCCTTCTCCTCCGCCGGCCGGAGACCGCTGAGCTCGGGGAAGACCCGAGCGAGAAACGTCCGCATCACGGCCTGGAAGCGGTCCGCCTCCTCGATCTGGGGAGAGTGGCCGCTGCGCTCGAAGACGACGAGCTCGGCGTCGGGGATGAGCGAGGCGATCGTCTCCGCCGACGACACCGGCGTGATCCAGTCGGTCCGCCCGACCGTCACGAGCGTCGGCGCCTTCACCTCCGCCAGGCGGGGTTTCAGGTCGTAGGTCGGCATGTTGTGCTGGAAGCACCAGTTGTGGGCCTCGTGCCGGTAGATGCCGGCCTCGACGCGGGCGGCGGACCGCTCGGCGTCGTACTCGTAGTCGTAGAGCGGGATGATCTCCGCCCAGCGGGCCTTCAGGTCCTCGTCGTCGGTGATGCGCCCGGACCAGTAGCGCTCGAAGTTGTCCCAGTTGATCTCCACGCGGGTCTGCTGGCGGGCGCTCTCGAACGCCCGCGTCAGGTTCGAGTTGTCCGCCGATGTGTCCCGCAGGATCATGGCGGCGACACGGTCGGGGAAGGCGAGGGCGTATTCCATCGCGATGAACCCCCCGTAGGACCCGCCCGCGACAACGACACGGTCTGCGCCCGCCCAGTCCCGCAAACCGTCGACGTCGGCGGCCCACTGGGCGTGGGAGAAGGGCGGCTTGCCCTCGCTCCGCCCACAGCCACGGGCGTCGAAGACGAGAACCCGGAACCACTTAGACAGCGGCCCGAATGTCCCCCGCGGCTCCTCGAGCGAGCCGATCCCGCCACCGCCGTGGTGGGCGATCAGCAGCGGTGCCCCTTCGTCACCGAGCACCTCGACCTCGAGCTCGTTGTCGTTGATCGTGACACGCATCAGGTGTCCTCCCTTCTCATCATCCTTCCGGTGGCGGCGCCTTCCTCCGAAGTCCAGCGATGGACCACCTCGGCGAGGACGTCGAGCGGGACCGCCCCCTCGCCGAGCACCGCCCCGTGGAACCGGCGGACGTCGAATGCCGGCCCGAGGGCGGCGTGCGCCTCGTTGCGCAGGCGCCGGATCTCCCGCCGGCCGACCATGTAGGCGAGCGCCTGGCCGGGCCAGCCGATGTACCGGTCGATCTCGTTGGCGACGTTCTCGCGGGTCGTCGCCGTGTGGGCCCACATGAAATCGACGGCCTGCTCCCGTGGCCAGCCGAGGTGGTGCATGCCCGTGTCGACGACGAGCCGACAGGCGCGGAGGGCGTCGAAGGAGAGCATGCCGAGGCGGAACAGGTCGGAGGAGTAAAGGCCCATCTCGTCGGCGAGCCGCTCGCTGTAGAGCCCCCAGCCCTCCACGTAGGCGCACACCTCGGCGTCGAGGTACCGCCGGAACGCCGGCAGGTGGTCGAGGGTCTGGGCGGAGGCGACCTGCAGGTGGTGGCCGGGGGTGCTCTCGTGGAAGGCGAGGGCCTCGTACTCATAGACGAAGCGGCGCTCGGGCTGGGCGGTGAGAACACAGTGCGCACCCGGGCGGCTCCCGCCCGCCGCCGGCGGCCGGTAGTAGGCGAGCGCGGCGTTGCCCGCCTCGAGCGGGTCTATCTCCTCGATCACACAGGGCGGGATCGCGGTAAGTCGGGAACCACTCGTCGCGGGCGGCCTCGGCCCGGTCGAGGGCGCCGGCGACGGTCGTGACGATCGCCGCGCGGCTGTCGAACCTGAGGGTGGGCTCCTCACGGAGCCGGCGCAGGATCTCGGGCGGCTCGGAGACCCCGAGCACCCGGCCGCCGAGCTCGCTCCACTCTTCCTCGAGATCGGCGAGGACCGACAGCCCGATGGCATGGATCTCCTCGGGGGAGAGAGTCGTCGTCGTGTGGCGGGCGACGGCGGCGAGGTAGCCGGCGGTGCCGCCGGGGACATTGCCGATCCCGACGGCCTCGTCGGGGCGGGCGCCGGGCAGGAGCTCGTCGCGGAGCACGGTGAGCAGGCGCTCGAGCGACGGCCTCACCTCGTCGGCCAATACGTCTGCGACGGTCGCCCGGACGGTCCGCTCGTCTACGTCGCCGGGCAGGCGGGGCGGCTGCAGGCGGTGGTGCGACGGCTCGGAGGCGAGATGCCCCTCGAGCTGCTCGATGGCCTGACGCACTCCGACCGCCGTCGAAGGTCGCCCGTCGGCGGCGGACTCGCGGTAGCGCCGCCCGATGGCGTCGAAGAAGCCGCTCAGCCCGCGGAGGCGCTCGAGGTAGGTCGTCGACGGCGCGAGCGTCGTCGAGGACGGCCGTCGGGATCGCCTGGAACACCATCGCCTGCGGGTTGGCGTAGCCCTGAGCCGAGGCGTTTGCTGCCCACAGCCCGTGCTCGAGGTCCGACCGCGTCGCGCCGGCGAGAGCGGCCAGCACGCTCGCGGTGGTGGCGTCCCGCGTGTCGAGCGCCCCGCGGTCGATCTGCGACAGGCGACGCTCGATGCCGGCGAGGGCGCGGGCGTTCTCCGCCGCCCCCTCACTGCTCGGGTCCGGGAGGAGGTGGTCGAAGCCGGGGGCTCCGAGCTGGGTGGCGTTGAGGGGGTCGATCGTGTGAAGGACGGTGAAGAAGTCCTCGGCGAGGGCGCTGAGTGCCGCCGCCTCGCCGCCCGCCTGCCGCGGCCCGTCGCCGTCGGGAGGCACCGGGGTGCCCGGCTGCGGGCTCACACCCACACCTCGGCGAGGACGCGGAGGATGTTGCCCCCGAGCACGAGGCCGATGTCGTCGTCGGACCACCCGCGCTTGACGAGGGCGGCGCAGAGGTTGGGAAAGCACTCGGTCGGGTTCTCGAGGCCGTCCACGTAGGCGACGGGGGTGAAGGGCGGCCCCGCTGTCGCCGTCCCGAGATCGAGCACTTTGGCGAACACCTTGTGCATGGCGACATGGTCGCCGTAGAGGGTGTCCGGCCCGAAGGCGACGTGCTCCTTGCCGACGAGCTGCACGCAGTACTCGAAGTGGTCGAGCACCGACTCGATGCTGTGCTCGGGGTGGGCCGCCGACAGCGTCGTGTGGGGCGCCGCCGAGATGCCGATCACCCCGCCCGTGCCGGCGACGGCGCGCAACACCTCGTCCGGCTTCATGCGGCGGGTCGGCCAGACGCTCCGGGCGCCGGCGTGGGTGATGCAGACCGGGGCCGTGCTGGCCCGGCATGTGTCGAGCGCCGTCTCGTCCGACGAGTGCGACAGGTCGATGAGGAGGCCGAGCTGGTTCATACGGCGGACGGCCTTGCGACCGAAGGAGGTCAGCCCGCCGTCGACGGCCTCGTTGAGGCCGCTGCCGAGGGTGTTGGCGTCGTTGTAGGCGACGCCGATCTGGCGGACGCCGAGCCCGTAGAGGACGTCGAGGCGGTCGAGCTCGTTCTCGATCGGCGTCGCCGCCTCGAGCCCGAGGACGATCCCTACCCCGTCGTGCTCCTTGGCCGAGACGATGTCGGCGACGTCCCGTGCGATGCGCACCCGGTCCTGGTGGGCGATATCGGCCTGGCGCATGCCGAGGTCGGTGACGATGTCGAGCCACTTCCAGGGGGCGTTGCCGGTGATGCAGCCCGTGCCGTCCATCATGTTGTCGAAGACGGCTGTGAGCCCCGAGTCCGCCAGCCCGGCAAAGGCGGTGTGCTGGCGGCCGGCTCGGTTGTAGGCCGGGGTCTCGCGCCATGTCGGCCGGGAAGCGCACCGGATGGTCGTGGAGCGAGATGATCGTCGCTTGGTTGAGGAGCTTTGCCACCCGTGCCGCCTGCCCGGTGGAAAGGCCCGGGTCCCATGGCGGGACACGCCCGATCTCGGGTGCCAGCTCGAAGATCGGGAAGTCGGCACCGGCCTCGAGATAGCCGTAGGCGGTGTAGGGGGCGGCCTCGCCGGCACCGCTCACCGGGGCGTCCCCGCAGCGGCCGGGAGCGCCCCCGGCGCCAGGCGGTGGGCTCCCTCGGCGAGCAGCCGCCACAGTGCCTCCCAGGCCGCGCATGCCCTCCTTCAGGCGCCGGACGCGGAGGAACTCGTTCGGCGCGTGCAGCTGCTCGTCGGCGGTCGAGAAGGAGAAGAAGAGCGTCTTCGCGCCGAGCAGCTCCTCGAACATGGCGGTGGCCGGCAGCGTGCCGGCGATGACGGCGAGCAGCACGTCCTCGTCCGGGGTAGACCGAGGCGAGAGCTTCCCGGCCGGCACGTATCGCCGGATGGTCCGGCGGGATCGTGTAGGCGGGCACCCGGGCGGCGTCCGGGCGGGCCTCCACCCGCACACCGGGCTGTGCCTGCGAGCTGACGTGGCGGACGACGGCGTCGAGGACGGCGTCGGGATCCTGGCCCGGCACGAGGCGGCAGGAGAGGTGGGCGACGGCGCGGTGCGGGATGACCGTGTACTTGCCGCCGGCGCTCACGCCGTTGACCTCGAGGGTCGGGCGGGTCCAGAGCCGCTCGAGGGTCGTGTAGCCCGGCTCGCCGTGCAGCTCGGGCACGCCGAGGTCGGCCTGATAGGCGTCGTCGTCCCAGGCGACGGCTCCGATCTCGTCTCGCTGGTCGGGGCTGAGCGGGGCGATGCCGTCGTAGAAACCCTGAACGGCGACGGCGCCGTCGGCGGTGTGCAGGCTCGTGAGGACGCGGGCGAGGGCGGCCGCCGGGTTGGCGACGGTGCCGCCGTAGCGGCCCGAGTGGAGGTCGTGATTGGCGCCACTTACCTCGACGTCCAAGCTGACAAGGCCCTTGCTGGCGACGGAGAGCGACGGCTCGCTCGGGCGCCACATGGCCCCGTCGGCCGAGATGACGAGGTCGGCGGCCAGCTCGGCGGCATGCGCCTTAACCCAGGCAGCCGAGGTTGGGGCTGCCGATCTCCTCTTCGCCCTCGAAGAGGAACTTGACGTTGAGGGGGAGGCCGCCCTCCTCGGACATGAATGCCTCGGCCGTCTTGAGGACCATGTACACCGGCCCCTTGTCGTCGGTGGCGCCCCGCCCGCGCACCACCTCACCGTCGCGCACGAGCTCGAAGGGCGGGCTCAGCCACTCGCCGGCATCACCTGTCGGCTGCACGTCGTAGTGGCCGTAGACAAGGACGGTGGGAGCGCCCGGCGCGCCGAGCCAGTCCGCCCGCACGACCGGGTGGCCGGCCGTCTCCTCGATCCGGGCGCCGGCAAAGGAAAGGCGGTCGACGAGCCATTGCGCCGCCGCCCGCATCGTCGCCACGTCGGCGTCACGGCTGACGCTCGGGATGGCGACGTAGCCGGCCAGCTCGCCGATCAGCTCGTCCTCGGTCTGGTCAAAAGAGAGCATGGCCACCATCGATGGAGATGGTCTGGCCGGTCACCCACGAGGCGGCCTCGGACACGAACCACTGCACCCCCGCCGCGATGTCCTCCGGACGCCCGAGGCGGCGAAGGGCGATCGAGGAGACGAGCGCCTGCCTGGCCGTCCTCGCCGTAGCTCTCCCACTGGGCGATCGTGGTCGGGTTCGAGAGCACGAAACCCGGCGCGATGCAGTTGACGGTGATCCCGTACGGCCCGAGCTCGTGGGCCATCTGCCGGGTGAAGCCGATCTGGCCCGCCTTGGCGCTCGCGTAGGCCTGGATGCCGGTCATGCTCACGCTCCGCCCGGCGCCGGACGAGATGTTGACGATGCGCCCCCACCGCTGCGGACTTCATGGCGGCGGCGACCGCCCGGGTGCAGAGGAACGCCGAGGTGAGGTTGGCGTCGACGACGGCGCGCCAATCCTCGACGGCGACCTCCTCGAGCGGGTGATGCACCTGGCCGCACACGCCGCCGGCGTTGTTGACGAGGATGTCGACCATCCCGACCGAGGCGAACCAGGCGGCGACGGCGCCCGGGTCGGACAGATCGGCGGCGTCCCGGTCGACGCCGTGGACGGTGGCGCCGTCGGCCCGGAGAGCCTCCGCGATGGCGGCGCCGATGCCGTGGGCCGTCCCGGTCACGACGGCCGTGCGGCCGGCGAGCCCGCCGCTACTCGACGAAGCCACGGCAGAGCAGCACGACGGTGATGAAGGTCTGGAACAGCTGCAGGGGGTCTTCGTCGGTGATCGTCGCCTGCAGGTCGCCCGTCCGCTCGACACCGGATATGCGAGCGGCGAGGTCGGCGTAGTCGGTGTTGTGGAAGCGGATGCCGAGCACGGCCGGGAGGCTGATGGCGGGCGGCGCCGCCTCGTCGAGCTCGGCGACGGCGAGGCGGGCCTGTTCCCGGATCAGCTCGCAGGCGGCGCTCGGGTGGAGCGAGTCGGCGGCGAAGCGGGTGACCGACCGCTTGACGACGGCGGAGCGGATGCCGGGGCAGACCTTGCCGATCTCGGCCGCCGTCGTCTCGTCCCCCGTGATCAACACGACCGGCACGCCGTAGTGGCGGGCGACGAGGGCGTTGATGCCCGCTTCGCCGACGACGTCGCCGTTGAGCGTCACCTCGGAGAAGGCGGCCGGGAAGTAGGTGTGCGAGAGCGTCGAGCCGTGGGCCGACATCGACCCGTGATACGACACGAAGAAGATCGCGTCGAAGGTGTCGTCGAGGCCTTCCATCATGTAGCGCGGCTTCAAGCGGCCCGAGAGGTAGCGGCTCCGCCCGGCGAGGCGCGCCGGGGGCAGGTTGGCCATCCGGCTGTGGGAGTCGTTGACGAGGAACTCGGTCGCGCCGGCCTCCCCGGCACCCTCGATGGCGGCGTTGACCTCGGCGAGGAGCAGCTCCACGCCGGCGGCGTAGTCGCCGCTTCCGGGGCGGACCTGCTCCCAGTCGACTATGCCGGCCGTGCCCTCCATGTCGGAGGAGATGAAGATCTTCACGACGTGCTCCTAAGCCTCGGTGGTGGACGACGGTGCGGGCGGCGGGGGCGCCTCGACATGGGGGACGACTGGGCGCTCGAAGGCGAGGACGGCCTCGACGGCGGACGAGGCCGCCAAGAGGGCGGCGTCGGAGCCGGCGGGAGCCGACAGCTGCAGCCCGACCGGGAGCCCGCCCGCCCAGCCGCACGGCAGCACGAGCGCCGGGGCGCCCGTCAGGTTGTACGCCCGGGTGAAGAGGCCCTCGGCTTCGCCTTCGGGCGTGTCGACGGGCGGTGTCGTCGCCGGGGCGACGAAGGGCGCCGCCGGGCTCACGAGCACGTCGATCCCGGCGTAGGTGTCGGAGCAGGAAGGAAGAAGGCCCGCCCGCACTTCGAGGGCGCTCCGGTACTCCCCGGCCGTGACCGTGGAGGCGTGCCGGAACAGCCGGAGCGTCTCGGCGCCGAAGCGGCCCGGGTCAGCCTCGACGAGCGGGCCGAACTGCTGCCATGCCTCCCAGGAGAAGATGGCGTCGAAGGTGGCGTCTATCGCCCGGAAGGCGCCGTCGTCGACGCTCTCGACCGCCATCTCGGTCGGGCCGGCCGCCCCGCCGAGGCGGTCGAGAGCCGCAGCGACGGCCTCGGCCGTGCCGGCCTCGACCCGGCCGTCGTCGACCTGGCCCGAGAGGACGCCGAGGCGTAGGCGGGCGGGCGGCCCGGGCACGGCCTCGCCGGAGAGCGCTCTCCAGGCGCGGGCGGCCCAGCCGACGTCGGCCGCCAGCAGCCCGACGTGGTCGAGCGAGGGGGAGAGGGCCGTCACGCCGGCGGTGGGGATGACGCCGAACGTCGGCTTCAGGCCGACGGTGGCGCAGTAGTGGGCGGGGAGGCGGATCGAGCCGCCCGTGTCGGTGCCGATCGCGACGGCGCAGGCGCCGCAGGCGACAAGGGCGGCCGAGCCCCCGCTCGAGCCGCCCGCCGTCCGGTGCGGGTCCCACGGATTGCGCGTCTCGGCTATGTCGGGGTGGACGGCGCCGGCGGCGTACTCGAGAAGGGCGGTCGTCGCGAAGACGTCGGCGCCGGCGGCGCGCAGGCGGGAGACGACCTCGGCGTCCCTGGTTGCCGGCGGCCCTGCCATGTCGGCCGGATTGCCGTTCCCGGTCGGGGTGCCCTCGACGGCGACGAGATCCTTCACGGCGACGGGCACGCCGTGGAGGGGGCCGTTTCGGGCACGGGGCGGGGCCGAAACGAGCCGCACGACGGCGTCGAGGCGGCCGCCGAGCCGGTGCGCCCGCTCGAGGGCGACGAGGAGATCGAGGTTGGCCACCTCGCAGGTGCGCTCGCCCTGCTCGATCGACTCGATGAGGTCGGCCACCCAGGTCGTGATGGGCCCGCTCAGGTGGGTGCGCAGCTCGGCCACCTCGGTCCTCCGCCGGCGAACCATCAGGTCGCGGTAGATCCCGCTGTGTGACTTGGCGCTCCCGCGGTTGAAGGCGACGAGGCGGTCGATCGAGCCGTCGAGGTCGTCGGGCTCGAAGCCGTCGAAGGGGAGCGGTTCCACGGGCGACTGGGCGAGCACCTCGCCCGCCACCGCAAGCATGAGGGGGCGGTAGCGGGGGTCCTCGAGGTGGTCGGCGATGCTCAGGTCCGAGACGGCGCCCGCCCACAGCATGGCGCCATAGGCCTCCTTGCCCCACAGGTAGCCGAGGATGTTCTCCGTCGGCTCCGCCCAGGGGAGGGCCTCCGCGAGGCGCGGCCACCCGCGGCGTGACGGCCCGGACGTCGGGCTCACCGATCCGGAAGGTGGCCACGTTGCCCTGCATGATGCGGCCGGGGCCGACGACATCGGCGCCGAAGTTGACGAACCCGACGATGACGCGCTCCCGCCCGACTGCTTCGGCGATGGTCGCCGTCGTCATGCCGTTCTGGAGGCTCACCACCCAGCCGTCATCGGCCAGCCGGTCGCTCAGCAGCCCCGCCGCCGCCGCCGTGTGGTGGCTCTTCACGGCGATGGCGGCGTGCGCGATCCGGTCCGGCAGCCCGTCGGGTGTCACGGCCGGCACCCGCACCGTGAACTCGTCGACCGGCCCCTCGATGCACAGGCCGCTCCGGTTGATCGCCTCGACGTGGGCGGCGTCGGCGTCACAGAGCAGGATGTCGTGACCGGCCCGGGCCATGTGGGCGCCGACCGTCCCGCCGATCGCCCCGGCGCCGATGATCGTCAGCTGCACAGCTTGCTCTGGTGCTCCCGCCTCACACGGCTGCCTCCTCCGGGTGCCCTCCGGCGAGCCCGGCGCGAGTGATCGTAGCGATGCGGCCTGATCGGGCCGCCCCGATCCCAGACGATCATCGGGCCTTGCTAGATTCTCCGGGAACAGCGGGAGGGGACGACCAGGGTGGACCGCGTTGGCAACTGAGGCCTTGATGGCACCCGTTGTTCCCGGCGACGGCCCGGCCGGCCGCGTGCTCGACGTCCGCGACCTCGCAGTGCGCATCCGCATGCACCACGGCCTCGCCCATCCCGTCGATGGCGTCAGCTTCCACGTCGATGCCGGCGAGTGCCTCGGCATCGTCGGCGAGTCGGGATGCGGCAAGTCGATGACGGGCCTCGCCCTCATGGGCCTCCTCCCCGTGCGGGGCTACGTCTCGGCCGGCTCCATGCGTTTCGGCGGCGAGGACCTCGTCGACCTCTCCCCCGGCGCGATGCGGTCCATGCGGGGCAACGAGATCAGCATGATCTTCCAGGACCCGATGACGTCGCTCAACCCGACGAAGACGATCGGGTCCCAGGTGGGCGAGCCGATGCGGATCCACCGCAACGCCAGCAAGGCCGAGGCGCTCGAGCGCGCCGAGGAGGTGCTCGGCCTCGTCGGCCTGCCCCGCCCGAAGGAGCGCCTCGGCGACTATCCCCACCAGCTCTCGGGCGGCATGCGCCAGCGCGTCATGATCGCGATGGCGCTCGCGTGCGACCCGAAGCTCCTCATCGCCGACGAGCCGACGACGGCACTCGACGTCACGATCCAGGCGCAGATCCTCGAGCTGCTCGACGACCTGCGCGACCGGCTCGGGATGGCGGTCCTGCTCATCACCCACGACATGGGAGTCATCGCCAGCCGGACCGACCGCGTCGTCGTGATGTACGCCGGCCAGGTGGCCGAGTCGACCACCACTCCGGAGCTGTTCGCGACGATGCGCCACCCGTACTCGCGGGCGCTCCTCGCCTCGATCCCCCGTCTCGACTCCGACCCGCGCCAGCAGCTGCTCAGCATCCCGGGGCTGCCGCCCGACCTCACAGAGCCGCAGAAGGGCTGCCGCTTCGCCCCCCGCTGCACCAACGCCACCCCGGACTGCCACGAGCGGGACCCGCAGCTCGTCGACGCCGGCGGCGGTCACCTCTACGCCTGCTGGCACCCCGTCGACGGGCCGCTCCCCCTGCTCGTCGGCTCCGGCCGGCGAGCGGACGGCCGAGCGGGGCGTTGCCGATGCGAGCGGCGCCGGCTTCGTGCGCGTCGAGCACGTCGTGCGGGAGTTCCCGATCGGCAACGCCAGCCTCTTCGGCGGCGCCGGACGGGGGACGGTGAAAGCCGTCTCAGACGTGAGCGTCTCGATCCAGGCCGGCGAGACCTTCGGCCTCGTCGGCGAGTCCGGGTGCGGCAAGACCACCCTCGGCCGCCTCGTCACCGCGATGGACGAGGCCGACAGCGGCGTCATCTCGGTCGGCGGCGAGGTGCTCGGCGAGCTCGACCGCAAGGAGCTGCGCCGGAAGCGCCGGCAGTTCCAGCTGATGTTCCAGGACCCGTACGCCTCCCTCGACCCTCGCATGCGTGTCGGCCGGATCCTGCGCGAGCCGCTCGTCATCCAGGGCATCGGCGACCGGCGCGAGCAGGAGCGTGTCGTCCGCGACCTCCTCGCCGAGGTGGGGCTGCCCGCCAACGCCGTCGACCGCTACCCGCACGAGTTCTCGGGCGGCCAGCGCCAGCGGATCGGCCTCGCCCGGGCGCTCGCCCTCCGGCCCGAGCTCGTGGTGGCCGACGAGCCGGTGAGCGCGCTCGACGTGTCGATCCGCGCCCAGGTCCTCAACCTGATGAAGCGCCTCCAGGCCACCCACGGCCTCACCTACATCGTGATCTCCCACGACCTCGCCGTCGTCAAGTACCTCGCCGACCGGATCGGCGTCATGTACCTCGGCAAGCTGGTGGAGATCGGCCCGGCCGGGGCCGTCTATGCCGCTCCCGCCCACCCCTACACCGCCAGCCTCATCGAGGCCATCCCGGTGCCGTCGCCCGGCCAGGGGCGCCGTCCTGCGCCCATCCGCGGCGAGATCCCGAGCGCCGTCTCCCCGCCCTCGGGGTGCCGGTTCCGGACCCGCTGCCCGCGCGCCGAGGAGCGCTGTGGCGTGGAACCACCCCTCGCGCGCCATCGAGGACAACCACTTCGTCGCCTGCCATTTCCCGCTCCGAAGAGCCGGAGCGACCGCCGCCGTGCCGACGCCCGCCGCCGGTGCGGCCGAGGCACCGTGACGCCCCTCTCTCGACCAACCCACCCGGCCGACACCGGTCCGGGCCGACCCCGCCACCCCCACACCCCGAGGAGAACGATGCGCCTGCTGAAGCCCCACCGCCGAACACTGTCCGTTCTTGTCGGCGGTTTTGCCGCCGTCTCGCTGCTTGCCGCCTGTGGCTCGTCGGCGGGTGGCAACGGCGGTGCCAACCCCAATGCGAACGCGAAGGCGATCCGGGGCGGGACCGTGGTCTACGGCCTCCCGCCTGCGACCTTCCCCAACTACATCCTCCCGCTCATGAGCAGCACGTACTACAGCAACGTGAACCTGTTCCAGTTCCAGCAGGAGATGTTCCGCCCGCTCTACTGGTACGGCCCTGCGGGCACCGCCCCCAACCAGAGCGTCTACGGCGTCAATGACGCTCTCAGCCTCGCCAAGCCACCCGTCTACACCGACGGCAACAAGGTCGTCACGATCACGCTCAACCACTACATGTGGACCGACGGGCAGCCGGTGACAGCCCGCGACATCCAGTTCTTCATGAACCTCCTCGTCGCCGAGGAGAGCATCTGGCCCGTCTACGTCCCCGGCGAGTTCCCCGCCAACGTCACGAAGATGAAGATCGACTCGCCGACGACGATCACCTTCGACCTCAACGCGGCCTACTCGCCGACGTGGTTCACAGACAACGAGCTGAGCCAGATCACCCCCTTCCCGCAGCACGCATGGGACAAGACCTCAGCCACCGGAGCCGTCAGCAACCTCGACATGACGACGGCGGGTGCGAAGCAGGTGTACAGCTTCCTCAGCAAGGAGGCGTCGTCGCCGTCGACTTACGCCAGCAACCCGCTCTGGAAGGTCACCGACGGCCCGTTCACCCTGAAGGCTTTCCAGACGAGCGGCTACACCGTCTTCTCCGACAACCCGAAGTACACCGGCCCGGTGAAGCCGAAGATCAGCACGCTCATCCTCGAGCCCTTCACGAGCGACACCGCCGAGTACAACTCGCTTCGTTCAGGTTCGCTCACCTACGGCTACATCCCGCCCCAGGACGCCGCCCAGAAAGCCGTCGTCGAGGGCGCCGGCTACCGGATCGACCCGTGGATCGGCTGGCAGATCAACTACATCCCCTACAACCACGCCAACCCGAAGGTGGGGCCGATCTTCAACCAGCTGTACTTCCGCCAGGCCGTGCAGGAACTGGTCGACCAGCCGGTCTACATCCAGAAGGCCTACTTCGGCTACGCCTACCCGACGTACGGACCGGTGCCCGTCCGGCCGCCGAACAGCTTGGCGACCTCCTACGAGGAGAGCAACCCCTTCCCCTACAACCCTGTCAAGTCGGCCGCGAGCCTCAAGGCCCACGGCTGGGACGTGAAGCCGAACGGCCTCACGACGTGCGCCAAGCCGAGCCTGTGCGGGCCGGGGATCACCGCCGGTGAGCCGCTCTCGTTCAACCTGCAGTACGTCTCGGGCACCACTCCGGTCACCCAGGAGATGGAGCAGTTCAAGTCGGCGCTCGAGCAGTACGACGGCATTCAGCTCAACTTGAGCCAGGCGCCCTTCGACACCGTCATCGCCAATGCGGTGCCGTGCAAGTCGTCGGCGAACTGCACCTGGCAATTCGAGAACTGGGGCGGTGGCTGGTCGTACGGGCCGGACTTCTACCCGACGGGCGAGACCATCTTCGAGACCGGGTCCAACATCAACGAAGGCTCCTTCAGCAACCCGACCAACGACAGGTACATCAACGAGACCCACCTCGTGTCCGGGACGGCGATCCTTCAGAAGTACGAGAACTACCTCGCCTCCCAGCTGCCCGACATCTGGCAGCCGGTTCCCGACACCCAGATCTCGGCGATCAAGGACACCCTGCAGGGCGTCAACCAGAGCCCGTTGCTCACCTTCTCCCCCGAGTACTGGTATTTCACGAAGTAGTCCGTTCTTCCTTCCCCTTAGACGAGGCGGCTGACATGGTGACAAGGCATGTGCTGGAGGTGCCGGGCGGCGGCGATCTGCCCGGAGCCTCTGTGCCCTATCTCGAGTACGGCGACCGGGCGCGCGGCCCGAGCGTCTCCCTCATCGCCGGAGTCCACGGCTGCGAGTACTCGTCCATGCTCGGGCTCCGCAGGTTCCTCGCAGGCCTCGACGAGGCGGAGCTGCAGGGCCATCTCGTGGCCGTGCCGATCGCCAACCTGGCGTCCTTCCATGCCCGCCAGGCCTTCACCGTCCCCCACGACGACAAGAACCTCAACCGCTGTTTCCCGGGTGACCCTGACGGCAGCTTCACCGACCGCCTCGCGTGGGCGCTCTTCGAGACGGTGATCCGCCCGGCAGACCGGCACATCGACATGCACTGCGGTGACCAGGTGGAGGAATTGGCGAGCTTCGCCCTCTACGACGCCTCGCCCGTCGAGGACGTCGCCGCCGAGATGGCCCACGACTACGGTCTCGACTTCGTCATCCGCGTCGAGCGCAGCGACAGCCCGATCGCCGGCACGAGCAGCGCGGCGGCGGCCGAGGTCGGGATCCCGGCCCTGACGGCGGAGGCGGGCGGCCGCGGGATCGTCGAGCCGGCCGAGGCCGACCGCCATGTCGCCGGCCTCCGGCGGATCTTCGGGCGCCTCGGGATGCTCCCGGCGCCCGAAGGGCCGACAGAGCAGGCGACGCCGACGGTCCTCGGCCACTTCCTCTGGATGCGGGCAGAACGGGGGGGATGGTGGGAGCCGGCCGTCGCCGCCGGCGAGGAGGTCGCCGCCGGCGAGCGCCTCGGGACGATCGGTCCCCTCGCCGGCAGCGGCGACGAGGTCGAGGTCCTTGCTCCCGAGACCGGCTTCCCGCTCTTCATCACGAGCAGCCCGGCCGTCCCCGACGACGGCCTGCTGCTCGGGCTCGGGGTGCGCTGAGCGTGCATGGCTATCTGCTTCGGCGGTTCGGCCAGGCGATCGCAGTGCTGTTCCTCGTCACCCTCATCACCTTCGGGCTCGTGCACGCCCTCCCCGGTGGTGCGGCCCGCGCCGTCCTAGGCCTTCGGGCCACGCCTGGTGCCATCCGGCAGTTCAACATCGCCAACGGCTACAACAAGCCGCTCCCGGTGCAGTACGTCGACTACATCTGGCACACCTTGCAGCTGCACCTCGGGTTTTCCTACAAGAACAACGAGACGGTCTCCTACCTGCTCTCGACCGACCTGCCGAAGACGGCCTACCTCGCCGGCCTCGCCCTTTTGTTCACAGTCCTCATCGCCATCCCGCTCGGCGTCTACCAGGCGGTCCGGCGGGGCCACGCCGACGACTACGTCCTCACGAGCGCAAGCTTCGTCGCCTACTCGATGCCGTCGTTCTGGCTCGGCCTCGTCCTCATCGAACTGTTCGCCGTCAACCTCCGCTGGTTCCCCGCCACCGCCCCCCAGACCGTCGGCGTCGGCGGGGCCATCAGCCATCCAGCCGCGATGGTGCTCCCCGTCGCGACGCTCACGATCATCCAGGTGGCGTCGTTCAGCCGCTACATGCGGTCATCGGCGATCGAGAACCTCGCCCAGGACTACATCCGCACCGCCCGGGCCAAGGGCGCCCGGGAGCGGGCAGTCCTGTTCGCACACATGCTCCGCAACGCCGTCCTGCCGATCATCACCCTCCTCGGCCTGAGCATCCCGTCGCTCCTCACCGGGAACCTCATCGTGGAGCAGGTGTTCAACTACCCGGGGGCGGGCCTCCTCTACTGGAACTCCGCCGTCAACCGCGACTACCCGACTCTGCTCGCCGAGACGCTCATCATCGGGGTGTTCGTGATCGCCGGCAATCTCATCGCCGACGTCGCCTACAGCTTCGTCGACCCGCGGATCCGCTACGCATGACGGCCCACTCCTCGCCGAACGGGCCCGGGCAGGACAAGGGGGTCGGAGATGGCGGTGATCCCCGGCCCGATCGTCGGCGAGCCCTTCGGCGTCCCCGGCGGCCCCCTCGGCACGGCCGTCACCGACGGCGGCATCCCGTACCGCAGCCAGAGCGGCGTCGTACGGGCCTTCCTCGCCAACAAGCTCGGCCTCGCCGGCGTCGTGCTGATCGTGCTCGTGGTGCTGTTCTGCTTCCTCGGCCCGCTCATCTACCACACGAACCAGGTCGCCACGAACCTCGCCACCTCCAACATCCGGCCCGGAGGCACCCATCCCCTCGGCACGGACTCCGTCGGCTACGACGAGCTGGGCCGGATGATGGTCGGCGGCCAGAGCTCGATCGAGATCGGCTTCATCGCCGCCGCCCTCGCCAGCCTCTTCGGCGTCCTCTGGGGCGCCATCAGCGGCTACTTCGGAGGCATCGTCGACGCCGTGATGATGCGCATCGTCGACGCCCTCCTCGCGCTGCCGGTGTTGTTCGTCCTCCTCCTGCTGTCGTCGGTGATCCAGCCGAACGCCTTCAACCTCACGATCATCGTCGCAGTGTTCGCCTGGCTCGTGCCCGCCCGGCTGATCCGCGGCGAGGCGCTCACCCTCCGGACACATGAGTACGTGCAGGCGGTGAAAGGTATGGGCGGCGGGGCCAGCCGCAGCGTCTTCGTCCACGTGATCCCGAACGCCATCGGGACGATCGTCGTCAACATCACCTTCCAGATCGCCGACGCCGTGCTGCTTCTCGCCGCCCTCGGTTACCTCGGCTTCGGCATCCCACCACCCGCCGCCAACTGGGGCCAGATGCTCTCGCAGGGCATCAGCTTCCTCTACGCCGGCGAATGGTGGCTCATCTACCCGGTCGGGATCATGATCATCATCACGGTGCTGGCCTTCAACCTCGTCGGCGACGCCCTCCGGGACGCCTTCGACGTACGCCTTCAGCGTCGGTGACACAGAGGATCGCCGAGGTCCTCACCGTCCCGATCACGGCAGGCTTCTTCTCAGACGACCAGGCTGCCATCCGCGAGGGGCGCCCGCACGACGGGTTCGACTACGCAGGCATGCCGGTGACGCCCGGCTTCAGGCGCATCCGCCAGCCCGGGCAAGCACTCTCGGTGCTCGTCGTCACTGACGACGGCCTCGTCGCACACGGCGACGCCGCCTCGGTGCAGTATGCCGCCGCCGGCGGGCGGGAGGAGCCGTTCGCCGCCGCCCCGGCAGAGGAGGTCGTCGAGACGGTCGTGGCGCCGGCCCTCGTCGGGCGCAGCCTCGACGCCTTCCGGCCCCTCGCCGATGCCGTCGAGGACCTGGTGGGCGCGGGGGGCGCCCCCCTTTCGGCCGCCGTGCGCTACGGCGTCAGCCAGGCGCTCCTCGACGCCGTCGCCACCGCCCGACGGGTCACGATGGCCGAGGTGGTCCGGGACGAGTGGGACACCGGGGCCGACCTGCAGCCGGTGCCGATCTTCGCCCAGTGCGGCGACGACCGGTACACCGCCGTCGACAAGATGATCCTCCGCCAGGTCGACGTCCTTCCCCACGGGTTGGTCAACAACGTCGCCGAGAAGCTCGGCGCCGACGGTTCCTTGTTCCACGACTACGTCGCCTGGGTCCGCCGGCGCATCCTCGACAAGGCACCGGCGGCCGGGTACCACCCCGTGCTCCACTTCGACACCTACGGGACGGTCGGGCTGGCGCTCGGCAGCCTGCCGGCGGTGGCCGATTACCTCGCCCGTCTCGAGGAGGTCGCCTCCCCTTTCCGCCTCCGCATCGAGCATCCAGTCGACGCCGGCAGCCGAGAGGGCCAGATCGCCGCCCTCGCCGAGCTCCGTCGGCTGCTCGCCGCCCGGGGCTCCGGCGTCGAGATCGTCGCCGACGAGTGGTGCAACACCCTCGAGGACATCCGGCGGTTCGTCGAGGAAGGCGCCGCCGACGTCATCCACGTGAAGACACCCGACCTCGGCGGCATCGGCAACACCGTCGAGGCCCTCCTCCTCGCCCGCAGGGGCGGCTTCGGCGCCTACTGCGGCGGGACGTGCAACGAGACCGATCGCTCCGCCCAGGTGTGCGCCCACCTCGCGATGGCCTGCGAGGCCACCCAGGTGCTCGCCAAGCCGGGCATGGGCGTCGACGAAGGAGTCATGATCGTCGGCAACGAGATGGCACGCGTCGCCGCCCTCAGCGGCCGGCGGCGGGGGCAGGGGTGAGGCCGCTCGAGGACGTGCGCGTCATCGCCGTCGAGCAGTACGGTGCCGGCCCGTTCGGCTCGCTCCACCTGGCCGAGCTCGGCGCCGACGTCATCAAGATCGAGGATGCCCGTGTCGGCGGCGACGTCGGGCGCTACGTCCCGCCCTTCCAGGAGGGCGAGGACAGCCTCTTTTTCGAGACGTTCAACCGGGGGAAGCGCAGCCTGTCGCTCGACCTCACAACCGCCGCCGGCCGGACGGTGTTCGAAGATCTCGTGCGGGTGAGCGACGTCGTCTACTCGAACCTCCGGGGCGACGTGCCGGAGCGGATGCGGATGCGCTACGCCGACCTGGCCGCTCTCAACGAGCGGATCGTCTGCTGCTCGCTGTCCGGCTTCGGCATGACGGGGCCGCGGCGGGCCGAGGGGGCCTACGACTACGTCGTGCAGGCCCTCGCCGGCTGGATGGCCCTCACCGGCGAGCCGGACGGACCGCCGACGAAATCGGGGCTGTCAGTCGTCGACTACTCCGCCGGGCTCGTCGCCGCCCTCGCCGTGCTCGCCGGCGTGCACGCCGCCCGCCGGGACGGAGTGGGCTGTGACTGCGACGTGAGCCTGTTCGACACGGCGGTGTCGATGCTCAGCTACCCGGCGACGTGGCGGCTCACGGGCGGTCTTGCCGCAACACGCACGCCCCACTCCGCCCACCCCTCCCTTGTGCCGTTTCAGGTGTTCGAGGCCGCCGACGGGTGGCTCGTCGTCGCCTGTCCGAAGGAGAAGTTCTGGGGGAGGCTCTGCCGGGCGGTCGGCTTGGACGACTGGGCGACCGACGCCCGCTTCGCCACCTTCGCCGACCGGTGGGCCCACCGTGACGAGCTGCTCGCCGGGCTGGGTGAGCGGCTGCAGACCGCCTCGGTGGCAACCTGGGTCGAGCGCCTCGGCTCTGCCGGCGTGCCGTGTGCTCCCGTCAACGACGTCGACGCCGCCCTGGCCGATCCACAGACCCTCGCCCGGGGCCTCGTCGTGGAGACCGACCATCCCCGCTTCGGCACGGTACGCCAGGTGGCATCACCGGTTCGGGTGGGCGGGAGCCCTGCGACCCCCCGGCGGGCGCCCCGCCGCCACGAGCACGCCGACGAGATCCTCCGCGTCCTGCTCGGCTTCGACGCCGACCGGTGCGCCGAGCTCGCCGCCGGTGGGGCGTTCGGACAAGTCCCGGCCGAGCCCGCCGGCTGAGCCCTTCGAGGACCGTCGTGTCTGAGAGGTCAGCCGTTGTGTTCCGGCGGGGACAGCACCGCATGCAGCAGTGCTCGAACTGCGGCTCCCGGCTCGCCGGAGGCGGGAGTGCGGGGAGTCGGGTCCGGCCCGCTATTGCTCGTAGTTCTCGACGACGTCGGGCGACCGGAGAGCCTCGCCGTCGGGGTCCTGATCGTTCTCCTCGCGTGCCTTGCGCCGGCGCATCAGATCCCACAGCTGATCGAGGCGCACCTCGATCTCGTTCAGCCTCTCGCGGTCGGCATCCGACAGAGGATGGGCGGCGCTCGATCCGTCGCGAAGCCGGTGCTCCTCGGCGACGAGCTCGTCGATGTGCTGCACGACCTCTTGGTCGTCCATGTGCGTCCTCCTCGTTCTGTCGAGATGTCCGCCGCCGCCGGCGGCACCCGAGATGACCATAGAGCAGAGCTGGTGGAGCCCTGGCAGCGTCCGGTCCTGTGGGCGTGGCGAGGGATGACCTCCGGCGGGGGAGCCCGTCCGGCCTCACTCTTCGGCCTTTACCGGTCCGATGCCCGGCTGACCCAGTCCGTGCTGACCGATTCGATGCCTGAACTCATCCGGGTGACTCTTGCCAGATCGACGCCGGAGCTCATCCGGCCGGCGTTCGCCGGTTCGGGGCCGGACGCCAGCCGGGCGGCGCTCCCCGCCTCGAGCAGAACCGGCGGCCTGACGAGGGCCGGCTCGATGCCGCCGAGGCGACGGATGAGCGGGCGGCCGAGCAGCACCGCCACGAGGCACTGGGCGATGCCGGCCACCAGGAGCGGCAGGCGAAGGCCACCGAGCACGGCCACGACACCCGCCGCGAGGGCGCCGACAGGGGCTGCGCCCCAGACGATCCCCCGCCAGGCCGAGCCGACGCGGCCCATCATCTCGTCCGGTGTGAGCAGCTGGCGTATCGAGATGGCGACCACGCCCCCCGCTGCCACCGCGAAGCCGCCGAGCGCGAAGCCGGCGCCGGCGAGCAGCCACGTATGTGCGGCGGCCATGAGGATGTAGGCGGCGCCCGAGACGGCGGCGGCGCAGATGAGCAGCCGGGCGCTGCCGAGGCGCGCCCGCATCCGGTGGGCGAAGACGGCTCCCGGGATGTTGCCGGCGGCTCCGGCGGCGATGAAGACGCCGTAGAGGTCGACATGCACGCCCCAGTCGCGCGTCGCCACGAGCACGAGCACCCCGGCCGCCAGCCCTTGCAGACCGGCGAGCGCCGCCACGAGGAAGACGAGCATCCGGAGCCGGCGATCGGCGAACAGCCGCCGGAATCCCTCGAGGTTCGAGCCGGTGGCGCTCTCCGCAGATCGGGGCTGGGTCCGGAGCCGGAACGTCGCCAGCCCGGAGGCACCGACGGCGGCGGCGTCGGCGACAAAGGGGAGCGCTCTCGCGACGCCGAAGGCGAGGGCGCCGACGATCGGGCCTGCGAGGTGCTCGGTGGCGGCCTCGGTCCCGGTCCATTGCCCGTTCGCCCGGTCGAGGCCGGATGGCTCGATGAGCTCGGGCAGGGTGGCCTGAGCCGCCGAATAGTAGATGGCCCGGGCAGAGCCGTTGGCGAGGACGAAAAGGATGAGAAGGGCGAGGTGCATCGACCGGAAGGCCACCAAGGCGGCCATGACGGCGAGGAGAGCCCCCCGGGAGGTGTTCACCGCTGCCATCAGACGGCCCCGCTCGAAACGGTCGGCGAACGATCCCGCCGGGAGCGCCAGTAGAAGCCACGGCAGGCTGTCGGCCGCCATGACGGCCGATATGGCGAGCGGGTGGGGGTCGACGACGACGGCGAGCAACGGGACGGCGCCGTACGCAAAGCCGTCTCCCGAGCTCGCGAGCGCGAAGGTGCCGAGCAGATATCGGTAACGCTTGCAGAGGCGTCGCTCGGGCTCGGCGCCCGGTATGGCTGGCGAGATGGGAGCCGCCCTCGGCCTCGGGTGGCGTCGTTCAGCTCTGCCGCGATCCGTTTTTCCGAACGCTCAGCACAAACGAGCCTTAACCCGAGGCGGCCCGCCTGCCCGGAGGAGATCCAGGGAATAGAAAAGACAGTTTACCCCATCAGCAACAAACGCCGCGACGGTGGCGCCAAGAACACCCGAAAAGGCGGCCACGCAGGCTCTCAATAAAAATGCTAAAGATGCCGGTGCCGACTGCCGATACCAGAGACAGAAAACACCGCCGGGCTGGAACCCGGCGGCGCCTTCTGATTCTTGCTACGAGAGGAGCTGACTGCTCAGCCCCAAGTAACGGCCCGTGAATTGGTCATAATTTACCCACCTCCCTTTCGTGCACCTAGGGGTTGGTGCGGAACAGTTTGGAAGGTGGGAAGTCCTCGTCGACTTCTCGTTTTCCCGTTGACTTCACTGTCCCACTTGCGCGCGCGATAACCGCAAGTCGAGGATTTTGGCGCGCCCCGATAGCCGACGGCGATTCGAGAGGACGCCGTCCCCGTGAAGACCGCAAGTCGGCTCGCGGCAGGATAACTACCACGCCCATATTGAGGGAAGGCTCTTTTGACCTACGTCCTCAGCTGATCGGGCGCCGCCGGGCTTAGCCGGAGGGGGCAGCCGCCCTCAGGGCGGGGAGGACACGGAGCGCAGGGACGGGGCCGTTCGCGAGCTCGAGGCGGTGGTTCGCCTTCAGCCACTGCCGAAGGAGGGGCGCCGTGAGCGGCCGGGAGATGTAGTAGCCCTGCACCGAGTCGCACTCCGCCTCGGCGAGCAACGAGCAGGTGATGGCGTGCTCGGCACCCTCGCCGACGACCGACAGCCCGAGCGAGTGGGCCATCGCGATCGAGGACCGGACGATGATGGCGTTGTTCTCGTCCTCCGACAGGTTCGAGATGAAGGAGCGGTCGATCTTCAGCTCGTCGATGGGCAGCCTGTGAAGATAGGAGAGCGACGAGTAACCCGTCCCGTAGTCGTCGACGGCGATCCGCACCCCGAGGTCCGCCAGCTGGGTGAGGACGACGATGGCGGCGTCGATGTCAGCCATGACCTCGGTCTCTGTCACCTCGAGGGTGACCGAGGCGGGCGGCAGGTCGTTGATCGCCAACTGGTGGGCGACCCTGCTCACGAGGGAGGGCTCGGAAAGGTCACGCCCGGACAGGTTGATGGCGAGACCGATCGGGGTGCCGTCACGGCGCCAGCGGGCCGCCTGCGCACAGCCCTCGGTGAGAACCCACGCCGTGATCTCGCCGATGAGCCCCATCCGGGCGGCGATCGGGATGAACTCCTCTGCCGAGATCTGCCCGAGCTCGGGGTGGTTCCAGCGGGCAAGGGCCTCACAGCGCGTCAGCTCGCCGGTCGTCAGCGAGACGATGGGCTGGTACATGAGGTAGAGCTCGCCGCCGTGCTTGAGCGCCTTCGCGAGCTGGCCGCCGAGGACGAGCTTTCGCTCCATGTTCTGGTCCTGGGCCGGTGAGTAGAGCTCGATTCCCGATCGACGCTCCTTTGCCATGTACATCGCAACGTCCGCCCTCTGGAGCAGGAGGGAGACGTTGTCGCCGTGCTCGGGGGCAAGGGCGATGCCGGCGCTCGCCCGGACGGCGAGCACGATCCCGTCGACGGTGATGGGCCTCGAGAGGGCGGCCTCGAGGTCGCGGACGATCCCGATCGCCTCCTCGGGGCCGATGATGTTCGGCACGACGAGGGCGAACTCGTCGCCGCCGATCCTCGCCACCGTCGCCCGGCCATGGGCGGCTTTCACGAGGCACTCGGCCACCTCGCACAGGAGGCGGTCACCCTTGTTGTGGCCGAGCGTGTCGTTGACGTCCTTGAAGCGGTCGAGGTCGAGCAGGGCGACGGCCGCCCGCCCCGTCTCGAACAACGCCGCCGAGACGTGCTCGAGGAACAGGGCACGGTTCGGCAGCCCGGTGAGCGAGTCATGGGTCGCCTGGTGCGACTTGCTCTCGGCCTCGAGGCTCAGCTCCTCGACGAGGCGCGCCCGCTCGATCGTCGTAGAGGCGTGGAGCGCGAGCGCCTCGAAGAGCCGGGTGTCGTCGTCGTCGAAGGCGTTCAGCTCCTCTTGCCTGTCGAGGGCGAGCAGTGCCCCGAGGACCCGTTCGCCGCTCAGGAGGGGGACGACGATCCCGTCCCGGAAGCTCCCCACCATCGAGTCGTAACCGGCCTCGGCGGACTCGCCCTCGGAGGCCAGCAGGCGATGACCGGAGCTGCCCGAGGTGATCACCCGGCCGACGACGGAAGACTCGTCGAGGACGACCCGCTCGAGGGGCACCCGGTTGTCCCCGTCGAGGACGAGGCGACGGACGTTCCGCTCGTCGTCGACGAGGATCATCGCCGCCCGGCTCGCCCGCATCACGGTCCGCACGCGGTCGAGGACCGCCCATGCGGTCTCCGTCGGCTCGAGGTAGCGGCCGCCGAGGGAGCGGCTGAAGTCGTAAAGCTGCTCGAGGGCGCCGAAGCGTTGGTTGAGGCGGAGATAGCCCCGGTGGACAAAGACGATGGCGGCGCAGACGAGGGCGAGGGGAAGGACGGCCCACGAGTTGAACCAGGCGGCATCAAGGACGACGAGTGCGAGCCCGACGGTCGCGAACAAAAGCACGGTGTAAGCGGCGAGGTCGAACGAGCTCGCCTCGCCGCCCCGGCCGTAGAGGCGGACCACCGTGCTGACGGCGACCTGGGCGGCGAGCGCCGCCAGCCCGAGAGCAGCAAAGGCGGCACCCCATCCGGCGGGGCCGACGGGCAGGCGGGACCCGAGCAGCTCCTGGTAGACGGTGGCGGCGACGACGACCGAGAATGCCGTCGACGACGAGTTGAAGAAGAGCTTGATCGGGGACTGCCGGCGCACTCCCGCCTGCACGGCGACATCGCCGCTCAGACGGCTCAGCAGGAGCAGCCAGGGCGCCACGAAGACGAGGCCGAGCAGGAGAGGGATCTCGCTCAGGCCGAACAGGTAGCTGTGCCCCCGATGGTGGAAGGGCACCGGCAGCAGCAAGGCGCCCGCCGACAGGACGACGAGGACGGCGACCGCGAGCGGCGTCGGGGCTATGTGCCTGAGGGGATGCAGCCGGGACGCCGGCCCGACGTAGTAGAGGACGGCGGCGGCAGACGCGAGCAGGATCGAGAAACCCCATACCCTCGCCTCATGCGAGACGAGGCGATGCGGCAGCGAATCGCCGTCCTTGGCAGCTTCTGGCCGTGCCAACTGGGCATTCGCCACCGAGGAGGGGGTCCCAGGCACCTCGCGCGTATCGGCAGGCCCGTCTCACACCTTTAGCCGAAGGCGGAGAAAGTCCGACAGCTCGCCACAAAGGGCTCCCCCGATCGCTCAGGTACCTGCCCTGAGCTGGTGCCGGAGGCCGGCCAGCCACTTCTCGGCCTCTCTACGGCGGACGGATGCCTCCTCCCGCATCCTCGCGCCGTGATCGCCGGCGGCGGGATAGGAGCCGAGGAACTTGAGCCCGGCGAGCACCTGGTGGAGCTCGGTCAGGCAGTCTCCGACGATCTCGTCGTTGACATGGCCCTCGACGTCGATGACGAAGCAGTAATCGCCGAGTCCCCGCTTGGTCGGCCGGGACTCGATCTTGGTCAGGTTGAGGCTCCGGGCGGAGAAGTGACTGAGGATCTCGTGCAGGCTCCCCGGATGGTCGGCGTGCTGGAAGCAGACGATGCTCGTCCGGTCGTGACCCGTCGGGTCAGGGATCCTCCCCCGCGCCACGAGCAGGAAGCGGGTCTGGTTGCCACCGAAGTCCTCGATCCGCTCCGCGATGGGCTCGAGGCCGTACAGCTCACCGGCGAGCATCGGTGCGATGGCGGCGGTCCCGGGGTGGCCGCCCTCACCGACGATCTGGGCCGCCTCGGCCGTCGAGTTCGATGCCACCACCTCGACGTTGCCGAGTGACTCCCGCACGAACCGGCGGCACTGGGCGCTCGCGTGGGGGAACGAGACCACCCGGCGCACGTCGGCAAGCGACGTCCCCGGCGGGGCGAGCAGGTGGAGATGGACGTCGAGGACCGACTTCGCGCTGGATGAGCAACTCCGACTCGAAGACGAGATGGTCGAGGGTGACCGGCACCGTCCCCTCGATCGAGTTCTCGATCGGTACGAAGCCGGCTTCGGTCTCTCCACGATCGGCCGCCAGCAGGACCTCTGCGATCGTCGGGTAGGCCAGGAGCCGGGCCTCTCTAAGCTCGGCGTCCCCGAGAAGTGCCTCCTCGGTGAAAGTTCCCGCCGGCCCGAGGAAGGCGACCGTCGCGAACGGGCCCGCCTTGGTGCCGGCGTCACCCATGGGGGCAGGATAGTGAACGTCATGGACGAGCTCGAACTGCGCAACCTCGTGAACGACATCCGCCAGGGCGCCTGCACACCCGACGAAGCCCTCTCGCGGCTGCGAAAGCTCCCCTTCACCGAGCTCGGGTACGCCAAGGTGGACCATCACCGGGCGCTTCGACAAGGCCTGGCCGAAGCCGTCTACGGGCCGGGCAAGACGGCTCATCAGTGCGCAGGCATCGTGGCGGAGCTCATCGCCGCCCGGAGCGGCCCCGTGCTGCTCACACGGGCGACCGAGGCCCAGGCTGAGGCGGCGCTCGAAAGGTCGCCGGGAGGCCGGCGCGTGCCGGCGGTGGCGGAGGAGGAAAGGCTCGTCACCGTCAGCTGGCGGGAGAAGCCGGTCCGTCCCGAGAGGATCCTCGTCTGCTCGGCAGGCACGGCCGACGAGCCGGTGGTCGACGAATGCATGGCGACCCTTGCCGCCTACGGCTTCGTGCCCGGGCGCCTCGTCGACTGCGGCGTCGCCGGGGTTCACCGCCTCCTCGCCTCCCTCGACGAGCTGGCAGAGGCCGACGTCGTCGTCGTCGTCGCCGGGATGGAGGGCGCCCTTGCCAGCCTCGTCGCCGGCCTCACGCCCGCTCCCGTGATCGCCGTGCCGACGAGCACCGGGTACGGAGCGGCCCTCGGAGGGATCACGGCGCTCCTCGCCATGCACGCATCGTGTGCTGCCGGCATCACCGTCGTCGGGATCGACAACGGCTATGGAGCCGGCTGTGCGGTGGCGAGGATACTTCGTTGATGAGAGCCCGGCCGTGACGGCAAAGGTCGGGCCGGTCCGTCCCGGCTGACGCCGACGGGCGGCGGGTGGCCTGGTTCAACTGCTTCTCCGGCATCGCCGGCGACATGGTGCTCGGCAGCCTCGTCGATGCGGGCGCCGAGCCGGCGGAGGTGACGCGGCTGCTCGAGCGGCTGCCGATCGGCGGCTGGTCGCTCGAGTTCGAGCCGGTGCTCCGCAACGGGCTCGGTGCGACACGGGCCGTCGTCGGGACGAGGGGCGACGCCGTCGTGCGGACTTTCATGCACATCCTCGGCCTCCTCGAGGAGGCGCGGCTGCCCGACCGCGTCAGGGAGCGGTCGATCGCCGCCTTCTCCGCCCTCGCCGAGGCCGAGGGGCGACTCCACCGGCGCCCCGTCTCCCAGGTCCACTTCCACGAGGTGGGTGGACATGACACGATCGTCGACATCGTCGGGAGCGCGGCCGCACTGGAGGTGCTCGGTGTCGAAGCCGTCGCGGCGAGCAGGGTGGCGACCGGCACCGGCATGGTGCGCACCGCCCACGGCATCCTGCCCAACCCCCCGCCGGCCGTGGTCGAGCTGCTGACCGGCATCCCGACTGTCGGGCGGGACGTCAACATCGAGCTCACCACGCCGACAGGGGCGGCCATCCTCCGGGCGTGGGGGAGCGAGTTCGGGCCCCTCCCCATGATGACCGTCGAGTCCACCGGCTACGGCGCCGGCAGCGAGGAGCGCGAGGGAGTCCCCAACTGCACACAGGTCGTCATCGGGACCTCCGATGTGCAAGCCGGCTCGTTCGCCGGCCAGCCACTCACCGTCATCGAGACGAACCTCGACGACGCCACCGGGGAGACGCTCGCTCATGCAGTGTCGAGCCTCATTGATGCCGGAGCCCTCGACGCCTGGGTGACCGCCGTCGTGATGAAAAAGGGACGCCCCGGTCACCTGCTCGGTGTTCTCTGCGAGCCGGCGCTCGCCGCTTCGATGACCGCCCTCATCGCATCGGAGACCGGCAGCCTCGGCGTGCGGGCCCACGGCGTCGAACGTTGGTCCGCCGGACGAAGCTCGGACGAGGTCGACGTGGAGGGTATGACGGTCCGCGTGAAGGTGAGCCCCGGCCGGGTGAAGGCCGAGCACACCGACGTCAGCCGAGTGGCGGCGCGGACGGGCCTTCCCGTGATCGAGGTGGCCGCCCGTGCCGAGGCGGCCTGGCGCCATGCCGGCGCGCCGGGCGCCGGCGACGACCCGCTCAACCCGACGCCACCTGGAGCGTGACAGCCTCGCGCTCGTTGTCGAGCCGGACGACGAGCACGTAGCTGCTTCCTTCGCGGACGGCCATCGACGGCATGGCGACGTAGTCCGATGTCCCCGCAGGAAGCACGCCGATGTCGTGCCTCACGACGCGCCCTGCTCTCGCGAGGCCCGAACCGGTTCCCGCGGAGCGAGCCGCCGTCTGCTGCGCCGGCGCCGGCCGCCGTTGCCTGACCCTGCCCGCAGGAGGGAGGCGCCGCCTCGTGGCCGCCTCCCCCGTGCCTGCCGGCCTTGCCGCCTCCGCCGGCGGTAGGGGCGACCTCGGTCAGCGTCGCCGAGACCTCGACGTCGGACGCGACGACATTGCCGGCATTGGCGACGACCACGTCCACCCTCAGCCGGTTCGTCGGCTGCAGGCACGAGACCGACCCGGCCGGAGGCACCTGGAGCGTCGTCGTCGTCGTCGAGGTCGTGGAAGGGGCGACGGTCGTCGAAGAGCTGGTCGTGGCGGTCAGGCTGGAGCCGGTGTCCCCCGCTGGAAGCGTCGTCGAGGTGGGCGTCGAGGTCGAGGTCGGGTCGAGGTCGGCTGCTCCCGGTCGTCGTGCCCGAACCCGGAGAGGCCGCCGGCGGCGCCAGCCCGACGATGCGGAGCGCAGGAGGCTGGAGGGAGATGGCGACGATCACGAGCGACCGGTGGATGAGCAGCCGGGGGTCGCTGCTGAGCAAGGCGGCGAAGCCGCCGAGAGATGGAGCGGTCCACTCGGACGGGGTGTCCCAGCGCGACTGCGGCAGCGGCACAGACCGGCGCACGTAGGGCGGCAACGAGGACACGAAGCGCGAATAGTCACCGTCGGACCCGGCGATCTGCTCGCCTGCCCGCACGAGGGTTGCGGTCGCTCCCGTCACATCCCGTGACGGCCCGATGGCGAGGGCGACGCCTCCCATCATCAGCCGGGCTGCGGTGGCGCGGGCGGTGAGCACATCGGAGAAAAGGCGGCCGGATCTCGGATTCGGCGGCGGCAGGCCCAGATTGGCGAGCTGGAGCTCGAGGCTGTGCGAGCCGGCCACCAGCCGGCCGAGGGCGGTCTCCAGCCCGACACGCCCGAGCGCGAGCGGGTGGCTGCGGGCGTCGGTCAGCCACAGCCCGAGAGCCGTCGACTCCTCGATGATCGGCACCACCGCCGCCGCGTAGGTCCTGCCGGCCAACTCGGCGGCACCTGTCCCGGAGTTGACGACGTCGGCGGTCACCTCACCGATCACGACGGCGGCCACGACCGCAACGCTCGCCCAGATGCCGATCCGGCGCCCCCGGTTGCGGCCGAGGTCGAGCCGTGAGCGGCGCGGCGACGGCGGCGCCCGGCGATCATGACGGCGTGAAGCTACCGCCACAGACGACGGTCAGCTTGTCGGTCATGCCGCCGACGTCGGCGGGAGACGAGCTGTCGGCCGGACGACGGCCGGAACCGGCGGGACGACGAGCCAGGGCAGGGCGGACGGGTCGAGGGGCCAGCCGGGGGGCGAGGGCGGGAGCGAGCCTGAGCCGAGCCGACCTCGCGAAGCGGCTCAGCGGAGCCGCCGGAGCGGCTCAGCCGCCGACTGCGCCTCCCGAGACGCTCACCTCGCTGTGGGTGTTGCGCCAGTTGACGGTGGGCCGGATGGCCTCGAAGTTGACGCGGTTCTTGTACTTGAGGGACATCTCGAGGAGGTGCTCCACCGTCTCGTCGCTCAACAGGTGCGGCTTCAACCCGAGCGAGGGCAGGTGCGTCGTGACGGCGTTGTAGTAGTGGTCCTCGCTCTCGACCCGCGGGTTGGGCACCGAGTCGACGCGGACCTCGAACGGAGCGACCCGCGCCACCCGCTCGGCGAGGTCCTTCACGGAGTGAGATTCGGTGAACTGGTTGAAGACCCGGTACTCCCCGGTGTCGGGCGGGTTCAGGCAGGCGAGCTCGACACAGGCCAGCGTGTCGCGGATGTCGAGCATTGCCCGGGTCTGGCCGCCCTTGCCGTAGACCGTGAGGCCGTAGCCGACGGCTGCCTGGACGGCGAAGCGGTTGAGGACCGTGCCGAAGACGCCGTCGTAGTCGAAGCGCGTCAACAGGTCGGGGTGCTGGCTCGTCTCGGGCGTCTGCTGGCCGTAGACGATCCCCTGGTTGAGGTCCGTCGAGCGGATCCCCCAGATGCGGCAGGCGAACTGGATGTTGTGGCTGTCGTGCACCTTGGACAGGTGGTAGAAGGAGTTCGGCTGCTTCGGGAAGGGCAGGACGTCGGTCCTGCCCTTGTGGGTGATCTCGATGAAGCCTTCCTCGATGTCGATGTTCGGCGCGCCGTACTCGCCCATCGTGCCGAGCTTGACGAGGTGGATCTGCGGGTCGACATCCTTGATCGCGTAGAGCAGGTTGAGCGTCCCGACGACGTTGTTGACCTGGGTGTAGACGGCGTGGGCACGGTCGATCATCGAGTACGGCGCCGAGCGCTGCTCGGCGAAGTGCACGACGGCGTCGGGGGCGAACTCCCGCAGGAAGTGCTCGACGAAGTTGTGGTCGGTCAGGTCGCCGATGAACGGCTGGACGGTGTGGCCGGAGACCTCTTTCCAGGTGGCGATCCGCCGCTGCATCTGCGTGATCGGCACGAGGCTGTCCACGCCCATCTCGAAGTCGTACTGGCGACGGGCGAAGCTGTCGACGATGCCGACGTCGTGTCCGCGTGCGGACAGATGAAGGGCGGTCGGCCAGCCGAGGTAGCCGTCGCCTCCGAGCACGAGAATCCGCATGGGGAAGCTGATCTCCTTGTGTGTGATCGACGTGGGAGCAGCGGCTGTCCTGTTTAGATCAGCCTATGGGCGCGCGCGACTTGTACTACGAGAGCGCGGTTCGGGAGCTTACCGAAAGTCGCGCCGAATTCGCGCGATCCCCCGGTTGACTGTCGGGGTCTGCACGAAGGCGGCCGCTCCGGCGCGACACTGCATGCAGGCCGGTGTGGCGCAGTGGTAGCGCAGGCGACTTGTAATCGTCAGGTCGTGGGTTCGACTCCCACCACCGGCTCGATCCGTTTGTGGTGTCGCGGGACATCGGAGACAGGACGCGGGCAGTCGTAGACACTCGTAGATCCGATGGCATGGGCTCGTAGCCCTTCGTCGGGTCGAGCTTGAGGCACCGGAGCAGGGAGGGTGTGCAGGTTGTGGGACCGTCCTAGCGTGGCCGCCCTTCGGCGTGGGTCTTTGCCCGCCGCTCGGCTTCGACCTTGACGGCAGCAAAGGTGGCGGCGACGCTTTGCTCCCACGGTCGGGCGACGATGGCGCCCCATCGAGCGCCGAGACCCCACAGGTCGGTGCCGAGTTCGCCGGTGTAGGTCAGCTGGCTTCGTCCTTCGACGTCGGTGAGCAGGAACTGCTCGACGACGTGGGGGACCGGCCCTCGGGCGAGCCGGAAGTCGACGCGGTCCGGGCGGGTGAAGCGGACGGTCTCAACGGTGGTGGCGACCAGACCGCTGCGCAGTGAGGTCCGATGGGCGGCGAGGACCATGTCGCTCCCCCGCTCGAGGACGTCGATCTTCTCGGCGATCGCCCGCGTCTGCCGCCCGAGATACGGCTCGGCGAGCACGTCAAAGACCACATCGCGGGGCGCCGCAATCTCCACCTGCGAGGGTCCGAGCGGCCGGACACGCCGTCCGATGTTTACATCGATCGGCACCGCCCCGGTGACGAGCCCGAGATAGCCGCCGGCGACCGCCGCGCCAGCCAACCCGATCGCTGCTGCCGCACCACGGATCCTCACTCCACGAGCATGCCCGATGTCAGCAGTTCGGGCGGCGATGTCGGCCATCCGCCAGAGGGCCAACGTCCTCGCGGGGGTCGGTCAGCGGCTGGTGGCTCCGAGGAGGACCGCTCCGGTGAGAGCGAGCAAGATGCCGCCGAGCTGGACGCGGGTGGCTCGCTGGCCTTGGAGGAGGGCTCCGAGGGCGATCGTGGCGACGGGGTAGAGCGACGAGATGGCGGAGACGATGCTGAGTGCGCCGCCGTGCGAGGCCGTCGCGTAGGCGAGGTCTCCGCCGGCGCCGACGACGGCAATGAGAGCCAATTTCGGCATCTCGGGGCGCCCGGGTAGGCGGTGACGGAGCGATCCGCGGGCCCCGACGAGGGCTGCGATCCCGGCGGAGATCGAGGTGCTGGCGTGCTCGATCGCCGTCGCCCAGTACGGGTCGAGCTGACCGGCGGCGTGGAGGAACGTGAGCATGGTCCCGACCGCCACGGCTGCCGCTGCGCAGGTTGCCGCCGTCCTACAGGGGGTGCCGCCCGGCCGTCGCGTGCTGGAGGACGTCCACGCGCTTACGCCCCCGCCGAGGAGAGCAAGGAGGAGCCCGACGGCGACGGCGACATTGAGGGCGTCGCCGCCGATCAGGCCGGCGCTCACGGCGATAGCGGCGCCGAGCGCTCCGGTGGGGGCGGTGATGAAGGCATCCCCGCGGCTGATCGCCCGGTAGATGAGGCCGAGCTCGCAGGTGACGGCGAGGCCGGCCAGGGCGGCGAAGTACAACCGGGGGCTGTCAGGGGGCGGCACGCCTCTGGCTATGAGGACGGGGACGAGGACGACGACCCCGAGGAGCTCTGCGATGGCCACGACCACGAAGACCGGGGTGTCGCGCCTGGATGCGTCGCCGCCGAAGAAGTCCGACGCCCCCCAGCCGATGGCGGCGGCCGCCGCGAGGAAGATCGCAGTCATCCCGGCCCTCGACAGGAGTGGCCGTGCACCGGCAAACAACGCTTCACCGGGGCAAGCGTACCGGCAAAGTCCGTATTACCGGTACGCTGGAAGCTGTGCAGGCGATCCGTGAGATGCCGTTCGTGGGCGGCCACGTCGCCCTCGACTTCGTCAACACCGCCGAGGAGCGGGGCCACCCGGCGGCCGGTGACGCCCTCGTCAACCCGGCTGACCTGCGCCTGTGGGGCCAGCGCTACGGCCTCCTCGGGTCGTCGGTGGCCCTCGGCCCCGACGCCGCCGGCGAGCTGGACAGGGCCCGTCACGCCCGTGATCTTCTCTACAGCATCTTCGCGGCGCGTGTTCACGGGCGGCCCGTGACGAGGCGCAGCTGGCCGATCTAGTGGAACTCGCCCGGGCGGCCTACGGTGCGGGCACTCTGCAGCCCGAGGAAGACCTGAGCGTCCGCTGGCGCTGGAATCTCTCGGACCTGGCCACGGTTCGCCACGTCGCAGTCACCAACGGCGTCGAGCTGATGGGCGCTCGGGCCGTCGCCGCGGCTCAAGCAGTGCCCCGGCGACCACTGCGGCTGGATCTTCCTCGACACCACGAAGCGGGGGAACCGGCGCTGGTGTCTGATGAGCGAATGCGGCCAAGAAGCCAAGGACAAGCGCCGGCGCGCACGACGCGACGGCACCGCTCTGAGCGGCCCTTGATGCGGAACCCGGACACTAGAGGCGGCTACGGCACAGAGCGAACTGTCAGAAGCTGACTTGTGATCGCCAGGTCGTCGGCTCGACATCGGCTCGATCGGTAGAGGGTGCCGGGCGCGCGGGTCCTCTCAGCGGTAGTTGCGCGGTATCCGGAAGACGCCCCGCTCCCGGCGGGCGCCGTTCCCGTCGCCCTTCCCGCCGCCGTCACCGGCAGCGCCGCGTGCAGCGATGGACGCCGCTGCGGCGGCGGCGGCCTCAGCTGCCGCCACGGTGTCGGAGCTCACCTGGAGGGTGGAGTGCCCGTCGCTTCCTGCCGCCGCCATCGCCGGCTCGAGCACCTGGGCGTGGTCGAGGGAGACGGGCTGCAGCTCGACCCGCTCGTCGCCCGGCCTTATGTGCACCGGGACGGCCTCGAAGCCGCCCTCGGCCGACCGCACGACGATGTTGTGGCGCTTCGGCTTGACCGCGCCCGGCGTGTGCTGGATCTCGCGGCAGATCTTGAGAGCGAGCGGGAACATGATGATCGGCACGACGATGACGAGGACGCGGAACGCCGTGAGGACGATGTTGAGCGACACGTCGAGATAGTTCGCCAGCACGTCGGTGGCGCTCGCACCGAAGAGGACGAAGTAGAAGCTGAGGACGGAGACCCCGAGCGCCGTCCGCTTCGGGCGGTCCCGCGGGCGGTCGAGAAGCTGGTGGTCGAGCCGGTCGCCCGTGAGGCGGGCCTCGATGAACGGCCACATCATGAGGACGGTGAACGTGATGCCGGGCAGGACGACGGACGGCCAGAAGGCGTTCGGGATCATGTGGCCGCCGATGGCCGGCCCGAACACCGTCTCCCAACTAGGCATGATGCGAAGCGCCCCGTCCAGCCAGCCCATGTACCAGTCCGGCTGGACGGCGTAGGTGACGTGGTAGGGGACGTACGGGCCGTAGAGCCAGATCGGGTTGATCTGGACGGCGGCGCCGAGGACGGCGGTGACGCCGGCCACGAGGAAGAGGAAGCCCTGCGTCTTGGCCATGAAGGTCGGCCACATCGGTGCGCCGATGACGTTGTGCTCGGTGGTGCCGCCGCCGCGGAACTGGGTGTGCTTCTGGCGGACGAGCAGGAAGAGGTGGGCGCCGATGAGGAGGGCGATGACGGCGGGCAGGATCAGCACGTGGATGATGAAGAAGCGGGGGATGAGGGCCGTCCCGGGGAACTTGCCCCCGAAGAGGAAGACGGCGATGTAGCTGCCGACGAGCGGGACGGACTCGAGGATGGAGAGGGCGATCCTGATGCCGGTTCCAGAGACGAGGTCGTCCGGCAGCGAGTAGCCGAGGAAGCCGTTGAAGATCGACAGGATCAAGAGGTTGACGCCGATGATCCAGTTGATCTCCCGCGGCCGGCGGAAGCCCCCGGTGAAGAAAATGCGGCACATGTGGACGACGATGGCGCCGAGGAAGATGTTGGCTGACCAGTGGTGCATCTGGCGCATGAGCAGCCCTGCCCGGACCGAGAAGCTCAGATTTACCGTCGAGGCGTAGGCCTCCGAGACGCTCTGGCCCTGCAGCGGCACGTACGAGCCGTGGTAGACGATCTGGGTCGTGGACGGGACGAAGTAGAGCGACAGGAAGACGCCGGTGGCAAGGAGGACGACGAAGGAGTAAAGGGCGATCTCGCCGATCATGAAGGACCAGTGGTCGGGGAAGATCTTGTTGACCATCTTCCGGCCACCGGTCGAGATGTTGAGCCGGTTGTCGAACCAGTTCCAGAGGGCGTCAGCCATTGCTGTTGCCCCTCTCCCAGAAACCCGGCCCGACCGGCTCGTCATAGCCCTTCTGCGCCCGGAGGTAGCCCCTCGAGTCGACGTAGAGCGGGAGCTGCGGGAGCGGCCGCGGGGCGGGCCCGAACACGGGCACGGCCGCCTTGTCGGGCCCGACGTCGAAGAGCGACTGGTGGCAGGGGCAGAGCAGCTGCTTGGTCACCTTCTGGTACAGCCCGACGGGGCAGCCGGCGTGGGTGCACACCTTCGAGAAGGCCATGTAGCCCTGCGGCGACCACGTCTCGCGCCCCGGTGCGGTGACGATGTCGGCTGTGCCCTGGCGGACGAGCATCGTCTGGCTGAACGGGCCGCCGATGTCGGTCGGCGGGAAGACGGTCGCCATCCCTCCCGGCTCCATCGAGGAGACCTGGAGCCTCGTGCCGTACGTGGTCACGAGATAGGCGCCCCGGTACCAGTAGGACTTGAAGAAGAAGCTCTTCGGCAGGGGGCCGAGCGAGCGGAGCAACGGGAACATCGCCACGATGCCGAAGACGGCGGTGCCGGCTCCGGCGATCTTCAGCAAGAAACCCCTCCGCTCGATCGCCACCTTCCCGCGGCTGGCGAACTCCTCGACGAAGCGCTCCTTGTCCTCGTCGCTCGGGACGAGCGAGTGGCGGGACTCCGAGAACGGGCCCCGCGGCATGAGGTACTTGCCCCATGCGACAAAGCCGGCGCCGAGACCGATGAAGGTGACGGCGAGCGAGGTCCCGAGCCAGAAGTTGTCGGCGTTGACCCAGTAGGCCGCCCCGAAGCCTGCCGCTCCGGCGATCGAGATGAGAAAGGCGAGGGCGACCGCCTTCTCCATCCGGCGGGGATGGGCCGCCGCCACCTGGAACTGGGGCGCGTCATAACCCACGGCCTCGATCGGCGGAGGACCGCCCCCGTGACTCGAATCGGGCACCGTCATCTTCCCCTGTTCTGCCTCGAACCGCTCGCGGCGGGCCTCGAGCGGCCGCGCTCTGTCCTCACGCTACGCGCCACCAGGGGCGATCGTCTCAGCCGCATCTCCGGCGCCCGGCTCGGGACTCTCCTCCTCGTCGTGACTCTTCACGGTGTCGTCCTCGTCCTCGACGGTCCGGTCGCCGACCCAGAATGCCGCCAGCAGGCAGGCTCCCACACCGACGAACAGCCCCACGAAGCCCTCAGCGACCGGTCCGACCTGGCCGAGGCCGAGCCCGCCGATGTCTGTCGGGTGCTCGACCTCCTTCGTCACGTAGTCGACGACATCGAGCGCCTGGGCCTTCGGCAGGATGCCGGGGCTGAAGATCGGCATGTTCTGCGGCCCGGTGCGGATCGCTTCGAGCACCTGGGTCTTCGTCAGCCCGCGGAGCGGCGGGGCGTGGTAGCCGTTGGCGAGGGCGTCGCCCGCACCGGTGATCGTGTGGCACGGCGCACAGTTGAGCGCGAAGAGATCGAAGCCGGTCGACTGCTTGGCGCCCGCCAGGTCGACGCCTCGGGGGATGGGATAGCCGCCGGGCGAGAGCGACGCCACCCATTCGGCGATATCCCGGATCTGCGAGGGGGAGAAGGACGGCGGCTTGTTCTCCGGCTGCTTGGTGGGTGTCTTGAGCGGCATCCACCCTGTCGAGAGCCAGAGGTCGACTGTGGCAGAGCCGACCCCTTGCAGCCTCGGGGCGATACTCGCTGCCGGTGGCGAGAGCACCGTGGCAGGAGGAGCAGCTCTCCTCGAACAACGTGCGCCCGAGGGCCAACTGCTGGGCCGGCGTCGAGCTGTCGTTGGACGTGAGGCGGATGCCGGGGTTCTCCATCAGGGACGAGCCGGCGCTCACGTGGGCGCGGCCGATGACGAAAGTGCCGATCCCGGCCGCCGCCACGAGGACGGCGAAGGGAAGAAGGAGGCGGCGGACGAGGCGGAGCGCCATCAGCTCACCTGCCTACCGGTCGCGGTGTCACGAGAGCAAGAAGAGCGCACTGAACAGGCCGATCCACATGATGTCAACAAAGTGCCAATAGTAACTGACGCCCTGGTAGACGGCCGTCTCTCCGGGATCTCCCTTCCGTCCGGCCAAGCGCCCGAGGAGGGCGATCATCGCCACGAGGCCGAGCAGGACGTGGAGCCCGTGGAGGCCGCTCATTATGTAGAAGAGGGACCCATAGGCGTTCGTGTACGGCCGGAACGGCAGTGTCTTCCACTCGTAGGCCTGGTTGCCGAGAAAGGCCGCCCCGAGGAGGAAGCTCGTGAGGATCCACGCCTGCGCCTTGCGGTACTCCCCCCGTTCCTGCGCCCAGACGCCGAACTGCATCGTCGGGCTCGAGGCGAGAAGGACGAAGGTGAAGACGAGTGCCTGGTAGGTGTCGAGCTTCGTGCCGGGCGGAGGCCACAGGGCCGCATTGGCGCGGATCGTGAAGAAGGCGGCGAACAGCCCGCTGAAGAACATGAACTCCGAGCCGAGCCAGATGACGACGCCGACTGCCAGGAGTTGGGGTCTCTCGGCGATCGGGCGACCGCCATGGGTCCGCTCTATAGCCGCGGCCGCGTCAGCCATGGCCCATTTCATACCCCATCGGCTGCGCCGAGGCCAGGCAGACGCAGGCGGTAGCCCGCTGTTGCGGGCTCTTTACGGTGCCGGTGTCGCCGGCGAGCCCGTCCCGGCCCCGTGACACTGCCGGGGAGCTGTCGGGGTCGCCGGGATAGGGTCGTGACGTGGACGTTTCCGACGCTCCGTTCCTGCGGGCGTGCCGGAGGGAGCCGGTGCCGCACACTCCTGTCTGGTTCATGCGCCAGGCCGGCCGCTCGCTCCCGGAGTACAGGGCCCTCCGAGGCGAGGCCAGCCTGCTCGACGCCGTCCGCTCGCCCGAGCTGGCCGCTGAGCTCACGCTCCAGCCGGTGCGCAGGTACGGCGTCGATGCGGCCATCCTCTTCTCCGACATCGTCGTCCCGCTCGAGGCGATCGGGATCGGCATCGAGATCGTCCCCGGGCGCGGCCCGGTGCTCTCGCGAGCCCTTCCGCGAGGAGCGGGACCTCCGGCGGCTGCGACCGATCGATCCCGGCGTCGACCTTGCTTCCATGACCGAGACGATACGGATCCTCGCGAGCGAGCTGTCCGGGCCGGACCGGGTGCCGGTCATCGGCTTTGCCGGAGCGCCTTTCACCCTCGCGAGCTATCTCGTCGAAGGCGGCCCGTCGCGGACCTTCGGCCTCACCAAGCGCCTCATGCACGGCGAGCCGGACCTCTGGGGGCGCCTCGTCGATGCGCTCGCAGAGATCAGCCTCGCCACTCTGCGGGCCCAGGTCGAGGCGGGTGCATCCGCCGTCCAGCTCTTCGACAGCTGGGCCGGATGGCTCTCGCCGCGGGAGTACGCCGAGAAAGTGCTCCCCGCCTCGAAGCGGATCTTCGACGGCCTGAGAGATCTCGGGGTCCCGAGCATCCATTTCGGCGTCGGGACCGGTGAGCTGCTCGCCCTCATGGCCTCGGCCGGCCCTGACGTCGTCGGCGTCGACTGGAGGGTCCCCCTCTCGGCCGCCGCCGCCCGCGTCGGCCCCGGCTTCGCCCTGCAGGGCAATCTCGACCCGGCGATCTGCCTAGCTCCTGTCCCGGTCGCGACGAGGGCCGCCCTCGAGGTCCTCGAGGAGGCAGCCGGTCTGGCGGGCCATATCTTCAATCTCGGTCACGGAGTTCTCCCGGAGACCGACCCCGGCCTTCTTGCTGCTCTCGTGGATCTCGTCCACGAGAGGACGGCGAGCGGTGCGGTGACGACGCCCTCCCGAGCATCCTGATGGCACAGGAACAGAGAGCGACGCCGCCCGTCGGCGTCCTCGTGATGGCTTACGGCACGCCGGCGAGCTACGACGAGGTGGAGGCGTTCTACACCGACGTCCGGAGGGGCCGCCCTCCCTCGCCCGAGCAACTGGCCGATCTGAAGCGGCGCTACGCCGCCGTCGGCGGCGTCTCTCAGCTTTCCGCCCGCACGGCAGAGCAGGTAGCCGGTATCCAAACCGCCCTCGATCGCCAAGACCCGGCTCGGTTCTCGTGCCGGTACGGCGCCAAGCACGCCTCGCCGAGCATCGAGGAGACGATGGAGCAGATGCGAGCCGACGGCATCGAGGAGCTGGTCGGTCTCGTCCTCGCTCCCCACTATTCCGTCCGGCAGCGTCGGCGAGTACCTGAGAAGGGTGAGGACGAAGGCGGCCGAGCTCGGCATGCGGACGTCGCTCATCGAGGACTGGCACGATCATCCCGTCCTCGTGGAGCTGCTCGCCGAACGGGTCGGCCGAGCCTTTGCCCTCGTCGGTGCCGAGCCGGCAGACGACGAGACGGAGCTTCTCGTGACCGCCCACAGCCTGCCCCTTCGGATAATCGAGGCCGGTGACGGCTACGACGTCCGCCTCGAGGAGACTGCCCGCCTCGTGGCCGCCGCCGCCGGCGTCCGGCGGTGGCGGGTGTGTTGGCAGAGTGCCGGGCGGACACCTGAGCCCTGGATCGGCCCGGACGTCCTCGAGGTGCTCCGCCGCCTGCAAGCCGAGGGGATCACCGGTGCTGTCGTCTGCCCGGCGGGTTTCGTCTCGGATCACCTCGAGGTCAACTACGACCTCGACATCGAGGCGACCGCTCTCGCCGGACAGCTCTCTCTGCGCTTCGCCCGGACGCGCCTCGCTCAATGCCGACGAGCGCCTGTGCGAAGCACTCGCCGGTCTCGTCCGCGAGGCTGCGCCGCTCGCCGGCGTCACCGCCGGCGGGACCCAAGCCGGCCCATGAGCGGGCGCCTTCCCGGGCGGTCCGGGAACGTGAGGCGATTCGTCGTCGTCGGCGGTGGGATCAGCGGCCTCGCCGCCGCCCGAGTGCTCGCCGGCGAGAGCCCGTTGGGCGACGGTGCCGGCATGGGGGACGGATCGGCCGCCGTGAGCGGGAGCGCCGGGACGGGCCGTCCGGCCCCGGCGGCGCATCTTTCCGCCCGGGACGGGGAGGTCATCGTGCTCGAGCGCTCGCCCCGTCTCGGGGGCAAGATCCTCACCGGGACGATCGCCGGCGTGCCCGTCGAGCTCGGGCCCGACCAGTTCCTCCGGAGGGACCCGAGCGCCGAGCGCCTCGCCCGGCTGGTCGGCCTCGGTGATGAGCTGGTGGCGCCGGCGGCTCGAGCGGCCGCCGTCTATTCGCGAGGGAGCCTCCATCGCCTCCCCGCCGGCCTCATGCTCGGCGTCCCGACAGATGCGGCCGCCCTCGAGGCGAGCGGCATCTTGAGCGCCGACGGCCTTGACGCCTTCCGGAAGTTGTCAGGGCTGACAGGGCCGTCAGGGTCGCCGGGCACCCCCGCAGAGGCCGGTCCCGGAGCGGGCGGAGGAAGCGCCGAGCTTTCCGCGGGAGCCATCCTTCGGGCGCTCGTAGGTGACGAGGTCGTCGAACGGCTCGTCGATCCCCTCCTCGGCGGCATCAACGCCGGCTCGGTCGACGAGCTGTCGCTCGCCGGCGTCGCCCCCCAGGTCGCCCGCCTGCTCGCCGGCCCACCCGGTGGGCTCGCCGCTCTCTCAGCTGCAGTTGCCGCCTCGTCGCCGACATCGTCGGGGGACCGAAGCCAGGTCGCCTTTCCTCGGGCTCGCCGGCGGGCTCGGCCAGCTCGTCGGAAGCGACAAGGAGCCGGCTCGCCGACGAGCTCGGCGTCACTGTCCTCACCAGCTGCGGTGTCGCAGGCATCGAGCAGAGCCCGAGGAGCGACGGCTACGTCGTCCACCTCGGGGACGGTAGCTCCATCGAGTCCGACGGCGTCGTGCTCGCCGTGCCAGGCCCGGTGGCCGGTGATCTGCTGGCGGACCTTTCGCCGGAGGCTTCCTCGCGCCTCGGCGGCGTCCCGTATGCATCGGTGGCGCTCGCGACACTTGCCTTCGAACCGGGCGCCCTCCGGTCCGCCCGCCTCGGGGCGGGGTGGAGCGGTGTCCTCGTGCCACGGGTGGAGGGGGCCGTCATGACGGCGGTCTCGTTTCTCAGCGCGAAATGGCCGTGGATGTCAGAGCACAGCGAGAGTGAGAGCGAGGTCGTGAGGGTCTCGGCCGGGCGGTATCGCGACGAGCGGATAGCCGGAGAGGACGACGTCGCCCTCACGCGGCGCCTCCTGAAGGAGCTCTCGGAGCTGATCGGAATCTCCGCCGAGCCGTCGGAGGCCCATCTGCAACGGTGGGAGTGCTCCTTCCCGCAGTACCTCCCGGGCCATGGCGAGCGTCGTCGCCGGGGTGAGACGGGCTTTGTCCGGCCATCGCGCCCTTTCGCTCGCAGGGACCGCTCTCGGCGGCATCGGCATCCCGGCCTGCATCTCGAGTGGCGAGCGGGCGGCCGAAGAGGTGTTGGCCGGCCTTCAAGAATGAGCTCGCGGAGCGCCGGGAGGGGGCGGCGGGTTGCACGCCTTGTTCCCCTCCCTCTCGTAGGAGGGGCGCTCGTCGGGCTCTCACTCCCTCCTCTTGGCTGGTGGCCCCTCGGCATCGCCGGCGTCGCCCTCATCGCCTCGGCTCTGTTCGGGGAGAGACTCGCCGGCCGTCTTGCCGTCGGCCTGTTGGCGGGCTTCGGCCAATTCTTCATCTCGCTCGCGTGGGCACTCCAGTTCAACACCGCCGGCTACGTGGTGCTGGCGATATTGGAGACGGTCTTCTTCGTCGTCGCCTGCGCCGTCGTCCCGCCGGGCCGGGGGCGCCTCCCCGCTGCTGCTGCGGCGCTCACGCTGGCGGAGTGGGCGAGGCAGACATGGCCCTTCGGCGGCCTCCCGCTCGGAGGCATCGCCCTCGGCCAGGCGAACGGACCGCTCGCGCCGGCGGCCCGCCTCGGCGGGTCGTTGCTCGTCGCCGGCGTGACGTTCCTCGCCGGCACCTCGCTGGCGGCACTTGCCGCCTCCATCGTCGCCTCGTGGGTGAAGGCGGCCGGCGGCGCAGACGGCGCCGGCGCGGCGCCGGGACGGGTGGCAGGGCCGCCGGCAGCGGGACGGCTCCGCCTGGGCCGGGAGGTGCGGAAGGGGCTCCTGAGCGCCGTCGCCGGCATCGCCGTCGTGATCGCCCTCGTCATCGCCGGCAGGACCGTCTCGCATCCGTCCGCCGGCACCACGAACGCCGGGGCTCCAAGGTGATCCGCGTGGCCCTCGTTCAGGGGGGCGGCAAGCGAGGCTTGAACCAGCTTGAGGTGCCTGCATCGGCCGTCTTCGCAGCAGCCGTGAGGGAGACCTCACAGGTCCCTCCGGGCGTTTCCCTCATCCTGTGGCCAGAGGACGTCGTCTCGATCAACCGGCCGCTTGCCGGCTCGCCGGAAGAGGCGGTGCTGGCCTCGATCGCCCGCCGGCATCACGCCACCCTCGTCGCTGGGGTGACAGAACCGGTCGGTACGACGCGCTTTCGGAACGAGATCGTCGCCTTCTCACCGGCGGGGCGGATCGTCGCGGAGTTCGAGAAGGTCCATCGGGTGCCGTTCGGCGAGTATGTGCCGTGGCGGGGTTTCTTCTCCCATTTCGCCAACCTGAAGGACGTCGCCCGTGACGCCATCCCGGGGCGCGGCACGGGGATGATCGCCACGCCGGCCGGCAGGTTCGCCGTCCTCGTCTCCTACGAGGTGTTCTTCGCCGATCGAGGCCGCTCCGGCGTGAGAGCCGGCGGCGAGGTGGTCCTCGTCCCGACGAACACCTCCTCTTACTCGAACGACCAGGCGCCTGCTCAGGAGATCGCCGCCTCCCGTCTGCAGGCGATCGAGGAGGGGCGCTACGTCTTGCAGGCGGCGCCGACGGGCTACAGCGCCGTCGTCGACCCGGCGGGCGGGGTGCTGGCGCAGACCGACCTCTCGGACTCCGCCGTCCTCGTGGCAAGCGTCCCTCTCCTCAAGGGCTCGACCGTCTTCGTCAAAGCCGGGGACGTCCCGGCGCTCGCCGGCTGCCTCGTGGCACTCGGGGGCGGCTGGTTGCTCGCCCTCAGCCGTCGAGGGAGGCGACGCCGGCATCGCCGAAGGTCGCCATCCCGCTGAGGATGCCGCTCGCCACCCTCACGAGCGGGACGGCGAGGCAGCCCCCGGTGCCCTCGCCGAGGCGGAGGCCGAGATCGAGGAGCGGCTCGAGACCGAGGTGCTCGAGGGCCGCCGACGCCCCCGGCTCGGTCGACCGGTGGCCGGCGATGAGGTAGCCGCCGACTGCGGGCGCGAGAGCAGTCGCCACGAGGGCCGCTGCGAGCGTCACGACCCCGTCGAGGACGACGGGCACCCGTGCCGCGGCCCCACCGATGATGAGGCCGGCGATGCCCCCGATCTCGAGGCCGCCGAGCTCGGCCAGGAGTGAGACGGGGTCGGCATCATCGAGCGCCTTGCCGGCCGGCACCCCGAGGGAGGCGGCGGCACGTTCGAGGGCCCGCTCGACGACGGCGACCTTCGTCTCCCACATATCGTCGGCAATGCCGGTCCCGCGGCCGGTGACGTCCCGCGGCGCACGACCGGTGATGGCGGCGATGAGCGCCGCCGACGGGGTCGTGTTGCCGATGCCCATCTCCCCGGTCACGAGGCAGTCGGCCCCCCCTTGCACAAGGTCGGCCGCCACGCCGGCTCCGGCTGCCAGGGCGGCGACGGCTTCGTCGGCCGACATGGCCGGCTCGACGGCGAGATTGCCGGTTCCAGGGCGGACGTTCCTGCGGATGAGGCGCCCGGCGGTCCCGTCGGGAGCCGAGTCAGGCGGAAGGGGGATGGGCGTCGCCGACGCCGAGGTCGACGACGGTGACGCTTGCGCCCACCTCCCGGGCGACGACGTTGATGGCCGCTCCGCCGGCGAGGAAGTTCGCCACCATCTGCGCCGTCACCTCCCGGGGCCACGGCGTCACGCCCTCGGCGAGCACGCCGTGGTCGCCGGCGAAGACGACGACCGCCGGTCGGGCCGGGACGGGGGGCGGGCAGGCTCGGGCGATCGCGGCGAGGCGGACGCTCAGCGCCTCCAGGCGTCCGAGAGAGCCGGCAGGTTTGGTGAGGCGCTCCTGTAGCGCCGTCGCCTCGCGCGGCGACCGCCGAATCGGTCGGGGTGAGCCTCCCGATGGCGCCTTCGAGGGCGTTCAAGTCCGCCCTGACCAGTCGTTGATGGCCGCCGGAGCGGGCGGCCGAAGCCGGCGTCAGCTGACGCGCTGGTCCATGCGCCTGGACGCTCCGGTCGATGCCGGGGCGGGCATGCGCGGGTGTCGAGGGTGCCGGGGCGGGCATCGCGGGTGTCGATGCCGCCGCGCTCGCCGCCTCCGAGGGGACCGGCGTCGCCGTTGCGACGACAGCGGTCTCCGCCACCTCGTCGTCGGGCAGTCGCCGTCTGGGTCTGCGGCCCGAAGAGGTACTTGTTGAAGATCGAGTAGCGGGCGACCCAGATGAGGCCGTAGGCGAAGAAGTTGGCGCCGTGGACGAAGAGGTCCTTGATCTCCTGGGAGTTCGTGACCCGATCGGCGTTGTGGGCGGCGAGGCCGACGAGCAAGCGTGGAGAACACGAGGCCGATGAAGGCGAGGATCCAGAACGGGGCCACCTCGCGCCAGATGTGCGACTTGCCGCGCTTGCCCCATGTCCAGGTGCGGTTGAGGTAGTAGGCGGGGAACGTGGAGACGGCGGTGGCGATCACGTTGCACACCATGGCGGAGGCAATGTGGCCGACGTCGTAGGTCAGGAACAACACCGACTGCGCGATGACGGTCGAGATCACCGAGACCGTGCCGAACTTCAGGACCCGCTTGAAGTGGGGGCTGCGGCGGCAGGCGGCAGCCAGCCCGATCAGGGATGACATTGTCCCACTCTATCGTTGCGACGGTGACCGACCCCCTCATTTCGCTCATCGAGCTGCTCGATCTCGAGCCGATCGAGCTCAATATCTTCCGGGGTGCCAACAGCAGCGACGAGACGCGGCAGCGGGTCTTCGGGGGCCAGGTCGCTGCGCAGGCCCTCGTGGCGGCGGGTCGCACGGTCGCCCGGGGGCGCGTCCACTCGCTTCACAGCTACTTCCTTCGCCCGGGCGACCCGCTCACACCGATTCTCTACGAGGTCGACCGGATCAGGGACGGCCGCTCCTTCATCACCCGGCGCGTCGTCGCGATCCAGCACGGGAGGGCGATCTTCAACCTCCAATGCTCCTTCCACACCGACGAGGTCAGCCTCGAGCACCAGGTGTCGATGCCACCGGTCCCGGGGCCCGAGTCCCTCCCGACACTGGCCGAGAGGCTCGAGGACGCAGACCACGTCTGGGGCGACTACTTCGACCGCCCCCGCCCGATCGACCAGCGTTTCATCGGCGACCTGCCGTGGACGAGGTCGGAGCAGTCCTCCGGCGACACCCACCGCCTCCTGTGGCTGCGTGCAGACGGGCGGCTCCCTGACGACCCGCTCCTGCATGCCGCCGTCGTCGCCTACGCGTCCGACATGACCCTTTACGACTCGATCCTGCGGCCGCACCGGATCAACTGGGAGGATGGGACGTTCATGGGGGCGAGCCTTGACCACTGCATGTGGTTCCACCGGCCCTTTCGGGCCGACGAGTGGCTGCTCTTCGACCAGGAGTCACCGGCCGCCGCCGGCGGCCGCGGCCTCGCCCGCGGGCTTCTCTTCAACGAGAGCGGCGACCTCGTCGTGAGCGTCGTCCAGGAGGGGCTGGTGCGGATCCGGGCAGCGGAGGCATCCCGTTGGTGCCGGTGCCCCGGAGGGATCGATGGCGGATCCCCCGCAGGCGGCGTCCTCATGAGCGCTCGGCGGTGAGGGGACGCCGGTACGGCGGCCTGTGCCGGGGATCGGGCGGCCGGTCGGCGACCGAAGGCGGTGCGACGAGCAATTTCGTGGCGATCAGCGCCGGCGTGCTCGCCGTGCCTCTCTCTGCGGCACGGCACCGCTCCTTCTTCTGGGTGTTCGCCGTCTTCCTCCTGCTCCTCATCGTGCTGGCGGTGTTCGTCGTCCGCTTCGCCTTGAAGCTCGGCCGGGAGCGCCGGCAGATCCTGTCCACGCAGTCAAGGACGTCCCGCTCTCGGCCACCCCGGTCAGGCGCGACCCGGGCACGGTCGCCGTCGGCCGGCCAGAGCCCGGCCGAGAGCCTCGGGCACCGGGTCGTCCCGACGGCGCCCTCCACGCCACCCGCCGGCCCGGACTCCGGCCGGCCGCCCTCTTCCTGATACTCGTCCCGGGTGCCGCCGGCCGGGCACGTGGCCGACGCCGGACTGGCCGGGTGGTGGGGGAAGCGGGGGTCCTCAGCTCAGCCGATCGGGCTCAGACGAGGCCGCCCCTGCGGCTCTCCCGGATGACGCCGAGCACAGCCGCCCCGCCGAGCACGAAGCCGATCGTCGCCGTCCAGAAGCCGAAGACGAGCGAGAGCGCCACCGAGCTTGCTCCGACGCCGAGGACGAAGGGCCACACGCTCGTCGAGGGGAACGCTCCGACGACGCCGGCGCCGTCCGCCCTGTCGGCATGGGAGTCGTCCTCTGCCCGCGGCTTCATCCGCCTGCGACCACCAGTAGTAGTAACCACCGGGGAGGAAGCCGAGAAACGCCGTCCCGAGCAGCATCAGGGTGCCGCTCGTCTCGTGGCTGAGGTACCAGTAGATCGCACAGACGGCGGCGAAGAACGACCCGATGAACAACAGCACGTAGGCCTCGACCTTCATGCTCCGCCTCCTTCCGAGCCGCTGCCGTTGGGTGCGCCATGGCCATTATGGCGAGCAGAGCCGTCCTGCGGCAGCTCCTCGTGCCCGCGCAGGTCCGGCCCGACGAGCGCCGGCTTGCGATCCCGGTGGGTGCGAGCCTGGCCGGCATGCTCGAGCGTCTTGTGCTCGGGATGGTTGTGGTCCCACAGCGGCCGCTCCGAGCGGATCGGCGGGATCCAGTAGAAGTTGTGGTGCGGGGGCGGGGATGACGTCGCCCACTCGAGTGTCTGGGCGTCCCACGGGTTGTCGCCGGCGGCGATCGGGCTTGACCCATGACACGACGACGTTCACGACCGTGAGGGCGACGGAGATGAACAGCATGTAGGCGCCGATCGTCGAGATGCGGTTGAGGCCGGTCCAGCCGGCGCTCGGCACGTACTCGGCGATCCTCCGGGGCATCCCGTGGAGGCCGAGCAGGTACTGGGGCATGAACGTCACCCAGAAGCCGATGAACATGAACCAGAAGCTCGCCTTGCCGAGCCCGTCGCGCATCATCCGGCCGGTGTACTTCGGGTACCAGTAGTAGAGGCCCGAGAAGCCGCCGAAGACGGCCGAGCCGAAGAGCACCTCGTGGAAGTGGGCGACGACGAAGTAGGTGTCGTGGACGGCGAAGTCGACGGGCGGCGAGGCGAGGAGGATCCCGGTCACGCCGCCGAAGAGGAAGACGATGAGGAAGCCGACGGAATAGAGCATCGGGGTCTCGAACGACAGCGAGCCCCGCCACATCGTCCCGATCCAGTTGAAGAACTTCACCCCGGTCGGGACGGCGATCAGGTAGGTCATGAGGCTGAAGAACGGCAGGAGGGCCGTGCCGGTGGTGAACATGTGGTGCGCCCAGACGCTCGTGGAGAGGGCGGCGATCGAGATCGTCGCGAAGACCATCCCGCGGTAGCCGAACACCGGCTTGCGGGAGAAGGTCGCCAGCACGTCGGTCACGATGCCGAAGTACGGCAGGGCGAGGATGTACACCTCGGGATGGCCGAAGAACCAGAAGAGGTTCTGCCAGAGGACCGGGACTCCTCCCCCGACGACCGTATATATGTGGCTCCCGAGGTGACGGTCGCACCACAGCATCACGAGGGCGCACGTGAGCACCGGGAAGGCGATCAGGATGAGGATCCCGGTCACGACCATGTTCCACGTGAAGATGGGCAGGCGGAACATCGTGAGGCCCGGGGCGCGCAGGTAGAACACCGTCGTGACGATGTTCACCCCGGTGAAGATCGCCGAGAAACCCGTCAGCACCAACGCCGCGATCCACATGTCCGGACCGGCGCCGGGGGTGTTGATCGAGTTGGACAACGGGGCGTAGGCCACCCAGCCGAAGTCGGCCGCGCCGCCGGTGGTGAGGAAGCCGGAGACCATGATGATGCCGCCGCCGAGGTAGAGCCAGTAGGAGAAGGCGTTCAGGCGGGGGAAGGCCATGTCCGGGGCACCGCACTGGAGCGGGACGATGTAGTTCGCCAGGCCGCCGAAGGCGAAAGGCCCGGCGAACAGGTAGAGCATCAGGCTGCCGTGCATCGTGAACAGCTCGTTGTAGAGGTGCTGGCTCACGAGGGTGTTGTCGGGCGAGGTGAGCTGGGTCCGCATCACCATCGCCATCAGGCCGGCCATGCAGAAGAAGACGAGCGAGGTGATCGTGTAGCTCTTGCCGATCACCTTGTGGTCGGTCGAGGTGATCCACTTGAGGATCCCGGTCGGCCCGTGCTCCTCGTGCGGGATGGCGAGGGGGATGGCCCCCTCGGCGGTGATGGTCATGTGTTACCCGTGCCGGACACGAGCCCGCGAGGCTTGATCGGGTTCTTCAACTGCTTCTCCTGCTGCTTCAGCCAGGTATCGAACTGGGCCGGCGGGACGATCTTCACGTTGAACAGCATCTCGGAGTGGTAGAGGCCACAGTATTGCGTGCACTGGGCCTTGAACCAGCCGGTCTGGGTGGGTTTTATCTCGAACTGGTTAAGGACGCCCGGCTGTGCGTAGCGGTCGAAGTTGAACGCGTGGACGTAGAAGCCGTGGACGACGTCGTCCGAGCGGAGGAAGATCTTCGTCGTCTCACCGAGCGGGAGCTCGAGAGTCGGATAGATCGACGAGAAGTAGTTCTTCGGGAGGGTCGAGGGGGCGGCGTGGGCGGCCGTCTGGACCGTGACACCTGTATGGGCGTACTGGAAGATCCAGCCCCACTGGTAGCCGGTGACGTTCACCGTGAGCGCCGGCTTGAGCGTGATGTTGTCGACCTCGTTCTCGACGACGAAGGTGAAGCCGAAGATCACGAGAACCAGTGCCAACGGGATGAGCGTGTAGGTGATCTCGAGCACGATGTGCTCCTGGAACTGCTTCGGCAGGCGGTCGTCCCTCTTCCGGTAGCGGAAGACCGCCCAGAAGATCAGTGCCCATACGAAGACGGCCACCACGATGCCGGCGACGGTCATCCCGTACCAGAGGCTGTACTCCCTGTGGGACTGCACCGTGACGCCCTTCGTCGCCCCGAAGGTCGGATCTTCGTTGCAGCCGGCGAGCACGAGCCCGACGATGAGGAGGAGCCCGGCCGGGACGAGGCGCCTGCGGCCGCCGGCGCGCCGGTGTCTCGGCCGCGCTGCGACCCGGCCCGGGGGAGTCCAGGTCCGCTCCCGTTGCCGGGGCTCGCGTTGCTGGGGCCACGGCAGTGAGAATAGCCATGGGTTTCTGGCGTGAGCCAAAAAGAGCGGGGGAGATCTTCCGGGGCACCGGAATTTCCCATGATTTCGCCGCTGGGCGGCCGGGCGCCAAAGGGCTCGGGGCCACGAGCTGACGACGTGCGAGCGCGGCCGGGCTGCACCCCCGGCTCGGCACTCTTGATCAACCCGCCCCCGCTCGGCGGGGGGAGATCAGCTCCCGGCGGTGTCCTTCGGGATCGGCTGGGAGACCTGGACGACGGTCTCAGGCGAGCCGTCCGCCTTCGGGAGGGGCTGGACGACCTGGACCGTCGTGTGACCTTCCTTGTCGCCTTCCTCGAGGCCCTTCTTGAACTCGTGTGACGCACTGCCGAGGCCACGGGCCAGCTTCGGGATCTTGGTCCCGCCAAACAGGAGGACCGCCACCACTACGACAATGACGATGATGCCGTCGGCTCCAAGTATTTCAGCGAGCATCAACTGCCCTCCTTTCTCAGGTGCTACGGAGTCAGGTTAGACCGAAACGGGACCGAGCAACCGTCCGCCGGCCAAGTTCCATCAACCTCGTGCATTATCCGGAGCACCCCGCCCCGGCGGATGAGGAAATGCGAGAAGAAGACCGGGTGCCGCGCGTCAGCAGGCTCAGGCGCCCTGCCACTTGGGCGGCCGCTTCTCGGCGAAGGCCGCCGATCCCTCGAGGGCGTCCTTGCTGGTGAAGATCTCCATCACGTAGCGGCCGTTCATCTCCCAGGCCTCTTCCTCGTCAAGGTCGAGTGCCAGCCGCATGATCTCCTTCGACGCCCGCACGGCGACTGGGGCATTGGAGCAGATCACCTCGGCGAGGGACAGGGCTTCGTCGAGGACCTGCGCGGCCGGTACCACGCGGTTGACGAGGCCGAGGTCGTAGGCCCGCCGGGCGCTGATCGTGTCACCGGTGAGGGCGAGCTCGAGGGCTACGGCTTGAGGGATGCGGCGGTGGAGGCGGAGGAGGCCCCCGCCGCCGGCGACGAGGCCCCGCTTCACCTCGGGGATGCCGAAGGTGGCGTGCTCCGCCGCCACGACGAGGTCGCATGCGAGCATCAGCTCGCAGCCGCCGGCGAGGGCGGCGCCGTTGACGGCCGCGATGAGCGGCTTCGGGAAGTGCCTCCTCGTGAGGCCGCCGAAGCCGCCCTTGGCCGACAGGATGTCGCCGGCCTGCCCGGCGGCGAAGGCCTTCAGGTCCATCCCGGCGCAGAACGCCCGGTCACCCGTGCCGGTCAGCACGACCGCCCAGACGTCGTCGTCGGCCGCAAGCTCGTCAAATGCCTGGTCGAGAGCCTTCGTAGTCGGCCCGTCGATGGCGTTGCGGGCGCTGCTCACGGTTGATCCGCACGATCTCGACCTTGCCCCGCCTCTCCCGGACGACCTGGTCGTAAGGCTGGATGTCGTCTGTCATGTTCACTCCCCTGTGGTGATCGGTGTTGGTCCCTCGGTCGAGCAGATGTGAGGCGCGACGGCTCGCTCAGCTCCGCCTGATCTTCGACCAGGGAACGCCCTTGTCCACCTCCGCCTCGCGGGCAAGGCCGAGAATGCGCTCGGCGATCTGGTTGCGGAGGATCTCCGAGGTGCCGCCCTCGATCGTGTTCGCCCGGGTGCGCAAGAAGGCGGTCGCCGCGGCGGCCGTAGTCATCATCGGCGCGCGCCGTGCCGGCGGCGTCGTTGTTGTTGGCGCCTCCGGCGGGGTCCCAGGCGATTGACGACATGCCGCCGGCGTCGAGGGCGACGTTCGCCCGGAACTGGTTGAGCTCGGCGTTGAAGACCTTCGATACGCCACCCTCGGCACCCGGCGTCTGCCCCGCCAGGCGGGCGGAGTTGGCCCGGAAGGCGGTGATCTCCTTTGCCTCCTGCGCGATGAAGATGCGGGCGAGATCCTGGCGGATGTGCGGGCTCGTCCGGTCCCTTACCCCGGAGAGCAGCTGCTCCCAGGGGTCGCCCCGTAACCCTCCGGTGAGGGAGGCAGCGTCGATGGAGAGGCCGGAGAGCGCCACCCGCTCGTTCATGAGCGTCGTGCGGGCGCACCGCCAGCCATCGCCGACGTCCCCGACCCGGTTGCGGTCCGGCACTCTCACCTCGGAGAAGAAGACCTCGTTGAAGTCGGCCGAGCCGGTGATCTGGCGGAGAGGCCGGATCTCGATGCCGGGAGTGGCCATCTCGACGATGAAGTACGTGAGGCCCTCGTGCTTCGGCACGTCGGCGTCGGTACGGGCGAGCAGCATCCCGAACTTCGAGAGCTGGGCGATGCTCGTCCAGATCTTCTGGCCGCTCACCACCCACTCGTCCCCGTCCCTGACGGCTTTCGTCGCCACAGAGGCGAGATCCGAGCCGGCGCCCGGCTCGGAGAAGAGCTGGCACCAGATTTCTTCCCCGGACAGGATCTTCGACAGGTAGCGGTCCTTCTGCTCGGTGGTCCCATGCGAGATGATCGTCGGGCCGGCGAGGCCGACCCCGAGCAGGTTGATCCCAAAGGTCGGAAGGTGGTGCCGGGCCAGTTCCTCGCGGACGATCTGCTGCATCCAAGCCTCACCGGAGAGGCCTCCGTACTCGTTCGGCCAGAGCGGAGCCGCGTAAGCGGCTGCGCCCGATCGTGCCCATCCACTCGATGAAGTTCCAGTGCTGTCGGGCCTGGGCGAACGCCTCCTGGTCGTCGGCGCCGAGCGCCTCCATCCAGCCGCTCGGCAGGACGCCGGACAGCCAGCGGATGAACTCGCGGCGGAAGTCGGCACGTTCGGGGGTGTCCTCTACCTTCCAGCGCATCAGTGACTCCAGTCGGCGGGGGTGGTACCGGTGAGACGGTCGTGACCGTTGTCGCTGGCGGGTGCGGTGCCCGGCCCGGCGCGAGAGATCGGCCTCTCCCAGTCTTATCCGGGCGAGTGCCGCTTCGGCTTCCTCGACGAACCGCCTGACCAGCTCGCCAGCGGGGACGAGCTCACCGATCGCACCGGCGCCCTGCCCCGCCGGGTAGCACTCGCGCCTCGGGTCGACACCTTCTGTCTCCGGGCCACCGCCGAGATGAAATGCTCCCTCGCCGATCGAACGGCCGAGCTGAGCCGGGAACGGCTGGAGCTCGTCCGGGTGCTCCCCGTAGAACTCTGTGTAGTCGTTACGGAGCACCCTCATCGTCTTGCCGGAGTAGGCACGGCTCACCACGGTGCCATCTTCGCGGGCGGCGACGAGCGCCTCTTTGTAGCCGGGCACGGCCCGCGCCTCGGGGGTGGCGATGAAACGCGTCCCCACCCATACGCCGTCGGCACCGAGGGCGAGTGCCGCCGCCAGCCCCCTGCCGTCGAAGATGCCGCCGGCGGCGACGACAGGTACCAGGTCGCCGACGGCATCGACGACCTGCGGCACGAGCGGCATCGTCGCCACACTGCCCGTATGGCCGCCGGCTTCGGTGCCCTGGGCCACCACGAGATCGCAACCGGCGTCGACGGCGCGTCTCGCATGCTCGACTTTGCCGCACATGTTGGCCACGAGCACGCCGGCGTCGTGACAAAGCCCGACGACCGCCTCCGGCACGCCGAGGCCGGCCACGAAGACGGCGGCGCCTTCCTCGATGACCAGTTCGACACGTGCCTCGAGGTCCCCCGGCATGGCAGTGAGCAGGTCGACGCCGAAGGCTCCCCCGGTGCGCCGCTTGACTTCCCGCATCTCGGCGACCATCTGATCCCGGGTGAGCGTGGAGGCGCCGAGGCAGCCGAAGCCGCCGGCCTCCGACACGGCCGCCACGAGCGGGGCGTATGACACTCCCCCCATGCCGGCCAGCATGACCGGGTGGTCGATCCCGAGGAGATCGGTCAGCCTGGTCCGCATTCGCTTCCCTTTCCTGTCTCGGGCGCCCTCGGCAGCATCGCCGGCGGCGCCCGCCGGCGGCCGGCGTCGGGGGCTTGCCGAGGTGGCGGGCGGTCGGTGGTGGTGGGCCGGCCCGATTGTCAGCCTACGTGCGTCGCCGGTGGAGGGCCGGCCCGATCGTCGCTTCGCCTCGCTCGGCCGCCGGCCGGGCGGCGACCCACCACCGCCGCCGGCCGCCCCGGCCGCGCCGCGCAGGGTCACTCCGGTGACACGTTCTCGGCGCGGTCGGGCGCCCTCCCAGTCCCACTGGGGCCGCTCGGTGGAATGCGGGCGGGCGGGCCACCGGGCGCGCCGCGGAGGGTTTCTCGAGCGACACGTTCTCGGCGCGCCCCGGCCGGACGCCTAACCGGCGGGGGAGGCGAGCTCTGGGCAACCCTCGCGCGCCTCTTGAACGGGCCCGGGCGGGCACAGAGCCCCGGCGGCGCCTGACAAGCCCGGGTGTGAAGAAGTGCCGGTCGGGCCGAGGCAGGCGTGACGGCATAAGGCTTGGCCCGGCAGGGAAGGCTCTAAAGTGGGCGGCGGCCCAGCGGGCCGACCCAGAGCCGCCGGTCGAGGGCCGAACGGTATGACGGCACTCCCCGGACCGAAGGAGTCGTATCGCATGGCGAGACTGACGAAGGGCGGCAGCCGCCGCGAGGAGGAGCCGGCCGTAGGCGACGAGACCGACGGTCTTCAGGTCGGAGCAATCGGGGCAGTCGAAGCAGTCGGAGCAGTCGCTTCGGCCGGCGTTGGAACTGTCACGAGTGGCTCCGCACGACCAAGACCCGCCACGACCCCGGCAACTCCCGCAAGCCCCACAACACCCTCTGCCGGCAGGGCGGACAAGAACGCATCACGACCCGGCGCCGAGCAGTACCGCAACTTCAGCCGGGAGGAGCTGATCGAGGACTACCGCCTCGCCTGCACGTCCCGGGCGATCGACGACCGCGAGATCATGCTCCAGAAGCAGTCCCGCGTCTTCTTCCAGATCTCGGGCGCCGGCCACGAGGTGCTGCTGCTCGCGTTGGCTCGTTCTCTCCGCTCCGGCTACGACTGGTTCTTCCCCTACTACCGGGATCAGGCGCTCTGCCTCGGGCTCGGTGTCACGCCGAAGGAGATCCTCCTCCAGGCTGTCGGGTCCTCCGAGGACCCGAGCTCGGGCGGGAGGCAGATGCCGTCGCACTGGGGGGCCAAGCAGTACAACATCGTCTCTCAGTCGAGCCCGACGGGCAGTCAGTGCCTCCCCGCCGTCGGGTGCGCCGAGGCCGCCCGCTACATAGCAAGGCGGACCCTTCCCGGCTGCAGCGCCCGGGGCGACGAGCTGACCTACGTCTCCCTCGGCGAAGGAGCGACGTCGGAGGGGGAATTCTGGGAGAGCCTCAACACCGCTTGTCGCCTCCACCTCCCTGTGCTCTTCCTCGTCGCCGACAATGGTTATGCCATCTCCGTCCGGGCGGCTGACCAGGCGCCGGCGCCGATCTCGGAGCTGGTGAACGGCTTCCGGGGCCTCGCCATCACCAAGTTCGACGGGACCGACTACTTCGCCTCCCGGGTAGAGGGAGCAGCAGCGATCGCCCGCGTGCGGGCAGGGGAGGGACCCGGCCTCATCCACGCCACCGTCACCCGGCCCTATTCGCACTCGTCACAGGACACCCAAGCCAAGTACCGGTCGGCCGACGAGCTGCTCGAAGAGGCGGGCCACGACCCGATCCTGCGATTCGAGCACCAGCTGATCAAAGGAGGCATCCTCTCGGCCGACGAGGCGGAGAGCATCAGGGCAGAAGCCCGCGCGGAAGTGGGTCGGGTAGCGCGGGAGGCCCTGGCGGCGGCACGTCCCGATCCGGCGACGGTCACCGACAACGTGCTCGCCATTCCGCAGATCCCCGACCCTGAGGCCATCACCGCCAACGGCCGGACTGAAGACCAGAACCGGCGTGCCGAGCAAGCTCGGAGGGCCGCCGCCGGCCACCCGTCCGACCCGATGAGCGAGCCGGCGACCCGCGGGGAGCCTCTCGGCATGGGCGACTCGATACGGCTGACGCTCGGCGAGCTCATGGCGGCCGACGAGCGCATCCGCATCTTCGGCGAGGACGTAGCCGACGCCCCCGAAGATGTCGTCGACGAGGTCGAGGGAAAAGGGGGCGTCTTCGGCACGACGCACGGGCTCCAGAAGACCTTCGGCATCTCGCGCTGCTACAACACCCCCCTCGCCGAGGCCAACATCGTCGGGCGAGGGATCGGCCAGGCGATCCGGGGCCTGAAGCCGTGCGCCGAGGTCCAGTTCTTCGACTACATCTGGCCGGCGATGCACCAGATCAGGGCCGAGGCCGCCACGACGCGCTGGCGCTCTCAAGGCGAGTTCACGGTGCCCCTCGTGATCCGCGTCGCCATCGGCGGCTACGTCCGCGGAGGCTCGCTCTGGCACTCCCAGTGCGGCGAGTCGATCTTCGCCCACATCCCCGGGCTGATAGTCATGTTCCCGTCCCGTGCCAAGGACGCAGTCGGGCTTCTGCGGGCGGCCTTCAAGTGCGAGGACCCCGTCCTCTTCCTCGAGCACAAGCACCTGCTTCGCCAGAAGTACGCCATGGACCCGTTCCCGCCCGCCGACTTCGTCCTGCCGCTCGGCAAGGCGGCCAAGCTGCGGGAGGGCAACCACCTCTCCATCGTCACCTGGGGGGCCACCGTGCAGAAGTCACTCGACGCAGCCGAGCGGCTGGCGAGGGACGGGCTGTCGACCGAGGTGATCGACCTGCGGACGCTCATTCCGTGGGACAAGGAAGCCGTCGCCGCCACCGTCGCACGGACATCGAAGCTGCTCGTCGTCCACGAGGACGTCCTCACGTGTGGCTTCGGCGCAGAGGTGGCGGCCTTCGCCGCCGAGCAGTGTTTCTCCGACCTCGACGCTCCGGTGCGCAGGATCGGTGCGACGGACACTTTCGTCGCCTATGAGCCAACCCTCGAGCAGGCGATCCTGCCGCAGGTGGATGACATCGAGCAGGCGGCCCGGGAGCTCGCCGCCTTCTGAGAACCCGGTACGGGCAGGCAACCGGGGCCGGCCCTCCTTCTCCTACCGCCCCTGCCGATCCGGGGCGAAACGCTGCGTCAGCCTCACGATCAACCGCCCGAGCAGGATCAGCAACAGCACGAGGACGACGAGAAGAAGGGCGGCGTCATGGCTGAGCGCCTGCAGCTTCGACGACGGCTCGTCCCAGAACTCGTAGGCGCCGTAGGTGAGGTACGGCTGCGGCTGGTGCCTGAGGCCGAACTGCGGGAAGCCGATCGAGCCGCCGGCTGTGTACAGCAACGGCGCCGTCTCGCCGACCGAGATCGCGAGGGCGACGATGATGCCCGTCGAGATGCCGGGGATCGCCGAGCGGAGGACGATCTTCCGCAGCGCATGCGACGACGACATCCCGAGTGCCTCCGCACCCTCCCGGTAGCCGAGGGGCACCTGGGAGAGGGCGAGCTCGGTCGCCTTGGCGACGTAGGGCACGACGAGCACGGACAGGACGATCACGGCGGCATAGAGGGAGTACCCCCAGCCGAGGCCGACGACGAGGGCGACGTAGCCCACGTAGCCGAGCACGATCGACGGGATGCCGGCGAGGATCTCCGAGGCGCTCCGCAGGATCGGGCGGAGCTTCGCCGGCGCCAGCTCGGAGATGTAGACACCACACCCGATCCCGACCACGCCGGCGAGGATCATCACGCCGGCGATGAAGACGAGGGTGCCGAGGATCTCGTTGAGGAGGCCGCCGCCGGTACCGGTCGTCGCATGGGTGAAGATGCCCCAGCTCCATCCCGAGACCGCCTTCGCGACGACGCCCCACAGGATCCACACGACGGGCCCGATGAGCAGGAGGAGGCCGAGCCCGCACAGGAGCCAGCGTGAGCGGTTCCGGATCCGCCGGCTCGTCGAGATCCGCTCAGTCGCCCAACTGGCCTCCGGCGGGGACGTTGCCGCCGGCGGCTCCGCTGAACAATGCCATCAGAAACCCGCCCCCACCGGCAGCGCAGCCCCCCGCGCCACCCGGCGCACCAGGAGCCTCGCGCCGACGTTCACGAGGAGCGTGATGAGGAAGAGCACGAGGGCGGCCTCGGCGAGCGTCTTCACGGCGAGCCCGGTCGGATCTGCGAGGGCGGCGTCGAGCTGGTTGACGATCGTGGCTGCGATCGTCGTCATGCCGCCGTAGATGTTGTGGTTGAGGGCGATGATGCTCCCGCTCACCATGGCGACGGCGATCGTCTCGCCGAGCGCCCGGCCGAGGCCGAGGACGGCGGCGCCGATGACGCCCGCCCGCACCCAGCGCACCTGGACGTTGCGGAAGACCTCACTCGCGGTCATGCCGAGCGCCTCGGCACCCTCCTTCGTCGCCGTCGGCACCTGCCGGAGAAGGTCGCGGGTCGTGGCGGCGATGATCGGGGTGATCATGACGGCAAGCACGAGGCCGGCCGTCAGCAGACCCTCGCCCGAGCCGGTGTCGCCCCGGAAGATGTTGAGGACGGGGACGTTCGGGAGCTTGGCGAGGGTCGGGTAGACGTGGCCGGCGAGAAACGGGCCGAGAACGAGAACGCCCCACAGCCCGTAGACGACGCTCGGGATGCCGGCGAGCACTTCGAGGCAGACGCCCATCGCCGCCGCGATCCGCCGCGGCAGCCGCTCGGCGACGAGGATGGCACCACCGACGGCGATCGGAAAGCCGACACAGAGGGCGATCGCCGAGACCTCGAGCGTCCCGACGATCAGGTAGAGCCCTCCATACGATGCCCCGACGAGGTGCTTGATGCCGTTCGTCGTCGCGATCGGTGCATAGGTGTTGCCCGTCTGCCAGGTGCCGCCCGTGAGGAAGTTCCCGCCGTTGTAACGGATCGCCGGAAGTGCCTCGATGACGAGGATGACGAGGATGGCGACGAGGGCGAGGAGCGGGATGAAGGCCGTCGTGCCCGTCAGGACGCTGAGCGCCGGACGGCTTATCCGCCGCCGACGCGGGTGGCTGCCGGCCGGCTCTCCGGCCGGCAGGCCCGCGTCGCTCATGAGATCTTCTTGAGGAGGTTCACCGCCACGCTGAGGGCGCCCGCCGGGAGCGGCTGGAAGTTCACCGGCGTCAGGTAGGTCGACGCCGAGCCGTGCTTCGGATCCATCGTCCAGGCTAGGACCGCCTTCACGGCCTGGGCCTTGGCGGTGCTCGGCTGGCTCGGCTTCACGATGGCGTACTCGAAGTTGATGATCGGGTAGCCGTTCGCGGCCGGTCCGTAGATGAGCGAGATGGCGCCGTTCGAAGGCACGTTCGAGAAGCTGGCCGCTTCGGCGTTGATCGTCGCGGGAGTCGGCAGCTCGTAGGTGCCCGACTTGTTGGCCAGCATCGCCTCGCCGAGGCCTGCTTTCTGGGTCTTCTGGAGGTAGCTGATCCCGATGTAGGCGATGCAGCCCTTGATCTGTGCACAGCCTGCGAGCATCCCGGAGTTCTTCACCTCACCCTGGGCGTTGGCGGCGTTCGGGAACGTCACCGAGGTGCCCGGGCCCTGCTTGGCGACCCAGCCGGACGGGTCGGCGTCGTTCAGGTAGGAGGTGAACAGGAAAGTGTCACCGCTCGAGTCTGACCGGTGGAGCGGGGAGATGGCGAGGGACGGGAGCTTCGCGCCCGGGTTGAGGGCCACGATGGCCGAGTTGTTCCACTTGGTGATGGTGCCGGCGTAGATGTCGTTCAGCACCTTGGCGTTGAGCTTCAAGTGCGTGCTGTTGAAGCCGGGCACGTTGTAGCTGATCTGCTGGGCGGAGATAGCAAGCGGGATGTTCTCCACCTTCGCCATCTCACTCGCCGGCAGGTAGGCGTCGGAGGCTCCGATGTCGATCGTCCCGCTGATGGCGTCGGCGATGCCGGTCCCCGAGCCGGCGTCGCCGGTGTTGATCGTGATCCCCGAGTGCTCGGTGTGAAAGCCGGTCGCCCAGGCGGCGAAGAGCGGGGCGAGGAGGGACGAGCCGTTCTCTTGGATGGTCATCGAGGAGGACGGCGGGGTTTCGAGGGATGTCAGGTCGGCGGTAGGGCTCGAAGGCGCCGACGTCGAGGACGGGGACGAGCCGGCGACGGGCGAGCTCGTGGTGGTGGTCGAGGTGCCCGACGAGCTGCAGGCGGCAAGTGCCGTCGCGGCCGCCAGCACCCCGGCCGCCAGGCCGGCGAGTCGCAATGAGCCACCTGTGCGGCCGGCCCGTTGCGGACAGAAGAATCGGTTCATCGGTCTCATCACTCCTCGTTGTCGGATCGGTAAAGGGTCGTCGGGGCAATGGGGTCGAAAACGTCGAGCGGCCAGAGGGCGCGACCTACCGGTCGCCTTCGCCGGTCGTGCTTGTCGTTCCCGGCCCGATGAGTTGTGGGGCCATGGGGACTTCGCCGCTCAGCCGATCTGGCCCCCGAGATACCGGGCAGTCTCTGGGCGGTCGGGTGAGTCGAAGAGGCGGTTCGTGGCCCCTGACTCCATCAACTCTCCCTCGTAGAAGAAGAGCAGGCGATCAGAGAGCCGGCGCGCCTGGGCGAGGTTGTGGGTCACGATCACGACCGTCACCCGCTCGCTCAAGCGTCTCAACAGCTCCTCGACGGCTTCGGTCGACTTCGGGTCGAGCGAAGACGTGGGCTCGTCGAGCAGCAGGACGTCCGGCTCGACGGCAAGTGCCCTCGCCAGGCAGAGCAGCTGCTGCTGGCCGCCCGAGAGCCGGAAGGGCGAGTCGCCGAGGCGGTCCGACAGGACAGCCCACAGGCCGACCTCGGCCAGACGAGTCTCGGCGAGGTCCCGCAGCGAGGACTTGCTCGCCAACTTGTGCGCCTTGGCGCCGGCGGCGACGTTGTCGAGGATCGACATCGGGAACGGGTTCGGTCGCTGGAAGACCATGCCGACCCGGCGGCGGACGACGAGCGGGTCGACGTGGCGGCCGTAGATGTCGGTGCCGTCGATGACAACGCTCCCCCGCATCCAGAAACCCGCGCACTTTGTCGTTCATCCGGTTCAACGAGCGAAGGAACGTCGTCTTGCCAGAACCCGAAGGGCCGACGAGGGCGGTGATCCGGTGTCGGGCTACAGAGGCGCTGACCTCAGAGAGGATCGTCGTCTTTCCGAAGCCGAGACAGAGCTCGGAAACGGCGATCGCGCAGTCGTCCGACTCATCGGACGATCCTGCCGGCGAATCAGAGGAGGTGGCGGTCATCGTGGTCACCGATCCCGAGCTGGCAGCCGGTCGTCGTTGGCCTGCAGCGCGGACGCCGTTCATCTCGTTCATCGGGAGCGCACCGGGCCCTCGGCGGTGACCGTCGTTGTGGAACCCGCCCGGTCGGCGCCACCTCCCACACGGGGTCTCGGCTGATCCATTGCAAGGAACAGTAGGTGGGGCAGGTGAACGGCTAATGAACAACTACTGAACCAGCGGCCAACCCGTCGTGAAAATCGCCCTATAACCCAAAGAAGCGAGCCGGAAAGCGGTCAAAACATCCCGCTAGATTTCGCTACGGGTTATGCCCTATTCAGTGGAGGCGGGCGCGAAGCCCTGTCGCATCGTGTTCTCCGTGACCACTCTCGGGTCGACGAACTGGTACAGGTAGTCCGGGCCGCCCGCCTTCTGGCCGAAGCCGGACATGCCGTGGCCGCCGAAGGGTTGCCGCCCGACGACGGCACCGACAGTTCCGTGATTGATGTAGATGTTTCCCGCCCGGAGCGACTCGGACGCCCGGCGGATGTGCGACGGCCAGCGGGAGATCAGCCCCGCCGTGAGGGCGTACTCGACCGAGCCCGCCATCTCGACCGCCTTGTCGAGATCGGCGGCCCGCATCACGGCCACGACTGGGCCGAAGATCTCCTCCTGGGCGAGGCTTGCGGTCACCGGGACGTTGTCGACGATTGTCGGGCCGATGAAATAGCCCCGCTCGGGCAGGTCCTCCCGCTGCAGGACGACGTTCCCCCACTCCCCGCCCGCTGCCCGCTCCTGCCACTTGAGGATGCGCTTCATGGCATCCTCGTCGATGACCGGCCCCATCTCGGTTCCCATCTGCTGGGGCGCCCCGATGGTGAGCGCCCGCGCCGCCTCGACGAAGCGCTCGAGAAAGGCGTCATGCACCCGGTCGACCGTGATGATCCGCGACGCTGCCGAGCACCTCTGGCCGGCGTAGCCGAATGCCGAGCGCACGGCTGCCGGCACCGCCACGTCGAGGTCGGCATCCGAGTCGATGATGAGGGCGTTCTTGCCTCCCATCTCGGCAAAGACGCGCCGCACCTCGCGCTGGCCCGGCACGACAGCGGCCCCCGTCTCGTTCAGGTGGAGGCCGACGCCCTTCGACCCGGTGAAGGCAACGGTGACGACGTCCTTGTGGGTGACGAGATGATCGCCGATCTCCTCGCCCACTCCGGGGAGGAAGGCGAAGACCCCCTCGGGAATCCCCCGCTCGAGGAAGCCGTGGGCGAGGGCCCGCCCGAGAAGGGCGCCGATCGCCGGCGTCTGCTCGGCCGGCTTCAGGATGACCGAGTTCCCTGCGACGAGGGCGGCCGCCACCATCCCCGTCGGGATGGCGAGGGGGAAGTTCCATGGCGAGATGACGACGGTCACGCCGCGACCGCGGTACGTCAGCCTGTTCACCTCGCCCGGCGGTGACTGGACGGCACCTCCCCGCCCGAGGACGAGGCCCTGCCGGCCGTAGTACTCGAGGTAGTCGATGGCCTCGCAGACGTCGCCGTCGGCGTCGTCCCAGCATTTGCCCGCCTCGAACACCTCGAGGGCGGCAAGCTCGAATCGCCGCTCGCGCATCCATGCGGCCGCCTCGAAGAGGACGGCGGCACGGTCGGCCGCCGGCCGGCGCGACCACTCGTCGAAGCCGGCGGCGCAGGTGCGGATCGCCTCGTCAGCCTCCTGGATGCCGGCGCAGGCCGACGTGGCGAGCGTCGAGGCAGGATCGGCCGGATTGACCGAGGTGATCTTGCGGGACGTCTGCACGTCCTTCCCGTTGATGCGGAGCGGCACGTAGAGGTCGAGCCGGCCGGCTTGGCGGTCGACCTCCTCTGCCATCTGACGGCGCACCTCGGGCCGGAACCACTCGGCGAGCGGCTCGGGATGGTACTCACGGGGAAAGCGGGCGGAAGTCGCCTTTTTCGAGGCGCTGGAAGAGGTGGGGGACGGCCGGCTGACGGACGTCTTGCGGCGCTTCACCCGCCCCACCGGCCCGGGCCGGGCGGACCTCGGCAGCTTCGGCTTCTCGAGCAGCTTGTCGAGATCCTTCCCCTCGGCGAAGCGGTGGCGCACGAAGCTCTCCTGGGAGGTGTTCTCGAGGAGGCGCCTCACGAGGTAGGCCATCCCGGGCACGAGCTCGCCCATCGGCGCGTAGACCCTCAGCCGGAAGCCGAGCTCCCGTATGGCTTCATGGACCGGCTCGGCCATCCCGTGGAGCAGCTGGATCTCGTAGGCGTTGTCCGGGATGCCCGCCTGGCGGCCCGATGCGATCGCATAAGCGAGCGAGCGGAGGTTGTGCGAGGCGAAGCCGGACCGGACGACCCCGTGTGCGCCATGCAGCATGCGGATGCAGTGCTCGTAGTTGAGGTCCGTCTCCGCCTTGTGCTCGTAGACGGGCGAGCTCCAGCCGGCCGCCTCCGCCACGATCGTCTCGGTGTCCCAGTAGGCGCCCTTCACGAGGCGCACGGCGATGGGCACACGCCGGCGGGCCGTCGTCGCCCATTCGATCAGCTGCGCCAGGTCCTCGAGCCGAGTCCTTCAGGTAAGCCTGGACGACGATGCCGGCATGCAGCTCCTCGAGGCCGGGCTCGGCGAGGAGCTCACGGAAGAGCCGGTGGGTCAGGTCCTTCGTGTCGTAGCGCTCCATGTCGAACCAGATCTGGGCGCCCCGCTTGGCTGCCGTCGTGAGGATCGGGAGGAGGCGCTCCCGCTCGGTCGCAAGGCCGGCATCGACAGTGAGAGGAGCAAAGTCCGGCGCGAGGGCAGACGGCTTGATCGAGGCCGCCACCCGCGGCAACCGCCCGAGGTCATCGGACTCGAGCCGCTCGTTGGCGGGCCAGCCCTCGCTCGCGCCGAGGAGCGACTCGAGGAGGCCGGCCAACCGGGTTGCGTACCGGTCCGCCTCGGAGTGGGAGAACGTGTGCTCGCCGAGGAGGTCGATCGTGGCAGCAGTGCCCCCACGCCACATCTTTCCCACCTCGCGGGCGACCTCGCCGGCATCCTGGCCGACGATGAACTGCTCGGCCATCCGGCTGATCTCGCGCCTCGCGATGCGCGAGGTGATCCGGCGCCCGCCCGGCACCATCCCGGCCAGCTTGATCGGCCGGCCGACGAGCTTGGCCGCCGCAGTCTCGTCGAAGTACTCGATGAGGTGCTCGACCGTGTCCCGGTCGTCCCGCATCGCCGGGAAGACGTCGACGAACCGGAAGAGCTCGGTCTGGAACTCCGGGAAGCGCATCGCGAGTGACATCATGAGGCGGGTCATCCGCGACATCTGGTAGGCGCCGGCCTTGGTGTTGCCGCCGCGGCTCGCTATCTCATGGGCGATCGCCAGCACCTGCTGCTCGTCCGGCTCCCCGACTGTCGGGTGCCGACGAACGCCCGTGTGACGTGGGACCTCGTTGTGCCACCGGCGGCGAGGCTAATGGGACAGACCCACTATCGATGCCTTCCCGAGAACGAGCCATACCCCTTCCTGCCCACAGGGCGGAGATTCATACCGATTTCATTCGAAAGCTTTCGTGATATTCCCCCTTCGGGGGTAGCTTTAGGTCGTGTGGCGTGTCTTCAGCTCGATGTCACGGGACCGGGCTGGCCCCACAACGGCCCGCACGGGTGACTCCGCTCGCCTGATCGCCCAGATCGACCGGCGGGCGATCCAGCTGTTCGCCCTCGTCGAGGAGGCGGTGGCAGGCGCCACGCACGCCTTGCTTGCGGGGGACAGGGAGCAGGCGAGGCGGCTCGTGGCGAACGACGCCACCCTTGACCAGCTCTACCTGGAGCTCGACCACCTCGTGCACGATCGCCTCGTGGCCGGAGGCCTGCCTCCCGCCGAGACGGGTTGGCTCCTGTCGGTCCTGTCGATGCTGCCCGAGCTCGAGCGAAGTGGCGACCTCGCCGAGCACGTCGCCCAACGTGCCACCCGCGGTGTGCCGGCCGAGATGCCGGCCCGGGTGCGGGGGCTGATCGAGCAGATGGGCGCCATCGCCTGTGAGATGTGGCGGATGGCCGCCGACGCCTACGCCGACCGCCTCGCGAGCGCCGAGCGGATCGACCTTCTCGACGACGAGATGGACGACCTGCACGTGCAGCTGATCGCCGACCTCGTGAGCGGATCGCTCCCCGTCAGCGCGGCGATCGAGCTGGCGCTGGTGGGGCGTTTCTACGAGCGGTTGGGCGACCATGCGGTCAACATCGCCCGGCGGGTCCCGGTCCGCACCGTCGCCCGCGGGCCGGTGGGCCACCCGCGAGCATCCTGAGCCGCCCGGCCTGAGCCGGCCGCCTGAACCGGCTCTCGTCTCGGCTGTCCTCAGCCGTCGCCCTGAGCAAGCAGGTCTCCCGTCGAGGAGGCGCCCGTTGCTCCGGCGTCGCCTAGGGCTCGGGTGGGTTGGTGCGGCGCCGGCCCCACCGCTCCTCGTGGCAGACATCTGCCAGCGACAGCCGCTCGCGCCAGCCGACCCGTTCGAGATCCGGCTTCTCCTCGAGGCGGGTGACAGGCCCCGCACAGAGCCACGCCACCGGGCGGATCCCGTCGGGGATGCCGAGCAGACGGGCGAGCCACCCCTCCTCGTAGAAGGAGACCCAGCCGACGCCGAGGCCCTCCGCCGTCGCCGCCAGCCACAGGTTCTCGATCGCGAGGCAGACCGAGTAGAGGCCGGCGTCGGCGATGGCATGACGGCCGAGGACGTGGGGCGCCCCACGGGCGGCGTCGTAGGTGACGACGATCCCGCAGGAGGATTCGAGGATCCCCTCGATCTTGATGCCGGCGAACAGCTCGGCCTGATCGCCGGCGAGTGCGGCGGCGAATTCGGCCCTCTGCCCCATCACATGGGCCTTGAACTGCTCGCGGACCGCCCTGTCGGTGACGATGACGAAGTCCCAAGGTTGGGAGAGCCCGACGCTCGGGGCGGCGTGAGCCGCCGCCAGCACGCGGGCGAGGCGGTCCTCGCCGATGGGCGCCCCGTTGAATTGGCCGCGGACGTCACGCCGGCGGAAGATCGTCTCGTAGAGGCCCGGTTCGACCATGAGCGGTAACGGTAGGCCGCCGGCGACCCGGATCCGCAAGGGGGCGGGCGTGATGGACCTTCATGAGGCTCAGAGGTCGTAGTACGGCCGGAGCGCCACCCGCGCCGGCGGCAAGCCCCCGTAGACGACTGCGGCCTCACCTGCCGGCAGGCGCCGCAACATCGAGCTCGGGGCGGTCCGGCGGAGCGACGCCGACTCGGTCCGGCTCCGGCGGCCGTCGTCACCCACCGTCGTCGAGGCCTCCACCCGCTCGTCGTCGCCTATGAGAGCGCTCACGTGATCGAGGGTGAGAGGGTCGGCGATCCCCGGGCAGAGCACCTTTGCCCGGTGGTTGTTGACGATCGTCGGCCAGCCCCGGCCGTAGCGGGCCTCGATCTGGGCGAGGTCCTGCCACACCGTCACGAGCTCGATGCCGTGCCCGGCGGCCGTCGACAGGATCGTGCCGAGATCTGAGAGGGGGGCGATGTTGGCCGCCTCGTCGAGCACGATGAGCAGCGGCGGAGAGAGCGGCTCGCCTGTGAGGGCGGCAGCCTCGAAGGCGGCGTCGACGACCTGGCGGACGAAGGCGACGAAGAGCGGCCTCAGGCGCTCCTGCTCGCGACTCGGGGCACAGCAGTAAAGCGTCCTCGCGCTCCCGTCGACGAGGCTCCGCGGGTCCAGGTGGGACCCGAGCGTCGAGGCGGCGACCGTCGGCTCGGCGAAGCCGGCGACGACGGTCTCTGCTGTCGCAAAGACCGAGCTCCGTTGTCGCTCCTCCCGGCCAAAGCTCGTCCGGGCGGCCCGGAGAGCGTCCGGCACCCCGGCGAGCTCGAGGGCGAGAAGCGGCTCCCGCAGCTCGACGTCGTCGATCCACCTCACCACGTCGGACATCGAGGCACCGGCGGACGCCGCTGCGAACAACAGCGGCCCGAGCAGCTTCTCGGCTGAGGCGTACCAGAAGGCGGCGTCCTCCATTCCTCCTTCCTCACGTGCCACCGAGCAGAGCGCCGCCGCCGCCCGGCGGGCACCCGGCCACGACGTCGACGAGACAAGCGGAGACCAGCCCGTCGTCTCGAGAACGCCGCCGAGGCCGGTCGAGGCCGTCGGGTCGTACAAGTGGACCGGGCCGGCTCGCTCGCGAACCGAGTGGGTCGCCCGGACGAGGTCGGACTTGACGCTCGTCGCAACGACCGGACCTGCCCACTCGAGGATCGCCGGGATGGCGAGCCCGCTCGTCTTCCCCGACTGCGTCGGGCCGACGACGAGGACGGACTGGAGCCGCTCGGCGGCGAGCAACCGGCGACGGTTGAGGGCGCCGAGGACCAGGCGATCGCCTGGAGGTCCCGGCACGAGGAGGGGCCGTAGGTCCGCTGCGGTCGCCCAGCCGGGTTCGGCCGGCGGGGTCCGGCGGAGAAGGGCGCCCGGCCTGCTCCGAGAGAACGGCGCCCTCTTGGGCCTGGCCCGTGCGGAGGCGACGCTCCCGCCAGAAGCAGCAGAGGCGCCCTCCATGGGGGCCGGTGAGCCGTCGCCGGCACCACGATGTCCTCGACCCGCCTGTCCCGGGCGCCGGCGGCGATGCCGGCTGCGGCAGCGGAACATCGCGACGCCAAGTCCCGCCGTTGCGAGGGCGCCGGCTCCCGCTACCAGCGCTCCGGCATCGATGTGGCCGATGTGGACCATGTGGGACGAGGCCCAGGCGATGGCGCGCCAGCCGGTGACAACGGCTGCACAGCAGGCGATGACGATCAACAGGACCGAGTCGCCGCGGCCGCCGGCGGGCGGACGCCCGCGCCCTCCGAGAGAGCCGCCGCCCGGGCGTGCGAGCGGGCGTCGCCCCGACCGTCCGCCGCCAGCACTTCCTCGAACCGCGGGCGGAAACAGGCGGCGCCCGATGGCGGCCATCTCACGCCACGCCGGCGGTGTCAGCCTCGGCGAGGCTCCGCAGCCGGCTGTCGGTGTCGACGAGCCGGCGCTCGTGGCTGCCGAGGAGATGCTCGACGAGGAAGCTGCGGCCGGCGACGCGCCAGAGCGCCACCCCCCGCCGCAGCTGGGGGAGCCACTCGAGCTCGGCCTGGGAGCAGCCGAGAAGAGCGGCGAGCGCCGGGATCTCCGAGGCCGGCTGGGCGTAGCAGACGACGGTCTCGGAGTCCGCCAGGAGACCCTCGGCTAGCCGCGCCTCCTCGCTGCCGGTCGACCCGCTCGCGCTCAGGTCGCTCGCCCGGTGGCAGACGGCCATGTTGGCGATCCCGCGGGCGCGGGAGAGCTTCCACGACGACCGGAGGAAACGCCCGACGGCCACATCGCTCAGCACCGCCCATGCCTCGTCGATGACGAAGAGCGTCTGGCGCCTCTCGTCCGCTGTCATCGCCTGCAGCCACGCCGCCGCGCACACCATGAGGGCCGGGAGCGCCTCTGAGTGATAGACGTCGGAGAGATCGACGACGAGTGCTGCCGGTCCGCCGGCGCTGGCAGACAACGACGGGGTGGTCTCCCCGTCGAACATGCCGGCGAGATCTCCCTTGACGAGGCGACGAAGCTCTAGGCCGACGTCCTTGCCATCGTCCTCGAGCTCGCGATCGGACACCCCGGCGGACACGCCGGCGCCGGCCTCGGGGCGCAACAACGCGTCCACCACATCTACGAGCGTCGGTACGGCTGTGCGAGAGGTGACGGCGTCGAGGCCAACCTCGAGGGCAAGGTGCTCCCGAGGCGCCAGGCGACGGTGCAACGTCGCCTCGGCGAGCGCGCCGAGGAGCACTAGCCGGCGGGAAGCGTGCCGACCCAGCTGTTCGAGGGGGTTCACCCTGACCCCGCCTTGTGGCGAGAGCCGCACCGGGGCGGTCCCGAGCGCCTCTGCCAGAGGGCCGTACTCGCCCTTCGGGTCGAGGACGGCGATCTGGCGGCCGAAGGCCGCCTGGCGACAGAGGTAGCTCTTCACGAGGGCACTCTTGCCTCGGCCGATCTGACCGAGCACGGTCATGTTGGGGTTCGTGATGGCGCCGGCCTCGTAGAGAGCAAAAGGGTCGTAGGCGAACGCCCCGCCGGTGAGGTCGGCGCCTATCAGCACCCGCGTCACCTTGAGGGGCAGTGCCGACGCGAACGGGTAGGCCGCTCCGAGCTGTGCTGTCGTGGCCTCGTGTGCTGGAAGCCGGAGCGGGCTCACCGGCAGCCCCGCCCGATCGGCAAGGTGCAGCAGAATGCCTCCTCCTGTGCGCCGTAGAGCCGGCGCAACTCGAGCTGGGCGAGGGCGGCGTCCTGCTCGATGCGGGCGCACGCCTGCTCGAGATCCTCGACGTCGTGGCCGGTGACAGTGACGTACCCGGAGTAGAGGTAGCCGGCATGGCCCTCCGCGAGCTCTCCCTCCCGCTGCAGGCGCGACTCCTGCTCGCGTCGGGCGCGGGCCGAGACGGCAAAGCCATGCCTCTGGCGCAGCTCTGCGTCGGCGCTCCCAGAAGTGCGCTCGCGCTCTGCTCGTCGCACCGCCGCCAGCGGCGGAAGAGGCGCCATCGTGACCGACACCGTCCGCCGGATCCCTGCGCTCAGCAGGAGCGGGAGCATGAACGTCGTGCCGACGGCACCTCGTGGCCACTCGGCGATCCAGTAGACGGCCTGCCAGGTTGCGTCGGTCCGGAGCCTCGTCCAGCTCTCGGCAGTGCCGACCGGCCAGGGCCACGTCTCGATCTCCCGCAGGGGCGAGACCTCGAAGCTCCGCCGGAGGGCGCCAACAAGCTGCGGGGGTGACAAGGGGGGCCCGGCGCGCAGTCCGGCTCCCTCCAGCCGTTCGGCGAGGGAGGCGAGGTGGCGCTGCAACAACTGGGCCGGATCCTGACCCCGCCGCCGCGGCGGCTGCTCATCCGGTGGCGGCCCACTTCCCCGACTGACCGCCGGCGCAACCGGCGCAGCCCGAACCGCCGGAGCGGCCGGCACGGCGGGCACGGCCGAAGAGCCCTGCTCCCAGAAGAGGCGGGCGTCCCCTTCGTCCTCACTCCCGGCCACCGGGTCATCCGACGAGCAGTCGTCCGCTCCGGCTTCAGGTAACCGGCGGTAGTGCCGCCCCCTGGCTGGGACCGTCGGACGAGGGGATGGCACTAGGAGCCGATCGGGCCGGTCGTCCGTGCCGGCATCACCGCCCGCCGGCGCGAGCTCAGGCTGCCGGTTCAGTGGGGCGGCGATCTCGGTCCCGCGCCGGCGGGACTTGCCCGCAGCCTTCGCGAACGATCTCGGGCCGGCCTTGACGGTCACCGCCACGAGCACCTCGTGAGACCAGAGGGAAGGAGCGACCTCCCGGATGAGCTGCGCGTACGACTCGGTGCTCTCACCCATCGGCGCCGGCCAGTCGCCGGGTGCGGGGCCGGTGCCCGGAAGGGAGGTGCCGAGGTAGGAAGGATACGCGCGGACAATCCACTGGATGCGGTGCAGGCCGCCACCGGATCGTGCCATTGCCGCCAGCGCCCCGGACCACGCCGCGATCCGGCTCGCCCGTTCGGTGTCGTCGAGGAGGGCAAAACCCGCCCCACCCACCGGCACGACCGCCGACCACGTCCCGGCTTCGGCATCGGAGATCACACCGATACCGCTCTCCGCGAGAGGGAGGACGTTGAGGCGACTCATCGGGCTGCGGCTCGAGGATCGGGCGGAGCGCCATGGCCGGTAGCGGCCCTCGGCGACGGCTCTGACGGCAAACGTCACGGCCGTCGGTGCCCACTGCTCGATGCTCCGGCCCCTGATGGGCCACGTCGCGGCGGCCACAGCTCCGCCGACGATCCCGAGCGCCAGCGCGCCACCCTCCAGCCCGCTGACCGAGCGCAGGACGCCGACAGCAAGCACGAGCCCGATCGCGACAAAGGCGATCTGGCTCGACCGCCAGCCGGCGACGAGGCCTCGCGTGCTCCGAGGCCCCATCTGGTAGCGGGCGGCACGCTCGTCAGTCCGAGCCATGGCGGGACCGGTTGCCCTCGTCGATCTCGGCCTGGAATTCGCCCGCGCGGGCTGCCTTGCCGGCCTCGTAGCCCGGGTCACGGCGATCTCGTGCCGCCGCGCCATCCGATCCGGCGCCGTCCCTCTTCGGATGAGGCGGGATCCGGGCAGATGAAGAGCCCCCTGCTCCGAGCGGGCCCTCGGGTTGTGAGAACGCCCCTGTCGTCGCGAGCCAGCCGTTGTTCACCCCCCGGGCTGCGCCGGCGAGCGCCCCCGTCGCCCGGTGGTGGGCGGCCTCCAGGTGGGCGACGGCGCCCGACTCGATCATCGGGATGAGGCGGAGAAGCCCAAAGGGTGTGAACGTCGCCAGCGCGAGCAGGGCGACGCCCTCGACGATGCCGGGAATGCCCCGGCGGCCGCCGATCGCCGTCGCGGCGAGAGCCAGCACGCCGGCAACGACGACCTTCATGAGGACGAGCCCGGCGATCGTCTCACCGAGCCGCCGCGCCCAGTGCGTAGTCGCCGGCCATGCCAGCCCGGCGAGGGCGAGAGGCAGGAAGAGTGTCGCCGCCGCGACGGCTGCCGAGCGCACGGCGAGCTCGACCCACAAGACGAAGGCGACCGCTGCCATCGCCCCCGCCACGAGCAGGGCGGCGCCGATGCCGGCTCCGGTGACGCCCGTGCCGGCGATGCCGGCGGCAAGGCCCGTGAAGAGACGCCTGGCCGGATCGCCGGCCGCAGACAGGAGGGCCGCGCTGGCCTCGTCGGTCGCTCTCAGGCAGAGCGAGACGAGCTCGACGGCCACCCCGGTGAACACGATGGCGAAGGGCATCCGGACGAGCGCACTGCGCAACAGCGCGGCTCGCGTCCTGCCTGGCGATGGCGTAAATGATCCCGAGGAAGAGCATCGGCAGGATCACCGAGAGCGCCACGATCACCATCACGTGGAACTCGGCCTTGAAGGCGGCCCCTGAGAGGACCGGCTCGGTCGAGGCCGACAGGCTCCTCCAGGTCTCGCCGACCGCCCACTCGGCGAGGGAGGACACGACGCGGACAGCAGATTGGAACCAGCTGTCCGCGATCAGATTGGCCAAGCGGCTGAGGATGCCCCCGCCGAGGCCGATCCCGATGAGGCCTTGGAGCCCACCGCCAGCGCCGGGCGGAGAGGCCATCGCTGCGACCTGCAGGGCCGGGGGATGCATCGGAGCGGCTCAGAACTTCGTGCCGGCGTGGAACAGGAAGTCGATCACCGGTGGGGCCGCCCCTATGACGAGTGCCGCCGCTCCCGCCACGAGAACAGCCTTCCGTCCGGCGGTGGCGTACTGGTAGTTGTTGGAGTGGCTGCCGAGAGCCCAGGCGGCTGCGCCGACGACGAGCCCGAGGAGGGACGCCACGAGCGCCCACCAGCCGATGCCGTTCGTCAGGATCTCGAGCTCGTGCTGTCCCGGCAGAGCCGACCCCGATGGCCTCATCGGGACGATCGAAGTCAGAAAGAAGACGTGGATGGGCAGCACCGGCGAAACCTCCCTGCGCCGCGGGGCGCTCTGGCGAGAAAACGAACTACGAGCGGGCCGGACGAGCAGCCGAGACACCCCAGAGGGAAGTTGAGCCGAGGTTAGTGCCCTACCTCATGCATTTTCAAGTGTTTCCAATGTAATTCCGGCTCTCCGGCGGCTGCATATCGCGCGGGTACCTGCGATAGCTGGCGGCACCTGACAGAGTGGAGCCGTGGCCACTGTCGTGCATGTGACAGCGCTCACCGTCGGGATCGCCGTTGTGGCTGCCGTCTTGATCGCCGTGGTGGCCGTCTGGCTCGGCGGCCGGCGGGGCAGCCGGGGCCTTCGACAGCGGCTCAACGCCCTTGCCTCCCGGCTCGGTGCCGACGTCCCGCCCCACGAGCCGAGGAGCGTGGACGAGAGCCTGAGCCACCTCGAGCGGGCGACGGACCGGGCGGCGGAGGCGGTGACGGATGCGAGCTCGGAGACGATCAGGCTCCGCCGGGCACTCGACAGCCTGAGCCAGGCCGTGCTCATCCGGGACGAGCACGGCGAAGTGGTCTTCTCCAACGCCAAGGCCGCCTCCCTCATGACCGGCCGGCACGGTGACGCTCTCGCCGCTCAGGCCGTCGAGGATCTGCTCGCCTCCACTCCGGTCGGATCCGGAGAGGAGCGGACCCTCGAGCTGTACGGGCCGCCGCGGCGCACGCTCGTCGTCCGCACGGAGAGCATCGACAACGGCTCGCGGGTGCTCGGCGTCATGGCCGTCATAGACGACGTGTCGGAGCGTCGACGCCTAGAGGAGGTCCGGCGGGACTTCGTCGCCAACGTGAGCCACGAGTTGAAGACGCCGATGGGTGCCCTCGGACTGCTCGCCGAGACGCTCCTCGCCGAGACCGAGCCGGCGGTGGCGAGCAGGCTCGCACAGAGGATCCACACCGAGTCGTTCCGGATCAGCAGGGTGATCGACGATCTGCTCGACCTGTCGAGGATCGAGAACGAGATGTCGCCTCCCCGGGAGCCGGTCCTCGTCAACCTCGTGATGGCCGAAGCGGCGGAGCGGGTGCGGCCGTCTGCTGACCAGCAACAGGTGGAGGTCGTGCTGGAGGAGCCGGATCCGCCCCTCGCCGTGCTCGGCGACCGGCGGCAGCTGACCTCGGCCATCTACAATCTGCTCGAGAACGCCGTTAAGTTCTCCAACGAGGGCACGCCCGTGACGTGCTCCGGATACCTCGACGGGGACGACGTCGTGATAGAGGTCACCGACCACGGACAGGGCATCCCGGCGAGGGATCTGCCGCGCATCTTCGAGCGCTTCTACCGGGTCGACCACGGCAGGGGTCGTGCGACCGGCGGCACCGGGCTCGGCCTTGCCATCGTCCGCCATGTCGCCGCCAACCACGGGGGCAGTGTCCACGTCGAGTCCCGCGAAGGCGAGGGCTCGACGTTCACCCTCCGCCTGCCGCTCCAACCGGGCAGCGAATCGTGAGCACCGGGGTCGCCGTCCGCCCACGGGTGCTCCTCGTCGAGGATGCCGAGTCGTTCGTGGACGCACTCGTGGTGGGGCTGGAGCGGGAGGGTTTCGAGGTCACGGTGGCCCGGGACGGCGTGCAGGCACTCGAGCAATTCGAGGCGGCGGAGACCGACCTCGTCCTTCTCGACCTGATGCTGCCGCGGATGTCGGGGATAGACGTCTGCCGGGCGATCCGGTCCCGCTCCAACGTGCCGATAATCATGGTCACCGCCAAGTCCACCGAGCTCGACACCGTCGTCGGGCTCGAGGTCGGAGCCGATGACTACGTCACGAAGCCGTACCGGCTGAGGGAGCTCGTCTCACGGATGCGGGCCCTCCTGCGCCGCGTGCCGGCCAACGGTGACCGCCCTCCGGCAGCGAGCGGCTGGGGCCCGCCCGCCTGGGCCAGCGGCGCTCAGCCCGATGTCCGGGAGAGAAGAGGGACCCGCCCCGCCGTCGCACAACCGCCCCCAGCGGCGCCGGGCGAGCCGGAGCTGCTGAGGGCGGGCGAGGTGGAGCTCGACGTGGCTCGCCACGAGTGCCGGGTGCGCGGCGAGGAGGTCAAGCTGCCCCTCAAGGAGTTCGAGCTTCTCGAGGTGCTCCTCGGCAACGCCGGCCGCGTCGTCACGCGGGACACCCTCATCGACCGGGTGTGGGGGATGGACTACGTCGGCGACACGAAGACCCTCGACGTGCACGTAAAGCGGCTCCGGTCGAGGATCGAGCCCGACCCGTCCCATCCCGTGTTGATCACGACGATCCGCGGGGTCGGCTACCGGCTCGAGGCGCCCCGCCGCTGACAGTGCCAGGTTCAGGCGACCCGGTCGTCGAGGTCGACTCTCTCGAAGTCCGCTACGGGGACCGCGTCGCCGTCGACGACGTCTCGTTCACCGCCGACCACGGGGAAGTCGTCGCAATCCTCGGGCCGAACGGGGCCGGGAAGACGACGACGATCGAGGTCGTGGAGGGCTTCCGGCGACCAGACGCCGGACGGGCGAGGGTGGCGGGCCTCGACCCCTTGGCCGACCGTGCCGCCCTCACCCGGCGCCTCGGTGTCGTCCTCCAGCGCGGCGGCGTCTACCCGATGATGAGCCCCGAGCGGGCCCTCCGGCTCTTCGCCTCCTACTACGAGCGACCCCGCCCTCACGCCGAGCTCATCGACCTCCTCGGCCTGCGGGCGGTCGCCGGCACGCCCTACAAGCGCCTGTCGGGCGGGGAGCAGCAACGCCTCGGCCTCGCGCTGGCCCTCGTCGGCAGGCCGGACATCGCCTGCCTCGACGAGCCGACCGCCGGCGTGGACCCGGCCGGCCGGATCGCCGTCCGAAACGTCATATCCGAGCTGCGGGCCGACGGGGTGTGCATCCTCCTGACCAGCCACGAGCTCGACGAGGTCGAGCGCCTCGCCGACCGGATCGTGATCATCGACCGGGGCCGCGTCGTGGCGGCCGGACGGCCGGACGAGATCGGGGGCGGTGCCGAGTCGATCCGCTTCTCCTCGGTTGCCGGACTCGATGTCGCCGGCCTCGCGACGGCAATGGGTGGCCCCGTCACCGAAGGGCCGCCCGGTCGCTACTCGGTGGCTCTCGAGCCGTCCCCTCCCCGGATCGCCGCCCTCACGGGATGGCTGGCCGGACAGAACGTCACCCTCGAAGCGCTCGAGGCCGGCCACGAGCGGCTGGAAGAGGTCTTCCTCCGCCTCGTCGCCCCGACAGACAAGGAGGCGCCGTGAGGGCGCTTCGTGCGCAGGTGGCGGCCGAGGTGCGCATGACGCTCGAACGAGGAGAAACCCTCCTCGTCACCATCGGGATCCCCGTTCTCCTGCTCGTCTTCTTCGACTTCGTAAAGGTCCTCCCGACCGGGGAGCGGCACCCGGTCGACTTTCTCGCTCCGGGCGTGCTGGCACTCGCCGTCATGTCGACGGCGATGGTGAGCCTCGGGATAGCCACCGGCTTCGAGCGGAGCTACGGGGTGCTGAAGCGGCTCGGGGCGACGCCGCTCGGCCGCCCACGGCTTCTCGTGGCGAAGATCGTCGCTGTTCTCGCCGTCGAGATCGTCCAGCTCGCCGTGCTCGTCGCCGTCGCCGCACTGCTCGGCTGGCGCCCGCACGCCGGCGCCGGGCTGGCGGTGGTGGCAGAGCTGTTGGCGACGTCGGGCTTTGCCGGCATCGCCCTCGCCCTCGCCGGCTCGCTCCGGGCCGAGGTCAACCTGGCGGTGGCGAACGCCCTCTACATCGTCCTGTTGCTGATCGGCGGGATCGTCTTCCCGCTCGCGAAGCTCGGGGCCTTCGCCGCCTTCGCCCGCCTCCTCCCGGCGGCAGCGCTTTCCGACGTGCTCCACCCGGCCCTCGGGCGGGGAGCGGCCGGCCCGGCTGAGGCCTGGATAGTCCTTGCCGCCTGGGCCGTCGCCGCTCCCCTCGTCGCCGCGGTCACGTTCCGGTGGGAGTGAGACCGGGGCGTTAGCTCAGAAAAGAGGCGCCCCGCTGAGCCCGGGCCCGGCTGGGTGGAGCGCCGGCTCAGTGGTAGCGGACGAGGGTGTCGACGGCCATCGCGGCGAAGATGACCGTCACATAGGTGATCGAGTACTTGAACAGCGCCATCGCCGCCTTCGTCGTCCCGCCTGCACGGAGGAGGAGGGCGTAGACCACGTAGAGGGCCCCTGCCGGCAGAGCGACCGCCCAGAAGATCCAGCCCATGTGTGCAACGAGGGCAAAGCCGACCGAGACGGCGACGAGTGCCAGCGAGTAGAAGATGATCTGGCGGGCGACCCGCTCGAAGGAGGCGACGGCCGGGAGCATCGGCACGCCGGCGGCGGCGTAGTCCTCCCGGTACTTGACGGCGAGCGCCCAGAAGTGCGACGGCGTCCACACGACTATGAGGACGAAGAGCATGACGGGCGCCCACGTCAACCGGTCGGTGACGGCGGTCCAGCCGACGAGCACAGGGACGGCGCCGGCGGCTCCCCCGATCACGATGTTCTGGGTCGACCGCCGCTTGAGGGCGATCGTGTAGACGAAGACGTAAAAGAGCGCCGCCGAGAGCGCCAGCACGGCCGAGAGGAGGTTCACGAACTGCCAGAGCACAACAAAGGAGACCACCTCGAGGGCGATCGCAAAGGCGAGCGCCTCGGGGGGCGAGACGGCGCCGGTGACGAGGGGCCGCCGGCTCGTCCGCTTCATGACGGCATCGATGTCACGGTCGACGAACATGTTGGTGGCGTTCGCCCCGCCCGCCGAGAGGGCGCCCCCGACGAGGGTGGCAAGCATGAGCCAGCCGGAGGGAACGCCGCGGCGGGCGACGATCATCGTCGGGAGCGTCGTGATGAGGAGCAACTCGATAATGCGGGGCTTGGTCAGCGCGACGAAGCCCTTCACTCTCGCCGAAGGGGTCCTCCAAGTGCTTGCGACGAGTCCGCTTTCGGCCACGACGGGCGATTCTAGGAGTTCGCCACGAAGACGGCACACTCATCCTCCCTGGTGGCCGGGAGTTGGCGGCGTCCGCGACTGGAATACGATCGATAGAGGTGCGACTCCCCCGCGTCTCCCCGACCGCCGTCCGCAAGGTCGCGCTTGCCGCTGTCGTCTGCTACACGCTCTTGATGGTGACGGGGGGCGCCGTCCGGCTCACCGGTTCGGGGCTCGGCTGCCCGGACTGGCCGTCGTGCTACCACCACCGGTTGACAGCAGAGCTCTCCTTCAACCCGATGGTCGAATTCCTCAACCGGCTCGTCACCGTCGCCGTCACCGTCGTCTCGGGGTTCGCCTTCGTCGCCGCCCTCCTGCGGTCGCCCCGGCGACGTGACCTCCTGTGGCTCTCGGGAGGCCTCGTCGGCGGCGTCGCCGGCCAGATCGTCCTCGGCGGGATCGTCGTCCTCACGAAGCTCAACCCGTACCTCGTGGCCTGCCACTTCGTCCTCACCATCGTCGTCCTCGCCGACGCCATCGTCTTCTTCCACCGGGCGGGTCTCGGGGATGCCGACGACGAGCAGCGCTCCATCACCCTCGTCGGGCCGGAGCTCAAGTGGCTCGGCCGCATCGTCGTCATCGTGCTCGGCGTCGTCACCGCCATCGGCACCATCGTCACCGGCTCAGGCCCGCATGCAGGTGCGCCCGAGACGGCCGGTGCCCCGATAAAGCGGATCCCCATCGCCTTCCGAGACATCGCCGTGCTGCACTCGGACGCGGCGCTCTTCCTCATCGGCATCACGCTTGCCTCCCTCTTCGCCTTCCACGTGGCGCGGGCGCCGGCGGCGGCCCAGCGCCGCATCCGGTGGCTCTTCGAGCTGATGGTCCTGCAGGGAGCCCTCGGCTACACCCAGTACTTCCTCCACGACGCCGCTGCCGTCGTCGAGGTCCATGTCGCCGGGGCGACGATGTTGTGGGTGGCCGGGGTGGGTTTCTTGCTGTCGATGCACGAGCACGCCGGGGCGGTCGTGTCACTTGACGTCGGCTCGGCGTCCGTGCCCGCCGAGGACGCCGGACCGGCTGCCGGCGAGGTCGTCACGGTGGCGAGCAGGAGCTCTGACGGCGGACTGACGGTGCTGCCCGAGACCGGCGAAGCCCGCCAGGCGGTCACGGCGACATGACGAGCGCTCCGAGCGAGGTCCTCCGGCCGGAGGTGGACGAGACGCCGGAGGCCGACTTCCCGTGGCTCGTCGTCGTGTGGAACGACCCGATAAACCTCATGAGCTACGTCACGTTCGTGTTCCAGAAGCTGTTCGGTTACTCGAAGGCAAAGGCGCACGGCCTGATGCTCGACGTGCATTTCAAGGGCCGCGCAGTCGTGACGAGCGGCCCGCGGGAGCGGGCCGAGCTCGACGTCTCGCGCCTTCACCAGCACGGCCTGTGGGCGACGATGGAGCAGAGCGGCTGAGATGGCTGGCCGATGCTGAGGCGCCGGATCTCGGCCGCACGGGCCGGCGGCTACACGATCCGCCTGCCGGCCGCCGAGCGGGAGCTGCTCGAGAGCCTGCCCGAGCAGCTCGACGAGGTCCTCGCCGCCGTCGAGAAGATGGGGCCCGAGGCTGCGGCCGACGAGGACGCCGGCGAGTGCTCGAGGCGGCACGGGCGGGGCGTCTGCCGGCGTGCAGGGGGCCGAGGGTGGTGGAGGGATGCTCGGGTCGCTCCGGAGACTGTTCCCCCGTGCCTACTCCACCGACGAGGAGGCCCAGGCGAACTACGAGTCGATCACACGGTCGGAATTGTCGTCCCACCACCGCCGCGCCCTCTCGACCCTCGCCCGGACGGCGCGTGCGACGACGATCGACGCCGACGAGCTGAACGAGTGGCTGACGGCGGTGAACGACCTCAGGTTGGTCCTCGGTACGGTCCTCGGCGTGACCGAGGAGGAGCCACCGAGCCTCACGGGCGCCTCGAGCCAGATGGTCGTCTACGCCTACTTGAGCCAGCTCGAGGCTGAGCTCGTCGACGTGCTCGAAAGCTCGCTCCCCGAGCCGCTCCCGGGCGCCGACGATCAGGTGCCGGAGGATCCGTGGGGGGAGCCTCTCGGTGGCCTGCGGTGGGACGGCACGCCCCTTCCCTGGGACGACGTGTGACCGAGCCGGTCCCACGGTTGCTGACGATCATGGGCTCGGGCGAGACAGCACCGACGATGGTCAAGGTGCACCGGGCGATGCTCGACCGCCTCGGGCCGCCTCCCGTGCCGGCGGTGCTGCTCGACACCCCTTTCGGCTTCCAGGAGAATGCCGTCGAGCTCTCCCAGCGGGTCGTGACGTACTTCCGGGAGAGCCTCCGGGCGCCGATCGAAGCAGCGGGGGCACTCGAGGAGGGGGGCGCTCTTACCGGCTCTGCCGCCGGCTCTCCCGCCGCCGGCTCCGGCGGGACGCCGGACGCTGACCCGTTTGCAACCGAGCGCCTCGTCTCGAGGATCCGCAACGCCCGCTACCTCTTCGCAGGCCCGGGCAGCCCGACCTACGCCTTGCGAAAGTGGTCCGGCACGGTCGTCCCGTCTCTGCTGAAGGAGAAGCTGCGGCACGGCGGTGGGATCACGTTCTCGTCGGCAGCGGCGCTGACACTCGGGGTGAGCACCGTCCCCGTCTACGAGATCTACAAGGTGGGCGAGGACGCCCACTGGCTCACCGGCCTCGACGTGATCGGTGAAGCGGGGATCCGGGCCGCCGTCATCCCCCACTACAACAATGCCGAAGGGGGTACGCACGACACGCGTTTCTGCTACCTCGGTGAGCGCAGGCTGTCGATGATCGAGCCCGCTCTTCCTGAAGGTGCGTTCGTACTCGGCATCGACGAGCACACTGCGATCACCTTCGACCTCGACACCGGCGTGGGCTCGATCGCCGGCCTCGGCGTCGTCACCGTGCGGGCCGGTGGGCGGTCGGAGACCTTCCCGGCCGGCAGCGAGCTCACGGTGAAGGAGATCAACGAGACAGCTGAGGCGCTCAGGCGGGGACCGGTCCGGCGGCCGTCGTCTGCCGGCGGTGATGACGCTGACGGCGTGGTCGGCAGAGCCGGCGATGTGTCAGGTGATCTGGCTGGTCGGTTGGCGGGGGAGGGCGGCGCTGATGCCGGCGGCGGTGCCGGTGCCGGTGCCGGTGGATCTGGAGCCGGGCTCGACGGTGAACCTGCCGCAGCGATCGATGGTGGCGGGAGCTACCAGGACTCGCCGCTCATCGCCACCGTTCACGAACAGGAGGCTGTCTTCTCTTCGGCGGTGAAGGATCGTGACGTGAAGGGAGCCGTCACAGCTCTCCTCGAGCTGGAGGGTCAGATCACTGAATGGGCGAACGACATCCCCGCCGGGGACGCGATGGACCGAGCCCGCGCCAGCCTGCGATCGCTCCTCGTCGAGCTCGGCCGGATCGCCGAGACCGGAGCGCGGGATCCCCGCGAGGTGGTGGGCCCGTTCGTGGAATCGATGCTCGAACTTCGGGCCAAGGCGCGCGCCGATCGGCGCTTCGACGACTCGGACCTGATCAGGGACCGGCTCGAGGCACTCGGCGTCGAGGTGCGGGACACTCCGGACGGGGTCGAATGGCTGCTGGCGCCGGCGTGATCGGTGAGGCTCCCGTTCCCCTTCTTCAGGCGACGACGTGGCCACCCGAGCCTCTCTGACGCCTCCGGTGGCCGCCTACCTCGCTGGTAGCCTCGGCCGGCTTGGCGAGGGCGGCGGTGTCTGGACCTCGCCATCCGCCAGTTGCACCTAGCCCCCATCGTCTAGCGGCCTAGGACGCCACCCTTTCAAGGTGGTAGCACGGGTTCGAATCCCGTTGGGGGT
>CAVWVO010000004.1:0-323076 GCA_963758515.1 uncultured Actinomycetota bacterium
TCGAAGAGCCCCTACGGGTACACGGCATCGGGTCGTCAAATCAGGAGCGACGTGCTCTCGTCGACCAGGCACTCGAACGAGCCGGGCTGTCGCCGCCGTCCTTCTACCGCGACCGCTACCCACATCGCCTCTCCGGCGGGCAGCGCCAGCGTGTGGTCATCGCCGCTTCACTCGTCCTCGACCCTGCGCTTCTCGTCGCCGACGAGCCCGTGTCCATGCTGGACGTCTCGGTTCGCGCCGGCGTCCTGTCGCTTCTCGAAAGCCTGCGACGCGAGAAGAACATGGCAATCCTGATGATCACGCACGATCTCGCCGGACCGCGTCGCACTTCGCCAATCGGATCGCGGTGATGTACCTGGGGAGAATTGTCAGACAGGAGCCACCGCGCAGGTCATCAACAACCCACAGCACCCCTACACCAAGGCTCTCCTGTCGGTGGTTCCTCAACGCGATCCCCGCAAACATAGGAAGCCGATCATTTTGAAAGGAGAGATCCCTGATCCGATCGATCTTCCCTCAGGGTGCCGGTTCCGCTCACGCTGCCCGCTCGCCGAAGCCGCGTGCGCCAGCACCGACCCGCAACTCCGGCCAGGGCGCAACTCGGTCGAGGACACGCACGAGGTAGCGTGCCTCCTCGCCTAAGGCCCTCGAGGGGGCTCCGATGACGGCAGCCCCCTCCACCGATGACAAACGCCTCACTGCCTGCCTCACCTTCGACCTCGACGCCCTCTCTGTGTGGATCGCGGGCTCGGACAACCCGGCGAAGATCTCGAGAGGTGAGTTCGTCGTGGTGGCTGTGCCGCGCATTCTGTCGCTTCTCCAGCGGCACGAGATCCGAGCAACCTTCTTCGTGCCTGGCCACACCGCGCTTGCTTACCCGGACCTGGTCCGCCGGGTGAGGGATGCGGGACATGAACTCGGGCACCACGGCTGGGTGCACGAGAACCCCGCCGCCTTGGGGGCGAACGGCGAGAGGGAGGTCTTCAGCGAGGGCTCGAGGCACTCGAGCGAGTCGCCCGATTGCGACCGACAGGCTATCGATCGCCGTCAAACGACCTGAGCAACGACACTCTTGCGATCCTTGTGGAGTACGGCATCGAATACGACTCGTCCTGCGGCGGATCCGACTTCGAGCCCTACTACCTGCGTGTGGGTGACCGGGCGTCGAAGGTAGCGCCGTACGTCTTCGGCAAGCCGGTCGATCTTGTCGAGATCCCCTTCAGCTGGATCCTCGACGACTTCCCTCACATGGAGTTCTCGGAGGGGTGGAGCACCGAGCAGAGTCCCCCGTCGACAGTGCTCGAAATCTGGAAGGGCGAGTTCGACTATGCGTACGACCATGCGTTCGGAGGCGTCTTCGACCTCTGCATGCACCCTCAGGTCATCGGACGCGGGCACCGACTCGTCCTGCTCGAGCAAATGATCGAATCGATGAAGCGCCCCGGGGTGGTGTTCGAACCGGTCGCGGAGTTCGTCTCGCGCTGGAAGCGCCAACACCCCCTTGGCGCTTGGGTTGCGGCCAACCCCATTCGGTCCGGCAGGAACGCCCTCAGCTAGCCGATCCTTTAGGACTTCAGAAGGCCGGTCCCGTCAGTACCTTCTCGTAGGCCGCTACGAGCTCGCGAAGGCGGTCGATCGGTACCGCGTGGGCCGTGTTGCCGTCGCGACCGACCATCGTGTCCGCTGCCACCAATGCATTCACAATGGCTTCCTCGGTGGCATCGACCACCGCCTCGTAGAGCGGGCTAATGTAGCTCTCACTGAAGCTGTGTGACGGTTCGGGTAAGCGGTCCGTCATCGTCGGGCAGGACAGCCGCGACGTCTGCATTCCCGTCGCGAACGAAAGGAACAGGTCCCCGCTCGTGTGTGCGGCGACGCCACCCACTCGAGCGATTCCCAGTCCGGCACGCTGCGCGATCCGCGAGCACTGGTGGGGTAACAGCGGCGCATCGGTGCCGACGACCACGATGATCGATCCGGTCCGGGCAGCCTGCCCACCCATCTCTGGCCCGGGCACGACCGACTTCGGCAGGAGCCGACCGACCGGAACGCCGCCCACGTTCAACCTCTCTCGTTGTCCGTAGTTGGCTTGCACCAGCACGCCGACGGTGTAGCTCCCCGTCTCAAAGTCGACGAGCCGCGATGAAGTCCCGATGCCGCCTTTGAACTCATGACAGATCATGCCTGTGCCACCGCCGACGTTGCCCTCATCGACCGCCCCCTCCGCGGCCGTGTCCAGAGCGCTCCACACGTGCTCCGCCTCGACGTGCATCCCGTTGATGTCATTGAGGTAGCCGTCCCACGTTTCGCCGACTACCGGGAGGCTCCACCGCGTTTCGCCGGACGGCCGGTCGCGCACCTCCGCCGCGATCAGTGCATCGCGTACGACGCCAACGCTGTGCGTGTTGGTGATAGCCACTGGCGAGGTCAGCAGACCGGATTCACGTACCCACTCAAGGCCGGTGAGTTCACCGTTGCCATTCAGCCGATGGCACCCGGCGAAGATGGTGGCCTGCCCGACGTTCGAGTGTGGCACGATCACCGTGACACCGGTACGTACCGGACCACGCCCGACCACGAGCTCGCCATCCCCATCGACTAACGTGGTGTGGCCGACACGGACTCCGACCACGTCGGTGATGGCATTTTCAAGCCCTGGAGTCCCGGCTCCGATCACGATGCCGAGGTCACGCGGACGGGCGCGGCGTTCTTGGGAGGCCGCGGGCATTGCTACTTCGCCACGCTGACTCGAGGTGGGTGTTGGTTCAACGTTCGGTGCTGGAGTTTGAAGTCATCGACGCTCACCTCTCAGCGTAGGCGAACGAGCGATGGTGTCGAGCGAGCCTGCGGGGGTGCCGAACTGAACGCAGTACCGTTTCGATCGTGACGGTCACTCGCTCGAAGTCCATCATCTTCGATCGCCGTGACTGCACTGTCAGAGAGGACGTCGACGTTGTCGAATGGTGCGGCATAGCCGCGAGCGCGGACCTTTAGGGCCGGCGAAGCCCCCGCAACGGCGACGTACGCCTCGACGGCATACAGGCCGACCGCCAGCAGCCAGTTGAGGAGGATGTCGGCATGAAGAACGGTGCGATGATGTGTACCCTCGTCGAAGTTCCCCTGGCGCGTAGCCTCATCGTGCGCATGACATCAATCCGGCCGCGCAGACGAGATGCCTGCTCTCGGAAGCGGCCGTACTCCTCGATGCGTCCGCGCTGGAGATAGCGCAAGAGAAGATCGAGGAACGGGCGACGAAGTTCTCGAGGACCGGACTGCCGGCATCGACGAGAGCCGGAGCCGGCGCGGACCAGAAATCGATCGCTCTCGCACTTCGATCGGAGGCATCACGCTTCCTACTGGTCTTGCTGGTCGGGAGGAACTGCCGGTCACCCCGGTGCCTCCCGCATCATCTGCTTCGTCAAGTTCCCGCCAGGCACCCGACGATGCCGGAAGAGCGGTGGGCGGTGCAACGACGGCCGGCGTGGTCGCCGGCCGCGGCGGCGGCCTTGGCGCGCTGATCTGCGAGGAGCTTGGAGGGTTCCGGTCCAGGGGATCCGGGCGTACTTGCGGGCGCGGCAGCCGTTGGTCCTGCTGCAGATGAAGAACTTGTCGACGGCCCCGGCGGTGTGCCTGATGTGGCCGATGGTCCCAAGGTCCGCCGGGGTCGTACGACCTCAGCTTGTAAAGCCGTACTGAGCCGAACTCCGGCTTGTAGCGCTTCGAGCGCAGCGCACATTTGCGCGTCGCGTCGGGCTGGCGGTGCACCCAGAGGTGCTCAATCCATCTGTCGAGGAATGCCACCAGGATCATGTTCCCCGTCAGCGGCAACTTGCCGCCCTCCGCGTCCGTCAAGACCTTGGCCAAGTCGCTCTGGGCGGTGCGGAGCGTCCCGTGCACGGTTCTCGATGCCTGGCGCGGCTGACCATCCGGCCGGTAGCCGACGACGACGCGCAGCCGCCAGATTCCAGCGCTCGTTTCGGTCATCGTGCCGCGCACGAGAAGCGGCTCTAGACAAGGTTCTAGACGCGGTGTCATCCCTCTCCTTACAAAAGGGCTGGTAGAAGGCCCAAAATATTAGATGTCGTAGTAGAGCATGAAGCTTCCGGGGAGTCTGCCTGGACGTCAGCAGACCCCAGGAGTGCTGATCAGGGACCTGCGCCGCCACTCTGGGTGCATCTGGTGCGGTCTGGTTGGCGGCAGTTCTAGACGCGAAGCTAGACGCGTACGGGGGCAAGACCCGGGAGACCGTTGGCGGTCGACGTCTCTGCCTGACGCAGCAATCCCTGTACCACGACGCGACGCGGGCCCAGCCACGAGATCCGAGCCGAAAGCGCCATGGGGTTGACGGCCGCATGCTGACGTACTGATAGGACGACACCAGTGGATTACTCGGAACTGCACCGCCCCGACCGGCACTTGAAGGGCTGTCGCTGCCTCCTTGTAGGAAAGACCGATCCCGGCCACGAGAAGCAGCAGATCGCGAGCTTCGGGAGAAAGCTCGCACAGAGCCGCCTCGATGCCAGTGTGGTCGGGGAGTTGGTCGACGACCCCCTCCCACCGATCGTCTCCTTCGTCCGCTCCGGCGCTGAACCGGCCAACGGCCCGGTCCTTGCGACGCCTTTAGCCAGCTTGGATACCCTGCCAGGGTATGGTAAGCGCACGGGAGGTGAGGGATGGTCGGGTACTCGGACAACAAGGATGACGTGCTGCGCCGTTTGCGCCGTATAGAGGGCCAGGTGAGGGGCCTGCAGCGGATGGTGGGCGAAGACGCCTACTGCATCGACGTGCTGACCCAGATCTCGGCGGCGACCAGGGCGCTGCAGTCGGTCGCCCTCGAGCTGCTCGGCGACCACCTGTCCCACTGCGTGCAGGAGGCACTTCAGTCGGGCGGCCCGGACGCTGACGACAAGGTCCGGAGGCCCGCGACGCCATCGAGCGTTTGGTGCGCTCGTGATCGTTGCCGATGGCGATCGTGCGCGCCACGTTCGTGACCGACATCGGCCACTCGCTCCGGGAAGGCTTCTACATGTTCTGGGAAACGCTGTGGGCGCTCGTCCTCGGCTTCGGCCTTTCGGGGGCCGTCCAGGCGTTCGTGTCCCGAGACGAGATGCAGCGCCGCCTGGGCGACCACCGGCCGGCGCGCGGTCGCCCGAGCGTCGCTCTACGGGGTCGTCTCGTCGTCATGCTCGTATGCCGCCGCGGCGATGGCGAAGTCCCTGTTCGCCCGAGGGCGCGGACTTCCTCGCCTCGATGGTGTTCATGTTCGCCTCGACCAACCTGGTCGTCGAGCTCGGCATCGTGCTCGCTCGTGCTGATCGGCTGGCAGTTCGTCGCCGCCGAGTTCGTCGGCGGGGCGATCATGATCGTCCTGCTCGTGCTCGCCGGCGGCCTGTGGTTCCGGGGCCGGGCCCTCGCCGAGGCCCACAAGGTCGCCGAGGCGTCGAGCGGCGACCACGCGCACCACAGGTCGGAGAGACGGAACGCCAGCGTCTCGGCGGGCGCGCTGGATCGCGTCGCTCGGCCGGTTGGTCGGACGCCGCCGGCTACACGATGAGCGACCTCACCATGCTGCGCCGCGAGATGGTCGATCGGCTTCGTCGTCGCCGGCTTCCTCGCCGAGCTCGGTGCCGACTCATGTCTGGAACGACGTGTTCATCCACGGCCACGGCTTCTGCGACCACGCTCGAGAACGTCGTCGTCGGTCCGTTCGTCGCCATCATCAGCTTCGTCTGCTCAATCGGCAACGTCCCGCTCGCGGCCGCGCTCTGGAAGGGCGGCATCAGCTTCGGCGGTGTCGTCAGCTTCATCTTCGCCGACCTCATCGCCTTGCCGCTGCTGCTCGTCTACCGCAAGCAGTACGGCCGGCGGATGACGCTGCGCATGCTCGGCGTGTTCTGGCTCGTCATGTCGCTCGCCGGCCTCGTCACCGAGGAGCTCTTCAAGGCCGTCGGCTGGGTGCCGAAGACCCGACCGACCGTCATCGCCGCCGACGCTCTGCGATGGGACTACACGACCGTGCTCGACATCGTCGCGCTTGTCGCCTTCGCTGGCCTGTACTGGCTCTACCGCAACCGGGAGCGCTTCGGCGGCGGGAGCGGCTACGCCAAGGACCCGGTCTGCGGCATGCAGGTCGAGACAGCCCACGCTCCGGTCTCGGTCGCGCACGCGGGAAGTCGCGTCTACTTCTGTTCCGAGCGCTGCAGCGACCGGTTCCTGACTGAGCCCGAGCGCCAGGCCAGCGCCTTGAGGCCCGAGACACCAGCTTAAAGGGGCGGCACCGAGCTCGTTGATCTTTGTATTCTCCATTGGCAATCTTCGATGTTCCCGTGAGTGTCGTTGATGCGACTCTCTGGGCCTTGACTATCAGGGACTTATCGCACGGCCCTCGAACGCGTAGCCGAAAACTTTCGGCTCACCCTTGAAGTACTAAGAGTCCAGCTGCTCGACGACGAAGCCGGGCCTGCTCGATCGCCTCGGGGATCCGGCGAGTGAGGTGACACCCGCCGGCAATCCGCTTGTTGAGCGGCCTCGAGGCGCCCTTGCCAACGCGCGACATGTGCATCGGGGGCGTGCCCGTGCTCGACGAAGTGGAGTTGAGCCACCGGGTTTCAGCAGGCGACGCGTCTCGGCGAGCGCCGTGGCGAGATCGGGGATGGTGCAAAGCGTCCAAGTTGAGAGAACCGGGCTCATTTCAAGCGGCACGCCGAGTTCCCAGAATATGGCCAGCGACGTGGCGGAAGCGGTGGAAGGTGAGACCTTCGACGCCCCAGCTCGAAGCAACGCCGGTTCGTAGGCACGCTGGCGGAAGTTGGGGGCTTGGGCGCCTGGAGGACTAGATCGCCGAGACAGGTCCTGGCCCGTGAGAGCGAGGTGGGCGCTCAGCTCGTCAAGAATCCGATCAGGAACCGAGACGGTCCGCGCGGAGGCGACGGTCGCACCAGCCGAGCCTTAACCGGGTCCGGACGTCCCGGCGGTGACGAAACCGAGCGCCTCATCACGGCTTCGACAGGCACGAAGAGCAACGATCTTCCCGTCTCGGACAGTGAGGACGTGGAAGTTCATGTCAGCGGTCTGTCGCGCTCGCCTCGCATCGATACCAGGGGAGCGGGTGACGACGAGCACGCGCTCACCGCTGGCGACGACATCCTGAAGTTCGGCGCGGACCTTCCATCCGCTGTCTCGTCCCATCCAGTACGCAAGCTGCTCGCGGCCGTGACAGACCGCGGGCTCTGGATCAGGGACACTCGGGTCGAGAAACGTCCACTCGAAATCGTCGGCGACGAGGTTCAAGACCGTCGTGAAGTCGCCGGCGGCGAATCCCGCGAATGCCTTACGGGCCACCTGCTCTGCGTTCTCAGCCATCGTTACCTCCCTGCGCTTCAGAGTCGACCGAACGAGCGCCTCGGTGTTCAAGCCACTCGATCACGTTGGAGCGCTGCGTGCCTCGGCCACGCGCCGCGTCGAGTGGGGTGCCGTGCGCGTATTCGGGCACCCAATCGAGGTCGGCGCCACGGTCGAGTAGTCGCTCGGCCGTGCGCCGCTGACCAGCACCGCAGGCGTGCCAGAAGCCCTGTGAGACGTTCTCAGGCGTGGCGACCGACTCGTCCGAGAGAAGCTCCTCGAGGCGATCGACAAGGCCGAGTGCCGCGGCTGTCCACAGCGAGTCGACACGCGCGCCGCGAGCGACGAGCAGGTGCGCCACGTTCCAGCAGCCATAGCCGACCGCGTTCGCGAGCGGGGTGCCGATCGAGCCGTCCGGCATGTCGACGTTGGCTCCGGCGTCAATGAGGACCGCCGCGACCGCGGCGTCGTCGCTGCTCGCCGCCCAATGCAACGGCGTCTCACCGCGCTCGTCGTCGTCACCACGAGCGTCGACGACGGCACCTGCGTCGACGAGCAGCCGCGCGATCTCTGGTCCCTTCGGAAAGTAGCCCGGCCAGTCCGTGACGACATGGAGCGGCGTCTTGCCTCCCGCCGCACCCCCGAGACGGGAGGAAGCGAGGCCTGGGTGCTCGTCGACGAGTCGCCGCATCGTGCCAATATCGCCGCCCCGGACCGCCGCGATCATTGCGATGGCGACCTCAGCCGTGGTCATCGACGCTAGTCTCGGTCGAGCGCTTCTCCGGTGGGAAGGTGGGCACAACAGCAGGGTTGGACGTCGCAGACCTCGAGACGCACCCCGCGCTCGACGATGCATCCGCAGTCGGCACAGCGCATCTCCACAGGCGAAGCGTACGCACGTCCAACCGACAACTACTAGTCGGCGAGCCGTGCTTTCTCGGCCGGACTCATGCCCAGGTGGTGCTTTCGCGCTGGCGTTACCCATCGGAAGAGCGATGCACCTGGCCGCTTGCACCAGCAGTCAGGCTCACAGGCGCACCGAAACCCGAAACGCCCTTCGCCTCGGCCACAGGGGTCAAAAGGGCCGCGCCGACGTGGAGGCAGACGATGCCGACGAGCACGTTGCGCACTGTCGACGCCACGCTGACCCAGCTGGCACACGCCCGACCCATCGACCTGTGACGGACTCCTGCAAAGGGCGGAAAGCGCTCTCGGCAAGCGGTGCCCGGTGATGATGACGTACGGATGACGTCGCGAAAGACGCGCCACGACCGGGTAGGTGCGGTCGCTCTACATGTGACCTCCTGTGCCGTCGGACAAGCACGGCACACACCAGCACACGAGTTCGCTCATCCTTTACACCGCGCTACCTCTCGACGGCATTTTCGGGACTCCCTCTTCCCGACGGCTCAACGACGAGAGGCAGAGTCAGCGGCGACGGAGTACGACCCAACTAAACGGTTGAATCGTCCCAAACGGAGTAAGGTGTTCCTCGCCCTCCGAGTGCTCAAGCGAGAAGGCCAAGCCAAAGATCCGCGCCAGTTCTTCCGGGTTGTAGCGGCGAGTCGGAAGCCCGGAGCACTCCGTCGGGCCATTTGCTGCAAAGGTCGCTAGGACGAGCACTCCACCGGGTTCCACAGAATCGGTCGCGATCGATACGTAGTGATCTCGATCCGCTTTCTCGGTGAGGAAGTGGAACACTGCTCGGTCGTGCCACGCCTCGTAGGTCCGGTCGGGCTGCCACGAGCGGATGTCGGCGACGACGAGCTTCACCGCGTTGACTCGATATCCGAGTCGATCTCGCACCTTGGATACGGCCGCCTCGGAGATGTCGAGCGCCGTCAAGTCCTGCCAGCCGAGGTCGAGAAGAGCATCGACCAATGTCGAAGTTCCGGCGCCGACGTCGATCATCGAGCAAGTCGGTAACGCCCACCGCCTCAGCAGCCGCAATGAAATCTCGGGATCGGCTTGGTACCAACTGACTTCGTGGTTTGCCCTGGTCTTGAAGACGTCGTCCCAATGCCGGGCCGGGGCCGTCACATCTTCAAGCTAACTGCCAGCAAGCAGATCGAACCGCGATGGCGTCGGGTGAACGAACATACTTTTCTCCGGACTGACGGTGCGCTCCTCTTACGCATGATGCCCCAACAGCCCCCGCATAACTCCCGATGACGCTCATTGGGGCTCGGCTTCGACGCGCCGCTTGAGTGCCGCGAGGTTGGCGGGCATCTCCTCTCGAGCTTCCCGCTCGACCATCAGCGGGACGAGAAGGCGACCTATGCCGCGTCCCTCGAAGTCGACGGAGATCGTAAGACGAGCTCGGGTGCCCGAGAGCGCTTCGACGGCGACATCGACGGCGGCCCGGATGGGTCCGTCCACGCCTCGTACGCACCAGGTGCTCGGCGGGTCGACGCGCACGACCTCGGCAGTGGCCGCCCGCTTGACGAACCCGATGCGCCGGGTCGTCAGACAGCGGTCGCCGACCTTAGGGGCGCCCGGCGTGTCCATCGCGCCGTGAACCACTCCGTTCTGCCACTCGGAGAACCGCGAAGGGTCGGTGACGTAGTCGAACACCACCTCGGCCGACCGATCGACCTCGATGCTCGTGGTGATCGGCGCCATTCAGCCGATCCTGCTCAAGAGGTCTGCGTAGCGAGCCAGGTACAACGGCCAGCCGCCGTCGCCCTCGACACCTTCGCGGAGGCCTTCCCAGCCTGGTCCGTGACGATCGATATTGCGGTGCTCGAGCTCGAGGCGCGTCCGCTCGGCGGATTCTGCGACAAATCGGACCTCGACCTCGCTGGCATGGCTGGGATCGCTCTCGAGCTGCCAGTACGGGCTGATGTCCCAGCTGAACACGACCCGATCGGGTGGGTCGTAGACCAAGACCCGGGCCCACCGGCATTCGCTCCCGTCCTCGGCGCGGTCGATGATGTGCCCGCCGACCTGCGGTTCGAAGGTGGTAGTCGTGATCGGCGCGCCGAGGAGGTTGTGCTCCTTCGGTTTGAAGTCACCGAACCGCTCCACGAATGTTGCAAACGCGTGGGCGATCGGCGTGTTCACGACGATCTCTCGACGCACGACCGCTTGATCGGCAGGGGTCATTGATCCTCCTCTGTTGGTTGGTCGACGAGGTCCTCGTAGCCGCCCAAGGCGCGGTCCCAGAAGGTGTCGAGCTGATCACGCAGCGCCGCGACACCGGCTGGGTTGAGCCGGTAGATACGGCGAGTGCCTGCCGCCTGCTCGACGACGAGGCCGGCGTCCTTCAACACCTTGAGGTGCTGCGAGACAGCCGGGCGGCTGACGGGCAGACCGGCGGCCAGCTCGCCGACGGCTTGGGGCCGCTCGGCAAGGGTCATCACGATCGCCCGCCGGGTGCGGTCTCTGAGGGCGCCCCAACCCTCGTCTCCTTGGTTACTCTCCACTAACCGTAAGTTAGTCCTAACGGATGGTCCGTTGTCAAGGCGGACGCGGATCAAGACCCGCATCCCCGGTTCCTCAGGAAACCCATGGATCGACTCCGGACGAACCGCCAAGCGCAGCATTCGACAGTCGGCGTTACTTGAGGGACTTGACAGCTCCCGCTTGCCGGACGTCGTACCCTCCAAGTTCGAGGATTGACGAACGAACGGCGGGGTCTCGAAGCGTGTCGATGAGCGGTCCGGCGCCGGCCAGCGACTCCCCACTGAGCACGACGTCGTACTGCTCCCACACGAGCGGGACGAATTCGAGTGCTAGAGCAGCGGCGGCTGCCCGGACCCCAAGCCCGGCGTCCGCCACTCCGGATGCAACGGCGAGCGCAACCTCAAGGTGTGAGTCGGCTTCTGGCCCCGCCACCAGGTGAGGAGCGATTCCTGCGTCATCGAGCATCCGGTCGAGCAGGACACGAGTGCCGGCACCGAACTCACGCTTTGCGACGCGAAGGTTGGCGAGGTCCTTCGCTGTCTTGATCCGGCGAGGGTTCCCAGGAGGCACGAGCAGCCCCTGTTCCCGGCGCCATAAATGGATCAGGGTCGGCTCGCGTCCGCGGAGCAGCGCTTGGGCAAAGGGGGCGTTGTACGTGCCCGAGTGGTGCAGCAGATGGATCGCCGCTCCGTCAGCACTTCCGCGCCAGAGAGCCGTCAGGCCCTGGAAGCTGCCACGAGTCCCGACAGCCACGACCGAGCGACCGGCGCGACGCAGCACGAGGTCGAGCGCCGGGTCGTCGCTTCCTGCAAGTCGGAACACCTGCTCAGTCCCGAGCAGGCGTTTGGCGGCGATGAGGCCGTCCGGAGCGATCGACGCGCGGCGACGCTCGCCGAGGGTTATGACGCCGGCTTGAGCGAGGTGGCGGTACGCCCGACTGATCGTCGAGGGTGTGGTCCCGCGCTCGTCAGCGAGGGCCCGCACGCTTAAGAGCTCACTGCCGGCGGCCAGCTCGCCAGACTGGACTTGGCGGGCGATGTCGGAGCTGACGTCGAGGTAGCGCGTCACTCGGGGGGACTTTACGCCCTTCGACGTGGTCGCCTCGGGGCCTGACCACCCGTTGCCCACATCGCTAGGATACGCGCCGATCTGGACTACTACAGAAGGAGGCGCAGAGGGTGCGCACAGCAGGACATCGTCTCGTATCGGGGGTTGTTGGCCTGCTCGCGGGGGCTATGGCGATCGCCAGCTGCGGATCGACGACCGCAACTCCAAGCAGTACTTCGAGCGGATCACGTCTGTCAGGCACGCTCATCGTGTTCGGAGCAGGGACCCTCTCACAGCCTTTTGCTCAAGAGATCGCAGCCTTCAAACAAGCGAACCCGGCCGTGACGGTGCGCTCGCAGTTCGGCGCCAGCGGCAACATGACAAAGGACATCACCCAGCTGAAGGAGCCCGACGACGTGCTCGGCGTCGCCGACTACTCCCTCATCCCCTCGGAGATGTTCGGTACGGGATCAAAGCGTTTCGCGACCTGGTACATCGGCTTTGTCCGAAACGAGATCACATTCGCCTACACGAGCCACAGCAAAGGCGCCGCCCAACTGACCTCGAAGAACTGGTACAAGATCCTTGCTGAGCCGGGCGTGCATATCGGACGTTCGACCCCGGCGGCAGATCCCTCGGGTTACCAGATCCTGCAGATGCTGAAGCTCGCCGGGGGCTACTACCACGATCCCTCGCTTTCGGCTGACGTCCTGAAGAACTCTCCGAAAGCGAGCGTCGCCGCCGAAGAGACCGCCTTGACCGCCGCTCTCCAGACAGGCCAGATCGACTACCTCGCCATCTACCGGTCAAGCGCCCTGGAGGACCACTTCGAGTACATCCACCTGCCCGACCAGATCAACCTGTCGAACCCCGCCTTCGCGAAGACGTACGCCGACCGTCACGGTGCAAGGCCCCACAGGGCCGACGACGGGCAAACCGATCGTCTATGCCCTCACCATCCCGACCAATGCTCCGAACCCGGCACTGGCCCGCAGCTTCGTCGCCTTCGTGCTCAGTTCGAAGGGGCAGGCGATCATGTCCTCGAATGGGTTCGTGACGATCTCCCCGGCGCTCGCGAGCAGCAAGAGCGCGCTTCCGTCTGCTCTGCGCTCCCTCACGGTGGCCTGGCCGAACCTCGCGGGATGATTGCCGCACGGCAGACCAGCCGTCGGCCCGCGTGGCCGTTCGGTGCCTTTCAGGCCCTCATGTGGGTGCTCGGAGGGCTGCTAATCGCATTCATCTTGGTGCCTGTCGTGCGGCTCGCGACGACGTCGTCTCTCGGAAGTCTCACTCATGCTGCCGAGAACGCCCAGATCCGCGACGCCATCCAGCTCAGCCTGCAGGATGCCGCCATCACCGCCGCCATCGCGACTGTCGTCGGTGTACCGCTCGCCTACGTCCTTGCCCGGAGGCGCTTTCGGGGCCGGAACCTCGTGCAGGCGATAGTCGACCTCCCCCTTGCTGTGCCGCACACCGTCGCCGGCATTGCCCTGCTCTTCGTCTTCGGGCGGACCGGTTGGGTCGGGGGACCGGCCGGTCACATCGGGATCTCCTTCTACGGCTCGCAGTGGGGGATCGTGGCGGCCATGCTGTTCGTGAGCGCCCCCTTTGCCGTCAACAGCGCGAGAGTGGCACTCGAAGCAATCGATCCCAACATCGAGCGAGCTGCTCGAAGCCTCGGGGCCAGTCCTTCCTTCAGCTTTCGCCACGTCACCTTGCCGCTTGCCGCCCGTGGCGTGATGACCGGGGCGGTCCTCGTCTATGCGCGCTCGATCAGCGAGTTCGGCGCCGTCGTGATCCTCGCCTTCTACCCGGTGACTGCTCCGGTGGAGGTCTACAACCTGTTCCTGCAGTCTGGGCTCGCCGAGTCGGCATCAGCGGCGGTGCTCTTGTTGTTCGTGTCTCTTGCCACCTTCCTCGTGCTCCGCACGCTCTCCTCGGGATGGCTGTTCGCCGGCGCTGACCGTGAGCGTGCCTGACAGCGGGCTGCTCATACGCGGCCTCACCACGCGCGCTGGCTCGTTCGAGCTAAAGGACATCGACCTCGAGGTCGCCGCCGACAGGGTGCTCGTCGTCCTCGGTCCCTCCGGTGCCGGCAAGACGATGCTGCTCCACACGATCGCCGGCTTTCGCCAAGCTGCTGGTGGAGAGGTCTATCTGAACGGCCGTGAGCTCAACAGGCTGGAACCAGAGCAGCGGAGGATCGGCTTCGTATTTCAAGACGCCGCCTTGTTCCCCCACCTCTCGGCTCGTGAGAACGTCGCCTTCGGGCTTCATGCCAGGGGACATTCCCGACCGGGCCGGGTGGAGGAGCTGATGAATCGCTTCGGCGTCAGTGCCCTTGCTGAGCGGTCTCCCCGCTCGTTGAGTGGCGGAGAGCGCCAGCGTGTCGCTCTCGCACGTGCGCTTGCTTTCGAACCCGATCTGCTTCTGCTCGACGAGCCGCTCTCGGCCCTGGACCAGCCCACCCGAGAAGAGCTCCGGGCGGTCATTCAGGACCTCGTTTCTGGGCTCGGGATCCCGGTGATCCATGTCACCCACGACCGTGACGAGGCCTTCAGCCTGGCAGACGATCTCGCAGTTATCGTCGCCGGGACACTTCGCCAGAGCGGTGAGGCCGACCGGGTTGCCGCTGCGCCCTCCGACGCCGTGGTCGCCCGACTGCTCGGCTGGGCGGAGTTGGGCAGCGTCCAGGCCATCGGCGGGAAGCTCGTCATCGGAGACCTCTCACTCGACGCCGGTGACCACAGTGGAGCCGTGCATGTCTTCTATCGCCCGGAGGACGTGCGGCTCGCGCCATTCGACAGCAGCAGCAGTGCATCCGCCACTTTCACCGCTCCGGTTCTGCGGATCACTCGAACCTTCCCACTTGCGGGCGTGCTGCTCGGTTCGGAACCGCCGATCACTGCGCTCCTGCTCCGTCGTGAGATCGACCGCCTCGACCTCGAGGTCGGCCGGGACGTCCAGGTGACGATTCCACCCGATGCTCTGTGCATCCTCCGAGCGGTCCAGGATTGACTACCGGCAGGTGGTTGTGTCTATCCGGGCTGTACTTGTCGCAAGCAGTACTTGGTACTACCTCGTTGCTAACGTGACTCGGTGCTGGCTGGTGCCTGGCTATATATAGTCGCCCTTGCGGCGTCGTTCATGATCGCCACATTGGCCGCACCTGCCGGCGTTTCGGGGGCCGTGCTGTTGTTGCCGTTTCAGGTGAGCGTTCTCGGAACTCCGAGCCCGGCAGTAACACCGACGAACCTGCTTTACAACGTCGTTGCCACGCCAGGGGCCCTTTACCGGTACTGGCGCCAGGGCCAGACCGGCGGCGAGCTCACTCGGCTCCTTGTTCTCGGCACGCTTCCCGGCGTCGTTGCCGGCTCGATCATCCGCGTCGAGTTCCTACCTGGAACCCGGCCGTTCGAGGTGGTGATCGCAGTGGTCATGGTGCCACTCGGTGGCTCGCTGCTTACCCGTAGGCGTCTCCGAGGCAACGCCGTCCCTACGAAAAGCTGGCTTTCGCCCACCCGCCTCGCGATGGCAGCCGCCGCGGTCGGTTGTATCGGGGGGATCTACGGGATAGGCGGCGGTTCACTACTCGCTCCTCTTCTGATCCGCTCGGGGCGGCCGCCGTCAGAGGTGGCTCCGGCGACACTTGCCTCGACCTTGGTGACCTCGATCGCCGGCGTGGCCACGTTTCTCGTTCTCTCCACTCACCACCGTGGGTCAGTGGCCCCTGACTGGACTATCGGCATCGCTCTCGGAGCCGGCGGTCTGGCGGGCGGATACCTCGGAGCTCGACTGCAACCGCGTCTTCCCGAGATGGCGATCCGACGCCTCCTCGGGGTCCTCGTCATCGCCGTTGGAGTTAGGTATGGCTGGCTGGCTGCGCCATAGTCCGAGGTTGCTTGCGGAAGGGCGGGCAGATAGTCGTCTCGATGACGTCGGTCTCGCCCTGGCCACCGCGGCACAGACACGGCGACGCTGGAGCTACGTCAACGTGTTGGGTATCAAAGTTGGGTATCAACAGCCGCCTACTCACGCCAATGCGAGGCAGCGTGACAGACAGAAGCCCCAGTTCAAGCGGTTGTCGGCCGCCTGAAGCAACCCCCAGACAACCTGGAGAGGCTTTGCAAGCCGGGGGTCGCCGGTTCGAGCCCGGTCAGCTCCACTAAAGCCCCTGGTCAGAGGCCACTTATTGTTGGCTGTATAGTGACAAATACGGTGTTGGGATCAATCTGGGTGTCAACCAGGCGAGTTAGGCGCCGCACGGTGCAGCGCACGAAGCGGGAGCGACTGCCCCTGAACGGCACTTCGGGGCACCTCTGGGGCGCGCGGTGACCACCGCGTTATCGGCCACCGATCCAAGCGCAACGTCGAGAAGTTGCTCTGAGGTTTGAACGTCGCCGCTAAATTCCCGCCCGAATCAGCCGCCGGTCATGGCTGCCTCTTCGGCGGTCTCGGAGCGGCTTTGGCTAATGACGAACCGACACTGCTCTCGCCAGGCACCTCACCCGCTCGGCGCCGGGGTCGACTGCTAGCCGCGCGCGCACGGAGGGCGTAGAGCGCTGATGCGGACCGTCGGGGCGGAACCCGAAAGTGAATCACCAGAAGGACCATCCCTACTTTCGCCCTACTCTGTATGGCGGGCAGGCTGATCGCTCGGCCCTGCCCGGCGTGGGTGCTGTCACGAACACCCAGGTTTGATTCCGGCGCAGGCACCGCCGGAACAAGGGTGATTCCAAGGACTCAGCTTTGGGAAGGGTCGTCAGGCGTACGACGGAGTACCAGCGCTAACCATTATGTTATCTGCACGCCGTCGAACGGTCATGAACGGCAGCGTCCGCGGGATATTCGCGGGATGCGACTTCCGCCGCTGTATAACGGCTTCAGGGCCTTCTCGTCGCAGTTTCGTCCGAGCCACGTCTGCAGGCCGAAGTGCCAGCTACGACACTTGGTTTGACGTCCAAGCTAACGCCCGCCGCGACCGATGCGACTGGCCGGAGGAGTACGTCCGGGGGAGCCGTCTAGCTGAGTCGCGCTCGGGATGGACGACCTCGGTCGATTTGTACAACGCCAGCCCTCGCGAGCGGCGCGGCAGCGCATCCTGCTGTGGCTCTATCGGCGAGCCGCTTCAGCTGGGCTTCGAGGGTGCTGATTTTACTCGACGAGAGTCGGTCGGAGCAGGAAAACCACTTTCAATGAGCGGCCTCGTGGCGTCGTGACAGGATCGAGACCTCATGCCGTTGCTCTGGTCGGCTCTATACGTAGCCTCGCTTCTGCAAGACTTGCCAGGATATCCATCCTGGAACGATCGGCAGCCAGTAGGTGGACAGCCTGTAAACGAGTACAGCCGCGACGGCAGGCCCGGCGTGCATACCAACGCCGGTCAAGCCGGCGACCAAGGCCGCCTCGATCGCGCCGAGACCGCCCGGGGTAGGTGAGGCGGCAGCAATGGCAGCGGCACCCAGGTAGACCGCTCCGATCTCTTCGATCCCGACCCCGCCGCCGAATGCCTGGATCGAGGCCGCGAGGCCTGCGATGTACGCAAGAGTCACCAACGCAGAGCCGCCCACCAAAAGCGCCAGCTTGACAGGGCTGGCTGCGACAGTTCGCAGGCTGTCGGCACCCGATCTCAGGGCCGGCAGCACCCGGGTTGCTCCGAAGCTCCTACCCCGACTCGTGGCGAGCAACATTCCGACCAGTGCGGCTGCAACAGCGAGAATGAGCAGCAGCTTGCTGGCTGCCGGCAGCTTGAAGGCGTGCGTCAGCCCACGGCTCGCCAATGTGAAGAAGATCACCATGAGGATCAAGTGAGCCACAAGTCCCACGAGCGCATTGACACCAACCGCGGCGATACCGGCACCGGGTGGGACACCCCTCTTTTGCAGGAATCGTGCGTTCAGCGCCATTCCGCCGATGTTGGCGGGCGAGACCCGGTTGACGAACGAGGATGCGGTCTGCGTCAGGGTCATGGGCCAGAACGGTATGGGTCCCGGCACGGCACCAATCAGCGCCACCGAACTCGCAAGGTACGTCAAGGCGGATGCGGCGAGGATGACCGGCACCCAAATCCAGTGCGCCGACTGCAATGCCTGCCAGCTGCTTCCTACGTGGGCCAGCTGCGGCAGGATGAAATAGAAGGCACCGGCAGCGGCGGCGATTGCGAGCAGGTTCTTGAGCCGGACCCGCTGAAGCCGGGCCAACGGCTGATCACCGAGTCCACCGGCCGCGGTGGCGGCTGCCCTGGTTTCCGCGAGCAGGCCATCGTTCCTCCCGATCGCCTGACGCGTGGCTGCCGACAGAGCCAGCGGCTGCAGCAACGGAACTGCGAGCGCCAGAGCTTCGGCGCCGACTACCGCCGCAGCGCTGGACACAGCTCTTTCCGCGCCGACCATCGTGGCCAACGACGCCAGTAGCTCGGCTATGTCAAGGTCCTTCTGTCGCCGGCTGGCGACCAGTTCCGAAAAACTGAAGTCGGTCAACCAAGGCACAAGGTCGCCGTCGACCATCACATTGGCCGCCCGCAGGGAGCGATGAGCGATCCCGGCGCGGTGCAGGCTGTCCACTTCGGTCCACAGCTGTCGGAGAAGGTCATCGCTGATCGCCTGCGAGGACAATTCGGCGAGCGAGGTGCCATCTATCCGCTCCATTACAAGCAGCGCCGTCCCCTCGCGGGCTTTGATAATCCGTTCGACATTGGGGACACGGACGCCGGCTCGCTCGGCTGACATGCCAACGAGGGCCTGGTGCTCGACCGCGCGAATCACCGCGGCGGAAGGCCATGTGTTGTCGACGTTGCGCAGCCGGACGAACCGATATGCCCGGTAGAGCAGGTCCGCATCACGTTGGTCCGAGCCGAGAGCCTTTATGAACAACCGGCGCCCGTCAGCGGCGACGGCCACGAACGGCCGGGAGCCTTTCGTATGAATATCGGCCGACTCGACGATGACGGTTGGAAGACCCGCGGACCGAAGCGCCTCCGCGATCCCGACCGGACCGATCCGAAGGTCAGGCACGCCGAATGCCACCAGAACACCGGCGCCCACGCTCACCCCGACTGCGAGCGCGAGAAGCAGTTCGGCCGGCAGCACAGTGCCGGTAATGAGCCGGATCCCTACCATCGTGCTCACCGTTAGCCATGCCGTCCGGCGCCACGGACGGCACAGCCATGGCGCGAGGGCGACAGTGATCGCCGCCGCCGCGGCAAGCAGCGGCGGGTCTGGAAACCAGGCGCCGATCAGCCACGAGCCGTGTCCTGTGGTCAAGGCCAATGCGTGCGGGTGCTTATCGCCGAACAGATACAAGATTCCTGACAGCGCCGCACCGGCTGCAACAGCGCCGGCCGTCAGGCCGGCCAGGAGACGGAACCGGCGGTGGAGGAGGACGCCGGCGACGATCCCCGCGGCAGCGACGACGAATGCAACTTGCACAAGACCAATCAACAGCCTTCCAGTCGAATCAGATCCGAGCCAGGACACGGTGCGCGCGCCGTTCCTGACGAGCTGACCGGGGGCCACCGCGATTGCCGCGAGTGTGCCGATTAGAACCAGTCCGCTTACGATGAGCCGGATGACATCGCCCGGATGCCGGTAACGGGACGACGGGACAAGCTGAAACGCCTGGGTTCTGACTAGATCTGCCGTGTCGGGCCCCGAGTCATCGGTCATCGTGAGCTCGCCTTCAGGAGGGATCTTCGCGTCACGCTGGGTCTGGTCCGTGCTGGTCATCTTCGGGCCCCCGTAACTCGATTGGGAAGGACGCGCAGGCTCGGGCCGCGACGGGCCAGGTGTCTCCTGTCGTTCCATCGCCGCTGAAGCAGTTCGGTTACAAGGGCGGTCACCAAGGCGCAGGACGTGCCGAGGAGAATCCCGGCAGTGGCGTCAGAGAGCCAGTGGGCAGCTAGGTAGGCTCTGGAGAGCCCCATCAAGATCGCGAACGTCACCGCGACCGCGCCCCAAAGAGCGCGCCGCCTACCCGCGGGCACCAAGGCGATGACAGCCGCGACGACAGTTACCGAGGCGGCGACGGCGTGTCCCGACGGGAACGACCCACCGCTCGTCGCAACGAGGGAACCGAACGGTCTCGGCCGGTCATAGACGTCTTTCAGCGAGCCGATGAGGAGCTCCGACGTCACCACCGCCGCGGTGAAGGCGGCCAGGTGCCACCACCGGCGCTTCAGGGCCAGGAAGCCGGCCATCGCTATCCGCACGGGCAGGGTGACGTAAACAAGCCCGAGAACGTTGAAGACCTTTGCGATTCCCGTCAGCGGCGCTGTCCGGCCGGAGACCATAAGGCGCAGCCACCAATTGTCGATGTGCTGAATCCTGGCCAGCGTGCCATGGACAGCGACCAGGACGAACAGCATGGCCGTGAGCGTGACTACCACGGCGGTAACGAGAGCGGCTCGCCGCGGGCTGGCGAGGAGCGCTTCCTCCTTCCACGGGGTCGTGGCCGGCCCGCTTAGCCCGGACATGAGGCGCCTCGTCCGCACAAGGAAAGGCCTTCTGTGCGCCGGACGTAGTCGACGAGCACAGACCGAGGTGTGAAAGCCAACGCGCCATCAATGGCAGCCACGAGTTTCCGGGATGCACCCGGCGCGAAGCGGAACCAGTAGGTGGCGCACCCTCCGGAGAAGGTGTAGTAGCGAAGATCGGAGTACTGCGTCTTACGGCTAGGCGGATCCTCGAACTGGCGCGTACCGGGCTGGTCGGAGGGGATCTGCTGGGCGCCCGAGGTGTCGCAGGTCGCAGTGAGGGTTACGGTGACTGCTCGCGGCCCTGCGCGATCGGAGTCCAGCGAGAGGCTGGCCCTCCCGCTGGCGATGTCCGTGCCGCCAATGCTCCAGCCCGTCGGGAGCGCGGCGATGCAGGGCAGCAGGGCAGCGGACGGGACTGCCTGGGCGCTCAGGATCATCGAATGGCCGGTGCCGCAGCTGGGGGCGTAGGCGCCCAGATTCTCGCCTGCCGGGAAGAAGGCATTTCCCGTTTCCCCCACGGCGGCGGTGATGACGGCGAGCATCGCGGCCGCCAGAGCGACCCGCCCGATGTTCCAGCGTTGCAGCGCGATCGGCGGCCGCTGCGGGGCGAGGGCGCGGAATTCGCCGAGCAGGTCGCGCTGGTCCCGTTTCATGAAGGCGCGCAGTTGGGTCGGGCTGGCGGCCCCGCGGGTGGCGGCGAATGCTTCAGCTAGCTCGGCTTCGGTGAAGTACGCCAGCGCCCGCCGGTAGACCCGCTGCGGGTCGGTGCGCACCGCGAGGAGGAGCATCATGTTGCCCAGGTCGACCGCCTGCCGCCATGGTGACGGGCGCACCTGGACGAAGGCCACGTCGACCAGCAGCAGCTCTCCGGAGCGGACCATCAGGTTGCCTGGTTTGATGTCGCGGTGGGCGATCCCAGCGTCCCACAGCGTGCGGATCAGCCGCAGTCCCTGGTCGATCACCGTGTCGTCGACGTCGGCTTCGCCGATTTCGACGGCGCCGGTATGGAATTCGGTGACCAGCATGTACTCGCGCTCGGGCGTGATCTCCACGATGCCGTATGGCTGGGCCGTGCGGACCCCGATGTCCTGCAGCAGGCGCAGGGCATAGTCCTCGTACTCGACCAGGCGCCGCACGGTCTGGAAGGGGTGCTCGTCCTCCAGGGAGCCGTACAGGATGGTCCGCCACAGCTTGTACCAGCGGTCGGCGCGGACGTGACCCTTGGTGTAGAGCTTGGCGAACACGAACTCCTCCGGGCCGCCTTCGACTCGCAGCCGCAACGGCGTGGAGCCGGCGGAGGACTCCAGGCCGACCGGCTTGATCTCGGCCACCGCGAGGCCGAGCTGGTCGCGCACGGCCTGGCGGATCGCCTGCCCCCGCCGGCCGGTCACGTCCACGTGCGCGGTGCGGCCGCGCCGGTAGGCGACGGGGAACGCCTCGTTCGGGGTGAAGTACCGAAACGCGGTGACCGCGATCGCAACGGCGATCGCCACGGCGAGCAACGCATCACCGGGGTGATCGACACCGAGGTACAGGCGAGCCAGACAGAAGACGGCGACCACGGCGACCACCGCAGCCTTTGTGTAGGTGCGGACGTGGCCGGGCACGGCCAGGCAGTAGACGGCGCCCATCAAGAAGATCGTCAGGACCGCTGCCGAGGGGGACACCCCGGAGTACCCGCCCCAGCTGCCGATGATCGTTACGCCGTACGGGCGTGGTCTGGACAGCCCGAAGTAGATCGATGTCCCGGCAATCTCCAGGAACAACACGCTTCCCAGGAACACCAGCAAGTGCCGCCAGCGGCGGAACGCCATCGTCAGGGCGACCACCGACAGGCCGAGCGCGGTGGCCCCCCAGCCGGAGCCCGCTCCGTTGATCCCGTTGGCCACATCGGTCAGCCACGGCGTCCGTATTCCGGCCAGGAGACGGAGCACCCACGTGCTTGCCCGGTCATCGATCCGGAGCCACGGCGTGTGCTGGGACGCCAGGAACGCGCCGGCGAGCACCACAGCCCCAAGGATCAGCCATGCCGTGGTGCTGAACGAGAACGCGCGCGGCAGGGGCGGGGGGGCGCCGGTGGGGCGGCGCTGGCGCGCTGTTGGCAGCACGGCGGGACCCGGCACTGGGCCGACTACGGAATCTAGTGTTGTAGCGGCAACGGTGTTCTCGCTCGTGGACTCGGTCTTGGAAGTGTTCATGTCGATCTCCCTGGAGTGTTCAATGGATTGAGGGGGGTTGGTCATCGGATCGGGCACTTAAGGACGCGAGGCCATGCGACGCATCGGTGGAGTGGTGACTACATCCAGGGCCACCTTCTGCTTGGGGACACCCTGAGCCGGGAGCAGACGATTGGCGAGGTGTTGGACGTTCTCGTGGGCACCAAGCGTCGCCTGCGGTCACGCCGCCAATGAAGTCCGACGCACCCGGACGGGCAGCTCGACCCATCACGCGCCCGTGTCGGGGAATCCTCCCAAGATTCCCCGACACGGCGCGGGCGATCAGTGCAGGGCCGGCTCCAGGTGCTCCATCTTCGACAGATCCACCACCGGAGCGGCCAGACCCACCGTCGGAGCAGCCGTTCCCCGGCGGGCGGCCCGCTCGGTCCAGATGTCGAGCACGAGCAGACTCAGGTTCGACACGACCGCCGCACCGATGATCGTCGTGATCAACGCCATGAGCCCGCTGGTCGCGTGGAAACCGAGTGCGGCTCCGACCACCGCACCGACACCCGCGGCACCGATGCCCTTGGCCCGCATCGCCTTCGGTGTGTCGGCGCGGACCCAGCCGGCGTAGAGCCCGAGCCAGATCGGCACCGCGATCGAGACCACCGTCACGAGCGGGTCGTCGAGCGGCCGGCTCGGCCAGAACCGCAGTAGCAACAGTGCGCCGAGGAACCAGCCGCCGAGTCCGAACACGATCGGGCCGGCCGAACGGATCCATGCGCCCGTCTTGCGGCCCGTACCGCCCCGGCGGCGGATCCGGATCGCCAACACCACGAGCCAGAGCACTGCCAACAAGGCGAAGCCGACCATTGCCCCAAGGAGGTCCCTGGCGATCCCTGTCTGTGTGGACGGTGTCACGAAGCTGACGACGTTCGGGGTGTAGCGGGACGTGTCGACCTGACCGGTGGCGTAGAACTTGGTCAGCAACTGCGTGCCGGCTTTCGGCTCGTAGTACCAGAAGTCGTCCACGTGCCCGAGCCCGGACAGGATGACCTGATGCCCGTTGGAAAGGTGCGGCAGCAGCTCCTTCGTGGCGTTCTGGGCCGGCGTCTCGAAGTCGAGCGTCCCGCCGACGAGCAGCGTCGGGACGCTCGAGTTCTGCACGCTCGTGTACTGGTTCTCGCCCGGGTTGGCCGGCCAGGCGTGCACAAGGCCTCCTGCCCCCCAGATGAAGTCCGCGAGGGGATTTCCGATGATCGAGCCCCGGTCAGCGCCGGAGCTGTAATAGCGCTCGACGGGGTGGGCGTCGGCCATCCCGATGCTTGCAAACTCGCCCCAGACGAACGACTGGGGGAGGACCAAATGGGTCATCATCGATAGAAACCACAGGCCGCTCGGGTCACCCTGCGCGGCGGAGATCCACGAGTCGAGGGTCGTCGGCCCGGACAGTTCCGAAGCCTGCGCGGTCGAATACGTGAGTCCGAGGAACGTCCCGACCCGGACGTTGCCCGGCTCGATCGGCAGGGATAACCAACTGCTCGGCATGTGGGCGGCCGTGTGCTGCATGCTGGCGGCGAGGTTTCCGGTGCGGGCGCGGCAGGAAGGCTGCTTCGCGCACAGCGCCGAGTAACGCTCGATCCCCTGATCGATCTCGGCTCCGCTGTAGAGGAAGTTCCCGGGCGGGTTGACCCCGACCATCACCGAGCGATCGACAGTGCTCGGGTACCGCCACTGGTAGACCATCCCGAGACGGGTCCCGGCGCTCTCGCTGAACAGGTCGATGCGCTTGTAGCCGAGGGCGACGCGAGCGGCGTCGATGTCGGCGGCCTGCTCTGCCAGCGTGTAGCCGGCAAGGTCTACGCCGTCTCGCTCAAGCCGCTTCGCGCACGCGGCGAAGGCCTGCGAGTACGCGGTGAGCGACGCTTTGCCGAGGTAGTCGGCGGAGTTGTTCAGCGCCGCCGTCACCTCGGGACAGTTCAGCACCGAAGAGCCGTCGACGCCGCGGTAGCCGACCATGACGACATCGTGCTTAGCGGCCAGGCGGTTCGCTTGGGGAAACGTCATGTTGGTTATGCCCGGGCCGCCGCTCAGATGGAAGATTGGCGCCAGCGGGTGAGATGAGCGAGCCAGGATCCGGATCACCGGCAGCGCGATCAGCCGCGACTTCGAGCTCGCTCGGTTCTCCGGCACGACCAACGTGCCGCAGTCGGCGGGCATCGCGCCCTGCTCGCTCGCGTAAGTGCACGCGTGCATGGTCAGGTCACCGGCCTTGGCTCCGGCGGGCACTGAGGCGGCGGCGTCGCCGGGTGCGAACCGGATGTACATCAGGCCGAACAACATCACCCCGATGACCACCAGGGCAACGATCCGAGTGGGGGTGTAGATCCGCTTTGCCTTCATGACGAGCACGTCCTTCGGTCCTGCGGAAAACCGGGTGAATCCCGCTACACGAACCGTAAAGACCGGGCCCGGCGGAGTCGTCGGCCGCGAGTGCGATTGGCGCTCGTCCTGCGGGCGGATTCGAGACTCGTCCTCGAGTAGGAGGTTCGAAGCGCGGGATCGACGGAACGGCGGCAGTCGCGCTTGGGGTCCCCTGTGAGGCTTAGGTGGGTGTGGCTCCCGGTACGAGCCCGGTCTGGTAGGCGAGCACGACGACTTGGACGCGGTCGCGGAGGTTGAGTTTCTGGAGGATGTGTGAGACGTGGGTCTTGACGGTCGTCTCGCTGATATAGAGCTCCGCGCCGATCTCTGCGTTGGACAGGCCGCGGGCGATGAGCCGGACGATGTCTTGCTCGTGTGCGGTGAGCTCGTCGAGTTCTTTCGGCGACTCGTGGCGAGGGATGCGGGTGAATTGACTGATCACGCGTTTGAGGATCGCGGGTGAGAGGAGCGCGTCTCCAGCGGCGACGGTGCGGACCGCCTCGATCAGCTGTTCGGGGGGGTCGTCTTTGAGCACGAATCCGCTCGCGCCGGCGCTGAGTGCTTCGTAGACGTATTCGTCGAGTCCGAAGGTGGTGAGGATCAGGATCCGGGCGGTGTTGTCGGTGGCAATGATCCGGCGGGTGGCCTGGAGCCCGTCGAGCTCTGGCATGCGGATGTCCATCAGGACCACGGTCGGGTCAAATTGCGCCGCCTTGGCCACCGCTTCCAGTCCGTTGCTTGCTTCGGCGACGACTTCCATGTCCTGTTCGCCGGCGAGCAGCATCCGGAAGCCGGCGCGGACCATGGCCTGGTCGTCGGCGATGAGGACTCGGATCGTCATGGCCGGTCCGGGGTGAGTGGGAGGCGGGCGCTGAGCGTGAACCCGCCGCCGTTTGTCCTGCCTGCGGTCATCTCGCCGCCGTAGAGTTTGACGCGCTCGCGGATGCCGATCAGTCCGTGGCCATGGCCGTCGCTCGGCGTCACGCAGGTGCCGTCGTCGCGCACTTCGATCCCTACCTCGTCCGGCGCATACCGGACGGTGACCTCCGCGTGGCTGGCGCGGGCGTGCTTGAGCGCGTTGGTGAGACCCTCCTGAACAATCCGATACGCGGAGAGGTCGATCCCTGGCGGGAGCGGGAAACGCTCCCCGTCGAGGTGCAGCTCGACGGGGAGCCCGGCACGGCCGATCTCCTTCACCAACGAGTCGAGGCCGTCAAGGCCGGGCTGAGGCGCGAGCTCTAGGCCGTCGCCGTCACGGCGCATCACACTGAGCAGACGGCGCATCTCGGTCAGCGCGCCGCGCCCGGCCTGCTCGACACTCCTGAGGGCATCGCGATCCTCGGCCATCGCGTCGAGGCGGTGCCTGACAGCGCCGACTTGCAGCACCATCACGCTGACGGCGTGCGCGACGATGTCGTGCAGCTCGCGCGCGATCCGCGCCCGCTCCTCGGCCACAGCGACGCGCGTCGCTGCATCCCGCTCCTGCTCGGCCTGTGTCGCATGTGCCTCCGCCACCTCGGCCTGCTCTTCGGCCTGTGTCGCATGTGACTCCGCCACCTCGGCCTGCTCGGCCCGCGCGCGGACGGCAAGGCCTGCTACCAAGGCGACGGCGAAGTCGATGGGAATGAAGACGAGCTGGAAGACCGAGTGTCCGGGGATGTTGTAGAGGAGGGTCGCCGCAGCACCGACCACGATCGCCAGTCCGAGGCCGGCCTGGCGGACGTCCCGAAGGTTCCCGAGCAGGAATGCGGCCACCAGGCCGAGCAGGAAGATGGACTCGGGGTACGGGATCAGCAGCGGGTCGACGAACGAGATTCCCGCGGCCAAAAGCCAGTACCCCGCCGGTCCGGCAAATGGAAACCATCGCCGCGCGAACAGGGGTAGCACCAGGATCGCGAGCGCGGGAAGGCAGAACCACAGCGTCGTTGTCGGAGCTCCGGACGAGCCGCGTCCGAGCACCACGTCGAGCATCGCCATGATCGCAAGCAGCGCGATCAGCAGGTCGAACCAGTACGTGCGGGCGAGATGTTCGATTCGGCTCACTCGCTAAAGGTACGCCGCCCCCTCCGTTCCCGCCTCCTACCTGAGTAGGAATCGAAGTCGTCGGATGGTAGGAGCCGCGGTTGACTACTTTGCAGGTTGGGGCCGCTACGAGCGCCGAGGGGTCGGCCAGCAAGGCCCGAGAAACGGATACGAGCCGGGTCGCATCCGCACGGCCGTAGGGGCGGTCGAACCTCAAAGTCCAGGTCCGCTGGGCGCGGAACCCGGGGCGCGATGCAACACCCGTGATCTGTCTCAGCATTGCGCGGCTCTCTTGCGTAGCGTCGGTACGCCGTCACCTTGTAGCTCGTCAAGTGCGACGAACCGGCCGCTCAAAGTAAGGACGAGAGCCTCGATATGCCCGGCGACCTCAGGACCGTCGCCCGCTGACCACTCCGCGTCGGTGGCGGTGGCCCGAAGGTCTTGAAAGAGCTTCGCTCCAGGAAAGAAGCGACTTGCCCGGAGGTCCGACGCAACAGTAATCATTCGCTGCTCCGGGACGGACCGCTTTCGATCGAGAGGCCGGCGAATGTCGAGCTGGTGGACCACGATGTCCTCGAGCATGGATAGCGACGATAAGCCGGGGAGATGACTGCGACTGGTGAGCATGTTTCGATAGTCCCGAAGGATTTCCATTACGGGAGCGTCTCCTCGGCGCTTGGCGTCCTTAGCGATGTATCGATTGGGCCGAAAGCCCGATGCAATCATGCCCAAGGCAAGTCGAGCAACAGTCATCTGTGTCTCGCTCAGCATGTGCCCGACCACATCGCGCACTCGCCACTCGGTGCAAAGTGAGCGGAAGTCCCATTGCTCGGGTGTCAGCGTGTCGAGCAGTTCCATGAGAGCGGCACGCTCCTCGAAGACGTCGATCCAGACATCAGGTTTCATGATGAATATGTTCTCAGCTCGATGTGGCGCCTCCCAAGCAGGAGCCAGAGGGCGAACACGAACTCACCGAGGCCCGTGATCGCAGAGACATCGAGCGAGGAGCCTCGGGAAAACGCTCTTCCGAAGCTGTCGCTCAGATAGCCGGAGCCCGGCGCACTCGACGATTCAGTGGGGCTCGCCACGCTGCTCCGAAGGTGCATCGCTGGGAGGCGCCACAGGAACCGAGGACTCCGGGAGTGGGCGGCGCGAGAGCTGAAGGGGTACGAGGAAGAGGACGAGCTGCCGCCATACCGGTCGGCGCCTCCACCGCCGCTCCTGTTGGACGGGGCGACTACGCGAGGACGGATACCGGACAACTTGTCCCATCGACGATGATTCCGAGGTCGCACGCGAACCCCCTCGATCGCTGATCTGAACTACATGTCGGCCGTCGCGGAGATCGCTCAGGTGGTCGAGGCTGCGAAGGTACAAGGACCAACGACGGGCAAACCGATCGTCTATGCCCTCACCATCCCGGCCAATGCTCCGAACCCGGCCCTCCCCCGCAGCTTCGTCGCCTTCGTGCTCAGTTCGAAGGGGCAGGCGATCATGTCCTCGACCTCGAACGGGATAGGCGCCATCGCCGTGATCGAGCGGCCTGCGAGAAAGGCCTGCTCCGCCCCCGTCTCATCACCCATCACCGCGGCCAGGTTGCCGCGGCATCGGGCCAAAGCGAGCACTCCGTGGATTCCGGCCGAGAGGATGCCGGCGGTCAGTCGGTCATCAGGAGCACTGCCATGCGACCGGATGACAATCCGGAAGCTGGCCGACGAGGTCCTCGAAATTGTCCTCCTCTCCAGACGCCTGCCGGAGATCGCCGACGATGCGGAGGAGAAGCGGGTCGCAGCCGACACTGCCGAGATGTTCGCGAAGCAGGTCCGTCGCTCGCTCTACATTGCCGGAGGCCGCGGTGCGGAGGACCTCGATGTGGTGGCGTTCCCAGGTCCTCTGCCCGCGATCGTGACGTTGGCCTGAGGTTCCGATCGTGGCGTCGAGGTCGCAGAGGGCAAGCTCGAACGCCGGGTCGGCTTCGATGGCGAGGCGCAGCGCTATGGTGGCTCGGCGGCGGTCAATGGCTCTCTGCGCCTGCCGGTACAACGCCGCGGCCTGTGAGCTCGTGGTGACCGGGCGGCCATGGTCCTCAACGGCGTCCAAGTCATGATGCTGGCTGAAGGGCGGACCTTGTCCTGGCTGCATGATCCCATGTTGCTCTGACGGCCTGAGGCGACACTGAGGTGATACTGAGGTCAGCCGCCCGGAGAAGATCTGCCGAAGCTGCGACGTCCGGTTCGAAGAGGCGGCAGACCTCAGAATGTGTCAAACCGGCGCCGGCTCCGCTTGGCCGCCTCTCAGCGCGTGAGGAGCGCGAAACGTCCTGCGAGCGCTGCGACATCCGGCTCGTCAGTGAAACTGGTCAGACTGCTGTACGACAAACTCCGGGCGCGCTTCTGAGCGAGCGCGACGAAGGCCTCGATGTTGTGCTTGGTCGGGTCGACGAACGCCTTGACTGCGGCTACGGCCGTATCGGCGAGCAGTTGTATCGTCGAGTCCCCGCCGGTGGAGGCGATTTGGGAGGCGTTCGCGGCGAAGACCATCGCTTCGTCTGCTCTGCCGGCGTCGAGTGCCCACCACGCCAGGCCAGCGAGCACGCCGGCCTGGCCGGCGCCGCCGGAAGCGAGTCCGCCTGCACCGCAGGTCCCGGCAGGAAGGGCGGAGTTCGCGGTAGTAGCTGCCTGCCGCGTCGAGCAGCTCCCGCGCCCTCGCCAGGTTGCCGAGTCGACGAGCTACCGCCGCCTGACCGACCATCGCGTCGGCAGACACCGCCGGGTTGAAGCTGTAGGCAATCGCCTCCTGGTACAGGGTGTCGGCTGCGTCGTCGTCGCCTTGTTTGCCTCTCAGCGCGGCAAGGCGGAAGAGATTGAACAGCACATAACCGCGTTGTCCCGCTGCGCGGCATCGCTCCAAGAGCGCCTCGTAGGTTGCTGACGCACCATCGAGGTCGCCTCGGGAGTCGGCGATGCCGGCAAGGATGCTGAGCGGGTCGACGGTATACCAGACCTCCCCTTGAGCGTCGAAGCGCTTGACGCTCGAGCGGGCGGCTGGCTCGGCGTCATCGAGCCGCCCCAACAACGCCAAGTTCCAGGCGACTATCAAGTCGTGCACGGCGAGCTGCCAGCCGTGCGCAGCCGGTTCCAGCAGATCGTGCGCCGCGCTCAATGCGTCGAGAGATCGTTCGAACTTGTGGGCGCGCATAAGCACAGTGGCACAGAGCACCAGGGCCTCCGCTCGACGAACCCGATCGTCGCCGGGTGTCAACGCGGCGACTGCCGCTTCACATTCGAGGGCACCAGCCTCTGGGCTGAACGCAAGGGACACGAAATAGCCGTGCCAGACCCGTGCGGTCGCTGCCAACTCAGGACGGCGCGACCCCTTCGCCTCGAGGGCGTCACCGAGCCAGCGTGCTCCTTCGACATAGTCGCTGTTGATGAACCACAGCCAGGCCATTCCCGAGACCAACGACAGAGCCTCATCGGCGTCGTCTCTAGTGATGAACCAGTCGAGCGCCGCCCGCAGGTTGCCCAGCTCCGCGGTGAGGCGTTTCCGCCAGATCGGCCCGGTGGCGCCTCGCAGACCCTCGTGGGCCTCCTCGGCCATCTGTCGGTAGTGGGCGCCATGCCTGCCGCAAATGGCCTCAACCTCGTCGGCTTCATCGAGCCGGTCCCGGCCGTATTGCCACAGCGTCTGGAGCTGAGTGAACCGGGCGTCACGACCGGCGTTAGGGCGGGCGACGAGGGACTTGTCGACCAACCGGCTTAGAAGGTCGAGTATCTCACCGGCCGGCACCTCGTCGTCGGCACAGACCGCCTCGGCGGCCTCCAGGTCGCAGCCCCCCGCGAAGACCGCTAGTCGAGCGAACAGGCGGCGTTCGTCTTCGAACAGCAGGTCGTAGCTCCAGTCCACCACCGCCCGAAGGGTTTGTTGGCGGGGCAGGGCTGTGCGGGCGCCCATGGTGAGCAGCCGGAAGCGATCGTCCAGCCGTTCTGCCAGCGTGGCCAATGTAAGTGAACGAAGGCGGGCGGCGGCAAGCTCAACGGCTAGAGGAAGCCCGTCCAATCGACGGCAGATGTCGTCGATCACAGGAATGCGTGTGCCCGTCTGCCGCAAATCCGGGTCGGACGGCCCGGGCGCGATCGACGAACAGCTCGACTGCAGCCGGCACGGCCAATGGGCCAACGGAAATCAGGACCTCGCCAGGAACGCCGAACGGCTCGCGGCTCGTCGCGATCAGCCGGAGACCGGGAAGCGTTCCGACCAGGGTCTCTGCCAGGGCCGCTGCCTGGTCGATCACGTGCTCACAGTTGTCGAGAACGACCAACAGTGACCGACCGGCCAGGTAACGCACGATGAGCTCCACCGTCGAGTCCGGCGAAGGAGGGCCAATGAGGCCCGCAGCGGCCGCCCCGAGTGCGCTGGCCACGGCCGGCGCAACCCCCCCGGGGTCGGTGACGCCGGCGAGCTCGACCAGCCAGGCCCCGTCGGGGTGCTCATGGCGCAGAGTGGCGGCCGCCTCTACTGCTAATCGGGTCTTGCCCACCCCACCTGGGACCGATCAGCGTCACCAGCCGGCTAGATCTGACGGCCTCGCTCAGCTCCTCGATTTCGGCTGTGCGACCGACGAAGCTGCTCAACTGCTCCCGCAGGTTGCCCGTCGGCATCGGCGTCGGAACCGCCCCAAGATCTGCCCGGCCGGCTGCGGTGAGTGATGGGTCGTGGGCCAGGATGCGGGCCTCGAGTTCTCGCAGGGCCGGGCCGGGGTCGAGCCCTAGCTCGTCGACCAAACAGTCACGTGCTTCGCTGTAGGCGCGCAAAGCCTCGGCCTGGCGGCCAGCCCGGTAGAGGGCGAGCATGAGCAGCTCCCACAGTCGCTCGCGAAGGGGATGCTCCCGGGACAACGCCTCAAGCTCACCTATGACCTCGTTATGGCGACCGAGCGCCAGATCGGCTTCGACGCGGGTCTCGATCGCCACAAGGGTCAACTCGGCGAGATGTGCTCGTTCCCCATCGGCGAAGCCCGCGTACGCGAACTCCGTGAGAGGCTCCCCCCGTCGCAGCCGTAGCGCTTCGGCTAGAGCGGTTGACGCGAGCGCCATCTCCCCCTTGTCAAAAAGGCGCCGCCCCTCCGCCACCAGCTGTTCAAAACGGGCAGCGTCGACATCATCCGGACCGATACCGAGGGCATAGCCGGCGTCGGAGGTGACGATCGCCGTCGCTCCGAGGGTACGCCGGAGCTGGCCGATCTGGGCCTGCAAGGCGTTGACCGGGTTGGCCACTTGGTCATCACCCCACAGCGCGTCGATCAGCCGGTCCGCGCTCACAGGCTTTCCCCGCTGAAGCGCCAGTAGAGCCAGGACCGTTCGCTGCTTGGCACCCCGGACCGGTACCGGCACGCCGCCTTCTACTGCCTCAAACTCGCCGAAGAACCTCACCTCCACGCGTGCAGCCTACGACCACCGCTCCGCGAGCACCTGAGCAGCTTCCTACTGCGCTGAGGTCCCACCTCAGCGGCACGGCAGTCACGCCTCAGGCCCCGAGCGCAGCCTTGCCAAGACACGCAGCTCATCGACGAAAGGAAGAGCAATGATCGAGGCACAGCTCCTGACGAAGCGCTATGGAGAAACCGTCGCGGTCGACGGAGCCTCCTTCGCCGTCCGACCCGGCCACGTGACCGGCTTCCTCGGCCCGAACGGTGCCGGGAAGTCGACCACGATGCGGATGATCCTCGGCCTCGACAGGCCGAGCTCCGGCGAAGTCCGTGTCAACGGCAAGCCGTACGGGCAGCTCGCCGATCCTCTCAGGTCGGTCGGGGCGCTGCTCGACGCCAAGGCCATCGTCGGCAGCCGCACCGCCGCCAACCACCTCAAGTGGCTCGCCGACAGCAACGACATCGACCGTCGCCGTGTCGGGGAAGTCCTCGATCTCGTCGGCCTAAGCGAAGTGGCGGGGAAGCGGGTGGGCACCTTCTCACTTGGCATGAGCCAACGCCTCGGCATCGCCGCTGCCCTCATCGGCGACCCGGAGACGGTGATGTTCGACGAGCCGATCAACGGCCTCGATCCTGACGGCATCTTGTGGATCCGAAACCTGATGAAGTCGCTCGCCTCAGAGGGCCGCACCGTCTTTCTCTCGAGCCATCTCATGAGCGAGATGGCCCAGACCGCCGACCACCTCCTCGTCATCGGGAGGGGCCGCATCATCGCCGATGCCAGCACCGAGGAGTTCGTCAACCACAACTCGGCTCCGAGCGTCAGGGTCCGGGCGCTCGAGCAGGGCGAGCTGGCGAACGCCCTGACACAGCGCGGCGCTCTTATCGAGAGCGGTCCCGACGGCTGCATGGTCGTGACGGGGCTCGACGCCGCCGCAGTCGGCGGAGCCGCTTCTGCTGACGGCATCACCCTCCTCGAGCTCGCTCCGCAGGTGAGCTCGCTCGAGGAGGCGTTCTTCGAATTGACCCGAGATGAGACCGACTACCACGCCGGCGAGCTCGTCGGCTCCACGAAAGGAAACTGACATGAGCGTCACGACCCATCCGACCCCGCCGGCAGTCCCGGTTCTCAGCACCACGATCAGCAGGATCCTGAAGGCGGAGTGGACGAAGCTTCGCACCCTACCCTCCACCTGGCGGACGGTCGCCTTTGCCTTCGCCTTCTCCATCGCGGCGGGCGCCATCCTCGTGAGCTACCAGGCCAATGGGTGGGCCACCATGACGCCTAGCGAGCGCGGCGACCTTCGACGCCACGAGCTGCTCGCTGTTCGGCATCATGATCGCCGCCGTGCTGCTCGGATCGCTCGCCGTGCGATCCGTCGCCGCCGAGTACGCCTCCGGCATGATCCGCTCCACCTTCACCGCCATGCCGGCGAGGCGACTCGTGCTGGCGGGCAAGGCAGCCACAGTGGCCGCATTCGCCTTCCCTCTGGCGCTTCTGTCCAACTTCGTCGCCTTCGAGATCGGCCAGCGGATCTTCGCCGGAAAGCACCTCCAAGTGACCCTCGGCCATCCCGGCGTGCTCGGGGCGATCTTCTTCGGCGCCGTGGCAGTCAGCCTCATCGCCGTCATCGGTGTCGGTCTCGGCGGGGTTATCCGGCACACCGCAGGGGCGACCGCTGCAATGGCCGTCGTCATCGTCGGAGGCGTCACCTTCGGCCAGCTCCTTCCGGCAGGCGTGCGTGGCTACCTCCCCGGCACCGCCCTCCAGGCGGCCGTGACCGTCCATCGTTCGCCCGGGATCCTCGCGCCGGGCACGGCCATCGTGGTCCTCGCGGTGTATGCGGTGATCACGCTGGTGGCGGCCTCGATACGGGCAGCGCACCGCGACGCCTGAATCGACGGTGGCCACCGTCACATCCCAACGCACTTTGATCGAAGACCTTGCAGCATTCACGACTATCAACCGACTGGAGAAGTCAATGAACAACGCCAGGCAAACACGCCAGCGGCTGTTGGCACTTGCTCTTCCCCTCACTGCCGCCCTCTACATCGGCGCCGAGGGTCTCAACCCCAAGGGGACCGACAAGATCATCACGACAACGGCGATCGCATTCAAGGTGCTGCCGATCGCGGCGAAGCACTCAACACAGCTCTACGCCTCGGGCTCGCTCTCAGAACTCGCCCTCGGCGCCGTCGCTGTCATGTATGGGGCAGTCGCCTTGCTCGTCCGAAAGCGCGGGTCGACGACTGCAACCATTGCGGCACTGATCGGTGGGATCGGTGCCTTCTGCGGTGCCATCGTCAACGTCTTTGTCGGCCTCAATCTCGCTGCTGCTGCGACGGCGCACGTGACGCGACAGGCAGCTGCTCGGATCCTCGTCGCGAACTTCAACTCGAGAGCGGGTCAGGTGTTCACGGACATCTACGCCTTCAGCGAGTTTGTCGCCCCGGTCATCATGGGGGTTGCCCTTTGGCGAAGCCGTCGCGTCCCACGCTGGCTCGCCGTCCTGTTCGCCGTCGGCTTCGAGGCCGCCGAGCAGACGGGATCGTTCGGTCTCACCAAGGTCGTCTTGTTCATGGCGCCGTTCGCCGCAGCGATGGTCCTTCTGGCGGTGCGCATCTGGAAGGAGCCCGAGCCTGCTTTGCCGGTGACCGACAGTAAGGAGCAACTTCTCGCGACTGTCTGATATCTCGGTCCGAGCTGAGCTCGGACGATCGCCTCGGGCCTTGGTTGGCGAAGCGGTCGCAGCAAACCCTTGGCGACACTGCCGGCTGGATCGGCCCATTGCAGCACAGACGTGCAACACCTCTCGACAACAGAAGGGAATTCTGATGAAGATTCGCAACCGCATGACGGTCGGCCTCGCTGCCGCACTCGTGTTCGTGCTTGTTCCAGTGCTCGGGGCAGCCCCGGCAGGGGCAGTCGACCGGGCGAGGCCCGTGCCGGCCATCGCCTGGCACGTCTGTCCCGCCGGCAGCGCCGCCGCCATGGCGGGCGGCTTCGTGTGCGCGACGGTCACCGCCCCTTTGGACTACGAGCACCCGTCCGGGCCGAAGATCAAGCTCGCCATCGTGGAGCACCCTGCAGCCGACTTGAGGTCGCGGGGCGTGATCTTCGTGAACCCGGGAGGCCCCGGCGGGCGAGGGAACGGTCCAGATCCCGCAATGGCTGGGCTTCTTTCCGAAGGAGATGCTCCGTGACTTCGACATCGTGAGTTGGGACCCGCGAGGCGTCGGCTCCAGCACAGCGGTTCAGTGCTTCCCCAATCAAGGCGCCGAGACGGCTTTTCTCGGCAAGGACGCGTATCTCCCCACTCGCCGGGATGAGCAGGCTGGCTACATCGCCCGGTGGCGGGAGTTCGGCAAGATCTGCGAGACAACGAACCACGCCCTCCTCGAGCACGTTTCAACCGCCGACTCCGCCCGCGACCTGAACCTGCTACGGCTGGACCTCGGCCAGGCCAAGCTCGATTACCTCGGTGTCTCCTACGGCACGTTCCTCGGCGCCACCTACGCCAACTTGTTCCCGCGTCACGTGGGTCGGATGGTTCTCGACGGGAACACCGCGCCCGACGCCGTCGCCGACGGTGGCAAGCCGAATCCAGCCCTGGCCCTCTCGCTCCGCCTCGGCGAGAACAGCGCGGTCGCCAAGGTGCTCGACTCCTTCCTGCACATCTGCGGGCAGGCGAGCACCTCGGTCTGTGCCTTCTCGGCCGGCAGCCCCGCCGCCACCGACGCCAAGTGGAGTGGCCTCCTCGCCCGCCTGCGGCGGGCGCCCATCAACCTTGGTGGTCCGTTCACCTACGCGGAACTGCTCAACGTCGCGAGCGCCGACCTCGACTTCGTACAGCCGTACACGACGCCGGTGACCGGTGGAGACGTCCCGGGGTGGTCCGGAATGGCTCAGGGCCTCGAGCAGCTGTGGCTGGCGCGCAACCAGAAGGCGAGTACCGCCGCCCCGACAGCACCGGCCGACGTTACACAGGCACCCGAGCGATACTCCGGCGCCGAGCAGGCCTATGCGATCATCTGCGACGACTCGCCGAGCCCTGCGGCCAGTGCCTACGGTCACCTGCAACATCTCGTGATCGCCGGTGGCAGCGTCATCGGGCTGCCGTACCTGTGGGAGCAGGACGAGCCGTGCGCCACCTGGCCGGTGCACGGGGTGAACACGTACAGCGGTCCCTGGAGCGCCCACACGAGCCCGATCCTCGTGATCAACAACACCAACGACCCGGCGACTTCGCTGGCGAACGCCAAGGCGATGACCCACGAGCTCGGCGATGCCCGGCTCCTCGTCGTCAAGGGCTACGGCCACACCTCCTTCCTCAACCCGAGCACGTGCGCCGAGAACCACATGACGGCGTATTTCCTCACCGGCGCTCTCCCGCCGAAGGGAACCGTATGCAGCCAGAACCTCCCGCCTTTCGCGGCCGCGATCGGACAGCCATGACGAGTCTTCGACCAGTTCTGGCAGCGAACCGAAGGACCGAAATCACCAAGGAGAGCACCATGACAACCGTCCAGACCGAAAAGACCCGGTACGTGATCCGGCCGGAAGGGCGCATCGGTTACGACGTTGCGGGTAACGGCCCTCTAGTCGTGCTCGTGCCAGGCATGGGCGACCTGCGAGGCGCCTATCGCTTCCTCGCGCCCCGGTTGCGAGGGGAGGGTTACCAGGTGGCTTGCACGGACCTTCGCGGCCACGGCGACAGCGACGCCACCTTCAGCTCATATGGCGACATCGAGACAGCCGGAGACATCATCGCTCTCGTCGAGGAGCTCGGCGGTCCCGCCGTGATCATCGGCAACTCCATGAGCGCCGGTTCCGCCGCCTTTGTCGCAGCGACACGGCCCGACCTGGTGCGGGGCCTTGTGCTCCTCGGTCCATTCGTCCGCAACCCGAAAGTGAGCGCCATGCAGCGGGCACTGCTCCGGGTCGTCATGGCCAAGCCGTGGGCGGCTCTGTCGTGGAAGGCCTACATGCCAAAGCTGTACGCCGGCCGGCGGCCCGACGATTTCGGCGAGTACCGGGACGAGGTCGTGGCCAGCCTTCGCAGGCCGGGGCATGCAAAGGCATTCTCCCTCACGACTCGTACGGACCATGCCCCGGTAGAGGCTCGGCTCGCCGAAGTGTCGGCGCCCACCCTCGTCGTAATGGGGAAGCAGGACCCCGACTTCGCCGATCCGCGGGCGGAGGCCGACTGGATAGCGGACGCATTGCACGCTGAGGTCGTCATGGTCCCTGAGGCCGGTCATTACCCCCAGTCGCAACGACCAGACGTCACTAACGATGCGGTCCTGGCGTTCTTGGCGGCAGTCGCCAACCGCAAAGCGACACCTGCCGATCCGGCAATTGCCCCCACCGAGACAGGAAGATGAGCGTGCCCACAGAGACCTCCGTCGGCGCCTTCATCGCACCCCGTGACGGCGTAGTTCTCGGGCCGCCGCGCCGATGGCTCCGTCTCGAAGGTGCGACTCTCCTAGTCGGCTCTCTCGTCGCCTTTTCGACTACCCGGCAGGCCTGGTGGATGGTACCGGTCACGCTTCTCGCACCCGACCTGCTCGCGTTCGGTTACCTAGGCAGCACGCGGCTCGGGGCGCGCCTGTACAACCTTGCTCATAGCATTCTGTTGCCGGCAGGGCTCGTGGGCCTCAGCTGGTGGCAGCACAAGCCGCTCGTATTGGCACTTGCCGTTACCTGGCTCGCTCACATCGGTTTCGATCGGCTACTTGGCTACGGTCTCAAGTACGACGACGACTTCAAGCACACTCATCTGGGACATCTCGGGCGACGAGAAGTTGATGTCAGCCGCCGACTCGACATTGGCATCCGTGACGCAGCGGACTGACGTGGATAAAGCCCGCTTGAACATCTCGGCCGCCAGACTAGGACTCAAGACCACTTGCAGGCCCGGCGTGGCACTGCTGACGATGTGCGATCAGCGGGACGATCCTCGCACGAGCGCATAGGTTCTCGCAATTTCTTGGGGCGCATCCGACGCCTCGGAAAGCGCCGGCTCGACCTCCCACAGGTCGACTTCGAGCTCACCGTCGACGAGGCGATAGCGCGTTCCATACCGCTCGACGAGGCACAGCCCGGGAGACGCCGGAAGCCTCCCGCAGCCGTGTACGGAGACTCGTCACCGTGTTCCAGAACCGCTGGCTGACCTTGCCGGATCCACCTCCGGCCAGAGCGCCTCGACCACGGTCTCCCGGAACGAGCAACTGACCTGCTCCGAGAACACCTTGCCAGTGCCGGCTGTGACCCTCTCGCCCTCCGCATCGTCGCTCATCTCCTGGCGCCAATGGGAAGGACCAACTGGTCATCGACCTCGCCGACCAGTTTCCGGCTTGTCATCCGGCCCACTGGCGCGGAGCGCCGGACCGCTCTCGGCACAGGCAAGTCACGCTGGTCGCCTAACAGGCGCTTTAACGGCTTATGTTTTAGGGGCCATCGAGACGTGAGTTGCTGGTCACATCAGGCTCGGCCACTATGGCGTCGTGAATGTCGGCGGGTGGGTCGACCCTCGATTCGCTGCGGTCCGCGACGAGTTCCAGGGCGTCCTAGAGGAGCAGCGTGGCACTGGTGCCGCCTATGCCGTCTGGTGCGACGGCCGCCGGGTAGTGGATCTCTGGGGCGGTCACGCTGATGTCAGTAGGCGGGCGCCATGGGTGTCTGACAGCCTGGTTCAGCCCTACTCGGTAAGCAAGCCATTCGTGGCGGTCTGCGCGCTGAAACTGGTGGAATCGGGCGGTCTCGACCTCGATGGACCGGTGCAAAAGTATTGGCCCGAGTTCGTAGCCCCGGCCACTGTGCGCCAGCTGTTGTCGCACCAAGCGGGTGTGGTGGCATTGGCCGCCCCGGCACCGACCGAGGCCTTCTACGACTGGGACTACCTGTGCCAACTCCTGGCGGCACAAGAGCCGGCATGGGAACCGGGCACAGCGCATGGCGAGTCGGCATTGTTCTACGGACATCTCGTCGGCGAGCTGGTCCGACGGGTCGATGGGCGCACTCTCGGCCGGTTCCTCCGCGAGGAGATATGCGGACCTCTCGGAATCGACTTCTCCTTCGGCCTCGACCCGGCACAGCAAGCCCGGACGGTTGAGCTGACTGGTCTCGACAGCTCGTTCCGGGCCGCCAACGCATCGGGACGGCCGCCGCTATACCTGCGGGCGGTCGGCAACCCCCCGGGCGCGCAGGACGGTGCCGTCGTCAACAGCCCTGCATGGCGCACCGCAGAGATCCCCGCCGTCAACGGGCATGGCACGGCGCGAGCCGTCGCCGGGTTCTACCACGCCCTGTCCACTGGCAAGATCCTGCGACCCGACACTCTGGCGGAGGCGACGCGCCCGCAGTGCTCGGGGACGGACCAGGTGTTCGGAGACGACAACGCTTGGGGGCTCGGATTCGGGATCGATGACGAGGGATTCGGGATGGGAGGCCTGGGTGGGAGCTACGGCGCGACAAGCACCCGCGGGGGCTATTCCCTCGGCTTCGTAACGGGCAGCGTCGGTACCCATCAGCGCGTCACGAGTCTTGAGAACAGCCTTCGGACTTGTCTCGCATTGGAGCCACTCGACGCCTGAGGAGGAACACCTCCATTGAGCCAGCCGTCCGCGGGGAGCAGGTCACGGGACCACGATCGATTCAGCTCTGCAGCACTGAACGGGGACGCTGCAGCTGTGTCCTCAGCGCCCGTTGGGTATCAAAATTGGGTATCAACGTGTGCCTACCCACCCCGTTGCGATCCAACGCGCTAGACAAAAGGCCCAGTTCAAGCTGTTGTCGGCCGCCTGCAGCAACCCTCCAGACAACCTGGAACGGCTTTGCAAGCCGGGGGTCGCCGGTTCGAGCCCGGTCAGCTCCGATCCAACGCGCTAGACAAAAGGCCCAGTTCAAGCTGTTGTCGGCCGCCTGCAGCAACCCTCCAGACAACCTGGAGACGGCTTTGCAAGCCGGGGGTCGCCGGTTCGAGCCCGGTCAGCTCCACAGCTAAATCTGAGTTCAGGCACCTAAGCGGTGTTGCATCGTGGCGTGGTCGCCTTTTTCGGCTGGTCCCTCGACGGAAAAGCGGCAGTACGTGCGCCGCACGGTGCACGGCACGAAGCGGGAGCGACTGCAACTCCTTCAGCGCCGACGACCGCCAGGCGATACTCGACACCTTCGACGCCAACGACTTCCCCTTCAAGATCCATACCGGTGACGGCTCAGATGGCGATCAACCTTGGGGTTGACAACCGGACAACGGCGCCCTACCGTCCTATTCAACCAAAGAGTTGAGGAGGGTAGGTGGCGGTGCAGGCGATCGTGACCGTGTTCTCGGCATTGGCCGACGAGACCAGGCTTGACATCGTGACCCGCCTCGCCGCCGGCGACGCCACCTTGAGCGAGCTGGCCGAGCACTACGACATGTCCATCCAGGCGGTGTCCAAGCACCTCTCGGTGCTCGAAGACGCCGGGGTCGTGTCCCGCCGGCGCGAGGCACAGCGTCGACCGGTCCGTTTGGAAGCGGAGGTGTTCGACCTCATGACCAAGTGGATCGAGCGATATCGCCAGAACGCCGAGGTCCGCTACCAGCGTCTCGACCAGTTGCTCGCCCGACTCGACGACCAGACCCCCGACAACGACGAAGGAGCCATGACATGACGACCACGACCAACCGAGAGGCCAAGATCACCATCGACGACAAGACGCCGTCGATCACGATCGTCCGGGAGTTCGACGCCCCAGCGAAGGCGGTCTACCGGGCACACACCGAACCGGAGCTGTTCGTGCAATGGGTAGGCCCTGACAGCCTCGAGTCCAGCCGCGTCGACCGCTGGGACTGCCGCACTGGTGGCGAGTGGCGCTACGTCTCGACTCGAAACGACGAGGAGCACTGGTTCCGGGGTTGCTTTCACGAAGTCCGGCCTAACGAGCTCATCGTCCAGACGTTCACCTACGAGCCGGCGGCCGACAACGTGTCGCTCGGACGCTTTGTTTTCGAGGACCTGCCGGGCGGACGCTGCCGGCTCATAGCGACCTCGCTGGTCGACAGCTTCGAGGCCCGCGACGCGTTCGTTGCCAGTGGCATGGACGTGGGCGTCCAGGAGGGCTACCGCAAGCTCGACGCGCTCCTCGCTCGGATGATGGCGGCAGCTGCGGTCGACGAGCCGAGGAACACATCATGCGAGAACTGATCGTCGACTTCATCACGTCCCTAGACGGGTACGCGACAGCAGAGGGCTGGCCGGGGTGGTGGGGCCTCGAAGGCCCCGAGTACCTCGGCTGGCTCGACGAGCGACCCAATGCCACGCTGCTCATGGGTGCGAACACGTACCGGCTGATGTCGGGCTTTGCCGCCGGCGCCACCCCGGCGGGGACCGACGAGTTCTCCTCCGCTGAGGAGGCCTCGATCAGCGGTATCACCGGAGCGTCGAAGGTGGTGTTCTCGTCCACCCTCGAAGAACCGCTTTCTTGGGCGAACACGACCCTCGTACGCGGCGACGCTGTCGAAGCGGTGCGGGCGATGAAGGCGGACGGGCCGGGCCTCCTGAGCACGATCGGCAGTCTCAGCCTGTGCCGGTCGCTGCTACGAGCCGGAATCGTCGACCGGTTCCGGGTCGTCATCTTCCCGGTCATCACCGGCGCCAGCGGCTCAGAACGCATCTACGACGGTTACCCCGACGTCGCGCTCGACATGATCACCAGCAGAACCTTCGACGGGCGGAGCCAACTCGTGGAGTACCGTCCACGCGTCCTCGAACACTCACCGCTCGACGCCACAGCGTGATGGGCACGAGGTCGACGCTCGTCGTCCGGGGCCCGAACTTGCACGGAGTAGGCGCCCACCGCTCAACGTCGCTGTCGCAACAGATACGCAGAGAAGGCCGATCTACACTCGTCGGTTCAAATCGGGCATGAGACCGATGGCTCACCTCGCTGCCAACAACCAACCCCCAGCTCAGCGGACGGTTGTAGCTACGAGACAGCTACGGCCTTGATTTGCGCGTTAGCCCTCGTTTTGAAGACCGATCGATCTCGACCATCGCGTACGGGTACGGGTTTGGCGACCTCAGTGGCTTCAACCACTTCAAAGAGCGGCGGTGACCTGCTGACGGTTGGCCGTGGGTAACAAAGTTGGATATCAACGCAATCCGACTGCCGTCGACACGGTCCGCCCTGGACAGACAATGAGTCCAGCTCAGACCATCCAGGCCGACGAGGCCTGCCAGTTAGACAGCTCGAAGGGGCGGGCCGGGTGTCGCCGGTTCGAGTCCGGTCAGCTCCACTAAAGCACTGGTCAGAGGCCCTTTATTATTGTCTGTGGAGAGACAAATGTGGCGTGGGGTATCAAACCGGGCATCAACCGGCCACGAATGACGCGCCGAACTGGGACGGGTCGAAGTCTTGCGAGAGTCGTAGGGCTGGCAACGAACTCCGTGCCGGATGCCCGCGCCGTAGTTGGCTACAGCGATCGCTGTCGCTCAACACTTGTTGCATCGCAGTGGTGCCCGGGTACAGCTACGCGCCTCGCGGCTGAGGGTTACGGCTGGGACGGCCCTCCTGCCATCCGCCACATCATCGCGGCGAAAGAGTTCCCTCCCAGTTCTCGCTGGCGCCGACCGACATCGTGTCGAACTGGATCGTTCCTGAACCGGAATCGCTTGCGAACTTCCCCGTTCCCGACAAAACCGTAAATGTCCTCCGCGTCGCGCTGATTACGCCAAGACACAGGTATGGAGCCTTGACCCTCACAAGTAGGTCTCCTCGGTGAAACATAAGCCTCTCGACGAATGCGTGGGAAGCCCCGCAGCGCCAGTTGCCTTGCGGGTACTCCACATCCAGAACCGGCGCAACCGTCGCTGTACCCAACTGGGGAGAATGACCGGCTTCGACCAAGACGAAGCACTGAGCGGCCTTAGATGTTCGGGGCGGGCAGGCAACGCTGGCGGAGTTCCGCACCGAATCCTGCGTGGTGAGGGTGAAAAAACCCTTTGGACTGGGTGGCACCAGAGTCGTGTGAGGAGCAGCGGTCGTGTCCACGTGTGTCGAGGAGCTGGACGTTGCTGAGCCGCATGCGGTCGCAAGGATGGCCACGGTCACGGTAGTTATGGATGGGAACGCCAACCTGCGGTGCGACGCCATTGACATCGAAGTCTGTCTCATAGGCCAACAGCGAAGCGAGCGACCGCTTCATCTCACGAGGCTTCCCGTCCGCGCGGTGCCGAGCCGCCGACCCGGTCGCGCCTCCGGACAACGCCGAGTACCTGAAGTACGTCGACTTCATGCGGGCCAACGGGGTCCCGAACTACCCGACCCCGGCGCCGAAGGCAAGACGAACTTCAACGGCACCGGCGTCGACCCTAACAGCCCCTTCGTCGAGAAGGTCAACCAGGTGTGCGGCAAACAGATCGTGCGCGCCATCTTGGTAGATCAGCGGCACGGGTCCGGCGGGAGACATCACCGTGCCGGCTGGGCGGCGAGCAGCGTACTGAAGCCCTCACGCACCATTTCCTGGTCATCGGCGATGAGGCAGGTGATGGTCACTGGTGCTCTTCCGCCGTCGTATCGCCACCGTCGTCCTCGAGCGATCGCTGCCCCGTTACGAGCGGCATACCTCGCAGCCGCAAGCACGCTGCTACGAGGAAGCCACCCTTATCGGTCGGTCCGGCGCTGAGAGAGCCACCAAGGAGCGCAACCCGCTCCTGCATGCCGACGAGCCCGAGGCCCGGCCCTCACCGTTGGAACCGAGCCCGGTGGCTGCCCCCGGCCGTTTCGCACCCCGAGTCTCAGCGAGTCGGCGTCCCGCTCAACCTTGACCAGGACGTCGGACCCGCCCGCGTGGCACCTGCATTGGACCGCGCTTCCTGGATGATTCGGTAGGCGCGTACCTCCACCGTGGCCGTTGACTGGGCTGCCGCCTGGCAGCGTTCGCCGGCGGGATCGCCTTCAGGAACAGGGACCTGGTGGGAGGAGGTAGGCGAGGAGTGGCAACAACCGCCCTAGCTCGTGCTCGTATCCCGTGGCGAGCTCAGGACACCAGCCGAAGAAGCGTCAGCCGGCGGCCCCGGCAGCTCGCGCTGACGGTCCTTCGGGTTTGGTCAGGAGGCGATCGTCATCAACCTCGACAACTAGTCGGGGCCTGCCCCGGTGAGAACACGTCGGCGACGGCATGCCGTAACATCAAAGCTCCAGCGGGCTGTGCGGCCGCCTGACTCGGAGCGTCCTTGCCGACCCTGAGGCCCTTTCCAGCCCGACCCCGCGACGATAGGCCGGCAGGAACAGCGAGGAGGCCCGTGACGGCATCGAAGATCGACTCATCGACTGCCCCGTCACCGCTGACGCCCGCTCCGAGCCATCCGGTACCGGCATGAGGTGGCGCCGCGAGCGGCCTGGTCGGCGGCCGAGCCGGGGGCCGGCCTTGCTTTGTGGGGTTGTGGTCGCCGCCTCCTTGCTGGCGGCCTGTTCTTCGGCCGATGGCAGTGCGAGCACGACAACCCCCACCCCGAAGAGCAGCGTGGCGGCACCATCATCGGCGACGTCAACACATGACACCGACCCACCCATCTCGAAGCCGGCGACTCCTGGTCGAGCCAAGCATCGGGCAGTACGTCGCCACCTCAAGTCCGATCCTGTTGCCACGGGCTCGAACGAGACCTCCTTACTCCCCCTCCCGGAGCCGAGGAGGTTGCGGCCGTTCTCGCCTGGCCTGCCCGGAGAAGGACTGTGGCGCCCGGTGGGTCGCCGGGTAGGAGGAGCGCCCGCCGTGTTCGAAACGTTCCTGCGGCCGCCTGGATCGGGCCTGGCGGCAGGGGTCGCCTGGATGGACCCGAGGCTGCTGCGGGCCCAGCTCTACTCGGGGAGCGGAAGCCCCGGAGCCGGCCCGTGGAAACTGACAGCGCCGATCGGCACCGCGGCGGCCCGTTCACTTGTCGCAGCATTCAACGGAGGGTTCAAGTTCCCGGCGGCAGAGGGGGGCTACTTCGCCGAAGGCCGCCTCGTCTACCCTCTGCGGGCTGGCGGAGCATCCCTCGTCATCTACCGGAACGGCGGTGCCACCGTCGGGGAGTGGGGGCGGGACGTCCAGATGACCCGCGATGTGATCGCCGTCCGTCAAAATCTCACGCTTCTCGTGGATCATGGCCAGGTGGTTCCGGGCCTCAATCCGTACGACATCTCTCAGTGGGGTTCAACCCTCGGCAGCATCCCGAACGTGTGGCGCTCAGGTCTGGGCATCAGGGCGGACGGCTCCCTCGTGTACGTGGCGGGCCCTTCGCTCGAGATCACGCAGCTCGCTGCCCTGCTCGCCCGAGCCGGCTGCGTCAGGGCGATGACGCTCGACATGAACCCGGACTGGACGGTGTTCGCCGCTTACAGCCCCGCCCCGGGGGGATTGGCCAAGCCTGCCAACGGCAGCGACCTGCTCGCCGGTATGGTCCAGCAGCCTTACACGTTCTTCGAGACGTGGTGGGGGCGGGACTTCATCACCATGTCAGCTCGTTGAGCGAACGAGGAAGCCCCTCGCGTCGGCGACGCCCCGACGCGGCCGGCGGGATCGAGGCCAACGCGAGGCTGACGGCTTCGACAGGAGCCCTCCTTCTCGTCCTTCTCGCCGCCGAGGGCGCCACCATCCCGAGTGTCCGCCAGCTGATCACGCCGCACGTGTTCATAGGCATGATCCTCGTGCCCCCCGTGTTCCTGAAGATTGCTTCGACGAGTTACCGCTTCGTCCGCTATTACAGGGGGGCCCCTCTGTATCGGCAGAAGGGGCCACCGCCGGCCCTGCTCCGGCTCCTCGGCCCGTTCGTCGTTGTGCTCACGCTCGTCGTCCTCGCCAGCGGCATCGCCTTGCTCCTGGCGGGCAGCCGATGGCGCCAGGACCTCCTCTTCGTGCACAAGGTGAGCTTCGTGCTCTGGTTCGCCGCAATGACCGTCCATGTTCTCGGGCACGTTCGGGACACTGCTCGGCTGGCGCCGCGGGACTGGTCCCGCCGGACGAGCTACGAGATCGGCGGCGTGGGACTTCGCCAGTGGCTGCTCGTCGCAAGCGTCGTTGGCGGCGTCGTGGTGGGCCTCCTTGTCGTCTCGAAGGTGGGCAATTACATCGCGATCAGCAGTCCTTGAGCCGGGTGCCGCCTCGCCGGCGATACCGGTTGTCAGTTCGGGCGAGGCCGCCGTCACCGGGTGCCGGGCGCTCTCTCGGGTACGCCGGGCACCGGTAACGTCTCTGTGGGCTCGGCCTTCTCGACCCCACGTCCCTCGTCACCTAGTCCGGCTACGCCGCCATCTTCATCCTGTGCGTCCTGCAGTCCTGCTGCGATCCACCGTCGTCCGAGTTGACGATGGGCGTGGCCGGAGCTCTCGCCGCCACCGGCAAGCTCAACCTCGCCGCCGTGATCGCCATCGGCACCGCGAGCGAGGTCGGCGCCTACATCGCCTGGTTCGTCGGCACTCGACGCTTTTTGTAAGAGAAGCGGGCGCCGGGAAGGTGCCAGTAACCGATCAGGTTCTCGCACGCCCCCGGCCCGATCCACGCGGCGTGGGCGGGTGAGGCTTTCAGGCTGAGGAGAATGGCGCTCAGAGCCCGGCCTGAGCGCCTGATGATCTGTGAGGTGGGGCGGGAAACCCGATGAGGCGGTCCACGTAATCTGCCGCGCGGTCCGGCAAGGAGCCGGTCTTCATCCGCAGATAGGCGCACTCGGGAAAGAAGAGCGGCAGCGCCCGTCCCGTTGGGTCCGTGATGATCGCCTCCCACAACGGCCTCAGCCGGCTGGGGAGCGCCGGCCCGAGCGGAGGTTCCACGTGCGTCTGTGGGAGGCGCCCCGGCTCGGTCGTCGCCGTGGTAGCCGAGGGGAACAGCCGTCGGCGCTCCGCTCGTGGAAGTTGCCGGCAGGCTCGTGGTCGTCGCCGCCGGCAGGCTCGTTGGCGCTCGACTGACTTCGCCGGCGCTGAAGCCGCGCACGCTGAAGCCCCGCAAGCGGTGGCGACACAGGCGGCCGCCACCGAGCCAGCATGCGAGATCGGAACCTCAGCCCGTCGCCGGATGGGTTGGGAAGGTACCGTGCGGACCGAGCAGGTCGAAGCCGTCGGGGGTGTTGAGAAGCCCCGGCGCTGTTCCGGGGACGCCGCTCTTACCGTATTGCCACACGAGGGCGCCGGTGGCAGGATCGACGGCCACCATGCGATGGTTGTAGTCGTCATTGGCCATGAGGACGCCCGAAGGTAGCTGCTCGACGAGGGAGGGATGGTTCAGCTCGCCCGGCCCGGACGTCGGCCCGTACCTGTAGAGAATCCGACCCTGGCGGTTGAACTCCACAAAGGCCGACCTGTATATTCGTTGCCGAAACTGGGAACTGCCTGTGTCTCAGCGGCACCGTCGCTGAAAGTCCGATGCCTGAAGCCGATATTCCCTGCCAGTCCCAGGTGGCACTGCACCCCTCCTCGACAGGCGTCACCGGCACGAGCCCGACAGATGGGGCGCCCGCTTGTCCAGGGATCAACCCCTGAAAGAGGTCAGAGATGATCCGCTCGATCGTAGGGTTTCACGCTGACGCCGACGGGGACTGGGTGGCGGAGCTCTCCTGCTGGCACAACCAGCACGTTCGCCACCGGCCTCCTTTCCAGGAGCGGGCCTGGGTCGTGGACCCTGTGGGACGAGACGCCCACCTCCAGTCCTCCATTGAATGCCCCCTCTGTGACCGGGCAGAGCTGCCCGAGGGGCTGACCGTCCTCGAGCGCGCCGGCCCGTGGGACGAGCATTCCTTACCCGAGGCGCTCCGCCGCAGCCATCGAACACCGAAGCAGCGATGGGGCCGACTGCAGGTTCACTCCGGTGCAGTCGACTTTCAGTTTCTGCCGGACAATGCCCCAGGCGGTCCGCTCCTGCATCTCCTCGAGGGATCGCACCAGGCCATTCCCCCTCATCTCTCTCATCGGGTCCTCCTGATCGGGCCGACCCGTGTGGAGCTCGAGTTCTTGGGGCGGCGCAACGAGCAGGGACCAGGACTGGCCCGTTAGGAATCGTGCGGAGGTCTTTGCCCACCGACCTCGGCCGGCTGGGAGCAACTGCCCGCCCTTCCGTCGAGGCCCCGACGTCGGATTCCACAGTATTCGTGATGCTCGCCACTAGGGGGACAAAGTGGAGGCGGAGTTCTCCAGCCCTCGATCGATGTACCTCTACCGCACTGAAGCGGCGTCCCCCGTAGCTGGCGTTAGCCCGTTGGGTATCAAACTTGGCTATCAACACTCGCCTACCCACCGCCATCGCGCGCCAACGTGACAGACATAAGGCGCAGTTCAAGCGGTTGTTAGCCACCTGAAGCAAACCTTCCGACATCCTGGAGAGGCTTTGCAACGCGCCGTTGTCTCGTCCCCGCCGCCTTGGCATCGTTGATGTTGTCGATTTGGTAGCGCTGCAGACTGTTCGAGAGCTTGTCGAAGAAGGCCTCCGCAGCGGCATCGGCCGCAAGCGCCGCTGCGAAATCTTCGGGAACGTGGACCTCACTCGTCGTATCGGCGATCGCCAAGGTGACCCGGATGGGGTCTCCTCCGCTCGGGCCTGTCTCCTTGCGAACGGCGGCGCTGATGGCGATCATGTGCCTCCACGCACATCACCCCGACGTCGAGCGGTACTGATAGCCGTTCGCGTCGACGATTACTGCCGGTCGACTCCCAGCGCCCGGTCGCTCGATCACGTCCTCGGGAACCACGATTCCATGTGTTGTTGCCCGTCGCCGTCACCGTCGTCTCGAATGTCACACTGGCATGCCAGACGTTGCTCCTTCTCGCGGGGACCTGCCGCAGTGGATGTCGCCTTGACTGCTCGAAGGGGCCTGTCCATCCCACGGATCGGACCCGTCGGGCTCGTCGTTGCAACTACGCGCCGCCGGTCGGGGACCGGCTCCCCACGATGGGGCGACATTGCCTGCGAGCGTCCAACCGACGAGCGCGTTCGCGTGCCCGTGGCCCATTCCGTGCTCGGTCTTCAAGAAGCCGACGATCTCCATGTGCTTCTCGAGACCACAATCGACAACGATCCGCTGCCACTCGGGGATTGAGCGGCCGTATTTTTTCTCAATGGAAGGAAAGTACGATGTGGGGCCTTCCTTTGGCCAAGACGTACCTGGACTAGCCATGTTGAGGGTTCTCCTTGCTCACGTAACAGCTAGTTGTTCGACGGGGTGGTCCCGCCGATCTCATCGGTCGTAACGCCCACTCCTCCCGCGCAAGTCGATCAGGCCGTCTATCCGACGTCAACGACCGGACCTGCACGCGCTGACAGTCAGCGCATCTGCCACCTGTCCCCAAAGATCAGCTCAGCTACAGCCACGGGCCATCCCTAAGCGTCGGCAGGGCGCACCCGCTATGGCCGGACGGCGGCCTTCCGAGTACCGGCAGTCGGCTCCACCGCGCCCACCTCCACGAGCGGCTCACACGTGCGCGCGGCGTCGGGCACGGGTGCTTTCCAGGTTCGACTGGCTTAGGAACCTTCCGACTCTAGTAGCCCCGATTCCGGACGGAGCGAGAGCGCCAAGCGTGGCATGACGAACGACATGAGAAAGATCGGCAAGAACCTCTTTCCGGTGCATCGGAATGCGACGACCTGGGCCTCGGCCGCGTCGAAGGTCAGAGTGCGGCTCAGGTTTCGCCCGTTGCGGACTTGCAGAGTGTGATGCCCGACTGCGATTGGTATCTCGATCATGTCGTTCATTTCGAGCGACCCGACACGCTCACCGTCGACCACGACGTCGTACGCGCCACGACGTACCTCGACTCCAATCGCCTTATGCGTCAACTTGAGAGTTGCCGACATCTTCAGCCTCCCTTCGCCGCCCTGTGGCTCGCAACGGGCCGAGCGCACTCCCGTCGATCTTTCTCGGCGCCCCGTTCGACGAACTCGCAAACACGGGGCTACCGGCTGGAGCCGGCCGCCACGATCCGGCGGAGCAGGTACAAGTCAAGGACCAAGGGGAGGACGAATACCAGGCCCCACCAGTGTCCCGTGGCGCAGAGCACAATGACGATGACGGCGATCCACACTGCCAGCAGCAGCCGGATCACCAGCGATGACCTTCGGTGCCGTAGATCCCACTTCATTGTTGCCCCATGCTACGACCAACTGGCCTCTGGCATCCCTCGGAAACTCGGGGTGCTGGGATCACCCGGCGCCGGGGATCCCTGCGCCCGTCCTCCGACCAGAGCGCCGCGCAACAGGGCGGTCAGCGCACCGGCTACGTCCGAGCAATCGTTATCACGAGCACGAAATGGGCGATCTGGGGCTCCGCGGCTGTCTCCGAACGCGCGTCGCCCAATCTCGCCGTCCCAAGTCCTGCAGGGCGCCCCGAAACGCCGGTCCAAGGACCTAGTCGGTGTGGCGTTCTGGCAGGACGTCCTCGCCCCGCTCGCCTGCCTCTTCGGCGGCAACGGCAGAGGCAACGCTGACTGCATCTCTGCTCATCTCCTCACTGACGAGACGAGTGACACCATCGACCGAGTTCTGCATCTCCGGCAGTAGGGGAAGTAGTTTCACTCGAAGGCCCTCGGCGGTCTGGCCCGCTGTAACACGTGTGAACATGCCGTAGAACTCCGGATTCGTTAGCACGAGCAGCCGGATGGATGCTGACACGAGAGTCAGGAAGTACACCTCGTTCAGGCATGTGACGACCTTGCCCGTCGGATGGTTACCTCAGCTCGTGAGCCCGCTATTTGCCTTGATCGACGCAACTCAGTATTGAATGTCTAGGGCGTAGCGCACGGCTTGGTCGAGCCTGACGCGGGTGCCGAGGTCGAGATGACCGACGGCCTCTGGCTCGAGGAGCGTGGTGGGAATGGTGATCAGGTTGTCGCAGCTGATGACGCTTTGATCGGCAAGGCCTTGTGCAGGCCCGACTTCAACCTCGGAACGGATACCACGGATAGTTCGTGTGATCGGGGCGCAGGTGAGAGCAGTGAGGACGGCTATAGCGGCGTCTCGGGTCAGGACGCAGACAGGCCGCCTCCCGGCTGGCGGCCCCAGGTCCGCCCAGATGATGTCGCCGCGCTCTACCACTCGGGGGCGGTCAGTGACGCGAGTCGTGATGCGGCGGAGACAATCGCCGGATCCTGGGGCAGCCTCCGGTAGGCATCCTGCAGGGCGCGGTCTGCTTCGGCGTGTTCAGCGGCTTCGAGGACTGCAGCAGCGCCGCGTCGCAGTAGCTCTGAGCGGCTGGTTCCTTGTTTGTCGGCAAGTCGGTCCAGGCGGTCGATGAGTTCGTCGTCGAGCTGTACGAGCACTTCCTTCCGTCCCATGACCATATGGTAGACCATATGGTCATGCATGTGACCGCAGCTACCGGCGGTCCCGGCTTCGCTGGGTTCCTCACCACAAGGAGGGATTCCAATTGACCGCGACCACGACGACCATCGAGCGGTGGCCGGGGTGGGCACCGGCATCGCGATGGCAACTGCGATGTCTGCGGCTCTAGTCGAGCTGTCGGAGGAGAAGAGCGGAGTCGGCTCCGAGGGTGATGCAGGCTGTCAACAAGACCGGGGGTCCGCTCGGCATCGCCCTTCTCGGCAGCGTACTGAGCGCGGGCTATCTAGCCCGACTCGACCGGGTAGGTCTACCTGCCGCCGCCGTGGCGGCCGTCCGCCAAAGCGTCTTCGGCGGCGTGGCTGTCGCCCACAAGCTACATTCCCCGGCGCTACTCACCTCGGTGCAGCGAGCCTTCGTCTCAGCCGGTATCGCCTTGGCCGGCCTTGTCCTCACCGTTGTCTTCTGCCTCAGACAAATGCTCCGAAGGAGTCACGGCAGCCGTCTGTGGACGCCGAAGGTAAAAAGGTCGGCAATCGGCGCCGCTGACCGCCGGCCAGGCTGCGTAGGACCAACATGTCAACGGCGAACGAGGTTGGCCTCGGCAGTCGGTGTGTGCTCGGCGAGCCATCGACCGTGGGCTACGGGAGCCGCGGCGTCGTTCTCCCCATGCCACAGCTGGACAGGGATGGCAATCGATGAAACGTCGAACCCCCGGGGTGGGAGGAGAGCCCCCCAGTCGGCCCACCAGCCGAGATCGCCCTGGGTCGAAGCGTCCGCTGTCGCTGCTGCGAGAAAGGTTGCCATCTCACGGCTGTGAGCCGCGTCCTGGTCCGCCCTCCGCCCCAGCGGCGAATCGGCCGGCCGCCAGCGCGTCGATAGCATGAGCCCCGATGCCCCGGCGTTCCCTTCGTCGAGTCGGAACTCGAGGTTCGTCGGCTCTGCGACCGAGCCTGGTGAAGAGCGATGAGATCCTGAGGCGACGCCCGTCTACGTAGCAAAGAACACGATCTCTTTAAAGGAGCAGCGATGACGAACCGACCCGTCGCCCCGCCGGGGCTCCCTGCTGGGTCGACCTGTGGACCTCAGACATCGAGGGCAGCCGCCAGTTCTATGCCGAACTGTTCGGCTGGCAGGCAGGCGAGCCGAGCCCCGATCACGGCGGCTACTTCATGTTCACCCGCGCCGGCATTCCGGTCGCCGGGGCGATGGGCGACATGGGTGAGGCGCGCGCCAACAACACGTGGAAGCCCTTCTTCGCTACGGAGGACATCGAGCGCACCCTCAAGCTCGCCGCGGCGCACGGGGCACGGTGCGTCTCCCGGCCATGGCGATCGACGATCTCGGCCATCAGGCGGTGATCGCCGACCCGGCGGGGGCGGTAACTGGCATCTGGCAGCCCGGCAGCTTTCCCGGCTTCACCGTGATCCACGAGCACGGCACCCCGAGCTTCATCGCCATCGACGTCCACGACTACCACAGAGAGGTCGCCTTCTATCGCCAAGTGTTCGGCTGGGATCCACTCGAGGAGGAGGTCGACGGTCATCACTACGCCGGCTACATGGACCCGGACAACAACCGACCAATCGCCGGGATCGGCGACGAGGTGGAGTCGCTGGCCCCCAGAGAATCGCCGCACTGGTCGGTGTTCTGGCAAAGCGACGATGTCGACGCCTCGGTCGCGAAAGTCAGCGCGCTTGGCGGCGCGGTGCTCACGCGAGGCTGCCGACCACGGCCTCGGGCGGGTCGCCCGAGTGGCCGACCCCACCGGCGCGCCCTTTTGGCTCTTCCGGCCCAAGGGTTAGTACATGGCCGGCCCGCCAGGCGAGCGAAGCCAACGACGAAATGCGCCGGTAGTAGGTCACCAACTCCACAGTGATTTGGTGGTCACCGAGGTCGGCGATCGACAAGGGCGAAGCACTCGCGAGGGAACATCGCCCTCAGCAGGCAGTGCATTTACGCGCAATCGACGGGACCCGGACCATTGGCCATGCTCAGGATCGACACCGACATGTTGAGCGATGCTATCGACGCCCGCGCCTATCCCATAGAAGTCGTCGAGTGCGTCCCTAAACGACAGGGATCGGTCATGCCCGATCGCCGGGTCGGCGCCGTTCGCGATCGCGACCGACAGCCAGTTCCGAGCTACCCCGATGACCGTCGGTCTTACCTTGCAGCAATACAGCTGATCTCGACGACGGCTCCCTCATCGACCACTCGTTTACCCGACGCCGTCCAAGCCGAAAAACGTCGCTAAGGAATTGTCCTGCGATGGCGATGAGGAGCTCTGCCTGAGCCCGAAGTCGCGAGTGGTGGTGATGCGCGGACTTCGGCGGGCCGCTCACAACCATGGCATCCGAGGACGATGTGGAACTGAACAACTCGCAGGAGGACTAGCTACTTCCCCGTCAGGACGGTCACATCGGACGCGCCGCTCGGTGCGAAGCCGACGGACCCTCTTGCTCTGACAGATGCCCATCACCACCGCATGGTCTTCATGATCGGCATGTCGACGCTGCCCGGATCTCGACGCGGCGCAGTGTCATACTCGCTAACCGCCTGGTTGAGTTCGCTCGACGTGTCGATCAGTGCAACGACACCAACCCATTTGGTGTGGCCGATTGGGTTGAAGGGAACTAACTCCTCTAGAATGACAACCACTGCCGCCCGGGCGAAGCGACCGGGCGGTTCCAAGAGCCGGCGCGCCCGGGTCGACACGACCCGCACGGCCAGCGGCCCCCTGTGGCGTCGGTACCTGCGCCTGCTCGGACCGGGCCTCGTAACCGGTGCCTCCGATGACGACCCGTCTGGCATAGCTACCTACGCCCAGGCCGGGGCCAAACTCGGCTTCGGCCTCCTGTGGTCCGCCCTCTTAACTCTGCCGCTAATGGCGGCAGTACAGGAAATGTGTGACCGCACCGCGCTCGCCACCGGCAAGGGGTTGGGCGAGCTGATCATGAAGCGCTTCGAGCGGAAGGGCCGACGCGTCGTAACGCTCCTCCTGGCTGCCCTCATCGTGGCGAACGCGCTCAACATCGCCGCCGATCTGCTGGCCGTCGGCTCCGGCATGCACCTGCTCCACGCCGGTCCCACCGGCCTGTGGGCGCTCCTCGGGGGCGTGGCAATCACCGCGACTGTCGTGGCTGGCTCCTTCGAATGGCTGGGCAAGATTTTCAAGCTGCTCTGCCTCGCCCTCCTCGCCTATGTCGGCGTGCTGGTCATCGCCCATCCGCCGTGGGGAGCGGTAATGAGGCATACCCTTGTTCCACACCTCTCCCTGTCCCGGGACTACCTGTCCCTACTCGTCGCCGTGCTCGGTACCACCATCTCCCCGTATCTCTTCTTCTGGCAGAGCGCGCATCGCCTCGAGGAGATGCGCGACGAATCGGGAAGTCGGGACCGGGCGATCCCGCTCAAGGACCGAAGCGACCGTCAGGCCGGCAAGAAGCGACGCTCGGCTCGGATAGACGTGTTCAGCGGCATGGCGTTGTCGAACCTGGTGATGTTCGCCATCATCGTCGCCACCGCCCAGACCCTGGCCCGCCACGGTCAGCATGACATAGTCAGTGCCGCTCAAGCTGCTAACGCCCTCAGGCCCATAGCCGGCCGTTTCGCCCAGCTCCTCTTCGCCCTCGGCTTCATCAGCTCCGGGATGCTTGCAATCCCCGTCCTCGCCGGCTCCGGCGCAGCGGGGATGGCCGGACTCCTGCACCGGCGCTGGGGCTTCTCCCGCTCCGTCCGCCAGGCTCCCGTCTTCTACGGCCTAGTCGGCGTGGGCACCGTTGGTGGCACACTGCTGAGCTTGGTCCACGTCGATCCGATCCACCTTCTGGTGTTCGTCGCCTTCATCAACGGGCTGGCCGCCGCTCCCTTTCTTGTGGTGGTTCTTCTGATCGCCAATGACCGAAAGATCATGGGTAACCGAGGCAATGGCCGCGTGTCCAACGCTCTGTGCTGGGCCACCGCCGCTCTCATGGCTGTGGCCGCGGCGCTGCTCGTAACCGGGGGAGGTTGATCGCGGCCTCGAGGGGTCGCCAAAGGGCAACGCGTCCAACGATGAAGGTGCTTCGGGCCTGAGACTGGCGGTGTCAGCGAGCCACCGTGTTCCTTGACATGACGGCACACGGTTCCGCGCCGCACACGCTAGCGGAATGGCCGGGGCCGTCACCGTCACCTGAGCGCCGGGTAGCACGGGCCCTTCGCGCCTCGGCACTAGCCTCAGCCCGGCACAAACGCGCCGTTGCTCGACATCGGTTCATCGACCGGCTCCACCGGATCTGAGTTCGGCATGGGTTCACCGACCGGCTCGTCTGGATCGCGGTTGGGCATGGGTTCACCGACCGGCTCCACTGGGGCCTGGCTTGGGCAGTCGTCCACGGAGCGGCTCCACTGGGTTCTCCTCGCTTGGTCTTCGGTCCTTTCGGCTCGCTCCGCATGCACGTCTGTTTTCACGGCTCGTCCCTTCTTACTTTTTCTATCGGACTCCGATAGAACTTCTACCCGGCGGTTCGAGTTCGAAACGGTGAGCCTCGTAAGAGAGCGGTGGCAGACGTCCGTCCAGTGGCTGACGGCTCGAAGGCCGCAACCGATGTCCCGCCGGTTCGATCGCGGGCACGAGGGCTAACTCGGCTGGGGGGACCGTGGCGCAGGTGCTTGCGGCACCGACAGAGAGCGGGTCAGGCTGACGCCTGGGTGTTCAGGTCCGCCTCGAGGTGACCGGCGTCCGGTCCCAAAGTCCTGACCATTGATGACCCGGTCCTTGCCGTCATTCCTGCTCTAAGCGTACGCCCCAGGAGGTGGTGAGCGACTGCCCTGGTGCCAGTCGTATCAGCCCGTCCCCGCTCTGGAAGGCGTTCGGCGGACAGGTCATCGGCTCGCAACCGAGCCCGAGGCGCCGGCGGTCTGGGCTCAAGGTGTCCCCCGTATAGATCTCGATGATGGGATAGTGCTCGTCGACCCACAGCGCTGCCCTGCTGCCGTCGGGAGCGGTAAGGCGGGCCCAGGCTCGCCCCAGTTCGTCACGGTGTAGGTCGGTGAACGGCGTATCGAGCTTCTGTGTGCCGATTCGCCGGGGCGTCCGGAAGTCGACGTCGGTCCCCTCTACCGCGGCCTTACCAGTCGGGAGCTGCCGCTCGTTGTCGGTGAGGATGCGGGTCGACGCCCCGAGCTCGAGGGTGCAATCGTCGATCGAGCCGGTCCCCGGCGAGAGGTACGGATGCTGGCCGGCGCCGTACGGGCACGCCTTCTCGCCGATGTTGGTGGCGGTGGTGACCACGAGGAGGCCCTCCTCGCCGAGCTCGTATGCCACCTCGACATCGAGCGTGAACGGGTAGCCCATGAGGGGATGGAGCCGGGTTTCCATGACCACCCGATTTGTCTCATGCTCCACCGCCCTCCACGACCGCCAGCGCAGGAAGCCGTGGATGGCGTTGTGTTTGTCCGGCTCGGTGAGGGCCATGACGTAGTCAGTCCCCTCGAAGGTGTACCTGCCGTCACCGAGGCGGTTGGGCCATGGGATGAGGGGCGCGCCGTGGGCGCCGTCACAGATCGCATCATGTGGGTAGGGCTCGAGCACCGGGCGTTCCGCCACGGCGTATTCACGGATGCCCCCGCCGACCTCGACGACGGTGGCTCGTTGCGAACCGTGCCGAATCTCGAATTGTGCACCTGAGGGTGGCGTGACCATCTCTGTCCTTCCCGTCATAGGTCCTGCTCGTTCACAACTTTCGGACAGTCATCTAACCTGGGCGGTCGGTCTGCCCAAGGTGGTATCAACCTCTGGCGGGGCTGGCATCGACCGGAGCCCGGGGATCGTGCTCACCCGCGTATGATTTGCGCCAGCACGGCGGCCTCGCTCAGCTCCTCGTTCTTGGTGGCCGTCAGCAACGTGAGTGTCCCCTCCTCGCCAAACTCGACCAGGCGCCGTAGGCCGGAGACTGCCTCCGGCGAGACTGCGAGCTCAGCCCGGTAGCGCCGGCCGAACTCCTGAAACCGCGCCGGATCATGTCCGTACCACTTGCGCAGGGCCGTCGAGGGTGCCACCGTCTTCAACCACTCATCGAGGTCGGCCTTTTCCTTGGTCATGCCGCGCGGCCAGATGCGATCGACCAACACCCGCCGGCCGTCGCCTCGTTGCCTCGCTTCGTACACCCGGCGCACCCGGATGTCGAGGGAACTTCTGGGTTCAGCCTGTGCCGGCTCGACGAAGCTCTCAGCACTCATCTGTCGGCGAGCCGATCCCGTTTCGGGATGATCGTCTCCGCCGGACCCCTCTTCTGAAAGTGACATGTCGCCTTCTTCCTGATGCCTCCTGCGGCACCGGCTATCTGGCGTCGCCCGTTCTATCGGCTCCCGATATTTTATTACCTGGTCGTACCTCGGTCGACGCCGTTTTAAACTGCCTTCTCCGGTTCTCCAGCCACTGCAAGGACACAAGTGCTACCGCCCGGGTATCCGACTGGCACCGCACCCGGGCCCGCCCCTGCTCACTCGACATCTAGGACCGTTCTGGCCGACCCCTCCTCATCCCGGCCTATCGCCGGCGCCGGCGTCGTTCCCCGCAGCCTGGTTGGCGACGAGTCGCTGCTGGGACTCGGCCGCGGACGCGACGTCGACAGGGTAGGTCCGTCGCCCGAGGATAAGCATGAGGCCGCTCGCGGCAAGCGGTACGAGCATGATGAGGAAGGCATCGCGAAGACCGCGTACTTCGACCGGTGACCCGGGCGCAGACTTCGCCCCGCTCGCTGCGCTGCCGAAACCAACACTCGAGCCGCCGAACTGCTGTGCCACGAGGCCGAACGTGAGGGGGGCGAATGCCTCGAGGGTCGTGCGCACCACGGTCCGCACCGCCTCCGCCCGTCCCCACAGTTGCGAGGGCACGACGTCGAGGCGGGCGGCGTCGAGCGTCGCATTCGGTGCCGCCACGCCGGCCGCCGCGAGCACCATCAGAGGGAGCGCCAGAGCAAGGTTGGAGGTGAGGACTGCCGGCGCCAGCAGCGCCGCCGCCAGCGCGTAACCGACGATCCCGATGTCCAACCTGGCAGTGATGCGTCCCTTGGCGATGAGTTGGTCCGATCGACGTCCGCCAAACACCACTCCGGCCATTGCACCGGCCCCGACCACGACGACGAGCAGCGTCGCCACGCTTTGGCTGATGTGGAAGTTGCCGCGGACGAAAAGGACGGCGAAGGTCTTGAGGCCGGCAAAGAAGAAGTAGCCGACAGACGAGGCGACGATCATGACGACGTTGGTCCTCACGCTCAGCACGTACCGGATCGCCTTTCGCAGCCTCCACCCGGACGGGTCTTCATCGATGACGATCTCTTCCTCAGCCTCTATGCCTTGACGGTCGATCTGTTCGAGGATCGCCGAGGGCAGTGCCTTCCTCGGCCGGCCTCGGCTCGCCGGGAGCGTCCTGCCCGGCCTGCCGGTTCGCCTCTTCAGCCGACGGGATGGACTCTGTGCCGCGCCGGAGCCAACTCGCGCCGCCGCGCGCCGGCTCGGGAAGGTACCGCCACAAGACATAGGCCACTGCGAGGCTCGGGATCGCGAGGATTGTCATCGCCGGACGCCATCCGAACCACCCGGCCACCAAGCCGGAGATGAGGACGCCGAAACCAGCTCCGAGCAGCTCCCCCGTGATGATGAAGCCGTAGATGCGCCCTCGTTCGCTTGCCGGAAAGAGGTCGCCGGTGAGCGAGGCGACAGCCGGCGCCGCCACGCTGACGACGGCGCCGAGCCCGACACGGGTACAGACGAGCATCACGTAGGAGCTCGCCACACCACTCACCGCCTCGGCCACACCCCACACCACAATTGCCGCTGCCAGGAGACGAACCCGGTTCGCCCGGTCCACGAGGCTGCCCATCGGGACTGTGGCCGCTGCCCCTACGAGCGCCGTGACGGTGACGAGCAGGCCGAGGCCCAGGTTCGAGATGTGCAAGGACGCTTCGAGTTGCGGCGCGACGGCCCCAATGGCGCCCTGGTCGGCCGAGTCAAGCCCGAGCACCGCCGCCAGCAGGACGACGACCTGCACCCTCGCGCGGCCGCCGACTTGTGTTGTCAGGCGGTCGAGACCTTCGTGGATGTTCGAGTCGACGAAGTGCTCAGACGCCCGAGCCAACCGCCGGAAGCGCGCCATCTCTACTCTTTCGCTTGAGGGTCACACAGCTGCGCCGGCGCGGGCTATCCGGCCTGGTTCGCGAACATCTCGCTCTCAGCTCTTCGTAGGTTCTCTGGAAGGTAGCTCCGTTGAAATGTAGGATTGCGACATAGCCAGTCGTAGCCGGCGTGCATGGACTGGAGAAGCCCGAGCCGCTCGTACCAGTGTGGGCCACTCGGACTGAGGCGATTTACCGTATGGCGGCGGATATAGGTGGCGCTGTGCAACCTCAAGCGCGGCTCCCGGCTGGCCCGTGTATAGTCCGAATCGAACTGATCCGAGATGTCAGCATCGAGTAGTTTCCATACGCGGTACATCGTCTCGTTGAAGGGCTGTCCGAAATCGAGATCATTGGCAGGCACTCCGCGTGCCATTTCGGCCAAACTGGATATCGCTTCTCGCATGGGACGCCTATCGGCCTCGAGAATCGAGGAGTACTCACCATGTGTGGCGAGCGCCGACAACCCTCGCACTACATCATCTCGCGCCGTCTCTCGAATCGCCAGATGGCGGACAATAAATTTGGCCACATGACCATGCTGACTCGGGTCGCCACCTGACTCGGTCGTCCAGATATTGAAGCCAAGCGGCAGCAGTCGGTTTTCTTTGATCAACAAGTCCAGAGAGTTCATACAAGGTCCTTTCCGCCGCCCGAAGTTCACACTAATAGGAGGCGTCGTGGCATCCGCTCGGTTTCGCGTTTATGTCGACGTTTCAACCCTGATCCCGCGAGAATTGACCGACCGTCCCACACGAGAATGAACCAAGCTTCCGGGGGAGCCTCATGAAGTCTCTTTCGTGACCATCCGCAGTTTCAGTACCCGTTCGGCATGACGTTCCTCTTCGAGGAGCTTCTGTCGAGCCGCGAGAAGGTCGAACGACGTGATGAGCCCTTCGAGTTGTGACGGGTCCGAACGGGCGACGACCGGGACGACTCCGACACCGAGGCTTGCCATCCTGTCGGCGACACTGCGAAGGATCTCGTCGGGATAGGCGACGGAGGTGGGAGCGATCATCGCCTCGAGCACCGTCTTGTCGGCATCGTCGCGATCGGCGAGCACTACAGACCACGGCAGAACACCGAGCATCTGCCCGGCAGGGCCGAGGACCGGGTATAGGCGCTGGCGCCGCTCGGGCGAGCCCTCACCGAGAGAGCGGTAGAGCTCGGCAACCGTTCGCGTCGGCTCGACGGTATAGACGTCTCCATCCATCATCTCGCGAACAAAGGTGGCCTCGAGGGGGTCGACCGAGTACTCCCGCATGACGTGGAAACCCCTACGGGCGACCTTCTCGGTCAGGATCGACCGCTTAAGGACAAGGACGCTCACGAGGTGGGAAATGCTCGCCGCGATGAGTAGCGCCAGCAGGCTGTTCGCATCGTGGGTGAGCTCGAAGGCGAATATGACCGCCGTGAAGGGCGACCTCGTGACGCCGGCGAGTGCCCCCGCCATCCCGATGAGCGCCCACACGCCCGGAGAGGCACCCGGCATGACATGGCCGATCACGCCGCCGAGAGCGGCACCCATCATGAGGATCGGCGCAAGAATGCCGCCGCTCGTCCCGCCGCCGAGGCCGCCGGACCAGATGACGAGTTTGACGAAGAAGAGCAGGACGAGGGCGCCGACGCCGAGCTGGCCGAGCAGCTCGGCGTGGATGGTGTTGTAGCCGACGCCGAGCGCCCGCGGATCGACGAGTCCGCCGAGGCCGATTATGAGGCCGCCGATCATCGGCCACCACATCCAGTGCAGGTGACTGCTCAGCCTCTTGAAAGCGTCTTCGAACCGGTAGACCGCCTGGGTCATCAGCCAGGCGGCAAAGCCACAGAGCCCTCCGATGGCCGCCGCCCCGAGGAGGTTCAGGCCGCCGAGGGGGCTGTGGCCCGGGACAAGGAAGAGTGGTTGCGGCGAGACCAGATGGGCGCTCGCCATCGTCATGCGGAGGGCGTCAGCCGTCGCTGCTGCTATTCCGATGAGCACCATCGAACGCGGCTTGAACTCGAAGGCAAGCAGTTCGACACCGAAGAGAGTGGCGGCGACCGGCGTCCCGAAGACGGCGCTCATCCCGGCTGCGGCACCGGCGACAAGCAGGCTCCGGCGCTCGGCTGCCGTCAGCCGGAACAACTGGCCGACGATGGAGCCAACAGCCCCACCCGTCAGGATGATCGGCCCCTCGGCCCCGAATGGGCCGCCGGTCCCGATGCTGATCGCACTGGAGATCGGTTTCAGAATGGCCAGGCGCGGCTGCACTTTGCTGCCGTTGATGAGGATCCGTTCCATGGCTTCTGGAATGCCGTGGCCGCGGATCTGCTCGGAACCGAAACGTGCCATGAGCCCGACGATGAGGCCGCCCCCGACGGGGATGACGATGGCGATGGCGCCGAGAGTGTTGGCGTTTGGCGAGACCAGGTGGATACTCAGGCGCTGGTAGTAGAAGAGGTTCGTGAAAAAGCCGATCATGGCGAGCAGCGCGAGCGATATGCCGGCCCCGAGGGCTCCGATGACGACCGCCAACGGCACGAGGCGAAGGATGGCCGGGGTCGTCGTGAAGTCGCCGAGCTCTCGCTCCCGCGTCTCCTCACTGCGTAGATCTGGCCCTACATAGGACGCCTCGCTCTCGGCATCGAGCTCCGGCGGTACCTCGACCAGGCCGGTGGCAGTCGTCTCGTCATCCGCCACCAGAACGTGCTGCCGGCCTGGAGATTCGTGAGGCGCCACGGTCGGGTTTGTCTCCGCACTTGCAGATGACAATTCGTTGTTTCTCCGCGCGCCGCCGAGGGGCGGTAAATATCGCCTCATCGCAACACGATGATATCGTGGTGCATGACCTTTCCTGACGAGGCGTATGCCAAGCTCCTCGCGCTGAGAACGGGGTTGCGGCGCTTCGAGCACTGGAGCCAGGAGCAAGCCGCCTCGGTGGGGCTGACTGGCACCCAGCACCAGCTGCTGCTCGCGATCAGGGGGCACGACGACCCACGAGGACCGACGATCGGCGAGGTGGCCGACTACCTGTTGCTTCGCCACCACAGCGCCGTTGGGCTGGTGGATCGGGCGGAGCTCGCCGGTTTGGTCGAGCGCGATCGTGACACCGACGACCGACGGGTCGTCCGCCTACGGCTCACCCCCGAGGGGGAGCGTCAGCTCGAGCGCCTTGCGGCACTCCATCTGGAGGAGCTCGAGCGCCTCGCTCCGGAGATCACCGGCATCTGGGACGGCTTGGCGCCGGCGAACACGGTCCACGGTTTTGGGCGACTCGACCGCGGCGAGGAGAGGTGAAGTCAGCAGAGCGCCGTTAGGCCCCGTGGCGGGCACTTCTCCGGGGACCATCCGCCACCGCTCTCTTCATTGAGCTCGACGTCGAGACCGGAGAGGTATCGGTGCCGGGCCACGAGGATGGCACCTCGCGAGAACGCCACGTTCGTGTGTTTGGACCGGAGAGGCGGAAGCACGATCTAGGACGATCGACCGCGCCTGGCCGGATAGCCCGCGCGATGACCGTGAACGACCGGGAGTTGATGGAGGACAGCCAGTGGGTGGAAGAAGGTCTCGTGCAGCGCGTGTACCGGATGGAGCAGAACGCCGTGGCGACAGTAGGGACATGACCCCATCGGCTCTGTTCCCGACGTCACAGCTAGATGGCCGCACCTGTTGCAGCGGGCGAGGCGTAGCAGGCCGAGGGTCCCCATGAGTCCGATCACTGCCGCTGCGAACACAAGGGCTGCGAAGCAGCAGACGACAATACCTAGCAGTACTTCCACGATGACCACGAGTACCTCCTAAGACAGCCTTACTCTACTCGTTTCGCGATCCTATCGTGGTTCGATCTGATTATCGGTCGACAGTCGGGCCCTGCTCCTCGGCGGCCGACGAGAAGCTCGTCAGACGACGCCGGATCCGCCGAGCAGAGCGGCTTTCGCACTGCGTTCCCGATCGAGAGGCGGCCCTGCGTCAGGCAGCGACCGACTGGCTATTGCAGGAGACCATTGGTCTGCCGGACCCCGATCTGAGAGACCACTGGTATTGACTGGTCGCGGCCTTTCGCCTACATTCGGCTGAATCACGCCCGCCCATTCGGCCGTCTCACAATCCGGCCCTTCCCCCCTGTACGTCCAGGTGGCGCGCCTCATCCTTGATCAGGCTTCAGGCGGCGAGCTCCGAAGTGGTGCGCGGCTTCCGTCCGAGCGGGCTCTATGTGTACAGCTCGGCGTCAGCCGGGTCACCCTTCGGAAAGCTCTTGCGACCCTTGTTGACGAGGGTGTGCTCGAGTCGTCGCGGGGCCGGGGCTGGTTCCTCACGACGGGCGTTCTCGCCGAACCGCCGAACGCGCTGCGGTCGTTCACCGAGACCGCCCGCATCCGAGGACTCCAACCGAGCGCCCGCGTGCTGTCCACCGGCACGCGTCCAGCGTCGATCAGCGAGGCGGAGTCGTTCTCGGTAGCCCCCGGGAGCGAGCTGTTCGAGCTTCGACGGATCCGTTGCCTCGACGGCATACCGGTCGCCTATGACGAGAGCAGGGTGCCGCTCGGGCTCGCCCCCGGGCTGTCGTCGCTCGACTACACCGTCTCCTCCCTTTACGGCGAGCTCGAACGTGCCGGGGTGGCGCCGGTGCGTGCCGACTATGCCGTCGAGGCTGCGGAGGCCGATCCGGAGACGGCGCGCCACCTTGAGCTTTCCGAGGGGGCGGCCGTGCTGCGGACGGTGCAGACGACGTACTCCGCATCCGACCGAGTCGTGGAGGTGGGCTCGACGACGTACCGGGGCGACCGGTACCGCTTCCGGGCGTCGCTCTACCGGCCGCTCTCGGAGCGGTTGCTCCGGACATAGGAGCGGCAAGTTTCAGGTTCGCGAGACGGCTTAGGCCATGAAACAGGGGGTCACTGTGGAAGGAAGTGAGAGAGTGGGCGCTGGCGATCCGTCAAGTGCGATGTCGCGACGAAAGTTCCTCGGTGTCCTCGGCACCGGTGCCGTCGCCCTTGGAGCGGGCGGCCTGCTCGAGGCTTGCGGAGGCTCCGCCGGGTCGACGACGACGTCCGCAGGATCGTCGTCGTCGAGACCGGTCCGTGGTGGGACCCTTCACGTCGGCCTCACCGGGGGCGCCAGCTCGGACACGTTGTACCCGCTCGCGCAGGTCACCCCGCCGGACCTCGCCCGCTCGCCTCAGCTCTACAACTCGCTCATCGAGTTCGACCAGCAGGGACAGCTGGTGCTCAGCCTGGCGGAGGAGATGACGCCGAACTCCAACGCGACGTCGTGGGTGATCCGCGTGAAGAAAGGGATCACCTTCCACAACGGAAGGACGCTCGGGGCCGACGACGTCATCTTCACGTTCCAGAAGTGCCTCAATCCGAAGGCTCCCGCACCAAGCGCCTCACTTCTCGTGCCGGTGGACCTCGGGGGCATCAAGAAGCTCGACGAGTACACCGTCATGGTCCCGTGCAAGACACCGTACTCATCGCTGCCGCAGATGATCCAGAACTACAACATGCCGATCATGCCCGTCGACTGGAACATCCATCACCCGGTCGGCACCGGCCCCTTCGAGTTTGTCTCGTTCACGCCCGGCGTCACGAGCACGTTCAAGCGGAACCCGCACTACTTCGAGTCCGGGCTGCCATATCTCGACTCGGTCGTCATAACCGACTACGCCGATGAGACGAGCCTGACGAACGCGCTCATGTCAGGCCAGGAGGACGCCATCGGCGCCATCTCCGTCGCCTCGGTCGAGGCGTTGCAGAGCGGGAGCCAACAGGTCCTCTTCTCGAATGCGGGCGGCATCACGCCTTTTACGATGAGGACCGATGTCCCACCGTTCAACGACGTGCGCGTCCGTCAGGCAATGCGTCTCATCATCGACCGGCCCCAGATCCGCGACGTCGTCTTCGGGGGCCACGGCCTGATCGGGAACGACGTGACGTCGCCGTTCGACCCGGCCTACGATCGCTCGCTCCCCCAGCGGCACCAGGACATCGGGCAGGCGAAATATCTTCTCAAGGCGGCAGGGCACGAGGGCTTGACGATCGACCTCGTCACTTCCCCGATCGAGCAGGGGACGGTGCTCGGCCGCGCAGGTCTTTGCTCAGCAGGCAAAAGCAGCCGGCGTGAACGTCGTCCTTCGTGACCTGCGAGACGTCTTTGTTCTACGGCCCCAACTACCTGAAGTGGATCTTCTCGCAGGACTTCTACTTCTACTCGCCGTACATGCTGCAGGTGACCGATGCGTTCCTGCCGACGTCCCCGTACAACGAGTGCCACTTCGACAATCCGGCTTATAACCAGCTCTACAACAAGGCGCAGACGATCACCGACCAAGTCAGCGCTCACACCCGTCGAACAGGACATGATGAAGATCGACTACGACGAGGGCGGCTATATCATCCCCTACTTCGTGCCGGTCATCGATGCGCACAGCCCGAAGCTCCAAGGTGTGGAGCCCTCCCGCACGGGCGCCGCCCTCCGGAACTTCGAGTTCAAGTACTTCTGGTTCAAGCAGTGAGCGACGTGAACGAAGCGAGCGTCGGGGTCGGTTTCCTTGGAAGCGGGTCGGTGTTGTGGGCGTACCTGCGCGCCCTCGACCCGCTCGTCGTTCGCGGCCTCGCCTGGGAAGGGCCGATCTCGGCACGCCGGGAGGAGACATGGCCCGAGATCCTCCGCCGCCGCCCGGGAGCCCACCTCGTGCCGGAGGTGACTGACGTGCTCGAGTCAGATGTCGATGTCGTCGTCGTCATCACCCCTCCCGCCAATCACGCCGAAGGCGCCATCGCTGCCATCGAGGCCGGCAAGCACGTCCTCATCGAGAAACCGCTCGGAAGGACGCGGGCCGAGGCGGAAGAGGTGCTCGCCCATGCCGCCGAAAAGGGCGTCCGGGTGATGGCGGCACCGTTCGTGCTGCTCGCCCCGACGGTGCAGACCCTGTGGAGGATCGTCGCCGACGGGCGTCTCGGTGACGTTCACTCGACGCGGGCGATGTACGGCAATGCCGGGACCGACTTGGGCCAGATGGTTCTTCGAGAGCGGCGTCGGGCCGCTCGGCGACCTCGCCGTCTACAACCTGAAGACGCTGACGGCCATCTTCGGACCGATCGAGACGGTGCTGGCGGCTGACACGACCGCTGTCGGCTCACGGCACGTCGCCGGCGAGGTCCTCGACCGACTGGACCCCGACACCGTCCACATCATCGCCCGGCACCGCTCCGGCACCATCTCCTCCCTCCTCACCAGCCACGCCATCCAGCAGTACCGCCGCCCGGCCATCGAGCTCTACGGCACGAACGGCACTGCGAACCTGCTCGGCGATGACCATGCCCCTGCCGGGATCGAGGTGTGGAGCAACGAGGAGGGCTACTGGCGGCTCATCCTGCCCGAGGACGACACATGGCGCTGGACGGACGGCCTGCGCGAGATGGTCATGTCGCGTGCGGGAGAGCCGGCCACCATTCCATGAGCTGCAACAGGACCTCCACCTCATCGACGTGCTCACATCCGTGCGATCTGCCGCCCGAACCGGACAGGCCGTCGAGGTTCCCTCGAGCTTCCCCCGCTCGTTCCGCCTGAAGCGCCCGGTGGCCCGGAGGGCGGCCAGCAACACGTCCACGACCGGAGCCGGCCGCTCGACGAGCAGTTCTGAGCTCGAAGTCACCCGCGATGGCAGTCGACGAGGACGCTGAAACGCCTGCGAGTGCGGACGGTCCCGAGGCGCCCCGGCGCGTCACACCGTCGCCCCGGCCGACCTACGACGGCCCGAGCCCCATCCGGGCCGGGCAGGCATCCCTCCACCTGTGGGGTGATGCCGAGGCGGGCGAGGTCGCCGATTGGATCTACGTGTCGAACGAGAGGATCCACCATCTCGTGTTCGGGCTGCCGCCCGGCGGGGCCTTCAGGCACTCGGCCGACTTCCGGACGATCTTTGCCGCCGACGAGCTCCTGTACGTGCTCGAGGGCACGCTCGTCATCGCCAACCCCGAGATCGGCGAGGTTCACCGGGTGACGGCGCGACAGGCGGTCTTCTTCCGGCGCGACACCTGGCACCACGCCTTCAGCTTCGGGCCGGATCCGCTGCGGGTGGTCGAGTTCTTCGCACCACCGCCGGCGGCGGGCGCGTCCAGTGCCTATGCCGCGGACAAAGGATCTCCTCTCCGCCTCGCGCTACCTCGACGAGCGCTGGCTCGGGTCTTGGCCCGGCTCCAGTAGCGAGCAGGAGAGGGCGGCGACCTTTCGGATCGCCCGGGACGACGACGATCTGCTGTGGGAGGTCGCCGGCAGGAACGGCGACGCGCTGATCGGCCTCTACGTCAGCACCGAGCATCTCACCGCCGGGCGGGTCGTCCTTCGTCCGGGGGGCCGCACCGGTACCCGCCTGCACGGCGGCGACATGTCACTCCACGTGCTCTCCGGCCCGCTTCACATCCTTCTGCCCGATGCCGACGATCCCGCCGGGCGGTGGTTCGAACTGGGCGAGGGGGAGGGTTTCTTTCTACCCACCGGGACGCGATATGAGCTCTTCAACATGATGGCGACAGAGGTCGCCACGCTGTTCGCCGTCGCTCCGCACTACCGGCACGACAGTGGAGGGTGATGCCTGTGGGCACCGGGCAGCGGGTTGGGGCGATCAACATCTCAGAACCTTCCTTCTGGAAGTCTCCGCGAGCTACCCGCTCGGCGAGCTTCCGGACGCTCCGCGATGAGCTGCCGGTCTCGTGGCAGCCGCCACCGACCGCCTGGGCGCCGGCTACCGACACTCCCCCTCATGGCTACTGGGCCGTGACCCGGTACGACGATGTGCGGACGGTGCACCGCGACCCGCAGACCTTCATCTCCGGCCGAGGCGTCATGCTCTACGACAACCTCGACCCGAAGCTCCAGTACCTCTATGACGGATGGATAAGCCTCGATGCGCCGCGCCATACCGCCCTTCGGCGCCACATCTCGCACGCCTTCACCCCTCGGATGATGCGGAGCATCGCCCGCTCGATCGAAGAACGGGCGGCGAACGCCGTCGGACAGGTCGCCTCTCTCGGAGCGTGCGACTTCTATCGGGACATGGTGGCCCCGCTACCGGTCGCCGTCATGCACGACATGCTCGGCGTCCCGGCTGCCGACAGGGATGAGATCTCCCGCCTTGTACACGGAGCCGTTCGGTTCGCCAGCGCGTCGTGCTTCGACGACTGCCTCGAGCAAGCCGGCGAGGTTCGCCGGTACGCCACAGAGCTGGCCAGGACGCGACGGTTGAAGCCGGCAGACGATCTCATGTCGGCAATCGTCAGGCCCGGGCCCGACGGCTCGAGCTTGAGCGACGAGGACGTCGTCGTCACGTTCTGGATGGTGCTGACCGCCGGCAGCGACACGATGGCGATCGCCGCTGCCCATGGGATGGCGGCGCTCGCAGATGCGCCCCGGCAGAGGCGGGCGTGGCAACAGGAGTACGACCGTTTTGCTGACGGGGCCGTCGAGGAGATCCTCAGGTGGTCGACGCCGGTCATCTCCCTTCGCCGGGTCGCCTCTCGCGACACCGAGCTCGCCGGCCAGGCGATCGCGGAAGGAGACAACGTCCTTGTGATCTACACGCTCCGCCAACCGGGACGAGCGGGTCTTCGAGGACCCTGACCGATTCGACATCACGAGGCGTCCAAACCCGCATGTGACGTTCGGCCCAGGCGGCCCGCACTTCTGCCTCGGGGCGAACCTCGCCCGCCTGGAGCTGAAGGCGTTCTTCAGCGAGCTCTTCCGCCAACTCCCCGATATCGAGGTGACGGGCGATCTCGCCTGCGTCGCCGGATCCCTTCATCGACGACGTGAGCAGCGCTTCCCTGCAGCTTCACGCCCCGTCCCGAACCTCGTCCGGCCGACGGCCAGGTCGGCTCTTCTCCCCTCTGCCGCACCGAAGCCTTGAACTTTCACGATGCGATCTACGCCCAAGGCGAGAATCTCCGTCGCTCCCGGTTGGTCGTCGAGACGGCACTCGGCAACCTAGACCTCGAGCCGTGGCAGCAGACGATCGCTTTCACCGGCATGGGTGCGAGCTCGCACGCGCTCCCGCCGGTCGTAGCGAACCTCCTTGCCCGGGGACGGCCGGCGTTGGCGATCGACGCCGACGAGCTCGGCGCCAGTGGCGGGAACAGGCATTGTCGATGCCGTCGTCGCCGTCAGCGAGCGGGGCACGAGCGCCGAGACGGTCGAGGCGCTGCAGGCCGTCGAGCTTCCCCGGCTCGTCGTCACCGACGGGCTCGGGTCACCGCTCGCCCGGCTCGCCGATGCCGTCGTACCGCTCGGGTTGCTCGAGGACAGCCCCGTCTACACCCTCGGCTTCACCGGGACGCTTCAGGCACTCGGGTTGCTCGCGGCCGCCCTCGGCGGTGAGCCCGCCGGTCGGACCTGGGACGCGCTGCCCCACCTCGTCGAGACGACGCTCGAGACGGCGGTGGAAGCCGTCGCGGCACTCGTCGACCGGATCGGGACACCCCGCGGCGTCGATTTCGTCGGGAGCGGCCCGCACCTGGCTGCGGCGCTCGAAGGCTCTCTCCTTCTCCGCGAGGCCTCCCGGCTGCCGACGTCGTGCCACTCCACCCACCAGTACCTTCACGGCCCGATGGAGCCGCTCGACGAGCGGCAGCTCGCAGTGGTGATCGGTGACGGCCGAGAGATCGCACTCGCCTTCGATATCGCCGCGACGGGGGCGCAGGTCCTTCTCGTCACGACCGCCCGCGTGACGGCTGCTCGACAACCTCACGGTGATCCGGGTGCCGGCCCTCGTCACCGGTTCAGCTCGCAGCCCTCGAGATCCTGCCGATCCAGCTTCTGGCAGACGAGGCCAGCCGCCAAGGGCTCGCGGTGGAGGGTTTCAGGTACGAGCAACCGACACGAAACTGGACGGTGGCCCTATCGAAGAGCGCCAGGAGCGGACAACAGCTCGACCGTGCGAACCGGTGCTCTCGGCATCGACATCGGCGGAAGCAAGCTCGCCGTGGCATCTGGTGACCGCGGCGCACCGGCGAGTCGGTTCTTCGGCGCCTCGCCCACTCCGAGCCGCAATGCCGGAGAGGTGCGAGCGGCGGCTCGCGAGCTTGTCGAACGGGCGGTGTCGCTCGCTGACGACCACGGAGTGGAGATAGCCGGGATCGGCGTGGCCGTGCCCGAGGTGGTCGGGCTCGACGGTCGAATACTCAGCCAGGCTGTCGTGCCAGGCCTCGATGGCGACGAATGGGTGCGCCAACTCGGAGCTGGTCGCCCCGACCGTCATCGAGTCCGATGTCCGCGCCGCCGCCACGGCCGAGGCACGCTTCGGGGCGGGCCGCCGGCTATCGGTCCTTCTGCTTCGTCAGCGTGGGGACCGGCATCAGCTATCTGCCACGTCGAGGACGGCGTGGTGCACGCGGGTGCCCATGGTGCGGCGATCCTGCTCGGCAGCTCCGTCACAGCCGAATGGGAGGTGGACGGCGGGCACCGTCGGTGGGTGCTCGAAGAGCTGGCCTCGGGCCGGCGCTGCTCGCCCGGTACCGGGATCTCGGCGGAACTCGCGCAACTCCGGCAGAGGTTCTTCGCGCATACGGCGACGAGGAGGCGGCTGCTCAGGCAGTCGCAGAGGCGCCCGTGCCCTCGGCATCGGCATCGGCCTGCTCGTGAATCTGCTCGATCCCGACGCAGTGGTCGTCGGGGGCGGGCTCGGAAGCGCCGCCGGTCCCTTCTGGGAGCTCACCGTCGATTCGGCCCGGGAGCACATCTGGGCGGATCGTCGCCCGCGACGTGCCGATCGCTGCAAGCGGAGCTCGACGGCCGCTCGGCGGCGGTCGGTGCGGCGCTCATCGGCTGGGACCGTGCTGACAGGACCCACGGGGCCCGATAGATGAGAAGCTGATCAGTGTCTGCCGCCCATGGGCGGCGATCACCTGCTCGAGATATCCGCATGATCCTTCCTCCACCCGGCTCTGGAACCTTCCGGGATGGCAACATCGACCGATGAACCGCCGTACCCGTAGGGTGCACCCCAGCTGCTAAGGCCCTGCCTAGAACTGCACTTCTCTCGCACTGCTTATCGTGCCTGGGACGCCCAAGCGCCGGATCGGGTGTATAGACCGCCACGCTTTTCGCCCCCATAGTCGGATTGCCGATGCTTGCGCCGAGGGTGATCGTGAGGGTGCCGGTCGCATTCCAACGGATGCTGTCACAGGTTCCGACTGGAAGTTCCTGCAGTTGTTTGACGGGCCGCCGAACACGACATTCCTGCTGTTGAAGTACCCGCGCTGGCCGAGGTCGATGGTTCCGAAGTGGAAGCCGCCTGGACAGCCGCTGTCGTTGACTGTCATCGTGTCGTCGCCCGTTGCCGGTTGCGACCCCGTCACGAGGATGTCTGTCCGAACACAGCGTCGACCGAGCCGCCGAACCAGGTGCTGCAGAAGGCTCTCGGAGACGGGGGAGTTGTGAAGGTGATGATGATCGAGTCTCCCTGGTCTGCCCTTCCTGCCGGCGTGCCGTTTCCATTTTCGAGCACAAGGGTGCCTTGGCTGCCGGTGGGCATCACAGCGGACGATTGTGCCGACGAGGGCCCGGTGCCGATGAGGTTGGTCGCCTTGACCGTGAAGGTGTAGCTCGTCCCGTTCGTGAGGCCGGCCATGGACTCCGTCGTTGCCGGTGAGGAGAAGAGGACCGGCGTTCCCGCCACGCCGGCGGCATAGGGGGTGACGGTGTAGGACGTGACGGGGCTGCCGCCGTCAAAGGGTGCGCTCCAGGTGACTTGTGCGCTCGTATTGCCGGGCGAAGCAGACACGCCGTCGGGGCGTCCGGTGCACCCTGTGGCATGACGGCGGCCGACTGGGCCGAGGAGGGACCCGTGCCGATGAGGTTCGTCGCCTTGACCGTGAAGGTGTAGCTCGTCCCGTTCGTGAGCCCGCTCATCTGACTCTGTCGTCGCCGGCGAGGAGAAGACGACGGGCGTGCCGGCCACGCCGGCGGCATAGGGGGTGACGGTGTAGGACGTGACCGGGCTGCCGCCGTCAAAGGGTGCGCTCCAGCTGACATTGGCGCTCGTATTGCCGGGTGAGGCAGACACTCCGGTCGGTGCGCCCGGTGCACCCTCTCGGGACGACGGCCGTCGACTGGGCCGAAGAGGGCCCTGTGCCGATGAGGTTGGTCGCCTTGACCGAGAAGGTGTAGCTCGTCCCGTTCGTGAGCCCGCTCATTGCTCTGTCGTCGCCGGCGAGGAGAAGACGACCGGCGTGCCCGCCACGCCGGCGGCATAGGGGGTGACGGTGTAGGACGTGACCGGGCTGCCGCCGTCGAAGGGGGCGCTCCAGGTGACGTTGGCCGTGCGCATCACCGGGCGAGGCCGACACCGCGGTCGGTGCGCCCGGCGCGCCCTCGGGCATGACTGCCGTCGACTGGGCCGACGCCGGCCCCGTGCCGATGAGGTTCGTCGCCTTGACCGTGAAGGTGTAGCTCGTCCCGTTCGTGAGCCCGCTCATGGACTCTGTCGTCGCCGGCGAGGAGAAGACGACCGGCGTGCCCGCCACGCCGGCGGCATAGGGGGTGACGGTGTAGGACGTGACCGGGCTGCCGCCGTCGAAGGGTGCGCTCCAGGTGACCTGGCGCATCGCGTTGCCGGGCGAGGCCGACACTCCGGTCGGCTGCGCCCGGTGCACCCTCTGGCACGACAGCCGTCGACCGGGCCGAGGACGGGCCCGGTGCCGATGAGGTTGGTCGCCTTGACCGTGAAGGTGTAGCTCGTCCCGTTCGTGAGCCCGCTCATGGACTCTGTCGTCGCCGGCGAGGAGAAGACGACCGGCGTGCCCGCCACGCCGGCGGCATAGGGGGTGACGGTGTAGGACGTGACCGGGCTCCCGCCGTCGAAGGGTGCGCTCCAGGTGACGTCGGCCATGCGCGTCGCCGGGTGAAGCCGACACGCCGGTCGGGGCGCTCGGGCGCCCTCTGGCACGACGGCGGTGGACTGGGCCGAGGAGGGCCCCGTGCCGATGAGGTTCGTCGCCTTGACCGTGAAGGTGTAGCTCGTCCCGTTCGTGAGGCCGCTCATCTGCTCTGTCGTCGCCGGCGAGGAGAAGACGACCGGCGTGCCCGGCCACGCCGGCGGCATAGGGGGTGACCGTGTAGGACGTGACGGGCTCCCGCCGTCGAAGGGGGCGCGTCCAGGTGACGTTGGCCATGCCGTCGCCCGGCGAGGCAGACACCGCCGCTCGGGGCGCTCGGTGCGCCCTCCGGCACGACAGCCGGCGACTGGGCCGAGGAGGGCCCGGTGCCGATGAGGTTCGTCGCCTTGACCGAGAAGGTGTAGCTCGTCCCGTTCGTGAGGCCGCTCATCTGCTCTGTCGTCGCCGGCGAGGAGAAGACGACCGGGCGTGCCGGCCACGCCGGCGGCATAGGGGGTGACGGTGTAGGACGTGACCGGGCTGCCGCCGTCAAAGGGTGCGCTCCAGCTGACGCTGGCGCATGCCGTCGCCGGGCGAGGCAGACACCGCGGTCGGGGCGCCCGGTGCGCCCTCTCGGCACGACTGCCGGCGACTGGGCCGAAGAGGGCCCCGTGCCGATGAGGTTGGTCGCGCTTGACCGAGAAGGTGTAGCTCGTCCCGTTCGTGAGGCCGCTCATCGGCTCTGTCGTCGCCGGCGAGGAGAAGACGACCGGCGTGCCGGCCACGCCGGCGGCATAGGGGGTGACGGTGTAGGACGTGACCGGGCTCCCGCCGTCAAAGGGGGCGGTCCAGCTGACATGGCCGTGCCGTCGCCGGGCGAGGCGGACACCGCAGTCGGGGCACCCGGTGCACCCTCCGGCACGACAGCCGGCCGACTGGGCCGAGGAGGGCCCGGTGCCGATGAGGTTGGTCGCCTTGACCGAGAAGGTGTAGCTCGTCCCGTTCGTGAGCCCGCTCATCTGACTCTGTCGTCGCCGGCGAGGAGAAGACGACCGGCGTGCCGGCCACGCCGGCGGCATAGGGGGTGACGGTGTAGGACGTGACCGGGCTGCCGCCGTCAAAGGGTGCGCTCCAGCTGACCGGCCGTGCGCGTCGCCGGGCGAGGCAGACACGCGGCTCGGCGCGCCCGGTGCGCCCTCGGCACGACGGCCGGCGACTGGGCCGAGGACGGGCCCGTGCCGATGAGGTTGGTCGCCTTGACCGAGAAGGTGTAGCTCGTCCCGTTCGTGAGGCCGCTCATCGGCTCTGTCGTGGCCGGTGAGGAGAAGAGGACGGGGTGCCGGCCACGCCGGCGGCATAGGGGGTGACGGTGTAGGACGTGACCGGGCTGCCGCCGTCGAAGGGGGCGCTCCAGCTGACATCGGCCATGGCGTCGCCGGGCGAGGCAGATACGCGGCTCGGCGCGCGCCGGTGGCACCCTCGGCACGACGGCCGCGGACCGGGCCGAGGCGGGCCGGTCCCGATGAGGTTGGTCGCTCTCACCGAGAAGGTGTAGCTCGTGCCGTTCGTGAGACCGACCAGCTGCTCTGTCGTGGCCGGTGAGGAGAAGAGCACAGGGGTGCGCGCCACACCGGCGGCATAGGCGGTGACGCGTGTAGGCGGTGACGAGGCTGCCTTCGTCGAAGGGGGCGCTCCAGCTGACATCGGCCATGGCGTCACCGGGTGAGGCAGAGACGTGGCCCGGCGCGAGCGGAGCACCCTCGGCACGACGGCGTCGGACCGGGCCGAGGACGGCCCCGTCCCCATGAGGTTGATCGCTCTCACCGAGAATGTGTAGCTCGTGCCGTTCGTGAGGCCGCCCATCGGCTCTGTCGTGGCCGGCGAGTGGAAGAGCACAGGGGTGCCAGCGACGCCGGCCGTGTAGGGGGTGACGCTGTAGGACGTGACCGGGCTGCCGCCGTCGAATGGTGCGCTCCAGCTGACGTCGGCCATGGCATCGCCCGCTGAGGCCGAGATGCGCGCCGCGCTAGGCGCCGCGACCAGATGGGCTGTAAGACGTGGCGGCGCGCCGTGATGCGCGAACGTCGAAGTTGCCGCCAGTCCGCCCGCCACTGCAGCCCCGATCCCGAGGGCGGCCGGTACTCCGAATGCGATCGCCCGCCCAAGGGTGAGGAACCGGGACAGGAGCGGGCGCGTCGGTCAGCCACGAGAGAGGCCCCATCGTCCATCGCAGCCGGCCGAGCGAGATGTTGAGAAAGGCCCGGACGATGGCAGGGTCGAACTGTGTGCCCGCGCCGCGCGGTGAGCTCCTCTCTTGCCGCCGTCGAGTTGATCGGCTTCTTGTAAGAGCGGATGGACGTCATCGCGTCGAAGGAGTCGGCGACGCCGACGATGCGCGCACCGAGGCTGAGCTGTGACCCTGAGAGCCCATAGGGGTAGCCGCCGCCGCCGAATTGCTCGTGATGCTGCTCGACTGTGAGGCTCCACTCGCCGAGCCATCCGGCGAGCGGTTGAATGAGGCGGGCCCCTTCGAGCGGGTGCCGTCGGAGCTCCTCCCACTCCTCGGCGGTCGGTCCCCCGACCTTGTTGAGGATGTCCGCGTGAACGGCGAGCTTGCCGACGTCATGGAGCAGGGCGGACCACCGCAGGCGGTCCCGGTCGGCTGCGGGCAGCTTGAGCTCGGTCGCGATCATGTCGGTGTATGCCCGGACGCGCTCGGCGTGGCCGCGCGTCCGGCGATCGTGGCCGCTCAGCGCCGCTGCGAGCGAAAGGATGTCGGTCGCGACAGACGCTGACTTGCCGTAGCCCAGCTCCTCGTTGCCGGCTACACGCCGCTCGAGGTCCCGTGTCAGCCCGATCCGCCGCGCGACCGCCAGCCGAGTGGGGGCACGGTCGGGAAAGACCATCGTCATCTTGAGGAGGGCGGACAATGGGAGCAGCCGGCGGCCACCTCGCTCCACGACCACGAAGACCGCCGTTGAGGTGCCAAGGACCGCCGCCCACCAGAGCACACGGCCGGAGAGTGTCGTCGCGTGCGGGAGCAATATCCCGGCCAGCATCGCAGCAGCAAAGGAGGCGAGGAGAGGAAGCAGGATCGCCGTCGCCGAGATGAGGAAGCTGGCAATCGGGTGCCCGGACCAGTGCCGCGTCTCCTCGAGGGTGTCCGAACGGGTCGCCATCTAGGGGAGGGGCGTCTCGAGAGGCATGGTCAAGACAGCCCAGCCGACGGGGACCGCTTCATGTCCAGTTGCCCATTCATCCCGATTTCTGTGCACTACGAGCCGAGGATCCCTCGGTTCGCGCTCGCGTTGCAGGTAGCCGGACGATCGCCGGCACGTACTACCTATCGGCAGCGCTGAACAGGACTTGAGGCACGAGAACACCGCACGCCCCGCTCGCGACACGGGTGTGATCCGCTGTCGCGGACGAGTGCGGCCTCTCGGGGCCGGGACGACCATGTTCGTCGCGGATTCGGGGAACTAATCGAGAGACAACAGAGAGGAACATCATCGTGGAGTACCGCACCCTCGGATCGAGCGGCACGAGCGTCTCGACGCTCGCCCTCGGCACCATGACCTTCGGCACCGAGACCGACGAGGCGGGCGCACATGCTCAGCTTGACCGGTTCATCGAGGTCGGCGGCAACCTCGTCGACACTGCCGACGTCTACAGCGACACCGTCGCGGAGGAGATCATCGGCCGCTTCCTCTCCAACCGGCCGCACCACATTCGTGACGGGGTGGTCCTCGCTACAAAGGGCCGCTTTCCGACCGGCGTCGACCCGAACGACGTCGGGCTGTCCCGTCGTCACCTGGCCCGTGCACTCGATGCGAGCCTGTCCCGGCTCGGCACTGAGACCATCGACCTGTATCAGGTGCATGCGTGGGATCCGCACACCCCGATCGAAGAGACGCTCATGTTCCTCGACACCGCGGCACGCGCCGGCAAGATCCACTACGTCGGCCTCTCCAACTTCAGCGGCTGGCAGATCCAAAAGGCTGTCGACGTTGCCGATGCCCTCAGCCTGTCCCGCCCGGTGACCGTCCAGCCGCAGTACAACCTTCTCGTCCGCGAGGTCGAGTGGGAGATCGTGCCGGCGAGCGAAGCGGCGGGTCTCGGGCTGCTGCCGTGGTCCCCCCTCGGCGGTGGCTGGCTGACGGGGAAGTACCGCCGAGATGAGCGCCCGACCGGGGCCACCCGGCTCGGCGATGATCCCGAACGGGGAGTCGAGGCCTACGAGCCCCGTGCTGCCCGGGCGCGCACCTGGGAAGTCATCAGCGCAGTCGAGGAGGTGGCGCACGGCCGGGGCGCCTCGATGGCCCAGGTGGCACTGGCCTGGCTTGTCGACCGGCCGGCGGTCACCTCGGTGATCCTCGGTGCGCGCACTCTCGAACAGCTCGAGGACAACCTCGGCGGAGCCGGCCTGCACCTGTCCGAGGAGGAGACCGCGCAGCTTGACCGAGCAAGCGACCCGGAGCCGGCCGACTACCCGTACGGACAGCCGGCCCTCGAGCAGCGGTCCCGCCAGATCGCCGGCGGTCGCTCAACGCGGGACGAATCGCCTATGGGCGGCTGAGTGACTGCGTCGTCGTCCCGCTCGGTGTCGTGATCTCGGCGGACGCCGGGTCTGTGCTCCCCGGCCACCAGGCCAGGAACCACCCACCCGCAGTGGTGGTCTGCACCTGTGAGCCGTCATTCATCACGAGCGTCACGCCGGAGACATCCGAGGCGACCTGGCCTTCGGTGACGGAGTACGGACTGCTGCTCGAAGTGCCTATGTTGGCGACTGACATCCCTTCTATGCCGGCCGAGCCAGGGAAGACGAACGAGCCGGCGCGGGAACTCTCATAGCCGCCACTGTTGCCATCGCCGGCCACCATCGATCGAGAACCACTGCCTGCGGTGGCGTTCTCCGAGACGTCTGTAAGTGACGGCCCGGTCAAGCACGTCGCGTAGATGCCGGTGACGTCCTCGAAGACGATGAGACTGTACGGCCCTCGGACGTCAGTGACAACGGCGCTCCATGAAGCTCCCGGCGGGGCTCCGGGCAAGGAGGCGAGCTGAGCCTGGCAGCTCGAGTTGGCATCGGCCCTCTCGGCATTGGACGGCTTGGTCGGTGACGCAGTCCAGCCGGCGAAGGCAGGCGCAGCTCCGCTCAATAGCACAACAGAGACGACAGTGGCCGTGGACGCTGCCCCGGCGAGCGCACCGATCCTTACCCGGGGGGAGAGGCGGCGAGTCTGCGGCTGATAGTCGATCCGGCAAATCCGCTCAACGGCCTCGCTCGGAAGCTGCGAGACATGGCGGGAGAACGCATCGCTCAGATCCGTCTCGAGTTCATGGTCCATCTTCCTGCACTCCCTTCGTGTCGGTGCTCCATTGGCAGAGACGACTGCTTCCGGTCGGAATGAGCGCCGGCGCCCGCCTCAATCGTTCGAGAGCCGCGACGCCGTGCTCTTCACGTTGCCGATCGAACAACCCAACACCTCTGCCACTTGGGCCTCGGAAAGGTCATCGAAGTAACGGAGGCCGAGGACGGCCCGCTGGCACGGCGCCAGGGTCCGGAGCGCATCGACCAGGTCCGAGGTCGTATCGACCATGGCAAGAGCTCGCTCGGCTGACTCATCAGCTGCTTCAGCCGAGCGATCGTCCCGGGCGAGCTCGGAACGATGCCGGCTCCCCCTTTTGGCGCCCCCGAGGGCCAGATTGACGAGAATCCTCCGGGCGTAGGCGGCGGGATACTCCATCGAGCGGACACGGGGCCATCGCCGGGCGACCTGGAACAGGCATTCCTGCACGAGGTCCTCGGCAGTGGCAAGGTCCCACACGACGAGATAGCCGGTGCGGAGCAGTTCGCCGGCCGATGCGGCCACGAATTGCTCGAACTCTTCACGCGTGCGTTCCCGCTGCTCGTCGCGCGTCATCCTCGTCCATGCCTCCCAGAACAGCTCATCACTCTCTGAAGGTCGAACACAGCCGAAAAGGTTGCTTGGATGGGCGATCGGCCTTGCGCCACCTGGCGCCGCCGTTCCTCCGGCGATGAGGGTAGCCTTCGCCCCCGGATCAGAGTTGTCCGTCAGGGGAGATGCCGTGAGATCACGTGCAAAGCGGAAGAGGCCCCCCTTTGTCAGCCTGCTCGGGATGGGCCTCGCCCTCTCGCTTCTCACCACCGGCTGCAGCGCTTTCGCAGAGGCCTACGACGGCACGAACAACATCCTCCGCATAGGCACAGACAGCGGGATCGATTCGCTCAACCCCTTCGTCGCCCAGCTCACCGACGCCTACTCCTGCTTCGAGTACATGTACCCGTACCTCGTCCAGTACGGAGCCAAGCTGCAGATAATCCCGGACTTCGCCACGAGCTGGAGTCTCTCGCCGAACGGCAAGGTCTGGACGTTCCATACGGTGCCCGGTGCCCACTGGTCGGACGGGAAGCCCCTCACTGCCCACGATGCCGCATGGACGATCAACTTGATGTTGAGGTTCGAGAACGGCGCAACGGCGGCGGACGCCACCGACATCGCCCACATGAAAAAGGCTGTCGCCCCTAACGCCGACACTCTCGTCATCACCTACGACACGCCGGTGGCGAACGTGCTCTCCCAGCTTCAGCAGTTGCCGATCCTGCCCGAGCACATCTGGGCCAAGCACGTCGGCAAAGCCGGCTCCGGACTGAAGACCTTCTCGAACCCGGTGCCGATCGTCTCGGGCGGTCCCTTCGAGCTCGAGAAGTACGTCCCGAAGGAGATCGCCCTTTTCGAACGCAATCCCCGATGGTGGGGGCCGAAGCCGCACATCGCCGGCTTCGGCCTCGAGACCTTCGACGACGACGACTCGATGATCCGGGCTCTCATCACCCATCAGATCGACGACGTCGAGACGGTCCCGCCGACCGCGGTGGCTGTCGCACGCCGTGACCGCTTCGACGTCTCGACCGCAACCGGCCTCCAGGTCAACTACTTCTCCATCAACTCCAACCCGAAGATGAAGGGGCACCGCGAGCTGCTCAACCCGCTCGTCCGGAAGGCCTTCAACCTGGCCGTCGACCGCTCGAGGATCGACGCCGTCGCCTACCTCGGCGAGGCGACGCCCGCCGGCAACGTCATCACGCCGGCGGACGGCACGTGGTACGACCCGGCGTTGAGGCCCCCCGCCTACGATCCGGTCCTCGCCAACAAGCTTCTCGACGAAGCGGGCTACAAGATGGGGCCGAACGGTGTGCGGATCGCCGACGGCCACCCGATGAGCTACCAGATGGTCCTCTACCCGGGCGTCGGTCCCGAGACCCGCATCTACCAGATCATCGCCGGTGACTTCCAGAAGATCGGTGTCTCGCTCACGGCTGTCCAGGAGGACACTGCGGCCGCCACGCTGGCGGTCTACGGGCCGAACAACAACTACCCGACCTTCCAGCTGCAGTTCTCCCAGTGGCAGCCGGAGGTGGACCCCGACTTCCAGCTCTCTGTCTTCACGAAGGCGCAGTGGGGTGGCTGGAACGACAGCGGCTTCGAAGACGCCCGCTACGACGAGCTCTACGCCGAACAGGGCACGGCGACGGACCCCGTCGTCCGCAGGCGGATCGTCTGGGAGATGGAGGCCCTCCTCGCGAAGGACCTTCCCTATGTCGACATCGACTACCCGGAGTGGGTGGAGGCCCACGACCCGAGCTGGACGGGCTTCGTCATGACCGGGCAGGGCTCCTTCAACGAGCTTTCCGACCTGACGCTCTTGAACGTGCACCGGACCTGACGATGAAGCAGGCGGACTACGTCATCAAGCGGTTCGGTTTCGCCCTCTTCACGATCTGGATGGCGACAACGATCAACTTCTTCCTGTTCCGGGTGCTTCCGGGCAACGCCGTCACGAACCTCGCCCACGCCGCACGCGGGTCCTTGAAGCTCCAGCATGCCCTCACGGTCGAGTTCGGCCTCAACAGACCGAAGTGGGAGCAGTACTTCTTGTACATCCGGGAGCTGTTCAAGGGGAACATGGGGATCTCGTTCACCTACCAGCAACCTGTCACCCACCTGTTGCTGCTCGACCTGAAGAACACCGTCCCGATGGTGACGCTCGGGACCGTGCTCGCGGTCATCGTCGGTGTCCTCACGGGCATCCTGTCAGCCTGGCGCCGCGGCTCGAAGCTCGATCACGCCTCCACGAACCTCGCCGTCGCCTTCTACGCCTTCCCGACGCAGTTCCTCGGCCTCATGCTGTTGATCCTGCTCGGCGGCCTCCTCCCGACAGCGGGGATGACGAACCCGTTCCTCCTCGGCAAGCCGGGCCTTTTCGACCAGGGCGTGGACGTTCTCATCCACATGCTGTTGCCGGCTCTCACGCTCTGTCTGACCCTCTACGGGGAGTTCACCCTCATCATGCGGTCGTCGATGCTCGAGACGATGGGCGAGGACTACGTCCTCACCGCGCGGGCGAAGGGGCTCCCCGACCGCAGGATCATCTCGCGACACGTGCTCCGCAACGCCATCCTGCCGATTGCGACGATGGTGGCCCTCTCACTTGGTTGGATCGTCGCAGGGGCGATCCTGATCGAGTACATCTTCAGCTGGCCGGGCATCGGGCTCGCCATGTGGCAGGCGATCGACCAGCGCGACTATCCCATGCTGCAGGGAGGGTTTCTCGTGCTGGCGGCCTCCGTGATCCTGCTCAACTTCGTGTCCGACATCCTCTATTTCAAGCTCGACCCGAGGATCAACGGGTGAGCGCGATAAGCCAGGACCCGGCGCTCGTAGGCTCCGTGGTCCCGCCGGCCGCTGTCGCCTCCCGGGGGGACTGCTCCGCCAGGTGCTGCGCGAGCAGAAGGCGGCCTCGATCGGGGTCGCCCTCATCCTCGTGTTCGTCATCCTCGCGGTCGGGGCGCCGCTCTTCGCACCGTATTCACCCGCCCTTCAGAGCTGCCCGGTGTTCGCGGCGCCTTCGGTTCATCACTGGCTCGGTTGTGACGACGGCGGCATCGACCTGCTGAGCGAGATCATGTACGGCGGCCGCGTCTCGCTCGTCATCGGTTTTGCCGCCACGCTCGTGGCGATGTTCATCGGGGGCGGAGTCGGGATCGTCTCGGGCTACTTCGGGGGTTGGGTCGACGGCATCCTCATGCGCATCACCGACTACCTGCTCGTGATCCCGGACCTCGCCTTTGCGATGATCGTCGCGGACGTCTGGGGCCCGAGCCTCGTCCACGTCATCCTCGTGATCGCGATACTCGAGTGGGCGGCGACGGCGAGGGTCATCCGGGCGCAGGTGAAAAGCCTCAAGGAGCGCACCTTCGTCAAGCGTGCCCATTCGATAGGAGCGAGCGACACACGCATCATCATGCGCCACATCCTCCCGCAGGTGGGGCCGCTCCTCATGGCGAACACCGTCCTCACGATCGCCGTCGCCATCTACCTCGAGACGGCGCTCGCCTTCCTCGGCCTCGAGAGCCCGACGGCCATAACGTGGGGGACGATCCTCCAGCATTCATTCGACCGTGCCGCCATCAGTGCCGGCGCCTGGTGGGCCGTCATCCCCGACGGCATCGCGATCACACTCGTGATCATGGGCTGCTTCCTGCTCGGCCAGGCAATCGAGGATGCCCTCAACCCGCGCCTCAGAGTCGCCCACCTGTCGATCCGCCGCTGGTCGCTGCGTCCACTCGCCGGCCGTGGCCCGGAAGCGGTCTGAGGTGAGCCTGCTCGAGGTCGATGACCTCCACGTCTGGTTCGACCTGCCGAGAACCGCAGGGGAGCTGCACGCCGTCCAGGGCGTGAGCTTCGGGCTCGACGCCGGTGAGCGGTTCGGGCTCGTCGGGGAGTCCGGATGCGGGAAGACGACCACGATCCTCGCCCTCATGGGCCTCCTCCCGTCGACGGCGCAGGTGTCGGGCCGCGTGCTGCTCGACGGCAACGACATCCTCGCCGGCGGCGACCGGTCGATGCGGCCGCACCGCTGGAAGGAGATCGCGATGGTGTTCCAGGGGGCGATGAACGCTCTCAACCCCGTCCGACCCGTCGTCGAGCAGATCATCGAGCCGATCGAATTCCACAAGATGGCGAGCGGCAGGAGAGCACGGGCGATCGCGAACGACCTCCTCGAGCGCGTCGGCATCTCGGCGGTGACCGGCGAGCGGTACCCGCACGAGTTCTCCGGTGGGATGCGCCAGCGTGCCGCCATCGCGATGGCTCTCGCCTGCGGGCCGAAAATTCTGCTCGCCGACGAACCGACGACGGCGCTTGACGTCATGGTGCAGGCGCAGATCCTCGCGCTGCTTTCGGGGCTGTCCGACGACCTCGGCCTCGCCGTCGTCCTCGTCACCCACGACCTCCCGGTCGTGGCGCAGGTATGTGGCAGGGCGGCTGTCATGTATGCCGGTGAGATAGCCGAGGAGGGCTCTGTGGACGAGCTCTACCACGACCCCCGGCACCCCTACACGAGACTGCTCTTCTCGGCCACCCCGGACCTGTACGGCGATGACGCCGTCGTGTCGATCCCCGGTGTCCCTCCCCGGCTCGACCAACCGATCACCGGCTGCGCCTTCCTCCCCCGTTGCGACTCCGGCTTCGGGCCGTGCCCGACGGTCGACCCGCCCCTCGTCGAGCTGGCGCCCGGGCACCGTGCTGCCTGCCACCTGAACGGCCTTGATCCTGCCGAGCGGATCGCCCGCACCGGCGCCGGGCGCGCCGCCGGCACTGAGAGGGGGATCGTGATCGGGATGAGCGGGAGAGCCGACGAAGCTCAGGAAGAGGCGGCACGGTGAGGGCAACGAGGCGGAGGCCCGCGACCGGCGGCGGATCCGGAGCAGACGGCGAGGTACCCGTCCTTCTCAAGGTGGAGAACCTTCACACGCGCTTTGCCGCCCGGCGCACGATCATCGAGCGACTCGCCTTCCGTCGCCGGAGATTCGTCCGGGCGGTGGACGGCGTCTCCTTCGAGCTGCGCCGCGGCGAGATGCTCGCCCTTGTCGGGGAGTCCGGCTGCGGGAAGACGACAACGCTCCAGACGATCCAGCGCATGCTCACACCGACGGCCGGAACGATCATGCTCGGCAGCCGTGACGTCACCAAGCTCAAGCAGCGTGCAATGCGCCCCCTCCGCCGCCGCGTGCAGATGATCTACCAGGATCCCTATGAGTCGCTCGATCCCCGCTTCAAGGTCAGCCAGACCGTCGAGGAACCGCTGCGGGTGCACCGGATCGGCGGGGACGCCCGTGCCAGGCGGCAACTCGTCTCCGAGGCGCTCGAACGTGCCGGTCTCTCTCCCGCCGACCTCTATGCGAACCGCTACCCCCATGAGCTCTCCGGGGGCCAGCGCCAGCGAGTGGCCATTGCCGCCAGCCTCGTTCTCGATCCCGAGCTTCTGCTCGCCGACGAGCCGGTCTCGATGCTCGACGTCTCGGTGCGGGCAGGCCTGCTCTCGCTCCTCGACGGGCTCCGTCGCGACGGCAACATGGGAGTGCTCATGATCACCCACGACCTCTCGACGGCGGCGCATTTCGCCGACCGCATCGCGGTCATGTACCTCGGTCGGATCGTCGAGCAGGGACCGGCGCAAGATGTCATCAGGGCCCCTCAGCACCCCTACACGCGGGCGCTCCTCTCGGTCGTGCCGCGTCGCGACCCGCGCGAGCGCTCGACCGCTCACGTCCTCGAGGGAGAGACGCCGAACCCGATCGCCATCCCGGCCGGCTGCCGCTTCGCCCCCCGCTGCCCGCTCGCCGAGGATCGCTGCCGGAAGGTGGACCCACAGCTGCGTCAGGCCGTCGCCGCCGACACACCCGGGCACGAAGTCGCCTGCATCCTGGCCTGAGAGCGGGAATCTCCTGTGCTGAAAGGTTTTATCGTCTCGCGCCCGTTGACGTCCTTCCGCCTCTGAAACGCCCCTCCGGCTCGACAGGCGCGTGCAGGACGGCCCGGGTTGTAGAGTGCCCGCCGGGGGGCCGGCTGGTCCTGCTTAAACCAATGCTCGAGTAGCTCGGGATTTGCCGTCCCGTGCCGCAGGATCTCTTGGAGGTAGCTATGCGTCGTGCAGTTATGGGCGCGTCCGTATCGGCCGTCGTCTGCCTGGCGGCGGCGCTGATCCCGCTCGCTGCCGTCGCCGGCGCAACAGCTCGTCGCTCGCCGGCTCCCGTGCCGGTCGTGCGGGTGGACCTGCATGCGACCTACGCGAGGTTGCTCTCGAAGGAGAGAGACGAGCCGAAGGCGATCGCTTACGCGAGGGGCCGTCACGGGCCGGCGGTGACACCTCGAGCCGCTGCTGGAGCCGCCGCCTGCAACGAACCGGCCTGTCCCGTCTCGTACCAGGGTGGCCAGGTGCAGCACTCGCCGAAGGTCTACCTGCTGCTCTGGGGACCGAAATGGTCCCTCACAGGACCAGACGCCGAGTACCTCGACCACTTCCTCTCCGGGCTCGGCGTCGAACTGCAGGACAGCTGGTCGACGACGACCGTGCAGTACGGGGACGCCACCGGCCACCCGACCTTCTCCACCTCGGTCCTGCAGGGAGTCTTCCAGGACCAGGCGACCCCGCCCCACGGCGCCACCCAGGAACAGTTGGCCGCCGAGGCGGACGCCTTCTACTCGGCGCACAACCTGACCGATCCGGTCAACACCCAGATCGTGGTCGCCACTCAGTCCGGCACGTGCCCGGCTGGTTTCGTGAACTGCGCCGGCGGCGGCGACTACTGCGCCTGGCACTCGTCCTCGACGGTGAACAACGTGCCCTTCACCAACCTGCCCTACCTGCCCGACGTCGGTGCCAGCTGCGGCGAGGGCATAGTCAACACACCAGGAACCTATGACGGGTTCTCGATAGTGGAGGGTCACGAGTACGCCGAGAGCATCACCGATCCCTTCCCCGACTCGGGCTGGATCGACATCCCCGACCCGTCGGGCGGCGAGGTCGCCGACAAGTGCGCCTGGAGCGGCCTCGCCGACGTCCCGCTCTCCACCGGCAGCTTCGCCATGCAGCCGCTCTGGTCGAACAACGCCAACCGTTGCGTGCAGTCCACCCTCATCACCATCACCACCTCATCGCTTCGGACCGGGTCCGTCGGAGACCCGTACAACGCCACTGTGACCGAGGACGGCGGCACGGCGCCCTACAGGTGGTCGCGCATCTCGGGCACGAAGCCGCCCGGCCTCTCGTTCTCGAGCGCCGGGGTGTGGACGGGAACGCCGACGGCGATCGGGTACTACTCCTTCAGGCTCCAGGTGACAGACCAGTCGGGCGCCACTGCCACGAGGGCGCTCAGCATCAGGATCGCCCCGCTCTCGGTCACGACGAACTCGTTCCCTGCCGGATCCGTCGGCACGGCCTACCACGCCACTGCTGCCGCCACCGACGGCCCGGGACCCTACGTCTGGTCACGCATCTCGGGCACGAAGCCGCCCGGCCTCTCGTTCTCGAGCGCCGGGGTGTGGACCGGAACGCCGACGGCGAAGGGGACCTACTCCTTCAGCCTCCAGGTGACGGACCATCTCGGAGCAAGAGCGACCAAGGCGCTCAGCATCACCGTCACGCCCTTGCCATCACGACGAACTCGCTCCCGTCCGGGACCGTCGACAAGGCCTACCACGCCACCGTGGCGGCCGCCGGTGGCCCCGGCCCGTACACCTGGTCGCGGATCGCCGGCACCAAGCCACCGGGCCTGGCGTTCTCGGGAAGTGGCCATTGGAGTGGCACGCCGACCAAGTCAGGCTCCTATTCGTTCGCAGTCCGGGTGACCGACCACTCCGCCCGGACGGCGACGAAGTGGCTGAGGATCGTCGTCGCCCGATAGCTCCTCGTCCGGGCTTGGGCTGCCCGAACGAGGAGGATCAGAGCGGCCGCCGGGCGCTTCCATTTGTTGAATCCGACTAGGAATCCCGGTAGCGTTCGGCCATCGGTACCTGTTAGCGATGCCACGTCGGCGCGAGACTGCCTGGACGCCGAAGGAGCAGGACGTCCGCCCTCTTGTGGTCGTCTGACGCAATCGCCGGGAGAGGGCGGCTCACCTCCCGGGTGCCGGGGGAGCCTGCACGGAGCCAGAAGAGGAGTCAGGATGCACCACCGTCGTCGGGTCCTTCATTCTGCCGTCGCGCTTGTCGCCGCCGCCCTCGTCTTGGCCGCATGTGGCACCGGTTCCGGCGCGGGGGCCAAGGCGGGCAAGCCGGTGAAGGGCGGAACGGTGACCTTCGCCGAGCAGCCGGGCTCGCCACCGACCTATATCTTCCCCCTTTACGACGGCGCCAACTCGGGCAACAACAACATCACCTACCTGCAGCCGCTCATGTGGCTGCCGCTCTACTGGTTCGGCCACAGCGAGAACGCCCTGCCGACGATCAACTACGGGCTCAGCATGGCTGATCCCCCGGTCTTCTCGGACGGCGGCAAGACGGTGACGATGACCCTCAAGAAGTACGTCTGGTCGGACGGCACCCCCGTCACCTCGCGGGACCTCGAGTTCTGGATGAACCTGCTCCTCGCCGAGAAGAACGAGGAGGCGGCCTACGTCCCCGGAGGCTGGATGGACCACGTCGCCGGCATGTCGGCGCCGTCCCCGAACACCTTCGTCCTCAGGTTCAACGTCGTGTACAACCCGACGTACCTGCTCTACAACGGGCTCTCCATCCTCACCCCCATCCCCCAGCACTCATGGGACAAGACTTCTGCGACGAGCCCGGTCGGCAACTACGACGAGACAGCCGCAGGTGCCCGCAAGGTCTACACGTACCTGAACAAGGCCTCGATGTCGCTCTCGACGTGGGACACAGACCCCCTCTGGCAGGTCGTGGACGGCCCGTGGCACCTGAAGCCGAACACCGGGTTCCAGGTGACGGGCCAGACGATCATGATCCCGAACCCGAAGTACTCCGGACCGGACAAGCCGAAGGCGAGCGAGTTCGAGGAGCTGCCCTTCACGAGCGCGACGGCGGAATTCGATGCTCTCCAGTCAGGCAACGTCGACTACGGATACGTCCCGACGACCGACATCGGCGACCTCGGCTCACTCCGCTCGAACGGCTACACGATCAAGCCGTGGTACGAGTGGGGGCTGACTTTCATAGGCATCAACTTCGCCAATCCGAAGTACGCCCCGCTCGAGAACCAGCTCTACGTCCGCCAGGCGATGCAGCTCCTCATCGACCAGCCGAGCTACATCAAGAACATTCTCCTCGGCTACGGCACCCCGACATACGGCCCGGTGCCGACGTTTCCATCCAGCAGCTTCCTAAACCCGGCTGCCAAGAACAACCCGTACCCGTACAACCCGGCGGCTGCGAAGAACCTCCTCACAGTCCCATGGATGGACGATCCCCTCGAGCGGCGGGGCGGCCACCTGCACGAGGGCGGGCTCAGGCTCGGGCGACTGCGGGACCGGCATCGCGGCGGGCTCGAAGCTGACGATGCCCCTCATATACCCGAGCGGCTTCCCGGCGGTGGACGACGAGATCCAGGCTTTGCGCTCGGCCTTCGTGCTCCGCCGGCATCAACGTCCCGCTCACCGAGTCTCCGGAGAACACAGTCCTTGCCGATGCTTATGCCTGCATCGGCAAGACGGTGTCCTCGTGCCCGGCGAGCTCTACCGCGTTGAGCATCATCGCCTCCCCGGTCTACACCTATGTGCCGATCTACTACCCCGACGGCGACAGCCTCTTTGGCTGTGGAGGCGCGACCAACGGCGGGGACTACTGCAACCAGCAGGTAGAGGGCCTGATCAAGCAGATCATCACCGACGGAAACACAGCTTCGACAGGCGCCCTCTACCGCTACCAGCTCCTCGTCGCGAAGCAGCTTCCGGACCTCTGGTTCCCGAACAGCGCCTACCAGATCTCGGCCATCTCTCCGAAGCTCGGCGGGGTGACGGCACAGGACTCGACCGCCCACATCTACCCCTCCATCTGGTACCTCAAGTCCTAGTGCGGCCGGGTACGTGATCACCGAGATCGAGGTGAGGCGGATGCCCGGCCGAAGCCCACGCGATCGCCACCGGCGGGCGGGAGCTCGTATGAGCGGCCTCTAGGCGCCCGGCCGAAGAAGAAGACGCCCGCCCCGTGAAGAAATACCTCATCCGGCGCACCGCCCAGGCGCTCGTGGTGCTCGTCATCGTCACGATCATCGTCTTTTCCATCCTGCACTTCCTCCCAGGTAGCCCAGCCCGTGCAATCCTCGGAATAAGGGCGACGCCGGGGGCGATCCGGGCGTTCAACGCCACCAACGGCTACAACCGGGCGCTCCCGGTGCAGTACGTGCTCTACCTCGACCACCTCATCCACGGGAACCTCGGGTTCTCCTACCACTTCGACCAGTCAGTCGTCTCTCTTCTGACGCTCGACCTGCCAAAGAGCGCCCTTCTTGTCGGCCTCTCCTATGTGGTGGCACTCGTGATCGCCATCCCGATGGGAGTTGCCCAGGCCCTTCGCCGGAACAGGATCTCGGATCACGCCTTGACGACGTTCTCCTTCGTCGGCTACTCGATGCCGACGTTCTGGCTGGGCATGCTCCTCATCGTCGGGTTCTCGGTGCAGCTCCACCTCTTTCCCTCCGAAGGGCCGCAGGGGGCGAGCGTCGGCGCGGTGCTCCAGGACCCCGGCGGGCTCGTGCTCCCCGTCGCGACACTCACGATCGTCACCGTGGCCCAGTTCAGCCGGTTCGTGCGGTCGTCGGCCATCGACAACTTGTTGCAGGACTACATACGAACGGCCCGCGCGAAAGGCGTCCCGGGGCGCCGGCTGATCACCCGTCACCTGCTTCGCAACAGCCTGCTGCCGATAGTCACTCTCGTCGGCCTCAGCCTCCCCGGTGTCCTCTCGGGCGCAATCGTGGTGGAGGCCCTCTACAACTATCCCGGGATGGGATGGCTGTTCTGGACCGCGGCCGGGGCCCATGACTACCCGGTGCTGATGGGCTTCACGGTCGTCGTCGGCACGGCGACAGTCCTCGGCAACCTGCTCGCCGACGTCGCCTACGCAGCTCTCGATCCGCGGATCCGCTACCACGCCCCATGACCGCTCGCCAGAATCTCCACGCTGGGGCCGGCCTGCTGTCGGACCCTTCTGCCGAGGGCTTCGAGCCGATTGCCGGCCCGCCGTCCGGCTCCGCCGGTGCGAGCCAGTGGCGCCGGACCGTCGGGGACTTCGTCCGCAACCGCATGGGCGTGCTCGGCTTGTCGATCATCGTGCTGATGCTGCTGTTCAGCTTCCTCGGGTCCGCACATATACCGCACGGACCAGATCCACACCGACCTGTTGCGGATCACGCTCCGGCCGAGCGCCCGGTTCCCGCTCGGGACCGACGAGGTCGGCTACAACGTCCTCGGCCGGTTGATGGTGGCGGGCCAGTCCTCCCTGGAGGTTGGATTCGCGGCCGCCGCCATAGCCGGGTTCCTCGGGACGCTGTGGGGAGCGACTGCCGGGTTCCTCGGAGGCTGGATCGACTCGGTCATGATGCGGATCGTCGACGGCCTGCTCGCCATACCGTCCCTACTCCTCGTGTTGCTGCTGGCGAGCATCGTGACGCCGAGCGTCCTCACGCTGATCGTCGTCCTTGGATGCATCTCCTGGTTGGCGACCGCCCGCCTCGTGAGAGGGGAGGTCCTCGTGCTGCGCACCCTCGACTATGTGATGGCGGCGCGGGGCTTCGGCGAGCGGGCCTGGCAGATAGTGCTGCGGCACCTCGTCCGCAACGTCCTTGGAACCGTCGTCGTGCAGGCGACCTTCGAGGTGGCAAACGCCGTCCTGCTACTTGCCGCCTTGAGCTTCCTCGGGCTCGGGCCACCGCCGCCCGCCGCCAACTGGGGCGGCATGCTGACGAACGGCCTCAACTACATCTTCGACAGCTACTGGTGGCTCATCTATCCCGCCGGCGTGTGCATCGTGCTCACGGTCGTGGCGTTCAACCTCGTGGGTGACGCTCTCCGCGACGCCTTCGAGGTGCGCCTGCAACGGCGGTGAGCACCGTGCCGACGACACCGTTCCGGAGCTGGATCGAACGAGCCGGGGAGCTCGGCGGCACCGGCCGTTTCGAGATCGGGCGTCCCGATGCGCGACGGCATCGAGCTGGCGGCCGACGTCTACCTTCCCGCCCAACTCGGAGATGCCGGTGTGCCGGCGATCGTGGAGGTCACCCCGTACGGGAAGGACAACGGGGCGCTCGTGTCTGATGACGCCCGCCTGTACCAGTCGAACGGCTACGGCTTTGTGATCGTGGACGTTCGGGGCCGCGGCAAGTCGGAGGGGGACTGGGCCGCCTTTGTCAACGACGCCGAGGACACCCACGACGTCATCGAGTGGGCAGCCGCCCAGCCGTGGTGCAACGGCAAGGTCGGCACGACCGGGCTCAGCTACATGGGCTGGGTCCAGTGGGCGGCGGCATCGGAGCGCCCCCCGCATCTGCGGGCGATGATCTCCACCTCCGCCGCCGGGCGGTGGCAGCAGGAGATCCCCTACACGAACGGCATCTTCCAGCTCTACTTCGCCTGGTGGGCCTACGCGACGCGTCGCCGCATCGATGAGTCGCACACGCTCGAGCGTGCCGACTGGGACGAGATACTCCGGACACTTCCCTTCGAGTCCATCGGCGACATCATCGACGCGAGGGGACCGACCTGGGAGATCGTCAACTCCCGCGACACCCTCGACGAATTCTGGAAGGCGCTTCGCTACGACGACCGCTACGACGAGATAGATGTTCCGTGCCTGCACGTGACCGGGTGGTACGACCTCGAGGACCTGCTCGGGGCGTTCCATCACTACGAGCACATGGCGGCGGCGTCACCGGCGCGGCACTCCCAGTTCCTGCTCGTCGGCCCCTGGAGCCACGTCAAGTCCCGCTACCCCGACTCGGCATGCGGTGGTGTCCAGTTCGGCGACGCGGCCGCCCATGACATGGACAGCGAGCACCTGCGCTGGTTCGACCACTGGCTGAAGGACGGCCCGGACCTCGGGGAGCTCGACCGTGTCCGGCTCTTCGAGCCCGGCCGCAACAGCTGGCGAGGTGCCCAGGCGTGGCCGCTCGGCAACCTCGAACTGGCCCTCCATCTCGCTCCCGGTCGCCTCGTGCCGGAGCGGCCCGAGGAGCAGTCGCGGGAGGACTACGTCTATGACCCTCTCGACCCGGTCCCGACCGGCCTCGACGTCCGCCGCTACCCCTTCGAGGACGTGCCGTTGGAGCAGACGGGGAACGAGAAGCGAGATGACGTCGTCTGCTACACGAGCGATCCCTTCACCGATCCGCTCACGGTGTCCGGCTGGGGCACGCTCGAGCTGTACGCGTCCTCGGACGGTGACGACACTGACTGGCACATCAAGCTCACCGACGTGACGCCTGACGGCCGGTCCATCAAGGTGACCCAGGGTTGCCTGCGGGCAGCCTGCCGCTACTCCCTCGAGGATCCGCAGCCCCTCGTCCCCGGGGAGACCTATTGCTTCCGCGTCGAGTTGTGGCCGACTCATCACGTCGTCATGCCCGGCCACCGCCTGCGCGTGACCGTTACGAGCAGCGACTTCCCCTGGTTCGCGAGAAGCCTCAACCGCTTCGGCGCCGTCCGGAGCCAGGATGTGCCACGGGTTGCCGTCAACACCGTCTGGCACGGTGGCGATCACGCCTCGCGTCTGCTGCTGCCGGTGGAGGGTGAGCCGGTGTCCCGGCCGGCAACCGGCGGATGCTGAGGCACCGCCTCGAGCTTCAGAAGCGCCGCAGACGATCAGCCGGCGGCCCCGTAGACAGATGAAGGTGGGGCGACCTCCCGCCGTTCCGAGAGCGCTCTCAGCCGGAGGCGGAGCATGGTGGCGAAGCGGACGTCGGGATCATCGAGATCGATGCCGCTTATCGAGCTCAACCGCCGGAGCCGGTACCTGAACGTGTTGGGGTGCACATGGACGGCGGCCGATGCCGCCCCGATGTCGCCGAAGGAGTCAAGGTACGCCACGAGCGTGTCGAGCATCCCGGCGTGGTGGCGGCGGTCGTAGCTGACGACGCTCTCGACCGCTCCGAGGCAGAGATCCTCGTCCTCAGCAAGGAGGTCGACGAGCCGGACAAGGAGCGACTCCACATGGACGTCGGCGAACCGCACGACTTGGCGACCGCCCGCCTGCTCACGCAGGACCCTGAGCGCCTTGTCGGCGTCGGCCCGCGATCGCACGAGGTCGGCGAAGGCACGGGCGGGGCGGCCCACTCCGATGAGGAAGGACCGAGCCTGGTCGGCATAGTCGACGTACTGCTGCATCAGGAGAGTCGCTCCGGCGCCTGAGCAGTCGCCCTCCTCCACCGGGGAGAGCACCGCGTACACGACGTCTCCGATCCTCGCCACCGCCGACCGGGGCCGGACAGCCGACAGGTGGACCGAGAGCGACGTCATGAGGCGTTGCAGGTCGGCCTCCGCCGATGCCGGGTCGAGGTCAGACGGCATCGCCGCCACGACGCACGACGGGCCTGGCGCCAGCCCGAGCCGGTTCGCCGTCTCGAGGCCGAGCTTGCCCCCCTGCAGGAGAGCGGCCAGCTGCTCTCCGCGAAGCCTTTGTCCCACATCTGCCTCTGCCCGGAGGCGGAGAAGGTGCAGCGCCACCAGCTTGGCGGCGTCCGCCAACCAGTCCTCGCGCTCGAGGGACAACGGCTCTTCGGTCGCCGCCCATATCGAGCCGAGCACCTCGCCACCGGCTCGGACGCTGACGGCGACGCGGGGCAGCATGTCGTCGGTGAGGCGGTCGACATAGATGGGAGCGGTGTCGGTGAGGAGACGGCGGAAGACGCCTCGTTGCTCGAGCATCGTCGTGTAGCGCTCCGGAACGCGCCGCCCGAGGATGGTCTCCCTGCGCGCCTCGTCGACGCCGTGCTCGTACCCGGAGAATGCCAGCACCCTCGACGAGCTGTCTTCGATCGTGACGGACGCATCGAGCACCGCACTGACGGCCTCGGCCAAGCCGAACAAGTCGTTGACGACGCCGTTGACGGGCGCTCCGGCGTCCGCAGACGGGAAGCCGTGCACGAGAAGGGTCCGGGCGAGAACGACGATCTGCTCCCACGAGGCACCGCTTGTCAGCTGGATGAGCGGGACACCGGCCTCGGCGGCCGCCTCGTACATCACCGGCGAGATGGGGGCTGACGCCGGCGAAGCCAGCTTTATGACGAGGCCGGCGATCCTCTCGGGGGAGAGTCGGCCGAGGAGCGCCGACACCGACGGCTCGTCCCGGATGCCCACTCCGAGCACGAGGTGCCCGGGGGAGACGGCGGGCTCGTCGACGACGTCCCAGATCACCACATCGAGCACGTCAGCCGAGGCGGCCGGCATGAAACGAACCTTCAGCAAGCTCGGCCCGAGCACCTCGACGAGGCGAGACAGCGGCACCCTTGCCCGCAGGTCGGGGACATCGGGAGACTCGCCTCGCACAGGACGGAGAGTAGCTGCCGAGCGTCGCGACAGCCCTGCAGGCAGGCGGCCGGTTCGTTCATGGCAACAAAGGCTGCGTCTTAAGATTGGCCGATGCTCCCTGGCGGGCTCGTCGCACCCGCCCTACGGTCATGGCGCCCCGAACGAAAGACGCCTGGGAGGACGGGATCTGTCACGATGGTCCAGATGACGCCTACACCATGACGGAGCCCTCTTCGGCCTACGATGCGCCCGCCCGGGTTCTCGTAGTCGGAGCGGGGATGGTCGGCCTGTCGTGCGCGTGGTCATTGCTGGACTACGGGATCGAGGTCCAGGTGGCCGATCGAGGCAGGCCCGGCTCCGGCTCGTCATGGGGGAACGCCGGCTATGTCGCCCCGGCACTCTGCGTGCCCCTCCCCGAGCCGTCGATCCTCCGCTACGGGGTCCGCGCCGTGCTGAGCCCCCGGTCGCCTGTCCGCCTCGCCGTGCAGAGAGATCCGCAGCTCTACCGGTTCATGGCGGGACTCGCCCGCCACTGCACGCCGGGCGCCTGGCGCACCGGCATGGCGGCGTACCGCCCGCTCAACGAAGGGATCGCCGACTCCTACGAGCGCCAGCGCAAGGGGGGGGTCGACGCCGCATTGCACGACTGCGACATCCTCTCGTGCTTCGGAGGAGGAGGCGACACGGCAGCCCTTCTCCACGAGCTCGCGTCCGTCGTTGCTAGTGGTCAACGGGTCAGGCTGGAGGTGCTGACGGGCGAGCAGGCAAAAGAGCTCGAGCCGCACCTGTCCGGCCACATCTCGATGGCGGTCAGGATCCTCGGCCAGCAGTACCTCACACCGTCGAGCTACGTGACCGCTCTAGCCGGCAGCGTCCGCCGGCGAGGCGGCAAGATCATCGAACAGGCGGCGGTCAGCTCTGTCGAGCGCCGTGGCCGGACCCTTGTTGCGAGGAGCGCTGCCGGCGACATCGAGGCCGACGCCGTCATCCTCGCCAACGGTGCCTGGATCAGCTCGCTCGCCGCTTCACACGGGGTGCGGGTGCCCGTCTATGCCGGTCGCGGCTACAGCTTCACGCTGCCGTGCACGGAGCCGTTCCGCGGGCCGTTGCACTTCCCCTCCGTGCGCCTCGCACTCACGCCTCAGGACGAGCGGGTCCGCGTGACCGGCATCATGGAGTTCGCCTCGCCGGACGCCCCCCCGAAGAGGGACCGCTTCGGATGGATGCTCCGCGACGCCCGCCCGCTCCTTGATGGTGTCGACTGGGACGGATCTCGCGACGAGTGGATGGGAGCACGTCCCCTCACGACTGACGGCGTGCCACTCGTGGGCGAGACGAGAACCCGCGGGCTGTTCGTCGCCGGCGGTCACGGGATGTGGGGGGTGACGCTCGGCCCTCTCACCGGCCGCCTCCTCGCCGAGAGGATCGCCACCGGGGTCACACCTCGGCTGCTCGCCCCACTCGACCCGTGTCGCTGAGCACCGGCCGGTGCCCCGTGCCGTGCTGTGCCGTGATCGTCTTCTCGGGCCCGGCAGGCTTGGCGGAAGAGGTCGCTGCGCTCAGGTGAGGTGGCCGCGGGCCGAGACAGCCCACCGGTCGACGACCTCGCCCTTCGAGACGACGTCATAGTGGTCGAACAGGTTGACGGCGGTGCAGACGTGATTCGGCACGACCCGGACGAGCGAGCCGACGGGCGGGGGCGCCTGCCCGTCGAGGCGAACGAGGCCGTGGCACTCCGACATAGCCGACGACGGGCGCGTCGCCGAGCTCGGGGACGATGCCGTGGCCGGTCAACCAGCTCGGCCGGTCGCTCGAGAGCGCCTTGCTGCCGGCATCGAGGACGACCTGACCCTCGACGGCGGTGCTGACCACCGTCGCCGCCACGGCGACGGCCACCTCCGCCCGCGAGGCTGAGCCGAGGGCGACCTGCTGCCGGTCGTTGAACACATAGGTGCCCGGTCGCTCCTCTGTCACTGCGCCTGCTGCTGACGCGACGGCTGTCGGGGTCGAGCCGGCGCTCACGGTGTGGGCGACGATCCCGTGCTCGGCCAGCTTCTCGACGGCCGCCCCGAGCGCTTCGGTCTCGTCGACGGCGGCCGCGGCGGCAGAGGCGGTGTCTCGATAGCCGTGGCCGCCGTGGGTGAACACCCCGCTGATGCTGAGCCCGAGGTCTTGACAACGTGCTGCCAGCTCTCCGGCGGCCTCCGGCCGGACCCCGCTCCGGTGCTGCCCGCAGTCGATCTCGATCAGCACGCTCAACTGCCCGCGAACGCCTGCCTTCTCGAGCATCCGGCCGGCTTCTATCGAGTCGAGCCCGACGGAGAGCCGGATCCTGCCGGCGAGGGCGCGTAGCCGCGGGGCCTTACGAGGAGAGACATAGAGGGGGTAGGCGACGAGCAGGTCCTCACAACCGGCGGCGGCGAACACCTCGGCCTCCGCGAGCGACGCCACCGTGAGCCCGCACGCCCCCTCCGCCAGCTGCATCCTGGCGATCTGCGGTGACTTGTGCGTCTTCGCATGGGGCCTCAGGGCGACGCCTCTACCCAGGATCCGTGTCGCCATCGAGGCGACATTCGCCGACAACGTCTCGTAGTCGACAAGCAGCGCCGGGGTGTCGATCTCATCGGGTAGCGGCCACAACACAGTCCCCTGTCTCCTCTCTCAGATCTCGAGCCGTCCTCCGGCGAGGTGGTCGGCGGCGGCGAGCATCTCACGACCCACGGGCTGCAGGCCTATCTTCGTGCACAACAGGCCCGTCGAGACCCGCTCGACCACTCCCCACTGCCAGATGGCCGTCGCATCAAGGCCGGTCCGGGCGGCCAGCCGGAAGGCCCGCTCGTGCGGGTCGCCGAGGATGAGATCGAGGGGATCCTCGCGCATGATGACGCCGAGGTCGTACTCGGCCTCGGCGAAGAGACCGTCTGGATCAACGAGCCTGTACCCGTCGCCAGCTTGGAGGGCGTTCCACTGGTGGACGTCGCCGTGCACGAGCACCGCCCGTTCGTCATCGTGGGCGGCGATGCGACGAGCTGCACATGCGAGGGCGTCCTCGACCGCCTTCTCCGAGCAAGGGCGGCCGGTCTCCTCCCATGTCGCTTCGATGTGATCGGCGAGCCATTGCCCCTTCTCGGCCCCGGACGGGAGCCCATACCCCGCACCAGGGCGCCAGACGCGTGCGGCGGCGGCACAGAGGATCTCGTGCCGTTGCCCGACCGGCAGTCCCAAGTCGGACAGGGGGGAGCCGAGTCGCTCGAGGAGGAGCGCAGCCCGGTCGACGTCATGGCGGATGAGCCGCACACAGCCGTCCCCGTCGGAGAGCCGCAAGACCGTTATCTCGTGCCTGGCGGCATCTCCAGTCCGCGGGATTATCAGCTTCAATACCGCCGTTGTCCCGTCGTCACAGACCGCCCGGGCGACGAAAGCCTCGGTCGCATCCTCATACGGCCGGCCGACCGAGATGCCCCACTCGCTCTCGAGGCTGCCCACGAGGTCGTCGAGCTCGCTGAGCCAATGTGTCGCGCCGGCGGCAAGCGCCTTGTTGTGGACAACCGGCGGAAGTTCGACCACGACCGCTCACTCTTACAGAGCAAGCTCCTCAAAGACCGACGGCCGCACGCCGGCTCTGCTCTATCGGGCCGCGATCATCGGGAGCGAAGCGCCGGGAGCAGTTCCTTCTCCGCCCACGAGATGAAGGGAAGCTGTTGGTCGCCACCGACCTGGACGAGAGCGACCTCGGTGAAGCCGGCGTCTGTGAAGGCTGCGACGGCTTCGACGAACTCGCCCACGTCGGAGCCGCACGGAATGGACTTCGCGACGTCCTCCGGGCGCACGTACTGCGAGGCTGCGTCGAAGGCGGCCGTTCCCGGCAGCTCGGCGTTCACCTTCCAACCGCCGCCGAACCACTTGAACAGGCGATGGGCCCGCTTGACGGCCGCGTCGCGATCGGTGTCGAAGCACACAGGGATCTGCCCGACCCGCGGCTTGCCGGCCCCTCCGGCCTCGTCGAAGAGGCGGCCGAGCTCGGCCTCCGGCTCGACGGCGATCATGAGGTCGGCGTAGCGGCCGGCGAGCTCGCACGACTGCCGCCCCGAGACGGCGATACCGAGAGGAGGAGGCGTCGCGGGCAGGTCCCACAGCTTGGCCGAGTCGACCTCGAAGTGCTTGCCGTGGTAGTTCACGTAGCCGCCGGCCCAGAGCTGGGTGATGATCTCGACGGCTTCTGCGAGCATCTCGTGCCTCGTGTTCGCCGGAGGCCAGCCGCCGCCGGTGACGTGCTCGTTCAGGTTCTCGCCTGCTCCGAGGCCGAGGCTGAAGCGGCCGTCGGAGAGGAGCGCGACAGTGGCGGCCTTCTGGGCGACGACGGCGGGGTGGTAGCGCTTGATCGGGCAGGTGACATAGGTCATGAGGCCGATCGTGTCCGTCGCCTGGGCCGCCGCCCCGAGCACCGACCAGGCATAGGGCGAGTGCCCCATCTCGTCGAGCCATGGAAAGTAGTGGTCCGAGATCACCGAGAAGTCGAAGCCCGCCTCCTCCGCCGCCTGCAGGTGGGCCACGAGATCCTTCGGGCCGGCCTGCTCGCACATCATGGTGTAGCCGAAGGTCGTCATGCCCGGGTACTTTCCGCCTGCTCCTAAGTCGAAACCTGCCCGCCTGCCCTCGAGGCTCCGGCAGCCGCCGAGCCGGCAGGCCATGAGATAGTGAATCGCGATGGCCGGCCCCGAGTCTCTTCGAGCGGGCGCCCCTCTCCGGCGCCCGCGTCTCCGCCGGGCGAGACGCCGCCCGCTGACCGATGGGCCTCACGATCTATGGCGCCGTCGCTGTCACGTTCATGATGCTCATGTACGCCCTCGAGTCGAAAAGCCGGCACTTCGTCGCCGCCTTCGCCCTCGGATGTGCCCTCTCGAGCAGCTACGGCTTCCTTGCCGGTACGTGGCCCTTCGGCGTGGTCGAGGGAGTGTGGACTCTCGTCGCCCTCCGCCGCTACTACTCGACGAGGCCGGCGGCTGCTGCAGGCGGGAAGTGACAACTGGGCTTTGCGACTGCTTGGACTGCCCCTGGTCGCCCGCCTGCGGCCTCAGGCCTCGCGGGGCTCCGACACCTGGACGACGACCTTGCCGTATCGATCCGGTGCCGCCAGCCGATCTGCTGCTTCGACAAGAGCCGCCAAGGGGAAGACGCTGTCGATCACGGGGCGCCACTTCGCAGTGCTGACGTGCCCGAGGAGCGCCTTGAAGTCCTCCGGGCTCCCCATCGAGGACCCCTTGATCGTCCGCCAGTTCCAGTAGACGTCCGCCACCTCGAGCGTCGTGGTCGAGCCGCCCGTGTCGCCGAAGGTGACGAGAGTCCCACCCCATCGCAGCAGGGGCAGCGCCGCCGCCCACGACGGGCCGCCGTAGCTGTCGATCACGACATCGAGAGGGCCGCCGGCCGCCGCGAGCACGGCTTGTGGCCACTGCGGGTCGGTGTGCATCACGGCGGCGCCGGCGCCGAGGCTGAGCGCCCGTTGCCGTTTCGCCTCGCTGCTCGTCGTCACCGTCACCGACGCCCCGGCTGCAGCTGCGAGCTGGACGAGGAACGACGACACTCCGCCGCTCGCGCCCGTGACGAGCACCCGATCAGAAGCGGTCACCTTGCCGCAGGTGAAGAGCGCCCGCCAGGCGGTCAAGCCGCCGAGAGGGAGCGCAGCCGACTCCTCCCAGCTGAGGCGGGCCGGCCGGGCGACGACGTTGCCGGCAGGGAGGCGGACCTTCTCGGCGAAGGTGCCGTCGGTGGGCGCGCCGAGGATGTCGAAGTCCGGCCCTGGGACGTCGCGGCCCTCGTCCCAGTTGAGTGTGGGGTTGATCACCACCTCGTCCCCGGGCTGGAGGCCCTCGACACCCTCACCGACGGCCGCCACCACCCCTGCGCCGTCCGAGCCGAGAGTGACGGGCAGCGTGCAGTAGCCGGGCGCAGTCCACACCCAGGGATCGCGATGGTTGAGGGCGGCGGCGACCACCTCGACTACGACCTCGCCGGCGCCGGCGACCGGATCGTCCACCTCGAGCATTTCAAAACGGGGATGATCGCCGAACTCCACAAGGCGCATGGCTCTCACGGGGGTGCTGTCTAGCAGCATGGGCCGATGGAGGCCCACCTCGCTCTCGGTGGCTCGGATCAGACGACGGCCGGACTCGAGACGCCCACTCCGCCGCGGGTCTCGGCGCCGTAGCGGGCCTTCTCCTTCTCGAGGTCGAGCGGGAGCGGGCGGGAGACGGAGCGGTCGGCTGCGGTGATCCGGTCGGCCGGCAACAGCCACGAGACCTCGAATTCGAGGCCGTCAGGGTCCTTCGCGTACAACGCCTTCGTGGTGCCGTGGTCGGATGCGCCGACGAGGGCGCTCCGCGCCGACAACAGGGCGGCGATCCGTTCGAGCTCGGCGAGGGTGTCGACCTCCCAAGCCATGTGGTACATGCCGACCGTCGAGCGCCCGGCCGCAGACGGACCGGCCCCGGCGCCGACCTCGAACAGGCCGAGGTCGTGGTCGTTCGTCGACCCGGGCGCCCGCATGAAGATCGCCTTGCCGCCGGCGGCTTCGGTCAGGGTCCTGAAGTCGAGGACGTCGCGGTAGAACGCCGCCGTCCTACGGGCGTCCGAGACATAGAGGACGATGTGGTTGAGGCGCATCACCGGCACCTTTGTCTCCTTCCGGTTGCTGTTGCTGACTCCCATCTTACTTGACTAGGCAAGTACTTTCGGCTGCACCTCGCGAGGGGGTCGCTCCTAGGCGGCGAGGAAGCCGCCCGACTGATGCCTCCACAGCCTCCCGTACACGCCGGCCTCCCCGAGGGAGAGCAGGTCGGCATGAGATCCGTCCTCGACGATCCTGCCGTGCTCGAGGACGACGATCCGGTCGAGCCGGGCGATCGTCGCCAGCCGGTGGGCGACGACGAGCGCCGTCGCACCGTCCATGAGCCGCCAGAGCGCCTCCTGGACGAGCGCCTCGGACTCCGAGTCGAGTGCCGAGGTGGCCTCGTCGAGGATGAGGAGCGGGGCCGCCTTCGCCATCGCCTGGGCGATGGCGACGCGCTGGCGCTGGCCGCCTGAGAGCTTCAGCCCGCGCTCTCCGACGATGGTGTCGTAGCCTTCCGGCAGGCGATGGACGAACTCCTCCACGTGGGCCGCCCGCCCGACCGCCCGGACGAGATCCATGTCCGGGCCGTCCTTCTTCTCCATCCCGTAGCAGATGTTCTCAGCGACGCTCCGGTGGAGCATCTGGGGATCCTGCGGAACATAGGAGATGTGGCGGCGCAGCGAGTGCTGCGAGACGGCTGAGATGTCCTGGCCGTCCACGAGGATCTGGCCGCCTTGGATGTCCATGAACCGCAACAGCAGCTTCGTGAGCGTCGTCTTGCCGGAGCCGGAGGATCCGACGAGGCCGACGTGCTCGCCGGGCTGGATGCTGAGGCTCAACCCGGAGAAGAGCGGAGACGAGTGCCGGTAGGCGAACTCGACCCGCGAGAACTCGATCGCCCCTTCTGAGACGACGAGATCCTTGGCGGCGACGGCATCCCGGATCTCGGGGATGGTCGCCGCCACGCCGGCGAACTTCGCGCACCGCCCGAGGTCGCGCGAGACCGAGCGGATGTACTCGAAGGACTCCTCGAGCAGCCCGACCACCTGTGTGGCGTAGTAGAGGACGAGGTAGACCGCACCCGCCTCGACGCTGTGGTGGAGGGCGAGCGTCGCCCCGACGATGACCGCCACCCAGCTGAAGGCGGCAAGGGAAGACTCCATCTGGAGGCGGGTGGCGGCAAATACCTTGCGGGCGCGCAGGTCGGCCGCGACGGACTCCCCGACGAGATCGCGCACATGCAGCTGTTCGAGGTGCTCGGCCGACTGGGTCCGGATGGTGGTGAGGTTGGCGATCGTGTCGCCGATGACGCCCGACGCCTTCGTGTGCGCCTCGGAGAACTCCCGTGCCGCCACGACGACGCGCCCCATCCGGTGCTTGAGGACTCCGGCGAAGACGGCGACGAGGGCCACGAGGACGAGCGCCACCGGCCAGGCGACGACGGCGAGGACGACCACCGCCCCGAGGACCGTCACCCCGATGCGGAGGAAGCCCCACGTCGCCGTGTCGAGCAGTTCCACGAATGCCCACGAGAAGGTCTCGAGCGTTGAGATCACCTCACCCGAGGGCCGGTCGGTGTGCCACCGGTGGCTCAACGAGACGAGGTGGTCGTAGCCGTTCGTGATCGCGTTGGCGAAGGCCCGAAGCGTCGCCCCCCACTCCACCCATCCTGCGAGGCGCCAGAGGACGGTCGAGACGGCAAGGACGACGCCGTAGGCGATGAGGAGCGGGCCGAACGTCCGCCCGAGGCTGGCGTGACGCGGGAGAGCCGCCACCCTCGTGAGGATGGAGGCGAAGATGAGCGGGCCGGCGACGGCCTGGGTGAGAGTGCCGGCGGTGATGAGGGCCCACGACATGACCAACTGGCGGCGGTGAGGGCCGACCTGGCGCCAGCAGAACCTGAGGGTGTCGGATGTCGATGAAGAAGGAAACAGGCTGTCGTCGCCCATGGGAGCTCCGGCTCGTGGTGGTCGGATGAATGATGGAAAGCCGTCCCCGCGGGGGAGGACGGAGAGGAGGTCAACTGAGGCCAGACGCCCCCGTCGCACTCTGGAGGGACCGCTACCGGCCGAAGGTGGGCAACGGGTCGTGGAGGGCTGCGGGAGGAAGACCCCGATGCCCGGGACCGCCCGGCTCAGCGGAAAGATGCCGGCGCCCGGCCGGCCCGACGAGTCAGAGGTCCGAAAGGATGCGGCGCAGCGGGTTCCCGACCCGCCGCCGCACACAGCCGTCTTCGCCGCCGGCTGCACGGGGAGACCCGGGAGTGTGGAGACCGGGGGTCAGGGTCGTGTCGATCATCGTTCTCACACCGGTCACCTCCCGTTTCGTCTCTCTGACACCGTAGCGCACGAGAAATGCCGTCGGCACACGAGCAGTCCGGCTCTGCCTGCACGATGTCACCGATATATCGCTACAGTAGCTAGCGACATATCGTTAGCACTACAGGAGAAGGGAAACCACAGATGAGTGAATTCGGACAGCATGACTGGCGGGAGCGTCCCTACGGCGAGCCGCGAGAGCGGGGGCCCCGCGGCCGGGGGCGAGGGGGGCCCGGCATGGGTGATCCCCGCTCGGGTGCCCGCGGCCGGGGCGGCCCGAACGCCGGCGGACCGTTCGGGCGGCGTCAGAGAGGCGGCCCGGGAGGTGGGGGCATGCACCGAGCGGCACGGGGCGACGTCCGCGCCGCCATCCTCGCCCTGCTCGCTGAGCAGGGGTCCAAAGGCGGTCCGGCGATCAACGGATATCAGATGATCCAGGAGTTGTCGGCACGCACCGGCGGGGCCTGGACGCCGAGCCCCGGGTCGATCTATCCAACGCTGCAACTGCTCGAGGACGAAGGTCTCGTCGTGAGCAATGCGCCCGAGGGAAGGCGCGTCTTCGAGCTCACCGAAGCCGGGAAAGCCGAACTCGAGCAGAACCGTCAGTCGCGGGCTCCGTGGGAGCGCGTAGCCGACCGCTACGGCGAGTCACGCTTCCAGTTGAAGATCGCCCTTCGGGAGGCCGTAGAGCAGCTGATGTGGGCCGGGGCGCACGCCTCCTACGAGCAGCGGGCCGAGATCGAGGAGCTTCTCGGCGAGCTGAAGGAGAAGCTCGCAGCCATCTTCCCCGAGGGTCTGGGCGACGAGGCGGCCAAGCGGGGGCGGCCGGGGCCACGGGCGACACGGATGGTCGGCTGAAGCTGGTCCGGGCCGGTCGGCCCGCTGGGGCGAGACTTTCGAGGCATGACGGTTCATTCCCACTCGATCGAGCCGGGTGGCTTGCTCGTGACGTCGAGGACGACACGGTTGACCTCCGGCACCTCGTTCGTGATCCTGGTCGAGATCCGCTCCAGCAGGCCATAGGGGATCCGGCTCCAGTCGGCCGTCATCGCGTCCTGGCTGGTGACAGGCCGGAGGACGATCGGGTGACCATAGGTGCGCTCGTCGCCCTGGACACCGACGGAGCGGACATCTGCCAACAGGACGACGGGGAACTGCCAGATCTCCCGGTCGAGGCCGGCCGCCGCCACCTCCTCCCGCACGATGGCGTCGGCGCCTCGCAGGATGCGAAGACGGTCCGAGGTCACCTCGCCGATGATCCGGATCGACAGCCCGGGCCCCGGGAAGGGATGGCGCCAGACGATCGCATCCGGCAGCCCGAGCTCCAGCCCGAGCTGGCGCACCTCGTCCTTGAAGAGCGCCCGCAGCGGCTCGATGAGAGAGAAGGAGATGTCGCTCGGCAAGCCGCCGACGTTGTGGTGGCTCTTGATGCTGTCCGTGCCGGTTCCCCGTCCGGACTCGACGACGTCTGGGTAGAGCGTGCCCTGCACGAGGAACTCGACGGGGTCGTCGTGGTGCCCGCTCTTGATCACCTTGCTGGCGGCTTCCTCGAAGACGCGGATGAACTCCCGCCCGACGATCTTGCGCTTCTGCTCGGGATCGGTCACGCCGCCGAGGGCGGCGAGGAAGCGCTCCTCGGCCGGCTCCACCCACAGCCGCACACCCGTAGCTGCGACAAAATCCTTCTCCACCTGCTCCCGCTCGCCTTCGCGCAACAGGCCATGGTCGACAAAGACGCACGTCAGCTGGTCACCCACGGCCCGTTGGACGAGGGCGGCCGCCACGGCGGAGTCGACGCCGCCCGACAGGGCGCACAGCACGTGGCGCGAGCCGAGTGTCTCCCTGATCGCCGCCACCGCCTCGGTGATGATGTTCGCCGTCGTCCACGCCGGCTCGATGCCGGCGCCCTCGGTCAGGAACCGGGTGATGGTCGCCTGCCCATGGGCCGTGTGGACCACCTCGGGATGCCACTGGACCCCGTAGAGCTGGGCGTCAGGCCGCTCGATGCCCGCCACATCTGCTGTCTCCGAGGAGGCGATCACGTCAAAGCCCGGTGGGGCCTCGACGACAGCGTCCCGGTGCGACATCCACACCATCTGCTGCGACGGCTGTCCGGCGAGGAGCCGCGACTCTCCCGCCAGGCTGATCGCCGTCCGGCCGAATTCGGCCGCGCTCCGTGCGGGCGACGGTTCCGCCGAGGGCGCGGGCCATCAGCTGGAAGCCGTAGCAGATTCCGAGCACCGGCACCCCGGCCGTGAAGAGCTCGGGCTCGATGGAGGGGGCGCCCTCCGCGTAGACGCTCGCCGGGCCGCCGGAGAGGATGATCGCCGCCGGCCGGCGGGCGATCATCTGCTGGACGGGCATCGTGTGCGGGACGATCTCGCTGTAGACCCGCGCCTCGCGCACACGGCGCGCGATCAGCTGGGCGTACTGGGCGCCGAAGTCCACCACGAGCACGGGCGAGCTGTCCACCGGCTGCTCCATCGGGGAAGTATCGCACCCCGGGCCGGAGTCAGAAGCCTTCCGAAGGACGGCTCACCGCCCGGTTGGTCCTGCCTCTCGACGGGTCCCGGTAAACCATCTGGATGGTCACCGCCATAGTGCTCCTCACAGCCGAACCGAATCGGGTGGCGCCCCTCGGACAAGCCCTTGCCGACGTGGCCGGTGTCGAGATCGCCTACTCCGTCGCCGGCGACGAGGATCTGGTCGCCATCGTGCGGGCGGCCGACCACGACACTCTCGCCGACCTTGTCACAGCGCGGATAGCTCCGCTCGACGGCATCATCAGGACGAGGACGCTCATCGCCTTCCGTGCCTACTCGAGCGCCGACCTCCGCAACATCTGAGACGCCTGCCCGCACCGGATGATACGACGTTATGAGCAACGAGACTGTCAGCGCCGGTGACGCCGGCGGCTCTTCCGGCGCTTCGAGCGACCTGAGCTCGAGGAAGGCTCCTCCCGGCTCGGTGGGGAGGCAGCGGCTCCGCCCGAGGATCGACTGGGAGCTCTTTGCGTGCGGCCTTCACGGGCATGATCTCGTCGGCACCGATGCCGCCGAGGTGAGGCGTGAGGACGCCGACTTCGTGCGGGAGTCCGATGGCGCCCGCTGGTACCGATGCCTGCGATGCGACGCCTGGGTGGTTCTCGATCCGCCCGCCGAGCCACGCCGGCAGTACCTGCCTCCGGCGAGCGAGGTGCAGGTGCCTCTCAAGGGCCGCCGGCTCCGGGACCGCTACGTCCTTCGGATCATCGTCATCGATCGAGTGGTGCACGTGGCCGTCCTCGCTGCCCTGACGGCGGCGATCTTCCTCTTTGCCCAGCACCGCACGTTTCTCCACCATGAGTACACGAAGGTGCTCGCTGCCCTGCAAGGAGGTGTCGGGGGGCCCGTCGGCAACTCTCACTCGGGTGTCGTGAGGGATCTCGACCGCTTGTTCGCCCTCAGCACGACGAAGCTCTACCTCGCCGGCGTGGTGTTGGCCGGCTACACGGCTCTGCTCGTCGCCGAGGCGGTCGGGCTGTGGAGAGCAAGGCGCTGGGCCGAGTACCTGACGCTCGTCGAGACCGGCCTTCTCGTGCCATTCGAGATCTACGAGCTGACCGGGGGTGTCACCGCCCTCAAGGTGCTCACCCTCGTCATCAACCTTGCCATCGTCCTCTACCTGCTCATCGCCCACCGCCTGTTCGGGATCCGCGGGGGGAGAGCGGCCGCCCTGGCCGACTACGGCGATCAGGGCTGAGCCGATACCCGAGACGCTCGGCCGGAGGCGAGCGCCCGGCGATGCTCAGGTGATCGCCCGGCGCCGGCGGAAGCGACTATCGAGGAACTCCTTCGACTCGAGGACGGCCTCGAGCTGGCTCGACGGCTTGAAGGACGTCAACGTGGCGCAGGTAGAGCGGCGAGAACCCGAACCGGCACAGGTCGGGCGAACGGAAGTCACAGATCACCCCCCTTGCGATGAGCGCCTGCACGACGGCGTAGCCCTCGGCGTGGCGCAGCGAGACCTGCGAGCCGCGTCGTGTGGTCTCGCGGGGGGAGGCCAGCTGCAGTCCAGGCTAGCTCCCGTTCCTCGATGAGGGCGATGAACAGCTCGGTGAGGCTCGACGACTTCAGGCGGATCTCCTCGGGCGTGACGCCGTCGAAGGCATCGAGAGCCGACTCGAGGGCGGACAGCCCGAGGATGGAAGGCGTCGATGTGACGAAGCGGCGGATTCCGGTCGCCGGACGGAAGACGGAGTCGAACTCGAACGGGGCGGCGTGCCCGAGCCAACCGGGGAGGGGGTTCTCCACCAGCGGCTGGAGGTCGCGTCTCACGTATGCGAAGGCCGGGGCGCCCGGGCCGCCGTTCAGGTACTTGTAGCCGCACCCGACGGCGAGGTCGACGCCGGCGCCCTCACAGTCGACGGCGACGACCCCGGCCGAGTGGCAGAGATCCCACACGGCAAGCGCACCGTGGGAGTGAGCCGCCGCCGACAGGCCGGCGATGTCGAGCAGCTCTCCGGTGCGGAAGTCGACGTGGGAGAGAAGGAGCACCGCCACGCTCTCGTCGAGGGCTTCTGCGATGTCGGCGATGATCCACCGTCCGCACCTCGAGCTCACCGACAAGGCGCGCCACGCCGGCTGCCGCGTAGAGATCACTCGGGAAGTTCGTCGTGCTCGTGAGGACCACCCGCCGGCCGGGCCGGGCGCCGATGGCGCCGGCGAGCACCTTCACGAGGGCGATCGTCGTCGAGTCGATGGCCACAACCTCGCCCTCGCCGGCCCCGATGAGGCGGGCGATCTTGTCGCCCGTCCGCTCGGGGAGCGACATCCACTCTTCCCAGCCGGCGACGAGACCTGCACCCCACTCCTCCCCGGCCACCTCGGCCAGACGGCGCGGGACCGAGCGCGGGAGGGCGCCGAGAGAGTTGCCGTCGAGGTAGACGATGCCCTCCGGAAGGAAGAAGCGCGCCCTCACGTGGGCGAGCGGGTCGTCGCGGTCGAGCGCCTCGCAGCGCTCCCGATCTGCAGGCCCGGACGTCACAGCACGGACCTCACTTCCCAAAGGAGGGGGAAGAAGCGCTCCCCGAGCGTCGTGTCGAGATAGGCGACGCCGAGACTTCCTCCCGTGCCCGTCCGCCGGCCGATCTCCCGTGCGGCCATGAGGCCGTGGTGATGGCGCCAGCGGGCGACCGCCTCGTCATGGTCGACCATGAGCTCGAAGACCTGGTGGAAGGCCGCCCGGACCGGATCCCGGTGCAGGCGGTAGATGCCGGCGAGGGCCGCTTCGATGGCGCCGCCGTCGAGGCGCGCCGTCGGCCGTTTCGATGGCGCCGCCGTCGGCCTCGACGAAGCCGTGCCGCCTGAGGGCCTCGCAGAGGCCGTCCCACAAAGTGGGCTCGCCCGCCCGCCTCCGCAGGACGGCGCGCTGGCCGGCGGTCCGGATTGTCGACTCGGCGTGCTCGGGGGCAGTGCCGGCGCTCACCGCCTCGATCTCGCGGAACTGCGTCGACTGGAAGCCCGACGCCGGCGCGAGCGGATCACGGAATTCGAGAAACCCCTCCGGGCTCATCGTCTCGAGCACCCCGAGCTGGTGCAACAGCAGCTCCTCGACGGCGACGGCACGCCGGAGCCGTGGCGCCGCGTTCCATGGCTCCCCGTCCAACAGGTAGCCACGGGCCCGCTCGAGCTCCTGCAGCACGACCTTGAACCACAGCTCGTAGGCCTGGTGGACGACGATGAAGAGCAACTCGTCGCCGGCGCCCGCCGAGAGCGGCTGCTGCAGCTGGAGGAGGTCGTCGATGCGAAGGTAGCTCGAGTAGTCGGTCCCGGCCATCGGTGCCGGAATCTACCTTTCGGCGACTCGAGGCTGCCGTCGGGCACGGAGCTGCCAGGTGAGACGCCTCGTTTCCACGCCTGATTAACTCGGCATGCGACTGTCTAGAAGGAGGGCTAGCCCATGCGAGTCGGACTTCTCACCGGAGGCGGAGACTGCCCCGGCCTCAACCCGGCCATCCGGGCGGTCGTGCGGAAGTGCGAGGTGGGTTTCGGTGACGAGATCGTCGGCTTCCGGGACGGATGGCGCGGGGTGCTCGAGGACTCGACGATCGAGCTGACGGTCGAGAGGTGCCGCGGGATCCTCCCACGCGGAGGCACCATTCTCGGCACGTCCCGGACGAACCCGTACCGGATAGATGGCGGCCCCGAGCAGGCGATCGCCACCCTCGAGCGGCACGGGATCGACGCGCTCGTGGCGATCGGCGGTGAGGACACGCTCGGCGTCGCCAACCGGTTGGGAGAGGCGGGCGTGCCGGTCGTCGGCATCCCGAAGACGATCGACAACGACCTGTCGGCGACCGACGTCACGATCGGCTTCGACACGGCCGTCCAGATCGCCGCAGAGGCGATCGACCGCCTCCACACCACTGCCGAGTCCCATGACAGGGTCATCGTCTGCGAGGTGATGGGTCGCCATGTCGGCTGGATCGCCACCTACGCCGGCATTGCCGGCGGCGCCACGGTGATCCTCGTCCCCGAGGAGCCTTTCTCGATCGACTCGGTCTGCGAGTACCTCCGCCACCGGCACTCATCCGGGCGCTATGCCTCCATCGTCGTGACGGCCGAGGGTGCGACGCCGGTGCTCGGCACGCTCTCGGTCACCGCCCGTGAGCTCGACCAGTTCGGGCACGAGCGGCTCGGAGGGATCAGCAACGTGGTCGCCGAAGAGGTGGAGGCGCGCACGGGCTACGAATCGCGGGTCACGATCCTCGGCCACGTCCAGCGGGGCGGCACGCCGAGCGCCTTCGACCGTGTGCTCGCCACCCGCTTCGGGGCCGCCGCAGTGGACGCCGTCCATGACGGGGCGTGGCGGCAGATGGTGGCCATGCACGGCCCGCGGATCGAGCGCGTGCCGATCGCCGATGCCGTCGCACAGCTGAAGCTGCTCGATCCGGAGCTCTTCGCCTCCGTCGCCGAAGTCTTCTTCGGTTGAACTGCTCGCGAAGGAGAGGGAGATGCACGACGAAGCGGTTCGCGCCCAACCTCGAGCGGCACAGCATGACCAAGGTTCGTCACCGGGCAGGTGCGTCGGCCGCCCTCTTGATTCTCGCCCTGTCAGGTTGCTCCGCCGCCCACCCGGCTTCATCCGGCCCCACATCCACCTCCTCAACCACGGCGTCCTCTTCCACGGCGTCCTCTTCCACGACAGCGCCCTCCGGTCCGCCCGATGCTGGTCGAGTGCTGCTCCACGTCCCGGTCGGCACCTATCCGGACGGCGAAGCAGTCGGCTTCGGTTCGCTCTGGTCGGCCGATCTCGGCGCCAGCACCGTCTCCCGGATCAACCCGGCGAACGGGCGGGTCCTCGCCGCCATCCGCGTACCGTCCGGTCCGATCAGCCTGCTCGTCACCGGCGACGCTGTCTGGTCCGCCGACTACGACGGCACCACCGTCGCCCGCATCGACCCGACGAGAGATCGCGTCGTTCAGACGATCAAGGTCGGCGCCCGGCCCGTCGCGCTGGCGCTCGTCGGCGACACGTTGTGGGTGTTCAACCAGCAGGACGAGACCGCTTCCCTCGTCGATCCGGACACAGGCAAGGTCAGGGCCACCGTCAAGACCGGCGTCGGCGCCGGCTTCGTCACCTACTACGCCCACCTGCTCTGGGTTCCCGACTTCTCGGGTGGCAGCCACCAGGTAATCGCCATCGATCCCGCCAGCCACCGGGTCGTGCGCCGGGTGAAGGTCGGTTCCACGCCGCTCCAAATCGGGTTCGGCTATGGGAGCGGCTGGGTGGGCAACGGCGGCGACGACACCGTCAGCCGCTTCAGCCCGGCCACCGGCGAGGCGCGCACCATCAACATCGGGGCGGACGCCGGCGCTCTGCTCGTCACCGGCAAGGCGGTCTGGGTGGCCAGCTATCAAGGGAACACCCTCGAAAAGCTGGACCCGGTCAACGACAGCGTGGCGGGACAGGTCCGGATGGGCGCCGAGCCGAACGGGATCGTGAAGCTGGACGGGCACCTTTGGGTGAGCGAATCGGGAGCCGGCGACATCGCCGAGGTTGCCGCAGGTTGAGCCGCCACGGCCGCGACGCCGGCGGCGGTGATCGAGTATCCGGAGCCGATTGCCAAGCTCTTGCCGGGCTACCGCCATACACTTCTTCTCGGATGACTCTCCTCCCCGCCGGAGGATTGAGCCCCTGGACCCCCCCGGCCTACGGGCCGGGGGCCGTCCGGGGACGCGAAGCGATCCGAACCAGCAGCCGCCGGCAGCGTCGACCGAGCCGCTCGCCGAGTGCGAGCTTGGCCGGCCGGACAGCCGACGAGACCCGCGGGCGGACGCACCATGTGGCCGAGGCGGCCTGAGCGAGCCACCATGTCCGGGTGCCGCCCATGAGCACCCTCGAGGTGGTCGCCGTCATTCTCGCCGGAGTGGGGGCTGGGGCCATCAACTCGGTCGTCGGATCGGGAACGCTGCTCACGTTCCCGATCCTGCTCGCCTTCGGCTACTCGCCTGTGGTGGCGAACGCGTCCAACACCCTTGGAATGGTGCCGGGGGCTGTGCTCGGCGCACACGGCTACCGGGCCGAGCTGAAAGGCCAGCGCAGCTTCGTCGCCCGCCTTGCGGCATCATCGGTCCTCGGGGGCGCAGTCGGGGCCGCCCTTTTCCTGATGCTGCCCCCGAGTGTGTTCAAAGCGGTCGTGCCGATCCTGATCGCCATCGCCTGCATCCTCGTCATAGCCCAGCCTCGCCTCGCGGCGGCAATCGCGAAGCGACCGACGACCCGCCTGCCGGGAACGATCGGTCCCGTGCTCCTGCTCGCCATCTTCCTCGTCGGCATCTACGGCGGCTACTTCGGCGGCGGCCAGGGGATCATGCTCCTCGCCATTCTCGGGCTGTCCCTTCGACAATCCCTTCAGAAGGTGAACGGCACGAAGAACGTCCTCGCCGCCACTGCCAACATGGTCGGCGCCATAGCCTTCATCATCGCCGGACGGGTGGCCTTTGAGCCTGCCCTTCTCCTTGCTGCGGGCAGCGCTGTGGGCGGCCATGTCGGTGCCCGCTTCGGGCGACGGCTCGACCCTCGTCTACTGAGGGTGCTCATCGTCGTCGTCGGGATCGCAACGATCATCCGCCTGGCGTGAGGCTCGGCCTCCCGAAATCTCGTCCCGGCCGGAGTTCTCGGGCGTCCGGCTCACAGAAGCCGCCGGCTCGCCGGCTCGAAGCCGAAGTTTGCTCAGGCCCTCGCGGACGCGTGCTAGTTTTCCCACCCGAGGGCAACGACACCAGCATCGGATGAGATTCCCTCCGGCTCGCAAGGAGCCAGGTAGTCACCCACGAGGTGTGGGTCGACTCCACCCCGGAAGGAGGGGATCGCGATGGCAACTGGCACAGTGAAGTGGTTCAACGGTGAGAAAGGCTTCGGGTTCATCACCCAAGAGGCAGGTGGCCCTGACGTGTTCGTGCACTTCAGCGCCATTGCCGGCGACGGCTACCGGAACCTCGAGGAAGGCCAGCGGGTGGAATTTGACACCACCCAAGGTCCGAAAGGCCTCCAGGCAGCGAACGTTCGCCCCATCTGACCCGGTTCTCACCGGCTCGCCGGGCTCCGTCCTAGCCTCTCCCCGCCAGAGGCTCGCTCAGCGAAGTACGCCAGGTGGCGACGCGACGCGCCCTGTCATCGGGCGGACGCCTGGTCCCTCCCGTCCGTCACCATCGGCCGTGGTGGACCAGCTCGTCGAGGCTCTTGCGGTCACTCGCCCGTGCGGGGGGCACCGGAGAGGCATCCGGATCGGGGTAACCGACAGCAATGGCACCTATCGGCGTCCATTGCACCGGAACGGCGAACCGCGAACGGAAATCAGCCATGATCTCGGGCTGGATGCCGAAGAAGACTGCGCCAAGGCCCTCGTCAACGGCGGCAAGCAGGATGAGCAGCGCCGTGAAACCGGTGTCGATATACCAGTACGGCACCGGCCAACGCGCCTCGTCCCTGTCGGTCCAGCCCTTTTCCGGGCGTGCGTACCGGTCGAGGTAGACGTCCTTGCATGCGAGCGGCACGATCACGAGCGGTGCGCGGCTGAGCGCCGCCACCTCGGCCCGATCCTCTGACTCCCTGTCCCCGGCGAGAGCCGAAGCCTCGTACAGGATCTCCCAGAGCGGGGCCGATTGGCTGGCGCCCTCGAGGACAAGGAACGAGTAACCCTGGCTGAAGCCCGCTGAGGGCGCCCGGTTGGCCGCTCGCAACAGCACCTCGGTCAGGCCCCGAGCAAGTGGATCGCCGGTGAAGCCGCGGACCATCTTGCGGCGCCTGATCACTTCTTTGAACTCCACCCCGGAAGCCTAGGTCCGAGAACCTGTCAGCGGCCGATGCGGGTCTGTCCCGCCGACCCCTACCCGAGGGCGTGACGCCTGCTCTCGTTGGCCGGTCGGTGGTGGCATTTCGGATGGAGTGAGTGCGCATGGGCTGAGAGAGTGGGTAGATGGTTCACAACGTGGCCCTCGTGCTCGGTGGTGGTGGGGCTGCCGGAAATGCATGGGAGATCGGGGTCGTCGCAGGCCTGGCCGAAGCTGGTCTCGATATGACAGTGGCCGCCGATCTGGTGGTCGGCACCTCAGCCGGGGCCACCGCAGCAGCCCAGGTGCGCAGCGGTGTACCGCCGGCCGAGCTGTTGGCCTCGGTGCTGTCGCCGCCGGTTCGACGGTTCGGACAGAACCGGGAGCAGCCGCCGTCGCTGCCGATGGTGACGGTGTTCGAGCAGATGAGGGCCATCGGCGCCGCCGCCACCTCGCCAGCCGATCTACGACGTGCGATGGGCGCGTTCGGGTTGGAGAGCGACACGACACTCGAGCCCGGGGCGGAGCAGCGGCGCGCAACGGTCGCCGCCCGATTGCCTCGCCCTGAATGGCCGGACAGGCCGATGATCATCGTGGCCGTCAACGCGCAGAGCGGCGAGTTGGCTCTGTTCGACCGCCACTCCGGCGTCGAGCTGGTGGACGCTGTCACCGCTAGCACCGCGCTGCCCGGTCTGGTCCCCACCGTCAGCATCAACGGCAATCGCTACATCGACGGCGGCGTGCGCTCGCCCGACAACGCCGACCTTGCCTCGGGCTATGCGAACGTCGTGGTGCTCTCGCCGTTGGGCGGACGGAGCCGGACGCCGCCGGAAGGCCAGTTCGAGGGCCTGCGCAGACCACCGGAGTGGGGCGTGGACCTGGCAAGCCAGGTCGAGGCCCTCCGCAAGGAGGGCAGCCACGTCGAGGTGATCACGCCGGACGCCGATTCCCGAGCTGCAATGGGCACGAACCAGATGGATCCGGCGACCCGCATCCCCGCCGCCCGTGCCGGCTTCGCCCAAGGCAAGGAGGAAGCGACCCGCGTGACGTTCCTCTGACGACTGCACGCCGATCTCCAGCGCAGAGCCACTGTAAGTTCAACAGGTATTGACAGTTGCTCAGGCGAAGCTCGTTACGACTCGAGTTAGGTGGCGGGGCCGCGTTCTCCGACAGTCGGTGGGATGAACGCCTGCACAGGCGAGAGCTGCTCCTCAGCCGCCTTTTCGACCTGCACCAGAGCCGTCATGGCCGACGGTCCCTGAGCAAGCCTGGACGTGCCGGTGTCCATCGTCAGGACGTTCGGGTTGCCATGTCGGTCGAGCGAGCCCACCCGCACGAGCTCAACCGGATCGAACCAGGCACCCGTGGCCAGTTGGACCACGCCGCGGCGGATCCCGTCGCTCAAGACGGCGCCCGCCAGGCAGGCGCCACGCCCGTTGAACACCCGGATGACGTCGCCATCGGAGATTCCCCGCTCGCCGGCGTCCTCCGGGTGCATCGTGAGGGGCTCTCGCGAGGAGATCTTCGACGCCCGGCTGACACCGCCGTTGTCATACTGGCTGTGCAGGCGCGTCCGCGGCTGATTGGAGATCAGGTGAAGCGGAAACTGCTCCGCCAACGGCGCCCCGAGCCATTCTGCCGGCTCGAGCCAGGTGGGATGCCCCGGGCAGTCGTCGTAGCCGAAGCCGGCCACCACGTCCGAAAAGATCTCGATCCGGCCTGACGGCGTCGAGAGCGGGCTTGAAGCCGGATCGGCGCGCAGCTCGGCGAAGCTCTCCGCCGCCGAGGGCGGCGGCGCGGGCAGCTCGACGACGGCCTGTTCAGCCAGAAGTCGTCGAAGTCGGGGAGCTCGACTCCCTCCTCCGCCAGCCTCTCACCCGTGCACTCGTACAAGTGCCGGATCCACTCGTCAGCGCTCCGACCTTCTGTGAACTCCTTCGCGAAGCCCAGCCGCTCGGAGACGGCCGCAAAGACGTCGTAGTCCGTGAGCACGCCGGCGGGTGGCTCGACCGCCTTGTGCATCGCCGACATCCAAAGATCAACCGGGGAGCCGGCAAAATCGTTGCGCTCGAGCATCGTTGCCACCGGTACGACGATGTCGGCGAAGCGGGCGACCGGTGTCCACCATGAGTCATGGACGATGACGGTCTCAGGATGCTGCCACGCCCGGACGAGCCGATTCAGATCTTGATGGTGGTGGAAGGGGTTGCCGCCGCACCAGTACACGAGCCTCACGTCGGGGTACCGGATCCGTTTCCCGTCATAGTCGATCTCGCGTCCGGGATGGAGCAGCATGTCCGCCACCCGGGCGACCGGAATGAACGTCGTGACGGCGTTGAACGGCTGTGGCAGCGCCGCTATCGGCCAGCGCTGCCGCCTTCGGCCGACCGAATCCTCAGTCCCGTAGCCGGCCGCAAAGCCGCCGCCCGGGCGCCCCATCGAGCCTGACATCGCAGCAAGGGCAACGGCCGCCCAATAAGGCTGCTCACCGTGGTGTGCACGTTGCAGCGACCAGCTGACTGCGATGACGGTCCGATGGCTCGCAACGAGGCGAGCCATCTCTTTGATCGTGGAGGAGCACACACCCGTGATCTCCGCCGCCCAAGCCGCATCCCGCCTCGTGCCGTCGGCCTCTCCGGTCAGGTAGCGGCGGAACACTTCGAAGCCCGTGCAGCAACGTTCTAGGAACTCGCGGTCGTGGGCATCCTCCTCCAGCAGCGTGTGCGCCATGCCCAGCATGAAGGCGGTGTCGGTGTTCGGTCGGGGCGCGATCCAGCGCGCGTGCAGAAAGTCGGCAGCGTCGTCGCGCAACGGGCCGATGTTGATGAACTTCACGCCGGCCCTCGCCGCTGCCCGCTGCTCCTCCCGCACCCCATGGCGACCGACGCCGCCATGGTTGACCTGGGTGTTCTTCAGCGACAGGCCGCCGAAGGCAATCACGAGCTCCCCGCTTCGCGTGACCTCCTCCCAGAGCGGCATCCGTTCGAAGATGCTCGTCGGAGTGGCCCCCGATGACGTGGGGAAGCAGCACCTCCAAGGCGGCGTGGCTGTAGGAGTTGACCGAGCGCGTGTAGCCGCCGTGCAAGGCCAGGAAGCGGTGGACCTGGCTTTGTGCATGGTGGAAACGGCCGGCGCTGCCCCAGCCGTAGGAGCCGCCGTAGATCGCCTCGTTGCCGAACCGTTCCTTCACCCGGTGAAGCTCCCGGCCGATGAGCTCGAAGACCTCGTCCCAGCCGACCTCGACAAAGTCCTCAGCAACCGCGGAGGCCGCCGGCAGAGGCCGGACCATGTTGGAGCCATCCTTTGCGAACCATCGGGCTGCGAAGGCGCACGGCGTCGTCCAGTGCAAGCGGCATCCCTGTCCCGATCGCCGACGGATCCGGATCGCCGGCTGCCGGCCGCATTCCCACGACGAGCCCGTCACGGGTGTCGACGTCGTAGTTTCCCCAGTGGGTCGCCGTCGGGCTCACACCCTCAGCGCGCCGGGCCGTCACGCCACCTCCTCGGTGTCCATCTCACCGACATTACGGCTAGCCGGCTCGATGTTGAACCCGTTCGGCAACAGAGGCCTGAGCCGGCCCTGCACGGTTCTCACAGTGCCCGGCGGGCGAGGGCGGTCCCCGACAGCACTGTCAGCCGTGGCCCGAGTCCGGCCTCTCAGTCCTCGGCCGTCGTCAAGCCGACAGGACAGGCCACCTCGGTTCCTCCTAAACCGCAGTACCCGTTGACGTTGCGGGCGAGATACTGCTGGTGGTAGTCCTCGGCGTAGTAGAAGGGGCCCGCCTCTGCGATCTCGGTCGTGATCTCGCCGTACCCCGCCTTTGTAAGCGCAGCCTGGAAACGGTCGCGGACCGTCTTTGCCGCCGACAACTGCTCGTCGGACCGGGTGAATATGGCCGAGCGGTACTGGGTCCCCACGTCGTTGCCCTGCCGCATCCCCTGGGTGGGGTCGTGGCTCTCGAAGAAGATCTGCAGAAGCCGTTCGTAGCTCACCGCCGAGGGATCGAAGACGACGAGAACGGCCTCTGCATGGCCTGTCCGGCCGGAGCACACCTCCTCGTAGGTCGGGTTCTCGGTGATGCCACCCGAGTAGCCGACGGCCGTAGTGAAGACGCCCGGCGCCTGCCAGAACTTTCGCTCGGCCCCCCAGAAGCACCCGAGAGCAAAGGAGGCCACCTCGTAGCCCTCGGGGAACGGTGGCGTCAGGGGCGTGCCGAGCACCTCGTGGCGCGCAGGCACCGGGAGCGGCGTCGGGCGGCCCGTAAGGGCCTCCTCCGGGCTCACCATCTCCTGCTTGCGGGATTTGAAGAACGACATCATGGACCCCACTTCATCGGATCGTTGTTGTTTGGTCTCGGCGCTCGAGCGGTCGTTACAGCAGGGAGGCGACCCGCCCGGCCCGGTGCTCAAGCACCCTCACCTGAGTCCTCACGGTACCGGAGGAAAAGGCCGACGATCTCGTCCCGCGCCTCGGGCGACAGGTCGTCGGGCTCCACCCGCCCGAGGACCCGGATGGTGGCGCGCATCTGGCGGAGGTACTCGTCACAGCCGTCGCACTGCGCCAGATGCCGCTCGAGCCGGGCCCGGTCCGAGCGTGGTAGCACGCCCTCGAGATAGTCGGTCATGAGGGCGACGGCGTCGCGGCAGACGAGATCGTGTCGCCACGGTGTCAAGAGCCGCATCATGCCTCCTCCCTCATCGCCTTCTCGAGCGCCGCCCGGACGCGCGATCCGGGCCCGGTGCAACAGGACCCGCTGGTTGCCTTCCGAGAGCTCGAGCATCTCGCAGACGTCCGCACTCGGCAGTCCCTCGACGTCACGCAGCGTTACCACCTGCCGTTGCAGGCTAGGCAGCTGCCCGATCGACTCGCGCACAAGAGCAGCGACCCGAGGGGCATCGATCCGGTCCTCGACGGCCTCTGTCCACTGCACGGGCGGGTCGGCCCAGGTGCCGTCGGCCGAGAAACGATCGCCGCCGAGATCGTCGCCCGCCCCCAGCTCGACGCGTCCGCGGCTCCCGGGTCCCAGCTGTCTTGGCGCGGTTGACGACGATCCGGAAGATCCACGTCTTGAGCGACGATCTCTCCTCGAAGCGACCGATCCCGCGGACGACGCCGATCCAGGCGTCCTGCACAGCCTCCTCGGCAACCGCCCGGTTGGGAGTGAACGCCGATGCAACCCGGACCATCGAGGGGTGGTAGCGGCCGACGAGGTCTGCGAAGGCGAGCTGGTCGCCGGCGCGAAGCCGCGCCACGAGCTCGCTCTCTTCGGCGCTCGGCACGCCAGCCAGCGTAGGTTGATCGTGTAACGCCGGGGGCGCACCCCGGACTGCGAGTTGGTGCCACGTCGATGTGGGCCGCGGCCGGTGCGCCGGCCGGTCACCTCAAGGAGGACCACTTCCCGATGAAAGCAACGATTCGCGCCTCGGCAGCGGCGCTCGCAGGCTCGGCCTTGTTCGCCGGAGCCTCGCTGCTCGCCTTCCCCGGACTCGCCGGCGCACAGGCCCGCGCCTCGAGCGGTCCGCACGGAGGGATCGCAAGGGCAGTCTTCGTCCAGTCGAACTCAGAGGCAGGCAACCAGATCCTCGCCTACTCGCGGTCCTCGACCGGCAGACTCTCCTTCGTCCACGCCTACGACACAGGAGGACGGGGCGCTCGTCAGGGGGCGCGGTTGCCGACCCGCTCTCCTCGCAGGGCTCGCTCTACTACGACCCGGCGGGGGCGCTCCTCATCGCCGTCAATGCCGGAAGCGGGACGATCTCGACCTTCCGTGTCCACGATGACGTGCTCACAAGCCGGCACGTGGTGAGGGCGGGCAACCTCCCGGTGAGCATCACGTCCCACGGGAGGCTCGTGTACGTGCTCGATGCCGGCGGCAGTGGTGCGGTGAGGGGTTACTGGGAGAGCAGGCATGGCCTCAGGCCGATCGCAGGTTCGAAGCGCGACCTCGGCCTCAACCCCGGCGCCGCCCCGCAGTTCCTCAACACGCCCGGGCAGGTCGGCTTCACCCCCGACGGATCCCACCTCGTCGTGACCACGAAGGACAACGGCAGCGACATCGATGTGTTCGGAGTCCTCCCGAGCGGCCGCCTGTGGAACACACCGGTCAGGACTGCAGCAGCCGAGCCTGTGCCGTACGGGTTCGTCTTCGGACGAGGAGGACATCTTGTCGAGACCGAAGCCGGCGCCGCCACTGTCTCCACCTACAGCATCCGGCGCGACGGGGTCGCGACCCACATCTCGACCGTCCCCGACGGGCAGGCAGCGCCGTGCTGGATCGCCTCGGTGGGGCGCTGGTACTACGTCTCGAACTCTGCGAGCGGTGACATCAGCGGCTACCAGGTGAGCCGAAGCGGGCAGGCCTCGCTGATCGCCCCGAACGGCGGAGTGGCGGCGACAACCGATGCCGGCCCGATCGACCTTGCCGGCTCCTCCAATGGCAGGTTCGTCTATGTCGAAGCCGGGGGCGCCGGAGCCGTCGACGAGTTCTCCGTCAATCCCGACGGCACCCTCACCTCACTCGGCTCGATCACCGGCCTGAGCGGGACGGGGATCGAAGGCATAGTCGCCTCGTGATCGGCCGTCCCATCGGTGTGGCTACCTGCGGACCACGATCGTCCCGGCCGCCTTGTCGTGGAGCGTCTGGTTCATGCGGTCCCAGAGTGGCCACAAGAGGTCGAGGGCGGGCCCGATGAAGACGACGAGGTTGAAGAGGATCGCTACTGCGGTACGGGCTGCGGCTTTGCCGTAACCGACGGGAGAGGTCCTGCTTGATGCGTCAGCGACGCCTATCCTCATCACGCGCATTCCGATCGTCTGGGCAGAGGACCCGCCGATCATGAGTGTCCCGTAGACAAAGGCGGCGACCGCCGCGAGGCCGTACTCACCGAAGCGACCGAGGCCGCCGGCGACGGTGATGATCCCGACCGGGATGCCGACGATGAGAGCGTCGATTATGTAGGCGACGACCCGGGAGCCGTAGCCGGCGAGCGCCCCCGGGCCGTTGCGCGGGTACGTGTACGGCCCGTATCCGGGGCCTCCGTCCATCCCCATCCGTACGGCGTCTGGCCGGGCGGCCCGTAGCCCTGGCCGTACGGCGTCTGGCCGGGCGGCCCGTAGCCCTGGCCGTACGGCGTCTGGCCGGGCGGCCCGTAGCCCTGGCCGTACGGCGTCTGGCCGGGCGGCCCGTAGCCCTGGCCGTACGGCGTCTGGCCGGGCGGCCCGTAGCCCTGGCCGTACGGTGTCTGGCCGGGCGGCCCGTAGCCCTGGCCGTACGGCGGGTTGCCGTGACCGGGCTGGCCGTAGCCATACGGTGACGGTGGTTGGCCGTAGGCGACCGGAGGCAGTGGTTGGCCGTAGCCATAAGGAGGCGGTGCCTGGCCGTAGGCGCCCGGAGGCGGTGGTTGACCGTAGCCGTAGGGAGGCGGCGACTCGCCATAGGCGGGAGGGGGTGCCTGACCGTCACCGCCACGAGGGGACAGGGCCTCGCCGTGTGGCTCTGGCTCTTCGCCGGGCGCTGCTGGGGCGGGACGATCAGGGTCCTCTGGCCTGTCTCCCCCGCTCGAGGGAGGGATCTGCGACATTTGGGGCCTCCTTGGCAGCCTCGGGGAGACACCCCGGACACCGCGGCCGAAGTCTAAGAGCGGACTCTTGCAAAGGGCGGCTCGATCCTGCACGCCCGGCGCCGTGCGGCCGGCCTGAGGCGGGAGCCGCTATGGCATCATCGGCTCACGACCGATCGACCTTCAGCCGATTCCGGCGGCGCAACCCTTGAGTGGGGCCTCGTCGGTGCGCTCGCTGCGCCACGAGAGGCGACGGTGTTACGTGGTGGTCGACGTCCTCTCCTTCACCACTGCCGTCAGCGTCGCAGTCGATCGGGGCTCGGAGGTGATCCCTTGTGCCGACGAGGCGGCGGCGCACCGGCTGGCGGCCGAGCAACCGGGAACCGATGCAGCGGTCAAGCGATCAGCTGTGAGCCCTGATCACCCGTGGTCACTCTCGCCGGCGGACCTCATCAGGGCGCCGGTCGCTCGCCGTCTCGTGCTTCCCTCTCCGAACGGCTCAGCCATCGCCGCCACTCTCGCATCGCTCGGCAGGGTGACCGTCGCCTGCTCCATACGAAACGTGACCGCAGTCGCTGATTGGCTCGCCCGGACCGCCAGTGCTGAGCAGCAGGCGGCCGACCCTGCCGCGGCACCGGCAGAGGTGCCGCCGGTGTCACCGCGGCGGCGGGCTCCCGTCGTCGCCGTCGCCGCCGGCGAGCGTTGGCCTGACGGCAGCCTTCGACCTGCGCTCGAGGATGCGATAGGCGCCGGCTTGCTCCTTCATCTCCTGAGCGCCCGGTCGCCCCGACTGCTGCTGTCGCCTGCGGCGACGCTGGCGGCCCGCTCCGTCGCGGGACTGACCGGAGCCGAGCTCGCTTCACTGGTACGTGAAAGTGTCTCTGGGAGGGAGCTGGCGAACGGCGGCCACGCGAAGGACGTCGAGATGGCCGTCCAGCTGGACGCCGATCCCGTCGTGCCCGTCCTGTCGCCCGGCGCCGCCGGCCGGTCACCCGGCGGCTTTCGCCAGGCAGACCTCCCCTAGAAGCCCGGGAAGACCTTCCTCAACTCCTCCAAGCCGATCCGGCCCGTCGCCGAGACCTCCGCAGGCGTGTGGGCGGGATCGAGACGGCCGTAGAGGAGCCGGATGAAGGCCTCGGCCGGCATGACCAGCTCGCCGTCGGCGGCCGTCTCACCCGCCGCCCCGCCACCTTCGGCACCCTTCGGGCTCACCAGCTCGACCTTCTCGCCGATCTCGAGGAGCAGTTGCTCGGAGGGGTCGGTCACCTGGATCCTCAATCGCACGGGGTCGCCGCTCCACCGGTCCGCCTTGCCGGCGATGCCGGCCATGAACGGCATGCGGGTCAAGAGCAACCCGCTCGCGTCCACCGGAAGCGTGGCGCTCGGCTCGAGCGCCACCTCGACGTCCCAGCTGTGAACCACGTGCTCGCTGAGCCGCATCCCGGCCGAGTCGGCCGCCGACAGCTTCCACGGACCGAGCTCGGCCTGGAAGACTCGGAGCTCGTCGGGCTGGAGCGACTCCCACCGGTTCACCAGCCGCTCGTCTGCGACCTGGTAGTCGGCGGCCTGCTGCTCGGGCTCCTTCGCGTCCCACCGTGCCCAGATCGCCTGCCACTCGTCATTTGTCGCAGGAGAGCCTCCGATGGCGGCGTCGATCATCAACATGGAGATCTCGGCGCCGCTCCCGAGATGTGAGAGCACCTGTGCGATGGTCCACTCGTCGCAGTACGACCGACGGCGGAGGCTCTCCGCGTCGAGGCGCCGGGCGAGGTTGTCGAGCCGCTCGTGCGAAGCACGAATGGCGCTGATCCACTCCTGAGCATCGGTGTCGGCAGGACTCATGGCCGACGGTCTACCAGCGGTGGCTCCGCCGGCCGCCGTTCAACGACCTGTCAACTGAGCCCGTCGAGGCGGAGGAGGAGCCACTCGAGGAGGAGGGTCTCGTTCGGGTTCCTCGTCAGCCGTTCTGCCGCCTCGTCGACGAGCTCGACGGCCCGCAGTGGGACAGAGATGCGCCGACAGCGACGGCCCTCCCGGCCGCGGCTGGCCCCCCGGTACGGGAGCTGCGTCGACGTCGTCTAGACGGAGGCGGTAGGTCGCCGCCAGGGTTGCGAGGCCCGCCCGGAGATCGTCGGTGCGCGCCCGCCGCTCCTCCCGGCGGTGGCGGTCCTCGATGGCAGGCACGACCGGCGATGGTGCGCTCGCCGGACTGCTTGGCGAGCTCGGTCAGCCGGCCGAGCTCGCTCGGCGTGGACTGTCTTCACGACCTCGACCGGCTCGGACGCCGCCTCGACCGAGCTCGCCGGCGAGGAGGGCGACTCGTTGCCCCGGTCCCGTCCAGCCGGCCCGGGATCTGCCGCCAGCGCTCCATCCTGACCGAGAAACCCTCATCTCTCGCCAACAGCCTCGCCCTGTCGAGGCGCCCCCTCGCCACCTGGGCGACGGCCTCCGCGGCAGGAAGGCCGACATCCTCCCGGGAGAGGACCGCCACGATGTCGCTCTCGGCGAGCGGATCGAATTCCACGCTGAGGCAGCGGCTGGCGATCGTGACGAGCTCGGCCGGGACGTAGTCGGCGAGGACGATGATGACAGTCGTGTCGGGCGGCTCCTCGATCGTCTTCAGGAGGACCGGGCCGGCTTTCTCGACCAGGTGGAAGTCGACGAGCACGAGGACCTGGTACGGCGCCGCCCGCGGGGAGCGGAGCGCAAGCCGACTCACCTCGCGGGCCTGCGGCGCCGAGATCGACGCTCCCGCCCGCTCGACGATCGACGACGTCGGGATGGCGCCCGGCGAGTGCCTCTCTGCAGGCGGTGCACTCCCCGCAGCCGCCGTTCGGGCAGCAGAGCGCGGCGGCGAAGGCCATCGCCGCCTCCCGCTTGCCGCTCCCGGGCGGCCCGACGAACAGGTAGGCGTGCACGGGGCGCGCACCGAGGCCCGCAGGATGCGTACCGCCCGCGGCTGGCCGACGATGCGTTCGAGCACCGGGGCGGTCGGGAGCGGCTCGGAGCTCACGGGGGAAGGCGCTCCCGAGCCGCCCGCGCACTGCCGACGGACGCGGGCCGCCACCTCCTCGGGGTCGCCGGACCCGTCGATGACGACCCAGGCCGGCGGATCGGCGGCGGCGAGCTCCAGATAGCCCTGCCTGACCCGCTCGTGGAACTCGACCGTCCTCGGCCTCGATGCGGTCCGCCGAGCCCCCGTCCGCCTGGCGCCGCCGGCCTCGAGCGGGACGTCCAGCAGGATGGTGAGGTCGGGCCACAACCCGCCCGGTGGCGAGGTCGCAGGCGACGCGGAGCGTCGTCGAGCGGCAGGCCCCGCGCCGTAGCCCTGGTAGGCGAGGGTCGAGCCGGAGTACCGGTCGACGACGACGTCGAGGTCCTCGTCGAGCCACGGGCGCAGCCGCTCGGTCACGTGCTGTGCCCGGGCAGCGAGCATCAGCATCAACTCGGTGCGGGCGTCCATCGCTCCGATGGCCGGATCGAGAAGGAGGCCGCGGGCGCGCTCGCCGAAGGCGCTCCCGCCGGGCTCCCGGCTCAGCTCGGCGCCGAGCGACGAGGCGAGCAGAGCGCGCCTGGGTCGACTTGCCTGCGCCCTCTCCTCCCTCGAAGGCGATCGAGGCTGGCCCCGGTGCGGCCGGTTCCGGCTCGGGCAGGGGGAGCTCTCCTTGGCATCTGGTCGCCGAGGCTACTCAGACGTGCGCTCTCTTCGTACCTGATGCCGCCTCCTTCGTGCCGCCGGCCTTCTTGGGCGCCTGCCTTCTTCGTGGCGCCCGGCCTTCTTCGTGGCGCCCGCCTTCTTCGTGCCGCCGGCCTTCTTGGCGGCCGCTTTCTTCGTCCCGCCCGCCTTCGTGCCTGCTTTGCCTGCCCGAGGGCGCTTCGCCGGGCCGGCCTCCCGCCGTGCCGCCAGCAGCTCGGATGCCCGCTCTGAGCGTGATCGTCTCTGGGTCGTCGCCACGGCGGAGCGAGGCGTTCACCGTCCCGTCGGTGACGTAGGGGCCGAAGCGGCCCGAGCGCAACTGGATCGTCCCGCCGCTGACGGCGTCGGTGCCGAGCTCTCGCAACGGTGACGCCGACACGCCGAAGCGGCGTTGCTTCGGCTGGGCGAAGCGTGCCAGCCGCCTCCTCGAGGGTCACCTCGAACAGCTGGTCCTCGGTGTCGAGGCTCCTCGTCTCGTCGCCCCGCTTCAGGTACGGCCCGTACCGGCCGTTCATGGCGACGATCTCCTCGCCGGTCGCCGGGTCGGTTCCGAGCGACCGCGGCAGCTGCAGGAGCCGGAGGGCGTCCTCGAGCGAGATCGAGTCGAGCGCCATCGAGGCGAAGAGCGAGGCCGTCCGCGGCTTCGATGATGCGCCCTCCCCAGCCGGTCTCCCGAGCTGCACGTAGGGCCCGAAGCGACCGGCGCGGGCGAAGACGATCTTGCCGTCGCCGGGTCGTCGCCGAGCTCCCGGTCGCCGGACGGGTTCGAGAGCAGCTCGAGCGCCCGCTCCAGGCGTCAGCTCGTCCGGAGCGACGTCGTCGGGGACCGAGGCGCGGTCGTCGCCCCGCTGCAGGTAGGGCCCGTACCGGCCGACCCGGACGACGATCTCCTCGCCGTCTGGATCGGCGCCGAGCGGGATCGAGTTGACCTCGCCGGGCGTCGATCTCGGCGAGGTGGGCGAGCACGGCGTCCTTCAGGCCCCTGCTGCCCTCGACGGCGAGGGCGTGGCGGGGCGTCGGCCGAAGCGGCCGTCGGGCGGCCGGCGCAGGTGGCGGGACTCGCCGAAGTAGAAGTGCTCGAGCCACGGGATCTGCTCCTCGGCGCCCGAGGCGATCTCGTCGAGGTCGTCCTCCATGCTCGCCGTGAAGCCGTAGTCGACGAGGTTGGCGAAGTAGCGCTCCATCAGCCCGACGACGGCGAAGGCGGTGAAGGAAGGCACGAGCGCCGTCCCCTTCCGCCACACGTAGCCCCGGTCCTGGATGGTCTGGATGATGCTCGCGTAGGTGGACGGGCGGCCGACGCCGAGCTCCTCGAGCCGGCGGACGAGGGAGGCCTCGGTGTAGCGGGCCGGCGGCCGTGTCTCGTGGCCCTCGGCCTCGAGGCCCGTGCAGTCGACGAGCTGGCCCTGTCGCGAGCTGCGGAAGCCGGACGTCCTCGTCTCGGCGCCCGCTGCCGGTCGCCGTCGCCGTCGACGAGGAGGGCGAGCCCGCCCTCCGGCCCCGCGTCCTCGGTCTCGTCCTCGTCCTCCCGGTAGACGCGCAAGAAACCCGGCTCGCGTGATCACCGTCCCGCTCGCCACGAAGCCGGCCACCTGCGGCGCCGGCGCCGGCGACCGACTCGGCCGAGGTCGAGCGCCTCCAGGCGCACCCGGGCGCTCGTCCCGGTGGCGTCGATCATCTGGGAGGCCACCGTGCGCTGCCAGACGAGCTCGTAGAGCCGCAGCTCGTCGCCGGAGAGCTCGCGGCCGAGCGAGGCGCGGCCGGCGGAACTGCTCCCCGGCGGGCCGGATCGCCTCGTGCGCCTCCTGGGCGTTCTTCACCCGGCTCCTGTACACCCGCGGTGACGCCGGGACCGAGTCCGGCGCCGTAGAGCGCCGTCGCCTGCTCGCGGGCCGCCCGGACCGCCGTCTCCGACAGCGTGGTCGAGTCGGTCCGCATGTAGGTGATGTAGCCCCGCTCGTAGAGGCCCTGGGCGACCCGCATCGTCCGCTGGGCGGCGAAGCGCAGCTTCCGGGCCGCCTCCTGCTGGATCGTCGAGGTGATGAACGGCGCCGCCGGCGAGCGGCGGTACGGCCGCTCCTCGACGGAGGCGACCGTGAACGACGGCGCCCTCGAGGGCGGCGACGAGCCCGGCCGCCGCCTGCTCGTCGAGGCGGACCACCTCATCGGGGGCGGCGAGGGCACCGCTCGGGAAGGAAGTCCTCCCCGGTGGCGATCGCGCCGGCCGCCGACGTCGGCGAGCCGAGCGCTGAAGGCTGCTCCCGCCGGCTTCGAAGGCTCCCTCGACGCCCCACCAGGAGGCGGAGCGGAATGCCATCCGCTCCCGCTCCCGCTCGACGACGATCCGCGTGGCGACGCTCTGCACCCGCCCGGCCGACAAGCCGGGGGGCCACCTTCCGCCACAGCACGGGCGAGACCTCGTAGCCGTAGAGCCGGTCGAGGATCCGCCGGGCCTCCTGGGCGTCGACGAGGCGCCGGTCGAGCTCGCGGGGGTGGGCGATCGCCTCGGAGATGGCCGACTGCGGTGATCTCGTGGAAGACCATCCGGTCGCACCGGGACGCGTGGGGAGAGGACCTCGCTCAGGTGCCAGGCGATCGACTCGCCCTCCCGGTCCTCGTCCGTCGCGAGGTAGAGCTCGGCTCGCCTCGGCGAGGAGACGCTTCAGCTTGGCGACCTGCTCCCGCTTGTCCCGGCTGACCACGTAGTACGCCTTGAAGTCGTTCTCGACGTCGACCCCGAGGCGGGCCCAGGGCTCGCCCTTGATCGACGCCGGCACCTCGGAGGCGTCGCTCGGCAGGTCGCGGATGTGGCCGATGGAGGACTCGACGAGGTAGTCGCTCCCGAGGAAGCCCGCGATCGTCTTGGCCTTCGCCGGGGACTCCACGATCACGAGCGGGCTTGGCCATCGCCGATGCAACTTAGGCCATGAGCTCGCCCGGCGCAGTGCCGGGCCGCTCCGTACCTCGAGCGGCCCTCAGGCGCCGACCGGGGAGCTCTCCGGCGCGGCGAGGCGCGGCTCGGACCGGGCCGCTCGTAGGACTCATCCTCGGCTCCGGCGATCGAGCCGGTCGCCCGCTTCGAGAAGGCGATCGCGCCGGCGAGGATGACGAGCGCGACGCCGGCGATGGCGAAGCGGGCCGTCGGGTTGTGCCGGAGCGTGATCACCGTCGGGAGGATGAGCAGCGAGACGAGGTTCATCACCTTGATGAGCGGGTTGAGGGCAGGCCCGGCGGTGTCCTTGAACGGGTCGCCGACCGTGTCGCCGATGACGGCCGCCTTGTGGGCGTCTGAGCCCTTCCCGCCGTGGAAGCCGTCCTCGATGTACTTCTTGGCGTTGTCCCACGCCCCGCCGGAGTTGGAGAGGAAGTTCGCCATCAGCTGGCCGGTGAGGATCGCGCCGGCGAGGAAGGCCCCGAGGGCGAAGTAGTTGATCCCGAAGCCGATGATGACCGGGGTGAGGATCGCCAGCAGGGCCGGCGTCGCCAGCTCGCGCTGGGCGGCCGCCGTGCAGATCGAGATGACGCGGCCGTACTCGGGCAGCTCGGTGCCGTCCATGATCCCGGGGTGCTCCCGGAACTGCCGCCGCACCTCGTGCACGACGGTCCCCGCCGAGCGGCCGACGGCCCGGATGGCGAGCGAGGAGAAGAGGAAGGCGACCGAGCCGCCGATGAGCAGGCCGATGAACGTCGTCGGGTGGGCGACGTTGATCTGGGTCGGCGGCAACCGAGAAGAGCTTGTTGCCGACCGCCTTCAGGCCGAGCTGGGAGCCGATCGTCTCGATGAAGGAGGAGAAGAGGGCCACCGCCGCGATGACGGCCGAGCCGATGGCGACGCCCTTCGTGATCGCCTTCGTCGTGTTGCCGACGGCGTCGAGCTGGACCATGACCCGCTCGGCCTCTCCCTCGAACTCGCCCGACATCTCGGCGATGCCCGCCGCGTTGTCGGCCACCGGGCCGAAGGAGTCCTCCGAGACGATCATGCCCGTCGTCGAGAGCATGCCGATGCCGACGAGGGCGACGAGGTAGAGCGACGACCGAGATGTTCCCGCTCCCGAGGCCGACGGCGACGGCGATCGCCACCGAGATGGCGATGATGGCCCACACGCTCGACTCGAGGCCGATGGAGATGCCCGACAGGACCGTCGTCGCCGGCCCGGTCCGCGCCGAGTCGGCGATGTCCTCGCACCGGGCGTCGTCTCGGTGGAGGTGAAGTACTCGGTTATCAGGCTCGCCGACGAGGGCGAGGCCGACGCCGACGAGGACGGCCCAGAAGACCTTCAGGTTGTGGACGTAGAACTGGGCGACGAGGAAGGCGCCGATGAGCGTCAGCAGCGCCGAGAGGCGAAGGCCCCTGTTGATCGGCGCCATCGCCGACTTGTCCCGGGGGAGCGCCCGCACGACGAGGATGCCGACGGCAGAGGTGAGGATGCCGATGGCGGCCACGACGAGGGGGTAGATGAGGCCCCTCGTCCAGGCGCCGGGGTTGTGGGGGTAGAGGGACTTGAAGGCCGAGTAGCCGAGGATGAGCGAGGCGATGATCGTGATCTCGTACGACTCGAACAGGTCGGCCGCCATGCCGGCGCAGTCGCCGACGTTGTCGCCGACGTTGTCGGCGATGGTGGCGGCGTTCCTCGGGTCGTCCTCGGGGATCCCCGCCTCGACCTTGCCGACGAGGTCGGCCCCGACGTCGGCCGCCTTGGTGAAGATGCCGCCGCCGACCCGCATGAACAGGGCGAGGAGCGAGGCGCCGAAGCCGAAGCCGATCAGCACGGCCGTGGCGGTGTTCTGGAAGATGAACACGATGCGCCGTGGCGCCGATGAGGCCGAGGCCGACGCAGAACATCCCGGTGATGCCGCCGGTGCGGAAGGCGACGCGGAGCGCCCCGGCGAGCTCGCCGCTCCGGGCGGCGGCGGCCGTCCGGACGTTGCCCCGCACCGACGAGGCTCATCCCGATGAAGCCGGTGATGCCGGAGAAGAGGGCTCCGCAGAGGAAGGCGACCGCCCTCGCCAGCCCGGCCGAGGCGAACGTGAGCGCCACCTTGCCGCGTGACGGGGTCGACGACCTTCGTGGCGGTGAAGAAGACGAGGACGAAGAGCGGGACGACGATTATCGCGATCGTTCGGAACTGGCGCCGCAGGAAGGCGACGGCTCCCTCCTGGATGGCGAGGGCGATCTGGCGCATGGCCGGCGTCCCCTGATCGGCGGCGAGCACGCCGCGCATCAGGTAGAGGGCCACGCAGTATCGCCACAAGGCCGGCGGCGAGGGCGAACACCAGCCAGCCGCGCTCGGCCCCGCCGAGAGAGAAGGCCTGATAGCCGCCTTCGCTCGCGAGGAGGTGAGTGGACACCGATCTGCTCCTTTGCTCAGGTCGGGGGCAGGATAGCGGTTGGAGCAGGCCCGGTCAGCCCGTCGACGGCCGCTCAGCGGCTCGCGCGCGGCGGGGCTGCCGGCGTGCCGGGCTGCCGAGGCCTCGGCGGCCTGGGTGATCGTGAAGAGCGGGTTGATCATCGCGAGCTTGCGGCTCCTCTCGCCGACCATCCCCTCGACGTTGAGCCGGGCGCCCGGGCTCGATCGCCGGGGCACGCGGCGGCGGCCCTGGAAGACGAGCAGGATCGTGCCCGGACTCGTCCGAGAGCATGCACTCGACGCTCGGGACGCCGCCGCCGGCCTGCACCCGCACCGACCGCACCCGGCCCGTCACCCGTGCCCGCTGGCGCGGCCGCAGGTCGGAGATCCTCATGGTGCCGGGCGGCATCGCCCGGCGATCCGGCCCTGCCCTGCGCTGCTCGCTCCGGGACGGCGGAGGCGCCGGCCTGCCTCGCTCTCGCCGTCGCCGGACGACCGGTGGGCTCGCCGGGGACCGGCTCGGCCCGGCTCCGCGGCGCTCGGCTGCGGCCGCGTCAGCTGGTCCGACGCCTTCCGCCGGCGATCGGCCGTCACCCCGTCGGGCACGGTCGCTCGCGCTCCGGTGTCGGTCTGCTCGTCGAAGGCGTCGGATCCGGGCGGCGTACGACTCCGTCGGTGCCGCGCTCTCCAGGGGACGAGCTCCTTTCGCCGCTTGCCGAGCGGGTAAGGGACGATGGTGGCGTTGGCGTTCGGGCAGCTGGCTCACGTAGGCCGCGATCCGGTCGGCCGTCCGGTCGTGCAGCGCCAGCCGCCAGGCGCCCTCGAACACCCTCCGCGGCAGCAGCACCGAGACCTCGGTCTGGCCGTCCGCGGCCGCCTCGGCGACGAGCTGCATCGATGCCCGCGTGAGGCGCCGGTCCGGGCACTCGATGACGTCGAGGGGAAGCCGGGCGAGCCCGAGGCGGATCCACTGCTCCTCGAGCTCGTCGGCGACGGCCGGTGTCGAGGACGAAGTGGACCGCCCGGAGCTCGTCTGGATGAAGGGTGCGGGCGTACTGGAGGGCCCTCGCCGTCGCGAGGTCGAGCCGCTCCACGAAGACGAGGGCCACGAGCCGGCGGAGCACGGGGACCATCGGCCGCACGGGCTGCATTTTCCTCCAGCTCCTCCCTCTCGGCGGCGTACTGGTGGTGGAGGCGGATGAGGACGATGACGAGGAGCGGGAAGGCGACGACGACGACCCAGGCGCCCTCGGTGAACTTCGTGACGGCGAAGATCAGCACGACGAGCGCCGAGAGGCCGCCGGCGAAGCCGTTGATCCAGATCTTGTACCGCCAGCCCTGCTCGCGGTGGGTGAGGTGGTGCTTCACCATGCCGGCGCCCGCCATCGTGAAGCCGGTGAAGACGCCGATCGCGTACATCGCCACGAGCGCGGTCAGGTTCGCCCGCGTCACGATGATGAGCGCGAGCGAGACGACCGTGAGGATGATGATCCCGTTCGAGAAGACGAGCCGGTGGCCGCGCCGCGTCAGCTGGCGGGGCAGGTAGGCGTCCTCGGCGACGAAGCTGGCAAGGTTGGGGAAGCCGTTGAAGCTCGTGTTGGCGCCCGTGTAGAGGATGAGCATCGTCGCCGCCTGCACGAGGAAGTAGCCGACCTTGCCCGACGAGCGAGTGCCCGAAGACGTAGCGCGGCCTCCTGCGAGAGCACCGTCGGGGTGCCGCTCAGGTACGGCACGGCGTGGGTGATGCGGGCGAGGAGCGAGACGCCGAGGACGAGCGTGCCGAGGGTCGTCGACATGATGACAAGGACGCGGCGGGCGTTCGGCCCGTCGGCTCCCTGAAGTTGGCGACGCCGTTCGAGATCGGCCTCGAGGCCGGTGAGCGACGAGCCGCCGTTGGCGAAGGCCCGCAGGACGACGAGGATGCCGGCCCCGAGGAGCAGCCCGCTGCCCGGCGATCCCGATGTGGCCGACGCCGGGATGGTGGATGCGAGTGGGGGTGGAGCTCGCCGAGGGCCCACCGGACGAGCCCGACGACGACGAGGCTGCCGACGGCTGCGACGAACAGATAGGTCGGCAGGGCGAAGGTCCGGCCCGCCTCGCTGATCCCGCGCAGGTTGCCGTAGGTGAGCAACAGCACGACGCCGACGGTGATGAGGACGGTCCCGTGGTCGGCGGCGAGCGCCGGGAAGGCCGAGGTGAGGGCGTCGGTGCCGGCCGAGGTCTGCACGGCGACGGTGACGATGTAGTCGATGATGAGGGCGACGGCGGCGATCTGGGCGACCCGCGGCCCGAAGTTGTCCCGTCGTGACGACATAGGAGCCGCCCGCCTTCGTGTAGACCATCACGACCTCGCGGTAGGAGAGCGTCACGAAGAAGAGCACGAGCAGGACCGCTCCGGTGATCGGGAGGAGGAGGCTGAAGGCGGCCACGCCGACGAAGCGGACGAGCTGGTTGAGCATCTCCTCGCTGCCGTAGGCGGTCGAGGAGATGCAGTCGGGTGCGAGCACGCCGAGGGCGGTGACGTTGCCGAGCCGCTCCTCGGACAGGCGCTCGGTGATGAGCGGATCGCCGAGCAGGCGCTTCTTCAGGCGGTAGCTGAACGGCTCGGGGAGGACGCAGCGTCCGCGGCTCAGGCGACGGCGCCGGCTGGCTCCGGCTCGTCGCCTGGTCGTCGTCACGTGGCTATCTTGGCCTGCTCGGGCCCGACATGGCCATCGTGCGCCGCGAGCGGCGCCCGGCCGGGCGTCGCTTCGGCCTCTGCAGGTCGCCTGGCCGAGTTGTGCCGGCAGGTACGAGCAGGAAGGATTGATGACGATGCACGTCGTGGTGGTCGGCTGCGGCCGGGTCGGTGCCGGGCTCGCCACCGAGCTCGACAGAGAGGGCCACAGCGTGGCGATCATCGACAAGCTGCAGCGGGCCTTCCGCCGCCTCCCGCCCGAGTGGGGCGGGCCAGAAGGTGGTCGGCTTCGGCTTCGACAGGGAGCCATCTCGACGAGGCCGGCGCCGCGCAGCGCCGACGCCCTCGCGGCAGTCACGAGCGGCGACAACTCGAACATCCTCACCGCCCGCATCGCGAGGGAGACCTACGAGATCGCCAACGTGGTCGCCCGCATCTACGATCCGCGCCGGGCCGAGATCTTCCAGCGCCTCGGCATCCCGACCGTCCCGAGCGTCAGCTGGACGATCGACCAGGTGTTCCGCCGCATCCTGCCCGGGCAGGGGAGCTTCGAATGGACCGACGGCACCGGCCAGCTCCATCTCGTCGAGCGGCCGCTGCCGGCCGCCTGGGCGGGAAGGCGCATCGCCTCCCTCCTGCCCGCCGGCGTCCGGCTCGTCTCGGTCGTGCGGGCGACCGCACCCACCCTGCGAGGTGGACGACCTCGTCGGCCAGGACGGCGACGTCCTCTACCTCGCCGTCACCGATCGCCTCTGCAGCCCGGCTGTCGGAGCTGTTCGGCGACGACGCCGGCGCCGGCGGCGCCGACCGGGCGAGCACTCGAGGCGGCCGGCGTGAAGGTCGCCGTCGCCGGGGCGGGCAAGGTCGGCCGCTTCCTCGCCGAGGACCTCGCCGAGAGCGGGCACGAGGTGCTCCTCCTCGAGAAGGACGCCGACCTCGCTGCGCTCGTTGTCGCCATCCCTTCCCGCCGGGGTCGACCTGCCTCGCCGCCGACGCCTGCGAGGTCTCCTCGCTCCACGCGGCCCGCCTCGACGCAGGCGGAGGTCGTCGTGGCCGTGACCGGCGACGACGAGGACAACCTCGTCATCTCGCTCCTCTCCAAGCAGGAGTTCGCCGTCCCCCGGGTGATCGCCCGGGTGAACCACCCGAGGAACCACTGGCTGTTCAACGAGAGCTGGGGAGTCGACGTCGCCGTCTCGACGCCGCAGCTGCTCGCCGGCCTCGTCGAGGAGGCCGTCTCCGTCGGGGTGCTCGTGCGCCTGCTGCAGTTCGAGGGCGGCAACACCCGCCTCGTCGAGATGACGCTCGCCGAAGGCTCCGCCGTCCGCAGGCTCCGCGGTCGGCCGACTCGGGCTGCCGCGGGGCGCTGCCATCGTGGCCCTCGTGCGGGACGGCCACGTCGTCGTCCCGCGCTCCGACACCGTCCTCGACGTCGGCGACGAGGTGATGCTGCTCGTGAGCGGCCAGACCGAGGACGAAGAGATCCGGCAGCTCCTCGCCCCGAGCCGGTGACCGGCGGCAGGCGACGGCCCGCCGGCGAGCAGGACGCCGCACGAAGGCCCTGCCGACTGGCCGCCGTCAGGCAGGCGGCCTTCTTCGACCTCGACAAGACGGTCATCGCGAGGGCCTCGATGGTCGCCTTCGGGCGGCCGCTCTACCGGGGCGGCCTCATCAACCGGCGGACCGTGCTTCGCGCCCTCTACGGCCAGCTCGTCTACCTCCACCTCGGGGCGAGCGAGGAGAAGCTCGACCGGATCCGGGAGTCGGTCCTGAAGCTCACGAGGGGTTGGCAGCAGTCACGCGTCGCCGAGATCGTCGCCGAGGCGCTCGAGCAGATCGTCGACCCGATCATCTACGCCGAGGCGGCCGACCTGATCGACCAGCACCGGGCGGCCGGCCGCTACGTCGTGCTCATCTCGGCTTCGCCGGCCGAGATCGTCGCCCCCCTCGGCCGGTACCTCGGCGCCGATGCCACCGTCGGCAGCCGGGCGCAGATCGACGAGGAGGGCCGCTACACGGGGGCGATGGAGTTCTACGCCTACGGCCAGTTCAAGGCCGAGGCGATGCGCGAGCTGGCCGAGCGGGAGCGGATCGACCTGTCGCGGCTCGTACGCCTACACCGACTCCTACACCGACCTCCCGATGCTCGAGGCCGTCGGCCACCCCGTCGCCGTCAACCCCGACCGGGTGCTCACCAAGTACGCCCGCGACCACGACTTCGAGATCACCCGCTTCGTGCAGCCGGTGCGGCTGCGGGACGGGTCCGCGACGTCCGGCTGCGGATCACCGCCGTGCCGTCCCGGCCGGCGATCGCCGTCTCGGTCGGCGCGGCGGCTTCGGAGACGGGAGCCTTCGCCCTCGGCTGGTGGTGCGGCGCCCGCCGGGAGATGCCGGCGCCGAGATAGCCGCCGACGCGCCGCGGCGTGTCCTCTCAGGTGTCGCGCAGCCGCTTGGCGGCCACAGCGCCGAGGGCGACGAGCAGGGCCACGATGATCAGCTTCTTCAACATTGGCCCGAGCGTACCTGGCCGCCGGTGCCGGGTGCTTCTCAGACGGTGAGGAGGTCCCTCGCGCCGGTGTCGCTCGAGGGGTGGCGCAGCTTCGACATCGCTCGCGCCTCGATCTGGCGGATGCGCTCCCGGGTGAGGTTGAAGTGCTCGCCGACCTCTTCGAGCGTCCTCGGCTCGCCCCGGTCGAGCCCGAAACGCAGCCGGAGGATCTCCCGCTCGCGCTCGTCGAGCGGCGCCAGCAGCCGGTTGATCTCGACCGGCAGCAGGGCGGTGGCGGCCATCTCGAAAGGCGACTCCGCCGAGCGGTCCTCGACGACGTCGCCGAGCTCGGCGTCGCCGTCCTCCCGGAGCGGCTCGGAGAGCGAGAGCGGCTCGGCACGGAACCGCAGCGCCTCGATCAGCTTGTCCTCGGGCAGCTCGACCTCGGCCCCGAGCTCGGCGAGCGTCGCCGGCCGGCCGAGCTTGAGCTCGAGGCGGACCTGCGCCTTCTGCACGCGGGCGAGGGTGTCGCCGGCGTGCACGGGCAGCCGGATCGTCCTTCCCGTGTTGGCGATGCCTCGGGTGATCGCCTGGCGGATCCACCAGGTGGCGTACGTCGAGAACTTGAAGCCCTTGCGCCAGTCGAACTTCTCGACGGCGTGCATGAGGCCGAGGTTGCCCTCCTGGATGAGGTCGAGCAGCGGCAGGCCGGAGGCCTGGTACTTCTTCGCGATCGACACGACGAGGCGGAGGTTGGACTGGACGAAGGTCCGCTGGGCGGTCTCGCCGTCCCTGCAGCAGCGGGCGAGCTCGCGGCGGCGGGTCGGAGTGAGGCCCTTCTTCGCCTGCAGCTCCTCCTCGGCCTCCGAGGCGGGCCTCGATCGCCTGCGCGAGCCGGACCTCGTCATCCTTCGTCAGCAGCGGATACTGGCCGATGTCGGTGAGGTACAGCCGGACGAGGTCTTCCTCGTCCCTTTCGACTCGCTCCTTCGCCAATGTCCCGAAGCCTCCGTGTGTCGCAAATTGGGGGGATCGCACCGGCTACGGCGCGCCGTCGAGCTCAGGTTCCGATTTCCCGACCCGACCCCGTAGAGTCGGCTCAGGAATCTCTCGAGACTGCCCTTACCACGGTTTTCACTTGCTGCTTGAGAGTCTACCGGCCGCAGTCAAGCACGCCTACATGATGTCTCGACGGACCTGCAGGGCGGCGTCCAGCTCGGCATGCAGATCGGCGATGACCCGCACCATCGCCCGAAGGACGGGGCCGTCCGCCGCCGGCGAGCAAGCTGCCCGCCGGCTCTCGTAAGCGGCGAGGAGGCCCGGGTAGAACGTCGTCGCGACATGCTCGACAAGGGCTGGCCCAGCAGGCGCACCGCCGTGCCGGCCGTGGCCGGTCGGCACAAGGACCGGACCGGTGTCCCGGCCGGCTTCTCGGGCTGGCGGCCCGAGGCGGTCGAGGACGAGGTCGACCGCCGCGCCGGCCGAGCAGGTGAGCTCGTCGCTCTTCGGCAGCCCGACCGATACAGGGAGCAGCTCGGCGAGCAGCTCCGCCCGCCAGGCGGCCGCCAGGCTGGCCCCCTCCGCCCAGATGGCGACGGCCGAGGGCTCGAGGTGGGCTGCTCGTCGGCCCACCCGCTCGAAGAAACCCACCTCCACATACCGCAGCCGTCCCAACCCGGCGGCCGATTCGTGCAGGGTGAGGAAGGCGTCTTCGTGCCCGCTCGCCCCGAGCAGGCCGGAGAGCTCGGCCGTTGTCACGACGCCGCCCCGGCGGCGGTGTCGCGGGTCGTGCGGCGGCGGCTCTTCCTCGTGCCGGTAGCGGTTCGTGATCGGCATCCGCCGGTCCTTGCCGAAGCCGCGGCTCGTCACCCGCGGCCCCGGAGCTGCCTGCCGGCGCTTGTACTCGGCCCTGTCGACGAGCTCGATCACCTTGCTCACGACGGCGGCGTCGTGTCCGTCCGCCACGAGCTCCTCGACGGTCTTGTCGAGCTCGACGTAACCCTGCAGGATCGGGTCGAGCTCGTCGTAGGAGGGAAGGCTGTCGTCGTCGCGTTGGGACGGGCCGGAGCTCGGCGGAGGGGGGTTTCTCGAGAATCGAGGCCGGGATCGGCCCGTCGCCGGCGAGCGAATTGCGGTAGCGGCACAGCGCGTAGACGAGCGTCTTCGGCACGTCCTTTATGACGGCGAACCCCCCCGCCATGTCGCCGTACAAGGTGGCGTAGCCGACGGCCATCTCGCTCTTGTTGCCCGTCGTGAGCACCAGCCAGCCGAGCTCGTTCGAAAGCGCCATCACGATGACGCCCCGGATCCGCGCCTGCAGGTTCTCCTCGACGAGGCCGCCCGGGCGCCGGGTGAAGAGGTCCTCGAGCAGCTCCATGAAGGTGGCGTGAGCAGGCTCGATCCCGACGGTCCGAGTCTCGATGCCGAGGTTGGCAGCAAGGGCGGCGGCGTCGTCGACCGAGCCGGCCGAGGAGTAGCGGGACGGCAGCAGGAGGCCGTGGACGCGGCCCGGCCCGATGGCGTCGGACGGCGATCGTCGCCACGAGCGACGAGTCGACACCCCCGGATAGCGCCACGAGCACGTCGGAGAAGGAGTTCTTCTCGACGTAGTCGCGCGTGCCGAGCACGAGCGCCCGGTAGACCTCCTCCGCCTGATCGAGGACGGGCGCCACCACCGGCAAAGGGCGCTTCGGGGTCTGCCGGAGGTCGGAAGGCCGCTCCTCGGTGACAGGGACGGCAGGAAACGCCGTCCCGTCGCCGTAGCCCCTCGGGTCGAGGATCGCGCTTGCGGTAGGACGGGCGCAGCTCGAGGTCCACGAACGTCGTCGTCTCCTCGAACTGGGGGGCTGCTGCGATCAGCTCGCCGTCGCTCCCGAAGACCATCGAGCCGCCGTCGAAGACGAGCTCGTCCTGGCCGCCGACGAGGTTGACGTAGACGAGCACGACCGAGGCGTCGGCCGCCCGGGTGGCGAGCATCCGGCGGCGCTCGCGAAGGACCCCGTCCCGGTAGGGCGAGCCGTTGATCACGACGACGAGCTCCGCCCCGCCGGCGCCGAGCCGCGCGATCGGCCCGGTGGCGCTCCAGGCGTCCTCGCAGACGACGACCCCCGTCCTCACCCCGTTGACCATGTAGAGCTGGTCCTGGCCCGAGCCCGGCCGGAACCAACGCCGCTCGTCGAAGACGCCGTAGTTCGGCAGGAGCTCCTTGTGCCAGACGCCGTGCACCTTGCCGCCGGCGACGACGGCGGCGGCGTTGTAGAGGGCCCCTTCCTCGTCGACGAAGCCGACGACCGCGGCGCACCCCCTGCTGGCGGCGGCGACCCGGCTGAGGGCTTCGAGGTTGCCCTGGACGAAGGACGGCTTCACGAGGAGGTCCTCGGGCGGGTAGCCGGGGAGCATCAGCTCTGGGAAGACGGCCAGATCGGCCCCCTCGGCCTCGGCGGCGCTGAGGGCGCTGATCACCTTCCCGGTGTTGCCATCGAGGTCGCCGACGGTCGCATCGAGCTGGCAGAGGGCAACGCGCAGGTGGCCGATCCGACAAGCCTACGCTGGTCCGCCGGCGCCACGGCCCGTATTGTCGCCCTGGACCATGGGGGCAATCACGCTGCCGGCAGATCTCGAGGCCGCCGCTGAGGCGTCCGCCACCCCGGCCGCCGTGCGCCTCCTCTTCGAGCGCCTCGCCGGCGACGGGGTGCCCGGCGCCCTCGAGCGGCTCGCCGGCGAACCGGGGCTCGCGGCCACCGTCTCCCTCGTGGCAGGGGCGAGCCGGTCGCTCGCCCGGCTGATCCTCACCGACGGGGAGGCGCTCGAGGTTCTTGCCGATGTGACGGCGGCGGTCGCCGGCGGCGGACAGGCTCGGACGGCCGAGCCATCTTCCCGACCTTTCCGCCGCCGGTGATCCTGACGAGCTGGCCCGGGGGAAGAGGCTCGGGCTCCTCTCGATCGCGGCACGTGACCTCGTCGGCCTCGACGACCTCGAGACGGTCGGGGAGGCGCTCTCGGGCCTCGCCGACGCCGTGCTCGACGCCGCCTACAGGCTGGCCCGGGTGGGCGAGGAGAAGGAGGCGCGCCTCGGCGGTGATCGCGATGGGCAAGCACGGGGCCGGCGAGCTCAACTACGCGAGCGACGTCGACGTCATCTTTGTCAGCCCGGCGGGCGAGAACGAGACGGCGGCTGCGATCGCCGTCGCGAGGCGGGTGCTCGGCATCGCCGGCCGGGCCTTCCGGGTCGACACCGATCTGCGGCCGGAGGGCCGGAACGGGGCGCTCGCCCGATCCCTCGACTCCTACGTCAACTACTGGCAGCGGTGGGCGAGGCCGTGGGAGTTCCAGGCGCTGCTCAAGGCTCGCTTCGCCGCCGGCGACGCCGAGATCGGGAGCGCCTTCGAAGAGCGCTCGGCCGCCACCGTCTGGGGACGCCGCCTCGGCGCCGAGGACCTTGCCGAGCTCCGCTCGATGAAGGGGCGGGCGGAGCAGATCGTCTCCCGGAGGGGCCTCACCGACCGGGAGATCAAGCGGGGGCGGGGCGGCATCCGCGACATCGAGTTCTCCGTCCAGCTGCTGCAGCTCGTCCACGGCGGCGCCGACCCGTTGATCCGCCGGCCCGCCACCCTCGCCGCCCTCGCCGAGCTCGGCGGCGGCCGGCTACATCGACGCCGGCGACGCCTGCAGCCTCGCCCTTGCCTACCGCTTCCTGCGCACGGTCGAGCACCGCCTGCAGCTCGTGGAGGAGGCGCAGGTGCACACGGTGCCGGACGACCGGGAGGCCCGGGCGGCCCTTGCCCGCGTGCTCGGGCTCGGCCGGCGCTTCGACGCCGTCCTCGGCCGCTACCAGTCGTCGGCGCGGGCCATCCACGAGCGGCTCTTCTTCCGGCCGCTCCTCGAGGTCTTCGCCGCCAGGCCCGACAGCCGGCTCGACCGAGGCTGACGGCCGCCTGAGCGAGGAGGCCGCCGAGGCCCGGCTGCAGGCCTTCGGCTTCCGCCAGGCCGACCGCACCCGTCAGGCCCTCGCCGAGCTCACCCGCGGGCTCACCGGTCCTCCCGCCTCATGCAACAGCTCCTCCCGGTGCTTCTCGGCTGGATCTCAGAGACGCCGGACCCCGATCAGGGCCTCCTCGGGCTGCGGACACTCGTCGGCTCGCCGCACCGCCGCGACGTCGTCGTCGCCGCCTTCCGGGAGTCGCCCGAGCTGGCGAGGCGGCTGTGTGTCCTTCTCGGGACGGGACGGCAGCTCGGCGAGCTCGTCGGGCGCCAGCCCGGCCTCGCCACCCGCCTCGGCGACGACCGGGAGCTGGCGGCGCCGGCGCCGGCCGAGCTCGGGAGCGGGCGATCCGCGCCTCCGAGCGCGACCGGCCGGAGGGGACCGGCCGCCCTCCGCCACCTCGTGCAGGCAGAGACGCTCCGAATCGCCGCCGCCGACGTCCTCCTCGACGTCCCGCTCGCCACGACGACAAGCCACCTCGCCGCCCTCGGCGACGCCGTGCTGGCGGCCGCCCTCGAGGCCGTCGGGCCCGCGCTTCCGATGGGCATCGTCGCGATGGGCCGGCTCGGCGGGGAGGAGCTCGCCTACGGGAGCGACCTCGACGTCCTCATCGTCTACGAGGGCGCGGGGCCGGGCGATGCCGCTCTCGCCGAGGAGGCAGCCGCCGGGCTCTTCCGCCGGCTGAACGGCGCCACCCCCGCCGAGCGGATCCTGACCGTCGACGCCTCGCTCCGCCCGGAGGGGCGGAAGGGCCCGCTCGCCCGCAGCCTCGACGCCTACGCCGAGTACCACAGGCGCTGGATCGAGACCTGGGAGAGGCAGGCACTCCTCCGGGCCCGCCCGGTGGCGGGCGACACCGAGCTGCTCGGCAAGTTCATGGACCTCGTCGACAAGGCCGTCTTCGGCGACGCCGTTCGGGGAGGAGGAGATCCGCTCCGTCCGCCGCCTCAAGGCGCGAATGGAGAGAGAGCGGATCCCGTCGGGCGAGGATCCGAGCTTCCACCTGAAGCTCGGCCGCGGGTCGCTGAGCGACATCGAGTGGCTCGTGCAGCTCCTCCAGCTGACCCACGGTGTCCGTGGGACGGGCACCCTTGCCAGCCCTCGGGCGGCTTGCCGCCTGCGGGGCGGTCGAGCACGGCGAGGCCACCGTCCTTTCCGAGGCGTACCGCTTCCTCTCCGAGACGCGCAACCGCTGGCATCTCGTCGGCAACTTCGTCGCCGGCGCCGGCGGCCTCGTCAGCCCGGTCGGCTCGGACTCGCTCCCGAAGGACCGCGAGCAGCTCGCCCGCCTCGCCCGCTCGCTCGGCACCTCCCCGAGCGAGCTACGGGAGGCCTACCGGCGGGTCACGAGACGTGCCCGGCAGGTGGTGGAGCGCCGCTTCTACGGACTGTGAGGAGGTTGAGGCCGGCGCGAGCTGGGAATGCTCGACCCGATGGCCCGGCTTCGACGTTCAGACCCGAGCCGCCCGGGGATCGCGAGGCGGAGGAGAGGGAGGGGCTTCTCCTACGTCGGCCCGGACGGCGCGCCCGTGAAGGATCCGGAGGTGCTCGAGCGGATCCAGGCCCTCGTGATCCCGCCGGCGTGGACCGACGTGTGGATCGACCCGCACCCGAACGGGCACATCCAGGCGGTCGGGACCGACGCCGCCGGGCGGCGGCAGTACCGCTACCACGACGAGTGGCGCCGGCGGCGGGACCTCGAGAAGTTCCATCGGATGGTGGACTTCGGGCGGGCGCTCCCGGAGGTGCGCCGGACGGTGCAGGCCGATCTCGGCCGGCGGGGCTACCCGCGGGAGCGGGTGCTCGCAGCCGGCGTCCGCCTGCTCGACATCGGCTACTTCCGCATCGGCGGCGAGGAGTACGCCGAGGAGCACGAGACGTTCGGCCTCGCCACCCTCGAGCGGGACCACGTGAAGGTGCGGGGGGCGGCGATGCGTTTCGACTACCCGGCCAAGGGCGGCCAGCGGAGGATCATCACCGTGAGCGACCCCGACGTCGCGCCGCTCATCCGCAAGCTGCAGCTGCGGGAGGGAGGCGGGAGTGACCTGCTTGCGTGGCGGGGCACCCGAGGATCGTGGGTGGACGTCCGCGCCGACGACGTCAACGAGTACGTGAAGGCGCTCGCAGGCGACGAATTCTCCGCCAAGGACTTCCGTACCTGGTCGGCGACGGTGCTCGCGTGCGCCCACCTTGCCCTCAGCTCTCCGGCGGCGACGAACACCGCCCGCCGGCGGCTCGTCACCGCCGTCTGCCGGCAGGTCTCGACCGAGCTCGGCAACACGCCTGCGGTCTGCCGGTCGTCCTACATCGACCCCCGCATCTTCGAGCGGCACGACACCCGAGATGCGATCGCCGGGGTGCTCGACACCGTCACCGACCCGGCGCTGCATCGAGCCGGCGACGCGCCAGATGATCGAATCGGCCGTCATCGCCGTGCTCGAGGAGGAGCGGCCCGTCAAGAAGGTCGCCTGAGGCCTAGCCGCCACCCGGCGCGACAGCCGAAGGATCCGCCGGGCTGTCCGGCCCGTCCTCACCCGCCTCCTCCGGCCAGTCGGCGGCGATCCGCCGGGCGGCGGCGATCGCCTCGGCCGGGCTGACGCCTGCGCGGGCGGCGATCCAGCACGACACCGGGGCGGCCTTCCGCTCCGAGGAGTGGGCGGCGATGCTGGAAAGGCCGAGCAGCGCGTTGAACTCGGCGTGATCGGGCGCCGTCGTCCCGAGCTCCTCGGCAAAACGGGCGACCCACTCGTAAGCACTCGGAGGCATCCCTCCACGGTATTCGGGATCGAGCCGGGGCCGGCCAGCGGCAGCACGCCGGCGCCGTCGCCGGCGCCGGCGCCCTACTTTCCGGCGAGCGCGTCCGAGTGCTCGATCTCGACCGGCTCGTAGTCGTCGGCCGGCGACAGGCCGAGCACCCGGCCGTAGAAGTACAGCTCTGCTTCCGCCGTCCTTTTGATGTTGGCGGCCTGACGGAAGCCGTGCTGCTCGCCCTCGTAGGCGACGTAGGCGAACGGGACGCCCTTCGAACGCAGTGCCTGCACCATCGTCTCGGCCTGTTGAGGGGGCACGACCGCATCCTCGAGCCCCTGGAACAAGATGAGCGGCGTCTCGAGGAGGTCGGTGTTGAAGACCGGTGAGCGCTCTTCGTAGACCGCCCGGTCGACAGGCCACTTCGCCACGAGCCCGGCGAGGTACTGCGACTCGAACTTGTGCGTGTGCTCGGCGAGGGCCCCGAGGTCGCCGACGCCGAAATAGCTCGCCCCGGCCGCGAAGACGTTCCGGAAAGTCACCGCGCACAGAGTCGTGTACCCGCCGGCGCTCCCCCCGTGGATGAGGAGCCGGTCGCGGTCGACGCGGCCGGAAGCGGCCAGGAACTCGGCCGCGTTGACGCAGTCGTCGAGGTCCACGATCCCCCACATCTCCTTCAGGCGCTCCCGGTACGGGCGGCCGTAGCCCGTGCTCCCGCCGTAGTTCACCTCGACGACGGCAAAGCCCCGGCTGGTCCAGAACTGGACGGAGTATCTGAGCGCCGGCGTGTAGGCCGACGTCGGACCGCCGTGAGACGCCACGATGAGGGGCGGGAGCTCGCCCGGCGGCGCCTCGTGGTCCGGGTTGCCCGGCGGGTAGAAGAGCGCGTGGGCGCTGAGGCCGCCCCCGGTGGGGAACTCGACCGGCTCGGGCTGCACCAGATAGGCGGGATCGACGGTCGGCTCCGAGCTCGTCCTCACGACGGAGACCTCGCCCGAGGGCACGGTGATCTCGACGACGGCGTCGGCCAGCCGTGACGAGCCGGCGACGGCGACCACCGAGTCCTCGCCTCGGCCGGGTCTCAGGTAGTAGAAGCTCTCGAAGGCGGTCTCGATCGCTTCGAGCCGGCCCGGGCTGCCCGGACGCCACAGGCCAAGGTGGAAGAAGCCGTCCGACAGGTAGCTCGCCACGAGCTCGCCGCCGGGAAGAAAGGCGTAGCTCGACATGCCGAAGACCCAGTCCGGGACGGCGAACTCTGCCTCGGCGGGGGCGATCGCCACACCGCCTTCGCCGTCGTCGGCGTAGAGGTTCCACCACCCGGTCCTGTCCGAGACGAAATGGAGGCGGCCGGCCGGGTCGTAGCTCGGCTGGGTGACCGACTCCGCCGGGCCGCCGGCGACGAGCCGTGGGCTGAACGGCAGCCCGTCGGCGCCGATCTCGGCCTCCCACAGCTCCGTGCCGTCCCACGGCATGCGCGGATGGTCCCAGCACGTCCATGCCAACCGCCCACCGTCAGGGCTGAGAGTGGGAAACGAGAAGAAGTCGTGGCCGTCGGCGACGACACGCGGCTCGGCCTCACCGTCGGTCGCGAGCACGACGACGTCATTCACCACCTCGGCGGCGACGCCCGGGCGTCCCGTGCCGCTCCCGCACGCAGTAGAGGAACCGCCCGTTGTGGCTCGTCACCGGGGCGGCATAGCGGATCGACCTCGCAGACGGCGGCTCGGCCGTGATCGGCTCGGGCTCACCGCCGGGGAGGAGGCGGTAGAGCCGCTGGTCCTCGAAGTTGGAGAAGTAGACGGTCTCGCCGTTCACGGTGTAGCACCGCCCCCCGTACTCGTGGGCGAGCGTCCTAGCCGAGAAACCCGCCCCGATCACCTCCTCGACATCCCCCTCCGGCCTGCGCCGCACGATGGCCATCCGGCCCTTGTCGGCCGGGCGTGACTCCACCCAGTAGAGGGTCTCCCGCCGCTCGCCTGCGACCATCGGGTAGCCGAGGCTGACGGCGCTCTCGGCGAGCAGATCGGAGCTGATCGGCGATTTCCACGTTCCGAAGGGCGCGACAGTGACCATGGGGAGAACCTACGCCGACGGCCAGGAGACCTCCATCCGGGCACCTCCGGCGGCGGCGGTGCCTATCCGCCATCTCCCCCGCGTCGCCCGGACGATGCCGTCGGCGATGGCGAGGCCGAGGCCGTGCCCTCCGGGCTCGTCGGTCCCGCGGCGGAACCGGTCGAACAACGCCCGCTGATCGGCGAGCGGTATCCCAGGGCCGCTGTCCTCGACGGCGAGGCTGGCCCGGCTGCCGGTCGACGACACGACGACGCGGACCGAGCCCCCCTCGCCGGCGTAACGGCAGGCATTGTCGACAAGAACGCCGGCGAGCCGGTCGATCCACTCGGCCGGGGCAAGGATCGTCACGGCCTCTCCCGGAGCCACGACCGAGAGCTGCAGGGAGCGGCCGGCTGCGACGGGGCCGAAGCGTTCGACGCAGGCCGATGCCAGCGTGGCGAGGTCGATCGGCTCGGCGCCGGCCGGAAGGGGGGCGGCGTCAAATCGCGCCAGCCACAGCAGATCCTCGACGATCCGCCGCAACCGCAGGCTCTCGGCGGCAAGGCGGCTCAGCGCCGCCCTGTACGACCGGCGCCCGGGATCACCGGCATCGGCCGGGTCTGCCGCCTCCAGTCGCGCCAGCTCGAGGCCGATCTCGGCGTCGATGACGCTGAGCGGCGTCCGCAGCTCGTGGGAGGCGTCGGCGGTGAATTCGAGCTGTCGCCGCCTCGCCTGCTCGACGGGCGCCGCCGAGCGGAGCCCGATGGCGAGGGCGGCGAGGAAGACGGCCACGAGGAGCACCGGGAGTGCGAGCGCCTCCGCGACGGCAAGGACGTCCTCGACGTGGTCCAGCTCGGTGAGGCTCTCGCCGGCGATCCGCCACCCTGAGCCGCCGTGCCTGGGGAGCAGGCGGAACGTGACCGAGGAGAGGGTGTGAGACGTCGGAGCGCCGCTTCGCGACCACGCCTCAGGTGACAGCGGCGGAGCGCCGCGAGTCGAGGAGACGACCCGGCCGGCACGGTTCAACGTCCAGATCTCGATCGGCTCGCCGTAGATCCCAAGGCCGTAGTGCCCGCCCCCGGTCGTGGCCCGCCGCGCGGATTCGCTCAGCCGCGTCGACAGCTGCCGGTCCACCTCGGCGAGCAGGTGCTTCGTCACGAGCACGTCGAGCACGACCACCACCCCGCCGTAGACGACGAGGAACACGAGCGTGGCGATGAGCGCCACGCGGACCGACGAGGCGCGGCGCCTGCGCTCCTCGGCGCGGTCGGCGGCCGGCGTTCCTCCGGCGACCACGGTCAGCGGACCGGCTTGCGGGCGACGATGCGGTAGCCGACGCTGCGCACAGTTTCCAGATGGGCCGAGGACGGGGCGAGCTTTGAGCGGATCCGCGCCATGTGGACGTCGATCGTGTTCGAGCCGACGGCGTCCGCCTCGTTCTCCCACACCTGGCGGGCTATCACCTCCCTCGTGACGACCGAGGGCGCCCGCCTGAGCAGAACCTCGATGATGGCGAGCTCGGTGTGGGTCAGCTGGACCTGGCCGCCCGTCGATGCTGAGCTCCCGCCTCGCCGGGTCGAAGACGAGGTCGCCGGCGACGAGGCTCGAGACGGCGGAATGGCCTCTCCGCTGGAGGGCCCGCAGCCGGGCGAGCAGCTCCGGGAAGTCGAACGGCTTCACGAGGTAGTCGTCGGCCCCCTCGTCGAGGCCTGTGACGCGGTCGCCCGAGGTGTCGCGGGCCGTGAGGAGGAGGACCGGCAGCCGCGAGCCGCGGCGGCGGAGCGCCTGCAGCACCTCGATGCCCGTCGTGCGTGGCATCCGCCAGTCGAGGACGGCCACCTCGTAGTCGTAGACGGCGAGGAAGTCGAGCGCCGCCGTCCCGTCTGCGACGGCGTCGACTGCGTAGCCGGCGTTGCGCAGGCCTCGTTCGAGCACCGACCGGAGCGCCGGGTCGTCCTCGGCGACGAGGACTCGCATCGATGAAGTTCTAGTACGGTCCCGCCGGTCGGGGCCGCCCGCAACCGCCGGCGTCGGCCTCAGGTCTCGCCGGCGGCCGGCGCCATCGCCCGCCCCGTCCGCCCGACGGCAAACAGTGTCACGGCGAAGCAGGCGGCGACGACGAAATACGGGACGAGATCCGACGTCGCCTCGGCGATCGCCCCGCTCGAGGCGGCGGCGATTCCCTGTCCGGCGGCCCAAGCGAGGTTGGACAACCCGAACGCCAGCCCGAGGTGCAGGTTGCGGCCGTCGGCGCCGTCGCTCACCATCGCCGCCGCCGGGACGAACACCGTGCCGAAAGCGGCCAGCCCGACGACGAGGAGGGCCACGAGCACCCACACCGGCCGGGCGAGCGGCGCCAAGGCGCTCACGACGACGGCAGCTGCGAGCGAGACGCGAACCGGAGCAAGGCGCCCTCTCCGGTCTGCCACCCGGCCGGCCCACTGGGAGGCGCCCGCCTCGATCGCCGCCGAGCAGAAGAACGTCCCGCCGATGAGCGCCGAGCGGGCGCCGAGGGAGTTGAGGCGCAACGGGGCGAGCACGTCGACGACACCGAAGGCCATCCCGACGAGGGCGGTGAGCCAGAGCCCGCCGGCGAGCCGCGGCTCGAGAAGGGCAGGAAAGGCGCTCCTGAGCGGCTGGGCGGTGCCACCGAGGGGCTTGCGGAGCAGGAGGCAGGCGCCCATGAGGCAGCCGCCGAAGACGGCGGCGGCGGCGAAGGCGGGCCCGGTGCCGACGGCGCTCGCGAGCGTGCCGACGAGGGGGCCGAGCATCGCCCCGATGATCGCTCCGCCGATCGCCACCCCGAGAGCAGAGCCGCGGCGCTCGGGAGAGGCGGCGGCGGCGAGCCACGCCAAGCCGCCCGCCCACGAGCACGCTCCCCCGAGGCCCTGGACGAAGCGGGAGATCTCGAGGACGTGCGGTGAGCCCGACAGCCCGAACACGAGCGTGGAGACGCTCATGAGCGCCAGCCCGAAGAGGACGGCCGGCCGGACGCCGAGGCGGGTGGCGAGAACCCCGCCCGGGAGAGCGCCGAGGAACGTCCCTATCGGGTAGGCCGCCACGAGGAGGCCGGCCGACGCCTTCGACAGCCCGAGATGGTGGACGTAGTGCGGGAGGAGCGGGGTGAGGGCCGTGTAGAAGACCGTGTCGACGAGGACGACGGCGCTCACGACGACAAGGGGCCCGATGAGGGGCCCGTACGGCTCACGCCCGCCGGCGTCGCCCCTTCTCGTCTTTCGCATCCGCCAAGTATGGCGGCGGCCCGCCGCGCCGAAGCAGGGCCGAGCCCGCGTCGGTCGGGTCCGCTCGGGCCTCGGCGGGCGGCAGGTGGCAGCCGCACAGGAGAGCGTCGAGGCGTCGGTTTGCGGTCCGCCTCTACCGGGCATTGTCTCTCCGGGAGACCGAGAGGAGATCCGGAGATGGCTGATTCAGAAGGGCGCGACCCGCAGGGCACGTTCCGCGAGGGCGGGGGCGGCGGTCGCTCGGACCGTGGCCCGAATCCCGACCCCGGTGGTGACATCACCCCTGGAGGCCTCGTTCCGCCCTACGAGGACCGGAGCAGCGAACGAGGCGGGAGCGAGTCCGCCGAGGCGCTCTCGGAGTCGGTCGAGACCCAGCTGAGCGAGACGGTGACCGGGAAGCACGAGTCGACGTCGAGCCCTGCCGAGGAGAGCCCTGTCGAGCCGGGCGAAGTGAGCCACGAGGTCCCCGAGTCACCTCTCGGGGTCGGCGAGAGCATGACCCGGCGGGGCGAGGACATGGCGGAGGGCGAGGGCAAGGAGGCCGGCCGTGACGAGGGGGGCACAGAGCACGAGGCTGGGCGCCCCGTTGGCGGCTCGGACTCTCGCGACATGTCAGGGGCGGCGCCCCAGTCGGGGGTGACCGAGTCCCCCAATCAAGGCTGACGCTGCGAGAGGAGCCCGGCCGAGGGGCGCCTCTCGGGCGGTGCCTTGGCACGGGCGCCGGTCGGCGGCCCACTTTCGCGATCCTCTCGGTTCGGCCGGGCCGGTGACGGTGCGCACGCCGTAAATTGCCTGCCTGCCGCCCGGCTCGAGGAGACACGACTGAGATGGTGTACGACATCGATCCGTCCGCGCGAGGTTCCCGGCCCTCGCCGACGGCTTTGCCTATCTCGACGGCGCCGCAGGGCACGCCGGTGCCGGCGGCGGTGATAGAGGCGATCGCCGAGTGCGTACCGGGGCGGCCTCGGCAATACCGGCGGCGCCTTTCCGGCGAGCGCCCGGTCGGAGGCGATCGTCCAGGAGTGCCGGCAGGCGGTTGCAGACCTCGTCGGCGGTGTGCCCGAAGGCGTCATCCTCGGGCCCAACATGACCACGTTGACCTACCGGCTCTCCTCGACGCTCGCGAAGGGCTGGACCGCCGGCGACGAGGTCGTCGTCACGAGGCTCGACCACGACGCCAACGTTCGCCCGTGGATCCAGGCAGCCGAGCGGGCCGGCGCCACCGTCCGGTGGGCCGAGGTCGACGAAGCGACCGGGGAACTGCCCGTCGAGCAGTTCGACGACCTGATCAGCGAGCGGACAAGGGTCGTCGCCGTCACGGCGGCGAGCAACGTGATCGGGACCCGTCCCGACGTCGCCGCCGTCACCGCCAGGGCTCATGCCGCCGGCGCGTTCGGCCTACGTCGACGGCGTCCATGCCACACCTCACGGCCCGATCGACGTCAGCCGGCTCGGGGCCGACTTCTACGCCACGAGCTCCTACAAGTGGGCCGGCCCCCACATCGGCGCCGTCGTCGGCCGTCCGGAGGTTCTCGCGAGACGCTGTGGCCCGACAAGCTGGTACCGGCGAGCGACGACGTGCCGGATCGCTTCGAGTGGGGCACGAGCCCCTTTGCCGACCTCGCCGGAGTCGCTGCGGCTGTCGACCATCTGGCATCCCTCGATCCCGACGCCCGCGGATCGAGGCGAGAGCGGGTGCTCGTCTTCGATGGCCGCCTCGGAGCGACACGAACGGGCCCTGTTCGCCTCGCTGCTCGACGGGCTCGGCAAGACGAAGGGCGTGATCACCTACGGCGCTGCCGGCGACCGCACCTCTACGGCCTACTTCAACCTGGCCGGCTTCACGCCGCGTGCGGTGGCGGAGCACCTCGCGGCGCGCCAGGTCAACGTCTGGGACGGCGACAACTACGCCTACGAGCTGACAGTGGCGCTCGGCATCGCCGACTCAGGAGCGGCCGTGCGGGCCGGCCTCGTGCACTACAACGACCAGTCGGACGTGGACCGGCTCCTCGCCGGGCTGGCCGAGCTGGCCGAGCGCTGAGCAGAGGACGGGCCTCCTCCCGCCACACTGGACGTCATGGCACCACAGTTCATCTTCACGATGAGGGACCTCCGGCGCTTCCATCCCCCTGACCGGGAGGTGCTGCGCGGCATCAACCTGTCCTTCTATCCGGGCGCCAAGATCGGCGTGATCGGGGCGAACGGGTCCGGCAAGTCGTCGCTCCTGCGCATCATGGCCGGCGAGGACGACGGCTTCAGCGGCGAGGCGCGCCTCACTCCCGGCTTCACCGTCGGCTTCCTCCCCCAGGAGCCGGTGCTCGATCCTGCAAAGGACGTCCTCGGCAACGTCGCCGACGGCGTGGCCGAGACCCAGGCCTTCCTCAGGCGCTTCGACGAGGTCTGCGCAGCCATGGGTGAGCCGGACGCCGATTTCGACAAGCTGCTCGCCGAGCAGGCCGAGCTGCAGGACCGGATCGAGGCGGTCGGCGGCTGGGAGCTCGAGCGGACCTTCGAGATCGCGATGGACGCCCTCCGCCTCCCGCCCGGCGACTCGAGCGTCTCCACGCTCTCCGGCGGGGAACGCCGCCGGGTGGCTCTTTGCCGCCTCCTGCTCTCCCGCCCCGACCTCCTCCTGTTGGACGAGCCCACGAACCACCTCGACGCCGAGTCGGTGGCCTGGCTGGAGCGGACGCTCCAGGAGTACCCCGGGACGGTGGTGGCGGTCACCCACGACCGCTACTTCCTCGACAACGTCGCCGGCTGGATCCTCGAGCTCGACCGAGGTGCCGGCATCCCCTGGCAGGGCAACTACTCGTCCTGGCTGGAGCAGAAGCAGGCCCGCCTCGCCGCCGAGGAGAAGGCCGACCGCTCGCGCCAGGAGTCCCTGCAGCGGGAGCTCGAGTGGATCCGGATGTCGCCGCGGGCGCGCCAGGCCAAGGGCAAGGCCCGCATCAACGCCTACAACGAGCTCGTGGCGGCGGCAGAGGCGACAGAGCGGCGGGCGGACGGGCCCGAGATCACGATCCCGCCCGGCCCGCGCCTCGGGGACCGGGTGGTCGAGGCCGAGGGCCTCGTCAAGGGCTTCGGCGACCGGCTGCTCATGGACGGCTTGTCCTTCCTGCTCCCGCCCGGGGGCATCGTCGGCGTGATCGGCCCGAACGGAGCAGGCAAGACGACGCTGTTCAGGATGATCGTCGGGGCGGACAAGCCGGACGAAGGGCGCCTCGATCTCGGGAGCACCGTCGTGCTCGCCTACGTCGACCAGTCGCGGGACGATCTCGCTCCGGACGCAACCGTCTACGAGGAGATCACCGGCGGCGCTCGACCGCATCGAGGTCGGCGGCCGGGAGCTGCACGGTCGGGCGTTCGTGTCGAGCCTCGGGTTTCGCGGCAGCGACCAGCAGAAGAAGGTCGGCCAGCTCTCCGGCGGCGAGCGCAACCGCGTCCAGCTGGCGAAGATCCTGAAGAGCGGCGCCAACGTGCTGCTGCTCGACGAGCCGACGAACGACCTCGACGTCGACACGCTGCGGGCGCTCGAGGAGGCCCTCTTGGGCTTTCCGGGATGCGCTGTCGTCATCAGCCACGACCGATGGTTCCTCGACCGGGTGGCGACCCACGTCCTCGCCTTCGAGGGAGACTCGGAGGTCCGTTGGTGGGAGGGGAACTTCAGCGACTACGAGGCGGACCGGAGCAGGCGGCTCGGCGCCGACGCCGACCAGCCGCACCGCCTTCGCTACAAGCCGCTCGTCCGCTGAGGGCTTTCAGGCCGGCCGTGCCCGCCCACGAGCACGACGTCAGGGCGGATCTTGTTAACACGGTCGGTCCTGGTGAATGCTGTCGAGAGCGTTGTGCGCCTGCCGAGCAGCGAAATCGGACCGCTTTGACTGGAGACCGGAACGTGAGCCTTCGAATTCAATGCGTATGCGTCGATGCCCGGGATCCGTCGTCACTGGCGTCGTTCTGGGAGGCCGCCCTCGGGTGGAGACGGACGAGTGAGGATCCCGACGAGGTCGCCCTTGAACCGCCGGCGGGGAGCGCCGAGGACGGGATCGTGCCGGACCTGTTGTTTCTCAGGGTCCCGGAGCAAAAGACCGTGAAGAACCGCCTGCACATCGATCTGCGCCCGGCCGACCAGCAAGCCGAGGTCGAGCGACTCGAGGCTCTCGGCGCCGTGCGCACCTCGGTCGGGCAGACGGACGAGAACACCTGGGTGGTGCTCGCAGACCCGGAGGGCAACGAGTTCTGCGTCCTGCGGGCCCTGACGGCAAAGGAGCGGGGGGACGAGCCGGCGTGAACCTCCGCCACAGGAGCTTCGTGAAGGAGACCGACTTGAGTCCGGAGGAGTTCCTCTACCTCGTCGAGCTCGCCGGGCGGCTGCGGGCCGAGAAGCGGACCGGGACGGAGGCTCAGCGGCTGACCGGGCGCAACATCGCCCTCATCTTCGAGAAGACCTCCACCCGCACCCGCGCCGGCTTCGAGGTCGCCGCCCACGACCAGGGTGCCCATGTCACCTACCTCGGCCCGGGCGAGTCACAGATCGGTTACAAGGAGTCGATGAAGGACACGGCCCGTGTTCTCGGCCGGATGTTCGACGGGATCGAGTACCGGGGCTTTGCTCAGGAGAGCGTCGAGACGCTCGCCCGTTTTGCGGGGGTGCCGGTGTGGAACGGGCTCACCGACAAGTGGCACCCCACCCAGATGCTGGCGGACATCTTGACGATGGTCGATCACGCCGAGCGCCCACCGGCCGACCTCGCTTACTGCTACCTCGGCGATGCCCGCAACAACACGGCGAACTCCCTTCTCGTCACAGGGGCCTTGCTCGGTGCCGACGTTCGGCTGGCGGCACCGCGGTCACTCTGGCCGTCGGCCGATGTCCGGCGGATCGCAGACGACCTCGCGCGAGCTTCCGGAGCCAAGCTCCTCGTCACCGACCAGGTGGAAGAAGGAGTCGCCGGAGTCGACTTTCTCTACACCGACGTCTGGCTGTCGATGGGTGAGGCGAAGGAGCGATGGGGCGAGCGCATCGAGGTGCTGATGCCGTTCCAGGTGAACCGGGACGTCCTCGAGGTCACCGGCAACGGCGACGTCAAGTTCCTCCACTGCCTGCCGGCGCTCCACAACACCGAGACCGGAGTCGGCGAGGAGATCTCCGAGCGTTACGGCCTTCGGCGCTCTCGAGGTCACCGAGGACGTCTTCGAGTCGGACGCCTCGATCGTCTTCGACCAGGCCGAGAACCGTCTGCACACGATCAAGGCGCTGATGATCGCCACCCTCGCCGCGCCCGGGTCGTACTGAGGTCCGAGCGCCGAGGAGGTGCCACCACCCCCGGTCGGCGTGCCCGCCTAGTGGCGCAGCGGCCCCGTCTGCGCGACAACGAGCTGAGATGGAGATCGGTTCAGGGGTCAAGTGACGTGGTGAGATGAGCCGGCCTGCCGCCAGGCTGGCTTGGTACCGCTTCCGGACGACGTTCCACCGCCGGTGGAGCGACTACTTCGCCCTCGTCGTCCTCATCGGGTTGATGGGCGGCCTCGCCATGGGCTCGGTCGCCGCCGGCCGGCGGACGGAGTCGTCCTTCTCGGTCTACTGGTCCAGCATCAACCCACCCGACCTCATCGGTGCGACCGGGGTCCTCAACCCACAGGTCGGGAGTGACACCGGCTATGACCCGGCGATCGTCCACGCGATTGCGCACCTTCCCCATGTCCGAAGAGTTGAGAGTCAATCCGGCATCGACTTCCTCCCCCTTCAGCGCGACGGCGCCCCGCTCGACGCCCCCGACTTCTACACCCCGGCGGCGGGCAACGGCTACGGCAGCGTCAATGGCTTGTTCTTCGACATGGGCAGAGTCTCTGTCACCAAGGGCCGGATGGCCGACCCGAGTCATGCCGACGAGTTGATGCTGAGCGCTCCGGGCGCCGCCGCCCTCGGCGTCCACGTCGGCAGCGTGTTACCCGTCGGCATCTACACGAACGCCCAGACGGAGCTGCCCGGCTTCGGGACGGCTCGGGTCAAGCCCTACCTCGTGGTCGACGAGAAGGTGGTCGGCATCGCCGTCTTCCCGGGGACGGTCATCGAGGACGCGGCGGACGCCGACAGCGCACCCAACAACCTCTTCACGCCGGCGCTCACCCGCCGGCTCCTGTCCTGCTGCGTCAACTACACCGAGAGCGGGATCGAGGTGGAGGGAGGAGCCGGCAACCTCTCCAAGGTGGCCGCCGAGGTCGCCCACGTGCTGCCGAAGGGGTTTCCCCCGATGGCCGAGACGGGACCCGACGCCCGCGGCAAAGCGCAACGGGCGCTCAAACCCGAAGGGCTTGCTCTCGGCGTCTTCGGCGGCATCGTCGGCCTCGCCGTTCTGCTGATCGCCGGCCAACTGCTCGGCCGCCAGTTCCGCCGCACCGCCGAGGAGCGCCAGGTGATGCGCGCCCTCGGCGCCGGGCCGGTGATGACAGCGGCCGACGGGTTGCTAGGCGTGGGCGCCGCCGTCATCCTGGGGGCCCTTCTGGCGGCGGCGGTGGCGGTGGGGCTGTCCCCTCTCGCCCCCCTCGGGCCGGTCGCTCCGATCTATCCCTATCGAGGCGTGAGCTTTGACTGGACCGTCCTCGGTCTCGGTGTGCTCGGGCTGGCGGTGGCGCTCAGCGCGATCGCCCTCGTCATCGGCTACCGGGACGCGGAGCCCGGGAGTGGGAGGCGGGCGCGGTGGAAGCCGGGCGGCACTTCTCCCTTGGTCACTGCGGCCGGGCGTGCCGGCCTTCCCGCCCCGGGGGTGATGGGACTGCGCTTTGCCCTCAAGGCCGGCGTCGGCCGTGAGTCGGTGCCGGTGCGCTCGGCCATTCTCGGAGCGATGACGGCGGTCATGGTCATCGTGGCCTCGGTCACCTTCGGTTCCAGCCTCAACTCCCTCGTCTCGCACCCGTCGCTCTACGGGTGGAACTGGGACTACGCCTTGATAGCCGGTGCCGACATTCCAGCGCGGCAGGTGACGACGCTGCTGGACGGCGACCGCTATGTGAGCCAATGGGCGGGCATCTACACGGCGAGCTTGAACATAGACGGCGAGAGCGTGCCGGTCATCGGCGAGAGCCCGAACGCGACCGTTCAACCGCCGGTGCTCTCCGGCCACGGGTTGGAAAGCGCCGACCAGGTGGTCCTCGGCGCGCTCACCCTCGCCGAGCTGCACAAGCGGGTCGGCGACACCGTCACAGAGAGCGGCGGCCTCCGCCTCCCGGTGAAGCTACGCATCGTCGGGACGGCGGCCATGCCGACCCTCGGCAGCACCGGGGGAGCACACCTTGAGATAGGGACCGGAGCACTCCTCTCCTACCGGCTGCTGTCGGCCGTCCAGCGGAACCCGTTCAACTCCGTACCCGGGCCGAACGCGGTGCTCGTCCGCCTCCGGGGCGGCCTCCCGCGAGGTGCCGGCGTTGCGGTCACTGCAGCAGATCGCCGCCGACACCTCGAGCAAGGGCAATTTTGGCGTAGGGGTGTCAGGAGTGCTGCGTCCGGCCGAGATCGTCAACTACCAGTCGCTCGGCGACATGCCGCTCTACCTGGGGGCCGGGACTCGGGCTCGGCGCCGTCTCGGCGCTCGCGCTGACGCTCGTCGCCTCGGTCCGAAGGCGGCGACGGGATCTTGCTCTGTTGCGCACGCTCGGCTTCACCCGCCGTCAGCTGGCGGCGACGGTCGCATGGCAGTCGACGGTCTCGGTGGTGATCGGCATAGTCGCCGGCGTTCCCCTCGGAGCTGCGATCGGCCGCCGTCTATGGGACCTTTTCGCCCAGAACATCCATGTGGTGCCGGCACCGAGCGTGCCAATCGTCGACTCTCAGCCTCGTTGCCATCGGCGCCCTCGTTCTCGCCAACATCGTGGCGGCGGTCCCGGCACGCCTGGCGGCTCGGGCACCAACAGCGCTGATGCTTCGGTCCGAGTGATGCCGCCCTCGGCTGGGCAGTGGCGATCGGGGGCGTAACGGGGCAGACCGACCGGCCGACGCCGGCTGAAGCAGTGGCGACGGCTAGTGCCGCGACTCGAGCAGGCGGAGCCAGACCTCGCTCACGGTCGGGTACGAGGGCACCACGTGCCACAGAATGTCGAGTGTCACCTTGCCGACGATGGCGGTCGTCGCCGAGTGCAGCAGCTCGGCCACGTCCCACCCGACGAACGTCGCCCCGACCGGCGTGTCGCTCGCACGGTCGACGACCAGCTTGGCGCGACCGCGGTAGCCGTCGCGCAACAGGGACGCACCGGCCACAGAGCCCAAGTCGTACTCGAGCACCTCCACATCGAGGCCTCGCTCCCGGGCGGCTGCTTTCGGTGAGCCCGACCGAGGCGACCTGCGGGTCGGTGAACACGACAGCGGGCACCTTGTCGTGGTCGGCGACATCCTCGTAACGGGAGCCTTCGAGCGGCCGCCCTTCGGCGCGGGCGGCGATGACGGCGCCGGCGATGCGGCCCTGGTACTTGCCCATATGGGTGAGCAGCGCCCGGCCGCAGAGGTCGCCGATGGCGTAGAGCCAGTCGCCGGGCACCCCGACCACGTTGAGGTGGTCGTCGACCGTGACAAAGCCATGGCTGGTGCTGACATCCACCCCGACGCTCTCGAGCCCGACATCCTTCGAAGCCGGCGTCCGGCCGGCGGCGACGACGATCTCGTCGACTTCTATCGTCGCCGTTGCCGATCGAGACAGTCGCCGGGCCGCCGTGCACCCGGCCGGTCCCGGTGTCGTCCACACCCGGGCGTGAGACCCCGGCGACCGGCGTGCCCGTCATCACCGTGACCCCGAGCTCGCCGAAGCGCGCCGCCAGCAGCTCGCCGGCGAAGGGCTCGTGCTGCGCGAGCAGCAAGGGTGCCGGCTCGATCACGGTCACCTCCTCGGCGCCGAGACCCCTCAGCCACGTCGCCGCCTCGCACCCGACCACCCCGCCGCCGATGACCGCGACCCGCGGCGGCACCTCGCGGAGGTTGGTCACGTCGCGGGAGGTCCACGGAAGTGCTTCCCGCAGGCCCGGCACGGGCGGGACGGCCGCGGTGGTCCCCGTGGCGAGGATCACCGCCTGCCTGGCGTTGAGCGTCCGGGTGGTGCCGTCGGCTGCCGAGACGGCCACCTTCTTCTCCCCCGCCAGCCGTCCGTGCCCGCGGATGACCTCGATGCCGGCGCCGTTCGCCCACTCCACCTGCGAGCTGTCGTCATGGTGGCTGGTGAACGAGTCACGGCGCTCGAGCACGGCTGCCACGTCCAGCTCGCCGGTGACGGCTGCGGACGCCCCGCCCACGTGCCGGGCCGCCTCGAGGACCTCGACCGGGCGGAGCAGTGCCTTGCTCGGCATGCACGCCCAGTAGGAGCACTCGCCGCCGACCAGCTCGGCCTCCACGATGACAGCCGTCCGGTCACTGCCGGCGATGGCGTACTGGCCGGCGTTCTCAGCCGGGGGGCCGCCGCCGATGATGACGATGTCCCAGCTGTCGGTCGGTTCGGGCGCCATCGCCCGACAGTAATGGGCGGCCGCCGCGGTAGCTGATGTGTGAGCTTCGAAGTGCGCTCTCGTGCGCCTCGGCTAGGCGGTCGGCACCGGGCGGCTCCAGTAGCGCAACTGAGCGCACTGCTCGAGAAAGCCGTCCGCATCGCTCTTGCCGGAGAGCTCGACAAAGCCGTCGTCCATCTGGTCGGCGAGTCCCGTCGCGTTGAACAGAGCCGCAGCGGCGGCGGTGTAGCCGATGAACTTGCAGTGGGCGAAGGCGTCTGTGACGAAGTCACGAGCCGCGCGGGTGCAGGGCCAGCTGCCCGACACCGTCCTTGGAGGTGAGGATCACGACGGCGTCATAGAGGACCGACGGCGCCTCCGTCGATCTTCTGGTCGACCGGCACGGTCTCACCGTTGCCGGCGGCGACGCCACCGACGGTCGGCCCGACGATCTCCACCGTCACGCCGGCCGACTCGGCCGACGAGCGGAGAGCTGTCAGTAGATCCCCGTCGGCACCGTCGGTGACGAGGATGCCGAGCTTGCGACCCGAGAAGCTGCTCGGGCCGTTGCCGAGGATGCTGAGGGCGGGGGACGGCGGCAGGTCGGTGATCGGCTGGCTCGCCGGCTCCGTCGCGCCTGGCAGCTCCTTCAGGCCGAGGCCGTCGGCGACATTCTTCGCCAAGTCCTCGTCGACGTTGCGCAGCCCGGCGACCATCCGGATCCTGATGTCGGCCCGGTCGCACTTGCTCAGCTCGAACACGAACGCGTCCGTGATGTGCTTCTGCTCGATCGGCGTCTGGCTGACGAAGAACTGGCGGGCCTGGCTGTAGTGGTCGGCGAAGCTTTCAGGCCGGAGCCGCCTCTTCTCGCCGGTCAACGGCTCGGGATAGCTGACGTAGCCGCGCTCTGGATCCTCCCGGGGGCCGCCTTCTTCGGTGCTCCAGGAGTTCGGCTCGTAGTTGGCCCGGGTGGTCGGATTGACCATCGCCATGTGGCCGTCCTGCTGGAAGTTGGCCCATGGGCACTTCGGCGCGTTGATCGGCAGATAGGTGAAATTGGGACTGCCGAGCCGCTTCAGCTGGGTGTCGAGGTAGGAGAAGTTGCGACCCTGCAGAAGAGGGTCGTTCGTGAAGTCGATGCCGGGGACGACGTTCTGGGTACAGAAGGCGACCTGCTCGGTCTCGGCGAAGAAGTTGTCAACCACCCGGTCGAGCACGAGGCGGCCGACCCGGCGCACCGGGACGACCTCCTCGGGGACGATCTTCGTCGGGTCGAGGACATCGAAGTCGAACTGGTCGGCGAAGTCGTCGTCGAAGAGCTGCAGCCCAAGTTCCCACTCGGGAAAGTCGCCCTTGTTGATGGCGTCCCATAGGTCCCGGCGATGGAAATCCGGGTCGGCGCCGTTGATCTTGAGCGCTTCGTTCCACACGACGGACTGCATGCCGAGCTTCGGCTTCCAGTGGAACTTCACGAACGTCGACCGTCCTTCAGAGCTCACGAACCGGAAGGTGTGAACCCCGAAGCCCTCCATGAACCGGAAGGATCGGGGGATCGCCCGATCGGACATGATCCACATGAGCATGTGGGTCGCCTCCGGCATCAGGGAGGCGAAATCCCAGAAGTTGTCGTGTGCCGTCTGGGCCTGCGGGAAGCCCCGGTCGGGTTCCTGTTTGGCGGCGTGGACCAGGTCAGGGAACTTGATGGCGTCCTGGATGAAGAAGACCGGGATGTTGTTGCCGACGAGGTCCCAGTTGCCCGCCTTTGTGTAGAACTTGACGGCGAATCCGCGGACGTCTCGGGCGAGATCAGGGGAGCCCTTGTTGCCCGCCACGGTCGAGAACCGCACGAACACGGGCGTCTGTTCACCTGCTCGCTGGAACAGGTCAGCCTGGGTGATGTCGGTGAGCGGCTCGTAGGTCTCGAAGTAACCATGTGCTCCATAGCCGCGGGCATGGACGACCCGCTCCGGGATGCGCTCGTGATCGAAATGAAAGATCTTCTCCCGGAAGTGAAAGTCCTCCAAGACGTCCGGCCCACCGCGGGCCGGCCCGGAGCGTGTTCTGGTCGTCGGCGACGACCACACCCTGCTGGGTCGTGAGGCTCGGCCGACGCCCATCGGCGACCTGGTGGGTCTCGCCACCCGCCCCTCGCCTGACCTCCTCGTCACCGTAAGACACGGTCCTTCCCTCTTGGCGACCTTCAACTGCCATCCGTAGTTCCTCCCGACTCTCTCTCGTGTGACCGACTGACTCATCGCCGGTGGCCGGGTGCGCGTACCTTGTCCCCCAAGCCAGCTGCGGTGCCGGCAGTCAGATCCTCGGCGTTGTCCGGACCCTCGGGATGTGGACAGAGGCTGCTCTCGTTGCCGCCTCGATCCTCTCGTCCACCTCGGCCCGCTCTTCAGGCCAAAAGACGTCGCTCATCCGGACAATCACCTCCGGGCGCCTTGTACCCAAGAAGCGGGGGGCGAACCCTCAACCGCCTCGAGGCACGGCACCCGACGAGGGCCGTGAAGGGAGGATCACATCGCCGTCGCGCCGAGGCCGACAGGGCTTCAGGTCGATGACTGGGCCGTCGCGGAGGCGCGACAGTCGGGGCAGCGTCCCCGGAAGACGATGTCCACGTCGAGCAGCTCGAAGGCGTGCTGCTGGTTGGCCGGCAGCACCAACCGGTCGGTGCCTTCGGGGCTCACGTCGCGAAGGGCACCGCAACCGATGCAGTACAAATGGTGATGGGCGGCCGTGGTGTTGGGGTCGTAACGCTTCGGGCCGCTACCGGCGGAGATCTCCAGCACCTCGCCCATCTCGACCAGCTCGTTCAAAGTGTTGTAGACGGTGGCGAGGCTGATCTCGGGGAGGAGTCGCTGGGCGCGGCTGTAGACGGCGTCGGCGCTCAGGTGGACGTGCTCGCCTGCCAGGGCCTCAGCCACTACTCGGCGCTGGGCCGTGAGCCGCCAGCCCCGGTCCCTCAACCGTTCGAGCAACTCGCTGATGGTTGCCTCCTCGCGCTCGCCCGGGCCCGACCCGAACTGCACGTCTGTCTCGACACGTCTGTCTTGAGACTTCTGTCTTGACGTGTTCTAGCCTTGTGGCTAGTCTAACTTTGACCAAACTACCATGCACTTCCGTGCGGGAACGGCATCGATCTCGCCCCGGGGACACCGCTCGGGCCACCCCAAACCGGCTCCCGCCCGGCCATCTGAGCCCGGGCGCGGACGCACTCGACGCGAGGCGAGCTGAGCAGCACAGCGCCGCGCCGAGCGACGAGAACAAGCATCGCCAGGAAAACAACAAGAGGAGAGACCGACGTGTCAGACAGCGCCAGCGAAAGCGAGAACCCGGTAATTGAGGCCCCGACTCCAAAGGCGCACCGGCCGAGGACGAACCAGGATTGGTGGCCGAATCAGCCGGACCTGTCGGTGCTGCACCAGCACGGGCCGCACGCAACCCCTGGCGGCGACTTCAACTATGCCGAGGAGTTCAAGACACTTGACCTCGAGGCACTGAAGCAGGACATCTTTCAGGTGATGACCACCTCGCAGGACTGGTGGCCAGCCGACTACGGCCACTACGGGCCGCTCTTCATCCGGTTGTCGTGGCACGCCGCCGGCACGTACCGCATCGCCGACGGCCGCGGGAGGTGGCGGTCACGGTGCCCAGCGGTTTGCTCCCCTCAACAGTTGGCCCGACAACGCCAGCCTCGACAAGGCACGCCGGCTGCTCTGGCCGGTCAAGCAGAAGTACGGCCGAAAGATCTCCTGGGGCGACCTGATCATCTATGCCGGCAACTGTGCCCTCGAATCGATGGGTTTCGAGACCTTCGGCTTCGGCTTCGGGCGGGAGGACATCTGGGAGTCCGAGGAGATCTTCTGGGGGCCTGAGGACACATGGCTCGGAGACGAGCGATACAGCGGCGACAGGGAGCTTTCCGGTCCTTTCGGTGCCGTGCAGCTGGGCTTGATCTATGTCAATCCGGAGGGGCCGAACGGCAACCCGGATCCCGTCGCTGCCGCGCGGGACATCCGAGAGACCTTCGCCCGGATGGCGATGAACGACGAGGAGACACTGGCGCTCATCGCCGGCGGCCACACCTTCGGCAAGTGCCACGGGGCGGCCGGCTCGGAGTACATCGGGCCCGAGCCCGAGGGTTGCCCAGTTGAGGCGCAACAGCTGGGTTGGAGGAACACCTTCGGCAGCGGCAAAGGCTCCGACGCCGTGACAAGTGGGCTCGAGGGGGCATGGACCAACGAGCCGACGAAGTGGGACAACGGGTACCTCGACAACCTGTTCAAGTACGACTGGGAGCTGACCAAGAGCCCCGCCGGCGCCAACCAGTGGACCCCTAAGGACCCTTCGGCGAAGGGCACCGTGCCTGATGCTCATGACCCGTCCAAGAGCCATGCCCCGATGATGCTGACGACGGACCTCGCCTTGAAGGTCGACCCGATCTACGCCCCGATAGCCAAGCGCTTCCGCGAGAACCCGGATCAGCTCGCCGACGCGTTCGCGAAGGCGTGGTACAAGCTGTTGCACCGCGACATGGGCCCTGCATCGCGCTACCTCGGCCCATTCGTGCCGGAGCCGCAGCTGTGGCAGGACCCGGTCCCCGAGGTCGATCACGAGCTGATCGGTGCCGAGGGCATCGCTTCACTCAAAGCCAAGATCCTCGAGTCGGGCCTGTCCATCTCGCAGCTCGTCTCGACCGCATGGGCGTCGGCAGCCAGCTTTCGCGGCACCGACATGCGCGGGGGTGCCAACGGTGGGCGGATTCGCCTCGAGCCGCAGCGGAACTGGGAGGGCAACGAGCCGAGTGAACTCGCGAAGGCGCTCCAGGCTCTCGAGCAGATCCAGCAGGACTTCAACGGCTCCCAGTCGGGCGGGACGAAGGTCTCGTTTGCCGACCTCGTCGTTCTCGGCGGCTGCGCAGCCGTCGAGCAAGCGGCGAAGCAGGCCGGCCACGACGTAACGGTCCCGTTCACGCCAGGGCGCACAGACGCCTCGCAGGAGGCAACCGACATCGAGTCGTTCGCGGTTCTCGAGCCGACCGCCGACGGGTTCCGCAACTACCTCCGAAAAGGAGAGAAGCTGCCGCCTGAGATCCTCCTTTTGGAGCGGGCAAACCTGTTGACACTGACCGCGCCGGAGATGACCGTTCTCGTCGGCGGCATGCGGGCACTGAACGCCAACTTCGGGCGATCCCGGCTTGGCGTCTTCAGCGACCGGCCCGAGACGCTGACGAACGACTTCTTCGTGAACCTGCTCGATATGAGCACGGAGTGGAAGCCGTCCGTGTCGTCTGAGAACGTCTATGACGGCCGCGACCGCGCGAGCGGCGAGGTGAAGTGGACCGGCACAGCAGTCGATCTCGTCTTCGGTTCGAACTCTCAGCTCCGAGCCATCGCCGAGTTCTACGCGTGTGACGACGCGAAGGAGAAGTTCGTGGGCGACTTCGTGGCTGCCTGGGACAAGGTGATGAGCCTCGATCGGTTCGATCTCGCCTGACACCTTGCGCCAAGGCGGTCCGCCGTCCTCGGGGATGCACCCGGGGCGGGGCATGACCGCGCGGACCGCCGACGGCCCGAGGGGCTATCGGATCGTGGACCGTCGGAGGCGTTTCCAGCGGCGCGAGACGTGGACGGCCAGATAGACGACGAGCGCGACAGACGAGGTCAGGTGCCACCTGTCAAGTGGCGCTGGGAGGGGGAGGAGCAAAGGCTCGCCCCGACCCCAGTCGAGGATCCCTGACAGGACTACATTGACCGTGACGAAGGTGAGGATCGCGTCCGACGCCAGGAGGCGTATCTCGCGCTCGACCCCTCGGCTGAAGCGCACGAGAGACGCGAGCATCCGAGAGATCCGGCGACGACGCTGTGCCAGGTGGACGATGACAAGGCCGGCGAACACGAGGCCGACGTCGGCGTGGATGGCGTTTCGGATGTGGAGGAGTTGCAGGGTCCCGAGCGCCCCCGCCAGGCAGGCGAGGAGGGCCAGGTGCACGAGCCAGCGAGACCTCGCACGCCACGTGATCTGCCGTCGTTCGGCCGGGGCTCCGACCGACCGCCCCTGTGAAGCTCGTGGATCCTCGGTGTCCATGACGTCACCTCCCAATCTCGCTCTCGACTCTCCGACGGCACGGCGCGCCCACCCGCGGGGCCCGCCTATATCGGGAGACCTAAGGCGGGCTCACGTAGCCGGCCAAGACGGATTCTCCTTGAGCGGCGTCAACGCGTACCTGGTCCGTCCCCGTCTCGACGACCGAGAAGCCGGTCCGGTCGCCGTCGCCGTTCACCACGTCCGGCCCGCGCCGGCCGGCTCGGTCGTCGGTGACGATCGCCACGTGGACGGCCGTCGGATCTCCTCCGAGCGAGAGGCCGTAGACGGCCACGTCCCCGGGCGCGGCGACATACCGGCTCGTCGCCGGGTGCCAGTGGCCGTTGGCGAGGGCCCACTCGTAGAAGCTGACGGCGCCCCCGTTGATCTCTCCCGGCTCGTAGCCGTAGGTGACGGAGGCTCCCGCCTTCTGCCAGGCCCAGGCGGCGAAGTCGGCGCACCACTCCTCGGCCTTCTCTCCCTTCGGGCAACCGGGGGTCCCGGCGGCCCAGTAGGCGCTGAACTTGTTGCAGTAGGAGTTGGACGGGTCGGTCCTGTAGCCCACCTGGCTCTCGGCGATGGCCACGATGCGCTCGCGCAGGCTCAACCGCGCAAGGGTGGCCTTGCTCGGAATAGAGAAGGAGTCAGTCTTGCCGGGCACCCCGTGCAGGGCGGCGACGAGGATGATCACGATCGCGCCGGCACCGAGGATGATCCAAAGTCGTCCGTGTCGGTCGGGCTGCTGTCGGCCCACTCGAGCTCGGCTCATCGCGCTCACACCGCTCGCCGGCGGACCAGCCAGATCGTCCCGCTGATGAGCAGCACCGACAGCACGAGCAGCCAGCTGGCCTCGATCCACTGGAATGGCCAGTAGCGGCTGGCCGGTTGGAAGCTGGTCCACTGCCTGTAGCCGTGCTGGACGAGGTACCGCCACGCGCCGGGGGAATGCGGGACTCCCCCTTTCCCGGCCAGCTGGGGGCCTCCCTTCTCGAGGACCTGGCTGAGCACGAAGCGGCCGGCCGGCCGGCCGCCCTTGGTGAACCACTGCTGGCTGATGATCCAGGCCGAGGCGGGCACGTTCAGCCTGGTCGTTACGAGCGGTGCCAGGTAGTGCTGACGGAGGAATCCCCCTGCCCCGACGGCAAGACCGGTGTAGGCGACGAGGCTGGCGACAATCGCAGGAACGACCCGGCGGATGAGCGTGCCGGCGAGGGCGCCGATCGCAAAGGCGGCCAGCGTCCAGGCCGCCAATGTGACCCCGCCCAGATCGAAGAGGCCGGGAGCAAGCCGAGGCCACTGAGCAAGGGACAGGCTCGTGTTGCCGGCGGCGAAGTACGGCTGGTAATACCAGGACAACAACGCCCCGACAGCTCCGGCAGCGGCGGCCAGCAGGACGGCAAGCCCCACCAATTTGGCGAGCGCCCAGCGCCGTCGCCCGAAGCCCTGTGTCCAGGCGAACCGAAAGGTGCCGGTCTCGAGCTCACGGGCGAGCACGGGCGCCCCGACGAAGGTCCCGAGCAGCAGCGGCAGCGCCTGCAGTATCAAGCCGTTAGCGAGAAAGGCGTCAATGGCATCGAAGTGGCTGATGAGCTCACCGCAGGCAATTGAGCTTGCCGGGTGGCAGGCGGCGGCGAGGGTGTAAGCGTGGTGCAGCTGAAGGCCGGCGATCCACATGTAGACCGATACAGCGCAGAGAAGGGCGGCTGCGCCACCGAGCCCAACGCGGTGCTGCCGCCAGGTGACCCACGCCATCCGACGCCATGGCACCGGGCGCCGGGCGACGTCGTCATCGAGAGGAACGGGAGCGGTCAGCGCGGCGAGCGCGGTCACTTCGCCACCTCCGACAAGTCGGCCTCGCAGCTGCGGGCGGGGCCGGGGAGCGCCCGAGCGCCGGGCTCGCGCAGGTAGGCAAGAGCGAGCTCTTCCAGTCTGACCGGGTGCGCCTCCCAGCCCGGCGGGATCGCTTCGTCCGCAGTGGACCGGACGAGCAGATGGGCCTGGGCCTCCGCACTGCGGACATGCACCACCGGCCGGTCGGCATAACTGGCGGCCTCGACGGTCGGACCGGTCAGCATCCGGTGGCTCGCGAGCAGGTCGTCGACGTCGCCGGCTACCTGCACGCGGCCCTGCGACATCAAGATGAGGTAGTCGGCCACCCGCTCGAGCTCGGCGAGCACGTGTGAGGAGAGCAGCACCGACACCCCGTCGTCGACCACCGCCGTCAGCACCATGGCCATGAAGTCGTGCCGGGCAATCGGGTCGAGCATCGCCACCGGCTCGTCCAGCACGAGCAGTCGTGGCCGCCTCGCGAGCGCCAGGGTGAGAGCGAGCTGCGCCTGCTGGCCACCGGAGAACCTGCCCGCCTTCCGCCTGAGCGGGATGCCCAGCTCGGCGAGCCGTGCCTCGGCGAAGGCCTGATCGAAACGCCTGTTCAGGTTGCGGGTCAAGTGCAGCATGTCCGCAGCGGAAAGGTTCTTGTAGAGCGGCGTGTCCTGGGCGACGAAAGCGATGCCGTCGAGGGCGGCCGGCGAGCCCGGTTGGCGGCCGCCGAGCACGGTGAGGCCACCCCCCGACGGTGCCGCCAGACCGACAACGAGGTTCAACAACGTGCTCTTGCCGGCGCCATTCGGACCGACAAGTGCCACCACGCGACCACGGGGGATGGCGAGCGAGCAGTCCCGCAACGCCCAGGTGCCGCCGTACCGCTTGCTGAGGGCGCGAGTCTCGACGACGTTCATGCCACGCCCTCGGACTCTGGCCCCTCGCTCGCGCCGAACTGATCGGACCCGGATCCGCCGGAGCGGTCATAAAGATCGCGCATCACGCTCCGAAAGAGCGCTTCGACCCCGTCCTCGCCCAACCCGGCGAGCTTGGCGGTGGCAAGCCAGCGGAGCAGCGTGCGGCGCAGCCTCGTCAGCTCGGGAAGGGCGACCTGACTGACCGTCGCCTGGATGAACGTGCCCTGGCCGGGCCGGCCCGTCGTCAAGCCCTTGATCTCCAGCTCGTGGTAGGCCTTCAGCACCGTGTTCGGGTTGATGGCAAGCGATGCGACCACGTCCCGAACCTTCGGAAGCTGGTCGCCCGGCTTGAGGTAGCCGAGCCGTAAGGCGTGCTCCACCTGCTGGACCAGCTGCAGATAGGTCGGCACACCGGAGGACGTCTCCAGCCGGAACTCGATCGGCGAGGCCGATCCGGGCGTCTTCAAGGCCCCGCTCCTCCTCGGATCGTGGACGGGGCCGCTCAGTGGGAGCCTGTGTCCTTTATCTGTCAGTCATAGAGACAGGATTACAGTAGCCGCCGGCTGAGCTGTCAATAGCGCGCTGCTCGCGGTCCTCTCCCATGAACGCTCGCTCTCCTGCCCGCTCGTGGCGGCCGGCGCCGGCCCGCAGGCCTGATCGTCCTCGCTACGCCGCCGGCACGAGGAGATCGCCCCGATGACCGCCAACCCTCCAACGGGTGCTTCCGAGGCGTCGCGTGGCGTCATGGGCAAACTCCAGGCTCGACACCTTGCAGACCACGTCCTGTTCGAGTGCGCATGGGACGTGTGGCGCGACTTGTAGCCATTACCCACGGGCGCCTAATCGGCGCCCCCATCAAAAAGGGCATCGATCACAGGACAATTGGTGGACTCGGCAAACTCCGTCGATACCCGGCGCCCTTCCGTAGACTTAACACATGACACTTGATTCTCGGGCTTCGATCCAGGAGGACCCTTCACCTTCAACCCCGTTGGGGCAAGCCGGGGACGACGATGGCGCTCTCGCCGAGGTGGGTGTCAGCAAAGTGAAGAAGCTCGGGTCTCGGCCTGTTCTTGCTTCTGCTTGTAGTCGGCCTCGTATTGCTGATCGTGTTTTTCGCCTTCTTGCGCCATTGGACAGCCATTCATACCGGCACCGTCTACTCGAGCAGTAACCCGATCTTCTACAATTTCTGGTCAGGCTTCGGCTCCGACCTTGGCGAGATGACTCTCGTAAGTGCGGTCAGCATCGGCGTCTACACCGGTGTCCGCAAAGCCAACTGCCACAGCAAAGGATGCTGGAGAATCGGTCATCACCCGCTGGAGGGCACTCCGTATCATTTGTGTCGGCACCACCACCCGGACGTACCTACAAAGGGTGCTTCGCATCTGCAGATCCTTCAGCAGCACCACAGGTACAAGGAAGCTCAAAGAGCAGCAACGTCTGGGACGGCGTCGTGATCCTCATCGGTAACCGAGTTCCACACGGTGCTCGGCCGGCGAACTTCTGAACAGCGGTCGCTCGAAGGCCGTTCGAGGGGACTACAGGCTGATGGATTCTCACTTCCTCCCGGGTACCTCAAGGGCGAGCACATGCTGCCCATCCGCGCCCCCGAGCCCGGGTCTCCCTGCGACAGGCGGACATCCGGCACGATCGTGACCGGCCTCACGTAGTCAGCCTTCGAGTTGTTGCGGAGGTGCGACGGCGTCGACGGCGCGTTGGAATGCAGAGAAGCCGTCGTTCATCTGGAACGCGGCCAGATTGCCGTTGTCGAGCTCCTCGCAACCTGAGTCGTGCCACTCGAGGGCGGCCTGAGCACCATCGGGGTATGCGAACGCCAGCAGAGTTGCTGACTCGACAGCTGCGGGGCAGGAGATCGGCCCGCTTGGTGGAGCCGAACTACGGATCTCATCGGCCGCCACAGCGATCCTGCCGGCTTCGGTGGTGTCGCCCCGAAATTGACGGTAAAGATCGCTCGCGCCTGGCGTTGCCGCTTTCGGCCCATAGCGGCATATGAGAACAGTGCTGGGGCCGAGGGGTACGAGACGAACCGGGGAGCCGCCCTGCGGGTTTGCCACCGTGTCGAACAGGTGCGGCTGGGGGCAGCCCCCAGCGACGCTGAGCTCGACTCGGTTCGAACCGAAGCCGGGATGCCAGCCGGTGGACTCACTGCGCGTCAACAGGGCGACAGATCCGCCAACCGCGATGACGGCGGCGAAGCCGACAACGATCCGCCAAGGGGGTCGACGGAGAGTGGTCATGCCGGTGTGTCGGCCAACTGCCCGAGTCCCTTCCGAGCGGCGCTCACATCAAGGCCGCCCGCATAGTCTCTCACCAGTGCGCGCCACCTGTCGGCGATGGCACCAGCGACCGGGACGACCGCCGCGCCGACCTGCGACCCGACCCGGAGCACGATCTCGCTCAGGGATCGAGGTAGTGCAGCACGGCGAGAACGCGGCGGTGGTCGAACTGCGACACCGGCAGATTCAGCTTGGTGAAGATGCTCCTGACGTGTTTTTCCACCGCCCCCTCGGAGATGACGAGCGTTGTCGCAATCGCCGCATTGCTCCGACCCTCAGCCATCAGCGCGAGCACCTCTCGCTCTCGCCCCGACACGGCCGAGAGCGAGTCACGGCGACGGCTGGCGGCCATCAACTGGGTGACGACCTCCGGGTCGAGCGCCGTCCCGCCCGACGCAACGCGAACGAGAGCTTCGACGAAGTCGCTGACGTCGGCCACCCGGTCCTTCAACAGGTATCCGATGCCAGCGGCGCCGTCGGCAAGCAGTTCGGCGGCATAACGCGTTCTCGATGTACTGGGAGAAGAGGAGGATGCCGAGCTGCGGGTGGTCGCGGCGCAGCTCGATCGCGAGCCGCAGCCCCTCGTCTGTGAAGGTCGGCGGCATCCGGATATCGATCACGGCAACGTCGGGCAGCATGCGGCCGACGGCGTCGCGGAGCGCCTCCGGGTCCCCGACGGCGTCGGTGACGTCAAAGCCCCGGCCCGCAAGCAGCTGTACGAGTCCGTCCCGCAATACGGCCGAGTCCTCGGCGATGGCGATCCGGATGGTGTCGGACATTTACGCCCGCAACGGGAGGTCGACGGTGACTACGGTGGGGCCACCGAGGGGGCTCGTCACGTCGAGGCGGCCGTCGACATCCCGGACCCGTTCAGCCAACCCCGACAGCCCGCTCGAGCGCGAGCCCGTTCGGACCACCGCGCCGCCGCACCCGTCGTCGCGCACGACGAGGCGCAGCCACGTCCCGGTCTGTGAACAAATGACGCTCGCCCGTCTGGCCTGGGCGTGCTGGGCGACGTTGGCGAGCAGTTCCGCCACACAGAAGTAGGCGATCGACTCGATGGCTGGAGTGGGTCGGTCCGTGATCGAGACGGCTACATCGGTCGGAAGGGTGCTCCGCGCTGCCAGCGTCGACAGCGCACCCTCGAGCCCGACGTCGAGCGCTGGCGGATGTATCCCGCGAGCGAGGTCGCGGAGCTCGACGATTGCCTCCTTGGCGCCTCGGTGGGCCTCGTCGAGCAGACGGCGAACCGGCGCAAGCTCGGGAGCAGGGTATGCCTCGAGTCTCTCCTTCACGTCACCGAGCCGCATCGCCAGCGCGACCAGTTGCGCCTGGGTCCCGTCGTGAAGGTCGCGCTCGATGCGGCGAAGGAGGGCGGCCGACGCGTCGATAGTGCTTGCCCTCGCTGCTTCGAGGCTGCGCATCCGAACAGCGACGGCGTCGGGGCCGAGCAGCCAATGGATGAGCCTGCGATCGACGTAGACGGCGAGCCGCATCGGCCACGGAGCCACGAAGAACAGCACGACGCCTGTAGCCACAATGAACGCGCCGTGGATCACGCCGTGGCTCCCGACCGAAAAGAAGCCAGGGTGGAGCACGTTGTAGGTGACGCCGTAGATCGCCGGCTGTGTGTCGCCTCGCTCAAAAAGCGGGTAGCTGAGGCACCCGAGGGCATCGAACCAGATGCTGATGGCGAACCAGACGTTGAAGAGCGTCCAGACGGCCTTCGCGCCGAGGTACCCGATCGACTTCCACCCGGTCTTGTCCCGGAGCGCCCCCTGCAACCAGCCGAGCAGACCGCGGCGCGCGACGAAGGGGTCCGGGTCCTCGATCTGCTCGGCGAGGAAACGGCGGGCGAGGTTGCGCTGCCGGCTCCCGAACCAGCGTGCTCCCCGAGCCCCAAGGGCGATGACGATGACGCCCACGAACGTGACGGCGAGCACAGCACCGGCGCCGAGGAAGAGGAGTGCGAAGGCGACCCCGAAGGCGACGAGCGGGCAACCGAGGACGAAGTAGGCAAGGTCGGAGTAGGTCCGTCGCGTGAACGGCTCGCGGGCGAAGCTGACCGCCGACCGTCGAATCGCCGCCACCTGCCGGTCGGAGAGCGCAAGCACGCGATGGTCCGTGTCGCCAACCCGCAACTGCACCCGAACGCCTCCCGATCCCACCTTTGTGCCCATTATGGGTCACGGCGGGTGACGATGAGGGCTCCGACGAGGATGAGGGCAGCGGTGTAGCCGGCGAAGAGCACGAGCCCGACGAGCGGGGAGACGGCTCCACTCTGGTGCTCGACTGTGGCGATCGAGTTGGCGAGGAGCCCGAGCGGGGTGAAGCGGACGAGGTTGCCCGGTGTCTTCGCGAGCAGGAGCGGGAGCAGGAAGAGGACGGCGACGTAGACACCGATTGCGCCTGCCGCCCGCCGGACCGCCGCTCCGATCGCCGCGCCCATCAGCCCGAGAAGGCCGATTGTGACGCCTGAACCGACGACGGCGCGGAGCACGCCCGGGTCGGTGAGGCTCCACGACGGGACGGGGCTGGAGCCGAGGATGGCGTGGCCGAGCGCGAAGCAGGAGAAGGTGAGCACCTCCCCGATGGCGAGCGAGACGCCACCGACGACGAGGAGCTTCGCCAGGAGGAACTTGAGGCGGCGGGGCGTCGCCGCCATCGAGGAACGGATCGTTCCCGACCCGTATTCGCTCGTGAAGACGAGGGCACCGAGCACCCCGATCGCAAGGGCGCCGATGGCGAGCCCCGACATCGACTGGTTCGTGGGGTCGAACCCCTGGTACCAGCCGGGCTGGTGGTGGGCTGCACTGGAGGTGCTGAGGGCCGTCACGACGAGGGTGCCGACGACGGTGACGAACAGGGTCCACCAAGTGGAGCGGATCGAGAAGAGCTTCGCCCACTCGGCGCGGCACGCCTGCCGCAGGCCGTATCGGCGGCGGGAAGCCGACGCGATGGCGATAGTCGTCACAGCTCTCCTTTCCTGCCGCTCCCGATGAGGGCGCCTTGGGTGCTCTCCTCCGAGCGGTACTCGACGGCGTCACGGGTGAGCTCCATGAAGGCGTCCTCGAGTGAGGCCCGCACCGGAGTCAGCTCGTGGACTATGAGGCGTTCGCGGGCGATCAGCTCCCCCACTGTGGCCGAAGTCATCCCTCGCACGGCGAGAGAGTCATCGGGAACGAGGTCCACCTCTCCCCCGGCGCGGCGCACGGCAACCATGAACGACTCGACATCGGGCGTTACCACCCGGACGATGTCCCCGCCACTCAGTTCGGTGAAATCGCCGACGGTCGTGTCGGCGATGAGCGCGCCCCGCCCGATTACGACGAGACGGTCGGCGGTGAGGGCCATCTCGCTGATGAGGTGGCTCGAGACGAAGACGGTCCGTCCCTCCGCCGCCAGGCCGCGCAGCAGGTTTCGGACCCAGCGGATGCCTTCGGGATCGAGCCCGTTGACGGGTTCGTCGAAGAGCAGCACGCCCGGGTCGCCGAGGAGTGCCCCGGCGATGCCGAGCCGCTGCCCCATTCCGAGCGAGAACTTGCCGGCGCGTTTCGCCGCCACCTCGCCCAGTCCGACGATCCCGAGGACCTCGTCGACCCGGGCAAGGGGGATGTCATTGGTGTAGGCGAGGCACCGGAGGTGGCTGTAGGCGGTCCGGGCAGGGTGGAAGGCCTTCGCGTCCAACAGCGCGCCGACTTCTCGCAGCGGCCAGTTGAGCTCCCTGTACGGCTTGCCGGTAACAAGGGCCGTTCCCGAGTTCGGCGTGTCGAGGCCCATGATCATCCGCATCGTCGTCGACTTGCCGGAGCCGTTAGGGCCGAGAAAGCCGGTGACGACACCCGGTACAACCTCAAAGCTCAGATTCGAGACCACCGTCGTGTTGCCGAACTGCTTGGTCAATGAGTTCACCGAGATCACAGGTCTCATTGTCGGGACCCGGAGGCGCCCCCGCTATGGCGCTACCTTGCATCTTCCGGCGGGGGTTAACCCGACCACCGCCAGCCGGCTGCGAGAACTGCTGCGCCGGTGTCCGAAGGCGCCGGCGGGCGAGGTCGGTGTGACGGCTGCTCTTGGTTCAGCCTGCCGTCATCGAGTCGGAGAACCCAGACAAACGCGTTTCCCTCCGGGGCGCCGTTCCAGCTCCTACACGTGGTTCGAATATCGCCGGCGGTACGAAGGATCGGTGGGACGGTCCTTGGGAACCGCCCACCGATCCGACGCGAGTCAACGAGGTGTGTAGGTATAGGTGTCGGAGGGGTTGGTCCCCGACATCCAGGCGCTCGTCCCAGACAGGGTCGTGACGAATACCTGCCAGGTACCTGCCTTGGCCGACCCTCTCGTGACGGCGGTGATCTCGGTTGGCGAGATCACGTGGACGCTCTTTGCCTGGATGGTGGCGCCTCCAGAGCCGGCTCCCTGACCGATCTTGACCGTGGCGCCCGGAGTAAAAGCGGTGCCGGTGATGGTGATCGTCTGGCCGCCGGTGACCGGGCCGCTCTTCGGGCTGATCGCCGTGATGGTCGGGGTGACCGGGGTATAGGTGTACGCGTCAGCAGGGCTCGCCCCGGACAGCCACGGGCTCGTTCCTCCCGCAGTGGTGACGTATAGCTGCCATGCACCAGGCTTGGCTGAGCCGCCCGTGACGGCGGTGATCTCGGTCGACGAGATCACGTCGACGCTCGTTGCCTGGAGAGCGGTGGCTCCGGAGCCGCCGCCTTGGCCCATCTCGACGGTGGCGCCAGCAATGAAGCCGGTGCCGGTGATCGTGATGAGCTGACCACCGGTGATGGGGCCGCGGTTCGGGCTGACGGCGGTGACGGTCGGGACGGCCGCCACGGCGTACTGGATGCTGGCCGAGCCGGTCTGACCGTCTGTGCTCGTGGCGGTCACCGTGTATGTGTGCAGGCCCACTGTCGAGGTATCGAGGGTCCCCGTCGTACCCGACGCGCCGTTGGAATCGGTGCAGGAGGCGATCCCGGGGCCATCTGTCCCCTCGGCGCACGAGAAGCTGGTGGGAACTGCCTGGTTCAGGCTGTAGGTCTGATAGCCAGGAGGGGACGTGATCTGTGCCGTCGGCGCCGCCGCCACGGTGTAGTTGATGCTGGCCGAGCCGGTCTGCCCGTCCGTGCTCGTGGCGGTCACCGTGTAGGTGTGCGAGCCGGCCGTCGAGGTATTGAGCGTGCCCGTGGTGCCAGAGCCTCCGTGCGAATCGGTGCAGGAGGCTGATGCCGGGGCCATGGTCCCCTCGTTGCACGAGAAGCTCGTGGGGACCACCTGGCCTACGTGGTAGGTCTGGTGGTTCGCCGGCGAGTTGATGTGAGCCGTCGGCCCGTTGGCCACGGTGTAGTTGATGCTGGCCGACCCCGTCTGGCCATCTCCGCTTGTGGCGGTCACCGTGTAGGTGTGCGAGCCCGTCGTTGACGTGTCGAGGGTCCCCGGCGTTCCCGAGCCGCCGTTCGAATCCGTGCAGGAGCTGATCCCGGGGCCACCCGTTCCCTCGTTGCACGAGAAGCTCGTGGGAACGACCTGGCCGACGCTGTAGGTCTGGCCGTCAGCCGGAGAGTGGATCACTGCGGTCGGCGCCCCCGCCACGGTGTAGCTGATGCTCGCCGATCCCGTCTGGCCATCGGTACTGGTCGCGGTCACCGTGTAGGTGTGCGAGCCAGCCGTCGAGGTGTCAAGGGTGCCCGTAGTGCCCGAGCCTCCGTTCGAATCGGTGCAGGAGCTGAGCTCCGGTCCGCTGGTTCCTTCGGCGCAGGAGAAGCTGGTGGGGACCACCTCGCCGACGCTGTAGGTCTGGTGGTTGGCGGGGGAGTTGATCTGAGCCGTCGGCCCGTTGGCGACGGTGTAGCTGATGGTCGCCGATCCCGGTCTGCCCATCAGCGCTCGTGGCGGTCACCGTGTAGGTGTGCGTGCCCGTCGTCGAGGTGTCAAGGGTCCCGCTCGTGCCCGAGCCACCGTTGGAATCGGTGCAGGAAGTGATGCCCGGGTCCACCGGTTCCGTCTGCGCACGAGAAGCTGGTCGGCACGACGAGGCCCACGCTGTAGGTCTGGTAACCGGGCGGGGAGGTGATCTGTGCGGTCGGGCCGGCCGCCACGGTGTAGTTGATGGTCGCCGATCCGGTCTGCCCGTCCGTGCTGGTAGCGGTCACTGTGTAGGTCTGCGGTCCGGCCGTCGAGGTGTCGAGCGTTCCGCTCGTGCCCGAGCCGCCATTGGAATCGTTACAGGAGCTGATCCCCGGTCCGCTCGCTCCCTCCGTGCACGAGAAGCTGGTGGGGACGACCTGGCCCACGCTGTAGGTCTGGTTGTCCGCAGGGGAGCTGATCTGTGCCGTCGGGGCGGCCGCCACGGTGTAGTTGATGCTCGCCGATCCGGTCTGCCCGTCACGTGCTTGTGGCGGTCACTGTGTAGGTCTGCGCTCCCGGTCGTCGAGGTGTCGAGGCGTCCCTGTCGTCCCCGAGGCGCCATTCGAATCGGTACAGGAGCTGAGCCCCGGCCCGCTCGCGCCCTCGGCGCAGGAGAAGCTGGTGGGGACGACCTGGCCCACGCTGTAGGTCTGGTTGTCCGCAGGGGAGCTGATCTGGGCCGTCGGGGCGGCGGCCACGGTGTAGTTGATGCTCGCCGAGCCGGTCGCTGCGTCATTTCCTGTGGCAGTCACCGTGTAGGTGAAGGAACCAGCCGCCGAGGTGTCGATAGTTCCTGTGTTGCCCGAACCGCCGTTGGAGTCGGTACAGGAGCTGAGACCCGGACTATCTGAGGAGTCCGCGCAGGTGAAGCTGGTCGGGACGAGCTGGCCCACGCTGTAGGTCTGGTTGGTCGCAGGGGACTCGATCTGAGCCGACGGTCCGTCCACGACCGTATAGATGATGCTGGCCGAGCCGGTCTTGCCCGTCCGTGCTCGTCGCCGTCACCCTGTAAAGATGGGAGCCCGGCGTCGAAGTGTCGATCAAGCCCGCCGTGCCCGAGGCGCCATTGGAGTCCGTGCAGGAACTGAGCCCCGGTCCGGTGGCGCCCTCGACGCAGGAGAAGCTGGTCGGGACGACCTGGTCCGCGCTGTAGGTCTGATTGTCCGCTGGACTGCTGATCTGTGCCGTCGGCCCTCCCGTCAGGGCGACCGAAGTCAGCGCGACGTTGTCCAAGGAGTAGATCGCCGGCCCGGTGAAGTCTTGGGGCACTGTCAGATGGAACCTGATGCCGACTGTGTGGCCGGCGAAGGCGGACAGGTCGAGCCCGTGGCTGACCCAGCCCGTGTTCCCGATGTCCGGGCGACCATCGTGAACGTCCGGTGCGACTCCAGCACGTTCGAGCCGGTGAGGATCTCGACCGACGCAACCCGGTTCTCGTGCGCCGAAGGGACAGAGATCCCAGCTGGTGTTGTCGGACCACGTGAGCGTGTCGGTGGTATTGGCGGGGATCGTGACGGTTTGAGTGAGCTCCGGATCCATGTCTCCGGCTCCGTCCCAGGTCACGCTGGCGAAGTCATTGCCGTCGACCGAAGAGATGCTCCCGGGGAACCCGAATCCACCCGAGAAGCAGGGCGACGCCGGGCTGGCGTAGACCTGCCATCCCGAACAGCCGTCAGTGGCGCTCGCCGTCCAGCCGGTGAAGTCGCCCGTCTCGAAGCTGCCGTTGGTCAGGAGCGAGGTGGTGGCGGCGCTGGCGGGCGAGGCGAAGCCGGTTATTACGCTCAGGCTGACGGGAAGAAGGAGCAGTGCTGCGCCGGCCGTTACGGCCAGCCGTCGCGGCATCGACCGCAGACCCTCACCTGAGGCTCCGGCCGCACCCCTGCGGGAGCGGGGGATGGTATGGGTTGGCGCAGATAGCTCGAGCCCACTGGCCGGTAAGGCCGAACGCCTAAAAGATCGGCGCAAACGGGCCGTCAAATGCTGAGAGCATCGTTCGCGGCCCAGCTCCAGTGGAAGAGTGGCTGTTGCGCATTTTTCTCGGGTTCTCCTTGCCTAAGGGCCCTGCACGCTGCGAAGCGGCGCGATAAGGACCCGTCACGCTGCGCAGGGGCACCCAAGGTCCAGGGGGATCCGAAAAGCAGCTCAATGACCACTCGGAGTGTAGGTGCGACCACCACGTGTGTCAATGACGCTTTATTGGTGGCGCACCGGAGAGCGGCCAGAGCCACGACGGGCAGCTAGAGCTATCAGCCCCTCATCCCGCGGATCTCATACAGGTCGGCGGCTCTGCGGTCAGTTGATATCGAACTCGTTGCCTTCCGGGTCCTTCATCCCGACCGCGTAGTGGTCAAGTCCCTCCTCGGACAGTGCGCCAGTGATGGTGGCACCGAGGTCGACCAGCCGGTTCGCCTCCGCGTCGACTAGCTTCCTCCGAGTCCCGATGGGGTCCGTCCACTCGCCACTTGCACGGATGTCGAGGTGCAGGCGGTTCTTGATCGTCTTGTCATCTGGGACGACGTGGAACCAGATGCTCGGCCCGTGGGCCTCCGGGTCGCTGATCCTGTCCGCCCCGTCGACCAGCTCCTCCTCGGGCACCCCCAGCTCGCGGTAGAAGTCGTTCCAGGTGTCGAATCCGACTGGGGCCGGCGCGAGCTCATAGCCCAGCGCAGCGGCCCAGAATCGAGCCAGCCGGTCCGGATCGGCACAGTCGATGACCAACTGGAAGCGGACAGGCACGCGTTCTCCCCCAGGCTGCTCGGGTAGCTACCGACATTCTGCCAGATGCTTCGCGGCGCGGTGCCAGAGCGTTGTGCGTCCCGAATGGAGCGGGTGTTGCACGAAGTTGTCGACCGGCTGGCATGTCGTGGCCGAAAGGAACGCCTCCCACCGGCGCTCGGCTATAGAAGCGGCAGTACCGGCAGCGAAACACTCTGTTGGAAGGAGGACTGCGCGAAGTCAACAACGGCGTCAGCAACGAGTCGGGCCTCCGCGACGTAGTCACACTCGTGCTCACGCATCTCCAGATCTACCTCCCCTGCCAGGATCGCACCGTCTGCGCCAAGCTTGTCCAGCCTGCGCGTGAGCTCTCGGCGTGCCTCGGCTCGTACGGCGTTCACCAACTCGGTGAGGGCGGAGACCTCGACGTTGCCGCTGAGGAACCGTCGGGCTTTGACCGTCGCTGGATCATTGTGTCGCATGCCGGCAGCGATCGCCACGATGACCGAGGCGGGCATGTAGCCCGCCTGTGTCAGCTTGCTGACGTCATGGCCGGCCAAGGTCGTCGAGAATGGTCGATCGAGGTGCGTCGGCCCGTGCGAACGCACAGCAGTCCCGGCCATGGTGAACTCGCGGCGGTGCTGACTGTCGAGGCGAGTCTCGGTGAGCGTGACGCCGACGACGCCGTCCGCCTTCAGTGCCCGACACTGTTGCAGCATCCTCTCATGGGCGCTGTCCCAACCTACCCTCAGCCATGTGAGGTGAGCCGAGAAGCCGACCCGTGTATCGGGGCGCGCCAGAAGGTAGTTGACGCCGGCCCACGTATCCCGGCGGTGGAGGACCACCCGCGGCGGATCCACCCAGTTGAGGGCGGCATCCCGCGAGGCGCAGCGCCCGTAGGAGTGCTGGATCTTGGTCGAAGCCGCTGCGAATGCGCCTGTGACATCGCCAACAGGGACTAGCCCCGAGGCACCGAGCCCGGTGTGGCTGCCGACGCTTAAGAGACTGCATCGGACCGATGACCGACGTGCCCGTTGGACCCGTCTTGCAGTAGCGGGAGGGAGGCGGTCTTGATCGCTGTCTGCCATCGCTCTCCTGACTGAGTTTGTCATCTGGACTGGGCCGGCTCAAGGTCTGACGAGGCGGTGCACGCCAAGCAGCTGAAGGCGGCTTCGATTGGTACATCAGCAGTGATGGGGATCGCCAGGCGAGGTCGTTGCGGCGATCCGAGGGTGGTGGTCAGCGAGGAGCCGGTCGACTTGGCGGCATTCGCTTTGAAGAGCAGGCCGATGGTGAGAGCGGATCCCCGCCATCTACCTTCTACATGTGGAAGAGGCCAGAGGTTCTCGCCGCCTCGCAACCGCCCGTCGGCTATATCTTTGCGGACTCATGAGGCGACACCCATGAACATCGTCGTGCTGCTGTCCCTCCCGCCGGCGAGAGCCCGCCCGTGACGGCTCCCTTGACCATCCTCTTCTTTCCCGAGAGCGCCTACGGGCCGACCAACAACTGCGTGGGCATCGGGGAGCGCCTGCTGAGGGCGGGCCACAGAGTCGTCTTCGCCACCGAACGGTCGTGGGAAGGCAGGCTGACGCCTTTCGGCTTCGAGGAGCGTCTGGTCGATCTGACGGAGCCGGGGCCAGAAGCCGGACCTGCCGACGCCGGAGCGTTCTGGAAAGAGTTCATCAAAGCGACAGCGTCCGAATTCCGAAAGACCGCCTTCGAACAGCTGGGGTCGTTCATGGTCCCGACCTGGCAGGCGTTGATTGACGGCGCGCGCTACTGCGAAAGCGCCCTCCGCGACCTCTGTTCAGAAGTGGAACCGGACGTCATCGTCGAGGACAACGTCGTCTGCTTCCCGGCCCTCCTCACCGCAGGTGCCGCCTTCGCCCGCGTCGTCTCGTGCAACCCTCTCGAGATCCGCGGGCCCGATGTGCCTCCGCCCTACGCCGCACTTTCAAGCACGGACAGGTCGCAATGGTCGCTTGTGACGGCAGAGTACGAACGCACTCACGGCTCGATGTGGAAGGAGTTCGACGCCTGGGTCCAGGCCCAAGGTGCGCCGGGCCTGCCGTACCTCGAATTCATCGGGCCGTCCGACGACCTGAATCTCTACGTGTATCCAGAGGTTCTCGATTACGACCGCAGCCGGTCGCTCGGTCGCTCCTGGCAGCGGCTCGAGTCGAGCGTGCGGTCAACTGACGATGATCTCGAGCTCCCCCCATTGTTGACTGAGCGACCAGAGGGAACGGCCCTGATCTACCTGTCCCTCGGATCCCTCGGCAGCGCCGATGTCGAACTGATGAAGCGACTCGTCGACGCGCTCAGCGAGAGCCCGCATCGTGTCGTTGTCTCAAAGGGTCCCCAGCATGATTCATACGAACTAGCGGACAACATGTGGGGGGCTGAGTTCCTTCCCCAGACCCGTGTGCTGCCGCACGTTGACCTCGTCATCAGCCACGGGGGCAACAACACCGTGACCGAGTCGGTGCATTTCGGCAAGCCGATGATCGTCCTGCCGCTCTTCTGGGATCAGCACGACAACGCCCGGCGTGTTGAGGAGAAGGGCCTTGGCCTCCGGTTCGCTCCCTACGCGGTCACCGCCCACGAACTCGACTCGGCAGTCGACCGGCTGCTCCAGGACCGGATGTTGCGATCGCGGCTGGCGGCGGTCGGGTCTGCGGTTCGAGCTGCTGACGGTGCCGGTGTCGCCGCGAGGCGGATCGCCGAAGTCGGGCGGCGCCGGTACCGGGCGGTTCCGAGACGGCATCGGGATAGTTGAAGCCCTACTTCGAGCCAGAGCTACCGTGACGAGTGGCGCCCGTAGAGGCATTGAGATCAGTCAAGTTGCCACGCCGTTCGCCACCCGGACATCGGTGCCGCCGGAGGACACGGTACCGATACTTCCGCGCCTCCACCCGCATCTGTTCGGGCACACAGATGTGCCCACCGTCAATCCCCCGGTTTGCCGTCCACTGGCGCCATCGAAGGGGCCAAGCTGGCGAATGACGTAACTGCCTGCCTCAGATGGGTGGGATACGGTGGCATAACTAGGCCACCAGCCGCTGTCTAGCGGTCAAGGACTGGCGCCGGCGAGCGCTCGTGCCAAAGGTGTTCTTGCCTAGACAGAGCCAGCGTCGACGTGTCTTCGCCGACAGCACGGCCGGAGGAGGAGCAGATATGGAGACGTTCGCGGTGATGATTCTTCCGATCGCGAAACTAGGAGAGTGGCGTGAGTTCTGTGCGAGCGCCGAAAACGGCGAAATGGCCGACGGACACCGGACGTTTCTCCGGCGTCTCGGCGTAACCCGGGAACATATCCGTCATCACGCAAGTCCCCGAGGGGACATGGCTGTCCTCATCTGGGAGGGAGTCGACCAGGACCGCGTCAACTCCCTGCTCGGCGATGTCGTACAGAACCCGCAATCCGAGCACGAGAAGTACATAGCCACGCATGTGATCCCGAACCTGCATGGCATCGATCCGATTGCCGGTCCCCCGCCCGAGACACAGAAAGTAGCGACGATCGAGGCCTAGCTCCAGGAGCAACAACACCGGCAGTCGACTGGGTACTCAGTGCGGCCGGGCGATATCTTCACGTCGTGCGCTTCCGCCGAGCTCGCCCTCGCGGCATCGCTCCCCTCCTCGCTCCCGGCTCGGAGATGTCCGAGCGCGAGTACGAGGAGTGGTACGAGCTCCACAGCTGGGATCCGTCTCGGCGGACCCAACTCGTCATCGAGCGCGAACTGGCTCCGGCGGCGTGGATCGAGCCGTTGCTCGCGCCGAACTCCTTCGAGGTCCGGATGACGGCGCCGCAAGGCTACGACGCCTACGCCCGCATCTTTTTCCCTTTCGTCGGCGAAGTCATCCTCGAAGAGGGCAAGCCCGTCGACAACGAGCACGTCACCTGGACAGAGATGGCACGGCGCAACGGACGGATCGCCCATGCCCTGATGGAGCAAGAGACGATTCGACGGCCGCCGAACGGTGAAGACGTGGTCGGCCACGGCTCGTACGGCTCGCTCATGCCCGAGCAGTTCGAGGCGTTGCTGCCGATCCTCACTCGCCACACGTCATCGGCGAGTGGGTGGTTCCTCCTCTGGGACGGCTTCGGCGACTTGAGCGACCGGGCGTTCAACGACGACGTGCCGAAGATCAGGCACCCGGCAAGGAACTTCTTCTTGCTGAAAGGGCCGCTCGGCTCATACGCCGACCTCCCGCACGATCCGAACTACTTCTGGCCTGACGACCGAGCCTGGTGCCTTTGCACGGACACAGACTTCGACTGGGCGTACCTCGCCGCCTCGGCAGCCTGTGTCGAGGAGGTCACTCGCCGTTCCGATCATCGATGCGCTGGCGACGAGACCGGAGAATCCGGCGCGCTCGGGGATGGACGTGATCAACGATCCCGAAGGGATCGTGCCCAGGTCGCCGTGATCCTGGAATCAGGAGCCAGCCTGCCGGCTTCCTTATGCCATTGGTTGGTCATGCTGACGCCGAACGCGGCCGGTCCTGATCGCCGCCACCCCGTTAGCCAGCCGAGCCCGGTTCGGCCATCTTGCGGTGAGCGGCCGCCTTCAACTTGTCGGGCAGCACCTTCGACATCGCCCCCTGCGCCTTTGTCATGAGTCCGCCGGCGATCACCTTGGTCTTTCCTTCCATCATGGCCTCAAAGCCCTGCTTGGCGACCTCGGCCGGGTCGTCCTTCTTGTCGCTCGCGCCCATCTTGGTATCTTCCAGCCCGGCGCGGTCGAAGAACTCGGTGTCTGTCGGGCCCGGCATGAGAGCCGTCACCGTGACGCCCGTGTCTTGCAGCTCATTGCCGACGGCCTCGGCAAAGGACTGGACGAACGACTTGCTGGCGTTGTAGGCAGCCTGGAAGGAGCCGGGCATCTCCGACGCGATCGACGAGGTGAACAACACCCGGCCCTCGCCCCGCTCCACCATCGCCGGCATCAACCGCTTGGCGAGATGCACCGTCGACTCGACGTTCAGCCGGATGAGGCGCATCACGTCGTCGAGCCTCTGGTCCTGCACGAAACCACCTCCGAGCCCCATTCCTGCATTGAGAGCCAGAGCGTCCACCGCTCGCCCGGTAGCCTCAACGGCGTCAGCGAGCTTCTCGACGCCGGTGTACTCGGCGAGGTCGACCTTGACAGGTATGACCTGAGCCGACACCGACAGCTCTTTGGTGGCCTGCTCCAGTTCGTCGTCCTCGGCGGCGACTACGAGGTCGTAACCGTGATCGGCGAACTGGCGCGCCAGCTCGAAGCCGATCCCGCTGGATGCGCCGGTGACCACGGCGAGGGGACGAGTAGCAACCACGGTTCCGCCTCCTGAAGGGATGTCGTCGGTAGGACGGCCCGCTCCGGCGGACCGCACATGCTCGGTACCCGGATCACACTTCTGAAAACCGGCCGTTCCTCCCGATCACCTCTTAGCAGAGGGCCAGCTCACCGCCTGAAGAGCCGTAGTTTTCCCCGAGTGCGCAGGACTCGCCACGCCCTCGCCGGGTGCAGGCATTACCGCAGCTCACCCGAGGCCGCGGAGCTCGGCGGCACTCTGGAGACGAAAGACGCCGCCGCCCTCTGCAAGTCGGAGTCACCGGTCCTGACTTCGAGCGACCCGTCATGTCTCGCCGCTGAGCTCAGGCTTCTGCAAAGGGAGTCTGGTCGGGCGAAGCGGATGTGGAACGACGACGTTCATCACCCTGACACGCCTTCCGCCGATCGGGCGGTCTTCGTTGCCCCTACGCCCCCGGTATGGCCTGAGCACTGCCTCGAGCTCCTTTGCCACCCTGTGGAACTCCTCGGCGGTCAGCCAGAGGTCAGCGTTCTTCAAGACTGCATCGCGCCACTCCGCGGCCTCTGCGGGCGCACCTTCTATGAACTCAGCGGCGATGCTCGGGTCGTGTCCATGTAGGCGGCGACGACGGCCGCAGCAGCTGCGGATCCAGCCGGCGTCGAGATATCAAGGTCGACCTGGGTGGGTCGACCGCTCGCTCGCCATGGTCTCTCTCGCCGGTCCGAACGGAGGGGAGCCGCCTCTGCGAAGCCGTAGCGTTCCAAGAGGTTGAGGTGGTATGCGGTCGCGCTGGGGCTGAGACCGGTCAGCTCCGCGCACTGGGTCGCGGTCAGTTCCTCACCGGAGGCCAGAGCGTCGATGATGGCGAGCCGGGCGGGATGGGCCAAGGCGCGGATGCTCCGGGGATTCTCGAGGCGGACGGTAGGAGGCGTCTGGCCGTGAACGGCGCTTGTCAGGACGCTCGGGCATCGCTCTCAGATTATCGCTTGACGCCATAATGTTTAGCGAATACTGTTCAGGAAGTGTTGAACATTTACAACGCACCCACGATGACGAGCGCGCTCGGCGACTGCTGGCCGGCGGTCGGCGACTTGCTCGCCGGGGCGTTCGGGCACTTCTGCCGGTACGGGGAGTGGCCTGCGTTGCCCGGCGCGGCTCAGGGCGAACTCGCGAGCCGTCACATCGACAGGAAGACATGCTTACCCGCTGAAACAGGAGGCTAGAGCTAGATGGGGCTAAAAGAGGAACTTCGGACCCGCGTGATCGAGCCCGCCGCAGTGCGGGTCCTGCAGTGGCGGGGTGACCCCCTCGCCCGGCTGCTCGGCGCCGGTGCAAAATCCGACCCGTACCCGCTCTATGCGGAGTTGCGCCGACACCCCTTGCGCCGGAGCCCGCTCGGCGTGTGGGCTACCGCCAGCCATGCAACGGCGAGCAGCATCCTCCGCGATCCGCGGTTCAGCTCCTCGCCCCGCCACCAACCCGGCTACAAACCGCCCGAGCTACCCACCGGGGACGCCCGCAGGGACCTTCCTGAGGCCGACCTGCTCAGCCTCGACGCACCGGACCATACCCGCCTTCGACGCCTCGTCTCCAGAGCCTTCAGTCCCCGGCGCATCTCCGCGTTGGAGCCGTTCGTCCGCGAGACGGCCGACCGACTCCTACTCGGATCTCGACGCCGCTGAAGGCTTCGACCTGATCGACGCCATCGCGTTTCCGCTTCCAATCGCCGTCATATGCCACCTGCTCGGCGTACCTGCCGGCGATCAGGCACGTTTTCGAACGTGGGGCCACGACCTCGCCACGACGCTTGAACCCCAGTTCAAACCCAATGCCGAGAGCCGATCACGCGCTTCGGAGCTTGCCCTCACCGCCTACTTGCATGCCCTGGTCGAGCGCCGCCGTTCCGATCCCGACCACAGCCTGCTCTCGGGGCTCGTCGCCATCGAGGAAGATGGCGACCGCCTCAGCTCCGCCGAACTGGTGAGCACCGCGCTCTCTCCTGCTCGTCGCCGGCATTCGAGACGACCGTCAACCTGATCGGCAACGGGACCGTCGCCCTCCTCACCCAAAGGGAGGCATGGCACCGACTTGGAGAGGAACCTCAGTCGGTCCCAGGTGCCGTCGAGGAGCTATTGCGTTACGACAGCCCCGTCCAGCTCACCTCTCGAATCGCCACCGAGGACGTAGATCTCAACGGGACGACCATTCCCAAAGGGGCGCCGGTCATCGTCGCCCTCGGTGGCGCCAACCGCGACCCGGAGGTGTTCGACGAGCCCGACCAACTTCGCATCGATCGGCCCGAGGCCGCTCGGCACGTGGCGTTCTCCCTCGGCATGCACCACTGCCTCGGCGCAGCCCTCGCCCGCCTAGAAGGACGCGTCGCCTTCGAGGAGCTCACGCGCCGCTACCCCGGCCTCTCGTTCTCGGGGGTGCCAATCCGACGGCCCCTCCTTGTACTACGCGGCTTCGAGCACATCCCTGTCCGCCCCTAAAGGCTCGTGCATCTTGCGGCGCGACATTCCGGAGGGATGTTGCTCGCTCATTGCTGTCGTGGCGACATACGGCCGGCCCCGGTACGGAGCTCGCCACGAGCTCAGCTCCCCTCGCCCGGGCACGTTCCGGTGCCGGCGAAGCCGACGCCTCTTGATGTCGGCAAATCAGGTTTCCCTTTAACGATGCGGGTAGAAGCTAGGAGGGCATTCCCTGAAGATTCACGGCACAACGTCCGATAACCAATCCGGTGCCGTCTGCTCAATCGCTCTCCTTGTCCGCAACGGCCCGGAGCCGATCCTGCCCCGGTCCTGGTCCGACTGCAGCGCGGCGCGACTGAATGCCCCTTGAGCATTCAGTCGATGCAGCCGGACCTCCTTGGCCTACTTCGCGCGTCGGCTGCCATGTTTACAGCGGCGAGCTGCTGCCGGACGGTGACTACCAGGAGATTTTCACCGGTCCTGGCCTCGAGGAGCTCATCGGCATTCGGATCGGTCCGGGAGTCGATTCGACAGCCGTCTTCCATGCCGCCGTCCATCCGGACGACTGGGAGATCTACCTCGCGGCTGGTACTCAGATGGCGACCGACTCGACAGTGTCGATCGAATATCGCCTCGTCAGGCCCGACGGGACCGTCCGCTGGGTCCTAGACCGCATGTGGCTCCGCGAGCGCCTTCCGAACGGAAACGCGATCGTGGACGGCGTCATCGCGGACGTCACCGAGCTGAGGCACAGGTCTGACGAGGCTCGAGCAGCACTCCATGCGGTCCAGCAGGTCAACGGGCAACTCGAGCGAGCCAGAGCCGAGGTCGTCGAGGCGACAGCCTGGCTGGAGGCGGCCATCACGGCAACTCCGGCCGCACTCATCCTCCTCGATCGTGACTTGCGGACACGGCTGTGGAATCCCGCCGCTGAGCAGATGTTCGGCTGGTCACGAGAGGCCGCTCTCGGTCGCGTTGCGCCCCACGTCCCCCCCGAGGAGCTACCGACCGTGCGCGCCGTTGTCGATCGCCTCCTTGCCGGCGAGCCGCTCATTGAGTCCGAACAGGTCCGGCCGGGTCGCGACGGACACCCGCGTCAGGTCTCGGTGATCTCGGCGCCTGTCCGCGGCGCCGGCGGTGAGATCACCGGGTTCCTCGGCGTCATCACCGATATCACCGGCCGCAAGGAGATGGAGACCCGCCTTCGTCACCTCGCGCACAACGACACATTGACCGGCCTGGCCAACCGTGTATTTCTCACGGACCGCATCGAAGAGGCTCTCGCCCACCACAGGTCGTCCGGCTCACAGGTGAGCGTGCTGTTGTTGGATCTCGACGGCTTCAAGGCGGTGAACGACAGCTTCGGCCACGGAACCGGCGACGAGCTCTTGACCGCCGTATCGCTGCGACTGGCCGCCTGTTTGCGGCCCGGTGACGTCGCCGCTCGCCTCGGAGGAGACGAGTTCGCCGTGCTGCTCGAGACCTCCACCCGAGCCGACGCGCTCGCGGTGGGTGAGAGGATCCTGCGAGCCCTCGGAGAACCGGTTGCAGTCGGGCACGCCGAGCTCGTGGTGACGGCGAGCATCGGCATCGTGCATGCCAACAAGCTCCAGAGCACGCAGGAATTGCTACGTGATGCCGATGTGGCGATGTACATGGCCAAGACCGCAGGAAAGAATCGAATGGTCGTGTTCAAGACGGCCATGCAGCAGCGGGTCGCCAAACGCATGCGCCTCGAAACGCAGCTACGCCGCGCCGTCGAGCTCGGCCAGTTCGAACTTCGCTACCAGCCATTCCAAGATCTCCGCTCCGGTCGAATGGTGGGGGCCGAGGCGCTCGTCCGCTGGCGCCACCCCCGCAGGGGACTGCTGCTGCCGTCGAACTTCATCTCGACGACGGAGGAAACCGGACTGATCGTGCCCCTTGGTCGCTGGATCCTCGAGGAGGCGTGCACCCAGGCAGCCCGGTGGCGGTCGCGGTTCGGCTCTGCGTCGCCGTCGGTCTCGGTCAACCTCTCGCCGCGCCAACTGCAGGACCCACAGCTCGTCACGATTGTGAGCAGCGCTCTGAGCAAAGCCGGCCTCGACGGCCGGGCGCTCCATGTGGAGATCACTGAGAACTTGCTCATGAGCGACAGCGACCTTGCACGTCGCAAGCTGGCTGAGCTGCGCGCACTCGGCGTCGGCGTCGTCATTGACGATTTTGGCACTGGCTACTCGTCGTTGGCCTACCTCCGCCGCTACCCCGTCGACGTGCTCAAGATCGATCAGACATTTGTCGCCCCGCTAACAGAAGGCCCACGACCAGAAGCACTCGTCCGATCCATCATCGAGCTCGCACGAGCGCTCGATCTCTCGACAGTCGCTGAAGGTGTCGAGACGGCAGAGCAGGCGAGAATCCTCGTAGAACTTGGGTGTGACGTCGCACAAGGCTTCTTCCTGTGCCCACCGGAGCACGCAAGCTTCGTGGACGACCTGCTCGTCGCGCAGCTTTCTCCCCTCGCAGGCGAAGGGTCGCACGAACCTCGCTAAGGAAACGTAGTAGTCGGCCGATGCCGTGACAGTTGGACCTGAAAACCAGCAGACTTCGGGTCGCAGCGAGCGCACCGGATGTTGACTCTGAGGGGCAAGTGCCGGGCTGGTGGACCGCCCTGATACAGGCGAGGCCGGTGATCCTCAGCGACGCCGCCACCGCCAGGTCATCACGCGCTTTAGTCGCACCGTGAGGGCTTGACGCGGAGGCGCCTCAGCGAGTGCGTGGGTCGGTCGAGCGAGCCTCTCGGTAGGTCATGACGACCGCCACCTGGCAGGTGCGCTTCTTGCCGTTCACCGGCAGCCTTCCTTCTCGGCATCGCCTACGCCGATCCATCGGCCCTTGCCGGCGTCGCGGCTGTCCTTCTTGCTCTTGAGAGCCGGCACTGGGCTCTCGCCGGGCCCTCGGTGCTCCGCCACCGCCACCTAACCATTCGCGCTCTCATTGGTATTGGTCGGACCTTGGGTTGCGATCCGCTCAGGTGGCCGGTGCGTGGGCTGCAGGCGGTGGTTCGTAACTCTCTTCTAATCAACACCATGGGTTTCCCTCTACACCGGACACCCTTGCTGCCAGCACCATACAACACGCCCGGACGCCTTGACGACATACTGTTGGCCATTGGCCCTGTAGAACACATCGACGCCGTTCCACTTCTGTTCAGCCGCCCGTCCGCCTGCCCACTTGAACCTTATGTCAATCTGCAAGGTGGGAGGCGCCTGGCTTGATCCCCGCCACTGACTAGGCACCTGCCGGGCAAAGGAAGCATTTGAGTAACGATAAGGTAGTTGCCGGACAAAGGCTGGGAACCTAGGAAAACCGATAGGGGTAATGTGAAACGGGTACAAGAGGTTGACGCCGGTTTCTACCACCCGACCTGCGGTATTGTTCCCACTAGGTATCGCCTCGATGCGCTCGATTGTCACCGACCCGCTACTATGAAGGCTCACGGTCGCCTGTGACCATATTGCCATCTGTCCGGCGTGTGTCGCAGCCGGAAAGCTCGTCGTGTCAGTCCCCGGAGATGACGCTGCCGGGCTGATGGTGAGCGGACCGCCCTGAGCCACGTCGCCGCCGCTCAGCAACAGTCCTACGACTCCGGCGAGCACGACAACGACCGCCGCCGCCATGACTACGATTGTCCTTCTCATGGCCTGGTGTAAATGGTTGAAGCCTGCGCCGGTGTCGTGTGGCCACACAGATAGCCCGGCCCTCCGCTGAAGGTCCAACCAAGTGTGACCCATGTCCCGTCACCGCTTGTTGTTTTAGCGTTGAAGGTGCTGCCGGTAAAGGGCTCAGCAAACGACAACCCGGCCGAGAAGGTCCAGTCCCTCGCGCGGCTAGTGAACCAGCCTGTGCCTTGTGCATAGAACTGGGCATGGTCGTGTTGTGCGCTGTCCTGGCAGGTGTTCGTCGCAGAGTGGTCATAGAGAGCCCCGCCAACAGTCCAGCTCCATACCCGTATCTCGTGCTGGCCCGGAGCGCCGGCGCTCGTAGGCGTCCACTCAAAAGCATAGGCACCGTTGCTATCGGTCGTGGTCGTGCCGATGATATAAGGAGTAACGTCGTCGCCAGCGGAGGTGTTCTCTGTGCTTCCCATGTAGCGTGCCGTCACCATCGCCCCACTATCGGGTGTGCCGTTAGCCGTCGAAACGACATTGATATTCTCGCCATCGTATGACCCGACCGTCCGGCGTAGCAGGCAATCGAAGTCTCCGGTCGGCCGCTTTGCGCCGTAGGCCCGGGTAGCGATTCCGCCGACGACGAGGTAGTCGACGCTATGACGATCGAGGGCCTCGACCATCCGAGCGAGGTCCGGAGCGACTGGCTCAGGTGAGGTTGATGACAACCGGTCGACCGGCAGCTCGGTCCACCTCGATTTCTGCCAGCCACGCAAGGACTTTTGCCTTGCTGTCGAGCCGCCGCCCATCCAGAGTGATCGTGACGTCATCTGAGGTAGGCGGTCGGTCGATCTTTGCAGCCGCGGCCAACCACTCTTCGCCGGTTTCGACTGGGTCTTCAGCCACCACGTCAGATTACCTCTGCTCGCCCGGGCGGAGATGCGGCACTCTCGGCTTGTCCAGCAGCAGCGGGCTCCGTCTTGCAGCGGCCACAGGCGACATGGTTGGGCGTGGCGGTGGGGTGATGGTGGGCTTCGAAGGTGCTCGATCCGATCGAGGAGGACTCGATTGTGAACCCGGCTGTCCGGCCAACGTAGTAGTTAGTCGGTGCCTGACAGTTGGACCTGAAAACCAGCGAACTTCGGTCGGAGCGAGCGCACCGGATGTTGGCTCTGAGGCCGGGTGCGGCCTCACGCGGCCTCCGGCTCGACGGTGGCAGAAACTCGCGCTGATTGACGAGAGGTTGGTGGTCCGAGGGCCACCCTCAAAGACCTCGATGTGCCGCGGACGTAGGCTGGGTCTTAGGCGAACGCCTGGCACTTGTTGCCGCGACGCGTCCGAAGCTCAGGAATCTCGGACCTGCTCGCCGACGAGCGAGTGCAGCAGGCGCGGCACCGCGGTGACATAGCCGTCCAGGTCGAACTTGTCGTGCACCGTGGCGGCCCCAGCCGCTCCTATGGCGGCTCGTCTCGCCGCATCGCAGCCGAGCACCCGTCGCAGGCCCGCCGCCGTGGCGGCGACGCTGCTCGCCTCGAAGAGCCAGCCGTTCCGGTCGTCCTCGATCACTTCCGGCACGCCGAAGACAGAGGTCGCCAGTACGGGCACGGCGAAGCACATCGCCTCCAGCATCGCCCGCGGCAGAGACTCGACGTCAGAAGCGGAGATGAACAGGTCTGCGGCGAGGTACCACTGTGCTGGGTCGGAGCTGAACGGCACGACCCTCGAGCGGTCACCGAGCCCAGCCTCGTCGAGGAACTGATGCAGCCCGTCGGCGTAGGAACCCGGTACGGCCCCGACGAAGGCGAGGATCGCATCCGGATACTCCTCGGCCACCTGCGCGAAGGCGACCGCCGTCGTCGTCTGCGACTTACGCGGCTCGGTGACACCGACCGAGAGCACCAAGGTGGCGTCCGCCGGCACCCCCAGCTCCTGCCGTGCGGACGCCCGTGTCCCAGATGACCGCAGAGCATCGATGGCCGAGGTGTCTACGCCGTAGGGCACCACGAGCGCCCGGGACGGCTCGAGGATGCTGAGGAATAGGTCGCGGGTGGCCTGCGAGACGAATACCCCACGTGAGGCCCTCGACAATGAACGCAGGGCGGCCTCCTGCACGAGCGGGTCGATCCCCGACGGCGCGTAGAGGACAGGCACGATGTGTCTTGGCTGGTAGCTCTCGTGAATCGCCCACACGCAGGGGAGGCCGAGGCGTGCCGCCACGTCAGCGCCGATGAAGGGCACGAAGGTATTTATGAGGACGGCCGTGTGACCCCCTCCACTCACGAACGCCCCCAGCTCGGCGACGGCTCCCTCGTATGACTCGATATCCCACACCGGGCATGGGCGGGTGATGTGCACAGGGATCCCGAGCGCCTCGAAGGCGCCGGCCTGCGGGCCGGGAGCGGGGGCGATCACGGTGCAAGGGAAGCTCCGGCCGGCCCCGCTTCGGCTGAGCAGCTCCCACAACCACGCCTGTGCCCCGCCACCATGGAGGTCATGGGTGAACACGACGAGGTCGAGCGAGTCCCGGGCCCTCTCGGGGAACCTGAGCTCGTACGCTGACCATCGTTCGGCGAGGGCGCGTTGGCGCAGGCGGCGAGCGCTGTCCTCCGCCGCGTCGACCATTGCCAGCTCGAGCACCGTCTCATCGAGGACGAACGGCTCGCCGTCGACGGGATAGGCCCACGCCGTGATGCCCACGTTGGGCCCAGTCACCTCCGTCAGGTCAATCCAGGCCTCGAAACCCCCCACCCGGGCGCGGCGCGAGTCCCGTAGCCGCCAGGGCATCGTGGCGCACGAGGCCGAGCCGCGCCCGTATGGCCTCCGGGTGACCCTCCACCGCGATTTCAACACGGTCTATGGGATCGTCCTCAAGGACGGCCCAGCCGGTGAGCTGCAGGGGTCCCTGCCGACAGAGCGTCCCCGCCGGAAGAGCGTCGATGCCACCGCGGTGCAGCGCTTTGGTCTGCGACCCTCGGGCGGTGCTGTCGGGCTCGTGGTCCTCGCGCCGGTCTCGTACCGCCAGCACTGTGATCTCGTTACCGTCGTCAATCTCCACGACAGCTAGCCCGGCCGCCGTCACGAGCTGCCTTACTTCCGTCGGGGTGTACATACGAGCACGGATGTGGTTCCGAGCGGCCTCGCCGCTTTCTGCGTAGGCGACGAACGACCTCAGGTATACCTCGGAGAGGAGGTTGGGAAATGTGAGGTAGGCGCGTCCCTCCGGCCGGAGCATCCTGCGGACGTCCCGCAGGAGAACGAAGGCATCCTCCCGCTCGAGATGCTGAAGGACGAAGACGGCGTAAACGAGGTCGACGCTCTCGTCAGGCACGTCCGGCACTCCGCCGTCCTCGCCGAGGGAGAAGCGAATGTTGGGGACGCCCTCTAACCATTGGGTGGCGAACTCGAGCATCTCTACCGACACGTCGACCGCCCACAGCAGCCCGCACTGCGAAGCCACGTGCTTCGCGACCCGCCCAATACCGCAGCCGAGATCCACCACAACGGCTTCAGGAGAAGGGATGAGCGAGGTAATGACGTCGGATATCTCCCGGCCGGACGACTCGAAGAGCTCGGCGTCGTCGCTGACGATCGCCCGCATGGCCGTCTTCAGGTCTGGTGGGCGCCAATGCCTCCCGTAGCGGCCGCCGGTTTCCTCGGGAAGGACGTCCATCGATCGGCAGATTATCCCGTCTGTCCCAGAAGCTTGAACCGCCCCGAGATTGGTGACTGCTCCACCCTTTGAGAGGATGGTTTCGTTACCTCTCGACAGTTTCCGGCCTTCGTCGGCGTCGTGTGTCAAGACTGTGTCGCCAGCACAAGCAAAGCGTGTCTTCGATCGGCAAGTCAGCAGTGGTGGGGACCGGAGGCCAGGATCTTGATCTCCCCCGGGGGCAGAGGCCTTTTCTTGAGCGCACATCGCTGCAACCGAAGATGCTGCTCCACAGCTGTCAACGCCGGTTGAAAACTGCGCGGTGATCGCCGGTTTGGCGCAGCCGGCGCTGCATTCCTCCGACGCCGGTATGTTCCTCCTTCGAGCGCTGCGCCTGTGCCGAGGGTGGGCAAGGACGCCAACACCGCCAATGGCGCCGATACGGCCCAGCTCAGGGCATCTCCGCCGTCTGGGCTCGACGGGCCCGTATCCGCTGCGACAGGACCGGTACCCCCTCCCGTGCGGCTTTAACATGGCTTCCTCACCGTTCCCGGCCCGACTTGAGCCTGGTGGTGGTGCTACTAAGTTTCGTCGATGGCCACTCTCATCCCTGCGCCTCATGTGCTTCCGGCCGAAGGGGACCCGCCCAAACTGATCTCGGAGTTCGTGGGCCGCCAAGCCACCGGCAACTCTCAGGTGTCCATAGCGATGATGGACAGCCCCTGTGGATGGAGCGAGCCCCGCCAGCGCCCTGAGTTCGACGAGTACACCGTGGTGGTCGAGGGAGCGCTTATGGTCGATACCGACGAGGGCTCGTTCACGGTCCCGGCCGGACAGGCGGTCCACGCGCCTGCAGGGCAGTGGGTGAGATACTCGACCCCAGCCGAAGGTGGAGCTCGTTACCTGGCGGTTTGCCTGCCGGCTTTCTCGCCGGCGACCGTCCACCGGGATGAACATCGAAGCTGAGTAGTAACAAGCGGCTCTCTGGGAAGCGCTCCAGCGACTCTAAGGAGGGCCTGCCGTGATATAACGTCCGCCTCACCGGCCCTTCGGTCGCCGAACTAGCTTGCTTGACGGCTGGCTGGGTTCGGGAGGACGTGGTCAGCATGGGGGACAACAGGAAAACAGGACTGCGGGCGAGAACGGAGCAGGCGCCATGCGCAACCGGCGTTCACTAGGGATTACCACGGCGGCGCTGGCTATGGCGGTCGCCGTCGCTGCGTGCGGCAGTACGACAGCGAAGATCGGCGGCGGCAGCACCGTCCGAGGCCATCTCGAGCGCGGTGGCACGGTGACCGTCGCCGAGCCCTCTGGCGCATCGCCGAACGACCTTTTCCCGTTGTCACCCGCCACCAACAGCAACGGCTACAACCTCAACCTGACGCTCGGGGAGTGGCCGTTCCTGGTGGACGTCGGGTATGGCGCCAAGTCAGTCGTCAACCCGCAGGAGAGCCTGTACAGCTCGCTTACGTGGTCGCACCGGAATTCCGTCATCACGCTCGTGCTGAAGCCGTGGAAGTGGTCGGACGGCGTGCCGATCACCGCCAGGGACTTCACGTTCGTCTACAACCTGCTGAAGGCCAACTACAACGACTGGGAGTACTACTCCCCCGGGCTGTTCCCGGCCGACGTCACCAAGGTGACGACGCCGAACTCGCACACTGCCGTCATCTACCTGAACAGGTCCTACGACCCGGCGTTCTACACCGACGATGTGCTCAGCTTCGTTCCACTGCTGCCGCAGCACGCCTGGGACAAGACCTCCCTGACCGGCAAGGTCGGCAACTACGACAAGACGGCCGCCGGCGTGAAGGCCGTGTGGAACTTCCTGCAGAAGCAGGGCTCGGACATGACAACGTTCACCAACAACCCCATGTGGCAGGTGGTGGACGGGCCGTGGAAGCTCTCCACCTTCCAGAGTGACGGCTATTACGCCTGGGTGCCGAACAAGAACTACTCGGGCCCGGCCAAGCCGATCCTCTCCAAGGTCGTCTTCACCCCCTTCACCACCGACACCGCCGAGATCGACACGCTGCGCTCGGGGACCAGCCTCAGCTTGGGGACCCTCCCCCTCAACGACATCGGCCAGATCGGCTCGCTCGAGGCTGAGGGCTACGCCGTTGCATCGGTCCCCACTGCGGGGGTGGCCGAGATCGTGCCGAACCTGTACAACCCCGTGAACGGGCCGCTCTTGCGCCAGCTCTACATCCGCCAGGCTCTGCAGTACCTGATCAACCGTCACCAGATCACCGCCCAGGCATTCCATGGCTATGCCGACCCGGGAAACGGGCCGATCCCGGTCACCTACGGCAAGCAATGGGACTCGCCACTGGAGAAGGCGGGCGGGCCGTACCCTTATTCGCCCTCGAAGGCGATCGCGCTGCTCGAGGCGCACGGCTGGAAGGTCGTGCGCGGCGGCACCGACACCTGTCAAAGACCGGGTACCGGGACGGCCGACTGCGGTGCCGGGATCACCGCAGGTACGAAGCTCCAGTTCCAACTGCTGTACGCGTCCGGATCGGCTTATTTCGACCAGATGAACGCGGCCATTCAGACGAGTGAGGCCCTCGGCGGGATCCACATCGGGCTGAAGGCCGAGCCGTTCAACACCTTGGTCGCCACCACTGGCACTTGCAACGCGCAGTCACACCCGAACTCGACCTGCAACTGGCAGTTGCAACAGTTCGGATACCAGCCGTACTCGCTCGACCCGAGCGGGGCCGGCATCTTCAACACCGACGCCGTCAGCAACTACGGCGGCTACTCCAGCCCGAGGATGGACCAGCTCATCAACGCCACCGAGTACGGGGCGAGCCCCTCGACGTTCTTCGCCTACGAGGACTACGCCGCCGAGCAGCTGCCGTGGCTGTGGCTGCCGGACCCGTCGAGCGTCATCGTCTACAAGAAGAACCTCGCCGGCGTCGTCCCGGCGAGCCCGTTCGACTTCCTCTTGAATCCCGAGGTCTGGTACTACACCAAGCCGTCGTCATGACCTGGTACCTGATCCGCCGCGCCGGTCAGTCCATCGCGGTCGTGATCGGTGTGGTCATCCTTACGTTCATCCTGCTGCACATGGAGCCGGGCAGCGTGGCGAGGTCGGTGCTCGGGCTGAAGGCCACGCCGGCCCGCGTCGCCATCTTCGACAACCTCTACGGCCTGAACAAGCCGCTGTACCAGCAGTTCCTCGTCTATATAAAGCAGCTCTTCGAGGGCAACCTCGGTGTCTCCTACCAGCTCCAGCAGCCGGTTGCCTCGCTCATCGCGGAGCGCCTGCCGCGCGACGCCATCCTGCTCGGGATGTCAACCCTGCTCGCCCTCGTCATAGGGGTGCCAACGGGGATCTACCAGGCGCTCCGACACAACCGCCTCGCTGACGACCTGCTCGCCGGTACCTGGTTCACGCTCTACTCGGCGCCGGACTTCATGGAGGCGCTGCTGCTCATCGCCCTCCTCTGCGTCCAGTTCCACATCCTGCCGCCGGCCTTCCCGGGCGGGGTGACCTCGGTCGGCGGGCTGTTCTCTGACTGGCCTGCACTTGTCCTCCCGGTCACGGTGCTGTCGATCAACAGCGTGGCCGGCTTCAGCCAGTACGCCAGATCGACGGCCCTGCAGACGCTCGCCGAGGACTACATCCGGGCGGCCCGGGCCAAGGGCCTCCCCGAGCGGCTGGTTCTGACCCGCCACGTGCTGCGCAACTCGCTCTTGCCGGTGATCACGATTCTCGGGCTGTCGCTCCCGGACATCGTGGCCGGGGCGGTGATCGCCGAGTCGGTGTTCAACTTCCCCGGCATGGGCCTGCTCTTCTGGCAGTCCGCCCTCGCCCACGACTTCCCGGTGATGCTGGGCGGGACGCTCATCATCGGAGTGGCCACCGTGGTCGGCAACCTTGCCGCCGACGTCGCCTACAGCGTGCTGGACCCGAGGATCCGTTATGGCAGCGCCTGATCAAGCACAGCCGTCGCCGGCCGGCGGGACCCCCCCGAAGCGGGCGGGGTGACCGGATCCGCCACCGGCACCCAGCTCAGTCTGCGGGCGCTCCTGCAGAGCAAGCGGGCGATGATCGGGGCGGCAATCGTCGTGCTGCTTTGCCTGATCTGTTTTGTGGGCCCGATCTTTTATCACACCAACCAGGTCACGGTGAACCTCGGCATCGAGAACAGCCCACCCGGGCACGGCCACCCGCTCGGCACCGACCAGTACGGGATCGACGTGCTCGGCAGGCTGATGGTCGGCGGTCAGTCCTCCCTCGAGCTCGGCTTCGCCGTCGGCATCGCCACCACGGTGGTCGGCCTGCTGTACGGGGCCGTGTCCGGGATGGCGGGCGGGATCGTGGACGCGTTCATGATGCGGATCGTCGACACCCTGCTCGCCGTGCCGACGTTCATCCTGCTGATCATCGTGTCGAGCATGTTCTCGCTCAGCCTCGTCGTCATCATCCTCATCTTGACGGCGCTGTCCTGGCCGTACACCGCCAGGCTGATCCGCGGCCAGGTGCTCGCGCTGAGGCCGCGGGAATTCGTGCAGGCGGCCCGGACGATGGGTGCGACCGGCCGGTGGGTCCTCGGCCGCCACATGGTGCCGAACACCCTTGGTATCAGCATGGTGAACGCCACCTTTGCCATCGCCGACTCGATCTACGCGCTGGCGGCGCTCAGCTTTCTCGGCATCGGGCCCCCGCCCCCGTTCACCGACTGGGGGACGATGCTCACGAACGGCGTCAACAACCTGTTCAACGGCTACTGGTGGCAGGTCTACCCACCACTTGTCGTGCTCGTCGTGGTCGTAGTGGCGTTCCGCCAGGTCGGCGACGCGCTCAACGACATCGTGAGCGGGCATCGGAACGACGCCTTGCGCAGGCGCCGGCGTTTCCGGCTGATCCCGCTGTCGGCGCCACGATAGGGCCAAAGGACCAAAGGCCGAAGAGCTTGGTTGGGGCAGGTCTAACCGAAGCCGGAGGGGGGAGCGCAGGGCTGCAGCGCCCGGACGCGCCCGCACTGTCATGACCGTGCGGTCAGACCTTCAGGCTCAGGTGCTCGTGCCGATCGGTGGCGGCTACCAGCAGCTGAGTGGGTTTGCCGAGGCAGTCATCGACGCCGCCCCCGGGCCCGTGGCACGCGTCGCCGTGGTGCCGGCCGCCAGCGGCAACGACCCCGCCGATCCTCTCGGACGAGCAGCGCTGGCCGAATCCGTCGCTCTCGTAGGCGAGGCCCTCAACGAGGCCGCAGCTGCCGGTCCCCGCGTCAAAGAGGTGGAGACCGTCCTCGTTGAGGCATACGAACCGGGTGACGCCGACCGGCCCGAGTGCACCGCCGCCGTCGCGGAGCACAGGACCGACGGGGTGTTCCTGCTCGGCGGCGATCAGGCTCGGGCAATGCAGGCTCTCGCCGGATCCGCTCTCGAGGAGGCAATAGTCGCCGCCTGTGCGAAAGGGGCGGTCATCGGCGGGACGAGCGCAGGCGCAGCGGTTCAGTCGGTCACGATGTTGGCGGGCTTCACGATGGTGCTGAAGCCGTGGAAGTGGTCTGACGGGATGGACCGGCTGGTCAACAACACCGAGTACGGGTCGATCTCGTCGGGTTTCTACCAGTACGAGGACTACGCGGCACGCCAGCTGCCCTGGCTGTGGCTGCCCGACGCCTCGAGCGTGTACGTGTACAAGAAGAACCTGTCGGGTGTTTTCCCGTCGAACCCGTTCACTGCCACTCTCAATCCTGAGGGGTGGTACTACACCAGATCGGCCTCATGACTGGCACCTGACCCGCCGCTGACGGCCGGCTACTGCGGGCTTTGCAATGGGAAATGGCAGGCTGCGACGTGCCCCGGGCCGAAACTGCGCAGCAACGGCTCGACCTCCGCGCAGAGCTGCTGCGCGAACGGGCAACGGGTCCGGAACCTGCAGCCTGACGGCGGATTGACCGGGCTGGGCAGCTCGCCCTTGACCCCGGCACCGCGGGCGGACCGCGCCGCTGCGGGGCTCCGGAGCCGGGATGGCGGCGATGAGCCCGGCCGTGTAGGGATGGGCAGGGCGCTGATACACGTCCTCGGCCGGGCCCATCTCGACCAGCTTGCCGAGGTACATCACGCCGATCCGGTCGGCCATGTACTTGACGACGGCGAGGTCGTGGGAGATGACGATGTAGGTGAGGCCGTGATCGGCCTGGACCCGCTTCATCAAATTGAGGACCTGTGCCCGGATCGACACATCGAGCGCACTGACCGGCTCGTCGGCCACGATGACCCTCGGGTTCAGGGCGAGCGCCCGGGCCAGCCCGATCCGCTGCCGCTGGCCGCCGGAGAACTCCTGCGGGTAGCGCTCGACCGAGTTGGGCGCCAGCCCCACCTCCTCGAGCAGCTCGAACACCCGCTGCTGCTGCTCGGCCCGGGTCCCTACCTGCTGGATCGTGAGTGGCTCCCGGATGATCGAGCCGACCCGCATCCTCGGATCGAGGGACGAGTACGGATCCTGGAACATCAGCTGCAGATCGCGGCGGCGCCGGCGCAGGTCGCCGCCGATGAGGCTCGAGATGTCCCTCCCGCTAAGCCGCACCGATCCCGAGTTCGGCCGCTCCAGCCCGACGACGGCCCGCCCGATGGTGGTCTTCCCGCAGCCCGACTCACCCACGAGGCCGAAGGTCTCGCCGGCGTGAACCTCGAACGAGACGCCAGAGACTGCGTGCACGCTGGCCACCTTGCGCTTCAAGATGGCTCCCGTGGTGACCGGGAATTCCTTGACCAGTTCCCGCACCTCGAGGAGCGCCGCCGCAGGCCGTGCCGCCACCGCGACCCGTTCTCCCACCGCAGGCCGGGCCGCCACCGTCGAGTGGGCCGCTAGTGCGGGCTCGGCAGCGGGCGGGGGCTCGGCAGCGAGCGCGGGCGGCGCGGTCAGCTGGGACGAGGGTGCCGTCTGCCTCCCGGTGTCGCCGTCTGCGCCCACCCCTTCCCGGGTTGTGTCCTCCACCTCCCCCCGTGCCGGTCCGTCCACGGGATGCCAGCATGCGAACACGTGCGCAGCGGTCTCGCCGCCCAGCGGAGGTTCGACGGCGCGGCACTTCTCCGTCGAGCGGCTGCACCGCAGCGCGAACCGACAGCCCGGCGGCGGGTCGGACAGGTCCGGTGGCATGCCGGCGATCGACTGCAGCCGCTGGAGTTTGTCCTGGCTGAGCCGAGGGATCGACGCCAGCAGCGCCCGGCTGTACGGGTGGCGCATCGATTCGAAGAGGGTCACGGTGTCGGTGGCCTCGATCATCCGTCCCGCGTACATCACCTGCACCCGGTCAGCGTGCCCGGCGATCACGCCCATGTCGTGAGTGATCAGCAGCATCGCCATCCCGAGCTCGTCCTTCAGGCGGTGCAGCAGTGCCAGGATCTGCGCCTGGATGGTGACGTCGAGTGCAGTGGTCGGCTCGTCGGCGATCAGCAGCTTCGGCTCGCAGCTGAGCGCCGTCGCAATCATGACCCGCTGGCGGAGCCCGCCGGAGAGCTGGTGGGGGAAGTCGTCGAGCCGCTCGGCGGGCCGCGGCACGCCGACCATCGAGAGCACGTCGGCAGCCCGTACCCGCGCTGCCGCCTTGCCCATGCCGAGGTGCTGGCGCACCGGCTCGGCGACCTGGTAGCCGATCGTCTTCGTAGGGTCGAGCGACGTCAAGGGGTCTTGGAAGATCATGGCGACGTCGTTGCCGCGGATGGCGCGGCAACTCGGCACGGCTGAGGCCGACCAGCTCCCTGCCGTCCAGCTTGATCGAGCCGCCGACGATCCTCCCGCCGGGCGGCAGCAAGCCCATGATGGACAGCCCCGTCATCGACTTGCCGCAGCCGGACTCCCCGACCAGCCCGACGGTCTCGCCGCGCTCGATGCTGACGTCGATGTTGCCCACGGCGTGCACGACCGACCTCGACAGCTGAATCTCGGTGGACAGGTCGGTGATCTCTAGGACGGGTACCACGGCAGGCTACTCCTGGCCGGCGCTGGCGGGCGCCCAGCGGCGGCGACTCATCGGTGGCTCAGCCGGGCGTCCAGGGCTTCCGCGCAGCACGTCACGGAGAGATTGTGCCATCGACGACCAGGAAGAGGCAGGCGCCATTGGGCAGGCACGTCGCGAATAGCCCTCTTACAGAACGTTGCCAGTCACTACGCAGCGACTCGGCTTCCGTCGTCGATCCGTCCGCCCAGTTTCTGTAATTGGTGACGATCTATCGTAATAGAGCATGGAGTCTGCCTAGACGTCAGCAGACCCCAGGAGTGCTGATGAGGGCCCTGCGCCGCCACTCTGGACGCAACTGGCACGGTCCGGTGGGCACCAGTTCTAGACGCGAACCTAGACGCGGATCGGCAGGAGCCCCTCGGTTACCTTGAGCTGACAAGCTGAAATCGGCATCGCTGTCTGGCGCAACAACCATGCGGCTCGGCCCCGCCCGACGTGTCACAGCCTCATGATCGCGGACAGACGGGCTTCACTCGCTCGATGTGGGTTGGCCCTGCCGAGGCACGCCACGATCCCCGGGGTACTCATCAAGCGCGGCCACCGGCACACGGCGCAGACCGCCGACCCGGACCGAGCGCAGCGCACACGATCGCATCGGCTCATATACCTTGGTCGGGGTAGTCGCGCAATCGGCGCGCAATTAGCCTCGGCGACGAGCGGGTCTCTTCCGGGCACTCGCGGATAACCGGACCCGCAGCTCAGGCCATGTGGAACGCCAGAGCTGAACAAATTCCCAACCTGACAGTGCGAGTCGATGCTCAGCCTAGGAAGGGCCCGCCCGCACTCTGACGGTTGCGCTGCAAATATAGGTCACGAAGAAGCGCTACCTCCGCGCCGTGATGAGACAGTTCGTCTTGCGCGTGCAGTACCAACCCGGCCCACGGGTCATCAGCGAACTCTTCCCACGCCGGACCCAATGACTGCCAGAGCCCGTCCTCGCCAAGGCTCATCAGACCGGCATAAAACGCCTGCCACGCCCGGTCAAGAGCGTCAAGCGCCGGGCCTGGCGACCGATACCACTCCCGGTCCCGGACCTCCAGTGGCCACGGGCCGAGGCCTTGTGAGGTGTATCCCGCCAGGCATTCCGACCCGATGTGCCAGAGCCGCCAGGCGATCGTCGTAACCGGCGGCGGTGACGGTTCTGGCTCAGGGCGCTCAATCTCCCATCCGCCGCCCGACGTCGGCCGCACTGACCAGCAGTCAGGGACGGGCTCCCAGAGGTACTCATCCTCCGTCAGCCCACTGAGCCGCTCGCGGACTCGGGACCACACATAATCCAGGCTGCCCAGCAGTACGGGCCCTACTTTCCGCCCGTTCAGATCCTCTGGCATGGGTCGAAGACGCTAGCAGCCCCGGGAGCCTCGCTGGGAGCCAGGAGAGTACACGCCTCTCCTGGACGTGCGCCGCACGTTGTTGGGACACGGGACGCGGGTACCTCGACACTTGGCGGCGTTGACCGACTTCTAGGCCAGCGCCTTGAGGCCCGAGACACCAGCTTAAAGGGGCTGCACCGAACTCGTTGATCTTTGTATTCTCCATTCGCAATCTTCGATGTTCCGTGAGTGTCGTTGATGCGAATCTGTGGGCCTTGACTATCAGGGACTTATCGCACGGCCTTCGAACGTAGCCGAAAACTTTCGGCTCACCCTTGAAGTACTAAGAGTCCAGCTGCTCGACGACGAACCCGGCCTGCTCGATCGTCTCGGGGATCCGGCGAGTGAGGTGACACCCGCCGGCAATCCGCTTGTTGAGCGGCTCGAGGCGCCCTTGCCAACGCGGCGACATGTGCATCGGGGGCGTGCCCGTGCTCGACGAAGTGGAGTGAACCACCGGGTTTCAGCACGCGACGCATCTCGGCGAGCGTCGTGGCGAGATCGGGCTGGTGCAAAGCGTCCAAGTTGAGAGAACCGGGATCATTTCAAGCGGCACGCCGAGTTCCCAGAATATGGCCAGCGACGTGGCGGAAGCGGTGGAAGGTGAGACCTTCGAGGCCCCAGCTCGAAGCAACGCCGGGTCGTAGGCACGCTGGCGGAAGTTGGGGGCTTGGGCGCCTGGAGGACTAGATCGCCGAGACAGGTCCTGGCCCGTGAGAGCGAGGTGGGCGCTCAGCTCGTCAAGAATCCGATCAGGAACCGAGACGGTCCGCGCGGTGGCGACGGTCGCACCAGCGGAGCCTTAACCGGGTCCGGACGTCCCGGCGGTGACGAAACCGAGCGCCTCATCATGGCTTCGACAGGCACGAAGAGCAACGATCTTCCCGTCTCGGACAGTGAGGACGTGGAAGTTCATGTCACCGGTCTGTCGCGCTCGCCTCGCATCGATACCAGGGGAGCGGGTGACCACGAGCACGCGCCCACCGCTGGCGACGACATCCTGAAGTTCGGCGCGGACTTTCCCTCCCTGTCTCGTCCCATCCAGTACGCAAGCTGCTCGCGGCCGTGACAGACCGCGGGCTCTGGATCAGGGACACTCGGGTCGAGAAACGTCCACTCGAAATCGTCGGCGACGAGGTTCAAGACCGTCGTGAAGTCGCCGGCGGCGAATCCCGCGAATGCCTTACGGGCCACCTGCTCTGCGTTCTCAGCCATCGTTACCTCCCTGCGCTTCAGAGTCGACCGAACGAGCGCCTCGGTGTTCAAGCCACTCGATCACGTTGGAGCGCTGCGTGCCTCGGCCACGCGCCGCGTCGAGTGGGGTCCCGTGCGCGGATTCGGGCACCCAATCGAGGTCGGCGCCACGGTCGAGTAGTCGCTCAGCCGTGCGCCGCTGACCAGCACCGCAGGCGTGCCAGAAGCCCTGTGAGACGTTCTCAGGCGTGGCGACCGCCTCGTCCGAGAGAAGCTCCTCGAGGCGATCGACAAGGCCGAGTGCCGCCGCTGTCCACAACGAGTCGACGCGCGCGCCGCGAGCGACGAGCAGGTGCGCCACGTTCCAGCAGCCATAGCCGACCGCGTTCGCGAGCGGGGTGCCGATCGAGCCGTCCGGCATGTCGACGTTGGCTCCGGCGTCAATGAGGACCGCCGCTACCGCGGCGTCATCGCTGCTCGCCGCCCAATGCAACGGCGTCTCACCGCGCTCGTCGTCGTCACCACGAGCGTCGACGACGGCACCTGCATCGATGAGCAGCCGGGCGATCTCTGGTCCCTTCGGAAAGTAGCCCGGCCAGTCTGTGACGACATGGAGCGGTGTCTTGCCTCCCGCCGCACCCCCGAGACGGGAGGAAGCGAGGCCTGGGTGCTCGTCGACGAGTCGCCGCATCGCGCCAAGATCGCCGCCCCGGACCGCCGCGATCACTGCGATCGCGATCTCAGCGGTGGTCATCGACGCTGGTCTCGGTCGAGCACTTCTCCGGTGGGAAGGTGGGCACAACAGCACGGTTCGGCGTCGCAGACCTCGAGACGCACCCCGCGCTCGACGATGCATCCGCAGTCGGCACAGCGCATCTCCACAGGCGAAGCGTACGCAGGTCCAACCGACAACTACTAGTCCGCGAGCCGTGCTTTCTCGGCCGGACTCATGCCCAGGTGGTGCTTTCGCGCTGGCGTTACCCGCGGGAGCTGACTGTGTCGCCCCGTCACTGCCGGGCGGTGCGGCTTGCACCACACCTCGAGGCTTGCACCAAGAATCCGGGTCCCGTAGTCGGATACCTCTCTGCCCCGCAACGGCACATGAGTGATACCTGCCGGCGCTACATCGAGCGCGCGCTTTGGGATACCCAGCAAACCGATCGGCTGACTCACTCGATGGGTTGCCGCGCGAGCGTGGGTGGCTGGCGCCCGGCAAGCAACCAGCCGGCCGCAGCCGCCACGAGAGGCAAGCCAAGGAGGATCACCAACAGATTTGCCACAGGCACGTTTCCGAGAGCAGAGATACCACCGTTCAGGGAGTTGCCGCGCAACGAGGCGATGACGCCGATGTAACCGGCGAATGTGCCGAGAATCGCCCCGAGCAGTCCGAGAGCTCCGGCCGTCGCGGCAGTAAGGATTCGGCGGGTGTAGCTGCTGGCTCCGGTCGCTGCCAGGGTGCGCAGGTCTCCAGCGGATTCGCTTCGGACCAGGCCGACGCTCATGACAAGGATGCCCAGTGCGACGACAATGCCGAACGCGGTAGCCCAGTTGATGACCTCGTACGACGTCGGCTGGCCGTTCTTGGTCTCGATGCTCATGCCTGCGTTCGCCGCGCTCGTCTGGGCGTTGTGGATCTGCGCGGTCGTCAGCGGCTCTCGGGTCTCGATCAGCCAGCCGGCCGTCGCCATGGTGGACGCGAGTCCGAAGGTGTGCATGGCGTGCTGGGTGATCAACGTGTTGGGGGCCGAGGTGCCCGATGGCAGGGCACCGATCTCCTGGATCACAGGGTTCCTCAGGAGGTCCGGTGCTTTGCACGGGTTCTCGATGCCCGTATAGCCAGCAGGGCGGCCGATGGCTTTCGCCGGGGTGCCGGACGCTTTGCACCACGTCATCTCGATTCCCAGTGCTCCTGCGAACCCGGGCCGGTCGGTCAGGAAGTCCGCGTTGGGGTTCATCTCGGACGCCCGGATCCCAAACGCACGCAGGAGCTGAGGAGTGGCGACGTATATGGAGCCGAACTCATGGGTCCCCGCGTCGTTTTGGAGCCCGGCGGTGGTCGACTCCAGCGTGATGACCTGCTGGCGCGCCGAGCGCAGCGCTGACGTCACGTGCGGTTTTTGCCTGCGACCGCAGCTGGCCGGCGGAGGGTTGGATCGGTGCGATCCTACCGGACGTGTAAACGACGAGCTGGTTAGAGGCCAGGTTAGGCCCCGGATGGTCCCACGGGTTGGAATAGCGTGCCTGAGCCACGGTGACGATGATCACGGCGATCATCACGCCCAGACTCACCGCCGCAAGAGCTGAGGCTGAGCGCGCCCAGTATCGCGCCAGGTCCCGAAGGGCAATGCGGACCGCGACGGGTGTTCTTCGGGCGAGCCTGCCGAGCCCCGTGAGGAAGAACGGGGCCAACAAGATGATGGCAGGGATGAGGGCGACAATCCCGAGCACGAGCTCCGGCGCGCCCCCGTTGCCACTGCCGTTGCTGGTACCTCCCGAGTACCCGAGCAGCACGAAGGCGAACGCGAGCAAGGCGACCCCGGGCAGCGCCGAGCGATGGAGTTGCCGTGGGGCGGGCGGGACGCCCTGAGAGGGCTGCCACCACGGAAAGCTTGGTGATGGCGCGAGCGGGACGGGCGGCACCCAGGTACGTGGCAACAAGGGCGAGGACGACAGCCGCGACCACAACCACCCACGGAAGGGCGAAGACGCCGATCAGGTGGTGGGAGCTCTGCTCGAGGTGCGGTCGGTAGGCGAACCAGAGCAGAAAGCCGAGCACAGTGCCGACGAGCGCCCCGACGACTCCGACGATCACACCGTTTGCTCGCACGACAAGCGACACGTTCTTGTCCGTGGCACCGATCGACGCCAGCATGCCGAGTGAGCGCAGCCGCCGCTGGGCGAGGACGGTGAAGCCTCCCACTGCCATCAGAGCGATCAAGATCATGCCGATCGTGAGGACGGCGAGGGAGATCGTCTCCGGGTTGACTGGGTTGGTGCTAGCCGCCGACAATTGGATCAGCCCCCCAGGGCCGCGCAACGCGCCGCCGGTCAGCGCACGGGAGCTGGGCGCGGCTTGTGCTGGTGCGTCGAAGAGCATGGTCACCTGGGTCGGGGACTTCACCTGACCCGGCTCAAGGAGGGCGAACTCATCGAGGAGGTTCTGGGGGTTCTCAACGATGCCGACGACTCGGCGGGCCATGCCTCCCACCTGAAAGACGCCCCCGAGCCTCAAGTTGAAGTCCGAGGCGAGCCCTGGCGTCACGGCCACCTGGTTCGCCTCCGACGGGTAGTGACCCGAGACGAGCGAGAGCATCGGGCGACCGTAGGATCCCGAGGGGTTCTGAGCGCGCAGCTGGTACGTGCTAGTTGACCCCGGGACTCGCAGCGCCTGGTTCTCGATGACATCAATGCGCCCGAAGAGATGTTCGACGTAGGCAATCTGGGCGCCGGCATGAAGGTCAGTCCCAGAAACGGTCGCCATATAGCTGGCGGTGCCGAATCCCGCATTGGAAGGCGGTGGAGCATCGGTCGACACCGCCGAGGCGACGACGGTCGCGGTGACCGCCACGATGATCAGGGCGAGGATGAGCAGTTGCTGGCGCCACTCTCGCCGGAACAGCCGCCACGCAAAGTGAACGACCGCCCGCCGGGCGGGTGCCCCGCCGTCGGCCTCGCGAGTGTCGACGACCGTTGCAGGCACGGCGGCACTCATCAGGACTCCTCCAGGCTCTCATGCCCGGTCACCCTTAGGTCGGCGTGCGGAGCAATAAGCGGCCCTAGAGTCTCCGGCCCCGAGATGTGGCCGTTTCGGATCAACCGCGAGTATCTCCGGCGTAACATACGCAGTATGCTACCAAAGCCAACTGGCAAGATCAAAGGGCTTCGATTCCCGATCCCAGAGGAGCCGCAGAAATCAGTACAGCGCCGCCATTGACGAACCTCGCACGTGTCGGTCGGTGCGCCGAACAACGGCTCCGCGTGCTGCCGGTGCGGCGAAGGAATCACGGAACGAGCGTCCCATAATGTTCAGCGGCCCTCGGAGCCCGCCATTGCGGGCCTGGCTGCCGCCGTCTATTCCGCCAACGACGCTGGCACCGAAGCACCGTCGAGGAGTCGGCGGCATTGTTGGACGCCTACCAGGACGCCCGGGGACCTTTCAGCGACGACGAGCTCGCCGAGGCCTGGGCGGCGGGACTGTGGAACCGGAGCTTCGACGCGAAAAAGCAGTCGACCGAGGGCGGACCGAAGTCGTTGACCGAAGCCGACGCGGTTGAACGCCGGTGTCGATTCAGAGGGCTGCGGATCGTCTTGTGTGCATCGATGAGTGTCCCCGAATATCGCTGCAGGGAGCTCATGCGGTCACCTATCGCCGGCTCGGCGGCCCGCGTGGACGCATTCACAGATCGAGGATGAATCGCAGGGCCCGATCGATGGCGTGGACCTCGTCGACCGAGGCCATTCCTCTTCTGGCGACGATGCGTTCGGTGGAGATGACCCGAATCTGGTCGCAGCGTGCGCATGACCTGTGGTCGAGACCGCTTTCTCCCTGCTCGATCTCGACGTGGCTTCGCAGGCCGTATGACGTCGAGCCAACAGGCACGATCACCACGAGGTTGCCGGCGCCGTTGTTCAGGACGTCGGCGGACACCACAATCGCTGGGCGGGTGAAGGCCGGCTCGTGCCCGACGGGGTGTCCCAGGTCGACGTCGTAGATCTCGCCTCGCCAGATCAACCGATCGAGTCCCACTCCTGTCGTTCTTCGATGAACGCCTGCCATTTGGCGGGATCTTCGCGGAGCCGGCGATAGTCATCGTTCAAACCGCGCAGGAACTCCTGTCGTTCGAGGGCGTCGATCGCTTCATGCAGGACATCTATGACGGTCGTCTTCCGAGTCTTGGCGAGGGACTGTAATCGCTCGGAGTCGGGTCGGCGGACTCGGACGGTGGTCGTGTCCCCAGAAGCCATGACTCCAGTGTAGACGAAATGTAGACGGAAGTGACGAGGTCCTTCCTCACCTTGAGCGTCGGCGCAGCGGCCAGCACCGCATATCGGTCTCGCAGGTCAATGACCACCGCCAGCCGAGGTTGGCTGGTTCTCCCATAACTCAGGGCGCTCCGAATGCCTGTGCCCGGCAGCGATCTGCTGGAGGTGACTGGAGCGCCGCCGCTCCGATCACCTCGGGACGACGTTACGGCCGGCCGGACGGAGCGAGCGGCTCGATGTCGGTTTGCCGATCGCCGGCGAATCGCCGGTTCAGTCCCGGTATGCAGGCCGCAGCCCCGGCACCGAAGCGGTGACGCTCTCCCAGCAGCCAGTGCCGAGCGTGAGCTCACTGGAAAGTAGGCGCAATAGTAGGGATGGCGCACCAAAGCCCCTGGTCAGACTATATATCGTAGTAGAGCATGAACTCCCACGGATGGGGCCGGAGCCGCACGGCGTCTATCTCGTGCAATCTCTTATAGGCGATCCATGTCTCGATCAGGTCGTCGGTGAAGACGCCTCCGGCCTTGAGGAACTCCTGGTCAGCCTCTAGGGCGCCGAGCGCCTCTTCGAGTGACGCCGGTACCTGTGGCACTTCGGCGAGCTCTTCGGGGGGAAGGTCGTACAGGTCCTTGTCGACCGGGTCGGGCGGCTCGATCCTGTTCGTCACGCCGTCGAGGCCGGCCATCAGCATCGCGGCGAAGGCTATGTAGGGATTGCAGGACGGATCCGGGCACCGGAACTCGACGCGCTTTGCCTTCGGGCTCTTCGAGTAGATGGGGATCCGGCAGGCGGCCGACCGGTTCCGCTGGGAGTAGACAAGATTGACGGGCGCCTCGTAACCCGGAACAAGTCGCTTGTAGGAGTTGGTCGTCGGGGCGGCGAAAGCAAGCACCGCCTTGGCGTGCTTGAGGAGGCCACCGATGTACCAGCGGCCGACGTCAGACAGGCCGGCGTAGCCCGTCTCGGCGTAGAAGAGCGGGTCGCCGCCGCTCCAGAGGGACTGGTGGCAGTGCATGCCGGAGCCGTTGTCCTGAAAGAGCGGCTTCGGCATGAAAGTGGCCGTGTGACCTGCGTTGCGGGCGACGTTCTTCACTACGTACTTGTAGAGCATCAGCTTGTCCGCCATCCGCAGCAATGTGTCGAAGCGCATGTCGATCTCCGCCTGGCCCCCCGTTCCGACCTCGTGGTGCTGAACCTCTATCTCGATCCCGAGGCGCTCCATCACGAGGACCATCTCCGAGCGCAGGTCCTGGAAGTGGTCCATCGGGGGCACGGGGAAGTAGCCCTCCTTGTAGCGCGGCTTGAAGCCGAGGTTCGGCCTCTCGTCCCGAGCCGAGTTCCAGATCCCCTCGATCGAGTCGACCTGATAGAAGGCGGATCGCTGGTCCTGTGAGAAGCGCACGTCGTCGAAGATGAAGAATTCGGCCTCGGGGCCGAAGTAGACGGTGTCTGCGATGCCGGTGGTCGCAAGGTACCGCTCCGCCTTGAGGGCCACATAACGCGGATCCCTGCTGTAGCTCTCGCCTGTCACCGGGTCGTGCACGAAGCAGTTGAGGTTCATCGTCTTGTGCTGGCGGAAGGGGTCGATCACCGCCGTCGAGGGGTCTGGGAGCAGGAGCATGTCCGACTCCTGGATCTCCTGGAAGCCGCGGATCGAGGAGCCGTCGAAGCCGAAGCCGTCGACGAAGCCGTCCTCGGTCAGCTGATGAGCGGGCACCGAGAAGTGCTGCATGAGGCCGGGCAGGTCACAGAAGCGGAAGTCCACGATCTCCACCCCTTCGTCCTTCATGAGGCGGACGACCTCTGCTGCTGTGCGTTCCTGCACCTCTCCTCCTTGTCCCGCGCCCCGTCGGACACGTCGATGTGCCTGCACGATCTTGCCCTATGGCTGTTGCGCCCTTGTATCCCGAGCGTGAACGCCGTGTGAACTGTCCAAGCCCGGGCCGAGATGCCCGCGGAGGGCACGCATCGCGCAAAACTACCTGCGAGGATTGTCCGAAACTCGACCCTAGGGAGCCGCATGCAGGGCCAGCGAGAGTACGTGCTGAGAACCGTCGAGGAGCGCGGGGTGCGCTTCATCCAGCTGTGGTTCACCGACGTTCTCGGGACACCGAAGTCGTTCTCCATCACCCCGGCTGAGCTCGAGAACGCCCTCGACGAGGGCATGACCTTCGACGGCTCGGCGATCGACGGGTTCAGCCGCGTGCAGGAGTCCGACGTCCTTGCCAAGCCCGACCCGAAGACCTTCCAGATCCTCCCGCTTGCCACCGCCCGCCGGCACGACGGCGATCACTCGTCAGTCGCCCGTGTCTTCTGCGACATCTTGAACCTCGACGGCTCCCCGTTCGAGGGCTGCCCGCGGCACGCGCTGCGAAGGACGCTCGAGGGGGCACGCGGGAAGGGCTTCTCCTTCTACGCCGCTCCCGAGATCGAGTACTTCTACTTCGCCGACGCCGACACCACCGGTCCTCCCAAGCCGCTCGACGCCGGCTCGTACTTCGAGCTCACGGTGGCCGACCTGTCATCGGACCTGCGGAAGCGGACGGTGCTCACCCTCGAGGACATGGGCATCCCTGTCGAGTACTCCCAGCACGAGGACGCCCCGAGCCAGCACGAGATCGACCTCCGCTACACCGATGCGCTCACGATGGCCGACACCGTCATGACGGTGCGCCTCGTGGTGAAGGAGATCGCCCAGGAAGGCGGCGTGCACGCCTCCTTCATGCCAAAGCCCCTCTCGGGTGTCCAGGGCTCCGGCATGCACACCCACTTCTCGCTCTTCGAGGGCGACAAGAACGCTTTCAGCGATCCGGGCGACGAGCACGGTCTGTCGACCCTCGCCCGGCAGTTCATCGCCGGCCTGCTCGAGCACGCGCCCGAGATAACCGCCGTCACGAACCAGTGGGTGAACTCCTACAAGCGCCTCGTCGTCGGCTACGAGGCTCCCGTCTACGTCTCGTGGGCGTACAACAACCGCTCGGCACTCGTCAGGGTTCCGATCACCAAGCGGGGCAGGAGCGAGTCGACCAGGATCGAGTTCCGCTCGCCCGACCCGGCGTGCAATCCCTACCTCGCCTTCGCCCTCGTCCTCGCCGCCGGCTTGAGAGGGATCGAGAAGGGCTACGAGCTCGGTCCGGAGGCATCGTCGAACCTGTACTCGCTCACGCCAGAAGAGCTTGCATCCGAGGGGATCCGCCCTCTCCCGACGAGCCTGCACGACGCCCTGACGGCGATGGAGCAGTCCGAGCTCGTCGCCGAGACGCTCGGTGAGCACGTCTTCGAGTGGTTCATCCGGAACAAGCGGGCGGAGTGGGAGGCCTATACCCGCGAGGTGACCCCCTTCGAGATCGCCCGCTACCTCCCGGGGCTGTAGTGCCGCGACCGCCCACGAACGACGATCGTCTGACCGCGATGGAGCCGCTCCTCGTCTCCCCGGAGCCAGCCGCCGCAATGGCTGACGACGAGCCTCTCAGCCGCCGGCTACCCCCTTGTGGCGGTGAGCGGGGCGAGCGAGGCGATCCGACTCGAGCCGGACGACGGCTGGGCCGGCGCCGTCGTCCACACCGGCGATGACCTCATGTCGGGCCTCGAGCTGTGCCGGGCGCTTCGTAAGCCGGAGGACCCGGTTCAGCCGGTCCTCCTCATCGTCGGGCTCGATCAGCTGGACCGGCTCGACTTTCGAGAGGATCTCTTCGACGACTTCATGGTGTCAGAGGCTGGTGCCGGTGAGCTGTCCGCCCGGCTCACCCACCTGTTCTGCCGCACCGGAAGAGGCCAGCAGCACGACCTCATCGTCTACGGGCCGCTCGCCTTGAATCTCGAGACGTACCAGGCCGCCCTGAGCGGGCGGCCGCTTGGACCTGACGTTCATGGAGTACCAGCTGCTCTGCTTCCTTGCGCAGCATCCTGGCAAGGCCTTCACGAGGGAGGTGCTGCTCTCGAGGGTCTGGGGTTACGAGTACTACGGCGGGGCTCGCACCGTCGATGTGCACGTCCGGCGGCTGCGGGCCAAGTTCGGAGAGGAGCATGCCCACCTGATCGACACGGTGCGGAGCGTCGGCTACCGCTTCGGCACCGTCCGGTGGCTCCCGGGGGTGCTCAAGTAGAGGAGAGGACGAGGAGGACGGGTTCTTCTTTGGCTTCGAGCCTGCGCCGGCACTCGACGACCGGCTCGCCGAGCCGGTGCCCTGAGGCACGGAGGCGAGCGCGAGGGCAAGAGGGCCTCCGGCGACGGGCACCGGCGTGAGGGCCTTGTGGGAGGAGACGGCGATCGGCACGATCTGGTCGGTGTTGAGGCACGCCACCCAGACCGTCTGCCCGTTGGGGCTGGCGGCGATGCTCTGGGCCCCCTTCGGCACCTTCACCGGCTTGCCCACCTTGTCGTCGGCGACGGTGATCGGCTGGACGTTGTTGCCGAGGCCGCCGCTCGCCGGTGTGTTGACCACCCAGGCGAAGCCTGCCGGCGACTGTGACGGCGACGGGTCCGCCCGCCACCGCGATCGGGGCGAGGGACTGGTCGCCGGCGACGTTGATCGGCGACACGCTCTCTGAGTTCAGGTTCGTCACGAAGGCTGTCGATCCGTCCGGGGTGATGGCGATGCTGAGCGGGCCGTTGCCGACGTTTATCGGGCTTGAGGGCCCTTCGGGTGGCAAGGTCGATCGGGGTCACCTGGTGGCCGATCCGGCCGGGTTGGCCGGCGATGATGCTGCCTGCGTCTGCCACGAAGGCCTTCGAGCCGTCGGGGGTGATGGCGATGCCCTGCGGGCCGCCCCCGACTTTGATCGGGGCGAGGGGCTTCATCGTCTTCAAGTCGATCGGGGTGACCGTGTCGGCGAGCGAGTTGAGGGTGCCGTCGTCGGTCACGTAGGCCGTCGAGCCGTCGGGGGTGATGGCGATCCCGGCCGGTCCTGGGCCGGCGGGGATCGGTGCGAGGGCTTTTCCGGTGGCGAGGTCGATCGGGGTCACGTTGTCTGTCGTGAAGTTCGCCACCAGTGCCAGCAGGTGGTCAGGGCTGACGGCGACGGCGTCGGGATAGGTCCCGACGTGGATTGCCGTCCCGACCGATGCCGCGCTCGTCGTCACGTTGACGGGGACGACCGAGGTGCCAAATCCGAGGTTGGCGCCCGTGCCGGCAAGGGCCACGTAGGCGATCACCTTCGGTGGCAGCGCGGCGGGAGTCGTCGTCGTGCTCGCCTTGTGAGCACTCGGCGTGGAATGGCAGCCGGCAAGGGTCACCGCCAGAGCGACGAGAGCGGCGGGTGCGGCCCCTGCCGCCCGCGCCGGCAGCAGTCCAGGGAGGCGGTGAGCCGCGAGCGCCTTCTCGAAGTGCCGTCGTTGCAGAGTCACGCTCGCCGTAGTACCACAACCGGGGACGCCGGGGACGGCGAGGCGAAGTCTTCTTGAAGTGCCCTTGCTCTAAAGCGCCAGTGCGCGTTCCCGACGGGGAGTACGCCCACGCCTCGATCTCCACGAGGGCGCCGAGGGGCAGCCCGGCGGTGGCGAACGCCGTCCGCGCCGGGCGGTGAGCCCCGAAAGCGGCCACGTAGGCGTCGTTCATGGCGGCGTAGTCGTTCATGTCGGTGAGCAGCACCGTCGTCTTGACGACGTCGTGGAGCGAGGCGCCCTCGGCGTGAAGGAGGGCGCCGACGTTGCTCATGGCTTGGGAGACCTGAGCCGTCAGCCCGTCGACAAGAGCACCTTCGGACAGGCCGATCTGGCCCGAGCAGATGAGGAAGTCTCCTGCCCGCACGATGGGCGTGTAGGGACCGACAGGGGGCGCCACGGTAGCGGATCTCTACGTCGATCAGCTGAAGGACGACCCGCACCCGCAGGTCCGCGAGGCGTTCGGGTTCGAGATGTGGAAGCCCGCCTCTTGCAGGCCGTCGCGGTAGTCGAGCGTCGCACCCTTGATGAGCTCGGCGCTCTCGGGGTCGACGACGACCTTCACCGCCCCGAAGGTGCGGACGATGTCGTCGTCGGCGATCTCGGAGTCGAAGAACATCTCGTAGCTGTAGCCGGAGCAGCCGCCCGGCCGGACGGCGACGCGGAGCGCCAGCTCGGCGTTGCCCTCTTGCGCCAGCAGGTCAGCGACCTTGGCTGACGCCGCGTCGCTGAGAGTGATGGGACTCGGCCGGCGTCCGATGTTCACAGATGTCGTAGCGATGCTCACGGCTCCACTGCCCTCCTCGTGGGATCAAGCTTGTGATGATCATACCGAGCCGTGGGTTTCTTGCCTGCCAGGGTCCCGAGACGCGCCGCGTAGGTGTCGCACCGGAGTCACAACGCGGCGCGGCTTCGCCCCGGCCGAGGCGCCGGCTCGGTGGTTCGGCTGCAGCCGGGTGTGGGCGGGTAGCCTCCAGAGGGCTGTGCCAGTCAACGACAGATCCGTCACCACCTCCGACGCCGATGTGGAAGCCGATGTCCGCTCGGCCCTCCTCGGCGTGATCGACCCTGAGCTCGGCGACAACATCGTCGACCTCGGCATGGTGCGCTCCGTCCGCGTGGAGCAGGGCGACGTCACAGTCGAGGTGGCCCTCACCGTCGCCGGCTGTCCCCTCCGCACACAGATCCGTGAGGACGTCGAGCGGCGCCTGAGAGGTCTTCGTGGTGTGGGAGCCGTCGAGGTGACGACGGGGGCGATGTCCGCCGAGGAGCGGTCGGCCCTCATGTCGCGGGCCCGCCACCGGGCTCAGGAGCGCTCCCAACTGCCGATCGACATCCCACCGACCACCCGTGTGCTCGCGATCGGCTCTGGAAAGGGCGGTGTCGGGCAAGTCCTCGGTGACTGTCGCCCTCGCCCTCGCCCTCGCCGCCCGTGGCTGCGTGGTGGGCGTGCTCGATGCCGACGTGTGGGGTTTCTCGGTGCCCCGCCTGCTCGGGATGGAGGGCGAGATCGAGTCCCGTGAGAAGAAGATGGTCCCCCTCGAGCGACCCTTCGGCGCCGGCGTGGTGCGGGTGATCTCGATGGGCTTCCTCTCCGACGAGGACTCGGCGATCATGTGGCGGGGGCTCGTCCTCAACCGGGCGGTCCAGCACTTCCTCGAGGACGTCCACTGGGGGAACCTCGACTACCTGCTCGTCGACCTGCCGCCTGGGACGGGCGACGTCCAGATGGGGCTGGCCCGCATGTTGCCCCGCACGGAGGTGCTCATCGTCACCACGCCGCCGCTCGCCGCCCAGAAGGTGGCCGGCCGGGCCGCCGACATGGCGCGGAAGGGACATCTGCGCGTCGCCGGCGTCATCGAGAACATGTCGGCGTTCGTCTGCGAGCACGGGGTGCGCTACCCGCTCTTCGGGGAGGGCGGCGGGCAACGCCTCGCCGACGAGATCGGGGTGCCGCTCGTGGGCTCGATCCCGCTCGACCCCCTTGTCCCGTTGTCCGGGGACGCCGGGCGCCCGGTCGTCGGCGAGCCGGGCGGGGCCGATCCCCGCAGCGAGGTGTCGCTCGCATTCGAGGCGATCGCGGAGCGGATACTCCTCGACATCGCTCCCCGCGTGGAGATGTCGGGCTGCACGGCCCGGATGCTCGACGCGGTGGAGAAGGCGCTCGGCGACGCTTAGGTCGGACGCCGGCGCTCAGCAGGCGCCCGCGGCGCCTTCATCATGACCGGCACGCCCAGGTCGCCGCCGAGATCGTCAGGCTCGTCGGACTCGACGAGCCCGTCGCCGGCGAGCTTGCGCAGGTGCGCCCAGACGGAGAACTGCGCGACCGGGTGCAGCTCAGGCGCCACATCGGTGTAGACGTCGGTGACAAGGTCGTCGACGCCGGCGCTCCCCCGCACGTCGAGGGCGGCAAGGATGCTCGCCTCCCGGTCGAGCCGGTGGGCGATGTAGCCCTCGACGACGGCGGCGGGCTCAGGAAGAAGAGGCCCGTGACCTGGGGCGATCACGGTCAAGGGCGGCTCGATCCGGGCCACCCGCTCGAGCGAGTCGAGGTAGGTCCTCATGTCGCCGTCGGGCGGGGCGATGACGACCGTCGATCCGCCCATTATGTGGTCGCCCGAGAAAAGGACCCGTGTGGCCGCCTCTCCACTCTCGCCGAGACCGGGCAGGTCGAGCAGGTAGCAGAGGTGGTTCGGATGCATGGCCGGGGGTGTGGACGGCGACGAGCGGCAGGTCGCCGGCGGGAACGTGGTCACCGTCGCGAAGCTCGCCGTCCGGCTGGAAGCCGTCCCTCGCCCCGTAACCCCACACCGGCGCCCCGGTCGCCTCCGCCAGTGCCGCCGCCCCGGGAGCGTGGTCGGGATGGGTGTGGGTGACGACGATGGCGGCGAGTCGGCGCGGACCACCTCTGCTGATCGCCGCCAGCACCGCCAGATGGCTGTCGTCGTCTGGACCCGGATCGATCGCCACGAGCTGCTCCCGCCCGACGAGGTAGCTGTTCGTGCCCGGGCCGGTCATCAACGACGGGTTCGGCGCCGTCACCCGGACCACGCCCGGCAGGATTTCGACCGGTTGGCCGGGGACGGGGTGGTCGAGGACCATCGGCATCCTCGTCACCGCGGAGAGGTCGGGAAACGGCACCCCCGCCACCAGCCCGGTCGCGTCCTCGTAGCCCTCGTCTCCGGGCAGGACGATGTGAGCGGCTTCGCCGTCGACCGTGATCCGGGGGAGGATCACCGGGACGGTGGCGGCGGCGGGAGCCGCCATCAGGCCGGCGGCCGTTGGAAAGCTGGCGATCGCCTCGAGGTTCTTCACCGTCGGGAGCCACAGGACGATCTCGCCCCGCTCGCCGAGCCGGAGCGCCTCCGCCGGCTCGATCCAGACCGAGTCGACGACCTCGTTGTCGTCGTGGAGTGCTTGCTGGTCCGCAGGCACCGCAGCCAGGAAGAAACGCGTGTCGTATCGCCTCTCCGAGCCCTCCGGCGTTATCCAGTGGCTGAAGTACCGAAGGCCGCCCGAGCTCGAGGGTGAGCCCCTCGGCGGCGCAGATAGCGGCGAGCGACGTCGTGCCGCCATTGAGCCGGCGCCGATGCTCCTCGAAACGAGCCGCCACCTCGGGAGCCCCGAGCGAGAGGGGACGGTCGCCTGCTGAAGCCAGAAGGACGCCAGCCTCCTCGAAGCACTCCCGCACGGCGGCCACGAAGTAGCCGAGGCCTCCCCGCTCGAGGCCGAGCACACTGGCTGGCGCTCGCATCATCGTGCCCGCGGCAGAAGGCGGCGATCTCCCCGCTTCGGTCTTCGTCGTCTACAGCACCGCCGGGAAAGAGGCTGATTCCGCCCGCCCAGGTGGAGCGGGCGTTCCTGCGGAGCATGAGGACCTGCATGCGGGCACCGTCGCCTCGACCCCCTTCGGCCGGCGGCGCGTCCCGCACGAGCATGATTGTCGCCGCTTCCTTCGGCACGATCATCCCTGCACCGTATCGGTTCGGCGACAGCCGAAGGAGGCCTCGCATGCCCGTCACCATGTCGCCACGGGCCCTCCCCGGGGCGGGCGGCGCCGACCGCCCTCAGAGTGAGCGCCTACAAGCCGAAGCGGCTAGGCCGAGCCGGAGCGGCTAGGCCGACTGGGCGTGGGCGCGGACGCCGGCGTCCATGCGGTCGATCATCTGCTTGCGCTCGACCTCGTTGAGGCCGCCCCAGATGCCGTGCGGCTCCCGGATGCGCAAGGCGTAGTCGAGGCAGGCCTGCTGGACCGTGCAGCTACGACAGATTGCCTTTGCGGCCCGCTCCCGCGCCAGCCTCTCCTCTTTGCGTTCTGTCTGGGACGGCGGGAAGAACACAACCGCCTGTGGCCCTCGACATGCTGCTCTCGATTGCCACAACTCCTCTCCGTGGCTGGCGAACATCCTGACCCCTCCTGACTCGCTCACTTCCGAACGATCGGTGGCTGGGGGGTCTTATCGCTGCGAGGCGCGCGTAAATCACCCTCATTGGCTTTCGCGCGGATCCCCCCATTCAGCACTCCCCAGACTGCTTTTGGGCCCTGGACTGCCAGAGCCTCGGCGTGACCCTATAGGCCGGGGTGGCTCGACACAAGAGGTGAGGCTCAGAAGATGCCCGGTAGTGTCGCCCGCGGATGGACCGCCAGCAGTTCTGCCGTCAGAGCAGGGTTCTCGTCGTCGCTGGCAAGGGGGGCGTCGGGAAGACGAGCGTCACGGCCGCCCTCGCCCGGATGGCGGCTGACGCCGGACTCGAGGTGCTCGTCGTCGGCCTCGACGACGCCGGCGCGCTCCCGGTGCTCTTCGGGGCGGACGTCACCTTCGGCTACGACGAGGTCGTGCTCTACGAAGCGCGGCCGGGTCGGGTTCGCGGGCGGGTGCTGACGCCGGACGACGCCCTCCTCGAGTACCTGATGGACCACGGGCTGCGCCGGGTGGCGAAGCGCCTCGTCGCAGCAGGCGTCCTCGACGTCGTGGCGACCGCCATCCCGGGCATCCGTGAGATCCTCGTGCTCGGCAAGGTGAAGCAGCTGGAGCGCGGCGCCAGCGCCGATCTGCTCGTGCTCGACGCGCCGGCGACGGGCCACGCCGTCAGGTTCCTCACCAGCGCGAACGGTCTGCTCGACGCAGCACGGGGCGGGCCGCTCCGGACCCAGGCGGCCGAGGTCGTCGAGATGTTGCACGATCCGGAGCGCTGCCAGGTGCTGCTCGTGACCCTCCCCGAAGAGACCCCCGTCAACGAGCTCATCGAGACCGCCTACCGGCTCGAGGACGAGGTGGGGATCATGCTCGGGCCGGTCGTCGTGAACGCATGCTTTCCTCCGATCGACCTCGTCGAGGTGTCTGCCGGCGAAGGTGGCTCGTGCTGGCCGAGGCCGCCGGCGAGGAGAGGATCGATCCCGGCGAGGCGTCGATGCTCGCCGAGGCGGCGCGGTTCCGCCAGTGCCGGGAGCAGCTGCAGGCCGAGCAGCTTGCCCGCTTGAGCGAGGAGATGCCGTTGCCACAGATGCGGCTCCCGTTTCTCTTCACTGCCGAGCTCGGCGCCGGCCAGGTGGCCGAGCTGGCGAGGGCGCTCGGCAAGGCGGTCGACGGGCTCGACGCGTCGTCCTTGACGGCGGCTCCCCGCCAAGCGGCGAGCAAGGACGGCGGCGTCGCCGTCGGAGAGCCGCGCCAGTGAGCTCGGCGGAGCGCCTCCGTCCCAACGATCTGGCCGACATCGTCCGCCGCGCGCTCGATCGTCGTCTGCTGCGGCTCGGGAGGGGCGGGCAAGACCACGACGTCGGCCGCCATCGCCCTCGCCGGAGCAGCCGCCGGCCGGCGGGCCTGCGTCGTGACGATCGACCCGGCGCGGCGCCTCGCCGACGCGCTCGGCATCGGGGCGCTCTCGAACGCGCCGAAGCGGATCGAGGGCGACTGGCCCGGAGAGCTCTCGGCCGTGATGCTCGACGCCAAGGGCACCTTCGACGAGCTCGTGGCCCGATACTCGGCCGACGAGGAGCAGGCGGAGCGGATCCTCTCGAACCGCCTCTACCGCAATCTCACCTCCGCGCTCTCCGGGACCCAGGAGTACATGGCAGCCGAGAAGCTCTACGAGCTGAACGAGTCCGCCGCCTTCGACCTCGTCGTGGTCGACACCCCACCGACGCGAAACGCCCTCGACTTCCTCGACGCCCCCGGCCGGCTGACGCGATTCCTCGAGAACCGCATCTTCCAGCTGCTCCTGATGCCGACCCGGGCGTCGCTGAGGGCGCTCACGGTTGCCACCCAGGCCTTGCTGAAGACGATCTCCAAGGTGGCCGGCGCCGAGATCGTCGAGGACGCCGTGGCCTTCTTCAGGGCGTTCGACGGAATGGAGGGAGGTTTCCGCGACCGGGCGAAGCGAGTCGAGCAGCTCCTGAGCGATGCCGGCACCTCATTCGTGCTCGTGGCGGCGCCTCGGCGCGACTCGGTCGAGGAAGCCGGCTACTTCGCCGACCGGCTGGCCGAGGCGGGCCAGGTGGTGTCGGCGCTCGTCATGAACCGGCTGCATCCAGACTTCCGAGCGCGGGCAGGGCACCGAGGTGGCACGGCGCGTCGCCGCCGGCGAGAGGACGTCGACGGCCTCAGCCGGGAGGAGGCGGAGAAGGTGCTCGCCGGAGCTGCGGCAGAACCTCGCCGACTTCCAGTATCTCGCCGACCGGGAGCGCCGGTACCTGACCGAGCTCGAGTCGAAGATCGACGGGGCGATCGTGAAGGTGCCATACCTCGAGCAGGACGTGCACGACCTCGCCGGGCTCGGCATCGTGGCAGGTCACTCATGGGTGAGAGCGCTTCGCCGCCGGCAGCCGCCCCTCAAGGGCACGGCCGGAACGAGGCAGACGGCGAGAGCAGGTAGCCTCCGGCTCCGTGGACGAGATCCTCATCGTGAGCGATGCCGCGAGCGTGCTCCGTGAGGTCCGTTCCGCTCTCGAGGACGACGATACCGAGATCCGTGAGCTGATGGTGGGCGAGCGCGTGCGGCAAGCGGTCGAGGAGGCGCCTCCCGACCTTGTGGTCACCGACCTCCAGGTCGGCAGCATGGGCGGCGTCGCCATCTGCATGGACCTCCGCCTCGAGGAGTCGGGTGAGCGGCTGCCCCATGTGCCGGTGCTCGATGCTGCTCGACCGCAGGGCGGATGTCTTCATCGCCCGGCGCTCCGGCGCCGAGGGGTGGCTCGTCAAGCCGCTCGACTCGCTCCGGCTGCGCCGAGCCGCCCGCACGCTCATCGACGGCGGGACCTACCACGACGAGTCTTACAAGCCCTTGCCGCTCCCGTCCGAGGTGTAGCGGTCTCCGGCCAGGCGGTCCCATGAGACGCAGACGCTCCAAGCGCCCCTACCGACCGGAGAACGTACCGGTCTCCGAGCAGGAGACTGCAGATACGCCGCGGCCTCGAAACGCTCCGCACGATGACCGCCCGCGAGGTGATGACTCCGCGGGTCGACGTGGCGGCTCTCGAGAACCCGGTCAGCTACGAGGACGTGGCTCGAACCGTCAGGCGGACCGGCTACAGCCACTTCCCTGTCTACGCCGACGACCTCGACCACCTTCTCGGCGTGCTGTTCGTGAAGGACCTGTTCAACCTCGGGCCGCTCGGGAGCGATCAGGTCCCCCGCACCGCCGAGGTGTCCCGTCGCCTCCGGGAGCCGTTCGTCGTGCCGGAGTCCCGCCCGGCGCTTGACCTGCTCGCCGAGATGAGGCGGATGCGCCGGGACTTCGCCGTCGTGGTGGACGAGTACGGGGGTGTGTCAGGGGTTCTCACGATCAACGACCTCGTGAGCGAGCTCGTCGGCGACCTGCACGACGAGTTCGACCGCTCCTCCCCGCCGCCGATCCACCGCGTCGACAAATCTCGCTGGCTCGTCGAGGGCTCGGTCTCTGTCGACGACGTCCGCAACGAGATCGGCGTGCCGCTGCCGGATGGCGATTATGTGACGTTGGGAGGTTTCTTGTTCGACGCCTTCGGGAGGATCCCGGCCGAAGGTGACGAGGTGACCCATGACGGGTGGTCGTTCCGGGTGACCGAGATGGACCGCCGGCGCATCGACAAGGTCGTCCTGCAGGCGCCCTCTGCACCCCCTGAGATGCCTGACGGGGCCACTCGTCGGACGGCCTGACGGCATCCACCTGAGCCGCCTGGCGCCGGTCGCCGGCGCCGACGTGGAGGAACCAGTCTCGAGGCGGGGTGGCCGGCGCGGACGTGGAGGCGCCGCCGCGCCGCACTACGATGTGTGGCGGCGAGGCCGGGAGGCGCGCCGACGGGAAGTGGCGCAGCTTGGCAGCGCGCAGCGTTCGGGACGCTGAGGCCGCGGGTTCAAATCCCGCCTTCCCGACCAGAACCCCTCGAAGCGTCGGACTCGCCCACCCACACTCGGGGCTGCGCTGGCGGCGTTGTCGGTGACCCGAACAGCGCGAGATCGAGCACAACGGCGTCCCAGGATCGAGTCGCGCACAGGAAGTCGACCTTGATCTGCATCCCGAAGATGTCGATGCTGTTCCAGCCCTCCTTGTCGTCGCCGGAGCGCATTAACCCCTATCCGACTGCCCAGCGGATCCCTTGTCCATCGGATCTGGGGACAAGATGTTCTCATGACCCAGGCTGGCCCACCGACCCATGGAGGCATGACGGGCATCGATACTGTCGGGACGGCTGAGAGCTACCAAAGGTTTGCCCAGCTTGAAGCCGCAGGTCGATCGCCGAGCTACGAGACGCTGGCCCTCGCCGTGGTCGACGACGAGGACGTCCTGGCGTTCCTCGAAGGATTGCCGCCGCTCAAGCGGCAGCCCAACCTTCTCCTCGCGGCGGCGCGTGCAGTGCTCGGGGAAGCGCCCGATCCACGCTCCCTTCATGACCTGGTCAACTTGCGTCCTGAGGACCTACGGCACCTGATGCTCGTCCGACGGACGCAGACAAACGAAGCGGCGCGCTGCGCTGTCATACTTCCTGCCCTCCAATCGATCGAGGGTCCCCTGGCCCTGCTCGAGGTCGGCGCCGCTGCAGGCCTCACGCTGCTCCCTGACGCGTACTCCTACGACTACGGCGGCCACCGCGTGACGGGACTGGACCCGGATGCGCCTATTCTCCGGTGCCGCCCGCTGGGTCCCGTTCCCCTCCCGAGCCGGGTTCCAGAGGTCGTCTGGCGGGCCGGGATCGACCTCAATCCGCTCGACGTCACGAGCGAAGAGGATGTGGCCTGGCTCTCGTGCCTCATCTGGCCGGGTGAGTCCGACCGGGAGGATCGGCTCCAGCAAGCGGCTGCTGCAGCGCGCAGACGTCCCCCCGTCATCCATCGCGGAGACCTACTGGACGACCTTGCGCAGGTTGTCGCTGATGCCCCGTCCGAATCGACGCTCGTCGTCTACCACTCAGCTGTCCTCGCCTACGTAGACGAGGACAAGCGCCGAGCATTCGCGGACGCCGTCGCCGAGCTCGGTGCGGTGTGGTTGTCGAATGAAGGAGATCGTGTCCTTCACTGCATCGGCATCGGCGGCGTCGACACGGGATCGTTCCTTCTTGTCCACGACGGCCGTGAGATCCTTGCCCGGACTGACCCGCACGCCACGTGGATCGAGTGGTTGGGGACTGGGCCATGATGCTCAGTCGCTGGCGCCGCTGGCGCGTCATCGACCGCCGGCTGAGCGATACCCCGTGGCGTGCCAGAGCCGAGTAGGCCTGGTGTAGCAGGAGCTGCCGGGCGGACAGCGCGCCAGGATGTCTCGTTCGTGTCGATCGCAGGTGACAGCCGGCTCCCTGCATACGAAGCCCCACGCTCGCTGCTCGCAGATGAGTGGCCCCTCTGGTGAAGTCCCGCCAGTGGTGGAGAAGTGACCTTCGGCTTTCGGAATCCCGCTCGAGCGGGTTGGTCGACCACACCTTCCACCAGTGCTCGTTCGAGAAGCCCGAGAAGGCGAGCAGGTCCTCCTCAGCTCAGGTGAGCATGGAGGAGACCAGAGCGACGAGCGACGACCGGAGTTGCAAAGCCGGCGGTCGTCACGCCTCGCTTCGGAGTGGCCGGCGGGCGACGAAGCGAAGGTCGTCCCCGACCGAGACGGTCACCGGCGAGAAACCGATCGTCTGGAGCCGCGTGAGCAGTGCCGACGGCTCGATCGGGTTGTAGACGTCCCCGGCGTGGAAGTCGTGCAGTCCCGCGCTGGCCACACTGTCGGAACCTGCCAGGACCCCGCCCGGGCGCAAGACCCGGAACGCCTCGTTCAGCACCCGGTTCTGGCCTGCCACGGTCGGCAGGTGGTGCAGCATCGTGAACGTGCCGACGGAATCGAACGAGCTGTCGTCGAACTGGAGGCAGCAGGCGTCGCCGATCACCACTTCGACATTGGTCCCTGCGAAGCGAGAGCTGAGACGCTCGGCTGCGTCGGGATCGACCTCGAGAGCCACGAGGCGCCTCACCCGGCGACGGAGCCATTCTGTCGCCGCCCCGGGGCCAGGCCCGATCTCGAGCATCTCGGCGCCGAGATCGAGCTCGCCCGCCAGTGGTTGCAGCACCTCGTCGCAGAGGTACTCGGCCCATTCCGTACTGGCGCACAAAGCGTGGTTCTCGTTCATGGCAGTGACGGTACGGCGGCGAGGCATGGCCGCCTAGGGCGTAGGGTGCCAGCTTGTGTCGCCAGACGGACAACCTGCGCCGGCGCCCGATCCGATTGGCCGAGCGGTCGCTGCCGCCGTCTTCCCGATGGCGCCCGGCGTCCGATTCGACTGGCACACCCATGACGACCATCAGCTGGCGTGGGCCTCGACCGGTGTGCTCACCGTGCTGACCGACTCGGCGACCTGGGTGCTCCCGCCTACCCGGGCACTGTGGATCCCGGCCGGCCTGCGCCACGAGGTCCGGGCAGCCGGCCCTGCCACGATGCGCCCCCTCTATGTGAGGCCGGACCGATGGTCGATCCACTGGGACCGGCCGACTGCGGTCACGGCCCGCCCTCTCCTCGCCGACATGATCGCCTACCTGTACGACGAGTCCCTCGACCCGCCACAACGGGCGCGAGCGGAGGCCTTCCTCGCGGACCTCCTCGAGCCTGTCGACGTGACGACAATCGAGATCCGGATGCCGTGCGACGAACGCGCTGAAAGGGTCGCCGCCGGAATCGTCTCCGACCCGGCCGACGGGCGGACGCTTTCGGCGTGGGGCCGTCAGGTCGGTGCCAGCAGCAGGACGCTCGCCCGCCTCTTTGTCATCGAGACCGGCCTTTCTTTCGCCAGATGGCGCACGCTTGCCCGCCTGCGCGCCGCCCTGCCGGCCCTCGCCGCCGGGCGGCCGGTCAGCACTGTCGCCAGCCAGGTCGGCTACGACTCATCGAGCGCCTTCGTCGCGGCGTTCCGACGCGAGACGGGACTCACGCCGGGGGCGTACTTCGATCTCGGAGGAGGTGCGCGCCCTGCCCGACGGCATACGCCTCGCGGAGCCACCCCATCAAGGTCTCGTCCAGCTGGCCCGGAGCGGTGAGGCGCATCTGGTGCACGTAGAGTCTCGACTCGTAGGGTGACGAACTGATGAATCGTGGGTCGTCTACGACGCGTTGGAGGTCAAGGTACCCAGTGAGGCCGCCGCGGGTCGGACGGACGCCGGCGAAGCCTCGACGTTCTCCCTTGAACGTAATGCTGGACTTGGAGACCGCGTAGGTGAACGGGCCGCACTCGCCGAGCATCTCCACGAAGCGGTGGTACAACTCGGTGGACGACCGGGCCTGACCCTCGAGATGGTCCTCGACGGTCCAGTGCCTCTTTTCCACGCAGAGACAGACTATGGCGCGAAGCAGGTGCGGCTCCTCCCGATCCGTCGTCAACCGGGCATCGTGACCCCACTGAGCGACGCGCAGCAGTCGATCAGCTCGTGCTGGAACCGGGTATCCGAGGCGGCCGGGTGGGCGTCGCGCCGCCGCTGGTGGTACCAGTAACCGCCGGTCGTCTTCGCCTCCTCGTCCTCGCTAGCGGCGAGCCAGCACTGGGTGACGGGCGCCGCCTCCAGGTCGTCGGGGGCCCCAGCGCCACCCATCTTGGTCGCCACCCAGCCCGGTTCGACGGCACTGCTCAGCACATCGGGCCAGCGCCGAGCCATCCCGAAGGCCAACGCCACGTCGAACAGCTTGGTGTCGGAGTATGCCTGCGACCCGTTCCACCGCCGCCTCGTCCACTCGACGTCGTCGAGGCTCGGCGTCCCGGACCGGTGCATGCCCGAGCTCAGATAGACGAGCCGCCCGGGCCGGTCGACTAGAGCCGTGAGCACGTAGGCGGCGAGCACGTTGACTGCGAAGGTGAGCTCGTGGCCGTCCTCGCTCGTCTCGCGGGCCGGGCGGTGGAAGCCGATGCCGGCGTTGTGGATGACTGCGTCGTGGCGGCCGATGCGGTTGGCTTGCTCGGCCACAGCGCGGGTCTGTTCGAGCGAGGCCAGATCCCCGATGACGACGGTGGGGTCCCCGCCGGGGACGGCCCGGCGCAGGTCGGCCGACCGCTTCTCGTTGCGGGCATGGAAGGTGACGTCGTGGCCATCTTCCATCAGCAGCCGGCCGGCCAGGAGCCCGATGCCGTCGCTCGATCCGGTTACGAGAACCCTTGCCATCTCGTGACGTTACCGGGGGCCACAATCGAGGATCTAGGCGAGCGACGTTTGCACCCGCTCTCTTCCACCCCGTCTCGCTTCGGGGCTCTACGGTGCTGTCCGTGATCATCGGTGGCTACAGAGACCTCTTCATGGCGATCGCCACGACCGCTGCCGCACTGACCGGCTTGCTGTTCGTCGCCATCTCGGTCACGCCTAGCCGTAGCTCGACCCGCGGCGTTGGTGTCATCCACGAGGTGCGGGCGGCCGCATCACTCGTGGCCTTCGTCAATGCCCTCGCGGTTTCGCTCTTCGGACTGGTGCCCGGACAGAACGTCGGCTACCCGGCGGTGGTTGTCGGTGTCATCGGGGTGTTCTTCACCGCTGCCGGGACGCGCTCCATCTTCGCGAGGGCGGCGCGGCAACTACATCGGCGGCGGCAGCTCGGCTGGCTGACGGCGCTTCTTGTCACCTTCGGCTTCGAGCTGTCCGCCGGCATCGAACTGCTGATCGATCGTCGAAGCAGAAGTCCGGTCGCCCTGATCAGCAATCTTCTGATCGCCTCGCTGCTCATCGGCGTGGCGCGGGCGTGGGAGCTGGTCGGCCGCAGGGATACCGGCATCATCGCCTCTCTCGCAGTGCTCGTCGGACGGGATTCCACGGATCCGGGGCGTCTGCCGGAAGGCTCCGATCCTGTCGTGAGCGCCGGCGCTGCTCAGGCCGAGCTGCGACCCGGAACGGGCACCGGCGATACCGCGAGCTGACGACGCCTGCGTCCCGGACCGCCTCCACCGGAGCGTGGTGCCGGCACGAGGCACCATGAGGCAGGATCGGCTCGTGCTTCCTGTTCCCCGATCCTTGGCCGAGCTGACCCCGTCGTGGCTGACGCTCGCCATCGCCAACCGGTGCCCCGGCGCGCTCGTGGGGGCGATCGAGGTGGGCGAGGTGGCGGCCGGAACCAACCGGCGGGCGAGCGTGCGCCTTGCTTACACCGAAGGCCTAGGGCCGAGCTCGGTCTTCATAAAGATGCAGGGCCGGATGCTGCACCGCTTGGCGCTCGTGGCCCTCGGCGCCCTTGCTGCCGAGGCGCGCCTTGCCGCCTCGGGCCTGGAGCTGCCCCTCGATCACCCCGTGGCGTACGCCTCCGGCGTGGACTGGCCCCGGCTGGCGACGGTCGTCGTGATGGACGATGTCGTCACCGACGGCGGCCGCCCGAACGACGCCGGCACCGCCCTCGAGGTGTCAGAAGTGGAGGCCGGCCTCGACGGGCTCGCCCGGCTGCACGCCGCCTACTGGGACAAGAGGCTCCCACCGGCGCTCGGCTTCTTGCGCCCGTGGCGGCTCAGCAGGCGCTGGGCTCCTCTCTCCCGTTCCAGCCTGAGCAGGGGGCTGCGCCGGCTCGAGGAGGCCGGCCAGCCTGAGCTGTTCCCGCCCCGGCTGGATGCCGCCGGCCTGGAACGGCAGTTCCGGCACAGCGCGACCTTGGCGGCGACGGGCCCCCAGACGGTGCTGCACGGCGACCCTCATCCCGGCAACACCTATGCCCTCCCGGGCAACCGCACCGGCTTCTACGACTGGCAGCTGGTCCGCACCGGCAACTGGTCGCACGACGTGGGCTACTTCCTCGTGAGCAGCCTCGACGTCGCCGACCGCCGTAGACACGAGGAGGAGCTGCTCAATCGCTATCTCGACGCTCTGCGGCGCGCGGGGGTCGATGGGCCCGCGAGCGGGGATGCCTGGAGGCGCTACCGGGCAACGCCGGCGTTCGGCCTCGGCACCTGGATGCACACCTTGTCTGCCGGAAGCTTCCAGCCGTTCGATGTCTGCCTCGCCATCCTCAGGCGCTTCGCCGCCGCCTACGAGGACCTCGAGACGGATCGTTCTCTAGCTTCGCCAAACCCACGGCGAGGCTAGGATCGCCCGGCGTGCGGGGCGCGGATCCCGGGCGGCCGGCGCCGCCCGAAGGGTGAGCAGATGCCCAGATACGTCGGCCTGCTTCGGGGCGTAAACGTCGGCGGCAACAATCCGGTGTCCATGCCCGAGCTGAGAGCGGTGCTGGCGTCACTCGGGCACTCCGATGTGAGCACCTACATCCAGAGCGGCAACGTCATCTTCACGAGCGACGACGAGGTCTCCGCAGAGAGCCTCGAGGCGGCGATCTCGACCACGTTCGGGATCGAGATCGCAGTCATGCTGCGAACCCCCGCCGAGCTCGAGAAGGTGCTCGAGGCCAACCCGTTCGCGGGCGCCGACACGTCCTCTATCCATGTCGGGTTCATGAAGGACGAGCCGCCGCCATCGGCTGTCGCCGCCCTCGACCCGCAACGTTTTGAACCCGACCGGTTCGTGATAAAGGGCACCGAGCTCTACGTCCACCTCCCGAGCGGCCTCGGCAGATCAAAGCTGCTCCCTTACCTGACTCGCCAGCTGAAGACCCCGACGACGGTGCGCAGCTGGAAGACGGTTGTGAAGCTCGTCGAGCTCGCCGCCTGAGGCCGCCCCAAACGTCCCGCGAGCACTTCGGGTGGCGCCTCATCGGCGGCACCCGGTCCCGATGGGAAGGCTGAGGCTGATCAGCGCGCGCCCTCCCACCGCGGGTCGATGTCTCGGCAGAAGACGTCCTCCATCGTCTCCGCCCGCCGGACGACGGCGGCCGTGCCGTCCCGGACGAGCACCGTCGCCGGCCGCGGGAGGGCGTTGAAGTTGCTCGCGCAGACTTCCTGATAGGCGCCCGTGTCGAGGAATGCGACGACGTCACCCGGTTCGACCGCCGGTAAGGATGCGTCAGGAACGATCGTGTCGAAGCCACAGCTCATGCCGACGAGATCGGCCACGGCCGTCGGGAGCTGCGACGCCCGGCTCGCCACGACGTGCCGCCAACGGTTGTGCTCGAGGTTGACATCGATCAGGAACATCTCAGTCGTGTCGAGCTCGACGAAGGCGAGCGGCGTCGGCTCCGACTCGGTCTTCAGGTTGACCACCCGGCTCAGATGGACGCCCGTGTCGGCATAACAGGCCCTTCCTGGCTCGATCTCGAGCGTCATCTTCGAGGGATCAAAGCCGTTGGTGCCGAGCGAGGTCGAAAGGGTGGAGCCGATGACTTCTGCGTACCGCTCCACCGGGGGAGCCGGACCGCGATCGGACGCCAACCGCGCGATGGCCCTTCCTGTCGGATCGCGGCCGGTGGGGATACCGCCCCCGACATCGACCTCACGGGGCTGCCAGCCGCCCCATGCCTGCGACAGGGTGATCAACACCTGAGCGAGCGCCCGCATCATTGCGGACCAGGTGTCGAGACTCCGGGTGTGCCGGGCGAAATGCGCATGAACTCCGACGAGCTCAACCTCGTCTGCACGGAGCGCCTTCTCGCCGAGCGGCAGCAGCTCGTTCATCGGGATGCCGGCTTTGTAGCGGCGGGCGACCTCGTTGATCGAGGCACCCTCGACGCTGAAGTCGGACGCGACGTGGTCGAGGTCGGAGAGGTCCGGCCGTACCCGCACCCGAAGCTGGGCTTGTCGCCCCAGGCGGCGGGCGGCTGCTATCGCGAGATCGAGCTCGCGTGGGGAGTCGAGGGTGAGGCGGCACCCCGCCGCCACCGCGTCCTGCACCAGTTGGGCCGACTTGCCCGTGCCGTTGACGGAGATGGCCTGCGGGACAGTGCCGCACGACAACGCCGCCCACAGCTCGGAGGGGCCGAAGGTGTCGCAGCCGAGGCCCTCGTCGGAAAGGATCCGCCGAAGCGCAAGGACGCTGTTCGCCTTGATGGAAGGAAGGATGCGTACCGGCCCCGGCCAGTGGCTGGAGAACGCCCGGACGAGCCGGCGGGCGTTTCTTCGGAGTTGATTCTCCGACACCACGTAGAGAGGCGTCCCAAAGCGCTCGGCAAGGTCGACCGTGTCACAGCCCTCGATCCAGAGGTGGTCGTCCTGCACGGAGAGGCAATCATCGATCCGGGACCGTTCACCGAAGGGCGCCGTCACCCAGCTACGCCCCTCTCAGGGCCTCGCCTAGATCGGCGGTTCCTTCTCCGGTGGTCGACCCGTCCCGGTGGAGATCGGGCTGTGCTGCCGGCACGGGAGGGTCAGTCATCTGTCGCCCGTTCAATGAGCTCGAGAATGATCCCGTCAGGATCGCGTAGATAGACCACCGTGCAGTCGTGCCAGACTCCTCCCGTCGACAGCTGGGCGACCTGACCGAGCAGGGTGAACCCGGCGTCTTCGAGACGACTGAGCGCCGCATCCAGTTGGGCCACCTGAAGCGAGAGATGGCAGCTGCCGATCGTGTCAGGGCGGCTGACGCGTCGCTCCTCGACCCTTCGGCCGTACTCGAGCAACTCGAGGATCTGCCCGTTGCCGGCATCGAGATCGGCGATGTGAGCGCGAGCACCGGGGATGCCCACGATGGCGCCGACGTCCTCTTCGTCACTGCAACCGATGACGTTCATCCCGAGCAGGTCGCGGTAGAAGACAAGCGATCGATCGAGGTCCGCCACGGTGATGCCGACGTGATGGATGCGGCGGACTCGATAAGGCCTCGGCTCCTCAGCATGCTGTGGAGCTTGTTGGCCCTGTTGAGTCACTCGCCTCTCCTCTGCTGTGGGCTCACCCGGCCGTCCGGGCCTGCCATGCAGCTGCGGTTGGAGACGCACCCACCCGCCAGTCAAACCGTTACGGGACGCCCCCAAGAGGAGACCATGTCGTCCAGCTGCCCGTCAAACCGGACTGCCAACTCGAGTAGGACTGCCCCACGCTGTTGACGGCGAAGGCCTGGAGACGCCCGTCAGCATTTGCGGCGACGGTGACCGGTGCAGCCGGCGGCAGCGCGAGGCCTCCCCCGAGAGCTGCCCACGGGTTCCAGTTCCCGTTCGCACTGGACTGCGAGGCGAAGTAGGCCTGCCCGCCCGTGCTGACGGCGAACAGCTGAAGCTCACCGCCGGCATCCCGGGCGGCAGAGAGCGGGGCACCCGCCGGCAGCGCGAGGGTGCCGCCGAGAGCGGCCCATGGCGACCATTGCCCGTTCGGGCTCTGCTGCCAGCTGGAGTAGGTCTGGCCGTTCGTGCCGACCACGAATGCCTGCAGGCGGCCGTCGGGGTTCGGGGCGACGGCGATCGGTGCGGCAGGCGGCAGGGCCGAGGCACCCCCAAGTGGTGACCACGCCGCCCAGTTGCCGGTCTGCCGGACCTGCCAGCTGGTGTACGCCTGACCGTTGCCGCCGACGACGAACAGCTGGAGACGGCCGTCGGCGTTCGGCGCGACGGAAGCGGGCGCCGCAGCAGGAAGCTCGACGATGCCGCCGAGCGCCGTCCACTGCGTCCAGTGCCCATTCGGAGTCGTCTGCGACTTGGAGTAGGACTGGCCGTTGCCAGCAACCGTGAACAGGTGTACCTCACCGGCGGTATCCCGGGCGGCGGAGAGGTGATCTCCGGGCGGCAGCTGAAAGGTGTCTTCGAGAGGTGCCCAGCTTGTCCAGTGGCCGTTCGGTGTCGTCTGCCAGCTGGAGTAGGTCTGGCCGCTCCTACCGACGACGAAAAGCTCGAGCCGGCCGTCGGCATTCGGCGCGACGGCGACGGGGGCAGCGGCGGGCAGTGGAAATGCCCCTCCGAGGGGGGCCCACGGTGTCCAGCTGCCGTTCGGAGCGGTCTGCCAGCTCGAGTAGGACTGGCCGTTGTCACCGATGGCGAACATCTGGAGGTCTCCGTCTGCATTCGGCGCCACGGAGATCGGCGACGTCAGAGTCACTCCGTAGGCGGAGAGGATCTCGTTTGCGTTCGCCAGGCGGGCTTGGTAACTGGCGGGCGGATCTGCCGGAATCTCGTAGTCGTCTTCGACCACCGACGTCGAGCAGGTCGTGGTCGAGCAGCCTTCAAGGGTGCTTCCCGCCCCGGCGTAGGTCCCCGTCAGCTCCCGCCATACGAACTGGAGCTGGACGTTCAGTGTCGACCATGCCACACCCTCAGACCTTGCGAGGGCTTCGAGGGCGCTGAAACGCGGCCCTGGATCCGTCCACTGGGCTATGCCTGCGCCGCAGTAGTCGGGCGGAAGTGTGCAGCCGAACTGGATCTGGGCGGGATTGAGCGCCCCTCCCGACTCGTACAGCAGGTTGCCCTCGAGGCCGGCGACCTGCACCGGCGTGAGGCTCGTGTGGGTGACGAAGTACTGGTAGGCGATGGCGGTATTGGCGTCAAGGGGATCGGCCGTGGTCAGCTGGCGCGTCCGTATCGGAGTGAAATGGCCGGCGCCGCTCGCAACCGTCGCCGCCCCTGCCATCGTGCCGGTGAGGACGACCGACAGCACGGCGAGCGACAATGATGACAAGGACTTGAGAAGGACCGGTCTCACGAGCCGGGTCCCGTTGCCTGTGGCAGACAAGCATGCCGATGGGAAGCCGCGCCACTTCCCCTGGAGACCTTTCTCACTCATAGTGATTAAACCGTACACTCTGAGTGGTAGCCGCTCTGGCCGTTGCGGCGTCACCGGTCCGGATCCTCTCGGCGATGAGAAGCTTGAGCCGCCGTGAACTTCGTCGCCCATGTCAGTGTCGCTCTGTCTGTCGTCGATGGCCCTCTCAAGGAAGATGTGGCCTTCGGCGCTGCTTTGCCCGACTTCGCCTCCATGGCGGGGCTGCGCCTGGAGCGGTCCTTGCTGCCCGAGCCGGTGCGGCAAGGCGTGGCGTTGCATCACCGGACAGACTCGGCCTTCCACTCGCTCGAGGAGTTCACGACCGGAGTCAGGCAGCTGCGCGAGCAGCTGAGGGCGGCCGGCCTGGCGGCGGGTCCGTGCCGGGCCGTCGGCCATGCAGGATGGGAGTTGCTGCTCGACGGCTGCCTGCTCGACCGGCCTGGCATCGAGGAAGGCTTTGCCACGGTGCTCGAGCGTGCGCCGGACGTCGCCGAGGCGGTCTCTCCCGCCGACCCGCACCGGTGGCGACGGCTGCTCGCCGGCATGGCCTCGGAGAAGTGGTACCTCGGCTACAGGGATCCGGAGATGGTCGCCCGCGGCCTGCAGCACAGGCTGCGCGGGGAGGCGCCGGCTCTCCTTCGGCGCCGACGAGATCCCGCTCGTCGCCCGCGCTCTGACGATCGCCAAGCCGGCCGTCGAGATCCGTACCGATGCCGTACTGGCGACGGTGACTGCCACCACCGGGAGCCCAGCCTCGTCATAGGGGCACCGAGAGAGTTGGAGGCCTCCGCGGCCAGCGCCGAAGACTCGAGCCGCTGGTCAGGGGGCGATTGCTGCACGCGCTGCAACGTTACACTGAAAGCACGATGATGATCTCTGACGACCTCTCCAGCCGTCACGCTGATCGCCGAGGCCGCCACGGGCACGACGGCTCTCAGGAGCGACCACGGCCGCCGGGACCGGAAGAAGCAGGCGACTCGTCAGGCTCTCCGAGACGCCGCTTTGCGGCTCGTGGCCGAGCGCGGCTTCGCCAACGTCACTGTCGAGGACATCGCCGAGGCGGCCGACGTCTCAACGAGGACTTTCTTCAACTACTTCCCCTCGAAGGAATCGGCCGTCATCGGTGCCGATCCCGAGCGCGTCGAGCAGATGCGGCTCGGCCTGCTCGGGCGTCCCGCTCGACGAGTCACCCCTCGAGGCGCTGCGGGCGGTGCTCGTGGGCTACGCGGCCGCCATCGCCGAGGAGCTCGACGATCTCGGCGAAGGACGGGACGCCTGGTTCAGCCGGCTCTGCGCCGTCAGGAAGGATGCGGGGCTGCTCGGCGCCTACAGCGGCCACATCGCCGAGATCGAGCGATGCCTCGTCGGCGCTCTCGCCGAACGCCTCGAGACCGATCCCCAACACGATCCCTATCCCGGCCCTCGTGACTGCCGCCGTTCTCGCCGTGACCCGCGTGGCGGCTCTCTACTGGAGTGCCAACGGGGGCGTCGACTCACTTGCCGCTTCTCACCGGGAGGGCGATCGACAGCGTTGCCGCCGGCCTCGTCTACGACGAGATGAAGGTTGCGCCGGCGGGATCCTCCGGCTCTGCCGCCAAGCAGCATTCCGGGGCCCGGGCTCACGCCGAGGCCACGAGTACCGGGGAGGAGGCACGATGAGCGAGGCGCCGACCGAGGTCGACCAGGCGATGCCCATCCCGGACCTCAGCCATCGCCGTGTGCTCATCATCATCGGGGCGCTCATGCTCGGCATGTTCCTGGCCGCCCTCGACCAGACGATCGTGGCGACGGCGCTCCCGACGATCGTCGCCGATCTCCACGGCGCCTCGCACCTCTCCTGGATCGTCGTCGCCTACCTGCTCGCCGCCACGGTCTCCACGCCGCTTGTGGGGAAAGCTCGGCGACCAGTACGGCCGGAAGTTCTTCTTCCAGGCGGCGATCGTCGTCTTCCTGAGCGGCTCGATCCTGTCCGGCCTCAGCCACAGCATGTTCGAGCTCATCGCCTTCCGCGCCGTCCAGGGCCTCGGCGGCGGCGGGCTCATGGTCGGCACCCAGGCGATCGTCGGCGACATCGTCGCCCCCCGTGAACGTGGCCGTTACCAGGGCCTGTTCGGAGCAGTGTTCGGCGTTGCGAGCGTGATCGGGCCGCTCCTCGGAGGGGTCTTCGTCGAGCAGCTCTCGTGGCGTTGGATCTTCTACATCAACGTCCCGATCGGGATCATCGCCCTCGCCGTCGTGGCGAGCGCCGTTCCCGGGCCACCTCCGCCGGGTCCGCCACATCATCGACTATCTCGGCACCGTCGTCCTCGTCCTTGCGACGACCTGCTCTCGTGCTCTTCACGAGCCTCGGTGGCACCACCTATCCATGGGGCTCGGCGCCGATCATCAGCCTCGGCGTCGCCGGCGCCGTTCTCGTGGCGGTCTTCGCTCTCGTCGAACGTCGGGCCGTCGAGCCGGTGCTGCCGTTGCACCTGTTCTCCATCCGGACGTTCACCGTCGCCAACCTCGTCGGCTTCATCGTCGGCTTCGCGATGTTCGGCGCGATCACCTACCTGCCGCTCTTCTTCCAGATCGTGCGAGGCGAGTCGCCCACCATCTCCGGCCTGCAGCTGCTCCCTCTGATGGCGGGGCTGCTGATCGTCTCGATCGGCTCGGGGCAGGTGATCAGCCGGACGGGGCGCTACCGGATCTTCCCCATCGTCGGCACGGCGCTCATGACCGTCGGCCTCCTGCTCCTCTCCCGGATGGGGATCGGGACGAGCCCGGTCGTCTCGTCGCTCTTCATGATCGTGCTCGGCATGGGTCTCGGAAGCGTCATGCAGGTCCTCGTGCTCGTCGTCCAGAACGCCGTCCCCTATTCCGAGCTGGGCGTCGCCACCTCGGGAGCGACGTTCTTCCGGTCCATCGGCGGATCGTTCGGCACGGCGATCTTCGGTGCCATCTTCTCGAACGTGCTCGTCGGCAACCTCGTAAGGCATCTCGGGAGGTTCGAAGCTGCCCAGCGGCGTGTCAACCTCGAGCATCACGCCGGCCGTCCTCGACAAGCTCCCGGCGGCCGTGCACCACGGGCTCATCGCCGCCTACTCCCAGTCGATCCAGACCGTCTTCATCATCGCCGCACCTATCGGTCTCCTCGCCTTCATCGCCGCCTTGCTGATACCCCAGCTCGAGTTGCGACGGGGAGTGGGTGCTGCCACCGCCCCGGCGCCGGCTTCCCCCGAGCAGGCGCAGGAGGCGATCTCGAGGGAGCCGCTCGCGCCGGCCCCTGCGAACCGGGCGGTGCCGACAGACCTCGGCTGACCGGCGGAGGCGGGTTGCCCCTCCCCGGACGCACATGCGTACGTACGTTCGACGGCTCGGCTGTCGGGGTAGAACAGAGCCATGTCTGACACCACATCTCCGCAGGACCGTCCGACAACCTCAGACCCGACAGCAAGCGCTGCAAAAGACCCGGCTGACTGGGTTACGGGCGACGAGCCGATGACGGGCGCTCAAGCGTCCTACCTGGCCACACTGGCTCAGGACACGGGCAGCTCCGTCCCCGAGTCCTTGACCAAGGCCGAGGCGTCGAAGCTCATCGACGAGCTTCAGAGCAAGAGCCCTCGAACCGCCAGCTGACAGGCCCGAGCGGGCGGTCGAGCCTCTTGTCGGGCGACGCTCAGCTTGAAGTGCGGAGGGAGCTGATGGTGTACGAGTGTGCCGGGGCGGCGGGCGAGCTCGCCGAGTTGTAGCTCGAGAAGGTGATCGTGCCCAAGTCGCCGGCTCGCGTGCTTCTCACCTCGAGGATGTAAGGCTCGCCGGTCGTCGCCACGAGAACCGAGCCCTCGCCCGGGGCGGTGAGGGCGATGGCGCTTCGGCCGTCCCAGGTCATCTTGCGTGCCTTCGTGGGAGTCTCGTCGATCGAGATCTCCTCCACCAGCTTTGACACGTTCGTGAGGCTCGCGATCGGGCCGAAGTCCGTGTCCGGCGGGGCGACGAGGATCCACTTGCCCGCCGCCAGCTGGGCCGCACCGGCGCTCGCGCCGAGCTGGCGCCAGCCCGCCGCGACTGTTCTCAGGTAGAGGGAGGCGTCCCACCTGACGATGTTCAACGTCGCGCCGTCGATGGTGATCGTCCCTCCGCCGAATTGCCCGGCGGCCACGAGGTCGAAATCCACCGCCTTGCCGCCGAGCTGAACGTGGCCCACGTAGCGCACGCTCGAGGCCGACGCCGTGGCTGTCCGCGCCGCTGAATAGAGCCTTGCTGCCGACGCCGCTCCGTTGCCGTAGCGAGGAGGCGTTGAGCTGGCGGAATGACAGCCGGCCACGAGCGACGCCCCGACAACAAGGCTCAGCAGAAGGACACGCCGGGACCGAGCGCACAGCATGCGGGCAGCCTAAGTGATCCAGCCTGCGACGAGTTGTGCGAGAGGCCCGCGCCGAGTGAGCTCGCCCCTTTGCCGGAGCGTGGGCCGGCGAGCCGGCCATCCCGTCCGTCGCCGGAGGGATGGCCGGCCTGGCTACTAGCCGGTGTCAGTAGGTGACGGCGCCGGTGGTTGTGGCCGAGCTACCCGACGAGGCTGAGCTCGAGCCCATGTTGGGGCACTTGTGCGTCGAGGGCGGCTTGGACTTCGAAGCCGCCGTGCCGGCGGCGGCAGGCACGGCGTTGATCGCTCCGAGGCTGCTCGGGCTCCGCCCGTTCGAGGTCGACATCTTCACAACCTTGGTCACATGATGGGCTGCCTGGGGGGTCTGGGCGCCCGCTACTGCGACCCCGAGGCCGGCGGTCCCGCCGGCGAACGCGAGGCCGGCGGCGAGCACACCCATTCGTTTGAGTCGCATTGGCTCTCTTCTCCTTTGGCCCGAACGAGGTGGACGGGCTGGAACAGGTGTAAACCCGCCCGCTGTGACCGCTGTGGGCCATTCCTCAGATTTCCCGCCGACAACACCCGTCGCGTGCAGCCATCGCTCCCGGGAAGGAAGCTCGAGCTGTGGGCGACCGTCGCTCTCAGGTGTCCCTCCCCGCTGAAGCCTCCCGGGCGCTTGCGAGTAGCTCGGCCTCCATCGCGGCGCTCATCGAGCCGCTGGCGGGAGGGTCGTAGCTGCCGGCGGCCCGCGCCGCCGTCATCCAGGCGAGCGAGTCGGCCGCCGTCTCGGGGAGCGGCCGCCAGTCAAGGCCGAGGGAGACCGCCTTGGCGAGGCCGGCGGTCATGAGGTTCCAGTCCTCGCGGGCCTCGGTGAGAGGGAGCAGCTCGTGTGCCTCGCTCCATTGCACCTCGGGATCGCCCGCGCCGACGCCGGCGGCCACCTCGGTCAGCATGTCGGAGAACGTGAGGGCAGGGTCGGGAGCAGTCGCGTGAACGGCGCCCGCCACTTGCTGCTCGACGAGGCCGACGACAAAGCGCGCCAGGTCCCTCCCGTCGATCAGCTGTATCGGCTGGCCGCGGTCGGGCCCGAGGATCAGCCCGCCTCTCGCGCACCGCTCCACCCAGTACCCGAAGCGGTGCGTCGGGTCGTACGGCCCGACGATGTAGCCCGGCCGGACGAGGAGGGTGCTCTTCGCCGGCGACCTCCAAGGCGGTCTGCTCGCAACCCACCTTGAGGGCGCCGTACTGCTCCATCGTCAGCTCGTCGTCGTAGCTCGGCGGAACGAGCTTCGCCTCCTCTGAGAAGCCGACCGGCGCGCCGGCGCGTCGTAGACGCTGATCGAGGAGATGAACGTGTAGTGGCCGCCCGCTCCCCCGAGAGCCTCGAGCAGCGAGCGGACCTGGCGCGGCACGTAGGCGCAGACGTCGACTGTGGCGTCCCACTCCCGGCCGGTGAGGCCGGAGAGGTCGGTGTTGCGGTCGCCGCGGATCAGCTCGGCTTCGGGGAAGGCCCCGGCGTCGCTCACCCCCCGGTTGAACAACGTCACGGCGTGGCCGCGATCGAGTGCCTGAGAGACGATGTGGCGGCCGAGGAACCGCGAGCCGCCGATGACGAGGATCCTCATGGGCGCACCGTACCCTCGCCGGCCGAGGCTCCGCCGCCGGCGTCAGCCCCGGACAGCCTTCACCATGAGCACCGCCTCGAGGAACTGCTCGGGATGAGGCGCCACCACCGGACCGGCGACGAAGGGCCAGATCCTGCGCGGCGAGGTCGTAGGCCAGCCGGGATCTGGCTGCGGGGCTGTACCCGCTCCGGTTGTTGACAAAGGTCTCGCACGAGCGCCAGCTCCTCCGCCGGGACGGCGCTCACGTCCCAGTGGGCCAGCTCCGGGGGGAGGAAGAGCCGGCCGGGAGCCGCCGGCGCCGGGGCGCGCCTGGCCCCACGCCGGTGCCGAGGGAGCGCCCGGGCCGAGCGGTGCCTGCCCGAAGCCGCCGGCGGTCATCCACTCGTTCCCGCCGATCCGGTCGGCCGCCCGCCGCTCGCGCACGACGACGGTGTGGCCGAGCGTGTCGCCGAGCCGCTGGTTCTTCGGCGTCACGAGGATGAGGATCGAGCCGACGATGTACAACGACGGGAGCAGTGTCGACCACCCGGAGAAGGTTGCGGAGGAGGCTCGACCAGAAGCCGACGGGTTGGCCGCCCACCCGCACCACCCGCAGCCCGAGCGCCCTCTTGCCCGGCGACCTCCCGCTCCAGAGCATCTCGAAGATCACGAAGTAGCCGACGAAGTCGATCACGACGAAGAGGTAGAAGGCTCCGTCCACTATGAGCGGCGCCGTCCGGCCGCCCCGCACCGGGCCGCCGAGGAGCAACCCGAGCACCACCACGCTCACGAGGGCGGCGACCTGGATCGCGAAGTCGATCAGGTAGGCCGCAAAGCGGGAGCCGAGGCCGGCGAGGACCGAGTCGAGCGAGACGCCCTCCGGCGTCGTCGTGACGTAGCGGTCCTCGTACTCCACAGCTGAACGCTAGAGCACGCTGCGTCGGGCACGATGGAGTGCGTGAACCTCGAGCGGTTCGTCGCAGAACGGGGAGGAGACTGGGCCGAGCTCGAGGCGCTCGTCGCGACGGGCGTCAGGCCAGGCGGGCAAGCTGCCGCCGGCCGAGATCCTCCGGCTCGGCTCCCTCTACCGCTCGGCCGCCTCCGACCTCGCCCTCGCCCGGCGGTCGTTCCCCGACGCCGGCGGGCACCCTCCGGCTTGGAGGGCCTCGTGGCGGGAGCAAACGCCCTCGTCTACTCGAAGGCGGCGCGGAGCGACACGGTCGGTCGAGTTCCTCACCCGGACGCTGTGGGAGCGGATCTGGGAGCTCCGCAGGAGCGTGGCGCTCTCGGCGGGGCGTGCTGGGCGGGTTCGTCGTCCTCGGGGCGCTCTGGGGGCTCCTGCAGCCGGCTGCCGCCGCCGGGCTCCTGCCGGCCGGCTTCCACGCGGCGGCCCACAACCGGGGCGGCTTCTACGGCGTCTCGATCGCCGGCCGGGCCGGCCTCGCCGTCGCCATCTTCGTGAACAACATAATCGTCGTCGGTCTCGGCGATGGCGGGCGGATTCACGTTCGGGATCCTGACGGGCTTCTCGCTCGCCTACAACGGGGCGCTCCTCGGAGTCCTCGGGGCGCTCGAGTACCGGGCGGGCGGTTTCGGCTCTTTCCTCAGCCTGATCGTCCCGCACGGGCTGCTCGAGCTGTCGTGCATCATCCTCGCCGGGGCGACGGGCTTCGCCATCGCCGGCGCACTCGTCAACCCCGGCGTGACACGAGGGCCGGCGCTCTCGAGCGGCTCGTGCCGAGCATCGGCGGCGGCGATCCTCGGCGTGATGGTGTTCCTCGTCGTCGCCGGCCTCACCGAGGGGATCGTCACGCCGTGGGACCTGCCGACTCCGGCGGCGTTGGCGATCGGGTTGGCGCTCGCGGGCGGCTTCTGGTCGATGGTCTTCTGGCGCGGGCGGTCCCGCCCTACGCGCCGCACGACGACCCCGCCACGGAGATAGGCGCCCGCCGGACCGCCTTCAGAGACGGGCGCGCTGCTTGAGGCGGAGGTAGGCGCTCACGCAGGCCGGCCCGAGCGTGCTCGGGCGGTGCCTCGACGACGACGGCCCCGAGCCCTTGGAGAAGAGAGATCGTCCGCCGCCTGCTGGCGAGCAGCTCGAGCGCGACCGAGGCCCGCATGGCGGCGCGGGCGTCGTCCGGGGGTGTCGCCACCGCTGCTGTGAGCTCGGGGTCCTCGACGCTCGCGACGAGGACGGCATGGCGGCGGAGCGAGCACGGGGGCGGCACTCGACGAGCGAGCGGGCGGTGCCCTTCGTCGACGAGATCGGTGAAGAGGACGACGAGCGCCCGCTTCTGCCGCCCGACGGCCTGGAAGGCCCGCTCGTAATCGCTCTCCACCTCCGTCGGCTCGAGGTCGAAGAGCGCCTTCACGACAGCTGCGGCCCCCTTGCGGCGGGGGGCGAGATGGCGCGTGACGCTGCCGGCGAAGGCGAGCGTCGCCGACGCGGTCGCCGGCCTCCTCGGCGGCGACGGCGAGGACCGCAGTGGCGTCGAGCGCCACGTCGAGGCGGGTCAGGCGCGCCGATGGGCGAGGCCATCAGCCGGCCGGCGTCGATGACGCACATGACGTCCCTGTTCTCCTCGACCCGGTACTGGTTCGACATCGGGCGCCCGACGCGGGCGGTGGCGATCCAGTTGACCTGACGGATGTCGTCGTCGGGCGAGTAGTCGCGGATCGTCTCGAACTCCGTCCCGAGGCCGAGCCGGGCCCGGATGCGCCCTTCGTCGGTGGCGCGGCCCCGGCGGCGGGCTGCCGCCAGACGGCGGGCGCGGGGAAGGTCGGGGTAGACGGTCACCTCTGCCGCCTCGCCGACGACGTGGTCGATCGAGGTGAGGCCGAGCGGGCCGGTCGCCCTCACGACGCACGGCGGGAGGGTGTGGACACCACGGTGGCGGCCGATGAGCTCGCCGTGCAAGGCGGCGCCGCCGACCTCGGACGGGTCGACCTCGAGCGCGGGCGGGCTCGGCTGGCGCAGCCGGGCAGAACGGGCGCCGGCGACGGTGGCGACGGCGTCGAAGGCGACCCGACCCTGGAGCGGGATCGTCGGCGGGCGTGTGCGCTCGATCGAAGGGATGATCCTGCGGGCGGCGAGCAAGGTCGGCGAGGGCGACGCCGAGCGACGACGACGCCGGCGAGCGCTGCCAGCAGGAGCGGGACGGGAAGGACGCCGCCAGGACCGCCAGCCCGAGCGAGGACGAGAGCGACGCAGACGAGTCGGCCGTGGAAGCGACCGTTCGCCGGTGGGCGGGAGCACCGGGGCCGGCCGCACCGGGGCCGGATCGGCCGGTGGGCCCGGAGCGGGGCTCGCCATCGTCTCGTCTCGGCTAGCGGGGGATGGGAGTGCTCTGGAGGACGTTCGACAGGGCGTCGGCCGCCGTGAAGCGGTCGAGCTCCGCCTCAGGGGTGAGCAGCAGGCGGTGGGCGAGCACCGGGACGACGAGCGCAGCGACGTCGTCCGGCACCACGTAGCTCCGGCCTGCTGTCGTCGCCCACGCCTTTGCCGCTGCGAGGAGATGAACCGCCGCCCGCGGGCTCGCCCCGAGCATCACGCTCGGGAGCTCCCTCGTCCTTCGGACAAGTGCCGTCACGTAGGAGACGATCTCGTCAGCGACACTGACACGATCGACGTCCCGGCGGGCCGGCGAGCATTTCAGCCGCGTCGGTGACCGCCTCGACCTCCCCGAGCGTCACCGGAGCAAGGCCGGCGTGGCGGAGGCGGAGCATCGACTCCTCGTCGGCGAGGGCCGGGTAGGTCATGACGACCTTCATGAGGAAGCGGTCGAGCTGAGCCTCGGGCAGCTGGTAGGTGCCCTCGTACTCGATCGGGTTCTGGGTGGCGAGGACGGTGAAGGGCTGGGGAGGCGGATGCTCGACGCCGTCCACGGTGACCTGACCCTCCTGCATCGCCTCGAGGAGCGCCGCCTGGGTCTTCGGCGGCGTGCGGTTGATCTCGTCGGCGAGCACGAGGTTGGTGAAGATCGGTCCCGGGCGGAACGCCGAGCTCGTTGCCGCGGAGCGTCAATGTCCCGGTCACGTCGGACGGGAGCATGTCCGGGGTGAACTGGATCGGCGGTTGCTCGAGGCCGCACGCCCGTGCCGTCGCCGAGGCGAGGAGCGTCTTCGCGACGCCGGGCGGCCCCTCGAGAAGGAGGTGCCCGCCGACGGCCATCGCCACGAGAGTGGCGTCGACGACGTGGCGACTGGCCGACGACGACCTTGGCCACCTGCTCGTTCAGCCGGGCCCGGAGGCTCGCCATCGCGGTGCCGGCACGGGAGCGGGAGCGGGAGCGTCGGTCATTCTTCGTGCCCTTCGGGTAGGCGGGGCCATGCGGCGCCAGCTGTTTTCGTCGATTGCCGACGGCGGCCCGCCCGAGCGACACGAGCTCGTCGGCGCTCCCGGGCGGCTGCAGCAAGGCATCGACCAACTCCGGCCGGGAGGCCCTCGTCGGCCGCCCGCAGGCGAAGCTCGCTGTCGGAGGCGGCCGGCTCTGCCCGCACCCGCCGGCACAGGCGCTCGCGGGCCGCCGAGCTGCAGCGGGGCCGCGCCCTCGGCGAGGCGGCTCGCCGGGCCGGCGGCGAGCAGCGTCGCCATCGCGTCGACGTGGGCGACCCGTGGCGGGATGAGCTCACGTTGAGCCAGTTCGGGAGGCCCGAATCGGCGGGATGCTCCCAGTAGCCACACGAGGAGCGCCACCAGTGCGAGCGCGAGGGCTGCCTTCCAATGTCCCGGCAGTCCGGCCAGGCCGGGACTGGTCCGGCCGGCTCCGTGGTCGTACTCGTCGAAGGCGACCGGTCCTCGCCGGTGCTCCGGCGAGATCGAGGCCGAAGGCGGCGTCGTCGAGATTGCCGAGCGCCGGAGTTCTGGAGGGGCTCGCTCGAGGCGAGAAGGACGACTGTGCCGCCGCCCAGCTCGGCGACCATGCGCGAACGGGCCGCGGCGGCCCTCGAGGAGGACGTGGAACCGAGATGGTGCGGGCGGGGAGCGAGAAGGAGCCGCTCGAGCCGTCCTGCACGCTCGACACGCCGAGCACCTCGGGAGAACGCTGTCGCAGGGTGGGCGATGCCGGAGGCTTCGGGGCGCCACACCGGGAGCGCGCCGGCGGCCGAGATGTCGCCCGGCTGATGTCCAGCTGTCGCGGCACCCCCGGCGGCGACGAGTGACTGGAGGACGCTCCGGCTGGTGGCACTCGGGCCGCCGAGGACGAGGCGGCCGCCGCCGGCAAGGATGCGGCGCATCGCCGGGAGGTCACCGGCGAGACCCGAGGCCGGGTCGAGGACGAACACGGTTGCGCCGGCGGGGAGAGAAGCATCGCGGATCGGGATGGTCAGCTGCCGGAGCGGGTGGAGGCGGTCCCGGAGCAACTGGGCAAAGGCGGCGGTTCCGTCGCCTGAGGTGTCATAGCACGAGGCGGGGCCGACGACCGGAGGGCTCGGGCTGTTGAGCAGGCCGCCGACGGACTGGCTCACGACGGTTGCGACGACGAGGGCTGCTGCGATCACGAGCACCACCTGCCACCGCCGCCGAGGCGGCTCCATCGCGCTAACACGGTCGGGCCGGCGCCGCCGGCGATGGGCCGCGCGGTGCCGCCGGCGGTCACCGGCCGCTCCCGGCCGAGAGGCGGACCAGGGGACGAGGCGGACGAGGTCTCCGCTCTCCTCGAGAACCTGTGACCAGTCTCTCCGCGGCCGATTCGAAGTCGTCCTTTGAAGCCGGGTCGTGGGCGTAGGCGATCGCCTCATGGCGCTCGGCGAGCCGATCGAAGGTGGGCGACGCCAGCCGGGCGCGGAGCCGATCCGTCGTCGTGGTCAAGCGGCTCCCGATGACGCCACGAGCTTCGAGGCGGGCCAGTCCCGCCTCGAAGCGCAGGCGAAATGCAAGGTCGTGGGCGCCTCGCGCCTCTGCGTCCTCGGCTGCCTGCTCGAGTGCCTGGTGCAGCTCGGCATCTCTGCGGCGCCGACTCCCACTTCCCGCTCCTCAGTGGGGGCGCCCCGCCTCCGGAGCAGGACGGCTCCGGCGAAGCCACCGAGGCCGAGCGCGAGCGCGCCGAGGACCAGCCAGGCCCAACCGCCGAGTGCGCCGTGGAGGGCGCCCACCGTGTGGCGCCACAGCCAGGCGAGCGGCTTGCCGAAGACGTCGTCGAGCCCGCGGCCGATCGCGTGCAGCAAGCCGGCCAGCGGGGCGGGAGAATGCGGCCTGACGCCGGAAGGGCGGCTGAGACAGGATCCGCTGAGCCTCCTGCCGCGCCGCTGTCGAATAGTTGGAACCTTTTGCCATCGGCCTCCGGTCCTTCCGACCTGCTGTGCCGCCTGCTACTCGGCGCCGGCCGGAGGCGGGAGCGGTCCGGGCTCGTCGTCGGCGAGCGTCTCCGGATTCTGCTCATCGGGAGGCCTTCTCGTGGGCGGCGGCCGTCTCTTCGGCGAGGGGGCGGGCCAGCCCGGACGGTTCCTGCCGGCGCAGGTGCCGCCGGCGGGACGCCGTAGGGCCGGGTGTGGACGGCGGGGGCGCCGTAGGGCGGAGGGGGCGGCGACGGGGTGCCGTAGGGCGGAGGCGTGGCCGGCGGGGCAGCCGAGGGCCCTGTCCGGGCGGAGCTCCGTACCCGGGCGGTGGGGGTGGCGGCGTCCAACCTGTCGACTCCCATCCAGGCGTCGGTGACTCCTGGCCTGGGGGCGTCTCGTTCTGGCCCGCGTAGCCGCCCGGCCACGGCGGGATAGCCGGCTGGGCCGGATGGGTAGCCGCCCGCACCTGGATAGCCGCCGGGCAAGGCGGGTACCCGCCGGGACCAGATGGATATCCGCCGGGACCGGTGCCACGCCATAGCCCCAGCCGGCCGAAGGGCGGATGAAGCCGGCGGCTGAGGGTGTCGGCTGCACGCCCATCCGGCTCGCGAGCAGCTCGATGTCGAAGCCTTCCTTGCGCACGCGGAGGTCGATCGTTATGACGACGAGGACTGCGGCCGTGAAGGGGGTGAAGACGGCGAGGGAGATGCTGCCCGAGAGCAGATCGCCGACGAAGGTGGCGAAGGTGTTGTGTGCCGCTCTGAGCGGTAGCCCGAGGACGAGTGTGACGGCGGCGCCGGCGATCTCGACGAGCAGCAGCGCCAGCAGCTGGGTGCCGAAGACGGACCACCAGTGCGAGCGGCACAACGAGATCGACCGCCGGATCGCCTTGACGCCCGCGGATGTCCTCGAGCATCACGATCGGCACGGCCAGGCGGGTGGCGATGAGGAACCAGATCTCCGCCAGGATCAACGGGATGCCGAGCACGACTCCGACGGCGACGCCGACCCCGCCGGCATGCGCGAGCGCCAGCAGCACGATGATCCCGCCAAGGAGCCCGAGCGGCAGCAGAGAGGCGAGCGACACGAGCAGCGACACCCAGATGATCGCCCCGATCCTCGAGAGGCCGAATCGGAGCGCCTCCTTCCACTCGGCGGGCTGGCCGAGATAGGCGTTGCCGATGATGCGGAAGCAGGCAGCCGTGACGAGGATCGTGACGAGGTAGGTGACCACAACCTCGACAGAGGCGCCCCCGAGGAGCGTGAAGAGCCGACCGGAGTGAAGCGTCGGAGTGCCCGAGGCATTTGTCGTCACGACCGAGCTCGAAGACGCTGCGAGCGTGATGCTCACAAGAGCAAGAAGGATGCCCGAGGGGACGGCTATCACGAGAGCGGCCTTGGCCAGGGTGAGGAAGTTGGCCCGCACGAGCTTGATCGCGGCGTCGATGCGCTCGCCCGCTCCGAGGGGCCGGAGCGCCCCCGGCTGGCTGTGCCCACACGGCGTGCCCTCAGGAGCGGACGGGGCTGCCGGCCGCCGGCGTTCCACGGGGCCTCCGCCGGCCGGCGGTCGGCCGTATCCGTGGAGACGCCATGGGTACAGGGTATCTGGTCGCCGCTGACGGCTTCGGAGCGCGGCTCTTCCCGCCCGCGCGTCGGCCTGTGCGGCGCCGGCTCCTCGACCGGCGCAATGGTCCTCCGCCGCTCTGACCGCTGCGGGTCCCCGGGTGTGGTAGCAACCTCCAATGGCGCGAAACGAGCGCGGCGTCACGCCGCAGAGCGAGGACTTCTCCGCCTGGTACAACGAGCTCGTCCTCAAGGCCGAGCTCGCCGACCGGGGCCCCGTCCGGGGGACCATGGTCATGCGCCCGTACGGGTACGCGATGTGGGAGCTCATCCAGGCCGACCTCGACCGCCGGATCAAGGCGACCGGCCACGAGAACGTCTACTTCCCCCTCCTCATCCCCGAGTCCCATCTGAGACGGGAGGCCGAGCACGTGGAGGGCTTCGCCCCCGAGCTCGCCGTCGTCACCCACGGCGGCGGGCGGGAGCTCGAGGAGCCGCTCGTGGTCCGGCCCGACCTCGGAGACCGTCTTCGGCGAGTACATGTCGAAGTGGATCTCCTCGTACCGCGACCTTCCGCTGCTCTTGAACCAATGGGCGAACGTCGTGAGATGGGAGCTGCGGCCGCGGCTGTTCCTCCGCACGACCGAGTTCCTCTGGCAAGAGGGCCACACGGCGCATGTCTCGGCAGAGGACGCCTGGCGCGAAGTCATGCTGGCGCTCGACTTCTACGAGGCCTGCGCCGTCGAGGCGTGCGCCCTGGCGCCCTTCAAGGGCGAGAAGACGGCGAGCGAGCGCTTCGCGGGAGCGGAGCGGACGACGACGATCGAGGCGATGATGCGGGACGGGCGGGCGCTCCAGAGCGGCACGTCCCACTTCCTCGGCCAGAACTTCGCCCGCGCCTTCGAGATGAGGTTCCAGAGCGAGGACGGCGACCTCGAGTACTGCTACACGACGTCCTGGGGCGTCTCGACCCGAATGGTCGGAGCCGTCATCATGGGTCACGGGGACGACAAGGGCCTCATCCTCCCGCCCGCGGTCGCTCCCTACCAGGTGGTCATCGTGCCCATCGGGCGGGACGAGGAGGCGCGAGCGACGCTCGAGGCCGCCCGCGAGCTCGGCCGCCGGATCGCGGCCGAGGGCATCCGGGTCAAGGTCGACGACCGCCTGCAGCTCTCGCCCGGGTTCAAGTTCAACGAGTGGGAGCTGCGGGGCGTCCCGCTCCGCATCGAGCTCGGGCCCCGTGATCTCGCCGCCGGGCTCGGTCGTGCGTGGCCTCGCGCCTCGCCACCGAGAGGGACGACAAGGAGACCATGCCGCTCGAAGGGTCGCCTCGCCAGCTCGGCCGAGGCTGGCCGAGCTTCCAGGCCGCAGCTCCACGACCGGGCGCTTCGCTTCCGCGACGATCACACGGTGCGGGCAGACACCTGGGACGAGCTCGTCGCCGCCGTCGAGAGCCGGCTTCGCCCTCGCTCTCGCCTGCGACGCGTCCGGAGTGCGAGGAGCGGCTGAAGGAGGCGACGACGGCGAGCCCCCGCTGCATCCCCTTTGACGGTGAGCCGGAGAGGGGCCCTGCGCGATCTGCGGCGGGCCGTCTGCCTACGGCACGAGGCTGGTCTTCGGCCGGGCGTACTGAGGCGGCGGGACCGCCAAAAGTGACGGCGGTGCCCCAGGTGGCATTGGGGGGCATCCCCGGGGCACCGCCGAAACCCTACCGCCTTACTACGAACGTCGAAGGAGCTGAGAGGCTCAACTTCGCCGCTCAAGGAGAAGATAGCGTCCCTCGACCGGTGCTGTCCAGACGGTCGCTCCGAGCGCCGGCGTGCGGAGACGGCTCGACTGCCAGGGACGTGATGGTGGCGCGGGCTTTCGTAGACTCGCCTCCATGCGAGCGAGCCGGGTCGAGCCAAGCTGACCGTCGGCGTGTTCGGCGCAACCGGGCAGGTCGGCGGAGTGATGAGGGCGATCCTCGCCGAGCGGAGGTTCCCGGTAGGCGGCATACGTTTCTTCGCCTCGGGACGCTCCGCCGGGCGGACCCTTCGCGTGGGCCGATCGGGACGTGCCCGTCGAGGACGCCGCCACGGCGGACCTCGGCGGGCATCGACATAGCGCTGTTCTCGTGCGGCGGGGCGGCTTCGCGAGCGCTCGCCCCGCGAGGTGGCCTCCGCCGGGGCCGTCGTCGTCGACAACTCCTCCGCATGGCGGATGGACCCTCAAGTCCCCCTCGTCGTGCCCGAGGTGAACGCAGCTGCCCTCTCCTCGATGCCGAAGGGGATCATCGCCAACCCGAACTGCACGACGATGGTCGCCATGCCGGTGCTGAAGCCGCTGCACGATGCGGCCGGCCTTCGCCGGGTCGTCGTGTCGACCTACCAGGCGTGCTCGGGGGCGGGCCTCGCCGGCGTGGCCGAGCTCGACGAGCAGGCGCAGAAGGTCGCTCCCGAAGCCGCCCGGCTCACCTTCGACGGCTCGTCGGTCGCTTACCCGCCGGCTCGGAAGTTCCCCGGCCCGATCGCCTTCAACGTGCTGCCGATCGCCGGCCGCCTCGCTCGATGACGGCAGCGGCGAGACCGACGAGGAGCAGAAATGGCGCAACGAGTCCCGCAAGATCCTCGATCTGCCCGGCCTGCTCGTCTCGCTGCACATGCGTCCGGGTGCCGGTCTTCACCGGCCACTGCAACGCCATCTCGGCCGAGTTCGAGCGGCCGATCTCGCCCGAGCGAGGCCCGCCAACTGCTCTCGGCGGCCGCCCGGTGTGGTGCTGTCCGAGCTCCCGACACCGCTCTCGGCGGCAGGCGGCGACGTCTCGCTACGTCGGGCGCATCCGCGGCGACCCGGGCGCTCCTCACGGGCTGTCGATGTTCATCGCCGGCGACAACCTGCGAAAGGGAGCGGCACTGAACGCCGTCCAGATCGCCGAGGAGCTGCTGGCGCTGCGCTGACCGAGTGCCCGCCGGCGCACGTGAGTGCATGGGGAGCGCGACGGCTAGCCGGGCAGCCCCTCTCGCGCCGCTTCGGGCTGCTCAGGAACCGAGCTCGAAGGCGGCGTGCAGCGCCTGCACCGCCCGCTCGGCCGCATCGATCCGGACCATGCAGGAGATGCGGATCGGCGAGGTCGAGATCATCTCGATGTTGATGCCTTCGCGGGCGAGGGTCTCGAACATCGTCGCCGTCACGCCCGGGTGCGTCTTCATCCCGGCGCCCACGAGCGACACCTGGGCAACGTCCTCGTCGGCGAAGACAGAAGCCGCGCCGAGGGGGCCGAGCAGCTCCTGGGCCACCTCGAGCGAGGGGGCGAGATCGGCCTTCGGCACCGTGAAGGAGATGTCGGTCGTGCCGGCGTGGGAGATGTTCTGGACGATCATGTCCACGTTGACGAAGCGGTCGGCAAGGCTCCGGAAGAGCGCGGCCGCGATGCCCGGCCGGTCGAGGACGCCCGGTGAGGGTGATCTTCGCCTCCGAGGTGTCGCTCGTGACGGCCGAGACGACGGGCTGCTCCATGGTGGGGTCCTCCTCGGTGACGACGGTGCCGGGCTCCCAGGTGAAGCTGGAGCGGACGTGCAGCTTGACGTGGTGGTTCCGGGCGAACTCGACTGAGCGGAGGGCGAGCACCCGGCCGCCCGTGGCGGCGATCTCGAGCATCTCCTCGAACGAGAGCCGGGCGAGCTTGCGGGCGGACGGGCACTATCCGGGGGTCGGCGCGAGAAGACGCCCGAGACGTCGGTGTAGATCTCGCAACGATCGGCGGCGAGGGCGGCGGCGAGGGCGACGGCGGTCGTGTCCGAGCCGCCCCGGCCGAGCGTCGTTATGTCCCTCGCCGACGAGACGCCCTGGAAGCCCGCCACTACGGGGACGGCCCCGGCGGCGAGCGCCTCACGGATGCGGTCGCCCTTCACCTCGATGATGCGCGCCTTCGTGTGGATCGTGTCGGTGATGATGCCGGCCTGGCTCCCCGTGAACGACGCCGCCGGCACTCCCCGCTCGGCGAGGGCCATGCACAACAGCGCCATCGAGATCCGCTCGCCGGCCGTCCACAGCATGTCCATCTCCCGGCCCGGCCGGACGGTGCTCACCTGCTCGGCGAGGCGCAGGAGGTCGTCGGTCGCCTTTCCCATCGCGCTCACGACGACGATCACCTCGTCGCCGGTGCGCCTCGTCCGGGCGATGTGGTCGGCGACGGCCTTCATCCGGTCGGCGTCGGCGACCGAGGTGCCGCCGAACTTCTGGACGACGAGGGCCACGCCAGCCAACCTAGATGATGGCCGCTCCCGCCCCGGGGGCGGCGAGAGGCCGCCGCGTTCAGCCCGCAGCTGTCAACAGGTAGCCTTCGCTGCCGTGCCGAGCGAGAAGCGAGCCCGTCAGCGCGAGGCCCGCGCCCAGAAGCAGGCCGTCATGCAGCGCAGGCGCAAGCGCCGCGCCACGTTCCGCCGCGGCCTCGTCTTCCTGGGCCTGGCCGCCGTGATCGTCCTCATCGTGGTCCTCATCCAGTCGGGCGGGAAGCCGAAGACGGCTGCGTCGGCGAAGACCACCACGACGACGACCGTGCCGGCGACCACCACGACGACGCCCCGTCAAGGTCGGGACGACCCCCTGCCCGCCGCTTGTCCGGCTCGAAGACCCGCAAGCTGCTCTTCAACGGGCCGCCGAAGGACTGCATCGGGAAGACGTCGGTATGGGACGCCACTTTCCACACGACAAAAGGGACCTTCGTCGTCGAGATGGACGCCGCCAAGTCGTATGCCGCCGTCAACAACTTCGTCTTCCTGGCCCTGTACCGCTACTACGACGGCACGTTCTTCCACCGCGTCATCCCGGGCTTCATGGACCAAGGTGGTGACCCCTCCGGTCTCGGCACCGGCGGCCCGCAGCACTTCCCCGGATACACGTTCACCGGCAACACCCCTCCGAAGAGCTGCACCGCAAGAGGGACTGCTACGCCACAGGCGACGTCGCGATGGCGAACAGCGACAGCAGCCCCACGACGGACAGCAGCCAGTTCTTCATAATCGTGCCGGGCGGGGCTAAGCGAGCTCACGCCCGTCTACACCGACTTCGGCCACGTGATCTCGGGGCTGTCGGTCGTGGAGAAGATCAACAGTCTTGGGACGCCCGGCCAAACCGGCACCCCGAAGGTGAAGGTCTACATCACGTCGCTCACGGTGAAAAAGGTCTCCGGCTGACGTGGCACCGATCCGGAGCTGCCCCGGATGTCCTGTGTTCACCAATCCCAACTAGCCTTCGATCCCCACCAGGAAGGACTGCCGTGCTGAGCGAGTTTCCCCCGATGGACGGTTCCGCAGAGAAGCGGCAGCGGTTCGGCGAGCCCCCACCTATGGGGATCGACCTCTCGAAGCGCTACACCGCCGAGATGGTCACCTCGAAGGGCACGATGGTGTTCTCCCTCGATCCCCTCGCCGCTCCCCGCACCGTCAACAACTTCGTCTTCTTGGCCCTTCACCACTACTACGACGGGATCAAGTTCCACAGGGTGATCCCCGGCTTCGTGATCCAGGGGGGCGATCCTGAGGGAACGGGCGCCGGCGGCCCGGGCTACAAGTTCGAGGACGAGCTGCCTCAGCAGGGCCGCTACGAGCTGGGCTCGCTCGCGATGGCGAACGCCGGCCCGGACACGAACGGCAGCCAGTTCTTCGTCATCTCCGGGCCCGACGGCGTCCGGCTGCCCCCGCACTACTCCCTCTTCGGCCACCTCGCAGCGGGCCGGGACGTCCTCGCCGTCATCGATGCCGTCGGGACGCCCTCCGGCAAGCCGAAGGAGCAGGTGACGATCGAGTCGGTCTCCATAAGCGAGGCCGACTAGGCGTCGAGGCGCCCGGCGCCGGCTCGGATCTGCCCGGCCGCTCAGGCGGGCTCCGAAAGCCGGTCGGGCAGGATCGGCTCGGGCGGCGGGCTCGGGCGGCGACTCAGCCTGCGATGGCGTCGAGCCCGCGGGTCTCGCCGTCAAGGCGCACCGTGACCTCCCTCGGGCGGGCTCCGGCAGCTCTCCATACTACCGTCGGGCTCGCGGATCACCGCCGTTCGCTCGGGGATGCCGACGACTGCGACGCCGGCCGGTGCGAGCTCGAGCGTCCGCCAGAGGTGGTGGGAGGCGCCGGCGTCGTGGTGGGGCACCACGGCCACTTGCTCGACGAGACCGAGGCCGACGGTGTAGCCCCTCCCCGTGGGTCGACCATCGGGTCGCAGAGCACCATCGCCCCGGCGGACGATCCCGCCACGACGGCGCCGCCCCGCCAGGCCTCGGCGAGTGCTTCGAGCACGAGTGACCCTTTCAGCACCGAGAGCAGGTGGAGAGGCGAGCCACCGCTCAGGTAGACGAAACCCGCCCCTCTCACCTCGTGCGGCGTAGCTCTCCTCGCAGGCCTCGGTGTGGCTCAGCACCATGAGCCCCCGTGCCTCTCCGCCGAGGGAGCCGAACCAGTCCTTCGCCGTCGCAACGGCCCGCTCCGGATGCTCGTAGGCGGCCGCCGTCGGGAGGACGAGGACCTCGCCGCCGGCGCGGGCGAGGAGATCGGCATCGAAGTCGCAGCCGGGCTGCCACTCCGCACCGCCGACGAGTGCGAGGGTGCCGGCGATGTGAGGAGAGGCGCTCACCGGCGACCGACCGGCGCGACGACCCCGCTCATGGGCGCACCTTCGGCACGAAGAGGGAGCCGAGGGGCGGTGCATCCGGGCGGATGGCGAGGATCCAGACGGCTCCCTTCGGGGCTTCCACCCTCTCGCCGAGCTCGGCGCCGGCGGCGGCGAGCGATTCGAGGATGCCCCACATGACGTCGCCGTGGGTGCAGGCGGCAACGGGTCCCCTGCCCGGTCCCGCGTCCAGCTTCAGCGTCAGCTGGCTCACCTGCTCGAAGGCGTCGGCGGGTGCGGAGCCTTCGTCGAGCCATGCCGTCTCGCCGACGTCGAGCCCGCACTCGGCGGCGAGGGGAGCCATCGTCTCACGGCAGCGCAGCGCCGGGCTCGAGAGGATCTGTGACGGACGGCCGAGGTGGCCGAGGATGTGACGGGCGAGGAGGCTCGCCTGCTCACGTCCCTCGTCTGCGAGCGGCCGGTCATGGTCGTCGCCTACCCAGCGCCGGCGCGAGTAGGCCTTCGCATGCCTCACGAGGCAGAGGGTCGGCGGACGCTCAGGCTGCCCGCCTCCCCCGGGCTCTTCCAGCGAAAAGGAGGCGTCCCCGTTGATCACGCGATGCCGCTCACGCCGATCGCCGACCCGATGCCGTAGGTCACCGCCCCTGCGATGGCGCAGATGAGCAGCTGGCGCAAGGCGGAGAACCACCACTTGCGCCCGGTGAAGATCGACAGCAGGCCGCCCACGACAAGGGCAGAGATGCCGGCGAGAGCGACGGCGACGAGGGTGGCCGTCGTGCCGGTGGAGAAGAGAAACGGGAGGAGCGGCATGAAGGCGCCGACGGCGAAGGTGACGAAGGACGACACCGCCGCCTGAATGGGCTTGCCCGTCGAGCCCGGGTCGATGCCGAGCTCCTCACGGGCGTGGGTCTCGAGGGCGAGATCCGGGTCCGACATCATCTCGTCGGCGACCTGGCGGGCGAGCTCTGAGGGCATCCCACGGCGTTCGTAGAGGTGAACGAGCTCGCGGTACTCGCCCTCGGGGTGGCGCCCGATCTCCCGGCGCTCGATCTCGATCTCGCGCTGGAACAGCTCGGACTGCGCCCGCATCGAGATGTACTCGCCGGCGGCCATCGAGAAGGCCCCGCCGAACAGGCCGGCGAGGCCGGCGAGGCGCACGATGCCGGCGGCGGAGCTGGCGCCGGCGATGCCGAGGATGAGCGAGGTGTTCGAGACGAGCCCGTCGCTGATGCCGAAGACGGCCGCCCGGGCGCCCCCGCCCTGGATGTCGCGGTGGTGGTGCTCGACGGGCGCGTGCTCGCTCCGCCGGGCGCCCCCGCGCTGGTACGGCGACGGCCTCCGGCTGCGGTTGCCGGCCGGAGGCCGGGCGGGCGCGCTCGCGGCACGGCGCGGAAGCGACCTCGTCGCCGGCGTCAGAAGGACGCGGTACCTCGTCCACAGCAATAGGTCTAGTGCCCCCACCCCGTCGGCGCGGCGGACAGCGGGCTGCGCCCCGGGAACCGGCCAGCGCAGCCCGATGGCGCCCGGGCGGGAACCGCTCGCGAGCGATGCTCCGCCGATACAGCCACCACCTACACTCGGTCGGACTATGGGTTCGGGCTCGGACCGCACCTGATGGACGCGCTCGACGTCGTCATCATCGTCGTCGTGGTGCTGGCGGCCGTTCACGGGGTCCGCCTCGGAGCCGCCGTGCAGGTTCTCTCCTTCCTCGGGGCGATCTTCGGAGCGGCGATCGGGATCGCCATCATCGCCCGGGTCTCGCCCCGCCTCTCAGACCCGTTCACGAGGACCTTCGTCGCCCTCCTGTGCCTGCTCGTCCCGACGAGCATCATGTGGGGCGTCGGCCGTCAGATCGGGACGCGGATATGGCGGCGGCTGCACGGTCATGCCATCGCTGCCGTCGACTCGGCGACCGGGGCGGTCGTGGCGATGGCCGGCGCGCTCGTGGTCGTGTGGCTGCTCGCCTCCATGCTGGCCCAGAGCCAGGTGACGGAGGTCTCGAACCAGATCGAGAACTCGGCCGTGCTCCACGCCGTCACCGACGTCATGCCCGGGTTGCCGAACGAGCTCGCCACCGTCGAGCGGCAGCTGAACGCGGACGGCTTCTCGTTCGGCTACCTCGGCATCCTTCCCTCGGCCGGGCCCGGTGCCGCTCCCGACGGCTCCGGCGGTGCGGGCCGCCGTTGCTCGCCGACGGCGCTTCGACGGTGCGCGTCGTCGCCCAGGGCTGCGCCGACGTGGTGCAGGAGGGGTCCGGCTTCGTCGTCGCGCCCGGACCTCGATCGTCACGAACGCCCATGTCGTCGCCGGCACGAACCAGATCTCCGTCGTCTACGACGAGCGCCGGACGCGGCGACGGCCACGCCGTCTTCTTCGACCCGAACTTCGACATCGCCGTGCTCCGGGCCGACGTGCCCGAGCCGGCGCTCCGGCTCGACCCCGGCTATGTCGGCCGGGGCACGAAGGCGACGGTGCTCGGCTATCCGGGCGGCCAGACGCCGCTCGACGCCCAGCCGGCGGGGGTCCTCATGCGAGTTCGATCCCGGTCTCGACGAACATCTACGGCACGTCCACCGTCCAGCGCCAGATCTACGAGATCCGCTCCCTCGTCCGCCCGGGCAACTCCGGCGGCCCGCTCGTCGAGCCGGGCGGAAGCGTGATCGGGGTCGTCTTCTCGCGGGCCGCCAACCAGAGCCGGACCGGCTTCGCCCTCGCCTCGCCCGGTGTCCTCGCCCGGGTCAAGGTCGCCGAGAGCCGGCCGGCCGGCTCGGTCGCTTCCACCGGTTCCTGCATCGACGGCTGAAGCCGCCGCCATCGGCGCCTCGGAGCCAGCCGCCGTCTGCGTCGACGGCGCGACAGCCATCGGCCATGATGGCGCCGTGGCTCTGCGCATCGAGGACTACGGCATCATCGGGGACACCGAGACGGCGGCCCTCGTCGGGCGCGACGGCTCGATCGACTGGCTGCTGCCTGCCCCGCTTCGACTCCTCGTCCGTCTTCGCCAGCCTGCTCGGCGGCCCTGAGCACGGCCTGTGGCGGATCGCCCCACAGGCGAGCCCTCCTCCGGGCGAGGGCGAGCCTCTTCTCGCCACGCGGCGCCAGTACATCGAGAACTCGCTCGTCCTCGAGACCGAGTGGGACCTCCCCGAAGGGACGGTGAAGCTCACCGACTGCATGCCGATCCGCCAGGTTCACCCCCAGATCGTCCGGATGGTCGAGTGCACCAAAGGCGAGGTGAGGATGGCGATGCACCTCGCCATCCGCCTCGAGTACGGCTCGGCCATCCCGTGGGTGCGCCGGCAGGACGGCGTGCTGTCGGCGGTGGCCGGGCCGGACGGCCTCGCCCTCTGGTCGCCCGTGCACACCCACGGCGAAGGACCTGAGCACCGTGGCCGAGTTCACCCTCCGCGAGGGCAACCGCGTCCCGTTCGTGCTCAGCTACTTCGCCTCGACAGAGGACGTGCCCCGACCCGTCGACGGCAGCTACGCCGTCGACCACACGGCCCAGTTCTGGCAGGACTGGGCGGAGATGGAGCACGTCGACCTCGGCGACTGGAAGGACGCCGTCGTGCGGTCGCTCATAACCCTGAAGGCGCTCACCTACGAGCCGACGGGCGGGATCATCGCCGCTGCCACGACGTCGCTCCCCGAGACCCTCGGCGGCGAGCGGAACTGGGACTACCGCTTCTCGTGGCTCCGGGACGCCACGCTCACGCTGTCGGCTCTCATGGCGTGCGGCTACCACGACGAGGCGTCGGCATGGCGGGACTGGCTGCTCCGGGCCGTCGCCGGCGAGCCGTCCAAGCTGCAGATCATGTACGGCCCGGCGGGCGAGCGGAACCTCCTCGAGCGGGAGATCCCGTGGCTCCCCGGCTACGAGGGCTCGGCGCCGGTCCGGGTCGGCAACGCCGCCTCTGGCCAGTACCAGCTCGACGTCTACGGCGAGGTGCTCGGGGCGCTCCACGAAGCGCGGCGCACCGGCATCCAGTCGACGGATCCCGCCTGGGATCTCGAGGTGGCCATCATGGACTTCCTCGAGACCGGCTGGAAGGAGCCCGACGACGGCATCTGGGAGGTGCGCGGCCCGCGGCGCCACTTCACCCACTCGAAGGTGATGGCCTGGAACGCCGTCAACAGCGTCATCAAGGACATCGAGGAGTTCGGCCTCGACGGGCCGCTCGACAAGTGGAAGGCGATCCGCGAGCAGATCCACGCCGAGGTGCTCGAGAAGGGCTACGACGCCGAGCGCAACACCTTCACCCAGTACTACGGCTCGAAGGAGCTCGACGCGAGCGCTTTGATGATCCCCCTCGTGGGTTTCTTGCCGCCCGAGGATCCCCGCGTCGTCGGGACCGTCGACGCGATCCAGCGCGAGCTCACGCTGGACGGCTTCGTGATGCGCTACGACTCCCAGCAGTCCGAGCACGTCGACGGGCTCTCCGGGCGGGAGGGCGCCTTCCTCGCCTGCTCGTTCTGGATGGCCGACGACCTCCACCTGATCGGGCGGCACGGACGAGGCGGGGACGCTGTTCGAGAAGCTGTTGTCGCTCCGCAACGACCTCGGCCTGCTGTCGGAGGAGTACGACCCGGTCGCCGGTCGCCTCGTCGGCAACTTCCCGCAGGCCTTCTCCCACGTCTCGCTCGTGAACACCGCCGTCGGGCTCGCCTGCACTCGGCGAGGGCAGCGGCATGACCCACAAGGAGCGGATCGCCGGGGCACGCGTGAAGCACCCGAGAGCGACCGTGCGAAGGCCGCGCCCCCACACCCGCCATCGGCTCGGGCTCAAGCACTGAGGCGGTAGACCGTGGGCGGCGCCGGGCTGTCCGGCAAGGCGAGCGAGGCACGTCTCATATCCGATCGAGGAGGCAACGTGAAGGCCATCACCGTCGTGCCGGGCAAGGCCGGATCGGCCCAGCTGGAGGAGTTCGGCGAGCCGCCTCGCGGCGACGGGCCCGTCCTCGTCGAGACGATCGCCGTCGGGATCTGCGGGACCGATCTCGAGATCTCCTCCGGCGAGTACGGCTGGGCGCCTGAGGGTCACGAGAGGCTGGTGCTCGGCCACGAGTCGATCGGGCGGGTGGCCGAGGCGCCGGCCGGCTCTGGCTACGAGAAGGGCGACTACGTCGTCGGCATCGTGAGGCGACCCGATCCTGTCCCGTGCTACAGCTGCGCAGCGGGCGAGTGGGACTTCTGCCGCAACGGCCAGTACACAGAGCACGGCATCAAGTCGCTCGACGGCTTCATGCGGGAGCGCTACCGGGCTCTCCCGGATGCTCTCGTGAAGGTCGACAGCAAGCTCGGAGCACTCGGTGTCCTGCTCGAGCCGACGAGCGTCGTGGCAAAGGCATGGGAGCAGGCGGACCGGACGGGCAACCGCGCCCATTGGCGCCCGGAGCGCGCAGTCGTGACCGGCGCCGGCCCGATCGGGCTGCTGGCGGCGCTCATCGGCGTGCAGAAGGGCCTCGAGGTGCACGTGATCGACCAGGTGACCGAGGGCCTGAAGCCCGACCTCGTCGACGCTCTCGGCGCCCACTACCACACCGGCCCGATCGCTTCTGCCTGTGAGTCGCCGGACGTCATCCTCGAGTGCACCGGCGTCGGCACCCTCGTCTTCGACGCCATCGAGCACGTCGGCTCCGGCGGCGTCGTCTGCCTGACCGGGGTCTCGCCGACGGGGCGCAATCTCCAGATCGACGCCGGCCTCGTCAACCGTGACATGGTCCTCCAGAACGAGTGCGTCGTCGGGTCGGTCAACGCCAACCGCCGCCATTACGAGGCAGCGGCGGAGGCCCTCGCCGCCGCCGACGCCGATTGGCTGGCGCAGGCTGATCACCCGGCGACTCCCGATGGAGCAGTACGCCGACGCGCTCGAGCGCCAGCCGGACGACGTGAAGGTCGTCATCGAGATCGGCAGCCGCAGCTGATGTCACTCGGGAGCCGCATCCCGCCGGTGAAGGGGCCGAGGGACCGCTTCCAGCGGCGCTACGACCAGATGAAAACGGCTCGGGACCGACCTCGCCCGGCAGGACTTTCACAGCCGCTATCCCGAGCCTCGAGCTCGCCCCGGTGCTCGTGCTCCTCGCCTCCTACCTCGAGGCGGACAACATCGGCGCCGTCCTGGCGGCGGTGCCCGGAGAGGTGTGCGGGCCTCAAGACCTCGACGCTCGTCGTCATCGACGGCGGCGACGACGGCACAGAGGACGTCGTCGCGGGGGCGCGAGGCGCTTCTACGCCAAGCTGCCGGTGAACCTCGGCCACGGAGTGGCGCTCCGGCTCGGCTACGAGCTCGCGATCGAGCACGGCGCCAAATACGTGGTGACACTCGACGCCGACGGCCAGAACGACCCGGCCGAGATCCCGACGCTCCTCGAGCCGGTGGTCGCCGGCGAGGCTGATTTCGTGATCGCGAGCCGCCGCCTCGGCGTCGACAGGACGAGCGACCAGTTGCGGAAGACGGGCGTGCTCGTCTTCGCCACCGTCATCAACCGGCTGACCGGGCAGAACCTGACCGACACCTCGAACGGGTTCCGCGCCCTTCGGATCGACGTGCTGAAAGACGTGCTCCTCGAGCAGGACCAGTACCAGACGGCCGAGCTCATCATCAGCGCCGCCAGCCGTGGCTGGCGCATCGGCGAGCGGCCGACGACGTGGCACCCGCGCTCGTCCGGCGAGTCGAAGAAGGGGAGCAATCTGCTCTACGGGCCGAGGTACGCGGCGGTGATCGCCCGCACGTGGTTGAGGGAGCGACAGTGACGACGGCCGTCGAGGCCACCGGGCCGTGCAGAGGCGGAGCGCCGCGCCGCAGGAGGCGGCCCGGCCACATCGCCGCCGGCGTCGTCGAGATCGACACGATGCTCGGCGGCTGGGACAAGATGACCGCCGGCTACCTGATCGAGGGGCCCCGGCCGGTCCTCGTGGAGACGGGCAGCCAGAGCTCCATCGCCACCTTGCTGTCGGCGCTCTCGACGCGCCTCGGCGTGGAGCCGGCCGATCTCGCCGGCGTCGCCGTCACCCACATCCACCTCGACCACGCCGGCGGGGTGGGTGACGTCGCCCGCGCCTTTCCCGGGCGCGACCGTCTACGTGCACGAGAAGGGCGCCCGCCACCTCGTCGGACCCGGCCCGCCTCGTGGACTCGGCCTCCCGCGTCTACGGCCCGCTCCTCGACTCGCTCTACGGCCGGCTCGACCCGACACCTGCCGAGCGCATCCACGTCCTTCACGACGGCGAGGAGATCGATGTCGGCGACGGGCGCAGCCTCCGGGCGATCGACTCGCCCGGGCATGCCAAGCATCACCTCGGGCTGCTCGACAGCGCGAGCGGGCCTGCTGTTCGCCGGCGATGCCGTCGGCGTCCGCCTGCCGGACGGCGGCGTCCTCCGGCCGGCGACGCCGCCACCGGACTTCGACCTCGACCTGGCGCTCGGCTCGCTGCGGCGCTTCGCCGAGCACCGGCCGGCCGGCATCGCCCTCGCCCACTACGGCCTCGTTCCGGTCGACCCCGACGAGCTGCTCGAGGAGGCCGACGGCACGCTCCGGCTGTGGGCCGAGGAGGCCGAGCGGGCCTGGCGTGCCGGCGAGGACATCGCTTCGGCGCTCGAGGGGCGTTTCGGTGACCCGGGCGCCGGTGCCGCGGCCGGCGGTACGGCCCTCGACGACGTCACCAAGGAGAAGCTCGAGACCCTCAACGGCTTCCACTCGAACGCCGCCGGCCTGCGGCGCTGGCTCGAGCAGCGGGCCGCCGCCGACGCCGGCGGATCAGGAGGAAGCGAGGGCTGAGCCGCCTCGGTCGGACGCCTGGCGCGCGCCTCGTGCAGAGCTGATCGAGCCGGTCGAGGGTGGCGGTCATGCTGTCGATCCACGCCCGGCCGCCTTTCACAGCCTGCTTTCCTTCCTCGGGCGCCCGTGTGCAGTCGAAGATCTCGGTGACGATCGTCCAGCCGTCGCCGTCCGGTGTCAGCTCGTAGCCCCAACGATGGTGCCAGCCGGCCTCGTCTATGTCGCGCCGCTCGGGCTCCCAGATGATGCGACGATCGCAGCTCGTACTCGACGACACGGTTGTTCATCTCGTAGTCGCCGAACTGCTCGAAGTACATCTTCATCGCGAAGACGTCTCCGACCTCCGAGACCACGGTCTCGGTGATCGCTCCGCGCAACATGCCCGAGCCGTCTATCTCGGTGTGGCGGCCGGGGTCGGCGAGGATCTGGAAGATCTCGCTCGGGGATGCCCCGATCCGCCTCGACACCGTCACCCTGTTCTCTTCCAGCTCGGTCATCAGCTTGCCTCCTGTTCGCTGTTCGTCTCTCTCCTTGGTGGACGCCGTGTCACCCCGAGAATCATCGGTCGGGCGGCACCGACCTCGCTCAACCCTGCTCGGCCGCCACGAGGTGGCCGGCGCGCCACATGGCGATCCCGGCGGTGGCAAGACCGCATCCCCCGGCGCAGGCGAATGCCAGGCGGGGGCCGACGAGCTGCACGAGGAAACCCCCGACGGCGGCCCCTATGGCCGCACCGACCTGGATCCCGCTCGCCACCCAGCTGAAGCTCTCGATCGAGGCGGCTGACGGGGGTGACAGCTCCGACGAGCCCGTAGATGCAGCTGAAGCCGGGAGCGATCGCCACGCCGGCGAGGAAGAGGAGCCCGTAGAGGACCGCCACTCCCGGTGCCGCCGCCAGCAGCAAGAAACCCGCCGCCCCCGCCAACATCAACGGCGCCAGCACGCGGGCGCCGGCGTGGGCGGTACGGGCGCCGAGGACGATGCCGCCCGCCATCGAGCCTCCGCTCCACACCGCCAGCAGCAGGCCCGATTGGTCCGACGGCGTGATGCCTCCCGGCGAAGGCGACGACGGAGATCTCGACGATGACGATGGCGGCGAGGAACATGAGGGTGATCAGGACGAGCGTCACGAGCGGAGACGAGCCGATAGGGGTGCGAGGCGGCGTGCTCGAGCGACTCCTCCGATCGTGGGCCGTCGCCGGGTGGCTCACGACGGCGACGGTCCCGAACAGCCCGATGGCCGCACAGCAGACAAGGGCGGCCGAGGCGCTCGCGAAGGAGGCGACGAGCGCCACGAGCGTCGGCCCGACCATGAACGTCACTTCCTGCAGGGTGGCGTCCATGGCGTACAGGCTCGACTGCATCGTCTCGGGGACGAGGGCTCTCCACAGGGAGCGGACCGACGGGGCCACCGGCGGCACGCTCGCTCCTGCCACGGCGGCGATCACGAGGAGCAGCCCCAACTGCCCGACAGGAGCAAAGGCCATCGTGACGAGGCCGGCGGTGTTGACGGCCGTCGACCCGAGGAGCACGGGCCGGCGTCCGATGCGGTCGGCGAGACGACCGACGAGAGGGCCGGCCAGTCCCGTGCCGATGACGTATGCAGCCGTGACGGCCCCGGCTCGGGCATACGAGCCGCTCGCCCGGGCGACACGAAGGATGATGGCCAGGTTGACCATCGCCACCGGCAGCCGGGCGACAAGCGATGTGGCGAGCAGCCAGCTGACGCCGGGGGCGCGCAGCACCGCCCGGTAGCGGGCCCTCTGCTGGCTCGCGCCGGACCGCGGCCGGTTCGGGCGCGTCGCCGGCGGCCGGAGGCGTGCCGCCCTGCGATCGGTCGCTCGTCCCTCTGCGCTCACTGCTCCATCCTGTCCGGCGCGACGAGTCCGGCACGTCCGGTGTCTCTCGCGAACTGCGAAGCAGGTTCTCAAAGGATTCCCAGGAAAGGCGCGTGTTATCTCGTGCGTAGCTCGATCGTCCAGTGCGAGCCGGACCAAGGAGCAGCTATGAGCATCCCGGGTACGCCCCCCGAGAACGAACCAGAGAGTCAGGGTATGGGCCGGGCTGGCCCCGTACGAGAGCGACGTCCCCTTCGCGGCCGGGTCACCGGCCCGAGGCGAGGAGGCCACCGATCGAAGCGATGAGCCTGCGCCCCCTGCCACCCGTACGGCCACCGGGAGCCGGCCGGCCCAGGTGGCGCCGGCACAGCCTACGGCCCCCGGCGTCCGGGCCGCCGCCGGCCTCCACGGGCCGCCCGCCGGCACTCCCTACGGGCCGCCCGCCGGCGGCTCGTGGGTGCCCTACGGGGCGGACAGCTCGGCGACACAGGACCGGTGGCAGGGCCCCGGTCACGCGACCCGTGGGCAGGCAGCTACGGCCACGGGCCACAGCCGCCGTACCTCGGCAATGAGGCGGCACCGACACCGCCGAAGCGGCACCGGCTGCGCAACGGCCTGCTACTGGCGGCGCTTCTCGTCGGTGCCGCCGGCGGCGGCGTGGCTGCGGGCCACGAGACCGCTGCCACGACGCCGAGCGCCAGCTCCAATTCCTCCGGCGGCACCGGCTCCTCCGGCGGATCGCGGCGTGTCCCCGTTCTCGCCGGGTGGCGGTGGGTTCGGCTCAGGCGGCTCCGGCGGATCGATCGGCACCGGCGGATCGAGCGGCTCGGCAGCTCGGGAAGCTCGACCGGCGTCGGCGCCGGAGGCTCCTCCATCAATGCCTCGGCACTCGCCGCCAAGGTCGACCCGGCCGTCGTCGACGTGAACGTCGTCGCTCGGCTACGAGGACGCCAGTGCCGCCGGCACCGGCATCGTGCTCACCTCGAACGGCGAGGTGCTCACCAACAACCACGTCGTCGACGGGGCGACGAGCATCAGGGTGACCGACGTCGGGAATGGCAGGACCTACACCGCCAAGGTCGTCGGCACCGATGCCACCCAGGACATCGCCGTCATCCAGCTCGAGGGCGCCTCCGGGCTCGCGACGGCCAACCTCGGCAACAGCTCGACACTCAAGTCGGGAGAGCCGGTGCTCGCGATCGGCAACGCCGGCGGTGTCGGAGGCACTCCGAGCACGGCAGCCGGAGCGGTCGTGAACCTCAACCAGGCCATCACGGCCACCGACAGCACGGGCGCAGACTCTGAGCACCTGACCGGCCTCGTCGAGACCGAACGCGCCGATACAGGCAGGCGACTCCGGCGGCCCGCTCGTCGACAAGGCGGGCCAGGTGCTCGCGATCGACACGGCCGCATCTTCGGGCAGTCAGTTCCAGGCGAGCTCCGACCAGGCCTACGCCATCCCGATCGACACGGCGCTGTCAATCGCCGGCCAGATCGAGAACGGGCAGAGCTCTTCAGTCGATCCACATCGGAACTGCTGGGATGCTCGGTGTCGAGGTCGAACCCAGTGCTACCGCCGGGGGATCGTCCGGATCCGGTGCTGTCATCGTCTCGGTTCTCCCCGGCTCTCCTGCTGCGTCCGCCGGCCTCGCCGGCGGGGACGCCATCGTCTCGATCAACGGCCAAGGTGTCGGCTCCCCGAGTGCTCTGTCGAGCATCATGAGCAGCCATCACCCCGGTGATCGCGTCACCGTCGGCTACGACGATCCGTCCGGGCAGCTCCACACCGTGACGGTGACACTGGCTGCCGGCCCTCCTTCCTGAGAAGTGAGATGCGGCCGGTCGCTCTCCAGTGAGGGGAGCGGCCGGCCGCATTTCTGCGTCCGGAAGCCGTCAACCAGGGAAGGCTCCGACGGCCGAGATTTGGCGGAGGGAGTGGGATTCGAACCCACGGTGCCCATGAGACACAACGGTTTTCGAGACCGCCCGATTCGGCCACTCTCGCATCCCTCCAGCTGGTGACTTCTCTGGGCTAGCGCACCACCATCCCACAATTCGTCACTTCTGGGGCCCTTCGCAGTGGCCAGGGTACGGGAGCGTAGCCCGGGCGTCGGGGGGCGGCCGTAGCGGCCGGCGGGGTCCTCGCACCGGCTGATACACCCAGACGACCCGGACTGTCCGCGGTTCGCGGCGTGCCGCTCAAGAAGCGGCAGCTGCCCTGCTCACCTAGGTCCGTGACCGCGGAGCGGTTCACACCGAAGGTTCAGTGGGCGATCTCCTCGACTCACCTGGAGCATGGCCGGGCTCGGGGCCTCGCACCGAAAACAGTTCATGGCTATGAGCTCATTGCCGCACGGGAGTTGTTCGTCGTGCCACGCGATCACCGGAGGAGCTTGGCCGCCCCTTCGATCGGAGGGTGTTCGACACCGCGTCGCCGCCCCCCTCGGTGCTCCGGCGCAACAACAGCTGGGTCGGGAGCACGATGTTCGCCTGCTTGGTGAGCGCACCATCTTCGAGCTGTCGGAGCAGGACTCGAACGGCTTGGCGTCCCATCTCGTCGATGTGCTGATCGACGGTCGTCAGGCTCAGCACAGGTGACGCCGCCAGCTGAACACCGTCGAAACCCGCCAGGGCGATGTCGTCGGGGACCCGTATCCCTTGCTCGATGAGTACCTCAAGGACGCCGAGCGCGATCGAGTCGTTGACGGCGATGATGGCGGTCGGCCTGGCTGCCAAGTTGGTCCACTCACGGGCCGCGCGTGCGCCCGAATCCGCGGTAAAGTCGCCAACTGTCACGATGCCCTCTGCATCCTCGACACGGCTCATCGCCTGCAGGAAGCCCTCCAGTCGCTCGACGGCATTGCTCGCGAACTCGGGTCCAGCCACGAACCCGATCCGACGGTGGCCCTTATCGAGGAGGTGCCTCGTCAGCTGCCCGGCACCGCCGCGGTTGTCCGAGACGACGAAGTTGAGCAACTGGTCCGAAGGACGCCGGTTGGTAAACACGACCCGGCGCCGGTCTGCCATCAGCTTCATCAACAAGTGCTCGTCCCGTGCGACTGAAGCGTGGATAACCCCATCGAGGCCCTGGCGGAGCAGCCGTTCGAGGCAGCGGCGCGTCTCCGCCGTCTTGTCCTCGGTGTTGCAGATGACGACGGCAAAGTCGCCGCGCTTTGCTTCCTGCTCGATGCTCTTCGCGAGCTGGGGATAGAACGGGTTGGCGATATCGCTCACGAGCAGCGCGATGAGCCTGCTTTGTCCCGACACGAGAGCCCGGGCTATCGGAGACGGCCGGTATCCGAAAAGATCTATCGCCTCCTGCACACGCGCACGGGTTTCCGCCTGGACGTCCGGGTGATCACGCAGCACCCGGGAAACCGTCGAGACCGAGACGCCGGCCTTGCGGGCGACGTCAACGATCGTCGGTCCCCGACTAGTCGAGCGCCGCGCCATGGTCACTCATCATCGCATTTCACCAGGCGAGACTCCGGCCGATTAGTTCATCGACCAAAGACGCGCCCGCCGTTGACGTGAAGGATCTCGCCGGTCACGAACGAGGCGGCGTCGGACGCCAGGTAGCGCACGGCCGCCACGACGTCGTCGGTCGTCCCGGCCCGACCGACGGGCGTAACGTCCAGGATCCGCTTGCGAGCCTCCTCCGGGAAGCTGGCGTTGAACTCGGTGTCGATGAAACCGGGAGCTACGACGTTGACAGTGACGCCGAGAGGGCTCAGCTCGTGCACGAGTGCGTACGTCATCCCGTGCAAAGCGGCCTTCGAGGTGGCGTAGCCGATCGAGCCGCCGTGGCCGCCGAGAAAGGCGGTCACGGAGCTCACAGTTATGACACGGCCGCCTGGCTTGGTCATGTGCGGCACCGCCGCCAGCGTCGTGAGGAGGCTGCCCTTCACGTTCGTGCCCATGATCTGGTCCCACAGCTCTTCGGCCTCGGCAAGCGGAGTGTCGATCCGCAGCCAGCCCGCACGGCCGGCGTTGTTCACGACCACGTCAAGGCCTCCGAGGTCCTCGGCGACGCCGTCAACTGCGGCGGTTATCTCCTCCCGGACGCCGACATCGGCCACGCGGTACACCACAGAACCGCCGGGCGACGCCTGGGCCAGGTCAGCCAGAGGCCCCTCGTTCCGACCGATTACACCCACCGCACCTCCATCGGCCGCGAAGGAGACGGCAATGGCACGTCCGATGCCGCGTCCTCCCCCAGTGATGAGAACCCTTGGTGAGCGACCCTCGTTCATGAATCTCTCTCCTTTCCTGGCCCGGATCGACGCACCTCGTAGCTACCACTCGGCCGCAAGTCGTTCGAGCGCGGTGGCGAGGCGTCCAATCATCTCCACCAGGTCCCGCTCGGTGGTCACGAACGGCGGCATCAACAGCAAGCAGTCCCCGTCCTCCCCGTCGACGCCTCCGCTGCAGGGGTACACGACAACGCCCTCTTCGAGGCCAAGGCGAGCGGCGCGAGCGGAGCAGGCCGCCTTCGAGGGAAACGGCCGCTTTGTCTCCTTGTCAGCCACTAGCTCGACGCCGGCGAGAAAGCCCCGACCTCGCACGTCTCCGACGACGTCCAGTCCCGACAGCTTCTCCTCGAGAGCGCGGTGGAAAACGGGCGCCGACCTCCGCCACCCGCTCTACGAGGTGGGTACGTTGGAGGATCTTGACGACGGCAAGGCCAGCCGCAGCAGCCACGGGATGACCGGCGTACGTGAAGTTGTGCTCGTAGCGGCCGGAGCCGCTGAGAAAGGGCTCGAGCACCGAAGGCCCGACTGCGAACCCGCCGAGAGGCGCGTACCCGCCGCCGATCCCCTTCGCGAAGGTCAAGATGTCCGGCTGGACGTCGAACTGCTCGATGCCGAACCACGTTCCGAGACGCCCGAATCCGGTGATCACCTCGTCCGCGATGAAAAGGACGCCGTATCGGTCACAGATCTCGCGGACAGCGGGGAAGTAGCCCTCCGGCGGCCGACCCCGGCTGCGGCGGCTCCGACGACGGGCTCTGCGATGAAGGCGGCCACGCTCTCCGGCCCGACCTCGATGATCTTGCGCTCGAGCTCAGCCGCGCAGGCGAGCGAGCAGGATCCCGCTGCCCGGCAGTGTCCGCATCCCCTGTAGAGGTTGGGCGCTTCAATGTGCGGGAAGGCAAGCAACAACGGCGCCTGCCGCTTGCGGCGGGCGGCGTGCCATCCGGCCGACAGCGTCGCGAGCGTGTTGCCGTGGAAACTCGGCCACCGACCGATGATCCGCCAGCGCTCCGGCTGGCCGCGCTCGACCCAGTACTGTCGGGCGATCTTGAATGCGCTCTCGTTCGCCTCGGACCCCCCGGACGCGAAAAAGACATAATCGAGATCTCCGGGAGTGACGGTCGCTGACAAGATCGGCGAGCTCGCGGGTGGCTGGGCTTTCAAAACGCATCGCGTGGACGTACTGCAAGCGCTCCGCCTGGGCCGCCATGGCCTCGACGACCTCGGTCGCTCCGTAGCCGAGGCACGTCACGCCGACGCCTGAAGCCGCGTCCAGGTAGCGCTTTCCATCTGCGTCGATCAGCTCCACGCCCTCTCCACGCACGAACACGGGGATTGCAGCCGCGAGATCCGGCTTGATCAGATGATCGATCACCGGTCGCCCCGATGGCTTACTGCTCCACCGTCGTGCGCTGGAGGTGCCAGGTACCACTCGTGCCCACGTAGTTCGGGGTCGTGGCTCGGGAGCATGATCCAGCCAGCCTCGCGAGCGAGAGCCAAGAACGCCTCGGTTGCCGCCGCGTCGGGGCAGACCGAGCCGACAGTGTCGACGTTGACTTGAAGCGAGACGATGTCACCGCATACGCAGACAGTGCCTTCGTTTGTATCGACGAGCACCGACTGGTGCCCGGGCGTGTGGCCGGCGTTCGGCAGGACCCTCAAACCCGGGAAGAGCTCCGCCTCATCGTCGATCAGGCGCAGCCTCTCCCCGATCGCGCTCTTCAGCTCGGCAACGGCGAGGTAGTAGGGACCACGCTCACGGCTGAGCGCAAAGGTCAGCTCCTCTCGTTGCACGACAACCGTGGCGTTCGGGAAGAGTGCGTCGTTGCCGGCATGGTCATAGTGGAGGTGGGTGTGCACGATCATCTCCACGTCCTCGGGCGCGACGCCGCGTGCTTCGAGCGATCCGAGCAGTGCGGTCGTCGTCTCGCCGTCGATCGTAAAGCCTCCCTCGGCGCTCACCGCCTTATCAGGACCGGAATCGATGAGGACAATGTGCGCGCCATCGGTGGCGAGGTAGCAGTAGCAGGGCGGATCGATGAGAGCGTCTTCAGGTGCGTCGGGCACGTAGATGCTGAGCGGCAGCCCGGGGATTATGCCGACCTCGAAGATGCTTATACACCAGCTCATCTGCTTCTGGCCTCTAGGTGTGCGCCGTCAGCAGCATGCCGCCGTCAACGAAGAGCATGCTGCCTGTCACATAGGCGGCGTCGTCCGAGCAAAGGAAGGAGACAGCGCCCGCGACGTCGGCCGGCGACCCTGCCCGACCGAGGGGGATCGTCGGCACGACGCTGGCGAGGTACTCGGTCGGCGCCCCGCCTCCGAGTCCGGTCGGGTAGACGAGGCCCGGTCCGACGGCGTTTACGGTGATGCCTTGTGGTGCGAGCTCGAGAGCGAGAGTCCGGGTGAGCATCCAGATGCCGCCCTTGCTCGCGTCGTAGGAGATGAGCCCGCGGCCCGGTGCCGTCGAGTGAACGGACGCGATGTTGACGATCCGGCCCCCTCCCCCTGCGTCCGACATCAGCCGCGCCGCTGCGCGGGCGCACAGGAATGTCCCGGTGAGGTTTACGTCCAGGACGCAGGCGCCAGTCCTCAGCCGACACCTCGAGAGCACTTTGGAAGTGAAGAATCCCGGCCGAGGCAACGAGAACTGCAAGAGGTCCGAACTGTCCACAGACGGAGGAAAAGGTAGTGGCCACTTCCCCTTCCACAGTCACGTCGACTCGATGCGCGGTGGCCCTGCCGCCGCCCGCGCGAGATCTGCTCCGAGACTTCCTCGGCCTTGGACTGGTTGATGTCGAGGCAAGCGACTGCGTAGCCGTCGTCTGCGAGCCTGATCGCCGTAGCCCGGCCGATCCCACTTGCCGCACCCGTAACCATCGCGAGCGGGCGTTCAGGTCGATCTGGCACGATGGGCTCGCACGAGTTCCTCGACGTCCTCCGCTACCCGCGGTGCCGAGAGCCGGTACTTGTCGAGCAGCTGCTCGTTCGGGCCGCTCTCGCCATAGCGGTCGAGGATGCCGAGCCGCTTCACCGACACGGGGAAATGCTCGCCTAGCACCTCGGCGACCGCGCCTCCGAGGCCGCCGAGCACGCTCTGCTCCTCTACGCAGATCATCAAGCCCGATGCCTTCGCAGCCTCGACTATCGCTACCTCGTCGATCGGCTTGATTGTCGGCACGTGTAAGACACCAACTGAGAGGCCTCTCTGCTCGAGGATCTCCGCTGCTTCGCACACCCTCGTCGTCTCGACGCCCGAGGACACGAGCGTCGCCTCGCTGCCCTCACGAATGACGACGGCGCGGCCGAGGATGAACTCGTAGTCGTCACCGAAGATGATCGAGGAGGGCTCGCGCGTTATCTGCAGGTAGGCGGGCCCCGGCGCCTTGGCGACGGCCCGCACCGCCTGTCGCGCCTCTTGCTCGTCGGCCGGTGCCACGACCGTCATGTGCGGAAGCGTCCGCATGATGGCCACATCGTCGAAGATCTGATGGGTTTTGCCGGTCATCCCCGTGAGCAGTCCAGCGTAACCGCCGACGATCTTCACAGGAAGCTCCGGCTGGTCGATAAGTACCGCGTATCGAGTCGAGCGCCCGTGCCACGGCGAAACAAGCGAAGGTGGTCACAAAGGGGACGAACCCGACGGTGGCAAGGCCGCTCGCCATGCCGAGCATGTTCTGCTCGCCGATGCCGGTTTGCAGATAGCGGTTCGGGTATTCCGCCTCGAAGATCCATGCTCCGGTTGAGCTCCCTACGTCGCCGTCGAGAACGACGATCCGCGGATCCTCACGCCCCAGCTCGGCCAGGGTCTCGCCGAGGGTCTGGCGGAGAGCTGCCCCCATCTGGAGGGTCATGTGGCGGTACCGTCGCCTGGCGATGCGTCGATCTCCGAAAGCGCCTGCCGCAGCTCCTCGTCGGTCGGGACACGGCTGTGCCACTGGTAGTTCCCCTCCATGAAAGACACGCCTTTCCCTTTTACCGTCCGGGCGATGACGACCGCCGGACCGCTCCGTGCCGCCTTAGCCCGCTCGAGTGTCTCCGACACCTCTCCCATGTCGTGGCCGTCGGTGTCGAAAACCTGCCAGCCGAACGCTTTCCAGCGCGCCGCCAGTTCGTCACCCGAATAAGGAGACATACGCTCGCCCGACGCAGGATCCCGCCAGCCGAACTGCTGGAACATGTTGTGGTCGACGATCGTGACGAGGTTGTCCAGCCCGTACCTGTGCGCAACGTGAGCACCCTCCCAGACGATCCCTTCGTTGCACTCGCCGTCGCCAACCATCACGTAGGTCGTGAAGGAGAGCCCGCCCAGCTTCGCCCCGAGCGCGATGCCGATCGCGGCGGACAATCCGAGGCCGAGGGACCCCGTCGACATGTCGAGGCCGGGAAGGGCAGTCATGTCGGGGTGGCCCTGCAGCCTCGATCCAATCGCATCGAAGGTGGACAGCTCTTCCACTGGGAGGTAGCCGCGGCAGCGCAAGGATTGAATATAGGGCGATTGAGCTGTGCCCTTTCGAGAGGATGAACCGGTCGCGCTCGGGCCAGTCAGGTTCTCGAGGACGGATGTTCATGGTCTGGAAATAAAGAACTGTGAGGACGTCGACGGCAGAGAGGGGTCCACCCAAATGGCCGCCCTTGGCGTGCGCGACCGAGCGTACTATCTCGCGCCGGGCCGACCTAGCGATCTCTCGCAGGTCCGTCCCCTGGCCGTCTAGCTCGAGCATGGCGTAGTCGCCGTCGTTAGCTCGGCTCGTACGATCCTGGTGCGACGGGCGGCGAGAACACCGAAATTAGCTCAAGAGGTCCCGGACCTTTCGAGACAGTGGCGTGGTGCAGTCCGACAGGTATGTACACGGACGTCCCGGGGCGCAGGTCGATAGTTCCCTCCCCGGTGACGAGCTCACCCTCGCCCGAGACGATGTAGACGACCTCCTCCTGGGTGAGGTGCACGTGGCCGGGAGGTGCTGAGCCCTCCGGGAAGACCGCCAAGCCGAGGGTCAGGTTGTGTGCCGCGGTGTTTTCAGGGCCGACGCACAGATGCCAATCGCGACCTGGCAGGTGGTACACAGCTGCGTCCTCACGGCTGACCGATTGCAGCATGCCGACTCCTTTCAGCATCTCCCGAACCGGCACGGGGGGCACCGGCTCTAGTTGAGAATGTTGGCTAAGACCAGTGTCCCTCACTATGCAAAAGCGTTTTCGGTAACGCTATCATAGGATGGCTCTCTCAGGCTGGGCCGCATCCGACTTGGCGCAGTTGAAGGCTGCCGCAACGCTCGGAACCGCCGCGAGAAGCCGCTTTGTGTAAGGGTGTTCCGGTTCTGCGAGAACTCGAGCCGTCGGTCCCCGCTCGCAGATCTGGCCGTCGGTCAGGACGAGACACTCGTCTGCGATCGTCGCTACTACGCCGATGTCGTGGGTGATGACAAGCAGACTGAGACCGAGTTCGGCTCGGAGATCGTTCAAGAGCACGAGCACTGCCGCCTGAACAGACACGTCGAGCGAGGACGTGACCTCGTCGCAGATGATGAGCTCCGGGTCGGCCGCAAGCGCCCGGGCGATGCTCACGCGTTGGCGTTCACCTCCCGAGATCTCGCGGGGGAAGCGGTTGCCGATAGCCGCGGGCAAGCGCACCTGCGCGAGGAGACGCATCGCCTCGCCGTTCGCCTCGCCGGCGCTCATGTTGCGCAGGAGCCTTGCCGGGCGCGCTACCTGGTCGCAGATACGGTGGCGCGGATTAAGCGAGTCGCCAGGATTTTGGAAGATCATCTGGATCGCGTGGTGCTGGGCTACGCTCCTCCGGCGTGCCGGACCAAGGACGTCGCCGTTAAAGCGGACCTCCCCGGCGCTCGCCGGATGGAGTCCTGCGATGGTCCGGGCGATCGTTGTCTTGCCGCTCCCCGACTCGCCCACAAGCGCGACGCAAGCGCTGCGTTCGATCGAGAAGGAGACGTCGGCGGCCGCGACGACCGTCGTTCCCCGGCTGCGATGCTCGGCGCGCAGGTGCTCGACGGTGACTATCGGCTCCGCGGCGGTTTCCTTAGCCGAGGGCGCGACCGTCAGCGGCGACGGCTGGGCCGGTCTCGTCTCTCGCCAATGGATACACCTCACCTCGTGCCGCGGGCATGACCTGCTCGAGGGCCGGCACTGCGACGATGCACTCCGGCGTGCAGTGCGGGCAGCGGTTGGCGAAGGCACAACCCTCTGGGCGCTCGCCTACGCCGACCGCTATCCCGGGCATCGCCTCGAGTCTCCGCGGCCGCGGTAGTCAGGCGCCGACGCGAGCAAGCCGCGGGTGTAGGGATGGGCCGGGCGAGAGAGTACGTGCCTCGTGGACCCGAGCTCGACTATCCGGCCGGCGTACATCACGGCGACACGATCTGCGATGGAGGCGACCACGCCAAGGTCGTGGGTGACGTAGACGCACGCCACCCCTTCGTCGCGGCGCAACCGAGCAAGCTCCTCGAGGATCCTGGCCTGGGTAACGACGTCCAGGCCGGTCGTCGGCTCGTCGAGCACGATAACGGGCGGCTCGCAGCTGAGAGCCGTCGCTATGCAGACGCGCTGTTGTTGGCCGCCAGACAGTTGGTGGGGGAAGCGCCGCAGGAATTCGGCACTGGCGGGGAGATTGACCTTCTCGAGCGACTCCCGCACGATCGCGTCGGGGTCGGTGGAGGCCGGTTTGTGCGTTCGCACCATCTCGCGGAGCACTGCCGCGAACGCGGTAGGACGGATTGAGCGAGCCTCCCGGGTCCTGTGGGACGTAGGAGATGCTGCCGCCCGCGCATCCGCCGCAAGGACTTCTCGTTCCCCAGGTCGACGGGCTTCCCGGCTAGCGTTACCTCTCCGCCTGCGATCCGCACCCCTTTGCTGGCGTAGCCGAGGAGCGACAGGGCCATGGTGGTCTTCCCAGATCCGGACTCGCCGACGATGCCTAGTATCTCCGCGGCGTCGAGACCGAAGGAGACGTCTTCGAGGATTGATTCCCCGCTCTCGAGCTCGACCTGCAGGTTCCGGACCTCAAGCACGCGCATAGCGTCGCCCCAGATCTGTCCGTGTGGTCGAGCGGTTCCGGATCTCTGCGTAGGAGTCACCGAGCAGCGTCAGCCCCACGGTCAAAAGGGCGATCATCAGCGTTGGCGCGAGCACGGGCCACTGGTTCAGGTCGATGATGTTGCGGTTCTCCGACGACCATGAGGCCCCAGTCGGCAGCCGGCGGCTGAAGCCCGAGGCCGAGGAAGTTCATGCTCGAGATGAGGATGACCGAGAGGGAGAAGTTCAGCCCGACGGTCGCCGCCACCTGGTCGGCGATGTTTGGCAGGATCTCGCGGCACAGGATCGCCGCAGGTTCGCTCCCCCCTCACCACAGCCGCATCGACGTAGCTCGCCTGTGACGCCTCAAGCGTGGCCGTCCTGAAGATGCGGCTGATGGGCGGGAACTGAACGAGCGCGACGCCGAGGATCAGCACCGGGATTCCGTTGCCGGCCCCCGTCGCGAGCACCAGCAGGACGAGCAGTGGAGGAAAAGCTCGGAGCACGTCGACTCCCCGCATCAGAAGGGGGTCGGCGATGGACCGGCTGTAGCCCGATATGAGGCCGACGACGGCACCGACGAGGTAGCCGAGCACGGTCGCAGCGACGCCGAGGAGTATGAGGGAACGACCGCCGTACAGCACCCGGCTGAGCACGTCGCGGCCGACGAAGTCGGTCCCGAGAAGGTCGTGCACGTTCGGCGTCATTCCCTCTTGTCCGACCGTCTTCGTCGGAGAGTAGGGCGACGCGAGCGGTCCGAAGAACGCGACGAGCAGCACGAAGAGGACGAGTACGGCACCTGCCCGACCGCCTGCGTCGAGGCGTCGCCAGAGCCTCATGCCGGGTTCGTCCTCAGCTTCGGCACGAGGAATACCACGACCAGGTCGGCGAGGATGTTCACAAGGATGTAGAACGCGGCAATGATCATCGCGACGGCTTGGACCTCGCGGAAATCACGAGCGTTGACCGCCTCGATCAAGAACGAACCCAAGCCGGGGTAGCTGAAGAGCCACTCGACGATGATGATCCCGCCGAACAGGTACTGGATGTTGAGCGCAATCACCTGCACGCCGACGGCTAGGGAGTTCCGGACCACATATCTCCAAACAACCCGCCGTTCGGCGTAGCCGTTGAGTCGCGCCATCGTCACGAACCGCTGCCCTGTCGTCTCGACAACGCCGGAACGGATCTGGCGGATGGCCCAGCCGCACGTGATGACGAGCAGCGTGCTGACGGGGAGGACCAGTGCCCGGGGGTTCGCCAATGGGCTTGTGCCGGGCTGGACGAGCGAGACCGGAGGCAGTATGTGTAGGCCCGAGAAGAAGATAAGCAGCAGGAGCGATCCGGACACGTACTCCGGCATGCCACCGAATGCGATCGCCGCGACCGAGATGACATGATCGGCCGGACGGCGAGCCCTGAGCCCCGCTACGACGCCGAGAATCACCGAGATGGGGATCATGAACAGGACAGTAAGCCCTGCAAGCACAGCGGAGTTGAGGAGCGGGGCACCGATCATGGTCGATATCGGGGCAGAGGTCGCGCCCTGCGCGAGCTGGCTGGCAGAGTTGCCGAGGCTTCCATGCAGGACTCCCGACAGCCAGTGCAGGTACTGGCTGACGAGAGGCTGGTTGAGCCCGAGACGCAGGCTCAGCTCGTGAACCGCGGCCGGAGTGGCGTTCCGACCGAGCACCATTGACGCCGCGTTACCGGGCAGAGCCTCAGTGGCAAAGAAGACGAGTATCGAAGCGACGAAGAGGGTAATCACCGCCGCCACGAGCCGTGAGCCGAGGAATCCCAGAACTGCGTGACGACGACCCGACTCGGTAAGAGCTTCAGCACGGTCCGCACCTACACCCTCGGTGGCGACGGGCAGTGAACTCATGGTGCGAGCTTCGTTTGCCAGGTCGCTCTAGTTTGGATGCTGACGATCAATCGATCCAGGCCCGCGTGAAGTCGTAGTTTCCTAGGTTGCCGAGGAAGTTCGTCACGAGGCCGTGAACACTCGGCGCGTACGCGTCAATGAAGTCCGGCTGTCCCCAGCAGATCCAGCTCCCCGAGTCGTAGAACGTCTGCTGGAGGTCGTGCCAACGCATCGTTGCTTCCGAACCGGTCGAAGCCAACGCCTTTCCGACTGCTGCGTTCCAGCTGGGCGATCCCCAGTGCGTCTCGTTGTATGGGCCACCGGTGGTCAGGTTGACCTGATAGATGGTCTGCAGGCACGCCATCGGCGTGATGGCGTCTTGAGCGAAGATCATCTTCAAGTACAGCTGGGCCGGGTTTAGGTACGCCGAGGCGGGCTCCTGCTGGAGCTTTACGGTGATCCCTGCGGCGCTCGCCTGCTGAGCGAACAGTGTCGCGGCCTCGACGAACCCTGGGAACACGTTCGACGTCTGCAGGGTCACGACGAGGTCGGACTGGCCAGCCGACTTGAGCAGAGACTTGGCCTGGTCGATGTCCTGGTGCCGCTGTGGGAGCGAGCTGTCGTAGTAGGGCAGGCCGACGCCCGGGATGTCATTGCCGATCCCTCCGAAGCCGTTCAGCGCGCCAGCGACGAGCGCCGGCCGGTCGGCTATGAGCCGCATCGCCTGGCGCACCCGGACGTCGTTGAACGGCGGCTTGTCGACCCGCATGGTGAATGGGACGGGGCCGGGCTGGTGCGTTAGGAGCAGCTTCACGCGGCCCGAGCTCTGCTGAGCCTTCGCCTGGTCGTAGTCGAGGCTCGCCATCGTGTTGACCTCCCCGCCGAGGAGAGCATTCAGCTGACTCGTCGGGTCGGCGAAGGAGACGAACGCGAGCTCATCGACGAAGGGCACCCCATCTTGCCAATAGTTCGGGTTCCTCTTCTGGAGGCTCTGCTGCCCGGGCGTGAAGCTGACGAACTCGAACGGTCCCGTCCCGACGGGCTTGGTAAAGTTCGTCTCGCCGTCCTGGATGACGTAGCACTCCTCCTGGTTGAAGAAGGGGGCTGAGTGTCGGATAAGGGCGGGTGAAGGGAATCTCGACCGTGTAGGTGTCGATCTTCCTAAGGCCTTTGAAGTCGATATCCAAGCCAATGAGCGAGTTGGCATAGTTTGCCGGGCTCCTCCAGCTTGCTAGCGTGAATATTACGTCGTCCGCCGTCAACGTCTTGCCGTTGGTGAACGTGACGCCCCTTCGCACTTTCAGGCGCCAAACGGTGAGGTCCTTGTTCGGGATAGCCTCTTCTGCCAGCATCGGCACAGTCCCGCTCCCGTCGGGCAACGTTGTGAGCAACGGGTCGAACGTCGTCACGATCCGGGCCTGGTCGATGAAGAAGGCTGGAGTGGCGGGGTTGAAGGTCTCTGCCTGCCCGCCTGTGATCATGGCGACCGATATCCGGCCGCCGCGCTTCGGCTTTCCTGCCCCGCCGGAGGGTTGATGTCCCCGATGAGCCGCTACTGCCACAGGCGGCGAGCACTCCTCCGGCTGCGACGACGCTGGCCGTCTTGAGGAAGGCGCGGCGGGACAGCTCGGAAGACCTGTTTGTTGCTTCCATCAGGCAATTCCTTTCCTGGACTCTCGTGGTATAGGCAACAAATCCGCCTTCGCGGCTGCACTGCCGCCTATGCCGGCAGCCTCCGGGTTCCGCATTGGAGCACGCGCTGCCGAGCCAAACCTCCATCACGCCGTCCGCACGATCTTGTCGACCAGCCGGCCCTCGGTACCGTCGGCGAGTCCGAGGTCCGTGAGATGTGGTCCCGGGTTGCAGGCGAGGCATGTGCCGAGGAGCGACTGGAAGACACAGTTGGGAGGGAGCCACTCGGCGACGTCGTCGGCCGCGGCGATTACGGCATTGAGATCGGCCGCGACCTCCTCGAGCGGCTTTTTAGAGAGAAGGCCGGCGATCGGGAGCTCGACGATGGCGAGCAGTTCCCGTCCTTCACCACCGACATGCCCCCGCCACTGGCGATAAGAGCGTTCGCCGCTACGGCGAGATCCTCCGGCTCGTGTCCAAACACGACGAGGTTGTGAGTGTCGTGCGACACCGTCGTAGCGATCGCACCGGTCCAGCGTCCCCAGTCCGAGATGAGCACCGTCTGCGGCTTGGCAGCGATCCGCCCGTGCCGGTGGATGGCAGCCTGAATGCCGAGATCGCGCGGCACGACGACGTGGCCGTCCCGGACCTCGACCTCGCGCTCTTTCCACTCGGTGAAGCGGGCGCCGCTGATCACGCGGACGACAGCCCGGCCGTTGTCGAGGCCCGGGCACCGCCACCCTGAGGCTCGCCGGGTCGAGCGGGTCCACCGACACTGTGTCGAACGGAGCCGGTACCGGAGAGGCGCAACCTTCTCAACGAGCTCGCGACCCCGGACCACCAGGCGACCACTACTGAACACGTCCTCAACCTCAATGCCCGGCAAGTTCGAGAGCACTACGAGGTCGGCCCGTCGCCCGGCACCGACCAGACCGAGATCCCACCGGCCGAGCCGGAGGGCGCTGTTGACCGTCGCGCAGCGGATCGCCTGGACTGGGTCCCACCCGTATCGAACGAGCCGTTTTAGGACGAAGTCGACGCTCCCCGACTCGGCCATCAGGTGGGGTCTCACGTCGTCGGTGCAAATGGTAAGGCTCGTAGGGATCACCGGAAGCGTGAGGAGCGCCTTCGCGACATCCTCGAGTACGTGCTCGTGCGTGCCCCGGAGCTCAACAGTCATCCCGGCGCGCAGCTTCTCGATCGCATCGACGCCCGAGGTGATCTCGTGATCCGAATCGATCCCGGCAGCCAGATAGCCCTGGAGATCGCTTCCGGACAGGCCGAAGGCATGCCCCTCGACGAGCTTCCCGGACTCGAGCCCGGCGGTGACGATGCCGGCCATCCGATCGCTCGCCCCGAGGACGCCGCGCATGTCCATCACCTCGGCCACGCCCGCCATCTCCGGCCAGCGCAGCATTTCCTCGAGCTCGTCGCGCAGGAAGTCGGCACCCGACAACTCGAGGCCCGGTGCCGGGGGCACGCACGAGGGTGCCTGGAAGATAAAGCGAACTGGGAGTCCACGGCTCGCCTCGATCGCATAGCGCACCCCATCGAGCCCACGAACGTTGGCGAGCTCGTGCGGGTCACAGAAGATCGTCGTCGTCCCATGGACGACGACCCCTGCAGCGTAGTTCTCAGGCGTGACCATCGTACTCTCGAAGTGCACATGGGAGTCAATGAAACCCGGCGCGATGAACCGGCCGGTGACGTCGTGGAACTGGTGAGCCTCCGCGTGGACGCCTGGCGGGTGGACGCTTGCGATTATCGGTCCGACGATCCCGACCTCGGCCGGGCGCAGCTCCAAGGTTGCGACGTCGACGACCGTGCCACCTGTCAGCAGAACGTCGAAAGGCTCGTGACCCTGGGCCGCCTGGACGGCCCTCGCCCTAGCGTCGTCGTCCACCTGTTCCATCCGATCCTCCTTATTCTCAACCCGACCCCGCTAGCATCCCACCGCTCATGTCCCCGACGATTGCCTCTACCGGCCCGCGCAAAGCAGCTCCTCCGGCAGCCCGGCACGCGCGATGGCCGACGCCCTCCGATTGAGCTCGTCCACGTCGACGCTGACGTTCGAAACCACCACCTCGCCATCCTGGACGAGCACCCGCCCGTCGACCATCACTGTCTCGACGCGGCGCCCGGTGCCGGCGTACACGAGGGTGCCGTAGATGTTGTGCATAGGCGCCAGCTCGGCCCGCTCGAGGTTGACCACGATCACGTCCGCCCGCTTCCCCGGTTCGAGCGACCCGATCTGGTCGGCCATCCCCAGGGACCGAGCGGCCTCAAGCGTCGCCATCTCGAGCGCCTGGCGGGCCGAGACGGCGTTGATATCCTGGCTCACGAAGCGGTGCAGAGTAGTCGCGAACTTCGTCTCGGCGAACATGTCGAGGCTGTTGTTGCTGGCTGGGCCATCCGTCCCGAGCCCCACGACGATTCCGTGCTCCCACGCTTGGCGAACGGGCAGGTAGCCGGTGAGGCTCCGGCTGTTGCAGGTCGGGCAGTGGGCGATGGAAGCGCCGGTGGCGGCGAACGCCTCGAAGTCGGCGTCATTGAACTGCGAGCAGTGCGCCGCAATCAGGTCCGGCCCGAGAAGGCCAGTTTCGAGGAAGTATTCGACAGGGCTCTGGCCGAACCTCTCCTGTATCAGCTCGGTCTCCTGCCTCACCTCGGCGAGATGGGTGTGAAGCCGTAGACCGTGCTCGTCGGCCGCTGCCCGGGCCGCCGCCGCGAGCTTCTTCGACACTGAATAGGGCGCGTGCGGCGCAATGGCGAGGGTCACCCGGCCGTCAGCGGTCTCGTGGAAGCGGCTTTTCAGCTCTCGCATCGACCTGACGTCGCGCCAGGAGTCCCCCGCCGTGTCTGCGTAAACACCATCGTCGGCGAGGCACCAGCCCGCGACCGCTCTGACACCAAGCTCTGACATTGCTGCGATGCCCGGCACCGGGTCGTAGCCGTCGAAGAGCTCGTTGTAACAGGTCGTTCCCGACAAGAGCATCTCGGCGATGCCAACCTTGCTCGCCACGAATAGGTCGTCGGGCCTAAAGTGAGCTTTCAGGCTCCAGAGCCGGTCGAGCCAGTCCATCCCGCTCACGTCGTCGAGAAGGCCACGGGCGAGGATGTTCGACGCAATATGCGTGTGAGTGTTCACAAGGCCGGGTAGCACTGCTCGGCCACGGGCGTCGATCACACTGTCAGCCGCCGACATCTCCTCTCCAACCGGGCCGACCCGGGCGATTCGTCCGCCTCGACGACGACTGTGCCGTCGCGATCACCCGTCGCTCCGCGTCCATGGTGACGACGAGGCCGCCCTTGATCACTGTCACCATGGGGAGGATCTGCTTCGACGAGACTCGCTCGGGCGGATCGCACACATTCGGCGAGGGAAATTTGGGCCTGTTCGGCGGTGGTTGATCGATGGCACAGGAGCCAGCCGGCCGGTTTCCAGATCGCCCACCCCCTCACCTAGAACGTGTTCGGCAACGTTACCAGGAGCGTATCGAGCGCGGCGGGGTCGCGCAAGGCACCCGACCTCGGCAGGCTCATGCAATGACCCGGCTCTCCGGGTTGACCAGATCCCGGATGCGGACAAACGCTCGCCCGTAGGCGGCAATGACCCTCGCAGTCTCGTCGTCGCCCAGTACCGTCGACAGATTAAGCATCCCTCGCGGCGCCGCGTAGACGCCCTCTAGGAGGAGGGCTAGGTGCAATGCTTCACCGTAGGCAGCAGGGATGGCACTCACCTCCGACGCGGTCGTCGGCCGGTTTGCGGAGAGGTGGACCTGCATGATCGACCCCGCCCTCGTAACCGAAGAGGGAACACGCGCGCTGCTTGCCGCGAGCTCGATCTCCGAAGCGACGCGTGTGGCGCGACCTTCGAGATCAGCGATTGCCGTCTCGTCAAGGGCGCTCATGCACGCAATACCGGCCGCCATCGTCACGACGTTCCCATTGAAGGTGCCCGAGTGCACGACCCCTGCAGGCGTTCTGGCGTCGGTGAGGTCGAGGAGGTGGCCCCGGCCGCCAACGGCGCCGACCGGAAACCCACCGCCGATGATCTTCCCCATCAGGATCATGTCCGGCTCGAGCCCGAGCGATCCATGCACACCGTGCACCCCGTTGCGCAACGACTGCACCTCGTCTAGGACTAATACGGCTCCCGCGGCACGGGCGGCCTCCTGCATCGCGAGCAGGAATTCTTCGCTCGCTGGGACGACACCTCCGCTTCCGAGGAAGGGTTCGACGAACACGGCCGCCACACTGGAGTCCACGGCCTCGCAGCCTGCGCTCGGGTCGTTGTAGGGCACTCTCGTCGTCGCCGGGTCGGGGTCGACGAACTCCGGCGCGCACCCGTGGTAACCCGCCTCGGCCAGAACGACCCGCTGTCTCCCCGTTGCCTTTCGGGCGATGCGCAGCGCAAGCATCGCGGCCTCGGTCCCCGAGTTCGTGAAGCGCACCTTGTCGACGGCCGGGTAGCGCTGCGACAACAGATCGGCCAACTCAAGCTGAAATGGATGAGGAGCCGGGAAAGCCGTCCCGCTCACGAGCACCGCCTGCACCGCCTCGACGATGGCGGGATAAGCGTGCCCGTGGACGAGCGAGGTGTAGTTGTTGACGACGTCAATGTATTCGTTGTCATCTGCGTCGCGTACGTACGGGCCATGGCCTTCGGTCAGCACGAGCGGGTACGGCTCGAAGTGGGCGACAGCTCTGGTGTCGCCTCCAGGCAGCCTGGCGCACAGTGCGTGGTGCAGGGCTGCTGAGGCAGGGGTCGCGGCTTCGTACTCACGGACGAACTCGAGGTTGGCGTCTCTCATGGTCCTCCTGTCCCAATTTTCCGTCAGGATGTGGGCTACCGGAAAGGTGCCGGTATTTCGTCGGCGACGTCTCGGAGGTATTCATCCCTCAGGCTGCCGGCGTCACCGACTCCGCAACGCCGTGGGATGACCTCTATTGATCGATCGACGATCTTGAACATCGCGCTGGGCGAGCTGGACTCACTGCTGGACCAGCCAATGACACGGCTGTTCCTCTGGTCCCTTGGAAGCGGCGGCCGAATGTACGAGGGCGCGCAGCAACCGGCCGGCGGCGCGTCTCTGCGCCTGCCGATGAGTCTGTCACTTCCTCCCGACGCTGTCCAACCCGCCAGAACGCATGTTCGTCAAGGATCGCGTCGAGAAGACGTGCAACAGCCCGACGCCGCTCCGCCGACGTTTCCCGTCGCGTCACCGAGTTCCTTGTTGCAGTCCTGCTGTACTGGAACAAGCGACTGCTTGCCACCGTGGAGCTAGTCCACCCGCCGAGTGATCAGGCGGACTCGTGCAGCAACCAGACATTCGGCTCGCAATACTTGCCCTTCGGTAGTGGCCTGCGAGAGGTGCCAACCTGCCGGGAGAACCTAATAGCGTTCGGCGGTGAGCGCGCCAGGCGCGGTCCACCCGCCGGACTCGCTGTGCTGACTCACTAGCCGGACAGCTCGTACAATGTCAGATGGCAGCCGACCGGCGACGACGCACACGATGCTGTCCAGCGACTAGAAGAAGAGGAGGCTAGCGTGCGTCTCTACGCGTTTCACTGTGGCGGCGAAACGATTGACCGATCGACGCTGGATCCGTTCGATCGCCATGTCGGGACCAAAGTCACGATTCCATACTTCTTCTACTTGATTGATCACCCAGAAGGCTATGCGTTGTTCGATACCGGAGCCCCTCGCGAGTTCATCCGTCATCCGGAGCGCTTAGGCGCGGCAGCGGAATACTGGCAGATCCGCATGGAAGCCGAAGACCATCTTGAGGCCAAGTTACGAACGATCGGCCTGGAACTTGGGCAGATTCAACACGTCGCACTTTCGCACCTCCACTACGATCACTCCGGTGGCCTCGACTTGTTGCCACATGCAAAGGCGTATGCACAGCTCGAGGAACTCAGATTTGCTCACTACCCGCCCGCATATCAGCGAGATATCTATCTCCCTTGGACGTACGACAGCGCCAAGAACTGGAAAGAACTGCGGGGGGAGTACGACATCTTCAATGACGGGCGCGTCGTGCTGTTTCCCACGCCGGGACATACCGCCGGTCATCAATCGATGTTTGTGCGCACTAACAACCAAGCCTTCGTGTTGGCGGGCGACGCAATTTATGACTTGGAGAAGATGCGAAACCGCTCGCTCCCGGGTGTTGTATGGCACGCGGACCGTATTGTCGAAAGTTGGGACGCTATCGAGGAGTACGAGAGACGGGATGGCGCACAGATTCTCATTTCGCACGAGGTCAACTGGCAGAACAAAGTTCGTGTTGCTCCCGAAGAGTGGTACGAGTAGAAGGTGGCATCTGGTACCTCAACCGCTGACCGCGGTGCCTGACTAGCCAAATTGAAAATGTTGCCGGGCTATGCTCCCCTATGGGTCATTTCGGTACATTTTAAGTGGTAATGCGTTCTGCCCTCTTTAGCTGCCACACAAGGTTCATCCAAGGCGGTGCACTGTCGGTTCGACGAGCGAGCCTGCCAGGGCGGTAACCATCATCTAGGAGATGCCTTGGAGCTCCGATGGGTAGATCGGTGTTGAGGGGCCACGTGCTTGGCGCGGGCGTCCAGCGAGGCTGCCGCCGCTGCCGCTGTGACAGCGCGCCGTATCTCCTCCTTCGATACGCTCGCGGAGCGTAGACCTACCCACCCGAGCCACTCCGACAGTGGGATAGCTGGCTGCGGCAAAGGCCACGAACTTGCCACGGTCGGACCACCCTTAACCCGCCAGTTACCTGTCGTTCGGCGAGGCGCCAGTCCTCGACGGGCAGGCCGGCTGTACGTCCTCATGGAAGGGAGCGAACCAGTAGGCGACCAACTCGAAATCGGCGGGCGACACCGCCAAAGAGACCTCGTCAGTTACCCGTTGGGCTAGCGTAGCTCAACCCGGTACATGCGCATGGCCCTTGCCACCTTGGCGGCGACGGCCGCTGCGAGACGCCTAGGCCTTGGCAAAGGCCCCGGTCGGGCCGGGGCACCCTTGACTGGGCGAGGTCGCGAACGGACATGGGCGAGGACCTCTACCAAGGAAGCGGGCGCCTCTCCAAAGATCTGGGAGCTGAAGAGGCGCCCGGGCGGAGTCTGCATCGCCACCCTGATTAATTGGCCGCAGCTCCCTCGGCGGTAACACACAGGTCGTGCGCCTCGACGGGTAGGGGTGCCGGCATTTGGTACGGGTTCTGTCGGCGACGCGTTGGTGAGACGCTGACGGAACGATTGCGCCCGGCTCGAGTTCATCCACGCGTAACCCGGTATCGCCGGCAGTGTCGGCGGAAAGCGTCCGTGGGAATCTCAGCATCCCTGTGCAGCTTGGCTCGATCGTCAGTGGCCGCCGTTTCTACGAGTCGCTTGGCAATCCCGTCATCCCATAATCCATCCCACAATTTCAAGCCGGCAGGAGTGGCCTTGAGTTGGGGCCATAGACGATATCTCCAGCTCAACAGCTCGGCAGCGAACCGCCACCGACGCGATACCTCCTCCGCAGAGGCTTTCGAGACCGCCCGATTCGGCCACTCTCGCATCCCTCCAGCTGGACTTCTCTACCCTACTTGCCGATCCCGCGGCACGAACTGCCGGTTCATCTCGCCAAGCCCGACCGTCGTCTCCTCTGAGGTTCCGCTCAAGGGAAACCGGCGGTGTACCTGCTCAGCTCAAGGCGTGGCCGACCAGGTCCGGCGCAAATGAGCCAATGTGGCCTCTCCGGCTGGACTGGAAACCTCTGGCGATCGCCGGTTTGCCGTCGATCCGCCTCTCGTTGACCCTCGGTGCGGTGCCCTCGACCGCCGGCGACGGTCTTCACCCTACGTGGTTCGACGCGGCCGTTGCGCACGACGAGTCGGTGGGCCCGTTCGTCGCGATCGTCTCGCTGCTCGGCGACGTAGGCGTCGGCTTCGGCCTTGAGAGATCGTCAGCATCCAGCAGCGCCTCAAGGAGCGCCGGAATAACTACGTTGGCGGAGGGAAGCTGGCAGGAGAGCAAGTGAAAGGACGGGGGCTGTGACCGTAGTGCTCGAGACGCGCGACGACTTCACGCTTGAGAATTTCCGGCGGGTGGCAGTAGGCGGCGAAGGAGTCGAGATCGGAGCGAGGGCCAAGGGGGCGATGACCCAGGGCCGAGAGAACTTCATGAGGCTGCTCGACTCAGACCGAACGCAATTCATCTACGGGACGACGAGCCTTCCGGGTCACGGGGTAAGGACACAGATCCCGCCCGAGCAACAGCACCGTGCCAGCCGTTGGCGGTGGAACGCTGTCGGCTACGGAGGGGGCTATCTCGACGAGCGGGTCGTTCGCGGGATCGTCTTTGCCCGCCTCGTGAACTATGTATCGGGCAATGGCAAGGTGCGCCCGATCATCGCTGAGCGAGTAGCGGCGCTCCTCGACGAGCCGATGGCGAGAGTGCCAGCCGACGGCCAGGTAGGTGCCGGCGAGATCCTCCCCCTCGCCCAGGTGCTGAAGGACCTGCAGCACGACGACCTCGAGGAGGGTGAGCCAGTGGCGCTCGTCAACGGCTCCCCTTGTGCCGCCGCCCTCGCTGCGGACACGGCGCTGCATGCCCGTCATCGTCTGCAGCACGCAGAGGCGATCTTCGCGCTCGCTATCGAAGCCTTCCGCGCGCCGGTCGGCGCTTACGACGAGGTGCTGGACGATCTCTGGGGGGACGAGGACGAGACAGCTGCCCTCCAAGCGATCCGGTCCTACCTGGAGGGCTGCGAGACAAAGGACCGGCTTTTTCACCAGGCTCCGGTCAGCTACCGCATTATCCCCCGCGCGCTGGGGCAGGCCCACCGAGCCGTCGCGGCGGTCGAGAAGGCGGCGCGGATCTCGCTTCGGTCGGTGACCGACAATCCTGTCTACGTGCCGGCCGATGAGAACTACCCGCTCGGGCGGGTGCTTTCGACGGGCGGTTACCACAATTCAATGGTGTCTCCGGCGCTCAACACCCTCTCTGGCGCCTGGGCAGAGTTGGCGTTCATAGCGGAGCGGCAGACGACGGCGCTCAACAGTCCCGGCGTCTCACAGATCCCCGAGCATGACGCCGCGTACTACGGCTGGATAGTGAGTGGCTTCGCAGAGGAGGCCCGGAGTGCAGCACTGCCGACGCTGTTACCGGCGGCCGTGAACGACCCGCAGGACGACGTCGCCTCGACGAGCTTTCGCGCCTACAACAGCGAGCGGCGAGCCGCCGAGAGCCTCGACAATGCGCTCGCCGGCCTTGCCATCGTGTGTAGCCAGTGTCTCTTCGCTGTGGGACGTGAGCCTGCCCCACGCCTCGTCGGGCTACTTTCTGGTCTCCGGTCCGTCTTCCCGGTAATCGAGGACACCACGGGTCGTGACTTCGAGTGCGAAGCCGAATATCTCGCGTCGGTGTTCCACGCAGGGGCGTTGTCCGGCGCTCTGAACTTTGACGTCGGGCCAGGACGGAGCTCAAGCAACCGCTGAGGAATACAGGACCGGCTGTGCCGGGCCGACACGAGCAGGAGCGTATGCGCCGGGAAGTCGCCGTCCGGAAGAGCGCGTTCACCGTGTCCCGCAGGCGCGGGCGATCAGGGGGACCGACCCGCGTCGTCTGGATGTTGTCAGGAATGTCAACGATTGCACGTCGGATGTCGCACCTGCCACCACCGAGGGAGGGACCCGTCACTTCTTGGCGGCCCGGATGTGGCCGAGGAACTCGATCGTCGTGTGGGCGCCGAGGTAGGACGTGACGCCGGTGCGCACGTCGAGCTGCGGGTTGACCTCGACGAGGTCGAAGCCGACCACCTCGACGTGCTCGGCCAGGCTGAACAGGATCCGGCGGAGCCCCCCGTAGCTCAGCCCCTCCGGCTCGGCCGACACGCACCCTGGCACGAGGGACAGGTCGAGCACGTCGATGTCGATGCTGACGTAGGTCGGGGCGCCCGCCGGCAACAACCTGGCAACGGCCTCACCGCCCAGGCGCTCGACCTCGTCCATCGTGACCACACGGTTCCCGTCTCCGAGCGTGTCCGTCAGCATCTCCTCGGTATTGCGGATGCTGCGGATCCCGACCTGGGTGAGGCTTGCGACGTGCTCCATCCGGGTGATGTGGCGAAAGGCGTGCTGGTTGGTGAACTCCATGCCGTGCACGAACGGCATGTAGTCGAGGTGTGCGTCGAGGTGGAACACGTGGATTGGCTCCGGTCCGAAGGCCCGCACCACAGGAAAAGTGATCGAATGGTCGCCGCCGAGCACGACCGGCATGACCCCCTTCTCCCTCAACCTCGCGACGATGCGAGTCACGTCGTCGAACGTGCCGGGCACGTTTGTCGGCAGCACCTCGGCGTCGCCGATGTCGACGATGCGCCGGTCCCGGATCTCGGCTTCGAGGAACCGCTTCCTCGCGATCGGGTCGTAGTAACCGTCCTCGCCCGTGACGAAGCGAAGAGAGTGCTCCCGGATGCCGCGCGGGCCGAAACGGGAGCCGGGCATGTAGGGCGAGCCTTCGTCGAAGGGCACTCCCAGGACGGCCACGTCGGCGTCGAAGTCGCCGCCCGGGTCGGCGGCGGGGACGCCGAGGAACGTGACGAGCCCGCTGAAGGGGTAGCGGACAGGACCGGTGGGTCCGCCCCGGGCGTCCCCGGTCAAGGCTGTCCCGCCCGCACGCGTCAGCCGAGCGCCGGCGGGAGCACGTCGGCCATGGCCGGTTCGGCGTCGGCCTCCGGAGTCGCCACGAGGCCGAAGCGCGCTCCGAGGTAGTACATCCCGCCGGCGACGAGCAGCCCGATGATCCACGTGATGTCCCCGCCCTTGAGGGCGGTGGCGATGGGCCCCGTGTAGATCGTCGTGCTCCAGAAGGGGACCTCGACGGCGCAGGTAACCACGTAGCAGACGACAGCCCACATCCGAGCGCCCCGGTAGGGCCCGTCCGGGTCGAAGAACGCCGCCAGGGGGTACTCGCCATGTGTGATGACATAGAAGTCGATCAGGTTGATGGCGCTCCACGGGATCAAGAAGTAGAGAAGCAGCGAGAGGAAGTCGGCATAGTCGGTGACAAAGTTCGATGACGCCGCTACCCCGATGATGGTGCCGACGATGCCGACGAGGAGTGCTGTGCCGACCCGGGCCGGCCGCCCCGTCCCGAGTACATGCCGCCGCTGCTCGGTGATGGTGATGAGGCACATGGATGCCCCGTAGGTGTTCAGCGCATCGGTGAAGATCACTCCGAGAGCGAGAATGATCATGAAGGGCACCTTGACCGGCCCCGTGAGGCCAATGGTCACCGACGCCGTATCGGTTATGGCCTTCGGCAAGATGACGCCGAGAAGCGCACCGAAGGAAAGCAACCAGAACGAGGCGATCGCACCGCCCGCGTAGGTGTACCAGAACGTCTGGGCCTTCGGCGACTCCCTCGGGAGATAGCGGCTGTAGTCAGAGACGTAGACGGCATAGGAGATCATCCAGATCGCCGAGGCAGCCAACATGAGCAGGAAGGGCCCGTAGTGGAGCGGCCCGAAGTGCCACACGCTGCTCGGCACCATGCCCCGGGCGAACAAGCTGATCGTGAGCCCGAGGAAGGCGAGAAGGAAGATGTAGCCGAATATCTTTGCCCACCGATGGATCTCGTCATAGCCGAAAAGGGCCAGCAACACCGTGAGAAGGGCGCAGAGCACGACACCGGCCCAGAGGGGAACCGACGGGAGCACCGCGTTGATGGACTGGCCACCGAGCAAGTTGCTCGTGGCGAAGAAGCCGACGTACATCAACACGGCGATCACGAGCGGGATGACGGCCCCGAGGAACCCGAACTGGGCCCGCGACTGGGTCATCTGCGGAACCCCGAGGATCGGTCCTTGGGCGCTGTGGAGGGCGGTGATGAACGAGCCGACCGCCGTCCCGAGCACTATTGCGACAAGCGCCCATGGGAACGACAGCCCGAGCGCCGCCGCGATCACCCCCGTCAGCACGGTGGTGAGCTGCATATTGGACGACCACCAGATGAAGAAGAGGCTGGATGGCCGGCCGTGGCGCTCGCTGAGCGGGATGAAGTCGATGCTGTGCTTCTCGATGCCCTTGATCGCCGGCTCGCCGTCGGTGATCGGCGGGGCGCTGTCGTGCGTGGCTTGCATGCCTGTCCCTTCTGACGGTCAGAGGACCTCGAGCGCGAGGCTCGTGACCCCGTTGGCGCTGATCGGGAGGATGTCCATCGGACAGGAGGAGAGGACGACGATGACGTCCATCGCCGCCCGGAACACGAGCCGGTCGCCGGGCCTCGAGCTGGCCGTGAGGACGCTCAGGTTGCCGTCGGGGTCGGGCCGGACGTCCATGAAGAGGTTGAAGGGCTGCGGCACCGGGACCGCGAGGCCGCCGTGGGATTGCATCGCCTCGGCGAGATTCGTGGCGCACGACCGGTGTGAGGAGTCGGCCCCGAGCAACTCGTAACGGCGGGGGTCGCATGCGGCGTAGAGGGTGTCGTGCCGGCCGGGGGAGGTGTCGTCTTCCAACTCGAGCATCGGGCGTCGCCTGTCAGAGTGGATCGCGTCGCCGGGCCGTGGGAAGAGCTTGGCAGTCATCACGCGGGTATGGGACGCGCTCGCAAACTCCGAGGTGTCCTCCGCACTGAAGGCGAACAAATCGCCGACCTGGCCGCCCTCCACATCCACGGCGGCGACACGCTGCCCACGCTCGACCAGGACCGCTGCTCCCGTGCCGGCGGTGACGCTTCGCAAAGCCGTCTCGGCCATGTCGCGATTCCCTCCTCGGACGGATCGCCGACAGCTTATTGCGGCGGCGGCGCCGCAGGGAAGTTGGGAGGAGACCTCCTCCTGACCGGGGATACCCGGCAGCACCAGCGCTGCTACCGATACCCGCCGCCTACCCTTGGAGCGCGCCGTGCCCGCCGTTCAGGTGACCGTGAGGCAGCCCTTGCACTCGCCGAAGTTAGAGCTCGAGTCGTAGACGAATATGTTGTAGGTGCCGGCGGCAACCGTGCTCGCGACTGTCACTGTCACGTCGAGCTGCGTCGAGCTCACGACAGCTGGTCACAGCCACCTTGATCCCCGAGTGGCTTGTCGCCGTGGCTCCGGCCACGAAGTTCGTCCCTGTGATGGTGGCGGCCGTCTTCGTGCTGCCCGGCGCCAGCGACGAAGGATTGATCGACGTCACGGTGGGCTTCGTCGGTCCCCCCGTCGTCACCGTCAGGCAGCCGGTGCATTCGGCGGCACTCCCGCTCGGGTTGGTCAGCCAGATGTTGTAGGTGCCGGCAGCAGTGGTGCTCGAGACGGTCACGGTCACGTCGAGCTGCGTCGAGCTGACGAAGCTGGTCACAGACAGTGTGATCCCCGAGTGGCTCGTCACGGTGGCTCCGGACACGAAGTTCGTCCCTGTGATGGTGGCGGCCGTCTTCGTGCTGCCCACCGTGAAGCTGGAGGGATTTATCGACGTGACAGTCGGCTTCGACGCTGTAGGCGTCACCGTGAGGCAGGCGTCGCACGTGTCGGCGACCCAGGTGTCGGAGCCTGTACCGGGCTCGATCACGCTGATGTTCCGTGCGCCGGTGGTCGCCCCCGAGCCTGCGAACAGCTTGACGGTCATCGTCGTCGAGGAGGTCACGGTCTCCGACGACACGCTCACTGAGTTTCCGCTGACCTGCACCAACGGGTTGCCCGAGAACCCGCTCCCGGTGAGGGTGACCGTCTCGTTCGCATCCTGGGGAATGGTCGAGGGGCTGACGCCTGTGATGGGCGTACCGGCCGAGGGGACTGCGAAGTCCTGCAGGCCGAAGGTACCGCCTGCGCCGATGAGCAGGTCATTGCCGACGAAGACCGCCTGCCCGAACATCGGCTCCTGGGTCTGGATGAAGCTGAGCTGGCTCCCGTCACTCGCGTTCAGGAGAAAGACGCCGAGCTGGTGGTTCGTCGTCTGGTAGGTCTGGGCCGCCACGACGCCGCCGCCGTCCTCTGTCGGGCTGCCGACGATCGTGCTGTCAAGCCCGGTCTGCCAGATCGGCACGCCGGTGGCCGGGTCGAGGGCCTGCACCGAGCCGGTGTAGCTCGTCCCGTTGATCGTGGTCCCTGCGCCCCCACCGATGATGAGATCGGTGCCGTTCCAGATGGCGGCCGAGTCACACTCCTGTGAGGCGCCGTTGTAGGGCACCGTGATCGTCGTCTCCCAGACCGGGCCGGCCGCGAGGTCGGCCTGGTTCAAGGCGTAGTAGAGGCCGTTCTTGTTGCACGCCCCGACCATGTTGGTGGATACCCCGTTGATCGTCGCCGTCCAGACCGTCGGCGATGCGCCGAAGTCGGCGTCGTTCACCTGCTGCTTGAATGGTATGGCCCAGAAGCTGTTCACGACGAGAGTGGTCGGGTTGAGGTCGATGACCGACTCGTTGTACGGGGGCTGCCCGCTATTGCTGTAGCCGTTCCCCGTCGTGACGAGGATGTCACCGCTGGCGGCGAGCACCGGGCTCGACCAGATGCTTCCGCCGTCGTTGTTCGCCCCCGCCGGGGTGGAGTTGAACTGAGCCACGAGGGCGCCCGTCGTGGCGTTGAACGAGAGCAGGCCACCGGGGATGAGGGGCGTGTCGCAGTCCGACGAGAGGCCGATGTAGACGTTGCCGTGGGCGACAAGAGGTGAGCCCCACGCGTAGTAGTCGTCGACGGTCGTCGAGGGGGTGTACATGTGGCCCGTCCAGATGGTCGCGCCCGTCGAGGCGTTGAGGGCGTAGAAGTTCCCGTCGGGCGAGGCCACATAGGCTGTCAGTGTGCCGTTCACCGTCGTCACCGTGGCGGTGGAGATGATGCCCTTGCCGTTCGGCCCGCAGACGTCATTGTTCTTTGCTGTCTCCAACCCGAGGAAGTCCGACCACAAGACGGAATGGGTCGCCTCGCTCACGGCGTAGAAGTTGCCGTCCATCGCTCCGATGTAGACGACACCGTTGACGACGGTGGGGCTGGCGAGCAGCTCGTTCGTCCCCGTGTTCGTGGAGGCGGGGGTGATCCACTTCCACACCTCCTGCAGGCTCGGGACGGTGGCCGGCGTGATGGCGGTCGCCCCGGCGTTGTAGGAGCTGTGCCCGGCGTCGTACAAGAAGCCCGCCCAGTCGTTGCTCCCCTGAGCCAACGCGGGCACTGCCCCTGCGAGCAGAAACGTCGAGAGCATCGTGCCCACGATCGCAACCGCCGCCATTGGACGGCGCACCCGCGCCAATGTCCGAACCCAGTTCATCATCCCCTGCCTTCCGCCCAAAGATGCACCGCCTGATGCAGCGCCGAGACTTTATACGTACTGTCGTCCCTAGCGCCAATTCGAGAATTTGCCGATGTAGGCAAAGCCGATAGCCAACGCCGTGTCCAGCCTCTTCGAGCCGCTCGTGCATGTTGTGCCGCCGCGCGCCGACATCGACTCCGGGAAGCTACTGAACGCCGCTCGTCTTCCTTTAAAAAAGACGCCATCTCCGTCGTTCGCCTGCATTAGCAGGCTCAATCGGGCTGTTTACGCGTCGGAGCGGAACCGGCCGGAGAGGCTCCGGCCGGTTCCACGGCGATGACGAACTACTGGGTGGTTCGCTGACGAGCGATCAACTGCCGGTCTGCAGGCTGAGACAGTCCGCAAGGAGATTCTGGCCGGAGCCGGCAAAGTTGTTGCCGCGGAGGCCGTAGTGGATGGCGTCTCCGCTGTGGAGAGCCGTATAGGTCGAGGTGATCTGATGCCAGCCGGTGTCGGACAGTGTCACCGTCACCTTGTGGTAGCTGACGGCGCCTCCGTCAGGTGTCGTCTCTCGTATCTCGAGCGATACCTGCTCGCCGGGCACACTGGCTCGCACGAATGCGCTCCCCGCATAAATCGCCCCTGCGGTCGTGACCGCTCCGGGAGAACCGGGGACCCACAGCGGGGCGTTGTTCACACCGGCGATCCCCGAATCCCCGCTCTTCGGTTCCACTTGAAGAGCCCATGCACTGCCGTAGCCGCCGCCTGCCGGCTCGACACGCGAGACGACGGAGCGTGAATTGAAGATACCGGTCCATCCGCTCTGGCTTGTCGCCAAGGTGACATTGCCGGACAACTGCGTCATGCCTGCCGCAGTGGTGGGACAACTCGTCGCAGTGACCACATTGTCCACCGTCACCGTCTCAGAAGCCGTGCCGACATTTCCGGCGGAGTCCGTCGCGCTCACCTCGACGGCCTCGGTGCCGTTCGCGAGAGCCGCCGTAGGAGACCTGCGCCGACCAGCTGTTCGTGCCGGTCGCCGTCACCGCTGTTCCGCTCCCCAAGCTGACCTGAACCTCGTTGACCGTGTTGGCGTCGCTCACCGTGCCCGTCACCGTGACGTTGCCGGAGACGGCGGCATTGGCGACAGGCGTGGCGATGGACACGGTCGGTGTGGAGGGATTGTCCACCGTCACCGTCTCGGAAGCCGTGCCGACATTGCCGGCGGAGTCCGTCGCGCTCACCTCGATCGTCTGCGGCCCGTTCTGGAAACCAGCCGTCGCGAGGCCGGCCGACCAGCTGTTCGTGCCGGTCGCCGTCACCGCTGTTCCGCTCCCCAAGCTGACCTGAACCTTGTTGACCGTGTTGGCGTCGCTCACCGTGCCCGTCACCGTGACGTTGCCGGAGACGGCGGCGTTGGCGACAGGCGTGGCGACGGCCACCGTCGGCGCGGAGGGAGCGGACGGCATGCTCATCCCCGCCTGCAGATACGGCAACACCTTCATGTTCTGGGTGAGGTTCACGTAGTCCCAGAATGACCAGCTGACATCATTGGCGGTGTCGAAGTTCATGTTGGCGGTGATGTCGCTCGTCCAGTTGGCGTCGGCGCACGAGTTCTGCGTCGCGAAGCCGTCGAACTCGCCGATCCACATCGGTTGGTCAAAGCTCTGAGCCTGTTGCAGATGGGCGGTATAGAAGGACAAGGCCTGATAGGCACTCACACTCGGGCAGCCAGCGGGCACCGGCTCGTTCCAGGTGGCGGGATAGGCGTGGCTCGAGATGATCACGTTGGACATGTTGAGCGGTGAGGTCATCATGAAGCCGGCGGCTTCGTAGGACTCGAACGCGTAGTCTTCGTAGATCAAGGAGACTGGCGGGTCGACCGCTCGGATCGCCGCTCCGAGCTCCTCGTAGATGGCGAGCATGTCGGTACCGGCGTGGCCTTTGCAAGTGGTGCCGCTCGTCGGCTTGGGCTCGTTCAACATGTCGAAAGCGATGACCTGTCCATGGGTCGCCTCAGTCGCCGGCGCAAAGTAGCCGGCCAAATACTGCTCGGCCGCCACGAGACCGTCTTGCGGCTTCTGTGTCACGCCGGGTTCCGGAACGTTGTTGTAGAAGTCGCAGATCCCCTGATCGATAGAGATGGAGTTCGCGTCGGGATACATCCAGATCGGGAAGCCGGTGCCCTGGCAGTTGCCGGCGGTGACGTCAGAGTTGCTCTCGTTCCACGCCGCCGACCATTGGGTCTCGTGCATGTCGAGTACGACGGCGATCCCCGCCGTGTTGTATGCCTGCACGGCGGCAGAGAGAGCATCGACGTATGCGGCGTTCCAGTGGTGCACCGTGGCGCCCCCTGAGATCGTCGGTGGCGTCGGCTCGAGGTCGCCCCAGCTGACCGCGATGCGGACCTCGTTGAAACCCCACGACTCTTCGCTGGCGACCTCCTGGCTGGTGATGGCCTTCCAGCCGTGCGTCGGGCAGCCCGTTGTGGCAGGCCCATATCCAAGGGTGCGCGAATCGATGCCGAAGAAGCGGACGTGGTTACCCGCCTGGTCGTAGATTGCCGTCCCGACGGTGTGGATGTAACCGTCGATCGGGTTGCTCGGAGCCGTTGTCGCCGACGCCGGCGCGGAAGCTGGTTGTCGTTGCTCCCGCCGGTGCCTTCCGGGCGATCGTTGTCGGGCCCCTGCCTGTGGCCGCTGTTGCCGCAGGTGCAGACAGCCCGAAGACGACAGTCGCGGCGAGCGCGACCGATGCGATAGAGGTCTTCATCTGATTCCGCCGTTTCAGATAATCCCGGGGGACCCGCAACCTGCGGGCCTCGGCTCGATTACGCGCAGTCCTTGAACACCTACTGAACCCGCCTAGTCACCGTCAGTCACAACTGTACCACTGTGAGTGAGATCGACCTACAGCGCCCATGCGCCACCCACGGTCGCCTCAGGATTTGTGGCCTGAGTTCGTTCCCGTGTAGGTTCCGACCGCTCTCTGATCAGCGCGGCGCAACTTGCGCCGGTGGTCCGGCGGTAGGGGTTGCGAGGCCATGGGTTCATTGAAAATCAAACGTCCACGTTCGCGGATCCGGTTACGGAGTCGCGCTCTACTTGCCGCCGGGTCGCTCCTGGCGGTGGCAGGAACCCTGGCGATCGGCGGTGCGGCGAATGCGAGCGCCAGCACGTCCCGGGCACCGGCGGGGCTCGCCCATGTGACGGTGGTGAACCTGCACAACGCCTACTCGGCGAGACTCGGCCACACGAGAGCGGCCGGCATCAGCGGGATCGTGCCGCCCGTCGGAGCCAAAGTCAAAAGTCAAGCGGCGACTGCCTGTACCGAGCCGAACTGCGCCTTGCAGTACAACGGCGGGTCCGTCCAGCACAGCCCTCATGTCTACCTTCTCTTCTGGGGCCCGAGCTGGTCGACCAATTCCGGCGAGGAGGCGTCAGCTTCCTACCTCGAGAGCTTCTATGCCGGGCTGGGCCTCCAGCCGCAGGACAGCTGGTCAACGACGACCGACCAGTACACAGACGGCACCGGGCACCCATCTTTCAGCGGCTCGGTTTACAAAGGCGCCTTCGAGGACGCGAGCACGCCGCCATACGGGGCGACCCAGTCCCAGCTGGCCGCCGAGGCGGACGCCTTCACTTCCAATCAGGCGATCACCGATCTGAGCGACGCCCAGATCGTCGTCGCCACTCAGTCGGGCACCTGCCCGGCCGGCTTCTACGCCTCCAGTTGTGACGGCGGCTCCGGTGACTACTGTGCCTGGCACAGCATCAGCAATGAGCCGTACACCAACCTCCCCTACGTCCTTGATTCCGGATCGGGCTGCGGCGAGGACTTCGTCAACGCCAACGGCACCGAGGACGGGTTCTCGATTGTCGGCGGTCACGAGTATGCCGAGACGATCACCGATCCTGACCCGGAAACGGGCTGGATCGACCTCAATGACGGTGTGTCCGGCGGCGAGATCGGCGACAAGTGCGCCTGGGGCGGAGAAGGCTGGGGCGGTGGCGATCCGTACGGCGACGTCCACCTCTCCACCGGGTCCTTCGCGATGCAGTCACTCTGGAGCAACGCCGTCAGTGGGTGCACGATGTCCACCCCGCAGGCGACGGACACCGTCACGGTCACGAGTCCCGGCGCCCGGAACAACGTCAACGGTGGCAAGTACAATCTCGCCATCAGCGGCAGTTCGAGCGGCGGCTATCCGCTCACGTGGAGTGCCACCGGACTGCCGGCCGGCATGTCCATCGGCGCGAGCACCGGCGTGATCGGCGGCAAGTTCTCCGCCAACGCGACCTACCAATCGACGGTCACAGCAAGGGACTCGGCCGGCGCCTCCGGCTCGGCGTCGTTCACCTGGACGGTCCATCCGGCCACCGGTACGGCGATCAAGGGCTACGACTCCATGTGCCTCGACGACGCCGGCGCCTGGGAGTCACTCAACAACCCGGTGGATCTCTACACGTGCAACAGCACAGCTGCACAGAAGTGGTCCTTCTCGAGCGGCGAGCTGCATGTCTACGGCTTGTGCCTGGCCGACAGCGGCGGCTCCGGGAGCCCGACCTACATCACCAACTGCAGGGGCTCGAGCATCGAGACGTGGACGCACCCGACGAACGGCGAGTACGTGCTCAAGTCGAATGGCTTGTGTCTCACGGACCCCGGCAGCTCCAAGACAGCCGGCACCGTCCAGGAGATCGTCACCTGCACCGACACCGCCAACCAGAAGTGGTCAGGTACCTGAGGGTCCATAGCCATCGGCGTCAATGTGCCGGCCCGGCGCGCCGGCACCTTTAGCTGGACGTGAGGGCGTCATCAAGCCGCTCGGCGAGAAGATCGACGTGATGCGGCTTGATGACGAGGGGCGGACGGATCTTGATGATGTGATCGGCTTCCCCCGTCGTCCCGACGAGGACCCCGCCATCCCTCAACCGGTTGACCACCCTCGCCGCCTCGTGTGGATCAGGCAGGTTGCCGTCCTCACGGCTGAGCACCTCGAGGCCGCAGATCAGGCCCCAGCCGCGGACGGAGCCCGCCAAGTCGTGTCGGGCGGCCACCTCCTCGAGGACGGCCCGCAGGTAGGCGCCCGTGGCGCCGGCCTGCTCGACGAGTGCTTCCTCCTCGATGACACGCAGCACGGCGAGGGCGGCGACGCATGCGACCGTGTTGCCGCCGAAGGTGCTGAAATATCCGGTCTCCTCAATGAAGGGATCGGCGATCTCCGCCCGCGTCAGCACCGCCGCGACCGGGTAGCCGTTGCCCATCGGCTTGCCTGTCGTCATGAAGTCCGGCACGACGCCGGCGTCGGCGATGCTCCAGAGACCGTCCCCGGTCCGGCCGTAGCCGGCCTGCACCTCGTCGGCAACAAGGAGGCCACCACACGAACGCACCGCCCCCATCGCCTGCCGCACCCAATCGTGGGCGGGCCCGAGGATGCCGTCACTTGTGAAGGCGGGGTCGAGGAAGATGGCCGCCGGCGAGATGCCCGCAGCCGTCACCCGGGCGACGGCGTCGGCCGCCTCCTCCCCCGACAGGGCAGCCGTCCACCCGCGAGGAGCACGCCCGTCGCCTCCGGGCGCCTCTCCATTCGTGCTCGCGCAGATCGGTGGAGGCACAAGCCCGATGCCGTCGGGGACATGGCCCTTCGGCCAGGCCTCGGGCGAGAGGTCCGTCGTCGCCTCCGTGACCCCGTGATAAGCAAAACGCGTCACGATGGCGCCGTGGCGGCCGGTGACATGGCAGGCCATCCGCCATGCGATGTCGTTGGCTTCGCTTCCCGAGTTCAGGAAAAGCACGCGGTCGAGCCCGGCCGGGGCTGACTCGATCAGCCGCTCGGCGAGCTCGACGCTCGCCTGGTGCAGGTAACGCGTGTTGGTGTTGAGAAGCTTCATCTGGGCGCTCACCGCCCTCACCACGTCCTCATGGCAGTGGCCGACGACAGGGACGTTGTTGTAGGCGTCGAGGTACCGCTCGCCATCGGCTCCGAACAGGAAGACGCCCTCCCCGCGGACGAGACGGAGCGGGGAGTCGTAGCTGAGCGAGAGCGGGCCGAGGGTGGCCCGCCGCGCCCTCAGCAGGTCGGCGGAAGGCCGGCTGCGGTAAGGGAGCCCGTCTGTCTCGAGGCCGCCCGCGAGTCGGGCGGCAACCGCAGCAAAGCCCACCTCGCCCAGCTGCTCGAGGAAGCGGAGCGCTCCGATCGTCGAGCCCGGTTCAACTTCGTGATGGCGCCCCCGCCAAGCAGTGACGGTCACAGTCGTCGCGCATCTCGCCGCCACGAGGTCACCGAGGATTGCCGCCTCTGGCGGCTCGAGGGCGGTCACCGAGTGGTAGCCCTCGATCATTGGCCGGGCCAGCTCGAGCGAGCCGCTCCGCCCGTCGAGCACATCTGCGATGGCGACGGCGAGGTCGCAGACAAGGGCGGTATGGGTCATGTCGCCGAAGTCGGTGATCCCGCTGATCCGCGACCGCTCGTCGACAAGGACGTTCTCCCGGCTCATGTCGTTGTGGATCACCTGCGCCCGGAGCCGGTCGATGACCGGGGCGACGTTGGCGTCGAAGCGGTCGATCACCTCGCTCACGAGCTCCCGCGCCTGCTTTCGGGACGTGGACGAGGCGGCTCCGTAGCTCTCGCGCCCGGCGGATGTCCCACTGGATGGCGTAGCCGGAAGCCGGATGGAAGAAGCCCCGAAGTGCCCGGCCGAGGCGGGCCACGGTCCGTCCCCACTCGAACAACGACTCCTCGCCGAGCTCGTCGAGGCCGGCATGGTGACCTTCGAGGAAAGTGAACAGACGCACGAAGGACGTCCGCCCGTCGGCGGCTCTCACCTGACGCCACAGGCTGCCGTCGAGCGCCGGGAGACTGTTGCCCACGGGCAGCGTCGGCTCGACCCTGGCTATGTGGGCGAGGGCGGCCGCTTGCATCGCGACGACGTCTTCAGAGTCTGCCGGGTTCTGGATCTTGAGGAGGAATCTCGCTCCGGTGGCGTCGCTCACGCGGAAGTTGAGGTCGCGCTCCCCGTGCAGGCGAACCAGTTCACCCGAGATCCCGAAGGCCCCTTCCATGAGACGGGCCGCCTCGGCGGCGTCGAAGCACGGGAGCGGTTCCTCGAGCGGGTCGATCATCCCCAGCAGAGGCAGAACGGGTGCCCGGCGGGATCGGCGTAGACCTGGAAGCCCTGGCTCGAGCCGATGTCATCTGCGGGCTGGAGCAGCCTGGCGCCGAGCGAGATGACCTCGTCGTGGGCAGCCCCGACGTCCTCGACGAACAGGTCGAGGTGGATCTGCTGCGGGGTTCCTTCAGGCCACTCCGGCGGGTGATGGTCGGGCGCCAGCTGGATTCCCAACCGTGGCTCACCGTTGACGTAGATGCTGTGCCAATCGTCCTCTGCGTCAACAGTGCCACCGAGCAGCCCGGCCCAGAACGAGCTCTCGGCCTTCAGGTCGGCGGCGTCGAAGACGACGATCTGTCGGGTGATCCTCATTCAGCCATCCTTCCACGGCGCCGAGCCGCCCTTGCCCACGGCGACCGCTGCCTCAGGGCTCACCGGCCCGATGCATTTGTCCTGCCGAGCGGCCCGTTGCGAGACCGTATGATCGCGTCGTCCGGAAGCGGGCCTTTCAATCGATCGGAACCGGCGCTCCGGTGCTGGCGCTTGTAAACGGGTGCCTCGAAGGAGGGCTCAGCGGAGAAGAAGGCGGCCTCCGCCGGGGCGGTGGCACCAGCAACACCCGAGGAGGATCTCAGGCTTGTGTGAGATGTTGGCTGCGGCCTTCGACGAGGAGCGGCCGTTCGAGGAACTGGCGCCGATCGTCGCCGGACTGGAGGAGCTCGGCCTCGGCGGCTTCGGCTGGGGCGTCGCCTGGCTCGACGAGGCATCCGGGAGCATCGAAGGCGCCCGCGGCATCGCCCGCTTCCGTGACGAGGGGTATCACGACGAGAGCCTGCGGGCCGTACGGTCACGGCGCTTCCTCGCCCATCTCCGGCGCCCGAGCCAGCTGTCAACCGTGCAGATGGCCGACACGCAGCCCTTCTTCGACGGCGACCGGAGCGCCTGGTGCCACAACGGCTTCCTCGAGCATTGGAACGACTTCCGCGACCGCTTTTCGGACCGCCTCCACGGTCGGGCTGACAGCGAGGTCGGCTGGCAGTTCTTCCTCGAGCGCATCTGTGAGGGGGCCGACGTGCCGACGGCGCTGCGGGCGGTCGACGCTGCTTTCGGCGGCAGGGTGAACCTCGGCTACCTCACATCGGACGGTGGGCTCACCGTCTACAGCCAAAACGAGTCGAACGGCATGTGGCAGTTCTGCCTCGACGGCGGCAAGATGGCGGCGACGGAGCTGCACTCGTGCGACAGCTCCCTTTTCGACCTGCTCCTCCCCGCCGCCACCGAGCGGGAGCGGATCGAGCAGGGAGGCGCCGTCCAACTGGGAGAGCCGGTCCGGGCCTCGTCCAAGGCCGCTGAGCCCGGTGAGCATGCGGTCGCCTGACCGAGGGAGCAAGGACGGGGAGCAGCGGCGGCACAAGGCCTGCAGGCGAGATGCGACACGACAAGGAGAGGGATGACAAGCGAACGAGGTGTGGGCAAGTCGGGCTTCGTCAAAGCGCACGGCTTGCTCGACCCGGCCCAGCGGGAGGCCGCTGAGCGGACAACTGCTCTCATCGACGAGCAGGGACTGTTGACCGTGAGGATCATCTGGGTCGACCAGCACGGCACCCCGCGCTGCAAGTTCATGTCCGCTGTGGACTACGTGGCCGCCCTCGAGAACGGGATCGACTTCTCGGCAGCCCTCCTCAGCCTCGACACGGCCAACAAGGTGTTCACGCCGATGTTCACCGAGGGGGGCGGCTTCGACATCCCGGAGCTGACCGGCTTTCCCGACATCGTGCTCGTGCCGGACCCGACCACCTTCCGCGTCCTCCCCTTCGCCGACCGGACGGGATGGGTGCTGAGCGACGCCTACTTCTCGAACGGCAGGGCGCTCCCGATCGACGGCCGCCGCCTGCTCCGTGCCCAGGTCGAGGCGGCCAAGGAGGCCGGCTACGACTACCTCGCCGGCCTGGAGGTCGAGTTCTACGTGGTGCGCCGCGACAGCTCCCGCATCGAGCTCGACGAGACCGGCTGGCCGCCGCCGATGGCGGCCGTCTCGGTCATCGAACAGGGTTACCAGTACCTGTCCGAGACGCGCCTCGGCGGGATCAACTCGCTCGTGGAGAAGCTGCGGGACGCCTATCTCGGTCTGCGAGCTCCCTCTCCGGTCGATCGAGGACGAGTGGGGACCGGGACAGCTCGAGGTGACGTTCGACCCGCTCGCCGGACTCGAAGGCGCCGACGCGATGGTCCTCTTCCGCTCCGCCACCAAGCAGGTGGCCCACGACCTCGGACTGCACGCCTCGTTCATGTGCCGCCCGGCGCTCCCCAACTTCTTCTCCAACGGCTGGCACCTCCACGAGTCGCTCCGCGACCGCGAGAGCGGGCTGAACGCCTTCACGAGCACGTCGGCCGAGGAGCGGCTCTCTCAGGTCGGGCGGCAGTTCGTCGCCGGCATCCTCGAGCACGCCCTCGCGATGACCGTCTTCACGACGCCGACCATCAATGGCTACAAGCGGTTCAAGCCATACTCCTTCGCCCCCGACCGCGTGACATGGGCGAACGAGAACCGGGGGACGATGGTCCGCGTGCAGGGCGACCCGCTCGAGAAGGGCGCCCACATCGAGAACAGGCTCGGCGAGCCGGCGGCCAACCCTTACTTCTACCTCGCCGCCAATCTGGCCGCCGGTCTCGACGGGATCCGTCGTGGGCTCGAGCCGCCGGCGGTCGTCGAGGCCGATCCTTACTCGATCGAGGCTCCGCGCCTCCCGTCCTCGCTCTGGGAGGCGGTCGACCTCCTCGAAGCGGACACGTTCTTCCCCGAGGTCTTCGGCGAAGGGTTCGTCCGCTTCGTCACGGCGATGAAGCGGAACGAGATCAACCGCTTCCTCGGCGAGGTGACCGACTGGGAGATGCGCGAGTACTTCGAGTTCTACTGAGATGGCCCCGGATCTGACCACGGGCGCCCCCGGCGCCGCAGGCATGGCGAACGATGGGTCGGCGGGCGCGAGCCGCGTCGCCTACCTCGACGGGGAGTTCGTCGCCCACGAAGACGCCCGCGTCTCCATCGCGAGCCACGTCGTCAATTACGGCACCGGTTGCTTCGAGGGCATCCGCGCCTACTGGAACGCCTCTCACGAACAGCTCTACGTGACGCTCCTCGGGCCCCATGCAGAACGTCTCGTCCGCTCGTCCCGCATCCTCACCCTCGACACCCGCCTCGAGGCGGCCGAGGTCGCCGATGTGGTCGTCGAGCTCCTGAGGCGCAACGAACTGCACCAGGACGCCTACGTCCGGCCCCTCGTCTTCAAGTCGGAGGAGACGATCACCGTCAAGCTGGCCGGCCTGCGCACCTCCTTTGGCGCCTACTGCCAGCCGATGGGCGAGTACCTCGCCATCGACAGGGGGCTCGCCCTCGCCTACTCCGCCTGGAGGCGCATCGACGACAACGCCATGCCGGCGCGGGCGAAGGTGATCGGCTCGTACGTGAACGCCGCCCTCGCCTCCGACGACGCCCGCGAGAACGGCTTCGACGAGGCGCTCATGTTGAACGGTGAAGGGCACGTCGCCGAGGCCTCCTCCTCGAACGTCTTCTTCGTCATCGACGGCGCCCTTCACACCCCTCAAGCGTCCGAGGACATCCTCGTCGGTGTGACGAGGGGCGCCGTCATCGAGCTCGCCGCCGAGCTCGGGCTCGCCGTCCACGAGCGGCGCATCGACCGGAGCGAGAGCTATGTCGCCGAGGAGGCGTTCCTCTGCGGCACGGGCGTGCAGATCGCCCCCGTCACCTCGATCGACCGGCGGCCCCTCGGGGACGGCAAGCCGGGCCCGGTGACAAGGCAGCTGCAGGAGGCCTACCTTGCTGCGGTCCGGGGCGAGGAGACACCCTCCGGCGCCGGCGGGCACCCGAGCTGGCGGACGCCCGTCTACACCTGAGGCCGGCGCCAGTGCCCGTGGCTGGCTTCGAGAAGCGCCCCGGATGCCGATGACGAAGGGAGACGCCGGGCCCTTGCCACCAACGAGTCCACCGGTCACCCGGGCCGAGGTGCTCGAGGTGAGCCTGCCGCTCATGGAGCCGTTCGTGACCGGCTTCGGCTCGACCGACACCCGCCGCACGATCCTCGTCCACCTCCTCGACGCCGACGGCGCCGAGGGCTGGGGTGAGGCGGCCGCCCTCGATCATCCCTTCTACCTGCCGGACACCACCTCGGCCAGCATGGCGGTCATCTGCGAGTGGGCGCTCCCGATCGCCCTCGAGGCCGGGCCGGATCCTCTCGAGGTGGCCCGGGCGATGTCGGCCATCCGCGGCAACACCTTTGCCCGCGCCGGCGTCGAGTCGGCCTTCTGGTGCCTCGAGGCCTCAAGGCGCGAGATGGCCCTCGCCACCCTCTTCTCCCAGCATGCCGGCGGTCGTGCCGCACCGGCGGAGGCCGCCCTCCGCCGGGCCGTCCCCGTCGGTGAGAGCATCGGCATCCACGCGAGCCTCGCCTCGACGCTCGACGAGGTCGACCCGCCGGCTCGCTGAGGGCTACCGGCGGGTGAAGCTGAAGGTGAAGCCGGGCTGGGACGTCGAGATCGTGGGAGCGGTCCGCCAGCTCGTCGGCCCGGAGGTGATGTTGCAGGTCGACGCCAACGGCTCCTACACCGCGTGCGACGACGACCTGAGGCGTCTCGTGGAGCTCGACGCCTTCGGTCTTGCCTGCATCGAGCAGCCGCTCGGACTGGGACGACCTCCTCGGGCACGTGGAGCTGCAGCGCAGGCTCTCCACGCCGGTCTGCCTCGACGAGAGCCTGAGATCGGTCGGCGACGTCCGGCGGGCGCTCCTGCTCGGGGCGTGCCGCAACGTCAACCTGAAGCCGGGACGGGTGGGCGGCGTCTCTGCCAGCATCGAGGTCCACGACCTCTGCCTCGAGAAGGGGGTGCCGCTCTGGTGCGGCGGGATGCTCGAGTCCGGCATCGGCCGGGCCGTCAACCTCGCCCTCTGCTCGCTGCCAGGCTTCACAGAGCCGGCCGACATGTCGCCCGCTTCGGTTCTCTATGCCTTCGACCTCGTCGAGCCGACCTATGAAGTCGCTCCGGACGGGACGATCGAGGTGCCGACGGCATCGGGGCTCGGCTTCGATGTCGCACTCGACCGGGTGGATGACCTGACGCTCAGGCACCACGACATGTCGCCGGCGGCCTGACAAGCCTCACAACTGCCCTGGAATGCGTGCTGGTTGACGGGGCGGCGACGGCTTTGGTCGGCCCGGCCGAGGAGCCGGACGGCGGGTTCTCAGTCGAGGCCGTAGACGGCGCGGGCGTTCTCCTCGAAGATGGCCTGCCGGGTCGCCTCCACGAAGGACCTCCTTGCGCCGGCCACATGGAAGCGGCCCGCAACCTCCTCGAAGGCGGCACCGAGCGCCCGGCACCCGAACCAGTGCGTCTCAGGGAGGTGATGACCGTCGGAGCCGGCGAGGACCTTCTCCCGGGGAGCGAGCTCGAGAAGGCGGGCGAGGCGGTCGGCGGTGCCGAGCGGAGCGAACAGGTTCGACAGACGAGAGCTCGGCGTAGACGTTCGGCCGCACGGTGGCCAGGTAGGCGACCTCCTCGTGCCACGGGTAGGAGCCGTGGATGAGGACGATCGTCGCCGCCGAGCCGGCCGGGCTACGGAGGAGCTCCTCCAACAGGAGGGGGTTCGACTCGGCGAGGCGGATGTCGGAGTCGCCGAAGCCCGTGTGGAACTGCACCGGCCGGTCGAGGTCGGCAGCCCGCTCGAGCACCGTCCGGGTGACGAGGTCGCGCAGAGGCTTTGCAAGGCGACGGACTGCTTCGGTGCCCCGGCCGCCGAGAGACGCCTCTGCTTCTTCCATGCCGACGGCGGGATCGACGGCGAGGCCCGTCCGGTAGGCGGCGATCGTCTTGAAGCCGACGGCTCCGCTCGCCGCCGCCTCTTCCATGAACTTTCCGACGGCGTAGATGATCTCGGTGGCCGCCGCCCCGGCGGCGAGGAGGTCGTCTACGAGCGGGTCGATGCGGGCGAGCCGCCAGATCGGGCGGCCTGTGAGGTCGCGGTAGGCGCCGATCGGGCCGCCGTGGGCGCTCGCGACGCCTTCGTCGAGGAGCATGCCGGTGATGCCGGCGTCTTCGAACAGCCGGCGCACCCAGGCCCCCCAGTCGGCGGCGGCTTCGGCGTCGCGCCTCGCCCTCACCTCCTCATCGGCCGTCTCTGCGGGCAGCCCGAGGAAGATGCCGAGTGTCGCCGTCAGCAGCTCCTGGAAGAGCCGCCCCGGGCCGAGACGCCGCCGGCGCTCGGCCGCGTCCCCATCGGACCTGACGTCGAGGCTGATCGACTCCGGCTCGAAGGGCGTGAACTCGAGCGGGAACGGATGGGCGTGGTCGTCGATCACAGTTCGTCGTCCTCTGCTCAGATGCCGCCGGCGCCTCGAAGAGACGCCGTCGGCACCTGGAACACCTCTTGTCGGAAGCGGGCAGCTCCTGCTCTCAGCGTTGGTCGAGCTCCGCGACGAGCTCGCCCCCCTCCTCGCCGAGGATCGAGCCGATGCGCTCGATCGATTCGGGCCGGCGCTTCGAGATCCACACAAGGACGAGCAGACCGAGGACGAGCCAGGCCGCCGTGATGTAGATGGCGGTCTGGACGGGAGAGGGCGGGAGGGGCCAGATCGACCCGTAGAGGGCGATGCCGAAGATGCCGGCGCCGATGAGCGGGATGAGGCCGTGCACGAGCGGGTTGAAGCGGGCCGATGTCCGCTTGAAGAACCCGATCCCGCCGAGGCACAGGCCGATGTAGACGAGCACGACGGCGAGCGTGCCGATCGTCGCCAGCAGGTAGTAGACGGTGAAGGCCGGCCCGCCGAAGGTGGCGGAGCCGAAGTTGAAGCCGACGACTGCCGCCACGATCGTCGCCACGACGGCGATCGTGAGGGTGGCGTTGATGGGGGTCTTGAACGTCGGGTGCGTCCGGCCGAACCACTTCGGCAGAACGCCCTCCCGCCCCATCGCGAACAACGTCCGGGAGCCGGCGGTGGCACATGCCACGCAGACGATGAAGGCCGACATCATGGCGGCGATCTCGATGAGGGTGCCGACAGCGTGGTTGAGGAAGATGGTGGCGACGCCGGCGACGCCGTTGTCCACCCACGGCGTCGCGCTGTGCTGAAGGGCCGTCACGCCGTAGCCGATCGACGTCGCGTAGGTGGTGAAGACGTAGAAGATAATGGCGAAGGTGACCGCCGCGATGACGGCGATCGGCACCGAGCGCCGGGGATTGGCGGTCTCCTCGCCGAAGTCAGCCGCCGTCTCGAAGCCGATGTAGGAGGTGACGCCGAGGATGAGGCCGTAGAAGACGCCGTGGAAGCCACCAGAGACGGTGTGGGAGAACGTGAAAGCGCCAAGGGACTGGCCGTGGGCACCCCCCTTGCCCGTGACGACGAAGTCGACGACGAGGAAGAGCAGGACGGTCACTATTCCCACCACGAGCTGGAACTTCGTCGTGATCTTCACCCGGATTATCGACAGCACGACGAGGAGCGCCATCCCCATGAGGAAGAACCAGAACCACCAGTCGCCCCCGAGGTTGAGAAGCGTGGCGGCGAGCTGGCCGACGGCGGCCATCGTCATCGGGACGAAGGCGGCGAAGCCGAAGGCGTACATCCAGCCCCCGAGGAAGCCCCACCGCTTGCCGAGGCTGCGGCTCAGGTAGGTGTAGGCGTAGCCGGCTGCGGCCATCCGGCGGGTGAAGCCGACGACGACGAAGCCGAGCGCCAGACAGCCGATGCCCCCGAGAAGGAACGAGAGCGGCGTCGAGCCGCCGGCGACGGCGGCGACGCCGCCCGTGTTGAGCTGCATCGCCATCGCCGGCGAGAGGACCGAGACCGAGATGGCGATGGCGTCGATCGTCCGGAGCGATCCCTTCGCCAGCTGGTCGGCTCCGCCGTCGGGACCGGCAGCCCCGCCCGGCGCGCCGGCGACAGCGGCTGCCGGGCGCTCCTCACCTTGAGTGGTTGTCATGTCTCCCTCCCTGGTTCATCCTCGTCGGTCTGTTGTTGAGGTCCCGCCCGTGACTTGGATCAGACATACTTCCCCATGCCGCCGGCGACGTCGATCATCGAACCGGTGATGTAGCTCGCCCGCCCGCTCGCGAGGAAGGCGACGAGGCCGGAGACCTCCTCGACGGTCCCGAAGCGCCCGAGCGGCACCTCGGCGGCGGCGAGGGCGGAGAAGAACTCCTCCTCGGATCGGTCCGGCGCACGGCGACGGCGGATGTTCTCCCACTGCGGCGTGACGACGAAGCCGATGTTGACGCTGTTGACGAGGATCCCCTCCGGCCCGAATTCCTGCGCGAGCGCCTTTGACAGGTTGAGGCAGGCGGCCCGGTTGACCGTCGTGGCGAAGAAGCTCGGGTCCGGGTACTTGCCGTAGACGGCATTGATGTTGATCACGCGGGCGGCCACGCTCTGGCGCAGGTGCGGCAAGGGCGGCGCGCGTGCAGCGGATCTGCGAGAACAGCTTGACGTCGAGATCCTGCTTCCAGTCCTCGTCGCTCAAGCTCTCGAAGTTGCCCGGATGGGCGGCGCCGGCGTTGTTGACGAGGATGTCGATGCCGCCGAGCGAGCGAGCCGCCTCCTCGACGAAGCGCTCGATCTCCTCGGGGATCGTCACGTCGGCGGTGAAGCCGTAGGCCTCGGGAGTCGCCCCGTCGCTCGATCCGCCGTCGCCTTCCCGCAGGCTCGCCTCCGCCTGCTTCACTTCGTCGGCGTTGCGGGCACAGAAGGCCACGGAGGCACCCTCTCTCAAGAGCTCGGAGGCGATCGCCCGGCCGATGCCCTTCGTGCCGCCCGTGACGACGGCGCGCCTTCCGCCAAGGTCGAGGTCCATCTAGCCGGCCACCTCGCTCGCCCCCGCGCCTTCTGTCTCGGTGAGGGCAGCCATCACGCGCTCCTGCTCGGAGCGGGCGTGCTCGAGGAGCGTCACCCGCGGAGGGTTGAAGACGTCGACCTCGAGGCACTCGCCGTCGTTCGTGTGCGCTCCGTGGGGGACCCACGACGGCACGACGACGACGTCGCCGCTTCGTACCGTGCGGACGTCACCGTCGAGGTCGAACTCGAACTCGCCCTCGAGCACGATGACGATCTGCTCCTCACGGTGGGCGTGGTGGGGCGCCTCGGTGTGCGGGCCGAAGCGGACGAAGTTGACCATCGTCTCCTCGCCGAGGACCGGGCGGAACTCGAGTCCAGGGACGAGCTCGACCGGATTGATGCTCTTCACCTTCACGAAACGGCCGTCCGCCGTCGGCTCGCCTGCCCCCTCGGTCGAGAAATGCTGCTGCTCGCTTGTCATGTCGTCCTCTCAGCTCTGGCTGAGCAGGCGGCCCAACCTGGCCACCCCCTCTTCGATGTCCTCTTCCGCGCACGCCGCTGAAGGCGAGCCGGATCTGGTTGCTGCCCTGGCCGTCGACGTAGAACGGGGCGCCGGGAACATAGGCCACCTGCGCCCGGCGTGCCTCGGCGACGAGGGCTCTCGTGTCGGTCCCCCGGCCGGCGGTGAGCCAGACGAAGAAACCACCCTCCGGCCGCGTCCACCCGACCCCGTCCGGCATGTGTCGCTCGAGGGCATCGAGCATGGCGGCGCCGCGCCTCGCGTAGATCGCCCGGGCCGCCGCGAGGTGGGCGGGAAAGTGCTCGCTCTCGACGAAGCGGCTCATGATGCGCTGGCCGAGCGCTCCGGAGCACTGGTCGGAGTTCTGCTTGGCGTCGGCCATCGCCGACACGACGGCCTCCGGCCCGATCGCCCACCCGAGGCGGACACCGGGAAAGAGGATCTTCGAGAACGTGCCGATCTGAACGACGAGATCGGGGGCGAGCGACCACAGGCTCGCGAGCGGCTCGCCCGCGAAGCCGAGCTCCCTGTAGGCGACGTCTTCCACGATGAGAAGCTCGTATCGGCGACACAGCTCGACGAGGGCATGTCTGCGTTCGAGCGAGAGGCTGAGGCCGGTCGGGTTCTGGTGATCGGGGATCACGTAGAGCAGCTTCGGCACCTGCTCGATCCGCTCCAAGAGCGAGGCGAGGTCTTCCACCAACAGGCCGTCCTCGTCCATCGGGACGCCGACGACATCACCCTCCGAGCCGGTGAATGCCATCAGTGCCCCGAGGTAGGTGGGCGCCTCGACGGCGACGGCGTCGCCCGGCTCGAGCAGCACGTGGGTGAGGAGCTGCAGGGCCTCGATGCCGCCGCTCGTCACGAGGACGGCATTCGGGTCGGGGCGCAGTCCCTGGGTCGAGGCGACGAGGTCGGCGACGGCGGTCCGGCTCGAGGCGAGGCCCTCGGTCGGGGTGTACTGCAAGGTGCCGGCCGGGTCGTGCTCGAGCAGGTCGGCGAGGATCTCCTCGAGGGCCTTCACCGGGAAGGTCTCCGGCGCCGGGAAGCCGCCCGAGAACGTGATCGTCTCCTTCGAGCCGGCGAGGGACAGGATGGCCGTCAGCTCGCCCCCGCCGCTCGCCGTGCGGGCAGCGAAGCGCCGTGACCAGTCGATCGACGTTGCCGTCGCGAGATCGAAACTCAATTGGTGACTCCAGGAGGCTAGATTGACTCAGTTGAAAGGAACTTTAAGCCCTTCTCCTGGTGGATGACAAGGTCAATGGCGAAAGGAGCTCCGAGTTGACAGACCGTGCTCCCTTGTCGGGCTTGTTGGACGTGACGGCGCCGCTCCCGGAGGAGCCGGCGCAGCTGGACGCCCTTGACCGGCGGCTCGTGGCGCTCCTGGCGGCCGATGCCCGTGCCTCGCAGCGCAAGCTGGCCCGCGACCTCCACATGTCGCCGCCCGCCGTCGCCGAGCGGATCGCCCGCCTCGAGCGTCTCGGCGTCATCCGCGGCTACACGATCCGCCTCGACTGGTCGGCGCTCGGCTACGTGACCGTCTTTCTCGCCGTGACGGCCGTGCAGGGGGCCGACCAGGGCGCCATTCTCGAGGCGCTCCGGTCGATGCCGGAGGTGGAGGAGATCGCCGTCATCACGGGCTCGATGGACATGCTCGCGAGGATCCGCGTCCGCGACCATGCCCATCTCCGCCAGGTGCTGCTGTCGGAGATCTGGAGGATCGCCGGCGTCCAGCGGACCGAGACCTTCGTCGGCTTGGCGGAGATGCCCGCCAAGGAGGGTTACGTCGCCGACCTCCTCGCGCCCGATGCCGACGAGGGCGGAGGGCGAGTTGGCGAGGACGGGAACACCCCGGTGATGACCGAGGAGCGAGCGGGTAGCACCCATGGTGGCAAGACGGAGCGGACGCGGACGAGACGAGGAGCGAGGTCGAGCCGATGAGCGTGCAACACGTGGTGCTGTTCAACTTCTCCAATGAGCTGAGCCCGGCCGACGAGGCCGACATGTTCGCCCAGGTGGGCGCCTGGCCGGAGGAGATCGGCGGCTTCGAGGTCCTACGGCTCGGAACGCCGCTCGACACCGCCCGCACGCGGGGCTACCAGTACCTTCTCCACATGATCGTCGCCGACGAGGCGGCCCTCGCGAGATACCAGGAGCATCCGGTCCACGTGCGCTTCGCCAACTGGGTCGTCGACCACGGTGGGACGGTGCTTTCCTTCGACTACGAGCTCGACAGCCGGACCGTCATCGAGACAGGCTCCGGCTGACGGGCGGGCCTCCGCCGGCACGGACCGTCACGCCGATGACCGCCGCCTCGGGCGCACCCGGCGACGCCTGGCGGGCGGCGGACGTGTCGAGGCGGAGGGCGTCGGCGCAACCGGCCTCCCCTCCATCCAGGCCCTGGCGTGGTCGTAACCGAGCTCGACGAGTCGTCGCGACCCGCTCAGGTCACCGAGCGCCACCCGCACGTCCGGTGGCGTCATGACGTGGACCACGGGCGGCCTGCACGGAGGATCCGGTAGCGGTTGCTCGAGCATCCGGGCCACCTGGAGGGGGGCGGTCGGCAACACGTAGAGCTCCCGCGCCCCGAGGAAGACAGCTTGGCGTACCGGGACGTCGGCGGCGGCGGCACCGTCCACCAACAGCCTGCCGTCGATCTCGACGGGCGGCAGGACCCGCGGGATGGCGGCGCTTGCGAGGAGGGCGGTCGCCGCATCCCCCTTGTCGAGGAGGACGGGCTCGCCCGTGGCGAGTGCCGTCGCGACGACAGCCAAGGGAACCGGAGCCTCCTCGAGACGCTCGAAGGCGAGGAACGACTCGAGGACGCGCCGCATCGGCCGCGGGTCGAACAGGTGGCCACCTTGGCGGAGCAGGCTCCGCGCAAGGGGGCCGAGGCTGATGCCGAGCACGTCCCTTCGCCGGAGAGCGGCCCAGAAGCTGGCGATCTCGGCGATCCCGTCCAGGTCCGTGCGGCTGGCGAGGAAGGCGCCGTTGATCGCCCCGACCGAGGTTCCGACGATCATCCCCGGGCGGATGCCGCTCTCGATGAGTGCGTGGATCATGCCGACCTGCATCGCACCGAGGCTTCCGCCTCCGCTCAGCACGAACGCCGGCGCGGCGGGATCGCCCCCGAAGGCGGCGAAAGGACGCGACCTTGCCCCGTCGGTCCGGGCAGTTGCGGCCAGCAGCCTGCGCTCGCAAGGCCCACCTTGTCGTGGCATGGGTTGAGTCCTCGACTTCCCCCCGTCGGTCCGCTCAGCCCACCTTTTGGAGCACCTGCCGCGATTGAACAAGCCCAGCTTAATGGCGGTGCCGGCAAGTGATGCTGTCCGTGGGCGGGACTGCGTCGGAGCAGCCCTGCCGGTCGGTGACGGTGCCGTGGCGTGACGGCCGCCGAGCAGAGACAATCGTGGCGTGAACCTCTCTTCAGTCGGCGTCTACTGCGCCTCGAGGCCAGGCGTCGATCCCGTGTTCAGGAAGAGCGCCGCCGAGATGGGCCGGTTGTTGGCGTCGCGGGGGATCGCCGTCGTCTACGGCGGCGGTCGTGTCGGCCTGATGGGGGTGTTGGCCGACGCCGCCCTCGCCGGCGGGGGCGAGGTCCACGGCGTGATCACGAGGGCCCTCGAGGAGAAGGAGATCGCTCACCAGGGTCTCACGAGCCTCGAGGTCGTCGAGACCATGCACGAGCGCAAGGCGGCGATGGCGGACCGGTCGGCGGCGTTCGTCATGTTGCCGGGTGGCTTCGGGACCCTCGACGAATTCTTCGAAGTCGTCACGTGGACCCAGCTCGGTATCCATGCCAAGCCGTGTGGCATCCTCAACGTGAACGGGTTCTTCGATCCGTTGCGGGAGCTCTTCGAGGTTGCCATCCGGGAGCAGTTCCTCCTCCGGGAGCACCGTGACATGGTCGTGATGGAGGCCGATGCCGGCACCCTCATCGACCGGCTCGGCTCGTGGACGCCCGTCACCGCCGACAAGTGGCTCGACAGGTCACAGCGCTGACAGGGAGCTGACGCCTGCCTGGCGCATCAGCGGAAAGCGGCGATGACGGCGGCCATCGCCTCCATCGAGATCTGGTCGGTGGGATCTGGCAGTCGGACGACGACCTCACCGGCGCCGGCCTCGGCGAGCTCCCTGAACCGCCCGACGTGGTCGGCCACTGTCCCGGCGTTGACGGCGGCGGCGAACCGGGCGGGATCTCGTCGCCGCCCGCGATGCCGCTCGAGGAGCTCGGCGAGGTGGCCGTCGTCGGCCCCGACGAGAACGGTCGAAAGGTGCGAGACGGCGACAAGGCCCGGTTCGCGCCCCTCGGCCGTGCAGTGCGCCCGCAGGACGGCCGCCTTGTGGCGCACGGCCGCCACATCTCCGAAGACGTTGGCGGCATCGGCGTAGCGGGCGGCGAGGCGGAGCGTCCGGAGCTCGCCGCCCCCGCCGACGACGATCGGCACGTGCTGCTGCAAAGGCCGCGGGTAGCACATCGCCTCCGGCACAAAAAGGCGGCTGCCCTTGAACGATGGGCTACCGGGACCCCACATCAACGGGCAGCAGCCGCAAGGTGTCCTCGAGGAGCTCGTAGCGCTCTGCCACCGGCGGGAACTCCCAGCCGTAGGCGGCGTGCTCCTCGGCGAACCAGGCGAGGCCGATCCCACACACCGCCCGGCCGCCGCTCAGCACGTCGAGCGTGGCGATGATCTTGGCGAGATGGGAAGGGTTCCGATAGGTGACCCCGGTCACGAGAGCGCCGAGGCGCACCCGGTCTGTGCAGCAGGCGAGGTAGGCGAGAGTCGTGTAGCTCTCGAGGAAATCATCGAACGGCCGGCCGATCTGGGGGATCTGGCGGAAGTGGTCCATCACGTAGATGGCGTCGAAGCCGGCCGCCTCCGCCGCCGCCGCCACCGCCCGGAGGGCGCCCGAGGTCGCCGAGCGACCGCCGGGGAAGGTGAAGGAGCCGACGTGGAGGCCGAAGCGCAGCCCCTTCGGCTGCTCGATCTGCCGCTGCACCGCCGCCGGCGCCGAGACGAAGGCGTCCGGGACGAGGCGGACCGGGCCGGCGCTCCGCACGGCGTCGAAGCCTTCGTCGGCGAGGTGGTCCCGCACGAGGGCGAAGTCACGCAGCTGTGCTGACAGCACGAGGGAAGGAATCCGCCTTTGCCGCTCCCTGTTCCGGCGGCGGCACTCGCCGGGCGGGGTGTCGAAGGCGACGGCGACGCAGGGCACGTCGTGACGCCTCGCAGTCTCGAGCCACAACCGGCGCCGGTCGGCATCGAGGCCGAGTGTGTCGATCACCGTCGTCAACCGGCGGCCGAGGCGCCGGGCGACGATCTCATCGAGAAGGGCGAAGGCGTCCTCGCTCGCCTCCTGGTCGTCCTCTCCGGCGCCGACGACAGCCCGGAGCCGGTCGCTCGAGACGATGCTGTCCGGAGGGAAGTGGGCGGCGGCCCATGTCGACTTTCCGGAAGCGCCCGCCCCGACGAGGACGACGGCGCACGGGGATGGCAGATTCAGGGCGTCCTCCACTGACAGAGTGTGGCTCAGTCCCTCCTACCCACGTCGGAGAACGCCCCCCGGCTCCTCGTGTGGTCATGGGGCGGGAGGAGATCCCGTATGAACACCCTTTATGATCCGGCGAGAAGAACACTTTGGAGGTTTGGTTGCGCTGCTCGTCGTGCCAATGGGAGCTTCCCCCGGACAGCCAGTTCTGTGAGAACTGCGGCACGGCCGTCGGTCAGACGTGCCCGTCCTGCGGTGCGCCTCTCTCGGAGGGAAAGCCCTTCTGCCGGAACTGCGGCGCCCGGGTAGGAGCAGCCGACGCTCGTCCGGGTGATTCGGGCGGCTCACCTGTCGAGGAGCGCGGCGGGCCCGGCTGCCGAGAGCGGTGTCCCGCTGGCGGAGCGTCGCGTCTGCTCGGTGCTCTTCGTCGACCTCGTCGGCTTCACGCCGCTCGCCGAGCGGCGCGACCCCGAGGAGGTCCGCGAGCTGCTGTCCCGCTACTTCGACGCCGCCCAGACCGTCATCAGCCGGTTCGGCGGCGTCGTCGAGAAGTTCATCGGCGACGCCGTCATGGCGATCTGGGGGGCGCCGGTGGCGGCCGAAGGCGACGCCGAACGGGCGGTCCGAGCCGCTCTCGACCTCCTTCGGGCCGTCGAGGAGCTCGGCCGGGAAGCCGGCGTGCCCGAGCTGGCGGCGCGGGCCGGGTCGTCACCGGCGAAGTCGCCATCACCGTCGGCAAGGTTGCCGAAGGCATGGTCCTCGGCGACTCGGTCAACACCGCCTCCCGCGTGCAGAGCGTCGCCCCGGCGGGTCGGCGTCCTCGTCGACGAGGCCACCTGGCGCATCGCCCGCGGGGCGATCAGCTTCTCGGACGGCGGCAAGCACGAGCTGAAGGGCAAGTCGCAGGCCGGTGAGGCTGTGGCAGGCCGAGCGGGTGCTCTCCGGCCTCGGCGGGAGCCAGCGCTTCGACGGGCTCGAGGCGCCGCTCGCCGGCCGCGATGCCGAGCTTCGCATGCTGAAGGAGTCCTTCCATGCCTGCGTGGACCGTTGCTCGCCCCGGCTCCTGGCGGTGAGCGGGCCGGCCGGCGTCGGAAAGTCCCGCCTCGGCTGGGAGTTCGAGAAGTACGTCGACGGGCTGGCGGCGACGGTGTGGTGGCATCGGGGGCGCTGCCTCACCTATGGCGACGTCGTCGCCTTCGGCGCCCTCGCCGAGATGGTGCGCCAGCGGCTCGGCATCGCCGAGGAGGACCTGCCGGCGGTCGCCGCCGAGCGGCTCGCCGCGGGCCTCGTCGAGCTCGTGCCCGGACCCCGCTCTCCGGGAGTACGTCCTTCGCCCGGCTCGCCCGCCTGATCGGCGCCGGCACGGCGACGGGCGACCTCGGGCGGGAAGAGCTCTTCGCCGGCTGGCGCGTCTTCTTCGAGCAGCTCGCCGCCTCGGCACCGGTCGTCCTTGTCGTGGAGGACTTGCAGTATGCCGACGACGGGTTTCTCGACTTTCTCGACCACCTGCTCGACTGGTCCCGCGGCGTGCCGATCTTCGTCCTCACCCTCGCCCGGCCGGAGTTCGACGAGCGGCGGGCGGGCTGGGGCTCCGGCCGGAGGAACGGCACCACGCTCGCCCTCGAGCCGCTCGGGGCCGCCGCGATGGACGCGATGCTCGAGGGGCTCGTGCCCGGGATGCCGGCGGCGGCGAAGTCGGCCATCGCCGAGCAGGCCCAGGGCATCCCGCTCTACGCGATCGAGACGGTGCGGATGCTCGTCGACCGCGGCGTCGTCCAGCCCGTCGGCGGCTCGTATCACCTCGTCGGCGAGATCGGGCGAGCTCGCCGTCCCCGAGACGCTTCAGTCGCTCCTCGCCGCCCGCCTCGACTCCCTCGCCGCCCGAGGCGCGCCGGCTCGTGTCCGACGCCGCCGTCATCGGCAACACGTTCCCGCTCGAGGCGCTCGTCGGCGTGAGCGGGCTCGCACGCGAGCAGGTCGAGCGGATCCTCTCCGGCCTCGTCCGACGGGAGGTGATCTCGTTGCGGGCCGACCCGCTCTCTCCCGAGCGCGGCCAGTACGCCTTCGTCCAGACGATGCTCCGCCAGGTCGCCTACGACACGCTCTCCCGCCGCGAGCGCAAGTCACGCCACCTGGCCGTCTCCGACCACCTGTCGCGGGCGTTCTCCGACGGCGGCGAGGAGGTGAGCGAGGTGATCGCCAATCATCTGCTCGACGCCCTGGCGGCCGTGCCCGGACGACCGCTGACGTCGAGCGAGCTGCGAGCGCGGGCCATCGCCACCCTCGTCCGGGCGGCCGAGCGGGCCCACCGGACGGGGGCGCCCGACACCGCCGCCGCGCCTGACGGTGACGGCGGCCGGCCTGCGGGAGGCGTCCGGGCGCTCGCCGAGGACGTTCTCGCAGCCGCCCGGCTGTGGGAGCGGGCGGGCGAGGCGGCCGCTCCGAGCTGCTCAGTCCGTCGCCGGCGAGCGAGCACTTCCGGCAGGGCGGCGGAGCTGTACCGGGCCTCGAGCTGCCACGCGACGCCGCCCGTGCCGACGTCGGCGTCGCCGAGGGCCTCCGGCGGGCAGGTCGCAACGACGAGGCCCGCCAGATCGTCCTCGAGTCGCTCACCGTGCTCGAGAAGGAGCCGGGCCGCGACACCGCCGAGGCCATCCACCAGCTCGCCATCATCGCCGCGATGCTCGGTGAGGACGATGCCGAGCGGCTGGCGGGCGAGGCGCTCCACCTCGGCCCAGAGCCTCGACCTGCCCGACGACGTCCTCGCCGAGATGCTCACCACCCGCGGCATCGCCGAGATGGTACGCGGGACCCACCGCCAGGCGGCCGCCAGCCTGCGCGAGGCGGCCCGCCTCGCCCGCGGTCGCCAGAACCACCTCGGCTCGGGCCGGGCATTGCTCAACCTCTCCGACGGCCTGGCCGGGGTGGATCCCGCCGCCGCCGCAGAAGTCGGCCTACGAGGCGCTCTCCGATCTCCGGCGCGCCGGCACGAGCGAGATTGCTCTCCGTCGCGATGGGCAACTACTGCGGCGCACTGATTCTCCTCGGCCGGTGGGACGAGGTCGAGCAGCTGAGCACGGGACCGGAAGCCGAGATGTTCGCTCTGCATCGCCTCGAACAGCTTCTATCTCCTCGTCGTGCGGGCATGGCGCGACGGGGCGGTGCACGAGGCCGCTCTCGCCCGGCTGGAAGACCTCTCGGACTCCGACGACCTGCAGGACATCGGCCTGTGGTGGGCCGGCCGGGCCATCGCCGCTTCCTGCCGCGGCGACGACAGGGAGACGTTCGAGCTCGCCAGCAAGACCATCGAGCAGGTCGAGTCGCTCGGGATCAACAGCGAGCCGGTGAGATGGGTCTGGTCGCCTCGCCGTCGATGCTGCCATCGACATCGAGCGACACGGCGAGGCGGCGAGGCTGCTCGACCTGGCTGGACGGCCACCCGGCCGGCCTCGTGCCCACGCTTCCTGCGGGCCGAAGCGACTCCGCGCCGACGGGCCGGATGTTGGCCCTCGCCGGCGACGCCGCCGCCGGGCAGCTCTTCGAGCAGGCGGTCGTGGCGCTGCGGGAGTTCGGCTCGCCCTTCTATCCTCGCCCGGGCCCTCCTCGACCACGCCGCCTGGCGCGCGTGACGAGGGCGAGCACGAGCGGCCGAGGAGCTTGCGGCCGAGGCGTGGGAGATCGCCGGCCAGCCTCCCATCGAAGCCGCTGCTGGAGCGGGCGGCCGTGTTGCTCGGCGACGGGCGCAACGACGCCGAGCCGGCCGACGCCGGGACGAGCACGGTCGGCGTCTCCGCTGAGGGCGAGGGCCGCAGGCCCCCGCACACAAGCGAGGACTGGCGCTGGCTGCTCGAGAGGCGTGCCCCGCCGCTCGCTGAAGAACTGACGAGCAGTTCGCCGCAGCTCGTCGGCCATACGCCGGCCGTGACGGGCAGCTCGTGGTTGAGCCGGGGGTCGGCGCAGAGGTTGTAGAGGGAGCCGCAGGCGCCCGCCCTTCAGGTCGGCGGCGCCGAAGACGAGGCCGCCCGAGCCGGGCGGCGACGAGCGGCGCCGGCGCACATCGGGCACGGCTCGAGCGTCACGACAAGGTCGCCGCGCTCGAGGCGCCAGCTGCCGAGGCTCGGGCGGCGTCCCGCAGCGCCAGCATCTCGGCGTGCGCCGTCGGGTCGCCCGACAGCTCGCGCTCGTTGTGCCGGCGGGCGACGATCTCGCCGCCGGCGACGCACGACGGCGCCGACCGGCACGTCGCCGTGCCGAGGGCGGCCCGCGCCTCTTCGAGGGCGACCGCCATGGCGGCGACGTCGTCGTCAGGCGAAGACGTGCCGAGCGGGTCGGCTCATCGCCGGAGCGTAGAGGCGGCGCCCGTCGGCGAGCTCGAGGCGCCGGGTAACGTCGACGGCCTCGAGCAGGCGGCGGTCGTGGGTCACGAGCAGGAGGGTCCCCTCCCAGGACTGCAGGGCCTGCTCGAGCTGCTCGATCGCCGGCAGGTCGAGGTGGTTGGTCGGCTCGTCGAGGACGAGGCAGTTCGTGCCCCGGGCCATGAGCAGGGCGAGCTCCGCCCGTGTCCGCTCGCCCGGCGAGAGCGAGGCGACGGCCGGAGCACGTGGCCGGCGCCGAGCCCGAACTTCGCCAGCAGTGACCGGGCCTCGGCGTTCGGGAGCGGCGCCGCCGAGAGGAAGGCGTCGAGGAGCGGGACGCCTTCGACCGAGAAACGCCGCCGCTCCTGCCCGAGCTCCCCGACGACGACCGACGGGCCGAGCCACTGCTCGCCCGCCTCGAGCGGGACCCGGCCGAGCAGCGCCGAGAGGAGCGTCGTCTTGCCGCTCCCGTTCGGGCCGAGGATGGCGAGCCGGTCGGCCCAGCGCACCTCGAGGTCGATCGGGCCGAGCTGCCAGTCGCCCCGGCGGACGGTGGCATCCTCAGCCGGGCGACGACGTCGCCGCTGCGCCGGGCGCTCGCGAGGTCGAGGTGGAGCTGCCACGGCTCGAACGGCCGCTCGACCGCCTCGAGGCGGTGGAGCGCCTTCTCGGTGATGCGCACCTTCGACGCCTGTTTCTCGGTGCGCTTGATGCGGAAGTCCCGCTGCGCCTTGTCGTTGTCGCGGGGCTGCCTCTTCTCCTTCGCCACCCCCTGCACCGCCCACTGCCGCTGGAGGCGCTCCCTTGCTTTCAGCCGGTCGCGCTCCTCGACGTAGCCGGCGTAGGCCTCCTCGGCGTGGCGCCGGGCGGTCTCGCGGGCCTCGAGGTAGGCGGTCCAACCGCCGCCGTACTCGCTCGGCCGGTGCGACGCCTCGTCGATCTCGACGACCGAGGTGACGACCGCTCGAGGAACGCCCGGTCGTGGGAGACGACGACCAGGCCGCCCTCCCGCTCGCTCGAGGAACGCCTCGAGGCGGCCGAGGCCGTCGAAGTCGAGGTCGTTCGTCGGCTCGTCGAGGAGGAGCAGGTCGAAGCGGGACAGCAGCAGCGCCGCCAGCGACGACCGTCGCCCGCTGGCCGCCGGACAGCCCGCGACGTCGGGACGTCGAGCAGGCGCTCGGGGAGGCCGAGGTCGGCGAGCACCGTCCCCATCGCGTGCGTCGAAGTCCGGCCCGCCGAGGGCGAGGTAGCGCTCGAGGGCGAGGGAGTAGCGGTCGGCGGCGCTCGGCGTCCGACGAGCGGCGCCCCGATCGTCCGGATCGACCGTGGGCTGCACCCGATCTCGCCGCTCGGCGAGCCGGCGGCCGCCTCCAGCAGGCGCTCAGCCTCGCCGACGCCGGTGCGCCGGAGGAGCAGGTCGCGCAGGGTCTCGCCGGCGACGAGCTCCGGCTCCTGGGCCAGGTAGCCGACCGTGGCCGCCGGCGGGCTCAGCACGACCCGGCCGGAGTCGGCCGGCTCGAGACCGGCGAGGATGCGCAGCAGCGTCGTCTTGCCGACGCCGTTCGGCCCGATGACACCGATCCGGTGGCTCGGGCCGACGCGTCAGGTCGACGTCGACGAGGACGGGCGCAAGGCCGCGCGACTTGTTGAGGCGGTGGGCCACGACGGTGGCGGGGGAGGACGGAGGCAGAGGCGGGCGGCACGGGCAGATCTCCGGCGGGAGCAGGCGGCAAGACACGGGCTCGACGGAGATCAGGCTGGCGCACCGGACGGAGGTCCGCGACGAGGGTCGCACGGCCAGCGGGCGATGGTCCTGCGGAGCCGCCTGCCCGAGGCGGCGGGGCCGCTCGCTCGAGGCCGCGTCAGGCGACCGCTTCGGCCTCGAGCGGACGCTCCGGCGAGCGCTCCTGCGCGCCGAGCGACGGCGAGCCCTCGACCGGTGACGAGGCACGGCGGCGAGACGCCGCGGCGGGGCATGATGATGTCGTCGACGAGGCCGTACGCCTTCGCCTCCTCGGCGGTCATGTAGCGGTCCCGCTCGATGTCGCGGCCCACCTCCTCGATGCTCCGGCCGGTGTGGTGGGCGAGGATGTCGACCATCCTCCTCGTCGTGGCGAGCACCTCCCGGAGATGGATCTCCATGTCGCGGGGCGCCCCCCTCGTGCCGGCGCTTCCCTCGTGGATCATGATCTTGGCGTTCGGGAGGGCGAAGCGCTTCCCGGCCGCCCCGCCGGCGAGGATCATGGCGGCGGCCGACATGCCCATGCCGACGCAGATCGTCGAGACCTCGCAGCGGACGTGCTGCATGACGTCGTAGATCGCCATGCCGGCGTAGCCGAGGCCGCCGGGGGAGTTGATGTAGAGGTGGATGTCCTTCTCCGGGTCCTCGGCCTCGAGGTAGAGGATCTCGGCGACGAGCAGGTTGGCGATCTGGTCGTCGACCTCCTGGCCGAGAAAGACGATCCGCTCCCGCAGCAGGAGCGAGAAGATGTCGTATGCCCTGTCGCCCCGGCTCGTCTGGTCGAGGACGGTGGGGATGATCGAGTGCCGGATGCCGAGGCTCATGACGGGCTTTCCTTTCGTCGTATCGCGAATATAAGATATCGAAAACGAGATGATGCCGCCACCCACCCCACCTCCCGACCTGCCGCGCCCTCCCGCCGAGCGGCCGGCCCGCCGTCGGCCGAGGGCCGGCCTGCCGGTCTTCCCGGGCTTCAGGGAGATGGCGCAGCGCCGCCACGAGCTCGTCAGCCTGCTGGAGGAGCGGCGGGTCGTCCTCGGCCTCACCCAGACCGAGGTGGCGGCGCGCATGGGGACGTCGCAGTCGGCGGTGGCGCGCCTCGAGTCGGGCGAGGCCGACGTCCGGCTGTCGACGATCGAGCGCTACGCGGCGGCCATCGACCACGAGCTGAGCTGGCAGCTGACGCCGGCGCCGGCCGAGGGCCGGCACGGACGAAGGGAGGACCGATGACCACCGGCGGAGAGCGGACCGAGTGGGACGACTGGCTGGAGAGCCACCTCTTCGACCGCCGGGTGGTCGTGCTGCGCGGCAGCCTCGACCACGACGCCGCCACCCGGGCGGCCTCGAAGCTGATGACCCTCGACGCCACCGGCGACGACAAGATCGAGCTGCAGCTCGACAGCCCGGGCGGCCCGCTCGAGGCCGCCTTCGCAGTCGTCGACGTCCTCGACGCCCTCGGCGTCGAGGTCGAGGTGACCTGCCTCGGGCGCGTGGAGGGGGCGGCGGTGCTCGTGGCCGCCGTCTGCCACCGCCGGCTGGCACTCGAGCACACGAGGTTCAGGTTGGCGGATCCCGAGGTGGAGATCGAGGGAAGGGCGAGCGAGGTCGAGCACCTCGTCGAGAGTCACCGCTGTCACTCCGGCGCTACCACGAGCGGCTGGCGGAGGCATGCCGGCGGCCGCTGGCCGAGGTCGAGGCGGCCTGCGAGGCGCGGCGGTTCATGGACTCCGCCGAGGCGGCCAAGTGGGGCATCGTGGACGAGGTCAGGCGCCGGCGGCAGGGCGTCGTGCAGAGCCTGCCGGCAGAGCCTCCGGCGGCCAACGAGGTCCCCGAGGTGATCGGCCTGCGTTCGCGCCGGCCTCCCCCCTCCGGCCAACGCCGGCGGCCCTG
>CAVWVO010000005.1:0-471003 GCA_963758515.1 uncultured Actinomycetota bacterium
CCTCGTTGATCGGGATGGCGAAGCCGATGTTCGTGGCCGCCTGCGTCGAGCTGCCCTCGGTTGCTGCGGTGTTCATCCCGATCACCTGGGCGGAGGCGTTCACGAGCGGGCCGCCCGAGTTGCCCGGGTTGATAGGCGCGTCCGTCTGGATGAGGCCTGTGAGGTGCTCTGTAGCTCCACTGCCTGCGTCGCTCGCCTCGATCGAGCGACCGAGGGCAGAGATGATGCCGGCGGTCACCGTGGGCGGCCCCTGCAGGTCGAGGGCGTTCCCGATCGCCACGACCGGGTCACCGACGGCGAGGGTGGCCGAGTTCCCGATGTGGACGGTGTGGAGACCGGACACCCCGACGAGCTGAACAAGAGCCACGTCCTGGGTCACGTCAGTCCCGAGCACGCGCACGCGGTACTTCGAGCCTGCGCCGTCGATCTGGGCGGTGATCGACGTCGCCCCACCCACTACATGGTTGTTCGTGAGCACGTCGCCGTTGGCGGTGACGATCATCCCCGTCCCGGCGGCTTCCCCGCTCGTGCCGAGGACAGACGTGATGTCGACGATCGCCGGGTCCACCCGGGCGGCGACGGAAGCCACGTTGAGCTTGCCGTCGGCGGCGTTGTTGTTCGCGGTGGATCCGCCGGCCGGGTTCGGGATGCTCGTGCCTGCCGCCTGCTGCGGGCCCCGGTGACCCTCCCCGATGAGCACGCCCGCAGTCGCCACGCCCGCCAGCAGGACGATGGCGGCCACGGCCAGGAATATCCTGCGAAGCGGGCGGTTCGGCCGGCCGCCAGGTCCGGTCCCATCGTCCGGGCCTGCGCTCCCGCCGTACCCTCCGCCGCCATATCCTCCGCCGTATCCCCCGCCGCCATATCCTCCGCCCGGGCCGTATCCCCCAGCCGCCCCGCCGCTGCCAGAGGGGATCCACCCGGTGGAAGGGGGCAGCCAAGACGGCGGCTGCGGAGTCCAACCCTGGCTGCTCGGCCCGGCCGGGGTCCCTGAGGTGCCAGCTGCTTCCTCCGGCGCCGGTCCGTCGGCATCCGCCGGCCAGCGATGACCGGGCGGCGGGTCAGAAGGGCTCTCGTGCACGTCCCGAGGGGGCGTGAAGGCCGCCGCCGGGAAGGGCGGCGTCGGCCTAGGGTCCGACGTGCCGACCGGATCTGCCTGCGGGCCGGCAGGCTCCGGCGCCGGCGATGGGCTCGGCGACGTGGGGAAAGGGTGCGAGGTGGCTCCCGTATCTGGTTCGTTCGTCTCCATCAGGGTTCTCTCCTGCACGCAGAGCGCGGTTGGCTCTTCCAGTTCTTACCCACCAGCATGTCGCACGAGCCTCAGAGTCGTCTGTGAGACTGCTCGGAGTTGTCCTCCAGCTTCGCAGCTATTGACGGCGGCCTCTGCGGCCGGCCCACCGGCCGCCGTCGCCCGGTCATCTCCTCCCGTTCACCGGCTCGATCCTACGGGTGGAGGCAAGTCTCTGACTCGCAAAGGCCGACCTCGGGCGGTCGAAGACGGTGACGGGCCTGCACGCCTATCATCCGCCGGACCGACCCGATCCAGGAGCAAGGCCTGCCCGTGACCCGGCATCTGCTGTTCCAGCTGTCTGATCTCCACCTGCTGGAGGATCCCGCCGGCAGACTGCGGTCAGGCGCCACGCCCCTCGAGAACCTCGACCGGGCCATCGAGACGATTCTTTCGTCGACTGCGGTGCCCGATGCGGTCGTGCTTTCGGGGGACCTCTCAGACGACGGTTCCCCGCAGGCTTACCGGGTGCTGTCCGAGCGCCTCTCCGCCCTCGAGGAGCGGACGAGCGCTCGCATCATCGTCGCCCCGGGCAATCACGACGACCGCCAGGCGTTCCGTCAGTACCTACTCGGCGACGAGCCGTCGGACGAGCCCCTCGCCGACGTCGTCTGGCTCGACGGGCTCCGCGTCATTACGCTCGACACGACCATCCCCGGCTCTGACGGCGGATCACTGGCAGCGGGCCAGCTCGACTGGCTGAAAGGCGAGCTCGAGGCGCCGGCGCCCCTCGGAACGGTTCTCGTGCTCCACCACCCACCCATCCCGTCGCCGATCGCGACGATGAGCGCCATCGCCCTCGAGGATCCCGCCGCGCTCGCCGACGCCATCGCCGGCTCGGACGTGGCGGTAATCCTCGCCGGCCACAACCACCACGCCACCGCCGGCATGCTCGGCCCAGACGCCGGTCTGGGTCTGCCCGGCCGTCTCCTACCGTGCCGACGTGATGAACGAGACGGAGTTCCACGGCCTTCACGGGAGTGCCTTCAGTCGCCTCGACATGGTCGACGGGCGCCCGATGGTGAGCGTCGTACCCGTCGCCGACGGCCCGGGGGGCCGAAGCCCTGGCAGCAGCCCTCAAACCGGAGCCGTGGGATGATCCCGCCGTCGCCGGAGGCGGGGGTGTGACAGACGCCCTCGTCGGCCTCGAGATGAGGGAGGTGGGCGGCGAGCCGGGAGCGGCGGACCCGGCCCGGGTGGCGGTCGTGACCCTTGACGATCCGTCGCACCGCAACGTGCTCTCTCTTCCCCTCATCGGCGACCTACTCGCCGCGATGGAGACGATCGAGAACGACGCCCAGGTCGGGGCTGTCGTCATCACAGGCGCACCTCCGGCGTTCTGTGCCGGCGGCGATCTCGGCGGTCTCGCCGCCGTCGCTGAGGCAACGGACGATCCGGGAGGGCCGGAGAGGGAGTTGCGGGCGATCTACGAAGGGTTTCTTCGGGTGGCGCGCTCGCCGCTCCCGACCGTGGCAGCCGTCAACGGGCCGGCCGTCGGCGCCGGGATGAACCTCGCCCTCGCCTGTGACGTCCGCATCGCCGGTCGCTCGGCGGCCTTCGAGAGCCGCTTCCTCGACCTCGGTCTCCATCCGGGCGGGGGCCACACCTTCATGCTGAGCCGCCTCGCCGGCCCCGAGGTGACAGCGGGCATGGTCCTGTTCGGCCAGCGTCTCGACGGGCCGGCGGCGGTCGAGCGCGGCCTCGCCTATTGCTGGGTGGAGGACGAGCTCCTCGTCGGGGAGGCCGTCGCCTTCGCCGGCCGGGCGGCATCGGTCCCGCGGGCGCTAGCTCTTCGTGCCAAGCAGACGCTTCGGGAGATCAGCGGCCTCACCGACCGGGAGGAGGCCGTCGGCGTCGAGCTCGAGGCGCAGCTCTGGTCGGTCGGCGAGCCCTTCTTCGCCGAACGGCTCGCGGGCATGCGGGCGAGGATCTCGACCAAGAAGAAGGCTCAGTAAGAGCCGCCGGCGTCCACTTTCGACCGGGGCCGCTCATTGGGCCGCCTTGGCTGACACCAGAGCCTTCTGTCCCGACTGCCACCTAGAGTCCACCGCGATGCGACATCGCGCCCCGCCGAGCCCGGACCGATGAGCAGCTTCGCAAAGTTCCGTCGAGTCGTCGTCGGGCGGGCACTGTCGTCCAAGGAGGCCGCCGCCGAGCAGATCACCCCGGTGGAGGGGCTCTCGGCGCTCTCGCTCGACGCCCTCACCTCGGTCGCCTACGGCCCCGAGGCGATGCTGGTCGTCCTCGCCGCCGCCGGCGCGACGGCCCTCCATCTCATCCTGCCGATCACGATCGCCATCATCGTCCTTCTCGGCATCCTCGTGATCTCGTACCGGCAGGTCATCATGGCCTACCCGCACGGCGGAGGCGCTTACGCAGTCTCGCGGGACAACTTCGGCCCGAAGGTGAGCAAGCTCGCCGGCGCCTGCCTCATCGTCGACTACACGCTGACGGTGGCTGTCTCCATCGCGGCGGGAGTCGGCCAGCTCACGTCGGCCTTTCCCTCCCTCGTCTCCTACACCGTCCCGATCTGCCTCGGCATCCTGCTCGTCGTGACAGCCCTCAACCTCCGCGGCCTCGGCGAGAGCGCCCGCGCCTTTCTCATCCCCACTTTCGTATTCATCGTCGGGCTGTTCGCCGTCATCGCGACCGGTCTGGTCCACCCCCTCGGGCTGCACGGCCCGAGGCTCGGCAGGTCGGTCGTGGCGACGCATTCTCTCGAGGCGGTGAGCGTGCTCCTCGTGCTGAAGGCGTTCTCGGCCGGCTGCAGCGCCCTCACGGGAGTCGAGGCGATTGCGAACGGCGTGCCGCTATTCAAAGAGCCCCGTGTCACGCGAGCAAAGAGAACCGAGCTCCTCCTCGGCGGCATCCTCGGCCTCATGCTGCTCGGCCTTGCAGTACTGACAAGGAAGTTCCACGTCGGCCCCCGGACGAACCAGACGGTGCTCAGCCAGATCATGGCGGATGCCGTCGGTCGCCACTGGGCGTACTACATCGTCTCGCTCACGATCACCCTCGTGCTCGCCCTCGCCGCCAACACGTCCTTCGGCGGGCTGCCCGTGCTGACGAGCCTCCTCGCGAGGGACCATTACCTGCCCCACCTCTTCGCCCTTCGTGACAGCCGGCTCGTCTTCGGCAACGGCGTCGGTGTGCTCGCCGTCTTCTCCGGCCTCCTGCTCGTCGGCGTCGGAGGCAACACGAATTCGCTCATCCCGCTTTACGCCATCGGAGTCTTCATCGGCTTCACGCTCTCCCAGTCCGGTCTCGTCCTCCACTGGAAAAAGACGAGGGAGCGAGGCTGGAGCCGGCGGGCCACGATCAACGGCGCCGGCGCGGTCGTGACCGCCACGGCGACGGTCATCTTCCTTCTCACCAAGTTCGTCGAGGGGGCATGGGAGGTCGTGGTGGCGATCCCCCTTCTCATCCTCCTGTTCAATCGCGTCGAGGCCTATTACCTCCGGGCCGGGAGGGAGCTCGAGGTCGGGACGATCCCGCGGCCTCTCGAGCACATGCGGACCGTCGTCGTCGTTCCGGTCACGAACGTCTCCCGCCTCACGAGGCACGTCCTGTCCGAAGCGATCTCCCTCGGAGAGGAGGTCATCGCGGTGACGGTGCTCTTCGGCGGCGAGCCGGCCCACCCGCACAGCTTCGACGTCGAGAGCCAGTGGAGGGAATGGAACCCGGGCGTCCCGTTGCGGGTGCTCCACACCGAGTACGCCTCGATCGTCCTCCCGATCGTGGCAATGGTCGACGAGCTCCGGGCGCGGGGCGACCGCGAGGTCGTGGTTCTCATACCCGTCATCATCCCGCCCAAGCTCCGTTACCGGCTCCTCCACAACCAGTTCGACCTGGCCCTTGCCGCCGCGCTCCGCCGTCGTTCTGATGTCGTCGTCGCCCGTGTCCCGATGCCTCTTCGGTAGACGGACGACGTGGCGGCGTAACGGGGGGCCGGCTCGGCCGGCGAAGGAGCCGGCGGTGGAAAGCGCGACGAATGGGCGGGAAAGCCCAATGTATTGCAGCCGCTCTTGGCCACGATTGGCGTCAGACGGGCGACTGCAAGAGACGCGTATTACCGAATATCATTGCAGCAGCGAGGAACACATCAAAGCGGCTTCCCAAATGAGCTCGGCCAGAAAGCCGGTGTAAAGACGCCAATCGGCAACCGCACGGCATGGACGACGTCGGTATCGACACAGACGGCGTCCAGCTGGGCAACTGGTCATGCGAACGGAGGGGAACCAGCCGTCGAGGCTGTCCTTCCAATGAACAAGAGCTGAGTCGCACTCAGCTCTGTCTCCCCCCACGACACGTTCCACGGGCTTTCCGCCCGTGGAACGTGTCAATTCCACGGTGCGGCATTTCTGGAAGAGCCGTGACACCTGAGGCTGGTGGGATAACCTCGGTCGGATCTCTTAGCCACTGTCAGCGTTTAAAAAAAGTGACTACGAGTGACGCTGAGAACACCTAACGTTACAGGGCGAGGGGCGATAACGCATGGCCTGTATGGAGCCGTCCGCCGTCGCCCTCGCTGATCGGTCATCTATTCAGGGGGCAACTTCTTGTTACGCAGACCCAAAATGACAGCTCTGATCTCGGGGGTTGCCACCGTCACTTTCGCCTCTCTCGTCTCTTTCGGCTTGACGACCCCGGCGGGCGCCTCGACGCCGCTCGCGACCGCCGTCTCCCAGACGCCGGTCAGCTGGACGCCGATGGTGTCCGCCGGCCCCGTTGTGAACGACCCTTCGGGGACGTACTGCAACACTCAGTTCTTCGGCGCCGGGCCGAACAACTGCCAGTCGGAGGTCTACAGCACCGCCTACGTCAACGGCGACGTAGTGGTCGCAGGTGCATTCACGAGGGTATGCCAGCCAGGTCCGCTCTCCACCAACCTGTGCAAGGCCGGGACACAGGTGACGAGGAACGACATCTTCGCCTACAAAGCCGGCACCGGCGCTCATCGACCCGAACTTCGTCCCGGTTCTCAACACGGGCCCGGCGTGGAGCGTGGCCGCCGGGCCGGCCGGCAGCAAGACGGTCTACGTGGGCGGGGCGTTCACGCTCGTGAACGGCGCCAGTCACAAGAGCCTCGTCGAGCTGAACGTGAACCCGGGAGTGACCAAGGGCGCCACTGCTGACGGATCAGTAGTGACGACGTTCAAGGCGAGTGCGAGCAGCTATGTCCGCGACATCGCCCTCAGCCCGGACGGGACCGCCCTCTACGTGGGCGGCCAGTTCACGACCGTAGACAGCGCCACCAAGTTCGCTGACGGCGCCGGCGTGGATGGCCTCGCCCGAGTCAACGCGTCGACCGGGGCGCTCGACACGACGTTCGCCTTCACCCTCGGCGACCCGATCAGCGGCCTGCCGACGAAGATCGAGTCGATGTCCCTCTCAGCTGACGGCACCCACCTCGCCTTCAGCGGTAGCGCCCTCGAAGTGAACAGCAAGTCACGTCCAAGGCTTGCCATCGTCGACACAGGCGGCAGTTTCGGTCACGCCTCCAGCCTGTCGGATTTCACGGCGCCGATCCTCAGCGACAACTGCTCGAACGAGCACGACTACGTCCGCGGGGTCGACTTCTCCCCAGACGGGACGTTTGTCGTGATCGCCGACACCGGCTACCTGGACCAGGCGGGCACGCTGTACGCCAACAGCGTGTGTGACGCCGTCGCCCGCTTCGACGTCAATTCGGCCGACACGACGAGCACGGGCATTTCGGTCGACGTTCCACCGGTATGGACCAACTTCTCCGGCGGCGACTCGTTCTTCTCGGTGGCGATCGCCGGCAACGTCGTCTACACGGGCGGCCACAACCGTTGGACGAACAACTACTGCGGTCAGGACGCCTTGTGCGGGCCGAATGCCGTCCTTGCCGGCGGCCTGTCGGCCTTCGATGCCAACACCGGCCTCACCCTTGCGTGGTGGCACCCTCAGACGACCCGCGGTGACGGCACGAAGTACCTGACAACCTTCCCCGCCAACACCTACGACGGCGCGAAGGCAGGCCTCTACATGGGCACCGACGTCGACACCGTCGCCGGCAGCTACCACAGCGAGAACGCCCTCTTCCCGATCGCCCCCACCACCTCTGCCACGCCGGGCGGGCCCATCCCGTCCGGCGTGTTCGAGGAGGAGGGCGGCTCGAGCACCGGGACGCCGCTCTGCATCGACGACGCCGGCAACAGCTCGACGACCGGCTCGCCCGTCGGGCAGGCCGCCTGCACGAACAGCGTCGAGCAGGACTGGAGCATCGAGAGCAACGGCACGATCGAGGTCGACAACTCGCCGACCGGCGCGAGCACGAACCTCTGCCTCGACACCGCCGGCGCCCAAACCGCCTCGGGGACAGCGATAGCGCTCGACACCTGCAACGGGACAGCTACTCAGCAATGGACCGAGGGGCCCGGGAACACGCTCATCAACTCCGGAGCGACCACTGCTTCCAGCACCGGCCCGATGTGCCTCGACGACTCCGGCTCGAGCACCTCGCCCGGCCCGCTCCAGATCCTCAACTGCAATGGAGGGCTCAACCAGGTGTGGCCGTTGCCGGTGGCTCAAGGTCCACCCGCACCTCCGGCGACCGGCGAGATCTTCTCGCAGAACACCCAGAAGAGCACCCAGGTGATCTGCCTCGACAACAACGCCAACTCGCTCGCGGCGGGTAACAAGGTCCAGATCTGGACCTGCACCGGCGACGCCAACCAGATCTGGAACCTCGACGACTCGACAACCCCTGGCGAGTTCACGATCCAGATCGGCGCCAGTCACTGCCTCGACAGCGCCAACAGCACGCAGTCAGGCACTGTCCCGGTGGTCCTCGAGCCTTGCGTCAGCGGCAGCCCCACCCAGCAGTGGACGGTGGGGCCGAACTATTCCCTCGTCAATGTGGGCGCCTCGGGTTTGAACTCGACGTCGTACTGCCTGGACGACAATGGCTTCAACACCGTCAACGGCCAGCCGATGCAGCTCTACGCCTGCAACGGTGGGAGCAACCAGTCCTGGAGGCTGCCGGCGGTGTGACCCGCCGCTAGCGGCACTCAGCTTTTGTCTAACTCAAAAGACACGCTCCACGGGGCCCGCCCGGGGAGCGTGTCTTTTGCTTTTGGATCTCACGGCTCTCAGCCGCACTCTGAGCGTTTCATTGGCGACCCCCGGCGACGTTACAAACAGATAGCTTTATGGAGCGAGGAACTAAAGCGGGCGCCCTGCGAATGGGCCCGTCGGCGGGCTTCGCCCAGGCTCATCCGATTGGGGAGGATTCCTTTGCCACGCAAACCGAAAGTGTCAGCGCTACTTGGCGGAGTTGGTGCCGTCATGCTCGCCTCTTTGTGCCTGACGACAATATCGGGCGCCTCGACGCCGCTCTCGAGCGGCGTCGCTCAGTCGCCGGTCAGTTCGACCCCGAACGTCTTTCCAGGTCCTCCTCCTTCAGGTGAGAGCGCCGGCTGCAACTCCACCTTCTTCGGTCCCTCCAAAGGCCCCTACTACTGCCAGCCGCAGGTGTGGAGCACCGCCTATGTGAACGGTGACGTAGTGGTATCGGGCGCCTTCACCCAGGCCTGCAACGCCGGTCCTTACTCGAACGGGTTGTGCGCCACCGGCACGAAGCCGATCACGCGCGACGACATCTTCGCCTACGTGGCGGACACCGGAATGATCGACCCGAACTTCACGCCCATTCTCAATTCCGGCCCGGCCTGGACTGTTCTAGCCGGCCCGCAAGGGAGCAACACGGTCTATGTCGGCGGGGCGTTCACAACCGTCGACGGGGCCACCCACAAGAACATCGTCGAGCTGAACGTCAACCCCGGAGTCACCACCGGGTCGACCGCCGACGGCTCCATCGTCACGTCGTTCAAGGCCAGCTTCAGCAACCAGGTCCGCGACCTCGCCCTCAGCCCGGACGGCAGCGCCCTTTACGTCGGCGGGCAGTTCACGAGTGCAGACAGCGCCACCAAGTTCACCGACGGCGCAGCCGTCGAGAGCCTCGCCCGGTTGAACGCCTCGACAGGTGCGCTCGACGAGTCCTTCGCCTTCACGCTCGGCGACCCGATCAGCGGTGAGCCGACCGAGATCGAGGCGATGTCGCTCTCGCCGAACGGGAGCGAGCTCGCCTTTGGAGGCACAGCCCTCCAGGTGAACGGCAAGTCACGGCCGCGGATCGCCATCGTGAACACCGGCATCACCCTCGGCGGCCACTCGAGCCTCGCCGACTGGACCGCGCCCATCCTCTCGAACAACTGCTCGGCGGAGCACGACTACGTGCGGGGGATCGACTTCGCCACCGACGGCAGCTTCATCGCAGTCGCCGCCACCGGCTACCAGGGATCGCCGGCGGGGAGCGCGAAGCATCTGTGACGCCGTCTCGAGATTCAACGTCAACGCCGCCAACACCACGTCGACGGGCACGTCGGTCGACGTCTCTCCGGCCTGGATCAACTTCAGCGGTGGTGACTCCTTCTTCGCCGTCGCCGTCGCCGGCAACGTCATCTATGTGGGCGGTCACAACCGCTGGGTCAACAACTACTGCGGCAACAACACCGTCTGCGAGCCGAATGCCGTCCTTGTCAACGGGCTGGCGGCCCTCGACGCCAACACGGGCGTCGGCCTTGCCTGGTGGCACCCGCAGACCCTCCGCGGGGCCGGCACGAAGTACCTCAGCACCTTCCCCGCCGGCACCTATGACGGGTCGAGCGCCGGGCTGTCGCTCGGCAACGACACCAACTACGACGGGGGCGCCTACCACAGCTACGAGGCCGTCTTCCCGATCGCCGCTCCCACTTCCGGCACGCCGGGCGGCCCTATCCCCTCCGGTGAGTTCGTCAACGAAGGCGGCACCGGCACCGGGGCGCCGATGTGCATCGACGACGCCGGCGACGGCTCCTCGACCGGTACGCCGGTAGAGCTGAACACCTGCCTCAATGACGCCGAGCAGAACTGGAACATCGACTCGAACGGAACCATCGAGCTGAACGGCCTCTGCCTCGGTCTCGACGGCGCCACGACGAGCGGCACTCCGGTCGCGCTGAACACCTGCAACGGAGGCACCACCCAGCAGTGGAGCCAGGGCACCCGGGAACACGCTCGTCGACTCCGGGTTCTGCCTGACCGACCCGGGCAACGGGAAGGCCGGGACGCAGCTTCAGATAAAGACCTGCGCCGGCACGTCGAACCAGGTGTGGCCGTTGCCGGTGGCCCAGGGACCACCGGCACCTCCTGCCGACGGCGCGATCTTTTCGCAGGACTTGCAGAAGAGCAGCGACGTGCCCTGCCTCGACGACAATGGCGGCTCGGTTGCGACGGGCAACAAGGTCCAGATGTGGGAATGCACCGGTGACCCCGAGCAGAACTGGACGATTGACGGTACCGGGACAAGCGCTCTCACCATCACGTTCGACTCCAAGTACTGCCTCGACAGCTCCAAGCGGCACTCAGACCGGCACTGTCTCTGTGGTGCTCAACCCGTGCAGCTCGAGCTCCACACAGCAATGGACGGTCGGGACGAACTACGAGCTGGTCAACACCGGCGCCACGGCGCTCAATCACACGCCGTACTGCTTGGACGACCCGGCCTCTAACACCGTTAACGGCACCCAGCTGACGCTCTACTCCTGCAACGGCGGCGGCAACCAGGCCTGGAGGCTGCCCACAGTGTGAACTCGGAGCTGAAGGCGGTCAGCTTCGAATCCCTCCAACTGGAACATCCCACGGGCTTACCCGTGGGATGTTCCAATTCCGGTCCTTCGCGGCGGCGGCGTGAATCACCTCTCACCCAAAGCTCTATTCAACGGCTTTGAATACAACTAGCGAGTGTTCATATCAGCACTTCGAGCGATGTTAAGACGTTATATCATTGTAAACACGAGGAACGGATCTATGGGCTCCCAAATCGGCCCGGCCGGCGGACCTCGCCAACTCATCCAGCTAATTCAAGGGAGCGTTATCTTGCTACGCAGACCAAACGTGTCGGGCCTCTTTGCCGGGGCTGGTGCTGTCATTCTCGCGTCGTTGTGCTTGACCACGTCAGCCGGAGCATCGACGCCCCTTGCGAGCGTCGTCTCTCCGTCTCCGGTCAGCTGGACCCCGAACGTCTTTGCCGGTCCGCCTCCTTCAGGGGAGAGCACCGGCTGCAACTCCACCTTCTTCGGGTCCTCGAAGAGCGCCTACTACTGCCAGTCGGAGGTGTTCAGCACGGCTTACGTGAACGGTGACGTCATCGTGGCCGGTTCCTTCACCGAGGTGTGCCAGCCCGGGCCGTCTTCGAACGGAGACTGCGCCACCGGGACGGCACCGGTCACTCGGGACGACATCTTCGCCTACGCCGCAGGGACCGGGGTCATCGATCCCAACTTCACGCCCGTGGTCAATGCCGGCCCGGTCTGGACGGTGGCGGCCGGGCCGGCCGGAGCAAGACGGTCTACGTCGGTGGGGCGTTCACGACGGTGGGCGGCGCCACCCACAAGAACATCGTCGAGCTGAACGTCAATCCGGGCGTCACGACCGGCTCGACGAGCGATGGCTCTGTCGTCACGGCGTTCAAAGCCAGCTTCAGCAACCAGGTCCGTGACCTCGCCCTCAGCCCGGACGGGACCGCCCTCTACGCCGGCGGGCAGTTCACGAGCGCCGACAGCGCCACCAAGTTCACCGCCGGTGCCACCGTCGAGAGCCTCGCTCGGCTGAACGCCACCACGGGCGCCCTCGACGGCTCGTTCGCCTTCACCCTCGGCGACCCGATCAGCGGTGAGCCGGTCACGATCGAGGCGATGGCGCTCTCACCGAACGGCAGCCAGCTCGCCATCGGCGGAACGGCCCTGCAGGTGAACGGCGAGTCCCGCCCGAGGATCGCCGTCATCAACACGGGCACCACCCTCGGCGGATCATCCAGCCTGGCGGACTGGACTGCACCGATCCTCGCCAACAACTGCTCGGCGGAGCACGACTACGTGCGCAGCATCGACTTCGCCACCGGCGGCAACTTCATCGCCGTCGCCGCCACCGGCTACCAGGGATCGACGGCGCGACGCGCGACCAACATCTGTGATGCCGTCTGCGAGATTCAACGTCGACGCCGCCAACACCACGTCCACCGGCACCCCCGTCGATGTCTCTCCGGCCTGGACCAACTACGCAGGCGGCGACTCCTTCTTCGCCGTCGCCGTCGCCGGCAACGTCGTCTACGCCGGCGGCCATGACCGCTGGGTCAACAACTACTGCGGCAACAACCTCGCCTGCGAGCCGAACGCCGAGCTCGTCGACGGCATATCGGCTCTCGACGCCAACACCGGCGTCGGCCTCGCCTGGTGGCACCCGCAGACGCCTCCGCGGGGCGGGCACGAAGTGGCTGACCACCTTCCCGGCCAACACCTATGACGGCTCGAGCGCCGGGCTCGCTCTCGGCACCGACGTCAATGTCATCGGGGGCGCCTTCCACAGCAAGAACGCCGTCTTCCCGCTCGCCGCCACCACCTCGTCGACGCCGGGCGGGCCGATCCCGTCCGGTGAGTTCGTCAACGAGGGCGGGACGAGCACCGGGACGCCGCTTTGCCTGGACGACACGGCCGACAGCTCCACAGCCGGCAGCGCCGTCAAGGTGAACCCATGTGCGAACGACGCCGAGCAGAACTTCTACATCGAGTCGAACGGCACCATCGAGTTGAACGGCCTCTGCCTGGCTCCTTCAAGCGGAACCGCCAGCGGGACGCCGGTCGTGCTGAGCACCTGCAGCGGCACCTCTGCTCAGCAGTGGACGCAGGGGACCGGCAACACGCTCGTCAACACCGGGGCGGGCCTCTGCCTGACCGACCCGAGCAAGGGGACTGCCGGGTCGCAGCTCGAGATCGTCACCTGCGCCGCCACGTCTAATCAGGTTTGGCCGTTGCCGGCGGCCCAGGGACCGCCCGCACCTCCTGCGGTTGGCCAGATCTGGCCGACCGAGCAGATCGAGGCCAACAGCGAGGTCCCCTGCCTCAACGACGCCCACTCGTCGGTGGCGACGGGCAACCCGGTCGAGTTCGCCACCTGCGCCGGTTACACCTCGCAGAGCTGGACCGTCGACCAGACGGGCACGCACCTTGATCATCAAGTTCGACAAGAACTACTGCCTCGACAGCTCGAACAGCGCCCTCACCGGCCCCGTCCCGGTGGTGATCAACCCGTGCAGCTCCAGCACGACCCAGCAATGGACGGTGGGGACGAACAACGAGCTCGTCAACACCGGAGCGACGGCGCTCAACGGCACGCCCTACTGCCTCGACGGCCCCGCCACGAAGTACAACGGTGCGACCACCGGTACCCAGATGCAGCTCTACTCCTGCAGCCCCGGTTTCAACCAGGCCTGGACATTGCCGGCGGTGTGAACGAGAGCTGAGCGGCCGGCTCCAATCCAGACCAGCCATACTTGAACACCTCCCACGGGCGCGGCCCGTGGGAGGTGTCAATTCGGGGCCGCTCCGGCCGGGTCAGCCGACAGCGTCAGCCGTAGGGGAGGAAGCAGATCCCGGCGTGGTTCTGCTGGCCGCCGCACATCGTGCTGTCCTCGTAGTTGTCGCTCGCGATCCAGAGACCGGCACTCGTGAGCAGCAGGTCGTCGGCGCCGAGGCCTCGGGCCCGGGTGGGATTGAACGTGAGAGCGCCGCTTGTCGGTGAGAGGCCCTCGAAGCCTGGCGCCGGGACGGCTGTCGGTCCTGCGGCGTCACAGTCGTCCGGGTTGTTCGACCACCGCTCGTGACCTGCGAAGTAGGCGGTGCCGGCATCGGCCGCCGCCGCGAATATGGAGTCACAGCCCGTGTAGTTGACCCACTTGTGCAGCACGCCGCCCGAGCCGGGGTTGATCGTGGCGGGAAAGGCGGCGGCGGCATCGCACAGCCCGGTGCGAGGCGTCGGTCCGGTCGGCCAGCCGTTCGGGTGGTAGCCGGTGTCGCCGATGTAGATCGTCGTTGTCGTCCGGTGACCAGGCGGCCGCCCGGATGTAGAACGCCTCGTCGGGAGCGCACTGGTACGGGTAACCGGGCTCGCCGACTGGCGCTCTGCATCCCCTGGCTCCCGTCCCATTCCGGCGACGTCCACCCGGTGACCGACGCCGGGGTCGTCTCGAGGTTCAGCATGAAGATCTGCTGGCGGGGCACGCCGCCGACCGAGAGGAAGTCTCCCATCACAAGGTCGTACTGGCCGGAGTGGCTGAGCGCCTGGTTGTAGACCTCGGTGCTGCCCGTCGTCCCGGAGTAGTCGTAGTGACCCGAGATGTTGAGGTGGATGAAGCCATCGTCCTTGCCGGTGGTCGGGTTCAGGCTCGTCATGTAAGGGTCGGCCGAGCTTCCGGCGATCGACGTGTAGGTGCCACCGGCGAGGATGTGGCCGCCGGCCACGCCGAGCAGGGTCTCGACCTCGCCTGAGGAGTTGTGGCTGAAAGCGGGCACGAGGGCGTTGCTCGATGTGCTGATCTCTGCGATGTCTGTGGCTGATGCGGTGCCGACTTGAGTGAACTTCCCGCCGATGTAGGCGTCGCCGCAGTTGCTCCCGTTGAAGGCGATCGAGTTGACGATCCCGTTCACGTCCGGGTTCCAGGACGAGATCGTGTAGGGGGATGTAGCGCTGAAGCTGAAGATGTTGTTGCGGCTGTAGGTGGCGCCGCCCCAGCTGATCTTGCTGAACGTCCCGACGGCGTACATCGTGCTCCCGCATTGGACGAGCTGACGGATCTGCTCGGTGGTGCCGGTCGATGCCAATGTGGGCGTTCCGCTCGCCGGTGTTGACGAGAGGCCCGGCCGCCGAGGTCGCCCCGAGCGAGGTTGCACTGAGGAAAGCCGCACCGAGAGCTGTGCCGGCAGCGACCACCCCCACTTTGGTCAAGAATCGAAAGAATCTAGCGTTTGACATTTTTCCCCTCGCCACTGGTGCTCCGGCTCGTCAGCTGGCGGAGGAGAGCAATATCCGCCGGCGAAAGAATAGCGTGGCGGTTCTTCAATGGCACGCGGGCCAGAGGCCCGACGATGGGGACGTCTACATGTTGTCGGAGCGGTTCAACCACCGACGAGCTGCCCAACCCCGACGAGTGGGGCTCCACGCCATCGAGGGCATCGCCGGTGGCCACCCTGAACGACCGTGACCGGATGTGCTCAGGCGTCTCGCGTCATCATCCGCCATGCCCCGAGGGCCGTCCAGCCGATCACCCAGGCGAGGATGACGCAGATGGCGACGGTGGTCGACTCCGGCAACAGGTGTGGCCCTCCGTTCGGGCCGTTGCCGCCGCCTCCGAAGGCGAACGGCAGGCCGCCCGGTTCGAGGTGCGCCGTGGCGAGGCCGACCACAGAGCGCTGCAGGTTGGAGAGATGCGGGATGCGGGTCGTCGAGAGGATCGGCGTCAGGATCAGCTGAAGGACGAGCATCAAGATGACGGCGATCGTTCTTCCCCCGAGCAGCGACGCCAGGCCGAGGCCGACGATCAACCCGATGGCCGCTTCGAGCTCGATCCACAAGCCCGCTTTGATCATGAGCGAGTCCGGCGGGACGAGAAACAGCTTGGCGTAGCCCGGGATATGCCTGCTCGGCGACCTGGATCGGCGGAGGCCCTCAGCGCGGCGGCTGAGGGCTGCCCGGCGCCGGACGGCGGCGGCCTGAGGGCCATTCGGGCCACAGGGGATGTTGGCGGCAATGTTCCCGCTCGTACGGGAGGTTGCAGAGGGCGTCGGCGGGATGGTCGCCGGCCCAGCTCACGAACCCGGCGCGCGTCAGTCCGGCAGGTACGTTGGCGCCGTCGTAGTTGATCTTTGTCGGCGCGGCGAAGACGCACACGGCGCAGACGATGGTGAAGCCGACTGCCACGATCGGAACGACGATGGCCAGCCCGGCCGGGATCCGGGCGAGGTATAGGGCCAGTCTCGAGCGGCCGGTGACGACGAGGTGGCGGAACATCCCTTCGGTGAGGTCGACCGATCCCGCCGTGCAGCCGAGGGTGGCGGCGACGATGAAGCCGAAGACGAACATCACGCCGGCGACGAGATTGGAGAAGATGTCGTAACCGCCCGCCGGCCCGTACGACTTCGGGTCGAAGGCATGCGCAAGGAGGCGGATGACGAGGAAGATCGTCGGGATGCCGATGTTCACGAGGATGAGGGCGATCATGAGCCCGCGCCGCTTGCGCAGCTCCATGAAACGCGTGGCGATCATCGCCGCCGGTCGGCAACCAGAAGCCGCGGTGGTCCTCCGCGGTGGCGGCGGCTCCCGGCACGGGGGCGACGGTGCCGGCCGTTGTGGTCGTCATTCGGGAGCACCCAGTCGGCTCGTCACCTGCAGGAACCAGGTCTCGAGGGAGGCCTGGACCGGCTGCAGCCGGTAGACGGAGATGCCGCTCTCCACGAGGACACGGTTGATCTCGGCGCCGACCTCGCGGGTCGTTCCCGTCGGCAGCGTGATCCCGAGCCCGAGCGGCCCGACCTCGATCTGGCCGCCGATGTTGGTCCGCTCGAGAAGGACGCGGGCCTGGTCGGGCTCGGAGCACTCCACCTGGAGCACGAGCGGACGTCCCCGACAAGCAGCTCGGTGATGGATCCCTGGCGGATGATGTTGCCCCGGTCGACGATGGCGACGGCGTCACAGGTCCGCTCGACCTCGTCGAGGAGGTGGGAGGACAGCACCACCGTGCGGCCCTCGGCCACGAGGGAGAGGATCATGTCGCGCATCTCGTGCATGCCGGCCGGGTCGAGGCCGTTCATCGGCTCGTCGAGGATCAGAAGCTGAGGGTCCCCGAGCAGGCAGGCGGCGACGCCGAGGCGCTGGCGCATGCCCATCGAGTACTTCGACACGCGGTCGTCGGCGCGATGGAGCATGCCGACGCGCTCGAGGGAGGGCTCGATGCGGCCTCGCGCCGCCGGCTCGCGGGCGGCGGCGAGAATCTGAAGGTTCTGCCGCCCCGTCAGGTGGCCGTGGAAGCGGGGCTCGTCGACGATGGCGCCCACCCGCGCCAGCGCCTTGTCGCGATGCTTCGGAACCGGGTACCCGAGGAGGGACATCGTGCCGGCGTCGGCGTGTGTCAGGCCGAGCAGCACCCGGATGAGCGTCGTCTTGCCGGCGCCGTTCGGGCCGAGGTAGCCGAAGGCGCACCCCCGCGGGACGAGCAGCTCCACGCCGTTCACGGCGACGTTCTGCCCGAAGCGCTTGGTCAGGCCGTGGGTCTCGACGGCCCAGCGGCTGTCGCCGGCCTTGACCTCGGCGGGCTTCCGGGAGCGTGGCGGTGGTCATCTCGACGGTCCCGTCGGGGCCGCCGTCGAAGGCGCTGTATACCCAGTTCTTTACGAGCACGCAATAGGTTACGTCTTTCGCACCTCCCGCGCTGGTCATTGGGCGCACGGTCCGTGAGGAACGTTCCGGGGCCCGCTCGGCCGAAGGTGCCCGGTCCCGCAGAGCCTTCAGGTGTTCCATCGACTTCGGCTGGCAGGGTCGCTCGAAGGCAGGATTGGGAAAGAAAGTGCCGCTGGCTCGTGCACTGCCTCGGCGGAGTCATGAATGGGGTATCCGCCGGTACTCACAATGCATCACTAAGCGGTTGTTAGTTCACGCAATGTGACTGGGTCACAACACCTCCATGACGCCCGCAAAGCTGGCTCGACAATACCTAAGCAAATGTGCTTGACTCTCCTCAACGGTCACATCGTCGGGTAGGTGCGGTGCGACAAATGCGTCAGCGGGATAGCGTCTCGACGACGGGTGGCCTTGTGCCATGGTTCTGGCTCTTGGCGCTGGGCCTGCCCAACTTCGGTGGGGTATTAACGGAGTTCTTTCTAGGCGCTCTCCTTTAGGGCTTCGCGCCTCTCCAGTATGCGGCTCCCCACCTTTGTAACCGAAGGCTCCCCGAGGGGTCTTGTATTTGGCGGGACGACAACTCATAGGCTCTCGGTCACCGAAAAGTAGGAACCTAGTCAACCCCGCTGCACATCGATCGGTCGGCCTCTAGGGGTGCCTTCCACGTCGGTCTCAGCGAGGGTCGGTCAGCCGGGCTGCGGAGCACACGCTCCGCGGCCCACGCCGGCCGGATCGCCGCGTGGGGCGCCACACGAGAGCCGATCACCGCCGGCCGCAGTACGTCGGAGCAACTCGCGATCGCCATGACGACGGGCCACATCATGTGCCTGCTCGAGGTTCGCCGCTCTCCACGGGTGACCTCTCCCCGATCAGCTCGGACAGGCGCGAGAGGCTCACATTCCCGCCCGTGACGACGACGCCGATCCGCGAGCCGCCCGCACCGATGGCGCCGCTCAGTACTGCCGCCAGCCCCACTGCGCCGCTCGGCTCGACGACGAGCTTCATCCGTTCAAAGCAGAAACGCACCGCGTCGATGATGTCATCCTCACTAACAAGGACGATCTCGTCGAGGTTGGCCTTGTTGATCGGGAAGGTGAGCTCGCCTGGGATGGCCGTGAGCAGGCCGTCGGCAATCGATCGGGGCGTCCCCGCCGGTTGCCGTCTCCCGCTCCGGAGTGACAGGTGCGTGTCGGCGGCGCCGGCCGGCTCGACACCGACGACCCGGCACCGACGAGCCTTCGCCACCGTGCCCACGCCTGCGATCAGTCCGCCGCCGCCGATCGGAACCACGACGACGTCGAGGTCAGCGACGTCCTCGAACAGCTCGAGGGCGAGCGTTCCCTGTCCGGCCATGACGTCATAGTCGTCGAAAGGGGGAACGAGAACGCCACCGGTGCTCTCGACGATCGAACGGGCAACAGCTGCCGGCTCCTCGGTGCTCCGGTCGTAGAAGTGCAGCACACCCCCGTAGTTGGCGATGGCGTCGAGCTTGAATTTCGACCCGTCGGCCGGAACCACCACTGTCGCCGATGCACCCACCATCGAGGCGGCCAGCGAGACGGCCGCACCGTGATTGCCTGAGGAGAAGGCGACGATTCCGGCCTCCCGCTCGGAGGGGGACAGCTGGAGGACCCGGTTGACAGCCCCGCGGAACTTGAACGAGCCGGTCCGTTGGAAGTTCTCCGGCTTCAGGTACACCTGAGCGTTGCTCAGCTGATCGAGGGAAGCAAAGCTGAGGGTCGGCGTGCGCCGTGCCTTGCCGGCGATCCGGGCGGCGGCTGCCTCCACGTCTGCGACGGTCAGCCCGCGGGAGTGGGAGGCATCCGCAGTCTCCGGGATATTCACCCCGCCGACGTTATGGGTGGTGCCAAAGGACACCCGCGCCAAGCGGTCAACGCTCCACTGGAAGAGGCTTCACGACGCTCCGAATCACCCGGTCGAGGGCGCGCCCTCGAGGGAACCGACAGCTGGCAGAATCGGGTGTGGTCCATCGCGCGGAGGTGCTGACCTTGCCAGGGCATACCCGATGAAGGGAAGGGTTTGGCTTCTCGTCGGGATCGCCGCCGGCATTGCCGTCGGAGTCGGCAAGCTCGTCTTCTTCGCCGGCGCCGCCAACTCGCTCACAGAGACCGCTCAACGAGTAGTCGGGACCGGCGGACTGACGCTCATCCATTCCGCCGCAAATAGCGGCATCCCCCGGCGCGCCGTCGAGGGACTGACGGCAGTCCTCGCAGTCCTCGTTCCCGGGGTGACCGCCCTCCTGCTCATCTGCGCTGCCCGAGGTGCCCTGCGGCTGCGCCTGCTCCTCGGGCTGCTCCTCTCGGTGCTCGGTGTTGCAGGCTTCTTCTACCTGCCCCATGGAGTAGCCGCCGGCGTCGCCACCTTGGCGCTCGTGGCGGCAGGGACAGCCGTCGCCGCCACCGGGCCGCTTGTGGCGGCGCCACTGGCGGCGCTCGCCGCCTTGATCGCAGCTGCCTTCCTCCCGCGGCTCCTCGAGAGCAAGAGCGCACTCCCCAACTTCCCGGTGGGCGCCCTGCACCAGGCGCTCTTCGCGAGCCTGGGCGCACCTCTGTGGCTGCGAGTCGCAGTCCTCGCGATCGCGGCGCTCCCCTTCGCCTTCGCCGCCCGTCTCGTGCTGCGCTGAGGGCCGCGCCCGGACCGACCTCGGATGAGGGGCTCTTTCTCCCCTGGCCTATGCCCTGTGCGCCGGTGTTCCGCCCGGCATATCCTCTCCTTCTCAGTCACGCGGAGGCGGCATCTAGACCAAGGGGGCACCCAATGGCCCAAGAGACACCGCGGGTCCAACTTGAAGGAAGCACCCGCTCTGCTCCGCCGCATGAACGGGTCGGCACACCAGACATGGGATCGACGGCGACCGTCACCGTCTACCTCCGTGGGCCGGCCGAGACGCCTCCGCCGGGCAGCCTCTCCCGTGAGGAGTACGCCGCCGCCCACGGTGCAGCTGAGGCCGACGTCGAGGCGGTCAGGAGCTTCGCGGAAGCCCACCAGTTCGAGGTGGCGCAGGTCGATCGTGGCCGGCGAAGCGTGCAGCTGACCGGGACGATCGGCGCCCTCGCCGATGCCTTCGGCACCGAGGTGGCCCTCTTCCGTGATCCGGACGGCACCGATTTACCGCGGCCGGGAGGGCACCCTCTTCGTGCCCGCCGAGCTCGACGGCGTGGTCACGGGAGTGTTCGGACTCGACGAGCGGAGTCAGGCACGTGCCCACTTCCAGCCGAGGGCGAACGCAGCGATCCAGTACACACCGCCCGAGGTGGCCGCCGCCTACGACTTCCCGACCGGCCTGACCGGGAGCGGCGAATGCATCGCCCTCATCGAGCTCGGGGGCGGGTACCGCGCCGCTGACCTCACCGCCTACTTCTCCTCCCTCGGCATCACCCCTCCCGCCGTCGAGGCGGTCTCCGTCGACGGGGGCAGCAACACACCCGGGGACTCCGAATGGACCCGACGGCGAGGTCATGTTGGACATCGAGGTGGCGGGGAGCATCGCCCCTCGGGCGGTCATCGCCGTCTACTTCGCCCCCAACACCGACCAGGGCTTCATCGACGCCGTCACGACCGCCGTCCACGACACGACCCACCGCCCGTCGGTCGTCTCGATCAGCTGGGGCGGCCCGGAGAGCACCTGGACCAGCCAGGCCATGACCCAGATGGAGCAGGCCTTCGCCGCCGCTGCCGCGATGGCAGTCACGGTGACAGTCGCCGCCGGCGACAACGGCTCGACCGACGGGGTGACCGATGGGCTGCAGCACGTCGACTTTCCCGCCTCTGCTCCGCATGCTCTCGGCTGCGGCGGCACAAGCCTTCGGGTCAACGGCTCCACCATCGCGTCTGAGACGGTGTGGAACGACGGCGCCGGCCAGGGCGCCGGCGGCGGCGGCGTGAGCGACGTCTTCCCGGTCCCTGACTATCAGGCCTCGGCGCACATCCCGCCGTCGGCCAACCCGGGTGGCCATATCGGGCGCGGCGTGCCGGACGTCTGCGGAGACGCCGACCCCGATACTGGCTACACGATCCGCGTGGACGGCGAGACGATCCCGATCGGCGGCACGAGCGCCGTCGCCCCGCTCTGGGCGGGCCTTGTCGCACTCCTCAACGAGGGTCTCGGGCACACCGTCGGCTACCTCCAGCCGTTCCTCTACACGGCGGCGGCCGCTCCCGGCTTGCACGACATCGTGTCGGGATCGAACGGGGCCTACAGTGCCGGCGCCAGGGCTGGGACGCCTGCACCGGGCTCGGGTCGCCGGACGGCTCGGCCCTCCTCACGGCCCTCAAGTCGGCGCCTACGGCTAGCTGATCTCCCCGTAGAGGTGGCGCGGCTCGGCGAAGACGCGCCGCACCATCGGCTCGAAGACACTCATCGGCAGTGACTCGTAGTCCGGGTCGAACGAGCTCTGGTCGTAAAGCTCGCAGAACTCGGCGCAGGCGGCGTAATAGGGGCTCTCCCCGTATCGGTCGCGGGCGTTGCGGTCGTTGCCGTAATGGTGGGCGTAGTAGTAGGTCTGGAAGATGCCGTGGTGCTTGACGATCCACCAGCACTCCTCGGAGACGAACGGCCGGAGCACAGCGGCAGCCATCTCACCGTGGCTGTGGGGCGCCAGCACGTCGCCGATGTCGTGCAGCAGGGCAGAGACGACGTACTCCTCGCTCCGGCCGTCCCGATGCGCCCGGGAGGCGGCCTGCAGCGAGTGACCGAGGCGGGAGACCTTGTAGCCCTCGAAGGAGCCCTCGAGCGCCAGGAGGGCCGACAGGATGCGGTCGCCGAGCGTCTTTATGTGCTCCTCGCCGTAGCTGTCGAGAAGCTGGTAGTCCTCACGCGTGCCGTCTGCCATCCGGGAGAAACTGACTGTCTTCACATCGGCCTCCTCGAGCAACGCGACAGGGTAGCGCCCGAGGCCCGCGCCGACGCCTCGGCGCCGGCTATCCGGCGGTTCCCTCAACATCTGTGCGTTTCCCGCAGGGAAACCCAAAGGAGTCACGATGCCAGACACGAGGATCCCCACCCGGCGAGGAGACGTCCCGGCCTATCTGGCTAGGCCCGCCGGCGAAGGGCTCTTCCCGGGTGTGGTCGTGATCCACGACATTCTCGGGATGAGCCGGGACCTCCGCGACCAGGCTGATTGGCTGGCGCGGGAGGGGTTCCTTGCCGTCGCGCCCGACCTCTTCTCCCGGGGCCGCAAGTTCAGCTGCGTGCGCTCGCTCTTCCGCGACCTGAAGGCGAGAAGCGGGCCCGCCTTCGACGACGTCGAGGCAGTCCGGAGCTGGCTCGCCGGCAACCCGTTGTGCTCGACACGGATCGGTGTGATCGGCTACTGCCTCGGCGGCGGCTTCGCCCTCCTGCTCGCACCCGGGGGCCGATTTGCAGCCTCGAGCGTCAACTACGGGCAGGTGCCGGACGACGCGGAGTCGTTTCTCCGGGGCGCCTGCCCGATCGTCGGCAGCTACGGCGCCCGCGACCGGTCCCTCAAGGGAGCGGCCGCCAAGCTGGAGAGTGCCCTCGACAAGGCCGGCGTGCCCCATGACGTGAAGGAGTACCCGGCGCCGGCCACTCTTTTCTCAACAACCACGACAGCGTCCTCTTCGCCGTCATGGGCAAGCTGATCGGCGCCGGCTACGACGAGGCCTCCGCCGCTGACGCCCGCCGGCGCATCGCCGACTTCTTCCACACCCATCTGGCCGAGCCGGTCTGAGCGGCTGACGGCCGTCGGCGTCACCGATGAGGTTGACCGCCTCGCTCCGTCTACCTCTTCACACGTCGACGACGTCGGACGCCTCGCACTACCTTGCCGCCAGGGCACAAGGTGCAGGCAAGGCCCGGGAGAGGAGTACAGATGAGCGGGGTGCGAGTGCTGGTCGGTACACGCAAGGGTGCGTTCGTCCTGAGGGCAGATGGCAGCCGCCGCTCATGGGACGTGAGCGGTCCCTACTTCGGCGGGTGGGAGATCTACCACGTGAAGGGCTCTCCCGCTGAGCCGGAGCGGATCTTCGCCTCGCAGTCCAATTCCTGGTTCGGGCAGATCATCCAGCGCTCCGATGACGGAGGGAGGTCCTGGGAACCGGTCGGCAACGAGTTCAAGTACGACGGCGTGCCCGGCACCCACCAGTGGTACGACGGGACACCCCACCCGTGGGAGTTCGCCCGGGTGTGGCACCTCGAGCCTTCTCTGACCGATCCCGACACAGTCCTTGCCGGCGTCGAGGACGCCGCCCTGTTCCGCTCGACCGACGGCGGCACGAGCTGGCATGAGCTCTCCGGCCTCCGCGGCCACGACTCCGGTTCGTCGTGGCAGCCCGGAGCAGGCGGGATGTGCCTTCACACGATCATCGCTGACCCGAGCGACGAAGAGCGCATCTTCGTAGCCATCTCCGCCGCCGGCGTCTTCCGCAGTGACGACGCCGGCCGGTCGTGGCGCCCGATCAACCGCGGGCTTCGCTCGGGCGCCATCCCGGACGAGGACGCCGAGGTCGGCCACTGCGTCCACCGCCTCGCCATCCATCCTTCCCGTCCCGAGGTGCTGTACATGCAGAAGCACTGGGATGTCATGCGGAGCGTCGACGCCGGCGAGTCGTGGCAAGAGATCAGCGGCAACCTGCCGACCGACTTCGGCTTTGCCATCGACGTCCATGCCCACGAGCCTGAGACGGTCTACGTCGTGCCCATCAAGAGCGACTCGGAGCACTTCCCGCCGGAGGGAAAGCTGCGGGTCTACCGCAGTCGCACCGGCGGCAACGACTGGGAAGCCCTGACGAACGGGCTTCCGCAGGCCGACTGCTACGTCAACGTGCTCCGCGACGCGATGGCCGTCGACTCGCTCGACTCCTGCGGCATCTATTTCGGCACGACCGGCGGACAGGTCTACGCGTCGCCCGATGCAGGCGACAGCTGGGAGCCCATCGTCCGCGACTTGCCGGCGGTGCTGTCGGTCGAAGTGCAGACGCTCGCATGATCCGGGTCGTGCTGCCGGCGCACCTGCGCACCCTTGCCTGCGTCAAGGGCGAGGTGGAGCTCGAGCTGAACGGCCACCCCACCCAGAGAGCGGTGATCGACGCCCTCGAGGGCAGCTACCCGGCACTCCGTGGGACCCTCCGTGACCCCGCCACCCAGAGGCGCCGCGCCTTCGTCCGCTTCTTCGCCTGCGAGGAAGATCTCTCCCACGAGCTGCCCGACGCTCCCCTTCCCGATGCCGTCGCGAGTGGCGCCGAGCCGTTCATCGTCATCGGAGCGATGGCCGGCGGCTGACAAACCTCCGGCGTCCGCACGCCGACGGTGCGAGCGAGCCATTTGCCACCTACACTTGTCCTCAGTGCCCCTCCCCCCGCCGGGGAGTTGAGCCCCCCGGAACGCCACCGGCCTTCGGGCCGGTCGGCGTCCGGGAACGACAAACTGCCGAGTGATCTCGGTGACGGCCTTACCCCCATCTAGCGCCGCCACAAGGCCCGTCAGCAAGAAAGCGGCTGTGTCCCCCACGGCCAAAGAACTTTCATGACCGTCTTTGGTATTATGAGAGGCAATCGCTGATAAGTGTGTCTCGCCCGGACTTCGCGATCACCTTCACGACTTGCTGGTGAACGGAGAATGTGCCCACCGAGCAGCAACTTTCGGACGTTTTGAGCGAGTTCGCCCGGACGATGGTGACGGACTTCCCCATCCAGGGGATCCTCGAACATCTGGTGAAGCGGATCGTCGATGTCCTGCCGATCACAGCGGCCGGCGTGACGCTCATCTCCAAGGACCTGCGCCCTCGCTACGTGGCGGCGTCGGACGAGGCGGCACTGCGCTACGAGAAGCTGCAGAGCGAGCTGGGCGAGGGTCCCTGCCTGGCCGCCTACCACACGCGAGAGTCCGTCTCGCTGGCGGACCTCACGAGCGATTCCCGCTTCCCGAAGTTCACGCCGCGGGCTCGGTCAGCAGGCCTCGGCGCCGTCTTCACGTTCCCCCTGCGAAGTGGCGAATATTGCCTCGGCGCACTCGACCTGTACCGCCAGACGGCGGGCCCGATGGACGCCGCCAGCATGAGCGCCTCTCAGACATTGGCAGACGTCACGACGGCCTACCTGCTCAACGCCCAAGGCCGCGCCGACCTCCTCGAGTCCGAGGAACGCTTCCGGGAGAGCGCACTTCACGACCCGCTCACCGGGTTGCCGAACCGTGTCCTGTTGATGGAGCGGCTTGATCATGCCGTCCGCCGGGCGCACCGCTCGGGCCAGATGGCGGCCGTCCTGTACTTCGATCTCGACGGCTTCAAGGCGGTCAACGACACATATGGCCACCAGGTCGGCGACGAGATGCTGGTGTCGGTGGCCAAGCGACTGAGCAGCGGGCTGCGATCGGGCGACACGCTCGCCCGGCTGTCGGGGGACGAATTCGTCATCTTGTGTGAAGACATCGACGGCCCGGCACACGCCAACACCATCGCCACCCGTCTCGGCACTGCTGTCCGGATGCCTTTTCTCCTCGCGGGCAGCAGGCTGAAGATGAGCGCCAGTGTGGGCATCGCCTTTGCCGGCCCGGGAGACCAGCTCTCCGAGCGCCTCCTCGACGACGCCGACGCGGCGATGTACCAGGCGAAACGAACGGGCGGCGGCCATCACGAGGTGGTGGACCTGCGTAGCCAGCATGTGGCGTCTCAGCGCACGACGCTTGCCCGCGAGCTCCACGGCGCGGTGAAGCGGGGGGAGCTCCGCAATGCTTACCAGCCGATCGTCGAGACTGCCGACGGCCGGATCATCGGTGCTGAAGCCCTCGTGCGCTGGGTCCACCCGTTCCGCGGGCTCGTGGCCCCGACGCTCCTCGTGCCGGTAGCTGAGCGATCGGACCTCATCAACGAGATCGGCAGCTGGGTGCTCGAGCGCGCATGCGCCGACCGTCACAGGCAGGTGTCCCCCGGAGACGATCACTTCTCGATGTCGGTCAACATCTCCGGCCAGCAGCTCATGGCGCCCGACTTCCCAAGGGACGTCGCAGCCGTTCTCACGAGGACCGAGACCGATCCGGAGCTGATGACGCTCGAGGTGACCGAGCGCGCCTTCCTGCAGGACGGCGAGCGGGCACTTGTCACGCTGCGCAAGCTGAAGCACCTGGGGGTCAAACTGGCCCTCGATGACTTCGGGACGGGATTTTCCTCACTCAACCACCTGACGCGGTTTCCCGTCGACTCGGTGAAGATCGACCGGAGCTTCGTCGCCAAGATGGACGAGGACGAGGCGACGCAGCGCGACGATCTCGGCAGTCGTCGAACTGGCTCACAAGCTCGGGATGACCGCCGTCGGTGAGGGCGTCGAGACAGCCGAGCAGTACAAGACGCTCGCCGAGCTCAGCTGTGACTCGTGCCAGGGCTACTACTTCGCCCGCCCGATGTACCTGGACAACCTCGATCACCTGATGCAGCCCGAGGTCGCAGGCGGAGCCGTCTACCTTCCCGAGCCTGCGTCCTACGTGCTTCCTGTCACGTCCTAGAAGGCGCCCCACCGCCTTGCGGCGTCCTCCGTCGGCGGCTCAGAAGGACACTTCGGTCGCTGTGAAGGAGGTGAAGACACCGCTTTTGGACGGCGTTGTCCGCCACCTAAGCCTGACGGGTCTATCTTCGGGTCATGAGATACGGCATCTTCCTCCCGCTCGTGGGCGAATTCGCCGAGCCGTCGCTCGCCGTGAGCCTGGCGCGAAGTGCGGAGAAAGCCGGATGGGATGGCATCTTCGTCTCCGACCTGGCGGAGGATGCCGCCGAGGCACCCGAGACGGACCCGTGCATCACCCTCGCCGGGATCGCCACGACGACGACGCACCTACGCGTGGGCCTCATGACGGCCGTGGCCGACCGCCGGCGCCCCTGGATTCTTGCCCGCCAATCGGCGATGATCGACCACCTGAGCCAGGGAAGGCTGACGTTCGGCACGGGGGTCGGTTACGCGAGCTGGCACAAGGAGCTCTCCCTTCCCCACAACACCCCGCTCGAGGAGGGCGAGGATGCCATCTCCTTCCTGTTCGAGGAGTCCCTCGCCGTGCTCCTCATGTGCTGGTCGGGCCGGCCGGTGCGGCACGAAGGTCGTTGGATCCACGTGGATTCGCCGCCGTTCCAGATCACCCCCCTGCAGCGACCGCGCATCCCGGTCTGGCTGAGCGTCAAATGGCCGAGCCCCGCCCCCCTTCGCAGAGCCGCCCACCTCGACGGCACCTTCCCGATGTTCACCAAGCGCCGCGACTTCCACGAGCTGCCCGATCCGCGGCAGGTGCGCGCCATCCGGGGCGAGCTCGAGAGGCTCGGGGCGCCCCCCGAGCACGACCTGGCCCTCCGCGGCGTGCTCGGCCCGCAGCGGAGCGACGAGAGCTTGAGCCGCATCCGCGAACTCGAGAAGGCCGGTGCGACGTGGTGGTTCGAGACAGTTGAACCCGACGAGTCGGTCGGCCTCGTCTTCGACCGCGTCGCGGCCGGGCCGCCAGAAGACCGCTGAGCTCAGAGAAGAAGGGCGATGATGGCGCCGACGGGGTGAGCGCGGGGCCCGTTGTCGAGTGCTGTGTCGGGTTGTAGCGGTCCGGGTAGGGCGCCATGGAAGAGGTGGAGTAAATTTTGCCCGCTATCGGGACCGTCGGCTAAGCGAGCCTCTTCCGGTGGTCTCAGACCTCAGGCGAGGAGCCGGGCCCAAGAGGCCGCTCGGGTGGTGCGGACTGCGGCGGAGGCCGCTCCTCGGTCGACCGCGCCCGGACGTCGATCACCGGCCAGCGATCGGTCCGCACCCGCTGTACCCTGCGAGCCAGCCGGTGACCGGACATCCTGATGACGAGATGGCGCACGGGGGCGATCATGAGCAGCAGACCGAGCGCATCGCCGATGAACCCCGGAATGCAGATCATCACCCCACCGATGAGGACGACCAGCCCGTCGAGCAACTCCCGCGTCGGAACCTCTCCCCGCGACAGACGCTCCCTCGTGTGGGTCAGCACGCTGAAGCCGACCCGCCGGACGACAAAAGGCCCAAGAGCGCTCACGACGATCAGAACCGCCAAGGCCCAGATGAAACCGATCCGCTCGGCCACGACCACGAAGGCGGCGATCTCGGCGGCAACTGCCAAGAGAAGGCCGAGAAGGAACACAATGCAGGCTAACCCGTCGGGCTCGGCGACTGACCGGTTGGTTGGCTGCCGCCTCGCGGTCGGAAGGGTCCTCTCAGTGCCAGACGAAGTTCATAACAAGGAAGTCGACGGGCCTGCGAGGCCCGTCGCACTGAACCGCCTGAGCGGTCAGGGAAACAGGATCGCCGGCGTCACTTGCGGACGCTGCCACCTTCCATCGCTGCCTGCCGTTCCAGTTCCGCGTTGAGCTGGCCACCGAAAAGGACCGCGTAGGAGCTGATGTAGAACCAGAGCAGGAGCACGGCGACACCGGCGAGGGCGCCATAGGTCTTCGAGTAGCTGCCGAAGCTGCTCACGTAGAACGAGAGGGCAAGGGATGCGGCCAGCCACACGATCGTGGCGAACATGCCGCCGACCGAGAGCCACTTGAAGGGCGGCGACTGCCGGTTGGGGGCCACGCGGTAGAGGATCGCCATCAGGACGACGAGGACGAGCACGGTAACGACCCAGCGCGCCGCCGTCCAGAGCGGCAGGAAGATCGAGTGGGAGATCCCGATGTGCTCCTGGATGCCGTTGCCGAGCGGCGCAGCAAAGACGATGAGAGCAGCGGCGATCCCCCCGAAGATGGCGAGCACGACGAGGAGCGCGAGGGCGACGCCCCGCTTCGGCACGAACTTGCGGTCCGGCACTTCGTAGGCGACGTCAAGTCCTGTCTCAAGGGCCGCAGTTGCCGAAGATGAGCTCCAGAGAGACACGAGGATGGCGATGATCGTCACCCCGAGGGCTCCGCTCGTCCGCTTGTGAGCGGCCTCGAGAGCTGTCGCGAACACCGAGGAGGCACCTTGAGGCAGCGCCTTGCCCAAGCCGTTTATCAGCTTTGTGACAAACGAGGTGCTGACGCCGACGAGTTGCATGACGCCGATGAGGGCGATGAGCGCCGGGAACAAACCGAGAAAGGAATGGTACGTGATGCTCCCCGCCATCATCGGGACCCGGTCGGCCGCTGACTTCTTGCTCGCGCGTTTGAAAGCGGCCTTCCAGCCCGACCCCGAGATCTCAGGAGGAGAGTCCGGACGTGGCCCCTGCACCCCGGCCTCGGAGCGCCGATCGGTCGTCGTCTGTGCGGTCGTCATGCCATTCTCCCGGCGGTAGCTACTACCTCATGTCCTGCGCCGCTCACGACCCCGCCGGCATCGGCCGCGGCGCACTCGCTGCTGCTGACCCCGGGCGGCGAGCGGTCCACGCCCGCCGCGCCGGCCTTTCTCCTACTGCCTGATCTCCTGCGCGGCTGACTTACCCTCACCGGCCACGTCGGCGGCGGCGGACTTGCCCTGCTGCATCAGCTCCTGTGTGGCCTCGGTCGCCGTGCTCTGCACCTGTTGTGCTGCTTGCTGAGCACTGTCACGCGTCGCCCCGCCGATCTCCTGGGCCACCTCTTGCAGATGCTCCTTCACCGGCGCCAGTTGACGTCCCATGGAGGAGGCGGCCTGCCGCTCGGCCGAGCTCGGAGGGATGGCTGCTGCGGCGAGCAGGCCGAGGCCGAAGGCGACCAGTCCTGCCCCGATCGGGTTGCCCTGTGTGCTGCCCTTCACGCGGGCCGGCCCTTGCCCAATGCCTGTCGCCGCGCTGTCGGCAAAGCCACCGGCGGCCTCGCCGACGCGACCCGCCACCTGCTGCACCTGGTGGATCTGGGAAGCCGGAACGCCGATGACCACCTGGCGTGTGCTGGCGAGCAGCCCTCCCGCACGGTTCTTTGCTTTGGCGACGTTGCGGCCTGCCATCTGGCGGGGGCTCAGCCTGTCGTGCAGATCGTCCGCTGTCGCTGCCAGATCCGCCCTCGAGCGCTCGATCTGGGCACGTGCAGCTGCTACTTCTTCCTCTTCAGCCATCTGGCATCCTCCTTGAGAGTCTCGACTGTCTGTTCGGGAACGGGCTTGAAGCCTGCGAGCTGCTTCCTCCCCCTCTGCACGAGGACGAGGGCGACGACGGCGTACACGATGCCGACGATCAGGAAGGCAAGGCCCGGTGCGATCACTTCGGCCAATCCCCACGCGGCGGCGAAAGACAACAGCAGCAGGGCCATGTAGCCGGCAAACCCCGCCGCCCCGATGGCCCCGGCCCCCTTGGCACCGGTCTTCAGCTCCTGTTTGATCTCGGCCTTGGCAAGGCGGACCTCACCCCGCAGGAGCTCGCTCGTGTCCGCCGTCATCCTGGCGAAAAGGTCGCCGATCGAGGGCTCGCCCGCAGGACCAGCTGAGACCGGCTCTGCCACGACGGCCGATGCACCGCCTGGCCGGATCTCCGCCCGGCTGGCGGTCGTCGTCATGCCGTCCTCAAAGCTGTCGCTCATCGCGGTGACACCTCCCCATCACTGCCGAGCCACGGGTTCTCCAAGTCGGTGGCCGTCGTGCCCGGCTCCGTCGTCGCCTCGGGAGCCGCGAAGAAGTCCGTCTCGGGTGACTCGAAGACCTCAGTCGCGGGGTCGGGAATGGCGTAGCCAGGCGAGTCGAACGTCTCAATCGCAGGCTCGGCAGGGGCGGCGTAGACCGACGTCGACTGAAGCGAAGCGATGCCCTCCTCCGGTACCTCGTAGCCGGTCGTAGCGGGCTCCCCCGAGCCGCCGCTCAGGGCGCCGCTTCGGAGCATCCTTCCGACCACGAACCCGCCCACCCCGGCGATGGCGAGGAACGCGCCGGGCCGCCGACGGGCGAAGGACTGCACGTCACTGACGACGCCGTCCGCGCCTCGTGTCTCGAGAGTCCCTGCGAGCCGGCGCAGCCGGTCCACGCCCCGCTCGGCGTACTGCAGGAGCGGCCCAGCCTCCGAGGGGCGACCGTCGACGAGAGCCTGTCCCTGATCTGCCAGCCGGCGCAACGCCGACGCGCCGCCGGCGACCTCGGACTCGGCTCGCGAACGGGCGGCTCCGACTGCATCCCCGAGCACGTTCTGTGCCTGATGGGCGACCTCGCTCCCGATCTCGCGGATTTCCGTCACCGCCTCGCCGGCGAGGCCCTTGCCCCGTTCGCCCGCCACATCGGCCACGCGCGAGGCCGCATTCGTCGCAGCCTGCACCGCCCCCTCGCCGCCGGTCGCCGCGCTGTTTGAACTTTTCTCGTCGAGCTGAGACACGAGCTTCTACCTCCTGATCAGTACAAATGTGTCAAGGTTGAGATGCGGAAAATCGCCGATTGCACGGCTGGGAAGTGCCCCGTAACCGGGTAAGAGAAACATTTACACCCGACTACCGCCGAGGCCTATGGACTGCACCATCAGTCCGAGGACCGCCATCGATCGAGACCGATTACGGAAAGAAGCCGAACGGCCGTTTCGATGGAAGAAGCACTTGGCGACACCGCCTGTTGTGGCTCTGCCGACACCACAGACATAACCCCGACGGCCTCGTCTGAAACAGCGGGACGGCCGGCGTCCGGCAGTGCCCCCGCCCGCCCGGCCCGATGATCGCTTTCGCTGCAAGCCTCACAGGAGCATCTCTACAAGTGATACTTGCGGGCTGGGCTCCGGGAGGACTTCGGGTCGGTGGCGGCGCTGAGGAGGGCCGGCTCTGTCCGCGCGTGGGAAACGATCTGGCGCCCGTCGTCGCGTGCCGGTAAATTCCCGACCGCACGGGTCAGGAAAGGACGCTCTGGCGGTACGAGGTGGGGGTGCCACGGTTTGGAGATCCGCTCCGACGTCAAGATAGGTTTCGAAGGCGGTGAGGTCTGGCGTCTCGCGACCGCATTGTCGGGGGCTGCGTCTCAATCTGAGGTGGGAACAGCGATCGCTGACTTGGCGGCGCCGGCGGCCGGCTCGGTGTTCGCCAACCTGGCGACGTTCGACGATCGCACGAAGTTGGTGCAGGTGATCCACGGTCCGGCGCTGGCGCCCGACATCGCAGACCGGTGGTTGGAGTTCGCCGTCGACGAGCCCACGCCCCTGTGTGAGGCGATCCTCACCGGATCTGCCGTGTTGCTCCCCTCACTCGAGGCGATCGGGGCGCGCTACCCGCTCCTACTGTCGGACACCATCTCAGCGGGCCTCGCCGCCACTGCCTCGGTGCCGTTGCGCTCGAGCGACGGCCGGACTCTCGGAGCGATCGGGTTGGGATGGCGGGAGCCGCAAGCCTTCGCCGCCCGCCAGCTCTCCCGCCTCACGCTGATCGCCCAACTGGCGGCAGAGGCCGTGGAGCGGACGACGGGCACGTCGCCGGCCGGCCGCGCCGGCCCGGACCGGCGTGCGTCGGATCGGGTCGGTGCGGACCGTGTCGAGGCCCGGGTCCTGCAAGAGGCGTTCCTCCCCGCGACGCTGCCCCGTACCGAGCACCTCGAAGTGGCCGCCGCCTACCTGCCCGCGAGCGACACCCCGATGGGTGGCGACTGGTACGACGCTTTCCCGGTCGACGGCGGGACATGCCTTGTCATCGGCGATGTCGCCGGCCACGGCTTGCCCTCGGTGGCGGCGATGGCACAGCTGCGCTACGCCGTGCGAGCCTTCGCCGACGAGGACCCCACCCCGGGGCGCATAGTGACGCGCGTAAACCGCATGCTGTGCCGCCTCGACCCGGACACGACGGCAACTCTCATCGTCGCCGTGTGGCATCCCGAGGAGCAGGTCTTGGTCCGGACCAACGCAGGCCACCCGTCCCTCCTTCGCTGCCGGTAGCGACGAGTTCGGATTCCTGCCCGACCGGTCCGGGCAACGGCATCATGCTCGGAGCCCATCCGGGTTGGGAGTACGGGGAGGAGTCGAAAGTCATGCGGCCGGGCACGACATTGCTCTTCTACACCGACGGTCTGATAGAGACCCGCTGCGAGAGCCTCGACGTCAGCCTGGAGCGGTTGCTCGCCTTCGCAAAGGGGAGGCCTGATCTGTCCCCGCAGGCTGTCTGCGACGAGGTGCTCCTCTGGCGGCTGATGCAGGGGACACGTGGCGATGACGTATGTGTGCTCGCCGCCCGGATCGCATGACCCTCGCTCGCTTGGTGCGGCCGTCGGTCAGATGGTGACTGACCGCCCGGCGGGGAGAATCTCGAGCGCCACCTTCGTGAGGGCTTCCGGGCTGATGAAGTTGGCGGTGGAGCGCTGGCCGAGGTCGCTCAGCATCAGCTCGTGGATCTGGATCACCTGCCGGGGCTCCACCTCCCGTACGAGCTCGACGGCGTCGGCGAGCTTGGTCCACGGGCCGCTCGTCGGGAGAAGGAGCGTGTCGACCGGAGCCCCCGGCACGTGGTAGGCGTCGCCGGGGTGATAGACGAGGCCGTCGATGAGGTAGCCGACATTGGCGACTTGGGCGATGTCGGGATGGATGAGGGCGTGTAGCTCACCGAAGACGGCCACGTCCATGCCCGCGGCCTCGAAGGTGTCGCCGGCCTTGACGGCTTGCACCTGCCCCGGGCGCCCGGCCCAACGCTGCACGACAGCCGCCGGGCCGAATACCCTCAGCTCGGGCCGCGAGGAAAGGGCCGATTCCAGCATCTGCTCGTCGAAATGGTCGAAGTGCTCGTGGGTTATGAGCACGACCGTCGTCCCGGCGACTAGGTCGGCCGCCTCCGGCGTGAGGGTGCCGGGATCGATGAGCAGGTACTCCCCCCCGTTGTCGAGGGTCACACAGGCATGGGCGTACTTGGTCAGCCGCACGATGACGGCCCTCCTCTCGAGCTCGCCGCCTTGCGAGCGGTCCGTTCCCCCATTCGGGAGATCTCGGCTGAAGCTCAGACAGTCGGGCGCCCGATGAGGCGGTCCCAGGTCTCGTAGTCGAGGTCGCGCTTCGCGACGTAGCGGTTGTCGGGCCCCGCTTGCTCGTCACCGCGAGCCTTGAAAGAGCCCCGCTCGAGCTGGTTGAGATCGACATAGACGCTCCCCTGATCCAACGGGGTCCCGACGGTGAGGATTGTGAGCGACTTCACCTGCTCGGAGTCGAGGCCGGCGATCCCCTTGCGGAGGGACTTGTCGTCGTCGAGCGCAAGGACACGATCCTCGAGGTGGTCACCCGAGGAGCGGCCGGACGTCAGGTCGCGGTCGAAGTCGTCCTCCTCGTGCCGGTGACCCTTCGGGCGGGTCGCTTCTTCTGCCCGGACGTCGTGCGAGCGGGCATGGTGGCCGCTCGGGCCTCCCTCGTCGGCATAAGGCGTCCGGGCGTCCCCGCCGCTGTGGTCGTCGGTCCTGCTTCTCGGCATCTGCGACTCCTTGTGGATATGGGGGCGGACTGCATCTCTTAGTACCCGCCACGGCTCTCGATTACCGGTCCGGTGGTCGAGTTCGGTCGACTGGTGGGATCCGCGCCGGCCCGGCGGGTTGTCGCCGGCCCGGCGGGTTGTCTTCGGCGTCGTCCGACGCGCCCACCGCGCCCGCAGCCAGAGATCGGATGTCACACTTTGGGCCCGGGCGGTGCTTAATAGATGATGAGGACGGAAGTCGGAGCATTGATCGAGCACGAGCCGAGAACGCCGACCAGCTCGCCGTCGGGCTTCGAGAGGTTCTTCCGAGAGAACTACTCGGCCGTGGTCCGCATCGCTCAGGGCGTCGTCGGGGACAGCCACGCAGCCCAGGATGTCGCCCAGGAAGTGTTCATCGCCGCTCACCGGCGCTTTCCTCAGCCCGAGCTCTCCGGTCATGCGGCGGCGTGGGTTCGGGTTGCCGCCGTGCACGCCGGCCTCAACGCAGTCCGCGGGCGCCGCCGCAGAGATGGGCACCAGCTTCGCTCGGGCGCCCAGGTCGGCGCCGCCGGACCGGAGGAGGTCATGCTCGAGCGCGCCTCCCGCCAGGAGGTGCGCGATGCGCTCGGCCACCTGCCGCTCCGGGCCTCGACTGTTCTCCTGCTTCGCCACAGCGGCCTCAGCTATGCGGAGATCTCCGAGGCGATGGGCGTCGGGATCGGCCAGGTGGGAACGATGCTGCGGCGCGCCGAGGCGGGCCTCAGGAAGGAGATCGAACGTGCGACACGTTCCTGAAGCAACGTTGAGGCGCCTCGTCGACGAGCCGCTCGCCGTCGCCGATGCCGACGCCGACCATGTCGGCCGGTGTGTCCGCTGCACGGCCCTCACCGGCCAGATCATGCGCAACGCCGAGATGGCGAACGCTCTCCTGTCGCGGCCCCAGCCCGTGCCTGATGTCGACGATGCATGGATGCGGCTGCAGCGCGCACTCGCCGACCCGGCTTCGGCCGAGCGCCCGCGCCGGCGTCTCACCGTGCGCCGGCACTGGCGCCTGATAGCCATCCCGCTGCCCTCGACGGCCGCACTTGCCGCCGCTTCGGTCCTCGTGGCGGGAGCAGCGACGGCCGCCGCGCTCACGAACGTCTTCGCGCCGAACCGCGTTGCGCCGGTCGCCGGTCTCCCCCGCTGACCTCGAGGCACTCGCCAACGTCACCGGAGTGGACGGGTCGGGGGTGCTCGGGGGCTTCCACGCTCCTTCCGGGTCGATGCGCCTCCCCTTCGGCATCATCCGCTGGACGTCGGCCGCCCGCGCCTACCGCGTCGCCTCGATCGCCGAGGCGGACACGGCGACCGGCCTTCATCTTCACCTCCCGGACGACGCTGCCGGGCGGCGTCGGGACAACACAGAGCATCCTCGTCCATCCGGAGGTCACGGCGATCATCAGCTTCAACGCCGGCGCAGGACGGGCTCTCGAGGGGACGTCGCTCAGGGTCACTGCCGGGCCGGCCGTGCTCGTCGAGTACGGGAGCTCGACGGCAAGCCTCGGCCTGCCGCCGCTGGCGGCCTTCGCAATGGAACGGCCTACTGTCTCGTCAACTGCGGCGACCTCATCTGAGCTGGAGGCTTTCATCCTCTCCCGTCCGGGCGTCCCTGCCGGCCTGGCAGAGGAGATCCGCCTGCTCAAAGACCTGCGCACCACCCTGCCGGTGCCGACGCCGCCCGGAGCCCACGTGATTCGCGTCAGGATCAGCGGCTCACCAGGCCTCTTGATCAGTGAGGGTTCCGGCGCCGTCTCGGCCGTGATCTGGGAGGATCGAAGTGGCGTCGTTCACGCCGCCGCCGGCCTGCTCGACGAGAAGGACATAGTTCATGTCGCCGACAAGCTCGGCTGAGCAACCGGTGGCACCGCCGCCACGGCAGCCGTTCGAAGCCCTCCCCCGGCCGGCCGGCGTGGACGAGGCCCGGCCGTTGTCGCCGGCGGTCCACACGATCGAGCTGCGCAAGCAATACCGCCGGACGGTCGCCCTCGAGGGGATCTCGATGACGGTGAAGCGGGGCGAGGTGTTCGGGTTCCTCGGTCCGAACGGCGCCGGCAAGACGACGGCGGTCAAGTTGCTGCTCGGCCTCGTCCGTCCCACCGGCGGCGAGGCGATGGTTCTCGGGGCACCGGCGGGAGACGTCGAGACGAGGCGGCAGGATCGGTTACCTGCCGGAGCTGTTCCGGTTCCAGGGCTGGTTGAGCGCCCGCGAGGTGCTGCTGCTGCACTGCCGGCTGCTGCGCCTTCCGAGCCCCCGGTGGGAGGCCGAAGTGGGCGGAGCCCTCGCCACAGTGGGGCTCTCGGACCGGGGGCGGGACAAGGTGGCGACCTTCTCGAAGGGGATGCAGCAGCGCCTCGGCCTCGGCGTCGCTCTCCTCGGGGAGCCGGAGCTCGTCGTGCTGGACGAGCCGACGAGCGCCCTCGACCCGGTCGGGCGGCACGAGGTCCGCGAGATCATCGGCGGGCTCCGTAGCCGGGGCGCCACCGTCTTCCTCAACACCCATCTGCTCGAGGAGGTCGAGCACGTGTGCGACCGGGTGGCGGTGATCGACAAGGGATGTACGATCGCCACCGGCACGATCGCCGAGCTCGTCGGCCAGCTGTCGAGCATCCGCCTGCGGGTGGCAGGGCTCGCCGAGGGTTGGTGGCAGGGTCTCCCGGGCTTCGGGCGCTGGAGCCGCGACGGCGAGTGGGTGCTCGTCGAGGCGCATCGATCCGGCGCAGGTTCCCGAGCTCGTCCGCGCCATCGTCGGCCTCGGAGGAGAGATCGCAGCGGTGATCCCGGAGCACAAGAGCCTCGAGGACCGCTTCCTCGAGCTGTTGGGAGCGCCATGACACCGACACTCGTGATCGCCCGGCTGACGATCCGGGAAGCGATGAGGCGCAAGCTCGTCGCCGTCTTCCTCGTCATCACCGTGGCGATGGTGAGCCTGAGCGCATGGGGTTTCTACCGCCTGAGCCACTCGAGGAGCATCACCTCGGGCGAGGTGAATCTTGCGATACCGCAGGCGCTCATCCTGTTCATGTTCATGTTCAGCTTCGTCGTGGCCCTCAGCGCGTCGGCGATCGCCTCGCCCGCCGTCTCCTTCGAGATCGAGTCGGGCGTGCTGCAGACAGTGGTGACGCGGCCCATCCGGCGAAGCCAGGTGATGGCCGGCAAATGGCTCGGGCTCGCAGTGCTCGTGGCGGGCTACTCCGTCGTCGTCGCCATCCTCGAGATCCTCGTCGTCGACTGGGTGAGCGGCTACCTCGCCTCCGAACCCGGTCGCCGTCGCCGTTTACCTGTTCGCAGAGGGTGCGGTTCTGCTCACACTCGTCCTGTTGATCAGCACGCGGTTGTCGGCACTCGCAACCGGGGTCATCGGGGTGGCCCTCTTCGGGTCGGCCTGGCTGGCCGGCGTCGTCGGCGCGCTCGGTGCGACGTTCCACATCTCGGCGCTGCGAACGATCGGACAGGTGGCCCGTTATGTGCTGCCGACCGACGGCCTCTGGCACGGCGCCATCTACTACCTCGAGCCGTCGTCGTTCATCGCGCAGCGCACCTCGGATGTGGCGGTTTCGGGTGGAGATCCCTTCTTCGCCCTCACCCCGCCGTCGTGGCCGTATCTCGTCTGGACAGCCGTCTGGTTCCTCGCCGTCCTCGGTGCCGGCTTGCTGAGCTTCGAGAGGCGCGAGCTCTGAGCGCCCGCGTCGAGATCGTGGTGGTGCCGCGGCCGTTATCTCGTCGCCCACGCCGGCTGCGCGCGCCGCCCTCGAGGCTGAGCGCCGAGTGCCACCTCGCAGTCCGTCGCCGGGACCGGACGGGCAAAAAGGAAACCCTGCGCCCGCGTACAGCCGAGTGCGAGCAGGCAGTCACGCTGGAGGGACGTTTCGACGCCCTCTGCGACGGTGCCCAGTCCGAGCGTGTCGGCCAGGCTGGCTATCGCCGCCACGACGGCCGAGTCCTCGAGGTCCTTGCCCAGCCCGTCCACGAAGGACCGATCGATCTTGATGACGTCGACCGGAAAGCGCCTCAGGTAGGCAAGCGACGAATAGCCCGTCCCGAAGTCGTCGATGCCGAGCCGTACGCCGAGGGCCTTCAGGGACTGAAGAACGGTGATGGTGGCGGCAGCATCGTCCATGAGGACGCTCTCGGTCATCTCGAGCTGGAGGTGCTCCGGCTTCAGATCTGCAGTGCCGAGGATCGAGGCGACGAGCGGAGCCAGGCGCGACCTGGCTGAGTTGGGCGCCGGAGAGGTTGACCGACATCGTGAGTCGAGACCACGCCGGGTTGAGCAGTTGGAATGCCTTCGCCTGCCGGCAGGCCTCCCGCAACACGGCGGTTCCGAGCGGAACGATCAGCCCGCTCTCCTCGGCGACGGTGATGAACTCCCCCGGCCCGAGCAACCCGCGGGTCGGGTGCTCCCACCTGACGAGAGCTTCGTGGCCGAGCACCCTCGCGTCGTGGAGGTCGACGATCTGCTGGTAGTGCACGCGCAGGTCGCCGTTCGTGATCGCCTGTCGGAGCGAGCTCTCGATGTCGAGTCGCCGGAGCGCCTTGGTCCGCATCGTGGCAGCAAAGACGGCCGACCTGCCCCGACCCTCGTTCTTGGCGCGGTACATGGCCGCCTCGGCATCTCTCAGGACCGACTCGGCGTCGCCCGAAGAGGACGCCGCCAAGACGACGCCGGCACTCGCCGAGAGCACCAGCTCGCCGTCCTTCCAAGAGATCGGCTCCATCATTGCGATGCGGACCCGGTCGGCGAGACCGATGGCGTCGGCCTCACCCGGCAGCCCTTCGCACAGCATGGCGAACTCGTCTCCGCCCACCCTGCGCGAGGGTGTCGCCGGGACGCACGAGTGCCGAGATGCCGAGCGGCCATCGCGAGGAGCAGATCGTCGCCGGCCGAGCGGCCGACGCTGTCGTTGATCACTTTGAACTGGTCGACGTCGAGATAGATGACGCAGACCGTCGAAGGGTGCCGCCCGAGCCGTTTCAGGGACTGGCCAAGGCGGTCGAGGAAGAGCAGCCGGTTCGGCAGCCCGGTCAGCGGGTCGTGAAACGCCTGGTGGGCAAGGGCGATCTCGGCCGTCTTCTGCGCCGTGATGTCCTGCACCGTCCCATGGACCCGCTCAGCTCTGCCGGGAGGGTCGACGCTCGATCCGGCCACTCGCCCGCAACCAGCGCGTACCCCCGTCCGGAAGGAGCAGGCGATGCTCGATGAGGAACGGGGTCCCGTCGAGCACGGCTGCCCGGATGGCCTGACGAGCCTGCTCCCGGTCCTCGGGGTGAACCCGCTCGGTGATCGCCTCGATGGTCGGCTGCTCGTCGAGGTCGAACCCCAACAGCCGGTACAGCTGCTTGGACCAGGTCGTGACCTTTGTGGCGACCTCGAAGTCCCAGCTCCCGACGGCGGCCACGCTCTCTGCCTCGTCCAGGGAGACCTCGAAGCGTTTGCGGAGGACGGCAAGACCGATGGCATGGGCAAGGGAGTCACCGGTGAGGCTCGCCTTGGACAGGAAGTCGGGCGCACCTCCCGCGCCCAGCGCGACGCTCGAGCTCGTCCCTCCCGTGTTCGGTGAGCACGATCAGCGCCGCTGTCGGTGCGCGACCGCTGAGCTCCTCGAGAACGGCCAGCCCCTCGGGGTCTGAGAGCCGAAGCCCGATGACGACACAGTCGGGAACCTTCTCCATGAGAAGCAAAGTGGCGTCGGCGAGCGTGGTGACCAGGTTGAGGTCGAGAGAAGACGGGGCGGCCTCTTCGAGCATCGTCTCGAAGCGGGCGGCGTCCGGTTCGTTCGTCTCGACGAGGAGGACGGTCGTGCGCCTGAGCGTCTGTTCCGTCATTCGCTCTTGCTCCGGCGCCGCCGCACGGCCGCCGGCGGAGCGGACGGGCGCCCCCCCTCGAGTGCTACGGGCGACCCGCATCTGGCAGCCGGTGCTGGCTGTCGGCCAGCCGCGACATCCGCTCTTCATAGTTGCCCCGGGCCGGTCGAGCTCGGTCGCATCGGGCGGTTACGTCTGGCACGGCAGCCTACCTTTGTGAAAAGCCTACACCCGGTGACAAAAGCTGCCGAAGAACACGTGGAGGTTCGAGTCTGGTCGGCTCGCGCCCGTAAGTGCAGGACACGCCGATCTTGACTCGAGATCGATCAGGGAGGCTCATGGCGACAGAAGCGGTGGACAGCGATGAGCGAATCGATCCGAAGATCCTTCTGAAGGTCCTCGCTCAGGTCAAAGGGGGCGACTTCACCGCCCGCATGCCGCTCGAATGGACCGGCGTGGCGGGCAAGGTGGCCGACGGCTTGAACGACGTGATCATCGCCAACCAGACTCTCGAGAAGGAGCTCGCCCGGGTCAGCGACGTCGTCGGCAAGCAGGGCAAGCTCTCCCAACGGGTCGTGCTCGGCGGCTGGACGCAAGGCTGGTCGGGGAGCGTCGAGTCGGTCAACAGCCTGATCGAGGCTCTCGTGCGTCCCACCAGCGAGATGCAGCGGGTCATCGGCGCGGTGGCCGACGGCGACCTGAGCAAGAAGGTGTCGGCCGATGTCCGCGGCGAGATGCTCGAGCTGAAGAACACGATCAACGCCATGGTCGACCAGCTCAACGGGTTCGTCTCCGAGGTGACCCGGGTGGCCCGCGAGGTCGGGACCGAGGGCAAGCTCGGCCAGGCGGCGGCGGTCACCATCGAGGTCGGCGGGGTCTGGAAGGACCTGACCGACAACGTCAACCTGATGGCGGGCAACCTGACCGGCCAGGTGCGCAACATCGCCGAGGTGACGACCGCGGTGGCCAACGGCGACCTGAGCAAGAAGATCTCCATCGACGTGAAGGGCGAGTTCCTCGAGCTGAAGAACACCGTCAACGCGATGGTCGACCAGCTCAACGCCTTCGCCGGCGAGGTGACCCGGGTCGCCCGGGAGGTGGGCGTCGAGGGCAAGCTCGGCGGCCAGGCCCAGTCGAAGGAGGTCGGCGGGGTCTGGAAGGACCTGACCGACAACGTCAACCAGCTGGCCGCCAACCTCACCAACCAGGTGCGGGCGATCTCCGAGGTGGCCACCGCGGTCACCGAGGGCGACCTGACCCGCCAGGTCCGGGTCGAGGCGAGCGGCGAGGTCGCCGTGCTGAAGGACAAGCTCAACGAGATGATCCGCAACCTCCGCGAGACGACGCGCCAGAACATCGAGCAGGACTGGCTGAAGACGAACCGGGAGCGCTTCACCCGCATGCTCCAGGGCCAGCGCGACCTGGCCACGGTGTCGAGCATGATCCTCTCCGAGCTCGCCCCGCTCGTCTCGGCCCAGCACGGCGTCTTCTACTCGATGACCAAGCCGGCCGAGCGGCGGCGAGCCGTGCTCGAGCTCCAGGCCGGCTACGGCTTCGAGGAGCGCAGGCACTCTGCGACGTCCTTCCGGCTCGGCGAGGGCCTGGTCGGCCAGTGCGCCAAGGAGAAGAAGCGGATCCTGCTCACCGAGGTTCCGGGCGACTACGTGCGGATCAACTCCGGTCTCGGCGCCTCGCCCCGCTCAACATCATCGTCCTGCCGGTCCTGTTCGAGGGGTCGGTGCGGGCCGTGGTCGAGCTGGCCTCCTTCTCCCCGTTCAGCGCGACCCACCAGGCGTTCCTCGACCAGCTGCCCGAGAGCATCGGCCTCGTCCTCAACACCATCGAAGCCAACACCCTCACCGAGAACCTGCTCAAGCAGTCCCAGTCGCAGGCCGAGGAGCTCCGCTCGCAGCAGGAGGAGCTGCGCGAGTCCAACGAGGACCTCGGCCGGCAGGCGAGCCTGCTCGCCGAGCGGAACATCGAGGCCGAGCAGAAGAACCAGGAGATCGAGCAGTCCAAGCGGCTCGTCGAGGAGAAGGCCGGCCAGCTGTCGCGTCTCCTCGAAGTACAAGTCCGAGTTCATCGCCAACATGTCCCACGAGCTGCGCACGCCGCTCAACAGCCTGCTGATCCTGGCCGAGCAGCTCGAGGACAACCCCGACCACAACATGACCGACGACCCAGGTCGAGTACGCCAGCGTCATCCGCGCCTCCGGCAACGACCTGCTGAGTCTGCTCAACAGCATCCTCGACCTGGCCAAGGTCGAGTCCGGCACCGTCGCCGTCGAGACGAGCGAGGTGGCCCTGGCGGATTTTCGCGCACGCCCTCGTCCGCGAGTTCGAGCACGTGGCCCAAGGCAACAAGGTCGGCTACTCGATCGACATCGCCTCCGGCTGCCCGCGGAACATCGTCACCGATCCGCAACGCCTCCGCCAGGTCCTCAAGAACCTGCTCGCCAACGCCTTCAAGTTCACCGCCGTCGGCGAGGTGCGGCTCCAGATCTCGCGTGGCCGAGGACGGCTGGAGCCCGACTGCGAGGCGCTCGACCGCGCGCCGTCGGTGCTCGCCATCTCCGTCATCGACACCGGCATCGGCATCGACGAGGAGCAACAGCAGCGGATCTTCGAAGCGTTCGCCCAGGGCGACGGCACGACGGCCCGCGTCTACGGCGGCACCGGCCTCGGCCTGTCGATCAGCCGCGAGCTCGTCGGCCTCCTCGGCGGCGAGATCACCGTCGCGAGCACGCCCGGCGAAGGCAGCACGTTCACCGTCTACCTGCCGCTCGGGCGAAGTGCGACCGATCGGCCTGCGATCGTCGAACGGCCTTCGGTCTCGCCCGAGCGTACACGCCGGAGCCCGCCGACCGACGCCCGGCGACAAGGACGGCGAGCCTCACCAACGACCGACGTCCCCGCAGGCGGACGTGCCGGTCGAGCGTCTTCGCCGAGGCGGAAGGTCCTCGTGGTCGACGACGACTTCCGCAACGTCTTCGCCATGACCGCGCTGCTCGAGCGGGGCAAGGCCGACGTGTACTCCGCCGAGAGCGGAGCTGAAGGCGATCAGCGTCCTCGAGCAGACGCCCGACATCGACATCGTGCTGATGGACATCATGATGCCGGGCATGGACGGCTACGACACGATGCGGCCATCCGGAGCCGTCCCGAGTTCCAGAGCCTGCCGATCATCGCCGTCACCGGCAAGGTCGTCGCCGGCGAGCGCCAGCGCTGCCTCGACGCCGGCGCCAACGACTACGTGCCCAAGCCGGTCGACACCGCCGAGCTGCTGGCGGCTCTCGAGCCGTGGCTGCCGGCCGCGAGCAGACACCCGTGGTGCCGACGTGACGACATCTCGCAGCGTGGACCAGCCCGAGCAGAAGCACCGTCTCCCGCCAGACTCCTTTCGCCGTCCTCATCGTCGACGACAACCCCGCCAAGCGACTGGCGCTCAAGGCGGCGCTGTCCCCGCTCGGCTACCCCGTCGTCGAAGCCGACTCCGGGCTGGCGGCCCTGCGCTGTGTCATGGTGCAGGACTTCGCCGTCATCCTGCTCGACGTCCGCATGCCGACCATGGACGGGTTCGAGACGGCCGCTCTCATCCGGCAACGCAGCCAGTCCGAGATCACGCCGATCATCTTCATCACCGCATTCGGCAGCGACGAGCTCATGCCGGCCGACCGCTACGCCGAAGGCGCGGTCGACTTCATCTTCGCCCCCGTCGAGCCTGACGTGCTCCGGGCCAAGGTGTCCGTCTTCGGCGATCTCTTCAAGATCTCGGCCCGCCTTGCCACCTCTGCGGAGAAGTCGGACACATCGACGACCCGGCTGCGGCTCCTCATCGAGCCCTCCCCATAGGGATCTTCCAGACCGACGCCGACAACCGGTACATCTACACCAACCCCCGTTGGTCCGAGATCACCGGGATCTCCCCTCAGGAGGCGGTCGGTCGAGAGCTGGGGAAGCTGGACTCGGGGGTCGAGGCTCGGGAACGTAGCGCTTTCACGGCCAAGTTGGTCGCCGCCCATCCGAGGGAGTTCAGTCATCGCTTCACGATGCGCCGGCCGGAAGAGGCACCGCAGAGCCTCGTTGCCACCTTGGCCTCCATCCCGGACCCAGGCGGTCGAGCAGCCGGGTGGGTCGGGACCGTCACCCACCTCACTGCCGAGGGCTGGCCCTGCAATTCACCGCCCTCCGTCGGTGGAGCCGACGAGCGCTGCGACGAGGCGTCCGGCGGACTCTCGGTCGAGTGAACCGCCCGGGCGTGACGGCCGACTAGGCATGATGGAGGGATGGAGTTTCAGGACCTGATTGAGCGGCGCCGGATGGTGCGCAACTTCGACCCCGACCGGCCCGTCGATGCCGGCGACCGCGAGCGCCTTCTCGCCAACGCCCTCCGGGCGCCGAGTGCCGGCTTCTCGCAGGGTTTCGACTTCCTCGTTTGCGAGACGCCGGGCGAACGTGAACTGTTCTGGCGCGAGTCGTCTCCGCCCGAAGCCGACGAGGAAAGCGCCTGGGCGAAGGGACTGCGACGAGCGCCCCTCGTCGTCGTGTCTCTGTCACATCGTGACGCATATCTCGAGCGCTATGCCGAAGCGGACAAGGGCTGGACGGACCGAGACGAGGCGCGCTGGCCGGTCCCCTACTGGCACATCGACACCGGTTTCGCCTCGCTCCTCATGCTCCTCACAGCTGTCGACCTGGGCCTCGGCGCCTGCTTCTTCGGTATCCCGCCGGAGCGGATCCAACCGTTCCGAGCAGCCTTCGGGGTACCGGACGCCCTTACTCCGATCGGGGCGCTCGCGATCGGCTACCGCGCTCCTGACAAGGCGTCACCTTCTATCAGGCGGGGACGGCGGAGCGTCGCTGAGGCGGTTCATCGCGGCCATTGGTAGCCGTTCGGGGGCTCTAAGCCGCTCAGCAGGCTCGTGAGCTGGATCACCTCGAGTAGTCGCCGGGCCAGGCAGTCAAGGCACCTGCGATGTCCGTCCGTGGGACTGCCGAGGACGGCGCCCCGATCAGCCTTCGGCTGCCATCTCCGCCCATACGACTTTGCCGCTCGGACAGAACCGGACGCCCCAGTTGCTCGAGAGGGCGGTGACGATCTTGAGCCCCCGGCCCGTGGGCGAATAGCACTGTGGAGTCTGCTCTATTGGGACGTCGAAGCTCGCATCGGTGACCTCGATCGTCATCTGGCGGCCGTCACAGGCGAGAGCGACCTTGAACGGGCAGCCGACGTGAGTGACGGCGTTCGTCGCCAGCTCGCCCACCACGAGCAACAGGCCGCTCGAGACAAAGGCCCAGCCCTCGGCGGTCTGCTGGGTGAACCGACGGGCCTCGGCGACAGCACTCGGAAGGGATTCGAACCGGCAGCTCGACCGCAACAACATGATGGCCGGTCATTACCCAAAAACCAGCTGCCGGCCACATCGCCGAGCCTGTCGCCCATCCCCGTTGAGGAGCGGGCGCCGGCATCGCTGAAGGTCTCTCGGCAATGTGCTTCTCGGCTCGGCGCAATGCTCAACAGTGAAGGATCTCCTTCACCGGCCACCGGACCGCTTCTCCCATCCTTGCCCGAACAACCGGCTGGCATTATGGTCACCGCCTGGACATAGGAAGTGAGCCCAGCAGATGAGCGCGGAGGTAGTCATAGTCGGCGCCGGCGTGATCGGTGCCGCCACAGCGTTCCATTTGGCGAGGCTCGGTGCTCCCGACGTCGAGGTGATCGATCGTGCCACCGTCGGCTCGGGGATGAGCAGCAGGTCGTCTGCTCTTGTTCGAATGCATTACACGTTCAAGCCCGAGGTCGAGCTCGCGGTGCGCAGCGACACGATGTTCGAGCAATGGCCCGATCTGGTGGGGCAGCCGTCGTGCATCAACCGGGTCGGCTTCGTCCGCATCGTCGCCGAGGGAGAGGAGCCTCAGCTTCGGGAGAACGTGGCCATGCAACGCTCCGTCGGAGCCTGCGTCGAGCTGCTCGACGGCGAGCAGCTGGCCGAAGTTGCCCCCGGCTTCCGGGTCGACAACGTCAGCTGTGCTGCTTTCGAACCTAACGGGGGATACGGAGACGGCGGGGTCGTCGCCGGTGACCTGCTCGCTCAGGCGCGGCGGGGCGGAGTGAGGTACCGACCGAACACAGCGGTGCGCCGCCTCATCCGCCGGGGTGATCAGATCGTCGGCGTCGAGACAGCGGACGGAGTCACTCATGCCGACATGGTCGTGCTCGCCACCGGCGTATGGTCCGGGCGCCTGCTGGGCTCAGCCGGGATCGAGCTTCCGCTCGAGACGGAATTCCATCAGGTGGCCGTCGTCAGTCACGCCCTTGGAAGGGGCGTATCGATAGCCTGCATAGATTCCACCACCCAGACCTACTTCCGGCCCGAGGCCGGCGGCGCCCGCACGCTCATCGGGAGCTTCGTCGGCCCACGGGGGGTCGATGCGGACGACATTGCCCAGGCGGGTGTCCCCGATGAACTGGCGGCGATGGTGGAGGCGACGTCAGCTCGGGTTCCCCAACTTGTCGAGGCAGGCATCGGGCCGAGTGTCACCGGCGCCTACGACATGACCCCAGACTCGCGGCCGATGCTCGGAGAGGTCCCGGGCGTGGCCGGGCTGGTCGTGGCGATCGGCTTGTCGGGCATGGGTTTCAAGATCTCGCCGGCGGTCGGGGAGTCGGTGGCGGCGTTGGTCACCGGCGACATGTCCACCTCGGTCGACGTGCATCCTTTCCGCCCGGGCAGATTCGCCGAGGGACGGCCGATCGAAGCGCCTTTTGCCTACGCCTGTGACTGATGGAGGAGAGAACGACGTGCACGACAGGACGAGCGCCGGCGGCCGCCCTTCATCGAGCCTGCGACGGGGGGACGTGAGCACCTCGCTCGAGGTGGTACGCCAGCTTTCGATCGACGAGAGCTACATGCGCCGTGTGATCGAGCACCTGAGCGGCATCGGGTCGAGCCCTCTCGGGTTCCGCACCACGGGCACGCCCGAGGACGCCGCCGTCGCCTCCTTTGTCGCCGCGGAGATGGAAGCCCTCGGGCTTGCCGACGTCGCCGTCGAAGACGTCGAGGTCGACGGCTGGCGCTTCAAGTCCGCCTCCCTCGAGCTCGACAGCTCCCGTTACGAAGGCGCGAGCTTCGGGGGTGTCCCCGCCACTCCGCCCGGGGGCCTGCACGGGCGCCTCGTCGATGTCGGGACTGGGAGACGCCACATCCTCGACCGTCTCGATCTGACCGGTGCTCTCGCGCTGCTCGACTGGCGTCAGCAACAGGTCGCCCCATCCGCCATCGCCGTCGAGCTCGCCCACCGGGGTGTCGTCGGAATCGTCCTCAACTGCCCGGACAAGGGCCCGTGGTACCAGTCCGACACGGCCGTCGGAGCCTTCGACGGGCAATGGCTCTCGCCGGCTCCGCCCATGATCACGCTTCGAAGCGAGGATGCCGTCACCTTCCGCGAGCGCATCTCAGGCGGGCCCGCCGAAGCCCGCATGACCCTCGACGTCGACCTCAACATCGCCAGCCGCGGCCACAACGTCGTCGGATACTGGCCCGGTGAGCAACAAGGCCCCATCGTGGTCGGAGCGCACCACGACGGCTGGTTCTACGGCGCGTTCGACAATGCGAGCGGAGTGGCGGCAATGCTCGCCATCGCAAGAGCGTTGGCCGGTTCGGGCCGTCACCTGCGCCACCGTGTCTGCTTCAGCACTCGCACCGCCGAGGAGTACGGCATCGCCAACAGCTTCTACGACTGGTGCATCGGAGCATGGGAGCAGGTGACGACGAGCCACCCCGAATGGGCGACCGATGCCCCGTTCCACCTGTGCGTCGAGGCGACGGGTCACCGTGACCTCCGGATGCTCGTCGAGACGCCCATCGAGCTTGCCGCCTGGGCGCGCCGCACCTGTCGCGCCGCGGACCGGGAGGGCTGGCTGCCGACGGGTTGGCGCCTCGGGCCGCCCTCTCCCGGCACCGAGCTTTGGCCCTTCCTCGTCGCCGGCGTCCCCGGTGTGGCGGCTTATGCCTGGGGCACCCCCTTCAGCAAGACGGACTACCACACCCAGCTCGACACGGTGGCGATCCTCGACTTCCGCCACATGGCTATGCAGGCGCGCCTCTACGCACTGCTGATCCTCGAGGCCGATCGCCAATCGGACACCTTCATCGACTCACGGGCACGGACGCGCCAGCTGGCAGCGATAGCAGACGGCGCCGGCACGGCCGGAGAGGCCTTGGCCGCCGCCGCCCGGCACCACAAGGAGGCGCCGGCGCGGGCCGCCTTCACCCGTGCCGGACGCGGGCTGATAGCCCTCGACGGCGCCAACCATGCCTGCTATCCGCACGCCCAGATCGACGCCGACATCACTGAGATCGATGCCGCTCTGGCGGCGCTTCGGGCGGCGGACCGGGCGACGGCTCTCCGACACCTGCGAAAGGTGGGGGCGCATTCGATGTTCCCTTACCTCTCCGAGCCGGCTTTCGCCGCCTACAACGGCCGCGGCAGCGCCGGCGCAGTAGCCCGGTCATGGGCAAGACGGAGCCACATAACCACGAGCCCCAACCTGTGGCGCGAGATCTCGACCCTTGAGGGGGAGCCTGACTCACGGCCGTACGGCCCGTGGCTGCTCCGCTCGATCGAGCAGTCCTCCAGAGCCGCTCGACGCGAGCGTGACCGCCGTCTTCTCGCGATGGCGCGTGCAGTTGGCTCACGTCCGAGCCGGGCGCGAACCGAGAACCACTCTGACCGAGACCAAGTGAGGTTGACATGACAATGCGCCGGCTGTCCGCTCTCGGGTGTGCCGCCATCGGGAGTGCCTTGATGATCGCCGCCTGCTCGACGACGAGTGCCCATCCGTCGTCCACGAGTTCCGAGACGTCCCATTACGGCGGGACCTTCACGATGCTCTGGAACAGCGCCGGAAGCTCGATCGACACCGGTGTTGACTACGACTCCAACTGGTACGTCCTGCGCATGACCAACGACGGCCTCATGACCTGGGACCAGGTCGGAGGTACGAAGGGCAACGACCTCGTGCCCGATCTCGCCGAGGCCGCACCTACGCCGACGGACGGGGGCACGACCTACACCTTCACGCTCCGCCCGGGGATCAAGTTCTCGACCGGAGCTCCTGTCGAGGCGAGCGACTTCCTCTCGACGATCACGCGGGAGTTCAAGATCCCGGGGCCCGGGGTCAACTTCTACTCGGACATCCTCGGTGGGCAGGCCTGCCTGACCACGCCGAAGACCTGCAACCTGTCGCGAGGGATCGTTGCCGACAACAGCGCCCGCACCGTCACATTCCACCTGGCTGCGCCGGATCCCAACTTCCTCGAGGAGCTGGCGCTCCCGTTCGCCTATGTGCTGCCGCCGGGGCTGCCCGATGCCGACATCGGGACCAAGCCGCTTCCTGCCACCGGGCCCTACATGATCCAGTCCTACGTGCCCAACCAGACGATGACGTTCGTGCGGAACCCCTACTTCAAGCAATGGTCTAAGCAGGCTCAGCCGAGCGGCTACCCGAACTCGATCGTGATGAAGATCGGTGTCTCGGACGAGAATGCCGTCACCGAGATCGAGAACGGCCAAGCGGACTGGATGTACGACACGCCCCCCGCCGACCGCCTGAACGAGATCGCCACCCGCTATCCCGGCCAGATCCACATAAGCTCGCTGCCGATCGTCTACTACATGGCCCTCGACACGCTCATTCCGCCGTTCAACAACCTCGATGCCCGCCAGGCGCTCAACTTCGCCACCAACCGCAAGGCGATCGTCCAGCTCGTCGGCGGCCCGCGGCTCGCCACCCCGACGTGCCAGATCCTGCCGCCGAACTTCCCGGGGTACGAGCCGAACTGTCCTTACACGAAGGATCCCGGCACTACCTGGACAGGCCCCGACATGGCCCGGGCCGAGCAGTTGATGGCGGCATCAGGGACCAAGGGAGAAAAGGTGACCATCGTCGGCTCGCCCACTTTCCCGGCGCCGGTGATCGACGGCTATTTCCTGTCGCTCCTCGACAAGCTCGGCTACCACGCCACGCTTAAGACGTTCTCGAACTCGGTCGAGTACCCGTATGTCCAGAACTCGAAGAACCACGTGCAGATAGACGAGACATACTGGGATCCGGACTTCACGGCTGCCTCGGACTTCCTGGCGACGGAGATCGGCTGCGCCGGCTTCCATCCGGACAGCACGGCGAGCCCGAACCTGTCCTACTTCTGCAACCCGGCGATTCAAGCCAAGACAGAGCAGGCGCTGAAGGTCCAGGAGACCGATGTCCCCGCAGCGAACAAGCTGTGGGCGGCGATCGACCGCGACGTGACGGCGCAGGCGCCTCAGGTGTCGCTCTACGTCGGCAAGGTCCTCGACTTCGTCTCGAAGCGGGTCGGCCATTTCGAATACAGCGAAGCAACAACGGGCGGGTTCCTCATGGATCAGGCCTGGGTGAAGTGAAGGTAGCCATCTCCCACCTTGTGCCGCGGTAAGTGCCTGTGCCATCCCTGAGGCAGGGCGACGGCGGGGCGAGCCCGGGACGGCTCGCTCTCCGGAGGCTTCTCCACAACCGGGCAGGCATGGTGGCGCTCGTCTTGTTCGTCTTCCTCGTGCTCGCGTGCGTGTGCGCCCCCCTCTACGCCCAATACGTCGCTCACACCGATCCTTTCAGCTCGAACGTCCTTGGGACGACGGTCGTCAACGGCCGCCGGATAGCCGTTGTACCCACCAACCCGTCCGGTCTCGGCTCGACACCGATCGGGCCGACCTGGACGGGCCGGTACTTCCTCGGCGCCGACACCCAAGGGCGCGACGTAGCCGCCAGGCTGCTCTATGGGGGGAGGACATCGCTGACGATCGGGATAGGCGCCGCCCTCATCACAGCCGCGGCGGGCACGCTCATCGCTTTGGTGGCCGGCTTCTTCGGTGGTCTCCTCGACAGCGTCATCTCGCGCCTGCTCGATCTCCTGTGGGCGTTTCCCGTCTATCTCGTGGCGATCGCCCTGTCGACCGTGCTGCTGACACAGGGCGTGAGACTCGGCCCGATCAGCATCAACCCCAACAGCCTGTGGCTGCCCACGCTCATCATCGCGATCATCTACATTCCCTATCTGGCACGTCCTGTCCGGGGTGAAGTCCTCTCCCTCCGCCGGCGCGAGTTCGTTGAAAGCGCCATCGGCCAGGGTGCGTCCAGCGTGCGGATCATGTTGAGCGAGCTGCTGCCGAACGTCCTGCCAACCGTCCTCGTGCTGATGCCGTTGCTGATCGCGACGGACATCATCACCGAGGCGTCGCTCTCGTACCTGTCGATCGGCGTCCAACCTCCGAACGCCAGCTGGGGGACCCTCATCAGTGACGGCCAGGGACAGCTCTACACCCGCCCGTGGGTGTCGATCGCCCCGGGGCTGATGCTCGTCCTCGCCATAGTCCTCTTGACCGTCATCGGCGACGGCGTGCGCGACTCGATCGATCCCCGCGGCCTCCTGCCGCGCCGACTGGGCAGACGCCGGGGGCGGATTTGACCCGCTTCATCCTGCACCGGCTAGCGGCCATGGCCGTCGTCCTTTTGGCGCTCAGCGTGCTCGTCTTCTTGATCTTCTTCGCCATCCCGGGGGTGGATCCCGCTCGCCAGCTGGCGGGGCGGAACGCCTCGCCCGAGACCCTCGCCGCCGTCCGGCGCGCATTCGGCCTCGACCGTCCGCTTCCTGTTCAGTACTGGCGCCTGATGGACCAGCTGTTCATCAGGCGGAACCTCCAGTCTTACGCCAACCCCGGCGTGAAGGTGGTCCCGGAAGTTCTCTCGGCGGCACCGGTGACCCTGTCACTGGCTCTTGGAGCGGCCGTCATCTGGGTCGTGTTCAGCACCGCCTTCGGTGTCGTGGCGGCGCTCCTCCGCCACTCGCTCTGGGACCGCCTTCTCATGGTGTTCTGCATCGTCACGGTGTCGATACCGGTCTTCTGGCTGGGTGCAGTGGCCAACCTTGTCACCCAGGACCGTTGGCACTCGTTCATCCTCTTCCGCTGGATCCCGCCCTCGGGCTACACGCCCATCACCCAGAGTCCTGTCATGTGGTTCAAGCATCTGGTCGTTCCGTGGCTGGTGCTCTCCGCCTTCTACGTGGGCCTGTACGCCCGCATCCTCCGTTCGGCGCTGATCGAGGTGCGAAATGAGGACTTCATCCGGACAGCGAGGGCAAAGGGGATCTCCGAGTCCCGCGTCATGACGCGCCACATGCTCCGGACGTCGTGGAGCACGTTCCTCAGCTTGTTCGGCCTCGACTTCGGAGTCCTTGTCGGAGGGGGCACCCTCCTCGCCGAGGTCGTCTTCTCGCTTCCCGGGGTGGGCCTGTTGACCTACCAATCGCTCATCGGACTGGATCTGCCGGTCATCATGGCGACGGTGCTCTACGGCGGCGCGTTCATCATCGTCGCGAACGCCTGTGTCGACATCCTCTACGCCCGGCTCGACCCTCGGATCCGGGGAGCGTGACGATGCCCGGACCGCCCGTGCTCGAGATCGAGCAGCTGAGCGTGAAGATCCACACCGAGGGCCGGCTGCTGAAGGTCGTCGACGACGTCTCGATCTCCCTCGGTGCCGACGAGGTGATGTGCATCGTCGGTGAGTCCGGCTCCGGCAAGAGCGTCACGATGCTGAGCGTCATGCGCCTGATGGACGACCTGATAGTCGACTACGAGGGCAGCGTCCGCTTCGAGGGCCGGGATCTTCTCACTCTCTCCCAGCGGGAGATGCAGAGCATCCGCGGGAGCCGGATCGCGATGATCTTCCAGGACCCGATGACGGCGTTGAACCCCGTCTACCGGGTCGGCTGGCAGCTCGCCGAGCAGATTCGGGCCCACTCCGGCCTGTCCGGCAGAGAGGCCCGTGCGCGGAGCCTCGCCCTGTTGCGCGAGGTTGGCATCTCCGATCCTGAGGAGCGGATCGACAGCTACCCCCATCAGCTCTCCGGCGGCATGCGCCAGCGTGTGATGGTCGCCCTCGCGCTCTCCTGTCGACCCCGGATCCTCATCGCCGACGAGCCGACGACGGCGCTCGACGTGACGATCCAGGCTCAGATCCTCCGGCTGATCGCCAAGCTCAAGGCCGAGACGGCGATGTCGGTGATCCTCGTCACCCACGACATGGGCGTCGTCGCCGAGCTGGCCGACCGGGTGCAGGTGATGTACGGCGGCCGCGTCGTCGAAGAAGGGTCCGTCTTCGACATCTTCGAGAGGCCGCTCCACCCGTACACGCTCGGCCTCCGTGCGTCGATACCCCGCCTCCTCGAGCCGCGGCCCCGCCGGCTGCCCTCCATCGCCGGAGCACCTGCAGCAGCGGGGCAGATCGAACCCGGGTGCGTCTTCGCCGCCCGTTGCCCGCATCGCTTCGAGCCATGCGGCGTTCAGCCGGCGTTGAGGGCTGTGGCCGCCGGCCACCGGGTGGCCTGCTATCTGCACACCGCCTCGCCCGAAGACGGGCTCCGGGCTTCGGAGGCGAAGCAAGCGTGAGCCTTCCTGCAATAGAGGAGCGCGAGGTCCTTGTTCGTGCCGTGGAGGTGACGAAACACTTCCCCGTTCGCCGGAGCGGTCGAAGCTGGCGGGCGAAGGAGGTGGTCCATGCCGTCGACTCGGTCAGCCTCGACGTCCATGCGGGCGAGACGCTCGGCCTCATCGGCGAGTCAGGGTGTGGCAAGTCGACGCTCGGTCGTTGCCTCGTCCGGCTGACCGATCTCACCTCGGGCCGGGTCGAGCTGAGCGGACGCGACATCACCACGCTGTCGCCGGCAAAGCTTCGCCCTTTGCGGTCGGAGATGCAGATGATCTTCCAGGACCCGTACGGCTCTCTCAACCCCCGCAAGCGGATCGAGTCGATCGTCGGCCTGACCCTCCGGCTGAACCGGTCTGTCCCGAGATCCGAGATCGGAGAACGCGTGCGTGCGCTTCTCGAGCAGGTCGGCCTCCGCCCGGAGCACGCCGGCAGCTTCCCGCACCAGTTCTCAGGAGGCCAGCGGCAACGCATCGGCATCGCGCGGGCACTCGCCGCAGATCCGAGGCTCATCGTGGCCGACGAGCCCGTCTCCGCCCTCGACGTCTCGATACAGGCACAGGTCGTGAACCTTCTCGCCGACCTGAAGGAGAGCTTCGGGTTGACCTACGTGTTCATCGCCCACGATCTGTCAGTCGTCCGCCAGATCTCGGACCGCATCGCCGTCATGTACCTCGGGAGGCTGGCCGAGATAGCCCCGGCTGAGGAGATCGTGCGCCGGCCGCTCCACCCCTATACCGAGGCGTTGCTCTCGTCAGTGCCCGTTCCCGACGTCAGGCTGCGCGATCGAGCCGGTCGGATCGTGCTGAGCGGGGAGATCCCGAGCGCCGTCTCCCCCCCGACCGGCTGCCGGTTCCACCCCCGCTGTCCCTACGCGACGGAGCGCTGCCAGCTCGAGGAGCCGCAGCTCCTTCCCGTCGGTGCGACCGATCGCGTCGTCGCCTGTCACTACCCGCTCAGCGCGGCCGCCGAAGGGAGCTAGGAGACCATGTGCGCGCCCGCCGAGGTCCAGCCGAGCGCCACGTGGCGCCGGCGCGTCCTCGAGTACCTCGAGGATCACGAGCAAGAGATCGTGCTGTCGTTGAGCGACCTCGTGAAGATCCCGAGCATCTCGGGTAGCGACGACGAGAACACCATCCAGGCCGTGCTCGCCGACGAGCTGATCCGCCTCGACCTCGAGGTCGACAACTGGGAGATCCCGTTGTCCGACACGCTCTCGTCGGACGGCTTCCCGGGAGTCGAGGTGGACCGGAGGGAGGCGTGGGGGCTGGTGGCCCGTGCCGGCGGTGCGGGCGGAGGACGCTCCTTGATGCTGAACGCCCACGTCGACGTGGTGCCACCTGGCACCCTCAGGGCGTGGGAGGGCGATGACCCGTTCGGGGGCACCATCGGCAACGGTTTCGTCTCGGGCCGCGGCAGCTGCGACATGAAGGGGGGCCTGACGGCGGCGCTCTGGGCGGTGCGGGCCCTGATCGAGCTCGACGTCCCCCTCGGCGGCGATCTCGTCCTTGCCTGCGTGCAGGGAGAAGAAGACGGTGGCCTCGGCACCTTCGCCACTCTCGCCCGCGGATGGCGCGCTCGACGCCTGCGTGATCCCGGAGCCGACGTCGCTTGACCTCGTCCCGGCGGCCGCCGGCAGCCTGACATTCCGGCTCCACGTGACCGGACTTGCCTGCCATGCATCCCGGCGCACCTCGGGTGTGAGCGCACTGGAGAAGTTCTGGTCTGTGTTCGCTGCCTTGCGTCAGTTGGAGACGCGTCGCAATGTCGCCGTCGACCCGCTCATGGCGAGATGGGACGTCGCCTACCCGATCGAGATAGGAGTTGTCCGCGCCGGGGACTGGTCCTCTTCGGTGCCGGATTCGCTCATCGCCGAGGGCAGGTACGGGATCGCCCTCGGCGAGGTGCCCGAGGAGGCAGAGCTGGTCTTCGAGCAAGCCGTTCGTGCCGCCTGCGATGCCGATCCGTGGCTGAGGAGGCACCCGGTCGAGGTGGAGTGGTGGGGCGGTCAGTTCGCATCCGGGATGACCGATGTCAACTCGCCGATCGTCACTTCCCTCGCCGAGGCTCACGCATCGGTCTCCGATCGCATTCAGCGGGTCTGGGGCGCTCCTTTCGGGAGCGACCTGCGCCTGACGACCGCTGCTCGGGGGGATGCCCACCGCCCATTACGGACCAGGGGACGTGAGCCTTGCCCACGGACCGCGGGAACGTGTCCCGATCGAGGAAGTGCTGACGGCCGCCCGCGCGCTTGCCCTCCTCGCGATCGACTACTGCTCGGCCTCTCAATGACGGAGGGAGCCGACCTCATGGCGGCAGGGCCGCTCCCGAGCTGGGAACGCATCGGTCCGACAGATCCGGTCGTCGTCATCGGGGCCGGAATGATGGGCTGCGCGGCGGCGTACCACCTGCTGCGGGCCGGAGCCCGCAATGTCACGCTGCTCGACGCCAATACCCCCGGCGGCGGCACCACAGCAGCCGGCGCCGGCTTCGTCGCCTTGTGGGCAGCCGGCAGAGTGCACCCCGTCGAGCCTTGCCTGAGCCTGGAGCGCTACGGGTTGCACTTCTATGGGGGCCTCAACTCGGCCGGCTACCGCATCGGCTACCGCAACAACGGCAATCTCGTTCTTGCCCTGACTGAGCAGACCTGGTTGCGGAGCGTCGTCAAGGTGGCGGAGCACGCCGAGGCCTCGCCGGGCACACGCGTGCTCGACGGGCGGGAGACCACCGAGATGACGGCGGTCGTAAACCCGGAGGCGGTTCACGCTGCTGTGCTCATGCCGAGCGGGATCCAGATCGAGGCCGGTCTTGCCGTCAAGGCGGTCGCCTCGCTCGTCTCCCAGATGGGCGGAGCGGTCGACAGCGGCACCACGGTGACAGGTTTTTCCACAAGGGGTAGGAACGTCACAGCCGTCGAGACGTCACACGGGCGGGTCAAGGCTCGCGGCGTGATCGTGGCGGCAGGCGCATGGACGAACCCCGTCCTGTCGCACCTCGGGCTCCACCTCCCTCTTCTGCGTGTGGTCGCCTCGCGCCTTCTCACCGAACCTCTCGATGTCCCCGCCACCATGCCGACGATCCAGTGCGACGACTTCGGCATGTGGATCCGCGAAAGTGAGGGCGGCTTCACGTGGGGGAGCTTCTCCGCCTACCGCCCAGCCCACTTGCTGGAACAGCCCGGAAGCGTCCTCGGCCCGGGCCAGCCACGGAGCGAGGCGCTCATGGAGCTTCAGCGGGCCGAGCAAACCCGGCTCGCGCCGATCTTCCCGCGCCTGTCCGACGCCCCTGTAGCCTCCTGGAGGCAGGGAATGCCGGTCTACACCCCCGATGGCCAACCGATCGTCGGCCGGCTACCGACGTACGACAACGTCGTCGTGCTCGGCGGCGACAACGAGTCAGGCATCGGCCACGGGCCTGCCATGGGCCGGGTGGCGGCCGAGATCCTGCGCGGTGAAGAACCCTTCGTCGACGTTGACAGCTGCCGTCCTGACCGGTTCGAAGCTGATGTCTTTCCTGACGAGGAATCGGTTGAACGTCACCTGGCGAGCGGGGGAACCAGCTTCGGCCCATCGCCGGCGTCGGACCTCAGGTGAGGATCTTCAGCTGTGCCCGCTCGCCAGTGCCCGCATCCTCAACCTGCAAGACGCTCCGGGGCTCCAGGTGCTGCCGCCGGCTGAATCGGCCCGCTCACTCGGCCGGCTGGCGGGAGATGGCAGATGGTTCACGCCCCGCCAGCAGCCAGCCGGCGATCGCCGCCACGAGTGGCATGCCGACGAGGATCAGGAGGAGGTTCTCGACCGGGACGCTTGCGAGGGCGGAGATGCCGCCGTTCAAGGAGTTGGACCGGATCCAGCCGATGACGCCGATGTAGCCCGCCATCGTGCCGAGGACGGCACCGAGCAGGCCGAGGGCACCTGCGGTCACAGCGGTGAGGGTGCGCCGCGTCGAGCTGCTCGCCCCCATGGCGGTGAGCGTACGGAGGTCGCCGGCGGTCTCGCTCCGGATGAGGCCGACGGACATGGCGAGGATGCCGAGGGCGAGTGCGATGCCGAAGACGGTCGCCCAGTTGATGATCGTCGCCGATGTCGGCTGACTGTTCTTCGTCTCGAGCGTCATCCCCGCCAAGGAGGCCGCCGACCGGGCGCTGCTGATCTGGGCGGCCGTCGGGGCAGCGGGCGACTGGATCAGCCAGGCGGCGGTGCTTGTCTGCAGGTGGAACTTGTGGACGGCGTACTCGGTGATCACCGTGTTCGGCGCCGAGGTCCCCGCCGGGAGGGCGCTCACCTGTTCGATCGTCGGATTGGCGAGACATTGGTTCGCCGCATCGCAGCCGGATTGGGTCCGGCTGGTCTGGCTGACGTTCCCGTTCCCCTGATTCCCCGGACCGATGGAGACCTGCGTGCCGCCGCCGGGGTTGCCGTAGGTGAGCTGCATCTTGGAAAGGCCGGAGAGGCCCGGGCGCATCGTGAGAACGTCGGCCGTCGGGTCGAGCTGTGACGTCTTGATCCCGAAGGCCTCGAGAAGCTGCGGGGTGGCGACGTAGAGCGCGCCGTTGAAATTCCTCCCGGCGGCGTTGTGGTTGAGGCTGGCACTCGTTTGCTCGAGGGTGATGACGTCGTGCGAGCCGAGTGACGCCGCGATGGCGTCGGCACTCTTCTGCATCGTCCTCATTTGTGTGGCCGTGGAGGGGAGCCCGCGGCCGGCTCCGCCGTTGTCACTGTTCGGCGTATACAAGATCAGCTGATTCGAGGCCAGGTTCGGCCCGGCGTAGTCGAGCACGTTCCCGTAGCGTGCGCCGGCGACGATGACGATGATGACGGCGACGAGCACGCCGATGGCGATGGCCGAGAGCGCCGAGCCCGAGCGGGCACGGTAGCGCGCGAGGTCCCGAAGCGGGAGGCGCACGGAGAGCGGAGCAGCCTTGCCGAGCCTGGCGAGCAAACTCAGGAAGAAGGGGGCGAGCAGGATCACCCCGGGGATGAGGGCGACGAGGCCGAAGACGAGCTCGGGTTTGGAGCCGCCGCCTTGACCACTGCCTGCACCGGCATATCCCAACAGGAGGAAAGAAACGACGAGGAAGGCGATGCCCGGGAGCGCCGAGCGGTGAACCTGCCTCGGGAGAGGCGGCCTACCCGACAGGGCAGAGACGATTGGGAGTCTCGTCATCGCCCGCGCCGGTCGGGAAGCGGCGAAGTACGTCGCTAGGACGGCAAGCACTATCGCGAGGGCGACGACCAGCCACGGCAGGGCGAAGATGGCGATGACGTGGTGCGAGCTCGCCTCGAGGCTCGGCCTGTAGGCGAGCCATCCGGCCAGCCCGACGGCCGTCCCGATGATGGCGCCGACGACTCCGACGGCCACGCCGTTCGCCCGCACGACGAGGCTGACGAGCTTGTCCGTGGCGCCGAGCGACGCGAGCATCCCGAGCGAGCGCAGCCGGCGCTGAGCAAGGACGGTGAAGCCGCCTACCGCCATGATGGCGATGAGGAGCATCCCGATGGTGAGCACGGCGAGTGAGATCGTCTGTGGGTTGAGCGGGTTGCTCTGTGCCACCAGAGCGGGGGTCTCGACGTTCGGGCCGATGGACGCCGCCCGCACCCCGCCTGCGTCGAACAGCACGGACACCTGCGAGGGCGCACGGACCTGGCCCGGCACGACGAGGCCGAACTCGTCCAGCAGGCTCTGGGGGTTGTCGACGGTGCCGACGACAAGCCGCGTCGTACCGCCCGCCTGCCAGTGGTCGCCGACACTCAGGTTGAAGTCAGACGCCACGCCCGGCGTCACCGCCACCTGCGCCGGCCCGGTTGGAAAGTGGCCGCTCAGGAGAGCGAGCATCGGCTGGACGAAGGGACCACGCGGGTTCTCGGCCCGAAGCTGGTAGGTGTTGATCGAGCCCGGGATCGTGAACGTCTCGCTCTCGATGACCTCGGTGCGGCCGAAGCGGTGCTGCAGGGCGGCGATCTCGCCCGCCACGTGGTGGTTCAACGTCGGGAAGCTGGCAAGGTCCTGGGCGGTCCCGAAGCCGAAGGTGGTCGGCTGGGGTGTATTCGTCGCCACCGCCGCCCCGATGATCGTGGCACCTACTGCCAGAACGATGAGCGCCAATATCAGCAGCTGCTGACGCCACTCGCGCTTGAACAGGCGCCATGCCCACCGCACAACCGCACTGCGTGCCGGTGCGCCGCCATTGGCTCGTCTTGCTTGGACCGGTGGATGAAACGCGGCCGTGGTCATCTGGTGCTCCTTGGGTTTCTTTGATCGGATATGAGCGATCGCCGAGGCCGAGCGTCCCGTCGCGAGCAGCAACACTCTCCCTCGTCACAAGGGGCCGCGACGTTCAGCGCACGAGGGTCAGCGCCCGGGCGTCGCCTCTAGCAATGACTCGGGGCTCTCGGGTGCCGTCTCGTCGACGGCGCGGCCGTCTCGAAGGAACACCACCCGGTCCGCCCACGACGCGAGGTGGGCGTCGTGTGTGACGACGACGGCCGCGACGCCGCCCTTGCAGGCGTTGAGAATCAGCTGCATCACCGCCTCGCCGTTCGTCGAGTCGAGGGCACCCGACGGCTCGTCGGCGAGGAGCAGATGCCGCTCCCCCACTACCGCACGGGCTATCGAGACGCGCTGGCGCTCGCCGCCGGACAGCTCGTCGGGGTAGTGCGTCGCCCGATCGGCGAGGCCGAGCCCTTCGAGGACAGCCATCCCGGCAGCGCGGGCCTTCCTCGCCGGGATGCCGTCGAGCTCGAGGGGGAGCGAGACGTTCTCGGCGGCGGTCAGCCCGGAGAGAAGGTTGAAGTCCTGGAAGACGTAGCCGATCGTGCGGCGCCGGAGGCGCGCCTTTTCGTTGCGCGTCATCCCCGACAGCGGTCTTCCGCCGATCATCACCTCGCCCTCGGTCGGGTCCTCGAGGCCGCCGGCGATGGTGAGGAGCGTGGACTTGCCCGACCCGCTCGGGCCCATGACCGCCACGAGGTGGCCTTCGTCCACTGCCAGGTCGATGTTCTCGATGGCGTGGACCTCGGTGGCTCCCCCGCCGTAGGACTTGGAGACGTTGCGAAGCTCCAGAAAGCTCATCTTCTACGACCTTCCTTCGCCGGACCGCGGCACCCTTTCGGTGGGGCAACCGGTGATTCTACTGAGTATAGTACTTGATATGTCCGGGGAAGTCAAGGAGATGCGCTCGGCGCCGCCTGATCTGTCACTGAACGCCGCCTCGCCGGCGGCGAGAGTCAGCGATAGGGGCTCGGCTGGGGAAACTCCTCGAGGAGGGACTCGGGGCTCGGGGGTGGCATCGTCTGGTCGACGACACGTCCGTCGCGGAGGAACACGACCCTGTCGGCCCAGGAGGCCAGTTGGGCGTCATGGGTGACGACGACGGCTGCGACGCCGCGGTGGCAGGCCGCGAGGATTATGCGCATGACGGCGTCACCGTTTGTCGAGTCGAGAGCGCCCGACGGCTCGTCGGCGAGCAAGAGCCTCCGCTCTCCCACCACCGCACGGGCGATCGAGACTCGCTGGCGCTCACCTCCCGAGAGCTCGTCGGGATAGTGCGTCGCCCGATCAGCCAGTCCGAGCTCCTCGAGGGCCGCCATCCCCACCAGCTGAGCCTTCTTCGACGACATACCGTCGAGCTCGAGTGGCAGCGAGACGTTCTCGACGGCCGTCAGGCCGGCAAGGAGGTTGAAGTCCTGGAAGACGTAGCCGATCGTGCGGCGCCGCAGGCGCGCCTTGTCGTTGCGCGACATCTCGTTGAGGTGAGCCCCGTCGATGAGAACGTCTCCGCTCGTCGGTTCCTCCAGGCTGCCGGCGATGGTGAGCAGCGTCGACTTCCCGGATCCGCTCGGACCCATCACGGCCACGAGGGCGCCCCGCTCGACGGACAGATCGACGTCCTCGAGGGCGTGCACTTCGCCGGCGCCGTCTCCGTAGGACTTGGAAACCTTTCGCAGCTCGAGATAGCTCATCTCCGCACGACCAGCCTCCGGCGCAGCACGGGGGCCGTCCTTGGCACAGCAGGCTCGACGGCGGCCCGCTTCAATCTTCCGTCGGCAGTGTCGAGCCACCGGACGACGGAATCCAAACGGAACAGCTCGGCGTCGGCGACGAGCGCAAAGGAGAGATCGAAGTCTGCTTCGTCCTCCTTGAGCCGCGTCCACTGCTGCATCAGCTCGACGATGTAGCGGCGATGGACCTGGATCACGTCGTGGACAGAGACGCCGGGCACCTTCATGGCCGACAGCACCTTGATCACGAGCTCGTCGCGAGGCGGCGACGTCATGTCAGGTGGCGTGCTCAACCAGGTGTTGAGCTCCCTCGCGCCAATCTCGGTGATCCTGAACCCCTTCTGCGGCCCGCTCTCATCGGTCTCGTCGGACTCGACGAGCCCGTCGCGCTCAAGGCGTTGCAGCGTCGTATATACCTGGCCGACGTTGAGGGGCCAGATCTCGCCCGTGCTCGCCTCGAACTCCTGGCGAAGCTGCAGGCCGTACTTCGGGCCGGCGCTTAGCAGCGCCAGCAATGCGTGACGAACGCTCACGAGGCCACGGCAACGCTTCGAGAAGGTCTCACCATACGGGGTATACTACCAACCTACAAGTCCCAGGTCAAGGGTAGCCCCGCCCAGCTGGGCCTCGTGGAGATCACCTGGCGGGGCGACCGCCGATCGAGCCCGGATCGGCACCTCGGTCGCCACCCTTGCAGCTATCGAGGTGTCAACAAGCAGAACTCGTTGCCGTCGGGATCTGCCATCACGACCCAACAGACATCGCCTTGGCCGATGTCAACTTTGGTCGCACCAAGGGCGGTCAGGCGGTCTACCTCGCCTCGCTGGTCAGTCTGGCCGGGCGGCGCGATGTCAAGGTGGAGCCGGTTCTTCCCGAACTTCGGTATGAGGGGCGGACCGCTCCAGGTGATGATCGGACCGGTGCCGTCCGGGGCGCGGACGGCGGTCTCTTCGTCTTGGTCCCAGACCAACGGCCATCCGAGAGCGGCGCTCCAGAAGTACCCGGCCTCTCTCGAACCATCGCAGTTGATCGCCCCGAGGCGGCCGCAGTCACCGAGGAACCTGTTGGTCGGCTCGATGATGCAGAGCTCGTTGCCCTCGGGGTCGGCGAGCACGACATGAGGCTCGTCCGGGGCCTGGCCGATGTCGACGTGGCGCCCGCCGAGCTCGATCAATCTTTCGACCGTCTGGCGCTGGTCATCGGCCGACGTCGTCGTGAGATCGAGATGGTTACGGTTCTTGCCCACCTTTTTGTCAGTGACAGGTTCGAAGAGAATTCGGAATCCGGTGTCATCGGTTGGGAGGAGGCCGATCTCGTCACCGCTCTCGTCGATCTCCCAGCGGAGCGCTTCGGCCCAGAAGCGGGCGAGGCGGACCGGGTCGTTGGCGTCGAGGCAGAGGGCGACGAGTCGTGAAGTCATCTCGTCCCTTGCTTAACGCCTTCGCCGTGTCATCGTGCGGTCTCGCGCTCCTCTTTCCCGTCCCCATCTCCGCTGCACCCGAAGCCGGCGTGCTCCGAAGCACGCACTGCTGCTCGTAGGAGTGACCGCCGGCTCTACTTCGAGCCCCACGAACGGCGAGAGCCCGCTGTCTGAGAGAGCGCCACATAGGTCGCCTGCTCGAGCGCGACGGCGACCTCGCGCGGGGCGTCGAGCACATGGCCGACGAGTGCCTTCGCCCGGCGTGCCGCACCGGGCGGCAAGCCGGCAACCGTGCCCGCCAGCTCGAGCGCCCGCTCGAGAAGCCGAGGCGCCGGCAGCACCTCGGAGACGAGGCCGACAGCTTCGGCATCTCTCGCCGACAGCTGACGACGGAACAGGAGCAGCTCCTTTGTCCTCGACGGCCCGACGAGACGCGTGAGGCGGTACGCGGCGCCCGCTGTGACGATGCCGTAGGCGACCTCGGGCAGGTCGAAAACGGCGGTCTCATCGGCGATCCTCAGGTCGGCGCCGAGCGCCATCTCGAAACCCCCGCCGATGCAGTAGCCCGAGACGGCGGCAATGGTCGGTTGGGGAAGGCCGGCGAAGCACTCGTAGACGCGCCCGGAGGCGGCGAGGTTGTTGAGCAGCTCGTCGGAGTCGAGACCGGCGAAGTCACCAAGGTCTGCGCCGGCCGAGAACGCCCGGCCTGCTCCGGTCAGCACGACACAGGCGCAGTCTCTCACCGCCGGCCCTTCCAGCACCTCGAGAAGGCGCCCCTCCATGTGACGCGAGAGAGCGTTCAACTTGCCCGGCCGGTCGAGCCTGACGATCGCGACGGCGCCTTCCATCTCGACGGTGACTTCCCCGAGCTCATCTGACATCGCGTTCGGCCTCCAGGTCAGATCGCCCCGCTCTGGCGGAGCGATGCCATCTCATCGTTGCTCACACCGATCGAGGCGAGCACTTCCTCGGTGTGCTGCCCGAGGCGTGGCGGAGGGAGCCTCATGACGGGCGGGGCCTCGGAGAGCTTGACCGCAGGGCCGATCATCGGTATCGACCCGGCATCGGGATGTTCTGTCACGAGCTTCATCGACCGGGCGGCAGCCTGAGGGTGCATGAAGGCAGCCCGGTAATCCAGCACAGGCGCTGCCGGCACGCCGGCGGCATTCAGTCGCTCGGCCCAGACCTCGGCCGTCTCGGTTGTCGTCACGGCCTCCATCAGGGCGACAAGTTCGCCACGGTTCCGCAGTCGGGCGGCGTTTGTGGCGAACCGGTCGTCATCGCTCCACTCGGGATGACCGAGGACCTTGGTGGTCGAACACCACTGAGTCTCGGACAGGGCGGCGATCGTGACGTGGCCGTCGGCGGTAGCGACGGCCTGATAGGGGGCGCTCATGCGATGGGCGGAGCCGAGCCGTTGCGGTGTCGCCCCGGTCCACCACAACTCCGTCGCCTCCCACGGCGAGAAGCCGAGCCCGGCTTCGAACAGGCTCGTCTCGACCCGCTGGCCGCGGCCGGTCCGCTCCCGCACGGCGAGGGCGGCAAGGATGCCGGCGAGACAAAAGAGGCCGGCCCCGACGTCGGTGACGGCGACGCCCGCCTTCAGCGGAGGTCCGTCGGGTGCCCCCGTCACGCTCATGATGCCGCTCAAAGCTTGCGCCATGATGTCGTAGCCGCCCTGGCCCACGAGCGGGCCACTTGCTCCGTAGCCCGAGATGGAGGCATACACGAGGCCGGGATTGACCTCGCGGAGGGCTTCGTAGCCGATGCCGAAGCGCTCGGCAGTCCCCGGGCGGAAGCTCTCCACCACGACGTCCGAGCGCTCCACCATCGCCGCCAGCAACCGCGCCGCCTCTTGGTGGTGCAGGTCGAGGGTCACACTGCGCTTGTTCCTGTTGACCGCATAGAAACCCGCCGCCTGCCACGTGTCCCCCGCCTGCCCCCGGGTCGGGTCTCCTACGCCCGGTCGCTCGATCTTGATGACGTCGCAACCGAGGTCACCGAGCATCATCGTGCAGTACGGCCCGGCGAGCACCTGAGTCAGGTCGATGACCCTTAAGTGCTCGAGGCCGGCCATCGGTGAAGGACGCTAGTGGCGGCACCTCGCCTTTGGGAATCGATGTTCGGCTGATCCGCAGCTATCGCGGTGGCGGAGTCCACGATGGTGGGAGGCCCGCCAGTCCACGAGCCCGATCCCACCAGCGTGAGACGCCTGTCCAGCAAAACCGCTACAAGCCGGTACGCCAGGGGTTGCCGCGCCATTCCGGCCATGGAGCGTGCTGGTCCGGCACACCTGGGAGCGGGTAGGCCTCGAGGTAGTCAACCCCTCCTTTGGTGCACGTAAAGGCCAGTTCCCACTTGCTCCTCGGGGCGCCGGCACCCGCCACCGGCGACGCCGCAGGAGCGTCGATGACTGAGCAGTACGAGCCGAGGTCGGTGGCGGCCGAGCCCGTGTTGTAGAGGAACTGCCCGGTCGAACCGTTCAGAATGGCCAGCCCTGGGAGTGCCTCCGACGAGCACGTCGTTCGGGCCGCGGCCACTGACGTTGACGATCGAGGGGGACGACCAGATCTGGTACTTCGGGCTCAGATCCCTCGACCACAGCCTGCGGCCGCTCCCGTTCCACTCGCTCACGATGCTCGGGCCGTGGGCACAGACCGCACACGACGTCGATACGACAACCGGCTTCGCGCCCGGCGTCATCGCACCGATGGCCGGCGAACCGAGAGTTGCCCCGGTTGCCCTCACAGGCCACCCCGGCACCGTGTTCCCGGTCCGCACGTAGAAGGCGAATATCTCGTCGGTCGCCGGGTTGCTCAAGTAGGGGTGGTCGAAGCTTGTCCCGACCACTACTACCGGCTGATTGTTCGCGTTGATCACGCCGATGGCCGGGCTCGACCAGACAGTCTGGCCGACACAGCGCTCCCAGACGAGGACGGGCCGTCTCAGCCTGCTCGAGTATCTGTAGTCGGTCACCCAACCGCCGTAGCAACGCGCTGGCCTCGCTGGGTCCTGAAGCCGGTGGAGTCACCGCCCTCGATGATGTCGTCGCGCCCCGTACCCGGCGCGGCGAAGAGGGCCGGCGACGACCAGATCGTGTCGGCGCGTTGGATCGGGAACCCTGGCAGGAGCCTGCCCGTCGGGCCGAGGGCGTAGATGAAGTGGTCGTACGAGCCGAAGACGATGTCCTGCTCGTTTGCTCCCTGGACGTTGCCGATAGCCGGCGTGGCGAAGACCGAGTTGTCGTTCCTGGCGTTCCTCCACTGGGCAAAGGTGTCCCTTGTATGGAAGCGCCAGAGCACACGTCCCCACTCGTTGAACGCGATGACGCCGCCGTTCTGGTACGGCACGCTCTGCGAGCCAGCGCCGACGACGATCGTCGGCGGCCTGTTCGATCCGTCGAGGTAGGCGATCGCCGGGCTCGACTCGACTGCTGTCGCGCTGCGCCCCGTCATGACCACTCTTTGCGGCCAGCCACGGAGCGCCCTCCCGGTCATGGCGTTCACGACGTAGATGTCACCGTTGAGGGAACCGACGACGACGGCATGCACGCCCTGGATCGTGGCGAAGGTGGGAGAGGAAAAGCCGATTCTCGTCCCGATCCTGTCCCTCCACATCGCGTGCGGGAATGTGCTCCTGGCTGCAGCCGTCCTCACCGGCGCTGCTGCCGAGGACGTCACCGGCAGCCCGAGCAGGGCACCCGAGAGTGCCAGACCACCTGCCAGGAGCAGGGTGATGCCCCGCCGGGACCAGGTCGAGCCGCGTTGAAGTAGGTGTTTTTCCATTAGCCCTCGCATCTCGTAGCTATCGGCAGGGCCCGCGGAAAGGTTGAGGTGCTCGCCCCGCAGTCGAGAGTCCCGGCCGTCCTCATGAGCGAGGAACCATAAATCGCCACCCGTCCGAGGGGCAACCCGTGGTGGCGAGTGGGAGGCTCTCGTCATGTCGCTCATGAAGGCCGCCATCTACCACGAGCTCGGTCCGGCCGGTGTCGTGCACCTCGAAGAGATCGATCGTCCGGATCCGGGCCCGGGCGAGGTACGGGTGCGCTTGCGCGTCTCCGGTGTCAACCCGACCGATTGGAAGACCCGCGCTGCAGGCCCTGGGAAGTCGATGCCCTTCAGCTACGTCGTGCCCAATCAGGATGGTTCGGGCGTGATCGATGCCGTCGGTGAGGGTATGGACGCCAGCCGAGTCGGTGAGCGGGTGTGGATCTGGTTCGGCCAGTGGCAGCGCCAGCACGGGACGGCGGCCGAATGGATCTGCCTTCCCGGCCACCAGGCGGTTCGGCTCCCCGACGACGCCAGCTTCGAGCTCGGCGCGAGCCTTGGCATACCCGCCCTCACGGCTGCCCACGCCCTTTTCGTCGACGGGCCCATCGACGGTGCAACTGTGCTCGTCTCGGGAGGAGCCGGCGCTGTCGGCCATTATGCGATCGAGCTGGCCCACTGGCGGGGTGCGAGGGTGATCACGACTGTCAGCTCGACCGAGAAGGCCGCCCAAGCCGGGGCTGCCGGTGCCGACGTCGTCGTCAATTACAAGGCTGATGATGCAGGCGGCGCCATCCGCGCCGCTGCGCCCGACGGCGTCGATCGGATCATCGAGGTTGCACCGTCCAACATCTCCCTCGACGCTCAGGTGCTGAAGCAGCCGAACGGCACGGTCGTCTGCTACGCCTCGACCGCCGAGGACCCCCCGCTCCCAGTGCGGCCGTTGATGACGTTGAACGCGATATGCCGCTTCATGCTCATCTACACCGTCGAGGGCGACGAGCTCCGGCGGGCTGTCTCGGCGGTCTCGGACGCGCTCACCGCCGGCGTGCTGACCGAGCTGCCGCTCCATCACTTCCCGCTCGCCGAGACGGGAGGTGCGCATCAGGCAGTCGAGGACGCAGTCGCAGGCAAGGTCGTCGTCGACGTCGGGAGCTGAACGGCCAACAAGAGCAAGGTCTCACGCGGGGCACCGGCGAGATCAGCCCGACCTCGTACCCCCGATGCCGCTTGAGAGCTGACTGTCGTCGCAGCCACCGGTTCGGCGCTCGCAGGTGTTTTCACCAGTTGCACCGGGGTATGGGTTTCGGCGCTGAGGCACTGTCGCAGGGTCAGCGGAGACAGGACCGGGCAAATTCAAGCCTGTCGACGGGCAGGCAACGTCAGGCACGGCGCGCAGGCGGCGCGGCTGTCCGGGCGGAAGCGGGCGCCTCAGCACTCGATCCTACGGTTGAACCTCGCGGGAGGAATGATGTCGATTACTGCAAGACCGGCGGAGAAGGCGCCTGCCGGAGCGGCGCCTGAGGCCAACGCCTCTCTGGACAAGGCCGACCGGTCGCTGCCCAAGCCGTCTAGTGGCTGGACGGGCACAACGGTGCGCCTGCTGTTTGGGCTCATCTTTGGCATCGATGCGATTCTCAAGTGGCTTCCGGGCTATCGGCACACCTACATAAGCCAGTTGAAGTCGGTCGCTACCGGCCAGCCCTCATGGCTACAAGGCTGGTTCCATTTCTGGATCACCCTGCAGTCGAGTGCTCCGAGCTTTTTTGCAGCATTGACCGGCACCACCGAGACGGGCCTCGCGCTGGTTCTGCTCCTCGGCGTTGCGAGGCGTGTCGGCTACACGCTCGGGGCCGCCTATACCATGCTGATCTGGGCCGTCGGCGAAGGATTCGGCGGTCCTTATACGTCCGGATCGACCGACATCGGAACGGGCATCGTCTACGCGTTGTTGTTCGTGACACTGCTCACCTTCGCCCCACCGGCTCGCCGCGAACGGCTGAGCCTCGACCGGATCCTCGTCGAGCGGTGGCCGTTGTGGAGGATGCTCGCCGAGCCGCACCGCGTCGATCGTGTCCGGGGTGCTCCCCTCGTCGAGCCGGTGGTAGTGGACCGGATCTGATGTTTGGCTGTCCGCCGCTGGCGTGGCGGACCAGGCGCGGTCGAGCCGTTCACGTGGCGGAATAAGGCTTTATGTGAAGTGGGGTCGGCCAGACGAGGACGCGGAAGCTGCCGACGGCATAGATGTGCGCCGGTCGGCCCCACGTGAGGATGGCCGAGGCGGTGTCGTCTGATCGCCATGGACCTGCCAGGTCGAACACGAAGAACTGGAAGGGCTGGCCCGAATACCAGTAATCGGCCGACTCCCGCGGGTAGCGCACGACTCGGTTGTGCCCATTGACGACGACAGGACGGACGGTCACTCTGCCACCGCTCTCGACGGTGACGATGCTGGCGTTCCAATATGACCCGACGCCGTTCGTGAGATGCCGGGTAACGAGAAAGGAAGCAAGTTGAGCGGCCGGTTGGTCCGGATCGGATTGGGCCAGGTTGTAGCCGACGCCGGCAGCAAAAAAGAACGACAATCAAGCCGGCGGCGGCGATGGCTCTGACGAGGACGCTCGGGCGGGGATGGACGCCCGCAGGATGGCGGGTGTCCGAGGGAGCCGTCAGCGCGGCGACGAAGCGGGCGACCATCCGGCCGGCGAGTATGGCGGCGAAGATCACCGCCGCTATGAGATAGCGGGCGTACTCGGGATCCTCCGGGTTGACCGCCAGCGTCCCATAGGCGAGCAGCGAGCCAAAAATCGCGATGACGAGCATGTCGTCGAGCGCCCACGGCGACCACTCCGTCGCCCTGGCAGAGACGGCGCCGAGTCGAGAGCCAACGGGTTGGCGCTCAATCGAGACGGCCCGTTGCCGACCGATCAATGCATCTCTAAGGAGCAGGACAAGCGCGCCGACGAAGGCAACAATTATGACAAGCCCGCCGACGAAGTGCGCATCTTCGACGGCGGACGGTACCCCGCCCGTACCGAAGTCGTTGTGTCGCATTCCTAGCAGTTCTGCCCCGACCGAAGCCGCATGCTTCATAGTCGAAAAAATCGGACTTAGTATGATTGGCTTCACGGTGCCGACACGGAACGTACCCAGTGCCCTGGCGATCGTGCGGACCAGCTCGGCGAGCCCCAGCCCCGCAATGCTCGCTGTCACTTGTACGATGCCGCCACGCCACGAGCGCGTGCGAAGGACGGCAACAAGGCCGGCTACGAAGACCGGGGCGATGCCGTAGAGGAGGATCTGGAGGTCTCCCAAGGCTCCGGCCGCCAGGAACACGACAGCCACGGCCCATCCCCAGCCGAACCGCCTCTTGCGCAGATACCAGAAAACGATTAGGGCCCAGAGCGTGGTCCCGATGTGGAGAGGCCCGCGAAGAAAGAAGAGTGCCAGCGCATGGGTCGGGAGAGCGAGCAGGGCGACGACGGTGGCTCCTCCGGCTATTGCGCTTGCGCCGCGTCGGCCCTCGCGTGCCATCACGACACCGCCGACGACAACGATGGCGGCGAGAAGAGCCGGTATCGCGTACAACAAAGCCGGGCGAAGTCCGTCGAGCAGGACGGCCACCATATAGAAGGGGGCATCGATCGTCCAGAAGGAGTCGAACGACAGTCCCCAGCCGCTCAGCAGCAGGTGCCCGTGGCCCATCGCCTGACCTTCGAGGATGACGCTTGCACCGTCGGAATCGCCCGGATTGGCGTGGATGCCGGCGGCATAGAGGAGAAACACCAGGCCGACGAAGACAACCACCCCGGCCATCACCATCAAGGCACCGCGGCCGCGCCTCGGCGGCTCCCCTCGCTCGTGCCCGAGGTCGTCGAGGTCGAGCCGTACCGCCGTCGCCATGGGCGGGGAAGTTAGTGCGGGACGGCCACACAAAAGGTCCCCCGGCCCAGTCGAGGGTCGTTGAGCTGAGCATGCCCCACTGGCCGGACACCTCGATTAGGAGGTAGTCATGCCAGCAGTGACCGAAGAGAGCCGGCCGACCGGGCGCCGACGCTGGAGGTGCCCGCGCGAGTTCCGATGTGACGTGGCGGCGCTCGTGATTGACCAGAACCGGACGATCGCCGACGTCGGGAAGGAGCTCGATCTCGCCGAGCAGACCGTCGGCAACTGGGTGCGCCAGGAGCGCATCGACCGGGCGAGCGCGAGGGAACCCTGAGGAGGAGCGCGAGGAGACGCGCTCCTCCGCCGGGAGGTGAAGCGCCTCATGATGGAACGCGACCTCTCAAGCGACCGGTGGCCTTCTAAAGGAGCTGGAGCGGTGAGCCGCTACCGCGACGTCTCCACCATGAAGGCCGAAGGGTTCCCAATCGAGTGGCCTGTCAGGCGGCCGGGGTATCGACCTCGGCCTAATACGACTGGAAGAACAAGAAGGCCTGGGCCGCCGAGCAGGAGATCGAGGACGGCTGCGTATTGACGGAGATGCGTGCCATCCATGAGGAGCTCGATGCCACCTACGGGAGCCCCCGGATGACAAGGGAGCTCCGCCGGCGCGGCTTCTGTGTCAACCACAAGCGCACCGAGCGCCTCATGGGCGCCACGTCGTCTCGGGCGCCCTGCGCTTTCGGTTCGGGGACCGGCAGGTTGATGTCGACGCCGGCTCATCCGTGCTCGTTCCCGCGGGGGTAGCCCACAACTTCGGAAATGTCAGTCCCTCACCGTCACGGTTCATCATCATCCTGCCGAAACGCCTCGATGAGCTGATCAGCCGGTCATACGGCAGCGACCGTTCGAAGCACGTGGCCATCTACGGGCAGTACGCGCCGCAGCTTCTGGAGTGATGGTCAGGTTGGTGTGAACCACCTCGGACCGGCTCTGCTGCTTCCAGCATCCGTTGTGCGGCTTTGCGCGGGCTTGTACCCGAGCGTGTACGTCGTCTGAGGCCCAACCCGGTTGGACCACAGCACTTGGAGCCGCCAGCCAGTCGGACTGCTCGGATCACCGACTCTGCTCATTCGCTATCGGAAGCACGGCATACTGACCAAACTGTTGAGGATCGAGGCGCCACCATGGATGACCAAGCAGCCGTCGGATCAGGCGGTCCCGAAGGAACGCCGGGATCGCCGCCTGCCGACCCTGCAGGAGAGCTCGTCACCGAGACGTTCGAGTACGACGGTGGTCGGGACGTCACGGTGTACGTCCCCCCGCGTCAGCCCGAGGCAATCGTGTTCGCCGGTGACGGGCAGTTGATCGCGCCCTGGGGCAGGTTCCTCGAGGCGGCCGACGTCCCGTCCACGATGATCGTCGGTGCACACCGCCTGGACGATGAGACGTTGCGGCTCCATGAGTACTCACCGGTCTTCGACGTGGAGCGGTTCGCAGCCCACGAGCAGTTCTTCGTTGACGACGTCCGCCGATGGGTGCGGTCACGATTCGGAGTCGCACTGCCCGCCGAACGCACCGCGGTCTTCGGCGTCTCGGCGGGTGGCGAGCTCGCGCTCGCCATGGGGCTTCGGCATCCTGAGGTCTACGGAGCAGTCTTCGCCGCCTCGCCGGGCGGAGGTTACCGACCGCCAGAGGTAATGCCGAGCTCGATTGCGCGCACGTACCTTGTCGCTGGCACGCGGGAGCCGTTCTTCCTCGAGAACGCGACCCGTTGGGCGACCGCGCTGCGCGATGCAGGTGCGGACGTCGTCATGACTGAGCGCGTCGGGTCGCACGGCGGGGCGTTCTGGCAAGAAGAGTTCCCGCTTATGGTGGCGTGGGCGTTCGGACGGTGAAGCATCGCTGTCTCCCTTCGGTGTTCCCGCTCCGTGGCCCCGGGACACTCGCATCGCTGTGACGGGTCAGCTTTGTGCCTGGTAGGACGGGAGGCCGAAGACGCATCCCCGAGGAGGCGCTCCAATGGCGAAACCGAACCCGGCTTTGGAGGCCCTGCGCTGGGTCGCCCTCGTTCAAGCCGGAGCCGAAGTAGTTCTGGCAGTGGCGCAAGGCACCACCGGCAACGAGCCGGATGCCGCCTGTGAGCTCGAAACCCGCTTTCAGCTCGCCTCCGTCTCGAAGCAGTTCACCGCCGCAGCCCTCCTCCTCCTCGCTGACGAAGGTGTCCTCTCGGTCGACGAGCCCCTCAGCCGGTGCCTCGAGGACTGCCCGGAGGCTTGGCGTCAGGTCACTCTGCACCAGCTCCTGACGCAACGACGAGGCGACCGACCTCACCGCACTCAGCCGCGAGCTCGTCCTCACCGCCTTTGGCGGCTGAGCCGAAGCCGGCTGGGCGTGCCCCCCTTCCGCCCACACGAGGGAGGGCCAACTGGCGCTCATGGGGAGGCAACAGTTCAAGCGCGAGCGCTCGTTGTGAGGGTCACCATCGCCAAGAACGCCCAGGCGAAGGCATCCAAGTCCTTGCGTACATGCGATGTTGACGGCGACCGACTCAGCGTTGCACATCTCGGCTCGAAGCACGACGCACATCAGGCGCCACGGAGAATGTGCCGTCTAGCCGACGTCGGAGATGGTGCGCTGTCTGTCACGGTCGCTAATGACGGTGGTTGAGCGATACTTCCTGCGTGCGAAGTGCCGAAAGTGCCGCTGACCGTGTTGCTGTCCTGGGCCTGGATCGCTTACGTCATCGAAGCCGACAACGCCGTTGAAGCAACCGGGACCGAACACGTAGGTCGGCTCTTCAACATCTCGCTTCCGATGTGGGCGAACGGGTTGCGCCTCATCTCCGAAGAAGGAATCACTATGGGCCACCTACAACACAACGCCCGGGCCCAGTGCAACGTCGGCGGCTTAGAGCGCTGGGGGTGGGTTGCTATCGGCGAGCAGACCGGAACCCGTCGAACCGGCTACGGCACGCGGAGGGGCCTTAACGCGAACACGGTCGTGCGCCCGACCCGAGCCGGCAGTTATGCCCGTCGGTTGTTCCCTCAAGTTGTCGAGATGGTCGAGCAGCGCTGGAGAGACCGCTTCGGCCCGAGCGCGGTCGACGAGCTGCGTATCGGGCTAGCCGGGAGGGCTTCGGCCATGCCGTGGTCGCCACCGGAGGTGCATCCCTCCGATGGGTTCTTCACCCACGTCGTTGATGCCCATGACGAACCCGGTGGTGACGACTCGCTCGTTGTCCTGCTCGGTCAAGCTCTCACTGCCTGCACCGTTGAACAGGAACGCGGCGCTACCGTCTCCCTTCCTTTGGCCGCCAACTTCTTGAGCGTCCTCGGCGAGGGACCCCAGGCGGTGAAGGACGTGCCCGCCCTCACCGGTCTGTCCAAAGAGGCCGTGGCCATGGCCATCGGATATCTCCGACGGCGACAGCTCATCGCCTCCGGTCCAGAGCGCACCGTCCGCCTCAGCTCCAAGGGCCAAGACGCCCTCCACGCCTACGGCGACGGCCCACAGCAGGGTGATGACGAAGTGTTGCGGGCTGGCCTGAGCCGGCTGGTGGAGCAGACGGAAGCCCTCACGGCTGGCCTCTCGCCACCGGACGGTGGCTGGCGCGCTCGGCGCCCCTATCTGGCTCAGACCCACCGGCTCCTCGCCAACCCCACGGGCGCCTTGCCCCGGCAGCCCATGGTCCTGCACCGAGGCGGCTGGCCCGACGGGAGCTAACCCCAAGCGAGCGCTGGCACGAACTCGAATCGGAATCACCCGGGTTGCCGTGCCGTGCGCCTGGAGCTCTCGGTTGAGGGAGCCTGCTGGTTGGATGACGACAGTGCTGCCGCCATCGCCCCGAGGGAAGAGGCTCTGGACAGGAGCGGCAAACGGCACGTTCGAACGGGGCATGAGGGGCCGACTTACGTGCAGACTGCAGTCGTGTCCGTCGAGGGTCTCAGCGTGCGGGAGCACGAACGAGGCAGTGGGGTGATCTGTCGAGACATCCTTCACGAACTTCCCCATTGGTTCGGGATCGAAGAGGCTGTCGACCACTACGCGGCTGTCTCCGACCGTTCCCTGATGGTGGTGGCGTCAGACGGTGCCCAGGATGTCGGCTTTCTCACCCTCGTGGACCACGGGAGCTTCGCAGCGGAGATCTACGTCATGGCGGTCCGCGCCGCCTACCACCGCCGCGGCGTCGGGCGACGACTCGTCGCGCACGCCGAGGGGCTCGCAATGCGCCGAGGAGCGGAGTACCTCCAGGTGAAGACCCTGAGCGAGCGGAGACCTGATCCGCACTACGAGGCGACCCGTGCCTTCTACCTCGCCTGTGGGTTCCGCCCGCTCGAAGAGTTCAACAACCTGTGGGGCCCCGAAAATCCGGCCCTCCAGTTGGTCAAGCACCTCGAGGGCCTCACCGGGGTCCACCATGTCGAGCTGTGGGTGCCGGACCTTGCCCGGGCAGTCGAGAGTTTCGGTTGGCTCCTCGGCACTCTCGGCTACCACGTCTTCCAGGAGTGGCCTGAGGGGAAGAGCTGGCGCAGTCATGGCCACTACATCGTCGTCGAGCAGTCGCCGGCGCTCGCGGCCGGCGAGCACGACCGGCTCCGCCCAGGGTTGAACCACCTTGCGTTCCACGCAGGCCGTCCCTCCGATCTCGACCAACTCGTCGCTGAAGCAGGTGGCCACGGGTGGCGTCTCCTCTTTGCAGATCGGCACCCGTTCGCCGGTGGCTCAGACCAGTACGCCGCTTATCTGGAGAACAACGACGGGTTTGAAGTCGAACTCGTCGCCACCGTCGTGCCGGATCCCGCTGCGTGATGTCGTTCACCATACGAGCGTCACGGTGCTGGCGTTAGGAGACCCGTACGATTCGGTGCGGCAGTCCGAGTCAGCCGGGCTGCTTGACACATCGGTGTTCATCGCCGACGAGACCCGCCGGCTCCTCAACGAGCTGCCCACACGAGTCGCCGTGTCAGTCGTCACGATCGGCGAGCTTCAGCTCGGCGTGCTCGCTGCCACCGACGGCGCCACCCGCGCTCGACGGGCGAGCACGCTTGACCTCGCTCGCCGAGCGGACCCCATCACGATCAGCGAAGCAGTGATGGTGACTTCGGCGCGCCTCGTCGCTGACTGCCGCGCAGCCGGCATCTAACGAGCAGTGAAGCTCCCCGACGCGCTCATCGCCGCCTGCTCGATGTCCACGAGAACGGTCGGCCTAGTGTCTGACCTAACAGCCTGTCGTCGGGGCGGCGGTATGCGCCTTCGACGCTGTCACCCATCGCGGCAAGGGATGGGCTGCAGCCGGTCAAGACCGGATGTGCAGCCGCATCACCCACCGCCACTTCGCTATCTTGCGGTCTCGCTCGAAGCCGAACTCCTCGAACAGGTCGGCGGGACCCGTGTGGAAGTAGGCACCGCGCTGAGGGGGACGCTCCTCGACTTGTTCGGGGTAGGCCTCTACGAGCCCACCTCCAGCAGCGTGGATGGCGGCTATCGCGGCGCCGAGCGCCGCCCACGCGATCCCTCTGCGTCGGTGCCCGCTTCCGGTGAAGATGCAACCGATCCGCCAGTCGGGCATCTCGCGCAAGTCCTTCGCATAGGCTTTAGGGTTCTTGATGTTCGGAAGGTCCACCGGCGTCCCGTACTGGCACCAGCCGACGCATTCATCGCCGTCGTAGACGAGAACCTGGTGCACCGTCCCGTTGCGGACGTGGGCCTGCTTTGCCAGACGGTTTCCAGAAGGGGTGTGGCCCTTGCCGACACCCTCGGGGTGGAAGCCCATGCACCAGCAGCCGCCCCAGACCCCGTTGTTGGCCTCCACCAGACGGGCGAAATCGTCCCAGCTGTCAGGACTGAGCGGCCGCGTCACATAGGAGCCGTCCGGTGCCATCCGACGATTATGTCCCGCAATCGTGGGCTGGTGTCGGGCTAAAGCCGCGCTGTGTCACCGGATCTGCCCACTGCCCGTCAGCGATCTCGCGACAGAGCCAGAACGGGTGGCCGTCCGGATCGGACATGACCCGCACCTTCGCCTGAGGCTGGATTGGCTCAACTTGGTGGAACGGTGGTTCGAGGAGTTGAGCGACTGGACACCGCAACAGGGCGAGTACGCGAGCATGAAGGCGCGTATCGAGTCGATCTAGTCCTGGGCCGACCAGTGGAACGACGAGCCGAGTCCCTTCGTTTGGGAGAAGACCGCCGACGCCGCAGAAGTCCCACTCGAGGCTGACAGCCCGTTGGCCGGGGCTGTCTAGCGGAAGTCGAAGACAACTCGCGCTTCGACGACCCCGTTCAGCACATCGGCCATCGACTCGTTCACCGTGTCGAGGGTCCTCGTCTCACTGACGATCTTCGTCCGGCCGTCGGCGTGCAGCTCGAATGTCTCGGCCAGGTCCATCCGCGTCCCGACGAGAGAGCCCACGACTTTGATGCCGCGAAGGACGGTCTCGAAGATAGGCAGCTTCATGTAGTTGTCCTTCGGCAGGGCGACAAGGACAAGGGTCCCGTTGGGCTTGAGACTCCGAAACGCTTGCTCGAAGGCGATCGGGCTGGCCGCAAGGACGATGGCGGCATCGGCGCCCCCCAGCCCCTGGATGATTCCCACCGGATCCTCGTTCTTCGAGTTGATCGTGTAGGAAGCGCCGAGCTCCTTTGCCATCTGCAGCTTCTCGTCGACCAGGTCGACAGCCGCCACGCTCGCCCCGGCGATCTGGGCGTACTGGAGGGCAAGGTGGCCGAGCCCGCCCACTCCGTAAACGGCTACGAGGTCGGAGGACCTGGCGCCCGACACCTTCACCGCCTTGTAGGTGGTGACGCCGGCACAGGTGAGGGGGGCGGCGTCGATCGGATCAATTCCTGCCGGCACTTTGCCCGCGAAGTCCGCAGCGGCGGTGACGTACTCGGCCAGGCCGCCATTTACCGTGTAACCGGTGTAGACCGCCTGCGCACAGAGCGTCTCCCAACCTGATGCGCAGCTCTCGCAGGCCCCGCAAGCCCACCCGAGCCAAGGGACGGCTACGCGGTCGCCTTCCTTCAACCGGGTCACGCCGGCACCGACCCGCTCGACAAGCCCGACCGCCTCGTGACCGGGGATGAATGGCGGCGTCGGCCTCACCGGCCAGTCACCGTTGGCGGCGTGGATGTCGGTATGGCACAAACCCGACGTCTCCACTTTCACCAGAACCTGGCCCGGTGCGGGCTCGGGAGTGGCGATGTTCTCGACTACTAGGGGCCTGCCGAACTCATGGACGACCGCTGCCTTCATTTCGGGGGCTCCTTTTCTGATGACCTATGACTTAGCGCCATCGTGCGGAAAAGGCGCCCGCTCGGGTAGGGCCGAAGGTCACGAATCCGGGCGAAACGTCCAGCTGCGGCGACCGCCGGGATCGCGGATGATCCGGCGGGTCTCGCCGGCGATCTGGAGATCTTCCCGTGTCACGGGACCCGAGGAACCTGTTCGACGGTCTCTGCTCGCCGTCGCCGACCACGCAGCAGACGTGGCCCGGATCCCTGACGAAGATCGCGCTCAGGTCCCACCCGGATCCTCCGGTTCAGGTGGGCGTAGATGAAGTTGAGGTCGACGGGGTGCCCCGGTACCGAGGAGGCGAGGTTGCACGTGCTCCGGGCGTAGTGGCTCTTTCACGAATGGGTGGTCGAGCAGGTAGATCTGTCCGGCGAACAGGTAGTCGGCCGCTCGCCAATGGCCGTCGATGAGCCGTACCTCGTCCTGTGACAGCGGCCTCGCCGGCTCGGCGTCGCCGGCCTCGGATGCTTGCTCGCTCATGTGCGTTGAATTAGGCGTCGGCACCCCCCAACTGGACTTCTCGGAGACCCGTCGGCCATTCCGAGCCACGCTGGCGTGCGGCTGGCTGGCTCCCCCTCCGCAGCCGCCGTTGTTCTGCCGCAGGTCGTGTATGCCAGCTCGCAGTGCACCGGTGGCTGAACTGCCTCGCCGATGACCAGACAACTGACGGAGTGGCTGAAGGGCGGCGCATCAATCTGCGCGGCCCTTCAGCTTGTGGCTCTCGTACCGGTAGCCGCGGATCAGATTACCGACCAGAAGAAGCCAAAAGGGGCTACCCGAACATCGTCGTCTACAGGCCTCCCGCCGACCCGTATTGACGCGACACGGTCAGCTTTGTTGCGGTGGCCCGCAGCAACTCCGCCTCCTTGACGGCAACAAGGACTACGACCACGCTCGGCGACTAGGTCGATCTGAGTCGGGCGGCGCCTATACGGGAACTATCTCGATCAGGTGCTCTATACCCGCAAGGTCTCCGGCGTTTCGCGTGTAGAGCCGAGCAGCGTGAGCGTGGGCCGTCGCAGCGACCAGGATGTCCATGACACGAGATCGCGGTTGGCGACCCGCAGCAACGACAGCGGCTGCAAGCTGGCCATAACTGGTGGCGACATCATCGTCGACGGGCAAGGCGTCGAACCTGCGCTGAAGGTCCGACAGTCTCCGCAGACGCTCAGCGCGAACGGCAGCGTCAGTGGTAACCAACACCCCAAAGTGCAGTTCAGCGAGCGTCACCGCACTGATCGCAAGTTCTCCCTCCAAGGGCTGCACATCAATGGCGATTAAGACGCTGGTGTCAAGTATCGCCCTCATCCCGACTCTCCCATGCGTTGGCGACCGATTGGTCGATCAGGTCCCTGTCCCGCTCCCAGTCCGGATCCGGCCGGCCCATGAAGACGTCGGCGATTTCATCCCAGCGCTGCCACCGCTTCGGCGCGGGGGGAACCAGGCGGGCGGCAAGGCGACCTGCCACGGTGATCTCGATCTCTTCGCCTTTCTCCACTCGTCGCACGAGCTCGGAGGCGTCCTGCCGCAGTTCTCGGAGTCCCACAATTCCCATGGCTGCATGGTAGCACAGGTGCTACCGATTCGCCTGCGACGGTTCTGCTGCGGACAACTGCACCGGAGGGCCACCTGAGAATCCTGAGAAAACATGGTCGGCGACGGTCCTCTCGGCGGACGCTCACTGGCAGAGGGCGGCGGCATATAGGTTCGTCTTGCCGGAAGCGCCGAGCAGGCGCGATGCATCCGGCCCGTGGGAAGTGTTCGGGCCGTTGGCGATGAGGTGGCATCTGCGGTCATCACGACTCTCGAGTGACGGGGGCGGGAAACCATCCATTGGGTGGCCGATCTACACCAGTAGCTGCTACTTGGGGCGCCTGTTGTCGAGTGCTCGCAGGCTCCCTGCCAATCTCGTCACCTCCCTCGGCAACTGTTGTTGGCTTTTTTGTTGGCTGGCGAAGCAACAACCTTGGAACGGCAATGGCAACCGCCGAGACATACCGCTCTAGCAGGCATTATTCAAGCAACTGCGCATTCAGCAAGCTGGCGGGGGAGGGCTCGAACCTCCAACCTCCTGATCCAAAGTCAGGCGTTCTGCCGATTGAACTACCCGCCAAGGGTTGTCAAGCGATGCGACGGACGCTGGGCGCCATCGCGATCGGACCACCAGCCTGGCACACGGCGAGCACCGACCGGCCCCCAGAACGTGAGGGGCAGAGGCGGCATCCCGCACTGCCTGCCCCCTTCGTCACCGCCACCGACAGCTCGCGGCGCCCGCAGCCGTCGTCAGCGCGACACCGACAGTGGATATCCGCACGCGCCGCACGACACGACGACAACAGGAAGGCCCCCTGATCGAACTGCCCGCCTGGACAGCCGGGCCGGCGGCGATTCTGCCGGCGCGGGATCCACCGGGGAGATCTCACTCACCACGTAGATGGTCGGCAAGTGGTCGCTCGCAGCGTGGGCAGGCCGGTCCGGCGAGCGGCGGCCAGACGGGCATGGTCCTCGCCGGCCACGGCCGTCGTCGGCATCGTCTGCCTCTATGCCAGCCCGCGAGCGGCGCCTCGTCCCGTTCGAGCCGTAGGCGACCAACCTCATCGCCGTTCGAATCGCCGGTGACGGCTGCGAGCAGATCGTCCCTCAGCATCACGAGGTCGACGCCGAGATCTCGGAGCACGAGGGCGGCGACGCCTGTTCCCTGCCGGATGATGCCGAGCAGGAGGTGCGGCGGCGTCACGCTGCTGCTGCCGAGATCGTCCGCCTCCTTGCCCGCCAGAGCCATCACCTGCTTCGCCCTCGCCGTGAGCGACAGCGGAGGGAGGCCTGACGGCGGCCTGCTGAAGAGCCCCGGCCCGGGCAACTTGGGCGCGGACCGTCTCGGCTGATACACCCCTACGTGCAAGGAGGGCAGCCCCGACCTGATCCCCCACGTCGAGCACGCCGAGGAGCAGGTGCTCGGTGCCGACGAAGTCGTGGCCGCAGCCGGCCGGCCTCGGCCCGGGCTTCCTCGAGCGCCCGGTGGCTCTCCCCGCTCAGCCGATCGAACATCGCTTTGAGAAGCTACCGCTCTGCGCTCCGGCGAGAGGTGTCACCCGCCGCTTCAGGTCACCGGCCTTATCGGACGGGCGACGGGGGCGGTACCGGACGTGAGGACGACGAGGAGCAGGTAGTCTCTCGCACGCAATGGGCTCACTGATCAAGAAGCGCCGCAAGCGGATGCGCAAGAAGAAGCACAAGAAGATGCTGAAGCGCACACGCTGGCAGCGTCGCGCCGCCGGCAAGTAGGGACGCCCGCGCAGGAGCCGGCGCGCCCGTGGAAGCGGGCGCCGAGGCGCTCATCGAGAAGCCGCCGCAGGATTGGTAGCCCGGGGTGCTGGACAAGGACCCCGCGTCGTTGAGCGCCCCGCAGCCCGATCTCACAGCTCCAGAGCTGGAACAGTCTCGACCGACTTCACGAGAGCACACTCCCCTGCTGCTACCACCGCATCCCTCAGCTCCGCCTCGAGCCGGAGCGCGCCTCTCTGCTCTCTGCCTCCAGCCACCATGTGCCGCCGCTGCCGGCGAGCGACGGGTCGTGTCCGGCCACTTCGGCAACCAGGTCCCGCCAGGCTCTAAGGCGCGGCTCGACGACGAGGGCTGCCGGCTCGAGGTCGTTGCCGTGGTCGCCCGTCGGGCCACCGAGCTCGTCCCAGGCGGCGTAGACGGCCGGCGTAGAGACGTGGATCCGCGGGGCGACCAACACGAGATGGCGGGACTCGAACGGCAGTGGACGAACGCGCTCGCCGATGCCGCCGACGAGGGCCCGGCCGCCGAGGACGCAGAAAGGGACATCCGCCCCGAGCCCGCTTGCCAAGACGAGATCCGCGCAGCCTGCCCACCGAAGGACTGCCGCCGCATCCGCCGAGCCGCCCCCGAGCCCGGCGCCGGCCGGGATGCGCTTGGTCAAGAGACGAAGCGCCCTCGCTCCGGACGGCGGCAAGTGCCCGCTCGACGAGATCGGGGCCCCGGCCGGGATGCCGCCGGGCCAGCAGCTGCGCCCCGGCCGGCGACCCGCTCGTCCCTCGGCGCCGGCAGCTGCCCGGACCACTCGACCTCGTCGGTCACCGAAAGCCCGTCACCGCCGGCGACGATCTCGAGCTGGTCGAAGAGGCTGACCGTCACCATCTCTGCCTCGAGCAGGTGGAAGCCGTCCGGGCGGACGCCGACGACCCGCAGGCTCCGGGTCAACTTGGCTGCCGCCGCCACCATGTCGGGCTCGGCCCCGCGACGCCCGCTCAAGCCACCGACGTGGCGCCGGCGGCAGCACCAGGCCACGCCGAGAGCAGCCGCAGCCGCCCGGTAACGTGACGTCACTTGCTGACGCCTTCGCCCGCTCGCTCCTCGCGGCGGCAGCCAGGCGCCCCCACGCCTCCACGTCGAGCTCCTCGGGCCGGGCGGTCGGCACGACGCCGGCGGCCTCGAAGGCCTCCGGCGTCACGAGCCCCGCCAGCGACCGCCGGAGCATCTTCCTCCGCCCCGCAAAACCAGCCCTCACCAACAGATCGATCTCCTCGAAGCTCGCCTCTGCCGGGTCGACGGCCGGCCGGTCCCGGCGGACGATCTCGACGAGCACCGAGTCGACGTTGGGCTCGGGGAGGAAGACCTTCGCCGGGACGCGCATCACGACGCGCGCCGTCGCGAAGTAGGCGAGGCGGATCGAGACAGCCCCGACGGCCGGGCTCGGCGGCACAGCCGCCAGCCGTTCGCCGACCTCGCGCTGGACCATGACCTGCATCCGGCCGATCGCCGGCACCGCACCGAGCAGGTCCATCACGAGCGGCGTGGCGATGTTGTAGGGCAGGTTGGCGACAAGGACCCACGGTCGGTCGTCATCCCGCCTCTCCCCACCCTCTGCCGGGGCCCATTCGTGTTCGGCCTCGGCGAGCATCGCCGGCAGGTCACATGTCATTGCGTCGGCCCGGACGACGGTCACACCGGACGGCTCGGCAATGGCGCGAAGCAGCGGCTCGAGATGGCGGTCGATCTCGATCGCGAGCACGTGGGCGCCCGTCGCCGCCAGGGCGAGGGTGAGCGAGCCGAGTCCCGCCCCCACCTCGAGCACCCGGTCGCCCGGCCCGATGCCGGCCAGGCGGGCGATCCGCTCGACGAGGTTCGGGTCGACGACGAAGTTCTGCCCGAGGGCGCGAGATGGTCGAAGGCCGTGATCGCCGAGGAGGGCGACGACCTCGGCCCGACCCGGCGGCCGTCGCACGGCTAACCGGGGAAGGCCGAAGATGGCGGCCGCGTTGGCGGACGTCGCGGCGGCTACCTCCTCTGCCGGCACGCCTCTCAGCCGGGCGATCGCCTCGCCGACGAGCGGCACGTAAGCGGGCTCGTTCCGCTTTCCTCGGTGCGGCACGGGCGTCAGATAGGGCGAGTCGGTCTCCACGAGCATCTGTCGAAGCGGGCACCTCGAAGCGGCCTCCCGCAGCTCGCCGGCGCTCGGGAAGGTGACGATCCCGCTGAAGGACAGGGTGGCACCGAGGGAGAGGCAGCGCTCCGCCTCGGCCGGACCTCCCGAGAAGCAATGGAAGACGCAGCGGTCGGGCACGCCCTCGGCCTCGAGGATGGCGAAGGTCTCGTCCCACGCCTCCCGCGTGTGGATGACGAGGGCGAGGTCGATGGCGATGGGCCAGCTGCACCTGGGCGGCGAAGACCTCCCGCTGCTCAGGGCGGGGGGAATGGTCGTAGTGGAAGTCGAGCCCGCACTCGCCGACGGCGACGACCCGGCGGGCCGCCAGGCCGCCCGGGCCTGCTGCCAGCTCCTCGACGAACCTCTCGACCGGCTGGAGGCCGTGCGAGGCCTCGTGCGGGTGCAGCCCCACCGTCGCCCACAGCTCGACCGGATCCTCGGCGGACGAGAAGCTGACGAGCCCGACGGCGCCCCGCGACGAGGACGTCGTCAGTGCCGACGACGACAGCTCTCGAGACCCCGCTCCGGGCAGCCCGCGCGAGCGACCTCGGCGAGCGTCTTCCATCGACTGAATGTGGCAGTGACTGTCGGTCCACAACGCCGGTGCGGGCTCGGCGTCCGGCACGACGGTCATTCGGCCTTGCGCCGGGGGAAGAGCGGAGGCGCCTTCTCCACCTTCAGGCCGCCGGGGTAGCCGCCCCATTCGAGCGCGCCGGCAAGGCCACCCCTGCCGGGCTGTGCGGCTGAGCCGTCGAGCCCGAGGCGCCGCCAGATCTCCGCCGAGGCATCCGGGAGCACCGGCGAGCTCAGGATGGCGACTATCCGGAGCACCTCCAGTGCGTCACCGAGGACGGCTTCGACTTCGGGCCCCGGCTCCCGCTTCCAAGGCTCGACCGCCTCGAGCTCGGCGTTGGCGGCCCGGATCAGGCGCCACGTCACCTCGAGCGCCTCGTTGGGGGCAAAGGCGCGCCACGCTTCGACGGCGGCGGAGGTCACCTCGCCGGCCACCTGCGCGAGCTGCGACGACTCCCTCGCCGGTGCTCGAGGTCCGATCCCTCCGCACTTCGATCCGACGACCGTCGCCACTCGTGACATGAGATTGCCAAGATTGTTGGCGAGGTCGCTGTTGTAGCGGGCGACGAGGCCCTCATAGGTGAACTCGCCGTCACTTCCGAGGCCGACGTCCCGGCACAGGTAGTACCGAAGCCCGTCGTTGCCGATGTCGCGGCCGAGCTCGACCGGGTCGATCTGGTTGAAGGCGCTCTTGCCCATCTTCTTGCCCCCGACGAGAAGAAACCCGCGCACGATGAACCTCGCCGGCGCCTCGATCCCGGCCGCCATGCACATCGCCGGCCACCAGACGCAGTGGAAGCGGACGATGTCCTTGCCGAGCAGGTGGCAGACCGACGGCCACCACTTGGCGAACTCGCTCCGCCGTCCTCCCCGTAGCCGATCGCCGAGACGTAGTTGACGAGGGCGTCGTACCACACGTAGAAGACGTGCGACGGGTCCCACGGGACGGGGATCCCCCAGTCGATCGACGTCCGCGTGATGGAGATGTCCTGCAGGCCCGACCTGATGATGCCGAGCGCCTCGTTCCGCCGTGCCTCGGGCAAGACGGCGCCCGGGTGCTCGTCGTACCAGGCGAGCAGCCGGTCCTCGAAGCGGCTCAGCTCGAAGAACCAGTTCTCCTCGGTGAACCACTCCACCGGGCGCTCGTGGACCGGGCAGATGTTCCCCGGAGAAGGTCGTCCTCGGTGTAGTAGGCCTCGCACGAGACGCAGTACCAGCCCTCGTAGACACCCTTTCGCAGGTAGCCGTTGTCGTAGATCGCCTGCATGAAGCGCTGGACGGAACGGTGGTGGCGCGGCTCGGTCGTGCGGATGAAGTCGTCGTTGGAGATCCCGAGCGCCGCCCAGGCCTCCTCGTACCGCCGGCTCGTCTCGTCGGTCCAGGCCTGCGGGCTGACGCCGTGCTGCTCGGCGGTCCGCAGCACCTTCAGGCCGTGCTCGTCGGTCCCGGTGAGGAAACGAACCTCCTCTCCCTCGAGGCGGTGCCAGCGCGCCAGGGTGTCGGCGACGATCGTGGCGTAGCCGGTGCCGAGGTGCGGGGCGTCGTTCACGTAGTAGATCGGCGTCGTCACGTAGAACCGGTTGGCCACCCGGCGAGCCTACCGAGCCGCCACGGCCCTGAGATGGGATCAGCGGCGACGCTAGCCCGGCGGCACGGGTGACTCCGGAGCAAGGGCGGCGTCGTAGACCGTCCGCCGCGCCAAGCCGTGGCGGTCGGCCACCTCGTCGACGGCGTCCCGGCGGGAGCGACCATCTCGCGACGAGCGCCGCCACCTCGCCGCGCAGCTCACCGGGTCGCGGGCGGCACGTCGCCGCCACCGGCGGGGGCGCGCGTCGACGACGATGACGAACTCGCCTCTCGGCGCGACGGCGCCGAAATGGGCCGCCGCTTCGCCGAGGCGGTCGCATGGAGAACCTCCTCGTGCAGCTTGCGTGAGCTCGCGGCACACGACCACCCTGCGCTCGGGGCCGCACGACGCCGCCGAGTCCGGCGAGGGTCGCCCCGATCCGCTGCGGCGACTCGAAGCAGACGCTCGGGCAGGGCGAGGAGGCGATCGCCGCCAACTGCGCCGCCCGCTCCCTGCCCTTCCTCGCGATCCAGCCCTCGAAGCGCCATCTTCCTCCGCCGAGGCCGGACAGCGCGACGGCCGTCGTCACCGCCGAGGGGCCGGGCACGGCCGTCACCCGTACGCCCGGCCTCGGCGGCAGCCGCGCACGAGCCGCTCGCCGGGATCGGCGATCGCCGGGCATGCCGGCGTCGCTCACGACGGCGACGGTCCGGCCGGCGCTCAGCTCGTCGAGGATGAGGGCGATCCGTTTGGCCTCGTTGGCGGCGTGCAGGGAGACGAGCCGCTCGGTCTTGATGCCGAGGCGCTTCAGCATCGTCCCGGTGTGGCGGGTGTCCTCGCAGCAGACGACGTCGGCCGCCGCCAAGGCTGGAGGCCGCCCTCGGGGAGAGGTCGCCGAGGTTGCCGATCGGCGTCGCCACGAGCACGAGCTCGCCGGCGCCGGCCGGCCGTGCGCGTCACTCCTTGATCTCCAGCTGGTCCCCGACCTTCAGCCCCCACCGCTCGAAGGCCCCCGCCTCCGCCTCGAGCACCGCCCGCGCCCGGATCCGCGGCAACGTCGCCCGGTACGGCTTCACGGTGACGCAGTCGAGGACGACGAGCTCGGCGTCGAGGAAGGCGACGTCCATCGCGAACCGCATGCCGATCGAGTGGACGCCACGGGTGTGCCAGAGCAGCATCGCCCCCTCGATCGTCGAGCGCCCGAGGAGCCCCGCGCGCGGGCGGCGAAGAGCTCGGCGACCTCGAGGCTCGCCAGAACCTGACCGTCACGGAGCAACCACGCCACGACGGGATTCTCGCATGCCCGGAGGCCGTTACACTTCCGGACCTGTGTCCAAGCGAACCGTCAAGCGGAAGCTTCGCAAGAAGAAGAAGGCCAACCACGGCAAGAAGCCGAACTGCGGCCGCGGCTGAGCCAGCTCCGCTCACCGGCGCCAGGCGCCGTCCCCCGTTCCTCGAGCAAGCCGGCAAGCACGCTCGGGACGTCGGTGATGATGCCGTCGACCCCGAGGTCGAGCAGAGCGCTCCATCTCCTCCCTGTCGTTGATCGTCCAGGCGTGCACCGCCAAGCCCGGCGCCGTGGGCGGCCGCGACGAACTCGTCGTCGAGGACGGTGACCCCGTTGAACGACGCCGGCACCTGCAGGGCGACGTGGCGGAAGGACGACCTCGGGTGCCGGCTCGCCCGCCCGCGACGGCCCGGTAGAACTCGGCGACGGCGAAGGTTCCCGGCCGAGCGTGGCGATCTCGGGCGCGTAGGACCTCACCTCGTCGGTGGCGGCGTCGAGGAACGACGCCACGATCACGTCGTCCACCCTCTCCCGCTCCCGCAAGAGGTCGGCGACGGCGTGCTCGTAGGGCACGACATGAGGTGCCCTCCGCTTGATGTCGAGGTTGAGGACGACGCCGGCGGTGGCGTCGATGACCTCCTCGAGGGTGGCGATGCCGTAGGCGTGATCTGCCGGCGCTCTGCCCCGGAGCGGGTACTGCGTCGGCCTCGAGGTCGTCTCGGACGTCCTCGCCCGGCACGAACCAGTAGGCGTTGTCGAGCGCCTGCAGCTCCGATCGAGGGTCATGGCGGCGATGTCGCCCGAGCCGTTCGTCGTCCGGTCGACCGTGGCGTCGTGGCAGACGACGAGATGGCCGTCGGCGCTCCTGTGGACGTCGAGCTCGATCGCCGTCGCACCGTGCTCGATCGCCCGGCTGATCGCCTAGAGCGTGCTCGAAGGGGCCTCCCGCGCCCCGCCCTGGTGGGCGTAGGCGATGACGCGGCGCTCGAGCCACGGGTTGTCGGCCATGAACCGTGTCTACCAGGCGACACGGCGAAGTAGCCTCGGCAGGCCATGATCGACCACATCCTTCTCGACGTGATCGGCTCGCTCCGGGAAGCCTTCGAGGGCGCCCTGCTCGAGCAGCAGGCTGTCGAGGAGCGCTTCCAGGTGGACGTCTTCCTCGGCGATCTCTCCTTCGAGACCTCCTACAGCCTGCCCGGCGAGGGCAACCCGGCCCGGGTGCGGGCCGACCTCACGCTCGACTGGCCGACGTGGAGCCAGAGCGCCTACCGCTCGTGGTCGATCGGCGAGCCGCAGGCGGAGCCGCCCGAGCTGATCGTCGAGCTGGCCTTCCGCCTGCAGAACCTGATCGGCGTGCCCGATCATGTGCGTGTCGTCGCAGCGCTCGACCAGGAGGGGCCGCAGCTCGGCGCCGAACGGCTGGAGCGGGCGGCGCCCACCCTCGAGCAGAGCTTCGACCCCGACGCCGAGGAGCCGACGTCCGCCCTCGAGATCGCCTACCAGGGCAGCCTGCGGCTCGACGACACGCCTCCTCGAGGACCCGTCCAAGCTGGACGATCAGATCGCCGGGCTCGCCCGCTGGGTGGCGAGCGCCCTCGTGCGGCTCGCCGACCTGCGCCTCCCGTTCCGGCCTCCGGAGGAGGACAACCAGCGCGGCTTAGCGGTCCGGGCTCGAGGTACTCCGCCGGCACGGCATCCCTCAAGCACCACCGCCGGCCTGGCCCCGAGGTGGCCGATGACCTCGGAGGCGGCAAAGGCGCCCACTTGAGGGACTCGTACCGGGGAGAGCCCGCGCGTGAGGCCGTAGAGGCAGCCGGCGGCGAACAGGTCGCCGGCGCCGGTCGTGTCGACCCGCTCCGCCGGATAGGCCGGCGATGCTCGCCGTCCCGCTCCCGGTGGCGACGGCAGCCCCCTCGGCTCCGAGCGTCATCACTGCCACCGGCACGAGCGACGCCAGCTCGGCGAGCCCGGCGGAGCGGGAGGTGGCGCCTGTCAGCTCGAGCATCTCGGTCTCGTTGCCGAAGACGAGGTCGACCGAGCCCGAGGAGAGGAGCTTGGCGATCTGCTCGCGGTGACGGGAGACGACGAAGGGATCCGACAGGCTGAGCGAGACAAGGGTCCCCGCCGATCGGGCGAGCTCGAGGGTGCGCTCCACCGTGTGGGCGACCGCCGGGACGTCGAGCAGGTAGCCCTCGAGGTAGACGACCCGCGCCCGGTCGAGGCCGGCCGCCTCCACGGTCGTCGGCTCGAGCTCGCTCGCCGCCCCGAGGTGGGTCGCCATCGACCGCTGGCCGTCGGCAGTCACGAGGACGTGGCAGCTGCCGGTTGGCTGCCCGCTCGGGGCGGTGGCGAGCGTGCACCGGACGCCCTCGGCCTCGAGGTCCTCGGCATACCACCTGCTGCTCGCCTCGTCGCCGATCGAGCCGACGAAGGCCGGCCGGCCGCCGAGAGAGGCGATGCCCGGCGGCCGTGTTGGCGGCACAGCCGCCGGCCACCTCGTGCCAGCCCTCCACCGACGCCTCGATGGCGGCGGCCCGCTCGGCGTCCACGAGCGTCATGACCCCCGGCTCCATCCCGGCCCGCCTCACGGCGTCGGCGTCGTCCGCCCGCGCCAGCCGGTCGATGAGGGCGTTCCCGACGCAGAGCACGTCGACGGGTCTGTCGCCGGCGCGTCGTGAGCGTCGTCGAAGGGCCACCGCGGTCCGGACACAGTCCACGACGGTAGCGGTCAGAGTCGGGACGCCCACGAGGCAGCCGGTAGCCTCCCTGGCCATGACCACTCAGCTCGGCGACGAGGCCGACTACCGGCTGCCGCGGACCGCCATCCCGAGCCGGTACGAGCTGACGCTCGCGCCTGACCTCGAGGCATCGTGCTTTGCCGGGCAGCGTGGCCGTCGACGCTCGAGGTGGTCGAGGCGGTCGACCGAGATCGTGATGAACGCGGCCGAGCTCGAGGTGCGCAGATGCCCGCCTGCTGGCTGCCGACGGCGGCAGCCGGAGGAGCTCGGGATCAGCCTCGACGAGGAGAGGGAGCGGGTCATCTTCGCGCCGAGGAAAGGAGATCCCCCCTGGCTCCTACAGGCTCGAGTGCGCCTTCGGGGGGGTGCTCGGCGACAAGCTGAGGGGTTTCTATCGAAGCACGTTCACCGACCCGGGCGGGAGCACACAGACGCTCGCCACGACCCACTTCGAGTCCCACGACGCCCGGCGGGCCTTTCCGTGCTTCGACGAGCCCGACCTGAAGGCCGTCTTCTCGATCGCCCTCGAGGTGGCCGGCCGGCCTCTTCGCCGTCTCCAACGAGGCCGAGCTGAGCGTGACGGACCTCGGGGACGGCCGGCGTCGCGTGCAGTACGCCGACACCATCCCCATGTCGACCTATCTCGTCTGCTTCGTCGTCGGACCCGCTCGAAGCGACCGAGCCCGCCGACGCCGGCGGCACGCCGGTCCGGGTGGTCACCCCGATCGGCAAGCAGCACCTCACCTCGTTCGCCCTCGAGGTCGCCGTGCACGCGCTCGGCTGGTACACGGAGTACTTCGGACTGCCCTATCCGGCTTCGAAGCTCGACCTCGTCGACGTGCCGGACTTCGCCCAGGGAGCGATGGAGAACCTCGGCTGCGTGACGTTCCGGGAGACGGACCTGCTCTGCGACGAGGACACCTCCTCGATCGCCGAGCTGTCGAGGATCGCCGAGGTGATCGAGCACGAGATCGCCCACATGTGGTTCGGCGACCTCGTCACGATGAAGTGGTGGAACGGCATCTGGCTGAACGAGGCGTTCGCCACCTTCATGAGCATCTGCTGCCTCGACGACTTCCGGCCGGAGTGGCGGCGGTGGGTGAGCTTCGGGCGCGAGAAGGACGCAGCCCTCCAGATCGACGCCCTCCACACGACGAGGTCGATCGAGTTTCCCGTCCGCCGTCCGGACGAGGCAGAGGCGATGTTCGACGTCCTCACGTACCTGAAGGGCGGCAACGTCCTTCGCATGTTGGAGCAGTACCTCGGCATGGAGCGCTTCCGGGAGGGCGTGCGCCGCTATCTCGCCGCCCACCAGTACGCCAATACCGAGACGACGGATCTGTGGGACGCCATCGAGGAGCGTGGCCGACGGCGAGCCGGTGCGTGCGCTCATGGACAGCTGGATCCTACAGGGCGGCTTCCCGCTCGTCACCGCGAGGAGGGACGGCGACGAGCTGGAGCTCGTCGAGGAGCCGTTCTCCTACCTGCCCGCCCACGAGCACGAGGCGGCCGGGGGCGAGCCTTCCGGGATCGGTCGCGACTGGATCGTGCCGATCCGCCTGGCCGAGCGTCCGCCCGGCGTCGAGCCGGAGGCCGACGGCGGTCCCGGGCCGATCCGCTCGGTGCTCCTCGGGCCTCCGCCTCACGCCGGTCATCGGCTGCGGGCTCCCCGCCGCCGACGGCCTCAACGTCGTGAACGCCGGCGGCTCGGGCACTTACCGGCTCCGGTACCACGGGCCGCTCTTCGAGGAGATCGTCTCGAACCTCGACCGGCTGACAGCCCTCGAACGGTTCAACCTCGTCTCGGACACGTGGGCGGCAACTCTCGCCCGCATCTCCGCCCTCGACGACTTCCTCGCCCTCGCGAGGCGGTTGAAGGGCGAGCTCGACCCGAACGTGTGGGCGGTCGTGACGAGCGCCTTCGGGCTGCTCGACGTCGCCGTCGCGGCCGGCGACCGGCCGGCGCTCGAGGAGCTCGTGCGGACGCTGTTCGGGCCGGAGCTCGAGAGGGTGGGTTTCGCGGGCGGCCCGGGCGAGATCCCGGAGGTTCGCCAGGCCCGGGCAGCCTTCATCAGCGTTCTCGGCACCCTCGGGGCTGACGACGACGTCCGCCGGCACTCCCATGAGGTGTTCGAAGCCTCGCGAGCCGGAGCACGACAGGCTGCCGGCCGACACGGCCGAGGCGATCCTGCGGGTGGTGGCTTGGACGGGCGGCCGGGAGGAGTTCGACTTCATGCACGACCGCGTCACCCGGCCGATCGACCCGCTCGACCAGTGGCGCCACCTGTCCGCCATGACGGCCGTCCGCCAGCCCGAGCTCGATAAGCGAGCTTCAGGAGATGACGCGGCGGGAGATCCGGGCCCAGGACGCTCCCTACGTGCTCAGGATGCTCCTTGCAGGAAGGGCCGGCGGCAGCTCGACGTGGCGTTTCGTCACGAGCCATTGGGACGAGCTGCAGGACCGGCTGGCAACTCACGCCCTCCCGTCCATGCTCGGCCGGGATCGTCAGGCTCGCCGACGTCGACGAAGAAGGCAAGCCCGTCCTCGCCGGCGAGGTCGCGCTCATTCCTCGCCGAGCACGCCCTCGGCGGCCACAAGCGGAGCGTCGACCAGCACCTGGAGCGCCTGGCGGTGAACGTCGGCTTCGTGCCGCGAGCACAGGCCGACGCTCGGCGAGCTGTTGGCGAAAGCCTGAGTGCCCGTGACGGCCGAGCGGGCCGGGCCGGCCCGCGGGTTGCTCCTAGAAGCGCCTGAGTCGCATTGGACCTCGCGGTCGCCGCGGCGACGTTTGCTCTCGTCATCCCGGCCGAGCTGCCGGACAAGACGTTCATCTCCTGTGTCGTCCTCTCGTCGCGCAACCGTGCGCTGCCGGTGTGGATCGGTGCAGCGCTCGCCCTCACCCTGCAGGCGGCCATCGCCGTCGCCGCCGGCCGCCTCCTCGCCCTCCTTCCTCACACGGCCGTGCGAGCCGTCGTCGGGGCGCTCTTCCTCGGCGGGGCCGCCTACCTGATCTTCGTCCCCGAGAAGGCCGAGGAGGAGAAGGGGACCCGCCTCGGCGAGGGACCGCCCGTCGTGACGCCGGACTGGAAGGTGATGCTCACGACGTTCTCGATCGTCGCCCTCGCCGAGTTCGGCGACATCACCCAGGTGCTCATCGCCAACCTGACCGCCCGCTACCGCAATCCGCTCTCGGTCTTCATCGGCGCCGTCGTCGCCTTCTGGCTCGTCTCGGCTATCGGAGTGGTGGCCGGGAAGACGATCACCCGCTACGTGCCCCTCTCCCTTGTCCGGAGGCTGTCAGGCGTCGCCCTCCTCGGCCTCGGCATCTGGTCCCTCGTGGGGCTGATCTGACCGGCGACGCCGTGACGGCGGGCGGGCCCAGGACGAAGGGCGCCGGGGGCTCCTCCGCGGTGCCCGTGTGCTCGAGCTCGCCCGGGCGACAAAGGGCTTCATGCCCGACGAGGAAGGCGTCGCCCTCGCACGCCTCGCCGGCCTCGTGGATCCGTCGAGGTCCCGTCCGGGCGGCGGCGGTGATAATCGAGATCGGCGCCTACTGCGGCCGGTCGACTCTCTATCTCGTCGCCGGCTTGCTCGCTGCCGTCCCGACCGGGGCCGCCGACGGCCGTGATCGGATCGGCGGCGGCGGACCGCCCGGGAGGGCCGTCGTCTTCAGCGTGGACCACCACCATGGCTCGGAGGAGAACCAGCCCGGGTGGGAGCATCACGATCCCTCCCTCGTCGATCCGAGAACAGGGCGGATGGACACCCTTCCTCTCTGGCGGGCGGCGATCGAAGACGCCGGCGTCGAGGACCTCGTCATCGCCGTCGTGGGCGACTCCCCCACCGTGGCAGCCCACTGGTCGAACCCGCGGATCTCGTCTTCATCGACGGCGGCCACGGCGACGAGGCTGCGTGGGCTGACTATCGGGGCTGGTCGCCCCTCGTCTCACACGGTGGCTACCTCGCCATCCACGACGTCTTCCCTGATCCTGCCGACGGCGGAAGGCCGCCCTATGACATCTACTGCGCCGCCCTCTCCTCAGCTGCCTTCAGCGAGGAGGCTCAACTCGGCTGCGGCAGCTTGCGGGTGCTCAGGAGGAGAGGGCCCTCACGGTGAGTCTGCCGCCGCTCGGCGACAGTTTCGGTGCCGCTCCCGAGCTCCAGGCGACCGGGCTGGCGGGAAGGGCGCCTCAAGCGGGCTCACCGAGGGCCGCCGCGTCCACGTCGAGGTCGAGCACCGTGCCGGCCGGGAGCGACCGGCCGAGGAACAGCTCTGCTGCGGGGCTGAGCATGGCGAAGGCATCTGCCGCCAACACCATGGCGGCCGCCGAGTAGGTGCTCTTCTCGCCGGGGGGAAAGCTCGCCCGTTGCGGGTAGACGAGCCCGGTCGTGTAGGCGCCTTCCGGCATGCGTTGCTCCTGCACCCAGCAAAGGAGCATCCCGGCGTCCTCGTGGCGCCCGACCGACATGAGGGCGAGCGCACACTCGGCCGTCTCGGCCGCCGTCACCCACGGCCTGTCCGACACGCAGCGGACGCCTCGTCCCCCGATGACGAATTCCTCCCAGCGCTCGTCGAGCCGCTCCGAGGCGGCCTCCCGCTCGAGCGCCCCCGTCAGCACCGGGTAGTACCAGTCCATCGCGTGGCGGGGCTTTGGCTCGAAGCAGTGCTCCCGGAAGGCGATCGCATGCCGTAGCCGCCCCGCCGAGAGCTCCCAGTCCGGCCGCTCAGCCCCGATCCGCTCGGCACATGCGATGGCGCAGCGCAGGCTGAAGTAGGCGGACGAGGAACCGGTGAGGAGGGCGTAGTTGCCGGGCGTCCCGTCGGCATCGACCGACCATGTCAGCTCCCCGCCGGCGCACTGCCATGACAGGACGAAGTCGACGGCGGCAGAGACCACCGGCCAGAAGGACTCGAGGACGCCGGCATCCCCCGTCGCCAGGTAGTGGTGCCACACCCCGACGGCCACGTAGGCACAGACGTTCGTGTCGAGGCGCCCGTCCTCGACCGAGCCGTCCGAGCAGTAGTAGTTGTGCCAGGCGCCGTTGGGGAGCTGGGTCGCCCGCAGCCACTCATAGGCGCGCTCGGCTGCCTGCAGGCGGCCGGCGGCGGCGAGCGCCATGGCCGCTTCGACGTGGTTCCACGGATCGGCGTGGCCCCCCTCGAACCAGGGGATCATCCCGCTCCTCAGCTGGAGCGACTCGATCGTCGCCGCCGTCGCCCCGATCTCGGCGGCGCCGAGGACAGGTGATGCCGGCTCGACGAGGCTCACCGCTGCTCCGCGTAGACGACGACGCTCTTTCCCATGAGCGGGTTCAAGAGGTTCTCTGTGAGGCGGGTGGCAAGCGGCCGGCGCTCGATGTCCCACACGAGCATCCGGTGGTAGGCCTTCACCCACCGGTGCTGCTCGTTGTCCGGGCCGACGGCGCAGCGCAGCCACCAGTAAGGGCTGTGCAGCGCGTGGGCGTGGTGCGAGCCGACGATGCGCAGCCCGGCCGACGAGAGCCGCCCGATCAGCTGACTGCGCCTGTAGATGCGGATGTGGCCGCCTTCGACCGTGTGGTAGTCGTCGGACAGCGCCCAGTTGATCAGTTCGGGCCAGTAGCGGGGAACGGTGACGGCGAGGCGGCCGCCCGGCCGCAACACCCGGCTCAGCTCCCGCATCGCCGCCACGTCAGGTCCTATGTGCTCGAGCACCTCGGCGGCGATCACCCTGTCGAAGCTGGCGTCGGGGAACGGGAGCTCCAGTCGCCGTCGCCCGGACCGTCGTCCCGCCGGCCCCTGCCGGAACCTCGCCCGCCTCTCCCATCGCCACCATGAGGGCGGCGACGCCCTTCAGCTCGACGGGGTCCGAGTCGAGGGCGACGACGGTCGCCCCCCGGCGGAGGCACTCGAAGGCGTGCCGGCCGGCACCGCAACCGAGGTCGAGGACCCGCTCGCCCGGGCGAAGGCCGAGCCGCTCGAAGTCGACCGTCAGCAGACCGCGATGCTCCTCGAGGATGATCCGGTACTGCTCGGCTGTCCGGCGAGCCGTCACAGGCCAGGTGAAAAGGCCGAGGGTGCGCCGCCGGCCGGCGGCGGCGACCCGCGCCCGGAGCACCTCGTCGGCGAGCGCCCGAAGGAGCGTCGCCGCGAGCGCCCCGGCGTCCCCGGGTGGCACGAGGAGGGCCGTCTCGCCATCGGCGCCGGCCACTTCAGGAAGAGCCCCGCCCGTTGTCGCCACAAGGGGCAGCCCCGCAGGCCATCGCCTCGATCGCCGGCAGGGAGAAACCCTCGTAGAGCGACGGCACGACCGCCACCTCGGCCGAGCCGTAGAGGGCGGCCAGCTCCTCGTCGGAGATCCCCGAGACGAAGCGGACACTGCCGTTCAGCCCGAGGCGGTCGAGCACCGCCGGGACCCTGCTGTCGTCACGAAGCCGGCCGACGACGACGAGATGGGCGTCTTCCCGCTCCGTGCGCACCTTGGCGAGCGCCTCGAGAAGAGGCACGAGGCCCTTCATCGGGACATCGGCGCTCGCAGTGGTGACGAGGCGACCCCCGACCCGGGCGATCTCGGGATGAGGGCGGAAGATGGCCTCGTCCACCCCGACCGGGACAACGGCGATGCGGGAGAGCCTCCACGCCGAGGTGAGCCGAGATGTCGTCACGGGCCGAGGCCGAGACCGTGATGACCCTTCGGAGGCGACTGGCGACGCGGGCCTGCATCCCGATGAAGCCGTACCACCGGCGCAACGCCAGCCGCCGGCGGAAGTCGTGGGCGTGGCTCAGATCGAGCTCGCGGTCGACGGTGATCGGATGGTGGATCGTCGCGATGAGCGGCCAACCGTCGCTCATCATCCCGAGCAGGCCGGAGCCGAGCGACTGATCGTCGTGGACGAGGTCGAAGTCCGCCCGCCGGCCGGCGAGCAGTCGCCGCGCCCTCAAGCTGAACGTGAGCGGCTCGGGGAAGCCGGCCGTGCACATGATGGCGAACTCGGCGGCGTCGATGAAGGAATGGAACTCGTGAGGCCGCGGCACCCGGAACGGGTCCGGTTCCCTGTAGAGGTCGAGGCTCGGCACCGCAACGAAACCCACCCCCTCGTCGAGCACCGGGTAGGGCTGCCCGGAGAACACCGTGACGTGATGGCCGAGGGCGGCGAGCTCGCGGGTGAGGTGGCGGGTGTAGACACCCTGCCCGCCACAACGGGGGTTGCCCCGGTAGACGAGATATGCGACGCGAAGGGGCACCCCATCAACCGGCATGATCGGGCCAGCCTCTCCCGCATCGCCGCCGGTACGCAAGCGGCGCCGGCCACGCTCACGGCGGCGTGAACGCGCGGCGGGGACGACAGGATGCACAGGTGCTCAGTTGATCCCGAACCAGCCGAGGACCGTCAGCACGACGAGACCGAGCGCCATCGTGCCGACGATGATCGTCACGGCCCCGGAGACGACCTTTAAGACCGGCCCGTTCGCCCACTCCCCGAGGACCGAACGGCGGTTGGCGAGCGTCACGATGAAAGCGAGAGTGATCGGCGTGACGACGCCTTCGATGACCTGGGTGCCGATCAGCAGGCTGATCAGGTCGATCGGTGCGAGCGTGACGATGACGCCGATGACGATCTGGGCCGTGAATAGCCCGAGGAACAAAGGGGCCTCCGAGAAGCGCCTCGAGACCGAGCGCTCGACGCCGATCGCCTCGGCGAGGGCGTAGGAGGTCGAGAGGGGGACGACGGCAGCGGCCAGTGCGGATGCCCCGAGAAGCCCGAGGCCGAAGAGGATCACCGCAGCCGAGCCGGCGACAGGCTTCAGAGCCTTGGCGGCAGTGAGGGCGGACGTGAGCGGCCCCGTCCCGCCGATGGCGGCACCGGCGGCGATGATGATCGACCAGGAGATGACAGTGGCGAAGCCGGCGCCGGCGACGGCGTCGATCCGCTCGAGCTTGTAGTCCTCCGGCCCGATTCCCCTGTCGACCACGGCCGAGGCGTTGTAGAGCTGCATGTAGGGCGAGATGGTCGTTCCGATGAGGGCGACGGCGAGCAGCACGAATGCCCTCGTGGCAAGAAAGTGAGGGACGACCACCTGGCTCGCCACTTTCGACCACTTCGGATGGGACAGGATCGCCGCGATCGGATAGGTGAAGAAGGCGACCGTGAGGAGAAGGAAGACGCGCTCGGCGTAGCGGTAGCTCCCGAGCACCACGAGCATCCAGATGATCAGTGCCGAGATCGGCACGGTTATGTACTTCGACACATGGAACAGCTCGAATGCGGTCGCGATGCCGGCGAACTCCGACACGACGATGCCGATGTTGGCGATGACGAGGGCGACGAGAGCGAGCGAGGTCAGGCGGATGGAGAACTCCTCCCGGATCAGCGCCGCCAGGCCTTTTCCCGAGATGGCGCCGAGGCGGGCGGACATCTCCTGGACGAGGGCGAGGCCGATGCCGATGAGGAGCATCAGGCACAGCGTCCGGAAGACGAACTGCGATCCGGCCGAGGAGTAAGTGACGATCCCGCCGGCGTCATTGCCGGCGGCGGCGGCGATCAGCCCCGGTCCGGCGATGGCGGCGACGAGCACCAGCCGTCGTCGCAGGGGCCGGCGACGGGGCCGGGCGCGCGGAGGCGTCACCGCCTCTGCCGACAGCTAGAAGCCGGGAGACTGCGCCTTCGTCGCTTCGGGCACGCGATCGGGGGCCGATCGGCAATGGTCACCCTCCCGGGTCATTGCAGGAACCTCGGGAAGTGCAGGCGTCCCCGCTCGGGCAAGAGGGCGTCAACGACGTCGTCGGCGAGGATGCGCCCGACGGGCCGGTCGTCGGCGACGACGAGGACCGAGGAGCGTCGTGATTCGATCAACTGTCCTGCAACGTGGTGGACGGAGTCGTCCGGGGCGACGGTGACCGGCACCTCCTCTCCGGTGAGGTCGTTCATCGTGGCCGCAGGCTCGGCGAGTGCGAGGTCGAACAGCGGCAGGTCGTCGACCAGATAGCCGTCCTCGTCGAGCACGACGATGGCGTCGATCTCCCCTCTGTGCACCGTCAGCTGCCGAAGGCGAGCCCGCACCTCGTCGGCGGTGTCAGTCAGGCCTGCGATCGCAAGCGCAGTCGTCATGATGCCGCCGGCTGTGTCCTCGCCGTAGTCAAGGAGCCTCGTCAGCTCGGCCCCCCGCTCCGACGCCATGTGCCCGAGCAGCTCCTCCCGCTCGTCGTCCGTCGAGGTTGCGGAGGGCCTCGACGGCTTCGTCGGTCTCCATCGAGGCGACGAGCATGGCGGCCCGCTCCGGATCGGCGCCCCGCAGCAGCGACTCGAGCTCCTCTGGGTCCATCTCCTCGAGAGCGTCGGCGGCTTCATGGGGATCGAGTGCTTCGAGCAGCTCCCGCTGCTCCTCACGGCCGAGGTCCTCGAGGAGATCGGCGAGCTCACCGGGCCGGAGGCGGTGGAGCCCCTCGTGTGACGTCCTCAGCCGGACGGCTTCGTTCGGGCTCCCGAAGGGCTGGATGGCGGCCCAGTCGATGACCCGGTCAGGCGTCGGCCGCATCCGGTACCGCGCCGGCCCGAGCCGGCGCAGCAGGGTCTGGGAGCTCACGTCGACGCCGACGAGGCGGATTCGCCCCTGGGCGGGCGCCAGGTAGAGGTCGGCCGCCCGGATGACCTGCTTCCCGTCCACGTCGACGAGCTGATGGTCGAGGACGTCCTTCGCGAGCAACAGCTCGCCCGGGCGACGTTCGAAGTCGCGCAGGTCCACTCTCGCCGACCGGAGGACTATCTCGGCGTGGCCGAGGCTGGCCACGAGGCTGGCGTCGAGGAAGACCTGGCGGCGCCCGACGCGCACGACGAGGCCCGTGAGGGGCGGATACGCCTGATCACCGGCGAAGCGCGCCACGACGTCGATCAGGCTCCCGATCTCCTCGCCGCCCTGGTGACGGACGGAGCGGCCGAGCAGCCCGGCGAGCGAGACGATCGTCTCGCGAACGGCACGGGTGGCTGTGAGCCGCCGGTGCCGCTGGTCGCGCCGCGTGCGGATTATCTGTGGGGTCTGAATCGGCGGCCGGCGAGCCATGCACACCTGCTTTCTGACGAGTCGGGGCAATCAGGCCTAGGTGACGGACGGGGGCGGTCTTCTTCGGTGACACGCTCAGAACGACCGTGTCAGGCCGACTGATGGACGCACCCGGCGTCGGCGGCGACTCAGCAGATGAGGCTCAGAGCCCGCTCAGCTCAAGACGACGGGGCCGGGCGCCGGGTGGGATGGGGCGGTACTCGGGGGTTGGTCCGGTGGCGTCGACCCCACCTCCTCTCACGCTCGTCGGTCCGTACGATCATGGCCAAAACAGTGGACTTACCAGGAGCTGATCCTAGTAGACAACTCCATAGCCGCCCCGGCACGGGCCCGGCACACACCTGGCACGGGAAGGCGTGGGGCGGGTGCCGGAGCTTGCCGGCCTTAGATGGAGGCTCCCGCCGGCCGGCGGTACCCTGAGCCGATGGATCTGTCCTACCCAGAAGAGGCAGAGGCCTTCCGCGCTGAGGTTCGCAGCTGGCTCGAGGAGAACCTCCCCGAAGGGTGGGAGTCGGGCCGCACCATGACAGCCGACGAGCGGGCGAGCTTCGAGGTCGACTGGACGAAGAAGCTGGCCGAGGGAGGCTGGATCTGCGCGTCGTGGCCGGAGGAGTACGGCGGGCGGGGACTGTCGGTCATGGAGAGCGTCGTGCTCAACGAGGAGTTCGCCCGTATGAACGCCCCGATGCGGGCGGACTTCTTCGGCGACACGCTCGTCGGGCCGACGATCCTGCATTCGGGCACAGAGGAGCAGAAACGGTTCTTCCTGCCGAAGATCCTGTCGGGTGAGATGTCGTGGTGCCAGGGTTTCTCGGAGCCCGATGCCGGCAGCGACCTCGCTTCGTTGAAGACGCGGGCAGAGCTCGACGGTGACGAGTGGATCATCAACGGCCAGAAGGTGTGGACGACGCAGGCGCAGTACGCCGACTACATCTTCCTCCTCGCCCGCACCGATCCCGATGCCCCCAAGCACAAAGGCATCTCCTACCTGCTCGTCCCGATGCGGCAGCCCGGGATCGAGGTGCGCCCGATCTCCCAGATCGACGGGTCGGCCGAATTCAACGAGGTCTTCTTCGCCGACGCCCGCTGCCCGAAGGAGAACGTCGTAGGGGGCGTCAACAACGGTTGGGCGGTCGCCATGACGACTCTCGGCTTCGAGCGCGGGACCTCCGCCACCACCGGCCACCGGCGATTCCAGAAGGAGCTCGACGCCCTCATCGCCATCGCACGCCGGAACGGCCGCTCGAGCGACCCGCTCGTCCGCCAGCGGCTGGCAGCCGCCTGGTCGAAGGTGAAGATCATGCAGATCAACGGTCTTCGCTCTCTCACTTCGGCCCTCAACGGGGACCGTTCCTCGGACGCGCTCGGCGCGACGAACAAGATGTTCTGGTCCGAGTACCACCGTGACGTGATGGAGCTCGCCCTCGACATCCTCGGGATGGAGGGCCAGGTGTTGACGGGCGCCGCCGGTTCGGACGGGGACGAGAGGGAGTTCGTCCCGGGCGTCGGGGCGAGGCGCCCGCGGCCGGGTTACCCGGTGAGCGCGCTGCAGGCGAGCTTCTTCTTCTCGCGCTCTGAGACGATCTGGGGAGGAACCGCCCAGATCCAGCGGAACATCGTCGGCGAGCGCATCCTCGGCCTCCCGAAGGAGCCCCGCCCCGGCTGACGCCGGCTGTTGGGTCGGGCGACGTCCTCCCCGCCCCGGCGGCGGGTCATCACCTTTTAGGGTGGCCGCCATGCGCTACCGCAGCCTTGGAACGACCGGAATCCGCGTCAGCCCGTACTGCCTCGGGGCGATGATGTTCGGCAGCTGGGCCAACACTGACCACGAGGACGGCATCCGGATCATCCACCGCGCCCTCGACGCCGGCATCAACTTCGTCGACACCGCCGACGTGTACTCAGGCGGGGAGTCCGAGGAGATCGTCGGGAAGGCTCTCAAAGGACGAAGGGACTCGGTCGTGCTCGCCACGAAGGTGCACGGCCAGATGGGCGACGACCCTCACGACCCGAACCGGCAAGGCAACTCCCGCCGCTGGATCATCCACGAGGTCGAGCAGTCCCTCCGCCGGCTCGGCACCGACTACATCGACCTCTACCAGATCCACCGGCCCGACCCGGACACCGAGATCGAGGAGACCCTGTCGGCCCTGAGCGACTTGATCCATCAGGGCAAGGTGAGGGCGATCGGGTCGTCGACCTTCCCGCCCGAGCTCATCGTCGAGGCGCAATGGGCGGCAGAGCGGAGGGCCACCGAGCGGTTCTCGTGTGAGCAGCCGCCGTACTCGCTCTTCACGCGGGGGATCGAGGCGGGCGTCCTGCCCACCTGCGAGCGCTACGGGATGGGTGTCATCGCCTGGAGCCCGCTCGGCGGCGGCTGGCTGACCGGCAAGTACCGCAAGGATCGGGAGATCGACATGACGAGCGGCCGGGCCGCACGCCTGCCGAGACGGTTCGACCCGTCCCTTCCGGCCAACCAGCACAAGCTCGACCTCGTCGAGCAGCTCGAGGAGGTGGCGGACAAGGCCGGCGTCTCGCTCACCCACCTCGCGATCGCCTTTGTCATCGCGCATCCCGCAGTCACGAGCGCCATCATCGGCCCGCGGACGATGGAGCAGCTCGATGACCTCCTTGCCGGTGCCGAAGCCTCGCTCGACGACGAGACGCTCGATCGTCTCGACGAGGTGGTCAAGCCCGGGACGAACCTGAACGACGCCGACGCCGGCTGGGAGCCGCCTGCCTTGACCGAGGCGCACCTCCGCAGGCGCCCCCCGCACCTGCGGGCAGCAGCCGGAGACTGACGCCGGCGTCGGTCACCAGGCGCCTCGGCGAGGGTTCGGTGCCCGCCGCCAGCCGGGACCGGCGGCACGGACTACTCGTGCGTTGGGACGACTACTCGTCCTTTGCGACATAGCCTCCGCGGCCGAGCGAGACGCTCTCGAGGAAGTCCATCGAGTCGTCGACGGTCCCCCTCACCTCGGTGATCCACGGGAGCCGCTGGCGCATCAGGCGCTCGACGCCGCCTTGCAGCGTCAGCCCCGAGACGGCACATGAGCCACAGGCTCCCTGCAGCTGGACCTCGACAACGCCGCTCTCGAGGTCGACTTCGGTGAGCACGAGGTCACCACCGTCGGCCTGCACAGCCGGGCGCATGAGAGCCATCAGCTCGTCGAGCGCCGCCTGCCGTTCAGCCTGTTCTTTCTCGTCGAGTGAGATGATCTCGTTCCTCCGTCGGGCTCAATCCTACGAGCCTTTAGATTGCAACCGTGCAACTCGTCCTTCTTGCCGCAGGTCATGGGCGTCGCTTCGGCGGCCTGAAGCAGCTCGCCCCCGTCGGCCCGAAGGGCGAAGCGATCATGGACTACACCGCTCGCGACGCCCTCCAGGCGGGCTTCTCGGAGGTCGTGCTCGTTGTCCGTGAGGATGTGAGAGACGAGCTCCTCGACCACATCGCCGCCTATTGGCCCCGCGACCTCGAGGTGACGCCGGTCAACCAGGGCCCGATCGCCGGGACCGCCCAGGCCGTCGCCTCGGCCGAGAGCGCCATCGACGGCTCCTTCGGCGTCGCCAACGCCGACGACCTCTACGGGGCGGGCGCACTGGGCCGGCTCGCCGGCGAGGTGGACGAGCTCGGCCCGGACACCCACGTCATCGTGGGCTACCGACTGCGCGAGACCGTCCTCACAGATGCCCCCGTCACGCGGGGCATCTGCATAGTCGAGGACGGCTTCCTCGTCGAGGTCCGGGAGGAGACTGTGAAGCGCCAGCCCGACGGCTCCTTCGTCGGGCGCCCGATCCGCGCCGCCGAGGCTGACCCGTCCCATGATCTGAGCGGGGAGGAGGTCGTGTCGATGAACCTGTGGGGTTTCTCGGAGGGGATCTTCGATGACCTCGACCGGGCATTGCGGCGTTTCGACCCGACGACCGTGCCGCAGGCCGCCGGGCGGCCCCCCGAGCTCCTCCTCCCCGACGTCGCCGCCCGCGTCGTGAACGCCGGGCTCGCCCGCATGCGCGTCGTCGAGGCCGCCGGCCGTTGCATCGGGATCACCCACCCCGACGACCTGCCCCTCGTCCGGGTCATCGTCGCCGATCTGGAGCAGGCTCGCATCTCCTGACGGCATTAGAGGGCTACCGCGCCCTGTCCGGCTTCGGGGCGGCAACGTTAGGTTCCACGGCGATGTGTGGTCGCTTCGTCGCCAGCCGGCCGATCTCCGACATCGTCGATGTCTTCGCCGTCGATGACGTCGAGGTGCCCGACGAGCTGGCCCGGCCGAGATGGAACATCGCCCCGCAGGCGGGCGTCCTGGCCGTCACCGTGCGCCGGCCGAAGCCGTCACCTGAGCCGGTCGGCTCCGGCGGCGACGGCGGATCCACGGACGGTGAGCGGCCTCTCGGTAATGGGAGCGAGGCCGAACCTCATCGGCGCCGGCTGACGAGCTACCGGTGGGGCCTCGTCCCGTCGTGGGCGAAGGACCCCGGCTTTGGAGCGAGGGCCTTCAACGCCAGAGCCGAGAGCCTGCTCGACAAGTCTTCCTTCCGGGCGGCGGTCGAGAGACGGAGGTGCCTGATACCGGCCGACGCCTTCTACGAATGGGAGAAGGCGGCCGGTGCCTCGAGCAAGGCCGCAGGAGGACGGGCGAGGCGGGCGAGGCAGCCATGGTGCTACCGGTCGCCCGACGGCGGTCCGCTCGCCCTCGCCGGCCTGTGGGAGGCATGGAAGGCGCCACCCGGCGGCGCAGAAGGAGCCGCCAGCCCGGCACCAATGGGTCCCGCAGGCGCCCTCCCAGGTGACGACGACCCGGCTGTGACCGGATGGCACGACGACTGGCTGCTCAGCTGCACGATCATCACCACCCCGGCCAACGAGACGGTCGAACCGGTCCACAACCGAATGCCGCTCGTGCTCGCCCGGGACGACTGGGAGGCGTGGCTCCGTCCCGGCCCTCTCGATCCCGACGAGCTCGCTTTGCTCCTCCGCACGCCCCCGGTGGGCCTTCTTTCGACCTACGAGGTCTCGAGTGAGGTCAATGCCTCGTCATCCGATGGACCGCAGCTCGTCGAGCCGTTGGCCGATGCCGGCGGCGGCACAGACGCCGGCGGCGCGGAGCCCGGCGGTAGAGACTCCGGCGGCAGAGACGCCGGCGGGGGCGAACCCAGGCTCTTCTAGCCCGACCCGGCCGGGCTCTCGACAAGGCCGTGGCGCTCGGCGGCACGGCGTACCGAGGCGGCGATTCCGGCGGCATCGAGGCCGAGGCCGGCGAGGATGTCGTCGGGCTTCCCCTGTGGGATGTACCGCGTCGGAACGCCGAGGACGAGGCCGTGGGGTCCAGGCAGTCCCCGCTCCAGAGCGAGGGCTTCGGCCTGCTCGAGGAGGAATGCACCGGCGCCGCCGTGGGCGAGGCCGTCCTCGACGGTGACGACGAGCCGGGCGCCGGCCATCCGCTCGACCAAGCTCGCGTCGGCCGGCCGCACCACTCTCGGATCGACGACGGTCGCATCGATGCCGTCGGCAGGCCTCGCGAGCGACTCGGCGGCCTCGAGGGCCGCCCGGGCCAGCTTGCCGATCCCGACGAGGAGCACGTCGCCGTCACCCTCCCGCAGGATGCGCGGCTCGTAGACCGGAGCCGGCAGGGGCGAGGGGACCGGGCGAAGGCGTCTTCGGGTACCGCACGAGAGCGGGCCCCGACCAGGCGAGAGCGGCCTCGAGAGCCGGCCAGATCTCGGCCGGCTCGGACGGGCAGAAGATGGCGCAACCGGGGATCTGCAGCGCCTGCACGAGGTCGTAGATCCCGTGGTGGCTCGGGCCGTCGTCGCCCGTCACGCCCGCCCGGTCGGCGACGACGACGACGGGGAGGCGGTGAAGGCCGATGTCGAGGTTCCACTGGTCGACGGCCCGCGAGAGGAAAGTCGAGTAGATCGCCACGACAGGTCGCAGGCCGGCCATCGCCATGCCGGCGGCGGCCGTCATCGCGTGCTGCTCGGCGATGCCGACGTCGAAGAAACGATCGGGGAAGTGTTCCTCGAAGCTGAGCAGGCCGGTCGGCCCGGGCATGGCGGCCGTGATGGCGACGAGGCGGTCGTCCCGCTCGCCCGCCTCGATGAGAGCCTTCGAGAAAGCCTCCGTGAAGCTGTCTCCGATGCCCGCCGGCGCCGGGATGTCACCGGGATCGTCGGTCGGCGAGCCGATGCGCGGTGGTGCGTCCTGCTCCCTCGGGGGCGCCTCGGCCGCCTGAGGGACGACCTTCAGGTCGTGGAGGCAGGCGATGTCGTCCGCCTCGGCCGGCCCGTACCCCTTCCCCTTGCGGGTGAGCACGTGGAGGACGATCGGGCCGTTCCAGCTCGAGGCGCGCCGGAGGGCCTGCTCGAGCGCCCCGATGTTGTGGCCGTCGATCGGGCCGGTGTAGCGGACGCCGAGAGCCTCGAAGAAGACGTGCGGCTCGACGACCTCTCTGAGGGCCGAGGTGAGACCGTGTATCGAGCTGCCGACGACCGAGCCGACGCTCGGGGGGAGGTCCTGCAGCACGTGCCGGAGCCGCTCACGGACCTGGACGTAGCGGGGATCGAGGCGGAGCTGGGTGAGCGAGCCGGAGAGCCTCGAGATGGTCGGGGCATAGCTGCGGCCGTTGTCGTTCAGCACGATGAGGACCCGTGCGGAGGCATGGCCGAGGTTGTTGAGGGCCTCGTAGGCCATCCCGCCCGTGAGGGCGCCGTCGCCGACGACGGCGACGACGTGGCGGGACGAGGAGGATCGCCTGCTCCCTCTCCCTCCTCGAGGCGGATCGCCGACGAGAGCCCGTAGGCATAGGAGAGCGCCGTCGAGGCGTGCGAGTTCTCGACAAGGTCGTGGGGGGACTCGCGCCGGTTCGGGTAGCCCGAGAGGCCGCCCGTTTGCCGGAGGTGCTCGAAGCCGTCCTTTCGCCCCGTGAGCAGCTTGTGGACATAGGCCTGGTGGCCGGTGTCAAAGACGAGCATGTCGCTCGGCGAGTGAAAGACCCGGTGGAGGGCGATCGTCAGCTCGACCGCCCCGAGGTTGGAGCCGAGGTGGCCGCCTGTGCGCGAGACAGCCTCGACGAGGAACTGGCGGATCTCGCCGGCAAGAAGGTCGCACTCCTCGAGAGAGAGCGCCTTCACATCGGCGGGCGAGCTGATGCGGTCGAGGATGGGCATGAGGAAGGGTCGGCCGGCTCGTACCGCCGACAAAGAAGGTTATCCCGCCAATCGGCATCTACGACCGGAGGCTCTCCCCTGGCGCGGCCTCGCCGACCCGGCCCCGCGAACGCCGCCTCCGGACCGGACGAGCTTTCCTACACTTCCGAGGTGGCGCCGACTCCCCGCGTGTTCGTGAACGGCAAGCTCCTCGACGGGGCCGAGGCGGTGATCTCGGTCTTCGACCACGGCCTTGTCACCGGCGACGGCGTCTTCGAGAGCGTCCTTGTCCACGAGGGCCGCACGTTCGCCCTCCGACGCCACCTGGAACGCCTCGAGCGGTCGGCGGCCATCATCGGGCTCGTCCCGCCCCCACGCTCAGAGCTGGAGGAGGCGGTGCAGGCCGTAGTCGAAGCGGCCGGCCTCACGAGGGCAAAAGTGAGGATCACCGTCACGGCCGGCCACGGGCCTCTCGGCTCGTCGCGGGACGCCACGCCTCCCAGCCTCGTCGTTGCCATCGCGCCGCTCGAGGGGCCCGGCATGCCCGGAGTGACTCCCGGGAGCGGGGCCCACGTGGAGCTCGTCCCCTGGCCGCGCAACGAGCGAGGCATCCTCTCGGGGGCAAAGACGATCTCTTATGTCGAGAACGTCGTCGCTCTGAAATGGGCGGCCGACCGAGGTGCGAGCGAGGCCCTCTTCGCCAACCTGGCCGGCCACCTGTGCGAGGGCACCGGCTCGAACGTCTTCGTGGTGCACGGCGACAAGCTGCTCACACCTCCGCTCGACGCCGGCTGCCTCGCCGGCGTCACACGGGCCCTCGTGCTCGGGCTCACCGGTGCCTCGGAGGCCAACCTCGGCGTGGACAAGCTCTCCGAGGTGACGGAGGCGTTTCTCACCTCGACCACCCGCGGCGTACAAGCCATTGCGGCGATTGGTCGCATCGCTCTCCCCGCCAGTCCCGGGCCGGTGACAAGAGCGGCGATGGCCGCCTATGACGAGCTGCTCTCTTCGACACCCGAACCGTGAGCGCCTCGCCGCCCGCCGGTCGCCCTCCGGGGCCGGCGCGGCTCGGAGCAGGAGATCGGATCCTCAGGTACCGCTCCCGGCTGCAGGCCAGTAGCGTCGGGAGCGGTCCGTCGAGGAGGACCCGAAAGAGCGCGATCCGGGCGGCCGAGGAGGCCGGGATCCGGCTGACCGAGGAGGAACTGCAGTGGCGCAGGGACTGACAGAAGCGGCGAAGAAGTTGCTTCGTGAACCGGTGCTGGCGCACGTCGCCACCGTGGACACCGACGGCAACCCCCATATCACTCCGGTCTGGGTCGACGTCGAGGGCGACGACGTCCTTTTCAACACGGCCGAGGGACGGGTGAAGGCTGTCAATCTGCACGACAACCCGGCCGTTGCCATCTCGGCCGTCGATCCTGCCGACCCCTACCGTGTCGTCGCCCTCCAGGGCAAGGCGACCGAGCTCACCCACGAGGGGGCCGACGAGCACATCGACTCGTTGGCGAAGAAGTACCTCGGCGTCGATTCCTACCCGATGCGTACCGAGTCGGAGCAGCGCGTCAAGATCAGGATCCGCCCCGAGCGGGTCACGATGCAGCCGTCCTAGGGAGCACAGGTCATGATCGTAGGGGTCCCGACAGAGATCAAGACTGCCGAAGAGCGGGTCGCCATGACACCGGACGGTGTCCGTGAGCTGACCGCCGCCGGTCACAAGGTCATCGTCCAATCCGGTGCCGGCACCGGGTCGTCCTTCGGCGACGAGGACTTTGCCGCCGTTGGTGCCACGCTTGGATCTGCCGAGGAGTGCTGGTCCGCCGAGCTCGTCTGCAAGGTGAAGGAGCCCCAGGAATCGGAGTTCGCCTACCTGCGGGAGAACCTCATCCTGTTCACGTACCTCCACCTGGCGGCATATCCGGCCGTGGCCGAGGCGCTCATCGAGTCGAAGGCCACCGGCATCGCATACGAGACCGTGCAGACGAGCAACGGAGACCTGCCGCTGCTGGCTCCGATGAGCGAGGTCGCCGGCCGGATCGCCACCCAGGTGGGTGCCTCCCTCCTCGAGAAGAGGAACGGCACCCGCGGCATCCTGCTCGGGGGCGTCCCCGGAGTCCGTCCGGCACGGGTGGTGGTCATCGGTGCGGGCCACGTCGGATGGAACGCCGCCTGGATCGCCCAGGGCATGGAGGCCGAGGTGTTGCTCCTCGACAGGAACATCGACCGGCTGCGGTGGGTCGACCAGATCCACCAGGGCCGCATCATGACCCTTGCCTCGAACCGGGGCTCGATCGAGCGGGCGATAGCCGAAGCAGACCTGCTGATCGGCGCCGTCCTCGTCGCCGGCGGCCGGGCGCCCGTCGTCGTGACCGAAGACATGGTGGCCGAGATGCGCCCCGGCTCGGTCATCGTCGACGTCGCCGTCGACCAGGGTGGCTGCATCGAGACGACCCACGAGACGACGCACGAGTCACCGACGTACTTCGTCCACGACGTGTTGCATTACGCCGTCGGCAACATGCCCGCCGCCGTCCCGCACACCTCGACCTATGCGCTCACGAACGCGACATTCCCCTATGTGGCGGCGCTCGCCAACAACGGAGTAGCCGAGGCGGCCGGAGATCGCGTCCTTCGCGGCGGCATAAACACCGTCGGGGGATTCTGCACGAACCCGGCCGTCGCCGAAGCGCTCGGCATGCCTGCAGAGGATCCGCTCAAGCTTCTCGAATAAGCCCCAACGCCGCCTCATGCGGGTGGCTCTCCGGGCTGGCCCGGAAGACCACACGATCGACATCCGGCTCGCTCCATGTGCACGCGAGCAGTTCAAGGAGCCGCCTCTGCTAAGTCCGTTGCCACGACGGCCCGATCGGGCGGACGAGGCCGACCTCCTCGAGATGGTCGAGTGCGAGGGCAACGGCTGGGACGTCGAAATGGGTACGTGGGCAGGCGACGTCGAAGCACGTCTGGGTGTACTCGAGCGACTCGTAGACGGCTCTCTCGTCGGCGGTGCATGCTGCTCTGAGCCGCCTGCGAGTGAGCTCGGCATCGGTGACGGAACCAGACGAGCGGCCCCGGCCGGGCCGGCTGCCTGACCGGAGCCGGGTGGGAGCCCCTGGCTCGCTCCTCTCGCCCGGCGAGGCGTCTCGGGCCAGCCGAGCTGAGCCATTCGAGCCTCCCCGGCATGACGGGGGTGGCGGCCGCTCGAGGGCGGCAGGACGCTCGGGCGAGAAGTGCAACTTCGTGCCCTCCTCCAGGTTCACGAGGCTGAGCGCCGTCAGTACGTCATACACGTCGATCGCAAGGGTCGCCCCGCCCTCGCCGATGATGGCGTTCGTACCCTCCGATTGAGGGCTCCTCACCGACCCCGGCACGGCGAGGACGGGTATGCCCATCGAGTCGGCCGCCTGCACGGTGTGCATCGCCCCTCCCTGGCGGGAGGACTCGACGACAGGAAGTCACGCGCACACTCGTCACCAACCAGTGACGCCTGCCCTCAGCCGGCTCCGGACGCCGCTCGATCTCGGCTCACCCTAGGCGGCAGCTGTATCAACCGTCCCTCTCGCTGAGCGAGCGAGTCCGACCTCCCCGATGGGAGCTCAGCGGCCGCTGTAGCGCGGTTCTCGTTTCTCGAGGAATGCCGAGATCGACTCCCGGCCGTCGTCAGAGCCGAGGCAGATCGCCTGAGCCTGCCCCTCGTGCTCGAGCGCCTCAGCCATCGAGAGCGTGGAGGATTCGTCGAGGAGGGCTTTCGTGAGCGACAGGGCGAGGGGCGGCCCGGCGGCGAGGCGGGATGCCCACCCGGCGACGAAGTCGTCAAGTTCACCTACGGGCACGACGCGATTCACGAGACCGAGCTTTCCGGCCTCATCGGCGCCAATGATGTCGGCGAAGAAGGCGAGCTCCTTCGCTTTGTGCAAGCCCACCCGCCGCGGCAAGAGCCATGACCCGCCGAAGTCGATCGAAAGCCCCCGCTTCGAGAAGATCTCCGAGAAACGTGCCCGCTCGCTTGCAACGACGAGGTCGCACCCGAAGGCGAGGTTGCACCCGGCGCCGACGGCGACGCCGTCTACTTTGGCGATGGTGGGCTTTCGGATGCGGTGCAGTGCGAGGGCGGCGTCACCGATCATCCGCATCCTTGCCAGGGGATGGATCTTCTCGATCTCCTGATCGCCGAGATCGGCTCCTGCACAGAAGTCGCCGCCTGCCCCGGTGATGATGACCACGCGGTCGTCCTCCCGCCGGGCCGCCTCGCCGAACGCCTCGGCGAGGTCGCGGAACATTTGCCCGGTGGCAGCGTTCTTCTTCTGCGGGCGGTTCATCGTTATCGACAAGACGCCGTTCGACCGGTCCAGCTCGAGGGTCTCCATGACAGGAAAGATAAACCAGCCCAAGTGACACCTCCCCGCCGCCGCGGCCCGTCAGCCGACTCCTTCGTCGACGACCCCCTCACCGGGACGGTCGCCGAGATGCGCAGGGTCCAGCCGTTCCAGGCCCGCAAGGAGTACGTCTGCCCAGGGTGCAACCAGGAGATCCGCGTCGGCGTCGGCCATCTCGTGATCGTGCCGCTAAACGAGCCGGACATGCGCCGTCACTGGCACACTCCGTGCTTCGAGAGGGCCAAGCGGCTCCGCCGGCGGTGAGAGCCCGCTGGCGATGACGCTCCGACCGACACGACCACCTCAGAATGCCGCTTCGATCACCTCGACCTCGCGGTTGACGACGCAGGCAACATCGAAGCGGATCACGGCGAAATGAAGCGGCGACTCTCAGATAGGCGGTGGCAGCACGGCGATCCGGCGCTGCTTGGCCCGGTCGACGGCTTCGGCGGCGTGCCGAACAGATCCCCGCGGCGGGTCTTCACCTCACAGAAGGCCACTGTCCGGCCCTTGCGCACGATGAGGTCGATCTCACCGGCCTAGCGGCGCCACTTGGCCTCGAGGAGCTCGTAGCCCCGCTCCGAATACGAGCGGGCGGCGAGGGCCTCGCCTGGTCGCCGAGCGCCTGTCGCCCGGTCGGGCTCACCCGTCCTTCTCTGGCAACGCCTCCACGTTCACATCCTTGTAGGTGACCACCCGCACAGACGAGACGAACCGGGCCGGCCGGTACATGTCCCAGACCCACGCGTCGGCGAGCTCGACCTCGAAATACGTCGCCCCGGCGCCGGCATGGGGCGTGACCTTCACCTCGTTCGCCAGGTAGAAACGCCGCTCGGTCTCGACGACGTAGTGGAACATCGGCAGAACTGCCCGGTACTCCTGGTAGAGGGCAAGCTCGACCTCGGCTTCGAACTGGTCGAGATCCTCCTCAGCGCTCATCCTGTCTCCTCGGGATCCATCGGGCGGTCGGAGGCCTCAGCGGGCTACCCGCTTTTCCTTTATCTTCGCCGCCTTCCCGACACGGTCTCGCAGGTAGTAGAGCTTGGCCCGGCGGACATCGCCCTCGGTGACACGCTCGATCTTCGCCCACATCGGCGAGTGGACGGGGAAGGTCCGCTCGACGCCGACGCCGAAGCTGACCTTCCTCACGGTGAAGCTCTCGCGCACGCCCGAGCCTTGCCGCCTGATCACTGCGCCCTGGAAGACCTGCACACGCTCCCGGTTGCCCTCCACGACCCGCACGTGGACCTTCAGGGTGTCCCCCGGCGAGAACTGCGGGACATCGTCACGCAGGCTTGCGCGGTCGACAAGGTCGGTCGGGTTCATGGCGAGTCACGCTCCTAGGCGGGTCGAGATCGGAGGGGGCGATTTGAGGCTCCGACGCCCTCTTCGGAGTCGCAGAGCCGGTCACCTGCCAGCGGTCCTTCCCGGACAGGATATCCGAGCGCCCGAAGGCGCCGGACCGCCCCCGGCGCCCGCCGGAGGCCGGGCGGCCGGTGCCGGCGGGCGTCAGTCGGATGAGTCGGCGGCGTCAGTCGGATGGGGCGGGTCGTCGGACGGGGCCGTCGAGACCGAACTCGGCCAACAGCCTCCGGTCCACCTCGCTCAAGCCTCCCCGCCGTTCGATGAGGTCGGGTCGGCACTCGATCGTGCGGTGGAGCGCCTCTGCCCGCCGCCACCTCGAGATCCGGGCATGGTCGCCGCTGCGGAGGATGGGCGGCACGTCCCAGCCGCGAAAAGAGGCCGGCCGCGTGTAGTGCGGATACTCGAGCAAGCCTGTCGTGAAGCTCTCGTCCGCCGACGAGCCCTCATTGCCGAGCGCGCCCGGGATCAGCCTCGTGACCGCCTCGATGATGACGAGCGCCGCCAACTCCCCGCCGGCGAGCACGAAGTCGCCGACCGAGACCTCCCCGTCGACCAGGTGGTCGGCGATCCGCTGGTCGACGCCTTCGTACCTGCCACAGAGGAGGCTGAAGGAAGAGACACCCTCCGCCAGCTCCACAGCCCGGGCCTGGTCGAAGGGGATCCCCGGTCGGTGAGAGCAGAAGAAGGGGGCGAGGCGGCTCGAGCAGCTCCACGGCGGCGAACACCGGCTCTGGTGCGAGCACCATGCCGGGGCCGCCGCCGAACGGCGTGTCGTCGACCGAGCGGTGGGGGTCGCGGGCGGCCGATCGCAGGTCGTGGGTGCGGAGGTCGAGAAGGCCGGCCCGCCGTGCCCGGCCGACGATGCTCGCCGTGCAGTAGTTCTCCACCACCTCAGGGAAGATCGTCAGCACATCGATCCGGGCACGCCGCCGTGCCGGCGACCCGCCCGCCGCTCTCACTCGAAGAGCCCGTCGGGGGCGTCGATCACTATCTGGCCGTCCCGGTGCTCGACGACGAAACGCAGCGGCACCAGCCAACCACCCTCTCCAACGAGAAGGTCGCTCGCCGGGTTTGCCTCCACCGCCGCGACACGCCCGTGTGAGGCACCGGCCTGGTCGATGACCTCGCTCCCGACGAGCTCGTGCACGAAGAGCGCCTCGGGGTCCTCGACGGCGGCAGCCTTCAGCACGACCCCGCGGAGTGCGTCCGCCTCGTCGCGGCTGTCGATGCCTTCGAACTGGACGAGATGGCGCTGCTGGAACGGGCGGCTGGAGGTGACGACGAGCTGGAGCGGGGCAGCGCCCCTGCCGCGACTTCCCCCACCCGGGCGCGCCGCCGGGGCCGGCGGCCGCCAGCCGTACCCCGGGAGCGAGCCGGCCGGGGACGTTGCTGACCAGGCTGACGACGACCTCGCCCCTGAGGCCGTGGGCCTTTTCGATCCGCCCGATCTCGAGCAGCGGCTCCTCATCGGTGCCCATGGGCGCGGGCGGCGCTCAGTCGACGATGTCGACCGAGGCGTCGGTGCCCTCGCTGGCGGCGGCGGCCCGCACGAGCGTGCGCAGCGCCTGCGCCGTGCGCCCCCGCCGGCCGATGAGCCTTCCCATGTCCCCCTGGGCGACCCGTACCGAGAACCGGAGACCGGAGCGGCCCTCGCTCATCTCGACGACGAGCGAGTCCGGGTCGTCGACGAGGGTGCGGGCGACGTGCTGCAGCACGGCCCTCGCCGCCCCACCGACGAGGCGGTTCGCCGGCTCCTCGGCCGTCTCGAGCCCGCCGGCGAAGTCGTCGTCGTCGTCGTCCTCGTCGTCGTCCTCGTCCTCGTCCTCATCGGGCAAGTCCTCGTCGTCCTCGGCGAGGTCGAGCTGAGCGAGGTCGTCGTCATCCTCGTCGTCGTCCCGGCCGAGGGGGACGCCGGTGTCCTCGACCGCGTCGTCAGCTCCGGGCCGTCGCCGCCGGGACGGGCTTCGGCTGCGTCGAACCGGGCGACCTCGTCGGTCTCGTCGCTGCCGCCCGAGGCCGGCGGAGCGCCCGGACTGCGTGCTCCGGGCCGGCGCCCGCCCCGGCCGGACCGGCGTCCTGCGACCCGCCCCGGCTGAAGTCGGGCTCTTCGAACATGGAGGATCCGGCTCCGCCGCCGCCACTCGAGGCGGCCACGCGCGTCAGGCCCCCTCGGCCGGAGCGGCCGTTGAGGCTGCTGCGCCGCTTCGGGCAGGTGTTCTCTTCTCGCCCTTCGGGCTCTTCGTCGCCTCGAATTCCCTCCAGACGCCGGAGATCTCGAGGATCTTGCGGACGGTCTCGGTCGGCTGTGCCCCCTTCGCCAGCCAGGCGAGCGCCTTCTCGCTCTTCACGTTGATCTCGGACGGGTCGGAACGGGGGGCGTACGTGCCGACGATCTCGATGAACCGCCCGTCACGAGGTGAACGGCTGTCGGCAGCGACGATCCTGTAGGTCGGCTGCTTCTTCTTTCCCACCCGCATGAGGCGGAGCTTCACGGACACGGATCTCTCTTTCCTGTTCTGTCGGTCGGTACGGAGTCTGACAGCCGAGCGCTCACCGGGCGCCGCGGCTGGACGGCGTCACGCGGCCGCCCTTCGTCTTGCGGTTGTTGCCCCTCTTTGCCTTGCCGGTGACGAGCCGGCTCATGGGGCCGATGCCCCGCATCATCTTCTGCATCTCTTTGAACTGGCGGATCAGGTTGTTGACCTCGGTCGTCGTCACCCCGCTGCCATTGGCGATCCGCATGCGGCGCGAGCCGTCGAGGATGGCCGGCTCCCTCCGCTCGGCCGGCGTCATCGAGTGGATGATGGCCTCGATCCGCCCGACGTCCCGATCGTCGATCTTGGCGTCGCGGACCTCCTTCGGGATGCCGGGGAGCATGCCGAGCATCCCGGTCAGAGGTCCCATCCGCTTCAGCTGCTGCAGCTGCTCGAGGAAGTCGTCGAACGAGAAACGGCCTGCGCTCATCGCCTCGACGGCGCGCTCGGCGACTCCCTCGTCGTACTCGCGCTCGGCTTTCTCGATGAGCGTCATGACGTCGCCCATGCCGAGGATGCGGCTGGCGAGCCGGTCGGGATGGAAGGTCTCGAAGTCGGCGAGGCGCTCGCCGGTGGAGACGAAGGCGATCGGCTTGCCGACGACCTGCTTCACCGAGAGGGCAGCCCCGCCGCGGGCGTCCCCGTCGACCTTGGTCAGGATGACGCCGTCGAGCCGGAGCGTCTCGTTGAACGCCTCTGCGGTCCGGACGGCGTCCTGACCGGTCATGGCGTCGACGACGAGGAAGGTGTAGTCCGGCTCGACGGTGACCGAGATCCGGCGCACCTCGTCCATCAGCGCCTCGTCGATCGCGAGGCGGCCGGCGGTGTCCACGATGAGGACGTCCCGCCCGAGCCGGGCTGCCTCGGCGAGCCCCCCGCCGGCCACGCTGACCGGATCGGTCGGCTCGGAGAAGACCTGGACGCCTGCGTCCCTGCCGAGCACGCGCAGCTGCTCGACCGCCGCCGGGCGCTGGAGGTCGGCCGCCACGAGCAACGGGTTGCGGCCCTGCTGCTTGAACCACCGGGCGAGCTTGGCGGCTGCTGTCGTCTTGCCCGAGCCCTGCAGGCCGGCGAGCAGGATGACGGTCGGGGGGCGTGAGGCGTAGGTGATCCGGAGCGGCTCCCCGCCGAGGGTCGACGTCAGCTCCTCGTTGACGACCTTGATGACCTGCTGGGCGGGCGAGAGGCTCTTCGACAGCTCGGCTCCGCTGCAGCGCAGCCGGATCCGCTCGATCAGGTCGCGGACGACGTTCGAGGTTGACGTCGGCCTCGAGGAGCGCCACCCGGATCTCGCGGAGCACCTGGTCAACCTCGGCGTCGCCGAGGCGCCCGCGGCTGCGCAGGCGGGTGAGGATTCCCTCGAAGCGGTCGGTGAGCGTCTCGAACATGGGCCTTGCCAGGTTAGTCGCCGCTGGCCAGGGCACCGAGACCATGGCAGCCGGACCCTGGTGCGCCGGCCGAGCGCGGCACCGCAGCTAGTCGAACAGCGCCGAGACGAACTCCCGCGGCTCGAACTCGATCAGGTCGTCCGGCCCTCCCCGACTCCGACGAGCTTGATGGGCAGCCCGAGCTCGCTCCGGATGGCGAGGACGACGCCGCCTTTGGCCGTGCCGTCGAGCTTCGTGAGCACGACGCCGGTGAGGTCCGACGGCATCGGTGAACTGCTTTGCCTGCACGAGCCCGTTCTGCCCGGTCGTGGCGTCGAGCACAAGGAGCACCTCGGTGAGCTGGCCCGGCGGCCGTTCTGCCACCCGGCGCACCTTGCGCAGCTCGTCCATCAGGTTCACCTTCGTGTGGAGGCGGCCGGCCGTGTCGGCGAGCACGAGGTCGGCCTGCCGTGCCGCCGCGTGCTGGACGGCGTCGAAGATGACCGACGACGGATCGGCCCCTTCGGAGCCGCGGATGATCGACGCCTGCGCCCGCTCCGCCCACGTCTCGAGCTGCTCGCCGGCCGCCGCCCGGAACGTGTCTCCGGCGGCGAGAACGACGTTCCGCCCCGAGGCGCCGCTCCCGGGCGGCCAGCTTGCCGATCGTCGTCGTCTTGCCGACTCCGTTCACGCCGACGAACAGCCAGACCGTCGGGCCTGTCCCGTCCCCGATCGCGAGCTCGGGCGAGTCACCGTCGAACATCGCCTCCAGGTCCGCCCGCAGCGCTTCGAGGAGGGCCTCAGGCGTCTTGTCGACTGCGCCTGAGGCCACCCTTTCCCGGAGGTCGTCGAGAACCCGGCTCGTCGTCGCGACGCCGGCATCGGCGAGGATGAGCGCTTCCTCGAGGTCGTCGAAGGTCGAATCGTCGACGCCCCGGCTCCTGATCCCGTCGAGATAGCCGCCGAGCAGCAGCCGCGCCTTCCCGAGCCGTTCGCGCAGCGCCGGCCGGGTGGGCGGCGAGAGGTGCGGGCTCAACAACGGTGGCCCCTGCTGGCTCCTCCTCCACCTCGAGGGAGGCGCCTCTGCTCCGGCCTCGGCTCGGGCGCGCCTCCTCGGCGGGCGGCGCCCTCTGTTCCGGGACCGGCCCGGGAGGGGCGATCCGGTCGGTCGTCGGGCGCCCCGTCCGAGGAGGTCGAAGCGTCTCGACGCCGTCCGGGCGGCCGCAGCCTCCGCCGCCGCGTCGTCGAGACGACGAAAGCCGAGGAGGTGGCGACGACGAGGAAGGCGACGATGAGGATGACGATGAGGGCCGTCATGGCCCGGGCAGCCTACCTAGGCCGACCCGGGAAGAGCCCTCGCTCAGGCGGACCTCGCCGACTCCGAGCGGAGCCGCTCGCTCACGACCTTCGATGCCCCGCCCGGCTGCAGCGTCACGCCGTAGATGACGTCGGCTGCCTCCATCGTCCGCTTCTGGTGGGAGACGAGGAGGAGCTGTGCCTCCGATCGGAACTCGTCCACGAGGTCGAGGAACCGGTGCAGGTTGACGTCGTCGAGGGCCGCCTCCACCTCGTCCATCAGGTAGAAGGGCGACGGCCGGCTCCGGAAGACGGCAAAGAGGTAGGCGAGCGCGACGAGCGACCGCTCGCCGCCCGAGAGGAGGGAGAGGCGCCGGACGTTGCGGCCGGCCGGCCGCGCCTCGATCTCCACCCCGCTCGAGAGCAGGTCGCCAGGGTCGATCAGGCTGAGCCGGCCGGTCCCACCCGGGAACAGCGTCGCGAAGAGGGCCTCGAAGTGCTGGGAGACGTCGGCGAAGGCCTCGCTGAAGACGTTGACGATCTCGGCGTCGACCGCTTTGATCACCCGGCCGAGCTCCCGGCGGGCCGACCTCACGTCCTCGAGCTGCCCGGAGAGGAAGCGGTCCCGCTCCTCGAGGGCGGCCAGCTCCTCGACGGCGAGCGGGATTGACGGGGCCGAGCAGGCGGAGCTCGCGATCGAGCTCACGGGCACGGGCGGCCGGCGGGGTACCGGCGGGAAGCTCGGGGCAGCCGGCGGCCATCGCCTCGTCCGGCTCGGCGCCGAGCTCGTGACGGAGCATCTCGACGGCGTTCTCGAGACGCACCCGCGCCTCGGCACGCTCGAGCTCGACGCGCTGGCTGTGCTCCCGCTTTGCTCCGAGGTCACGCTCGGCTGCCGCTCTCGCCGAGCGGGAGGCGACGAGCCTGCTCGTCATCTCGCCTACTGCGTCGTGATGCCGCTCGCGCCGCCCTCGCAGGGACTCGAGCTCCTCGTCGAGGATCGACGAGACGGAGGCCGTCTCGACAGCGAGACGCTCGAGGGCCATCGCCGAGGCTTCGTCGCTCGTGCGCCGGGCGGCGACCTCGGCCCGGGCGGCTTCGTGGCCCGCCAGCTGCTGCTCGATCTCCTCCCGACGGGACGAAAGCAGCTTGCTCTCGTTCCTCGATGCTGGCCGAGCGGACCCCGAGGTCGGCCCGTCTCTCGGCGAGAGCCCTGGCCCGGTCGTCCAGGCGGTGGCGCTCGTCGGCTGCCGCTTCGGCCACGGCGACGAGCTCCTCGGCCGCCCGGTCGGCCGCCGCCACCTGCGACTCGCACGATGCCAGCCGCTCGGCGAGCAAGCGCACCTCGTCCTCGCCGGCGGCCGTCGCGCTCCTGAGGGCCGTCAGCTCCTCGAGGAGGAGATCGAGCCGGCGGCGAGCCTCATCGAGGCGGCCGGCCGCCTGGCGCTGCTCGGCCGCAGCTGCGTCGAAGGCGCGGCCGGCTTCCCGCACCGAGCCTCTGGCTCGGGCGTGCTCGCGGCGAGCGGTCTCGGCCGCGGCCTCTGCCGCCGCGGCCCGCCCTTCGGCGGCCGACGCCTCAGCCTTTGTGACCTCGAGGGCGGCCCGGGTGGCCCCTGAACGACCGGCACCAAGGCGCCACCCCCGCCCGGAGAAGCGATCCCCCTCCAAGGTGACGACGACAGCCCCCTTCTCAGCAGCGGCGGCTGTGGCGAGATCGACGGCATCAGTCAGGTCTCCCCGGCAGAGGAGCACGCCCTCGAGGAGCCGATCGAGCAGCGGCGCGACGCCTTCGCGGGTGGGGCGCACACACCTGCGGAGGGGCTCTCCCCGGCCGGAGAACGGCGGACCACCGCTTTGATGGGCGCCACCGGCGCCCTCGATCACCTGACGGTCGAGGGGGAGGACCGCACCACCGCCGGCGTGCCTTCGAAGATGCTCGAGCGCCGTGCGGGCGGCATCCTCGTCCTCGACGACGACGGCGCCGACGGACTCCTCGAGGGCGGCTTCGAACGCCAGCTCGCAGCCGTCGTCTATCGCGACGATGTCGACAAGGGTGCCGACGACTCCCGGCTGGCTCGCCAGCCTCTCCATGCCGGCCCTGGCGTGAGCCTCGTCGAGGGCGAGCTGGAGGGCATGGGCACGGGCACGGAGGGCACGGGCGGCGTCGCCGGACTCCCGCGAGCAGCTCTCGGCGGCAATGACCTCCTCGGCAGCCAGCCGCTCGGCCTTCTCGGCTCGCTCCAGCTCGGCCTGAAGGCGGTTCGTCTCTGCGGCGAGGCCCGCCGAAGCCAGCCTCGCCGGCAGTCTTTCATCGCCCTCAGCTCGTCAGCCTGCCGGACGAGGGCCGCCTCCCGTTCCGAGGAGCGGGCGAGAAGCTCCCGGGCCGCCGCCAGCTCGTCACGGGCGCGGTCCCTTTCCCGGCGCCGGAGCGAGGCCTCGCCGAGGTCACCGGAGCGGGCGGGGTCGCCGGGAGCGGCGCCGGCGAGACTCTCCTCCGCCCGGGGTTTGCCTCGAGCCACCTCTCCTCGTCGCCTCGCAACTCGGCCTCGAGACCGGTCAGCTCCTGCCATTCAGGCGCCATCATCTCGGCCGCTTCGCGCGCCGCCGTAAGGGCCGCGGCCAGCCGGCTCGACTCCGCCTCGAGGGCGGCGACAACGCCGGCATCGGCCTGGGCGGCCATCGCAGCGACGACTGCGCGACGACGCTCGCCGATCAGGTTGGCGAGCCCGCGGGCGCGCTCCTGCAGGCGTTCTGCTGTTGCCAAGGTGGCGACGACGTCGTCGGCCTGCTCGAGCGAGAGGGCCGTCTCGCCGGCTGCGATCGCCTCGTCGAGGCCGGCGAGCTCGATCTTCAGCCGCTCCTCGTCCTCACGGAGCCGCCGTCCGGCATCGTCTGCTTCGCTCAGCCGGCGCCGGAGCAGGGACGAGCTCCTTGCCGGCGAGATGGAGGCGCAGGGCGCGAAGCTCGGCCGCGAGCGAATCGTGGCGGCGGGCGGCGTCGGCTTGCCGCTCGAGGGGGCGAAGCTGCCTGCGCACCTCCCGCTGAAGATCCTGCAGTCGCATGAGGTTGGCTTCCGTCGCCTCGATCCGCCGTTCGGCACGCTCACGGCGGCGGCGGAACTTGAGGATCCCGGCCGCCTCCTCGATGACGGCCCGGCGGTCCTCCGGGCGGGCCTGCAGGATGGCGTCGAGCTGGCCCTGGCCCATGATGACGTGCTGCTGGCGGCCGACGCCGGCGTCGGAGAGCAGCTCTTGGATGTCGAGGAGCCGGCAGGGCGCCCCGTTCATCGAGTACTCGCTCTCGCCGGTCCGGAACAGGGTCCGCCTGATCGTCATCTCGGCGAGGTCCGTCGGCAGCCGACGGGCCGAGTTGTCGATCGTGAGCGAGACCTCGGCCCGGCCGAGGGCGGGCCTCTTGGCGGTGCCGGCGAAGATGACGTCGTCCATCTTCGAGGAGCGGACGACGCGGGGGCCCTGCGCCCCGAGCACCCACGCGACGGCGTCGACGACGTTCGACTTCCCCGAGCCGTTCGGCCCGACGACGACCGTGACCCCGGGCTCGAACTCGAGCGTGGTCGGCTCCGCAAAGGACTTGAATCCACGGAGGGTGAGCGACTTGAGGTACACGGTGAGGGCCACCATACCTGTCGCTTCGGGCGATCCCGGGGACCCTCAGAGGGGGCGCCGTCAGCGGTCGGCTACTGCTGACAGCCCTCGCAGCAGTAGGCGACGCGGGCACCGAAACGCAGCTTCGACACGGTCGAGCCGCACCTCCCGCACGGCTCGCCGGCGCGTCCGTAGACCTCGTGACGGGCCTGGTAGCCGCCGAGCTCACCCATCAGGTCGCGGTAGCTCTCGTCGCGGAGCGACGACCCGCGGAGGGCGATGGCGCGCCGGAGGATGGTGGCGGTCGAGGAGGCGAGGCGCCGCGTCTCCTCGGCGGTGAGAGTGTCGCAGCGGCGGTCCGGGCGCACCTTGGCCCGAAAGCAGATCTCGTCGGCGTACAGGTTGCCGATGCCGGCGATGACGCGCTGGTCGGTGAGGGCGGCCTTGAGGGGACTCCGGCGTGACGAGAGGCGCTCGCGGAGCAGCCGGGCGGACAGGCCGTCCACGAGCGGGTCAGGTCCGAAGCGCGAGAACTCGGCCGGCAAGCCCGTCGTCGCCGGCCTCGTCGGTGACGTACCACTCGCCGAAGGTCCTCGGGTCGACGAAGCGGAGCTCGCTCCCGTCGTCGAGCGACATGACGACATGGGTGTGGGGGGCGGTCGGGACGACGGAGTGCTGCGGGACATGCAGGAGCTGCCCGCTCATGCGCAGGTGGATGACGAGGAACTGGCCGTCGTCGAGCTCGAGGGCGAGGTACTTGCCCTTGCGGCGGACCGCCGCGACTTTGCGGCCGGTGAGGCGGTGGCGGAGGTCGTCGCGGCTCTGTCGGCGCACCGTCCGCCGGCCCGTCACCTCGAGACCCGTGATCCGCCGGCCGAGGACGGTGGCCTCGAGGCCCCGCCTCACCGTCTCGACCTCGGGAAGCTCAGGCATCCGCCGGCGACTCGGGTGGCGGGGCGGGCATGCGCCCGTCACGGAGGGTCTCGAATGCCTGCTTGGCGGCGTGGCGCTCGGCGTCCCTCTTCGACCGCCCCTCCCCCCTGCCGAGGCGCTCCCGGCCGAGCAGGGCCTCGGCCATGAAGTGCTTGGCATGGTCGGGGCCCGCGCTCGCGGAGCACGTAGGTGGGCGACGTCGAGGTTCAGCTGGACGGCGCAGCTCCTGGAGGCGGTTCTTCGGGTCGCCGATGCCTGGCCTCGGCGGCGATCTCGCGGGCGTGCTCCCCGAGCAGGCTGAGGACGAACTGCGCCGCCCCGGAGTAGCCGGCGGCCAGGTAGACGGCGCCGATGACAGCCTCGAGGCTGTCCGCCAGGATCGACGCCTTCTCCCTGCCGCCGGAGGCCTCCTCGCCCTTGCCGAGCAGGATCGCCCGCCCGATGCCGAGCTCGGCGCTCACCGGGGCGAGGGTGGGCATGCTGACGACGGCCGCCTTCACTCGGGCGAGATCGCCCTCGGGCAGGTCGGGGAACGAGTGGTAGAGGTGGTCGGTGACGACGAGCCCGAGAACGGCATCGCCGAGGAGCTCGAGCCGCTCGTTGGAAGGCTGCGCCGGGCGCTCGGCGCAGTAGGAGCGGTGGGCGAGCGCCTGGCGGAGCAGCTCCGGCGGCACGCTGAAGGGCGCCAGGCGCTCGACGAGTGCAGCCGAGTCGGCCGCGTCGGCGGACTCCTCGATGGCGCCGTCCCGACGGGGCACCACTCGCGGCGAGCGAGGTCGTCAGGCTGGCTCGAGCTTCGCCGTCACGTAGTCGACGGCGTCACGCACCGTCCGGAGGTCCTCGAGATCCTCGTCGTCGATCCGGAAGCCCTCCATCTGGTCGGCCAGCTCCTCCTCGAGAGCCTCGACGAGCTCGATGAGCGCCAGCGAGTCGGCGTTCAGGTCGTCGGAGAAGGAGGAGGACTCGTTGATCGAGGAGGCGTCGATCTCGAGGATCTCTGCCAGCTGGTTGCGCACGATGTCGAGGACGTCGCCGCGGGTGAGCCTGCTGCCGGTCGGATCGGCCGTGTCGGCCACGTCGGGCTCCTTCAAGTCGTCGGTCGCGATCACTCGCTCGCCGCCGATGTTATCGCTCGGCCCCAGGCCCCGGCTAGCGAGGAGACGCCCGCCTCCGCTCGGCCGGCCCGGCCGGCCCCTCAACCTGGCGCTGTCAGCCGGCCGGCCGAACGGCGGCAGCCAGCTTCCCGGCGAGGTCCCGGGCAGCCATGTCGTGGCCCACCCCGATGGCGTTGACGATGGCCCGTGCCGAGGAGGAGCCGTGGCTGATGATGCAGACCCCGTTGACGCCGAGCAGCATGGCGCCCCCGGTCCCCTCCGGGTCGAGTGGCGCCGCCCGCACGAGCAACTCCGGCAGGAGGACGTCGCCGGCGGCTTTCGTCTCGGGCGAGGCGTTGAACACCTGGCCGATGATCTTCATGAAGACCCCGACGGCGCCCTCGAGGGTCTTGAGGGCGACGTTGCCGGTGAAGCCGTCCGTGACGATCACGTCGACATCTCCGGTGAGGAGGTCGCGTCCCTCGACGTTGCCGACGAACTCGAAGGAGGCCTCTCCGCCGGCGGCCGAGGCGAGGAGCTTGTGGGTCTCCTTGACGAGGTTGTTGCCCTTCGAAGACTCCTCGCCGATCGACAGGAGCGCCACCTTCGGCCGGCTCACGCCGTAGCGCTCGACGAAGAAAGCCGCCCCCATCTCGGCGAACTGGACGAGCCACTCGGGCGCGCACTCGGCGTTGGCGCCGGCGTCGACGAGGACGGTCGGCGAGTCACCGAGAGCGGGAAGCGGCGTGGCGATGCACGGCCTCGCCACACCGGGGAGCCGGCCCATGCGCAGGAGGGCGCTCGCCATCGTGGCGCCGGTGTTGCCGGCGCTCACCATCGCGCACGCCCGGCCGTCCCGGACGGCCTCGGCGGCGCGCACGAGGGACGAGTCCTTCTTCGTGCGGACGGCCCTGCGCGGCATCCTCGTCCATCGCGATGACTTCGCTCGCCGGCAGGATCGCCAGGTCGCCCACGTCGCCGAGGGTGCCGTCGTCCGGCCCGACGAGGACGACGGCGATGCCGAGCTCCTCGACTGCCTGCCGGGCGCCGGCGACGATCTCCGCCGGGGCCCTGTCGCCCCCCATCGCGTCGACGGCGACGGGCAGCTCCGCCAGCTCCGGTCCCTCCGCCACCTCGGCGGTCAGATGTCCTCGATGGCCTGCCGGCCGTGGTACCAGCCGCAGTGCGGGCAGACCACGTGGGGCAGCTTCGCCCGGCGGCACTGCGGGCAGACGCTCGCGCCGGGGCCCGGAGCGTCCAGGCTGATGCCCGCCGGCTCCGGCTCTTCGACTTCGACGTCTTCTTCTTCGGGACGGCCATCGCGTTGTCATCCAGTCCTGTCTGGTCCTGACCGGCTGGCAGGAGCGCGGCTCGCTCCCGTCGTTCTCCGGTCTGAGCACGGCGAGGGCCGACCATCTGGGGTCGGCCGGCGCCTCGCACGAGCACGTCTCGTGGTTGCGGTTCGCGCCGCAGACCGGGCAGAGACCCTGGCAGTCCTGCCGGCAAAGCGGCGCAAGCGGCAGCTCGAGGATACAGGCATCGTGCACGATCGGCTCCAGGTCGAGCCAGTCGGAGCCGATCGGGTACGAGAGGTCGGCGTCGGGCTCGTCGGTGCAGATCTCCTGCACGTCGATCTCGAGCTCTCCCCGGGCGGTCTCGAGGCAGCGCCGGCAGATCCCCTCCCAGGGGGCGCGGATCCGGCCGCGGACGACTGCCCCCCGATGACGGACTCGACCGTCCCCGAGAAGCCACAGCTGCTCCCTCCGGCACCCACGAGTCCGAGACCGCCATCTCGGGGATCGGCGCCGACACCTCGACGGTCTGGCGAGTCCCGGGCTTCTGCGCAGGGCGCCGATCGGGATCCGCCACGGCCGGCCTCCGGCCGCTTGCGGACTGCGCCGGCAGACGACGACCGGGCCGCTTGCTCACTCATCTCGACGTCCTTCTCGAAAGCGCGCCTTGATCGGCTCACAGGTGGGCCGAGGCGACGCACGCTCATCTCAGAGTCCTGATCGAAGAACTCGTCCTGGGCGTCAGGCTCGCCTCCGGCGGCGCCGGCGCTCGGGTCACTGCCGAGCGGATGACCGGCCATCGTACGGGGAATCCCGCTCACGCGGGCACCCGCCGCGACCTGTGCGCCGCCGCTCCGGCCGTAGTCGGCACCGTCGGCGTCGGTCTCGGCCGGGACCGAGGCCAGCCGCTCCCTCCCGTTGCGGACCGTCGTCATCGTGCGGTCGAGCACGATCTCGAAGCCGGCGAGCTTCTGGTCGATGTAGTCGTCCGCCTCGTGCCGCAGCCGGCGCGCCTCGGCCTCGGCGTCCTCCACGAGCCGGAGCGCCCGGTGCTCGGACTGGCGGACGATCTCGGTCCGCTGCACCATCCGCTCGGACTGCACCCGTGCGTCCTCGACGATCTCGCCGGCCTCCCTCCTCGCCGCCGCCATCACCTCCTCGCGGTCCTTCAGCAGCCGCCGCGCCCGGCGGAGCTCCTCGGGGAACTCGTCCCGGGCCGCCTCGAGGAGGTCGAGGACCTCGTCGCGGGAGATCATCACCGACGACGAGAGCGGGACGGACTTCGCCGTCGCGATGATGTCGATCAGCTCGTCGAGGATCCCCTCGACGCCGGCGTCGACCGGTGCGTCGAAGCCCTCGACGCGGCCGCCGGCGAGGTCGCCGCCGGCTTGATGCGGGGTAGCCCTCGTCACTCATGGCCCGACCGCCTTGAGGCGCCGGTTGACCGGCTCGGGGACGAGCCCGCTCACATCGGCCTCGTATCGGGCCACCTCCCGGATCAGCCGGCTGGCGATGTAGGCGTTCTCGGCCGCCGTCGGGAGGAACAAGCGTCTCGATGCCCGACAGCTCCCGGTTCATCTGGGCCATCTGCAGCTCGCTCTCGAAGTCCCCGACCGCCCGCAGGCCCTTCACGATCGCCGTCGCCCCGACCTCCCGCGCGACGTCGACGACGAGGGTCGACATCGACACGACGCTCACCGTCGGCAGGTGGGCGAGCGACTCGGCCACCATCTCCTCGCGAGCCTCGACGGAGAAGAGCGGCTCGGCCTTCTGCGGGTTCCTCAGCACCGCCACCACGACCGAGTCGAACAACCTCGTCGCCCGCTCGACGACCTCGAGGTGCCCGTTGTGGAACGGGTCAAAGGATGCCGGGGAAGAGGGCGATCGTCAATCGGGGTCCTTGTCGGTGGCATCGGGCGTGGTCCGGGCGCTGGTGCGAGCGGCCAACGTGACGAGCGTACCGCCGTACCGGTAGCCGACGCAGGACGTCGAAACCTCCCCCCACCTCGACCTCCTTCCTGTGCTCGAGGAGCACGGTCGAGGCGCCCGAAAGCCTGTTCGAACGAGGCCTCCCAGGCCTCGAAGTCATAGGGAGGGTCGGCGATGCACGACATCGACGCGCTAGATGGCCGTGGGAGGCCGCCCAGGCGAGCGCGTCGGCCCGCACGGGCCTCGCGCGCGGGCCCGGCGAGTCCGGTCGAGCTCGAGGTTCTCTCGATGGCGGCGACCGCTCTGCCGGTCTGCACTCGACGAAGGTGACGCTCGGCGGCTCCGCGGGAGAGCGCCTCGATCCCGAGCGCACCGCTGCCGGCGAAGAGGTCGACGACATGCGGCTCCCTCGACGAGGCCCCGGCTCTCGAGGATGTCGAAGATCGCCTCCCGGACGCGGTCGCTCGTCGGGCGAAGTCCCGGCAGCGGCGGCACCTTGAGGCGCCGGCCTCTCGCCTCGCCGCCGATCACCCTCACGGGCTCAGCCGCGGAACAGGAACGGCCGCTCCTCCTCGCTCACGAACAGCTCGGCCTCCTCGAACAGCATCTTGTTCGACGCCTCGCCAGGTCCGGGGTCCGCCTCGAGGATGGCCGAGGCGACCTCCCTCGCCTTCTCGACGAGGTCCCGGTCGTGGCGGAGCGAGGCGAGCTTCAGGTCGGTGCGGCCCTTCTGGCGGGCGCCGAGCACGGTCCCCCCGCCCCGCAGGTCGAGGTCCGCCTCCGCCAGCTCGAAGCCGTTCGGCGTCCGGGCGAGCGCCTCGAGCCGCTTCGCCGGCGAGCTCGGTGACGGGATCGGCGAGCAGGAAGCACGTCGAGGCGGCCTCGCCCCGGCCGACCCGGCCGCGCAGCTGATGGAGCTGGGCGATGCCGAAGCGGTCGGCATCCTCGATGACCATCACCGTGGCGTTCGCCACGTCGACGCCCACCTCCACGACCGTCGTCGCGACGAGCACGTCGATCCGGCCCCGGCGGAACTCGTCCATCACGGCGTCCTTCTCCTTCGAAGGCAGCTGGCCGTGGAGCAGGCCGACCTTCCAGCCGGCGAGCTCCTCTGCCGCCAGGCGCTCCCGCTCCTCGACGGCGGCGTGCGGACGGGGGCGCTCGGTCGTCCGCGAGCACGTCGGAGGGCGGCCGGGGCTCCCGTGCCGGGAAGCAGCCTCGGGCGGTCGCCGCCGCCCTCGTCGGCGTCCTCGCCGTCGTCGCCCTCGTCGAGTCCTCGCCGTCCTCGGCGTCCGGGCCGTCGTCTAGCTCGCGTCGGGGTCCATCTCTGCCTCGCCGTCGACCAGCCCCTCCTCCTCGCCGGCGCCTCCGCCGACGAGCGGGCAGACGACGTAAGCCTGGTGGCCCGCCTCGAGCTCGGCGACGACGTGCTCCCAGGCACGTCTTCGCGCTCTCGAAGCCGAGCCAGCGGGTCGCGACCGGCGTCCGCCCGGGCGGGAGCTCGTCGAGGGTCGTGTGGTCGAGGTCGCCGTAGACGGTCATCGCGGCCGTCCGCGGGATCGGCGTCGCCGTCATCACGAGCAGGTCGGGGTCGACGCCACCCTTCTCGCGCAGCGCTGCCCGCTGCTCGACACCGAAGCGGTGCTGCTCGTCGACGACGACGACGCCGAGCGACGCGGAAGGCGACGTCTTCGGTGAGAAGGGCGTGCGTCCCGATGACGAGATCGAGCTGCCCCGCATCGAGCTCGGCCGAGGATGCGGCTCCGCTCGGCGCCGCTCGTGCGGCTCGTGAGGAGAGCCTCCATCAGCGGCCGCTCGCCGCCGAGCCGGTCCGGGTCGCGCACCGACAGGCCGGCGAGCAGCCTGCCTGGCCGACAGGTGGTGCTGCTCGGCGAGCACCTCGGTCGGCACCATGAAGGCGCCCTGGTGACCGCTCTGGATGCCGTAGAGGAGCGTCGCCAGCGCGACGACGGTCTTCCCGGCGCCGACATCGCCCTGCAGCAGGCGGTGCATCGGGTGGGCGAGGGCGAGGTCGGCGGCGATCGTCTCGATGGCCGCCCGTTGCGCCGCCGTCAGCTCGAAGGGCAGCTCGTCGACGAACTTCGACACGAGCCCGCCCGGCGAGATGTCATGGGCGATGCCGGAGGCGAGGCTGGCGAAGTCGCGCTTGCGCTTCACGAGGAGGAGCTGGAGCCGCAGCAGCTCGTCGAAGGCGAGCCGGGTCCTCGCCCGTGCCCGATCGGCCATCTCCTCGGGAGCATGGATCGACCGGAAGGCCGCCGTCCGCCCGATCAGGCCCGAGCTGGCGGAGAAAGCCGGCCTGCACCGGCTCGGCGAACTCCCCCGCCCGCTCGAGCGCTTCTGCGATGTACTTGGCCAGCTCGACGGAGCTGACGTTGGCCTTCCCCGACTGCGGGTAGATCGGCACGATCCGGCCGGTCTGGTCACCGACCTGGTCGATGACGGGGTTCGCCATCTGGCGGGCCGACCTGGTAGAGGCGGACCTTGCCGAAGACCGTCACCTCGTCGCCCTCGTCGAACTGACGGGCGCGCCACGCCTGGTTGAAGAACGTGCAGGTCAGCCTCGCCGAGCCGTCGTGGAGGACGATCTCGGCCGTGCTCCGGCCGCCCCGCAGGCGCCGGACGCGAGGTCCGGACCACCCGCCCGGTGACGACGGCCTCCTCCCCCTCGGCCAGCGAGGCGACGGCGGCAAGGTTCGTCCGGTCGACGTAGCGGCGCGGGTAATGGGTCAGCAGGTCGAGGACGCGACTCGATGCCCATCGAGGCGAGGCCGGCGACCTTTCGCGGCGGCACGCTCTTCAGCTCCGAGACGCCGTGGCGGGCGAGCTGGGGAAGCGTGCGGCCGCTCACTCGGCGGCGAGGAGGTACGGGTAGAGCGGCTGGCCGCCGTGATGGAGCTCGACGGCGGCGCCGGGCCGGTGGGCGGCCAGCCACTCGGTGATCCGCCGGGTGTCGGCGGCGCCTGGCGCCGGCGCCCTCGATGATCGTCACGATCTCGTGGGAATCGACGACGAGGCGGTCGAGGAGCCGGCAGGCGGCCTCCGAGACGGTGCCTGCGACGACCTCGATGCCCTGGCGGGACAGGCCGATCCAGTCGCCCTGCCTCGATGGGCGCACCGGCCGCCGGACCGCCCCGGCCTGACCGCCTGCGTCACCTCGCCGGCGACGACCCGGGCGGCCGCACGGGCCATCAGCCCGGCGTTCTCGCCCGCGCCCGCCTCCGGGTCGTAGTCGAGCAGGGCGGCAAAGCCCTCCTGGATCCCTTCGGTGTCGACGACGCGGGCCGGCTTGTCCGGCGAGCTCGCACGCCTGGGCGGCGACGGCGAAGATGTTCTTGTTGTTGGGCAGGATGACGACCTCCGAGCCCGGGGTCCGCTCGATCGACCTCGAGCAGCTCGGCGGTCGACGGGTTCATCGACTGGCCGCCCGGGACGATGTGGCTGACGCCGAGGGAGTGGAAGATGCGCCGGATGCCGTCCCCGGTGGCGACGGCCACGACCGAGGTGACCGGGGCATCGCCGGCGGCCGCCTCACCGGCAGCCGGCGCTCGCCTCCTCGGCGCGCCGCACCCAGGACTCCTCCTCGACCTGCTCGAGGAGATCGGTCACCCGGATGTTCCGCGGGCGCCCGACGTCGAGGGCGGCCTCGATGGCGGCGCCGATGTCGTCGGTGTGGATGTGGCAGTTCCAGAGGCCGTCGCCCCCGACGACGACGATCGAGTCGCCGACGCCCGCCCAGACGTGCTTGAAACCCGGCACCGCCTCGTCGGGCGCCTCGAGGAAGTACATGACCTCGTAGCGGAGGTCACCCGCGCCTCCCTCGCCCTCGCCGGGCTCCGTCGTCGCGTGCGCCGACGCCCGTAGCTGAGCGAGCTCCGCCGGCTCCGGTGACTGCCCGTCTTCTCGTTCGGCTGTCCCGCCCGCACCGGCGCCGCCCGCTCGCCCGCCGCTCCGGCCGGCCGTTGCGGGCTCCGGCGCCGCCCGTGGTCGCTCCGTCGGGATGCTCGCCGTGAACGAGGGCGGCCACCTCCGCCGGCAGCGGCAACGAGTCGGGGAGCGGCCGGCCGTCCACCACGTGAAGGAGGGCGTCGAAGAGCAGCACGAGCCCGGCGCCGCCGGCGTCGACCACGCCGGCGGCGGCGAGCACCGGCAGGAGCTCCGGCGTCGTTCTGGAGCGCCTCGACGGCGCCCTCCCGGGCGGCCTCGGACGACGCCGACGAGGCCGTCGACGGCTGGCGGCAGGCCGCCTCGGCTGCGGCGGCGGCCACCGTGAGGATCGTCCCTTCGACCGGCCGCATGACGGCGGCCCGCGCCGCCCTGTTCGCCTCCTCGAGGCCGCTGGCGAGCTCCTTCGGCCCGACCCGCGCCGGCGTGGCGAGACAGTCGTGGCCAGGCCGCGGAGGATCTGGCAGAGGATGACCCCCGAGTTGCCCCGCGCTCCCATGAGCGAGCCGTGCGAGATCGCCTTGCAGACTGCCGCCATCTCGTCGCCGGTCGGCCAGGCCGGCAAGCTCCTCGCTGACCGACTGCGAGCGTCAGGTGCATGTTCGTGCCGGTGTCGCCGTCGGGGACCGGGTAGACGTTCAGCCGGTTGAGCACCTCACGGTGCCGCGAGAGGGCCTGCCTCGTAGGCGTCCATCACCTCGACGAGCTCGCCGGCCCGAGCTCGGCGAGCGTCATGGCCGACCCTGCTCCAAGCCTTTCGAGGCAGCTCGGGGTGGTCACGGCCATGGCGCGAGGATGGTAACCTCCGTGCCTGTTCCCGGCAGTTTCTTTCGATCGAGGTGGCGCGTCCTGATGGCAGCGGTGTGCGAACTCTGTGGCAAGCGACCCGGCTTCGGCATGAGCGTGTCGTTCTCCCACCGCCGGACCAAGCGCCGGTGGAACCCGAACATCCAGCGTGTCCGGGCGCTCGTCGGCGGCAGCTCCCGGCGGATAAGCGTCTGCACGTCCTGCATCCGGGCCGGCAAGGTCGTGAAGCCGCCCCGGCGCCGGCCGCAGACCGCCGGCACGTCCCGACTGAGCGCTCCGCCACCTGCGTCTCCCGCCTCAGGAGAACCGGTGCTCCCAGCCGACGATCGGGAGCTCGGCGCCGCCGAGGCTCCGCTCCGACGGGTCGGCCGACGCACTCGCCGATCCTCACCGGGGCCCTCAGCCCGGCATCGCTCGAACTGCTCGGCGACCGCCGCCGCTCGAGCCGGCGGGCACCGTGAAGGCGAGCTCGTAGTCCTCCCCGCCGCCGAGCGCCTGCTCGATGCGTCGCGCCCGGTGCCACCGGAACCGTCTCCAGGCGGATCCCGACCGCCGGACTCGCGGGCGAGGTGGTCGAGATCGCGGGAGAGGCCGTCGGAGACGTCGATCATCGCCGTGGCGCCGGCACGCTGCCGCGACGAGGCCCTCCTGCGGACCCGCGCCTGCCGGCCTCAGGTAGCCCGCTCGCAGGCCGCTGGCGACCTCCGCCGCCGGCGCCGGCGCTCGAGCAGCGCTCGCCAAGCCGGCTGCGGAGGCCCCGAGCGGCCCGGTCACCATGACGTCGTCGCCCGGCCGGGCGCCGCTTCGAAGCACGGGCCGGCGTTCGTCGGTCGTGCCGGTGATGGCGACGCGAGACGACCAGCTGGCGGCCGGCGGACAGGTCTCCGCCGACGAGGGCGACCCCGTAGGCGGCCGCCGCCTCGCTCATCCCGCTCCATGAGCCCGTCGAGGTTCGTCCCTGGCGGGGCGACGAGCCCGCAGACCGCCTGGAGCGGGCGGCCGCCCATGGCGGCGATGTCGCTCACGTTCACTGCGAGCGCCTTCCAGCCGGCGTCGGCGAGGCTCCCGAGGTCGAGGTCGAAGTGGACGCCCTCCACGACGAGATCGAGGGCGAACAGGAGGTGGCTGCCAGGAGAGCGGACGACGGCGGCGTCATCGCCGATCCACACCTCGCCTGCCGAGGAGTCGCCGAGCCGGATCCGAACCGCTCCCGTAGCCGGCCGAGAGCGCCCAGCTCACCGACCGTCGCGGCTGTGAGCTGCGCTGACCCGCCCTGCGAAGGCGCCGGCACGCAGGCGGACGGTAGCCGGGACGCCGCTTCACCCGTGGCCGTGCGCCGGCCAACATACGTGATTGTCGGGAATCCGCCCACCGGGCATAACATCATACAGGCTTGACGTCTCCTGAACGGGACATTGACCGGCCGAGGAAGCATGCGAGCCGGTCCGAGAGAAAGGACCTCTCCCGACAATGCCTCCGACGAGTCACCGCAAGCTTCTCGAATGGGTGGAGGAAGTCGCTTCCCTCACCGAGCCGGCACGCGTCGAGTGGTGCGACGGCTCGGAGTCCGAGTACGACCGGCTCTGCCAGCTCCTCGTCGACCAGGGAACCTTCACGCGGCTGTCCGAGGCCAAGCGACCGAACAGCTACTGGGCGCACTCCGACGTCCGCGACGTCGCCCGCGTCGAAGGCCGCACCTACGTCGCCTCGGCGAAGAAGGAGGACGCCGGGCCGAACAACAACTGGATCGATCCCGCACGAGCTGCGCGAGACGCTCACGGGGCTGTTCAAGGGGTGCATGAAGGGCCGCACGATGTACGTCGTCCCCTTCTCGATGGGCCCGCTCGGCTCGCCGATCGCCCACGTCGGCGTGGAGATCACCGATTCCGCCTACGTGGCGGTCAGCTTGCGGATCATGACCCGGATGGGCAAAGGCGCCCTCGAGGTGATCGGCGACGACGGCGAGTTCGTCCCCTGCCTCCACTCGGTCGGCGTGCCGCTCGACAGAGGGAGCCGAGGACTCGCCCTGGCCGTGCAACCCGGACAACCTCTACATCGCCCACTTCCCCGAGACGCGGGAGATCTGGTCCTTCGGCTCCGGGCTACGGCGGCAACGCCCTCCTCGGCAAGAAGTGCTTCGCGCTCCGCATCGCCTCGGTGATGGCGCGCGACGAGGGATGGCTCGCCGAGCACATGCTCATCCTCAAGCTGACCTCTCCGGCCGGCGAGGTCCGGTACGTGACGGGGGCGTTCCCCTCGGCGTGCGGCAAGACGAACCTCGCCATGCTCATCCCGACGATGCCCGGGTGGAAGGTCGAGACCATCGGCGACGACATCTGCTGGATGAAGATCGGGCCGGACGGGACGCTGAGGGCGATCAATCCGGAGGCGGGTTTCTTCGGGGTGGCGCCCGGGACGAACATGGAGACGAACCCGAACGCCGTCCTCACCCTCGTCCGCCAACTGCATCTTCACCAACACCGCCCTCACCGACGACGGCGACGTCTGGTGGGAGGGCCTCACCCCCGAGCCGCCCGCCCACTGCACGGCCTGGACGGGCGAGGAATGGACGCCGGATTCGGAAGGACCGGCCGCGCACCCGAACTCGCGCTTCACGGCGCCGGCGAGCCAGGACCCCGCCATCGCCCCGGAGTGGGAGGATCCCGAAGGCGTCCCGATCTCGGCGATCCTCTTCGGCGGCCGGCGCGCCTCGGTCATCCCGCTCGTCCACGAGGCCTTCGACTGGACCCACGGCGTCTTCCTCGGGGCGATCATGTCCTCCGAGACGACGGCGGCCGCCGCCGGCGCCGTCGGCAAGCTGCGGCGGGACCCCTTCGCGATGCTGCCGTTCTGCGGGTACAACATGGCCGACTACTGGGCTCACTGGCTCTCGCTCGAGGAGAGGGTCGACAGCTCGAAGCTCCCGCGGATCTTCTACGTGAACTGGTTCCGCAAGTCGGCCGACGGGCGTTTCCTGTGGCCGGGCTTCGGCGAGAACGCCCGCGTGCTCGAGTGGGTCTTCGAGCGCTGCGCCGGCCGTGGCGAAGCCGTCAGCACCCCGATCGGCTACCTGCCGGCGCCTCGAGCCATCCCGACAGACGGCCTCGACATCTCGGAAGAGGACATGGCCGAGCTGCTCCGGGTGGACCGTGCCGAGTGGGAGGCCGAGGTCCCGCCGATCGCCGAGTACTTCGACGAGTTCGGCGACCGGGTGCCAGCGGCTCTCCGGGCGCAGCTGGAGGGGCTCAGGCGCCGGCTAGCCGCCGACTGAGGCCGGCAGCGCCGACTTCGGCGGTCGGCACCCCGGCCCGCCGTCTGCCGTTCCAGCTTCTCACGAGGGGCGCCGTCGAGGCTCACGAAGGCGTCATCTCGCCCGGGCCGGTCCGCCCCTGTGAGCGGAGGCCCTCGGTCACGGGAGTCCGGCCCGTCGCTCCCGGTTGCTCCCACGGCCCTTCCGGCCGGCTCTGGCCGTCGTGTCGCTTCGGCCGCGCTTCGTGAAGGCGTGCCGCATGGAGTGGTGGAAGACGGCCGCGATCGCACACGCCGAGGCGATCAGGATGTCGCCCTGGCGGAACTGGAACGAGAAGATCACCGCCAACAGGGCGCTCAGCACCCAGCCGAGCTGAAGCTGGGTCTCAAAACGGGCAAACGCACGCCCGAGGGCAGCCGGCGGCACGTAGGTCTGGGCGATGGAGTCGAAAGCGGGCTTCGCCCCCGTCGACGAGATCCCGACCACGAAAGCAAGGAGCGGCTGAACGACGAGCCGCCCGGACCAGCCGACAAGGACGGCGGCCACCGCCGTCAAGAGGAGCGCGGCGAGGATCAGGTGCTGCTCGGAGAGGTGGCGTCGGACGATCGGCACCAAGATGGAGCCTGAGAGGCCACCGATCCCGCTCGCGAGAAGGATGAAGCCGTACCACCATGTCGCCGCGCCGGCGTTCTTCAGTGCGAAGGCCAGGAAGAACGTGAGGAACCCGAAGCAGGCCCGGAGCACCGTCATCGCCCCGAGAGCCACCGTCACCTGCGGGACGATCAGAGGAAGGCCGAGCCGGCGGCGCTCCTTCGCCACGTCGACACGTGGCTGGCGGGGCTCCCCCCGCCGTGACCGGTAGATCAGCCCCCCGGGCGCTCCCGCCACGGGGGGTGGCGTGGCGCGCCGGCGCGCGTCCGGGGGAGCGGTCCCGGCTGGGCGGGGCCGTGGACCGGGCGGCCGTCGTCGAGGCTGCCGAGGCTCTTCGGGGGGGCGGGCAGGCTGTGAGACCTCGGGAGCCTCACGGCCGCGACGGTCCCGAGGGCAAAGACGACGAATGTCAGGCGGAGCACCCACTGCGCCCCGAGCTGGAGGAAGCCGACGCCGAGGGGCGAGACGGCGAAGCCGGCGACCGCCGCCAGCACGGCCAGCTTCGCGTTGGCGCTCGCGAGGTCGTCGTCGGACTCGGTCATCGAAGGGACGAGGGCCGCCTTGCCGATGAGGTAGAGCTTCGACAGGACGAGAATGCCGAAGGCCTCCGGGAAGAGCAGGAAGCTCTTCAGATCCGCCGCCATGAACAGCGTCAGGACGGCGCTCCCGCCCGCCGCGATCCCGATGCCGGCCCGCCTCGCGGTCGCTCCCCGGTCGAGCAGGGGGCTCAGCAGCGGTGCGACGACGGCGAAGGGGGCGATCGTGAGGAGCAGGTAGAGAAGAACCCTGCTCTTGGACTCACTCGCCGAGACGGAGAAGAAGAGCGATCCGGCGAGGGAGATCGTCACGAGCGTCGTGCCGCCGGAGAAGATCGTGTGGACGAGGGCGAGGCGGCCGAACGGCTGGTCCTGGTCGAACAAGCCGCCGACGGCGGACCGCAGGAGGTTCGTCAGCCTCTGCAGGCGCGCTCTCTCGGCCACAACGGCAATGGTAGGTGCAGACTGTGACGGCTACGCTGCGGACACCGAGACGACTAGGAGGTCGCCGTGTCCGTTCGGGCCTATGTGTTGATCCAGACAGAGGTGGGAAAAGCCGCTTCGGTCGCGAGCAAAGTGGCCGAGATACCCGGCGTGACCCTCGCCGACGACGTCACCGGCCCCTATGACGTCATCGTGCAGGCCGAGGCCGACTCCGTCGACGACCTCGGCAAGATGGTCGTGAGCAGGGTGCAGCTGATCGAAGGAATCACAAGGACGCTCACCTGCCCGGTCGTCCGCCTCTGAGCGCACCTGCAACCGCCGGTAGCTCAGCACGTCGGGAGCTCTCAGCCGGTCGCCTCGCGGTAGCCGGCGTATCCGGTCGCCTCGAGCTCGGCTGCGAGCTCCGGCCCCCCTGAGGCGACGACCCGGCCGGCCGACAGGACATGGACCACGTCCGGGTGAAGCTCGTTCAGGAGCCGGCGGTAGTGGGTGATCGCCAGCACGCCGAGGGGCGGGTCGGTCTCGTGGCGCACCTCCTCGATCCGCCGTGCCACCTGCCGGAGCGAGTCGACGTCGAGACCGGAGTCGAGCTCGTCGAGGACGGCGAAGCGGGGCCTCAGGAGGGCCAGCTGCAAGGTCTCGTTCCGTTTCTTCTCGCCGCCCGACAGGCCGACGTTCATGTGACGGGCGAGCAGCTCGGGGGGCGTGTGGAGGCGCTCTGCCTCCGCCGCCATCCGGTCGGCGAGGCGGCCGATCTCCTCCTCGGGGGCTCCCGCGGCGACGAGGGCCTCGTGCAGGGCGTCGAGCACGGGCACGCCGGGAACCTCTATCGGGTACTGGAAGGCGAGGAACAGGCCGGCCCTCGCCCGCTCGAACGGCTCGAGGCCGAGGATCTCCTGACCGTCGATCGTCACACTCCCGCCCGTCACCTCGTAGCCGGGCCGGCCCATGAGAGCGTGGGCGAGGGTGCTCTTGCCCGACCCGTTCGGGCCCATGACGGCGTGGATCTCGCCGCTTCGAACCGTGAGGTCGACCCCGCGCAGGATCTCGTGGCCGGCCGCCCGCACCTCGAGGCCTGCTATTCGGAGGACGCTCGCAGTATGGAGGGGGCCGGCGGTTGTCACGGCACCTCCACGAAGACGTCGCCGCCTTCGACGACGACGTCGAGGACGGGCACCGCCTGGGTGGCGGGGAAGCTCTGCGGCTCGCCGTCGAGGAGGGAGAACGTGCTGCCGTGGCGGAGGCACTCGATCTCGCAGACGTCGGCGAAGACCTCCCCTTCGGAGAGGGGATAGTCCTCGTGGCTGCAGTTGTCGACGACTGCGTGGAAGCCGTCGTCGCAGCGGGCGAGGGCGACGGCATAGGAGAGCTCCTCCGGCTCGAAGCGCCGCACGGTGCCGCCGTCCATCTCGTCGAGCCGAGCACAACCGGATCCGTGCCATCACAGCCTCGCCTCGGTCATCGCGCGGACGCGGCCGGCGATCGAGTGAAAGAGATGGTCCCGCACGGGCGCCGAGACCCGTTCTGACAGCTCACCGAAGAAGCCCAGCAGGATCAGCCGCTCAGCCGCCTCCCTCGGGACGCCGCGGGACTCGAGGTAGAAGCGCTGCTCCTCGTCGATCGGCCCGACGGCCGACGCGTGCGAGCAGCGGACGTCGTTCTCCTGGATGTCGAGGTTGGGCACCGAGTCGGCGTGGGCGCCGTCGGACAGCACGAGGTTCCGGTTGGTCTGGAAGGCGTTCGACCGCTTGGCGCCCTTGCGCATCCGGATCATCCCGCTGTAGACCGAGCGCGACGTGCCTCCGACGGCGCCCTTGAAGACGAGGTCGCTCGTCGTCTGGGGGGCGGCGTGCTCCTGCAGCGTGCGGAAGTCGTGCACCTGGTTGCCGTCCCCGAGGTAGGCGGCGAGAAGCTGAGCCGTGCCGCCCTGGCCCGTCAGGACCGAGTCGGTCCGGGCACGGGCGTACTCGCCGCCGAGCGATGCTTGGAAGCTGCGAAGGGTCGAGTCCCTCCCGGCGCTCGAGAAGAGTCGACCGATCTGCCACGCCTGCGGCCCGAGCTGCTGGACGAGCTCGTGGCCGAGCCGGCCGCCGCTGCCGACCGACAGCTCGACGGTCGGGAAGACGAGGAGCGCCGCCTCGCCACCCGAGACGAGAAGTTCGATCACCGTCGCACCCGAGTCCTCCCCGAGAGCAGCGAAGGTACGCGGGAAGGCCGCCCCGCCGCTCGGCCCGCCGCGGCCGGAGCTCGGGACGGTCGGCGAGACTCCGTCACCGAGCAGGTGAAGGATCACGATCGGCTTTTCCACCTCGGTGCGGTCGGGCACGGTGAGGACGACGGCATCGGCGGCGAAGGAGTCGGCCAGGAAGTCGTAGGCGTCGGGGGGGTCGCTCCCGGCGAACTCGGCCGCCACCGAGCCGATCAGCTCCTCGGCGCCCGGATGTGCGCGGGCACTCGCGAGCACGACGCCTCGCGCCTCGTCCCGGCTGTCGAGCTCGACTGTGGTCACGAGCCCCTGCTGTGTGACGACGAGCCCTGAACGCTCACCGACCCGTTCGAGGAGGGCTGAGGCGTTCGGGGGCATCCCCTTTCGGCCGGGTGGGCTCTCCCGCGCCTCGACGAGGCGGCGACGGCGTGAAGCGTTCGAGGTGGAGATCGTTGATCCTGCTGTAGCGCCAGATCTCCTCGTCGCCGGTCGGGAGCGGGCTCGCCGCGAACCGCTCGTGGGCGCTCTCACGGAACCCGGCCAGCCATGGCGGGCCGCCGAGGGCGTGAGAGGCCTCCGCACTGAAGGCTTCGGATCGGTACTCGGCAGTGCTCAGGACGTGGACGCTCCTAGATTGACGACGGCTGGATCCTCGCCGGGGCAAGCTCACCCCGGCGGTCTCGGCCGGCCCACGATCCCGGAACGACGGTCTGCCCCGCTCCGGAGCCGGGCCGCCGGCGCGAGCATGCTACCGGCAGGCGATGCCGGGCCCGCAGTACGGTGCGGCGGTGACGACAGGCCGCGACCAAGCGGGCCCGCCGTGGACGGCTCTCTCGCTCGAGCGCTCCGGCCACGTGGCCGTTCTCTTCCTCGACCGCCCGGAGAGGCGCAACGCCCTCGGTGACGCCTTCTTCGCCGAGCTGCCGGCGGCGATGGCCGCTGTCGGCGGCGATCCCGGGGTGCGTGCCGTCGTCATCGCCGCCAAGGGGCCCGCCTTCACCGTCGGGCTCGACCTGGCGGCGATGGCCGGGGTGCTCGCCACAGGCGGTTCCGGCGGGGGCGGCGACGGCTCAGAGGAACGGAGCGACTCAGGCGGCGCCGGCGGCGAGGGCGCCGGCGGGCGCGGTGCCGGCGCTTCGCAGGCTTCCTCGGCGTCCCGCGTCCGCCGCCAGGTGCTCCGGCTGCAGAGGTCGATCAGCTCGGTGGCCGAGTGCCCGAAGCCGGTCATCGCAGCCGTCCACGGCTACTGCATCGGTGGAGGGGTGGACCTCATCAGCGCCTGTGACCTCCGCGTCGCGTCGGCGGACGCGATCTTCTCGGTGCGCGAGACGCGGATGGCGATGGTGGCGGACCTCGGGACCCTCGCCCGCCTGCCGCTCATCGTGCCGCTCGGTCACGTTGCCGAGCTCGCCTACACCGGCAAGGACATCACGGCCGGCCGCGCCGAGCAGATCGGCCTCGTCAACTCGGTCCATGCCGACAAGGATGCCGCCCTTGCCGCCGCCTTGAGCCTCGGCGCAGAGATCGGCGCCAACTCACCGCTCGCCGTCGAGGGGACGAAGGCCGTCCTGTCCGAGATCCACCGCGCCGAGGTCGAAGCCGGGCTTCATTACGTGGCGGCCTGGAACGCCGGCCACCTGCTCTCGGACGACCTCGATGAGGCAGTGGCGGCGTTCTTCGAGCGCCGGCCGGCCCACTTCACCGGCCGCTGAGCCGGCACCGATCAGCGTCGCCGGCGGAAAAGGCCCTTCCAGCCACCGCTACGGCCCTCGGCGCGTTCCTCCCGCCGTTCCCGTTCGCGGGCTTCACTCAGTGCGTCCGGCGTCGCCTGGTCGACGACCAGCTCGGCGGCGTTGAGCAGGGCTGCGACGTCGCCCGGGGGCGAGTCCGGCTCGGCCTCAACCGGCGGCTCTACGAGCTTGCCGTGCTGCCAGCCGGCGTCGGCGAGACGGCGCTCGTAGCGGGGGCAATTGTCAGGGCACCGCCAGGGTGCCTCCGGTGCAAGGTCGAGCACGCAAAAGCGCGCCACCTCGCCGGAGGCGTAGGTCCTTGACTGAAAGTGCTTGCACTCCTCGCGCATCGGCATGGCTCAGGGCACATTACGGCGGGCGACGTGAGATCTACCGGCGGGCCGCTCGTTCTCCCGACGGCCTCCTCAGCCGACGGAGCCGTCCATCTGGAGCTCGATCAAGCGGCTCCACTCGACGGCGTACTCCATCGGGAGCGTGCGGGTGACGGGCTCGATGAACCCGTTGACGATCATCCCCATCGCCTGGCTCTCGGAGAGGCCCCGGCTCATCAGGTAGAAGAGCTGGTCGTCGCCCACCTTCGACACCGTCGCCTCGTGGCCGATCTCGGCGTCCCGCTCCTCGACCTCGATGTAGGGCTTGGTCTCGGAGACCGACTCGTCGTCGAGGATCAGGGCGTCACAGCGGACGAAGGACTTCGAGTGGCGGGCACCTGCGTCCACGTGCACCTTCCCCCGGTAGGTGGCGTTGCCGCCGTCCTTCGAGATCGACTTCGACACGATCGTCGAGGTCGTCTCGGGGGCGCAGTGGTACATCTTCGAGCCGGTGTCCTGCTGCTGGCCGGCCCCGGCGTAGGCGACGGAGAGCACCTCGCCCGATGCCTTCGGGCCCATCAGGTAGACGGACGGGTACTTCATCGTGAGGCGCGAGCCGATGTTGCCGTCGATCCACTCGACGTGCGCCTCCGCCTCGGCCCGTGCACGCTTCGTCACGAGGTTGTAGACGTTCGTCGACCAGTTCTGGATGGTCGTGTAGGTGATCCGGCTCCCGGGAAGAGCGACGAGCTCGACGACAGCGGAGTGGAGGGAGTCGGTCGAGTAGACCGGCGCCGAGCACCCCTCGACGTAGTGGACCTGCGAGCCCTCGTCGGCGATGATGAGCGTCCGCTCGAACTGGCCCATGTTCTCGGCATTGATGCGGAAGTAGGCCTGGAGCGGCATCTCGACCTTGACGCCGGGCGGCACGTAGATGAAGGAGCCTCCCGACCAGACGGCCGAGTTGAGGGCGGCGAACTTGTTGTCGTTCGGCGGGATGATCTTCCCGAACCACTTCCGCACGATGTCGGGGTACTCCCGCACGGCGGTGTCCATGTCGGAGAAAAGGACGCCCTGCTCGGCGAGATCGTCACGGTTGCGGTGGTAGACGACTTCGCTCTCGTACTGGGCCGTCACGCCGGAGAGGTACTTCTTCTCCGCCTCGGGGATGCCGAGCTTGTCCCAGGTCGCCTTCACGCTCTCGGGCAGCTGCTCCCAGGTGTTGACCTGGGCGTCGATCGGCCGGATGTAGTAGTAGATGTCGTCGAAGTCGAGGTCGGGCATCTTGTGGGCGAACCAGGCCACCATCGGCTTGCGGTAGAACCGCTGCAGGGCCCGCAGGCGGAAGTCGAGCATCCACTGCGGCTCCTTCTTGAGGAGCGACATCTCGCGGACGATCTCCTCGGAGAGGCCCTTTCGCGGCTTGAAGACATAGTCCTCGACATCGCTCCAGCCAAGCTGGTAGCGGCCGAGATCGAGCTCTGTGGTGGCCATCAGACGTTCACTCTCTCGGTGGTCGATATCGGAGTTTCCACTACCTAGATAGTAACAACTAGCTCGCCTCTCACCCCAACCACCCTCACGGGGTCGCTCACGCCGCCCGTAGTCTGGCTCTGTGACAGCCGACGCCGACCCGCCAGTGGCTGAGCGGCGCCCCGAGGTGCTGAGCGCCCACGGGGACGAGAGGACAGACGACTGGTACTGGCTGCGGGAGCGTGACGACCCCGATGTCCTCGCGATCCTCGAGGCCGAGAACGCCTTCGCCGACGCCTCGACGGGCCACCTCTCCCGTCTCGAGGCCGAGCTGTACGACTCGATGCTCTCGAAGGTCCAGCTGAGCGACGTGTCATTCCCGACCCCGAAGGGGCAGTGGGCGTACTACACGCGTACCGTCGAGGGTCTCGATTACCCCCTCCTCTGCCGGCGGAGCGTCAGCTCGCCTCCTCCCTCGGCGACCGGGCCTGACAGCGACGAGGTCGTCATCCTCGACGAGAACGAGCTCGCGAAGGGCCAGGCGTACTTCGACGTCGGCGACTTCGCCGTCAGCCCCGACCACAGGCTCATCGCCCGGGCGACCGACCTCTCCGGGGGCGAGCTCATGGTCGTCGAGGTGCGGGATCTCGAGACCGGTGAGGATCTGCCGGACAAGATCGAAGGCGCCTACTACGGTCTCGCCTTCGCCGCCGACAACGAGACGCTCTTCTACACCCGGCCGGACGCCGCCATGCGCCCTTTCCAGGTGTGGCGCCACCGCCTCGGGAGCGACCCGGCGACTGACGCGCTCGTGTTCGAGGAGGCCGACGAGCGCTTCTCGGTCGGGGTGGACAAGACGAAGGACGAGGCATTCATCGTCGTCTCCTCGCAGAGCGCCGTCACGACCGAAGAGCGCCTGATCCCGGCGGACCGGCCGGAGTCCGAGGCCTTTCTCGTCGCTGCCCGGCGCCAGGGCGTCCTGTACTCGCTCGAGCACCACCACGGCGAGCTGCTGATCCTCTGCAACGACTCCTCGGAGAACTTCACCCTCTACAAAGCACCGGTGGTCTCTCCCGGCCGCGACGAGCTGGACCGTGCTCGTCCCCGGGCGGGAGGACGTCCGCCTCGAGTCCGTCGATGTCCTCGAGGGATTGGCGATGCTGGAGGAGCGGGGCGGAGCGACGACCGCCATCCGCCTTCTGCCGCTCACGGGCGATGGACGCCCGCACGTCATCGCGGCACCGGAGGCCGGCGTGGTTCAGCTGGCGGCGAATCCCGACTTCCAGGCAAGAACCGTCCGCTTCCAGATCACCGACCTCGTCACCCCGAGGACCCTCTGCTCCTACGACCCCGAGACGGGAGAGACGGCCACTCTCTGGGCCGAGCCGGCCCCGGGCCACGACCCCGGCCGCTACCGGACAGAACGGCGCTGGGCGACTTCGGACGACGGCACGCCGGTGCCGGTCACGCTCGCCTGGCGGGCGGACCGCCCAGACGGCCCGGGGCCCTGCCTGCTCTACGGCTACGGCGCCTACGAGGCCTCGAGCGATCCCGCCTACCGCAGTGACCGGCCGGTGCTCCCCCTGCTCGACCGGGGCGTGCTCTACGCCATCGCCCACGTCCGGGGCGGAGGCGAGCTCGGAAGGAGCTGGTACCTCGACGGCAAGCTGGAGCACAAGCACCACACCTTCGAGGACTTCGTCGCCGTCGGCCGCCACCTCGTGGACGAGGGCCTCACGTCACCCGCCCAACTGGCCGCCATGGGGCGGAGCGCCGGCGGTCTCCTCGTAGGGGCGTCGGTCAACCTCGCCCCGGAGCTCTTCGCCTGCGTCGTCGCCGAGGTCCCCTTCGTCGACTGCCTGACGACGATGCTCGACCCGGCTCTTCCCCTCACCGTCACCGAACAGGAAGAGTGGGGCGATCCTGTCGCCGACAAGGACGCCTACGGATGGATCAAGGCGTACTCGCCCTACGACAACGTGAGGGAGGTCCCCTACCCGAGGATGCTCGTGACGGGCGGCCTCAACGACCCGAGAGTCAGCTACTTCGAGCCGGCGAAGTGGGTTCAGAAGCTGCGGGCCTCCCACCCGGCGAACCCCCGGAGGGTGCTCTTCCGGATCGAGCTGGCCGCAGGCCACGCCGGCCCGTCCGGCCGCTACCAGGGCTGGAAGCAGCGGGCGGCCGTCCAGGCCTTCATCCTCGAGGCCACCGGAGCAATGGCCGCCTCGGCACCCTAGGTCGGCGCCGGCTCAGGCCGGGGCCGGCCCTGTCGTGAAGGACAGGTCATAGGAGAGGGCATAGCCGGGCAGGTCGGCCGCCACTCCGTTCACCCGCAGCTCGATGTTCCTCGGCGCTCCGAGATCCACCACGACCGGGCCCTGATGCCTCGTAGCTGGTCGTCGATCCGGGCGCAAGCGTCTCCATCCAGAGCCACACCCCGCTGCCGGCGGCCGTCTCGATGCCCACCCAGCAGTCGCTCGTGCCGGTGTCACTGAACGTGAGCATGTACCTGCTCGAGGGGACCTGGAACGAGACGTCGCCCGTCGTCGTCGACGTCGGGACGAGTCGCTGCACAGTTCCAGGAGCAGTGCCGTCCCCGCTCCCTCGGTGCGCCCGGGACCCCGGACGGGGGTGGGGCTGAGACCGCGCCCGTGACCCGCTACCGTCCGCCCGAGCGCCTCTGTGGTCTCCGCCCGCCAGCTGAAGGCCCCCCACGACGGCGAGAACGACGGCGAGGGCTGCCGCAGTGCCGGCCACGGTCCGGCGGAGCGCCGCCTGACGGACCGAGGGGCCCGTTCGGACCGCCCTCCGAAGGAGCGGCTCGGTCGTGGCCTCCCCTTCGAGGCTGTGGTCCTCGAAGCGCAACGGCCGAACCGGCACGGGAAGCGAGACCCTCGGAACAACCGGTGCCACCTCTGAGGTGACACGGGCCGGCATCCCTGATGAGCTCGGCAGCCTCCGCAGGGACCGGTCGGGCACCCTCGACGGGCCTCGGCGGGGCCGACGCCCCTTCGCGGGCCTCACCGAGCCCGGCTCCCCCTGTCCTCACATGGGCCCGGCCGATGCTCTCCCTTGGGATGATGCGGACGTTCCCCGAGCTGTCCCCCCGCCGGGCTACATCCCCGAGGACGTGAAGGGCGTGGCCATAGGTCCTGATGGACCGCCGATCCGCCCGGGCGGCGCTGATCCGCGCCCAGGCGAAGACGGCCACGACAAGAAGGATCAAGCCGCCGACGATCACCGCGCCGGTCACTGGTAAATCCCGCAGGGAGCGGCCACGTTTCCTATTCAAGCTGAGACGAGCTCCGCCCGGGTGGCAATGGGCGCCGTTTCGCTTTCTCAATCCGGAAAACGTTGTCTATGGAAGCGATTACAATTCCCGGATGCATGTAACTACTGGGCCGCTCATCGCCGGCCTCGTGGTGGGACTCGTCGTCGGGATGACGGGCAGCGGAGGGGGCGCCCTCCTCACGCCGGCTCTCATCCTCTTCCTCCACGTGAAGGCGAAGACCGCGGTGGCGAGCGACCTCGTGGCGACGCTATTCATGCGGCCGACGGCGGCTTCGGTCCACCTACGCCGAAAGACCGTCCACTGGCCGATCGTCTCGTGGCTCGTGATCGGCTCTGTCCCGTCGGCCTTCGTCTCGGGCTGGGTCGCCCACGCCGCCATCAGCACGAGCCAGAACAAGACCCTGCTCGAACCACTCGTCGGCCTCGCCCTCCTCTTGAGCGGGGCAGCGGCGGTCGCCCGCAGGGTCGCCCGGTTAAAGGCGAACGAAGCTCTTGCCGGCGGAGGTGACGGGGCGACCGGGGCAAGAGTCATCGGGAGCGCCGAGATGACCGACTCCCGCAAGATCGCCTGCGTGCTGATCGGCCTTGTCGGAGGGGCCGTCGTGGGGTTCACGTCGGTCGGGTCGGGAACCCTCATGCTCGTCGCCCTCGGCTTCACGTTCCCGTTGCTCGCCCCTGCCGACCTTGTCGGCACGGACCTCGTTCAGGCGGTTCCCCTCGTCGCCGCCGCCGCCCTCGGCCACCTCCTCGGAGGCGATCTGAAGCTTGCCCTCACCACCTCGATCGTGATCGGCGGGATCCCGGGAGCCTTCGTCGGGGCCCTCGTCTCACGCTCGATCCCGCAGGTGCCGCTCGGCCTGATCGTGGCAGGAGTCATCTTCGGCTCCGGCCTCGCCCTCGTCGGGTGGGGGCGATGGGACATCGTCGTCCCGCTCGCTCTGCTGTTCCTCGGCGCCCTCTGGCTCTGGCGCCGCCGGCGGGCGGTCCCTGTCGAACCGGTCCGGGCGGCGGGCTGACCACCGCCGCCTCGCTTCTCAGTCCCAGGCGTCCTCGTAAGGCCGCCGCCGCGCCGGCAGCGCCGCCCGCGTCCACACGAGGAGCTTCCGGCGGAAGTAGCAGACCTCTTCGCCGCGCTGGTTGAAGCCTTTCGACTCGACGGTGACGACGCCCCGGTCGGGCTTTGAGCGGGAGGGCGAGACCTCGAGGACGCGGCTCTCGGCGTAGATCGTGTCCCCGTGGAAAGTGGGGTTCTTGTGCTGCAGCGACTCGACCTCGAGATTGGCGATGCAGCTGCCCGAGACGTCCGGCACGCTCATGCCGAGCACGAGCGAGTAGACGAGGTTGCCGACGACGACGGTGCGGCCGTGCGGCGCGTCGTTGCTCGGCGAACCACTCGTTCGTGTGGAGCGGGTGGTGGTTCATCGTGATCATGCAGAACAGGTGGTCGTCGTACTCGGTGACGGTCTTGCCCGGCCAGTGGCGATAGACGTCGCCGACGACGAAGTCCTCGAGTGCGCGGCCGAACGGCCGCTCGTGTGTCGCCATGACCCCTTAGTAGCCGGGACGCCTGCCGGCGTCCAGCCCTACTGCTCCGCCTCGCCGCTCGGGCGGGCCGGTCGTGTCGAGAAGGCCAGCAGCCAGTCCGGCTCGCTCTCGCCGTCGATCGTCAGCCTCCAGGTGAAGCGGGTCGCCGTCGGCAGCGGCAGGGGGCCGAAGTTGACAGCGAGCGCGACGTCGATCGGGCTCCCCTCGGGCACCGTCGGCGGCCGCTCCACCTGGAACTCGCCCCGCACCTCGAGGGGCCGGGGCCCTTCGGGCGTCTCGACGAGCACCGGCTGGCCGTCCTCGTCGACGAGGAAGAGCTCCCAGTGGTGCTCGGCGCCTGCCTCGATCCAGTCGACGTCGATCTTGAGAGCCACAGCCGAGGGCATCGGGTCGGGCCCGACGAGGCTCCAGCCGCCGCCGAGCACGTAGAGCTTCCCGTCCGCCACCTGGGCGGCATCACAGAGCAACATCGTCACACGCACGTGAGCCACGCTACAGCCGCCCCCGGAGCGGTCTCCGGCGAGTCTTCTCATGCAAGCCGCCTCGCCGCCGGCGGCGCCCTCAACGGGCAGCAAGCGGTGGACCTCTGACGCTGCTCACCGAAACGACCTGACCGCTCCACGGCGCCGGCCGGACCCCGGTACCGTCTCGGCCGTGGACGAGCTCGGGCTGCGCAACGACGTCTACCGCCGGCCGCTCGCCACCGCCCTCGAACGCCTCGGCCTCGCCGAAGGCTGGCGATGCGCCGACATCGGAGCCGGCTCGGGCGACGTCTCGGTGGCCCTTGCAGCACTCGTCGGACGAGCAGGGCGCGTCTATGCGGTCGACTCCGACCCTGTCGCCCGCGACGTCACCGCCGAGGCGGCCGCCGCCGCCGGCGGTGCCCAAGTCGTGACCCTCACCCAGGCCGCCGAGGACCTCGTCCTCCCCGAGCGGGTCGACCTCGTCTACTGCCGTTTCCTCCTGATGCACGTCGCCGACCCGCTCGTGGCCCTCCGGCGGATGGCCGGTGCCCTCGCCGGCGGGGGCGTCCTTGTTGCCCAGGAGCCGATCACGACAGCGGGCAGGGTGGGTGGCGTGGCGATGTCGATGCCCACTGCCCGTCACCCCGACGTGGGCGCCCTCCTGCCGGGCCTCGTGCGCGATGCCGGCCTCAAGGTGAGCGACGCCTGGGCGGAGGCTCCTGCGGGTGCCGGCGCCGGCCCGGTCGCCGCCTACCTCGAGGCCCTGAGCGGGGTGGACCCCGGGGACGATCCCGTCGTGCTCCCTCCGCTCGTGACGGTGATCGGGCGGAGGGCGGGCGGCGACCTTTCGCAGGCCGAATAGCCTGCGACGATGATCGAGGCGACCGGCGCCCCCGAGGTCGACCTCGCCGATGCCGAGGCAGCCCTCGGTGTTGTCGACAAGCTCGTGCACGGGGCGACGGCACGACTGGCGGAGCTCACCGACGGCGGCCGGCGGCTCGACGACGCTCAGGTGTTCGCCTACGACCTCGCCCATGCCGCCGCCGGTGTTCACACAGCAGGCGCCGCCGTGCGCTACGGCGCCCACGGGACAGGCGAAGCCCGGCTGGCGGTCGCCTTCGTCGCCGACGTCATCGCCGATCTCGTCGGCCGCACCGCCGGAAGGGAGCGGCAGTGGGGCGTCGGAGCCCGGCTGGCACGCCCCGCTCGGCGAGTTCCTCGAGGCCGGCCGCTCGCCCCGGCTGCTCGCCGCCCTCGCCGAGCCAGCCGGACCGTCCCACCTCGATGAGGACTTCGAGCTCGTGCGGGAGAGCTTCCGGCGTTTTGCCGAGGAGCAGATCGTCCCGCGGGCCGAGCGCATTCACCGCGCCAACTCCGACATCCCCGAGGAGATCATCGAAGGGCTGGCGGCAATGGGGGGCTTCGGGCTCTCGGTGCCCGAGGAGCTAGGCGGCTTCGCCTCCGGGGGCGCCAATGACTACCTCGGCATGGTCGTGGCGACAGAGGAGCTGTCGCGGGCGTCCCTCGGCGCCGGCGGCTCCCTCGTCACCCGACCCGAGATCCTCGCCCGGGCGCTCGTGAAAGGGGGCACCGAGGAACAGAAGCGCCGCCTGCTCCCCCGCATCGCCGACGGATCGCTCATGATCGCCGTCGCCGTCACCGAGCCGGACTTCGGCTCGGACGTGGCGAGCCTCGCCGTCACCGCCACGCCGGCCGAGGCCGGCTTCCTCGTGAACGGCGTGAAGACGTGGTGCACGTTCGCCGCCAGAGCCGACGCCCTGATGCTGCTCGCCCGGACCGACCCTGACCGGCGGAAGGCCCACCGGGGCCTTTCCCTCTTCGTCGTCGAGAAGCCCCGCGGTGACGCCGACGGCTTCGTCTTCCACCAGGACGAACGTCCCGATGAAGGGCGGCCACCGCCAGGACGGCCTCCGCCGGCGCCTCTGGAGACCGGGGGCAGGGGAGCGATCGGTCTCGGCCGGCCGGGCTTCCTCCCGGGCGCCTCGAGGGCCGGCCGATCGACACGATCGGCTACCGCGGGATGCACTCCTACGAGCTGTCGTTCGAGAACTGGTGGGTTCCGGCCGACAATCTCGTCGGTGGCGCCGATGGGGAAGGACGGGGCTTCTACCTGCAGATGCAGGGCTTCGAGAACGGCCGGCTGCAGACCGCTGCCCGCGCCGTCGGCGTCATGCAGGCCGCCTACGAGGCCGGCCTCGGCTACGCCCGCAACCGCCGGGCCTTCGGCCGGCCGATCATCGACTTCGAGCTCACGCGGGTGAAGCTCGGGCGGATGGCGGCGATGATCCAGGCGAGCCGCCAGTTCTCCTATGAGGTTGCCACGATGATGGCAGCCGGGCGGGGGGCGACTGAGACGTCAATGGTGAAGGCGTATGCCTGCCGGGCGGCCGAATGGGTCAGCCGGGAGGCGATGCAGATCCACGGCGGGATGGGCTACGCGGAGGAATTCCCCGTCAGCCGCCTCTTCGTCGACTCCCGCGTCCTGTCGATCTTCGAGGGCGCCGACGAGACCCTCTGCCTGAAGGTCATCGCCCGCCGGCTCGCCGAGCAGGCCGGCGCCGGCGCCGGCTGAGCCCGCTCATCGAGAGGCGCGCCGCTAGCTGCGGCTCAGAGATCTTCGACGGCGGCGGTGAGCGGGCGCCCGGCCGCCGCCCCGGTGCTTCGTCCACGCCGGCGAGCTTGGCGAGCAGCTCTGCCGAGCTGGCGGCGCCCTTCCTCGTCGAGAGGGGCCAGGAGCTGACCGAGCGCCGCGTTCAAGAAGGCCCTTGACCGGACGAGGAGGTCGCTCGCCGAGCGGCGTCAGCTCGAGGGCGTAGCTGCGCCGGTCGGCCGGATTGCGCGACCGGCGGACCGTACCGAGCCGTTCGAGCTCGTCGATCAGCTCGACGGTGGCGGCCGGCCTGATCTCGAGCCGGTCTGCCAGCTCCTGCTGGGAGCACGGGCCCCCGCGGTCGATCGTGGCGAGGGCGGCAAACGTGCGCACGGTGAGACCGAGCGGCTGGAGGAGCGAATCCCCGAGCGCCTCGAAGCGGAGGTAGGCATGGGCGATGAGGAAGCCGATGAGATCGGTCAGCTCGACCGGCGGAGCCGGATCGAAGTGGGGAAGCACGACCGACCGCAGGAGTGTCGTCAGCCGCCTCGTCTCGTCGGCGGAGAGCGACGCCGAGAAGGCGCCGTCGAGCGCGGCGGACGGCGACTGACAACCTCTTGATCGTCCGCCGGCCGGCCGGCGTCGTGCGAAGGGCATACGAACGGCGGTCGTCGAGCCGCCGGTCCGCGGACGACGTCCCCGTTCGCCTCGAGCGCGTCGATCAGCTTCACCATCACCGACCGGTTGATGGCGAGGTAGTCGGCGAGCCACTGCTGAGTGACGGGACCGTTCTCGGCTGATGACCCGGAGGAGGGCGATGTCGCGCGGGTGGCGGCCGCCGGCGAGCCCGCTCGCCGTCGAGGCGAGCATCCGCTGGCGCACCCTGCGCAGCAGGTAGCAGACGAGCGCCGGGTCGCTTGCCCCGTGCGCCGGCTCACTGCTCTCCACACCGTCAGGATACCAGATCGTACTCAGAACAATATCATTCGGCAGGTTGACGATTTGAGCCGGCGGGTACACTGTCGCTCGTTCGACCGGGCTGTCGCCGGCGAGCGCCCGTCTCTAGGAGGACGACCAGATGGATCGTAAGTGGTGGACCCTCGGCGCCGTCTGCGTCGGGATCTTCATGTTGCTCCTCGACCTCACGATCGTGAACGTCGCCCTCCCGTCGATCGAGCACGCCTTCCATGCCTCGCTGTCGGACCTTCAATGGGTCCTCGACGCCTACGCCCTGACGCTCGCCGCCCTCCTCCTCACGGCGGGATCCCTCGCCGACCTGTTCGGGCGGCGGCTCGTGTTCGCCATCGGCATCGTCTCGTTCACCGTCGGCTCGCTCCTGTGCGGCGTCGCCACCGGTCCGCTCTTCCTCATCCTCGCCCGCGGCTTCCAGGGCATCGGCGGGGCGATCATGTTCGCGACATCGCTCGCTCTCCTCGCGAACGCCTTCCGCGGCCGGGACCGAGGGGTCGCCTTCGGCGTCTTCGGGTCGGTGAGCGGTGTCGCCGTCGCCGATCGGGCCGGTCCTCGGGGGCCTCATCACGAGCGGCATCGGGTGGCGCTGGATCTTCTTCGTCAACGTGCCGATCGGGGTGCTCGCCCTCGTGGTCACGCTCCTCATGGTCGACGAGTCGCGGAACCCCGCTGCGACGAGGCCGGACTGGCTCGGCTTCGTCACGTTCTCGGGCGGCCTGGCGGCGCTCGTGTTCGCCATGATCCGCTCGACGGCCGACGGTTGGACGTCGCACTCGTCGTGGGCTCCCTCATCGCATCGGCCATCCTCCTCATGGCCTTCGTCTGGGCCGAGCTGCGCCAGAAGGCGCCGATGCTGGACTTCCGCCTCCTCCGGAAGCCGACGTTCACCGGCGGTCTGCTCGCCGCCTTCGCTTTGAGCGCCTCGCTCTTCTCTCTCCTCACCTACATCGTCCTCTACCTGCAGAACGTGCTCCTGCTGTCCGCCGTCGCGACAGGTGTGCGCTTCCTCGTCTTGAGCGGCGCGCTGTTCCTCACCGCCGGCCTCGCCGGCAGGCTCACCAACACCGTGCCGATCAAGTGGTTGATCGCGCCGGGTTTCCTGCTTGTCGGCGCGGGACTCCTTCTCATGGGCGGCATCACGCCGACCGACTCCTGGACCCACCTCGTTCCCGGCCTCGTTCTCGCCGGCCTCGGGGCGGGCTTCATCAACGTCCCGCTCGCCTCGACCGCCGTCGGCGTCGTCGAGCCGGAGCGTCCGGGATGGCGTCCGGGATCAACTCGACGTTCCGCCAGGTCGGGATCGCCACCGGCATCGCCACTCTCGGCTCGATCTTCGCCGGCCAGATCCGCTCGACGATCATCGGGCCGGCTGGCCTCGACACCGCTCGGGGAGCCTCGTCGTCGATCGAGAACGCCGTCCTCAACGGCGAGAGCTCGCGCCCCGGCCGGCGCCCACCCGAATGCCGCCAGCGGCCCATCTCGTCCACTCCGTGGCGGCTCAAGGCCTCATCACCGGCCTGAACGAGATCCTCCTCATCGGCGCCGTCATCGCCTTCGCCGCCGCCGTCGGCTCGTTCGTCCTCATCCGCCAGAAGGACTTCGCCGCCTCGGCGGCGCCCGGCGGTGCCGGCCACCGAGCGCCGGCGAGGCCGAGCCGGCGGGGGCGGCCGTCGCCTGAGCCGCCGCGTCGCCGTCGCTCCCTAGACGTCAGGACCGAGAAGACCTCTCCAATCCCGCCCGTGATCCTCGAGTGACGAACTTGAGCGCCATCTTCCGGCTCGCCTCGTCGATCATCTCGTCCCCGAACATCACCGCTCCCCTGCCGATCCTGCTCGGTGGCCTCCTTGTAGGCGTCGAGGATGGCCCAGGCCCGGTCGAACTGCTCCTGTGTCGGGGAGAAGATCTCGTTCAGGATCTTGACCTGGTCGGGATGGAGGGCCCACTTCCCGTCATAGCCGAGGATCCGCGTCCGCTGGCAGAAGTCACGGAAGGCCTCCGGCTCGCGCACCTTGAGGAACGGCCCGTCGATCACCTGGAGCCCGTTCGCCCGGCCGGCCATGAGGATCTTCGAGAAGACGTAGTGGAAGTGGTCACCCGGGTACTCCGGGATCTGCACGCCGCCGGTGAGGACGGGCATCTCCATCGAGGCGGCGAAGTCGGCCGGCCCGAAGATGACCGCTTCGAGGCGGGGCGAGGCGGCACAGATCTCCTCGACGTTGATGAGGCCGCGGGTCGTCTCGATCTGGGCCTCGATGCCGACGTGCCCGGCGGCAGGCCGGCGTTCTGCTCGACTTGGCTGAGCAGGAGGTCGAGGGCGACCACCTCGGCCGCCGTCTGGGCCTTCGGCAGCATGACCTCGTCGAGCCGCTCGCCGGCTGTCGAGACGACCTCGATGACGTCGCCGTAGGTCCAGCGGGTGTCCCATGCGTTCACCCGCACGCACAGGACGCGCTCGTCCCAGGCCAGCTCGCGGATCGCCCTGCGAGACCTTGGCGCGGGCATCCTCCTTCTCGAGCGGGGCGACCGAGTCCTCGAGGTCGAGGAAGGTCATGTCGGCCGGGATCGTCGGCGCCTTCTCGAGGAAGCGCTCGCTCGAGCCGGGAACAGACAGGCACGAGCGGCGCGGCAGCGTACGGGTGCGTGCGGACATGGAGGAATCCTCCCACCAGGCGGTCGAAGCCGGCCAGGCCTGCGCGCCGTGCGGCCGGCAGCGCCGTCGCTGGCGCTCCGGCAACCGCCTCCTCAGCCGAGGTGGGCCCTCAGGAACTCGATCGTCCGCTCCCAGGCGAGCTTCGAGGCCTCCGTCGTCGTAGACCTCCGGCCGGTCGTCGTTGAAGAAGGCGTGATCGGCGCCGTCGTAGATGTGCAAGGTGACGTCGTCGTTGCCGGCCTCACGGAGGAACGCCTCGAGCTGGCGGACGGCCTCCGGTGAGGCCGACTCGTCGAGCTCGGCGTAGTGGCCGAGGACGGGCGCCTTGATGGAGGAGTAGTCGGGCTGCACACCCGGCCAGGCGAGCACGCCGTAGAACGGGACGACAGCCTTCACCTTGTCCGAGCGCTCGGCCGCCAGCACGAGGGCGAGGCCCCCTCCCATGCAGAAGCCCACCACGCCGACGCCATCGCCTCCCGACCTCTCGGCGACGGCGTCGACGGCGCCGCTCAGGTCCTTCGCCGCCTGGTTGAGCTGGAGCGCCATCATCTCCTTGCCGGCCTCGTCCGGCTCGGAGACCTGCTTGCCGTGGTAGAGGTCGGGGGCGAGCGCCACGAAGCCCTCGGCGGCGAACCGCTCGCAGACGTCCTTTATGTGGGGGACGAGGCCCCACCACTCCTGGATCACGACGACGCCCGGGCCGGTGCCGCTTCGCCGGGAGGGCGAGATAGCCCTCCGCCGTCGACCCGTTGCTCGGAAATTCGATCATCTCACCCATGGCAGCCGAAGCTAGTGGCGTCCCTGCGACGGCTGCTGGTTCCCGGACAAGCGACGGCGAGGCGCTGGGCCGCCCTCTCGAGCCGGCTCAGACCGCCCGGCGGAGCAGCTCGAGGCCCGGGCGGGCAGGTGACGGCGGCGATGACCGCTCCCGGCTCGCCGCGGCTGTCCGGGCCGATCCCGAGCGCGAACGAGCCAGCGGCACCACCCGGCCCGAGCCGCGGCGCTCGGACTCCTCGACCGCCCGCTCGAACAGGCGGGGCGGAAGGGCGCGCCCCGTCCCGACGACGAGCCAGGCGGGCACGCCGGCGCCGACGGCCGCCTCGCACCGCACCGGCCGCCACCGGCTCGACGAGGCAGTGGGACCCTCCGGCCGCCAGCGCCTCGACGAGCAGGACGGAGGCTCCTTCGAGCGCCTCGTCCTCCTCGCCGGCGAGGTAGCCGGTGACGCCGCCGGCGAGCGGGCGGAGGGAGCGCATCTCGCTAGCGGATCCCGAAGTGGCCCGACAGGAGCCTCACCTCCCATGCCCTGCCCTTCTCGAGCGCCTGCCGGGAGAGGTCGGCCGGCAGCGTGAGGAGGATCACCTCGCCTGTTGCCACCGCCCCCCGCAGGGCGCGCTGCCAGCCGGTCCGGGGTGGCGTCGGAGCAGAGCTCGTTGGCGGCGAGTCGCCCCTCTTCGAGAGGGTCGTCGCCCGCGACGAGACGGGCGGCCGCCCACCAGAGCGGCCCGCAGTCCGGATGACGCTCGAGGAGCCGGCGGCAGGCGGTGAGCGAGCGCCGCCGGCTCGGTCACCGCCAGCTCGGCAAGGGTCCAGGCCGCCTCGGCGGCGAGGACCGAGGCGGACTCCCCCTCGGCTCGGGCGATCCAGCGGAGCCGCTCGATCGGGTGGCTCATGCCGACGTCCCGCTCACCGGCCGGTCGCCGGCCGGCGTTGCCCCCCGGACGGTCACTTCGCCGGGCCCCCCGTCACTCCCCCTCTTGTCATCTGGAGGACGTCGAGCGCCTTGTCCACCTCGTCGGGCGGGAGAAGCCCCATCTCGAGCACGACGGTGCGGAGGTCCTTGCCCTCGGCGAGGGCCGTCTTCACCACCCGGGCCGCCTGCTCGTAGCCGATGTAGGGGTTGAGCGCGGTGACGATCGCAGGCGACGAGAGGGCATAGGTGCGGCAGCGCTCCTCGTCGGCGACGATGCCGGCGACGCACTTCTCGGCGAGCGTCCGGCTGACGGCGGCGAGGAGCCGTGATCGACTCGAGCAGGTTGCGCCCGATGACCGGCAGCATCACGTTCAGCTCGAAGTTGCCGGCGGACGCCTCCGAAGGCGACGGCGGCGTCGTTGCCGACCACCTGCGCCACGACCTGGCAGACGGCCTCCGGCACGACCGGGTTGACCTTGCCCGGCATGATCGAGGAGCCGGGCTGCAGGTCGGGCAGGTGGATCTCGGCCGAGGCCGCACCTCGGCCCCGAGGACATGAGGCGGAGGTCGTTGGCGATCTTGTAGAGCGAGACGGCGATCGTGCGCAGGACGCCCGACGCCTCGACGAGGGCATCCCGTGCTCCCTGGGCTTCGAAGTGGTCACGGGCCTCGCGTCAGCGGGAGCGAGGTCTCGTCGGCGAGGCGGCTGATCACCCTGCCGGCAAAGCCGGCGGGGGCGTTCAGCCCGGTCCCGACGGCCGTCCCGCCGAGGGGAAGCTCGCCGACCCGCGGGAGGACCGCCGGCGATCCGCTCGACGCCGTGCTCGATGGCGGCGGCGTAGCCGCCGAACTCCTGGCCGAGGGTGACCGGGGTGGCGTCCATGAGATGGGTCCGCCCGGACTTGACGACGTCGGCGAATGCCGGCCTGCTTCACGCGCAGCGTCGCCGCCAGCTGTCGCAGAGCGCCGGCGAGAGGTCGTTCACCATCTCGCGGGCGGCGGCAAGGTGGATCGCGCTCGGGAAGACGTCGTTCGAGGACTGGGAGGCGTTCGGCTCGTCGTTCGGGCGGATCTCCCGGCCGAGCCGCTCCGAGGCGAGGTGGGCGAGGACCTCGTTCATGTTCATGTTGGTCGAGGTCCCCGAGCCGGTCTGGAAGACGTCGATCGGGAACTGGTCGGCGTGCTCGCCCTCCACGATCTCGCCGGCGGCCAGCTGCGAGGGCCTCGGCCACCTCCGGGTCGATCACGCCGAGCTCGGCGTTGACGGCGGCGGCAGCCCGCCTTGATGAGGGCGAGGGCGGTCACGAGCGAGCCCTCGACCGGCGCTGCCGGAGATGGGGAAGTTCTCCACCGCCCGCTGGGTCTGGGCGCCCCACCGTGCCGACGCCGGCACCTGCACCTCGCCCATCGAGTCGTGCTCGATCCGAAAGCCGCCCTCAACCTCGTTGCTCACCGTCTCAACGTACCGCTCGGAGGCGGGACGCGACCGGGCCGACGCCGAGATTTGACGGGGCCTTTCCCACGGCTCCGGCTCCGCCGGTGACACAGGGGCGGCCGCCGACCGGATCGGGCGCTGAAGAGGACGGAGCCGCCTGTGCTTCAAGTGCTCTCAGTGGGAAGGACGGCACAGGTCGTGGAAAGCGATGACATTTCGGCTGCGGCGGTTACGGCTCGGTGACATGTCGGCTGGAGGGGCGCCTATTCCTTGCCATCCGCGGCGGGCCCGTTGTAGCTTGACCGCCCATTGTGAGACCTGCCGAGGGAACCCTCGCGGCCGCACGCTCCCGGAGCCCGCTAGGGCGACTGGGCATGACCGAGAGCCGCCTGCGGCGTCTCTCGGCACTTGCCCTCTCCTCGGCGCTGCTGCTCGGGGGAGCGGTCGCGCCCGCACTTGCCCAGACGCCTGCCCGAAAGAGCGGTCCGACGTCACTCGCGGCGAAAGCCTCGACGTTGGCCACCGAGCTGCGGACGGCCTACCACAAGCTCGATGTGCTGGACGAGGCTTACAACCAGGCGACGGCGAAGGTGGCCCACCTGCGACGTGTCCTCTCGGCCGACACCGCCGCCATTGCGGTGAGCGAGCGCCGGCTGTCGAGCGACATCCTCCGGCTGCGGACCGTCGCCATCAACGCCTACGTCACCGGGGACACTTCGACCGGGCTGGCGGTGCTCCTCGAGAGCAGCCGCTCCCAGCTGCCTGAGCGGCAGGCCTACCTGGCGGCGGCCGCCGGCGCCCTCGACGACTCGGTCTCGACCGTGAAGGCCGACCACAGCCGCCTCTCGGAGCGCCGGGCGGCACTCGTCGTCCAAGAGCGGGCAGCCTCGGCCGCCGCCCGCCAGATCGGGCGCGACCGGGCCGAGGCGAGGAGAACCACCGCCTCCCTCGAGGCGGCTCTCTCGCAGGTGAAAGGCAACCTCGTCGGCGCTCGTGACGGCGCGGGAGCGTGCCGCCAATGCCGCTCTCGCCCGGCGGGCTCCGCGGGCGGCAGCGCCCGCTCCGGCCCCGGGCGGCGGCGGGCACCTAGGTGGAGGCGGAAGCGGCGCGGGCGCCCGTGCCGTACGGGCGGCCGAGTCCCAGCTCGGCGTGCCCTACGTCTGGGGTGGGGCCACCCCCGGAGTCGGCTTTGACTGCTCAGGTCTCACGATGTGGGCCTGGGGGCAGGCGGGTGTGTCGCTCTCCCACGGTGCCACCGATCAGTACTACGCGATCCGGCACGTCTCGATCTCCGACCTCAGCCCGGGTGATCTCATCTTCTACGGGACGCCGGCTACCTCTACCACGTCGTGATGTACGTCGGCTCCGGTCCCTACGGGAGGAACACCGTCATCCAGGCGAGCACACGGGGACCGACGTGATGTTCACGCCGCTCTGGCCCGGGTACTACGGGGCGGGCCAGCCCTGACGGGGGCACATCCCGGCTGAAGGCGGCCCGTCAGCCGCCTCGCCGAGCGCCGCCGGGCGGCTCGTCTCTAGGCCGGAGCCGGTCCCTCTTTTCGAGCCCCGGCCCGGGCGCCGCTCGGCCGCGAGGCCTTCGGGTGGTGTCCGTCCGGCCGCCGCACCGCCCGGGCCGGGCACGCCGGCGAACCGGTAAGCCGTCGGCGGCCTGCCCGGCTGGCAGACGTAGGCGCCTCCGGTCTCGGTTCCCACGACCCGCCCGAAGACCGCTTCGGCGATGTCGGCGGGCGGGATGAGAGGGAAGTTGGCCTCCTCGGCCAGCTCCCGTGCGGCCGCATCTAGAAGCGGGGTGTCGACGAGGCCGGGGCAGACGGCGTTGATCGTGATCTTCTTTGCCCACAGCTGGGGCGCGAGCGCGCGGACGAGCCCGACGACGGCGTGCTTGGTCATCGAGTAGACGGGATCCGGCGAGTAGGCGGTGAGGCCGGCGATCGAGGCCGTCACCACGACCGCCCCTCCACCGCGTGCCTCGATCGCCGGCACGACGGCTCTCAGCCCGAAGAAGACCCCGTCGATGTTGGCGCCGCAGATCCGGCGGTACTGCTCGTCGGTGATCGCCGTCAGGTCCGCCTCGTCCGTCGTCGACGCCGGCGTTCAGATGGGCGATGTCGATCCCGCCCAGTTCCGTCACCACCTTCGCCACTGCCGCTGCCCAGTCGGCCTGCCGGCCGACGTCCGCCCGGACGAACAGGCCACCCAGCCGTGCCGCCGCCGACGTGCCGGCGCCCGTGTCGAGATCGACGAGGGCGACGACGGCGCCGGCGGAACGTAGCCGGGCCGCAGTGGCGTAGCCGATCCCGGAGGCGCCGCCGGTGACAAGGGCGACTCTGCCTGCGAGCGCACCGGCGGGCGGGGTCCCCCGGATCGTCTCGTTCTCGGCCACGCCTCGGACGGTAGCCCGGAGGCGGCCGCATCCGGGGCGCCCTACAGTGCGGTCTGTGCGTGCCGTCGTCATCTCCGAGGGAAAAGTCAAAGTGGAAGACCGGCCGCCGCCGGTTCCGGGAGAGGGCGAACTGCTCGTCGAAGTGCACGCCGCAGGCCTGAACGGGGCGGATCTGCTTCAACGGGCGGGCAACTATCCGGCGCCCCCCGGCGCCCCGGTCGACATCCCCGGCCTCGAGCTTGCCGGTGTCGTCGTCGAGGTCGGGCCCGGGGTCGAGCGCTTCTCGGCTGGCGACCGCGTGATGTCCATCACGTCTGGGGGCGCCCAGGCCGAGCTCGCTCTCGTGCCCGACTCCGTCGCGATGGCGGTCCCAGAAGGCGTCGAGCATCGAGGCTGCCGGCGGCTTTCCCGAGGTGTTCACCACCGCTCACGATGCTCTCGTGACCCAGTGCGGCCTCAGCACGGGCGAGACCCTCCTCATCACGGGAGCAGCCGGGGGTGTCGGCATCGCCGGGGTGCAGATCGGCGTGCTCTGCGGCGCGAGCGTCGTCGGGAGCGTCCGTCGTGCCGAGTTCCGCGACCGTGTCGCCGCCCTCGGCGCATCGGCCGTCGATCCCGCTCAAGTCAAGAGCGCCGGCCCTTATGACGTCGTGCTCGAGCTTGTCGGTGCGCCCAACCTCGCCGAGGACCTCGAGACGCTCCGGACGAAGGGCCGCATCGTGGTCATCGGCGTCGGCGGAGGCTCCCGGACCGAGATCGACCTGCGCCAGATCATGGGCAAGAGGGCCGTCCTCAGGGGCTCGACACTGCGGGCGAGGTCGGTCGAGGACAAGGCGGCCGCCGCCCGCAAGGTGGAGATGGAGCTCGTGCCCGGCCTCGGCGACGGCAGCATCAAGGTCCCGATCGAGCAGGTCTTCCCGCTCGAGGAAGTCGCCCGGGCCTACGACCGCTTCGCCGAGGGCGCCAAGTTCGGAAAGATCGTGCTCTCGATGACACGCCGCTGAAAATGGCGGTGAGCGAGGGCGACCTGCTCTTCACGCCGTCTGTCCGAACGCGTCGCACGCGCCCAGATGACGGCGTTCTTCGCCTGGCTCGCCGAGCAGCGGGATCGTCGAGGTGGGCGAATACGAGGCGGCGTGGGAATGGTCGGTCCGGGATCCGGAGCGCTTCTGGGGCGCCCTTTCGGAGTGGGACCGGATCTCCTGGCGCACGCCTGCGGGCACGACGCTCGAGCGCGGGCTCGGGGCCGAGGGCGCCCGCTGGTTCCCCGGCGCCGAGCTCAACTATGTCGACCAGGTCCTCCGCCACGGCTCGTCCGAGCTTGCCGTCATCGCCACGAACGAGAGCGGCGAGAGGAGGGACCTCACCTACGGCGAGCTGCTGTCAATGGCCGGCGCGGCGGCGAACGGCCTCCGGAGGCTCGGCGTCGGTCGCGGGGACCGGGTCGCCGCCGTCCTGCCGAACGGCGTGGAGGCCCTGGTCGGCTTTCTCGCCGTCGCCAGCCTCGGGGCCGTCTGGTCGAGCTGCGCGCCCGAGTTCGGCGCCCCGAGCATGGTGGACCGCTTCCAGCAGATCGAGCCGAAGGTGCTGCTGATCACGGACGCCTATCGCTACGGGGGCAGGGAGTACGGCCTCGGGCAGAAGGCGGCCGCCCTCGCCGAGGCGCTCACCGGCCTCAGCGCCGTCGTCATCGTGCCGATGCGGAGCAAGGAGGCGCCGGCGGCTCCGGGCGGACCCGGTGCCCGCCGGCTCGAATGGGCAGAGCTCCTCGCAGAGGAGGCACGGCTCGAGCCGGTGGCCGTCGACTTCGAGCACCCGCTCTGGATCCTTTACTCCTCCGGCACGACGGGCCTCCCCAAGCCGATCGTGCACGGCCACGGCGGCATCGTCCTCGAGCACCTGAAGGCGCTCAGGCTCCACAGCGACATCGGGCCGGGGGAGCGCTTCTTCTGGTTCTCGACCACCGGCTGGATGATGTGGAACTTCCTCGTCGGCGGCCTGCTCGTCGGGTCGACGATCGTGACCTACGACGGCAGTCCCGCCTACCCGGACCAGATGGCTCTCTGGCGGATGGCCGCCGACGTCGGGGTGACGTTCTTCGGCACGAGCGCCCCGTTCATCGAGAGCTGCCGCAAGGCCGGGCTCTCCCCCCGCCGCCAGCTCGACTTGAGCAGGGTGCACTCGGTCGGCTCGACCGGTTCGCCGCTGCCACCGGAGGGTTTCTCCTGGGCGACGACCGAGATCGGCGCCGACGTCCTCGTCGGCTCGGTATCGGGCGGGACCGACGTCTGCACGGCGTTCCTCCATGCGTGCCCCATCCTGCCGGTCCATGCCGGCGAGCTTCAGTGCGCCGCCCTCGGCTGTGCCGTCGAGGCCTTCGGCGCAGACGGCCGGCCCGTCGTCGGCGAGGTCGGCGAGCTCGTCGTCACCGAGCCGATGCCGTCGATGCCCGTGGCGCTCTTCGGTGACGACGGCAGCCGCCTCCACGCGAGCTACTTCGCCCACTACCCGGGCGTATGGCGCCACGGGGACTGGGTGAAGAGGACCGAGCGCAACACCTTCGTCGTCTACGGGCGCTCCGACGCCACCCTCAACCGGGGTGGGGTGCGGATGGGGACGGCGGAGTTCTACCGGGTGGTCGAGGCGATCGAGGGTGTCGGGGACTCGAGCGTGATCGACACGAGCGAGCTCGGGCGCGAAGGCGAGCTGATCCTGCTCGTGGTGGCGACGCCGGAGATGGGCGGTCCCTCCGGCGACGAGCGGCGGCCAGCTGCCGATGGCGCCGGCGACCTCGTCAAGGCCATCCGGGACGCGCTGAGGGAGCGGCTCTCCCCGCGCCACGTGCCGGATCGTGTCATGCTCGTGACGTCTCTCCCCCGCACGCTCAACGGCAAGAAGGTCGAGGTGCCCCTCCGGCGGATCCTCCTTGGAGCAGAGCCGGAGACCGTCGTGTCGAGGGACTCGCTCGAGGATCCTTCGGCTCTCGACGCTGTCGTCGCCAGCTTCAGGCAGGAGGGGCTCATCTGACTAGAGGCCTCCCCGAGAGGAGGCATCCCCGGCGATATGTTGGCAATAGAACGGCGTTATCCCGGCACCATCTCCGGCGCCGCCGGTAGCATCCCGTCATCGCCGGCAGTGCCGGCCGAAGAAAGGGGTGAGTCCGACGCCAGCAGCGGATGCAGGAGCGAGCGGCGAAGCCACCGACGGCGACGGGCGGCGCCTGCGGGCAGCGAGAAATCGCGACTCTGTCGTCGAGGCGGTCCTCGGCATCGTGCGCGAGCAGGGAAGCGGGCGGCTCCCGGGCGCAGCCGAGGTGGCGCTCCGGGCGGGCGTGTCCGAGCGCACGGTCTTCCGCCACTTCGCCGACCTCGACACCCTCTTCCTGGCGGCGGCCGCCAAGCAACGACCTGTCCTGGCGGCGTACCTCGGGCCGCGTCCGGACGCGAAGGAGCTCGAAAAGCGGGCGAGCGCGGTGGCCAAGCTGCGGGCGAAGCTGTACGAGGAGATCGCTCCCCTGCGGCGCGTCGCCGTCCGCCTCGCCCAGGGTCACCAATCGCTCGCCGACCAGATCGCCGAGGCCGACAGTGCAGGCCGGGTCCAGCTGGCCCAAGTGTTCGCCGCTGAGCTGAGAAAGGCCGGCCGCGTCGAAGGCGACACTGCTCGACGAGCTCGAGCTCGTCACGAGCTGGGCCTCGTGGGAGCAGCTGCGGGGGCCGCTCGGTGCCTCGCCGGAGCGGGCGCGCAAGATCGTCATCGACCTGCTGACCACGATCCTCGGCCCGCACTCGTCCGGCCGTCGCGGCAAGTGACCGTGCATCGGCCCTCTTGCTCCCGACGATGAAGCGCCTCCTCTTCCACAACGGCCGGCTCTTCGACGGCACCGGCGCGCCGGCGGGCGATGCGGACGTCGTCGTCGCCGACGGGAAGATCGTCGCCGTCGGCTCGGGCCTCGACGGAGACGAGGCGGTCGACTGCAGCGGGAGGACGATCCTTCCCGGCCTTTTCGACTGCCACGTGCACGTGACGATGTCGGGCCCCGATCTCCTCGTCAGCCTCAACAAGCCCTTCTCTTACCCGTATTTCGAGGCGGTCGTGAACCTCCGGCGCACGCTCGCCGCCGGCATCACCACGATCCGGGACGCCGGCGGGGCCGATCTCGGCGTGAAGGAGGCCGTCGAGCGCGGCCTCGTGCCGGGGCCACGGATGAAGATCGCCATCTCGATCCTCAGCCAGACGGGCGGCCACAGCGACGACTGGATGGCATGTGGGCTCGACCTCACCCGTTCGGCGACGCCGGGCGCCCCGGCACCCATCGTCGACGGTGTCGAGGCCGCCCGCCAGAAGGTGCGGGAGCTCATCAGGGCAGGCGCCGACCAGATCAAGGTGTGCACGTCGGGAGGTGTGCTCTCGCCCCGCGACGACCCGCGCCACGCCCACTTCCGTCCCGACGAGCTCGAAGAGATGGTCGCCGAGGCGCTCGCCGCCCACACCTATGTCATGGCGCACGCCCAGGCGACGGACGGGATCAAGAACGCCGTCCGTGCCGGGATCCGCTCGATAGAGCACGGCGTCTTTCTCGACGACGAGGCGGTGGAGATGATGCTCGCCCGAGGAACATGGCTCGTTCCGACCCTCGTCGCCCCGATAAGCGTGCTCGAGGCGGCCGAGGCCGGGGCCAGCCTGCCGGTCCAGATGGTGGAGAAGGCTCGCGACGTGATCGGGGCGCACAGGGACTCGATCGCCCTCGCCGTCGGCGCCGGCGTCAGGATCGCGATGGGCACCGACTCAGGAGTCGGGCCGCACGGGCAGAACCTGCGCGAGCTCGAGCTCATGGCCGCAGCCGGCATGCGACCTGAGGATGTCCTCGCCTCCACCACCTCGGAGTCCGCAAAGCTCCTCGGCGTCTATGACGAGCTCGGGACGGTCGAGGTCGGGAAGCGGGCCGACCTCGTCCTCGTCGCCGGCGATCCGCTCGACTTCTCCACCCTCTCCGAGCGGGTCGAGCAGGTGTGGAAGGACGGCGCCCGGGCGATCTAGCGGCGTGGCGGAGGCTGCGGCCGCCGGCCGGAGCGCTCAGGCGCCCGGGCCGCCGCCCGAGGTGAGCCGGTGGGCGAGGGCGAGGGCGAGCGCCTCGGCGAACCATGGCGCGAAACCCTCCTTCCGCCCGGCGCCGACCACCTCTGCCGGCTTCACCCAGGCGACGTCGTCGACCTCCTCGGGGTCGGGGCTGATGGCTGCGGCCTCGTAGGTCGTCACGACGCCGACGAGCACGTGATCGAGCTCGTGCTCGACCCGGCCCGAGTCCGGGTCGAGTGCCCTGTAGAGGAAAGTGCCCGCTTCGACGAGTGGAGCCTTCAGCCCGAGCTCCTCGAAGAGCCGCCGCTCGGCGGACTCGAGCAGCTCCTCCCCCGGCTCTGGATGGCTGCAGCAGGCGTTCGCCCAGATGCCGCCGAAGTGGTACTTGGAGGCGGCCCGCCGTTGGAGGAGCGTCTCACCGGACTCGTTGAAGACGAAGACCGAGAATGCCAGGTGAAGCCGCCCGGGCGCTTCGTGGGCCTCGAGCTTCGGCGCCGCGCCGAGGACGCGCCCGGCCTCCGAGACGAGCACTACCTCGGGACGGTCCGGCACCGCTCGGAGATCGTACTGCCGGCGCTACGGTCGACACGTTCCATGATCGGGAGGATGGGATGAACACCGAGGAGGTTGCGCTCCGCACGGCGCGAGCGGTACACGACCTGCCGTCGAATTTCATGCTCGACTCCGCCACCTACGAGACGGGCAACTCGCTCGGCTTCGACGGGTTGGACTTCTACGTCGTCGGCCGCGGAGGGGCGCTCGGCCCTGTCGATGCCTCGATCGTCAACGCCGCCTTCGTCTTCTTCAATCCCGCCATGATCCGCGAACGGTGGGACCGCGGCCTCAAGGTGATGAGCGCCGTCAAGGCCGCCGAGGCCTTCGCCGGCTGCCTGCACGACTGGTGTGATCTGCATCTCGGTCCCGACGTCGACTACGAGCGCCTCGCCGAGCTGATCGGCGCCGTCGCCTTCGCCGCCAACCCGGCGGGGGCACCGTTGTTCGCCGGCTGGCTGACGTTGAAAGAGCCCGAGGAACCGGCCGTGCTCGCCCTTCACAGGCTGAACGCCCTCCGGGAGCTGCGGGGAGCCCTCCACGGCGCAGCCGTCCTCGCGGGCGGCCTCGATCCTCTCGTGGCACTCCTCGTGAAGACGCCCTTCATGGCCGGCATCTTCGGCTGGCCCGAGCCATACCCCGACGTCGAGCTGGTCCGGGAGGCCTGGCAGACGGCCGAAGCTGCCACGAACCGGGCGATGGCTCGCAGCTTTGCCGTCCTAAGCGAGCGTGAGCGCGCCGAGTTGGCCGACCTGCTCGAGGCCGTCCACAGCGGCGTGCATTGACCCATCCGGCACTCGAGAAGGAGCTCAGCCAATGACAATGGAATACCGGCACCTCGGCGCATCGGGCCTTCAGCTGAGCGTGCTCTCGTTCGGCTCATGGGTGACGTTCGGCCCGCAACTGCATGATGACCTGGCGATGGAGTGCATGACGGCGGCCCGCGACGCCGGCGTCAACTTCTTCGACAACGCCGAGTCCTATGCGGGGGGCGCCTCCGAGGCGATGATGGGTCGGGTCCTCTCGGAGCTCGGCTGGGCCCGCAGTTCCTATGTCGTGTCCACGAAGCTCTTCTGGGGGCTGTCCGACGAGCCCAACATGTCCAACACGCTCAACCGCAAGTACCTGATGCAGGCGATCGACGGGAGCCTCGAGCGGTTCGGCCTCGACTTCGTCGACCTCCTCTTCTGCCACCGGGCGGACCCGGCCACGCCGGTCGAAGAGACGGTGTGGGCGATGAACGACATCATCACTGCCGGGAAGGCCCTCTACTGGGGGACGTCGGAATGGCCGCCGGAGGCTCTCCTCGAGGCCTACGAGATCTGCGACCGCCACCACCTCCGCCGGCCGACGATGGAGCAGCCGGAGTACAACCTGCTCGCCCGCGAGCGTGTCGAGCGCGAGTACTCCGACATCATCGAGCGGTACGGCACCGGGCTGACCACGTGGAGCCCGCTCGCCTCCGGGCTGCTCACCGGCAAGTACCTCGACGGCATCCCGCACGGGAGCAGGGGGGCGCTCGAGGGCTACGAGTGGCTGGCGGAGTCGCTGACAGACGAGCAGGCGCAGCACCACGGTCCGCGAGCTCAAGCAGGTCGCCGACGACCTCTCGTGCTCCCTCGCACAGCTCGCAATCGCCTGGTGCGCGAGGAACCCGCGGGTCTCGACGGTGATCACGGGCGCCTCGCGCCCGGAGCAGGTGCGGGAGAACATGACGGCCCTCGAGCTGATCGACCGCCTCGACGAGGAAGTCCTCGCCCGCATCGACAAGATCACCGCCTGATCTCCTCTCGCTCCCCCTACCGCCCGCACGGCCTGCGGCAACCCTGTCTCTCCCGGCGACGTCTCGATACGATCCGGAGGTGCGCCCGCCCCGGTCCTCAAGTGTCGTGTCGAGATGAGCGGTCCGAGTAGAGCGGCAGAGGCGTGGCGTTCCTCCCTCGAGGCCCTCGCCATCCCGGCCGAGATCCTCGCCCAGGCACCGGCCGATCCGTGGCAGCTCCCCCGGGAGCTGTTCGTCGTCGAGGACGGAGCCGACCTCCCGACGACGCCCTCGCGGCGGCACGCCGCCGAGGCGCTCCGGCCAGGCGGCTCGGTGCTCGACGTCGGGTGCGGCGGCGGTCGCGCCTCGCTCGCCCTCGTCCCTCCTGCGGCGGAGGTGACCGGGGTTGACGAGAGTGCCGAGATGCTGACGGAGTTCTCCCGGGCAGCGGGCGCCCGCGGGGTGGCGGCAGCCGCCGTGCCGGGCAAGTGGCCCGACGTCGCCGCGGAGGGCCGCATCAAGGCCGGCCGATGTCGTCGTCTGCCACAACGTCGCCTACAACGTGGCCGATCTCGTGCCCTTCGTCACGGCGCTCACCGGCTGCGCCAGGGAGCGCGTCGTCCTGGAGCTCACCGATCGTCATCCGCGGGCCGGCTTGACGAAGCTGTGGAAGGCGATCTGGGGCATCGACCGGTCCGACGGCCCAGACGCCGCTCTTGCAGTCGAGGTGGTGCGAGAGGTGGGCCTCGAGGTTGACACCGAGAGCTTCGAGCTGCCGCCCCGTCCCGGCCCGCACCCGGGAGTCGGTCGTCGCCTCCGTGCGCCGGCACCTCTGCGTCGGCCCTGAGCGCGACCCGGAGATCGACCGGCTCCTGCCGGCCGACTTCGGCACCGGAGAACGGCCGTTCACGTGCATGTGGTGGCAGGGCAGCGCCACGTCCTGACGACGGGGGCGCCGGGCAGCCGAGCCGGCGACAGCCGGAGGCGGGCGGCACCATACTGATCGGCTGTGGGATCGATCGACGTGAACGGGGTGAGCTACTCGCTACCCGACGGGCGCCCGGTGCTCTCCGACATCTCCTTCCGTGTGACCGACGGGTCGCGGACCGCCCTCGTCGGCCCGAACGGCGCCGGCAAGACGACGCTCATCGGGCTCATCACGGGCGACCTCCGGCCGGACGACGGCTCGATCTCGGTCGACGGGCAGCTCGCCGTGATGGGCCAGTTCATCGGCTCGATCCGCGACGACACGACGGTGCGCCAGCTCCTCGTCAGCGTCGCCCCCGCCGCCGTCTCGGCAGCCGCCGGCCGGCTCGAGAGAGCCGAGGACGACATGATCGAGAAGAACGACGTCGGGAGCCAGCTCCGTTACGCCCAGGAGCTCGCCGACTGGGGCGATCTCGGAGGCTACGAGGCGGAGGTCCGCTGGGACGCCTGCACGACGGAGGCCCTCGGCCTGCCCCTCGCCGAGGCGCGCTGGCGCAAGGTCGCCTCCCTCTCCGGCGGGGAGCAGAAGCGCCTCGTCCTCCACTCCCTCCTCACCTCGCAGGCCGACGTGCTCCTGCTCGACGAGCCGGACAACTACCTCGACGTGCCAAGCAAGGAGTGGCTCGAGGAGCGGCTCCTCACGACGCGGAAGACGGTCCTTTACATCTCGCACGACCGCGAGCTCCTGCGCCGCACAGCCACCCGCGTCGTCACGCTCGAGCCGCACCCGGCGGGTTGCTCGGCGTGGGTGCACGGCGGAGGCCTCGAGGGATACAACGAGGCGCGCCGGTTGCGCCAGTCCCGGCTGGAGGAGCGGCGGCGGCGATGGGACGAGGAGCTGGCCCACCTGAAGGCGATCGTGGTCGAGTTCCGCCGCAAGGCGTCCTACAACAGCGACTTCGCCGCCAAGCTCCGCTCGGCCGAGCATCGCCTCGAGCGCTTCGTCGAGGCCGGTCCGCCCGAGGAGGTGCCCCGCCCTCCCCGGATCTCCATGCGCCTGAGGGGTGGCCGCACCGGGAAACGGGCGCTCACGTGCACCGCCCTCGCCCTCGAGGGGCTGACGGGCCCCTTCGACCTCGAGGTGCTCTACGGCGAGCGGGTCGGCCTCCTCGGGGCGAACGGCAGCGGGAAGTCGCACTTCCTCCGCCTGCTCGCCGGCGGCGGCGGCAACGGGGAGCCCGTGGATGCCGCCGAGGTGCCGGCTCGCGGTCAGCCGTGGGGCGGACAAGGTGTGGCCCACTCCGGTCGTGCTGTGCTCGGGGCCCGCGTCGTGCCAGGCCACTTCGCCCAGACCCACGACCATGCAGAGCTCTCGACAAGGACCCTGACCGAGATCCTGCGATCGGTCTTCGACCTGTCGGGCGAGGCGGCCATCGCCGCCCTCGGGCGCTACGAGCTCGCCGGCGGGCGCAACCAGCTGTTCGAGACACTGTCGGGCGGACAGCAGGCACGCCTCCAGATCCTCATGCTGGAGCTGTCGGGCGCGACGATGCTGCTGCTCGACGAGCCGACGGACAACCTCGACGTGGAGTCGGCAGAGGCGCTCGAGACAAGGGCTCGCCCTGTTCGAGGGCACCGTGCTGGCGGCGACCCACGACCGGTACTTCGCCCGCATCTTCGAGCGCTTCGTCCTCTTCGGCTCGGACGGCGACGTCGTCGAGAGCGACACGCCGGTCTGGTCGGAGGGCGGCCCGATCCGCCCGCCCACCCTTAAGGCGGGCGGAGCTGTCATGGGACCTGCGGCCGCCGGTGTCCGTCGCCGGCGGTCCGGCTGAGTCGCCCCCGGTCCGGACGGGTAGAGCTGAGCCATGTCGCTCCCTCACGGCGCCGGCGGGCAGCCCGACGCCGGCGGCGAGGCAAAAGGGGAGGACGGCCGTCAGAAGGCACACGACGATCCCGGCCGCAACGAGTCCGAGGAGCAGCGGGCGGACCGGAACCTCGCCGACCTGCTACAGGAGATGCGGGTGGCAGGGCTCGGCGTCCAGGTGCTGTTCGGCTTCCTGCTCTCTCTTCCCTTCACCCGCCGCTTCACCGAGCTGAGCTCGAACCAGCGCGGCATCTACCTCACAAGCCTGCTGCTCGCCGCCCTGTCGACGGCGCTCCTGTGTGCCCCTGTCGCCTTTCACCGCTGGGTATTCCGCCGGCACGAGAAGGAGCGCCTGGTGCGGGTGGCCAACACGATGGTCCTGTGCGGCCTCGGCACCGTCGGACTCGCCATCTCGGCGGCGGTCCTGCTCGTCGTGAGCTTCGTGGAACGGGGCCTGTTCGTCCCCGTCGTCGTCGGCCCTCGTCGTCGCAGCCTATGCCGGCCTCTGGTTCGTGCTCCCGCTCGTCGACCGGTCGAGGCACAAGCCCTAGCGACGGTCCGGTCAGCCCGGGTGAGCCGCTCACCGCTCAAGAGGACGGGCTCGCCGATAGCCCGCTGATAGACAAGGCACATGAGGGGGCAGAGGAGCTCCGTCGTCGCACACCTCGGGCTGGCGACCTTGTCGCTCGTCCTCTTCCTCACGTTCCTCGACAACACCGTCGTGAGCGCCACGCTCGCCAACATCCAGGGGAGCCTGCACGCCGGCGTGGCCGGGCTGCAGTGGGTCGTCAATTCCTATGCCCTCGTCTTTGCCAGCTTCATGCTGGCGGCCGGCTCCCTCGGCGACCTCTTCGGCCGGAAGAGGATCATGCTCGCCGGCGTGGCGGTCTTCTGCGCAGGCTCGGTGCTCGCCGCCTTAGCCCCGAACATCGACGTGCTCGATCGCCGGCCGGGCGGTGATGGGGCTCGGGGCGGCCGCCTCCGAGCCGGGGACGCTCTCGATGATCCGCCACATCTACCTCGAGCCCCCGGCCCGCGCCCGGGCGCTTGGGATCTGGGCGGCCGTCTCAGGGCTGGCGCTCGCGATGGGACCGGTCGTCGGGCGGGACCCTCGTCGGGCTGTGGTCGTGGCGGGCGGTCTTCTGGTTCAACCTGTTCTTCGGGCTGATGGCCTTCGTCGCCGGCGCCGTCGTCCTGCCGGAGAGCACCGAGCCGGTCACGGAGGCGCTTCGACTTCGGCGGGCTCGTCTTCGGCGCCGGCTCGATCGCGTTGATGGCCTTTGCCGTCATGAGCGGGGAGACGGCCGGGTACCGGACGTGGTGGGTGGTGGTGCTCTTCGTCGTGGGGGTGGTGAGCCTGGCAGCATTCCTCCTCGCCGAGCAGAGGAACGACAACCCGATACTCAACATCGGCTACTTCCGGCGGCGCGGCATTCGCCGGCGCCAACGTCATCGCCCTCACGAGCTATTTCAGCATCTTCTCCATCTTCTTCTTCGTCGCCCTCTACCTGCAGGAGGTGGGATCGAGCTCGGGGTACGCGACGGCGCTCGACTTCGTGCCGATGGCCGGGGGCATGATCGTCGCCGCCGTCCTCACAGGAAGGTGGGTGGCCGCCGGCGGCCCGAGGACGCCGATGATCGTCGGCTGCCTGCTCTCGTGTGCCGGCATCGTGCTCACCGTCGTCGTCCTCACCCCTCAATCGACCGTCGTGAGCCTCGGGTGGCCTCTCGGCCTTGCCGGGGTGGGTTTTGGGATGGTGGTCGTCCCCGTCACCGCCACCGGGCTGTCGTCGATCCCCGCCTCCCATTCCGGCATGGCGGCCTCGATGACCAACACGAGCCGCGAGCTCGGAGCCGTCGCCGGCGTCACGATCCTCGGCTCGATAGTCAACGGCCAGCTCACAGTCAATCTTCTCGCCCGGCTGACGGCGATCGGCATACCGAAGCAGTTCCAGCAGCTCGTCGTCTCGGCCGTCACGACGGGGTCGATCAGCGGCAGGTCCAAGAGGTACACCGAGGCGGGCGGCACGATAGCCACGATCGTCAAAGAGGTCGTCCAGGCCGCCTACGGAGCGTTCTCCCACGGCCTCGACATCTCGCTCGGTATCGCGGCGGGCCTCATGTTCGCCTCGGCCTTCGTGGCCGGATGGACGATGGGCGGCCGGGGCGGCGGGAGCATCCGCCCATCGCCAGAGGCCGACGGCGAGCGGACCGACTTCTCGTTCTTGTAGTGGGCGGGAGCCGGTCCGCCGCCCTCGGCGACGAGGCCGCCGGTGCGAGCCGGGCGCTCAGCTGCTCAGGCGGGTCCTGTCAGCTGGTTGCGGATCGTGCCGATCTGCTCGATCGTCGACTCGAGGACGTCGCCCGGACGGAGGAAGACCGCCGGCTGGCGGCTCCAGCCCACCCCGGCCGGCGTGCCGGTGAAGATGACGTCGCCCGGGAGCAACGGGACGATGGCGGACAGCTCCTCGACCAGGCGGGAGACGGAGAAGATCATGTCTGACGTCCGGCCGTCCTGCATCACCTCGCCGTTGAGCGAGCTGACGAGGCGGAGGTCGTCCGGGTCGGTCAGCTCGTCCGGGGTCACGAGCCACGGCCCCATCGGGCCGAAGCCCGGGTAGGACTTGCCGAGGCAGTACTGGTTGCCGGCCGCCCGCTGCAGCACCCGGTCGGAGAGGTCCTGGCCGACGGTCACGCCGGCGATGAAGCTCCATGCCTCCCACTCAGCCACCCTGTGCGCCCGCTTCCCCATCACGACGACGAGCTCCACCTCGTAGTCGACCGTGTCCACGGGCAGTGCCACCTCCGTGAAGCCACCGGTTATGCACGTCGGGAACTTCGTAAAGGTGGCCACCCGCTCGGGGAGCTGCATGCCGGTCTCAGCCGCGTGGTCCCGGTAGTTGAGGCCGATGCCGAAGACCTGGGCAGGGAACGGCGCCGGCGACAGCAGCTCGTGCTCGTGAACCTCGAACAGCCCCGTCACCCCCGGCTCGGCCGTGGCGCTCCAGTGCCGGAACTCGTCCCATCGCTCGTAGAGGGACTGCGGATCGGCGGCAAAACGCCCTTCTGACGCCTTCTCGACGTCGATCCCGCCCTCGTCGGTGACAAGGACGGCGCGGCCTAGAAGGTTGGCAAGGCGGGTCACGTGCGGCCTCTCATGTGGCGTCGGTCACGAGCAACGGGGCTCGCCGCCACGATAGTGACCTCAGCCGAGCACCAGTGTCCCCGCCGCCAGCAGGAAACCCACGACGAGATAGCTCGTGTAATCGTTCACCGAGCCGCTCTGGACGCGGCGCATGACGCCGACGATGCGGCGCACGGTCTCGTCGGCCTCGGTCCGCATCGCGAAGCGGGCGAGCGGTACCGCCGCCACGATGGTGAGGGCGACGGTCACGAGGTCGACCGGGTCGAAGTAGCTGAAATGGACCGTGGCGTGGCGGAGCGGCCCACCCGAGGAGAGCACGTCGCGGGCATAGGTTGCCGGATGGAGCAGGGCGCCGGCGGCTCCGTCCATGACATGTGGGAGAAGGACGCCGTAGAGCACCCCGAAGGCGATGCACCCCGCCGAAAGGACGCAGATGCCTATCACCATCCCCGGGCGGAGCGGTTCGTCGCGTACGACCTCGGCATCCTCGCCCGCCTCCGCCGCCTCGCGCCCCTCCCGGCGGCGCATGCGGCGGTCCGGTGCCGGGCGGAAGAAGGCCATCCAGACCGCCTTTCCGAGAGCGGCGATCGTGACGGTCTGGGCGATCACCATGAAGGCGAACGGCGCCCAATCGCCGCCACTTCGAAGGGAGTCGTGGATGAGCCCGACCGAGGTGTAGCCGTTGAAGGGGGGCACGCCCGCAATCGAGAGGACTCCGACCGAGAAGGCAATCGCAAGGAGCGGGAAGCGCCGGGCGAGGCCGCCCATCTCCGACAGGTTCGTGGCACCGGTGTTGTGGAGGATGGCGCCGGCGCAGAGGAAGAGAAGCGACTTGAAAAGGGCATGGTTCCAGAGGTGGTAGGCCGCCCCGGCGATGCCGCCTGCTCGACCGGTGGCAAGGCCGACGGCGAGCACGCCCATCTGGGAGATGGTGTCGTAGGCGAGCAGGCGCTTCAGGTCGTCCTGGAAGAGGGCGAAGACGGCACCGAAGACGGCTGAGGCGGTGCCGAGCACCATGAGCAGGCCGAGGACGGGCCGCCCCCCGGCGGGGAGGAAGACCTCGAAGACGATCCGGCCGATGGCGACGATGCCGAGGTTGACCATGAGCCCCGAGAACAGAGCCGACACCGAGCCCGGCGCGGCCGTGTGGGCGTCGGGGAGCCAGCTGTGGAACGGGAGCAGGCCCGCCTTTGTGGCAAAGCCCCCGATGAGGAGCGCCAGGGCGACGAGGTCCGGGCGGGTGAGGTGGTGGGCGAGAGTCTGCTGCAGCTGGCCGAAGTCGAGGCCCCCCGTCTCGGCATAGAGGAGCGTGGCGGCGATGAAGATCGCAAAGCTGGCGATGTTGGTGAGCACGAGCACCTTGAACGACGCCTCGAGGGCGATCGGCCGCTCGAGGAAGAAGCCGGTCAAGGCGTAGCTCGCGAGCGCCGCCACCTCGAACCAGACGAACAGGTTGATCACATCGGCGGTGAGGGCCGAGCCGATGAGGGCGGCGTCGAGGAGGAGGAAGAGGCAGGCGAACCACCCTTCCTCCTTCGGCCCGAGCCCGCCCAGCTCCGAGACGGCATAGACGAGGATCACGATGCCGACAAGGGACGAGACGAGGGCGAACGAGAGGCCCCACGGGTCGGCCGCAAAGGCGATGCCGAGCGCCTTTCCGTGCACCGGGAGGACGTGTCCCATGAAGTGGGCGAGGAGGTGCCCGCCGTAGACCGTCGGGGCCATTGCGAGGAGGATCGCCGACGAGGCGGCGAGCGCCAAGAGCGAGATGATGAGCGGCAGCCGCTGCCACAGCCTCGAGACGACCGGGCAGAGGGCGGCGGCTGCGAGCGGGATGGCGACCGGCAGCGGGAGAAGGGAGGACAGCCCGGGAAGGCTCATCTGGACGTCATCGCTCAGCCACGCAGCTCGCGGACCTTGTCGGCGTCGACGGTCCGGTAGTGCTGGGCGATCCTGACGGTGACGGCGAGGAAGACGCCGGTGACCGCCACGCCGATGACGATGGCCGTCAGGCAGAAGTTCTGCAGCACGGGGTCGGCGACGTCGCCATGGGCGAGACCCGTCGGGCTCAGGTGCCCGGGCGGGCTGAGCAGCACCGGCGCCGTCGAGTGGGCCCGGTAGGCGAGAGAGAGCAGGAACAGATAGCTCGAGGCCTCCATGAGCGAGAGGCCCATGACGATCTTGACGAGGTTCCTCCGCGTGAGGGCGATGAACAGCCCGATCGAGAAGACCGCCGCTGCTGCCAGGTAGTTGGCGAGGATCATCGCCTCTCCCCCGCTCCCGGCCTTCCGGACGGCCCGGCGAGCGAGCGCTCTGAGCCGTCCTCGTCCGGGCTCCAGTCGTGCGTCATGCTGAGGAGGCCGAACACGACAAGGGTGAGGCCGGTCGCCACCTCGACGAGCTCGCTGACAGAGAAGAGCTGGAGGACCCCTCCGCTGAGGGGCGTCTCGAGTTGCGCGAGCGGTGCCCAGTTGGCCGAGAACGAACCTTTGATGATGAGGCCGAGCGCCTCCACCGCGACGATGGCGAGGGCGCCGGTCATCTCGATCGGCTCGATGACATCAGGACGGATGACCCGCTCAACCTTCTTGTAGCCGTAGCCGGCGTAGGCGAACAGCACGACGCCGACGACGGCGGCACCGCCGGGGAAGCCGCCGCCCGGCGAGTAGCCCCAGGCCACGACGTAGAGGCCGACCACCACGAGCACCGGTGCTGCCAGCCTCACCGCCCCCCTCACGACGACGGTCATCGCCTGGGCGGTCTCGGGGCCGGGAGTGCCGAGCGGCACGTCGTCGGGCGACTCCGGGCGCCGGGCGCCTTGCTCGCCCTTCTCCGCACGCCGCGCCCTTTCCTCGCCCCCGTCGGCGGGCTCTGAAGGGTCGACCTCGCCCTGCTCGCGCTCGGCGACCACCTCCTCGCCGATGAAGCCCCGTCTCGGCTCTCTCGCCCGGGTGAGCGTGCCGATCCCGACGACGGCGGCGAGCAGCAGGAACGTCTCCCCGAAGGTGTCAAAGCCCCGGGTGCCGTACACGACCTCGTTCACAGGCTCGGTGATCTTCCACTTGGGGATCGCCACGAGCATCGCGTAGCGGGCGATGGCCGGGAGGGGGGAGTGCTCACGGGGGATCCCCACCAGGGCGGCCACGAGGACGGCGGCGAAGCCGGCCGCCAGCACGAGGCCGGCGACGGGCCGGTGCGAGGCCTCGCCCGCCTCGAGCTCAGCCGCCGGCCCCTTTGCCGGGCGTCCCGCCCCGTCCCTCTTCGAGGGGGCCACCTCAGGACTCGTCCTTCTCGCCGAGATCCGGATCCTCGGCGACCGATGTGCGGATCTTGCCGATGGCGACGAAATAGAGGGTCGGGAGGGCGATCGCGCCGACGAGCGCCTCGGAGTGGGCGTCGTCGGGAGCGCCGAGGACGATGAACAGCAGCGTCATGACCGTCCCGATCCCAGACAGGGCGACGACGCAGGCATTCAGGTTCTTCAGCCACAGCACGCAGAGGGCGCCGACAAGGATGAGGCCGAGGCAGACAAAGTCGATCGCCCAGAACATGACGCCGGTTGCGCCTTCAGTTCCCGGCCGGCCGCTCACCGCCGGCTGCTGGCTGCCGGCCGGCCGGCTGGTCGACGACCGAACCGCGCCACATGGGACACCCTTCGCTTGTAGGCGGCCCGGGCGAGCGAGTGGGATGCGAGCGGGTTCACGACGACAAGGAGGAAGGCGACGATGAGTGCCCGGCCGCCGTAGTTGGAGATGGGCCCCTCGGCGATCACGAGAGCGATGAGGGCCGGGATGGCACCCATCGTCACGGTCTTGGAGGAGCACTGGATACGTGTGTAGAGGTCCGGCATGCGGATGATCCCGACGACGCCGGAGAGGGAGAAGAGCAGCCCCACACTCGCCAGCGCGATGACGAATCCTTCCTTCACAGCAGGTCCCGCTCGAGGTAGCGGGACCACACGACGGTCCCGAGGTAGCTGAAGGAGGAGAGCCAGACGCCGACGTCGAGGTAGATCGGCCGCTCGGCGGCGGCGGCGAAGAACAGCAACGAGAGGCCGGACTGGGTCGAGAGGGTGTTGAGGGCGACGATCCGGTCCGAGACGGTCGGCCCGAGCACGAGCCGGACGACGACGAGGGCTCCGAGGGCGATCTCGGCGAGCGAGACGGCGAGAAGGACGTCACCCACGGCCCGACAGCCCCTTCAGGTGACGCTCGACGGGGCCGTTCATCTGCTCTTTGTTCTTCTCGGGATCCTCGGTCGTGACCTCGACGGCGTGGTACTGCAGCTCGTGGCGGCTCGTGTCGAGATCGACGATCTGGTTGTCGACGATCACAGAGGTGATGAGGCCGACAGCGGTGAGGCCTCCCTCGCTTCGCATCTCCGTCGGCACGATGACCATTCCGGGCCGGAGCGGGCGGCTCGGGAGCCAGATGCGCCGGGCGAGGCGGAGGTTGGCGACGAGCACGCGGCGGGAGGCGTCGATCAGCAGGACGACGAGCCGCCACATGACCCGGGGATCGAGCAACCGCCAGGGAGGAGCGACGTCACCGAGAGGCACGAGAGCTGCGGCGGCCGCCAGGGCGGCAATCACCCCGATGATGAGCTGCTCGGCTGTGAGGGTCCAGGTCTCGATCACCCAGACGGCCATCCCCCAGACCGCTAACGCGGACAAAACGGCGCAGGTACCCTGCCACAGCCCCCTATTGCCCGGAAGCGACTCCCTGCCAAACGTCGGGCGGCCCGTCGTCCTCCCGGCCCGGGTCGATGACCCTCGTGCTCAGCCCCCGGCGATGACCCTCGGGCCCCTGCGCCACCACAGGTAGCGCCAGGTCCAGTTGAGGATGACGGCGATGCGGTTCCTGAATCCGAGAAGGAAGACGATGTGAAGCCCGAGCCAGGCGAGCCAGGCGGGCGTGCCGGTGAGGCGGATTCCGCTCGGCAGCTCGGCGACCGCTGCCCGCCGGCCGATCGTGGCCATTATCCCCTTGTCGTGGTACCTGAAGGGCTCCGTCTCCTGGCCCTCGATCAGCCGCAGTATCTGCTTGGCGGCATGCCTGCCGCCCTGGATGGCCGGCTGTGCGAGCTGGGGCAGCGGACGGCCACCACCTGAGATGGCGGCGACGTCACCGACGGCAAAGACCTCCGCGTGGCCGCCCGCTCTGAGGTCCGGGCCGACGACGACCCGGCCCCGCTCAGAGGGGAGCCCGAGGGCGCCCACGAGCGGCGTCGTGCCGACACCGGCCGCCCAGACGACGGCGCCGCACGGCACGACCTCTCTCGAGGAGAGGACGACGTGATCCGGACCCACCTCGCTCACCCCGACGCCGCAGCGGACGGTGACACCCCGCTTTTCGAGGACTGCCGCCGCATAGGCGCCGAGGCGCTCGTCGAAGCCCCCGAGGAGATTCTCCTGCTGCTCGACGAGGATCGTGAGGGCGAGGCTCTTGTCGAGCTCGGGGTATGTGGTCTCGAGCTCCATCGCCGTCAGCTCGGCGACAGTGCCGGCCATCTCGACGCCGGTCGGGCCGCCGCCGACGATCACCATCGTCAGCTGCCCCTCGGCTGCGCCGTGGGCGGCAGCCCGCTCGAGAGCCGCCGCCCTCTCGTCGCGCACCGCGATGGCGTCGTCCATCGTGTAGATCGCCTTGGCGTGGGCCTCGGCTCCCGGCACGCCGAAGAAGTTGGTGGCGGCGCCGGTGGCGATCACGAGGTAGTCGTAGGCAACGGGGTCGCCGTCGTCGAAGTGAACGATGTGCTCGGCGAAGTCGACGCCGGTCACGACGTCCTGGCGGAACCTCACGTTCGGGTGCCGCCTCACGTAGCTGCGCACCGGGAAGGCGATGTCTCCCGGGTTGAGGCCGGCCGTCGCCACCTGGTAGAGGAGCGGCTGGAACGTGTTGTAGTTGTGCCGGTCGACGACCGTGACATCGACTGCCGCCCCGGCCAGCTCCTCGCAGGCTGCCAGTCCTCCGAAGCCGGCGCCGAGGATCACCACTCTTGGCCTCATCACGCGAGCACCTTACGGCCGGCGAGTGCTCAGTACCCGGTTGACGAGGTAGAGGACGACCGCCAAGCCGAAGACACAGGCGCCGAGGACGCCGACGCCGAAATGGGCGGCCAGGAGCCCGATGAGAGCTACGGCAACCGGCCCGCCGAGGGAGGCGGCGGCGATCGAGGCTCCGACCGCACGGCCCGTGGCCGCCTCGCCGATGCGAATCGGCGTGAGGGCGACGAGGAGAGGGAAGACGGCAGCCGATCCGAGACCGGCCACCGGGAGGCCGATGACCGAGAAGCCGCCCGGAAGCAGCCAGAACAGCCCGGTGCCGGCGGCGAACAGCAGGCAGCTCATCTCGAGGATCGCCATCCCGGCTCGCTCTCCGAGCGCCGCCAACCCGAAACGGCCGAGCGTCAGCGCCGCCCAGAACCCCGCCATCGCCACCGCCGCCGCTACGTGTGCGAGGCGGCGATCGAGGATCAGGTAGGTGTAGCCCCAGGCGATCGGGCCGGCCTCGGCCGCCGTGTAGACGGCGAAGGTCACGACAGTCATTCCAAGAAGGAGACGGCGGCCGCTCGGAAGTGGGGTGAGCTTGCGGTCGGAGGAGCCGGGATCGGGCGCCGGCGGGGCTTCACGGGCGGCGGGGCCGGAGACCGCAGGCGGCGCCAGGATGGGGGCGCCCGCACGCCGGCGCACATCGGCCATCGCGAAGGGAAGCACCAGGACGACGCCGCCGGCGACCGCCGCCACCGCCGAGGCGCCAGTCACCCGCACCTGCCACCACCGCCGCCACGAGGATCAGGCCCGAGGGTCCCGCCGATCGCCCAGCAGGCATGGAGGATGCCCAGTCGCCGCACGCCACCGTCGAGAGCGGCCTCGGTGTTGACGACGGCATCTATGACGCCGCGGGCGAGGCCGAGCATGGCGACGGCGAGGAGGATCGTCAGCCAGTCCGGGGCGAGCGACCAGCCGACGAGAGCCGCCAGCGCGACGGGCGCACGACGAGAGCATCGTGATCGCCCACGCCGAGCAGAGCCGCAACCGGTCGCCGAGGAGCCCCCCGCAGCAGTAGAGCACCGTGCCGGCGATCGTCAGCACTCCGAGGTCGTCAAGGGGCAGGTGGAACGACTGCCTCATGCTCGGCCAGAGGACACCGATGGCCCCGTCGGGTATGCCGAGCACGAGGATGAACGTGCCGAGCTGGACGATCAAGAGTGGCCGGACGGGCCGGTGAGCGCCTCACGAGGATGGGCGGCAACCTACCGCCGCGCCGGCGGGACTGCCATCCGCTCAGCTGCGGGACAGCTCCGGTTGTGCGCCCGAGCGAGAAACCGTCGATCATGGTGCGATGGACACGACAACTATGGAGATCGGCGAGGCCTTCGTGGGCAACGGGGGCGACGCCGCCCACATCAACACGGTGCTCGGCCCGCGCTCGGGACCAGTCGGGGCGGCATGGTCGATCGGGCTCGCCGGCTCGACCGAGGGCCACACCCGCTTCCTCGTCGCCGCGCAGCCCGGCGTGACGGCGATGCCGCCCACCTTGTTCGTCAACAAGGCGACCGTGACCGAGCCCGGGCACGGTCGCATGACGTGGGGGCCCGCCCAGGCCGGCGTCGCCAAGGGCATCGCGGCGGCGCTCGAGGAAGGGATCATCGACCGAGCCGACGCAGGCAGCCTCGTCATCATCGCGGCGGTGTGGGTCGACCCGGCCGCCGCCGACGCGTCAGCGGTCTTCGCCAACAACGCCGAGGCGACACAGGCGGCGCTCCGGAACGGTCGTGACGGCCGCCCGACAATAGAGGACGCGATCAGCCGCCGGGCTCTCCCCCTGGAACCCCTTCTATCGCCCTTGAGCCGGCGACGCCGCCCGCTGACGGCCTGGCAGCACCGCCCCGGGCCGGAGGAAGCGGCGGGCTTACCTCGGCGCGGCGCGGGGACGGTGAAGAGCGGTTCAGCTGGTCGTTGAGAGGAACTCGACGATCGCCTGGCTGAACTCCGGCTTCACGACCGCAGACATGTGGTCACCCGGCACGAGCCGGAGCCTCGCGCCCGGGATCGCCTCGGTGAGCCACTCGGGGGCGCCCGCAACGGTGTCACCCACGCCGTTCAAGACGAGAGTCGGCACGGTGATCCGCCTGAAGGCGTCGCGAGCCCGGGGCGGCCTGGCCCGAGCGCTGCACAGCCGCCAGCGCGGCGAGGTCGGCGCCCGTCGCCTCGGCGAAGTTCCGGAAGGCGAGCGCTGTCGCATCGCTGATGCCGTGACGATCCGGTGCCTCGAGTGCCTCGGCGATGAGGCGCGCCCTCTCCTCTGCGGCTTCTGCTCCGAGCGGCTTCCCGGTGCCGCCGAGGACGAGGGAGCTCACCCGCGGCTCGGACCCGGCGAGCTCGAGCGCCACGAGCGAGCCCATCGAGTAGCCGACGACGCCCACCGACGACAGGCCGAGGTGATCGAAGAGGGCGCTCACGTCACGTGCCATCGCTCCCCTCCCGTAGGCGAGAGGGTCATGCGGCTTGTCCGACTCGCCATGGCCCCGGGCATCGATCAGGACTGCCTGCGACCGGCGGCAGCGATCGCTGCTGCCACCTTCGGTCGGATCCAGTTCGTCGCCGAGCTCGAGGCGAAGCCGTGATGGAGCAGTACTGGCGGTCCGGCGCCGACAACGTCGAAGGCGATGGCGATGCCGTCGAAGGTGGTGAACCGTCGGATGAGCCGAACCCTAACGCTTCGACGGCGCGGTGGCCCCTCGGGCGGGCGGGACCTCTTGTCCAGCCGAAGTTCGCACCTGACTGCCCACAGATGTAACGAAGGCTTCACTCAGGTGCAAATCGTTGGCGATTCGTTGCCACATCACGGGCAGCCCCGGCGGCCCGGCTGTTCGGGGCCTGTTGACAACGGGCGGAAACTCTTCGGGGCCCTCATCTGCTTCGCAGGCTCGTGATTAGGGCCTTCGCGGCCCACCGCCCCCTTGACAGTGCCGCTGACGGCTTCGCGGGCGACGGCATCCCGCTCGTAATCCGCAGACTGTGGATTACCGATCCGTGCCGGCTCTCAGACGGAGATGGTGGCCGCCGGGGCGGCGGGAACCCGCCCGAGCCGTCACCGTCTGTTCATCTGTCAGTCGCCGCCACGCCCGAGGAGGGCGCGGAGGCGGCCCGCCAGCCCGGCCACGGACCCCTTCGGCAGCCTCCCGCCCGGTGACTCGGCCGGCGTCGGGTGGGCCGGGGCAACGACGCGGGCGGCGTCGTAGGCCTTCGCCAGCTGGCCGAGGTCGGCGATCTGCTGCCCGCGCAGCATCGGCAGGATCACCTGCTCCTCGTGGGTGGCGTGGCGGCTCTGGTCGTCTCGGATGACGGCGAGCTGGTCGCGGAACTCGGGGCTCGTCGGGTCAAGATCCTCCATCGCGGCGAGACGTGCCTCCATCGCCCTCTGCTCGGCCAGGCAGTCGTCCACGATGCTCTCCGAGCCCGCCACTGTCGTGCGGACGGCCGGGAAGACGACCTCGGCCTCGGCGATCTCGTGGCGGAGGCCGTAGTCGACGAATTCCTGGAAGAGCTTCCCCCACTCATCGAGCGGCGAGGTGTCGAAGCGGTTCAGCAGCCCCTTTATCAGCCGGTGGTCCCGTTGGATCAACTCGACGATGGTCCCCGGCTCGCCCCGGTAATCGCTCATGTGGTCCGCGTACCCCCCTCTGTCACGGTCATGTACGACGCCGCGAACAAGGGCCCTGACGCCCGCTCTCAGCCTCCGAGGTCGAGCAGCACCTTGCCCTGCACCGAGCGGTCGACGAGGCGCTCGAAGGCGGTGTTCACCTCGTGGAGGGGCAGGACCGAGTCGATCATGACCTCGAACTCCCCCGCCGCCAGCCCGGCGAGGGCTTCCCTCAACCCTTTCGCCGTCGCCTCGTCGGACTCGATGAGGCCGGCGTAGCCGAAGACTCGCAGCCCCTTCCGGTAGAGCTGCTGCAACGGGACCTCGCCGGCGGCGTCGGCTGACGTGCCGAAGATCACGAGCCGCCCCCTCGGCGCCATCGCCTCGATCGCCGCTCCGAAGAATCCTCCCCCGAGAGGATCGAAGACGACCGTCGGGCTGAAGCCCTGAAGGCCGTCGAGCAGGCCGTCGGCGTCGGCGACGACGACGCTGTCGGCTCCCCGCTCCGCCACCCAGTCCGCCTTGTCGGCGCTGCCGGTCTGGGCACAGACCGTCGCACCGAGACGATGGGCCATCGAGACGATGAGCGAGCCGACTCCTCCGCTGCCGCCGAGGACGAGAACGCGGTCCTCCTGCCCGAGCCTGGCGAGCTCGTGGACGGTGCGCCACGCCGTCACGCCGGCCACTCCCATCGCGGCGGCCGCCTGCAGGTCGACGCCGTCGGGCACCTCGATCGGCGCCGCCGCCGGCACGATCGCCTTCGTCGACCAGACGCCGTCCCGACTGCTGCCCATGCCGAAGCCGCGCACGACCACCGGGCGACCGTCCAATGTCCCGGATCCCTCGCTTCCGAGCGTCCGCGGGAGGGGGCCGTCGGGTGCGACCCGCCCGAGGGCGTTGTAGCGGTCGACGGGGTTGACGCCCCCATAGGCCATCTCGACGACGACCTCCTCCGGTCCCGGCGTCGCCGATGTCCACCTGTGCCTCGGCAAGTGGCTGGCCATGCTCGACGAGACGGGCGGCGTTCACGATCATTGTTGTCTCCTCCGACATCTGACGGCGCCGGCGCCGGCGCGGCGGCGCGAAGCAGCTCCTCAACCTGTGACCGCCCGACCTCACGGCTGCCCGGCGCTCACCAATCCTTCAAAGTAGACGGGCGTGTAGGAGACGACGGTCCCGGGCTCGGCGGCCTGGATCGCCGTCGCCGCACCGTACGGCCCGCTCCCGAGGTACTCGACGACGTGGGTGATCGGCGTGTTGCCGTCGTCGGCGAAGTGATAGAAGAGCAGGTCACCGGGTCTCAGGTGGTCGAGGGCGACGGGCACTGACTCCTCCCACTGCAACGTGGCGGAGTGGGGCACCTCGATGCCGGCGGCGGCCCACGACAGCATGGTGAGGCCCGAGCAGTCGACGCCCTTCTTGCTGGCGCCCCCCCAGACATAGGGCACCCCGAGGTACTTCCTGGCATCTGCGGCCGCCGCCAGCGCCTCGTGGCGGTCTGCGACCGTCTTCACGGCCGTGCCTGCGAGGTTCGCCCCCCTGTAGGGGCTTCCCTCCGGGGAAGTGGCAAACAAGCGGGCGAAGGCCTTCTTCTTGAGGAGGGCGAGCAGCCGGCCCACGTACGGCCGCGTAGGAGGCAGATGCCTCTGCGATGACGGCAACGGCCTGTCGGCGCAGACTCACGAGCTCGTCGGCCTTCGCCCGGATCGACGACTCGGTCGCAACGGCTTGCAGGCGGTCGCTCCGGACGGTGCCGCTCATGGCTCTCGAACTGCTCGACCGCCTTCTGCAGGCGAGAGGTGGCGGCACCGGCGTACACCGCCGTCATCTCGCCGCTGCTCGGGTTGGCCGACAGGATCGGCGAGTTGACCTCCGACAGCTCGCCTGTGACGTAGGCGAGGATGGCGGCGCTCGTGGAGGGCGCCTGTGGCCGACCGGAGCCGTGAGCGGGCCTCGTCTACGCGGACGCCGTCTGCCGCGACAGCTCCTTCTGCGAGAGCGAGCGCGATCCGCTCGTCGTCATAGCGCTCCGACAGTGCTGCCGCCTCTTGGTCCTTTTCCTTGATGATCGCTGCTTCGTCGAGAAGCTGCGTGACGAGCGGCCCGGCGGCGGCGGGGAGCGTCGTCGGGGTCGCCACGTGAGAACGTGGCCTTCTGCCTGCTCGTCTTGTCGTGCTTGGCAGTCCGGGCCGGCTTGGATGACCCTTTGGCCAGCGCCGCTCCCACAGTGGTCACTTGACCACTCATAGTGGCAATAAGTAGAACGACGAGGACCAAGATCCGCTTCTGTTGGGGCATTCGAACGACTCTTCCTGCGGGTAAGTGATCAGCCTGCACGCCGGCAGAGCAACCAGAAAGGCCAGGCTGCGGCACCTTTCAGCCTACCCCAGGAGCGGGTGCTCGAAAGAGCGGGTCGGACGATGTAGTCCGCTCTGCAGCGCGAGCGGCTCTGACGGGCCGGCCTCAGGCGGCATGATCGTGACGATGGCGATCACTGACATGAGCGCCCGCCCGACCGAGATCGACGGCTTGCTCGTGATCACCTCGAAGGCGGCCGCGGACGAGCGGGGCACGGTGCGGGAAGTGTTCAGAAAGAGCGCCTTTCTAGGCTCGGGCGGTCCCGATTTCGGGCCTCCGCTCCAGGTCAACCTGACCGAGAGCGGCCGGGGAGCCATCCGCGGGCTCCACGGCGAGGAGATGAGCAAGCTCGTCGGCGTGGCGGCGGGGACGGCTTCGGCGCCTACGTGGACATGCGCCCCGGACGGTCGACCTTCGGCGCGGTGGTGACAGTCGAGCTCCAGCCGGGAAAGCAGGTGCTCGTCCCAAGAGGCGTCTGCAACGGCTTTCAAGCCGTCGGCGCCGACGGTTGCTCCTACCTGTACTGCTTCGACAGCGAGTGGGCGGCCGGACATGGCGGGCACGGCCGTCCATCCGCTCGATCCGGACCTCGCCATCGACTGGCCGATCCGGATCGATCCGAGCGACCGGAGCGCTGCTGTCGGCAAAGGACGCCGCCCTGCCGAGCTTTGCCGAGCTCTGCCGCGCCCGAGGCTGGGAGGCCTCCCGGCGGCAGCGAACCGGGCGACCCGACCGGGGTGGTGGAATAGCGACATGGCGTGGAACGTGATCGGGACCGAGCTCGAGAGTTGCGGGACGGAGCCTCTGACGGGTTTCTACCGGGACGGCTGCTGCAACACCGGCGCCGACGACCTCGGCGTCCACACGGTGTGCGCCCGGGTCACGGCGGAGTTCCTCGAGTTCTCGAAGGCGGCCGGCAACGACCTGTCGACTCCACAGCCGGCGTACGGCTTCGCGGGCCTGCAGGCCCGGTGACCGCTGGTGCGTCTGCGCCACCCGCTGGAAGGAGGCGCTCAACGCCGGCGTGGCGCCGCCGGTCGTGCTCGAGGCGACGCACATCGCCACCCTGGAGTGGGTGGGCCTCGACGACCTCCGCTCGCACGCGGCTTCCTGATCATCGTGCGGCTCCCGACTGCATCGGGCTCGTGACCGACTACGGCTACGAGGCGGGCTTTGTCGGCGTGCTGCATGCCGTCGCGCTGTCGATAGCACCCGAGCGTGCCGGTCCTCGACCTCGACCACAACGTCCCCGCCGGCCGATGTCCGCCTCGGGGCGCTCCGGCTCGAGCGGGTCGTCAGGTACGTCCCGCCGGCCGTTCTCGTAGGGGTGGTCGACCCCGGGGTGGGCGGCCACCGGCGGCCCGATCGCGATCGAGACCCCCCGCCATCTCTTCGTCGGGCCGGACAACGGGCTGCTGTGCTGGGCCGCGATGGCCTCGGCCGGCGGACGGCGACGATGCGGGCGCGTCGCCCTCGACGACGAGCGGTACTGGCTTCCCGAGCGGTCGCGGACCTTCGACGGCCGGGACATCTTCGTCCCCGTCGCCGCCCACCTCGCGAGCGGGCGCACCCTTTCCGACGTCGGCAGCCCGATCGACGTCTGCGGCCTCGTGGCGCTCGACCGGCCGGTGAGCCGCGTCGACGGCGAGACGGCCGAGCTCGAGATCGTCCAGATCGACGGCTTCGGCAACGTCCAGCTGAGCGGCGACCGGCAGATCGCCGACACGCTCGGCTGGCGGGACGGGGACCTGCTCGAGATCTCGCCGGGCGGGGCGGTGGCGACCTACTGCAGGACCTTCGGCGACGTCGGGCCGGGGATGGCCCTCGTGCTCGTCGACAGCGACGGCTGCCTTGCCGTGAGCGTCAACCGGGGCCGTGGGGACTCGGCTCTCCCTCTGCCGCCCGGTGCGACCGTCTACGATCCGCCGGCGCTGAGAGGCGGCAGGCAAGCTACGCAGGCCCGATCCGTCAGTCGGCCGACGCCGGCGGATCCATCTCTGTGCTGATCGCACGCAAGCCAGACTTGCGGTAGAGGAAGAGCCCATGGGAGGATGCGGCATGGGCGGGGGGGGAACAGTCGGGCAATCGCTCCGTGACAGGGCTTGTTCTCCTCTCTGTCACCCTCATCACCTTTTCACTGCCGCAGTGGCTTGCGCCGACGTCGGCGGGGGCGGCGGCGCCCGGCACGCTGGCCCTCTGTGGCAACCCGGGGACGGCTCCTGCGATCGAGCACGTCGTCGTCGTCATGATGGAGAACCGGAGCTACAGCGAGGTCGTCGGCGATAGCGATGCTCCCTACGAGACCGCGCTCGCAAAGCAATGCGGGAACGCCACGGCCGACTTCGGGGCCACGCACACCTCGGCGGCGAACTCTCTCGCCACCTCGGCTGGGGAATACCCGCTCCTCGAGCCCCCCGGTTGCGGTGACGTCGCAGCTTGTTCTGACTCCTCCAACAACCTCTACAACCAGTTGTCGCCGGCCGGCCTCGGCTGGCGGGCCTTTGTCGAGTCGATGCCTTCTCCCTGTGACCCGACCAAGAGCGGCAACTACAAGATCGGCCACAATCCTGTCATCTTCTATACCGACATCTCTTCTGCCAAGTGCAAGGCGGACGACATCGGCGTCACCAATCTGGCCGCCGAGTCGGGGGCGTTCTGGAGCGAGCTTCAGGGCGACACCCTCCCGGCTCTCAGCTGGATCACGCCCGACAAGGCCGATGACGGCGAGGGGCCAGGCACGTCTTCAGAGAACGAGCAGGCTGCCGACAAGTGGCTGCAGGAATTCGTCGCCACTGTCGAGCAGTCGAACAGCTACAGTCGGGGAACACTCTTGTCCTCGTCACCTACGACGAAGGCGCAGGCAACGACTACTCGGTCGGCGAGAACTGCGCCGACGAGAGCCTGGACATGCCCGTCGTGGACAATTTTGAGCGCCCACCAGGACTCATGCCACGTGCCGCTCTTCGTCGTCTACCCCTACACGCCGAGCGGCGACGCCGACGGGGCCTTCTTCGATCACTACTCGATCACAAAGACGGTCGAGAGCCTGTTCGACCTCCCCTACCTCGCCCATGCCGCCGACTCGCAGACGAACAGCCTCGTAGGGCATTTCGGGATCAAGTACGGGGCGCTCTCCTCGTCGCCCGCTTCATCGTCGCCTGCTCCCGATCGGCTCGAGGCGAAGGGAGGCCGAGTTGATGCAGTAGCGCTCGCCTGTCGGCGCGGGCCCGTCCTCGAAGACATGGCCGAGGTGGCCTGCCGCAGCGCCGGCAGCGCACCTCGGTGCGCACCATGAACAGGCTGGCGTCACGCTGCAGCGTCACCGCCTCGGCGAACGCCGGCTCGGTGAAGCTCGGCCAGCCCGTGCCGGAGTCGAACTTCGTGGCGGAGGAGAAGAGGGGCGCCCCGCAGGCGGCGCAGTGGTACATGCCGTCGTCGTGGCAGTCCCAGTACTCGCCGGTGAAGGCATGCTCGGTGCCGGCTCTGCGGAGCACCTGGAACTGCTCGGGCGTGAGCTCGCCGCCTCCACTCGTCCTCGCTCTTCACGACTTCTGGCTCGGTCATGGTCGTTCGCTCTCCTTCGCATGTCCTGTAGTCCCTCCGCCACGGCCTCCGTTTCACGCCGGCGATCCTCAGACCGCTCGTCCCCGCAGCTGGCGGAAGCGCCTGACGAGGCCGGCCGTCGAGGCGTCGTGGCCCTCGAGGTCGGGGGCGCCTCGCTCGTGAGCGCCGGCGCCAGCTGCTTTGCCATCACCTTGCCGAGCTCGACGCCCCACTGGTCGAAGGAGTCGATGCCCCAGATCGCTCCGGCGGTGAAGACGATGTGCTCGTAGAGGGCGACCAGCTGGCCGAGGACCGACGGCGTCAGCTTCGGGGCGAGGATCGTCGTGCTCGGGCGGTTCCCGGGCATCACCTTGTGCGGCACGAGCTCGGGCCGGCGTCCCGTCGGCGGCGACCTCGTCGGCCGTCCGGCCGAATGCGAGGACGGCGCTCTGGGCGAAGCAGTTCGCCATCAGCAGGTCGTGCTGATCGCCGATCTCGTGGTTCGGCTCGCCAAAGGCGATGAAGTCGGCCGGCACCAGCTTCGTCCCCTGGTGGAGCAGCTGGTAGAAGGCGTGCTGGCCGTTCGTTCCCGGCTCCCCCCAGTAGATCTCGCCCGTCTCGTAGTCGACCTTCGAGCCGTCGAGGCGCACCGACTTGCCGTTCGACTCCATCGTGAGCTGTTGGAGGTAGGCGGGGAAGCGGTTCAGCCGCTGGCTGTAGGGCAGCACGGCGTGCGACTGGGCGCCGAGGAAGTCGTCGTACCACACGTTCAGGAGGCCCTGGAGGACGGGGGCGTTGGCATCGAAGCGGGGCCTTCACGAAGTGCTCGTCGATCATCCGGAAGCCGGCCAGCATCTCTCCGAAGGCATCCCTTGCCTATCGCCACCATGAGCGAGAAGCCGATGGCCGAGTCATAGGAGTACCGGCCTCCGACGAAGTCCCAGAAGCCGAGCATGTTCTTCGTGTCGATCCCGAAAGCGGCCACCTCCTTCTCGTTGGTCGAGACGGCGATGAAGTGCTTGGCGACAGCCTCGTCGCCGGCACCAAGGCCGTCGAGCAGCCACTTGCGGGCGGCCGCGGCGTTCGTCAGCGTCTCGAGCGTCGTGAAGGTCTTCGAGCTGACGACGAAGAGGGTCTCGGCAGGGTCGAGATCGTGGGTGGCCTCCCACAGGTCGGTCGGATCGACGTTCGAGACGAAGCGGCACTGGAGACCGGCGCATCAGCGTAGTCCTTCAGCGCCTGGTAGGCCATCGCCGGCCCGAGGTCGGAGCCGCCGATGCCGATGTTGACGACGTTGCGATCCGCCGGCCGGTGTGACCGGTCCAGCTGCCGCTCGCGGATGGCGTCGGACAGCTCGCCCATGTGGTCAAGGACGGCATGCACGTCGGCGACGACGTCCCGCCCGTCGACCTCGAGCTTCGATGTCCGGCGGCATCCGGAGGGCGACGTGGAGGACGGGCCGGTCCTCGGTGACGTTGATGTGCTCGCCGGCGAACATGGCGTCGCGGCGCTCGGCGACACCGGCTCGCTCGGCGAGGCGGAGGAGGAGCTCGAGCGTCTCGTCGGTGACGCGGTGCTTCGAGTAGTCGAGGACGAGGTCGCCGGCCTGCACGACGTAGCGCTCGGCACGGCTCGGCGTCGTCGTCGAAGAGCTGGCGGAGGTTGACGTCGCGCATCGGCGTCGGCATGGGCGGCGAGCTCCGCCCACTCCTTCGTGGAGCCGATGTCGACCGGCCGGCCCCATGCGCCGCTCGGTCACGACGAGCGCTCCTCGTGGCCGCCGAAGGCCTTCCGCTGGGCTGACTGCACCTTGTCGGCGAAGAGGGAGGCTCCCCTCGAGGCGAAGCGCCCGTAGAGGGCGCCGGTGAGCAGACGGCGCCGGGACGCCCTCCTCGATGGCGGCGATGCTCGTCCAGCGGCCCTCGCCGGAGTCCGACACCCGGCCCTCGAACTGCTCGAGGCTCGGGTCGGCGACGAGGGCCTCGGCCGTCAGGTCGAGCAGCCAGGAGGCGATGACGCTGCCGCGGCGCCACACCTCGGCCACCTCGGCGAGATCGAGGTCGTACTGGTAGTACTTCGGGTCCCTGAGCGGTGCCGTCTCGGCATCGGCCTCCGTCTCGCGCTGTGCCGACATCGGCGCCGTGCAGGATGTTGAGGCCCTCGGCATAGGCGGTCATGACGGCGTACTCGATGCCGTTGTGGACCATCTTCACGAAGTGGCCGGCGCCGTTCGGCCCGCAGTGGAGGAAGCCCTGCTCGGCCTGGCTCGGGTCGCCGGTGCGGCCCGGGCGTGCGGTCGATGGAGCCGACGCCCGGGGCGAGGGTGAGGAAGACCGGCTCGAGCCTCTCGACCGCCTCGGCGTCGCCGCCCACCATCAGGCAGTAGCCGCGCTCGAGCCCCCACACGCCGCCGCTCGTGCCGACGTCCACGTAGTGGAGGCCCTTCGAGCGGAGGGACTCCGCCCGGTCGATGTCGTCGCGGTAGTAGGAGTTGCCGCCGTCGATGATCGTGTCGCCCGCCTCGAGGCGGCCGGCCAGGTCGTCGACCATCTTCCCGGTGATGGCGGCCGGCACCATGATCCAGACGGCCCGGGGCGCCTCGAGCTTGGCGACGAGGTCGTCGAGGGAGGTGGAGCCGGTGGCGCCTTCGGACTCGAGCGCCTTCACCGCCTCCGGTGAGACGTCGTAGACGACGCAGTCGTGGCCGCCCTTCTCGAGGCGGCGAACCATGTTCGCCCCCATGCGCCCCAGTCCCACCATGGCGAGTTGCATCGACCGGCCTCCTGTCAGTAGTCCTCCACGTCGTTGTACCGCATAATCCCTCTCGGGCGTCCGTCACCTGCTGCGGCATCGAAGCGCCATCCGGCGCCGATCGGCGCCGGCGCTCAGGAAGGAGCGCCCGCCTTCGTTGCCTCCGGCGACCTCGTTCAGGCGGCCGGTCGCCACGTCGTAGATGTAGCCGTAGATCGGGATCCTCGCCGGCACGAGCGGATGGGCCCGGATGCGGGCGACGTCGTCGACGAGGCTCTCGGCGTTGTCGGTCATCGTGAGCCAGTCGATGTACTTGGCTTCGGAAGAGCCCGGTCCCGTGCCGACGTCGCGGAAGCCGTCCGGCCCGAGCTCGGCCGGCTCGAGGCTGCTCGCGAGGAGCTGGCGCATCACGTCGTCGGTGAAGTACTCCATGCCGCAGCCGCTGTGATGGATGACGAACCACTCCTTCGTGCCGAGAAGCTTGTAGGAGATGACGAGCGACCTGATGGCGTCGTCGCTCGCCCGGCCGCCGGCGTTGCGGATGACGTGGGCGTCGCCCTCGGTGAGGCCGGCGTACCGGGCCGGGTCGAGCCGGGCGTCCATGCAGGTGAGGATGGCGAAAGCCCGCCCGGCGGGGCCGCGAGGTCACCTTTCGAACCGAACGAGGAGGCATACGCCGCGTTCGCTTTCATCACTTCGTCGACGACAGACATGAGAATGCGCTCCCTCGTTCTTGCCCGTTGCTGGGATTGGTCACCGCCGCCGCCGAGCTTCGGGTGATATTCGATGGTTTGGGTAATGTAAGGCCAGTGGCGGAGGGGGCAGTGCGGTGGCGGGCACCCTCACCTTGGCCTTCGCAGGGCCATGAGGAGCTGCTTGAACGCTGAGCGCGGTATTCTAGCTGCCCAGAGTGGTCGCCGATAGTGTAGGATTTCGCTCTCCAGGAGGGGCAGCCTTCACCTTGGATTCAGGGCCTTGGCCATGGCGGTCCTCCGCAAGAAGGGAACATGATGACGATGAGACGGGTGGTTGTCACTGGTGGGGCGGGCTTCGTCGGCTCGCACCTGACGGACCTCTTGGCGGGGTCCGGCGCAGACGTGCTCGTCGTCGACGACTTCCGCCTCGGCCAGAAGTGGCACCTCGAAGGCGCGCTGGCCACTGGACGCGTGAGCGTGCTTGAAGCCGACGTGAGAAGCCCGGCCGAGCTTCGGCCGGTCACAGACTTCGAGCCGGATGCTGTTTTCCACCTGGCGGCTCTCCACTACCTGCCATATTGCGACGCCCACCCGCAGGAGGCTTTTGACGTCAACGTGCTTGGGCTCGACGCCGTCCTTCGCGTCGTCAGGGGCTCGCCACTCGAGTCGCTCGTGTTCGCCTCGAGCGCAGCGGTCTACGGCTTCAGCGATGAGCCCTGGAAGGAGAGCGGGCCTCTCAGCCCACACGGGCCATACGGCATCTCGAAGTGGATGGGCGAGCAGCTCCTCGAGCGTTTCCACGCCGATCGTCCGGAGATCCGTGCCGCAGGGGCCCGCCTCTTCAACGTCTACGGCCCGGGAGACCAACCCCCACGTGCTTCCCGCCATCATGGAGGCACTGCCGTGCCGACAGGACGATCGAGGTCGGCAATCTCTGGCCGGAGCGCGACCTCGTCTTTGTGACCGACGTGGCGAGGGCCCTGGCGGCTCTCGCCACCGGTTCAGGCTTCGAGGTGCTCAATGTCGGCACCGGCGTCGGGACCTCGATCGGGGACGTGCTCGCCTCGATAGAGAGCATCCTCGGCCGGCCCGTGGACATCCGGAAGGACCCGAAGCGTGAGCGGGCCGATGACGGGCATCTCGTCTCGGATCCCTCGAGGTTGATGGCGGCAACCGGCTGGAAGCCCGAGCACGACTTGAAGTCGGGGCTGAGCGAGCTTCTCGCCTCCGAGGGCCTGCTGTGAGAGTTGAGCAACTCGGGGAGCGGTACCGCGCCGAAAAGCACCAGTTCCTCGGCCTCGGCCTGTCCTGCATGTCCGACGAGGAGTTCCTCGAAGCCGTGCGGCAGGCGGTAGAGGCCCGCTCGCGCCTCACCGTCTCGTTCATCAATCCCGACTACGTGCTGAAGGCCCACAAGGACGCCGATCTGGCCGAGAAGATCAACGCCTTCGACATTGTTCTCGCCGACGGGTGGGGCATCGTGCTCGCGGGCCGCCTCCTCGGGCTTCCGGTTGGCGACCGCCAGGCCAATGACGACATCTGCCCGAAGATCTTTGGCCTCTCAGCCGCGCAATGGCTTCTCCAACTACCTCTTCGGCTGCGCCGACGGTGTGCCGGACAAGGCAGCAGTCACACTGAAGGCGGCATATCCGACCATCCGCATCGCCGGGACACTGCACGGCTACTGGGACGTCGTCCGCGGGCACCCCGGCCGCTACGACGAGGCCGACGTCGACATGATGGTCGAGGCGATCAACTCCTCCGGGGCCGACATCCTGCATGTCTGCGTGCCGACGCCGATGCAGCAGGACTGGGTGCGAGAGGTGGCGCCCCGTCTCGACGTGCCGGTCATCATCACAGGTGGGAGCTACCTCGACCACCTGACCGAGCGGGTCAACTGGTTCCCCGCCTGGGTGCTGAAGATGCGCCTCGGGTGGGCGTACCGTCTCTACCGGGAGCCGCGCCGGCTGTGGCGGCGCTACTCGATAGAGCTGATGGCCTACGGCGCCATCGTGCTGAGGGCGCGCTTCGGCCGCCGATCCCCCCGGACCTAGAGACTTCCTGCCGAGAGCCTCGCTACGAAGGACCTCTCAGCAGATGCGGGGCAGCGGGTCGCCGACGAGCATGTCGACGATCCGCGTGCCGCCGAAGGACGTGACGAGGACGACGATGCCGGGCGGCTCGGCTCGGATCTCCCCGATCCGGGCGGCGTCGGCTCCCCTGCGGGTGGCGCCCGGAGGGCGGCGAGGGCGGCGTCGGCCTCCTCCGGGGCGACGACGGCCACGAACTTCCCCTCGTTCGCCACGTAGAGCGGGTCGATGCCGAGCAGCTCGCAGGCCGCCGCCACCGCCGGCCGGACCGGGAGGGCGGACTCCTCGAGCACCACCGTGAGGTCGCTGTCGCGGGCCAGCTCGTTGCAGACGGTGCCCGACGCCGCCCCGGGTGGCATCCCGCAGCCACCGGGTGGACGGGGCCGCTTCGAGCAGGCACTCCACAGATCGTTGAGGGGGGCGGTGTCGGAGGCGATGTCGGCCTCGAGGGCGAGGTCGCCGCGGGCGAGCATGACGGCCGTGCCGTGGTCGCCGATCGTGCCGGAGGCGATCACGACGTCGCCGGCCGATACGGCGGCGGCCGACAGCTCCCGGCCGGCCGGTATCAGGCCGACGCCGGCCGTCGAGATGTACATGCCGTCGGCAGCGCCGTGATCGACGACCTTGGTGTCGCCGGTCACGATCGGCACGCCGGCCGCGGCGGCGGCTTCGGCCATGTCGGCGACGATCTCCCGGAGCGTCTCGATCGAGAAACCCTCCTCGAGCACAAAAGCCGCCGACAGCGCGAGGGGCCGGGCGCCCATCATCGCCAGGTCGTTCACCGTGCCGTGGACGGCGAGGTGGCCGGCCGACCCGCCCGGGAAGCGCAGCGGCTTCACGACGAACGAGTCGGTGCTGAACGCCAGCCGCTCGCCCGACGGCAGCTCGACGACGGCGGCGTCGGTCTGGGTGACAGGTGCTCCGGCGGAGAAGGCCGGCAGGAAGACCGCTTCGAGGAGGGCGGCCGATGCCTTGCCGCCCGCGCCGTGGGCGAGGGTGACGACTTCGTCGAGAAGGCGCGGCCGGCGCCGGCGGAACGCCTCGATCCGGTCGAAGACGGCGGCTTCCCGCCCACTCGGCGCCACCTTGGGGGCGACGCTCGGTCACCGCCCGCCTCCGCCGTCGAGGCAGGCCTGGACGATGGACCACAGCTCGAGGACGAGGGCGTCCTGGGCCTCCTGGATCCGGTGGACGCTGTCGGAGCGCACGACGAGGCAGTGGGCGACGGCGCCGCTCTCCGCCATCGCCCCGCCCTCGTAGCCGCACAGCCCGACCGTCAAAAGGCGTCTTCGCGCCGCCTCCTCGAAGGCATTGAGCACGTTCACCGACCCGCCGCTCGTGGAGAAGCCGACGGCGATGTCGCCCTCTTTCGCGTGGGCGATGAGCTGGCGGGAGAAGACCAGCTCGAAGCCGACGTCGTTGGCGAGGGCCGTGAGCACGGCCCGGTCGTCGACGAGCGACATCGCCGCCGAGGGGCCGGCCGTGGGGAGGGTTGCGGAAGAGCTCGACCGTCCCCTCGGCGTCGGTGGCGCTGCCGCCGTTGCCGAAGGCGAAGAGCCGGCCGCCGCTAGCGAAAGCGGTCCGCCATCGCCGCCCCCGCCTCGTGCAGGGTGCCGGCACATCGCTCGAGCGTGGCCGCCCGGAGCGCCCGGCTCTCGGCGATCTTCGCTCGGGCCGAGACGGCCAGGTCGCCGACGAGCCGCGAGGCGTCACGCTCCTCGGCTTCGATGAAGGGGTAGAGGAAGCCGGTCGGCTCGCTGCTCACGCCGGGCCCCCGACGGCCGCCTGGCGCTCGCGATGAAGAGTGCTGAGCACCACTCCGGCATGGACGAGCACGAGGTCGCCCGCCTCGACCGGCTCGACCAGGCTGACGTCGACGGTCTCTGTCACCGCCACTGACGACCACTTCGGCGCTCGTCCCGGCGTGGACCGCCCTCACCTCGGCCACCCGGCCTTCGTCCGAGCAGGTGATGCAGACCTCCTCGGTGCAGGGCCGCTCCGCCTCGAGGAGGCCGGGATGCTCGAACACGACGTGGGTCAGCTCCCACAGCAGGTGGTAGAGGAGCACCATGTCGCCGGAGCGGGCCGCCACCGCCGGATCGGCGCCCTCCAGCCAGACGACGTGCTCGGCGAGGCCGGGCTCAGGTGGCGGCCCGGCGCCGAGCCAGAGCCGCGTGAGGCCCCACGCCTCCGAGCGGCGGAGCAGCTCGGCGGCAAGAGACGTCATCGGCCGTGCTGACGGCGAGCAGGACGTCGCCGGGCCGGGCGAGGAGCCGGAGGGCGCCGGCGAGGTCCACCGCCTCGACGTGTACCGCCGGGAGCGCCCGTTTGCCCACGATGACCGGGTGGACGAACTCGACGGCCACGTGGCGGGCGTGCGCCGGCCACTGCGGGGCGACGCACCACATCGTGGCCCCGGCGGCGAACCGGCGGGCGAGGGTAAGCGAGCCGCGGCCAGATCCTCCGCCGGGCCATCTCATCTGCGACTCGGCATCGCACCTCTCCGGTCAGCATCGGCTCCCATCATGCATCCGCCGCGGGTTCTGTCCAATCCGGCCGGCCCACCCGGCGGCGACGGCAACCTGGCCGAGGGCAAGGCCGCCGTCGTTCGGCGGGACGAGCCGGTGGGTGAGCACCTCGAGGCCGCGGCGCCGAGCTCGGCCCGGGCGAGACCGACGAGGAGGACGTTCTGGAAGACTCCGCCGCTGAGCGCCACCCGGTCGAGGCCGTTCGCGGGCGCACAGCCGCTCGGCGGTCTCGCCGATGAGGCGGGCGACGGCGAGATGGAAGCCGGCGGCGATGGCGCCGGCGGGACGGCCCCGGCCGAGGTCGGCGACGATCGCCCGCAGCACCGGGGCCGGGTCGATCTCGTCGCCGGCCGTGGCGAAGCGGTAGGGGCGGGCGCCCCGCGATGACCCGGCGGCGGCCGTCTCGAGCTCGATGGCCGCCTGGGCCTCGTAGGAGGCGGTGTGGCGCAGGCCGAGGAGCGAGCTGACGGCGTCGAAGAGCCGGCCCATGCTCGACGTCGGCGCGCAGTGGACCGCCCGCTCGAGCTGGCGCTCGAGAGCGGCGAGCTCGGCTCGGCCGGCGCCACTGCGACGGGGGGCAGCTCCGGCGCCCACTCGATGCCGGCGGCCCACAGGTGGGCGAGCGCGGCCCGGTACGGCTTGCGGATGGCGGCGTCGCCGCCCGGCAGCGGGACGTAGGAGAGGTGGGCCGCCCGCTCGAAGCCGTCGTAGCCGGCAACCAGGACCTCGCCGCCCCAGATGGCGCCGTCTGTCCCGTAGCCGGTGCCGTCGAAGGCGAAGCCGATCACCCGCTCCCCCCGGGCGACACCGTGCTCGACCATCACCGAGGCGATGTGGGCGTGGTGGTGCTGGACGAGCGCGACGAGTCCCGGCCGCCGTGAGCCTCTGCCCAGCGGCGGGTCTGGTAGCCCGGATGGGCGTCGGCGGCGAGGCGGCCGGCATCGATGCCGTAGATCTCGCCGAACTGCCGGGTGGAGCGCTCGAAGGCATCGAGGGTCTCGAGGCTGCCCATGTCGCCGATGTGCTGGCTCATCCAGGCGTCGCGCCCGGACGCCAGGCAGAAGGTGTTCTTCAGCTCGCCGCCTGCGGCCAGGAGCGGCGGCCGACTCGAACGGGAGGCGCACGGGCAGCGGCGCGTAGCCCCGCGAGCGCCGGATCGGCAGCTCCTCGCCGCCCTCGACGCCGGACGACCGAGTCGTCGCAGGGCACGTGGATGGGCCGGTCGTGGACGAGGAAGGCGTCGGCGATCCCGGCGAGACGCCGCCTCGCGTCGTCGTCGTCGTAGCAGATCGGCTCGTCGCTCAGGTTGCCGCTCGTCATCACGAGCGCCGGCGGCACCGGCGCGGCCGAGCCGGGAACGGCTCGGAACAGCAGGTGGTGGAGGGGGGTGTAGGGAAGCAGCAGGCCGATGCGGGGGTTGCCGGGCGCCACGAGCGGCGACAGCGGCGTCGACCGCTCGCTTCGCCGAGCAGCACGATCGGGCCGCTCCGGGCTCGTGCAGGAGCACCGCCTCCCGCCGGTCGACGTCGGCGAGCCGGCTCGGCCGAGGCGAGGTCGGCGACCATGACGGCGAACGGCTTGTCCGCCCGGTGCTTGCGCCGGCGCAGCTCGCCGAGCGCCGCCTGCGAGGTGGCGTCGCAGGCGAGGTGGTAGCCGCCGAGGCCCTTCACGGCGACGATCCCGCCGGCGGCCAGCGCGGCCTGGGCGGCGCCGATGGCGGCGTCTGTCCCCTCGAGCGTGCCGGCCGGGCTCTCGAACCAGAGGCGGGGCCCGCAGGCCGGGCAGGCGATCGGCTGGGCGTGGAAGCGCCGGTCGGCCGGGTCGTCGTACTCGCCGGCGCAGGCCGGGCAGAGCGGGAAGCCGGCCATCGTCGTGTTGGGCCGGTCGTAGGGGAGGCGGACCGTGATCGTGAAGCGGGGCCCGCAGTTCGTGCAGTTGACGAAGGGGTAGCGGTAGCGGCGGTCGGCGGGGTCGAACAGCTCGGCGAGGCAGTCGCCGCAGACGGCGACGTCCGGGGAGACGAACGTCCGTGCGGCGCCGCTCGAGACGGCTCTCGACGATGCGGAAGCTGTCCTCGCCGAGCAGATCTGCCGGAGCGGCCTCGATGGACCGAACCCGCGCCAGCGGCGGGGCATCCTGTAACGAGGCGCACCTCGAAAGCGCTCGATCACCGCGGCGTCGCCTTCCACCTCGACAAAGACGCCCTCGGAGTCGTTGCCGACATGGCCGGCGAGATCGAGCTCGGTGGCAAGGCGGTGGACGAAGGGCCGGAAGCCGACCCCCTGCACCACACCGGCCACCCGGATCCGGTGACGTGCCCGGCCCTCCGAGGTGGTCAGCCGCCGTCATGGGGTGAGCACGCTGCTCCGGCCGAGGGTGACGGCGGCCTCGCGGTGCATCCGGCCGAAGTTGTAGTAGGCGGCGCACGCGCCCTCCGAGGAGACCATGCAGGTGCCGATCGGGGTCTCGGGGGTGCAGGCGGTGCCGAAGACCTTGCACTCCCACGGCTTGATGACGCCTTTCAGCACCTCGCCGCACTGGCAGGCCTTCGGGTCGGCCACCCGCACGCCGGGCACCTCGTAGCGCAGCTCGGCGTCGAAGCGCGGCGAACTCGCTCCGCAGCTTGAGGGCGCTCTGGGAGATGAAGCCGAGGCCGCGCCACTCGAAGTGGGGCCGCAGCTCGAAGACCTCCGCCAGGATGGCGAGGGCCCGCGGGTTGCCCTCCTCCCGCACCACCCTCGAGTACTGGTTCTCCACCTCGCAGCGGCCCTCGCGGATCTGGGTGAGCAGCATGGCGATCGTCTGCAGGATGTCGAGCGGCTCGAAGCCGGCCGTGACCAGCGGCTTGCCGTACTGGGCGGGCACGAAGCGGTAGGGCCGCTGGCCGATCACCGTCGAGACGTGTCCCGGGCCGAGGAAGCCGTCGAGGCGGAGGTCGGGCGACTCGAGGATCGCCTTCAGCGGGGGGACGATCGTGACGTGGTTGCAGAAGACGCTGAAGTTGGTGACGCCGGCTGCCCTGCGCCTGCAGCACGGTGAGGGCGGTCGACGGGCGCCGTCGTCTCGAAGCCGACGGCGAAGAACACGACCTCGCGCTCCGGGTTGTCGACGGCGATCCGGAGGGCGTCGAGGGGCGAGTAGACGAAGCGGACGTCGGCGCCCTCGGCCTTGGCCTTCAGCAGGTTGCCCCGGCTGCCCGGGCACCCGCATCATGTCGCCGAAGGAGGTGAAGATGACCCCCGGCTCCTTGGCCACCGAGATGGCGTCGTCGACCCGGCCCATCGGGATGACGCAGACCGGGCAGCCCGGGACCGTGGACGAGCTCGACCGAGGCCGGGAGGATGTGCTCTATGCCGTGGCGGTAGATGGTGTGGGTGTGGCCCCCGCACACCTCCATGAACTTGAACTCGTCGTCTCCGGCCAGCTCGGTGATCTGGGCGACGAGGGCCCGGGAGGCCGACGGGTCGCGGTACTCGTCGACGAAGCGCATCGCAGCCCCTACGCCACCGCGGCGCAGCCGGGCGCCGCCGTCGCTTCCGCCGAGAGCCCCGGCGAGCGAGCTCGCTGCCCCGCCCGAGAAGGTCGCGGGCCACCGAGAAGCCGGCCGTCACAGGTCCCTCGCCTCGTCCGAGGACGTGATCACCTTCCAGGCCTCGTCGAGCTCGCCCAGCCCTCCGGGCCGGCCCGCGTGCCGAGCGCATATCCGATGACAACTCCGACAATGGCTCCCATCTCAACCTCCCCGTGTCTCGCTTGCGATCCTCGACGACCAGAACGCCTCCAGCTCGTCGTCGTAGGCCTGGCCCATCAGCTGGAGCGACGCCAGCGCCAGGTTCGCCTCCTCCTCGTCGATCTTCGACATGGCGAAGCCGACGTGGATGAGCACCCAGTCGCCCGGCTTGACCGGCTCGTCCTCGAGCAGCCCGATGTTGATGACGCGGGTGACGCCGGACACGTCGACTCGAGCCAGTTGGTCGTTGCTGTCCACCAGCTCCACGAGCTGGCCCGGTATCCCGAGGCACATGTGGCCTCCCTCCCTCAGCCTCGGTACTCGATCGACTCGAGCACGAGCTCGTCGCCGCCGAGCAGCTCTGTCTCCACCGACCCGCACTGCGGGCAGGCAAGCGGGACGTCCTCACATTCGAAGCTCGCCCGGCATTCGCCGCAACGGGCCCGGACCGGCACGAGGACCAGCTCGGCGGCGGCGTCCTCGGCAACCGTGCCCATCGCCGCGATGGCGAAGGACTGGTCGAAGGCGTCCGGGTGGACGTGGTGGAGCCGGCCGACGCGGACGCGGACATGGGCCACCGGCCGTTCGCCGGCTCGCTTCGAGACGGCGTCGACGATCGAGCTGCACAGTCCGAGCTCGTGCACTTCTCGCTAGACCTCCTTCACGGCGACGATCTCGACCCGCACGTCCACTTCCGGCTCCACTTTCAGCATCAGCATCCGGGGCGGCTCCATCCCGAAGTCCCGGATGTCGAAGCGGGACCGCCCCGCCAGCTGCACCGTCTCGTCGTCGAGGGCGTGAATCGTCATCTCGTCCCTGTGATGGCGCGAGACGCCGCGGAACGTGATCTCCCCGCTGACCCCGTAGCTGCCGTCGTCGCCGAGCCGCTCCATCTTGTCAAGGACACCGTCGATGGTCGGGTAGCGCCGGGCGTCGATCCGCTTGTGCAACTCCCTGTCCTCCATCGGCTTGCCCGACGACAGCCGGCTCACGGGCAGCGACAGCTTGCCGCTCGGCTCTGCCGACAGGTCGACAGCGCCCTCGCGTCCCGAACTCGAGCTCGACGTACCCCTCCAGGCCGTCGGTGCCGGAATGGATCGGATGAAGGCTCGAGCGGGCGTCGAACCACACGTGGGAGCGCTCGGGCACGATGCGGTAACGCGCCACCGACTACATCCTGCGAATCCTGAGATAGCGGCTGATGTCCGGCACGGATTTTGCGATGATCCAGCCGGCGGCGGCAAGGGCGACCGTCCCGGCGACCATCGTCAGGGCACCGAGTGCCTTCATCTCACATCTCCCGGATCTTGAGGTAGCGGGCGATGTCTGGAAGCGACGTCACGACCAGTGCCGCTACGGCAGCAAGGGCCAGTGACGCCAGGAATCGCAGGATCATCTTGTTGTCCCCTTTCCAACGGGTTCCATCATCTGCGCGATGAGTTCAGCACAGAGCTCGGCGGCGCCGTCGAGGGCCGCGGCCACCGGCGGCGACAGTCCGATGCCCTCCTCGAGAGTGGCGGGCTGGCAGCCGACCACGTAGACGCGCCCGACACTGCCGCCGAGGCGCGCCAGCGTGGCGAGCACGATCTCGGGGCTCATGCTGTGGGCGTCCACGACGGGCGCGTCCTCGATGGCGCCCTCGGGCCCGGCGGCAGGACTCGGGCTCGATCACCGCGAGCGTGCCCGGCGGCTCGCCCATCGGCAGGGCGTCGAGGAGGATCAGGCCGTCGTAGCCGTCGAGAAGCTCGTAGGCGAGGTGCACCCCCCGGATGCCGAAGTCGGCGACCCGCACCCCGGTCGGGCCAGCGACCGGTCTGCCAGGCGGGCGGCCACCTCGACCCCGAAGCCGTCGTCTCCGAGGAAGATGTTGCCGATGCCGGCGACGAGCACCCGGGGGGTCATCCCGCCACCCCTTCTGCCGGGAGCGGCTCCACCTCGTCGGGATGGAAGAACAGGTAGCGGCCCTGCCAGGCGAGCTCCTCGGTCGCCGGGTCGTCATCGACGGTGACGGCGACGTGCTCGCTCCCGTCGACGTCCTTGAAGACGCCGGCGACGGTGGCTCTCCGGCCGTGAAGGAAGAGGTCCTGGGCGTCGGCGCGATGCGACGGCCGGAGCCGCACCGGGCAGCCCTTTGCGACCTCGACGCCGCTTACGAGCACCGAGTCGCTCCACGGGTCGACGGAGGCGTCGACCCCCGGATCCCACCACGGGACCGCCCCGTTGCCGGCAACGGGCGCACCCCCGGTCCGGAAGAGGGGGACCTCGTCCAACAAGACGGGGAGCCCTTCGGCGGCGTCGTCCCCGGAGGTGTCGCTGCCGGCGGCCGGATGGAGGGAGCGGACGGCACCGTGGAGCCGTTCCCACATCTCGGGCGGCATGTCGTCGCACCGGTCGATGATGGCGGCGGCTCGCGGGTCGGTGCCGCGGGCTTCTGCCTTCTCCTCGTCGGTGAGCGTCAGCACCCTCAGAGCGAGGATCTCGTCGATCTCGGTGGAGTCGTAGAGATCGCCGGGGCTCTCGGGGGCGACCTCGGGCTGGTCGTAGAGGATGATCGGCGACGACAGCACCACGTCGTCCCCGCCGATGAGGACCGGGAAACGTCCCTTCGCTGTGACAGCCGCGCAACTGCGTCCTTTGCCGTCGCCGGGGGGTCGAGCAGCGAGACGAAGGCCCCGTCGTCGATGGCGAGCATCGTGTGGACGGCGACGAGCGAGGAGCCGATGACGTCGTCGCGGCGCCGGCTCGTGCCGGACCATGCGGTCGCATTCTCCACCGTCACGACTACCTTCACGAGCGGGCCTCCGCCTTCGGCCGGCGCCGTGCGGATCCGAACGACACCCGCCACGGGCTCCCGTCGCCTGACGATGCGACCGGCGAGGCCGCCGTCCGAACCGACGAGCGGCTCGACGTCAGTCCCGCCTTCGAAAGCAAAGCTCTCCTCGTGGCCTCGAGCGAGGCTGTCGAGCGCGAGCTGAGGGAGGTCGACGGTGCGGTCTACCGCCTCGTCCCACTCCACGTGGACCTGACCGGCCACCTCGAGACTCGCGACGGGCACAAAGCGCCCGTCGCCCGACCGACCGGCGCCAGGTGAGCCGACGGCAGCCTCGACACCGCGGTGCTGGACCTGCAGGCACCGGATCCGGACCTCGAGGCGGGAATCCGGTCCCGGCTCGACGAGGCATTCGGTTCGAGCCGAGAATCGCTCCGAGCTGTCGAGCTCGCTGAAGGCTGCAGGCACGAGCACACCGAACTGCCAGCGGACCTGGTTCTTCCGCGAGGACGCCCGGTAGGGGTAGAGGACGTAGCCCTCGTAGAGGACGGCATCGGCGACGGCGCGGGCGGCGGCGAAGCGGTCCGTCGGGACGAGGCTCACGGCGCGTCCTCTCCCGCCTGCTTCAGCAACTGCTCGAAAGCCTGATCCCAGGTGGGTAGGCCGCGGGACGCCTTGTATCCCTGCAACAGGTCGAGGGTGTCGCGGCGGACTCGCAGCCAGCCGCTGTTGGGGAAGTAGAGGTCCATCACGCCCCGCCACACCGACACCGGCATCCGGTACGACGCCTCCTGCTGCCAGGAGACCGGCTCGGCGGCGAAGCCGGACTCGCCCTTGTTGAAGATGGTGCCCGAGAAGAGGAAGAGGAGCGGGATCTCCCCCTCCGCGAGGGCGTGGAGGTACTTCGCACCGGCGACCTCGAAGTCGTAGGTGCACGCGACCGGAAGCTCGAACTGCGTCGATCCGGTGAAGGCGGAGAGGGTCGTCGAGGCGTGCGTCCAGAGAAAGGGCCTGAGCGAGTCCCCCCAACGGGGTGTCTCGCCGAACAGCTCGTAGAGGCGGTCCTCCTCCTCGGTGCTGTAGCGCCGGCGCTGCGGCTCGATGCGTATCTGGGATCGGAGAGCAAGGGCGTGGACCGAGCCGCCGCTCGTGTCGGACACCCGCAGAGTGAACATGATCGTCGGCACAGCGGCGTGCGGCTCGGGCTCGGGCCTCAGCACCTCGAAGGCGAGGGGCGTCACCGGGCGCGGGCCCGCACCCGCTCGAAGAAGGCATCGAGCTGATCGTGGGCCTCACGGCCGCCGTCGAAGCCACGCCAAAGCTGCCGGAGATGCCCGACGAGCTCATAGCAGGCGTCGATCGGGACGAGGAAGCACTCCGCCCCGCCCTGGCCCCTTTCCGAACGGACGAGGAACGCCTCCACGTCGGGCTGCAGGGTGGCCAACGTCGGGTTGGCCGCTACCACCTCCTGCCAGGTGTCGAGAGGAAGCTCCGACTCGGTCGCGCCGGCCGGGCCCGGGTAGAAGGCCGCCAGCCGCCCGAGGCTCGAGTTGAGGAAGAAGAAGGCGACGCTCACAGGGATCTGGAGTGAGTCCCACTGCGAGGGGGACAGCTCGAAGTCCGGGAACGCGAGATAGCGGTCCGGCACGGCACGGAAATGGCGTCCCCCTGCGCCCTCCGAGGTGAACAGCAGATAACAGCCGCGGCAGGCGCAGAGCAGGTTGCGCGCCTCGAGGTCGACGAGGTGCCCGTGCTCGTCCGGGATCTCCTCGGTGCACAGCTCGCAGCGCTCCCCTGGCCGCACGACGGGCCGCGGCGGCGCCTCACGTATCCGTTGCAGGACGGCGAGCGGGTCGCTCACGCCCCCGCCATCTCCGCCGGGCACTCGTCGTAGGCCGGCTTGGAGCTGAGCACGACGGGCACGTCGACGCCGGAGCTCACCGGCTGGTCGACGTCGATGAGGACGATCTCGGGGGCGGCCTCGGTGATCGCCCGTTCGACGGCCGTCTGCAGCGTGACGGCCGACGACGGGCAGCCGTCGCAGCTCCCGAGGAGTCGGAGCCGGACGGCGCTTGCCCGCTCGTCGATGTCGAGCAGCTCGACGTCGCCGCCATGTGACGCCAGGAGCGGCCTCACCTTGGCGAGGGCGTCTTCGACCCGACGGGCGAGATCGCGGGGGTGGAGCCCGTGGACGAGGAGAAGGCTGGCTAGCAGCTCGTCATCCACGAACTTGTCGACAAGTGCGGCGTCGTGCTCGGCCGACAGCTCGACGGCGCGGGCGAGGCCTGCGCCGTAGAGCTCGGAGATCAGGCGCAACAGCTCCTCGGCCCGGTCACAGGTTCGCGGGTCGGCATTTGCCCGGAGCTCGTCGAGCAGCTGCTCGATCCGGTCGCCGGTTGCCCGGAGGTTCTGTTGTGCCGACATCGACTCCGCCTCAGCCGGCCAGTTCGGGGTTGGCAACCTGAGTCGGCGAGTGCAGCTTCTTCAGCACCTTGCCCTTCCCGAGATACATGTGCACGCCGCACGGCAGGCAGGGGTCGAAGCTGCGGACAGTCCGCATGATGTCGATGCCCTTGAAGTTCTCGCGGGTGTTCTCCTCGAAGATGGTCGTGCCGATCACGGCGTCCTCGTAGGGTCCCGGCGTGCCGTAGCTGTCCCGCGGGTTGGCGTTCCACGGCGTCGGCGGGTAGGGGTGGTAGTTGGCGATCTTGCCCCCTCTGATCACCATGTGGTGGGAGAGAACACCGCGGACGGCCTCGGTGAAGCCGCAGCCGATCCCCTCGTCCGGCACCTCGAAGGGCTCCCACGTCTTCGTCTTTCCTGAACGCACATCCGCGAGCGCCTTCTCGATGAAGTCAAGGGCGGCGGCGGCGGCGTAGGCCTGGAAGTAGGTGCGCGCCCTGTCCCGCTCGATCGTGTTGGACCACTGCGGGACGTTCCACACGAGGTTCGCCTCGGGCTTGAGGGCGGTACGGGGAAGATGGATCTCGACGCTGTTGCCGGTGGCCTTCAGGTGGTCGGTGTTGACGAGCCCCGAGAGGGCCGTCGACCACAGGCGGGCGAGGGGGCCGCCGCCGGTGTCGAGCGCCAGGTAGTCGCTGCCGTCGAACCAGCGGGGCGACATGACCCAGCTGTAGTTGCCGTCGAAGTCGCGCTTCTGCGGCTGAGGGTTCGTGTGCTGGTTCCACGGGTGGCGCCGGTCGACAGGGTTGCCGAGAGGGTCGCGGGAGACGAACATCTCCTGGTCCACCCAGTCGTCGTAGAAGGAGTGGCCGAGGAGGATGCGGATGCCGAGGTTGATCTCGACGAGGTCGTTCGTGACGAGGTTCCCGTCGACGACGACGCCCGGGGTGACGCCCATCGCCCGGCCCCACTTCGTCATGTCACGGTAATTGAAGTTGCACACCTCGGGGTCCTGGAACGCCCCCCAGCACCCGAGCAGGACGCGGCGGCGCCCGACCTCCTCGTAGCCGGGCATCGCCTCGTAGAAGAAGTCGAACAGGTCGTCGTGCATCGGGACGACCCGCTTCATGAACTCCACGTAGCGCATGAGCCGGGTGTAGTAGTCGGTGAAGAGCTGGATCGTCGCCGTTGTCCCCACCCCACCCGGGTAGAGGGTGGACGGATGGACGTGGCGGCCCTCCATCAGGCAGAACATCTCCCGCGTGTAGCGGCTCACCTGGAGCGCCTCACGGTAGAACTCACCCGAGAACGGGTTGAGCGACCGCATGATGTCGCCGACGGTCCTATAGCCGTGCTCGGAGGCATGGGGCGCCTCGGTGCGATTGGCCTGCTCGAGGACGCCGGGATTCGTCTCGGCGACCATCTTCTCGCAGAAGTCCACCCCGACGAGGTTCTCCTGGAAGATGTTGTGGTCGAACATGTACTCGGCCGCCTCGCCGAGGTTGATGATCTGCTCGCCGAGGGCGGGCGGGTGGACGCCGTAGGCCATGTTCTGCGCGTAGCAGGAGCAGGTGGCGTGGTTGTCACCGCAGATGCCGCAGATGCGGCTCGTGATGAAGTGGGCGTCGCGGGGGTCCTTGCCCTTCATGAAGATGCTGTAGCCGCGGAAGATCGACGAGGTGCTGTGGCACTCGGCCACCTTGCCCTGCCCGAAATCGATCTTCGTGTAGATGCCGAGGCTCCCGACGATCCGGGTGATCGGGTCCCACGCCATCTCGACGAGGCCGTTGGAGTCCTTTGTCTCAGTCCTGGTTGTCTCAGTCTTGGTGGCCATCTGGCTTACCTCCACGTGCCCTTGTAGCCGGTGAGAAGCTCGTTGCCCGGCGTACGCCATTTCGGCTCTTCATCGATGGTCTTGACGGTGATCTTGCGCAACCCGCGGATGGCGCCTCCGTACAGGCCGCTCGCCATGGTGGACACCCGCGCCCCGGGCGGCTCGTCCATGAAGGGCATGAACTTGTCCGGGAAGCCGGGCATCGTGCAGCCGATGCAGATGCCGCCGACGTTCGGGCAGCCGCCGACGCCGTTGATCCAGCCCCGCTTGGGGACGTTGCACTTGACGACGGGACCCCAGCATCCGAGCTTCACGATGCACTTCGGCGATCCGTACTCGGTGGCGAAGTCGCCCTGCTCGTAGTAACCGGCACGGTCACAGCCCTCGTGCACCGTGGCTCCGAACAGCCACTGGGGGCGGAGAGCGTCGTCGAGGGGGATCATCGGCGCCTGCCCGGTCGCCTGGTAGAGCAGGTAGAGGATCGTCTCGGAGAGGTTGTCTGGATGGGTCGGGCAGCCGGGCACGCACACGATCGGGATGCCGGCCTTCGACTTCCAGCCCCAGCCGAGGTAGTCGGGGACGCCCATCGCCCCGGTCGGGTTGCCGGCCATGGCGTGGATGCCGCCGTAGCAGGCGCACGTGCCGGCCGCCAGCACGACGAGAGCCTTCGGCGCCAGTCGGTCGAGCCATTCGCTCGTCGTCATCGGCTGGTTCGTCTCCGGGTTGTTGCCGAAGCCGCACCAGTAGCCCTCGGACTTGATCGCCTCGTTCGGGATCGAACCCTCGACCACGAGGACGAAGGGGTCGAGCTCGCCCCGGTCGGCCTTGAAGAACCACTCGATGAAGTCGTCCGCCCCGCCGACAGGCCCGCACTCGAAGTCGATGAGCGGCCAGTGGACGGCGATCTTCGGGAGGCCCGGAAGGGCGCCGAGCGCGATCTCCTCGATGCTCGGCTGGGTGGCTGCCGTCAGCGCGACAGAGTCCCCGTCGCAGCTGAGGCCGGCGTTGATCCATAGGACGTGGACGACGGTCTCGTCCGGCGGAGCCTCGGTTACCGTCACCAGACTTGCCTCCCCTCAACTCGAAGCCGCGCCAGTTGAGCGGCTCGTCGTAAGTACTACCGCGTCTTGCCCCAGCTGGAAATGAGTGTCTTTTGCACCCGCCTCGCCGGATTCTCGTTGACACGGGATGGCGGCAAAGCCATGATCCAGAACAATGGAAGAAGGGAGGGCGGGCCCGGGCGATGCAGCCGCGGGAACGTCCCGTTTCGAGCTTGCCCCTCCCCGCCGGTTCATCCTGCCGGCCGTCCTGCTGCTGCTCTCCGAGCAGCCCGGCTACGGCTACGCCCTCGTGCCCCGCCTGCAGGAGTTCCGCTTCGGCCACGTCGACCGGCCCGCCGTCTACCGGGCGCTCGGCCAGCTGCGAGCGAGACGGGCTCGTCGAGGCATCGTCGGAGAGCCCGACAGCCGGCCAGGCGCGGCGGGTGTACCACGTCACCCCCCTCGGCGCCACGGTGCTCAGGGTGTGGATGGGGGTGATCAAAGAGGAGCAGGACTACCTCGGCCAGGTGCTTCGCCGGTACCAGGCGACGAGCACCACCGACGCCGTCCTCGCCGCGATGGAGGGCGGCTTCACGGCGGCCATCGGCTTCGGGTGGTCGCCGGTGTCGTCCACTTCGTCACGCCCCCGGCGCCTCGTGGCGGTGGGGAGCGATTGGGCCGATCCCGTCGGTGGGAGCCAATGGCTCGGGACGCGAGAAGCCGACACCGCCGACACGGTCGAGGAGCCCGAGGGGGACGCAGTCGGGGACGACCGGGACCTCGATGCTCCGGGCCCTCCCGAGCATCTCGATGAGGTCGCCTGTACCGGCGCGCGCCGTCGGCGAGGACACTTCCGCATCATCGCCGACCGTTCTGTCGTCCTCGTCGACGTGCGCTCGACAGTCGGGCCACTCAGCTTCGGTGCGATCGGCGTCACCGGGTCGGTCGAGGCGGCTGTCGTGAACGGTGCTGTCTCGACGGCTAGCCGTCCCTCGGCCCGGCTCGCCATCGACATGGCCGGGCTGAGCTCCGGCAACAGCCTGTACGACGCCGAGCTGCTCCGCCGGATCGATGCCCGCCGCTTCCCGACGGCGACGGTCGAGCTCGCCGACTGCGCGGCGATCGGGCAGGGGGGCCGTTACCGCCTGGGCGGCCAGCTCACCTTCCACGGCGTGACCCGTCCGGCCGAGGGCACGGTGAGCGTCGAGGTGGCCGGCAGCCGGCTCGTGATCACAGGCGAGCAGGTCTTCGACATCCGCGACTTCGCCATCCCGTCGCCGACGGTTCTGATGCTGCGGATCTACCCTGATGTGCGCGTGCGGCTGCACGCCGAGGCCGAGCTCAAGGAGGAGTGATGGGTGCCTTCGTAGCGCTCGTGGTCGGATACATGCTTGGCGCGAAGACCGGAGCGAAAGAGCTCGATCGGTTGCGGCGGTCGCTGAAGGCCCTCTACGGGACCGAGGAGTTCGCCGACGTGCTCTCGGCGGCCCGTGCCCAGGTGGGGGCGGGCCTCCGTGAGCTCGCTTCCGTGATCGACGGCGAGCGCATGGTGCCCGACACCGGGCGGCGACCTCGTCGAGCGAGTCAGGAGCCTTGTCGGGCGGGAGTGACGCGAGGCCCGGATGCGCTCCGTCACGTCCTGACCTATTCCCCTCAGGCCGACCGCAGCGCCGGCCGAGCCGATCGTCGGTTGGGCTCGCACCTTCAGGCTTCGCGTCTCGCCGCCCGGCCGAACGATCCGGTACTCGGTCTCAAAGGGCCGCCCCGATGCGACGGACCGCTCCATCGCGCCTCGGAGGCGTTCCCGGTCGTCGTGGTGGATCATCCGCGAGATGGGAGTCGAACGTGCCGTCGAACTCGATCGGGGTGATGCCGTGAATCCGGTGGAACTCGGCGCTCCACTGCACTGCACCGGTCCGCAGATCCCACAGCCAGCTGCCCGACGTGCGCCATCGCCTCCCCCTCCTCGAGACGCGTCCTCGACCTCGGCCAGCATCGCCTGGGCGAGATGCTGCTCGGTGACGTCCCGGGCGATGACGACGGCTGCCGGCGGGCCGCCTTGTCGGCGTCGTACAACGGGCACAGTGAAAGCGAGACGGGGATCGGCATCCCGTCCGGGCGCAGCACCTCGGTCTCGAAGTGCTTGATCCAGTCACCCGGCGAGCACGGTGGCTACGACGTGTCGCACCTCGGAGCGCAGGTGCTCCGGGAAGACGGCATCGAAGGGGCAGCCGACGACGGCCTCCTCGGGCCGCCCGAACAACCGCTCGGAGGCGGCGCTCCAGCTGAGAACCCTCGCGCCGGCGTCGCAGGTGAAGATGGCATCGTCGGACGTGTCGATGACGGCCCGCAGGAGCGCTTCGGGCGCCGCCACGCCGGCCGGCACAGGTGCTCTTCCAGCCTTCGACATGAGCCTTGCTCCCACTGTTGCGAGATCCCGCAGGCCTTGACCGCCGGCGGCCCTTCGCCGGATCCTAGGCGGCGGCCTCGAGGCCTGCCGGGGCCAGCGGAGGATCGTCGGTGCCGCGCCCGGGTCGATGGCGGCGAGACTCGTCCGCCAGGCCGCTCCGCCACCTCGGTGGACGGAGGAAAGGCTGTGCCGGCCGCCCGACGGGCGTCCTTCCGGCTTCGCCCCGCCGCTCAGCTGGAGGCGCCCAGCCCGGCCGGCTCCTCCGTGAAGGGCGTCAGGAAGACCTCGTCGCCTTCGGCGAGGCCGAGGCCGCGGGCGGTTCCCCGGTCGAGTTGGGCCCACGTGGCGGCGCCGTCCTCGAGGGTCAGCTCCACCCGCACCTCGAAGCCGAGGTTGGCGACCCGCGCCACCGTCGCCCGGTGGCCGGCCGCGTGGCTGCCCGGCGACGAAGCGGGTGACGCCGATGTCGTGCGGCCTCACGTAGCGGCCGCCGATGGTCGTGGCCGGCCCCACGAAGGTGAGGACGAAGTCGTTGGCCGGCCGGTCGTAGAGGTCGGACGGCGAGCCGACCTGTTCGAGCCGGCCGTGGTTGATGACCGCCAGGCAGTCGGCGACGTCCATCGCCTCCTCCTGGTCGTGGGTGACGAGCACCGTCGTGATGTGCACCTCGTCGTGGAGGCGCCGCAGCCAGGCCCGCAGCTCCTTTCGCACCTGGGCGTCGAGGGCCCCGAAGGGCTCGTCGAGGAGCAGCACCTTCGGCTCGACGGCGAGCGCCCTCGCGAGAGCCATCCGCTGGCGCTGGCCGCCCGAGAGCTGGGCCGGGAAGCGCTCGGCGAAGTCCTCGAGCCGGACGAGCTCGAGCAGCTCGCCGGACCCTCGCCCGCACCTCCGCCTTCGGCCGGCGGCGCACCTTCAGCCCGAAGGCGACGTTGTCGTAGACCGTCATGTGCCGGAACGGGGCGTAGTGCTGGAAGCAGAAGCCGATCCCCCGCTCCTGGGGCGGAGCGACGTGACGTCCCGCCCGGCGATGACGACGCGCCCCTCGTCGGGGACCTCGAGACCGGCGATGACGCGAAGAAGCGTCGACTTGCCGCCGCCGCTCGGGCCGAGGAGCGCGGTGAGCGAGCCTTCGGGCACGTCGAGGTCGACCGAGTCGAGGGCGACGGCGCTCCCGAAGGCCTTGGAGACGTTCCGGATCTCGATCGTCATCGGACTGTGCTCTCCTTCCGCCGTGCCAGGCTGAGCAGCCCGAGGACGGCAAGTGACATGAGCGCGAGGATGAGGGCGCCCGCGAAGGCGCCCGCCCTGGTTGAAGTTGGCGAACTGGTCGCCGACGAACAGCGTGAGGGTCTCGGTCTTGTTGGTGATGTTGCCGCTCACGATCGAGACGGCGCCGAACTCGCCGAGGACGCGGGCCGTCGTGAGGGTGACGCCGTAGGCGAGCGCCCAGCGGATCGACGGCAGCGTGATCCGCCACAGCGTGGCGAACGGCCCCGCCCCGAGCGTGGCGGCCGCCTGCTCCTGTTCGGTGCCGATCTCGTGGAGCACCGGCAGGACGGCGCGGGCGACGTAGGGAATCGACACGAAGGCCGAGGCGATGACGATGCCGGGGACCGAGAAGATCACCTCGATGCCCCGCGCGGCGAGCCAGCTGCCGATCCAGCCGGTGCGTCCGTAGACGAGCACGAGGGCGAGGCCGATCACGACGGGCGAGACGGCGACGGGCAGGTCGATGAAGGCGTCGAGGAGGCCGGCGCCCGGGAAGCGGTGCCGGGCGAGCAGGATGGCGCTCCCGACACCGAAGACGGTGTTGAGCGGCACGGCGATCGCGGCGACGAGGACCGTGAGGAGGAGGGCGTGGACGAACTCGCCGCTCCCGTCCGGTCGCGAGCGACCTCATGGCGGCGGCGAAGCCGCTCTCGAAGGTCCGGTAGACGATCGAGCCGAGCGGGACGGCGACGATGGCCGCCAGCCACACGATGGCGAACAGCCGGAGCGACCCATTTCGTCACGAGCCGGGCCGCCTCGAAGGGCGCGGCGAGGGCGACGCTCGCCGGTATCGCCGTCACCTCGACACCTCATCGCGGACGAGGTGGCGGCGGAGAGCCCCGATCGGGAGCAGGATCACGAGCGAGAGCAGGAGGAGCACGAGCGAGACGGCGGCCGGCGCCTCGAGATCGGTGCCGGCGCTCTGGTAGAGGCTGAAGATCCGGACCGAGGCGACCTCGGTGTGGAACGGCTGATCGGCGAAGAAGACGAGGGAGCCGTACTCGCCGAGCGCCCGGGCGAAGCCGAGAGCGGCGCCGCTCAGCATCGCCGGCGCGAGCGCCGGCAGGATCACGCGGCGGAAGATGACGAGCGGCCTCGCCCCGAGCGAGGCCGCCGCGTCCTCGTGTCCTCTGTCCAGCTCCTCGAGAACCGGTTGGACGGAGCGGACCGAGAACGGCAGCGTGACGAAGGCGAGCGCGAGCCAGACGCCGAAGAGCGGTGCCGGCGGCGTTCAGGTGGAACGGGCTGTCGGGCCCGTACAGGCTGAGGAGGGTGAGGCCGGCGACGATCGTGGGGAGGGCAAAGGGCAGGTCGACGATCGCCGACAAGAGGCGCTTTCCCCTGAACTTGTCGCGCACGAGCACCCAGGCAATGGCCGTCCCGGCGAAGGTGTTGACGACGACGACGACGGCGGCGCTGATGAGCGTGAGCTTCAGCGCCGCCACCGTCTCGGGCTGGGTGATCGTCGAGGTGAAGGCGCCCCAGCCGTCGTGCAAGCGCCTGAGTGGCGATGGCCACGACGGGGATGAGGACGATGAGGCTCAGGTAGGTGATCGCAAGGCTCGGCCCTGCGGCCCGCCCCGGCGACCGCTGCGATCGGGCCGAGCGCCCGTCGCCGCCCGGCGGCTCTGACCGGAGGAACGGCGGCGATGCCGTCGGTCGCCCTCGGGAGCCGACGGCGGCGCATCCTCGCCTCGTCCTCCAGTCGTGTGGCCATCTTCGATCAGCTGCTGGCGGTGCTGACGCCGAGGCCACGACTCGATCTTGGCCACGATGCCGGTCGATGGGATCGAAGAACGTCTTCGCGACCGACGTCCAGCCTCCGAGCGAGGCGATCGTGAACAGGTCTGCGGGCGTCGGGAAGTGGACGCCGGCAGCTGTCGCGGCAGAGGCGACGACTGGGCGGTAGCCGAGCTTCGCCCACAGCTGCTGGCCGGCGGGCGACAGCAGGTAGCTGACGAACGCCGTCGCGCCCTTGTTCTTGCTGCCGGTCGTCGTGACGGCGATCGGGTTCTCGATGAGGATGGTCTGCGGCGGGATGACGTACTGCACGGCGGTGCTCTTCTTCACTGCCGCGATGGCGTCGTCCTCGTAGTCGAGAAGGACGTCGCCCGTGCCTGCCTCGAATGCGGCAAGGGCGTCGCTCGCGCTCGCCGGCTGGGCGACGGTGTTCTTCAGCAACCGCCTCAGGTAGGCCTGGCGCCTGGCTCGGGGAGTCCCGAGCTTGAGCTCCGCCCCGTAGGCCGCCATCAGGTTCCAGCGGGCGCTCCCGGAGCTGAACGGGTTCGGGGTGACGACCTTGACGCCCGGCTTGACGAGGTCGGCCCACGTGGTGATGTGCTTCGGGTTGCCCTTGCGCACGATGAAGACCACGACCGAGTCCGTCACGATGCCGTGGTCGGGACCGACCGTGTCCCACGAGGGCGAGACGAGGCCTGCTTTCACGAGCTTTGCCATGTCGGGCTCGAGTGAGAAGTTGACGACGTCGGCCGACTGGCCGGCGATGACGTTCTTCGCCTGCTGGCCGGAGGCTCCAAAGGAGGTCGTGAAAGTGACGTGCTTGCCGGCCGGCGTCTTCTGGAATGCGGCGATCAGAGCCGCGTAGGCGTGCTTCGGGGTCGAATAGGCGACGAGGTTCACGGTCGAGGAGGACGTGCCCGCGGTCCCGCCCCCCGTGCTGGCACTCGAGCTCGAGCTGCAGGCGGCTGCGCCCACCGCGAGTGCGCCGATTGCGAGAAGGGAGAGGCCGGGCCACCGCCGGTTCGTCTTGGCTGTTCTCTGTAGGTCCATGGACCAGACTATAGCATTTCTATCGCATCGATAGAAACAGACGCAAGGACAGCATTTCAGAGGTGGAGGAGCCGAGCCTCCTCGGACTGCCTCGACAGGTAGAGAGGTGCCCTCTGCTGCCCGGACCTGCTTCACCCGCACGTCCGTTGCGAGCTCAGTCCGGGACGTGGTTGAACGAGTCGGGGTCGGGCCCGGTGCGCTCGTCCCGGTTGAGCTTCGAGATTGCGTCGACGTCCGAAGCGCTCAGCTCGAAGTCGAAGATCTCGAAGTTCTCCTTCATGCGCTCGGGCTTGACCGACTTCGGGAAGACGATGTTGCCGAGCTGGATGTGCCAGGCCAGCACGACCTGGGCGGGCGTGCGGCCGACTCGCTCAGCCACCTCGAGGATGGTCGGCTCCTCGAGCACCTTGCCCCGGGCGATCGGCGACCATGCCTCGGTGGCTATTCCGTGACGGTCGTTGAATGCCCGCAGTGCCTCCTGAGTGAGGTATGGATGTGCCTCGATCTGGTTGACGGCCGGCACGACCTCGGCCTCGGCGAGCAGCCGGTCGAGATGGTCGGCATGGAAGTTGGAGACGCCGATCGCACGAGCCCGCCCGGCGGCGTACACCTTCTCGAGCGCCCGCCAGGTCTCGACGAAGTCCCCGACTGCTCGGGAGCGGCCAGTGGATGAGGAACAGGTCGATCTGCTCGAAGCCGAGAGCGCCGAGCGAGCTGTCGAAAGCGGCGAGGGCGTCTTCATAGGCGTGGGCGTTGTTGTTCAGCTTGCTCGTGACGAAGACCTCGTCCCGCTCGAGCCCGGAGCGGGCGATGGCGCGCCCCACCTCCTTCTTCGTTGCCGTACATCTCGGCGGTGTCGATGTGGCGGTAGCCGACGCCAAGGGCGGCCTCGACGGCCTCGACGGTCTCCGCCGGCGGCACCTGGAAGACGCCAAAGCCGAGCTGTGGGATCTCGACGCCGTTGTTGAGGGTGAGGGTCGGGGATGCTCGACATTTCGGTCCTCCGGGAGGCGAGTTGGTAGATCCCGGTTGTACCCGGTGGTCGAGCCTCGTCGGGCTCGAAGCCTCTGGTTCGTGGCCTTCTGTGACAAGTTGAGCTATCTTCTGGCTGATTGGAGCACCTTTAGCCTCGGGGGACGCAAAGTCATGACCGAATCAATCGACCTCCCGTTAGCTCAGTCGAAGAACACGGCCCTCGGGGAAGCCGGCCAGGAGCACCGGCTACAGAAGGGCTCCCTCGGCCTCGTCGACATCTCCGCCGCCACGATGGCGAACGTCGCCCCGGCGATGAGCTTCTTCTTCGGCTTCGGCCTGCTCGCCACCACCGCCGGGGTGGCGGCGCCTCTGACGATCCTCGTCGCCGGCATCGCCATCGCCCTCCTCGCCAACACCCTCTCGGAGTTCGCCAAGATCATCCCGTCGACGGGCGGCTTCATCACCTTCGTCGGGAAGACCTTCGGCCCGACGAGCGCCGTGACGACGGCTCTCCTGGCCGGCACCGGGTACATCGTGGCGATGGCTTCGGTGATCGCCATCTCGGGGGGCTTCTTCTCGATCACGCTGAACTACTACTTCAAGTGGAACATCCCGTGGGGCATCCTGACGGTGATCCTCACCGTGGCCGCCGTCATGATGATGGTCCGCGGGGTGGCGCTCTCCACCAAGGTCGCCGGCACGTTCTTCGGCTTCGAGCTGCTGATGCTCGTCGTCGTCTCGGTCGCCTCGATCATCAAGCACGCCGGCCACCTGTCGTTCATCCCCTTCGAGCCGAGCCACATCTCGAGCGGCTTCTCCGGGCTGGCGGCCGGGTTCCCGCTCGCCATCTACCTGTTCATCGGGTGGGAGAACTCGGCCGCCCTCGCCGAGGAGACCGACAACCCCCGCCGCAACGTCCCCCGAGCCGTCTTCCTCTCGGTGGGGATCATGGTCGTGAGCTACCTGCTGTTCGCCTACTCGACGGTGACCGGCTTCGGCTACAACGTGAAGACGCTCGGTGCGGCGCCGATCCCCTTCATATCCGTCGCCCACAGCGCCATCGGCGTCCTCGCCGTCTTCGCCTACCTGGCCGGCCTGACGTCCACCCTCGGCGCCCTCATCGCCGGCACGAACTCCCAGGCCCGGCTCGTCTTCAACTCCGGGCGGGAGGGGCTGCTCCCCCGCTGGGTGGGCAGGGTCCACCCCATCCGGCGCACGCCGGTCAACGCGATCTTCACCTTCGTCGGCATCTCGGTGGCCATCATCGGGGTCTGGGCGATATTCGACGCCGTCAGGGGACATTCAGGTGACCTCAACCCGATCAACTTCTTCGCCGAGTCCTCGACGATGGGCACGATCCTCGTGCTCCTCGTCTACCTGGCGGCCAACCTGGCGCTCCCCTTCTTCATACACAGGTACGAGCCGGCGAGGTTCAACGTCTTCAAGCACGCCGTCCTGCCGGTGCTCGGAGCGGCATCGATCATCGTGCCCCTCTACTACCTGTCCAAGCCCGGCCAGCCCTCGCCGTACAACTGGTATCCGTACGTGGCCCTCGTCATCCTCGTCGTCTCGATCGTCTACGCGTCGTTCCTCACCCGCCACGACCCGTCCATCGCCGACCGTGTTGGCTCGATCGTCGCCGACCACTGAGCCTTCGATCAGCTTCGACTGGCCCGGGCGACAGCCTCGGGCCTGGCGCCGCAAGGTGGCCGTAGCCGCCTGAGGCACACCCCCGCCGGCGCCGGCGCGGCTCTTTGACAGTGTGAGGCTCCCGCGCGAGTGTGACCTCAGGTGACTTGCGGCGAAAGGGGACGTGATGGCTGAAGTGGTACGGGCGGCCCTCGTGCAGGCTCAGTGGACCGGCGACAAGGAGACGATGACGAAGAACGCCATCCGCTCGATCCAGCAGGCCGCCGCCGAGGGAGCGGGCGTCGTCTGCCTGCAGGAGCTCTTCAACGGCCCCTACTTCTGCCAGGTGCAGGAGCCCGAGTGGTACGACTGGGCCGAGGCCGTCCCCGACGGGCCGACCGTGAGGCAGTTCATGGACGTGGCCCGCGAGAACCGCACCGTGCTCATCGTGCCGGTCTACGAGGTGGAGCATCCCGGCATCTTCTACAACACCGCGGCGGTGATCGATGCCGACGGCCGCTACCTCGGCAAGCACCGGAAGAACCACATCCCGCAGGTGTCGGGTTTCTGGGAGAAGTACTACTTCCGCCCGGGGAACCTCGGCTACCCCGTCTTCGACACCGCCGTCGGCCGGATCGGCGTCTACATCTGCTACGAGCGGCACTTCCCTGAAGGCTGGCGCGCCCTCGGGCTGGCGGGGGCGCGGATCGTCTTCAACCCGTCCGCCACGAGCCGGGGGCTGTCGGAGTACATCTGGAAGGTCGAGCAGCCCGCCGCCGCGGTGGCGAACGAGTACTTCGTCGGGACGATCAACCGGGTCGGCACCGAGCCGCTCGGCTCGAACGAGTTCTACGGCCAGTCGTACTTCGTCGACCCCCGCGGCCAGACGGTCGGCGACGTCGCCTCCGACACCTCCGAGGAGGTCGTCGTGCGCGACCTCGACCTCGGGATGCTCGACGACGTCCGCCGGCTGTGGGCGTTCTACCGCGACCGCCGGCCGGACACCTACGGCCCTCTCACCGAGGCCTGAGCCCGTGCGCACCGTCATCCGGGGCGGCACCGTCGTCAGCGCCGACGGTGCCGCCCCGATCGACGTGCTCGTCGAGGACGAAAAGGTGGCGGCGCTGGCGGCTCGTTCCTCCGGGCTCGCCGACGCCTGGCAGGAGGGTGCCGACCGCGTCGTCGACGCCTCGCGGCAAGTACGTCGTGCCGGGCGGGATCGACGCCCACACCCACATGGAGATGCCCTTCGGCGGCACGCAGTCGTCCGACACCTTCGAGACCGGGACGCGGGCCGCCGCCTGGGGCGGCACGACGATGATCGTCGACTTCGCCATCCAGGCAAAGGGCGAGTCGCTCCTCGGGGGGATGGACACCTGGCAGGCCAAGGCGGACGGCAAGTGCGCCGTCGACTACTCGTTCCACGCCATCATCTCGGACGTCAACGAGTCGTCGTTGAAGGAGATGGACGAGCTCGTCGCCCAGGGCGTGACGAGCTTCAAGCTCTTCATGGCCTACCCCGGGGTCTTCTACTCCACCGACAGGGACATCCTCCAGGCGATGGACCGGGCGGCCGGCAACGGCGGCCTCATCATGATGCATGCCGAGAACGGCATCGCCATCGACGCCATCGTCGAGGCGGCCCTCGCCCGCGGGCAGACCGATCCCGTCTACCACGGCCTCACGCGTCCGGCCGAGATGGAGGGAGAGGCGGCCTCCCGTGCCATCCGCCTCGCGCAGGTGACAAAGGCGCCCCTCTACATCGTGCACCTCTCCTCGGAGCCGGCGCTCGACGCCGTCGTCGAGGCTCGCGACCGCGGCCAGAACGTCTTCGCCGAGACATGCCCGCAGTACCTCTTCCTGTCCGAGGAGGACATGGCCCGTCCCGGATTCGAAGGGGCGAAGTTCGTCTGCACGCCTCCGCTCCGCCCCCGCCGGCACCAGGCGGCGCTCTGGCGGGGCTTGCGGACCGACGACCTCTCGGTCGTCGCGACAGACCACTGCCCGTTCTGCTTCACCGAGCAGAAGGAGCTCGGGCTCGGCGATTTCACGAAGATCCCGAACGGGCTGCCGGGGGTGGAGAACCGGATGGACCTCGTCTACCAGGGCGTCGTGTCGGGGGAGATAACCCTCCCTCGCTGGGTGGAGGTGACGTCCACCAACCCGGCCAAGATGTTCGGGCTCTTCCCCCGAAAGGGGACGATCGCTCCCGGGTCTGATGCAGACATCGTCATCTACGACCCCGCCGGCGGCCACACCATCTCGGCGGCGACGCATCACATGGCCGTCGACTACTCCTGCTACGAGGGGATGGAGATCACCGGCAAAGTCGAGACGGTCTTCTCCCGCGGCCGTGAGGTGATCGGCGGCGGCCGGTACACCGGGCGGCCGGGCGACGGTCGTTTCGTCCCCCGCCAGCTCTCCGGGCACCTCCGGTAGTCGAGGCTCCGATGGAGATCGGCCTCGTCCTGCAGACAGACCCTCCGGCGAGCGCCTTGATCGACCTCGCCCGACGTGCCGAGGAGGGGGGGTTCAGCCACGTGTGGACCTTCGACTCCTGCGTCCTCTGGCAGGAGCCGTTCGTCATCTACTCGCGGATCCTCGAGAGCACGTCCCGGATCAAGGTTGGGACGATGGTGACGAACCCGGCCTCGCGCGACGTGACGGTGACGGCGTCGACCTTCGCGACGCTGAACGACATGTTCGGCAACCGGACGGTGTGCGGGATCGGGCGGGGCGACTCCGCCCTGCGTGTCATCGGTCGCCGTCCGACCTCGGTCAGGACGTTCGCCGAGGCCATCACGTCCATCAAGGATCTCGCCGAAGGGCGCGAGTCGAGCCCCTACGGCACGACGATCAGCCTGCCGTGGGCGACGGCGAGCCGCCTGCCGGTGTGGGGAGCCGGTTACGGGCCGCGGTCCTTGCAGGTGATCGGCGAGCGGGCTGACGGGTTCATCCTGCAGGTGGCCGACCCGGACATCGCCAGATGGACGATCGAGTCCGTCCGCGGCGCCGCTCGGGCGGCGGGCCGAGATCCTGACGAGCTGACGATCTGCGTCGCGGCGCCCGCCTACGTCGGCGAAGACCTCGCCCACCAGCGCGATCAGCTCCGGTGGTTCGGCGGGATGGTGGGCAACCACGTCGCCGACCTCGTCGCCCGTTACGGCGAGTCGTCCGAGGTGCCGGCGGCGCTCACCGACTACATCCGCGGCCGCGAGGGATACGACTACAGCCACCACGGCCGACCGGACAATCCCTCGGTGGACTTCGTCCCCGACGATATCGTCGAGCGTTTCTGCCTCCTCGGGCCAGCCGAGCGCCACCTCGAGCGCCTCGCCGAGCTTGCGGACCTCGGCGTCGACCAGTTCGCCCTCTACCTGATGCACGACGAGGCAGCCGAGACCTTCAGCCGGTACTCGGCCGAGGTCGTGCCGGCGGCGGAAGGCTATTAGCGGGCCGATCTCGGCGTGCGGCGCCGCAAGCGCCGGCGGTGGCGGGCGGCTGACTCGGTCCCCGTGCCCGTCGCCCGCCCGGCGATCGAGCGGGCGAGAGACGGGAACACGAGACGGTGGAACGGCGCCACCGCCAGCCAGTAGGCGCGTCCGGCGAGGCCACGGGGCACGAAGCGCGCCTGCTGGCGGAGCCTCGTCGAGCCGTGCGCACCGGCCTCGACGGACCACGAGAGCGTCGCCACCCCGGGCAGCACCATCTCGGCCCGCAGCGTGAGGCTCGTGCCCGGCGTGATGGCTGCGACTCGCCAGTAGTCGAGCCTGCTCCCGGGACGAAGCGGCAGATCGCGCGCTCCCCGGCGCATGCCGGGACCGCCGACGAGCCTGTCGAGGGCTCCACGGACGACCCACAGCCAGCCGGCCCCCCAGCCGTTCTTCCCGCCCACCGAGCAGACGGCGTCGAAGACGGCGGCGGCGGGCGCCGCCACGTCCACCACCTCGACGTGCTCGTACTCGACCGGTCCCGCCCATGGCGGATCGGTCACCCGCGGCGCCGCCGGACCCGTCGTGCGCGGCGAGCGCCTCCCTGATCGCCGCCCGGCACGATCGGAGCGGCCGGCCGAGCAGGGCCGCAGCCGCCGGCTGGCTCACGACGACGTCGTTCACGAGGCTCTGCACGAGGGGCCTGGCGAGGCCGGCCGGCACCGGCGTCACGAGGCCCACCCAGTGGCTCGACAGGTGAGGCGTGAGCACCGGTACGCGGACGATCCGCCGGCGGCCGATCCCGGACTCGTCGGCATAGATCTGCATCATCTGCTCATAGGTGACGACGTCCGGGCCGCCGATCTCGACGATGTTGTGCCCCGTCGAGGGATCGGCGAGGCAGGCGACGAGCAGTTCGAGGACGTCTTCGATGGCGATCGGCTGGCAGCGGGTCGTCACCCACTGCGGGCACACCATGACCGGGAGGACCTCGACGAGGTGACGGAGCATCTCGAACGAGGCGCTCCCCGATCCGATGACGACTGCTGCCCTTACCTCGGTGACCGGCACGCCCGCCCTCGCCGAGGGCGATGCCGACGGCCTGGCGGCTGGCGAGATGCGGCGAGAGGCGGGAGCCGGGACGGTCCTTGCCGAGGCCGCCGAGGTAGACGATCCGGCTGCAGCCGGCCTCGGCTGCTTGCCGGCCGAAGCCGGCGGCGGCCGAGCGGTCCCTCTCTTCCCAATCGGCGCCCGAAGCGATCGAGTGGACGAGATAGAAGGCTTCCTCGACGCCTTGAAGAGCATCGGCCACAGTCTCGTGGACGTCCCCCTGCACGACCTCGACGTCACCTCGCCACGGCACACCGTCGAGGCGGCGAGGGTCCCGCGTGAGGCAGCGCACGCGGCGGCCGGATTCGAGCAGCGCCGGCACGAGGCGGGCGCCGACATAGCCGGTGGCGCCGGTGACGAGGGTGAGCGGGCGACCTGTCACTTCTCGGGCACAGCCGTCACGGGCATCTTCACCCCGGTCCGGCCCGCGCACCACGCCAGCAGCGCGTCGGCATCACCGGGACCGGTGGGCCTTCGGAGGGGAAGACGGTGATCGGAGCGCCGGCGGCGGTCGTGGAAGAGGCCCGACAGGCTCCCTCCCCCGTCCCCGCCGACCGGTCCTGTCGCTACAGGACGTGTCGCCGCAGAGCCGGTCGGCGCCGCACGGCCGGCCGTCGGCCCGCCGGCCGCCAGCCAGACGACGGTGTCGGCGCCATCGGCCGGGGTCCTCAGCAGCAGCCTCCACAATGCCCGGAAGCCCGGCATGCCCGACTGCAGCCCCGGGCGTGTCCACCCAGCCCGGGTGCATCGCATAGCTCGCCACGCCGGCACCAGCAAAGCGGCTCGCCCACGCGTCTGCCAGCACAACCTGGGCCCGCTTGACGCGGGCGTAGGCGACGACGCCGTCATAGCCGTCCTCCTGCATCTCGAGGGCCCCGAGGTCGAATCGCTGCGTGTACATGCCACCGGAGGAGACCGTCACGATCCGTCCCGGCGTGGGCTGGCAGAGCAGCGGCGCAACGGTGGCGGTGAGGGCGTACGGCCCGAGGACCTGGGTGGCGACGGTCGACTCCACCCCGGCGGCGTTGCGGTCGTAATGGCGGCTGAGCGCGCCGGCATTGTGGACAAGGGCTGCAAGCCCGTCGTAGCGCTCGAGGAGCCGCCTGCCGAAGGCGACCACCTCGTCGGCGTCGCCCATGTCCACCAGATCCAGATGAGCCTTCGCCTGCCCGGCTGCCTCGACTCGAGCCTTGGCCTCCCGCCCCCGCTCGCCGTCACGTCCGACGAGATGAACAGTGGCACCGAGGCCGGCCATGGCGGTCGCTGCGGCGAGCCCGATGCCTGAGGTCGCACCGGTCAGCACGACGACCCCGCCCGCCATCGACGGCGGGTCCTCCCATTCCTCGAGCCGGCGGCGGAGCTGCAATGCCCACCCGGCTGAAGCCGGGCACGACGAAGGCTTCGGCGACCGTGTCGAAGGCTTTGGCCGCAAGGGTGCGGTACGTACGCATGTGCCTACTTTAGTGCTAAATTATCGGTCGCCGAACCCTCCGGTTCGATCCCACCCCTCATCTTCTACGGAGCAGGAGCTTCATGCGGATCGCCATCATCGGGAGCGGCGTGTCGGGACTGACGTGTGCCCACCTGCTCCACCGCCGCCACGACGTCGTCCTCTTCGAGGGCGCCGATCGCTGCCGGGGGGCACTCGGACACCCACCGCGTGGAGCTGGCTCGACGGCACTGTCGATGTCGACACCGGCTTCCTCGTCTACAACGAGCGGACCTACCCGCTCTTTACCCGCCTGCTCTCCCGTCTCGGCGTGAGAAGTCAGTCGAGTGACATGAGCTTCGGGGTGGCAGACGGGCGGACCGGCCTCGAGTGGCGCGGGACGTCGCCCTCGACTGTCTTCGCCCAGCGGCGCAACATCGTCCGGCCGGAGTTCTGGCAGATGCTTGCCGACATCGGCCGGTTCAACCGCCTCGGGCGGCGACTGCTCGTCAACCCGCCCCCTGACGAGGTGACGCTCGCCGACGTGCTCGCGACGCGCCGCTGGTCGGCCGGCTTTCGCGAGTGGTATCTCGTGCCGCTCGGCTCATCCATCTGGTCGGCCGACCCGACGAGCTTCACGCGGATCCCGGCGCACACGTTCATGCTCTTTCTCGAGCGCCACGGCCTGCTCCGGCTGCGCGACCAGCCGCAGTGGCGCACCGTGACAGGTGGTTCAGCCCGCTACGTGGAGGCGATCGTCCGGCCGTTGCTGGCCGACGGCCGGCTGCGCCTCAACACGCCGATCGACAAGATCCGCCGGGAGCCGGGCGGCGTCGAGGTGGTCGGGCCGGGCGGCGTCGACTCCTTCGACCACGTCGTGGTGGCGACCCACAGCGACCAGGCGCTCCGCCTCCTCTCGGACGCCGACCGGCTGGAGCGCGAGACGCTCGGGGCGATCAGGTACCAGAAGAACCACGCCACCTTGCACACCGACGTCTCGATGATGCCGAGCAACCGGCGGGCATGGGCGAGCTGGAACTACCACCGGCTTCACTCCGAGGCCGACGAGGCGACGCTCACCTACCATCTGAACAGCCTGCAGGGCATCGCCTCGCCGGAGCCTTTGCTCGTCACGCTCAACAGAGCCGACGCCATCGACCCCCGGCTCGTCCTCGATGAGATGGAGTACTCGCATCCGGTTCTCGACCCACCGGCGATCGCAGCCCAACGCCGCCACGGCGAGATCAACGGGACCCGCCGCACCTGGTACTGCGGCGCCTACTGGGGCTACGGCTTCCACGAGGACGGCGTCCGCAGTGCCGTCGAGGTCTGCCGGTCGCTCGGCGCCCCGTTGTGACCGCCGCCGTGGGCTTTGGTGACGGGAGGGGCGCGAGCACCGGGCTGAGCAGTGCCGTCTACGAAGGCACGGTCCACCACCGCCGGTTCGGGCCCGACGCTCGACGCACGAGTTCTCCTACCGCGTCGCCATGCCCCTTCTCTACCTGGACGAGGTCGTCCCGGTCACCGCCATGCACCCGCTCTTGTCGGCCCGGCGGCCGGCGCCGGTGTGGTTCCGGCGCGACGACTTCATCGGGGACCCGGCGATCCCACTCCCGACCGCCGTTCTCGATCGGGTCGAGGAGAGCGGCGGGGAGCGCCCGGCCGGCCGGGTGGCTTTGCTGGCGAACCTGCGCACGTGGGGCTACCTGTTCAACCCGATAAGCCTCTACTACTGCACAGGCGCCAACGGCGGGGCCGTCGAGGCCGTCGTGGCGGAGGTGGAGAACACCCCCTGGCACGAACGCTGCTCGTACGTGATCGGGCCGCCCGGGCGCCACCGGTTCGGAAAGTCGATGCACGTCTCGCCCTTCCTTCCGATGGAGGTGGACTACGAGCTTCGCTACACCGCCCCCGGCGAGGTGCTCAGCGTGCGCATCGATGTCCTGCGCGGTGACGAGCGCCTGTTGAGCGCCACCCTCTCCCTCCGACGCCGAGGCCTCGACCGCCGGGCGCTCGGGCGGCTGCTGTGGGCACGCCCTGGCCCCACCCACCGCATATCGGCCGCCATCTACACCGAGGCGGCCCGCCTCACGCTCCGCCGGGCAAAGTTCCACGCCCATCCAAAAGGACGTGACAGCGGCGCTTCAGGAGGTCGGGATGCCCGGCGGCAGCGACCAGGGTGGGGAGCCGGCCGGCAACCGGCTGATCATGCTCTACGGCTCGGGAGGCTCTCGAGCGCCCGCAGGAGGTCATCGGCCCGCCGGCCGGTGAAGAGGTCGGCATGCAGCTGGCGCGCCTCCTCGGGGCCGGCGACGGCAGCTCCACCGACGAGCCTGGGAACCTCAGGAAGGCGGCGTCGCATGACGGCAAGTGCCCGGCGGGCAGAACCGCACGAGGCGTCGGTTGTGCAGGCCAAGGCGACGGCCATGAGGTCCGCCACGCCGGCGGCCGCCTCGGCGAGCGCCTCGGCCGGGGTGTCGGCGCCGAGCTCCACCACCTCGTAGCCCCGCCACCGCAGCAGGTCGGCGGCCATGGCAACGGGCACGCCGTGAAGCTCACCGGGCGGGGCCGCCACGACGACGGAGCCTCGCTTGCGGCCGCGCCTCGTGAAGCGGCCGCTCAGCCGGCTGATAAGCCTCGTCACGACGGCGCTCGCACGGTGCTCGTCGGCTACCGACAGCTCGCCCCGCTCCCAGCCGGTCCCGATCGCCTGCATCGCCGGCCCGATCAGCTCGAGGAGGACGTCCTCTGGCGTCATGTCAGATGCCAGTGCTGCCTCGGCGATAGCCCATGCGCCCGCCTCGTCCCCGGCGAGAAGGCGCGCCTCAAGGCGCGCCCGTGACGACCGTCGGCGCGCCGGGCGGACCTCCTTGTCGCCCGAGCTCGCCGGCCGACCGAGCCCGAGGTCCGCCCGGTCGACCCGCCAGCTGCCACCGACGCGCACCGCCGGCAGCCGTCCGGTGCGGACGTAGCGGTAGACGGTCATGTAGTGGACGCCGAGCTCCTCGGCGGCCTCGGTGAGCGTGAGGGGTCCGTCCTTCATGGCCGCCCTCTCGTAGCGAGCCGATGCTGAGCGACCATCCGGCGTGCCTCAGCGAAGCGGTCGAGCGCCTCACGACGTTCGCGTGCATGCTCGACGATCGGCGACGGCACGGCCGTCTGCTGGGGCCGCCCCTTCATGCTCACTACCAGGCGTGGACGCCATGTCCAGATAGCGAGCTGACGTACGAGCCGTCAGGGTCGAACCTCTCCTGCTGGAGGAGAGGATTGAGCACGCGCTGCGAACGGGGCGGCATCGGTTCCCGTGCCGGCCACCCACTGCCAGCCGTGCTGATTCGATGCGAGGTCGCCGTCGACGAGGTGCCACATGAACCAGCGGGCGCCGAGGCGCCAGTCGAGATGGAGGTCCTTCACGAGGAAGCTCGCCGTCACCATCCGCACGCGGTTGTGCATCCAGCCCTCCGCCAGCAGCTGGCGCATGCCGGCGTCGACAAGCAGATAGCCGGTGCGACCCGTCGCCCACTGGCGGAATCGCTCCTCCGCGAGCGCTCCGGCCTCCCACCGCAAGTGGTCGCCGAACGGCTGGAGCGACCGGCGGGCGGAGTCGGGCCGATTCCAGAGCACATCGGCGTAGAACTCGCGCCATGCGAGCTCGGACCGCATCCGATCTGTCCCCGGGCCTTCCTCGATGCGGCTGAGGACGGTGCGGGGGTGGATGCAGCCGAAGCGCAGGTACGGCGAGAGGCCCGACGTGCCGGCAACAGCGGGGCAGGTCACGGTCCTTGACATAGCTCGCGAGAGGCCCTGCCACGAAGCTCTCCAGCCGGTCGGAGGCCGCCTTCGGCCCAGCCGGCGGCAGTCGTGGTGCCTCCCCGAGCGGCAGCCCTCCCCACCACGCCGGTAGGCCATGCTCGCCGGGCTCTGCCACGTGGCCCGACAGGTCTTCGAGTACGGCGTCGCTGGTGGCGCCGGCGAAACGCACGTCCGGCGTCGGGCAGGGCGACCCGAACCCGACGGCCTCCCACCGTCTCCTGAAGGCCGAGAAGACCCGGAGCGGGTCGCCGGAAGCGCTCCGGACGGTGCCGGGGGCGACGGCATAGGGTGACCCGCTCGCGACCAGCCGGCATCCGGCGGCCGAGAGGGCCTCCGCCACCGCCCGGTCGCGGGTGGCGCCATATGGACCGAAGTCGGCGCTCACGACAACTCGCCGCGCACCCACCTCGGCGAGCGACCTCCGGCACGACCTTGTGCGGCTCCCCCCGCCGCAGGACAAGGGTCCCGCCCAGCTCGTCGTTGAGCACCCGGAGCGCCTCTGCCAGGAATCGGCGGCGGTTGGGGCCGGCCGGTGCGAGCACCGCCTCGTCGAGCACGAAGAGCGGCACGACGACGTTTCCTGCTCCGGCGGCGGCCCGGAGGGCAGGAAGGTCCTCCAGGCGAAGGTCGCGGCGGAACCACAGGACGGCCGTCTCCGGCTTCACGTGGCGGCGGCTTGTCGAGGCACGCCTTCTTGTTTAGCACTAAAGCGAGGCCGGTCGGCCCCCCGCAGGCGAGCCCGGTCAGGCCCGGGTGGGCGAGATGCTGGCCGGCAACGGCTCGGAGTGGACGACGTGCAGCACCCGGGTCGTCCTTGTCATCGCCATGTAGAGCGCCTTCAAACCGTGCGGATGAGCCCGCACGATCTCCGCCGGCTCGAGTATCACGACAGCGTCGAACTCGAGGCCGCGGGCAGCCTCGACGGTGAGGACGGCCACCGGCGCGTCGAGGAAGCGGCGGGCGGCGCTGTTCGCGAACGACTGACCGCTCGAGAGCGGCACCCCGAGCTTGGTGGCCGCTTCCTCGGCGACCTCGTCCGGGACGATGACGGCCAGCTTGCCGTCCCTCGTCGCTTCCGCCTCGGCAGCAACGACTTTCGAGAGCGTCTCGTAGCGCTCGTGCGGACCCGTCTCGGTGAAGCGCGGCGCCTGGCCGCTCGAGCGGACTGACCGGGGCGCCGTGAGGGCGGGGGCGGCCTCGGCGAGGACGCGGGCAGCTTTATCCATGACCTCGACAGGCGTCCGGTAGTTGACGGTGAGCTCGACGATCCGCGGCTCGCTGCGCCCGCCGAGGAAGGACGTGACCTCTTCCCACCTATCCGGCGCATGTGGCCCACTTCCCTGGCCGAGATCACCGACGATGGTGAAGGACCCCCCGAGGCTCCGCCGGGCGAGCGAGCGCCACTGCATCGGGGAGAGCGCCTGCGCCTCGTCCACGAGTATGTGGCCGTAGGAGCGGGCCCCCTTCTCGAGGGGAGCCTCGGGCACGCCGGCGAACCACGACGAGACGTGGCTGCGGACATGTTCGAAGACGGATTGCTCTCCCTGCTCGAGTACCTGCTCTGAGCGCCAGCGGCGGCCGCATGCGGGCTGCTCGCACTGCCACGGGCGGTTCCCTCCGGCCCAGGTGAGGGTGGAGCCGCAGTTGGGGCACGGGGGCGCCTGCTCGTCGAGGGCGCGCTCCAGCATCCAGCGTCCGCCTCGCTCATCTCGGCACGGCTCCGCCGGCGCCGGCGCGGCCGTGCTGAGCTTGTAGGGCCGAGCAGGACGGCCGCCTCGTCGAGGAGGGAGATGTCCGCCTCGGTCCAAGCAACGGCAGACACCGACGCCGACCGCTCCCGCTCGAGCAGCTGCATCTCTCTCGGCTCTAGGACGTCTCTCGCCGCCCGCCTCAGCAGAGCCGGAGCACCGAACAGGTCGTGCAACAGCTGCTCTGGCGTGAGCACCGGCCACATCCGCTCGAGCGCCTCGGCGCCGCCCGGCAGTCGGCGGATCTCGGCCGAGATGCGCCCGAACGTCGCCTTCACGTCGTCCTCAGACGGCATCTCCCCCCGCCCGGCGCCGGCTAGTCGTTCCTCCGCCGATCGCCACAGGGCCGTCAGCATCCTGCTCAGCTGCCGCTCCACGAACGGCCGCCGCTCGTTGTGACTCCCCTTGCGGCGCCGTGCGGCCTGGACGATGTGGCGGCTGGCCGCCGGCGGGACGGTGAGCACGTGCGAGCCGAAATGGACCTCGAGGGGCTGTCGAAGCGGGCGCTCTGTCGTTGCCACCGCTGCTTGCAGCAGCGCTGCCATCCGGCGGTCCCCCTTCAATGCGGCAACCTCGGGAGCTTCGGTGCCCGTCGGGCGAGCCGGGCCGGCGTACAGCTCGGCCGGCGTGGCGAGAGTCACCGCCTGCTCTCCGAGCGACGGCAGCACCTGCTCCACATACCGCAGGAAGACAGTGCTCGGGCCGACGAGCAGCACACCCTGCCTCTCGAGACGGGAGCGGTAGGTGAACAGCAGATAGGCGGCGCGATGAAGCGCGACGGCCGTCTTCCCGGTCCCAGGTCCGCCCTGGACGACGAGGGCTCCCCCGAGGGCAGCCCGGATGACGGCATCCTGCTCGCCCTGGATGGTGGCGACGATGTCGCCCATACGGCCCGTGCGGCCGCGCTCGAGACCGGCGAGAAGGGCGGCCTCACCGACAAGGACGAGGTCGCCGCTCGCCTCCCGGTCGAGCAACTCGTCTTCGATGGCGGCAAGGCGCCGTCCCCGGAAGAGGAAGTGACGGCGGCGGACGACCCCGAGGGGATCGGCCGGTGTGGCCCGGTAGAACGGCTCGGCGACCGGAGCACGCCAGTCGACGACGAGCGGGTCGCCCTCGGCGTCGAAGACGGCCAGGCGGCCGATATGGAATCGCTCGCCGTCGTGGCGGTCGAGCCGCCCGAAGGCGACAGGGGCATCGCCGATATCGAGCGCCGCCAACCGGCGGGCCGCCATGTCAACGCGTATGTCACGCTCCACACGGGCGGCGAACGTCCCTCCGGCCCCGAGAGCGACGACTTCGGACGCGACCGAACGCGCCGCCTCCCGCATCACCTCGAGCCGTTCATGTGCGTGGTCGAGATAGGCCTGCTCGGCCTGAAGTTCGGGGTTGATCAAGCCTCCCGAGAGCGGGGTTGAGTGGTCGACCGCAGGTGCCCCGCCCCCCGGTGACCAAATGAGTGCGACTACGATATCGCGAGGGCGGACGACTGACACCGGGTACGACGGCCTGCGCTCGGCGGCGTAGGGAGGCCCCGGACAGCGCCATCTTCGAACGGTTTGGCCTGTCGCGCCACATCCAGGGGCAAACTGACCACCTAGAGTGGGTGTAGCGGTTAGGCCGCGGGAAGGACAGTGAGCAGCCGATGGGCGTGGGTCACCATTCGTCGAGAGGGCCGATCAGCCGGCGCAGAGTCCTGCAAGGGATCGCCGGGGCCGCCGTCGCCGGCGGGATCGCCGCCGTCGTCGGGGAGAAGCTGTCCGCCGGCCCGAAGGCGCCGCTCAGCCCACGCGGGGAGAAGCCGTACTCGTTCGCCGGCCACCTGCACAGCTCGTTCTCCGAGGAAGGCGGCTCGACTGAGGCACAAGCTGTCCAGGCGCGGATCAACCGCCTCGACAGCGTCGCGATGACCGAGCACGACTGGCGCCTGCTTCACGAGGCCTGTCGCGCCGGCTTCCCCTTCACGGCCATGTCGATCACCGAGGCCGACGGCTCGTGGCAGCTTGTGAGGTCGGACGGCGGGCAGCTCGGCCCGGGCAGCCAAGCAAGGACCGAAGTCGCTTCCACCTATCCGTCAGGCGGTGCGCTCCTCATGAGCGCCACCAGCAACAGCGGCGTGGCCTTTCTCAGGTACGTCCTCGACTGCGGGCAGGCCGACACGGACTACCGCGGGAGCGTCGGAGGAAGGAGCGTCTCGGTCGACGTCTTCCCGGAACGAGCCTCGTCACCGGCTTCGTATCTGGCCTTCGTCACCGAGCTCTCCCTTCACCCGTCGATCAGTGACGAGGCGCTCCAGGTCCGCTGGCGGCTCAACACAGAGATCGACTCGAAGCGGTACTCGGTGAGAGGCAACGTCGGTCACGTCGACGTGCCGGCGACGGTGGGCAGGCTGCAGACGATCACGCCCGATCCCGCCGTGGACTTTCCGAAGCTCTGGCCGGACATCGACCCTTTCGACAACTCCTATTTCGAGCTCAGCTTCATGGCCCTCGTGGGCGACGTGAATGCGAGAGTCGAGGGATGGTTCAGCAACCTGCGACTTACCAACGACCCGACCTACGACGCCAGCGCGGCGATCCACGCCCAGCAGGGTGTCGCTGCTCGGGCGTTCTCGCGCTTTGCCCCCTCGGTCCTTCTCATTCCGGGCTGCGAGCTGAGCCGTGGCATCCATGTCCGGCAGTTGGACGGCACCCTCATGATCGCCGACTACGCGCCGAGCCCCCTCCCACATATTCCGGAGCCGACGGCGTTCACGACCAACATGGTGTCCGAGATCCACGGGCGCAACAGCACAGCTGTGCTCTGTCATCCCTTCGGCACCGGCGAGGCGGTCACCCCGCTCGCTTCGGAGAGCCAGCAGGACCGCCGGCTGGCAACGGTGGCGGCCCAGCTCGCCGCGAGCAAGGTCTACGGCGTCGACGGGATCGAAGCCGGCTACCACGCCCGCAACGGCGTCGACATCGAGCACCATCAGATGCTCTGGCGGGTGTTGTCACGGCAAGGGCACGTCTTGACCGCGGACGGCGTCTCGGACGATCACACCGGGCGCAACTGGGCCACGCAGACGAACAGGTTCATCACCTACCTGTGGGCGAGGCGGCTCAGCCCTTCCACTCTCACGGCAGCGCTCTCCACCGGACGGGCCTACGTCGGCGAGCTGTCCAGCTTCTCCGGCCAGCTCGATCTCTGGCTCGACGATCTGGCCGTCGTCATGGGCCAGGTATCGCTCTCGCGAAGAGGCGGGAAGGCGACAAGGACGCTCTGGGTGCGCGCTGACGGCCTACCTGCCGGGAGCGAGGTCAAAGTGTGGAGGGCCGCCATCGACTACACCGACGGCTCCCACGGCTCCCCCGGCGGCATCCCAGACGACGGCGCCGTCCTCGTCGGGGGCTCCCCGGTCGGCTCAGGGAGATTCAGCGGTGGCCCCGTCCCGTTCACCGTCGACACCTCGACGTCGTGCTTCTTCTTCGCCGACGTCCTCGACACCACCGGTCGCACGGTCGCCTTCTCGAACATGATCTACCAGTTGCGGAACCGGCCGCCGGCGGGCGCACCGCCCATACCTTCGAGTCGCCTCGTCATCGAGTAGAGGTGCCACGGCCGGGCGGGTGCCCGCGGAGGTGGACGAGGGCCAACGGGGCGTAGAGCCAGACGACCTCAGCTTGAGACCTGCTCCAACCGCCGCCCGGTCACCCGCGGCCCGAGGAGGGCGATCAGACCGGCGATCACACCGGTCACGCCGATACCTGCAAAGCCGACGAAGAACGAGGCGGACGCAACGACGGTGGGCAGCAGGAGCGCTCCGAGGGCGCCTCCGCCGTGGCCGAGGCCGTCGGAGAGGGCGAACCCGCTCGAGCGGGCCCGCGTCGAGAAGTTCTCAGCGGTGTAGGTGTAGGCAACCTGCAGGTAGAGCCCGAGGGCGAGGGAGGCGAGGAACGAGCCGAGGATGAGCACGGCCTTGTTGGCGAGGGAGCCGACGACGAGCATCCCGGCCATCCACACCACCGTCGAGGCGAAGATGAGCAGCTTCCGTTCGATGCGGTCGGCGAGGAACGCCATCGCGATCGCCCCGAGCGGGTACCCGATGGCGCCGATGGCGAGGTACGAGATGGAGCTCCCGATGGGCTGGCCGTGGGAGGACAGCAAAGTGGCCGCATCGCCGAGGAAGCCGTAGTTGCCGATGTACCACATGAACCACATGCCAAGCAGCATCGCCACCCGGCCGAGGTATGGCTGCACGAGCAGATCCCTGAAGGACAGCCTCGTCCCTTGCAGCGAGACGGTCGCCTCATCAGGCTCGGGGAGCGTCACGCCCTTCGCGACGGCCGCCTCCTCCATCCGGGTGACGACGGCGTCTGCATCGTCCACCCTGTCGTGCAGGGCGAGCCAGCGGGGTGACTCCGGCAGCTGGAAACGGGCGACGAAGCCGATGGTGGCGATCACCCCGCCGATCACGAACAACAGCCGCCAGCCGATGGTGTAGCGGGGCACGAGGGCGAGCGCCACGAGCGGGGTGACCGCCTGCCCGAGGATGCCGACGAGGAACGTCAGGTTGGCGATCCGGCCCCGCCTCGAAGCCGGCGCGAGCTCGCTTAGGTAGGTCGAGACGAGGTTGAGGTCGGCGCCGACGCCCATGCCGGTGAGGAACCGCCAGATGGACAGCGTGACCATGCCCGTGGCCGTGGCGTCGAGGAACGAGCCGAGGCCGGTGAGCCCCATCGTCACAAGGAGGATCCGTCGTCCGGCCGAAGCGGTCTGAGAGGCCTCCAATGAGAATCGAGCCGGCGGCATAGCCGATCAGCCCGATGGACAGCGCCACGAAGGTCACGTCGGAGCCGGAAAGGTGGAACTGCTTGCTGATCGCCGGCATCCCGTAACCGATGTCGGCGATGTCGTAGAAGGTGAAGAAGTAACCGATGCCGATGATGACGAGGTAGGACCGGGGCAGCGACCAGACCAGGGATGCGGTCGAGTCGGGCCAGGACACGTCCGGCCCGTGCCGGCGTGCCGTCGCCGGCCTCCGCCCGGGGCCGCCCGCCCGACGGGATGCCCGGCGTCAGTCACGCCCGACCGCCCGCAGGGTCAAGCGGCGTCCGGAGCACAACAGGAGCTGTCACGTCGAGCACTCCTCACCTGGTGCAAGAGCCGTATGACGGGCGCAAAAGAGCGTTCGCACCCTAATGGCCCGCCGTCACCGGCGTGCCATGGAAGACAACGTGCCGTTTCCCGCCTCGAGGCTCGCGGGTAGAAGGCTCAGAGCGTGATCGTCATCGAGGCGCGGAGCGGGATCGAACAAGGAGCTGACATGACATGAACGGCCGGCCAGTCACGAGCAGCCTGGGCGCTCAGAAGGTGCTGAGGCGCCTGGCCGGCAAAGCCTCGAGCGGCCTCGCCGCAGCAGAGACGAAGGTCGGATCCCGAGGCTGCGCGGCGGCGCTTCGCGACGCCCGAGGGGCGCCGGCCGGTAGCGGTCGTGACCGGAGCAAGCGGCGGTGTCGGCCGAGCGACCGCCGTCGCCTTCGCCGAGGCGGGCTTCGACGTCGCCCTCATCGCCCGGGGCGACGAGGGTCTTGCGGCCGCAGCAAAGGAGGTGGAGGCGGCATCGGCCCGCGCCCTCCCCCTTGCCGTCGACGTGTCGGTCTTCGCCGAGGTGGACGGCGCCGCCGGTCGTGTGGAGAACGAGCTCGGCCCGATCGACGTCTGGGTGAACGACGCGATGACGACCGTCTTCGCCCCGCTCGGTGAGATCACGCCGGCGGACTTCGAGCGGGCGGTCGCCGTCACGTTCCTCGGGCAGGTGTGGGGCACGATGGCTGCGCTCAAGAGGATGGAGCCCCGGGACCGTGGTGCCATCGTGAACGTCGGCTCGGCACTCGCCTTCATCGGCATCCCGCTCCAGTCCGCCTATTGCTCTTCAAAGTTCGCCTGCCGTGGCTTCTTCGAGTCGACGCGGGCCGAGCTCCTCCACCAGAAGTCAAGCGTGCGCCTGTCGATGGTGCACCTTCCGGCCGTCAACACCCCCCAGTTCGACTGGTGCCAGACGACGATGGACCGTCATCCACAGCCGGTTCCGCCGATCTACCAGCCCGAGATCCCGGCGAGGTTCATCCTCGAAGCGGCGCTCGACGGGCGGAGGGAGAAGGTCCTCGGGGCGTGGAACAAGGTGCTCGTCGTGGCGGGCCGGCTCGCTCCGGGCCTCGGCAACCAGTTTGCGGCCATCGGGGCGTGGGAGACACAGCTCACCGACCAGCCGGTGAGTCCGGACCGGCCGACGAACCTGTGGCACCCGGTCGACTCGGACAGTGATCACGGCGCGCACGGGATCTTCGATGCCAAGGCGGGGGGCACCCTCGACCCCTCGTTCCTGAAATCGCTGCCGCAGACCGGGGCAACGTTCAAAAAGGCGCTCGCCGCCACCCTCCGCGAGAAGATGGACCTGCTTGGTGAAGCACTGAACGATCAGGTCGCCGGCCCGACCTGCTGTTGCCTTTTCTGCTCCTGTTGCTGCTCATAGACGCTGTGCACGAGCGGCGAGCGCCCGAGAAGGACGATCCCGGTGACGGCAAGGAGGGCGCCGAGGCACTCGAAAGCCAGAGCAGTGGTCGTGACCGAGAGGCTCTGTCCGAAGACGACGGCGGCAAAGGCGACTGCGGCCGTCGGCTCTACGGAGTCGATTATCGGAAGGGAGCTGGCGAGGGGAGCCGACTGGTAGGCGCTCTGTGCGATGGTGAAGCTCATGACGCCAAGGGCGGCGAGGGCATAGGGCTGCCAGCTCGCGAACGACCGTCCGAGCCCAGCGCCGATGAGGACGACGAAGCTCTTCGTGACGAGCGAGAGAAGCCCGAAGCAGAGTCCTGCCGCCGCTGCAAGGAGGGCGGCCCGCCTCGGCGTCTCAGGGCCGCGGGCGAGAAGCACGGCAGAGCAGGCGACTGCCAGAACAGGGCCGGCCACGACCACCCACCGCAGGAGACCAGGCTCGACGTCGCCTCCCCGGGGATCCGAGACGGCAAGGAACAGCCCGACACCGGTGCTGACGCAGGCCGCCCCGAGCCACTCCCGCACGCCGAGCCGGCGGCGGCGGAGGCGGCTCGCGAGAGGAAGGGCAAAGACGAGCTCGGTTGCGATGAGCGGCTCGACGAGGGCGACAGGGGCGAAGTGGAGGGCAACTGCCTGCAGGACGAAGGCGAGGATCACACCTGCCATCCCGAGAAGCCACGTCGGTCGCCGCAGGAGGTGTGCGATCAGCCGCCACGAGAGCGAGTCCTCGGGCGGCGCCATCCAGCGCGTCGCGCTGCTGAAGCACGGACGAGACGGCGAAACTGAGGGCGGCGGCAAGTGCCAGTGGCACGCCGGCAGCTGCATTCATCCTGCCCGATCCATACCACACGCCTTACCGGTCGCTGAAGGATGCCGCTGCAACGTTTATCGCCTGGAAGGGGTGGGCAAGGCGCACCATGGCTGAGGACGAGGTGGTCGTGGCGATCGCCACCCCGCTCGAGGGCGACCTCGTGGCGGCGGTGCGGGCGGTCGATCGGCGTCTTCGGGTGCTCTACGAGGCCGATCTCCTCCCGCCCACCCGCTATCGGGGGGATCACCGGGGAGTGCCCGGGTTCCGACGGGACGCCGAGGAGGAGACACGCTGGCAGGCGATGTTGGGGCGTGCAGAAGTGCTCTTCGGGTTGCCCGGTGACTCACCCCAAGGCTTGGCCGACGCGATCCGCGCCAACGCCGAGCTGCGATTCGTGCAGGGGACGGCGGCCGGAGCGGGCGAGCAGGTGAGAGCGGCCGGGCTGACCGACGAGGAGCTTGCCCGGGTGAGCATCACGACGGCGAGCGGGGTGCACGCAGGGCCGCTGGCGGAGTTCACCATGCTCGGGCTGCTCGCCTTCAGGAAGAACCTGCCCCGGCTCCTCGCCGAGCAGGCCTCGCGCAGCTGGGCCCATCACGTCGTTGACGAGCTGCGGGGCGCCTCTGTCGTCATCGTGGGCCTCGGGGCGATCGGCACCGAGGTGGCCCGTCTCGCCAAGGCGTTCGGCATGCGAACCATCGGCGTCAACCGGGCGGGGCGCACCAGCTCAGCCCATGTCGACGAGGTGCACCGTGCCGAGGCGCTGAGCGAGCTCCTCCCCGTCGCCGATGCCGTCGTTCTCAGTCTCCCCCTCACCACCGAGACAAAGGGGTTGATCGACGGCGAGGCGCTTTCGGCGATGCGACGCGGCGTCGTTCTCGTCAACGTCGGCCGCGGCGGCGTCATCGACGAGGCGGCTCTTGTCGATGCGCTCGCCGACGGGCGTGTGGGCGGTGCGGCCCTCGACGTCTTCTCCACCGAGCCGTTGCCTGAGGAGAGCCTCCTGTGGAGCTTGCCCAACGTGCTCATCGCCCCCCACACGGCGGGATTGTCGGCTCAGGAGAACGAGCGGATCGTGGATCTCTTCGCGGAGAACCTGCGCCGCTACCTGCGCGGCGATGAGCTGCTGAACCGCGTCAGGCCCGGGCTCTTCTACTGAGGAAGGCATCCCGGCACGTCACCGGCTCCTGCCTCGTCGGCTCACGAAGTACTGGCGTGGGTGCTGGAGATGTGACAAAGTGGTTACGAGTCGCGCTGTAGTGAAGGGGCCGGGGTTTGTCCCGGCAGTGCGACCGGACTCAGATCAGGGGAGAAATATGAGACAACGAAGCCGCATAGCCGCACTCATCTCAGTCCTCGCCGTCGTGATGGTGATCGCCGCCGCATGCGGCAGCAAGACCACCGGGAGCGGAGGCACCACTCCGACGACCAATGCGGCCGCCTCCGCCGGCGAGAAGGACGTCCTGCCACCGGTCGACCCACAGCAAGCCGGTCATCGGGGGAACCCTCAAGATCGTCGGCGCCGGTGACGTCGACCACCTCGACACCTGCTGCGCCTACTACACCACCACCTACGAGCTGCTGCGGGCCGTCAGCCGGCAGTTCGTCTCGTACAAGACCTCCTCGGCCGACCCCGCTCCGCCGACGCCGGTGCCGGACATGGCCACCTACACCATCAGCCCGAGCGGGCTCGTCTACACGTTCAAGATCAAGCCGGGCGTCGACTGGGACACGCCGAGCGGGCCCGTGCCGGTGACCTCGCAGGACGAGGTGCTCGGTCTGAAGCGGCTGTGCAACCCGGTGGTGCGGGCTCCCCCGCTCTCGTACTGGGAGGACAACATCGCCGGCATGAAGTCGTACTGCGCCGGCTTCGCAGAAGTTGAAGCTGCCGAGCAACCCGACGGCCGAGATCGCCGCCATCAAGAACTACATCGACGGTCACCAGATCAGCGGTCTGTCCACCCCCAACTCCTCGACCATCTCGATCACCTTGATGCACCCGGCAAGCAGCTTCATCAACATCATGGCGCTGCCGATGAGCTCGCCGGTCCCGCCGCAGATCCTCAACTACATTCCCGCCTCGGTGCAGGAAGAGGAGCACTTCATCTCGGACGGCCCATACACGATCACGAACTACAACCCGGGCCACAGCTACACGCTCGCCAAGAACCCGTACTGGAAGCAGAGCACCGACACGCTCCGCCACCAGTACTTCAACGCCATCGACATCACGATGGGCGAGAACGCCGACCTCGATCCAGCAGCAGCTCGAGACCGGAGGCGCCGACCTCGAGTGGGACACGACGGTGCCGGCCGCCGACGTCCAGTCACTGACGAGCTCCCCGCAGTTCGTCGCCGGGTACGTCGGTGGGATCACCTACCTCGTCTTCAACATGAAGAGCACCGCCGACGGCGGAGCCCTCCAGAAGGTCGCCGTCCGCCAGGCGCTCCAGTACTGCGTCAACAAGCGGCACATCGTCCAGGTGAGCGGGGGGCCGACGGTCAACGTCGCCTCCAACCAGATCCTGCCGCCGCAGATCACCGGGCTACAAGAAGATCAACCCGTACCCGTCGACCAACTCGACGAGGGCAATCCCGCCAAGTGCAAGTCGATGCTGAAGGCGGCCGGTTACCCGCACGGGATCACCCTCACCCTCGTCTATGCCAACAACCCGCCGATGCCGGCGCAGGCCGTCGGCCCTGCAGGCTGACTTCGCCCTTGGCGGAGTGACGTTGAAGTTCAACCGAGCAGCCGTCTCAGGGCGAGTACTTCAGCTACCTCGAGACGCCGGCGAACAGGGCGCACTGGGACCTGGCCTTCGGTCTCTGGTTCCCGGACTGGGACGGCAACGGAGCACAGTCGTTCTTCAGCCCGCTCTTTGACGGCCGCCTCTACGCCCCGGCTCGACCGACTACGGCGACTACAACGACCCGACGGTCGACGCCCGACATCACGGCCGCCCTCCAGGCCCCGACCGTGTCGGCAGCGGCCAAGGACTGGGCGGCGCTCGACGACTACGTCATGACGAAGGACCCCGCCTGGATCCCGCGTCCTCTACTACGCCCTGCCTCAGTTCATCGGAAAGAACGTCGTCGGGGCTACGTACAACGCGATTCCTCGGCTACGTCGACATCACTAACCTCTGGCTCAAGAACGGCTGAGGGATCGAGGCCGCGCCTCACGAGCACGTGAGGCCGTGAGCATCGGCCGACCGACCCGCCCGCGAACCGTGGGCGGGTCGGTCGGTGATATCGCTAAGGAGAGCGGACCGTGGCCCTGCTGGACGTGAAGGACCTGCGGGTCTCGTTCGCCACCGACGACGGGATCGTCGAGGCCGTCCAGGGCCTGTCGTTCTCGATCGAGCGGGGGCAGACGCTCGGCATCGTCGGGGAGTCAGGCTCGGGAAAGTCCGTCGCCACCCAGGCGATCATGGGCCTCAGCCCGGCCGCCCGCACGACCGGCGTGGCCGAGTTCGACGGGGACGGATCTGCTCGGGCTCGACGAGGAGCAGATGCAGTCGATCCGCGGGGCGCGGATCTCGATGATCTTCCAGGACCCGCTCACGAGCCTTCACCCGCTCTACAGAGTGGGCCGCCAGATCGCCGAGGCGATCGAGGCTCACGAGTAGGTCAGCCGGCGAAGACGCCGACAAACGGGCGGTCGAGATGCTTGGACATGGTCGGCATCCCCCAACCGGCGAGCCGGGCCCGCGACTATCCGCACCAGTTCTCGGGCGGGATGCGCCAGCGAGCCATGATCGCGATGGCGATCGCCCTCCGCCCGGCGCTCATCATCGCCGACGAGCCGACGACCGCTCTCGACGTGACCGTCCAGGCGCAGATTCTCGAGCTCCTCTCGAACCTGCAGGCCGAGTTCAACACGGCGATCATCCTCATCACCCACGACCTCGGCGTCGTGGCGGACTTCGCCGAGGAGGTCGTCGATCATGTACGCCGGCCGGGCGATGGAACGGGCCAATGTCCGGGCAGCCTTCGCCGAGCCGCACCACCCCTACACCCAGGGCCTCCTCGAGTCGATCCCCATCTATGCCTCGCGGGGCGAGCGCCTGCACACGATCAAGGGCAGCCCGCCGTCAGCGCTCCGGCCCGTCGAGGCGTGCCCCTTCGCCCCCCGTTGCCCGCACGTGCGCGGCGAGTGCCTCCTCGAGCCACCGCCACTGAAGGCGGTCGGACATTCGCCCGGGCACGTTTCGGCCTGCGTCCTTCCTTCGGACCGCGTTGGCACGAAGGTGGACCTCGCCCGTCCGGGAACCGTCGGTGCGAGACAGCGGTCGCCGCTGCCGAGGCTGACACGAAGCGACGAGATCCTGCTCGAGCTCGAGGACGTCGTTAAGTACTTCCCGGTGAAAGGAGGCGCCTTTGCCAGCCGGAGCGGCCTCAGGGTGCACTCCGTCGATGGCGTGAGCCTGCAGCTCCACAAGGGGGAGACGCTCGGCCTCGTCGGCGAGAGCGGGTGCGGCAAGTCGACGCTCGCCCGCCTCATGACCGCGCTCGCTGCCGGTCACCTCCGGCCATGTCCGGTTCAAGGTCGGAGGACCTGACGTCGCTCAGCCGCCGGGAGATGCGCCCCCTACGCCGGCACTGCAGATGGTCTTCCAGGACCCGTACGGCTCGCTCAACCCGCGCCGGCGGGTCGGCTCCATCATCGGCGACCCGTTCGCCGTCCACGGCGTTGCGTCAGGAGCCGAGCGAAAAGCGCAAGGTCCAGCAGCTGATGGAGACCGTCGGGCTGAGCGCCGAGCACTACAACCGGTTCCCGGCCGAGTTCTCCGGCGGCCAGCGCCAGCGCATCGGCATCGCCCGGGCGCTCGCTCTCAGCCCGGAGCTCATCGTGTGCGACGAGCCCGTCTCCGCCCTCGACGTCTCCATCCAGGCCCAGATCGTCAACCTGCTCGAGGACCTGCAGAGCGACTTCAGCCTCACCCTCGTCTTCATCGCCCATGACCTGTCCGTCGTGCGGCACGTGAGCGACCGGGTGGCGGTGATGTACCTCGGGCGCATCGCCGAGATCGGGCCGGTCGAGGAGATCTACGGCCAGGCCCGCCATCCCTACACCGCATCGCTTCTGTCTGCTGTTCCCCTTCCCGAGGCCGGGCTCGTCGGCAAGCAACGAGAGCGCGTCCTTCTCGCGGGCGGTGTGCCCTCGCCGATCAACCCGCCCTCGGGCTGCCGGTTCCGACCCGCTGCCCGAAGGCCCAGCCGGTCTGTGCCGAGGAGGAGCCCCGCTTGCGCCAGCTCGAAGACGATCCTTTGAAGCGTCTCGTCGCCTGCCATTTCCCCGTCGAGGCCGACGAGCCCCTCGCCGCCGCCTCGTGGGAGGGCCTGGTCGAGGCCGACGCTCAGCAGGCCAGTCCTCGGAGCCAAGTCGTGACCACGAGCACAGCCGACCTGCTCCCAGGCCGACCCGAGGCTCCGTCCGAGGAGCAGGACGTCACGCATCGAGGGCCGCACCCCGATGCAGCTCGCCTGGCGGCGGCTGCGCCGCGACAAGGTCAGCCATGGTCTCTCTCGGGTTCGTCGTGTTCATCTGCCTCGTCGCCATCTTCGCTCCGCTCCTCACGAGCCTGATCGGCCACCCGCCCAACACCCAGTACTCCGAATACGGGCCTCTCGATCTACGGCCACCCGGTCGGGCCTTCGAGGCACGTTTCTTCTCGGGACAGACGACCTCGGCCGCGACGTCTTGTCGAGGCTCATCTACGGCGCCCGCGTCTCGCTCGAGGTGGGGGTGGGGGCGACCGCGATCGCCCTCGTCCTCGGGCTCGCCTTCGGGCTCGTCTCCGGTTACTACGGCGGCGTGCTCGACGCGGTCATCGCAAGGTTCATGGACATCCTGCTCGCCTTCCCCGTCCTGTCTGTTCGCGCTCGCTCTCGTCGCCCGCTTCGGCGCCAGCCTCACCCTCATCCTCATCGTCGTGGCCTTCTTCTCGTGGCCTTACATCGCGAGGCTCGTCCGTGGCCAGGTGATCAGCCTCCGGGAACGGGAATTCGTCGAGGCCGCCCGCGCTGTCGGGGCGGGCGACCTCCGCATCATGCTCGTCGAGATCGCCCCGAACCTCATCTCGCTGGCGGTCGTCTACGCGACGCTTCTCATCCCGGTGAACATCGTGCTCGAAGCGACCCTCTCCTACCTCGGCCTCGGCATCCAGGAGCCGACGGCGTCATGGGGCAACATGATCTCCGAAGCACAGAACGGGGACCTCTACACGATCGCCTGGTGGCTCCTCGTCTTCCCGTGCGTCGCCCTTTTCCTCACCACGCTCGGCGTTCAACCTGCTCGGTGACGGCCTCCGGGACGCCCTCGATCCCCGCCAGGGCCGCTCCCACGTGAGCGCCAAAGGCGCCAAGTGATCGTCCGTTTCCTCCTCCGGCGGCTCGCATACCTGGTCGTCGTGATACTTCTCATCACCCTCGTCACCTACTTCATCTTCTTCGCCGGCAACGCCGGCAACCTCGCCGCCCGCTTCGCCGGGCACGCCGCCAGCCCGCAGGCGATCGCCAACGCCGAGATCCGCCTCGGCCTCAACCACGGGTTCTGGTACCAGTACTGGCACTACCTCGTCGGGCTGTCGCACGGAAGCTTCGGGACCGACTTCCAGAACCAGGAGCCGGTGAACACCGAGATCTCCCAGGCCCTGCCCGTCACCGCTTCGCTCGTGATAGGCGGTGCCATCCTCTGGCTCCTCATCGGCCTGCCGATCGGCATCATGGCGGCACTTACACCCCCGCTCGAAGAGGGACCGGGCGGGGACGTTCTTCGCACTGACCTTCCTCTCGATGGCGCCCTTCGTCCTCGGCGTGCTCCTGCTGCTCGTCCTGTACTTCTACCTGACACAGGCCGGGCTCCACTGGTTCCCCGCGTCCGGCTACGTGTCGCTGACGGCGAACCCGGCGCAGTGGCTCGTCCACCTGATCCTGCCGTGGTTCACGCTCGCCCTCGTCCAGGCCGCCGTCTACACCCGCCTCGTCCGCAGCTCTCTGCTCGACGCCCTCGGCGAGGACTACATCCGGACGGCGCGGGCAAAGGGCCTCCCCCGTCGGACTGTCATCTACAAGCACGGGCTTCGCGCCGCCCTCACCCCTGTCACCACACAGCTCGGCTCGACGTCGGCACGCTCTTGGCCGGGGCGATCGTCGTCGAGCGGGTCTTCGGGCTGACGGGCCTCGGCCAGCTCTCGATCACCTCCCTGTTCAACGGCGACCTACCTGTCGTCGCCGCCGTCGTGCTCCTCGCCGCCGTCTTCATCGTCGTCATGAACACGCTCGTCGACGTCGTCTACACGTTCCTCGACCCCCGGGTACGCATGAGCTGAAGCGGCCGCTTTCGAACGCCGGCTCGGTCCTCGGAGGCCGGCCGGGAAGCGGACCGAGACAAGGGGGCGGCGGCGCCGAGCACGAGCCGGAGCCGGGATCAGAGCCACTGGAAGAGCGCGAGGCGCCGCCGTGAGCCCTTTGGTCACTGCAATCCCTTCTGTCCCGTTGCCCGTAGATGACTATTGATGGCACAACTCGAGACGGTTCCCTCCCGGCAGGCTCGAACATGAGGAGGCGGGCCTCGGACACGGCTCCCCTCATGACCCGGAGCCGGCGCCGCGCCGTGGCGTTCGGGCTCCCGGCGAGCCTCGTCCTGTTGCTCGTTGTGGTCTTGGTATCAGCGGAGGTCACAGGTCAACCGCCGAAGCGTCACGCCGTCGTCGGGCCGACCCCCCAACGCGCTTTCGCAAGAAGCGTCCCGGCTCCAGTTCCGGCAGGCTGGCGACAGTTCCGTCTGCCGGCAGGCGCAGGTGTGCTGTCGGTCCCTCCGCTGCTGCACGAGGTGGGGGGCGACAAGGGGACCGTCTCTGCTGCACTGCTTTCACAATCCGGCGCCTACCTCGCGTACTTGAACGCCACTCCACTACAAGGAGGTGAGCGCCTCGAGGGCTGGACCCAGTTCCGTCTGGAGCACCTCTCGGACGACGACGCCCGGTCGGTCCATGAGGAGTCAGCAGTCAAGATGCTCCACTTCCGCGGCGGCACCGGATCGTGCGTGATGGATGACTACGTGACGGACGTGGGCGCACACAGGTTCCAGGAGCTCGCCTGCCTCGTCGAGGGCGGCGGAACAGGAAGCGTCGTCGTGGCGGCGGCGCCATCGGCGGAATGGGGGCGCCTCGGGCCGGTTCTCGAGCGAGCCGTTGCCGCCTACTCGATCCGCTGATTCACCCCGGCCAGGGTCACGCTCTCCTCCTGTCGCTCAAGAGTGACTAGCTGGAGAAGGGCCGCCGATCAATGAACCTTCTTGAAGCTTCCGCCGTATCTCTGTATGTCACTTGAAGTTGAGTCCCGCCGAATCATCAAAGCTCACCTAGACGAAACAAGGAGAATCGATCAAAATGAAGTTGCGTCTCGGCATCCTCGCAGCCGTGGTGGTAGCCGCCATCGTTATTGCATCCGTGCTCTCGATGGGGCACGGCTCGACATCCCCTAGCACCACGGTGACCCAGAACCACGCCAGCCACGTGGTTCACCACGCCGCCAAGGCGGCCGGCGGCCACGTGAGCAAGCCCACTACGACTTCCCCAGCGGCCACGGCCAACCCGAAGGCCGCCGACACGATTCCCCAGGCCAACGGCGGTGACCACGACGCCGACAACAACGGTGGCCCAAGCGACGGTGACGGCAACCTCTGATACCTGCATGGCCTTGGTTCGCCAACCGCGGCGCACAAGACGAGGAGAGCGATGCTCCACCAGCATCGGAAAGGATCATGATGTATCAGGCCAGTACAAAATTGCTCGGGACGTTGGCTCGGCCCGCCGAGAGGCTTCCCGGTGGGAGATCGCGCTTGCTTCGAGGAGCAGCACTCGGAGCTCGACTGACCGATGTGGGGCTCATCGTCGCCATCGGGCTGATCCACCTGCACCTCTGGTTGGAGGGCTACCGGCTCATCCCGACGAACGGGCCGTTGTTCCTTGTTGACGCCATCGCCGCATTCGTCCTCGCCGCCGCCCTGCTCTTATGGCCGCGGCCTGTCGTGGGGCTCCTCGGTCTCGGCCTTGTCGCCTCGACGCTCGGGGCTCTGCTCATCAGCCTCAGCGTCGGCCTGTTCGGTTTCCAAGAGTCGATCGGAGCGTCCTACGTCATGCTGTCAATCGTCCTCGAGGCGGTCGCCCTCGCCGGCCTCGTCACGTGGATGGTGGTTGCCCGCGGCGGCTCTGGCCGCACCGCGCCATGACCTGTTCATTTCCCAAAGACCCGGCCCGCACCCGAGCCGGCTCTCAGCGAGCGGTCGGTCAGCCCACCTTGAGCAGGTCGATCACGAAGATGAGCGTGTCGTTGACAGCTATGCCCGCTCCGGGTGACTTGGCGCCGTAGCCGAGGGCGGGCGGGATGATCAGCTCTCGACGGCCACCGGTCCGCATTCCCGCCATTCCCTCGTCGAAGCCCGGTATGACCTGACCCTCCCCGAGCGTGAAGCTGAACGGCTGGCCGGTCCACGATGACTGGATCACCTTGTGCGAGGAATACGTCGCCAGCACATATTGGACGGTCACGCTCTCGCCCGCTCGGGCCGGAGCGCCCTTTCCGACTATGAGGTCGGCACTCTCGAGCCCCGTCGGGGGCGAACCTGAGGGGACGATGACCGTCGGTGCCTTCCCCGCCGTGCCGGCCGGCGAACGGTCCTTTCTCGGAATGGGCGAGATCGTGGCGTGACTGCTGGGGCTCGAGGAGGACGTGGAGGGCGCCGTGGTCGTGGTTGTCGAGGTCGTCGCGGCGACCGAGCTGCCGCAGCCGGCGAGAGCAAGCACTGAGACGGCGAGCACCACCGACGGCAAGGTGCGAAGAGGAGACATGAGGATGGGGAACCGTCGCAGCTAGCCCTCGAGGGCGAGCCGCTTCGTCGTCGTCCCGTGCTCAGCTGTTCGCTGACGCCGCCCCGTCATGGTGGAGATGGCCTCGGCGTCCCGGATGCGGAGGCTGATGACACTTCCGAGGAGGGCGAAGGCCGCTGCCGTGAGGAAGGCGGCGTGATAGGCGGTGAGGTCGGCCGCCGGCCGATGGTCGACGAGGTGAACCGCCCCGACCGCCACCACGACGGTGGTGAAGGCGGCCACTCCGATGGCGCCGCCGAGCTGCCGCACCGCATTGAACATCGTCGAGGCGCGGCCGGTGGCCGCCGGTGAGATGGTGGCGAAAGAGGCTGCCTGGATCGGGACGAAGACCTGGCCGAGGAAGAGGCCCATCCCGAACAGGAGCAGGCGCGGCACCCACAGGCTCGTGTGCGCGCCGACGAATGTGAGCAGAGCGATGAAGACGCCAAGCCCGAGGTTGCCGATGGCGGCGTGCCGGCGGGGCCCGAGGCGGCGGTAGATGACCCGGGTGGCGATCTGGGCTCCCACCATGACGCCGATGGCCTCTGGGAAGGTGCTGAGGCCTGCCTGCAGAGCGGACAGCCCTCGGCCGTCCTGGTAGAAGAGGGTGATCACGTAGAGCACGCCGAGCAGCGCCGCCGTCGTCAAGCAGGATGGCGCCGGTGCCGGTTCTGAAGAGCGAATTGGTGAGCAGGCGGAAGTCGATGAGCGGCTCAGAGGTGCGCAGCTCGTAGAGCACGAGGCCGGTGAGCAAGGAGAGCGCCGACGGCGATGGTGGCGAGCACATCGGCCGCCACCCAGGAGCGGACCGGTCCCTCGGAGACCCCGTACATGAGCAGGCCGAGCCCGAGCCCGGCGAGCAGGAAGCCGGGCAGGTCGAAGCGCCCGGGGGACTTCTGCGGCACCGACTCGAGGAAGAGCAACCCGAAGACGAACGCCGCCACCCCGATGGGCAGGTTGACGTAGAACACCCAACGCCACGAGAGGTCCGAGACGAGAAGGCCGCCGAGCACCGGGCCGAGGGCGGGGGCGAGCGCCGTCGGGGTGGTGAGGATGCTCGCCGCCCGCACCCGCTCCTCGGGCGGGAAGACCCGGTAGAGCATCGCCATCCCGACCGGAGCGAGCATCCCGCCGCCCACGCCCTGCAGGATCCTGAACAGCACGAGCTCGGTCATGTTGGCGGCGAGCCCGCAGAGGGCCGAGGCCACGGTGAAGATCACGATGGCCGAGAGCAGGACGCGTTTTCCCCCGAGCCGGTCGCCGAGCCAGCCGGAGGCGGGGATGAAGACGGCCAGGCTGACGAGGAAGGAGATGGAGACGGCGCTTACCGCGGTCGGGGCGACGTGGAACGTCCGCCCGATCGTGGGGAGGGCGACGTTCACGATCGTGGTGTCCATGATCGACATGAACATCGCCGCCACGAAGACGACGCCGACGGCGATCTTCTGACTGATCCTTCGGCTGCTCGGGGACATGGTGGTTACAGAATAATGATGGTGCCCCGAACCGGAGTCACCCTCCGGTGCGTCTGGTCGAACCATGGCGAGACAGGTATCCTCAGGGTTGACGAGGGGATCGGACATGGGCCTTGATCAGCCGCAGGTCGGGAGCGCACCGCACCCGAAGCTGGTGGCACTCCTCCCCCCGGGCGGCAAGGGGCGGGTCCGGCGACGGGTGATCGTTCTCGGGATCTCGCTGCTCCTTGCCGCCTTCATCGTGGCGATCGTGCTGAGCGCCGCCTACCAACCGCTCACCTTCGGCGGCGAGGCGGGCGGAAGCTTCGCCGGCCTTCCATCAGGGGTCGGTCTCCGCCAGGTCAACACCTTCGCCGGCTCGAACGGCGAGCTCTTCATCCCACCACAGGGCGGCACCTTCACGATCTCGACGAGCATCATGAACAACGGGCCGGAATCGGTCACGATCGAGGCGGTGGCGCCTGGTCCCCCGGCGGAGCCATCGGCGACCTGGTGGCCGTTCAGGTCAGCAGGCCGGGTTCATTACGCTCCATTCGAATTCCCGACGGCGCTCCATGCGGGCACGCTCGGGAGCGGACTCTCAATCCCCCCCGGCGAAGCGATCAGCATCGGCGTGCCCGTGCGGTTCAGCAACGACTGCTTCGAAGCAAGCGGTTGGGCGACCGTCACAACCCTGTGGGTGAAAGAGCGCTATCTGACCTTCACGCAGTGGGTGGAGATCCCGATCGGACAGACACTCGTCGCACAGGAGCCCGTACCGAGAGGATCCCCCGCATCGACCTGCGTCCGCTGAGGCGGGAGGGCGGCGGCCCGGTCCGGTCCGGCACCGGCAGAGGCGTGGCCGCCTGACACAGGAGCCACGGCTTCTTTCGGATGATTACATTCCGGGTGATGCCGTCCTCTCCTGAACTGACCAAGCGCCGGGTCCTCGTCATCATCGGGGCGCTCATGCTGGGCATGTTCCTGGCGGCCCTCGACCAGACTGTCGTCTCGACGGCGCTCCCGACGATCGTCGGCGACCTCAGGGGCGGGTCTCACCTGACGTGGGTGATCACCGCCTACCTGCTGTCCTCGACCGTGGCGACCCCCCTGTGGGGCAAGCTCGGAGACCTCTACGGGCGCAAGAGATTCTTCCAGGCGGCGATAGTCCTCTTCCTCCTAGGTTCCATCCTCTCGGGGCTCAGTCAATCGATGGTCGAGCTGATCGGCTTCCGCTTCCTGCAGGGACTCGGGGGCGGTGGGCTCATGGTGGGCGCCCAGACCATCGTCGGCGACATCGTCTCGCCCCGCGAGCGAGGGCGCTACATGGGCTTGTTCATGGCCATGTTCGGCGTCACGACCGTCATCGGGCCGCTGATCGGAGGCCTCTTCGTCGAGTACGCGTCGTGGCGCTGGATCTTCTACATCAATGTGCCGATCGGCGTGCTGGCGCTCTTCGTGACCGGTGCCGCCCTGCCGAGCGCCCTCAGCCGCGTCCAGCACGTCATCGACTATCTCGGCACGGCGCTCCTCGCCGGCGCCGCCACCGCGCTCGTGCTCTTCACCAGCCTCGGCGGGACGGACTATGCCTGGGGCTCTCCCTTCATGGTGGGACTGGCTGCGGGCGGCGTCGTCCTCACTGCGCTCTTCGTTCTGGCCGAGCGGCGGGCGGCGGAGCCGGTCGTCCCGCTCCATCTCTTCACGAACAGGGTCTTCTCGTCGACGAGCGCGATCGGGTTCGTGGTGGGTTTCGCCATGTTCGGGGCGATGTCGTTCCTGCCGCTGTTCTTCCAGATCGTGAAGGGCGTCAGCCCGACGGCGTCGGGCTTGCGCCTGTTCCCGATGATGGGCGGGCTCCTCGTCGCCTCTATCGGCTCCGGCCAGATCGTCAGCCGGTGGGGCCGCTACAAGGTCTTCCCGGTGGTCGGCACGCTCCTCGTCACCGTCGGGCTGTACCTGATGACCCATATCGCCGTCGCGACGAGCGAGCTGGTCATCGCCCTCGACATGGTCGTCTTCGGGCTCGGCCTCGGGCTCGTGATGCAGGTGCTTGTCGTAGCGGTGCAGAACGCCGTCTCCTACGAGGAGCTCGGCACGGCCACGTCCGGCGTGACGTTCTTCCGGATGATCGGCGGTTCCTTCGGCACAGCGGTCTTCGGCGCGATCTTCGCCAACGTGCTGACCGGCAACCTCGGCCGCTACCTGCACGGGATCACCGTGCCGCACAATGTGGCCAGCCAGATCGACAACCCCAAGCTGCTCGCCCACGCGACGCCGGTGGTACGAGCGGGCGTGACCCAGGCGATCGCACACTCGATCGACAGGGTCTTTTTGATAGCGGTGCCCATCGCCTTCGTCGCCTTTCTGTTGAGCTGGTTGCTGCCCGAGGTCGAACTGCGGAAGTCCGTCCGTACCGTCGAGCCGGGGGAAGGTTTCGCCGTTCCGGACTCGCGCAGCTCGCTCGACCAGATCCAGCTCAATCTCGAGCGGCTCGCTCGCCGCGAGAACCGGGGCGACCTCTACCGCTCTCTCGCCGCCCGGGCCGGCTTGTCCATCCCGCCGAAGTCGTGCTGGCTGCTCTACCGCCTGGCTGACCGCCCCGACTGCTCGGTCAGCGATGTAGCCGACCGGCTCCGGGTGGACTCGTCGAACATCGAGCCCGCTCTGCAGGGACTGGTGGAGGGCGGCTACATAACGAGAGACGCGAAGGGCGCCTCCGGGGAGGAGCCGGTGGCGCGCTCGGCGGGTGGAAACCTCCATCTCACCACCTCAGGACAGGAGGCGGTCGATCTCCTGACGGCGGCACGCCGCGCCGGGCTGACGGAGTTGCTCGAGGGCTGGGACGTCGACTCGCATCCCGAGATCGCCGAGATGGTGGGAGAGCTGGCCAAAGCACTGCTGGCCGACGACGAGAAGCTGATAGCCGACGCTCGACCCGTGTTGGCGGGGTGAGGCGGCGGCCGCACCACGTGCCGCCCGTCGAGGATGGCGGCGAGGACGTGAGGCGGAGGAGGGCACGGCCGCTGTTGCTCGGGGCTGCCCTCGTCGTCGTCTCGTTCAACCTGCGGCCGGCGATCGCCTCCGTCTCGCCCTTGCTCGGCACGATCCGGCGGGGAGCCCACCTCTCGCCGGTCGCGGCCGGCGTGCTCACCACCCTGCCGCTCGTCTGCTTCGGCGCACTCGCCTTCGTGGCGCCGCGGCTCGTGCGCCGAGTCGGCGTAGGCACTCTGCTCCTCGTCTGCCTCGTCGTACTGACCGGGGCGACTCTGCTCCGCTCGGCTGCCTCCGACGCCGCCCTGTTCGGTGGCACGCTCGGGATCGGCATCAGCGTCGCCGTCGCCAACGTCCTCATTCCCGGCATCGTGAAGCAGGACTTCGGCCGGCACGTCGGCCTCATGATGGGGCTCTACACGATGGCTCTGAGCGCCGGCCCCGCCGTCGCGACCGGAGTCAGCGTCCCGCTCGCCCACCTGTTCGCCAGTTGGCGTCTCGCGCTTGGGTTCTGGGCCATCCCGGCGGCGCTCGCCACACTTTGGTGGTTGCCTCTCCGCCACCATGACCGCGTGCGGGTGGACGGGCCGAGCAGAGGGACGCCGGCGAGGCTCACCTGGAGGGATCCGGTGGCAGCTGGGGTGACGATGTACATGGGGCTGCAGTCGCTCAGCTTCTATGTGATCCTCGCCTGGCTTCCCACGATTCTCCACGATCGTGGAACTTCGGTCGTCGGAGCCGGCCTACTGCTGTCCCTCGTCAACGTGACCGGAATCGTGAGCGCCCTCGCTACGCCCGTCGTGACGAACCGACTGGACAACGAGCGTGCTGCGACGGCCGCCTCAACGCTTTGCCTTGCCGCCGGAATAGGCGGCCTCCTCCTCGACCCGCGTCACCTCGACGTCCTGTGGGCGGTCATGCTCGGAACCGGCGAGGGCTCGGCGATCAGCCTGGCGCTCCTCATGATGGTGGTGAGAGCACGGAGCACGACGCAGGCGACGTCTCTGTCGGGTGTGGCACAGGGCATCGGCTACCTGATAGCCGCCACGGGGCCGGCGATCGCCGGTGCTCTCTTTGACGCAACCGGCGGCTGGAACGCCACCCTCGTCCTATTGCTCGCCCTGCTCGTCCCTCAACTGGCCGCCGGCTGGCGCGCCGGCCATGGGCTCTTGAGGGAGACCGAAGTCGTCTAGAGCGACGGCTTCCTCGCCGCCGGCGCCCGACGCCGGTCTTGCCCCTTATGACCCCCCGAGGTCGTGCGGAAGGGGCCCTAGCCCCGCCGGGGTGACCACTGCCAACGGCGCGCCGCGAAGAAGAGGCCGACGACACCCCAGATCGCCATGACCTCGAGGTCGTGCCAGGCCCACGGATTGGCGCCGGGAGGCAGGTTGAATGACGCCAGCACGGCCGTGATGAGGTGACGGACCGGGAAGTACCCCGAGCACGTTGGCCAGTGTCGAGCCGGGCTTGATCGGGAAATACAGTCCCGAGAAGGCGATCAGGAGGAAGAAGACGATGCTGATCATCGGGCCGGCGGCGTCTGCGTTCGGGACAAGGGTGCTCACCCCGACGCCCATGGCTGTGAAGCTGAGCATCCCGACGACGAGGGTGAGGATGAAGGCGAGCGCGTGGGTGGGGAGGTAGTCCCCGAAGCCGAGCCTGCCCACGGCGAGCAGGATCACGATCTGGATGATGGCGATGACGATGGTGCTCAGGAAGATGGCGGACAGCAGTACCCACGTCGGGACGGGGCTCAGCCGTAGCCGCTTCAGCAGCCCCATCTCCCGGCGGTTCACAATGGTCTGGGCGAGCACGTTGAAGCACGCCGCCATGATGCCGTAGGAGACGAAGCCTCCCAGGTAGTACTGCACGAGCTTGACCTTGCCGTAGCCGGACCCGATCGTCGAGTGGCCGGCGATGGCCCCGAGCATGACGAGGAAGATGGTCGAGAAGCCCACAGTGAAAAAGGCACCGAGCGGATTCAGCCAGAAGCTCAGCTGTTCGAAGCGGAGCTGACGCACCACCATCTTCACGTCGCTCACACCGTTGAAGGACCCCGTTCGCGGCGTCGAAGCGCTCGTGCTCATCGTCCGTCCGCCTCGTCGCTGTTGAGCGTGTCCCGCGTCAACTTCAGGTAGACGTCCTCGAGCGTGACCCGCACGACGGCCAGTCCCATGAGGACATGGCCGTGGTCGAGCGCCCAGCCGGTGAGGGTGTGCAGGACGCGCAGCTCGTCGTCGGTGACGATCTGCACCAGGCCGTCGTCGATCGCCGTGACTGGGGCCGGGATATCTGACTCGATGACGCCTTCGGGCAGCATGAAGCGGATCGTGACCGCACCCGAGTCGCGGCCGCCGATGGAGGTCGGGCGTCCCGCTCGCCACGATCTCGCCCTTGGAGAGCACGGCCACCCGGTCTGCCAGTGCCTCGACCTCGTCCATGTAGTGCGTCGTGAGCAGCACCGTGGTGCCGGCGGCCGCCAGCCGCCGGATCAACTCCCACGAGTCCCGTCGGCCGGAGGGGTCGAGGCCGGTCGTCGGCTCGTCGAGGAAGAGCAGCTCAGGGTTGCCGACGACGCCGAGCCCCACATCGAGGCGGCGCTGCTGGCCGCCCGAGAGCCGCTTGACCCGATCGTCCGCCTTCTCTTTGAGGCCGATCATCTCGATGACCTCATCGACGGGCCGGGGCGAGGGGTAATAGCCGGCGTTGCGGCTCAGCACCTGGCGCACCGTGTAGTACGGCTCGACTGCCAACTCCTGGAGCACGACCCCGATGCGGGTGCGAAGCCAGCGCTGGGTCTCCCGGCGGGCCGGGTCGACGCCGAGCGTCTCGACCTCGCCGCCGCTACGGTCCCGGAAACCCTCCAGTATCTCGACCGTTGTCGTCTTGCCGGCGCCGTTCGGCCCGAGCAGGGCGAAGATCTCGCCCTTCTCGACCTCGAAGCTCACGTCGCGGACGGCTTCGAACTGGCCGTAGGACTTGGCCAGGTGTCGCACGCTGACCGACGGCACGTCGGTCAGACCGACACCGGGGCGTCTCGTCGGACCACTGGAGGATCATAACCAGGTAAGTGGTGGTGGCTGAGGCTCGGTTCAGGCTTCCTCGTGAGGTACGGCGTCCTTCTTGGTGGCGCGCCTCAAGTTCGGTCGAAGCGGGGCGATCGGGTGGGCCCCGTTCCGGCGGGGACCGGACCACAAGGCCGGCGGGGCGTCGACGATGTAGGCGAGCGCATAGGCGGCAGCCTCGTAGTTGACCCGCCACCCGAGGAAGTCCAGCCAGGCGTCCTCGATCGGCCGCTCCATTGGAAAGTTCACCTCGCGCAGGCGGTTGACGGCAGCGAGGAACTCTTCATAGGTGAGCGAAATACCGTTCTCCGGATCGGCCTCGTCGGGAACCGGGATGCGGAGCGCCCTCGCGATCGTCGTCAGGCAGCTGAACCCCCCGCGCAGGCAGAGACGGGCCGAGACAGCGCCGGCGGCGTTGGGCAGAAGTGCCAAGTAGAGGGCGGCGGCATCGAGCACGGCAAGCTGTGCGGTGATCCAAGACGAGAGCGCCCGCGGGGAGCGGAAGCGGATGAGCGTGGTGTAGGTGGCGTGGCTCTCCGACACGTCGGCCGACCAGCTCTCCCATTGGTCGAAAAGCTCCGGCAGCTCCGATACCGCCGACACACCGGTCCCGAGCCCGTAGTGGGTGCGGCCGAGCAATTCCGGTCCCCACGACGGGACGCTCGCCCGCGAGTCGAGCAAGGTCACGAGCGTCTCCCGGCGATTGAAGGCGGCGTAGAGCTGTGGCAGGTAACCGATCTGCAGTGCGACGGTCCCGAGGCCCGCCAGCGCCGCCAAGCCGTCGAGGGCCGCCTGACCGCCCGAGCTCGGAGCCACGAAACCCAGGGTGACCAACGACGACCCCGCCGCCTCGAACGCCCCGCCGAGGCCGGCCGGTCCTTCGAGGGGCCAAAGAAGGAGCCCGAATCCGAGCTCGAAGATGGCCAGCCAAACAGCCAGCTGAAGTATGAGGAGGACGGGGGCCTGTGCTGCTAGGACACGATCGCGTTTTTCATACGACTGGATCTTGTCGGTCATTGCGTAAAAGAGGGTGTTCACCACGGCGGCCACGTAGCGGGTGATCCGGCTGTGCACGCGCCTCGGGACGACGATGGTGCCGATGACGCTCCACCCCCCTGCCAGGACGAGGAGCCCGCCTATGACGGCCCCGATATCGCGAGCTACGACCATGCTTCAGCATCCCACGGCCGCCCCGGCTCCCATGAGTCCATCGGAGCCAGCAGGGCTGTGCGGCCGGCTGGCGCCCGCCGCCCGCGGGCGCCTTCCCGTCACCGGTGAGGAGTCGTGTCCACGACGATCACGTAGCTGAACGACAGTCCGTCCACCTGCCAGGCGTAGCAGCCCGGCGACTTCATCCAGCTGCTCACAGGGGCGACGCGAATCCCATTCTCGGTGTTGGCCGTCGGGCCCGGGGGGACGACGAGCGGCGAGGGATTTGTCGCCGAGCCGTCCACGTTGAGGGGACCGGGCCGTCCAAGTCGCTCGCCACGTACGACAAAGGGACCGTCGTAGCTCGGCATCGCGAACCAGAGGGTCTCGAGCGCGAACCAACCGGGCACGGCAGTGCTGCCGAGCTGCGCCTGCCCGCGGCGAAGGTCACCGAGGTTTCCTACTGCGACACGCACAGGCCCTCCACCGAGGGCGATCCCGCCGAAGTAGGACGTGTAGGTGTCAACGGGGGCTCCAGAAGTCGCCGGACAGGCGCCGTTCTCGCCGACGATCGGAAAGTGAAGGGGTCGCTTCAGCAGGTCAGGGACATTGCCCTTCTTGCTGCCGAGGCAGACGAGAGGCTCGTTCGCGCACGCCTTGGCATAGGTGTCTGGGATCTTGAGACTCGCGAGGACGGTGCTGGACGAGCGTCGACTCGGAGAGGGACCAGGGCCGTTCTTGTTGAAGACAAGAGTCGGAAGAGCAACTGCGACGACGGCGAGGGAGATGCTCGTGAGGGCGATCGTCGCACGCATCACGAGCCGTCGGTTTCCGCGCCGGCGCGTCGTTCTCAGTCGCTCATCGAGCAGTCGGCGGTCAGTGATCTCAGGGTCGGACATCAAGCAGCTCCTGTAGTAGGTCCTTGTCGAGGATGAGGCGGAGTGATTTAGCAGCGCGATGGAGGTGGGACTTGACGGCGCCGTTACTCACGCCGAGAGCCGCCGCCGTGGCGTCCTCGCTGAGGTCGGCGAGGTAACGGAGCTCGATGGCCTCGCGTTGGCGTCGGGGCAACTGGCGGAGCGCAGCGGCAAGGGCGAGGCGGGTCGTCAGCACGTCCTCGAGGTTGTCCGGAGCATCGGAAGGGACCGACCCCGGTCGAGTCGACTTGCGCCCCCGGCGACGCAGCTGGCCCAACGCCTCGTTGATGGCAACGCGGAGCACCCAGGCATCGCGGTACGGCAGAGACCGCAGGGTCGGCCAGCGCACGAATGCTCTCGTCAGAGCCTCGAGTGCGGCGTCCTCGGCGAGACCTTCGTCACCCGAGACACGCCGTGCCGCCCGGCAGGCCCGGGGGTAGACGTCTCGGAAGTAGGCGTCGAAGTCCTCTCCCCTCCGGCTGCTCATCACATCTTGATAATGCTTTGAGGACGCTGAGAGGTTTACCTGTTGGCCAAACTTCCGCTATGAGTTGCGGAACCGGAGCACACACCCGCCGATCAGGAGCGCGCCCGTGCTCCAGGCGGCGAGCACGCCGATGCCTGCCCATGGGCTGATCGGGAGCGAGCCTAGGCCGGTCGTCGATTGGATCGACATGCCTGCGGTCATCGGTCCGATCTGCTCGAGGTGGCGGTGCCACGATCCCTGCATCGTCGCCGCGACGACCGGGAAGAGGTACAGCAGGGCGAGAACCGCCCCGATCGACACCGCCGTGTCCCTGATCGCCGTCGCGATACCGAGAGCGAGAAGGGCTATTAGGACGAGGTAGATCACCGAGCCGAGGCCGGCCCGCAGCGTCGGTCCGTCGCCTAGCGAGATCACGGCGGAACGACCTGCCGGGCCGAGGGCGGCATGGGCGAGGAGCAAATGGCCGGCGAGCAGGCTCCCGACGACGCCGAGGACGCTTGCCACCGTGCTCAGCGCGATGAGGTTGACCGCCTTCGCCGCCAGCATCATCGGGCGGTGGGGCACAGCAGCAAGAGTGGTGCGGATCATCCGGGTGCCGTACTCCTCGGAGATGACAAGAACACCGAGAACAGCGACAAGGGCCTGGCCGAGGTCGACTCCGATCAGGCTGAGTTTCGTCGGGTCCTCGAGCGACTGGCCGGAGGCTCCGACGGTGCCCGTGACGAGCGTGCTGAGCCCGGCCGTGAGCACGGCCGTCGCGAGCAGGATCCAGATGGTGCTGGGTGAGGTGCGGAGTTTCGTCCATTCCGCCCTGACGGCATCGGTCATGGGTCCCTCCGGTGGAGCACCATCGCTGCTGTGGCGAGTGCGAAAGCGGCGTAGCAGCACGGCACGATCAGCGAGACCCACGCCCCGAGCGGGTAGTAGCCGTTCTGGATGGTGTAGGGGTAGCTGACGAGCGGCGACGACGGGACAGAGTCGAGCACGGAGAAGCCAGCCGCCGGCGTCAGCCGGTAGATCCACTCGCTGACCGAGCCGGTGACGGCGGCGCCGAGGATGTTCGGGACGACGAACAGGGCGATGCCGGCGACGATCGCACCCGAGCTGCGCCGGAGGATGGTAGCAAGCCCGACCACGGCAACAGCAGAGAGCGCGACTAGGACAGCGGACCCGAACACGTCGCGCGCCGTGGTGAGCGCTCCGACCGGGAAGAGGTAGTTCCCGTTGCTGATCAAGAGGTGCCGGCCGACCGGGATGGCGATGGCCGCCGCCACCGCCTCGGTCAGAAACGCCACGATGAAGATGACGATCGCCTTGGCGTAGAGGACTCGGCCACGGTTCGGCGTCGCCGTGAACGTCGTGCGGATGAGCCGCCGTCTGTACTCGGCAGCGACGAACATCGCCGCGATCACGATGAGGACGATGAGCCCCACGAGGAGGCCGATGATGGTCTGACCCGTGGCCGGGTTCTGGGCGATGATGCCGGCCAGGATGCCCGGGGCGATGTCGCCGGAGCCGGTGATCAAAAAGCTGCCCCCGACGTGGCGGGCGCTCCCGAAGCCAAGCGTCGGGTAGAAGTTGTAGCCCCCTCCGATGCTGCTCTGCTGCCAGGCCGTCGTGGTCGTGTCACCCTGCACAGTCACGTGGTCGAAGCGGGCGATCGCCCGCGTCGTATTGCCGTCGCCCGACACCGCGTAGGTGACGGGCGAGGTGACGAACAGACCGACGTCAACCGTCTTCGGCAAACTTGTGAGGTCGGTCGTACCGATCTCGTGCCACGACGATCCGTTGCTCGAGTCGTAGCCGGTGAGCACGTCCCCGTGGCGGACGAGGCGGACCCAGCGCGGGTTGCCCGGCGAGACGGCGCCCGGCGCGCCGGCAATGTCGTGGGAGTAGTCGTACTGGAACCGGACGCCGTGGACACCGGTTGCCATCACGGCCGCGTACGGTGCGCCGGCCTTCGTGCCCGAGGTGACGATGACGCCGGCCTTCGCCCAGCCGGCCAGACCGGTGCGCTCAGGGGCGTTCGGCGCTCCCCGGTTCAAGTTCTCCTCGGCGATGAAGCCGGCGAGCGAGGTGACCCGCGCCGTGACAGCGCCGTTGCCGTCAAGTGACCGGTGGAAGAGCTCGTAGGTGTCGGCGACCGTCTGTCCGCCGGGGCCGACCGGTACTGCAGGATGACCTGCGGAACACACCATGTGGGCGGGGCTCGACCCGGTGCAGATACCGCTGTGGGAGCCGTTCGCCGCCACGATCGAGAGCAGCGTGCCGAGCACGGCGGCGACGGCGAGGCCGATGAGCCAGCCGCGGACGGTGCGCAGCTTCGTCCATTCGGCGCGCAACACCTGGGCGAAGCCATCCTCGTTGGCCTCTCTCATCGCTGGCCCGCGAAGCTTCGAGTGAGCCTGGAACTCGGCCTCGCCGGCGGTGAGCTGGAGGTAGACGTCCTCGAGGTTCGCCCGACGGGACGTCACCTCCGAGAAGGACACGCTGCCCGGCGCTCAGGATCTCCACCACCCGCCTTGGTTGGAGGCCTGAAACCTCGACCCGGTCCGTGCTGGTGCTCGACGCCGTGCCGCCGGCGCGGTGGATGGCAGCCACTGCGTCAGCCGGCGTGTCCGTCCGCACGGTGACACCGTCATGCGACGCCCGGGAGACGAGGTCCTCCATGGTGGCGTCGGCGACGACTTTGCCCCGGCCGACGACGACGACATGATCGACGACGTCCTCGAGCTCGCTCATGAGGTGGCTCGAGATGAGGATGGCCCGTCCCTCGGCTGCGAGCGAGCGAAGAAACCGGCGCATCCAGATGATCCCTTCGGGATCGATCCCGTTGAACGGCTCGTCCATCATCACGATCGGCGGGTCGCCGAGCATCGCGGCCGCGATGCCGAGCCGCTGGCGCATCCCGAGCGAGTAGCCGCCGGCCTTGCGTTTGGCGGCGCCCGTAAGGCCGACCATGTCGATGACTTCGTCGACGCGTCCGGCGCTGATGCGCTGGGACTGGGCCATCCAGAGCAGGTGATTGCGCCCCGACCGGCTCGGCTGGAGGGCGTCGGCGTCGAGGAGGGCTCCGACGATGGGTAAGGGGGCGGTGGAGCACCCGGTAGGGCTGTTCGCCGATGAGCGCCGTGCCCTCGTCAGGGGCGTCGAGGCCGAGGATCACCCGCATCGCGGTGGACTTCCCGGCACCGTTCGGGCCGATGAAGCCGGTCACTCTTCCGGGCTGAACGGAGAAGGACATCCCGTCCAGTGCGACGGTCTCCCCGTATCGCTTGCGGACGCCGTTCATCTCGATCGTGGCTTCGGTCATGGCGTCGTTGTATGACTCCGCCGGTGTCAGCTCGGTGTCGCCCGCTGACACCGCATTGACACCGGGTCCCTGGCATCGTGGACAGATGCGTGTGCTGGTCGTCGAAGACTTCGAGGTGCTCGCCCGGTCGATCGGGACCGGGTTACGGCGGGAGGGGATGGCCGTCGACGTCGTGCTCGATGGCACCGAGGCCCTCGGCCGCCTCGCCGGCACCCGGTACGACGTCGTCGTGCTCGACCGGGACCTGCCAGGTGTGCACGGCGACGATGTCTGCCGATCGATAGCGTGCCGGCGGCTCCGGCTCCCGCGTGCTGATGCTGACCGCCTCGAGCACCGTGCGGAACCGGGTGGAAGGTCTCGGTCTCGGTGCAGACGACTACCTCGCAAAGCCGTTCGATTTCTCCGAGCTCGTCGCCCGCATCCGCGCCCTCGGGCGCCGTTCGGCACCTGCCGTCCCGCCTGTGCTCGAGGTGGGCGACGTCTCACTCGACCCGTCCCGCCGGGTCGCCTTCCGGGACGGCCGCCGGCTCGACCTCAGCCCGAAGGAGTTCGCCCTCCTCGAGTGCCTGCTCGTGGCCTCCGGTCGGCTGGTGTCCGCCGAGGAGCTCCTCGAGCGGGTGTGGGACGAGATGGCGGACCCGTTCACCACCGTGGTGAAGACGACGGTGCGCCGCCTCCGGGCGAAGCTCGGTGATCCGCCGCTCATCGACACAGTCCGTGAGGGCGGCTACCGGATCGGAGCGTCCCGATGATCGGCCGCTTCCTCGAGCGATACCACCTGCGGCGGGTATCGCTCCGCGTTCAGCTGACGGTGCTCTATACCGGCGCTGATAGGCGCCTTCGTGATCGTCGTGCTCGGCGTCGCCGGGTTGCTGATCCAAACCGGCTCGAGCTCGATCAGCGCCCATCCGAATGGTGCTCAGCCGGGCGGCGGTCCCCAGTTCAACGGTCGCCACTTCGCCCTCGGAGCAGCCCTCGTGGCGTTCATCGCCGTCTGCGTGGCGGTGGCGGTGGCCTGGTGGGTCGCAGGCCGTTTCTTGCGGCCATTGCGTGAGATGAACGACAGCGCCCAGGAGATCTCCGCCACGAACCTCCATCGCCGCCTCGGCGTCGTCGGGCCGGACGACGAGCTCACCGAGCTCGGGCGGACCCTCGACGAGCTGTTCGGGCGCTTGGAGGGGTCCTTTGAGTCCCAGCGGCGTTTCGTGGCGAACGCCTCACACGAGCTACGGACGCCGCTCGCCGGTCAGCGCACCTTGTTGCAGGTGGCGTTGGCGGATCCTGACGCCAGCTCCGAAAGCTTGCGGTTGGCGTGCGAGGAGGTGCTCGCACTGGGCGAGCGGCAGGAGCGACTGATCGCTGCCCTCTTGACCCTGGCGAGCAGCGAGCAGGGAATCGAGTACCGCCAGCCCTTGGACCTCGCCGTGGTGGCGGAGGCGGTCGTTGCGTCGCGGCGCGAGCTCGCTGCACGTGTGGGCGTCGTGATGCAGCGTGTCGCTCGCGCCGGCGCCGGCAAGCGGGGACGAGAGCTTGATCGAGAGCCTTACCGCCAATCTGCTCGACAACGCCTTGGAGTACAACGTGCCCGGTGGCACCGTCGAGGTGGCTACAAGCCGTTCGGGCGGTGAGAGCCGTGTGGCTGTCACTAACACCGGTCCGGTGGTCGCGGCGGCCTACGTGGACCGGCTGTTCGGTGCGTTCCAGCGGCTCGGGGCGGACCGCACCTCGCGCTCGAGCGGGCACGGTCTCGGTCTCGCCATCGTGAAGGCGATCGCCGACTCGCACGGTGCGGTGGTCACGGCGGTGCCGAGGCCGGAGGGCGGCCTGCACGTGGTTGTGAGCTTGCCTGACGTGGTGGCGTCGGCGACCTGACCCTCGGCGAGGGGGAGCCCGACCCACTCGTCTCTGCCGACCCCAGGAGGATGCTGGGCGGGCTCAGGCCGCAACGACTGCAGAAGCGATGGCTGTCGCAGTGGCAACTACGAGAGCACCGCCCGCCAGCGACACGATGACCGATGTGACAACGACCGAATCGGGCGGGGTTGGGTGAACGTCCGCTGACGGTGGTCAAAGCAAGGAACCACAAGGGCGTTAATCAGCAGGCAAGGCGTCGTGGCCACACCAACTGTTCGCACGACGAGAGGCGCGGGACCGGTCACATCGGGATCGATGCGAACTGGCACGGGGAATGGTCCGGCTCCCGGCAAGCACAGCCCGCAGTCCGGTCCCGCCGCGGCCGCATTTTCCGCGGCGGACCGCATCGCTGTCGTGAGGCGAGCCCCGGGCCCGCACCGTCGCCGCGACCGGCCGCTTCGGCGACATTGGACTTCTAGTCTTCCCGCAGGGCGCGTGACACCCGTCCGGGAGACGTCAAGGTGGGAGAGCGTCGTGGCATTCGCAATGCGTTTCGTGATGATGGGAATCATCTTCGTCCTGCCGATATTCGTTGTGTCGCTAGCCGCCAAGGCATGGGAATTGTGGCGTTTCAGGCGGGCCCTGAACAGGATGCCGAGGATGCCATGGGATCCTCCCGAGGCTGCCGGGGGTTAGCGACGGCGAGCAACGTCGTCGTGCTCAGCTGGGGCGGGGTCCGCGAGGCCTGGACCTCGAGGAGATTTCCGATGCCTCTGACGCTCTCAGCACCTTCTCGCGGAGGCCGCGGACCGCTCGAACGCCACGGCGGGTGGCCCCACGATTACCATGACCACGAGAGCGGGGGCCGCGAGTGTCTGAGCGTGCGGTCACAGCCTTGGTCGACGTGGCCAGCGAGACAACCGGTGTCGCGGGCTAGCCATATGGCTCGCATCGGGAACTCACCACCACCTCGTTCCAGAAGGGCCGAAATGTCGAGATCACCCGATGACTCCACGGCGTGGGCGATGGTCGACGAGGGTTGGGGTCGCAAGGCGGCCGATTTCTCGGCCCTGAGCGAGCCGGGCAACTGCAGGGAGTACGTGGCGGGGCCGCCCCCCACCACGGCTTCGGCTCTGGACCGACTTGTCGTCGAAGGGCGTGTCGCCCGTCCGACTCGTCGAGGGCTGCCGGAACCGCTTCAACTTGACGGCGATCCTTACGCGCTGACTCGTGCGCTCGAGGAGATCCGCCGCGAGCGCTGATGTGGCGCCTTTCTACGCCGATTCCTCCGCGCTCATCAAGCTGATCCGCAACGAGCCTGAGAGTGGCACGCTGCGAAAGTTCCTGGAAGAGGCCGATCTGGTTTGCGAATTGGTGCTGACGGAGCTGCCGCGAGCTATCCGGCGGGCCGCGGCCATCGATCCACGCCTGCCCGTCGGAGCCCTGATCGAGCGCACTGACGAGTTGCTCGACGTCCTCGCCTTGTATCCCTCTACCGTGGGCTGCTCCTTGCCGCCGGCGCGCTCGCCGAACCGGCCCTGCGTGCTCTTGACGCCATCCATGTCGCCTGTGCGATCGACGTCCCCGCACGACGGTTTCGTGAGCTACGACGAACGTCAGAGTGCGGCGGCCCGTCTTGCTGGACTGCGCACCTTCGCACCTGGAACTTGACCAACACTGTCAGCGCCGCCTGGACGCTGCAGGGCGGCGGGAGTCGATCCCGCCGTCAGCTCTCACCCTTGAAAGATGAGTTTGCTGGATTCCAGGCGATCGAGCCACGGACGGGCGTGAAGGCGTTCGAAGAGCTCCTCCGCCTCGGCGAACCGGCGCGCTCCCTCGTCGGACCCGCCCTCGGCCAACAGCCGCTCGGAATCCTCGAGCAGGCTGACGGCGAGCCAGAACGGCATCGAGAGCTGACGGAAGATGGCGACGGCGGTGGACAGTCCGACAGCCGCCGCAGCAGGCGAGAGCTTGGCTCGCAACCTTGCCGCCTGCGCCTGCAGAAAGGGCGTCGTCACACCCGGCGGGAGCTGCTCGAGCATCGAGACGAGCTTCTCGGCCTTCTCCGGGTCGACCAGGACTGCCGCCTCTATCTGCTCCACGAGACCCAGCTTGACTCCGTTAGTGCCGATGCTGAGCTCGCTGCGGACCTGCGCCAGGCCTGCCAGAGCTTCGAGAGCCCCGGCGGAGTCTCCTGCCGCCCGCTTCAGGAGTGCCGTCGCCCACATGTAGTCGGTCCGCGACTGGACGTCCTCCGAGTGCTCGGCCGAGGAGACGGACTTGACAAGCTCACGTGCGGCATCGAGCTTCCCTTGCTCGACCAAGACCTGAACAGCAGGCAGGACCAAGGAACGTCCGTACTCGGGGACGTCCGGCAACCGCCGTACCTCTGCCACCCGCTCGAGGGCGACGTCCCACTCGCCCAGGAACACCATCCCGCTTATCTCGCCGGCAAGGAATTGCATGTCGATGCTGCGGTCACCCACACGCCGGGCCAGCTCGAGACCTTTGGTCGTGGCGGCTCGGGCGTCCCTGTAACAGTCCCTCTCCTCGAAAAACACCGCAAGGTTGTTGTAGGCCCGAAGGGCGGCGTCTGACAGGTCATTCTCGAGCGCCACCTGTAACGCGTGTTCGAGGAGGACTGTCGCCTCCTCTCGGCGGTTGTGGTACTCGAGCAAGACGGCCTTCGTGTTGAGGGCCTGGGCAAGCTGCTCAGAGAGGCGGAAACGCTCGGCGAGGGACAGGGCGAGCTCGATACGGGGGATTGCGAGGTCATGTTTGCCGCTCAGCACGTGGAGCCGCCCAAGCTGAGCGGCGAGAGTGGCGACATCGGCGTCCGGCTCCTCGTCGGCGAGGAGGGCGAAGGCTTTCTCCATCCGCTCGATCCCCTCCTCGAGGCGGCCTTCGGTATAGTCGATCTCACCGAGACGGGACGACAGCCGGGCGCTCGCGTGACTCTCACCGATCGCCTCATGAGCCGCGATCGCCTCGTTGAAGTGTCTTCTCGCCTCCTCGAGGTGGCTGGCGATCGCTGCCATCTGGCCGGCCCGCTCGTGGATCGCTGCCCGATCGAATTCGTCGTCTGTCAGCTCGAGAGCCTGTTCGAAATAGCTTTGTGCTCCTTCGGCTGCCGCCAGAGCCGCTGCCCGCTCACCGGCCCGGAGGATCATCTCCCGCGCCGCCGCCTTCACCTCGCCGGCGTCGGGAGCCGTCGGGGCGAGCCTGTAGGCCTCGAGGTAATGGGAGGCGACGACTTCGACGATCTCGTCCTCGTCACTGCTTTGGGTGTCTAGGAGATGGGCGGCGACGGAGAGGTGCTTGTCCTTCCTGTCCCTCTTCGGGAGGCTCTCGTAGGCAACAGCCCGGACGAGGTCCTGCAGGAAGGCGTACTGGCCGCGGTCGGGCGATAGGGGGTCGGCCTGAAGTGAGATGACCTCTTTCCTCACAACGGAGGTGAGAAGCTCGTCCAGAGCCTCTCCCCCAAGGCCGGACAGGGCCGCCAGCGACTCTTTCGAGAAGGACTTCCCGATGACGGCCGCCTCCTGCAAAATGGCCCGCTCGCCCGGGGCAAGCCCGTCGAGGCGGGCGGCGATGAGGGCGTGGAGGGTGTCTGGAATGTCGAGGGCGCCGATCGGCCCCGCCGGGCGGTAACTGTCGCCGTCGGGCAGCAGGAGAGCCCGGTCGATGAGCATCCGCACCGTCTCGACGGCATAGAGGGGGACGCCCTCGGCGTGGTCGAGGATGCGCTCTGTCGTGTCGTCGTCGAGCCCCGGCACGAGGGCCGTCACGAGCTCCCGCATCGCCTTCTCCGAGAGCGGCTCCAGGTAGATCGAGTTGAAGTTCCGTCGTCCCGCCCCCCACGTCGGCCGGCGCTCGGCGATCTCGGGACGGGCGAGTGTGAGCACGAAGATGGCATGGTTGCGCGACCACTCGAGCAGGTAGTCGACGAAGTCGAGGAGGGACGAGTCCGCCCACTGCATGTCCTCGAACGACATCACGACGGGGCTCCGGTCGGCGATACGCTCGAAGAAGAGCCTCCAGGCCGAGAAGAGGTCCTCCTTGTCGCGGGCGCTGCGTTCCTCGATGCCGATGAGGTGGGCGAGGCGGGGCTCTACGAAGCGCCGCTCTTCGACGTCGGCGACGTGCTCCTCGACGCAGGCGTGCAGCTTCTCGGCCGCCGCGACGACATCTTCTTTCTCCAAGATGCCTGCTCGCCCTCTGACCATCTCCGCAAGCGCCCAGTAGGCGACGCCCTCGCCATAGGAGAGGCAACGCCCGCGGTGCCACCTGAATATGCCCGACAGGCCGTCGATGTACTTGTAGAACTCCCATGCGAGGCGGCTCTTGCCGATGCCGGCGATGCCGGTGACCGAGACGAGGTGCGCCCGCTTCTCCTCGGCTGAGCCGAGGAAGAGGTCCCTCACGAGACGAAGCTCCCGCTCCCGGCCGACGAAGGGGGCCTCCAAGCCTGCCGACTTGAGCGCCCCGCCCACGCCGGCTACGACCCGGACGGCCTCGTAGAGCTGGAAGGGCTCTGACTTTCCCTTCAGCGCGTGGCGGCCGGAGTCCTTGTAGACGATGGCCGCCTCCGTCGCTCGCTTGGTCGAGCTGTCGACATAGAGGCAGCCCGGTGCGGCGACCGACTGGATGCGGGCGGCCGTGTTGACGCGGTCGCCGATCACCATGCCCTCCTCGGCACTCTCGGTCGTGGCGGCTGTCCCCGTGACGATGCCGACTCTCGCCTCGAGGCCGGGATGAGCGTGCTCAAAGCCGTAGGCGGAGACCGCCCCGAGGAGGTCGAGGCCGGCCCGCACGGCTCGCTCGGCGTCGTCCTCCTGGGTGACGGGCGCACCCCAGAGCGCCATGACGGCGTCACCGATGAACTTCTGGATCACCCCGCCATAGCGCGTGACGATCGCCCGGGCGAGCTCGAAGTAGCCCGAGAGCAGCTCTCGCACCTCTTCCGGGTCACGCGCCTCGGAGAGGGGGGTGAAGCCGACGAGGTCGCAGAAAAGCACCGAGACGTGTCTGAGCTCGGACAGAGGCGGTCGATAGCTGCCGGTCGTTGCGACGCCGGCGAGCTCTGTGGCGACTGGCGGAGCCACCTCTTGCAGAGGAGAGCCACACGCCCCACAGAAGCGGGCCCCGGCGGGAAGGGGCGCCCCGCAGCTCGGGCACGCTTGCGCCAACAGATGACCGCACTGGAGACAGAACTTGTTGCCTCCGAGGTCGTCAGCGCCACAGTTGGAGCAGGTCATCGCCCTTTCCGAGTGTCTCGATCTGAACGAGGCTATCGCTGGCGGGTCAGATTGTCGCCCGGTGCTTGCCTTTTGCGGCAAGGACGGCAGCCTGTCGGCGCCCGTCGGCAAGCCTGATGGCAGCTTGGCACTCCCCTTCAGCGGACAAGATGGCCGCCACCCCCGGATGGTCGGACGGCGGTGCAGACGTAACCGGCGCTTGACAGTTCGACGGCCGACTCGCTACACCAGTGCTCGTGCCGATCGAGCACTTTGGCTTGAACGTACCGGACGTCGAGTTGGCGAGAGCGTACTTCGACGAGTTCCTGCCGATGGTCGGCTATGTGCGTGAGTGGGAGGCGGGTTACAGGCCCACGAACTGGAACGGCGCACAGCTTTTCATCTATCCGGCGACCGAGGAGGGCGGGCACTCGCGACTGCGCACGGGGCTGTCGCATATCTCATTCCTGGTCGAGACCCGTGCTGAGGTCCACAAAGTGCACGATTGGGTCGTCGACCGAGGCGACGAGGTGCTCCACGCGCCAACGGTGTTCCCGGAGTACGGCGAGACGTTCTACGCAACGTTCTTCCTCGACCCGCACGGGTTCCACCTCGAGGTGGTCACGTTCGAGAAGGTATAGCCGGTGGTTCCGAGATTTGGTCCTCGCTCCGGGGGAGGCGCCTCGGCATCCGGCGAGACGACCGCACCCAATCCTGAGATCAGGCGTCTCGCAACCCTTCGGTCAGTCGGGCGAGCGGGTGACGGTCGGTGCCAGCTGCGCCTTACCGCTCCCGGCGAGAAAGCGGCCAAGAAGGGCTGAAAGTGGGGGTGCCGCTCGGCGCTGACGTCTAGGCGGTCTGTGCGCCCTCCGCCGCATCGGGCGGAGGCATGTCGTCGTGGGCGATGTAGGCGAGCTGGCGCCAGATGAGGACGACGAAGACGGCCGAGCCGACAAAGGCAAACCAGAATGGCGCAGTGATGCCCCACTCGTCGGCGATCGGGCCGCTGAGGGCGGCCCCGATGACGAGCCCTCCGTACACGCAGAGGCCGTTGACGCTCGTCACGCGCCCCTGTAGCTCCTGCGGCACTGCCCGCTGGCGGACGGTGATCGAGGTGGTGCCCCAGATGAAGGCGTGGGCGCCGAACACGACCATGATCGCCAATGCCACAGCCGGCGTCCTCGTGAGAGCGAGGGACAAGTGCGTCAAAGTCTCGATGATGAGCCCGATCCGCATCAGGTTCCCGAGGCTCACGCGGTCGGGTGATCTGCCCGTAGCTGAGCGTCCCGAGAACTCCGCCGACGGCCGCCGCTGTCGTGAGAAGGCCGAAGCCGACCGCCCCCATCCCGAGACGCTCCTTTGCATAAAGGACGAGGATCGACCAAGCCGCACCGAAAGTGATGTTGAAGATGAAGATCGTTAGCACGAGCGTGCGGACAGCAGGCTGGTGGACGACCCAGCGCAAGCCCTCTGAGATCTCGTGCCTTACCCGTTGGGTGGCAACGTCGACCTGGGAACGTTCCGGCAGCTCGATACGAAGAACCATCAGTGACCCGACAGCGACGAGCACGGCCTGGCCGATGAAGGGAGTAGACCGCCCGACTGCAAAAAGGACCGCCCCGATGGGCGGCCCGACCAGCTGGTAGACGGTGACGAAGCCCGTATACAAGCGGGCGTTCGCCAACACGAGGTCGTCTCGGGCGACGAGGGACGGGAGTAGCGACGCCGAGGCGGTGTTGCTGAAGACCTCGGCGGTGCCGAGGATGAGCATCACCAGAAGGACGATGGCGATGCCGACGGTGTGGGTCAGGATCGACACGGCGAGCAGGACGAGCACGAAGGCCCGCAGGAGATCGACCGCCGCCACCATCACGGCTCGGTTCCAGCGGTCGGCGAGCACGCCGGCGAGGAGGGCGAAGACGAGCCAGGGCAGGCGCTGGAGGAGGGTGGCGAGAGCGACGAGGCTGGGGCTTCTAGTCAGGGAGGCGACGAGCAGAGGGCCGGCTGCGAGGGCGAAGCCGTCGCCCAGCATCGATACCCAGGACGAGCCGACCAGCCATCGGAACCCGGTGCCGAGACGGCGCGGAAGGATGATCTCGACGAGGCGGCCCACCGGCCGAGACTAGAGCGGCGGGCGCAACTGCTGGAGCAAACAGGTAGAGGCGCCTGAACTCGAAAAGCCGACAACCCGATCCTCAGCCTGACCCGGCACGATCCGGACGCCGATCCAGAGCGTTCAACTGGACTTTCGGGATGTCAGTCTGTCCGTTAGCGGATACCTACGGCCAAAGTCGATTAGCGGGTCTTGGGCGGGATTTGGCGGTGCCTTCCTTCGGCGGTACCCTCCTTGGGCGGGCCCCCCGGGCACATAGAGCGGACCATCGCCGTCGACTCCAGTGCGACAAGGTTCGCAAACGCCGGCTGAACTGATGCTTCTCTTCGGACTCACCCGAAGGGCGTTCAGCTTGAATCGCTCCCTTGGCTACACGTTTGGCTACACAATCCTGACACCTGCGCTGTTATCAGATGATGCTCGTCGATGTCTTTACGTCGTGACGAGGCAAACGACTAACTACCGCCGTCGTCAGGCCGGTGATCCGGAATCTATTGACTCGCTTTCCTCTAAGGAGTGCAGGTGTCGCCTGCTGCGGGCGTGCTCCTCGAGAACAGGAAGGACCGCAATGTCTTTCGGTCGGCCGGCAGCCTCTTTGGAGCGGATCACGTCGTCAAGAGAGGCGACGTTGACGGAGACAGATCCGATGACAATGGGGCTCGCTCGTCTAGGAGGTCGACGTACCCACCGGTGCCAGACGGTGTGGAAGCAATGTCAAAGTCGCCACTGTCGCAGGTCAGGTTCAGCATTTGCACCTTCGCGAGCGATTCCGCATCATGAGCGAAAGGGGAGCCCACCTGGCGCATCGGCTGTTCGGACTCGTGCATCGAGGTCGATGAGCGCTTCGGAGAGTCGCTGAAGGTTCTCGGAATCCCGAGCAGGAGTCACGTCGACGTCAAGCGTCGCTCCTATGGGCGCACCATGAGCCAGCGCCGCTACAGCACCGATCACTACCTACTGCACCTCGTGCGCATTGAGAGTACTGATTATTCGTTCCGGATCAAAACCCCGACGAGGCCCTCAGGAGCTCTTTGTCATGCCGAGCACGATGCCCGGGCGCTGCGGCCACCGGCAACCACCTTTCGCGACGAAGTCCGCATGGGCGTCCTCGACAGCCTTTTTCTCGGAAGGCGGTCGGCGGGCGTGTTCGGCTTCAAGAGTGTCGTCGTGGTCCTCGAGAGGCTCGAGTCGATAGCGAACCTCTACGCCTGCGCCGGCGAGGATTCGGTCGAGCGTCGGGATGGTCGGCTGCCTCGAACCCGACTCGATCCTGGCGATAACCGATTGGGGTACGCCCGCACGCTCAGCTAGTTGGCGCTGGGTCAAGCCGGCCCGGGAACGGGCGAGACGCACAAGCCCAGCTGCGGCGACGCTCCTGGCCGAATGGCTCATCCCACTCATGATACCGCAAGCGGTATCATCGAGTGACCGAAGGCACACGAAGCTGCGGCCCGCCATTGATTTGCGCCTATGTCAAGCCGCCTGCTCGACACAGGTCGAATCAGTAGTCGCATCGTCGAGGAGCAGCGTTCGGTAGACGACGTCGGAGAGCTTTCGCTTGAGCGCACGATGTGCCTGGGTCAGTGTGTTGCCCATCACCTCGCGACGCTTCAAGTAGGCAGCGGCGTCCTCCTGGCAGCGGGCCTGAGTGATGGCGATGCGGTGGATCGCAGCGTTGAGTAACAGGGGAACGGGCGTCGGGAGGTGGCGGCTGGGGTTCGGGCTCTGGGAGATCGAGGTCAACAGGACCCTGGTCGCCGTGTGTGGTGAGATCCACGACCATACAGAGGGTACGTCGAACAGCTAGGCCTTGAACAGGTCCGACCAGCGGGGCTGGCCACGACGGCAGAAGTTGAGCGGCCGTCCGTTACCGAGCTACTTCACGTCCGGCCGATAGCGCCGGCTGCCACACCCACCCAGGTCAAGGACGGCGTTGAGCCGGCGGAGCGGATCCTTGACGGAGGCCATGATCCTCACCCTCGACTCTGACCTCGCGCGGCGAGGTCCTGGGTCCACAGGGGTCGGGGCCGATGAAGTCGCTTCTGTCGTTTGCCCATGTCGTATGCGGCTACCGATCCCGCTCGTTCCCGCGCCAGGCCGAGTGCGGTGACCTTGAGCACTGTGTCGGTCACGTCCGACAATGGGCGCTGGGTATCAATAACGACGTCAGCGACCTCCCGCAACAACGGCTCGACAGACTTCAAATCAGTCAGCACACGCGCCATCTCTGGAGCCGTCTTGCCATAAGAGTTGCTCGAACGAGTCCGCAAGCGGTCCGTGGCCATGAAAAAGTCCTCGCGTGTGGCCAGATCGATGTCCCCGCTCGTGGCCAAGTAAAAGTCCTCACCTCTCACTGAAGCATCCACCACTCGCGTCCTCCGGCCGGAGACGGTGGCGGTGCCTAGCCACCACCACTCCAACCGGAGGACAGCACCATGAAATCAGTGAGGGAGAAGATGGACATGATCGCCGCCCATAAGGACGTGGGCAGCTACCGGGGCGCAGCCGCCATCTGCGGCGTCGACCCGAAGACCGTGAAGCGGGCCGTCGAGGCCAACCTGTCCGGGGAACGACGGGTGCGGCGACAGCGGGCGCACAACTACGAGGTCGTCGCCGAGCTCGTCGACAAGCGGGTGGCGGCCACGAGCGGCCGCATCTCGGCCAAGCGCCTGCTCCCACAGGCTCGAACCGCCGGCTATGACGGCTCGGCGCGCAACTTCCGCCGCCTTGTCGCGAAGGCGAAGCGCAAGTGGAGAGACGATCACCACCGCGGGCGGCGACCGGCGGTCTGGAGCCCGGGAGAGACCCTCGTCATCGACTGGGGCGCCGAGAAGGGCCTCCATATCTTCTGTGCCGTCTCGGCCTGGAGCCGCTTCAGGTTCGTGCGCTTCTCCGACAACGAGCGGGCCGAGACGACGTTTTACATGCTGGCCGAGTGCTTCGAGACCCTCGGCGGGGTCCCAAAGGTCGTCCTCGCCGACCGGATGGGCTGTCTAAAGGCCGGCGTCGTGGCCAACATCGTCGTGCCGACGCCTGACTATGTGAGATTCGCCTCGTACTACGGCTTTCGGCCGGACTTCTGTGAGGGCGGCGACCCGGCCTCGAAGGGGATCGTCGAGAACCTCGTCGGATACTCAAAGTTGGACCTCGTCGTGCCTGAAGCACCCTTTGTCGGCAGTGGTAACGAGGCCGCCCGGGCATGGTGTGACGAGGTGAACGAAGCTGTCCACTCCGAGATCTGTGCCGTGCCGGCCGAGCGCCTCATCCACGAGCGGGAGCTCTTCTCTGTCCTCCCGTCGCTTCGCCCACAGATCACAAAGGCCGTCATGCGAAAGGTCGACCGGCTCAGCTGTGTCCGTTTCGGCTCGGCCCGCTACTCGGTGCCGCTCTCGTTGGTCGGAAAGTCGGTCGAGGTGTCGGTGGAGGACGACAAGGTGCACATCGTGCATCTCGGGATCGAGATGGCCCTCCACGACGTCGTCTCCCCGGGCGAGGTCTCCCTCGTCGACGAGCACTACGGCGGACCGCGACCTTCCGTCCCGCCCCGGGCGCCCCGTCCTCGCACCGAGGCCGAGCACGCCATCGTCGGCTTCGGCGAGATCGGCGTCGCCTTCCTGAAAGCCGCCGCGGCGGCGGGGGCGACCAAACTCGGGAGCGAGCTGCCGGCCATCGTCGCACTCGAGGCCTCCTACGGGAGAGAAGCCTTAAGTGCCGCCCTCGAGCGGGCGACGGCCTTCTCCCGCTTCGGGCTCTCCGACATTCGTTCCATCTTGGACGCGGGTCAGGGCGTGCCGAGGCTCACCGTCGTCGGCGAACGCATCGAGGTGCCTCTGCCGGCCGTGCCGACCCGGCCGCTGTCGGACTATGCGCCCGGAAAGGTCGCCCGATGAGTACCTCTCCACCGAAGCTGGCGCCTGATGTCGAAGCCGGGCTTCGCCGCCTGAAGCTGTCTGCCATGCGCCGGCTCGGCCCTGAGTTCCTCCTCACCGCGAAGACCCAGCGCTGGGCAGGAGACGAGCTGTTGAGGGCACTCGTCCTCGCCGAGGTCGAGAGCCGGGACGCCTCGAACGCGAGGGCGAGGCTGAAGGCGGCCCGCTTCCCGGTCCACAAGTCACTCGATGACTTCGACCTTCGGGCTTCGTCCATCCACCGGCCGACCTTTGACTACCTCTCCTCGCTCGAGTGGATCGCCGCCAGGGAGAACCCGTGCCTGGTCGGGCCCGCCGGCACGGGGAAGAGCCACGTCCTTCTCGGGCTCGGCCACGCCGCTGTCGAGGCGGGGCGCCGGGTCCGCTACTTCACCGCCGCCGAGCTCGTCGAGACCCTCTACCGGGGCCTGGCGGACAATTCGGTCGGGCGGGTGATCGACCAGTTGATGCGGAGCGACTTCGTCATCGTTGACGAACTCGGCTTTGCCCCTCTCGATCACACCGGTGCTCAGCTCTTGTTCAGGTTCGTCGCCGCCGCCTACGAACGAGTCTCGCTCGGGATCGGAAGCCACTGGCCCTTCGATGAGTGGGGCCGCTTCCTACCCGAGCACACGACCGCTGTCAGCCTCCTTGACCGCCTGCTGCATCACAGCGTCGTCGTCGTCACCGACGGCGAGTCGTTCCGGATGAAAGAAGCCCGCGCGAAAGGAGGGCCGCCGAGGAAGTCATGACCGACCTCAGGGGTGAGGACATTTACTTGGCCACCAGCGAGGACTGCAACTTGGCCGTTGACAGAGCGGTCGATAATGGTGTCTTCCGGTGCGGTCGCAGAATCGTGATGTCCCACGCAAACTCCCGCTGTTCGTCCGAGCATCCTGCAAAGAACAGCAGACTGCCGCTCTGACCGGAGAGGAGCTCTCCACCTCGTCGAGTTGCCAACACCAGTTGCCAGCGGAGTCAGGCGCCGTGAACCCATCGTCGTCGGCGTCGTAGGCCAAGTGACCGCGCCGCTGGAGTTCTTCCACAACAGCCGACTTGCCCGTACCCGACATCCCGGTAATGAGAACCCACACGGTAAGAGGATAAGTGGAACGTTGGAAGATCTAGCAGGGTAGCGAGCATCCTGTGCGATGAGGCCCCAACAAGAGATCAGCTGCGTCGCTCAGCACGACCTGCGGCAGCGCGATCTGGCACAACGAAACCGACGGAGAACTCGGCCGGTCCGGCAACTCGACGGCTTTGACCGCCGCCCGGTAGCGGCCGAGCATCTTGCCCCCGAGGTCAAGGGCGGCACGACGTGCCGACGAAGCGGAGTCTTGGCGGAAGGGAACATCCCACCCTCTGGATCGGACCACCCCGCGGGAGGTCCTGGGTACAAAGAGGAACGAGGACACGGGACCATCTACCGAGAGGGACCGGAGGCGGCGCGAGCGAGGGCGGGGATCGGCGGTGATCTGTGGAGTCGCGTCTGCTACGGCAGCGGTTGGCACGTCACGCCTGGATTGCCTCGTAGCCTTGACCCTGCGGGCCACTATGAGAGGACGCCGCGCTGGCCACCAATGCCGAGCGAGAGTTTCACCGCGAGATGGTCGATGGTGCGGCCAGGTTGAAGACGCGAGATCGGCTACAACCCGACTCGGTTCAACCAGATGGTCGCCGAGAACGGCGGACCACATGCGGCGCGGCAGCTCTTGAATGGCCGAGATGCGTCAGACGGGTTCACGACGTTATGGGATGCCCAGCGCCTCGACATGAGCGTTGAGGCAGTTGCTCTGCTTCCCTGGTACGAGCCCCTCTTCACGGACAGCGGAGCGGGCGGTGGCGAGACATCGCCTCGTCGAACATCATTTTGATGTCGACGCCCATATTTGCCGCCGGACAGATACGCCACCGCACTGGACCACGGCGGAGACCCGAACCGTCGTGACCAAGCCCGGCACATACCGTGAGCGACGAGTCGGCGGTCGATTTTGCAACCGCAGTGCAGGCTTGGACCGCGGCTGCGCGTACCGCTCTGGAGAAGGCGGCTCGAACGTACCGGGCCACGATCAGCTAGAGGGATCTCGCCGAGGAGGTGCAGGATCGCACCGGCGTCCGGACGCTCATGCTCCCGTGGCATTGGATCGGGCGTGTGCTCGGCGGTGTGGCACGGGAGTGCCACGCACGAGGTGAGCCGCTCCTCTCAGCTCTGTGTTCATGCCGACGGAACCGTCGGCGAGGGGTACGGGAAGGCCATCGCCGAGAACCACGGTGGCGACATGCCGGAAGATCTCAACATGCACGCCGCCATCGAGCGCTTTGGCTGCTACCAGCACTTCGGCGCGGCCGTGCCGGCAGACGGCGGTAGTCCTGCACTCACCGCTCAGGTGGCCGCCAGACGCAACCGGGTCCGCACTCAGGCGGCAAACGGCCGTGAGGTTCAGCGAACGGTATGTTCGAGCTGTCACCTGCTGCTGCCCATGTCGGGGCAGTGCGACACGTGCTCCTAGTTGTCCCATCGCTGACATTGCGGGGGTATCTGGTCGGCTACGTAGAGTCGAGACGGTGAGATCTCCGCAGACGCTCAGCGAAGCCAACCGCCGTCTTGTCGCCGCGTGGGCCGCCGATTGCGCAGAGCGGGTTGTGGGGCTGTTTGAGGCGGAAGCTCCGGGTGATGACCGACCCCGGGCTGCCATCGCCCGCGCCCGGGCGTTCGCTCGCGGAGAGCCAAACACTGCCGCGGAAATACGCCGTCGATTCGTCGGAGGCGTGGCCGCCAGTGAGGTGAAGGCTCCCGCGGCGGCTGCCGCTGCCGCGAGCCGCCGGTCAAACCGTAGCCATTTGCCACATGGGCGCGCACGCCCTCGGCGCGGCGGCGTATGCCGTCAAAGCCGCCAGCCTGGCGGCCCCCGACAGGCCAGAAGCCGTGGTCGAAGAGATCCGCTGGCAGCTCGACCACATGACGGCAGAGGTCCGGGCCGCTCTGCGAGCCCTCCCGCCCATCGGCGAAAACATGTCAGGCCCCCTCGGGCCGGGACTCCTCGCATCAGGGCAACTCGGCACGATCATCCGTGACCTTCAAGCCGGTCTCACCCAATCCCACCCGGAGTGACCCGAGGGCCTCAGAACCGGCTTCCAGAATGTCACTGTCGACAGTTATCAACCGGGCGAGAGCAAGTGAGTTGGCGAACTGCATTACCTGCCAGCACCCCGCCCCTTCCGGGACCAGAGCACTGGCTACGGTCGTGCGGCCGTAGCCGCCCGGCTGCCACGATCGCTCATGGACAAGCTGCTGTCTTTGGGGTTCGCCGGTGCCATCGGAGTCTCATCGGTTCAACCGACGCCGACGCGCCAAGTCCTCTCACACCACCGCTTGCGACGTCTGGTCGCCAAGTAACGGTGTGAGCATCTGCTCGCCGTCGCGCAGCAACGTTCGGAGATTCGCATCCGCCTCCTCGTCGGTATCTTCGGACCGCACGAGGTGATAGCGAATCAACTTGGTGATGTCTTCGACGGTGTACGCCATCACGCCACCTCCGCCCGCTGCTCGGTCTCGAACGACGTCGATGCTGCCGCGTGCTGAATCCGTGAATCGAGCTGCGTGATCTTGGTGATCGTCTCGTCGCCAGCGCCGGCCCACGTGGCCACGTAGCCGAAGCTGTAGTCATCGGAGTTGATGCCGAGGCCGGCACAAACGACGAAGACGCCCGCTTCGGCCTCCAACTCCGCGAGCCGGTGGTCCTCGCACTGCTCGTGGAGCATCGCCTCTCCCGGCTCGTGGGCCAGTCAGGAGTTTCAAGGAGCAGCCCTAACGGAACGCCTTTCAAATCTTTCGACTGGTCAGCGACGTATGCTTGGGCTTGTTAAACTGAACGAGTAGATACCCTGGCGGCAGAGAATCGTGCCTACTTATTCGGCCACCTCCACGCACCACCCCGTCGTCATCCGTGCCGACCACCCGTCGAGCCTCACGCCGTTCCCGGAGCCAGTTCCGGCGAATCCCCGTGTGTGCTTAGAGCCGTGACGATTTCTTGTACTTGCAGTCCTGGGTCTAGTGGGTGTTGCTCAAACAACGTGGTGGGTTGGGAGACCCGAACGCTGGTTCCGGGCTGGCGATAACGAGCGCCGAGCGGGCAATCGGGGCGTCGAGAGATGCGGCCGACTTAGGGGTTACTCGTGTGCGGCCATCCAAGGGGTAAAGAGCTTCGGCTGGTCGCCGCCGAGCTGTGCCCGCATCATCTCGTTCGGCGTACCGAGCACTTCGCCGGTGACGGTGGCGGTGGCCATGAGCGGTTCCATGAGATGCCCGATGTTGGCGAAATGCTCCAACGCGGCGTCGGCGTCTTGGTATCGCTCGAAGACGATCGCCTCGCTCTCGTCGTCGTTGAAGAAAACCTCGTACTGCAGGGTCCCGGGGTCTCGAGTTCGCACGATCTCCATGGCTTCCTCAGTCAGGCGCTTCCACTCGTCGAGCTTGCCGCGGTGGAACACCACCCGTGCGATGCCCTTGATCTCATCCATCGAACCTCCCATAAACCCGGTGAAGAACCGGTAAGGGAAATTAGCCAACAGATGGCGCCGCCGACTCCCTCCGGCTGACGCCTAGCGGCGCGGTACCGCCTCCTCGGTTCGCTCGCGCTCCGGGTCCCCCATCCCGGATGGTAACGATGGCGCCAGCAGCCGCCGGAGCGTTTCGACCAGCTTCACGGTCGGCCTCGGGGAGGAAGTGCGAATAGACGTTGAGCGTCGCGCTGGCGAGCAGCCCCAACGGGATTCGAACCCGTGTCTCCACCTTGAGAGGGTGGTGTCCTTGGCCTCTAGACGATGGGGCCCGGGTGCCTCGCCTTCGCCGGCAGCATCGGGGCTGGCAGCTCGCACGGAGCAGCAGGCACGTCGAGCGCCGCCATCGTAACTGCGGTTGGCGGTGACTCCGGACGTCAGCCACCGAGCAGCGCGGCTCCCGCCCGCATCACCAGCTCCCGCGCAGGTTGGTAGAGGCAACCTCCTGCAGTGCCTCGTCGAGGCTGAGCCATTTCAGCTCTGCGCGCGGAGACTCGGGTCGAGCCAGCTCAGGTGAGTCCGTCACGAGGATGTAGCGAAGATCGCCGTGCTCGTGAGCCGGCTCGTCGCCGCTCTTTGGGACCGGGACCACGACCACCTGGACGAGCCGTCCCTCCTGGTCAGAGACGGCCTGGTGGGATCGCAAGTCGGGCAAGCCCGTCTCCTCCTCGGCCTCGCGCAGGGCGATCTTGAGCGGGTCGCCCTCGCCGGCATCTCCGTGGCCGCCCACCTGCATCCACTGGCGGAGCCGCTCATGCCACCGGAGGAGGATCCGAAAGGAGGGTGGGTGAACCACCAGGGCGGAAGCCGTCAAGTGGAGCGGGAGTGACCGCGCCCACGGATCCTCTGTTCCCTGTGCCAGCGCGAGCAACCGCAGCCGGTCGTGCTCCTCCTCGGGGTCTCGTGCCGCATACCTGCCGAGGACGGCGGCGCAACCCGCCGATCCGGTTGCCATGCGAGAAGCTATCCATCCCGCGTTCCTGCCCGCGCGCCGGCTGCTTCCGCTCGCCGGCCGGAAGGAGAAACGGCAGACTGGGCGCGATGGAGCGTGACTTCGCCCTCGGCGTGCTCGAGCGGGAAGCCGGCAGGGTGCTTGAGCTTGCAGCAGAGGATGATGGCCGTCTCGGTCTGCCCGCCCCAAGCTGCCCCGACTGGACCCTCGACGACGTCGTCAAGCACCTCGGCAACGTCTACAACTGGGCAGCAACGATCGTCGACGGCCGCCTCCTGGAACCACCAGTCCGTGACGCCCTCCCCCGGCGGCCCGGGCAACTGGCGTCGCCCGACTGGATGACCGACCGGCTCGACCGCCTCATCCGAGCACTGCGAGAGGTACCGGCAGACACCACGCTCTGGACGTTCTCCAGCCTGAGCCCGACGCCGGCGTTCTGGTGGCGCCGGCAGGCCCAGGAGACCCTGATCCATCGGGTCGACGCCGAGGCCGCCTGCCAGGTGACGATCACCTCCGCCGAGCCGGTCCTCGCAGCCGACACGGTCTCGGAGCTGTTCGAGATCCTCTCGTTCGATGTCGCCGACGACGCCGTTGAAGAGGCGGCGGTGGGAGCCGCCGGCGGCACCGCAGCCTAGCGACTGGCCCGCATCGATCCACCTGCATGCCACCGATCTCGACGGCGCTGAATGGACTGTCGACACCGGCCGACGCAGCGTCAGGCGCCGGCATTCGAAGGCGGACGTCGCGCTGAGGGGGCCGGCTTGGGCGCTCGCCCGATGGTGCTGGGGAAGACCGTCCCTCGGCGAGCTCGAGGCTTTCGGTGATCTCGAGGCCGCCGAGAGGTGGCGAAAGTCAGTTGCCCGCTGACGATCCGCACCCCTTCCCTGGCGAGGGTCCCGGGCCCGTCATAGCCTGAGGAAGCCGTCATATCCAGGCAGGATTGCCCGGAACTTCCGGCGCCTTCCGAGCAACGGGCGGGCCGGCGACCGATCGAACGAGGAGCCGAGGTGGGCGAGGCATGGGAGACACAACGCCGGCGGCTTCGGCGGCTGATTGAGGAGATCATCCCCCCGCTCCTCCACGCCCGTACAGTGCCGCTCGACGTGGCGGCGCACCTCGTGGATGGCGAGCCGATAAGTCCCGGCGAGGCCTACTCGCAGGCCTTCGAGCCTTTCGCCGTCGGAGAGCCGTGGGGGGGCGCCTGGTCGACGGCCTGGTTCCGCTTCACCGGCCGGATACCTCTGTCCTGGGCGGGCGAGCGCGTCGTGGCCCGGATCGAGCTCGGTTACCGCGGCCAGGTGGGCTTCGGTGCCGAAGGGCTCGTCTTCGACTGCGACCGCCCGGTCCAGGGTCTCAATCCGCGACACAACCTCGTGCCGCTCGCAGCGCCCGCTTCGGGGGGTGAGCCGGTCGAGCTGTTCGTAGAGGCGGCGGCTAACCCTCACGTGCCGTGGGGCGGCATCAACTGGCCGCTCTTGATGCCCGACTACAAGGGCGCGCCCCTCTGCAGCCTCGAGCGGGCCGAGCTCAGCGTCCGCGACGACAAGCTCGAGTCTGCCTGGCACGACCTGAATGTCCTCGCTGGCCTGGCGGAGGCGCTCGGGACGAGCGACCGGCGCTGTGTCGAAATCCTCCGCACCCTCGACCGGGTGGCGCTCGCCGTCGACTTCGACGACGTCCGCGGCTCCCTCCTTCGCCAGCGCCCGGTCTGGGCACCCTTGCTCGACTCGCCGTCCGCAGCGAACAGTCATCGCGTCACTGCGGTCGGGCACGCCCACATCGACTCGGCGTGGTTGTGGCCCCTCCGAGAAACCCGCCGCAAATGCGCCCGCACCTTCTCCTCCGCCCTGCGGTTGATGGAGGAGGAGCCGGATTTCGTCTTCGTCTGCTCCCAGGCCCAGCAGCATGCCTGGATGGAGGAGGACTACCCGCAGCTCTTCGACGAGATGCGCCGGCGCGTCGCGGACGGCCGCCTGGAGCCGGTGGGGTCGATGTGGGTCGAGCCGGACACGAACCTCCCCTCGGGCGAATCGCTCGTGCGCCAGCTCGTCTACGGAAAGCGGTTCTTCCTCGACCGCTACGGAGTGGAGACCGAGGACTGCTGGCTGCCCGATGCGTTCGGCTACTCGGCCAACCTGCCCCAGATCCTGCGAGCGGCCGGAGTGCGTTTCTTTCTCACACAGAAGCTCTCATGGAACGAGATCGACCGCTTTCCACACCACACGTTCTGGTGGGAGGGCATCGACGGCTCCCGCATCCTCGCCCACTGCCCGCCGACCGACACCTACAACGGCGAGTTCGACGCCGCTCAGCTGCTGAACGGACACAGGGCGTTCGCGGAGCACGGGCTGTCGTCCCGGTCTCTCTACGCCTACGGCTACGGCGACGGGGGCGGCGGCCCGACGGAGTCGATGCTGCAGTCGTACCGGCGCCTCCGGGACCTCGATCCGGTGCCGCGGGTGGAGCTCGGGACCGTCGGAGGGTTCTTTCGCGCTGTCGAGTCGGAGGTTCTCGGTGCCGAGCAAGCCCGCGCCGCCGCCGGCGCCGGGACAGTGCCGACGGCCCATTCCGCCGGCGTCGGCGGACTGCCGGTGTGGGTAGGTGAGCTCTACCTGGAACGGCACCGCGCTGTTCAGACGACCCAGGCCGCCGGCAAGCTCGGGAACCGCCGCTCGGAGAGGCTACTAAGGGAAGCCGAGCTGTGGCTGGCGGTAAGCGGGGACGCCGGCCGAGGCGCCGAGGCCGAACTGGACTGGGCCTGGAGGACCGTGCTCCTACTGCAGTTCCACGACATCCTGCCGGGCTCGAGCATCCACTGGGTCCACGAGGAAGCACGCGCCGCCTACGCCGAGGTCGCCGATCGGATCGGGGCCGTGGTCGAGCAGGCATGTGGAGAGATCGGACGCCGCGTCGGTGCCGGAGCCGGAGCCGGAGCCGGAGTCGCGACACTGCTCGTGTTGAACGCCGCCTCGCACGACCGGCGCGATCTCGTCGAGATCGACGTCGCTCCGGCCGAAGCCGCCGACATCGGTCTCGCCGTTGGCGCTGAGGACGGGAGCGCTGCGCCCGTTCAGCAGCTGTCCTCGGGAAGGATCGGCTTTCTGGCCGAGGTCGCCGCATCCGGCTGGGCCCGCTTCGACCTGGTGCACGCTGCCCCCGGTGACGCCGCCGTCCCCGATGGCGAGGTCGGCAGCGGATCTGGCGGCGACGACGAGCGTGCGACGCAAGCCTCGACAGGCCGGATGACACATTCGAACGGCTCAGCACCAGGCCGCGATCGCCCCGACAGGCAGGCAGCGGCGCGGGCCGAGAAGAATGCCCGGAACGAGATCGTCCTTTCGAGCGGGCCCTTGACCGTGACGATCGACGGCCGGGGCCTCGTCTCGTCGGTCCTCGACCACGAGACCGGCCGGGAGGTGGTCACGCCAGGAGCGCGGGCAAACGTCCTTCAGCTCCATAACGACCTGCCGGTCGATGCCGATGCCTGGGACGTCGACGAGGGCACGTTCGACCGGGCGACAGAGCTCACCGACGACCCCGATTCGCTCGAGTTGGTCGAGCACGGGCCGGTCCGCGTCTCGGCTCGCCTCGTCCGCAGCTTCGGGCGCTCCCGCCTCACCCAGGAGATCCGCCTTGTCGCGGGCAGCCGACGAGTTGAGTTCGTGACCGAAGTTGACTGGGGTGAGCGGCACAAGTTCCTGAAGGCGGCGTTCCCTGTCGCCATACGCTCGCAGTTCGCTTCATTCGAGGTTCAGTTCGGCCACGTCCAGCGACCCACTCACGCCAACACGAGCTGGGACGCGGCGCGCTTCGAGGTGGCTGCCCAGCGGTGGGCCGACCTGAGCGAGCCTGGCTTCGGCGTCGCCCTACTCAACGACTGCAAGCACGGCTACGACGTTCGCGGCAACGTGATCCGCCTCTCGTTGCTGCGCGGTCCCACGTGGCCGGACCCGACAGCAGACGCCGGGCTGCACCACTTCTCCTACGCTCTCCTGCCTCACTCCGGCCTGGGCACGCCCGTCACCTCCTCCCGGTCGGGCGTCCCGTCGGTCGTGGAAGAGGCTGAGGCGTTCGACCTGCCGCTCCGCGCTGTCGTAGTTCCCGCCGGTGCTGCCGAGGTAGCCGAGACACAGGCGAACCGGCACCTGTCCACCGCCGCCTCCTTGCTACGCGTGAGGGGCGCCATGCTCTCGAGCGTGAAGCGCGCCGACGACAGTGGCAACCTCATCGTGCGCCTCTTCGAAGCCGCCGGCGCCCATGGGCGGGCAGAGGTCTCAGTCGGCTCGGGAAGCGGAGCAGGCGAGATCGAGAGCGCCGCCCGCACCGATCTGCTGGAGCGGGTGGTGGCGGAGGTCCCGATGGCCGGCCCTAACCGGGTCGAGCTCGCTCTCAGGCCATTCGAGCTCGTCACGCTCGCCCTCTGCCTCACCGGCGGAGCGCCCGACATCGCCACCGGCTGAAGTTGGCAGGCGGCGAAGAGCGCCGCTACCTGAGGGGGCGCTCCTCGCTGAGCGAGCCGGCGTCCATCATGACAAAGGACGAATAGCCCTCGTTCTTCAACGAGTCGAGCTGCACGCGCATCTGACCGCGCCGCGGCACGAGAGCGACGGCCCGGCGATCCCCCCGGAGCCGCCGGGCCGCAGCGAGTATCTCGGGCGCCGGCGTCGTGCCACCCGGGTACAAGAGAGCGACGCCGAGATCGGGCGACGGGACATCTGCCACGTCGACGACCCGGTCGAAGCCGATCGAGATGCCACAGGCCGGGACTTCCCTGCCGAGTGACCGCCCGACGAGGCCGTCGTAGCGGCCGCCGCCCGCCACCGACCCGGTCACCTCCGGGTGGGCGATCTCAAAGATCTGGCCCGTGTAATAGCCCATACCACGGACCATCGTCGGGTCGAGCGCCCACTCGAAGCCGGCGCTCGAGGTGCCATCGCCGGCGCCACGGGCGTCCTGCGCCAACCGTTCGAGGCTCTCGGCCGTCGAGGACAGGTCCTCGACCACGTCGTCCCCGAGACCGGGAAGCAGATCGCCCACCCGGTCGAGGACCGACGCCGGCTCACCGTCGCCGCCGAGCAGCTGCACGGTCCCCTCGCATCTCTCTCCCACCTCCGGGCCGAAGCCGCGCTCCACGAGCTCGGCCTTCACTCCCTCCCAGCCGATCCTGTCCAGCTTGTCGAGGGTGACGAGGAAGGTCCCTGTGGCGGCAGCCGGCACACCTACCTCAGCAGCGATGGCGGTGAGCAACCGGCGGTCGTTCAGACGGACGCGGACCGGCGCCACGCCGACGGAGCCAAGCGCCGTCAATGTCCCTTCCAGCAGCTCCGCCTCGGCAAGGACAGACGCCTCGCCGATCGTGTCGATGTCACACTGGGTGAACTGCCGGTAGCGGCCCTTCTGGGGCCGCTCCGCTCGCCACACCGGGCCGATCTGCATCGCCCGGAAGGGGGCGGGGAGCCGCCCCTCATTGTTCGCATAAAAACGTGTCAGTGGCACTGTCAAGTCATACCGGAGCCCGAGATCGGCGAGGGTGGTGACCTCCGTCTGAGCGGCCAGCACCGGATCGAGCCCTCGCCGCAGCACGCGGAAGACGAGCTTCTCGTTGTCGCCGCCCTCTCCCCAGGAGAGGCGGGTGATGTCCTCGAGGGCTGGGGTCTCTATGCGCCGGAAGCCGAACCGGGCATAGCTCTCCGCCAGCCGGCCGATGACCTCCTCACGCTTCGCTACGACGTCCGGGAACAGGTCGCGCGTACCACGAGGCGGCCCGCTCTCCAACTTCGCCACGGCGACTGCTCCTTTCAGCCCCTCTGGGCCTGCCAGAGGCTAGTGGCCGGCCATCTGCTCGCCCCGGCTGCGGGCGGAGAAGTTGTGCGGAGCGGGCCGGGAGCGGGGTCGAAGCGCCGATCGGGGCGTTCGGCACGGTCCCACGGTTGCCGATGAAGTTGCGACGGAGCCACCAAAAGCAGAGTGCCACAAGCAGCAGAGCAAGGACGACGAAGATCGCCGACTCATACCACTGGAAGGGCCAGTAGCGGCTGGCAGGCTGATAGGTGACCACGTCTCGTAGGTGGAGCCTCGTGGCACACGCATGAGCGGCGTTGCTGAGCTCCCGCGCCGTGCGCGTGCCGACGGGGCCGTGGACGGCAGCGGGGCAGCGCTGTCCGTCGGAGAGCGTGACCGCCCCGCTCGGCATGACGTTGGCCGAGAGACCGGACGGGTTGAGCGCGCCGCTGGTACCGACCACGCGCCCCGACCCGTTGATCACCTGTTCGGTGACCACCTCCCAGGCGCCCGGCCTCAGGCCGGTGCCGACGGCGATCTGCCCACTCGGACCCGGGAGGGCGAGCGGAGAGAGGGCCCTCACCGGCGTGGAGAGGCGCGGCCGTATCCACTCGTAGATAGCGAGACGAACCCCGACGAAGCCGACAAGCGTCGTCACCATCGCCGGCAGGGTCCGCCGGACTAGCAGACCGCTCGTCACCCCGATGGCAAAGGCGAACGCCGCGTAGGCGATCGGAACGATGTCGCGTTGGTCAAATGTGACGAATGGGGTCGCATTGCCCCGGTCGATCGGGCTCGACCACCACGTCACCATCAGGCTCGTGAGCCCCGCCACGGCCATGCTGGCGAGCCCGACGAGGCCCACCTTGACGGAGAGCCAGCGTGCACGGGTCACGCTCTGGGTCCAGACCAGGCCGAAGGTGCCGTTCTCGAACTCGCGGGCGAGGAGCGGCGCGCCCCAGAAGACGCCGACGAGGCAGGGGACGACGAGCACGAGCGCCCCCAGCCAGCTCTGGAGGTGACCGTCGGTCTTGCTCAACGCGCGGTGAGCAAGACCGCATGCATCGGCGCTCTTACAGCCCACGAACAGCGTGTCATAGAGATGGACGAGGTGGGGCCCGGTGACCACCGTCAGGATCCCGAGGATCACGAGCCCCCCGAGCGCCACGACGCCCTGGGTGCGGAATTGCCGAAACGCCAGCCGAATCATGATCGAACCTCCGACAGCGACAGGGCGGCCTTGTGGTGAGGGGCTCGGCCCATGTAGGCGAGCACGAGGTCTTCGAGGTTGATCTCTTCCACCGTCCAGGACGGATCGAGGATCGGCTCCTTGCTGTGGACGATGAGCGTGCTCTGACGGTCGGTATGACGCTCCTCGATCACATGCTGGCTCGAGGGCAACCTCTCCGGGTCGCGACGTGCTCCTATGAGGCGGTGATGCGAGCCGAGCAGCTCTTCGATCTCTCCGGCCACCTGCACCCTCGAGGCGACGAGCACGACGAGGTAATCGCAGACCCGCTCGAGGTCGGCGACGAGATGCGAGGAGAGGACGACGCTCACCCCGTTCTCGGCGACGACTTCCATGAGGCCTTGGAGGAACTCTCTTCTGGCAAGTGGGTCAAGGCTGGCCACCGGCTCGTCGAGGATGAGGAGCTCCGGCCGCTTCGCCATCGCCACCGTGAGTGCGAGCTGTGCCCGTTGACCGCCGGAGAGCCTGCCGGCGCGCTGTGTCGGATCGAGGCCGAGCCGGTCGATCCGGCTCTTGGCGAACGCCGCGTCCCACGCCGGGTTGAGCCACCGCCCGAGGTCAAGGTGATCAGCGATCGAGAGCGATGCGTACGTCGGTGTGCCCTGGGCGACAAAGCCGACGCGGCCGAGTTGGGTGGCGTCGTTGGCTGGTGGGCAACTGAGTACCTCGATCACACCCGTCGTCGGTGCGATCAGGCCGACGGCCAGGTTGAGGAGGGTCGACTTGCCGGCTCCGTTCGGTCCGACCAGTCCAACGACGCGTCCGGCCGGGATCGAAAGCGTGCAGTCCGAGAGCGCCCAGCTCCGCCTGTACTGCTTGCCGAGCGCATTCGTGGTGAGAGCGGCGTTCACGCTACGCCCTCCTCGCTCGCGGACCGAAAGCAGTCTCTGAAGAGGGCCTCGATGCTCTCGTCGTCGAGGCCGGCCCGCCGCGCCTTCCCGAGCCACCGCTTCAGGTCTTGGCGAAGCGGTCCCTGGGCTGCGATCGACTGACCGGACGGCACGGCGGTGACGAAGGTCCCGATGCCTGGCCGTGCAGCGGCGAGGCCGGCATGTTCGAGTTCCTTGTACGCCTTGAGGACGGTGTTGGGATTGATCGCCAGGTGCGCGACGACCTGTTTCACGGTCGGAAGCTGCTCACCCTCGTGCAAGAGCCCGAGCCGGAGCGCGTGGCGCACCTGCTGGACGATTTGCAGGTACGGCGAGACGCCCGAACGGGAGTCAAGGTGAAACTCGATCACAGCGCCTCGATTCATCTAGGTATCTAGATAACTGTAGCGCTCGGTCACCGGCCCGTCAACCGTTCTGAGGACGCGACGCGACCACCCCCGGCTGTCGTCGCCATGCGGTCCATCGTGAGCCTGAACGTCCTCGTATAGGTGCCCGTCGTCACGATCGTCGTGGCGGGTGCCGGCCTACGAGATCGTGAGAAACACCGTGGGCCCGGCTCCAGGGTTTCAGTGCTCTTGAAGGCAGGCGGGCTGGAGCGCGACTTCCGCTGACCGCAGCGGAGCAACTAATGGCGGGGCCGTTAACAACCCGTAGGCAGGGAACCTGTCACGTCGTCAGCACCTCGTCGAGCGAGCGCCGGGGGGAGCTCGGGTGCCCGTGTCCGTAGCCAAGGCGGAGCAGGATCTGCGGGTGACCAACGAAACCGAGCTGGTGAGCGAGCATCTCCCGGGTCGCCGGGATCTCGAGAACCTGAGTCATCGGGGAGGCAGCTATACCGTCCTCAGCCGCCCTCACGAGGAGACGGGCGAGGGCACGACCCGCTTCGAGCCACGATCGGGGATCGTTGCCCGCCGTGCCGAGTACGAGCACGAGCGGGTGCTCCGCCGGCGGAGGCTCCTCGCGCGACGAAGGCGGCTCCTGGTTCAGCTCGGCCGGGTCGAACTCACGCAGCCGGTACGACGAACCCCGCTCGGTCGTGGGCGTCGACGGCAGCGCCGAGCTAGGGATACCGTCGGCGGCAAGCTTGTCCTCACCACGTGCCCAGGCGGCCAGCTCGCGCTCATAGTCGGGGTTGGCTCGCTCGAGATCGTCGGCGTGCGAGAGCAGGACGGCGGTCGTGACCTCGTCGCCCGGTTGGTCAAGGATTCGGATCCAGGCGCCCATACTTGCCGTGACGCGCCGCAGCTCCTCGACGACTTCGGCCGGCACCGGCCGGTCGTCGAAGCGTCCGCGATCGGTGTATCGGGAAGCGACTGCTTCCCCGAGCGCCACCTCCTCGGGGGTTGGCGGCTCCGGCACACCTATCTCGATTCGGGCGAAGTGATCAGGGTTGGCCACCTCGGGGAGAAGCTGAACCGCACTCGAAAGACCAAGGCTTCGGGCACGGATGTGGGCGAGCTCGACGGCGGCGCCGCAGCTGATGTGCAGCTCACGTCCATCAGGGTCGATGACGCCGAGCAGCCGTTCCCGATCCCCGAAGACGTCGATCGTGCGTGGCTCCTCGGACGCGTTGTTGGCAACGAACTTCCACGGTTGGGTGTTGTGCACCGAAGGGGCGCGTACGGCCGCCTCCACGATGGTGCGTACTTCATCGATCGTCATGCTTCTCCTTTTGCAAACCTGACTGTGGCCATTGAAGCGCCGGCGGCGTGGCCTCGCCAGGGCCGATTGGCACCTTCTTTCAAGCAAACACCAGCCTTGTGCTCGCACCGCTGGGCGACGGGGTGCACACGGAGGGCACCGACGCACCGTCCGACAGCCAGCCGAATCGGGTCCTTCGGCCCTGTGCGGGCGCAGATCGATAAAGCATCATTGTCGAAAGAGGTGAGACTGTGACCCGGATTGAGATTGCCAAGATGAGGTACGCCATCACGCACGCCAGCCTCCTCCAGTATGAGTTAGGTTCCCTCGAAGAGAGTTCAATATGAGCGCCCTCTACGCACCAGAGCCTGAGCGGGAAGGGCCCGACCGGGAAGGCAGGACCCCCAGCCGGCGCACGCATGCAGTCTTCATAAGCGATTTCCTCCACGTCCCGGTGCCCTTCGCCCAGCTCGCCCTGGTTCTTCTCGACAAGGATGCCTCGTGGCTGGGCCGCTTGGAGGTGCCATCATCCAAAGCCATCAACGGTGGCGAGGAACTCCACCCGTCCGGAGTCGCTGCTGTGACGATGCGGATCGGTCCTGACGGACCCGCCCGCCAGAACGTAGTCGTCACAGCTGGCGAGGCTCGGCTCCACCAGCGCTCAGTAATCGTGCCGATCACCTGGGAGCCGGTCGGCTTCAGGCGTCTCTTGCCAACCCTCGACGCCGACCTCGAGCTGTCGGAGCTCGACGATTCCACAAGCCGCCTTGCAATCAATGGGAGTTACCGCGTCCCGTTGGGGCACGTTGGGCTGGGCCTCGACAACGTCGCGATGCACCGGTTAGCCGAGGCCACAGTGCGCAGCTTCCTCCACGAGCTGCACGAGGCCCTTGTACTCGCACGATGAAGGAGGCCACAACCACTGCGATCCCACCTGTCGGCTACCGAGCCGAGCTTCAGGCCGATGTCCTTCTTGCCGACGGGCGTGTCGCTGAGGTCCGACCGATCCGGCCCTCGGATCTGGATTCGCTGAAGAGCCTCCATGCAAGCTTGTCGTCCGAGTCGATCTACCTGCGGTTCTTCAGCTTCCGAAGAGAGCTCTCGCAGGCAGAATTCGAGCACCTGGTCAACGTGGACTATCTCGACAGGCTCGCCCTCGTGACTGTCGTCGACGAGGAGCTCGTCGCCGTCGCCCGCTACGAGAGGCTCCCCGCCCGGGCAGAGGCCGAGGTGGCCTTCACCGTCCGCGACGACCTCCAGGGGAGAGGCATCGGCACCGTGCTGCTCGAGCACCTCGCCTCGGCGGCGGTCGCCGTCGGGATCCGCCGCTTCGTCGCCGGCACCCTCGTCGAGAACCACCGCATGCTCGACGTCTTCTGCAAGGCGGGCTTCGTGGAGCACTCCACATTCGAAGCGGGCGTCGTACAGGTGACGATGGAGCTCGAGGCTGCGAAGCGCTATCTCGACGAGGTCGAGGAACGGGACCGCAAAGCCGACGTCGCCTCGATCGCCCGGCTGCTCCGGCCGTCGTCCATCGCCGTCGTCGGCGCCAGCCAGCGGCCCGGCACGATCGGGCACGAGTTGCTGGCGAACTTGGTCGCCGGCGGCTTCAACGGGCGCCTCTACCCGGTCAATCCCGCCGGCGGTGAGATCGCCGGGATGAAGGCATATCCGTCCATTTCCGAGCTGCCCGAGCCTACGGATCTGGCGGTGATCGCCGTGCCGGCCGCCCAGGTCGACACCGTCATCGAGGCGTGCGGGGAGAGGGGTGTGGGCGGCCTCGTCGTCATCAGCGCCGGCTTTGCCGAAACGGGCCACGACGGTGCAGCAGCCGAGCGCCAGCTCGTCGCCACGGCCCACCGGCACGGGATGCGCCTCATCGGGCCGAACTGCATGGGGATCATCAATACGGCCGAGGAAAGCTCCATGAACGCCACCTTTGCCCCGGTAGCGCCGATGCGCGGCCACATCGCCTTCGCGTCGCAGTCGGGTGGGCTTGGGATCGCCATCTTGAGCGAGGCGGCGAACCGAGACCTCGGGGTGTCGAGCTTTGTCTCGGTCGGCAACAAGGCAGATGTAAGTGGCAACGATCTGTTGCGTTACTGGGAGGAGGATACGGAGACCGACGTCATCCTCTTGTACTTGGAGTCGTTCGGCAACCCGCGGCACTTCTCCCGCATCGCTCGCCGCATCGCCCGCAAAAAACCCATCGTGGCTGTCAAGTCCGGCCGTTCCCGCTCCGGAACGCGCGGCGCCTCATCGCACACAGCCGCATTGGCGACACCGGACGGCACCGTCGCCGCCCTCTTCCGCCAGGCCGGCGTCATCCGGGTCGACACCCTCGAAGAGCTCTTTGACGTCGCGGCCGTCTTGAAGCACCAGCCCCTGCCGCAAGGAAAGAGAGTCGCGATCGTCGGAAACGCCGGCGGTCCCGGTGTGCTCGCAGCTGACGCCTGCGAAGGTTACGGCCTCTCCGTGCCGGAGCTGTCGGCCGGAACCCAGGCACAGCTGCGATCAGTGCTTTCGCCGGGAGCCGCAGTCGCCAACCCGGTCGACTGCATCGCCTCGGCGACGGCTGAGCAGTACCGCCAGGCGTTGGAGATAGTGCTCGCCGACGAGGCGGTCGATGCTGTCATTGTCATCTTCACCCCGCCGCTCGTCACACGAGCCGACGACGTTGCAGAAGCGGTCGCTTCGGTCGCAACTCGTGCGACGAAACCTATCGTGGCGAACTTCTTTGCCATCCCCGAAGCCTTGTCGGCTCTGCGGGCAAGTGAGCGAGAAGTCCCGTGGTTCGCCTACCCGGAGTCAGCAGCTCGGGCGCTCGGCCACGTCGTGCCCTATGCATCATGGCGCCAACAGCCCGATGTAGCTCCTCCCTCGTACGCTGACATCGACACGGCGGGCGCCCGGGCTGTCGTGAACGAGGCTCTTCTGGTGTCCGGCGACTCGTGGCTCGGTGCCGACGCCGCGAGCAGGCTGCTTTCGGCTTACGGCATCCCGCATCTGCGCAGCATCGTCGCCACCTCGAGCGTCGCCGCCGTCCAGGCGGCGGCCGAGCTCGGCTATCCCGTCGCCGTGAAGATCGACATGCCGGGCCTCGTCCACAAGACAGACGTCGGGGGGGTCCAGCTCGGCCTCGTCAGTGGCGAAGCAGTCGCTGCGGCGACGGACGCCCTGCTGAGGAGATTCGGCAAGGAGGCGGGCGTCACGGTGCAGTCGATGGCTTCTCCTGGGATCGAGACCATCGTCGGGCTGGTCGAGGATGTCTTGTTCGGGCCCGTCGTGATGTTCGGCCTCGGCGGGACGGCGACAGAGGTACTCGGCGACCGGGCGCTGTCACTCACCCCTCTCAGCCGCCCCGAGGCGATCGCGCTGATCGGTTCGCTCCGATCCGCCAGACTCCTCATGGGCTACAGAGGATCCCCGCCGGCCGACGTGGACGCCATTGCAGATGTCTTGTGCCGGGTTGCCCGCCTGGCGGACGATCTCCCCGAGATCGTCGAGATGGACCTTAACCCTGTCCTCGCCGGACCGGAGGGATGTCGGGCGCTCGACTGCAAGATCAGGGTGAGGCCGCCGCTCGTCTCTGAGCCGTCGCTTCGCCGCCGTCACTTGGGGTGAGACTTCTCTCCTTTACCGAGAGGCGTCTCTGTTTGATCCTCCGTCCCGTTGACCTCAGTCAGAGCGGGAACCGCGGCGGCTCCCCGCTTCGCGTTCTGACAGCCGGGCGGCAAAGGCGGCGGCTTCACTGCGATGTGCCATGCCGAGCTTTGCGAGCATGTTGGAGACGTAGTTCTTCACGGTCTTCTCGGCGAGGTAGAGGCGCTCGGCGATCTGGCGGTTCGTGAGTCCCTCGGCCACGAGATCGAGCACCCGCTTCTCCTGCTCGGACAGCCGCTCGAGCCGTTCGTCCCGCTTCGGGCCCTCCCGAATGCGTTCGAGGACCCGTGCGGTCAAGGCTGGGTCGATAAGCGACTCGCCCGCTCCGACCCGGCGGATTGACGACACGAGGTCGTTCCCTCTGATCTGCTTCAGTACATATCCTGACGCGCCCGCCATGATGGCGGCAAAGAGCGCTTCGTCGTCATCGAAGGACGTCAACATGAGGCAGGCAAGCTCGGGCATCCGGCTCCGAAGCTCCCGGCACAGCTCGATGCCGTCACCGTCGGGCAGGCGAACGTCGAGCACGGCGACGTCCGGGCTGACGGCGGGCACTCGCCTCAGTGCCTCGTCGACCGTCCCAGCTTCTCCCACCACATCGATAGAGTCCTCAGCCTCGAGCAGCCCGCGCAGCCCCGTGCGAACGACCTCGTGATCGTCGACGAGAAAGACCTTGATCGTCATCGGTGGCTCCTCAACCTCGCTCAACCGAACGGTAGTGGTTACGCCGGATGAGCAGGCAGACACGGGGTCCGTTCTTGAAGGACCGAGTAATGAACAGAATCAATACCAGCCGGCGCGTGAGCAGCATCATGACGGCCCAGACTGTAGATCCCCGCTCGGGGAACTGTTCCTCAGGTCATGATGACGTGGCCGGCTCCGTCCGCACTAGAGCCAGGAGGACCGGTCTCCAACGCCGCCCTCAGGTCGCTCTCAGCAACTCTGTTTCGAGAACATGACCTTTGGCCCTGGCCGTCGGCCCGATGTCTCTGTACAGTCCGATCTAAGTTGTCGTTTGCGCACCACCGGGCAAATTGGCCAGCGACGAGTTGGACCTCTCTCCGAAGTCCTCCGGAGTGGTGCAAAGGGGAAGGAACTGCCGTAATGGACCTCGTGGACTTGTCCGGAGGCACCGAGATAATCTCCTACGAAGAATGTCGTGAGCTGCTTCGCGGTGAACAGGTCGGGCGACTCGCAGTCGTGGTCGCCGGTCGGCCGGAGATCTTCCCTGTGAACTACGGCATAGACGGTGACGGCATCCTCTTCAGGAGCAATAGCGGGCGAAAGCTCTCCGGGGCGCTTCTCGGCGAGGTCACCTTCGAAGTCGACCGCATCGACATCCGATCACGATCGGGGTGGAGCGTTGTCGTCCATGGCCGGGCCGAAGACGTCAGCCACTTCGACGGTCCGGGTCTCAGAGCTAAGGCCGACGTCCCATGGACAGGGCCGAAGGATGCGCTCGTGCGGATCAGCCCGGAATCCACCACGGGCCGCCGCTTGACAGAGGCTCGATCGAAGGCCCATCGACTCCCACCTGAGACCGAGTTGCCGCAGAGGTAGTGACTTGCAGCATCATGGTCAGTCGGCGATGAACCGGAGGAAGACAGTGAGCGCAGAAGAAGGAGAGCAGGGAAGGATCGTCGTCGGTGTGGATGGCTCGGAGCCCTCACTCGACGCCCTCAGATGGGCGGCGCACCAAGCCGAGGTCACCCGGGCGGAGGTCGACGTAGTCGTGGCCTGGGCCCTCCCTGTTCAATACGCCGGGGGAGCGATGTACGCCGAGAACTTCGACCCCGAGGCCAACGCCCTCGAGATGGTCGGGGGCATCGTCGAAACCGTCCGCCGCGAGCATCCTGACTTGACGGTTCACGCTCGGGTGATCGAGGGACACCCTGCGCCTATCCTCATCGAGGCCTCACAGGGGGCCGAGCTCCTTGTCGTGGGAAGCCGTGGCCACGGTGCCTTCGTCGGGATGATGCTCGGCTCGGTCAGTGAGCACTGTGTATCGCACGCACACTGCCCGGTCGTGGTGGTGCGACACGAGCCCGAACCTGCCTAGAAGGTCGGCACCGCAAATACCCGGCCAGGTTTCCATCGCCGAGGACTGCCTCCTCACACGCACGGAGGGCGGAGCCCGAGGACACAGGCCCTTTCCGAGCGAAGGCCGCACTTGTTGAGCACCCCGGGCCTAACCCTGTCGGCCCGCAGCGGCGATAGCGACGCCTCCCATGGCGAGGAAGCCGAAGCCAGAGGCAGTCCAATGGCCCCAAAGAGTAGGGACTTCCGGCCCTAGGACGACACCCGACAGTATTTTACGATTCGAGTAGCCAATCAAGAACGAGTGGCACGAGAAACGTGAACTGAGAGGAATGCTGTCATGTTTTTGCTTCTGTTACCAGCGGCTATTTGCGCCGCTGCCGGCTTGGGCATTGTCCGCACAGTCGAGGCTCTCGAGAACTCCTTCAAGCGGCATTCATTCAGGACGTTCACCAGATAAACACAACTGCTCGAGCCAACACAGCAAGTGCGTTCGATCAGTTATTTCAGGAACAATCAACTCCAACAAAGGAATGTGACGATGAGACGTCGAGTGTTCGATCTACTCGCCAGTCTCGGTGGCCTTTTGGTTGCCGTGGTGCTGGTCATCGCAGGTGCACTATTGATGTGGGGCGCCAGCTTCACGAACTCCAGTGTTCACAATCAGCTGGCAGAGCAGCAGGTCTACTTCCCGCCCGCCGCCGCGTTCGCTCACCCGAACGGGACGGAGATTACCGTGGGAATGAAGCCCTATCTCCTCAAGTACGCAGGCCAGGAAGTGCTGACAGGCTCGCAGGCCGAAGCCTACGCCAACCACTTCATTGCGGTCCATCTGTCCGAGATGCCCTTCGGCGGCGTCTACTCAAAGGTGAGCACGGCGGCACGGAGTGCCAAGCCCGGGTCGGCGGCAGCTATCAAGTTGGCTGGGGTTGAGCAGACCGTCTTCCAAGGAACAACCTTGCGTGGCCTGCTGCTCGAGGCTTACGGCTTTGCCACCTTCGGCGCCATCGCCTTCTGGGCCGGACTCTCCGCCTTCATCCTGGCAGGGCTGATGTTGATGTTGGTTGGGTTCGGCTTCTGGCACTCGCGGCGGGTCAAGGCCGACGCCGAGCTACTCAGCCACCAAACAGGTCGGAAGCTGGTCGCGGCCTGAAAAGAGACTCAGAGCAACCAACAGAGTTCGAGCAACCACCCCAACCCCGCTTCCCGGCCTACGCCGGGAGGCGGGGTTGTGCCGCGTGCGCGTGCGCCGTGTGCGCGTGCGCCGCGTGCGGGACCGACGGGCGTCCGGAATACCGCGATAGCGTCTGTCGTGGTCGGACGATCTTTAAGCATTCTCAGTAGGCGCGCGGTTGGCGGGCTCCGGGAAGGACGATGACGGACACTGCTAACCCCGGCCAGCTCGTCGGAGCCATCTTCGCTGCCAGTCCCGACGCGATCGTCGTCATCGACCAGACGGGCAAGATCCTGCTCTCAAGCCCGGCTGTCACCACCTTGTTCGGCTACTACCCCGAAGAGCTCGTCGGCGAGCCGGTAGAGGTTCTGCTTCCAGATCAGCTCCGCGCCAACCACGTAGATCACATCCGCCACTTCTTTGCTGCGCCACGGGCTCGGCAGATGGGCGTCGGCCTCGAGCTCTCGGGACAGCACCGCGACGGAGATGTCTTCGCCGTCGAGGTCAGCCTCACTCCGGTGCAGGTCCGTGGCGAGTCCTACGCAGCAGCCTTCGTCCGGGACGGCCGCGAGCGACAGCGAGGCATCGAACGACTGCACGCGGTCAATGAGATCACGCAGTTCTTGCTCGCTGGTTCGGGGGTGAGCGAGACCTTGACGCTGATCGCCGAGCGGGCCCGGCGCCTTTCGCGTGCTGACGCTGTCTGGATAGTCACGCCGGCCCTGACCGGCGAGCTCGAGATCGCTTCGGTCGACGGCCCCGGTACCGGGATACTTCTAGGTGCCGTCCTTTCAGACGAGACGAGCCGATCGGCTGAGGTGATGCGCACCGGCAGCTCGGAAGTGATTGAGGACCTATCGTCAGCGACGAATGTCCCGGAGCAGGTCATCGAGCTCGACCTCGGGCCTGGCCTTTACGTCCCGCTCATCGCTAACGAGCGCCACCTCGGCACGCTCGTGCTCGCCCGTGTGCGCGGAGCACCTCAGTTCGAGCAACTCGACATCGCTTTCGCCGAGGTGTTCGCCAGTTCGACCGCTGCGGCCATCGAGCACGGCGAGGTGCGCACCGAACTGGAACGCCTCGAGATCCAAAAGGACGAGGAGCGAATCGCTCAGGACCTTCACGACACCGTCATCCAGCAGCTCTTCGCCATCGGCATGACACTGCAGGCGACCCGGGCGAGCTTGACGGGAAGGGCTGGCGAGCGGATAGACGAGTCGGTAGACAATCTGGACAGTGTCATCCGGGAGATCCGCAACACGATCTTCCGTCTCCCCGGGAGGAGGTCGGGAGCAAGTGGCCTTCGCGACGAAATACTGCGTCTCGTGGAAAAGCACACGAGCGAGCTCGGCTTCAGTCCTCGCGTCGCCTATGACGGACCGGTCGACGCCGCTGTGCCGGATGCCGTCAGCGCTCATCTACTCCAGGTGCTCGGGGAAGGTCTGTCGAATATCGTCCGCCACGCGCATGCCTCAGCGGCTGAAGTAGTGGTAACAGTCGGTGGAGGCCGGCTGTCACTCCAACTTGCGGACGACGGCGTCGGGCCGGGCATCGGTCCAAGCGCCGGGCAGGGGATTCGTAACATGACGAAACGGGCTTCTGATCTCGGTGGCACGTGCGAGGTCTCTCAGCGCTCTCCGGCAGGCACGCTCCTCGAGTGGCGGGTGCCCATCTGAATCGGGAACTTCCACGCATCTTCCAGTTGGGACCTTTGGCCCTGCGGTCGAGGGGACCTTCGACTCTCGTAACCGCTCTTCTGCCCGCTCATGATGGCTGTGAAGTCCGGGGGAGCCGGACGAAAACAAAGGGAAGACGATGATGAAGAATCCCGTTGCACTGCTAGGCAACCCGTCGGCACGCACCACACCAGGGGTCCTCGAGTGGCTCCGCCAGTCAAAGCTCGCGGCTGTCGTCTGGACGGCTGCTCGTGTCTGGCTAGGCATCATGTGGATCGAAGCAGGTGTTGCGAAGCTCTGGGGTGCCGAGAACCCTGCCTTCCTGCACAACAACGGTGCCGGCGTTGCCGGGTTTGCCGGCCACGGCGTCGCTGCCTACAGCTGGTGGGGGAGCTTCCTACACAGCTTCGTCGTCCCGAACGCCGGTCTCATTGGCGTCGTCGTCGCCCTCGCAGAGTTCACCATCGGCGTCTGCCTCGTGCTCGGCCTCTTCACCCGCGTCGCGGCACTCGCGAGCCTTGGGTTGCTCTTCACCTACGTCATGTCGGGCACTGCGAGCGTCTGTGCGTTCTATGCGCTTTTTGCGGTCGTGACCCTCGCCACGTGGAGGACCTCGAGCTGGCTCGGTCTCGACGGATTGATCGCCGGCTACCGCCAGCGCCTTCACGACCGCCGGGCCTCGAGTGCATTGCCGGTCGTGATCGGGACCGCAGAGCACGCCCGGGCTGCTTAGCCGGTCCGCTCCTAGGTCACGCAGAGTCGATGCGGTCTGCTTTCGGCAGGCCGCATCGGCGCGTCCGGCTGCCGGCAGAGCCAAGGCCCGAATACCGGCAAACAGGATCGTCGCCGCCTACGCTGTCCACTACGTCACATTGCCGTACATCCGAACCGCCGATCCAGTCAGGCCGCCAACCGCACCTTCCTATGCCTGATACAGGGCACCTGCCGGTGAATTGAGGAATGTCTCGCCGTTACGGAGCTCGACCTAGAAGAGAGCTGAGCTGCCGAGGGCTCTGCTTGGGTCGAGACCAAGCCGAAGAGGAGTGCAGATGTCGAGTCCTTCGGGCGTGATTGCCGCGGTGGTGAACCTCAACAGGCCGGCCACATTTCTGCACTGGTGGATCTTTTACGGCTCCCTTGCCAACATCGTGCTCATCGTCGTGATGGTCGTGATTTTCGGTGCGGCACTGCTGCTGCCCTTCCCGAAGGGACGTCACGGCGCCACCGAAGCCTCATCGGTTACCGATGATCCTGCTCACTTGAGCAAGGCGGCTCCGGCCGCTGCGGAGGCAAGGGTGGACGACACGAGCGCAATGTGGACTGCGCGCATCCGCAATCGGGCCATCAAGCTGCTTCCCCCGGGCAAGCTCCTGCCCGACCGCCAACCTGCCTACGTCGCTTCGTGGATCTACGTCTTCGGTGTCGCCTCCATTGCAGCACTAGCAATCGCGATCGTTTCCGGGTTGGCGATCGCCCTCGGAGGCGTCGACTGGTGGCACACGAACCCGGTCGGGCACTTCTTCAACAGCATGCATCTGTGGAGCGTCGAGCTCTTCATGGCCTTCCTGGTCATCCACCTGTGGGGAAAGTTCTGGATGGCTGCCTGGCGCGGCCGTCGGGCGGCCACCTGGATCACCGGTGTGGTCGCCTTTGTCGCCTCAGTCGTCGAGTGTTTCACGGGCTATCTCTCCCAGCAGAACTACGACTCCCAGTGGATCGCGGCGAGTGGAAAGGACGCCTTCAACTCAGTCGGCGTCGGGGCATTCTTCAACCTAATGAACTTCGGTCAGATGCTCCTGTGGCACGTCGTGCTCCTCCCCATCGTCCTTGTCGCGCTCGTTGGCGCTCACGTGCTACTCGTTCGAGTGCGGGGCGTCTCGCACCCGCTTCCAGCAGAGCGGCCGAGGGGACGGGCGGCACGGAAGGCAGCTGCGGTCGCCGATGCCGCTGAGTGGCGCGGCCCGACGCGACGCTACGACATCGTCAAGGAGGCCACCATCGCCTCGTTCGTCGCCCTCCTCCTCGTGCTGTTCCTGTCGGCGGTGCTTTCCTCGCCTGACGACCCGCCGCTCACCGTCGCCAGCTGGGCAAAGATCGCTCCTGCAGACTTCATGGCCACCGCAGCATCAGAGCTCGCCGGCACGAGCGAGACCGCCACTTACGGGCCGCCGTACAACCACCAGTCCGGCAGCGTTCAGCGCATCGGCATCTCCTGGCAGCTCCTCGCGGGCGTCCGCCAGCCGATCGACGCCGCCGCGACGTTCGTTCTCTCGCCGCTTTCCAAGATCGCTCCGACCGACCCGATCGCCGCGAGGGCACTTGCGGCCTATGAGACCGCGGCTGCAAAGACCCGACAAGGTTGGGCTCAGGCTTATCTGACAGCGGTCACCCATGTCGTCTTCCACTCTGCGTTGCCGCTCGTTCCGGCGGCCAAGGACGGTCCGGTGCCCGTCCTCATCGCGACCGAGCTGACCCTGGCGCGTTCGGGGGCACTCGATGCCGACCTGCTCGCGCAGCATCCGTTCTTTGGGACCGACTACACAAAGCCACTGCTGTTTCTCGAAGACGGCAACTACTTCTCGTCGATCGCCACCGCCGATGGTCTTACCGGCTCGCAGTGGGGCGTCATGAACGAGACCGACAGCTATCCGGGTCAGCCGTGGCTGTGGCTCTACACCCTGTGGTACCAGGTGCCGGGCTGGAGCTCCTCGGCAAACGTCGACATGATCGCGATCTACATGACGGGAATCGCAACGCTCCTGCTGCTGGCGGTCCCGTTCCTGCCCGGATTGCGCGACCTCCCAAGGCTTGTCCCGATCCACCGCCTCATCTGGCGCGAGGAATCACGACGATCGCCGCGACGAGAGGACGCAGTGTCGACACCGCCGCCCCGTCCGGACCGATAGTGGCAGCTCCGGGGGCGCCGCGTCCGCCGCTTCGATGATCGCCGAACTGGCTATGTCGGACGCACCCGTGCCCGCTCGATCAGTCGGCATTGGGGCCGACGATGGGTAGCGCTCAGCTGGCCGCAGGCATTCGGCGCCGTGGTTGACAAGCTCATGTCCGCAGAGGAGGCGGCCGAGTTCATCAAGGCGGGCGACAACGTCGGCATGAGCGGGTTCACCGGTGCCGGGTACCCGAAGGCGGTGCCGGCCGCCCTGGTGTCTCGTGTCGCAGAGGCGTCAGCTCGCGGTGACCGCTTCACGGTCGGCGTCTGGACCGGTGCCTCGACTGCACCCGAGCTCGACGGAGCCTTAGCGTCGGTCGACGGAATCGAACTACGGATGCCCTACCAGTCCGATCCGGTCACTCGGGCCAAGATCAACGCCGGCTTGTTGGAGTACCTGGACCTGCATCTCTCGCATGTGGCGCAGATGGTTTGGGAGGGCTTCTTCGGGCACCTCGACGTCGCCATCATCGAGGTCGTCGGCCTCACAGGCGCCGGCGACCTCATCCCGTCTTCGTCGGTCGGGAACAACAAGACATGGATCGACATGGCTGACAAGGTGATACTCGAAGTGAACTCGTGGCAACCAACAGAGCTCGAGGGCATGCACGACATCTACTACGGGACCGCCCTTCCTCCTCACCGCAGGCCGATCGAGATTCTCGAACCCTCCGACAGGATCGGTGTCCCGTATCTTCGATGCCCGCCAGAAAAGATCGTTGCTGTCGTGGCGACGAACGCCCCTGATCGCAACACTCCCTTCAAGCCGGCTGACACGGTGTCGGAACAGATCGCCGGTCACGTCATGGACTTCCTCACCGGCGAAGTGCGGCGCGGGCGCCTGCCGGCCACGCTGCTGCCCCTGCAATCGGGAGTCGGCAACATCGCCAACGCCGTACTTGCGGGGCTCGACGCCGGGCCGTTCCGTCCACTCACCGCCTATACCGAGGTGATCCAGGACGGCATGCTGTCACTGTTACGGTCAGGCACCGTACGGATGGCCTCGGCGACGGCCTTCTCCCTCAGTGACGACGGGATCGCCGACATGCGCGCCAACATGGGGGACTACCGCGATCGCATCATCCTTCGCCCGCAGGAGATCAGCAACCACCCTGAGGTGATTCGACGACTCGGCTGCCTGGCGATGAACGGCATGATCGAGGCCGATATTTACGGAAACGTCAATTCGACCCATGTAATGGGGTCGAGTATGCAGAACGGTATCGGGGGCTCCGGAGACTTCGCCCGCAACGCCTACATCGCCATGTTCCTGACGCCGTCGGTGGCCAAGAGTGGAGCAATCTCGTGCATTGTGCCCATGGTCAGCCACGTGGACCACACCGAGCACGATGTCCATGTCATCATCACCGAGCAGGGCGTCGCCGATCTACGCGGCCTCGCTCCGCGACGCCGCGCCCAACAGATCATCGACCACTGCGCCCACCCCGACTACCGTCCCGCTTTGCAGGACTACCTCGACCGCGCCTCGGCCAGTCGCTCCGGCAAGCACACGCCGCACTTGCTTGATGAGGCGTTTTCATGGCATGCGAGGTACCTGCGCGAAGCCACGATGCATCTTCTGTAACCGTTAGTCGCGTACCTGGCGCGTCTGTGACCCGGTGGGAACGAAGCCACGACACGTCACACCCCTAGGAATCCCTTTCACGCCGTTCAGTCCCGACCCCGACAAGCTGGGCCGCCGAGCCCGAGCGCGACCACAAGAGCCGCTGGCGCAGGGTATCCCGGGTCTACGCTCCATCTGTGCTCGCCTGTGCGGGTCGACCGCCGTTCCGTGGCGTCGGGCGCCGATCTCGTACATCTGGTCACCCGAGCCGGACACGTTGTTGAAGGCGAGGACGAACAGATGAAGGGTGAGAGCGCAGATCCACTGCGCCATCGGCGACAGCACGTCACTGACGAGACAGCCTTCGGCAGAGACCGCTTCGGTCAATGGGCCGAGCGCTTCGCCAGATTCTTCGGTACGCCAAAATTCATCGTCGGCCAGACCATCCTCGTGGCACTGTGGATCACCGCCAATGGTTTCATCATCGTTCACGAAGTTCACAGCAAAGCGTTCGATCCGTATCCCTTCATCCTGCTCAACCTGCTGTTCTCAACGCAGGCTGCGTACGCCGCCCCGCTCATTCTGCTTGCCCAGACGCGCCAGGCTGATCGCGACAAAGCGGGCGGCGAGGCCGACGCCCATCACCGCGAGGAGGTTGCCGACCGACAGACGGAGCTGATCGAGCAGAACACCGTGATCACGGCTGCGACACGCGCCAATACCGAGCAGATCGCCGAAGTCCATCGGCACGTGACCGCGCTCACCGAGCACCTCGGCATCGACATGCGCAACTTTGAGATCAGCACGATAAGTCACAGAGAGGACGCGGACTGACGCCCGACCATTCGTCTGGGCCGGCCAAGCTCGGGGGCAGGACTCGAACCCTTACTAGGGACATCCTCTTCAGCACCGCTCACGCACGATTGTCTGAGAGAGGCGGTCTTTCTACCGGCCGTCCCGGTCGATAGGTCCTCGTACGGATGGCGGCCGACGCTGTCGAGAAGGTTTCTCCTTGGTTGTCGGCCCTTGAGAAGCCACGCGCCCTAGCGATGAGGCCCCGGCACTAGCAACGGCGGGGGCGGGCGGCTCAGCACACTCTCAGCGCTGAATCGGTCACGCCCCAAGCCATTGCCGAGCGCTTGTCACCAAACTGTGACCAAGAGCTCCCGCTATCTCCGCCGGCCCCCGCAAGCCGCTGACCTGCGGGATCACCGGCGAAGCGTTGCTCGGGGGGGAGTGAGTGATTTCATGACATAGCGGACACATGTCGCGAGACATCGTGGACACCTGGAAAAGGGGGTGCCCGATGGACATGGCCCGCTACCTGGTAGCCGCAGTCGAGGCAGAAGGACGAAGCGTCCGCGCTGTCGCCCGCGAGCACGGCGTGTCCAAGACCTGGCTCTATGAGCTGTTGGCCCGTCACCGTACCGAGGGCGATGCCGGCCTCCTCCCCGCTCGAGGCGGCCGCACAGCTCTCCGAAGAAGACGTCGGGCCGCCTAGAAGACGAGATCGTCTCGCTGCGAAAGGAGCTCGCCGGCAAGGGTCTTGATGCCGGCCCAGAGACGATCCAGGTCCACCTCGCCCGTCGGCACAAGAAGAAGGCTGTTCCTTCGGTCTCGACCATCTGGCGGGTGCTGAAGGCGAGGGGCTTCGTGAGCCCACAGCCGCACAAGCGCCCGAAGAGCTCCTATGTGCGCTTTCAGGCCGAGCTGCCGAACGAGCGCTGGCAGATGGACGTGACCCATGTCCGCCTCAAAGGTGGCCAGGACGTCGAGGTGCTCAACATCATCGACGACCACTCCCGCCTCTGTGTCGCCTCGCGCTGCTCGGCGGTGTTCACCTCGACAAAGGCAGTCGAGGTGCTGATGGCTGCCGGCAGGCGGTGGGGATACCCCGAGAAGGTGCTGAGCGACAATGGTGCCGTCTTCACGGCCGCCTACCGCCACGGGGTGGCCGCCATGGAGGCAGCGCTTCTCAGTCTTGGAATCTGCTTCTCGCACTCGCGGCCCTACCACCCTCAGACCTGCGGGAAGGTGGAACGCTTCCACCAGACGCTGAAGAAGTACATCGATCGAGGCGACCCCCCGGGGACCCTCTCAGAGCTGCAGAGCCTCTTGGACGGCTTCGTCACCTACTACAACAAGATTCGCCCTCACCGGGCCATCGGCCGGCGGACGCCGCTTCGGGCCTTCAACGCCCGGGTGAGGGCCGTGCCGAGCCTTGTGCCAATCGACGTCGAGAGCCACAGGGTGCGCCAGGACAGGGTGGACAAGAGCGGCCGAGTGACGCTTCGCTACCGCGGCCAGCTCATGCACATCGCAGTCGGTCGTGCCCACTCTCGCCGGCACGTGGTCATCTTGGTAGCAGGGAGGGATGTGCGCATCGTGGGGGTGACAGGCGGACTGATACGCCACCTCACCATCGATCCGACCAAGCGCTACCAGGGACTCGGCTGACGCCGGTGTCTACTATGTCTCGCGACATCCGTCCGGGGTGTCCCGCGACATCACATTGCTCGGGGGGGAGGACTCGAACCCCCAATAACAGGGCCAGAACCTGTCGTGTTGCCGATTACACCACCCCCGAATGGGCGCCGCCGATGGTAACAGGCCTGCGGCTACCCGCGGCCCGGCGACCGCCCGTGGTGGCGGGCAGGTCGCTCCCCAGATGTTCGTTTCCCGTCAGCCGCCGATCCACCCGGTGTGCTGGTAGCCGACGATGCGGCCGAGCGCCACCGCGACGGACTGGCTCCAGATGACGCCGACGTCTCCCGACGAAGCTGCCGCGTGCAGCCGGTCCGGGCGACACTTGCGGATCGAGCTTCTCGGCAACTGCGACGGCGCGCAACCATTTCGTCTGAAGTGGGTCAGCGACGAGGATGACGGTCTTTTGTGCCCCAGCCGGGAGCAGCCTCCCTATTGCTGCCAGCTGCGCCGGCACCGTCGCCCCGGCCACTTCCTTCACATCGGTGACGCCGTGGCCGCGCAGGCATCTGTCGGCAACGGCGGCTTCAGGCGGATCGCCCGGCCGGGCCGGCCCGCCGGTGGTGATGACCAGCCGGGCCTTGTGGTCGGCGAAGAGTGCCGCTGCCTGCTCGCAGCGAGCCTTCAAGTCCGCCGAGATCCCCGTCGGCGGCGTGGCGCTCCCGATGACGACGATGGCATCTGCCGGCGTCACGGCGCTCGGCGCCCCTGATGCCCTCGACGCCGTCACGACCTCGATGGAAGTCACCACGAGGTAGATGAACGCGACGACGACGACGAGGTAGATCAGCCGCCGCAACCAGCGAAAGGGCATCCGCACTCCTGCTCCTCAGTGACTACTCGTAGCGAACTCGTCGTTGCGGCGCTCAGGATGACGAGCGCTCCCGGAGGGGCGAATGCAGCCGCCGGACCGAGTGGGTGTGCAGACCCTTAACCCCCGCCTCTCCCCGCTGCCGGGCTTCCGAGACGCTGCAGCCCCTCGCTCAGCCGGCGCACCGTCCGGTCCTGACCGAGCACCTCGAGAGACTCGAACAGCGGAAGGCCGACCGTGTTGCCGAGCGTCGCCACCCGTACGGGCGCCTGCGACTTGCCGAGCTTCCGCCCGATCTCGTCCGCCAGCTTCTCGAGCACCGCCTTCAACTCCGTCGCCTGCCACCTCTCGGGCGAGAGATCCGCCAGCCGGCCCCGGACGCTGCCGAGGATGTGCAGAGCCTGGTCGTCCCGTAGCGACAGCTTTCTCCCATGACGCCCCGTCGACGACGAAGTCCTCGTCGAAGAGGAAGCCCACGTAGAAGGGCACCTCTGACAGGACATGGACTCGCTCCTGCACGAGCGGGGCGAGCCTCGCCCACTCCGGTTTGGAGAAGAGCTCGACGCCACCCCGTGCCGCCACATGCAGACGCGGTCTCCTCTGCCCAGGTTCGGCACCGGCGGGTGAATTCCTCCGCTCGGAGCCCACGGATGTAAAGGCCGTTGAAATGAAGGAGCTTCTGCTCGTCGAAGAAGGCCGGCGAGTTGTTGACGTCCTCGAGCCGGAAGGCCTCGACGAGCTCCGTGCGACGTGAACACCTCGCGGCCGTCCGGGAAGCTCCATCCGAGAAGGGCGAGGTAGTTCCCGATCGCCTCCGGAAGAAACCCCTGGGCACGGAAGTCCTCGATCGCCACCCGATCCCGCCTCTTCGAGATCTTCTGCCGTCTTTTCGTTGACGAGGACCGGCAGGTGGGCGAAGACGGGCAATGGACGGGGAGGATCGGCCTCACCGGGCTCACCGGCGGCGGCCCGCTCCTCGGAGCCGTTGAGCGCCTCCCACAACAGGACCGCCTTCGGCGTCGTGGGCAGGTGCTCCTCTGCCCGGATGACGTGCGAGATGGCCATCTGTCGGTCGTCCACCACCACGGCGAGCACGAAGAGCGCCTCGCCGTTCGAGCGCGCCACGACGAAGTCCTCGATCGTCTCGTTGGCGAACTCGACATCGCCGCGGATGATGTCGTGGACGACGGTGACGCCGTCGTCGGGGACGGCGAAACGGAGCGCCCTTCCCGCTCCCCGATCGAGACCGCGGTGGCGGCAGTGACCGTCGTAGCCCGGGACCGGGTTGTCCTTCGTCCGCGCCCGGACCTCCTCCTGTGTGCAGTCACAGGCGTACAGGTAGCCGGCGTCAAAGAGCACGTCGAGGGCGGCGGCGTAGAGCCCTCCCCGCTCCGACTGCCGGTACGGCCCCTCGTCCCAGTCGATCTCGAGCCAGCGGAGGGCCTCGAGGATGCCGGCGTACTGGCTCTCCTGGTGCCGCTCACGGTCGGTGTCCTCGATCCGCAGGATGAACGTCCCGCCGTCGCGGCGGGCGACGACACCAGTTGTAGAGCGCCGTCCGGGCGCTCCCGACATGGAAGTAGCCGGTCGGGGATGGCGCGATCCTGACCCTGACCGGAGGGGTCATTCCTCCTCGACCGAGATCGCCTGCTTCGGGCACGCCCGCACGCACTCCATCAGCCTCTCCCGGTGCTGCTCGGCCGGATGATCGTCCAGGATGTAAAGGAAGTCGTCATCTCGCACCTCGAACACCTCGGGCAGGATCCCCATGCAGATGGCGTTCGATTCGCACAGGTCGTAGTCGACGACGACTCGCATCCGGTCTCCTCCACTCGGCTCGGACTGCCAACACAGTAGATCGGCGAGGACGTGCTCCGGACGAGCCGGACGCCGGCCGGCGCCGCCAGGCCCTTCGGCTCCCACCAGCAGGTGGGACGGTGGCAGCGGTGTCGGCAGGGCCGGCGGCGACGGGCCCCTCAACCGTCGCTGCGAGGCGCCGTGACGGCCTCGAGCAGCCGGTCGACGAAAGGGACCTGGGCCGGGTTCAGCTTGACCCTGGCCTCATCGGGTGAGACCCAGGCCACCCGGTCGAGCTCCGGGAAGCGGCCGAGCTGCTTCGACCTCGGCGGCCACTCCATCTCGAAGAGGTTGCTCGACAACGCCTCTGGGTCGAAGTCGCCCTCGACGGCCCAGGCGACGACCCGCTTGCCGCTCACCTGGCGGACCTCCCCGAGGCTGATCCGCTCCGAGTCCGGTGGCACCTGGCCGAGCTCCTCGGTGAACTCCCGGGCAGCAGCCGCGAGCGGCTGCTCGTCGGACTCGTACTCGCCCTTCGGCACGGACCAGACCCCCTCGTCGCGCCGGGCGAAGAGCGGCCCGCCGGGGTGGCCGATCAGGACCTGCACGCCGCCGTCCGGCCCGAACCGGTAGAGGAGCAGCCCTGCGCTCTGGCGCGGCACCGAGGATCGACCTCTCGACCGGCTGAGGCGCGCTCAGATGCTCGGCGTCTCGTGCCACCGCCCGAAGACGTCGGCGAGCGCGTTCATGATCTCGCCGACCGATGCGTAGGCCGCCACGGCGTCGAGGATGGCCGGCATCACGTTGCGCTCGGGCAGCGCCGCCACTGCGCGCACCTCCTCGAGAGCTGCCGCCACAGCCTCCGCCCGAACGATCGGCTCTCACGGCTGCCAGCCGCTTGAGCTGCAGCTCCTCGATCTCCGGCCCGATGCGGAGGATCTCAGGAGGGTCCTCGTCGTTGCCCTCGAAGTTGCCCGTCACCCCGACGACGGTCCGCCTCCCGGCCGAGAGCTTCTTCTCGTAGGCGTAGGCGGCATCGGCGATCTCGGACTGGAACCAGCCCTCCTCGATGGCGCCGTAGACGCCTTCGAGGATCGAGCCGCCACCGAGCTCGTCGAGGTGGGAGAAGATCTCCTCGGCCTGTCGCTCGATCTCGTCTGTCATCGCCTCGACGAAGTATGAGCCGCCGAGCGGATCCGCCACGTTGGCGACGCCGATCTCATGGGCGATCACCTGCTGGGTGCGAAGCGCTATCCGGGCGGCCTTCTCGGTCGGAAGGGCGAGAACCTCGTCCATCGAGTTCGTGTGGAGGCTCTGCGTGCCCCCGAGCACGCCGGCGAGCGCCTCGATCGCCGTCCGGACGATGTTGACCTCGGGCTGCTGAGCGGTCAGCGAGCAGCCGGCGGTCTGGGTGTGGAACCTCAGCTGGAGCGAACGCGGGCTCGTGGCGCCGTAGCGCTCGCTCAGCCACCGCGCCCAGATGCGGCGGGCGGCCCGGTACTTGCCGATCTCCTCGAAGAAGTCGAGGTGGGCATTGAAGAAGAAGCTCAGCCGCGGAGCGAACTGGTCGACGTCGAGGCCGGCGGCGACGGCGGCCTCGACGTAGGCGAAGCCGTTCGCGAGCGTGAAGGCGAGCTCCTGGGCGGCTGTCGAGCCGGCTTCCCGGATGTGGTAGCCCGAGACCGAGATCGTGTGCCACTTCGGCATCTCGGCGGTGCAGAAGCGCATCATGTCGGTGACGATGCGCATCGAAGGCCGGGGAGGAAAGACGTACTCCTTCTGGGCCTGGTACTCCTTCAAGATGTCGTTCTGGATCGTCCCGCCGAGGGCGGCCCGCCTCGTGCCGGCCTTCTCGGCCGCCGCCACGTACATGGCAAGCAGGATGGCGGCCGGCGAGTTGATCGTCATCGACGTCGTCACCGTGCCGAGGTCGATGCCGTCAAAGAGATCCTCGACGTCGGCGAGGGTGTCGATGGCGACGCCGCACCGGCCGACCTCGCCGAGCGAGTGCGGGTCGTCGGAGTCGCGTCCCATGAGCGTCGGGAGGTCGAAGGCGGTGGAGAGCCCGTCCCCTCCCGACCGCAGGATCTCCTTGAACCTGACGTTGGTGTCCTCGGCCGTCCCGAAGCCGGCGAACAGCCGCATCGTCCACAGCTTCGAGCGGTACATCGACGGCATACGGGCCGCGGGTGTAAGGGAAGACGCCCGGCAGCTCACCGTCGAGGCCGTAGACGGGCTCGAGCGGGATCCCGGAAAGCGTCTCGAAGTCGACGTCCCGAAGGGGGGTGGCGGCGTACTGCTCCCGCCATTTGCTCACAGCCGGGCCGTCGGCGGCGTCGTGCTCTTCCACGACAGTCAAGTCTACGAGGCCCTCACCCGACCGCGAGCCCGCTCGGCAGACCTCAGCCCGGCTCGGCCCGGTGACAGACGGCCTCCACGTTGTGACCGTCGGGATCCCGCACGAAGCTTCCGTAATAGTCGGCGTGGTACTCCGGGAAGAGCCGGGGGCGTTGAGGATCTCGGCGCCGATCTGAAGAGCAGCTTCATGGAACGCCCGCACCTCGGCACGGTCGCGGGCCGTGAAGGCGATGTGCAGCTCCCGGTCGGCGGAACGCTCCGCCGGGATCAGCCAGAAGGAACCGGCAGAGTCCTCGTCGGTCCCGGTGAACCCGACGGCGCCGTCGTCCTCGAAGACGACGGCGGCTTGAAGCGCCCCGAGGAGCGGCTCGTAGAACGCCCGGCTGGCGGCGACATCGGCTACCTGCAAGGTGACGTGATCGATCATGGCCACAGCGTGACGGTAGCGGGCCTAGGCGGCGGCGACCGAGACGTTGTTGCGGCCGCTTCGTTTCGCGACGTACATGGCGGCGTCGGCGGCGGCGAGCACCTCGCCCGCCGTCGCCAGCCGCCCGGACACACCGGCGACGCCGATCGAGATTCGCAAGAGGCAGCGGCCCGGACGACGTCGGGGCATCGAGGGAGGCGACGCGCTCGCGCAACTCCTCGGCGATCGCCGTCGCCGCCTCGATCGTCGTGTCGGGCAGGAGGGCGACGAACTCCTCGCCGCCGTAGCGGGCAAGGACGTCGTTCCTGCGCAGGCGCTCGCTCGAGCGCCCGCCCGATCGACTGCAGGACGGCGTCGCCGATGCCGTGGCCGTGGGTGTCGTTGATCGTGCTTGAAATGGTCGATGTCGGCAAAGAGCACGCTCGCCGGCTCGCCTCCCCGGAGGTGGCGGGCGACGGCCCGGTCGAGAGCGATCAAGAGCGCCCTCCGGTTGGCGAGCCCGGTGAGCGGGTCGGTGTGCGCCTCCGCCCTGACGGCCTCGAACTCCCGTGCCGCCACGACGGCGGTCGCGCACTGGTCGGCGAAGAACTCGAGCGCCTGCACATGGGGGCGGTCCGGCAGGAGGCCGTTCTTCGGCTCGTCGAGCGAGATGAGCCCGAGCACCTCGCCGCTCACCGCCACGAGCGGAACGACGAGCATGTCCTCGACATGCCACTGGCCCTCGTGCCAGTTCGGGTCGGCGATCGGCGTGTTGAACTTGTCAGCCAGCTCGTCGGGCATCTTGTGGTAGCGGTGGTCGAACAGATACGACCGGGAGACGAGCATCTCGGGCTTGGTCACCGGTGAGAACTCGGCAAGAGTCACCGTGTTCTGCTGGAGCTCGGCATCCTCGGCGTCGCTCAGGCCGACGGTCGCTCTCACGACGAGCGTGAGGCCGTCGACGAGCAGGTAGACGGCTGCCCTGTTGAAGCCGCCGGCGTTCGTCATCGCGTGGGCGATCGTCCCGAGGACCTCGTCGAGGCCGACGTCTCCACGGACGCGGGAGCTGGCGGTGAGGAGCGCCTCGAGCTGGCCGCGTTGGGCTTCGACGACTGCACGTGCGGCGCGTTCGGTCGTCCTCGAGCGGACTATCTCGAGGCCGAGGACCGTGAGCTCGGCGAGGGTCTCGAGCATCAGCGTCTGCCCGAGGGCCGGCAGGTCGCCCGAGAGCGGGTCGTCGGGGTTGAGATAGCCGATGGTCCGGCCCTCGGAGTCGAGCAGAGGAGCGAACAGGATCGAGCCCTTCTCCCAGGTCCGCGAGGGGACCGACACCTCCGTCGACAGGACGGAGGCCTTCACGTCCGCCCTGGCACGCACGGCGTGGGCGGCGGGGACCCAGTGGACGGCACCGAGGGTGATCGACGAGTGGCTCAACGCCTCGAAGACGGCTGCCGGCACGACAACGGTCCGCATCCTCCGCTCGTCGTCCGGCGCCATGCCGGCCGATGCCCGGTGGTGGTAGTTGCCGTCGTCACCGCGAAGGGCGATCATGCAGGCGGAATAGCCGAGGACGGACCGGGCCGCCGAGACGACCGTCGCGAGCAGCGTCTGCTCGTCCTCGATCGTCGCGAGCGACCTTGCGAGTCGCAGGACACCGCGTAGCTGGGCCGCCGATCCGGTCGAAGCCGCCCGCAAAGGGAGCCGGCTCGGGGAGGGACATCCCCGCCGTTGCGACCGGACCGGCATCAAGAAAGGACGCGGAAGCCTGCCCGGTGCCCGTTACGGGCGTTGTGACCTGGCCGCCGACCGGTGAATGCTTCGCCTGGCGAGCCGTAGCCCGGCCGGATTGACTGCCTCGCCCCACGAGATGCGCCTCCGGTTTCCCCCATTGCCGTGAACAATGGTAAAGCCCCGCGAGGGGGCCTTGAAACCTCCGTCCTTCGCGGCGGCGTTGGGTCGACTGTCGTCGTCGTGTTTGCTAGACCACGGCCATGCATTTGGCCGTCCCCCGGGAGACCGCGCCCGGCGAGCGGCGCGTGGCTGTCGTTCCCGACATCCTCCCGAGGCTCGGTGCCGCCGGCATCGACGTCACGATCGAGACGGGCGCCGGCGGGGGCGCCCTCTTGTCCGACGAGGCCTACACGGCACGCGGGGCGAGCGTGGCACCTGACGTTGCGACCCTCTACGCCGGTGCCGACGTGATCTGCAAGGTGCAGGCGCCCTCGGCACGCCGAGGCGGCGCTCATGCCCGAGGAATCCGTCGTGGTGAGCATGCTCCAGCCGGCTGCCGACCTCGAGCTGATCCGCACCTTTGTCAGACGGCGGATCACCGCCTTCAGCCTCGACCTGCTCCCCCGCATCAGCCGGGCGCAGGCGATGGACTCCCTCAGCTCGCAGGCGACCGTCTCGGGCTACCGGGCGGCACTCATCGCGGCGGCGGATCTGCCCCGCTTCTTCCCGATGTTCATGACCGCCGCCGGCACGGTCCCGCCCGCCAAGGTGCTCGTCCTCGGCGCCGGCGTGGCCGGCCTGCAGGCGATCGCCACCGCGCGGCGGCTCGGCGCGGTCGTGCGGGCATACGACGTGCGGCCGGCCGCCCGCGAGGAGGTGAGGTCCCTCGGCGCCACCTTCGTCGAGCTCGAGCTCGAGGCCCAGGAGGGAACGGGCGGCTACGCGAGGGAGCAGTCCGAGGACTTCCTCCGACGCCAGCGCGAGCTGATCGGAAAGGAGGTCGCAGCGGCCGATGCCGTCATCACGACGGCCGCCATCCCCGGTCGGCGGGCGCCCGTGCTCGTCACCGCCGAGATGGTCGGCGAGATGCGGCCCGGGAGCGTGATCGTCGACCTCGCCGCCGAGAGCGGCGGCAACTGCGAGCTCTCCGAGCCGGGCGAGACCGTCGTCTCGGGCGGGGTCTCGATCTACGGCGCCCGCAACCTGCCGAGCACGATGGCCGTCCACGCCAGCTTCCTCTACTCGCGCAACATCGCCGAGGTGCTCGGGCTCATGACCCACGACGGGTCCTTCTCGCCGGACTTCGACGACGAGATCGTCGCCGCCACCTGCGTGACGCAGGACGGCGCGATCCGGCACGCTCCCGACCGCCGAGCTGCTCGAAGGAGCCCGCACGTGAACGGCGGCGACATCCTCAGCCTCGTCACGGTCTTCGTGCTGGCCGCCTTCGTCGGCTTCGAGGTGATCTCGAAGGTGCCGAGCATCCTGCACACGCCGCTCATGTCGGGCACGAACGCCATCCACGGCGTCGTGCTCGTCGGCTCGATGATCGTCCTCGGGGAGGCACACGGGGTCCTTGCAGCTGACTCTCGGCTTCCTGGCGGTCGTGCTGGCGACGCTCAACGTCGTCGGTGGCTTCGCCGTCACGGACCGGATGCTCGAGATGTTCAAGGGCCGCCAGACGACCGGGCGCCCGGCCCGGGACCGGGACAGCGCCCGGGCGGCCCGACGAGGGCGGCCCAGCCGCCGGCAGGCCCGACGGCGAGGCGCCGTGAGCCTCGAGACGGGCATCCGCCTCGCCTACCTCGTGGCGGCGATCTGCTTCATCCTCGCCCTCCGCGGCCTGACCGGCCCGAAGACCGCCCGTGCCGGCAACCTCATCGGCGCGGGCGGCATGCTCCTCGCCATCGGGATGACCTTCGCCACCCCCGGCCTCAGCCACTTCGGCCTGATGGCGGGAGCCATGGCGGTCGGGGTCGTGATCGGCCTCCCGGCCGCCCGCCTCGTCAAGATGACGGCCATGCCGCAGATGGTGGCGGCCTTCAACGGCGTCGGCGGCGGGGCGGCGGCTCTCATCGCCCTGTCGCGAGTTCCTGAAGGCTCCGCCGGGCCGGTTGGCCGTCTACCAGGTGGTCGAGATCGTCCTCGGTGTCGTCATCGGCTGCGTGTCGTTCTCGGGCTCGGCGATCGCCTTCGCCAAGCTGCAGGAGCTGATGACGGGGCGGCCGGTCACCTACCCGGGCCAGCAGGTCCTGAACGGCATCGTGGCCGCCGGCATCCTCGTACTGGCAGTCGTCACCTGCGTCAGCCCCCACACGTGGCTCGTCGTCGTCATCGCCGTCCTCGCCCTCGTCTTCGGCGATCGCCTTCGTGCTGCCGATCGGGGGCGCCGACGTGCCGGTGCTCATCTCGCTCCTCAACTCCTTCACCGGTCTCGCCGTCGCCGCGAGCGGCTTCGTGCTGCACTCCGTCGTGCTCGTCGTGGCCGGCACCCTCGTCGGGGCGAGCGGCACGCTCCTCACGCGGATGATGAGCAGCGCGATGGGCCGGTCGCTGCCGAACATCCTGTTCAGCGCCTTCGGCTCGGTCGATCACGGCGACGGCCGGGGCCGACGGCGCCTCCGGGGACCGCTCCGTCCGCTCGGGGAGCGCCGAGGACATCGCCGTCCTGCTCGCCTACTCCGACAAGGTCCTCATCGTCCCCGGCTACGGGCTGGCGGTCGCCCAGGCCCAGCACACCGTCCGCGAGCTCGCCGAGCTGCTCGAAGCACGCGGCGTCACGGTGAGCTACGCCATCCACCCCGTCGCCGGCCGGATGCCGGGCCACATGAACGTCCTCCTCGCCGAGGCGAACGTGCCCTACGAGCAGCTGAAGGAGATGGAGGAGGCGAACCCGGAGTTCCAGACGACCGACGTCGCCCTCGTCGTCGGCGCCAACGACGTCGTCAACCCGGCCGCCAAGAACTCCCCCGGGAGCCCGATCTACGGGATGCCCATCCTCGCTGTCGACGAGGCGAGCAACGTCGTCTTCCTCAAGCGCTCGATGCGCCCGGGCTTCGCCGGCATCGACAACGAGCTGCTCTTCGACCCGAAGACGACACTGCTCTTCGGCGACGCGAAGGACTCGCTCACCAAGCTCGTGGCGGCGGTCAAGGCCCTCTGAGGCGCCCCACCTGCGGGAGAGCCGGACGCCGCCCTCTTCCGGGCTCAGCGACTCCCCGGTCCGAGGGCGCCGGCTGGGCCCGGAGCGCCGCCGACATCTCCCCTCCGGCTCGGCGCCGAGCCGTTGTGCAGCTGGGCAAAGACGAGAAGACCCTGGCTCGTCGGCCGGGTGGAGAGCACGGAGACCTCGACGTCGTCGGTGCCGACGAGGTGGTCGGCCTCGTTCACGACGACCATGTCACCGTCCGGCAGGTAGCCGACGGCCTGGCGCGCCTGGCGGCCCGCCCGCACGAGGTCGACGAGCAGCCGCTCACCAGGGACGTGGTCAGGGGCGAGATCGGTCGCGACGGCCCTCAGGTCGACGATCACCACGCCGAGGTGCGCCTGCTGGCGGGCGATCTCCGCCGATGAGGTGACGAGCCGGGCGCCGAGGCGCTCGGCCAGCACGAGCACCTTCTCCTCGGTCATCGCCGCCTCCGGGACGTCCCCGCGGACGACGGTCACCGTCGACGCCGGCGGTGCGGATCGCCCCGATCGCCTCGAGCGCCCGCCTGGCACGGCGGGAGGAGACCGGATCGGCCCCGTCGGCGAGCGTCCGGAGCTCGTCTGTGACCGGCTCGGGGACGAGCACCTCGGAGCCGAGGAGACCGGCCAGCCCGAGGACGAGAAAGGCGCGGTCCATCGCCGCCGAGGTGTCGATCATGAGCCCGCCGGTGGGGGCGTCGTTCGTCACGTCGAGGCGACGGGTCAACCGGGCGGCCTCGCTCAACTGGCGGCCCTTCGACATCCCCGTGCGCAGGCCCAGGTAGCCGAGGATCCAGGCCACCCCTGCAGTGACCGGGTAGTCGTAGTCCTGCTTGACGAAGACGAAGATCGGCAGGCAGACGATCACCCCGACGACGAGCCCGAGCGTCCCGAGGAGGAGGCCGGCGAGGAGCTCGGGCGCCGGCAGGTCGCGCGCCTGGCGAGCCGCCCGCTGGTAGCCGCGGTCGACGAGCCGGCCGGCGCCACCCCCGATCGCATAGGCGATGAGCACCCCGAGGCCGGCGCCGAGCACCCTTGCCCCCGGGGTGTTGTGGGCGCTCTGGCCGACGGCGAGCCCGATCAGTGCTCCGGCCAGCACCATGATGAGGCGCAGGACCTCGACGAACACCATTGCCTTCGAAGAGTACAGAACCCCGGGCCGTCCGACCGGGACGCTCCCTTTGGGGCGCCCGCCTCCCCGGCGGGACAAGCGGCCGGTACGCTCGGTTGGCCATGAGCTCGAGGCGGCGACGCTCGGTCGCCATAATCGCAGTGCTCATCGTGGTCGTGCTGGCAGCCGGCGCCGGCATCGTCGGCCTCCGCAAGCTCCATCTCGCCGGCTTCGGCACGACGACGACAGTCCCGGCACCAGGGAGCCAATACCTGCCGGAGGAGAACCGCAAGGTCGCCGCCGCCGAGGCGGCCGTCAACGTCCGCCTCCCGGGCCGGGAGGGTGCGCCCGCCCCCGCTCTCGGCTCGCCCGCCTACAAGAGGGCGCTCCCTTCCCATGACGTGGTCGGCTTCTTTCCCTCATACGAGCTCCCCCACCTGAGCGAGACCGACCTCTCCGGCCTGACCGACGTCGTCTACTACGGCTTGCAGGTGGAAGCGGGCGGCGCTCTGCTCGAGCGCCCGTCCGCCTCGCTCGGCTGGGCGGCGATCGACAACGGCGCCGTCGAGAGCCTCATAAAGGAGGCCCATGCCGACGGCGACCGCGTCCTTCTCAGCGTGTACACCGTCGACCAGGCGGTGATCGGCACCTTGTCGGGTCCCGGGGCGGCGACGGCGGGCAAAAAGCTCGCTGCCGAGCTGGCGCCCGTCATCTCCGGCAACGGCTTCGACGGGGCGGACCTCGATCTCGAGGGGCAGGCGACGGGTGAACGGGCCGGCTTCGTCCACTTCGTCTCGGCGTTCTCGTCGGCCCTTCAGGCGAGGAACCCGTCCCTCGCGATCATGTTGAACACCTATCCCCAGTCGGCGATCGACCCGACGAGCTTCTTCGATGTGCGGGCGCTCGCCCCCTACGTCTCGCAGCTCTTCGTCATGGCATACGACATGGACGACCCGGAGATCCCCTCGCCCAATGCCCCCCTCGTCGGCTACGACCTGAGCGACGCCAGCTCTCTTGCCGCCTATGACGGCGACGGCCTCGGCGGAAAGGTCATCCTCGGGGTGCCCTTCTACGGCTACGACTTCCCGGCCTCGCGGGCGGAGCCGCCGGCCGACGCCATCGGGAGCCCCTACACCGTCACCTACTCCGACGTGGTGCAGTCGATCGAGCAGGACGGCCACACGCCGCTCTGGGACCCGCAGAGCGAGACGCCCTACGTGTCGTTCAAGCGGGACGGCCAGTGGCATCAGACCTGGTACGACAACCCCGTCTCGATCGCCTTGAAGACGGCGCTCTCGGCACAGTTCGACGTCGCCGGCGTCGGTGCCTGGGAGCTCGGGATGGCGGGCGCCTCCCCCGAGATGCTGGCCGTCCTCGCCGGCGGGAGCCCCGTCGACAAGGAGCCGCTCGCCCGCCGCTGAGGTCGGTGCCCTCAGCCGAGAAGGTAGTAGTCCTCCGTGCCGGTCACCTCGAAGCCGCACCGCTCGTAGACGTGGAGGGCGGACGGGTTCACCACCGAGACCTCGAGCTCCACCTGCTCGACGTCGGCCTCCATGAGTGAACGGCAGATGCCGGAGAGGGCGGCCCGGCCATAGCCGCGGCCCTGCAGCACCGGCGTGATCGCGAAGCCGTAGATGCCGGCTGTCCGCCCCGTCCTGCTCGACGCGCATGACCCCGACCCGCTCGCGAGCCGGAGGTGATGACGGCAAGCGTCGCTCGTGCCGGCGAGGATCCTCACCCTCGAAGGCCTCGGACGGCAGGCCGAAGGCATGCGGCGAGGCACGATCCGGACAAAGTCGGCGTCCTCGGTCCTGCCGGCGCGGAGCGCACACCGCCGGCAGCGCCGGCGGCCTCGGGCGGCGGGGGCCGACGGAGGATCATCCGGTGCTCGGACGAGACGACCCTGCCGCCCTCGGCCCGGGCGAAGCTCTCGCCCGCCTCGCATCCCCCGGCTGACGATGAGGAGCACGGTCGGCGTCCCTCGGCCGGCGCAGCTCGGCCATGGCGGCCGCGAGCAGGTGGGAGGCGATCCCCGACCTGCGGTGGCTCGGGTGGACCATGCCGCACAGCTCGGCCTGGTCGGGCCGGTACTGGTAGACGCCGAGAAACCCACGATCTCACCGCCCACCATCCACAAGAAGTCGTCCGGGCGGGTGCCCGGCCGGCCCCGCAGCGTCGGGTACTCGAGCTTCAGGCGGCCGCCGTCCACTCGAGGCAGGCCGCCTCGAGCCGCTCGATCTGGCTCGAGCTGGGATTCGTCGAGCCTTCGGACCGCGCTGAGGCGGCCCTCGGCGCCACTACTCGCCGGAGCGCTCCTCGACGAGCTCGGCGAAGCGCCGGACGAGCCGTGACTTGCGCCGCGCCGCCTGGTTCGGGTGGATGATGCCCTTCGCAGCCGCCTTGTCGATCCGCTTCACGGCGAGGCGGAGCCGCTCGGCCATGTCCTCGCTCCCGGCCTCCGCCGCCCGCAGGGCGCCCTTCGTGCGCGTCTTCAGCTCGGAACGGACCGCCTGGTTGCGCTCGTGACGGCGCCGGTTCTGCCGGTCCCGCTTGATCTGACTCTTCAGGTTTGCCATTTCTTCCTCGAAGACGCGACAGCCGAGCAGGTGTACCGCCGGGCTGCATCGTAGCAGCGCGGCGTCATCGCCCGACCCCCAGGTGGCGGGCGGACCGACCCGAGCCGCCGCCCATCGGACGGCCGCAGCCGGACCGGTGGTGCCGGACAGCCCGGGGTGAGGTGGCACGATGGAGGCTGTCCCATGACGCCTGCCCCTTCTTCCACCACCGTCCGACGCTGCCCGATGATCCCGATCGAACAGATCCGCAACTTCTCGGTCATCAGCCACGTCGACCACGGCAAGTCGACGCTGTCGGACCGCATCCTCGAGATGACCGGGCACCGTCGACGCCCGCGACATGCGGGAGCAGTACCTCGACTCGATGGACATCGAGCGGGAGCGGGGGATCACGATCAAGGCCCAGAACGTCCGTGTGCGCTGGCGCGACCACGTCCTTCACCTGATCGACACGCCGGGCCACGTCGACTTCGGCTACGAGGTGAGCCGCTCGCTCGCCGCCTGCGAAGGGGTCGTGCTGCTCGTGGACGCCTCGCAGGGGATCGAGGCCCAGACCCTCGCCAACTGCTACCTCGCCATCGAGCACGACCTCGAGATCGTCGCCGCCCTCAACAAGATCGACCTGCCGGCCGCCGAGCCCGACCTGCACGCCGGCGAGATCGAGACAGGTGCTCGGGCATCGCCGCGCGACGACATCCTGCGGATCTCGGCCAAGACGGGCGAGGGCGTGGCCGAGCTCCTCGACGCCATCGTCGAGCGCGCATCCCGCCGCCCGGAGGGAGATCCGACGGCGCCGCTCCGGGCGCTCGTCTTCGACTCCCACTACGACCAGTACCGCGGCGTCGTGAACGCCATCCGGATCTTCGACGGGACGCTCCGCAAGCGAGCATGAGGATCCGGCTGTGGCAGGCCGGGAGCACCCACGACGTCGAGGAGATCGGCATCCGCACGCCTGACAACGAGCCCGTCGACGAGCTCGGCCCGGGCGAGGTCGGCTACCTGATCGCCGGCGTGAAGGCCGTCGCCGAGGCCCGCGTCGGCGAGACCGTGACCGACGCCTCGCGGCCCGGCGAGCGGCCCGCTCGAGGGCTACAGGGACCCGAAGCCGATGGTCTTCTGCGGCCTCTACCCCGTCGACGGCGACGAGCTGTCCGAGCTGCGCGACTCGCTCGAGAAGCTGAAGCTGTCCGACGGCTCGATCACCTTCGAGCCCGAGACGTCGCTCGCGCTCGGGTTCGGGTTCCGGTGCGGGTTTCTCGGCCTGTTGCACATGGAGATCGCCCGGGAGCGCCTCGAGCGCGAGTTCGACCTCTCGCTCATCGCGACGGCCCCTTCGGTCGAGTACATCGCCCACCTCACCAACGGCGAGACCGTGCTCGTCGACAACCCGGCCGGGATGCCGCCCGCCCAGAACCTCGAGTCGATCGAGGAGCCGATGCTCCGGCTCACGATGATCACGCCCGCCGAGTACACCGGCACCGTGATGGACCTCGCCCAGGCGCGCCGGGGGACGCTCGACAAGATGCAGTACCTGTCGCCCGAGCGCCTCGAGCTCATCTACACCGTCCCGCTCGCCGAGGTCGTCGTGGACTTCTTCGACCAGCTGAAGAGCCGCACGAAGGGATACGCCAGCCTCGACTACGAGCCGGCCGGCTACCGGGAGGGCGACCTCGTCAAGGTGGACATCCTCCTGAACGGCGTCGCCCGTCGACGCCTTCAGCTCCATCGTCCACAAGAGCCGGGCGCAGGCCTACGGCCGCAAGATGGTGGCGAAGCTCCGCGAGCTGATCCCCCGCCAGCTCTTCGACGTCCCGATCCAGGCGGCGATCGGCGGGCCGGGTCATCGCCCGCGAGACGGTGAAGGCCAAGCGCAAGGACGTCCTCGCCAAGTGCTACGGCGGCGACATCACCCGCAAGCGCAAGCTCCTCGAGCGCCAGAAGGAGGGCAAGAAGCGGATGAAGTCGATCGGCAGCGTCGAGGTGCCCCAGGAGGCGTTCATCTCGGCGCTCCGCCTCGAGGACTAGCCGGCATGCCCGCCGGCGCCGGCGGGCCTCGCCGGGCGCTGCTGACGGGCGGGCCCCGAGGGGGCGGCCGCCCGGCCCGTCCGCCTGCCTCGACATGAGCCGGAAGCCGACGAGGACGAGGACGAGGAACCCGACATAGACGATCGCCTGCAAGCACGCTCGGGCGATCGGCGTAGCCGAAGAGGGAGTGGAAGACGTCGCCGAGTGGCGGACTCCTCCGAGAGCTCCCCGGTCGTGTTCCAGAGCGGGTGGGTGAGGACGTTCACCCAGCCGAGCTGCTGGAGGTTCTCGGTCGCGTCGGCAAGGAGCCCGGCGGCGAAGACGGTGAGGATCGTCCCGAGGACTGCGAAGAAGCGGCCGATGTTGATCCGCCTGCCGAGCCGGTAGATCGAGAAGGCGACGGCGAGGGCGGCGATGAGCCCGAGCACCCCTCCAAAGACGAGGTAGTGCGGATTGCTGCCGGCGGCAAAGACGATGGCGAGCGTGAAGACGGCCGTCTCGAGGCCCTCCCGTCCGACGGCCTGAAAGGCGAGAAACCCGAGCCCGAACCGCTCCCCACGCTCGAGCGCCCGCTCGGTCCGCTCCCGGAGCTCCTTTGAGATCGTCCGGGCATGGCTCCGCATCCAGAACGTCATGTAGGTGAGGACGACGGCCGCGAGCAGATAGGTGCACGTCTCGAAGATCGTCTGCACGCGGGAGCCGGCGTATGTCCTGATCGTGAGGTAGGCGGCGACACCGCCGCCCGTGGCGAACAGGATGGCGAGCGCCGCAGCCGATGAAGATGTCGCGGAAGTGCCGCCGTTGGCCGATCTTGTCGAGGTAGGCGAGCAGGATGGCGACGATCATGCTGGCCTCGATCCCTTCCCGGAGGAAGATCACGAAAGTGGCGAGCATGGGGTTTCAGGATAGCCAGACCGAGTTTCTCAGGGCCACCTGGGAAGTGCCCCTCTAGCGGCGCCCGAGCGGGCGTCGCTGTCGTCAGTCGCTCGGGTTCCTCCTCCGCATGTTCGGAGCCGGCTGGCGTGCCGAAGCCTAGAATCGTGGTGTGAGCGGGCAACCCGACGAGGCCAACGAGCTTGACGAACGGAAGACCGCGATCCTGAAGGCCGTCGTCACCGACTATGTGGAGACGGCCCAGCCGGTCGGATCCTCCCAGGTGGCGCGCGACCGGACGATCGACGTCTCGCCGGCGACGATCCGCGCCGACATGGCGGCCCTCGAGCGCGACGGCTATCTCGAGCCATCCCCACACGAGCGCCGGCCGGGTCCCGACCGACAAGGGCTACCGGTTCTTCGTCGACCACCTGAGCGGGCCGGCCCCGCTCGGGGCGGCCAAGCGGGAGAAGGTGCGCGAGTTCTTCTCCCGGGCCCACGGCGAGCTCGAGCGGATGCTGTCCGACACGAGCAGCCTCCTCGCCCAGCTGACCGACAGCGCCGCCATCGTCGTCGGGCCCGAGCACGAGCTCCTCGTCGTGCGCTCGAGCCTTCTCGCCCGGCTGTCGTCCCGCACGGCCCTTCTCGTCGTGGTGCTGTCGAACGGCGTCGTCGAGAAGCGGACCGTCTCGCTCGCCGAAGACGTGCCCGACGACGACATCAGCGCCGCCAGCGCCTACCTCAACCAGCATTTCGCCGACCGGTCCCTCTCCCAGCTCTCGCCCGAGGGCGTCCGCCTCGACGAGAGCGGCCGCCCGGAGGTGGATGCCCTCGTCGCCTCCTGCCGCCAGCTCCTCAGTCCCGACGGAGAGCCAGACCGCAACGACCAGGTCTTCGTCGGCGGGGCCGCCCGGATGGCCGAGCGCTTCGAGGCCGTCGAGCAGGTGCGGGCGGTGCTCGCGATCCTCGAGCAGTCCTACGTCGTCGTCAGCCTGCTGAAAGACGTCCTCGCCCACGGCCAGTCATTCGCCATCGGCTCGGAGAACGGCCTCGCCAGCCTGAGCGAGTGCTCGCTCGTCGTGGCGCCCTTCGAAGGAGACGGCCACGGTGTCGGTACGATCGGGATCCTCGGACCGACCCGCATGGACTATCCCCAGGCGCTGGCGGCGGTCGCTGTCGTCGGCCGCCGGCTGACGCGGGAGCTGCAGCACGGTTGACGGAAGGTTGAGGGACTGAGCTTGGCTGTGGCGACGGATTACTACGAGCTCCTCGGCGTGGGACGGAACGCGACCGAGGACGAGCTGAAGAAGGCCTACCGCCAGCGGGCAAGGGAGCTCCACCCTGACGCGAGCGGCGGGGACCTCGAGAGCGAGGCGCGCTTCAAGGAGGTCACCCTCGCCTACGAGACGCTCCGCGACCCGGAGCGGCGGAGGCGCTACGACATGTTCGGGCCGGACTCGGTTCGCGGCTCGGGCGCAGGCTCGGGCGGCGCCGGCGGGATGGGCGGCAACCCGTTCGGCTTCGGGGACCTCGGCGATGTCTTCGACGTCTTCTTCGGCGGAGGCGGCACGGGTGGCCAGAGCCGCCCGGGCGTCCGCCGCGGGGCCGATGCCGAGGTCGTCCTCGAGCTGACCCTCTCCGAGGCGGCCTTCGGCGCCGACCGGGAGATCCGCCTCACGATGGCGACCGTCTGCTCGACCTGCGAAGGGAGCGGCGCCCGTCCCGGCACCTCGCCGACGTCCTGCCCGGACTGCCGCGGCGCCGGCCAGGTTCAGCGCGTCCGCCAGTCGTTCCTCGGCCAGATGGTGACGTCAGTCGCCCTGCCACCGCTGCGACCGGGACCGGCGAGGTCATCAACTCCCCCTGCTCGGACTGCCGGGGCCAGGGCCGCCGGAACGAGGAGCGGACGATGACCGTGTCGATCCCGCCCGGAGTCGACACGGGCTCAACGCTTCGGGTCCAGGGGGGGGGCCCGGCAGCCACTGAGGGGCGGCGTCCCGGGCGACCTCTACGTCCACCTGCGAGTGGCGACCGATCCGCGCTTCGAGCGGGACGGCGACGATCTCGTCACCTACCTCCGCGTCTCGTTCGCCCAGGCCGCCCTCGGCACCGCTCTCGGCATCGAGACGCTCGAGGGCAGCGAACGGGTCGTCGTCGCCGCCGGGACCCAGTCCGGCACCGTGATCCGCCTCGCCGGGCGCGGAGTCCCCCGCCTGCGCGGCCGGGGCCGGGGCGACCTGCTCGTGCAGGTCGTCGTGGAGACCCCGACGAAGCTGGCGAAGGAGGAGGAGGCGCTCCTGCGCCAGCTCGCCGACCTTCCGCGGCGAGGACGTCGCCGAGGAGATCACGGCATGTTCTCGAGGCTCCGCTCGAAGATCACCTGAGGCGGCGGTGGCCGTGCCGGCAGGATCGAGAGCTGCTCGACCCGATGCTGCGTGAGGCGGCCGCCCTCGTCTACGTCGTCGACCTCGAGCGGCCCGAGCTGACGGCGACGGACGCCCACCACCTGCTCGGCCCGCTCAGGCTGCGGCCCGGCGAGCTGGTCGTCGGCCGGCGACGGCAAGGGGGGCTACCGCGGCTGCCGGCTGGCGGCCGGAGCTGCCCGCCCGGCCGGCCGCTCTTCGAAGCGGCCGGCGGGTGGCCGGCGGAAGCGGGCACGGGCGGGCAGCGGGCGGCGGCCGATCCGGCGTCCCGGGAGGATTCCGGCTGCCCCTCGAGCCGGTGACGCCGATCCGGACGGCGGAGAGGGCCGTGCCGGAGGTGACGGTGGGCTTCTCGTGGCAAAGGGGGACCGGACCGAGTGGGCGGTCGCCAAGCTCGTGGAGATCGGCGTCGACCGCATCGTGCCGCTCATCTGCGAGCGCACCGTCGTCCGGCCGGGCGCCGGCAGGCCGGAGCGGCTCGGCCGGATCGCCCGCGAGGCGGCCATGCAGTCCCGCCGGCTCTACCTTCCCGAGGTCGAGCGAGCCGATCGAGCCTCGAGAGCGGCGGTCGGACGATCTCGCCCACGCGGGTCGGAGTCGCCCTCGCCGAGCCGGGCGGGGAACCGCTCTCTCTGCATCGCCCTGTCGTGCTCATCGGCCCGGAGGGCGGTGGTCGCCGGCTGAACGGTCCCTTGGGCTCCCGCAGGTCGAGCCTCGGCGCCACCGTCCTCCGCATCGAGACGGCCGCCGTCGTCGCCGGCGCCCTGCTCGTGGCCATGCGCGCCGGCCTTGTTCTCCCGGTTCCGGTCAGCCGCACGCATTGAGCGGCGCTACTCGTCCCCGACGACCCAGCAGGCCGAACGCCGCCTGTGGTGAGGCGATCCCACGCAGAGTGGTAGTCTCCATCCACTAGAGGTGGTGCAGTCGAGCACGTCCAGGGATGGTGCGCGGAGGGCCTGGGCTGGCCGGCTGCTGAAGCGTCACCGTCCGCCCGGCGGGCGGTGAGACTGACCGGCGGCTGTCGCCGGCCGGCCAATGCGATAGCGGGGAGATCCAGATGGTCAACAACGGGCTGATGACCAGAGGACGACGAGGCGGCCAAGTACGCCCACGCCGTCGGGCTGCGGCTGCGGGCCGTGCGCCGCCAGAAGCGGCTCTCCTTGCAGGCGGTCGAGAAGCAGTCGGCCGAGGAGTTCAAGGCATCCGTCCTCGGCGCCTACGAGCGGGGCGAGCGCACGATCTCGGTGCCCCGGCTGCAGCGGCTGGCGCAGATCTACGACGTGCCGGTCGACCAGCTGCTCCCGGCGGACCTGTCCCACCCGATGACGCGGGTGTCGAGCGGCGGCGACTCGCACTCCGGGCGCGGCGTGGCCACCGACCCGCGGGGCCGCAAGATCACCGTCCACCTCGGCCGGCTGAGCGAGGCGGAGGGACCCGAGCGCGAGCTTCTCCGGCACTTCCTCGCCTCGGTCCAGGTGCAGCGACAGGACTTCAACGGCAAGGTGATCACGATCCGGGACGGCGACCTGAGGGTGATGGCCTCGATGTTCGGCCGGAACGTCGAGGCACTCGTCGCCCGCCTCGAGGAGCTCGGGCTCATCCAGGCCTCGCCGAACGGCTCTGCTCCTGAGCACTCAGCGACGACGGCCCCTTCGGGCCGGGCCTCTACATCCACGTCCCGTTCTGCAGCCGGCGCTGCGACTACTGCGCCTTTGCCACCTGGACCGACCGGCACCACCTCATGAGCTCGTACGTGGACGCCTGCCTCGCCGAGTACCGGCGGCGCCCGGAGCGAGGGCCTCGGGCCGGTGGGGACGGTGTTTCTCGGCGGGGGCACCCCGAGCCAGCTCCCGCCGGCCGAGCTCGTCCGGCTCGTCGCAGGCATCGAGCGCCGGGCAGGTGCCGAGGTGACCGTCGAGGCGAACCCGGAGGACGTGACGGTCGGAGTGGCTGGAGGGCTGTCTCGAGGCCGGCGTCAACCGGATCTCGCTCGGCGTGCAGTCCCTCGACGCGGTCGTGCTCGCGCGGCCTCGGGCGGTCCCATGACGCGGAGAGCGGTCACGGCGAGCGGTCGGAAGGATCGCCGAGGCCGGCATCGAGCGCTACAGCCTCGACCTGATCTTCGGCGGCGCCGGCGAGACCGACGCCAGCTGGCGCCGCACCCTTGCCGGGGCTCTCGCCCTCGACCCGCCGCCCCGCCACGTGAGCGCCTACGCCCTCACCGTCGAGCCGGGCACGCCGCTCTGGCGCGACCGGTCGCGCCACCCCGATGACGACATCCAGGCGAGCGCGGTACGAGATCTGCGACGAGATGCTGTCGGGGGCCGGCCTCGCGTGGTACGAGATCTCCAACTGGGCGCTGCCGGGCGACGAGTGCCGCCACAACCTCAACTACTGGCAACAGGGTGACTACAGAGGGATCGGCTGCGCCGCCCACAGCCACGAGGAGGGCCGGCGGTGGTGGAACCTGCGGACGCCGGAGCGGTACATGAAGGCGGTCACCTCCGGAGACTCGCCCGTGGCGGTCTCTGAGACCCTCCCCCCCGCCACTCGGGCCCTCGAAGCCTCGAGCTGTCGCTGCGCACGCGGGCGGGTGTGCCGGCCGGCTGCGCTCGCGGCGGCACTGGAGGCCGACCGGCGCTTCGGCGACCTCGTGGAGATCGTCGCAGGAGCGCCTCGGGCGAGCCGACCGCGCTGTGCTCACCTTGAAGGGCCGGCTGCTCGCCAACGAAGTGGCCTGCCGGCTGCAGGCCTGCGAGGTGGTGCCGGACCGGCCGATGTACACCAAAATGCCTGAAAGGGACCGAGATGGAGAGCCGCGCCGCTAGAGTGGCGCCGATGGGGCAGCCGATCAACTGGATGAGCACACCCGCCGTGGCAGAATACCTCGGCGTCAATACCCGCACCGTCTACCGGCTGATCGACGAGGGCGAGCTGCCGGCGTACAAGTTCGGACGGGTCATCAGGCTGCAGGAAGCCGACGTGCAGGCTTTCATCGAGCGTTGCCGCATCGCTCCGGGGAGCCTCGAGCACCTCTATCCCGAGCCGGTGCGGTCCGACAGGTGACGGCGGCCGCCGAAGGCGGCAAGGCCGTCGGACTGCCTGTTCTGCAGGATCGTCGCCGGCGAGGTGCCGGCCGACGAGGTCGCCTCGAGCGAGCTGACGTATGCCTTCCGCGACATCAGCCCGGGCGGCGCCGAGCCACGTCCTCGTCGTGCCCGCGCGAGCATCTCACCGACGCCGCCGAGCGTGCGGGCCGAGCACGGCGAAGTGCTCGCCGCCATGTTCGCTCACGGCCCAGCAAGTGGCCGAGATCGAAGGCGCTGACCGGCGGCTACCGCCTCGTCTTCAACGTGGGCGAGGACTCCGGCAACACGTGTCCCCCACCTGCACCTTCACGTCCTCGGCGGCCGCAGCATGTCGTGGCCGCCCGGGTGAGCCCCGCACTCAGCGGGGCGCCCGATCGCTCCGTGACCGTCGACCCAGGTCAAGATCCTCGTCCCCGGCAACCACCTCATGGTGGGCCTCCTCGGCCAGCGCGACGAGCTGCTCCGGATGGTCGAGCAGGAGTTCGCCGGCAACTCGATCCACGTGCGCGGCAACGAGATCACCATCGACGGCCCGGACGCCGAGCGGATCGGCCGCTTGTTCGACGAGCTCGTCGCCCTCCTTCAAGGCGGCCACTTCGTCGACGTCGCCAACGTCGGCCGGACGATCGAGATGGTGAAGGAGGACGTGAGGCCGTCCGAGGTGCTCACCGCCTCCGGTCGCCCGCGCCTCGCGTGGCCGCCGCGTCCACCCGAAGACGGCCGGCCAGAAGCGCTACGCCGAGGCGATCGCCGACAACGTGATCACGTTCAGCATCGGGCCGGCCGGCACGGGCAAGTCCTACCTCGCCGTCGCGCTCGCCGTGCAGGCGCTGCAGGCAAAGGAGGTGAACCGGATCATCCTCACCCGGCCGGCGGTCGAGGCGGGCGAGCGGCTCGGCTTCCTGCCGGGCGACCTGATGGCCAAGGTCGACCCGTACCTGCGCCCGCTCTACGACGCCTTGTACGACATGCTCGAGCCCGAAGGGACCCAGCGGCTCATGGAGCGGGGGGCGATCGAGGTGGCACCCCTCGCCTACATGCGAGGGCGGACGCTCAACTCGAGCTTCGTCATCCTCGACGAGGCCCAGAACACGACGCCCGAGCAGATGAAGATGTTCCTGACGCGGGTCGGCTTCGGGACGAAGGTCGTCGTGACGGGCGACGTCACCCAGATCGACATTGCCGGCGGCCGCTCGGGCCTCGTCGGCCTCGGAGCCGGTCCTCGGCGGCATCGAGGGCCTCGCCTTCATCCACCTCACCCAGGCCGACGTCGTCCGCCACCGGATCGTGCGGGACATCGTCTCCGCCTACGACCGCTATGCCGCCGAGCGAGCCGGGATCGCCGATTCCGCCGGAACGGCCTCAGGTGCCGATTCAGGTCTTCGTCGCTGACGAGCAGTCAGACGAGCCGGTCGAGGCGGGCCGATGGGGCGAGCTGGCCGAGCGGGTCCTCGCCGATCTCACCGATGCCCGCGACGAGATGGAGCTCAACATCCTCTTCGTGGACGCGGCGACGATCGCGTCGATGAACGAGCGTTTCCTCGGCCAGAGCGGACCGACCGACGTCCTCTCCTTCCCGATCGAGGACGACGTGCTCGGTGCGGCCGGGCTCGGGCCACCCGGATCGATGGCGCCGGGCGGATCAGGCCCCGGACGGTGGGACGACGAAGAGCGCCCGGCAGGCGGCGCCGGCACGTCCGGCCCGGGGCGATGGGACGACGAAGGCGGTGAGGAAGCCACGTCCGGGCTCCGGCGCCGCTCGGGCGGAGGCGGGCGGGGGCTCGTCCGGCTTCGGCGAGGGCGCCGGCGGGATGAGCGGCCTTCCCACACTTCTCGGCGACGTCGTCATCTGCCCGGCGGTCGCTTCGCGGCCAGGCGAAGGATCATGCCGGCACCTATCGCCGAAGAGCTCGCCCTCCTCGTCGTCCACGGCATCTTGCACCTGTGCGGCATGGACCACGAGAACGACGACGAGGCGACCGAGATGGAGGCTCTCGAACAGGTTCTGCTCGACCGCCACTTCCGGGACGTGAGAGCGTGATGCTGGCCACCTCCTTCAGCGGCACCGACGGCGGCCTGCTGGCGGCGGTGGCACTGCTCATCGTCGGCTCGGCGATCCTCGCCCTTGCCGAGACGGGGCTCACCCGCACGAGCCGGGCGCGGGCGAAGGCGCTCGTCGAGTCCGGCGTGCGGGGGGCACGCTCGCTGCTGAGACTGGTGGAGAACCCGGAGGGGTTTCTCGCCCCCGTGCTGCTCCTCGTGCTGCTCTGTCAGCTCGTTGCGGCGACCTTGGTGGGAGTCGTCGCCGCCCGCGTCTTCGGCAACCTCGGCGTAGCGGTCGCCACCGTCTTCGAGGTGGTCGTCATCTTCCTCTTCGGCGAGGCCGTCCCGAAGCAGTGGGCCGTCCGTCACGCCGACCGGGCCGCCCTCCTCGCCGCACCCATGGTTGCCTCGCTCGTGCGCTTCCCGCCGATCAAGCTCGTCTCGACGGCGCTCATCGGGATCGCCCGGCTCATCACCCCCGGCGGGCGGGACGCAGCGGACGGGAGCGACGTCACCGAGTCAGAGCTGCTCGCCTTCACCGACGTCGCCCTCGAGGACGAGGCGATCGAGCACGAGGAGCGCCAGCTGATCCACTCGATCATCGAGTTCGGTGACACGATCGTCCGCGAGGTCATGGTGCCGCGGCCCGACGTCGTCGGCGTCGACGGGACCGTCGACGCCGAGTCGGTGCTCGAGCGGGCGATCGAGGTCGGCTTCAGCCGCATCCCGGTCTACAACGGCAGCATCGACGACGTCGTCGGCATCGCCTTCACGAAGGACCTGATCCGGGAGGTGCGCCAGGGTGAAGCCGGCCGACCTGTGAGCGAGCTTGCCCGGGCGGCCCGCTACGTCCCCGAGACGAAACGGGTGGCGCCCCTCCTCCGGGAGATGCAGACCGGGCAGTTCCATCTCGCCGTCGTCGTCGACGAATACGGCGGGACGGCCGGCGTCGTCACCCTCGAGGACCTGATCGAGGAGCTCATCGGGGAGATCGTCGACGAGTTCGACATCGACGAGCCTCTCGTCGAGGCGGTCGGCCCGGGGCAATTCCGGGTGTCGAGCAAGATGACGGTCGACGAGGTGAACGAGCTGCTCGGCTCCGACCTTCCCCTCGGGGACGACTGGGACACCATCGGCGGCCTCGTGTTGGCGGTGGCGGGCCACATCCCCGAGGAGGGGGAGTCAATCGAGGTCGACGGGCACGTGCTCATGGCCGAACGGGTCCAGGGACGGCGGATCGGGAGCGTCCGGGTCGTCCGCAGGGAGGGCGCTCCGCTCCGCCTGCTCGGGCAGCGCAGCCCGCACCCACCCACGGGTCGCTCCGACCACAAGTGGGAGCGGGGCGTCCAGCGGCAATGCCCGCGCCGGCACGGGTGGCAGCCGGGCCGTCGCCGAGGCGGAAGTGACTTGACGACCGGAACCAAGGATGGCGCCGAGGCAGGGCCGGCTCGGGCGGGGGGCGAGGCGGCCGTGCCGGCGCCACCGGGACCGAGCGGCGACGCGAAGTGAAAGGCACGGGGAGGGGCCCGAGGATGCCGGCGTGCGGTCGGGTTTCGTGGCGCTCGTCGGGCGGCCGAACGTGGGCAAGTCGACACTGCTCAACCGCATCGTCGGGACCAAGGTCGCCATCACCTCTCCGGTGCCGCACACGACGCGGACGAGGGTGCGGGGCGTGCTCGACCGGCCCGGACTCACAGCTCGTCTTCGTCGACACTCCCGGGATCCACAAGCCTCGGACGGCGCTCGGGACCCGCCTCAACGAGACGGCCTCGCACGCCATCGGCGACGTCGACATCTGTGTCCTCATGGTCGAGGCCGATGCGCCCATCGGCGCCGGCGACCGATTCATCGCCAAGCGGCTCCCGGCCGGCAGCATCATCGCCGTCAACAAGGTCGACCGGGCAGACCGGCGCCAGGTGCTCGACCACCTGGCGGCGGCGGCACAGGAGCTCGGCGTCGAGGGCGCCGAGTACTTCCCCATCTCCGCCTTGACCGGGGACGGGGTGGCCGAGCTCGTCGAGCACCTCGTCGAGGCGATGCCGGTCGGGCCGCGCTACTTCCCGCCGGGCGTCGTGAGCGATGCCCCGGAGGCCTTCTTCGTCGCCGAGCTGGTGCGGGAGCAGCTGCTCCAGCACGCAGAAGAAGAGCTGCCCCACTCGATCGCCTGCCGGGTGACGGAGTGGGAGTGGCCGCGGATCCGCTGCGAGATCCTCGTGGAACGCGACTCCCAGAAGGGCATCGTGATCGGGCGGGGAGGATCGGTCCTCAAGGCAGCCGGCACAGCCGTGCGGGAGCAGCTCGCGCCCGGGCGCTTATCTCGAGCTCTTCGTGAAGGTGGAGAAGTCCTGGCAGCGCCACCCCGAGCTGATCGAGCGCCTCGGCTACTGAACGGCCACCCCTCGCGAGGCTCGGATCTAAGGACCGCCGAGCCGCGGGCGCCCGTCCCGCCTCACGCCGGCAGCCTCGTCCGCATCGCCTCGAGGAAGGCAACCGCCTCTGCGCGGTCCTTCGTCCGCCGCATCGGCGGGAGTGTGCGAACGAGGTAGCCCTGGTAGGGGGCGGTCGCCAGCCGGGGATCGAGGACGGCCACCACGCCCCGGTCCGTCGCCGTCCTGATGAGGCGTCCGGCGCCCTGGGCGAGCCGGATGGCCGCCCGCGGAAGATCGACGTCGAGAAAGCCCCGGGCGCCGGCGGCCTCCCTCCGCGCTGCGATGAGCGGGTCGTCGGGCCGGGGGAAGGGCAGCCGGTCGATCACGACGAGCGACAGGCTCGGGCCCGGCACGTCGACGCCCTGCCAGAAGCTCACGGTGGCGAACAGGCAGGCCTCCTCCTCGCTGCCGAAGGCGTGCAGGAGGGCGGCCTTCGGGAGCTCGCCCTGGGCGTGGATCGGCCACGGGATCCGCTCGCGGAGCACCGCCGTCGCTTCTGTCATCGCCCTCCAGCTCGTGAACAGCCCGAGCGTGCGGCCGCCGGCCGCCCGGACGAGGGCTTCGATCTCGTCATGGACTGCTCCGGTCGTCCGGGCGCTTCGCCCGGCGCCACGGCGGTCAGGCAAGCGGACCGCGCAGTAGAGGAGGCCGTTCTTCTCGTAGTCGAACGGGCTCCCCACGTCGAGCTCGGTGACGTCGCCGGCGTCGGCTCCGAGGCGGACGGCGATCCCCGGCGGGAGCGTCGCGCTCGTGAGCACCGTCGGACGCTCGGCGAACACCTGCGCTGCGAAGGATCGCGCTCACGTCGAGGGGCGCCGAACGGAGAGAGAGGCGACTGCCGCCGCTCACCCACACGACTTCGTCCGCGCCGGCGAGCAGGCATGCCTCGAGCTGCTCCCGGCACTTCTCGACGGCGAGAAGGGCCCGCAGCCGGCCCTGGGCCCCGTCGCCCCCACTGTCTCTGCCGCCACCTGCTCCGGCACCGGCGTCGCCGGCGCCAGGCGGCTCGACGCCGGCGGCCCGGAGCTCGCTCTCGAGTCGGGTGAGACGGCTGACCGCGAGCTCGACCGCCGGCCCGATCACACCTCCGAGCCCGGTCGGGAGGCGCTCCTCGGCGGCGGTGAGGAGAGCCTCCTCAAGACCCGCCGCCCCGCTCATCACCGCCTCCACCGCCGGCATCCGGCCGGCCGGCAGCGTTCTTCGCCTCGCCGGCGGATGAGCCGAGAGCCGATCGTGCCGCCGCCGCCAGCGCCCGGAGCCGACCCGGGCTGACGTCGACGCCGAGGCAGGCGGCAAGGACGTCCTCGAGCTCGTGAGCCTCGTCGACGACGAGGGCGTCGTGCTCCGGGAGGACGGCACCGCCGCTCGCGAGGTCTGCGCCGAGAAGGTGCAGGTTGACGACGACGACGTCGGCCCGGCGTCGCCTTCGCCCGGGCGAGCTCGGTGTAGCAGTCGGCTCCGGAGGGACATCGGTGGGCACCCGGACACTGGTCCGACCCGACGCTCACGCTCGACCAGGCCATCGGGTGCGGTTCGAAGTCGAGCTCCGCCCGGTCGCCCGTCCGGGTGGTGGCCGACCACTCTGCCAGGCGCGCCACCTGGTCACCGACCGAGAGCGGCTGCCCCCGCGGGCCCAGGTCGCCGGGCTGCCGGCTCACGCTGCCGCCGGTCGGGGCCCGCTCCGGCGGCTGTCGTGGCTGTCGTGGCCGTAGTTGCGGCCGTCTCGGTCGTTGTTGCTGTCGTCGGGGGACTCCGTCGTGAGCCCAGGTCCTCGAAGCTCGCCTGCTGGCCGGCCTGCTCCATCTCCACGAGCCGCTGGCGGCAGAGGTAGTTCGCCCGGCCCTTCAGCACCGCCCAGCGCCACTCCCGCCGGCCGGCCGCCCCCTTCGGGAGGCGGAGACCGTCAAGGACGATGGGAAGGTCTTTTGAGTCGAGCTGCTCCTGGAGTGCCTTCGTGGCAGTCGCCACCACGACGCGCTTGCCCGACAGGACAGCCGGAACAAGGTAGGCGAAGGACTTCCCCGTGCCCGTGCCAGCTGTCACCGCGAGGTGACGGCCTTCTTCGAGGGCCTCGGCGACGGCATTTGCCATCCGTCGCTGGCCGTCCCTCACCTCGCCCGCCGGCAGCCTCGACACGACTCGCTCGAGTTGCTCGACTACGTCCCGGCGGCCCACGCCGGCACGTTACCCGCTGAACGAGATCATATGATGTATATCGTCGTGAAACGTGCCATGCCCGAACGTCTCACCCGGTGCTCCTCAGCTGTCACCGCCTGCACGGGCCAGTGCTCGGGTTGTCGCCCATGCCGGCTCCCGCCAGTGCCGCCGCGCCGGCGCGGCTCGCCCGCCTCACGGTCCCGGGGTGCCCCGAGATGACGAGCAACTCGGTGTTGCGCAGGTGCGACACCTCGCCCACCTTCACGCCGGCGGGGCTGTGGATGCCGATCTGGGCACCGACGTAGCGTTTCGAATCCGCCTCGAGGATCTCCACGTGCGCCGCCGACGCCGGAGGCTCAGGTGCTGCCTCTCCTCCCGGTTGCGCGTGGCCGCTCCGCCGCCGCGGCTGTGAGCAGATTCCCACGAGCTCCTCGAGGCTCAGCCAGGACTCGTTGTTGTACGACACCACCGTCACCTCCGCGTCGACGGCTCCTATCACGGCCGCAAGGGCGTCGGCCATCTTCGCCCGGCGGTTGAACGGGCTCATCGACGACTCGTCCCGGCAGTCGAGCCGCTTGCAGGCCACGCCGTAGAACTTCGGCGCGTCCCAACGGACGAGGGTCTCCCACACGTGGTAGTTGGTGAAGTAGCGGTGCTGGTTGTAGGGCGGGTCGATGTAGGCGAGGTCGACGTGAGGGAGGCGGCCCGCCACGGCGAGGGCATCCCCGCGGATGGCGGCCCCCGGCCCTGCCAACAGCTCCGGCGGCCGCAACTCGAGCGGCCGGAGCGCCCGGGGCGCCCAGGTCTTCAGATACGCCATCTGCAGCCCGGTCGTGGAGTCCACCCGGTCGGCTGCTTCGAGCAGGCTCGTCAGAAGCAGCGGGTAGAGGTCGCTCCCGCCGTAGCCGGCGCTCGATCTCGTCCCGGATGGCGTCGATCCTCATGCCGTTCTCGGGATGGAAGTAGCGGGCGCGCTCGCAGAAGACGCTCGTGACGTAGCCCCGCCTTCCAGGGAGCGCCGACAGCCGTGCGAGGGCATCGCCGAGCGCGCGCCGGTTCGATCCCGGATCGGTCCGTTGCGATGTACGCCTGGGCCGAGCACCTCGGCGTATGTGGCGGTGTCGACGGCCGTCACGCGTCATCTGCTGGCGCTTGAAGGCCTGCGCCACCCGCGTCGTCCCGGTGAACAGGTCGACGGCGGTGCGGGCGCCGGCGCCGTTGGCGATGGCCGCGAGCGCGGGGACGAGGCGGCGTTTCGAGCCGAGGTACTTGATCACCGAGGCTCATCCGTGTCGTCGAAGCGTGCGTCGCCGGCGATCGGCGGCTGCCTCTCCGCCGGCGCCGTCGGTGGCGCCCCCTGACGCCGCCAGCACGGCTCTCACCTCGGCGATGCGGGCAGGAAGGTCGCTCACGTCGTGCTCGAGCGGCTCGCTGTGGCCGCAGGAACACGAGCACGCAGCGGCTCACCGGCTTGCCGGCGGCATCACCGAGCGCGAGGGCGTACGCCGCAGCCTGCAGCTCGTGACGCCCTGCCGCCCTCGTCAGCTCTGCGGCGCCGCCGATCCGATCGGTCTTGTAGTCGATCACGACGAGGCCTTCACTGTCCTCGAAGCACAGGTCGACAAAGCCGTCAAGGACGACGCCGCCGACGCGGGTGGCGACGTAGAGCTCGCGCCGGAGCGTCGCGCTGGCGAACGCCGCCCGGACCGTCGGGCTCGACAGAGCCGTCCTCACCAGCTGCTCGATCTCGCCGGCGAGATCCGGGATGTGCTCGGCCCGCGCCTCGGCGGCAGCGATCCGCCGCAGCTCGCCACTGTCACAGGCCGGGTCGGCTGCCACGGCCTGTGCCGTCTCGCGCCCGACCGACTGGAGCGTGGCATGGACGGCCCGCCCGATCCGGGTCCTTGCTCGCCCCGCTCCCCGGCCGCCTCCGTCTCCACCGCCGTCCCCGGCGCGACCGTCCCTGTCGAGAGCGTCGCCATCGAGAGCGTCGCCATCGGCCTCCATCGTGCCGCCGGCTTCCACGTCGCCGCCACCGAGAGGACGCGGGCCTGCGAGCCCCGCCACCTCCGTCGCCCTCACGCTGCTGGGGCGGTTGATCCGCCCGAGCAGCACGGCGCGGGACTTCTTCCAGGACAGGTAACCCTGAACGGAGGCCTCTACCGGCGAGGAGCCGGCGCCGGCCGTCTCGCTCCGTGCGGCGCCCGGCTTCCCGCCCCGTGCGGGAGCCATCGCCGTCTCCGGCGCCGGTGCCCCCGATACTCGGTGCCCCCTCTCCGGCGCCTGAGCCGTTTCCTGATCCGGCCACGGCTTCAAGGCTGAACAAGGCTCCCTGGCGAGCGGCTCTCGTCCTCGGGAAGGCCTAGGTCGACGAACTCGCACAACGACAGGGTTGTCTCTGCTCGCTGCGACAGCGCTCTCGTAGAGGCTCTGGCCGAGGGTCTCACGCCCGGCGGCGGCCGGCATGTGGTGGGCACAGAAGATCATGTGATCCCGTCCTCTCGTCGCCGCCACGTAGAGGACCCGGATGGCCTCCTCCCGGTCTTTCGCCTGCTCGGCGGCGTGGAGGCGCCCGTAGCCGGTCGTCTCGAGGCGCTGCCGGAAACGCACCTCCGCCCGGGCGCCGTCCCTGAGGACGCGGGGACCGGGGGCGCGCTGACGGCATCAGTGGTTCCGAAGCCGGCGAGCACCGTGATCGGGAATTCGAGGCCCTTCGCGCCGTGCACCGTCAGGATGTGGACGACGTCCTCGTCCGGTTCCGGCAGGACGGATTCCACCGCTCTCAGCCCCTCGGCGAGCTGCTCGTCGACCCAGTCGGCGAACTCGCTCAGCCCGCCACCGCCGGCGGCGACAAAGGCACGCGCCTGCTCGAGGAGGAACCGGACCCGCCGCCACGATTCACGCACCCGCGGGGTGGTGGCGGCGAGCTGGAGGAGGCGACGGTCCCGGACGGCCAGCTCGAGGACGCCGATCGGCCCGAGCTCGTGGCGGCGGGCGCGGTAGGAGGCGAGCTTTGCGAGCGCGTCGCACGACGACGACCGGGTCACGCCCTTCAGGCGTCGGCTCAGGCGGAGGATCCGAGCCAGGAGCCAAGCGGGAAGCAAACGGCGCCTCTATCGACCACCGGCCGCCGATCTCCCTAAAGGCGCGGAGATCGTCGTCACCGCATCCGAACGCCGGCGAGCGAAGCGCCGCCACGAGTGCCAGCTCGTCGCCCGGGGCGTCGATCGCCCGGCAGAGCGCCAGCAGGTTCCGGACCTCCTGGGTCCGGAAGATCAGCGAGGCACTCTCGACCCGGTAGCCGATGTCGCGGGCGTCGAGTGCCGCCTCGATCTGGTCGAGCCCGGTCCGCCGGGGGACGAGTATGGCGACGTCACTGAAGCGCGCCGGCCGCAGACCGCCGGAGGAATAGCCGGCGCCGGCGTGAGCCTCGACCATCCACTTCTCTGACCGGACGGCCCGCTCGATCGCCGCTCCACAGGCTTCCGACTCGATCTCCCGCTGTGCGAAGCGGCGGAGCTTCGGGTCCGTGAAGGGCTTCCGACCACGCGGACCGGCGGTCCGGCGCCGGCGTCCGGCCGAACGGCGTCGAAGGGGCGAGAATCCGCGTCCCGATGATCGAGCCGAAGCACGCGTTGACGAATTCGAGGATCCCCGGGACCGACCGGAAGTTCGACGTGAGCGCCGTCGCCCCCCCGCCGGCGTGGCGGTCGCGGGCGGCGACGTACGCTTCGAGGTCTGCCCCGCGGAACCGGTAGATCGACTGGTGACGGTCACCGACGAAGAAGAGGCGGCCCGACCCGGTGGCTTCTGCGCTCTCCTCGCCGTCGCCACCCCCGCCGCTCCCGTGCTCCATGGCTCCCCCGCCGCCGACGCCCCCGTTGCGGGCACCGCCCCTGCGGGCACTGACGGCGCGGGCACTGACGCCCGCCCGGCCGGAACCTGCCGCATCCCCGGCCCGGTCGGAGCGAGCGCGACGCCCTGCCCGAGAACGGTCAATGAGGGCCGTTCACGCCGGGCGCCCCCGAAGGCGAGCAGCTCGGCGATCTCGAGCTGGAGCGGGTCGGTGTCCTGGAACTCGTCGATCAGCAGGTAGCGCAGGCGGCGCCGGATGCTCGCCAGCACCGCCGGGCTGCCGGCGAGCAGATCACGGGCGAGCACGAGCAGATCGTGGAAGGAGAGCCGTCCCGACGCCCGCCGCCTCGCCGCAAGCGAGCGGGCGAGCACGTCGGCCATCCGGACGAGCGCCGGCAGCACGAGATCGCAGCATTCCTGCAGCGCTTTCTCGCGGGCATCGTCGGCTTCCTGCAATGCCGCCCGAACGTCATTGACGTCACATGCCCAGGACGCCTTGCTGCCGATGTGGCCGCCGAAGCGCTCCCTGGCGACAAGCGCCGCCAGCTGGTCCTCCCACCTCGTCATCGCGAGCGAGGAGATCCCGGTGTGCACCGCAGGTCCTCCAGCCTGAGGGCGAGCTTGTCGGCCGGATCGAGACACTGTCCGGCGAAGCCGAGCGCCGCCTCGAGCGCCTCGACCACCGTCGCCGTCGCTCCGGTCACGACTGCATCGACGCGCCCGACGACCGCCACACCATCGGGCGGGATCGGTTCCAGCAGCGGTCCCACTCCTCGGCGATGCTGCGGACGAGCTCCTCGATCCGGGTGACCGACAAGAGCGGCGGCCACCTTGAAAAGGCCCGCGGGCGCCGGCGTCGCTCCCGAAGCCATCGAGGGCGTCGGACCACTGCCTACGCCACTCGAGGCTCTGCTGGACCTCGTCGAGCACCTCGAAACGCGGCGGCAGCCCCGCCTCGAGCGGGTTCTCCGCCAGCAGCCGCTGACAGAAGCCCGTGGATCGTCGAGATGGCGGCTTCGTCGATGTGGTCAAGGGCTCCCTCGGCCCGGTCGCGCTCGGCCTGCGTCGCCCTCGCCGCCTTGCCGGTGGCCCTTCCGACCGCAGTCGCTCCGCCCGACGCGACCGCCGCCAGCCGCTCGCGGAGGCGCACCCTCAACTCTGCCGCTGCCGCCTCGGTGAAGGTCACGGCGGCGAGCTCGCCGCAGCTCGGAGCGCCCCGAGCAGATCAGGCGGACGATCCGGGCGACGAGCGCCGTGGTCTTGCCCGAGCCGGCGCCCGCTTCGACGAACAGCGTCTCGTCGAGGCGGTGCTCGACGTCGTGACGGGCATCGGCATCGCCCAGCTCGGCCGCAGCGGCTGTGTCGGTGCTCACGGCGAAGGCTCTTCCCGCCCGCTCACGAGGTCGACGAAGGGCTCATGCGACGATCCTCGCTCGCCCGCTCCCACGACTCGGCCCTGTCCGTCGTGCAGACACCGTTGAAGTCGCACATGGAGCAGTTGTCGTAGCGGTTCATCCATCCGAGCTCACCCGGGCCGCGGCGGGAAGCAGCCGGCGTCGATCGTCGACACGAGCGTCGAGAGGACGCTCCGCAGCTTTGAGTCGAGTGCCTCGGTCGAGCTCGACCGGGACGATGACGAAACCCGACACGGCCGAGGCGAACCTGTACTCCGCCCGCACAGGCGGTGGTGCCGGCCTCCACGACGACGGCCGGCGGTCGCGGGCCGAGCCGGCCGCCGCCCTCATGCTCGGGCACCGCGTCGCCTGCCGCCATGCCGAGGACAGCCTTCGCGTAGAGCGGAAGCTGGAGGTGGCCGCCGCGGCCGAGAGGATCCTTCGCGATGTCCTGGTAGCGGTCCGCCTTCCCGGTCTTGTAGTCGACCACCACCACCTGACCCTCAGGGCCGCGATCGACCCGGTCGATCTGGCCGCTGAACTTCACCTGCCGCCCGGCGGCCTCGATCACGAGGGGCGGAGCGTCCCGGCGGCCGAAGCACAGCTCCACCGCCTGGGGGACGTACGGGCCGGCGGCGGCGCGCCTCACCTCGATCGCCACGAAGAGGCGCAGGTCCCGCAGGATCTGATCGCGGGCGACGTCCCAGTTGACACGCTTGCCCGTCTTGCCCGAAGCCTCGTAGTGCCGGAACTCCTCCTCGGCGATCTGCTCGAGACGCTCCCGCCCGGCGGCGTCGAGAACCGGAACGGTGCCCGCACGTCCGTCCACCGGCGCAAAGAAGCGCTCGAGCACGCTGTGGACGAGGCTCCCCCGCTCTCGTGCCTCGATGGTCGGAGACCCGCTCGGGGGCGTCGAGCTGGCGAAGGTTCAAGAGATGCGAGAAGAAGAAGCTGAGCGGGCATGTGGCGAAGCTCTCGAGCGCAGTGGCGGAGTGGACGTCCCTCCACAGTTGATCGGCCGGGCGGCCGAGGTAGCCGGCGAACCGGCTGAGACCCGACCGGGCCGCCCGTTCCCGCTCGACGTGGAGGCGCCGGCGGTAGTCGTCGTCGGTGGCGGCAAGGACGTCCTCGAAGCAGTGCCGGCTGCCACTGCTCTCGCCGGCGCTGAGGAGCGCGAGCTCGAGGTCCGCACTGCTCGCAGCGGGAAGGGCACCGACAGGCGACGCTGTTGAGGGCGCCGGCGAAGGAGGAGACCTCTGAGACCTCTGCGTCCGGCCCCTTGAGGAGATCGTGATCGAGCCATCGTGAGCGGTATCTGCCCCGGCCGGCGGCGACGTCGATCCGGGAGTAGAGGGCGACGGCCCGGTCACTCGCAGAGATGAGCGACACAAGGTGCCGCCGGTCTGCCTCCTCGCCCGATTCGGGCTCGCTGAGACCCACCGGCTCGCGCTCGTGCCGGGGCAGGAGCGGGTCGTCGCGCCGGCGGGCGGGCAGCTCGCCTTCGCGGCACCCGAGGACGAGGACGAGCTCTGACCGGCAGCCGGCGACCGCCTTCAGCGGGCCCACAGTCGGTCCCACCCCGAAGCGGCCGGCGGTTCCGCTCGGCCGATCGAGCACCGCCGCCACCGCCTGACGGAAGTGCCCGAGACGCTCGCCACGCCGAGGTGGCCGAGCGGCTCGATGGCATCGAGGCCGAGCGAGGTCGCCGGCGGCGTCCTCGAGCTCGTCCCGCCCCTCGCCGGGCTCGAGCAGCTCCTCGACGGCACCGACCAACCAGGCGGTCAGCTCCTTCCAGCTGGCGCATGCCTGCGCCCGGGCGGCGAGGCCCGCCAGAGCCTCGACCACCTCGAGGAGATCTGCGGCACGGTCGGCGGAGGCTCCCGTGTGCGGCGGCTGGCGCAACCGGTCGGCGAGGCCGCCGAGCCGTCTCCGCCATTCTTCGATGCCGGAGACGACGCCCGCCTGCCGCGAGCACCTGTCCCACGCCCCCACCGGCAGCTCGGTATCCCGGCCGCCGCTTGCCGGCCGCCTCGAGGGACCCGAGGCCGGCGGTGAGCCCGCTTCCGACGGCGATCGGGCCGCTCGAGAGGAAGCGGATCACCTCGCCCCGGTCGAGCTCGTGTCCTGGCTCAGCCGGCATCGCGAGATCGACGAGGCTCCGGAGCAGCAGCCCATGGGGACGCTCGCCGAGGAGCTGCCGGCGAGGGCCGCTCCACGGGATGCCCGCCTCGTCGAGCTGGCGGCAGAGTCGCCCTGCGATACCGGACGCGCCGGCGGATCGGGCAGCGGGATAGGTGATCACGCAGCGTCCGAGGTCGCCGCCCGCCTCGGCGTGGGCGAGCAGCAGCCGGACGGCCGAGCGGGCCTCCTCGTCTTCGTCGGGTGCGTCGACGAGCAAGGAGAAGCCTGCGGCTGACGCCTCCGAGGTGGCTCCCGAGGCCGCCGGGCAGGATCTCGAAGCGACCTGATGCGACGAGGGCGTCGACGAAGCGGTCGATGCCCCGGTCGGCGAGCTCGTCGCCGGATCGGCCGGCGAGGACGACGACGTCGAGTCGCGCCGCCATGGCCGACAGGAAGGAAAGGAACGGTTCTGCCACCGGCGCCGGCAGGTAGACGACCACGAGGCCGATCTCGGTGATCTCGCCAGCTCCGCCCGCTAAGGGCAGCCGACGCCAGCTGAGTGAGATCCTGCAGGTCGTAATGGGCTGTCTCGAGCCTCGAGCGCATCCGCCTCGACAAGGCCGACGACGTCACGGGCCCGCGTGCTCGCGGCGCTTAGCGCCTCGAGGGCGCTCGGGCCCGCCGGCCGCATGGTGCGGTAGGTCGCAACCAGGCTCGATGCCGTCGCCGGGTGATCGGCGACGGGCTGCAGGAGCCCGGGCGCCTCTGCGAGGGCGACCCGAGCCGCCGCCAGCATCGCCGCTCCGGACAGCGGGACCCTCGGCCCGACGCCGTCCGCCCCGCCGGCCGGCGGCGCACCGATCATCTCGATTAGACGGCTCAACTCGACGAATCGAACGCCGGCGAAAGGGCCGGCCCGTGCCAAGGCCGACCGGAGCGAGAGGGCGACCGTCGAGGAGGAGGCGACAACGGTCACCGCCGCCAAGGGGTCGGCCGCCTTCGCCTCCTGGATCAAGGCCGACAGGGCCAGCTCTGACGCCGAGCCCGGAGTGACGCGTTCGATCCGGCCGGCCATCGCATGCAGATCGTACGCGAGGGATGTATCACCGGCCGGGACCGCCGTCGACATTGTGCACCCCGCCGGAGACCGGCTCCCCGACCGCTCCGGCGGGCCCCCGCCATCCCCGTCGCTCGTGCCCTTACAGCGGCTCTGACATACTCCTCCCCCATGGCGCAGGGAGCCGTCGACGGCGACGGCGTGACACTCGGGGAGACGCTCACTCTCGACGACGTGATCGCCGTCGCATACGGATCACCAAGTCGCCTCTCAGCTGCCTCCGCCGACCGGATCAAGGCTTCAAGAGCCGTCGTCGAGCGGGCCGTCACCTCCGGGGCCGTCGTCTACGGGGTGACGACGGGCTTCGGGAGCCTGGCCGACGTCCACTTGGCACCGGAGGACACTTCCGCCCTCCAGCACGGGCTCCTCCGCTCCCATGCCGTCGGCGTCGGCAACGAGCTGTCGGCCTCCGAGGTGAGGGCGATGCTGGCGCTCCGGGCCCATGTCCTCGCTCTCGGGCACTCGGGCGTGCGCCTCGAGGTGGCGGAGCGCTTCGTCGAGATGCTCAGCCACGATCTCCTGCCCGGTCGTGCCCGAGCAGGGCTCGCTCGGCGCTTCGGGGGACCTGGCGCCCCTTGCTCACCTGGCTCTCGGCGCAGTCGGCGAGGGACGGGTACGCCTCGCGCGGCGAGGAGATGCCGGCGGCCGACGCTCTCGAGGCCGCCGGGCTGGCGCCGATCACGCTCGCCGCCAAGGAGGGCCTCGCCCTCATCAACGGCACCCAGGGCATGGCCGCCATCGGGGCGCTCACCGCCGGCCGGGCGCGGCAGCCTCGCGAAGGCGGCCGACATCGCGGCGGCCGTCACGATCGAGGCGATCAACGGGACGGACCGGGCCTTCGACGCCCGCGTCGTCGGCCTGCGGCCCCATCCCGGCCAGCAGGCGGCTGCCCGCAACCTCGTGCGGCTGCTCGCCGGCAGCGAGATCCTCGAGCTCCCACCGCGAGAGCGACCACCTGGTCCAGGATCCCTACTCGATCCGTTGCGCCCCACAGGTCCACGGCGCCTTCCGGGACGTGCTCTCGAACACCGTCGCCACTCTCGAGCGGGAGTTCGCCGGCGTCTGCGACAACCCCATCGTCCTCAGCGAGGACGACGAGATCATCTCGTGCGGCAACTTCCACGGCCAGCCCGTCGGCCACGCCTGCGACTCGCTCGCCGCCGCCACGGTCGGGTTGGCCTCCATCTCCGAGCGGCGCCTCTTCCGGCTGCTCGACCCGAAGACCTCGAACGGCCTGCCGCCGTTCCTCGTCGGCGCGCGCCGGGCTCAACTCCGGCTTCATGGTCTGCCAGTACACGGCAGCCTCGCTCGTCTCGGAGTCGAAGAGCCTCGCCCACCCTGCGACCGTCGACTCCATCCCCTCCTCGGCCGGCCAGGAGGACCATGTGAGCATGGGGATGACCGCCGCCCGCCACGCCCGCGAATGCGTCCACAACGCCGAGGCCGTCGTCGCGCTCGAGCTGCTCGGCGCCGTCCAGGGCTGCGAGCTGCGGGGGCCGCTCGCGCCGGGAACGGGCTCGGCGGCGGCGGTCGGTGCGCTCCGCCGGATCGTCGGACACCCTCGAGGCCGACCGGCGAGCTCAAGCCTGACGTCGATGCCGCCATCGAGCTCGTTCGCTCCGGCGAGCTCGTCCGTGCCGTCGAAGAAACGATCGGAGCACTCGAGTGAACGATTCCCGCTGGCAGCCTCCGCCGTGCACGGCGCCCGCCCGGTGCGCGCCCCGACGGGGACGGAGCTGACCTGCAGGGGCTGGGGTCAGGAGGCCGCCCTGCGGATGCTCATGAACAACCTCGATCCGGAGGTGGCAGAACGGCCCGACGACCTCGTCGTCTACGGCGGTTCTGGCCGGGCCGCCCGCTCCTGGGCCGCCTTCGACACGATCGTCGGGACGCTGCGCGAGCTCGAGGACGACGAGACGCTCCTCATCCAGTCCGGCAAGCCGGTCGGAGCCTTCCGGACCCATGAGTGGGCGCCGCGGGTCCTCATCGCCAACTCGCTCCTCGTGCCGGACTGGGCGACGCCGGCGGAGTTCCGGCGGTTGGAGGCCGGCGGGCTCACGATGTACGGCCAGATGACGGCCGGCTCCTGGATCTACATCGGGACCCAGGGGATCCTGCAAGGCACCTACGAGACGTTCGCCGCCATCGGAGTGGCCCGCTTCGGCGGCTCGCTCGCGGGGCGGATCGTGCTCACGGCAGGCCTCGGCGGCATGGGCGGGGCCCAGCCGCTCGCCGTCACGCTGAACGGCGGCGTGGCGCTGTGCATCGAGGTGGACCCGCAGCGCGCCGAGGCGGCGCCTCGAGACGCGCTACATCGACACCGTCTCGACCTCGACCGAGGAGGCGGTCGCCCTCGTGCTGGCGGCGGCGGAGGATCGCCGGCCGTTGTCGGTGGCGCTCATCGGCAACGCCGCCGAGGTCGTGCCCGAGCTGGCGAGATCCGACTTCCCGGCCGACATCGTCACCGACCAGACATCGGCTCACGATCCGGCGACCTACATCCCGGCCGGCCTCTCGCTCGAGGAGGCGGCCGATCTCCGGCAGTCCGATCTCGACGAGTACCTGAGGCGGGCGCGGGCGAGCATGGCCGCCCACGTCGAGGGGATGGTGGCGTTCCTCGACAGGGGGGCGGAGGTGTTCGACTACGGGAACGGGATCCGGGCCGAGGCGGAGGCGGAGGGGTTCGCGAGGGCCTTCGACTACCCGGGCTTCGTGCCCGCCTACATCCGGCCGCTCTTCTGCGAGGGGAAGGGGCCGTTCCGCTGGGCGGCGCTCTCCGGCGACCCGGCCGACATCGGGGCGACGGACAAGGCGGTCATCGCGGCGTTCCCCGAAGCAGAGGAGCTCGTGCGCTGGATCCGGATGGCGGAGGACAAGGTCGCCTTCCAGGGGCTGCCGGCACGGATCTGCTGGCTCGGCTACGGCGAGCGGAGCCGGGCCGGACTCGCCTTCAACGACCTCGTCGCGAGGGGCGAGGTCTCCGCCCCGATCGTCATCGGCCGTGACCACCTCGACTCGGGCTCGGTGGCCTCGCCGTACCGCGAGACCGAGGCGATGCTCGACGGGAGCGATGCCATCGCCGACTGGCCGATCCTGAACGCCCTCTTGAACACCGCCTCGGGCGCCTCATGGGTGAGCGTCCACCACGGTGGCGGCGTCGGCATCGGGCGCTCGATCCACTCCGGCACGGTCGCCGTCGCCGACGGCACCGAGCTTGCGGCAGAAAAGCTCGAGCGGGTCCTCACGAACGACCCCGGCACAGGCGTCATGCGCCACGCCGACGCCGGCTACGAGCGGGCGAGGACCGTCGCCCGGGAGCGGGGGGTGTGGCTGCCCTCGGAGGGGATCGGGCCGCCGGGCGCCGCACGTGAGCCCCGCACTCGTGGGCCGAGTGCGCCTGGGTGGACGACGGGTCGCGGAGCGGGTTTCGCTCGACGGAGTGCTCATCGAGCACTCGGCCGCCGGCGAGATCACCTCGGTCCGCTCGGGGCTCCCCGCACCGGTCGACGGCGGGGTGAGGCGGATCGGGGGGTGGGTGCTGCCGGGCTTTGTGAACGCCCACTCGCACGCGTTCCACCGGGCGCTCCGAGGCCTGAGCGAGACGCGCACCGGGCGACTTCTGGACCTGGCGCGACCTCATGTACTCGGTGGCAGCAAGGCTCGAGCCCGACTCGTACGAGGAGCTCGCCGAGGCGGTCTACGCCGAGATGCTTCTCGCCGGCTACACGAGCGTCGGCGAGTTCCACTACCTCCACCACCGGGACGGCGGTGAGCCCTACCCGGAGGATCCGAACGCGATGGGCGTGGCCCTTCTCGAGGCGGCGGCGGGGGCCGGCATCCGGATGACGCTCATCGATGCCTGCTACCTGCAGGCGGGCGTCGACGGCGCACCCCTTGAAGGGCGTGCAGCGGCGCTTCGGCGACGCTTCGGGCGAGTCGTGGGCCGCCCGGGTCTCGGCGCTGTCGGAGTCCGGGCGCGTCTTCGACGAGGAGGCGCCCGGGCTCAGCCGGGCCCTCCCCCGCCTCGGTGTGGCGATCCACAGCGTCCGGGCGGTGCCGCCGGCGGCGATCCGGACAGTGGCCGCCTTCGCCGCCTTCGGCGGCGCTGCCACTTCACGTCCACCTGTCCGAGCAGCGGGCCGAGAACGAGGCCTGCCTGAAGGTGCTCTCGAAGACGCCGACCGACCTGCTCCGGTCGTGCGAGGCGTTGTCCGCCCGCACGACCGTCGTCCATGCCACCCATCTGACCCCGGGCGACATCGCCGGTCTCGGCCTCGCCTGCTGCGGTGTCTGTTGCTGCCCGACGACCGAGCGCGACCTCGGTGACGGCGTCGGGCCCTTCCTCGAGCTGGCCGAGGCGGGAGCTTCCCTCTCGATCGGGAGCGACAGCCATGCCGTCATCGACCCCTTCGAGGAATGCCGGGCGATAGAGCTGAACGAGCGCCTCATCACCGAGCGCCGGGGGCTCCACCGGATGCCGGCGCTGCTCGAGGCGGGGACCTCCGGTGGTGCACGGGCGCTCGGATGGCCGGCAGGCGGCCTCAGGGTGGGTGCGATGGCGGACCTCGTGGCGGTCCGGCCGGACTCGGTGCGGATCGCCGGCGGCTGGACGGGTGCCGGTGGCTCTCGTGGCGAGAGGTCGGAGGCGATGCTGGCGGCTGTGCTGTTCGGCGCAGGGGCGGGCGACGTCGAGACTGTCGTCGTCGGGGGTGAGGTCGTCGTATCAGACGGCGCCCATGTCCGCCTCGGCAGCCCGGCCGACGTCGGCGCCCTGCTGAGCGAGTCGATCAGCGGGCTCCTTGCTGATCGACGGTGACACTCCCGCCGGCGCCTGCCCGACGCCCTCTGAGGGTGGGCGCCGAACGGCCTTCGCACCGCGTCCACGAGACACCCACTCGGATTGCAGGATCGCGTAGACGAGCTCGTCCCCCCAGTCGCCCTTGAAGATCTCGCCTCCGATGAAGTGGGCCTCGAGCCGCATCCCGAGGCGCTCCATCACGCGGGCTGAGGCGCCGTTGCGGGCGTCACACCGGCCGGCGATGCGGTGGAGATCGAGCTCTTCGAAACCGAGCCTCAACATCTCCTCGGCCGCTTCAGTGGCGAGCCCGCGCCCGTGGAAGTCCGGGTGGAGGATGAAGCCGACCTCTCCCTGGCGGTGCCGTCTGCTCGTCCAGGCGAGCGTCACCTCGCCGATCAGCCGCCGCGGATCCGCCAGCTCCACCGCGAGCGTCAGCCGGCGCCCCTCCTCCTTCAGAGTTGCCTGGGTGATCTTCGCCGCCAGCACCGGACGCACCTCGTCGAGCGATCTCACGTCCCAGTAGAGGTACCTGACCACTTCCGGGCGCGAGTTGATGTCGGCGAGGTCGTCGAGATCATCCGGCTGGAACGGGCGAAGGAGGAGCCGGTCGGTCTCGATCGGCGCCTCGATCCGGATCACGGCGCCATCGTGTCAGGTCGCAGCACGGGGCACGGCGCGCGCATGATTGTGGCCATGACTCCGACGGGTGAACGGTCTGTGCTGCTGCGCGGGATCGGGCGGCTTTTCACGAGCTTCGTCGAGGCGGGCGGGGGGAAAGGCGAGGCCGCCGGAGCAGAAGGGGCGGTTCGCGTCATCGAGGGCGCCGCCGTCCTCCTCGAAGGGGGACGGGTCGCCTGGGCCGGGCGGGAGGCGGACCTGTCGAGCGCACAGGACGGTGTTGCACCCGCCGGCGACCTCGAGGAGATCGACCTCGGCGGGTCGCTCGTCACACCCGGCTTGATCGACGCCCACACCCACCCCCTCTACGGCGGCAACCGCTTCGCCGAGATCGCCTCCCGGTCGGCCGGCGCCTCTTACTCCGAGATCGCCGCCCTGGCGGCGGCATCACCTCGAGCGTGGAGGCGACCCGGGCGACGCCGATCGAGCAGCTCGCCTCCGACGCCGAGGAACGGCTCAGCTGCTGGCTCGCCGGCGGCACGACGACGGTGGAGGCAAAGACCGGGTACCACCTGAGCAAGGAGGGCGAGCTGGCCGCCGTCGGCGTGCTGGCGGGCCTCGCCGGCGGGGGCCGGGGCGATGCGGCCCTCCCGTCAGTGGAGGTGACATTTCTCGGCGGCCATGCCGTCGCGCCGGAGTACGCCGGCGACGCGGACGGCTATGCGGCCGCAGTCGCCGGCTGGTGCGCGGCCGCGCGGGCAGCCGGTGCGCGGCACGCCGACGTCTTCTGCGACGAGGGCTACTTCAGCGTCGAACAGTCGAGGATGATGCTGCTGGCGGGAAAGAAGGCGGGCTTGCTTCCCCGGCTCCATGCCGACGAGCTTGCACGCACAGGCGGCTCGCGCCTCGCCGCCGAGATCGGCTGCTCGTCGGCCGATCACCTGCTGCGCATCGACCCCGACGACGCCCGGGCCCTCGCCGGCGCCGGCGTCGTCGCCACGCTCGCTCCCGTCACGGCTCTCGCGATGGGGCGCACGCCGCCCGTGCGGGCCCTCATCGAAGCCGGCGCCACGATCGCCCTCGGCACGGACCACAACCCTGGGACGTGCGGCACGACGTCGATGAGCCTCGTCGTGGCGCTCGCCGTCGCCGGCCTCGGCTGCTCGGTCGACGAGGCGCTCGTCGCCGCCACGGCCGGCGGCGCCCGCTCGCTCCGGCTGCCCGACCGCGGCCGGCTCGTGACGGGCGCCCGGGCTGACCTTGTCGCCTGGGAGGCCGACCACGAAGGCGCCTTCGCCTGGGGCTACGGCCTGAGGCCGCTCAGCGTCTTCACTGCGGGCCGCCTGCTGTCGAGCAGCTGACGCGCCTTCCCACCCTCCCGGCGAGGTGCGAGCCGAGCTGGCCCCAGTTGCGGTCTCCCTCCACCCAGAGCCAGATCTCCCTGCCGGCGGCCTGGAACGCCCGCCCGATGACGGCAGTGGGCGCCCCGAACCGGGCCAGCTGGTCATGCCACGCCGGCACAGCGAGAGAGGCGAGGCGCCCGGGGGCCTCGGCCCGGGCGAGCGCCGGCCTGTCGGCCGCCAGCACCCGCAGGTCCCGGAGCAGGTCGACAGGCTCCTCCATCGGTGGCAACCCGAGGGCGCCGGCGCCGTGCGGGTCGCCCGGAGGCGCCGGCGGGTCGGCATTCCGGAGCCGAGGCGCCGCCGGCGAGAGGCGGCTCAGCGGCGGGCGCGGGAGCCTCAGCCAGGCAGCTGTCCATCAGTCCCTCCAGACCGGTGCCCGGTCGGTGCCGGCATAGAAGCTGACGTGCTCTTCGAAGTCGACGAAGAGCGGCCCGTCGGGGTCGAGCGGCCGCTGCAGGGCGGCGCCGGCGACCGACTTGTCGAGGCGATCGAGCCGTTCGAGAGCCTCCGGTGAGTCGATCGGGACGATCTCCAGCTGCGAGCGGACACTGGCGACCGCCCGGGCGCCGGCCTTCGTGCGCACCATGACGCTCGAGTAGCCGGCGGCGCTGCCGACGCTTCCGACGGCGATGTCGGCCGCCCGGCCGAGGAAGTCCGCGCACTCGTCGCAGCCCTTCAGCGCGGCGCCGTGAAACGCCTTCACCGGCTCGTCGATCATCGTCGCCCCGTCGCGGTCCTCGACGACCATCCGGCCGTGGATCACGTCGACTTTGCCCACCTCGGCGAGATCGACGCCTCGCGAGTCCCTCAGCTCGCCGAGCATGAGCTTTCGGTAGTCGAAGCTCTTCGTGCAGAGAAGGGCGATCGTCAAGGTGACGGCGTCGACGCGGGATGCCCCCCGCCGCCACTCCCGCGCCTGCAGCGCCCGGATGCCCTCGATCTCACAGGGGGTGCCGACGACGGCTATGCGAGCATCAGGCGGCAGGCCCGCAGCTGACAGATCCAGGCATGCGAGCGCCATCGTCTGGTTATAGAAGCTGCCGGCAGCTTGCAGTATCTCGTCCGGAGTTGTGGCGAGGTGAGGAACACCCTTCCACGGATGGTCGGGGTCCTCCCTCGCCACAACAGCGCCGTCGATCTCCTCGGCTGCGAGGGAAGCGAGGAGCATCGCGGTCACAACGCCCCCGTCCTGGGCGTTTCGGCGTAGCTTACTCTCAGGGAGGACACGCGCCGCAAACGTTTCCCTGCACTTCCCGAGACCGGGCGCCGGATCGGCCCCGGTGATCCGCCACTCGTCGAGCGGCGTCACGGCGGCGTCGGCCTCGGCGTCCACCTCCTTGCTCAGCAAGCTCGACTCGTACCTGAGGCCGCCCCGCGGACAGAAGTCCCAGCAGAGCGAGCACCCGGTGCACATCTTGACGAGCTTCGGGAGGTCGTCAGCGCCGACGCCGATGGAATCCGTCGGGCAGGCGGCAACACAGGCGCCGCACTTCACGCAGCGGTCGGCGTCGATGACGGCGGCGGCGAGCTCCCAGAACCAGACCTTTCCCGGCGCCTCTGTGATGCCGTTCATCTGGGACCGGATGCGGGGCGGGGAGATGGTCATGGCTGTGTGAGCGTGAGCCGGACGGACTCGCGCGGTGATCGCCGGGCCCACTCGTGGAAGCGCTCGCCCGGGCGGCGCTCGCCGGCGTAGCGCTCTATCAACCGCCCGAGCGCATCCGGCACGTCCCCGACGGGCATGGCGCCCGCCACCCAGTCGCCGAAGCCGGCATCGGTGCCGAGGCTCCCGCCGAGGCCGATGTCGACCGCCTCGACGATCTGGTCGCCGACGTGTGCCGTCTCACCGCGTAACCCGACGTCGGCGATCTGCGGCTGCGCGCACGACGCCGGGCAGCCGGAGAAGTGGAGGCGGATGACGGCATCGTCCGGCCCGCCACGCTCCCGACCCGCCTCCGAAGCGGCCGGCGAAGCGCCGGTCAAGCTGGCGGGCCCACTCGAGAGCGCGTGCCTTTGTCTCGACGATGGCGAAGCGGCAGAACTCGCTGCCCGTGCATGCCACGACGCCCCGCTCGAAGGGGGCGGGGAACGGTGAGTAGTGCTGGAGGAGGGCTTCTTCGAGGAGGGCATCGAGGCGGTCGTCCGGGACACCGGTGAGGACGAAGTTCTGGTCGGTGGCAAGGCGCAGCTCGCCGTCGCCGTAGGCCTCGGCGAGGCGGGCGGCTTCGACGAGCTCCATGCCCGAGATGCGACCGACCGGCACCGAGCAGCCGACGTAGGAGCGGCCGTCCCGGTGCTCGGCGTGGATGCCGACGTGATCGCCCCGGTAGCGACGGGTGAGGTCGTCGCCCGCCGGCACGAGGCCGAATCCGGCCCGGGTGGCCAGCTCCTCCCGGAAGCCCTCCGGGGTCAGCTCCTGGACGAGGTAGCGCATCCGGCTCGTCCCGCGGTTCTCCCTGTTGCCGAGCTCACCGTAGAGCTGAGCGATGGCCCGGCAGAGCTCGACGACCTGGTCCGGCCGCACGAAGACGTCGATGTCGCTCGCCATCCGCGGGCCGTCGGAGAGGCCGCCGCCGACAAGGACGTTGAAGCCGGGGGCGCCCCCTTCCGGGTCACCCGCCGGCCAGAGGCCGATGTCGTTGATCTCCGCCTGGGCGCAGTCCTCCCGGCAGCCGGTGATCGACATCTTGAACTTGCGGGGCAGGTTGGCGTACTCGCGGTTGCCGGTGAAGAACGCCGAGACGTCGTTCGCGATGCCGGAGGCATCGAAGACCTCGTCACGGTCGACACCGGAGACAGGGCAGGAGAGGACGTTGCGGGCGCTGTCCCCGCACGCCTGCACCGTCGTGACGCCGACCTCCTCGAGGAGGCGCCAGATCTCCGGCACGTCACCGATCTGCACCCAGTGGAGCTGGATGTCCTGGCGGGTGGTGAGGTCGCAATAGCGGTCACCCCATACCGGGCTCGGCTCGGGTGCGCGGGCGAAGCGGTCGACGATCTCCCCGATCCGCCGCGCCTGTGGCGCCTGCAGCCGCCCGGCCGGGACCTTGACGCGCATCATGAAGGCGTCGCCCCCTTGCTTCTGGGGGTAGATGCCCACCCACTTGAGGCGCTCCACCTCGCCCTCGACAGCGGCGATGGCGGCCGGCCCCTCGGCGGCGTACCTGTCGCGTACGGCCTCGGCGACGTCGAGCGGGTTCCTGCGCCAGCTTCCACTGCTCGACCTGGTTGAGCTGGGTGTGAACGGGTCGGAGGGACTTCATGGGTGAGGTTGCGGCTCTCGGTCTGTGAGGGGCGGGAAAGCGGGGTCGAAAGAGCGTCGTGCCCTGGACAGGTGTCCGGGAAGGCTGACGGGGAAGTGGGGCGGGTGAGGGGAGCGACTGGGGGGCTAGATGTGCAGCCCGCACTCGGTCTTGTCGCTGCCCGGCCACCGTCCCTCACGGGGATGGCGGCCGTCGGGTACCGGCTGGGTCGTCGGGGCACAGCCGATCGAGACGTAGCCGACGTAGTTGAGCGGGTGACGCGGGAGGTCGTTCTCGGCCACGTAATCGTCGCAGTCGTCGTCGCTCCAGGTGGCGAGAGGGTTCACCTTCACGATGGAGCGGGCACGGTCGTAGGCGATGATGGGCGCCCCGGTTCGCTCGGGCGTGTCCACTCTCTTCAGGCCACTCACCCAGGCCTGCTTCCCCTCGAGAGCCATCGCGAGGGGGGCGACCTTGCGGACCTTGCAGCACTGGCTCGAGCCGCACGGGTACTCGTCCCTGCCGACGGCGGGATAGGTGGTCGTGAGGTTGAGGTCCCAAGCCTTGCGGAGCCGCTCGACGAAGGCGAGCGTCTCGGGGAAGTGGTACTCGGTGTCGAGGAAGATGATCTCGATATGCGGGTCGACGCTGATCGCGAGATGGGTGAGGACGGCGTCCTGGAAGGAGCTGGCGACGGCGACCGTGCTGCCGAAGCTCTCGACGGCCCACCGGAACGCGCCGAGGGCGGTCTCTAGCGGGGGCAGCCCTTCGAGGCTGGCCGACACGGCCGCGATGGAGTCTTCATCCGGCCTGACGCCGTCGATCACTGCGGTGGCCTCACGGGAAATCAAATTATCGTCCCCCTCGGGGTATGCCGGGTTCATCCGGGCTGGGCCGGACGCCCCCGGGCGGTGGACGGGAATCGGTTCTATGATACCTGACTAAACCGATCATATTTTGAGGGTATTCCCCGATGCGTCCCGACACCGCGCCAAAGCTCTTCCACCTGGCTCTTCTGCTCGACAGCGAGCGCTGCCTCGTGGTCGGCGGAGGGCCGGTCGCCGCCCGCAAGGTGGCCTCCCTTCTCGAATGCGGGGCTGCGGTCACCGTCGTGGCGCCCGAGGCCTGCCCCGCCCTGCGGGCTCTCCGGGACGCGCCGGCACGAGCGGGCGGGCGGGACGGCGGGGCTCTCTCGATCGAGCAGCGGCGCTACCGGTCAGGTGAGGCCAGGGGTTACAGCCTCGTCATCACCGCCACCGGCAGACCGGAGGTCGACAAGGCGGTCTACCTCGACTGCCGGCGGGCCGGCATCCTCGTGAACGCAGCCGACAACCCGGAGTCGTGCTCGTTCTTGATGCCGGCGGTGCTGCGGGAAGGGCCGATCTCGGTCGCCGTCTCGACCGGGGGGACGAGCCCGTTTCTCGCCGGCTGGGTGCGGAGGCGGATCGGCGCCGTCGTCGGGCCCGACGTCGGCCTCCTCGCAGAAGTCGTCGGCTCGGCCCGGTCACGCGTGCGGGCCGCCGGCCGCTCGAGCGAGGGCCTTCCCTGGGAGGACCTCGTCGACGGCGTGTTGTGGCCGTTGATCACCGGCGGGAAGCTGGCACGGGCATGGGCCGCCGCCGACGCCTGGGTGCGTGCGGCGACCGGCGGCTTCGCGGGCACGGCCGGCGACGGCACGGCCGGCGGCGGCACGGTGGCACGGGACGGCGGCGGCGGGGCCTGCGGGACCGAATCGGCTGCCTGCGGCTAGGTTCGCCGGAGTGGCCGTCGAAGGCATCGACGCGACAGCTGTCCCCAACCACGTTGCCTGTGTCATGGACGGCAACGGGCGATGGGCGCGCGCCCGTGGGCTGCCGCGCACCGCCGGGCACGCAGCAGGCGAAGAGGCGATGTTCGACACCGTGGACGGAGCGCTCGAGGCCGGCGTCGCCTGGCTCTCGATGTTCGCCTTCTCGACGGAGAACTGGCGCCGGCCGCCCGACGAGGTCCGCTACCTGATGAACTTCAACGAGGGGATCCTGACCCGCCACCGGGACGACCTTGCGCAGAAGGGGGTGCGGATCCGTTTCTCGGGCCGGCGTGACTGGCGTGTCGGCAAGCGTCTCCTCCGCCACATGGACGAGTCGTGCGCGATGACGGCGCACAACCGGCGCATGACACTCACGATCTGCTTCAACTACGGCGGGCGGGCCGAGATCGTCGACGCCGTCAAGGCTCTCGTCGCCGAAGGGGTCAAGCCGGAGAAGGTCACCGAGAAGGCGATCCGCTCCCACCTCTACTGGCCCGACATGCCCGACCCGGACCTCGTCGTCCGAACCTCGGGCGAGTACCGCATCTCGAACTTCCTCCTCTGGCAGATCCCCTACTGCGAGTTCGTCTTCACCGACGTCCTCTGGCCCGACTTCCGGCGGGAGAACCTCTACGACGCCCTCCGGGAGTACCAGGGGCGGGAGCGGCGCTACGGGGGCGTCCGGCGATGAGCAGCTCCGGCGAGCCGGCCCGAGCGGCGAGCGGGAGCGTTCAAGCTGTGGGACCACATCGGGGTGATCTCGGCGGTCGTGCTCGGGCTCGTCGTGTTCGCCTTCCTCGTCGTGCTCGCCGCCGCCGGCTACGAGGCGGCGCTCGCCATCGTCGTCGTCGCCGTCGTCGGGGTGGCGTTCATCTTCCTCGGCGGCCGGATGCGCGGCGGCCACGGAAGGCTCTAGGAGGATCTTCGGCCGCCCACCCCGGGCATTAGCGTCGTCGTGTGGCGACGTTCCGGGACGAGGGGGTCGTCCTCCGCACAGTGCGCCTCGGTGAGGCGGACCGGATCGTCACGCTCGCCACGCCCGGGCACGGCAAGGTGCGGGCGGTGGCCAAGGGCATCCGCAAGCCGAAGAGCCGCCTCGGCGGCCGGCTCGAGCCGATGACGCACGTCTCCATGATGTGCTGGAAGGGCCGCGAGCTCGACGTCATCACCCAGGTCGAGGTGGTGAGCCACTTCCGCCCGATCCGTGAGGACCTCGACAGGATGCCGGCCGCCTTCACGATGCTCGAGACCGTCGACCAGGTCTGCGTCGAGCGCCAGCCCATGCCGGAGCTCTTCGCCATGCTCGTCGGCGCTCTCTCGACCCTCGCCGGCCCGGCCGGCAACGTCTCGGCACGCCCCGACACGACAGGGGTTCTCCTCGGGGCGTTCCTGTGGAAGGTGCTCGCTCTCGAAGGAGTCGCCCCGATCGTCACCGAATGCGCCTCCTGTGGGGAAGACGTCGTCCTCGTGGCCTTCGACGAGCACGTCGGCGGCTTCCTCTGCCACTCGTGCCGCAGCGGGCAGGCCGTCCTCCCCGAGACCGTGACGCTGATACGCCAGATCCTCGGCCGCCAGCTGAGGGTGGCGCTCGCGGCGCCTCCGAGCCGGGCGACCGCCGAGGTGGAGCGGCTCGCCACCGTGGCGATGGAGTACCACCTCGATCGCCGCCTGCGCTCTGCCCATACCTCGTCCACGCTGACGAGGTCCGTCCGGCCGCCGGCGGTGCCATCCGGAGAGCACCCGTAGTCCGAAGGTTGGTCAGATCGGATCAGATCGATCCATCAGTCGGCGGCATAGAGCCGGGACGAGGAAGGACAACAAGCGCCCCGGACGCCCTCCCGAGCGGCATCCCGGATCCCTAGGTAGGTTCTGCAGCCGTGAAGGCGTCAGCGGCAGAGCGCGCCATAGTCGGAGCAGGGACTCCCGAAGGGCGCTGGGCGAGTTGCGACCTCTTCGACGATCTGCCCCTCCTCGACCTCGACGACTGCCCGCGGGCAGTCGTTCTCGCCCCCCATCCCGACGACGAGACGCTCGGCTTCGGCGGGGCGATCGCGACCCTCCTCGGCCGGGATGTGCCGCGTACTCGTCGTCTTCGTCACCGACGGCGAGGCATCCCACCCCGCCAGCACCGCCCTCACCGGCGACGAGCTCCGCCGGCGTCGGGCGGCGGAGTCCGAGGCTGCCCTCGGCGCCCTCTCCGGGGGACGGCCGGGCGGCATCACCGCTTACAGGTTGCACATCCCCGACGGCAGCCTCGCCCGCAACGAGGACGTGATCGCCGAGCGCCTCGCCGGCCTCCTTCAACGGGGCGACTGGTGCGTCGCCACCTGGGAGCAGGACGGGCATCCCGACCATGAAGCGACCGGCAGGGCGGCCCGCGCCGCAGCCTCCTCGGCCGGCGCCCGGATGCTCAGCTACCCGGTCTGGACATGGCACTGGGCCGACGCCGCTCGACCTCCCGTGGACGACCGCCCGCCGCCTCCTCCTGAGCGCTTCGGCGCGGGAGCAAAAGGCGACCGCGATCGCCTGCTACGAGAGCCAGATTTCGCCGCTCGGCCCCGAGCCCGGTGACGCCGCGATCGTCCCGCCATCGGACCTCGCCCACTTCCGGCGTCACTTCGAGGTGGTCTTCACGTGACCCTTCCGAAGAGGTACTTCGAGGAGATGTACGAGGCGAGCGGTGACCCTTGGGGCTTCTCGGAGAGGTGGTACGAGGAGCGCAAGCGTGCCGTCACGCTGAGCGCCCTCCCCGAGCGGCGCTACGAGAGCGCCTACGAGCCCGGTTGCTCGATCGGGCTCTTGACGGAGGCTCTCGCCGGCCGCTGCGACTCGGTGCTGGCATCGGACGTCTCCGAGGTGGCTCTGGAGCAGGCGGCGGAGCGCCTCGAGGGTCGCCCCAACGTGCGCCTCGACTGCAGTGCCGCTCCCGAGCGGGTGGCCGGCGGGCACCTTCGACCTCGTCGTCATCTCCGAGATCCTCTACTACTTCGGCGACTCCGATCTCGGCGAGGTGGCCGCCCGGGCCGTGCGGGCGGTCGCCCCGGGCGGGACGCTTCTCACGGTCCACTGGCGCCATCCCGTCGCCGACTACCCACAGTCGGGCGACCGGGCCCAGGAGGCGGTCGCCTCGGCCGCCGAGGCCGATCTCGTGAAGACGGTGAGCCACGTCGAGGCGGACTTCGATCTCGCCGTCTACGTGCGCCGCCGGCCCGGCTCGGCCGGGACCTCGGTGGCGGCACAGATGGGACTGTGTTGATCGGCTCCATCGGTGTCGCAGTCCCGGCCCACAATGAGGAGGAGCGCCTCCCCGCCTGCCTACAGGCGCTCCGGCGGGCCTCCTCGCCAGCCGGCCTGCCCCCTGCCCGCATCGTCGTCGTCGCCGACGACTGCACGCGATCGCACGGCCCACATCGCCCGCGCCGCCGGTGTCGAGGTGATCGAGGTGGCGGTGCGCAGCCCCGGTGCCGCCCGCGCCATCGGGCTCGACCTGATCGTCTCGAGCACTGCACTTCCCCTCGAGGAGCTGTGGCTCGCCACGACCGATGCCGACAGCCGTGTGCCGCCGGACTGGCTGATCGGCCACGCCGACTGGTGGGAGGACGGCTGGGATGCCGTCGCCGGCACGGTCGTCGTCGACGACTGGTTGCCCGAGCAGTCACGCACCGCTGCCCTCTTCGCCCACGGGTACGGGGGATCGCGCGACGACCACCCTCATGTGCACGGGGCCAACCTCGCCGTCTCAGGCACCGCCTACGGCCAGGTCGACGGCTTTCCCCGCCTGGCTCTCGCCGAGGACCACGCCCTCGTGGCCGCCCTCACGAGGTGCGGCCTGCGGGTGGGGCGCCCCGGCGGGCTGCCCGTCACCACCTCGGGCCGGCGTGATCCCCGGGCGGAAGAGGGCTTCGGCGCCCACCTGCTCGCGCTCTCGAAGAAGGAGGCGGCGCCCGACGAGTCCCGGGGCGGCCACCGCCCGTAGTGGGCTGATGGCTGCCGGCGACTAGCCTTCGCCCGTGGGAAGCGTCTCCGGCCTCGGTACCCACATGGCAGCTGAGATGGCCGAGCAGCCCGCCCGGCTCGCCGATCTCATCAGCCGCCGCAGCGAGCTGCAGCCGCCCGTCCGCCGGCTGTTCGAGCGGCCCTTCGCCGGCACGGTCGTGGTCGCCCGCGGCTCGTCCGACCACGCCGCCACCTGCGGCCGCTACCTGCTCGAGATCGCCACCCGGCGGCCGGTCGCCTCGGCCTCGCCGAGCGTCCACCTGCTCTACAAGGCCGACGTCGATTTCACGGGCTATGTCGTCATAGCTGCCTCACAGTCCGGCCGGACGCCGGAGATCGCCGAGGTCCTGTCACGGGCCGCCGCCGGCGGCGCCCGCACGATCGCGATCACGAACGACGACGAGAGCCCGCTCGCCGAGGCGGCTCAGGTCGTCATCGGGCTTAGGACGGGCGAGGAGCGGGCGGTGCCGGCGACGAAGACCGTGACAGCCGAGCTGGTCGCCTTCGCCCTCATCGCCGAGGCGCTCGGACCGATCGGGAGCGACGAGGGATCCTGGAGCGAGCTGCCGGAGCGGATCGCCGAGGACCTCGACGACGTGGAGCCCGCCCTTGACATTGCCCGCTGGCTCTCCACCCACAACCGCGTCGCCACGGTGGCCCGCGGCATGCTCTACGGCGCAGCGGCCGAGTGCGCCCTCAAGCTCGAGGAGACGACGTCCTTCCTCACCACCTCCTTCTCCTCCGCCGACCTGCGCCACGGCCCGATCGCCATCGCCTCCACCGGCATCCCGATGCTGGCGCTGTCACATCCCGGGCCTGCCGAGGCCGACATCGCCGAGCTCGTCGTCGACCTGACCGAGCGGGGCGCCTCAGTCCGCCTGGCCGGGCCGGTCGACGGCAGCTCGCTCAGCTGGGACAGGGACGCTCCGGAGGCCCTTGCGACCGTGCACGCAGTCGTCCGCGGCCAGCAGATCGCACTCGAGCTCGCCCGGCTCCTCGGACGGGACCCCGACAATCCGGCCGGACTGTCGAAGGTGACGATCACGTGATCAGACACGACGTGATCAGGTGAGGGGGCCGTGAGCTTCGTGCTCCAGGCGCCGACGATCGTCCTCGAGGACGTCGTCCTGCGCCCGGGACACGTGACGATCTCCGGAGGCGTCATCACCTCGGTCCGGGAGGGCGCCTGCCAACCGGGCATGCACGCCGGCACCGACGAGGGCGGTGCCGGCGTGCCGGTGGTGGAGGCTCGTGGGATCGTGGCGGCCGGTTTTGTCGACCTGCACCTCCACGGCGGCGACGGCGCGCAGGTGAACGGCGGCTCGCCTGCCGAAGTCGTCGCCGCCCTCGACAGGATCGGGCGCTTTCACGCCCGGCACGGCACGACGTCGTTCCTCGCCACGACGGTCTCGGACACCCCGGAACGACTGGCCGCCACGGTCGCTGCTGCCGCCACCGTCGTCCGTCGCGGCGGCCCGGGGTCCGGCGATACAACGGCTCGAGGCTTCTCGGGGTGCATCTCGAGGGACCTTGGATCGCCCCCGGCAGGATGGGCGCCCAGGACCCGTCCCGGCTGCGCCCGCCCGACGCCGGCGAGCTGCGGGCCCTTGTGGCGGCCGGAGAGGGCTGCGTCCGCATGGTGACGGTCGCGCCCGAGCTGCCGGGCGCCGAGCTGCTCATGGCGGAGGCCTCCGCCGCCGGGCTGCTCGTGGCGATCGGCCACACCGACGCCGACTTCGACACGGCGAAACGTGCCTTCGACGCCGGCGCCCGCCATGTCACCCACCTCTTCAACGCGATGGCGCCCATCCACCACCGCCGCCCGGGCGCCGTGACGGCTGCCTTGTTGGACGAGCGGGTCACCCTCGAGGTGATAGCCGACCTCGAGCACGTCCATCCCGGCGTGCTGAAGCTGGCTGCTCGCCTGGCGCCGGGTCGACTCGTGGCGGTGAGCGATGCCGTAGCGGCGGCCGGCCTGGGGACGGGCGTCTACCAGCTCGGTGAGCGTGACGTCTCCGTCGCGGGCGGACGGGTAAGCCTGGCGGCTGATCCGGCGACGCTGGCGGGCAGCACCCTCACGCTCGACCGGGCGATCTCGAACCTGATCTCCGCCGCCGGCCTCCCCCTCGAGGCGGCCTTCGCCGCCGCCAGCTCCGTCCCGGGGAGGGCGATCGCCCGCCCGGCATCGTGGCCGTCCGGCCTGCCCGACGGTCTCGGGAGGCTCGTCCCCGGGGCGCCGGCCGACGTCGTGGTACTCGGGCGCGCCGCTCCCGGCGGCGGGGCTGCCGGCTCGGCTGCAGGGAGCGGCCACGCTCAGCTCGAGGTCGTCGCCACCCTTATCGGCGGACAGGCAGTGTGGGACCCGAGGGGACTCTTCACCGGCATCAGCCCATGACGCTCGTCCTCGGGATGGACATCGGCGGCTCCTGCAGCCGTGGGCGGCTCGCGTCGGGCGACGGCACGACGATCGCCGAGGCGCAAGCAGCAAGTGCCAGCCTGACAGCCGCCGGCCCCGAGCGGGCAGGGAGGGCCCTTGACGAGCTGCTGATCGCTCTCGGGCTCCGCCCGGTCGGTGAGAGGGAGACCCTCGCCGCCGTCTGCGTCGGCACGGCGGGGAGCGGCTCAGCCGCCGCTGCCGACTGGTTCGCCCGCCGGCTCGCTCCCCTCACGACGACCGGGACGGTCATCGTCGTAAACGACTCGAGGCTGGCGCTCCCGGCGGCCGGCATCGACGAGGGCATCGCCGTCATCTCAGGGACGGGATCGACGGCGGTCGGGGTCGCGCGGAGGCCATGAGGAACGTGCCGGGGGGTGGGGCTACCTGCTCGGCGACGAGGGGAGCGGCTACTGGGTGGCACGGGAGGGGGTCCGCCACCTCCTCCGCCGCCATGATGCCGGCGAGGATCTAGGCCCGCTCGGGTCGGTCCTGCTCGGACACGACGCCTCGGGGGCGACCGACCCGCTCTCGCTCATCCACCGCTTCCACGAGCAGCCGAGCCCCGACGGCTGGGCGCGCCTTGCGACGCTCGTCCTCGACTGCGGCGATCCCGCTGCCGAGACGATCGCCGCTGAGGCCGCCGGAGAGCTCGCCCGCCTGGCGGACGCAGTCGCGAGGCGGCTGCTACCGCTGGCGGAGTGGGAAGAGGGGCTTCCCGTCGTCCTCGCCGGCGGCCTCATGACCCACCACCGCCGCCTCGCCGATCGGACGAGGGCGGCGATCGAGTGCGCCATCCCCGAGGCCGTCGTCAGCGTGGCGGCAGACCCGCCTGTGGCGGGCGCCGTACGGATGGCACTGCGGGCGGTCCGCTAGGGATCGAGCCAGCCGGTCCTCACCCGCCAGTGGCCACCCGCCCGCACGTGGGCGACGGCCGCCCGCTCGAGGGCGGAGCGCTGCGGCAACGAGCCGACCGCTTCGAGCGCCCCTGGCCGGCGGAAGACGAAGCTGAAGATTTCCTCGTCGTTCTCGATCCAGCCGGGCACGAGCTCGAAGCGGCGTTGGAACGACAAGATGTTCGACTCCGGTGGAAGCCACTCCGTCAATTGGTCGTCGAGGAGCCACGACCAGCACGTGGCGATCCGGCGGTCCTGATCGAGCCGTGTGAGAGGGAAGTACTCCTCGAAGAAGCCCTTCGCCATCCCGAGCGACTGCCCACAGGCCTCCGGGGTCAGCGGGCCGGACTCGGGTATGTGGATGCCGAGGCAGGCATCCCCGTCCCGAAAGCCCGGGCCGAGGCGGGCGGCCTCGTCGGGCGGGTACCACGGCGGCGACTCGTCGCTCGCGCCGAGATTGAAGCCGTGGTACTGGAGGCGACCGAGGTCATAGATCTCGGCCCGCAGGCAGAGCGTGATCCACCAGAAGGCGTCGATGCCCGTCGCTCCGTAGATCCGGCGGTGGAGTGCCATATGGCGGCCGAGGTCGGCCAAGGACGCCCACGAGATCTCGTCTGGGATGCCGCGGGCACTGTGCCAGGCCCTCGTGTGCGGGAGGGCCGCCATGAACAGGTGCGCCGGGAACATCCGCCGCTCGAGGCTGACGCTCGCCGGCAGGGCCGGACCAGTCGGGCCAGCCGCCGTGGCCCACATGGGGGCGCCCGATCGACGCCGTCACCTCGTGGCAGGAGCGCTCGAGGAGCCACCACCATTCCGGCGTCCTCTCCGGCGACGGCAACGTCTCGATCACGTCGGCGGCGTCCTCTCGGTCCAAGCCGAGCCTGCCGAGCAGCTCACCTGCCTCAGTCGGCACACGGAAGGCCGACCTCGTAAGGAGGAGGGCCGAGGCGGCCGAGGCGGACTGCGAAGGCGGTCTCCTTCTCGTCGAAGCCGAGACGGGAGGCGACCTCATCGGCTGCGGTCGAGATCGGTCACGGCGTGAGCCAGGTGCGGGCCTGCCCAGGAGTCGGGCCGGCGAGCGGCCGGTAATTCACATCGAGCGCCTCGAGACGGCCGAGGTGGCGCCGGAGGCGCTCCTCGAAGTCGGCGAAGCCGCGCCCTTGCGGCGCCGGTCCAGACGACCTCGGAGAAGGCGCACAACCGCGGGAAGTAGAGGTACTCGGCATGCCTCGGCTCCGGCACGTACTCGGTCCAGAGCTGGCACTGGGCTCCGAGCACGTGATGCGCGCCGCTCCTCGCTGATGCCGGCCGGAACCGGCTCGTAGCCGTAGACGCGCTCGAGCGAGATCGCCGGCCGGAGGGCGAGCGGCTCGAGCCGGGTCGTCGGCGTAGGCCCAGTCGAGGTAGAGGTACTGCTGGGGCGCCATCACGACGTCGTGGCCGGCGTTGGCCGCTTCGACGCCGCCACCCTCGTCCCGCCACGACATGATCACCGAGCCCCGGGAGGGGCGCCCCCCTCGAGAATCTCGTCCCACCCGACGAGACGGCGACCCCTCTCCGCCAGATGGGCGGCGATCCGGGCCGTGAACCACCCCTGCAGCCGGCGCTCGTCGGCGAGGCCCTCTCTTCTCATGAGGGCCTGCGCCGCCTCGCTCGCCCGCCACTCCTCCGTCGGGCACTCGTCTCCGCCGATGTGAACGTAGAGGCCCGGGAAGAGGTCGATCACCTCGTCGAGGACATCGCTGCAGAAACGGATCGTCTCCTCCTCGAGGTTGAGCACATGCTCGGAGATGCCCCACGTCGTGAGGACCTCCCGCGGCTCCTGTCGTGTTGCCGAGGCCGGGATAGGCGGCGATGGCGGCCACCATGTGCCCGGGCATGTCGATCTCCGGCAGCACCGTCACGTGGCGCTCGGCGGCGTAGGCGACGACCTCGCGCAGGTCGTCCGGCGAGTAGTAGCCGCCGTGGGGCTGCCCGTCCCCCGCGGGCGGGTCGCTGTAGTGGCCGACGGGCGACTCACGGCGCCACGCCCCCACTTCGGTGAGGCGGGGGTACTTGGCGATCGGCATCCGCCAGCCCTGGTCGTCGGTCAGGTGGAGGTGGAGCACATTGAACTTGTGGGCGGCGACGAGGTCGAGCAGCCGCAGGAGAAAGCTCTTCGGCATGAAGTGGCGGGCGACGTCGAGGTGGACGCCGCGCCAGGCAAAAGCAGGCGAATCTGAGATCTCGATGCCGGGAAGCTCGATCGGGCTCCTGCTGGAACCGACCGGCGCCGCCCGCCATGTCTCGATCGGGAAGGAGCTGGCGGAGGCTCTCGAGCCCGTAGAAGATGCCGGCCGGTGACGTCGCGACGACCCGGCACGCCGGGCGGGGCCGCGCCGGCGGCTCCGCCCACCCGGAGCACGTAGCTCTCGTCGCTCCCCGTCGATCGGCGGCCGGCGGTCGACTCGCCGGCGGTCGACTCGCCGGCGACCGGGCGAGCGAGCTCCAGCCGGAGGATGGCGGCCTCGTCGGCAAGGGCGCTCCCGGCGGGGGCGCTCCTCTCTTCGTCGGGATCCGCCAACCTGATCGCGATCCGCCAACCGGTCCCCCGCTCGAGCTCCCGGCGGAACCAACGGGCCACCTGTTCGAGGGCGGGAGGGCAGTGGATCTCGAGGCCGTCCTCGAGGCGGACGCCTTGCTCGAGCCACTCGAAGCTGCGCGGGGCCGGGACGACGGGCGGTACGGCACCCGCCGGCGGCTCTTCTCCTGTCACGTCAGCGGTCTAGGGACCGTGGCGGTTGGCTCGGCGTTGGCGATCCCCTCCGGAGTGGCGAGGTGGCAGGCGGCCCGGTGTGAGACGCCGAGAACACGCAGCTCGGGGGTGACTCGCTCGCATTCGGCGACGGCGTAGGGGCAACGCGGCTGGAACCGGCAGCCCTCTTCCGGGTCGACGACCTTCGGTGGCTCACTCGCATCCTCGAGCCGGAGACCTCCACCGGCGCCTCGGGTCAGGGACGGCCGAGAGAAGAAGCATCGTGTAGGGATGCCTCGGCCGCTGGAGGACCTCCTCGGTCGGACCCTCCTCGGCGATGTGGCCGGCGTACATCACGACGACCCGGTCGGCGATGTAGCGGGCGCTCGCGATGTCGTGGGTGATGTACAGGAAAGAGACGTCCTCCTTTCGCGGAGCCCGCTCATCACGTTGAGCAAGCCGATCCGGATCGAGACGTCGAGCATCGAGACGGGCTCGTCGGCGAGGATCAGCTTCGGGCGGTAGGCGAGCGCCTGGGCAAAGCCCACCCGCTGCCGCTGGCCACCGCTCATCTCGTAGGGGAACTTCTTCATGACGACATCAGGCGGCACGAGGCCGACGGCGTTCAGCACCCGTTCGGCCTCCTCATGCGCTGGCGGTGGTCGAGGTCGCCGCGGTGGAGCTTCATCCCCCTCACGAGGCCATGGGAGATGCGGTAGGCAGGGTTGATCGAGCTGTACGGATCCTGGAAGACCATCGGGACGTTGCCCCGGTACTCGAGCTGGTCCCGCCGCGACCGGAGGCGGCTGAGAGGCCGGCCCTCGAAGTAGATCTCCCCCGCCGTCGGCTTGTACACCATCGCCAGCAGGCGGGCGATGGTGCTCTTCCCGCTCCCGCTCTCGCCGACGAGGGCGACGATCTCCCGCCGGCCGATCGTCAGGTCGACGTCGTCGACGGCATGGAGCGTCCTCCGCCGAACATCCCGCCGAGGCGGAAGTGGCGCGTGAGGCCCTCTGTCCGCAGGAGGACGTCGCTCACAGCCCCGACCCCTTCCCGCCGGTGCGGCGCGGCGGCCGCCGCGGCCGCCGCAGCCCGGCCTCGTCCCACCGCCGAGGGCCGGCACCTCGTCGGTCACCGCAACGACAGCTGCTTCACCGTCATAGAGCAGGCAGCGGACGAGGTCCCCGTCGACGTCGAAGAGCGGCGGTGCGGTCGTGCAGGCACCTCGCCATCACCTGCGTGCACCTCGGTGCGAACCGGCACCCGGGCGGCGGCTTTGCAAGATCGGGCGGCTGGCCCGGGATGCCGAGGAGGTGCCTCTTCGGCCCCCGGACGGAGGGGAACGCCTCGAGCAGCCCCTTTGTGTAGGGATGGAGCGGCCTGTTGAACAACTGGCGGGTGCTGCCGAGCTCGGCGACCTGCCCGGCGTACATGACCGCGAGGCGATCCGAGAAGTTGCTGATGAGCGACATGTCGTGGGTGACGAAGATGACGGCGAAGCCGAGCTTCTCCTGGAGCTCCTTGATCTGCACCATGAGAGACCGCTGGGCGACGACGTCGAGAGCAGACGTGGGCTCGTCCATGATGACGAGGTCCGGCGTGAAGAGCAGTGCCATCGCGATCATCGCCCGCTGGCGCATGCCGCCCGAGAGCTGGTGCGGGTAACTGTCGAGGTGGACCGGGTCGATCGAGACGAGCCGGAGGACATCACGCGACCGCTCCGTGATCTCCTCGCGGGACATGTCGGAGTGCGCCTTGCAGACGTCGCGCATCTGGGCGGCGACGCTCTTCACCGGGTTGAGGGCGTTCATCGCGCTCTGCATGACGACGGAGTAGTCCCGCCAGCGGATGTGGCGGAGCTGCTTGTCGCTGAGGCCGGCGATCTCCTTGCCGAGGAACCTCACGCTCCCACCGACGATCCGCGCCGGTGGGCTGAGAAGCTGGGCGATGCCGAACAGGAGGGTCGACTTCCCGCAGCCCGACTCTCCGACGATCCCGAGGAACTCCCCTCTCCTCAAGTCCAGATCCACCCGGTCGACCGCCATGACCGGACCGGCGTCGGTGGCGTAGGCGACCGAGAGCTGCCGGACCTCGAGGATGGCGCCGCTGTCGGGGCCTCCATCGGACCGAAGGCCTTCGGCAACCGGGCGCGGGAGGCGGTCGTCGCCGGCATCCCCGGCCTGCCTCCGACGGAGCGCGAGCGCCTTCACCGGGCCACCCGGTCTGGGAACCGCACCGGGTCGGCGGCGCCGTGGTCGACAGAGAGAGCGGGGTCAAAGCCGCCGAGGCTCACACGCATCGCTTTCCGCACCGGGCGAAGCGCCGGGTTCGATATCTCGTCGAAGGCGTAGTTGAGAAGGGCGAAAGCCGCCCCGAGGAGCGCCACGCACACTCCCGGGATGATCGCCCAGAGCGGCATGCCGGCGCCGAGCGCCTCACTGTTCTCGGCCCAGTAGAGCATCGTGCCCCAGCTCTGGGCGTTCGGGTCGCCGAGGCCGACGAACTGCAGGCCGGCCGCCGCCAGGACGGCGTAGAGCGCCGCCCCGAGGAAGCTCGCCACGATGAGCGACGTCATCGTCGGGAGGATCTCGAAGATGATGATGTACGACCGGCGCTCGCCCCGCACGCGGGCCGACTCGAGGAAGTCACGGTCGCGAAGCGAGAGGACCTGCGCCCGTAGCTGCCTGGCGCCGTACGACCAGCCGAGCAGGCCGAGGACGACGATGATCGTCACGAGGCCGGCGCTCCGCACGTAAGCGGCGACGAGGATGATGAGGGGAAACGTCGGGATGACCAACAGGACGTCGGTGATGAGCGAGAGGACGCCGTCGGCGAGGCCGCGAAGGTAGGCGGCCGTCACCCCGATGATGACCGAGATCGCCGTCGAGAGGCCGCCGACGGCTACTGCGATGATGAGCGACTCCCTCGTCCCGTAGACGACCTGGGAGAAGATGTCCTGGCCGAGTGCCGTCGTCCCGAGCCAGTGCGCTGACGAAGGCTGAAGGGCGGGCCTGAAGGCCGTCGAGGCATAGCCGTACGGGGCGATCTGACCGGGGAAGATCGCCATCACGAGGAAGAGGAGGAGGAGAAGGGCGCCGGCGGTCGCCTTGTGGTTGTGGAGGATCGCCCGCCAGAGGTTTCCTCCCGGCCGGGCGCGCCGGCGCCGCGGGAGGACCTCCTCTGCCGGCACCGCCTGCACCGCCACTCCTGGAACGGCCACCGTCAGGCTTCCTGCTTCACGTCGGCGATCGCTCCCGGCCTCACTTCAGCTCCCGCGTGCGCGGGTCGAGCACCACCGTCACGATGTCGGCGAGGAGGACGGCGACGAGGACGGCGACGGTGATGAGGAGGAAGAGGGCCTGCATGAGCGGATAGTCCTCGTTGTTGACGGCGTCGAGGAGCATCCAGCCCACCCCTGGGTAGTTGAAGACGTACTCGACGAGGATGGCGCCGCTCACGACGAAGCCGAGCGACATCGCAAAGCCTGTCAGGTTCGGCAGGATGGCGTTCCGGCCGGCGTAGCCCCACATGATCGACCACGGCTTCAAGCCCTTCGCCCGCGCCATCCGCACGTAGTCGTCACTGAGGACGCTGATGACGTTGTTCCTCATCGTGAGGATCCATCCGCCGATCGAGGTGACGAGGATCGTCGCGCCCGGAAGGATCGAGTGGACGAGGACGTCGGCTATGTAGCCGGAGTTCCACCCCGGGACGGATCCGATGTTGTAGGCGCCGAACTCGGGCAGCCAATGGAGCTTGACACCGAACAGCCAGACGCACAGTAATGCGATCCAGAAGTAGGGGAACGCAGACGTGATCACGAAGATCGGTGGCAGCAGGCTGTCGAGAGCAGCCCCCCCGCCTCCAGGCGCTCACGAGCCCGATGAGCGTCCCGAGGATGAACGCCAGCACCGTCGTGACACCGACGAGGCCGAGCGTCCACGGGATCGCCTGCAGCACCTCGTGGCTCACCGACTCGGGGAAGAACGTGTAGGAGATCCCGAAACGGCCCTGAAAGATGCTGGCAAGGTAGGAGAAGTACTCCGAGACGAGGTTCTCGTGCGTCTTCACGCCGAAGAGGACCTCGAGGGCGTGGAGGGACTGCCCGTTGATGTGCCCGCGGTACCTCGCCATCATGGCGAGCGCCGGGTTGCCCGGCATGAGGCGCGGGATGACGAAGTTCATCGTGACGGCAGCCCAGAGCGTGAAGAGGAAGAAACCGCCCCTCCTCAGTATGTACCTCATTCTCGGCGCCTCGCCGGGGTGGCTTCGCCGGGCTACTTCGGTGCCAGGTGCAGGAGCGTCACGCCCATGTCAGGCACGTTGTAGACGGACGGCTGGGCATAGGGGTCAGAAGGGCTCTCCCAGCCTTTGATGGTGGAGGTGCTGTACTGGAACCAGTCCACGTCCTCGGTCATCGGTATCGCCGGCACTGCGCTCAGCATCACTGCCTGCAGCTTGTCGACGATCTGGTGCTGGGTGGTCGGGTTGGTGGTGGCGGCGTACTGGTCGATGAGCGCATCGGTCTGCGGATTGCTGTAGCGCCCGTAGTTCGTCGACGCCGGCTGGCCGATCGGCGCCGAGTTCTTCGAGTAGAGGATCTGGCGCAACTCGTAGTAGGGCGACGGGCCGCCGCTCTCGGAGTCGTAGGCCAGCTGGAACTTGCCGGTCGTGACGTCGGTCGTGTAGGTGGTGTCGGCCAGGTTCTCCGGCGTGACCTGGATGCCGACCGCCTTCAGGTCGCCCTCGATGACCGAGACGGCCGCCACCCAGTCCGAGTAGCCGCCCTCGTTGATGATCGAGAAGGAGAGCGGGCCCTTCGGCGTCTGCCAGACGCCGTTGCGCTCGGTGTAGCCGGCGTGGCTCAAGATGCTCCTCGCCTTCGCCGGATTGTAGGTGTAGTCGTAGGTGCTCGCCTGGCTGGCGTCGTACCAGCTGGCGTAGGTGGGCTTCACGATGTCGGTCTGGTTGGACGGCGGCTCGTAACCGTACTCACCGAGCTGCGACGCCTTCGGCCGGTCGACGGCATAGGCCATCGCCTGGCGGACCGGCAGCTGAGCGAGCACCGGGTTCGTCAGGTTGAAGAAGATCGAGACGTTGCCGACGGGCGGGAACCAGATGTGGTAGCTCGGGCTCTTGGAGAGGTAGTAGGCCTTGATGCTCGGGATGAACTGGCTCCCCCACTGAGCTCCGCCGCTCGCGAGCAGCTGGTTGGCGGGATCGTTGGAAGTGAAGGCGGGATAGTCCACCGTCTCGATCTTCGGCAGTCCGGGCTGCCAGTAGTGGGCGTTCTTCGTGTACTTGATGTTCTCCGGCGAGCAGCTGGCCATGGTGTAGGGCCCGGTACCGATGGGCCTCGAGTCGTTGTAGGTGACGGGGTTCTTGAGGCTCGCCCAGATGTGCTCGGGGACGATCGGCGTCTCGTCGGCGATGTAGTAGAAGTAGGGCACGGCGGAGGTCTTGAAGTTGAACGCCACCTTGTCGGAGCCGACGGCGGTGACGCTCGAGAGGACCGACCAGACGGAGTTCAGGTCGAGGGCCGGATACTTCTTCAGAAGATCGAAGGTGAACACGACGTCCTTGGCGCTGAACGGAGCGCCGTCGGACCACTTCACGCCGGAACGGACCGTGAAGGTCAGCGTCTTGTTGCCGTTCGTCCAGGCGTAGGACGACGCCAGCCATGGCGTCGTGGCGCCACTCTTCAGGTTGTCGACGAAGGTGAGCTCCTCGTAGATCGTCCCGAAGGCGAGGCCGGCGCCGTTGACCACGGGGTTGAACGGGTTGAAGCCGCATGTCCAGGTCGAGCCGCTCTCGTTGTCCATCGTGAGCGTGCTGTTAGCTGACCCACCGCTCGGGCTGGTCCCACCGCTGCCGTTGCTGCTGCTGCCACAGGCTGCCGCCACCGTGGCGAGCGCGACCGCCGCCAGCACCGAGATGAGCCGACTGTGACTCCTGAGCCTCATAGGTGAACGTCTCATGGCTGAACCCTCCTGCGGCCGTTGCGGCCCTCGTCATCTTGCTACTTCGAAATGTCATGTTGCACGTAGCCCGGCTTCGGGCTGATTTCGGCCTGATCGAGCCCGGTGTGATCGGGGCTGTTGTCGGTGGAGCCATCCGCCGCGCCGTCGAGAGAGCCTGCTCGAGCCCGGGCTCCCGACTGGCGGGGGACGGCACCGAGAGCAAGGTTGAGCGCGCCGACAAGGGCGGCGTCGAAGGGATACGCACCCTTCACGAGCTCGGGCGGGAACGGCACGCTGTTGTCGAGAGCCTTCCTGAGCGGCGGCTCGAGCTGGTCCCACGCCCGTACCATCCCGCCCCCGACGGCGATGCGGGACGGATCGACGGCGATGGTGAGGTTCACGAGGTGAAAGCTCAGCTCCCTCACGAACTGCTCGAGCGCTTCGGCCAGCCGGCTGTCGGCGGCCGCTCCGGCGAAGACGTCGGCCGCCGTCATCTCGCGGCCCGTGCGCCGCCGCCCTGAGATGCCGAGTGCCATCCCGCTCACGTGCTCCTCGAGGACCACCTGCCCCGTCCGCTCGACGTCGAGGTCGCTCAGCTGGCGGAGGTTGTAGCCGATCTCGCCGGCGGCGCCGTTGGCGCCCGAGACGATCTTGCCGGCGACGACGATGGCGACAGCGAGCCCGGTGCCGAGGTTGACATAAATTGCCGGGTCGTGACCGGCGAGGGCACCAGAAGCGACTTCGGCGGCGGCGGCCGCCTTGACGTCTGTCGCCAGCCGGACGGTGCTGCAGTCGAAGGTCACCTCGAGCTCGTCACCGAGGGCGAGGTCCTCCCAGCCCGGGATGGCCGTTGCCAGGTCGACGCCTTTGGCAGCGGGGATGCCAAAAGTGCACGCCCCGACCGCCACGAGCTGGGCGCCCGGCGCAACATCATCGATGAGGACGCAGGCGGCGTCGAGGGCCTGGTCGAGGTTCCAACGGGCGCCGCGGGACGAATCGGTGATGACCGTCGTCTCGCCGATGCGCTTCCCGCTCAGCTCGGCTACGGCAGCGGCGAGCTTCGTGCCGCCGAAGTCAAGCCCGAGCACTACTGGTCTGCCCATCTTCCTCCAGCTGTCGCCGGCATTCTCGGCACGAAAGGGCCCGTGCCGCAGCCGCCCCTGAAACAAATAGGAAAGTAACCTAATGTTTCGGGGGATGCAAGAGCGGGCGGTCAACGGCTACCGGTGGAGACGGAGGGGCTCGCCGGCTCGACCGTCGGCGATGCCGGGCATCACGTGACCGAGCACAGCGGCGGTGGTTCGAACCACGGAGGGGTCGCCGCCCGGCCACAGCTGATCCGGGAGATGAACGAGCAGCTCCTCCTCGAGCGGGTTCGCCACGAGGGGCCGATCTCCCGGCCTGAGCTCGCCCGGGGTTCCGGACTCTCCAAGCCGACCGTCGCCCTCGCCCTCGGCAACCTCGAAGCCGACGGCCTCGTCCGCGTCGCCGGCCACCGCACCGGCGTCCGCGGTCCGGCGGCTGTGCTCTACGAGGTCCGCCCGGAAGCCGGCTATGTCCTCGGGCTCGATGTCGGCCGGGAGTACCTGCGCGGGGCGCTCGCCGATCTGTCGGGAGCGGTCCGGGCCAAGACGAACCGGCGCGCTCATGCCGCAAGTGCCCACAGCCGCCTCGCCGAGCTCCAGGTCCTCGCCGATGAGCTGACCTCGGCGGCGGGGATCACCCGCTCCAAGGTCACACAGACGGTCGTCGGAAGCCCCGGCGTCTATGACGCCAGCCGCGGGTCGCTCATCATGGCGAGGAACCTCCCCGGCTGGGAGCGTCCCGGCGTCCTCGCCGAGCTGCGTCAGGTGTTCGGGCGGACGACGGTCGTCGAGAACGACATCGATCTGGCGGCTCTCGCCGAACGCGATCACGGCCACGGCCGGGAGGTGGGCACCTTCGCCTTCGTCTCGGTCGGCACCGGGATCGGGATGGGGCTCGTGCTCGACGGCACGCTGCACCGGGGCGCCCATGGCGCCACCGGCGAGATCGCCTACCTCCCGATCGCGAACGACGGAGTCGATCCCGTCGAGGCCCGCCGCCACGGCCTGCTCGAAGCCGCCGCATCGGCTGCCGCGGTCGTGCGGGGGGCCCGGCGGCGGGGCCTCGGCGGAGCCCTCTCGGCCCGCCGCGTCTTCGCGGCGGCGGCCGCCGGCGACGAGCGCGCCCGGGCGACCGTCGAGGAGGAGGCGATGTTGATCGCAAAGGCGATCACGGCGATCATCGCAGTCATCGACCCAGAGATGATCGTGCTCGGAGGAGGGATCGGGAGGGCACCGGGCTTCGCGGCGGCGGTGGTCGGCGCCCTCGAGACGGTCTCGCCTTTCGTGCCCGAGGTCCGTGTGAGTGCCGCTCGGGGAGGACGCCGTCGTCGAGGGGAGCCTCGTGGCGGGCATGGAGCGGGCCTGGTCCCGGGTGATCGGCCGGATCACGAGGTGAAGGCTCCGCTCGTGCGGGGGCCGGCGGCGGCTGCGCCCGCCGGCGGCGGTCGTCGCCATGACTATCCTCGAGGGATGGAGGCGGTCCCGGCCGAGACCCGTGAAGCCGGTCCCGACCCGGCTCTGTTCGAGACGGTCGTGAACCTCTGCAAGCGGAGGGGTTTCGTCTTCCCGTCGGCCGAGATCTACGGCGGCTTCCGCTCGACCTACGACTACGGGCCGCTCGGCGCCCTCATGCTGCGCAACGTCCGCGAGGCGTGGTTCCGGGCGATGGTCCAGGAGCGCGACGACGTCGTGTCGATCGACGCCGCCATCCTCACGAACCCGAAGGTGTGGGAGGCATCCGGTCACCTGGCGACGTTCACCGACCCGCTCGTCGACTGCCGCAACTGCAACGAGCGCTGGCGGGCGGACCAGATCGGCGACACGCTGCCCCAACTGCGGCTCGTCGGACCTGACCGAGGCGCGCCCGTTCAACCTCATGTTCAAGACCTTCGTCGGCCCGGTCGAGGACGAGCGCCTCCGTCGCCTACCTGCGCCCGGAGACGGCCCAGGGCATGTTCGTGAACTTCCTGAACGTCCTGCAGACGACCCGCCGGCGGCCGCCGTTCGGCATCGCCCAGATCGGCCGGTCGTTCCGCAACGAGATCACGCCCGGCAACTTCGTCTTCCGGACCCGCGAGTTCGAGCAGATGGAGATGGAGTACTTCGTCCCGCCCGCCGAGAGCCCGAAGTGGTTCGAGTACTGGTGCGAGGAGCGCCTCGGCTGGTACCGGACGCTACGGCATCCCGGAGTCGATGCTCCGCCTCCGCCAGCACGATCCCGAGGAGCTGTCCCACTACTCGGCCGGCACGGCCGACATCGAGTTCCTCTTCCCGTGGGGCTGGGGCGAGCTCGAGGGCATCGCCAACCGGACCGATTTCGACCTGCGGGCCCATTCCGAGCATTCCGGGACGAAGCTCGAGTACTTCGACCAGACGACCGGCGAGCACTACATGCCCCACGCCATCGAGCCGGCGGCCGGCTTGACCCGGGCGATGATGTCGTTCCTGCTGGCGGCATACGACGAGGACGTCGTGGCCGGCGAGCGCAGGGTCGTGCATGCGCCTCCACCCCCGGCTGGCCCCTTACCAGGCGGCGGTGCTGCCGCTCTCGAAGAAGGAGACGCTCGTGCCGCTCGCCCGCGAGGTGCTGGGTTTGCTGCAGCGGCGTTTCGTGTGCGAGTACGACGAGACCCAGGCGATCGGCCGGCGCTACCGCCGCCAGGACGAGATCGGGACGCCGTTCTGCGTGACGGTCGACTTCGACTCGCTCGACGATCATGCGGTCACGGTGCGGGAGCGGGACTCGACCGACGCAGGTTCGTCTCGACATCGACGCCGTTCCCGAGTATCTGTCGGGGCAGCTCGAGCGGCTGAGAGCCTGGCGCGCGGCTGTCCTGCGGGAGTGCCATGAGCGAGTATCTCCTCGACAACAGCGCTGCTGCGGCCGGTGCGCGACTCGAGGCGCTCGCTCGGCTGTTCGATCCGTCCACCTTCAGGCACCTCGCTGCGTTGGGGATCACGCGCGGCTGGAGGTGCTGGGAGGTGGGCGCCGGCGGCAGGTCCGTCGTTCGATGGATGGCGGAACAGGTCGGCGACGAGGGACAAGTCGTTGCGAGCGACATCGACGTCTCGTGGGCTGAAGCCGCCGGTGAAGGACGCTACAACGTCTCGGTCCGCAGCGCACGACATCTCCTCGGATCCGGCACCTGCCGGTGCAGCCGGGACCGATCGTCCACAAGACCCAACAGAAGCGGTGCGGTGAAGCGGGCGACGAGGCATGGTTCGACCTCGTCCATGCACGCCTCGTGCTCGTCCACGTGCCGGACCGTGAGCGTGCGCTCTAGACGATGTGCGCTGCGCTCCGTCCGGGGCGGATGGCTGCTCGTGGAGGACGCCGATCCGTCATTGCAGCCGCTGTCCTGCCTCGAGGGCCGGATCGCCGGCCGAGGAGCTGGCCAACCGGCTGCGAAGCGGCTTCCGCGGCCCTGATGGATGCTCGTGGCGCCGATCTCGCCTACGGCCGCAAGCTGCCGAGACTGCTCCGGGAAGCCGGCTTGACCGACGTGCGGGCCGATGCGTACTTCCCTGTGCGCGATGCCGGCCGTGCAGCGCAGCTCGAAGTAGCCACTCTCGAGATGATCAGTGGGCAGCTCGTCTCAGCGGGCATCGCCTCCGTCGAGGAAATCGAAGCTCACATCTCCAACGTGAGGGCCGGGCGCCTCGACCTCGCACAGCCGCCGATGATCTCGGCATGGGGTCGAGCAGCGACCTCCGAGGTCACTCTCGCAGACGACGACAGTCGCCTCGCGCCTGATCCCGCCGCCGGCGGGCGCCTCCAACGCCCTCCTTTCGCCCTCGCTCCCCCCGGCGCACCCGAACGACGAAGTAACGGCTGCCGCCCGACTGGGCTCTCTCGCCGAACCGTGCCGCCTCGGTAGGCTCGAAACAACCGCAGCCAGAGACACCTCTCACCATCCCGGAGACCCGCCACCGATGCCCTACGTTTTCGACTTCAACCACAAGCACGAGCGTCCGCCGATGGAGATGAAGGATCTCCTCGGCGGCAAGGGCGCCAACCTCGCCGAGATGACCTCGGTGCTCGATCTGCCGGTCCCGCACGGGTTCACGATCTCGACCGACGCCTGCCGTGCCTACATGGACGCCGGCTGGCCGGACGGCCTCTCCGACGAGATCGCCACCCACCTCGCAACCCTCGAGGAGCGAATGGGGCGCCGGCTCGGCGACGCCGACGACCCGCTCCTCGTGTCGGTCCGGTCAGGGGCGAAGTTCTCCATGCCGGGGATGATGGACACCGTCCTCAACCTCGGCCTCAACGACAAGTCCGTGCAGGGCCTCGCGAGCCAGACGAACGACGAGCGCTTCGCCTTCGACTCCTACCGCCGCTTTGTCCAGATGTACGGCCGCATCGTCCTCGGCATCCCGGGCGAGGCGCTCGACGAGCCGCTCGACCGGCTGAAGCGAGAAGCCAGGTGTCAGCTCCGATGCCGACTCACCGCGAAGGATCTCGCCGGCCTCGTCGACGAGCTGAAGCAGGTCGTCGAGCAGCAGACCGGCCAGCCGTTCCCCGAGCAGCCCGCCGAGCAGCTCCGAGGAGCCATCGAAGCGGTCTTCCGCTCCTGGAACGGCGCCCGCGCCGTCGCCTACAGGGTCCGCGAGCGGATCCCGCACGACCTCGGGACGGCCGTCAACGTGCAGGCGATGGTCTTCGGGAACCGGGACGACAAGTCGGGCACCGGGGTGGGTTTCACGAGGGATCCGGCGACGGGCAAGCAGGGCGCCTACGGCGACTTCCTCGTCAACGCCCAAGGCGAGGACGTCGTCGCCGGCATCCGCAACACCGAGCCGATCTCGGCCCTGAAGGACCGCTTCCCGGCGATCTACGACGAGCTGATGGACATCTTCGCCCGCCTCGAGGCGCACTACCGGGACATGTGCGACACCGAGTTCACGATCGAGCAGGGCAAGCTGTGGATGCTCCAGACAAGGGTCGGCAAGCGCACCGGCCGCGCCGCTCTCCGCATGGCAGTCGACATGGTCGCCGATCCGGTGATCAGGCTCCGACACGACGAGGCGGTGTCGAGGATCACCGCCGAGGACATCGACGGGGTCCTCCACCCGCAGTTCGCCGACAACTCCGCCACTCCGCTCACGAAGGGCCTCGGCGCCTCGCCCGGCGCAGCGGTCGGCAAGGTGACGCTCACCGCCGACGAGGCGGCCGAGCTGGCGGCCAAGGGCGAGAACGTCATCCTCGTCCGCTCCGAGACGAGCCCGGAGGACGTCCACGGCATGCTGGCGGCAGAGGGCGTGCTCACGGCGCGGGGCGGCCTCGTCTCCCACGCGGCCGTCGTGGCCCGAGGGTGGGGGAAGCCCGCCGTCGTCGGAGCCGAGCAGCTCCGCATCGACATGGCCGAGCGCCTCTTCCGGGTCGGGGACACCGTCGTCAGGGCGGGCGACATCATCTCGATCGACGGCTCCACCGGCACCGTCGTCGTCGGCGCGGTCCCCCTCACCGCCGCCGAGCCGCCGGACGAGCTCGAGAAGATCCTCGAGTGGGCCGACGAGATCCGGGCAGGACACCTCGGCGTGCGGGCCAACGCCGACAACGGGCCCGATGCCGCCAACGCCCGCCGCCTCGGTGCGGAGGGGATCGGGTTGTGCCGCACCGAGCACATGTTCCTCGCCGAGGACCGCCTGCCGGTCGTGCGGCGGATGATCCTCGCATCGACCGACGACGAAGAGACCGCCGCCCTCGAGGCTCTCCGGGTCGCCCAGCGGTCCGACTTCGTCGAGATCCTCGAGGCGATGGACGGCCTGCCCGTCGTCGTCCGGCTGCTCGACCCGCCGCTGCACGAGTTCCTGCCCGACGTCGAGTCGCTCGCCATCAAAGAGGCCACCGAAGGGCTCGACGGAGGAGGAGCGCGCCTGTTCGACGCCGCCCGCGCCTGGCGGGAGGCGAACCCGATGCTCGGCACACGCGGCGTCCGCCTCGGGGTGCTGAAGCCGGGCCTTTACGCGATGCAGGTGAGGGCGCTCATGGAGGCCGCTCTCGAGCGGGCCGCCGCCGGCGGCCACCCCGTCATCGAGGTGATGATCCCCCTCACCGTCTCGCGCGAGGAGCTGGCGCTCGCCCGCTCATGGGTCGAGGAGGCGATCGCCGCCGTCACGGCCGAGCAGGGCGACGCCGCCGAGCAGATCGAAGTCGCCATCGGCACGATGATCGAGACGCCGCGGGCTGCGCTCCTCGCCGGCGAGATCGCCGAGTGCGCCGACTTCTTCTCCTTCGGCACGAACGACCTGACCCAGATGACGTTCGGCTTCAGCCGCGACGACGTCGAGGGCCGGATGATGTCCGCCTACCTCGAGAAGGGCCTGCTGAGGGCGAACCCGTTCGAGAACGTCGACGCCGCGGCGTGGGCGAGCTCGTCCGCATCGCGGTCGAGCGTGGCCGGCGGACGAAACCCGGCCTCACGTGCGGCGTCTGCGGCGAGCACGGTGGCGACCCGCCTCCATCGACGTCTTCTTCAAGGCCGGCCTCGACTACGTGAGCTGCTCGCCCTACCGCGTGCCGATCGCCCGGCTCTCGGCGGCCCAGTCGGTGCTCGCCTCCAGCTAGCGGCTTCGGCCGGGAGCCGGGGGCTGGCCGTCGACTCGCACCCGCGACCGCCGCAGCTGAGCCTGCGATTCCGGCCGATAGAGGAGACGACCACCTTCCCGCCCGAGCGGCCCCGGTGCCTCCGGAAAAGGCGCCACGTGTGCGGTACCGTCGCCCAGTCATGGCGATACCGGACGAGGACGTGGCCCAGGTTCGGGCGGCGACCGACATCGTGGCTCTCATCGGCGAGTACGCCCAGCTGAAGCGCGTCGGCCGGCGCTTCGTCGGGCTGTGCCCCTTCCACTCCGAGAAGACGCCTCGTTCAGCGTCAATGGCGAGGAGGGTCTCTACTACTGCTTCGGCTGCCAGGCCAACGGGAACGTCATCCAGTTCCTCGGCCGTCGAGGGCTGCGACTTCGTCGAGGCCGTGGAGCGACTCGGCGCACGCGCCGGCATCACCGTCCGCCACGAAGAAGGCTCGAGCCACGTCCGGGAGCAGCACCAGGCACTGAAGGACGCCATGGCGCGGGCGGTGGCCTTCTACCACGACCGTCTTCTCCGCCACGACGACGCCGCAGGCACGCCAGTACCTCCGCTCGCGGGGCTACGACGGCGCCGTCGTCCGGCAGTTCCAGCTCGGCTGGGCACCTGCGAGCGGCTCACAGCTCGTCCGGGCACTCGCCCTTCCGGCGCCCGTGATGACGTCCGCCGGGCTCGCCCACGAGGGCAACTACGGCCTGCAAGACGTTTTCCGCGGCCGGGTGATCTTCCCGATCTTCGAGCCGTCCGGGGACGCCATCGCCCTCGGCGGCCGGCTCCTCCCAGGCGCCCCTTCGGGTGGCGGCCAGCCCGGGCCGAAGTACCGGAACTCCTCCGAGACCCCCATCTACGCCAAGAGGCGCACCCTCTACGGGCTGAACTGGGCCCGCCAGGCGATCGTCCAGGCGGGCGAGGTCATCGTGTGCGAGGGCTACACCGACGTGATCGGGATGGCGGTCGCCGGCGTGCCGCGAGCAGTCGCCACCTGCGGAACGGCCTTGACCGACGAGCACTTCCGGTTGATGGCCCGCTTTGCAAAGCGAGTCGTGCTCGCTTTCGACGCCGATGCCGCCGGAGAGTCGGCCGCCGCCAGGTTCTACGAGTGGGAGCGCCGCCACGACGTCGAGGTCGCCGTGGCGGCGCTGCCGGAAGGGAGCGACCCGGGCGAGCTCGCCCGGACCGACCCGGAGGCGCTGAAGGAGGCTGTCGAGAGCGCGATGCCGTTTCTCCACTTCAGGGTGGAGCGGGTTCTCGCGGCGGCCGATCTCGCCACGGCGGAGGGACGGGCCCGTGCGGCGAACGGGGCACTCGCCATCGTCGTCGAGCACCCGAACGAGCTCGTTCGGGACCAGTACCTCGTCACGATCGCCGACCGCACCCACATCGACACCGCCCGGCTCCGGACGAGGCTCGAGGAGATGATCGCCAGCCCGGGCGGACCGCCTCCAGCTGCGCTCCGGAGCAACGCCGGGGCGACGCACCGGGGCACCGGCGCCGGGCGGGACGCCCTCGTTCTCGCCATCCAGGAGCCTGCCGCGATGGCGGCCCGCTTGCACGAGTCCCTTTTCGCCGACGACCTCGAGCGGAAGGCGTACATCGCCCTTGCCGCCTCGGCGAGCCTCCACGAGGCGATCGAGCGGGCGAGCGACGAGGTGGCGGACCTTCTCGTCCAGCTGGCCGTGACCGAGCCGGAGGCGCTCGCCGACCAGACGATCGTCGCCCTCGCCCGCATGGCTGCCCGCCGAGCCCTCGCCGACCTCGACGCCGACGCCCGGGTGGCTGCGGCCGACGGCGACTTCGAACGGGTCGGCGAGATCAGCGGGCAGACCAAGTGGCTGCAGTCAGAGCTCGAGACGATGCAGGAGCCAGGCGCGAGCGACCTGCCCCCGCCGCCGGTAATCGACGCCGCAGACCGCTTGGTAGCGTGGTTGTCGGGTCGCGAAGGGGGAGCGCATGACTCGCAGCGCCAAGCCGCGCATCGAGCAGGTGGCGCCCATCGACGGCCGAACAGTCCGAGCTCGTCGTCCCGAGCCGGAGTCGAGCTGAGCCTGGGCTGGCATGCCGTCGTCGGCGAGCACCCCGGCGGTGGCATGGCCGGACCGGCGATCCCAGGGCCGATCCACCTGAGCGCGGCCGCCCACCGCAGGTCCCGCGTCACCTCGACGCTCGGCACCGCCCACGACTACCAGGGCCACGGCACGCCGGCCCGGACCCGGTGAGGGCCTATCTGAAGGAGATCGGGCGGGTGTCTCTGCTCACGCCCGAGCTCGAGGTCCTCTGCGCGAAGCAGATCGAGGACGGCCTCGAGGCCTCTGCCACCCATGAGTCCTGGATCGCCGAGGGCATGCTCGAGGACGTCCCCTTCCACGAGCGCCGGGCCATCGAGCGCCGCATCGCAGAGGGGCAGGACGCAAAGGATCTGCTCATCGAGGCCAACCTCCGGCTCGTCGTCTCGATCGCCAAGCGCTACCGCAACCGGGGGATGGCCTTCCTCGACCTCATCCAGGAGGGCAATCTCGGCTTGATGCGGGCGGTGGAGAAGTTCGACCACCGACGGGGCTTCAAGTTCTCGACGTATGCCACATGGTGGATCCGCCAGGCGATCACGCGGGCGGTGGCCGACCAGGGCCGCACGATCCGGATACCGGTCCACATGGTCGAGACGATCAACAAGGTCCTCCGGGCGCAGCGTCAACTGTCCCAGGAGCTGGCGCGCGAGCCGACCGTCGAGGAGGTGGCCGACCGGATCCAGTTCCCGGTGGAGCGAGTCCGCGAGCTCCAGCGGATCAGCCAGGACACCATCTCGCTCGAACAGCCGATCGGCGAGGAGGAGGACTTCAGCCTGTCCGATCTGATCGAGGACCAGAGCGCCGAGGTCCCAGCCGACGCCGCCACGAGGATGCTCCTGAACGAAGCGGTCAAGCGTGCCCTCGGCGAGCTGACCGAGCGCGAGCAGGAGGTCGTCAGGCTGCGCTTCGGCCTCGACGACGGGCGGATGCGGACACTCGAGGAGGTCGGTCAGATCTTCGGCGTCACAAGGGAGCGAATCCGCCAGATCGAGATGAAGACGCTCGCCAAGCTCCGTCACCCGATGGTGTCAAGGCCGCTCAGGGACTACGTCGAGGGAGACTGACCTCGAAGCTCAGGCCGGCTTCGGCCAGGCTCGAGGGCGTTCAGGCCGAATGACGATTGCCGTTGACCGCCGAAGGCGGCCCGTAGGCGGCCTGCCACAGCGACGAGCTGATCAGGCCGGCCAGCCGGTCGTGCTTGGCCGTCCCCCGCTCGCCGACGAGGCCGCTCATCCGCTCCTTGGCGAGGTCGCCGAGCGCCCGCAGCTTCTCCGCCGTCACCTCTGCGCTGACCGCCGCCGCACGAGAGTTGACCGAGGAGGGCCAACGTTCAGCCGGCTGCACGCCTACCCGTTGCAGTTGTGCCGCCTTCACCGCTGCGAGCACGCCGACTGCACAACCCGCTACGAAACCCACCCTGAACCCCATCCCCAATCTTCTAGCCCGTTCGGCCGCCGCACGCCAATGCTTTATTCTGCGCCTGTAGGATGAGGCCTCCAGAGGGCCGCCCGCCGGCGGTCAGGAAGCTTTCCGGGGTAGCTCAATTGGCAGAGCACGCGGCTGTTAACCGTGTGGTTGAGAGTTCGAGTCTCTCCCCCGGAGCACGACGCACGAGGGCTCGCTCGAGATGCCGAGCCCAGGTCTCAGGCGAGCAGGTGAAGCCGCTGACGGGCGGGTCCTCAGGTTGAGGGCGCGCCGGGAGGGGTGTTCCGGCGCCAGGTTGTGGACCCGGCCCGTCAGCAAGCCGTAGCGCCTCGAGGCGGACGGCGCACCCGGCAAACCATTCGGCTCGCCGATGATGATCTGCCTGACGATGGTGACATCAATTCGAGCCCGATGTCGGGGAGATGCCGGATCCGACGACCGCAGAGCGTCTCCAGCGGCGCTTCCCTGAAGCCGCCACTATACGAACTGAGGCGAGGGACATATAGTATCGGCCATGCCAACCAATCCCTATACACCGGGAGCCGGGAGGCGACCGACGGTCCTCGCAGGCCGGGAGATGCAGTTCGCCCTCCTCGAAGCTATCGCCGATCAATTCGAGGCCGGATACCAAGCGGAGAGCATCATCTTCCACGGGCTTCGGGGGATGGGCAAGACGGTGTTCCTCCGCGATGCCGTCGAGAGGCTGCGGGCACGAGGATGGCTGTGCGGGTACTACTCAGTCCGCCACCGGATGGACGCCGGCGTAGCGGTGGCAAGCCTGATCGCCGAGGCCGTGCCGTTGCTGCCCGTCGGCAGCAGGCTGGCCCGCTTTGCTTCCAAGCTCACCGCCAGGATCGGCAGCGCCACCGTGACGGCGGGCACCGGCGGCTTGTCGGTCGAGGTGAGCGCGAGCATGCCCGAACGAGACCTTTATGCCGACCTGGTCGACGTTCTGCGTCGTCTCGGCGACAAGGCGCGTGACGACGGCGCCGGCGTCGCCGTCGTGATCGACGAGATGCAGGCGCTGCGCCTTCAGGACATGGCGGCTCTGGTAGAGGCGCTCGGGTCCGTCGGGTCCTCCGACGGCCTCCCTGTCGTGCTGGTGGGTGCCGGCCTGCCCCACCTGCCAACCGAGCTGTCGAAGGCGTGCACGTGGGCCGAGCGGCTGCGCTACGAGTCGGTCGGCCGGCTGCCCGCCCAGGCGGCGAGGCGTGCGCTCCTCGAGCCAGCAGCCGAGCTCGAGGTCAGTTACTCGCCCGACGCGGCCGACCTTCTGCTCGGTGAAGCTGACGGCTATCCGTTCTTCATCCAGCTCTATGCCAGCGAGACCTGGCGGGCAGCCGGGCTGCCCTCGGAACAGCCCGGGACCGTGATCGGCGTCGACTCCGTCGCCACTGCCGTCCCGGAGGTCAAGCGGATTCTCGCGAGCGGCATGTACTCGGCGCGCTACGAACGCTCGAGCAGTGGCGAACGGGATTACCTGCTCGTGATGGCGCGGCTCGCGTCCCGGTCTCCTGATGGTGTCGCTGGCTCAGGTGAGATCGCCCGCGAGCTCGGCCGGCCCATTTCCGGGCTGTCACCGACCCGTGACAGCCTGATCCGCAAAGGCATCATCCACTCGCCGGCAAAGGGTCGCTTGGAGTTCTCAGTGCCCGGGTTCGGGGCGTACGTGTTGTGGAAGGGCGAGGAGAGCGACAACACCGAGAAAGGTGTGAGTGGGTGATTCGACGAGTTGCACAGACCCGGTTCGGGCGAACGTCGGTCCTGCCTGGGATGTCGTGTCGGTCCTGGTCAGGGTTCTGCCCAGGCCTGCCGGAACGCCGCTCGAGCCGCCCGGGCACCCCTGTGCCGCCTTCTCCGCGTATCGGTCGTAGCCTGGATGGCGTGCAGGCTGTCATTTCATGATGCTCGCAGCCACGGCTACGTCCGGGCTCGTCGCTGCCGAGTTCGTCATCGCCCTCGTCTTCGGAGGGCTCGGCTTCTGGCTCTCCGAGCGCTTCAGGCGCAACTGGGGGCGTACTCCATGGGGACTGCCGTCTCTCCTGTGGGCGTTCATCTTCTTTCTGTCGCTCCTCATCGGCGTCATCTTGTTCAGGATCGCCCAGCGAAATACCCGCTCGACCTCCACTGCGGTTCCCGGGCAGTCACCTCCCTGGTACCCGCCTTCGATCGGCGGGTTCAGCGGCACACCCGGCTATCCCCCGTCCTTGGGCCCATCCCCGCTGCGCCAGCATCCGTGCCCCGCAACAGCGGTCAGCAGCCGACAACGTTCTGGCGCCACCGGGGACAAACTCCTCGGCACCCGGTGCCGAGGAGACAGACGGGCCTTCGGCGACGGCGCCCGATCCCCGAGGACTGCAACAGGGTGCCGCACCGAAGTTCGCCTCGCCGACGGCCTACGCACCGCCGGGGCGCCCGCCCGGGTACGTGAGCCCGGACCCCGGAGCTCGCCCGCCGGCCGAGGAGGCGGCCTCCACGACGCTTTCGCCAGCAGAGCCGCACCGCGTCTCGCACGATCCGGCGAAGCCTGCTTGGCTCGGCGACCCGACGCTCCGTCACGAGCTGCGTTACTGGAACGGCGGCTCGTGGACTGACTGGGTGAGCGACGGCGGCCAGACCTCCACCGATCCTTACGGGTCTTAGGAGCCGATCAACGTCGCCGACGGCGGCTCCCGCCTGCCGCTCGTCGGTCGTCGTCCTTAGTTCATCGCGCTCAGCTGCGCCGTTCGCGTTCTGCCTGCTCCCGGTGCTCACGGTCCTCTTGCAGCCGTCGCAACTGATCCAAGACCTGCAGAGCCTTCTCTCGGCTGAGCCCGGCCGCTGTCTCGGGCGGCAGCATCCCGACAGAGCGCCTGAGCAGTTCCACTTCAACGGAGGTGTAGTCGGCCATTGCCGAAGCGTACAGCAGCATTGTCCTCTGAGTCGAACGTATGTTCGACGGGCCGCCGCAGTAGCGCGAGGAGGAGCGGCTGTTTCGACCTAACCTCGCCTTCCGAGCGGGCCCGTAGCTCAGTGGTCAGAGCAGAGGACTCATAATCCTTCGGTCGGGGGTTCGATCCCCCCCGGGCCCACCGAGGTGATCCCCAGAAAGAGATCACGGCATTGGAGCCACGAGCGAGCGCGCAGGAAGCGACCGGGCGCGTTCACGAAGCCGTCGCTGCACTCCATCGCGGGCAGCGACGGACGCTCGCCGAGGCGCGGGTCGCCCAGGTCGAACGGGCTCGCGCCATCGTCGGGAGACGGCACCACCGACAAGAATTTGGACTTTCCGCTCCGCTGAACGTGAGATACAATTCGGCTCGACCTCCGAGTTCGCGCTTTCGCACATCCGGTGCCCAACCTCCACCCGTGGGCCATAGGAGCAGCATGGTCAGTCCAGCGTGGACCACGTGCGCGTCTCAGTCATCGAGCAGAGACCGGGCATTTTTTCATCTCGTCGGTTTCATCGACAAGACGTCGATGTCAGCAACATGGCACGACGGATACTTGTCGGGGGATCCTGAGCTCTTCGAAATTGCCGAATCCATCATTAGCCTCAATGAAGAACTCGCGGATGAAGGAGTGCAACTGGCGGTCGGGCTTGGGGACCCAGTCACTGCAGCGCTCACCCTTATGCGCTCATTTGACCGGATCACCACTGTGAGCCTGGAGTTCCATTCTGAGCACGCCGCTCAAGTGAGTGAGGCGCTCTTGCAGCAGGTGTACGAAGCACCCGCCGATCCGGCTCAGCCGCCTGTCGCGGTCGGATGAGCCAGTGACCGGCGAGGTTCTGGGAAGATCGGAACGCGGAGGCAGACTTGCCAGATCGCACCAGGCGACAGCTGATCTGGTTGGGTCGGGCAGCTGGCCCAGCTCATTTAGATTTGCGCGGCCGGTCGGTGAGGCGGCTCGCTTGTCTGGCTGCCGAGGACGCTCCGCGTCTATCGTCCCGACGTGCCTGACATCCCCCTCGAGGACCGCGTCGACGAAGCATTCACCCCGAACGAGCGCGACGACACTCATTTGGCCGCCCTCGACCTCACAGAAGACCTCGACGCTCAGCTCCGGCGCCTGACCGACGGACCGACAGACTCGCTGTAGAGGGCAAGTAGTTGGGAGTCGCATCAGGCGACTTCGGCCCGGCAACCGGAGTCCGATCCGTCACAGCACGCTCAGCCCGAGCGTGCCGGCTTAGCCTTCGCGGTCGATTCGCTGTGGGTGTGAGTAGACGTTGAACCTGTCACCCCTGAGAAATCCGACGACGGTCATCCCGAGGCGCTCGCCGGCAGAGACAGCGAGGCTGGAGGGTGCTGAGACGGCACAGGTGACAGCCACGCCTGCGACAGCCGCCTTCTGGATGATCTCGAAGCTCACCCTCCCCGACACCATCAACACGTGCTCGCTCAATGGCAGCCGTCCGGAGAGAAGGGCATGGCCGACGAGCTTGTCGACCGCATTGTGGCGACCGACATCCTCGCGAGCCTCGACCAGACGACCGTCGGTGTCGAACAGTGCAGCGGCGTGAAGGCCGCCCGTGTGCTCGAAGATGCGCTGGGCGCGTCGCAACTTGTCCGGAAGCGAGACGATGACCGAGCGCCTTACGACAGGCCCCGCCGCCAGCACCGGGCAAATGATCTCGACCTGGTCGAGCGAGGCCTTGCCGCAGATTCCGCAACTCGAGGAGGCGAAGAAGTGCCTCTCGTCGAAGTCAGCCTTGAACGGCACTGTGAGATCCACGGTAACGACGTTGAAATGCTGGTCATGAGGGGCCACGTCGCAATACCGGATGCCGGCGACCTCATGGCGTTCGTGAAGAAGACCCTCTGTCACGAGGAACCCTGCGGCGAGCTCGAAGTCGTTGCCCGGCGTGCGCATCGTCACCGCCACCTTCACCGGCTCGGCTCCTCGCCCGCGCACCTGGATCGCCATTGGTTCCTCAGTGGCGAGCTGGTCCGAGCGCTCGCGGCTTGCCGTCGTGGAGCTCATCATGAGCACCCGCGAAGTGGTCGCCGTCCTCCGCACGCTGGGACGTGCCGAGCCGATCGGGGACTCGGCAGCCTCTGCCGGGTACTGAATCACTCTCAGGAGGCTAACGAGGCAGTCGTCGGCCCTGGCTACTGCTCCTTGGCCCCCGCGAGGCCCTGCGAAACTGCTGGCCACTGCGTCACCCACGGCGACGGCACCGTCAGCAGCTCACTTCGAACTCGGGCTCGGCTTCAGGCTGTCGGGATTGGGAAACTCGTACTGGTCGTGAAGTGCGTCGATCAGGGCCCAGGTGATCCGCCCGCTCCGCGAGCCGTTCGTGGCCGACAGGTCCGGAATCACCGGCCGGGCGGAGGCCGGGAGCGGCGCACAACCGTTCGGGTGTACGTAAACGAGATCAGGTGGGCCGCTCTGGTACGAAAACCGTACGACGAAGAAGTCCTCCGCCTCGGGGGTGCAGTTGCTCGCTTTCCTGAGCTGGCCGCGGTTGGCGAGCTCATCGGATCCTTGTGGGAGCCCGTTGATGACTCCGACGAGCGATCCGAGCGCCCCTTGCGGTTCCCGTGTCGAGGTGAAGAGCCAGCCCTTGCTGTACGCGCAGATCGACGCAGTGCTCGGATGACCAGGCACGAGGGCGCCGGCCGATCCGGGGCGGGCTGCGGGAGCGGGGGGCTCGAGTCGCAGAACTCGGCTGACGCAGCCGTTGGAATCCGAGTCGACGAGCCGGACGGTCGCCATCAGGTGCTCGGCCGACCTTGCTTCAGGAGATTGAATGGTGAGGACGGTCGGGATCCCCGGCGCCTTCAACACCAGTAGGCGGGCACTCTGTCGCGAGGCGGGCAGCCAACCCTCGACGACCCATTTTCCTCCGAGCTTCACGGGGCGCTTCACGACCTTGCCCCAGCCGATCTCGCGCAGGTAACTCATCTCTTGAAAGGAGACCACGGTGAGGCGAGGTGGCTCGCGGGTGGCGCACGAGGCGACGGCAGCATCGCCATCCTCGAAGAGCACCGTGTCGGCCTGTGGCGTGCCGCATGTCTGGTCGTCAAGCTGCCATCCACGTGGCACCGAGATCTGCAGGCCGCCCGAGCTGACGAGCTGGACCACGGAGGGAGCGAGCGCGGGCACGGATCGAGGCCACGTCCCGCCAGTCCCGCGGCTCGTCGGCACCGCAGGGGGAGGAAGGGACGAGTCACTGGCAGCCAGGCTTGCGACGATTATCGTCACGAGCACGGTGAGAGAGACCGCCCCAAGAACGATACGGGTTCTTCGGCCCATGATCGGTCCACGAACCGACCTGCGTCGCACCGATCGTCTCGACACACCGCGGGCCGAGCGTGACTCCATGAGGCGCGACCTGAGTCTTGCGATTGACTCCGCGTCGACCTGTGCCTCCTCACAGAAGAGCTCTCTCAGAGCCTCGAGCTCGTCAATCGGCATTGCAACCTCCAGCGGGATTGGGCGGCGGTGAAGGGGTCCCACCGTCGAGCTCTGCTCGGAGCCGGGCGCGAGCGCGTGACACTCGGGACCGCAGCGTTCCGATCGGGACAGAGAGGGCGCTTGCGGCGTCCTCGTAATCGAGGCCGGCGACCGCCACGAGGTACAGGGCGTCCCGCTGGCGGGCCGGCATTCGACGGAGTGCCTGGGCCGTTGCGACGAGCGCCTCGGCGGCGAACACATGTTGCACGGCCGAGTCGGCAGTGACGTCGCCCTCACCGGGCGGCTCGAGCTTGGCGAAGGCGACCAACCTGCGTCTCTCCGTCCGGCGGTGATGAGCGAGGAGACCCGTCGCGATGGCGAACAGCCAGGCGACCTCGCTCCCGCGGTTCGGATCGAAGTGATCCCGATCCCGGTAAGCGATTGCGAAGGTGTCGGCGGCGAGATCCTCTGCAAGCTGTCGGCCGAGCCGCCGGCCGAGGTACCCGAGCATCGCCGGGTAATGAGTCTCCACGAGGGCGTCGAAACGGGCAGGCGACAAGCCGATGGTCGAATCCGCCTGCACCGGCACCATGCCTCGTTTCTCGTCCGCTCGAGGCTCTCGCATTACCTAGTCCTATCCCGCGAAAGCCGGTGAGTTCCGAAAGCTTTCGATCACCGTCTCTTCTGATGGCGCTGGCGCATGCTTTGCTTGTCCCTGTGGGCGCCTTCCCGGACTTTCGCAGGTCCGGCAATCTCGCTGAGAACCCGACGGTCTACGAGCTCGAGAACGAGGCTCTCGATCCTCACGGGACGGTGCTCGACGCCATGCGGCAGCTCGCTCCGTGGGCCGGTCGCATCCTCGTCGACCTCGGTTGTGGCAGCGGTTACTGGCTGCCCGGCTACGCCGAAGAGGCCGCCCTCGTGATCGGCGTTGAGCCCGATCCGGAGCTGCTCGTCCTCGCCCGACACCGGGACTCCTCCGCCCGAGTGGTTGAGGGCTCGGCGGAGCATCTTCTTCTGCCTGACGAGAGCGTCGATGTCATCCACGCCCGTTTCTCCTATTTCTTCCCGCCGGGCTGTGAGGCTGGGCTCGCCGAGTGCCGGCGGATTCTCCGGCCAGGGGGACGTCTCGTCGTCGTCGACAACGACTACCACCACGGAGAGTTCGCCGACATGCTGGTTCGGTCTCCCGCAGCACTCCCACAGGGCCGAGCCGACACCACGGACGCGTGGTGGGCTGCTCAGGGAGCTGAAAGAGTCGAAGTGATGAGCGAGTGGCGATTCAGAAGCCGAGTAGATCTGGAAGCCGTCCTGCACCTGGAGTTTCCACCCGAAGTGGCTGACCCCTGGCTCGAGACACATTCGCAGGCACTGAGCCTGTCGTACGGATACGTGCTCTTCGCGGCTGGAAGCACACCGGGACGAGAGTGATGAGCGGCACCGGTATCTCGTTGCGGCTTGCGATCTGCGGACCGATGATTGGAGAGGGTCGAGCCCGTCTGATCATTGACCGGCCGAGCGGAGCAAAGGAGAAGGCACTGTGGCGCGAGTGAGCACGTACCTCAACTTCAAGGGCAACGCCGAGGAGGCGTTCGAGTTCTACCGTGAGGTGTTCGGCACCGACTATCTCGGCCCGATCCAGAGGATGGGCGACGTTCCGGCCGACCCCGACGGGCCGGCTCTGCCCGAGGCGGAGAAGCAGCTGGTGATGCATGCCGAACTGCCGATCCTGGGTGGTCACGTGATCATGGCGACCGACATGCTCGAGTCGATGAACCACGAGCTGAGGATCGGCAACAACACGACGATCAACCTCGAGCCGGACACCCGCGAGGAGACTCAGCGCCTCTTCGACGCGCTGTCAGAAGGTGCGAGCGAAGGCGCACCCTTGGCGGAGATGTTCTGGGGGGCGATGTGGGGGACTTGTCTCGACCGCTTCGGGGTCCGCTGGATGTTCAACTTCGTCGAGCGCGCTGACCACGACGAGGACTAGCGCGCTTCGCTGAGTGGGCCGTCCGCACGTCACCGACGGCCGCTAGAACACGAGGCCTGCCACCTCCTCGTCGGCGTCGGCGAGCGATGATCGGTCATGGGAGACCCCAAGCGAGGGACTGGGGGCGTGTAGCTCCCCCGTCCAGGTGACGGCGTGTCCCTTACCGTTGCGCTTGGCGTGATACATCGCCGTGTCGGCCCGCTGGAGCAATGTCTCGGGAGTGACAGGAGAAGCGACGGGAGTGAGCTCGGCGACACCGATGCTGGCCGCGAGCGGGACCACATGCCCCGCCGTCGAGGCGGGCTGGACGAAAGCCTCGAAGATGCGTCCCACGACAGCGATGGCATCCCCACCGTCTTCTAAGAGGATGGCAAACTCGTCACCTCCCATCCGCGCGACAGTGTCGCCTGGGCGGGTGACGGCGCGTAGCCTTTCGGCCACCGCCTTCAGGACATCGTCGCCGGCGTCATGACCGAGGACATCGTTGATCGCCTTGAAGCCGTCGAGATCGCAGTAGAGCAGACTGATGGGCCGGAGGTCGCGCCGGTGGAGCTCAAGGCCGTGACGGAGCCGGTTTGCGAAGAGCGCCCGGTTGGCGAGCCCTGTCAGCGGGTCGTGAAAGGCCTGGTAGCGCAGTTCGTGCTGCGTGCTCACCAGCTCTCGGACGAGCCGGCGGTTGTCCAGGACAGCGAGCAGCTGGCGAACTAGGAGGGCGACGATCACGAGGGCGGCGGCGGACAGCGTCAGCCGGTCGTTGCGACCGGTTAGCCCGCTTGCAACGGCGACGGCGAGGCCCAGACCGGCAGGTATATACGGCAGGAGCGCTTTGGCGGTCGACTCCACGCCCGGCACCGCCCCCCTATCCTCAGCCTCAGCTGCCGGCGCGGTTGTCCAGGCCGCAGCGGCGATCAGGAGAAACCCGCCCACCCAACCGGCATCGACAGGTGAGCCGGTGGCGTACCTGCCGATGGCGACGAGATAGGCAAATCCGCTGTCAGCCACGCAGAGAAAGGCCAATCCGGCCGCCAGAAGCCCCAACCCTGAACGGGATTGCCGGGAATGGGCGACGACGACCACCGTCAGGGTCAAGAGCATCAGGTCCGAGACCGGGTACCCCAATGACACCGCATAGGCGAACCAGCCGGCACCTCGCGAATGGACGGTGGTTCCGAGGGCGGTCACCCAGGTAATGATGAAGAGCGCTCCAGCCACGAGGACACCGTCGAGCAGAGCCCGCAATCGGGCACCACCGCGGAGCGCCTCTGACGGCCACCCCAGAAGAGCCACCGCCGCCAACAGAGGAAACAGCAAGAAGCCGGCGTCGGCTATGGACGGGAACGGCGTCTGGCGGTGGCCCAGCAGCTCGAAGTAGGACCACGCGGTCTCGCCGAGCGCCCAGGCCCCTGTGGCGGCGGCCAGCAGCAACCAGGACCGGGCGGCACGCCTCGACGAACGCCGTGAGCGCCACGCCGCCGCCCCGGATGCGACCGCCGCCGCCAGCAGCTGCCCGAGGTCGTCGACCGCCCGAGCAGCGAAGGCTCCCCCCGGATGAAGATTGACCACGACGAGAAAGGCCGTCACGAGGATGAGCACGCAGCCGATCGACCACGCGCGGCGGCGCTTCATTCCCTGTTCTTCGACATCCCTCGCCGGTACCTTGATCACTCCGCGCAGCCTCGATATCGTGCGCCCATGGTCGAAGACATCGAGGATCCACGCAGGCAGGAGCCGTCGTTCGTTCAAAATGAGCGTGAGATGCTCGAGTCGTGGCTCGAGTTTCATCGCGCCACTCTCATGATCAAATGTGAAGGACTCGATGATGCCGGCCGGAAGAGCCGACCGGTGCCGAGCTCGAAGCTGTCGCTACACGGCCTCGTGCGTCACATGGCAGAGGTCGAGCGGAACTGGTTCCGCCGTGTGCTGCTGCGGGATCCGGGCAAACCTTCCATCTGGTTCGACCCGGCGATCGACGACAGCGAGCTCGTTCCTCTCGATGACGCCGACTGGGAAGCCGATTTTGCGGCCTGGCAGGCCGAGTGCGACGAGAGCCGCAAAGCCGCCGCCGCTCACGGACTCGACTACACGGGGGAACGGCGGGGTCAGCCTTGCTCGCTCCGGTGGATCTATGTCCACATGATCGAGGAATATGCACGCCATAACGGGCACGCCGACCTGATCCGCGAGCTAGTGGACGGAAGCGTCGGCTGGTAGGACGCCGAGCCTCGACGAGAACCCTGCCGACCTCAGCCTCCCGGCTGGTTCGAGCATCCATCGTCAACATGACTCGACTATTCGGTCACCACTCCCGTCGCCCACGAGCCGCGTACGTGCCCGATGTGCCTGTGCATGAGCCTGGCCGCCCCGCTGCTGTCGTGGGACTTGACGAGGTCGAGGACCTCAGCGTGCTCGAGCGATGTCGGAATGAGGTGGCCGGTGTCCGCCAGCGCCGCCATCCCGTAGAGGCGAGACCTGATACGCAGCGACCGCACCGTCTCGACGAGAGCGTCATTGCCGAGCAAGCCGAGCATCTTCAAGTGGAAGGCGAGGTCGGCGCGGTTGTGGGCGACCATGTCCCGTCGCCGGGCGGCTAGCTCGATCTCCTTGGCGAGATCTTTCAGACCGGCGTATTCGTCGGCGGCAAGCCCCCGCCTGGCGAGCTTGCGCACCGTCGGCACCTCGATCAGCACCCGCAGCTCGGTGAGATCGTCCAGATCGGCATCGGCCAGCTCGACCACTTGAAAGCCCTTGTTCCGGATGGTCTCGACAAGTCCTTCCTTCACGAGATCGAGCATGGCCTCCCGGACGGGCGTCGGGGACATGCCGAGCTCGGCTGCGAGCATCGGAGCCGAATAGACGACACGAGGACGCAGCTCACCGGCGATGATTGCCGCCGTCAGCGTATGGATCGCCTCGTCCCGGAGGCTCGTGCGGCCTCGGGACGCCCGGAGGGCGGGAGTCGGGTTGAGCTTGACCGAGCCCAGGTGACCTGTGCCGCTCGCCACTGTCAGAACTGGAAACCGGCCGGCAACGGATCGGCAGGATCGAGGAGGTGCTGGGCGACGCCGGTGATCCAGGCGCGGCCGGTGATCGTCGGTATGACAGCGAGGTGGCCGCCCACGACCGTCTCGCCGATCAGCCGGCCTATGAAGCGGGTCCCGATGAACGACTCGTTGATGAAGTCCCGCTGAAGTGGAAGGACGCCTCTGGCGTGCAGCTGGGCCATCCGGGCGCTCGTTCCCGTGCCGCAGGGCGAACGGTCGAACCAGCCTGGATGAATCACCATCGCATGTCGCGAGTGCACCGCCGTCGACCCGGGCGCGACGAATTGCACGTGCCGGCAGCCGGCGATGTCAGGCGCTTCGGGATGTACGGGCAGGGCGGTCGTGTTGATCGCCTCCATCAAGGCGAGGCCGGCATCGATGATCTGCTGCTTTCTCGCCCGGTCGAACGGCAGCCCGAAGTCGGCGATGTCGACGATGGCATAGAAGTTGCCGCCAAAGGCGATGTCGTAGTTGATGTTCCCGATTCCGCCTACCTCGACGCGCCTGTCGAGCCCGAGGCTGAAGGCGGGCACGTTCTCTATCGTCACGCTGCGGGCCGCACCGTCGACGACGGCGACATCGGCAACGACGAGACCTGCCGGAGTGTCGAGCCGGATACGTGTGACCGGCTCGCACACCTCGACCATGCCCGTCTCGACGAGCACGGTCGCAACGCCGATGGTGCCGTGCCCGCACATCGGGAGGCACCCGGAGACCTCGATGTAGAGCACGCCCCAGTCGCAGTCGGCGCGGGTCGGGGGCTGCAGGATCGCACCGGACATCGATCCATGCCCCCGCGGCTCACACATGAGCAGCGTGCGCAAATCGTCCATCTCGGCGATGAAGTGGCCGCGCCGCTCAGCCATCGTGTCGCCGGGGATGGCGCCGACCCCGCCGACGATCACCCGCGTGGGCATGCCTTCGGTGTGGGACTCGACAGCATGCAGAGTGCGGATTGATCTCACGGCAGTCTCAGCAGAGACCTGCTGCGAGCGCCTTCTCGGTCGCCTCGCGTATGGCGGCGGCGTCGGCATCGGACAGCGCGCCGCGAGGCGGCTGACACGGGCCGCCGTTGACGCTGCCGGGGACGATGTCCATCGAGAGCTTGATCGCCTGAACGAACTCCGTCTTCGAGTCCCACCGGAGCAGCGAGTGGAGCGCCCGGTAGAGCCGGAGTGCTACCTCGAGGTCGTGGGACCGGGCGGCAGCGAAGAGCTCGGCGCACGACCGTGGGAAGGCATTGGCGTAGCCCGCCACCCAGCCGGCAGAGCCGCCGATGGCGAGCTCGAGCACCACGTCGTCGCTCCCTACGAGCACGTCGAGCTCCGGCACCAGCTCGCCCAGCTCATAGAAGCGGCGAACGTCACCGCTGAATTCCTTCACGCCGACGATCAGTCCTTCGTGGAAGAGCGCACTGAGCAACCGCGGATGCAGGTCGACCTTGGTGTCGAACGGGTTGTTGTAGGCGACGATCGGCACCCCGACGTCGGCAACGATGCGGTAGTGCTCGATGACGTCGCGACTCCTTGGCACGGTAGGAGTTCGGCGGCAGGAGCATGACGGCCTGGCATCCGGCGTCGGCGGCGGCTTGCGCATGGCGACGCGCCTGTCTCGCCCCGTAGGCGCCGACCCCGGGCATGACGCTGAACCCGCTCGGCGCAGCCTCGAGGGCGGCATGGACGACGGCGTCACGTTGGCTGTCGCTCAGCTGCTGGTACTCGCCGAGGGAGCCGTTAGGGGTCACGCCGTCGCAACCGTTCGCCGCCAGCCAGGCCACATGCCTCGAGTAGGCGTCGAGATCAGGCGAGTGGTCGTCGTCCCATTTGAGCGGCGTCGCTACGAGAACTCCGTGCCAGGCTTTGCGGGTCATCTTCGGTGCTCCTTGTCGTCGGTGGAACAATAATTTTCTGATTGCGGGCCTTCCCGGGCGGCCGGCACCCTCGGAGGGGGCGTCGCCGGCCGTCGAAGGCCGCCTTGCGGCGGGAAGCGGGGAACGGCATCAGCTCGGCAACGTGCGCCCGACGAGACCGAGGGGGACGGGGGTTGCCACCGGGCGGTCGGCACCGGTCGCGAGGTTCGGCCGAGACCCGGTGCGCCGGGCGGTGAGGCACGCGGTGGCGTAACCGCATTCTCTGGCCTGGCACATGCCCATGCCGGCTCGACAGAGCAACTTGACCGAGCGGCCGTCCCGGGCGCCGAGTGCGATGGCAGCGTCGATCTCTCCGACGGTGACCTCCTCGCACCGGCAGACGACGGTGTCCGGCTGCAAGGAGTCCATCCAGGCTGCGGGCACCGGGTAGACCGAATGCATCGCGGCTGCGAAACGGCGCAGACGGGCACGTGTGGCGATGAGCTCGTCCAGCTGCTCCCGGTCTGTCGAGGGGACTAGGCCGGCAGCCCGGGCAGCCGCCACCCCGGCGAGCGCCCCCTCGCTGACGGCGAGCTCGCGCGCCGCCGATGCCGGTGACCTCTCCGGCGGCGAACACTCCCGGGACGGCTGTCGCCTGTTGCTCGTCGACGGCGACGGCGAGCGTCCCGTCGGCTGTGGGGCGCACTTGGCAGCCGGCGAGCAGAGGGAGCTCCGACTGGGCGGTGAATCCGTAGCCGATGGCAAGGACGTCCACCGGGATGCGTCGCTGCGTGCCGCCTCTGATCGCACCACTGCGGTCGAGCCCGGCGACGGTGACGGCCTCGAGGCGGTCACCGCCGTGGGCGGCAACGACGACGGAACGGTTGCGCACCGGGACGTGATGGCGGATCAAGCTGCCGGCGTACGTGGCCGCCTCCGCCGCTTTGCTTCGATTTGATGCGATGACCGGCAGGTGCCGCAGCCATTCGAACGGCTGGTTGGCTTCGTGCACACCGACGACGGTGGCGCCCCGCTTGGCGAGGCCGCTCGCCACCGGGAGGAGGAACGGGCCGGTCCCGGCGACGAGCACCCGTGGCCCGACGGCGACGCCGCTCGACTTGAGGAGGGACTGAGCCGCCCCGACGGTCATGACCCCGGGCAATGTCCAACCGGGAAAGGGCACCTGACGGTCGTAGGCGCCGACGGCGAGGATCAGGTGGTCAGACTCGATGCTGACCTCGCGGGGCCGGGCGGGATCCGTCCGGTCGACTGCGCTCACGGTGGCCCGGCCGGCGCTGCAACTGAGAGTCCAGACCTCGTGGCGGGGCAGGTGGGTCAGCAGGCCGCCGGCTGCGAGTTGACGGGCCCGGGAGGAAAGCTCGGTATATACGCTGACGTCGTGGTGCAAGTCGCTCTCGCCTCGCAGCCCGGCCGGTCCGTGGCGCCAGTATTGACCGCCGATTCGTTCGCCGGCATCGACGAGCATCGTCGGCAGCCCGGACGAGGCGGCATGAACGGCGGCCGCCAGTCCAGCCGGCCCGGCACCGACGACCGTCAAGGTGGCGCTGTCAGACGACAAGGGCGTCGTGACCCGTCTTTACCTGGGTGGAGAGGACCATGCCGGGCGTAGCGGCGATCAGGCAGGCGCGCTGGTTGGGGACGCCCTCGAGCATGATCAGGCAGTCGTAGCAGACTCCGATGCCGCAGAAGATCCCCCTCGGACGGCCCTTGTCGCGTGTCGTGCGCCAGCTGTAGGTACCTGCGGCGACAAGGGCGGCGCCGACCGACTGTCCTTCGGCGAAGGGGATCAGCTGCCCGTCGAAGGTGAAGGTGCTCATGGGGCGCCTTCGAGGAGGCGGCCGGGGGAGAACGGGCGGGCATCGAGGGTGGTGGATCGGCCGGTGATGAGCTCCGCGACCAGCTCCCCGGTTGCCGGGGCGAGGCCGATGCCGGCACCCTCGTGCCCGCAGGCGTGCAGCAGGCCCGCTACCCGGGGGTCGGGCCCGACGACCGGCAGGTGATCGGGACAGAAAGGGCGGAAGCCGGCATAGACCCGCATGAGGCTGACGGCGGCGAGCATCGGGAACAGGGCGACCGCCCGGGCGGCCAGATGGCGCACGACCGGGACCGCGATGGTGCGGTCGAACCCGACCCGCTCGCGACTGGCGCCGATCAGCACCGGCCCCGAACGTGTCCCCTCGACGACACAGGACATCTCCAAGCTCTCGCTGTCCGAGGCGACGCTGGCGACGTAGTCGGCGGAGTAGACCTTGTGGCGAATGACCGGCGGGAGCGGCTCGCTGACGAGCACGAAGCCGCGCCGTGGCATCACCGGGATCGGCGCACCAAAGCGCCCGGACAGCTCCCCGCCCCATGTCCCGGCCGCATTCACGACGTGATCGGCGGCGGTGACGCCCTCGTCGGTCACCACGGCGGTCACGCGGTTTCCCTCGAGGCGCAGCCCGGTGACGGTACTCCCCAGCTGCAGCAGGGCGCCTTTGGACACGGCGGCCCGCAACATCTGAGCAGTGGCGAGGGCCGGCTGCACCTGGGCGTCGCCAGGATAGAAGAGCCCGCCGGGGAGATCCGGCGCGAGGTGGGGCTCGGCCTCGCACAGCTGGTCGGCGTCGAGCGGCTCGGTGATCACCCCGAGCTGGCCCTGCCTCATGCCGAGCGTCCGCAACCGAGCCAAGGCCTCTTCACTCGTTGCGACGACCACGCCGCCCTTCATCTCCAGCTCGAAGCTGTCGCCTCCGAGCACCTCGCCGAGCTCGGCCCACAGCTGCGCCGAGCGCAAGGCCATCTCCAGCTCGGGGCCGGCCTCTTTGTCGGAGAGAAGCAGGTTCCCCTCACCTGCGCCCGTGGAGCCGGCAGCGACGGCCTGCCGCTCGATCACGGTGACCTCGAGGCCGGCTTCGGCTGGCGTAGTAAGCACAGGCCGCACCGACCACGCCGGCACCGACGATCACCACTCGGGTCACCTCAGTAATATGTCACACACCACTGGGCCGAACAAGAGCAGGAGAGACAGGCCGGAAAAAGGCGTTCTCCTTCCTGTTCAACCTGTCACGTCGGCGGGGGAGGCGCCCGGCTTGACGCCGAGGGGGCGGCAATAGGTAGGGTACCTTCCAGTTGAGGGCGGCCGCCCGGACCTCGAGCGCCGCTCGTCAGGTCGAAAGAAGGAGCAGTGGAGCGATGAGGCATTCATCACTTGCCAGGAGTCTCGGCCTGACGTTGCTCGTGCTCTGCTTGACGTTGCTGACTCTCGGGGCGGCGGCCCCGAGCGCCAGTTCGCCCTCGAGGGCCGGTTCGTCGCCGAGGGCCGGTTCGTCCTCGGGGGCGAGTCGTGCCGAAGTGCGCGTCAACCAGGTCGGCTACCGGCCGTCGGACCCGAAGGCGGCCTTTGCGATGCTGGCGCACTCACAACCGGCGGTGCGCTTCGTCGTCGAGGAGGGCGGGGTGGTCGTCTATCGCGGCACTTCCTCGGATGACCTCGGTCGCTGGAACAAGAACTACGGGGCGGTGTACAAGCTCGTCTTCTCCAAGCTGCACGTGACCGGGGTCTACCGCGTCGTGGTGCTTGACCCGAGAGCATCCTCTCCAACATTTCGGATCGCCAGTGCCTCGAGCCTCTACCGCCGGCTCGTACTGAACGCCGTGCGCTACTACACATCCGAGCGCGACGGCTCCGACGTCGTGAGCTCCGTGCTCGATCGCAAGCCGGCCAACCTGACGGACCGCCACGCCTACGTCTATGCCGATCCCCGCTACGACTCGTCCGACAACCTGCTCGGTGGCTTGAAGACGTATCGCCGGCCCTGTCGACGTCTCGGGTGGCTGGTTCGACGCCGGCGGCGGCTACGAGAAGTTCGCCTACACGGCGAGCTATGTCGACGGCCTCATGCTCGTTGCGGCCCGCGACTACGAGGGCGACTATCCGTCCTTGCGGCCGGAGGCGATGTACGGCCTGCAGTGGCTCACCAAGCTCTGGAACCCGAAGAAGAAGGTCCTCTACATCCAGGTCGGCATCGGCAACGGCTCCGCAGACAACAAGATCGCCGGCGACTACAACTACTGGTTCCTCCCCCAACAGGAGGACCGCATGGGTGCGAAACCGGGTGACTCCGACTATTACGTCGAGTACCGCCCCGTCTTCGAAGCGGCTCCGGCCGGCAAGAAGATCAGCCCCGACTTCGCCGGGCGCTTTGCCGCCGACTTTGCCCTCGGGGCCCAGCTGGAGGCTCGCACGAACCGCTCACTCGCGCTCCACTACCTCTCGCTCGCCCGCTCTGTCTACGCGATGGGCCAGACCTCACACGTCGGCGCGATCGTCACCACCTTCCCGCACGACTACTACCCGGGAACAGAGTGGAAGAGCGACATGGCCTGGGGCGCAGCTGAGATCGCCCTCGCCGACGAGACTCTTCGGACCAGCCGCTCGAGGCTGTCGGCCGCTCTCGCCACTGCCGGCCACTGGACCCGGGCCTACCTCGCCGAGGGGCACCCGAAGGGCAGTGACACGCTCAACCTTTACGACGACGGAGCCGTCGCCGAGGCCGAGTTGCTCCGGGCGATGCGGGAGACCTCCTTGCCCCACGTGATCGCAAAGAGGTCAGTCCTCGACGACATGGCGGCTCAACTGAGAGTCGGCGAGGCATGGGCGAAAGGAGACCCGTTCCGGCTCGGGACCGACCTCGGGCCGGCGGACGCGACGCCGCACGCCTTCGGCCTCTACGTCACGAACGCCCTCTTCGAGGAGTACGGCGGCTCCTCCACTTACCGGAGCTTCTCACAGCAGCAGATGAACTTTGCCCTCGGGGCGAACCCGTGGGGGAGCTCGTTCGTGGTCGGCGCCGGCTCGACGTTCCCACATTGCATGCAGAGCGAGATCGCCAACCTGTCCGGCTCGCTCGACGGGCGAGGCGAGATCCAGCTAGGAGCTACGACTGACGGGCCGAGCAGCGCCGGGAACTTCGTCGGGCTGGGCACCGTCAGCGGCATGCGCGCTTGCAGCGCCGGCAACTTCGCTCCCTTTGACACCTCGAGCGTGGCCTACGAGGACAACGTCGTCGCCTGGCCGAGCGTGGAGCCGGCGGACGATTATGTCGCCGCCTCGCTCCTCGCCTTCGCTCTCGGTGCGGCCGGTCTCGGCTGACCTGAGCCGTCTTGGTGGGACGAGCGTCTCGGCTCAGGCGGGGGTCGGGGGGCGCCGGACGGCGCCGACATCCCGACCGGCGATCAGCTCCAACCGGTTGCCGAACGGGTCGTCCACATAGCACCGGCGGACACCGGGTAGTTCGTCATCCCACTTCCACGCCACGGTGGCGTCGGCGAGGTGGCTCAGCAAAGTGTCGAAGCCGTCGACGACGAGGGCGAGATGAGCTTTTCGGGCCGGCCGGAAGTCCGGGTCAACGCCGAGGTGAACCTGCACGTCCCCGGAGGCGAACCATCTCCCGCCGCGGGAGGCGAGCGGTTCCGGCTTGGGGACGACAACAAAGCCGAGGAGCCCGCAGTAGAACGCCTCCGCCTCGGCCTCTCGCCCGGCGGGCATGGCCACCTGCACGTGATCGAGACCAGCTACGCGAAATGACACGTCGTCACCTTCCGGCGGTGCTTCGTCCACGTCGGGGGGCGCTTCGCCGCTGACGCGTCGAGATCGACGGATGGCAGTCGTACCGCGGGCGGGGAGCACGGCCGGCGGCCGGAGGATGACCTCAGGGAATCCGCCGGTCGTGGGTCTCAGCTGCGAACCGTCGGTCCTCGTCTGTCAGGTCCGAGTCCTTCACCGGGCTGACGAGCGTCCAATGCCTGCCGACCGGGCAGTGCTGGAGCCTCCACCACCCCAGCCGGACGGCCTTCAGCGAGCCCCCCGGGATCCAGATCGTCGTGAACAGGTGCCCGCTCCGGCACCGCACGACCGTGTTGGCCCCAAAGGCGTAACCCCGACGGCGCATCAGGACGGTCGCCACCCCGTAGAGCGCCGTCACGGCGATGACCGGGACGATACGCCTTGGCTTCATCCCGATATTTTAACGCCACGTCGAGGAGGCGAGAGGCGCCGCCGTCACCGGCGGGGTGACGGCTCGCTGGAGCCGAAGCAGCCGAAAACAGGGCTCTGCCGTCCGCCGCCTCACCTTGCCTCTTGCGGCCCTCGGATGCCTCCGGGCGGACCGCGTTGCTCGAGGTAAGCCTCGAGGACCCGCTGATTGGCGACCCTGACGGGGATGATGGCCGGAAGGTCGTCGACCGGGTACGACCGGGCCGGGCCCTCCGGTCCGTCTTCTGTCAAGGAGCCGCCCGTGACCCGGGCGAGGTAGCCGTGGGCGCACATGACGCCGGTCGGCGTCCCTTCCTGGATGAACGTGACCAGCTCCTTCACGATGGCGACATCAAGGCCGGTCATCTGGAGGACCATGCGCACGGCGGCGTCCTCGGGGGCTTCACCGGGCTCGCAGGGGTTGCTCGGCAGAGAGGCGGGAGCCTCCGGCGGGCCGCCGGAGGGGTGGACGAAGACGATCTCGCCGCTCCCTGTCTCCACCACCGTGAGGGCTCCGTGGTAGTCGAACCCCTGCTCGTACCGCGTCATATCGGTCATGGCGCCTCCCTCTCGATGGACCGGTCCTCGGACTCCCCGGCTCCCGAGGTTCGGATGCAAGAGATCGCACCGGCCTTATCCTCGTCGATCATGAATCTCTCCGAGAAGGCCCAGGCCTCCCAGCAAGCGCTCCGGGAAGCGGCGGCCGCCTACCAGACAGTGGTCGATCAGGTGATCGAGAACCCGCAAGGCCGGTTCGTCGAGAGGCTCCGCGAAGCCGAGGAGCAGGTGGCCGAGGCCGCCGCACGCTGGGCGCTCGATTTTGTCGAGGGTGTCCAACGGGGGGAACACGGCGCCTGACGCCAGGGGATTCAGCAGCGGGGGCCGCCTTCTCCCAATGCCCGCCCGGCCTCGGGGAATGGAGCCGATGCTTCAGGCCGCGGGCGGGGGGTAAGTACAGCTAGCCGGGAGGTGACGGGACCACGAGGTAACCGCGTCTTCCGGTCCGGCGCTGCAAGGGGCGCCGTGTTCCCGACCGCGGAGGTCATAAATGTCGCTCGCCATGCTCCTGCCAATGACGGCTTCCATGCACGGGGCGGCGCTGCCCATCCTCGTCGTCATCGGCGTGATCCTCATCATCGCCGGCATCGTCGGGGTGGTGCGGGGCAGTCTTGTGCTCGGCATCGTCCTCATCATCATCGGAATACTCCTCGGCGGCCTGAGCGTCCTCTGACGAGCGTTCCACAGGTAGGGGCGAGCTCCGGCTGGCACAAATAAGATCGAGCCATACCGCCAGGAGCGGCTGGCGTTCGGCAGCTTTGTCACGTGACCAGGAGGAAGTACCGATGCGGGTCCTCGTCATCCGGCACCATGACGAGGACGATGCGGGCTTCGTGGGTGAAGCTCTCGTCCGGCACGGGGCGGAGATCACGACGCACCTCTTCCCCGACGGTGGCGAGCTGCCCCCGGTCGATGAGTTCGGCTACGCCGTCGTGCTCGGAGCGACGTGGTCGGTCTATGACGGCGCAGTCAGCCGATGGATAGGTGCCGAGCTCGACTGGCTCCTCAAGGCGCACGATGCCAACGTTCCCACCCTCGGGATCTGCTTTGGAGCTCAAGCGCTCACGATCGCCTTCGGCGGGAGGGTGGAGAGGGCACCCGCCGGCGAGATCGGCTGGGTGAAGGTGGCGCCGGAGCCGGCGAGCGGCATCGCTGAGGGCCCGTGGCTCCAGTTCCACGGCGACCGCTGCCTCATCCCGTCCGGGGCTCGCCTGCTGGCCAGCAATGATGCCGGCGTACAGGCGTTCAGCATCGGGCCTCATCTCGGAGTTCAGTTCCATCCCGAGGTTGACGCAGCACAGCTCGGACGATGGATCGACAACGGCGGTCGCGAGGAGGTCGAGGAGGCAGGCATCGACCCCGATCTCCTGCTCGCTGAGACAACGGCGAACGAACCGGCTGCCCGGGAACGGGCAGCCGCGCTGGTGGAGATGCTCCTCGGCCGGGCCTGAGGGCGGTGGCCGCCGCCATCCGGCACCGGCGCCTGTCCGCGCGCCATCCCCTATGAAGGCGGCTGGTGGCTTCTCTCTGCCTCGGTGAGGGCGCCATTGCTGACCGCCTCGGCACCCGGCACGCTCTCGGCGACGGCGCTACCGGCTGGAGCAGGCGCGCCGTTGCTCGAGACCTCGGCCGGGACCGCGTCGGCCGAGGGAAGGCCGGCCGGTGTGGGTATGCCCTTCCCCAAGGGGCCAGCCGGCTCGGGGTCGATCGAAGGGCGGCTGGCAGAAGGGGTTGCCGTGCTGCTCCCGCTGTCACCGGAGACCAGCCCTCTAAGCCCGTTGAGCAGGCCGCCGATCTCCATCGGGAGCACGAGCTTCGTCGAAGGAGAGGCGCCGACCTGCTTCAGAGTCTCGTAGTACTGCAGCCGCATGGTGTTGGCGTCGAGCCCCTGGCCGACGATGCGGATCTTCTCCAGTGCGGTCGACAACCCCTCCGCCCTGAGAATCGCTGACTGCCGCTCGCCCTCCGCCGCGAGGACGACCGATTGCTGGGCTCCCTCGGCGATCGTGATAGCGGCTGACTTCTGTCCCTGCGCCTCGATGATGGCAGCCCGCCGGGTGCGCTCGGCCGACATCTGGCGGGTCATCGCCTCAAGGACACCGGGCGGAGGGTTGACCTCCCGCACTTCGACTGTCGTCACCTTCACACCCCAGCGCTCAGTTACCTCGTCGAGGCGCACCCGGAGGGAGGCGTTGATCTCCTCCCGCTTCGACAGCACGTCGTCAAGGGCCATGTCACCGACGACGCTACGGAGCGTGGTGGCGGCGACATTTTGGGCGGCGGTGGCGAAGTTCTGGACCTCCAATACCGACATCGACGGATCGACCACCTTGTAGAAGATGATGAAGTCGATCGAGATGGAGGCATTGTCCTGGGTGATCGCAGTCTGGCGGGGGATCTCGAGAAACCGCTCCCGCAGGTCGACCCACGTCGTCCGGTCGGTGAGCGGGTTGAGGAAGACGAGGCCCGGGCCACGGGTGCCGAGGGCACGGCCGAGCCGGAAGAGAACCACGCGTTGGTACTCGCGGACGATCTTCACCGACAGGCCGGCCACGACCAGCAGGATGAGGGCGACGACGCCGATGATTATGCCGATGATCATGAACTGGCTTCCTTGCTCTCAGCGTCCAGGGGCATTGTTGAAGGTGCCCCGGACGGTTGCGACGCGGGCGAATCATGGGCGGTGGCACTCAAGGAGAGGTCGAGCGCGGGGTCGTGCTCGAGGCTGAACAGCTCTCCGGCGGCGACGTCGTCCTCCCGCCACACCTCGAGTCGAAGGCCGGCCGCCCGGATGACCTGCACGCGGGAACCGGCCTGGACGTCGCCGTTGCGGGAGATCGCCGACCACTCCTCGCCCCGGACCTTGACGATCCCGTCCGGCGTGAGGGGCGTGAGGGCGATGCCCTCCGCACCCTCTCGTATGCCGGACGTCCCGGCAGATGAAGCGTCGAGCGTCGATGTGATGCCCTTCCAGGCGAGCACACCTATGCCGCTCGAGACAACGAGGTCAGCACTGAGAAGGGCCCACAGCACCGAGGACGATCGACCGTCGAGGGCCATGACGACAAGCCAAACGGCCGCCAGTGCACCGAGCACGCCCGCAACCACGTGCGTATGCGGACCGGTATGGAAGCCGGCAAGACCAACAAGAACCATGAGCCCGAGGAGGACCCCTGCGATTACCCACATTTTGACGCCTCCCATTGGTAGCGCCTACCTCATATTAGCGGGCAGGGTTACAGATCGCCTGGCGGTCAGACGAGACCAGGCCTCTTCCGCCACCCTCACCGTCACGTCGGCGGGTCGCGATGCCGATCGCCTCATGGCGCCCGCGGACGCGATACTGCCCCATGCCCCCATGGATCTGCGTCACCTGCGGCGTCCAGCATGCCGACACCGACCGGCCACCTGAGGGATGCGCCATCTGCCTCGACGAACGCCAGTACGTCGGCTGGGAGGGCCAGGCTTGGACGACGCGGGAGGAGCTGAGCCGCCACCACGAGAACGAGGTGCGCGAAGAGGAGCCCGGCTTGTGGGGAATCGGGACGACGCCGTCCTTCGCGATCGGGCAACGGGCGCTCCTCGTCCGGTCGAGTGGCGGAAACGTCCTCTGGGACTGCGTCTCGCTCGCCGACGAGAAGAGCATCGCCGTCATCGGCGAGCTCGGCGGCATCAGCGCCATCTGTTGCTCGCACCCCCACTTCTACGGCGCCTGCGTCGACTGGGCCGACGCCTTTGGAGCCACCATCTACCTGCCTGCGGCCGACAGCGAGTGGGTGATGCGGCCATCTGAGCGAGTGGAGCTGTGGGAGGGCGACTCGATGGAGCCGGTCCCGGGCCTCAAGCTCGCCCGTATCGGGGGCCACTTCGACGGGGCGGCCGTGCTCCACTGGCCCGAGGGCGCCGACGGCCGCGGGGTGTTGCTCACCGGTGACACGATCACCGTTGTTCAGGACCGTCGGTTTGTCAGCTTCATGTGGAGCTACCCGAACCTGATCCCCCTCGACGAGGCGACCGTGCTCGAGATCGCAGATCGAGTAGCCGGCTTCCGCTTCGACCGCGTCTATGGGGGATGGTGGGGTCGGGTCGTCATCGGTGACGGCGCCGGCGCCGTCCGGCGCTCCGCCGAGCGGTACATCAAGCGATTGAGAGGCAGTGGCGAGGGGTTGCGGCCCCTCTCCTGAGCGGGACGATGCGCTCGCTCTACGCTTCTGGCCGTGAGCCCTGTTGCCGGTGCCAGAGCAAGGCGCCGGCGCCGCGGCGGTGGTGACGACAGAGCCTCGGTCCACTGCGTGCGGCACGAGGTCGACCTCGCGGCGGTGCAGCGGTTCGTTGCCGACGGCAAGCCGTCAGGTGATGATGTCACCGTGGCTGCCATCAGCGAGGGCGAGTGCCCGGCATGCCGGCCCCGCTACGCCGCCTCGGACGGCGACGGCCATCTAGTGGCGCGAGCCGTCGGAGGGCGCCGGGTCGACTGTGAGTGCTGCCGTACCGCCTGGGAGCTCGGGGCGAACCGCTGGGCGGCCACGGCCGGAGGCGGCTTGCAGATCAACGGTAGGAGGCGGGTCATAAAGGCCGGCAAGGCGATCGACGGCTCCTCTTTCGTCGTCGAGCCCGTGAACCCCGTCGAGGCGGTCGAGCAGGCGTTGAGGAGGGGGTTCCTTGCTTTTGACGCCTCAACAGGACGGCCGGCAGGCGACGATCTCGTCACGGACACCACCGAGGCGATGCTGGCCTCCTACCGCGGGAAGGCAGATGAACGGGCAGAGCTTGCTCGGATCACGGCCGAGCACCACCTCGACGATGCCGCCGCCGATGGCTGGCATTTCGTCGCCCTGTCGGCCCTCGGGGTCGTGCGCGGGCTTCAGCGCGGCCACCGGACAGCACGGGCCTCGGGTGGCCACCATCCCGGGCCGGCGACGAGCCGCCCCCGTTTCGAGGAGCTGGTGGCCTCCGCCCTCGACTCGATCCCGCCGGAGCTGGGCTCGCTCATCGAGAACGTCGCCGTCGTCGTCGAGGCCGAGGCCGAGAGCCGAGACCTGTTCGGGTTGTACGAGGGGATACCTCTCACCGCACGGGCTCGCTACGCCGGGGCGAGCCCCGATCGGATCACCATCTACGAGGACACGATCACGAGGTACTGCCACAGCGAGGCCGAGATCGTCGCCCAGGTCCGCCAGACCGTCATCCACGAGGTCGGCCATCACTTCGGCATCGACGACAGGAGGCTGCGCGAGCTCGGCTGGTGACCATCTCCGGCGCCCTGTCTCGGCGAGTGCACGTGGCCGATCTCGATGAGGTCCTCGGCGCTCATAGCGCTCCGACCGGCCGGATCCAGCGGCCCGAGCGCGCAGCGAGCCACGCTGAGCCGGCGGGCTGTTTACAGGCGCCCCCGGCTGGTTACCCACTTCCCGAGCGACCGCGCAGTCGGCACGGGCGCCCACGGAGATGGGAAGTCGGTCGTCATGGACGAAGAAGCGGGAATGCGGCAGAGGGCGCTCACCCTCCTCCGGGAGGGGGCTCCCTACGCCGAGATCGGCAGGCTGCTCGGCGTCCGTCCCGGTCTCGCCTACATGCTGGTCACAGGTGTACCCGCCGACGGATCGGACAGCCTCTCGCCGGAGGATCTCCGTAGGGAGGGGCTGTTGGCGAGCAGCCAGCACCTGGCGAACCCCCCGGTCGACCACCCGACGAGCAAGGAGTCGACCCTCGCCTTCGTCCGCCGCCGAGCGGCCATCGGCCTCGACCCGGTGAGGGGCAGCTCAGGCGAACGGCTCAGCCCAGTGACAGCACCGGAGAAGGCACTCATCGCTACACGAACCGGCGCCGCCAACCGGGGACAGCAATGAAGCGCACCTGGCCGGTGATCCGACAGGTCACTGGACCGGACCGGCTCGGGCGGGGGACGGCCGTCCGGTCGGCCAAGACCGACTCACTCGAGCCGCGGACCATCGGGGCGGACAAGGTGGTCAAGTCGGTCTGCCCGTATTGCGGCGTCGGCTGCGGCCAGAACGTCTACGTGAAGGACGAGAGGGTCATACAGATCGAGGGGGATCCGGACTCGCCGGTCAGCCGTGGCCGCCTCTGCCCGAAGGGCGCAGCCAGCCTGCAACTCACGACGGGCGAGAGCCGTATGCACGAAGTGCTCTACCGCCGGCCCCACGGCCGCGACTGGGAGCGCCTCGATCTCGACACGGCGATGGAGATGGTCGCCGATCGCCTCATCGCCACCCGGCGGGAGACCTGGGAGTGGGAGAAGGACGGCAGCCGCACCCGTCGCACGCTCGGCATCGCCAGCCTCGGCGGGGCGACGCTCGACAATGAGGAGAACTACCTCATAAAGAAGCTCCTCACCGCCCTCGGCGTCGTGCAGATCGAGAACCAGGCGCGTGTCTGCCACAGCTCGACGGTGGCAGCACTCGGGACGTCGTTCGGCAGGGGAGGCTCGACGACCTGCCTGCAGGACCTGCAAAATTCGGACTGCATCGTCATCGAGGGCTCCAACTTCGCCGAGGCTCATCCCGTCGGCTTCCAGTGGGTGATGGAGGCAAAGGCGCGAGGGGCCAAGGTGATCCACGTCGATCCTCGCTTCTCGCGCACGAGCGCTCTCGCCGATCTCTACGTCCCGTTGCGGGCCGGGACCGACATCGCCTTCCTCGGCGGCATCATCAACTACGTCCTCGCGAACGACAAGTGGTTCCCCGACTACGTCCTTCGCTACACGAACGCCTCCACGCTCATCAACGAGGAGTTCCAGGACACAGAGGACCTCGGCGGAGTCTTCTCGGGCCTCGACCGCGAGGGCCGTGAGTACGACTTCTCCTCCTGGAGCTACGAGGGGATGGACGTCATCCCGGCCTCCGGCTCCGGTTCAGAGAGCTCCGACACCAAAGGCTCCGGCGAGGAGGACAGTTCGAACGACAGCTCGAACGACGCCTCGGAGGGCTCCGGAACGACGAACAGCCGCTCTGTGCGAAAGAGCGGGCGGAGCGAGTCACATGGCTCGGGCGGCCCGGGGATGAGGGGGAGCGAGCCGGAGCGCGACCCGACGCTCGAGAACCCGCGCTGTGTCATGCAGATCCTGAAGCGCCACTACGCCCGCTACACCCCCGAGGCCGTCGCGGCCATCTGCGGCATCCCGGAGGAGACCTTCACCCGCGTCTGCGAGCTCGTGACGGAGAACTCAGGGCGCGAGCGCACGACCGCGTTCGCCTACGCGGTCGGATGGACCCAGCACACGGTGGGTGTGCAGTACATCCGGGCGGCCTCGATCCTGCAGCTCCTTCTCGGGAACATCGGCCGGCCGGGCGGGGGCATCATGGCGCTGCGTGGGCACGCCAGCATCCAGGGCTCGAGCGACATCCCGACGCTCTACAACCTGCTGCCTGGCTACCTGCCGATGCCGCATGCCGACGAACACACCACCCTCGAGGAGTTCATCGAGGCCGACACGGCCGACAAGGGCTACTGGGCCAACATGCGCGACTATGCCGTCAGCCTGCTGAAGGCGTGGTGGGGGTCGAGCGCCACGAAGGACAACGAGTTCGCCTTCGGTTATCTCCCCCGGCTCACCGGCGACCACAGCACATACCAGACCGTGATGGAGCAGCTTGCCGGCAACTGCAAGGGCTACTTCCTCCTCGGAGAGAACCCGGCTGTCGGCTCGGCGAACACAAAGATGCAACGGCTCGGGATGGCGAACCTCGAGTGGCTCGTCGTTCGGGACTTCTCGCTCATCGAATCGGCCACCTGGTGGAAGGACGGACCGGAGATCGAGACAGGAGAGCTCGAGACGGAGGCGATCGGGACGGAGGTCTTCTTCTTCCCCGCCGCCGCCCACACCGAGAAGAGCGGCAGCTTCACGAACACGAACCGGATGCTGCAGTGGCACTGGGAGGCAGTTGAGCCCGAAGGCGACGCCCGGAGCGACCTGTGGTTCATGTACCACTTGGGCAGGATCATCCGCGAGAAGCTCGCCGCCTCGACAGACGAGATGGACCGGCCGGTCCTCGACCTCACGTGGGACTACCCGACCGAGGGCCGCCTCGAGGAGCCGAGCGCCGATGCGATCCTCGCCGAGATCAACGGCTGGGATGCGGAGGGCCGGCCGCTCAGCTCGTACGAGCAGCTGGCCGCCGACGGCTCGACGAGCTGCGGGTGCTGGATCTACTGCGGCTGTTACGCCGACGGCGTCAATCAAGCGGCCCGTCGGCGGCCGGCCCGCGAGCAGAACTGGCTCGGTCCCGACTGGGGATGGGCCTGGCCGGCCAACCGCCGCATCCTCTACAACCGCGCCTCGGCCGACCCGGCAGGCAATCCGTGGAGCGAGAAGAAGGCTCTTGTCTGGTGGGACGAGTCGAACGGCCGCTGGGCAGGCCACGACACACCGGATTTCCAACCCACCAAAGACCCGGGATACGAGCCCCCCGAAGACGCCAAGGGACCGGAGGCCATCTGTGGGGGCGACCCCTTCATCATGCAGGCCGACGGCCGCGGGTGGCTCTTTGTCCCGGTCGGGCTGCTCGACGGGCCGATGCCGACCCACTACGAGCCGCAGGACTCCCCCCTCCCGAACCTGCTCTACGGCCAGCAGAGAAACCCGACCCGCCAGCTCATCTCCCACCGCCACAACCGGTACCACCCGAGTGGGGACGAGCCCGGCCACGACGTCTTCCCCTACGTGGTGACGACCTACCGGCTGACGGAGCACTTCACAGCAGGAGGCATGAGCCGGTGGACGCCCTACCTCTCCGAGCTGCAACCCGAGTTCTTCTGTGAAGTCTCTCCGGAGCTCGCCTCGGAGCGGGAACTCGAGCATCTCGGGTGGGCGACGATCGTCACCGCCCGCAATGCCATCGAGGCCCGCGTGATCGTGACGGAAAGGATGAGGCCGCTCGAGGTGCAGGGCCGGACCGTCCACCAGATCGGTCTTCCCTACCACTTCGGGCCGAACGGCTACGCCCACGGCGACGCCGCCAACGAGCTGCTCGCGATCGCCCTCGACCCGAACGTCCACATCCAGGAGGACAAGGCGATCACCGTCGATATCCGGCCGGGGCGGCGCCCGCGCGGCCCCGACCGTACTGCCCTCGTCGAGGAGTACCAGCGGCGGGCCGGTATCACCGAGAGGACAGGAGCAGGGCTTTGACGGCGACGATCGGCTTCCTCGAATCGCGGTCGCCCGACGAGGACCCGGCTTCGGCGAGCGGGTACCTTGAGCAGGCGCCGAGGATGGGTTTCTTCACTGACACGTCGATCTGCATCGGCTGCAAGGCGTGCGAGGTCGCCTGCAAGGAGTGGAACCACGTCCCAGAGGACGGGCTCGAGCTGACGGGATGGTCGTTCGACAACAGCAAGGGTCTCGGCGCCGACACCTGGCGCCACGTGGCGTTCATCGAGCAGTCCAAGCCGAGCGGTGAGTTCCGCTGGCTGATGGCATCTGACGTCTGCAAGCACTGCACGAACGCAGCCTGCCTCGACGTCTGCCCGACGGGCGCCTTGTTCCGCACCGAGTTCGGCACGGTGGTGGTGCAGGAGGACGTCTGCAACGGCTGCGGCTACTGCGTCTCGGCCTGCCCCTACGGGGTGATCGACCAGAGGAAGGAGGACGGCCGCGTCTGGAAGTGCACACTCTGCTACGACCGCCTGAAGGTGGGCGCCGAACCGGCGTGTGCCAAGTCCTGCCCGACGAACTCGATCCAGTTCGGGCCTCTCGAGGAGTTGCGGGAACGGGCGGACCGGCGCCTCGGCCAGTTGCACGAAGCCGGCGTCGCCGATGCCCGCCTCTACGGGCGTGACCCGGGGGACGGTGTCGGCGGGGACGGCGCCTTCTTCCTCCTCCTCGACGAGCCGGAGGTGTACGGGCTGCCGCCGGACCCGGTCGTCACGACGCGGCGATCTTCCCGGGATGTGGCGCCATGCCGCCATGGCGGCGTTGTCGTTGTCGGCAGGGGTGGCGCTCTCGTTTCTAGGCAAGCGCACATGAACAGCACCGAGGTGACAAGAGACGGCCTTCGTAACGTGCGACCGGAGCGGGAAGCGATCGAGGGTGCTCCCGACCCGGGCACCAGAGACAGGAAGGGGAACCGGCGGCGGGGAGAGCAACTCATGGTGCCGAAGGCCGAGCCCGTCTCCTACTACGGACAGCCGGTTCTCAACCAGCCGACATGGGAAGCACGCGACATCGCCGGCTACTTCTTTCTCGGGGGGCTGGCCGGCGCGTCGTCGCTCCTGGCGGCGGCTGCGCAGGTGACGAGGCGCCCCCATCTCGCTCGGCGGTGCAAGATCGGCGCCTTCGGCGCCATCTCGCTATCGGCAGCAGCCCTCGTCCACGACCTCGGCAAGCCGTCAAGGTTCTACAACATGCTCCGGGTTCTGAAGCCCACATCGCCCATGAGTGTCGGCTCTTTTCTCCTCGCCGGCTACGCGCCGGCTGCCGGAGCGGCCGCCTTCAGCTCGGTCACCGGTGCGCTCCCGGTTGTCGGCGCGGCAGCGACGGCCGGCGCCGCCTTGCTCGGTCCCGCTGTCGCCGCCTATACGGGCGTCCTCGTCTCCAACACGGCGGTTCCGGCCTGGCACGAGGGTTGGCGGGAGATGCCGTTCGTCTTCGTCTCGTCAGCGGCGGCATCGGCCGCCGGCCTCGGGCTCCTCGTCGCCGGTACGGGCGAGAACGCACCGGCCCGCCGCCTGGCGCTCATGGGGGCGACTGGCGAGCTCGTGGCATCGCGGCTGATGCGAAGCCGGATTGGCATGGCGGCCGAGCCTTACGACAAGGGGCGCTCCGGGCAGCTGATGCATATCGCCGAAGCTCTCACCGTCGTCGGAGCGATCGCCGGCGCAGCTCTCGGCGGCAGGAACCGCCTCGTGGCGGCCGCCGCCGGAACGGGTCTCCTCGCGGGCGCATGCTGCACGCGCTTTGGGATCTTCGAAGCCGGCGTGCAGTCGGCGGCCGATCCGAAGTACACGCTCGGTCCTCAGCGCGAGCGGTTGTCCGGCCGGGGTGCGACGTGACGGGGATCGACCACCTTGCCGTCTAGCTGAGTGAGGCTCGCGGCATGAGCGCCCACCTGGCCGCACAAGCCCCGCGCGCCCTCGGAGCGGGATTCGCCCTCTCCGGGATGGTTCATCTCGTCAGGCCTCAGATGTTCGACGCCATCATGCCGAGAGCGCTCCCCCCGTCGGCGCACCGGCCCATCATCTACCTGAGCGGTCTCGCCGAGCTCGTCCTTTCCACCGGCCTCCTCCGTCGTCGGCCGTGGGCGCGCTGGCCGAGCGTGACGCTGTTGCTGGCGGTTTTCCCCGCCAATGTGCAGATGGCGATGGATGCCGGGACGGGACGGCTGCCGGGGCGGGCCGACAACAGGATTGTCGCCTGGGGGAGGCTCCCGTTCCAAGGCCTGCTGATCTGGGCGGCGCTCCAGTAGGGACCTGCAGTACGGACCTGCAGTAAGCGGACCTGGCAGTAGGGACCCGGCCCACACCCGCCGGCGATTCCCGCCGGGCGCAGACGGCTCTTTGTAGGATCCCGCACTGTGACCAAGAGAACCCAAGATGACCGTAGTCCTAGACCGGCGGAGCGATCTGACGCTCGAGAACTTCCGGCGGGTGACAGTGGACGGCGAGGGGGTGGCGATAGGCGAGGTGGCCCGCCGAGCGATGGAGGAGGCGCGTGCCGCCTTCGTCGCCCTGCTCGAAGAAGACCGGACGGCATTCATGTACGGGGTCACGAGCCGCCCCGGCGTAGAGGTGAAGGTCGAGGTGGCGCCGTCGGAGCAGGCGGCGTGGGCGAGAGGGCTCACCATGCTCGGCACAGGCCGCGGCTTCGGCGGTGGCGAGCTCGACGAGCGAGTCGTCCGGGGGATCGTCTTCGCCCGCCTCGCCGACTTCGTCGAGGGCAACGCGAAGGCGCGCCCACTCGTCGCCGACCGGATCGCCGCCCTGCTCGATGGGCCCCTGCCGAAGGTTCCGCTCAATGGTCAGGCTTCTGCCGGTGAGATCCTCCCGATGATGCACGTGATGAGCGAGATCTTCACGGGCGACTTCGAAGAGGGCGAGTGGATGACGCTCGTGAACGGCTCGCCGTGCTCGGCCGCGCTGATCGCCGACGCGGCGCTCCACGCCCGCCACCGTCTCGAGACAGCCGAGCTCGTCTGTCGCGCTTTCCATCGAGGCATTCGCGCTCCGCTCGAAGCTTACGATCCGGCGCTCGAGGAGCTGTGGGGAGACGAGCACGAGGCCGCCGCTCTGAGCGGCCTCCGTGCCCGGCTGGCAGGAGCAGAGACGCTCGGGCGCCTGGTGCAGCAGGCACCCGTCAGCTACCGGATCGTTCCCCGCGTCCTCGGGCAGGCACGTCGCGCCGTCGCACACCTCGAAGAAGCGGCCCGCACGTCGCTTTCTTCGGCTGCGCACAATCCCGTCTTCGTCCCGCCTGACGACGAACATCCGAACGGGCGCCTCTTCTCCACCGGCGGGTACCACAATGCGATGGGCTACCCGGCATTGAATACCCTCACGCCAGCCTGGGCGGATCTTGCCCTCATCGCCGAGCGGCACGTGACCGCGCTGCACACGCCGGCGGTGTCAGAGCTCCCGGCCCTGCTCGCAATGCCCGGGGCTCCCGGTTCAGAGACCAACCTGTTCGGCTGGGTCGCAGGAGGCTTCGTCGAGGGCGCTCGTGCCGCAGCCACATCGACGCTGCTCCCGGCATCGGTGAACGACGCCCGCGACGACGTGAGCGTCCCGACATTCATCGCCTACGCGAAGGAGCGCCGGGGCGCCGAGTGCCTCGACGGAGCGCTCGCCGTCCTGTCCATCGTCGCCAGCCAGGCCCTCTTCGTCGCCGGCCGCCTGCCCGGCCCCGCCACTGCGCGACTTCCTCGACGGCGTCCGCTCGGTGTTCCGCCCTCGTCGACGGCCCCCGCAAGCAGCTCGGGGCCGAGGCCGGCCGCCTCGCCGGCGTCCTCTCCGGGGCGGCGTTGTCCGGGACCTTCGACTTTCGCAGCGCCGCGTCGTGAACTGGAGGCGGGGGCGATGAGGGTGACAGACGTCGAGACGATCGTGGTGGGCACGCCGCCGCCGCATCACGGGGGAGCTTTCTGGGTCTTCGTGAGAGCGACGACCGACAGCGGCATCACGGGGCTCGGCGAGGTGTACGGCGTGCCGTTCCGGCCCCCCGCCATCACGGCGCTCGTCGCCGACATCGCCGAGCGCTCGCTCGTCGGATCGAGCCCCTTCGACATCGAGCTCCTCTGGCGCGTCGTCTATTCGCGTGGCTACACCCAGCGCCCGGACACCTCTGTCGATGGCGGTGCTGAGCGGGCTCGAGATGGCCTGCTGGGACATCATCGGCAAGGAGACGGGCCAGCCCGTCTACAACCTGATCGGCGGACGGGTCCGGGAGGCACTCCGGTGCTACACCTACATCTACCCGGGAGCCCGATCAAGACGAGACTGTCTACGCTGACGCCGAGCTTGCTGCGGAGCGGGCGAGCCACTACCTGAGCAAGGGCTTCACGGCGCTCAAGTTCGATCCGCTCGTGAGCTACTCGGCTCTTGACCCGAGGCAGCTCTCGGCTCGAACCGTGACAGGCGCAGCGCGGTACGTGAGCCATATCCGCGAGGCCGTCGGCACTTCCGCAGACTTGATGATCGGCACCCATGGCCAGATGACGCCGGCGAGCGCGATCCGGCTCGCCCGCGCCCTCGAGCCCTACGACCCGTTCTGGTTGGAGGAGCCGACACCGCCCGAGATGCCCGAGCAGATGGCTCTCGTCGCCCGCGCCACGTCGATTCCTGTCGCCACCGGCGAGCGCCTGGCGACGAAGTACGAGTTCGCCCGCGTTCTCGAGTGCCGGGCGGCCGCCATCCTGCAGATGGCCCTTGGACGGGTCGGCGGCCTCCTCGAGGCAAAGAAGATCGCCTCTTTCGGCAGAGGCGTACTACGTCGACATCGCCCCGCATCTCTATGCCGGCCCGGTCGAGATGGCGGCCAACATGCACCTCGGGGTGAGCAGCCCGAACTTCCTCATCCAGGAGAGCATCGAGGCGATGGACGGGTTTGCCGCCGACGTTCTCAAGCGACCGCTCGTCGTCGAGGACGGCTTCGTGGTGCCGCCGTCCGAGCCGGGGCTCGGTGTCGAGCTGGACGACGAGGTGACGGCACGCCACCCCTACACCGGCGATCGGCTCCATCTCGAGGTGAGCGACGACGAGGAGCCGGAATTCGCCGGCCTCGGAACGCCGCCGCCAACGGCGAGGCCAGCGAGACGGGACGTGAGCTCGAAAATCAATGCGCGCTATCGGTGTAAATTGAGAGGTGATGAGGGCGCACCCGGCAGGCCGGGTGTGCACCGCCGCCCCCCGTCCGGGTCGCGTCCGGTTCGTCTGGGCGGCGCTGTTGACCGGCGTCGTGCTGGCGGCGGCGTCGTGTGCCAAGCCGGGCGCCGAAGCGGCGAGCATCGCCGGATCAGATTCGACGTCCGCGCCGACGGCAACCTCGGGCCCGGCCGCCTCCCCGTCCACCACCCGCGCGGAGCGTACGACCACGACTGACCCGGCGAGGAAAAAGAAGAGAAAAAGGGCTTCCCGCGCCGCCGCCACCTGGACGCTCGTCACCGAGCCGAACGACGGCATGCAACCGATCTACTCGCTGATGTCGAGCGCCCGCCACAAGCTCGACATGACGATGTACGAGCTCGCCGACCCGCAGGCGGTCGCCATCCTCGAAGCCGACGCCGCCCGCCACGTGGCCGTTCGCGTGATCCTCGACCGCGACTACTCGGGCGCCTATGTCAACGCCGCCGCCTACTCCGAGCTGAGATCACACGGCGTCGCAGGTCCACTGGGCGCCGGGTGGCACGATCTTCCACCAGAAGACGATCACCGTCGACGGCCGCACATCGGCGATCATGACCCTCAACCTCACGAGCGAGTACTACTCGAGCACGCGGGACTTCGCCGTCGAGACGACGGACGGCTCTGACGTGGCGGCAATCGAGCAAGTGTTCGGGCAGGACTGGTCGCAATCGGGCGCCCCGGAGGGAGGCCCGCCCGGGCTGAACCTCGTCTGGTCTCCGGGAGCCGAGGCCCCGCTCCTCGGACTCATCGGGTCTGCCCGGCACTCATTGCTCATCGAGAGCGAGGAGATGGACGACGCCGACGTCACGAGCGCCCTCGAAGCCGCTGCCAGGCGGGGGGTCGAAGTCAAGGTGGTGATGACGTATTCCGCTTCATACGAGAGTGAGTTCGGCGACCTCGTCGCCGCCGGAGTGAAGGTCAGCACCTATCCGAGCGACGCATCCCTCTACATCCACGCCAAGGTGATCGTCGCCGACGGTACGAGGGCCTTCGTGGGCAGCCAGAACTTCTCCGACGCGAGCCTCAACTACAACCGCGAGCTCGGCATCATCACGACGGATCCGGCACTTGTGCGACCGCTCGTCACCACGCTCGAGTCCGACTTCGGCGGGGCGACGGCGTTTCGCTCCGGGACCGGCTCACCGCCGCCCGGCACGAGCCCACCGGGTGGCGGAGCCTCGTGCAGAGCAAGCGCCTCGGCGTCGAACGACGGGTACACGGGGGACTACAACGTCTACGTTCATTCGGACCTACCTGACGCGAAGGCGACCGCCTCAGACTCAGGAGACACCTACAGCCACTACACCGACTCCTCCGGCTATGCGGTCATCCGTCTCTGGCACACCTCGCCGGGAGAGACCATAAGGGTGACCGTCGGCGGAGCCTCTTGTTCGACGACGGCCTGACGGCTCCTCTTCGGCCGGGACCGGCCATTAGCGTTCGGAGTGTGGGAGGGAGCGAGCAAGCCGGCGCGGGCGTCGTGCTCGCCGGCGGGCGGTCGTCGCGGATGGGCACATCCAAGGCAGCCCTCGAGTGGCACGGCTCCACGCTCCTCTACCGGACGGCGGGGTTACTGGCCCGGACGGTGGACGGCCCGATCGTGGTCGTGGCGTCGCCGGGCCAGGAGCTGCCTGAGCTGCCGGCCGGGGTGCAGGTGGTGGAAGACCCGGTCGAGGGGCTCGGCCCGATGCAGGGCATCGCCACCGGCCTTGCTGCCGTGGCGGATCGGGCTCAGGCCGCCTTCGTCTGCTCCACCGACATGCCGTTCCTCCATCCGGCCTTCGTGCGCCAGGTGCTCGGGAGGTTCACCGATGCCGACGTCGACGTCGTGCTTGCCGGTGGCTCGTGGCTACCGCCAGCCGCTTGCTGCCGGCTACAGGCCCACGCTGGCGCCTCTCATCGAGAGACTCGTCGCCGAGGGCAACCTCCGTCCGGGGATGCTGTTCGAGCACTGCCGTGTCGAGGAGGTGAGCGACGCCGAGTTGCTCGCCCACCGCGACGTGGCCCGATTCGATCCGGACCTCGACTCGGTCGTGAACCTCAACACGCCGGAGGACTACACGGCGGCGCGGCAACGGCTCCCGCCCGAGGTCGTCGTGCAGTGCTACGGCGCGCTCGGCGTCAAGGGGTACTCACGGCCCCCGGACGGTTCGGGCGGCGACACTCGGTGCGGCGGCCACCGCCGTCGGGCTTGTTCTTGACAGCTACGTCATTGCGGCGCTGAACGGTGATCAGATCACCCGCCAGGCGCTGCTTCCGCTCGCCGCCGGCGACGAGGTCGCCTTCCTGTCCGCCGACGCCGGCGGCTGAGAGAGGAGAGAGGCTCGGCCGCCCTACAATTGGGCCGTGGCCGCGGGCGGGTACTTCGGGCGGGCGCTGATCGTCGATGTCGACGGTGCTTCGGCCGCCGGCAAGCCCCTCGTCCTCGAGGAGGGCGTCCTCCGGGCATATCTCGGAGGCGTCGGGCTCGGCACGTGGCTGCTTCACCGGTTGGCTCCGCCCGGCGTCGACCCGCTCTCGCCCGAGGCGCCCCTCGTCTTCGTCTTCTCCCCGCTCGTCGGCACGCCGCTCACGACGAGCGCGAAGTTCGCCGTCCTCGCCAAGTCCCCACTGACCGGGTTGATCACCGACGCCCTCGCCTCCAGCCAGTTCGCCATCTCCGGCAAGCTGACGGGCAACGACGCGATCGTCGTGCATCGGACGGGCCGAGGCGCTCTCGGTGCTCCTCGTCGGCCCGGAAGGCGTGCGTCTCGAGCCCTGCGCCGAGCTGGCCGGGATGCCGGCGGCGGAGGCCGAGGCGTTCCTGCACGACCAGTACGGCCGCGGCTGGCGGACGGCCGCCATCGGGCCGGCCGGCGAGATCGGCGTCCGTTACGCCACGATCAGCCACGACGGCCGCCATGCCGGCCGCGGCGGCCTCGGCGCGGTGCTCGGGGCGAAGAACATAAAGGCCGTGATGGTGAAGGCGTCAAAGCGCGTAGCCGTCGCCGATCCGGCGGCGGTGCTGGCGGCGGCGAAGGACCTGCGGGCGCGCAGCTTCGGGCCGGCGACCCAGAAGTACCGGGAGCTCGGGACGCTCGCCAACCTCCTCGCCTTCAACGCCGTCTCGACGCTCCCGACCCGCAATTTCACCGCCGCCACCTTCGACGGCGCGCCCCGGCTCGCAGCCGAGGAGCTGCAGGGGATGCGCGAGGTGGCCCGCAACAGCTGCGCCTCATGCTCGATCGGCTGCGAGCACATCTACTCCCGCAAGGGCGGCGGCAGCCAGCGGATGGAGTACGAGAACGTCTTCGCCTTGGGCCCGCTCTGCGGCGTCTCGGACCCCGACGACGTCTTCGCCGCCAGCGCCCGCTGCGACGAGCTCGGGATCGACACCATCTCAGCCGGCGGGACGATCGCCTGGGCGATGGAATGCGTCGAACGCGGCCTGATCGACGCGCCGTGGCTGTGCTTCGGCGACGGTGCGGCGTTGCTGCGCGCCCTCGACGCCATCGGCTCCCGGGAGCCCGGCCTGGGCGAGCTGCTCGCCCAGGGCTCCCGTCATGCCGCAGGCGTCGTCGGCGCCGGCTCGATCGACTTCGCGCCGCAGGTGAAAGGGCTCGAGCTGCCGGGCTACGAGCCGCGCACGCTGCAGTCGATGGCGCTCGGGCTGGCGGTCAACGCCCGGGGCGCCGACCACAACCGCTCGGGCGCCTACGAGGCGGATCTGTCCGGCGAGCTCGACCGCCTCGAGGGCGGCGAGCCTCACGTGGCGGCGGCCATCAGGACCGAGGACCGGGCGGCCGTCATGGACTCGATGATCCTCTGCAAGTTCCTCCGCGGGGTGTTCACCGACCCCTTCAGCGAGTGGGCGGCGCTGCTGTCGGCGGTCACCGGCTGGGAGATCGACGCCGACGAGCTGCATGCGACGGCGCGGCGGATCGTGCTCGCGAAGCGGGTGTTCAACGAGCGGGAGGGCGCCACCGCCGCCGACGACAGCCTGCCGCGCCGGATGCTCGAGACCTCCCTCGAGCTCGGCTCCGGCCGCGTCGCCACCCTCAGCCCGGAACGGCTCCAGGCGATGGTGGACGGCTATTACGCCTCCCGCGGGCTCGACTCGGGCGGTCGCGCCGATCCTCGCGACTTGGCCGGCCTGCTGCTCTGAGCGATGACGCGCCTCCCGGCGAGGCTGCCGAAGCGGCACTGCAACTACTGTTGTCCCCGCACAGACGCCGATCAACAGGACCGAGATGACAGCCCTGCAGGAACTGACGACCACCGCCCGGACGGTCAGACTCGAGATCGACGGCCGCGAGGTGATCGCACGGCCGAGGGCACGACGATCTACGACGCCGCCAAGCAGGTGGGCGTCGAGATCCCGGTGCTCTGCCACGACGAGCGCTACGACCCGGTCGGCGTCTGCCGGATGTGCGTCGTCGACACAGGGCGGCCGCGTCTTCGCAGCGGCATGCGTGCGCCCGTGCGAGGACGGCATGGTGGTCAAGACCTCCACGCCGGAGCTCGAGCGGAGCCGGCTCGTCCTCACCGAGCTGTTGATCTCCGACCAGCCGCCGCGGGCGGAGGACCCGAAGCAGACCACGACGGCGGACAACCTGCTGCTCAGCCTCGCCGACGGGTTCGGCGTCGCGCGTGAGACGACGGCCCTCCCGTGCGGCTCGGGGCGGGGCACGGACTCCTCCAACCCGGTGATCAACGTCGACCACGACGCCTGCATCCTGTGCGACCGCTGCGTCCGGGCGTGCGACGACATCCAGGGCAACGACGTCATCGGCCGCTCCGGCAAGGGCTACGCGACGAGGATCGCCTTCGACCTCAACGACCCGATGGGCGCCAGCTCGTGTGTCACCTGCGGCGAGTGCGTCCAGGCCTGCCCGACCGGCGCCCTCACCAACAAGGCGATCGGCGGCGTGCCGATCCGCCCGCGGAGCGAGCTCGACGGCGTCGACAGCGTCTGCCCGTACTGCGGGGTCGGCTGCGCGCTCACCTACTACGTGGACCGGGGGCGGGGGGCGATCTCCTTCGCCGAGGGCCGCGCCCAGCCGGGCTCGCAGAGCCAGGCTGTGCGTGAAGGGCCGCTACGGCTGGGACTACGCCGCCTCGCCGCAGCGCCTCACGGTGCCGCTCATCCGCCGTCGAGTCCTCCTACCCGAAGGGGCCGCTCTCGGCCGACGTGCGCGGCGACGGGCGGGGGGGCACGAGCAACGACCGGCGGGCGGGCGACGGCGGCACGGTGGCGACCGGAGCGGTGGCGGCCGCGGAAGGACGGCCGGCCCGGGAAGGACCGCGGCCGCAAGCCGGGCGGCCTCGTCGACTACGACGAGGTGCTGCCCCACTTCCGCGAGGCGAGCTGGGACGAGGCGCTCGGTCTCGTCGCCCGCCGGCTGAAGGAGATCCACGCCGCCGGCGGCCAGGCGGCGATCGCCGGCTTCGGCTCGGCGAAGTGCTCGAACGAGGAGGCCTACCTCTTCCAGAAGCTCATCCGCACCGGCTTCGGCAGCAACAACGTCGACCACTGCACCCGGCTCTGCCACGCCTCCTCTGTCGCCGCCCTCTTCGAGGGCGTCGGCTCAGGGGCCGTCTCCACGACCTACGGCGACGTCGCCAACGCCGACGTCGTCATCATCACCGGCTCGAACCCGACCGCCAACCACCCGGTGGCGAGCTCGTTCTTCAAGCAGGCCCGCCGCCGGGGCACGAAGATCATCTACGTCGACCCGCGGGCCTCCACCGTCGCCGAGCACGCCGACATCTTCGTGCAGCTGAAGCCGGGCACCGACGTCGCCTTCTACAACTCGATCATGCACGAGGTGATCCGCCTCGGCCTGACCGACGACGAGTTCGTCGCCGAGCGCACCTCGAACTACGAGGAGCTGGCACGAACCGTCGCCGACTACCCGCCCGAGCGCGCCGCCCAGATCACCGGCGTCAACGCCGACATGATCCGAGAGGTTGCAAGGACGTGGGGCGAGGCAGGGGCGGCGGTCGTCTACTGGGGCATGGGGATCTCCCAGCACACGACGGGGACCGACAACGCCCGCTGCCTCATCGCCTTGTGCTCGATCACCGGAAACGTCGGCCGTCCGGGCACGGGCCTCCACCCGCTGCGGGGGCAGAACAACGTCCAGGGCGCCTCGGACGCCGGCCTGATCCCGATGTTCTACCCCGACTACCAGGGTGTCGACCGTGAGGCGACCCAGCGCCTGTTCGAGGAGGCGTGGGGGATGCCGCTCAACCCGAACCGCGGCCTCACCGTCACAGAGATCATCAAGTCGGTCCTCCAGCCCGATGGCGTGCGGGGGATGTACATGCTCGGCGAGAACCCGTTCCTCTCCGACCCGAACATCAACAAGGTGCGAAAGGCGCTCTCGAGCCTCGACTTCCTCGTCGTGCAGGACATCTTCCTCACCGAGACGGCCGAGTTCGCCGACGTGATCCTGCCGGCGACCTCGTACCTCGAGAAGGACGGCACCTACACGAACACCGACCGACGCGTGCAACTCGGGCGCAAGGTGATGGACCCTCCCGGCGAGGCCCGCCCGGACTGGGAGATCGTGCAGGAGATCGCCCAGCGGATCGGTCTCCACTGGAGCTACGGCACACCGAGCGAGGTGTTCGACGAGATGGTGGCGCTCATGCCGTCGTACGAGAACCTGTCCTACGACAACCTCGGACTGTCGGGGAAGCTCTATCCGAACGCCGATCCCGAGCACTCCGACGGCACGATCGTCATGTTCGGCGAGAAGTTCAACACCGACGACGGCCTGGCTCACCTCGTGCCCGCACAATGGCTGCCCGCCGAAGGAGCTGCCCGACGCCGAGTACCCGCTCGTGCTCAACACCGGACGGCTGCTCGAGCACTGGCACACGGGCTCGATGACTCGGCGCTCGTTCGCCCTCGACGCCATCTCGCCCGTGGCCGAGGTCTACATGCACCCGAAGGACGCCGCGGATCGGGGGCTCACCCACGGCGAGATGGTGAGGACCCGTTCGCGGCGGGGCTCGATCGAGTTGCTGCTGCGCGTCAGCCACCGCGAGCAGCTGGGCAACTGCTTCATCCCGTTCCACTTCCGGGAGGCGGCGGCCAACCTCCTCACGATCGACGAGATCGACCCGTTCGGCAAGATCCCCGAGTTCAAGTTCTGCGCCGTGCAGGTGGAGCCACTTGCGCATGCCCTATGCGGGCACGACGCCCGCAAAGAGAGCGCATGCATGACCGACGGCTCCGACCGGGCGGCCGAGGTCCGCTCCCGTCGGGTGCCGGGGGTGGAGGCGAGGGCGGGCAAATTTCCCGGCCCGTCGCTCATCCCGGCGCTCAATGCGATCCAGGTCCGGCCGCGGCTGGCTGCCCCGCGAGGAGCTGGAGGACCTGGCCCGGGAGGCCCGCAGGCCGCGCTATGAGATCGAAGGACTGATCTCGTTCTACCCCCACTTCCGCACCGAGCCGCCGAAGAAGGTGGCCCTCCACGTCTGCCACGACCTTGCCTGCTTCCTCGGACGGCGCCGACGGCCGTATCGCCGAGCTGCGCGAGCGCTACCGGGAGGACGCCGACGTCGAGCTCGTCGAGGTGTCCTGCCTCGGCCGCTGCGACATCGCACCGGCGGTGGCGGTGAACGAACGACCGGCGCGGGTGACAGAGGTGGAGCAGCTCGTCGAGGACGCCCGCGGCGACGGCGTCGGCGAGGCGCCCGCACAGGTGCGTGCCGAGCCGTGGGAGAACGACCCCTACCCGGCCGGGTCCGGAGCGGGCGAGCGATACGCGACCCTGCGGGCACTGCTCGCCGGCGAGCTCGGGGCCGACGAGGTGATCGCCACCTTGAAGGAGTCCGGCCTGCGGGGCATGGGAGGCGCCGGCTTCCCGACCGGGCAGAAGTGGGAGCTCGTCCGAAAGAGCGAGCCCGGCAGCGTCAAGTACGCCATCTGCAACGCCGACGAGTCCGAGCCCGGCACGTTCAAGGACCGCCAGATCCTCGCAACGGAGGCCCACCTCGTCCTCGAAGGTCTGCTCATCGCGATGGTGGTGATCGGGGCCGAGGAGGGCTGGGTGTTCATCCGCCACGAGTACGGCCCCGAGGAGCAGGTGCTGCGCCAGCGAGCTCGACGCCCTCAGAGCCGCCGGGATCGTCGGGCCGAGCGCCTGCGGCACGGGGCGCCGCCTCGACGTCGATGTCTTCGTCTCCCCCGGCGGGTACATCCTCGGCGAGGAGACGGCCTTGCTCGAGTGCATGGAGGGCCACCGCGGCGAGCCGCGCAACAAGCCGCCCTTCCCCGGCACCTACGGCCTGCACGGCCGGCCCACCCTCATGAACTCCGTCGAGACGTTCGCCGACGTGCCCGTGATCCTCCAGCGGGGGGCGCAGTGGTGGGCTGACCAGGGCATCGGGGAGTCGGTGGGGTGGAAGTTCTTCGCCGTCTCGGGCCACGTCGAGCGCCCCGACGTCTACCTCGTCCCGATGGGCACCACGGTCCGGGATCTGATCGAGCTCGCCGGTGGGGTGACCGGTGGGGCGGCCGTCGGCGCCGTCCAGCCGGGCGGTGCGTCCTCGAACTTCATCGGGCCCGATCAGCTCGACTTGCGGCTCGACTTCGCGACGGCGGCCGAGGCGGGCACGATGCTCGGCTCGGGCGCCGTCGTCGTGCTCGCCGAGGGTGAGGACGTGCTCGCTGCTTCGACGAACGTGCTCGGCTTCTTCCGCAACGAGTCCTGCGGGAAGTGCGTCCCGTGCCGCGGTCGGCACGACGAAGGCACACGAGCTCTTGAGCGAGGTGATCGAGTCGGGCGGATCGACGATGGACGAGGCGCAGCGCGAGCGGATCATCCTGCTCGAGGAGGTCATGCGCAAGACATCGATCTGCGGGCTCGGCCAAGTCGCTCTCGGGCCTGTGGTGAGCGTGCTCGGGCTCAACAAGGGAGGTGCTGCGGCCCGCGAGCAGCCGAAGCCCGGCGGGGCCTTGGGCCAGCCTGCACGGTGAGCGGACGGGAGTTCTTCACCGCCCGTACCGTCTCGAGCGCCCTTGGCGGGTTCCGCCCGTCGCGCCGGACCGAACCGGAGCCTGTCGCCCTCGCAGAACTGCTGCGGCGGGTGCCGGTCGCCGAGGTGAGGGCGCCCGCTTCCCTCCCCGGCTTCGCCCGATCCACGGTCGACGGCTTCGCCGTCCGGGCGGCTGACACCTACGGCGCCTCGGAGGCACTGCCCTCCTACCTCGAGCTCGCCGGCTCGGTGCAGATGGGCGCCGCCTCGCCGGTGGCCGTCCCGGCCGGCGGGTGCGTCGCCATCCCGACCGGGGCGGTGCTGCCCGAGGGGGCAGACGCGGTCGTCATGGTCGAGTACACCGCCGAGACGATGGCGGACACGATCGAGGTGACGCGGCCCGTCGCCCCCGGTGCAGGCATCGTGCGGGCCGACGAGGACGTAGCCGCCGGCGCCGTCCTCGTGGCGGCGAAGAGGCCGCTCAGGGCGTCGGAGCTGGGGCTGCTGGCGGCGGCCGGCGTCACGAGTGTGGAGGTGCATGCTCGGCCGCGTGTGGCGATCATCTCGACCGGTGACGAGGTGGTGCCGCCATCCACCGCCAAGCTCGCCGCCGGAGAGGTCCGGGACGCCATCGCGCCGGCGCTCGCCGGCCTCGTGCTCGACGCCGGCGGCCTCCCGCTCGTCGCCGGCATCGTCCCCGACGACCGGGAGGCGCTCGAGGCCCGATTGAGCGACGTCCTCACGAAAGCCGACCTCGTCGTGGTCTCGGCCGGCTCCTCCGTCGGCGCCCGCGACGAGACCGCTCACGCCATCGCCTCCCTCGGTGAGATCTGGTGCCACGGCCTCGCCATCAAGCCGGGCAAGCCGACGATGCTGGCGGAGTGCGCCGGTGTGCCCGTCATCGGGCTGCCCGGCAACCCATTGTCGGCCCTCGTCGTCTTCCGGATGGTGGGGGTCCCCCTCGTCTGGCGGCTCGCCGGATGCGAGGCCCCGCCGGCGGAGCCGAACACCTCGGCACGGCTCTCCCGCGACGTCGCCTCGGCGGCCGGCCGCCTCGACGTCGTCCAGGTCGCTGTTCATGAGGGTGTGGCCGAGCCGTTGTTCGGGCCGTCGGCGCTGCTCTCTGTGCTCACGAGGGCCGACGGCTACGTCGTCGTGCCGGAGCCCGCCACAGGGCTTGCCGGCGGCAGCAAGGTCGACGTCACCTTGTACCGGTGAGCGACCACCTCGCGCGAGCCGCTCACCGGGGCGAGCCCGTTCATCTCCGACATCCCGGCCGCCGAGGCTCTCCGGGCCTGGAGGGCGGCCTGTGACCAAGCCGGATGCCCGGAGCGCCTCCCGGCGATCCGCCTCTCCCTCTGCGAAGCCGTCGGGCGGGTCACGGCCGAGTCCGTATGGGCCCGACGGTCGTCGCCGGCCTTCGACTCCGCCGCGATGGACGGGATCGCCGTCAAGGCCGCCGACACCGCCGGTGCGGGCGAGTCGACCCCCGTCGTGCTCCCCACCGGGCAGTTCGACGTGGTCGACACGGGCGACCCGCTCCCGGCCCGCTACGACGCCGTCGTCATGCGCGAGCACGTCCACCGGACCGCCGAAGGCGCCGAGGTCCGTGCGGCGGTCCCCCCTTTCCAGCACGTCCGCTCGATCGGCGAGGACATCAGCGCCACCGAGCTGCTCCTTCCCGAGGGCCACCGGCTCCGGCCGGTCGACGTGGCCGCCTGCGCGGCAGCCGGCCTCACCGAGCTGATGGTGCGCCGGCGGCCGCTCGTCGTCATCGTCCCGACAGGTGACGAGATCCGCCCGATCGGCGAGGAGCCTGCGCCCGGCGAGATCCCCGACACGAACTCGCTGATGCTCGCCGCCCAGGCCCGGGAGCTCGGGTGCGAGGCCCGGGTCACCGGGATCATCGCCGACGACCCCGAGCTGATCACGGCAGCCTTGCGGGAGGCCGCCCGCGAGGCCGACCTCGTGATCCTCGTCGCCGGCTCGAGCGCCGGCCGGGACGACTACACCGCCCGCGTCGTCGCCGGAGCCGGGACCCTTGCCGTCCATGGCGTCGCCGTCAGGCCGGGACATCCCGTCGTCCTCGGCACGGTGGCCGGCGAGATGGGCACCCCCGTCCTCGGCGCACCGGGCTACCCGGTGTCGGCGGCCCTCACCTTCGACATCTTCGCCGCCCCGATGCTCGCCGGCCTGGAGGGAGCCGCACCCCGGGAGCGCCCTTCGACGACGGCCCGGCTCGCCCGAAAGCTCGCCTCTGCCATCGGAGTCGACGACTGGGTGCGGGTCCGGCTCGGCCGTGTCGAAGGTGACATCGTGGCCACGCCCCTCCCGCGGGGGGCGGGAGTGCTCACGTCTCTTGTTCGTGCCGACGGCCTTCTCGTCGTGCCCGGCCGGGGTCGAGGGTCACCACGCCGGCGAGCGGGTCGAGGTGGAGTTGATGCGCGGCCTCGGCGAGATCGACCGGACGATCGTGGCCATCGGGTCGCACGACCTCGTTCTCGACGTGGCAGCCTCCGCACTTCGCGCAGCCGACCCCCTCGTCACGCTCGCCTCATCAAACGTCGGGTCCCTCGGAGGCCTGGTGGCACTCAGGGACGGGCTGTGCCACCTCGCCGGCTCACACCTGCTCGACGCCTCGAGCGGCGAGTACACGCTCCCGTTCGTGGACCGGCTGCTCGGCGGGGGCCCCCCTGTCGCCGTCATCCGCCTCGTCCACCGTGACCAGGGCTTGATCGTCGCCAAGGGCAACCCGGAGGGGCTGTGCCGGGATAGAGGACCTGACCCGCCCCGGCCTCGCGCTACGTGAACCGCCAACGCGGCGCCGGCACCCGTGCCCTTCTCGACCACGAGCTGAGCCGGCGCGGCCTCGATCCCGCGCAGATCTCCGGATACTCGCGGGAGGAGCACACCCACCTCGCCGTCGCCGCCGCCGTGGCGGCGGGGCGCGCCGATGCCGGGCATGGGCATCCTCGCCGCCGCCCGGGCGTTCGGGCTCGACTTCATCCCCGTCGCCCGCGAGCCGTACGACCTCGTCCTTCGGGCCGGCCTCGTCGAGGAGCGAGCTGCTCGCTCCGCTCTTCGCACTCCTCGAGCGGGCCGGACTTCCGGGACGAAGTCGAGAAGCTGGGCGGTTACTCCTGCGCCGAGACAGGACGCCGCATCCGCTGACGGCGCTCGGGCTCACCCCTCCCCGGCGCCGCCTCCCCCACCCTCACCGACGTGAGCCTCAGCCGCCCCGGGCGCCCCCGCCAGCCTCAGTAGCTCGTCCGTGGCGGTGTCGGAGCGCCCGCCGAAGCACATCTCGAGCACCCGCCCGAAGATCTCCTCCTCGGGGGCCGCCCGCAGGAACAGCGTCATCGACGACTGCAGCTTCTTCGCGTCGAGGCCGCCGAATATCTGCTCCACAGCGCGGCCGTCGTTGCCGGCCACGGCCGTCGCCGCCTCGATCAGCCGCGGCCCGAGGACGCCGTGGGCGATGTAGGAGCTCGCCTCCTCGAGCGACGAGATGGCGAAGCGCCGCGCCGTCGGGCTCTGCCCGAGGCCGGCGACCTGGGGGAAGACGAACCACATCCAGTGGCCCACCTTCTGTCCCCGCCGCAGTTCGCCCAATGCCCGCTCGTAGGTTGCATCGGCGTCCTGGGCGGCGACGAAGCGCTCAAGGTCGTACGGGTCGTCCATCTCCCGGACTCTAGGCAAGCCGGACGAGGCGGGAGCGCCGGGCCGGCGGGAGGTCAGTGACCCTTCTCGTGCTCTGCGGAGGCACCGGTGCGATGGGGCCCGGAGAGGAGATTCTTTTCAATCGTGTGACAACCGTTGCGGTTGCGCGCTACTATTCGCCGGTCGCTATCCACAGGCGGCGATGAATCATACCCATCTATTGAGGGAGACGACATGAAGCCGTCACTGTCCCATAAGGGACTTCGCACCGCCGCCGCAGTGGCGGCGGGAGCTCTGATCCTCGCCGCATGCGGCAACAGCAAGACGAGCGGATCACCAACGACCTCGCCGGGCGGAGGCACCACCGCTGCGACGCCGGGAGGCTACGGCGCGCTGCCGCCGCAGACCGGCAGCCCGACCAAGGGCGGCATGGTCAGCATCGCCGAGAACCCGGGCGCTGGGCCGACCTGGATCTTCCCGATCACCCCGTCGGCCAACTCGTCGGTCTACACCGCCTACCAGTTCCAGAACTTCATGTGGCGCCCGCTCTGGTGGTCGCCGAAGGGCGACACGCCCGCCATCGACTTGAGCCAGTCGATGGCCAAGGCGCCGGCGTTCTCCGACAACAACAAGACCGTCACGATCACGCTCAACCCGAGCTGGAAGTGGTCCGACGGCAAGCCCGTGACCTCGACCGATGTCGCCTTCGACATCTGGCTGACGAAGGCCGCCGTCAAGATCAGCCCGGCCAACGACGGCAACTACACGCCGGGCCTGTTCCCCGACTTCATCACGTCGGTGTCGACGCCGAACCCGACAACGGTCGTCCTCAAGATCAACAAGACCTACAACCAGAACTTCCTCTACCTCGACCAGCTCGGCCTGATCTACCCTCTCCCGGCTCACGCCTGGGCGAAGACGAGCGCCACGGGAAGCACCGTCGCCTTCGACAACCTGAAGAGCGCCGAGGCGATCTACAAGTTCCTCGCCGCCCAGGCCGGCAAGCTCGGGACGTACGCCACCAACCCGCTCTGGCAGGTCGTTGACGGTCCCTTCCACGTGTCGAGCTTCGACCCGTCGACCGAGGCGAACACCCTCCTCGCCAACCCGAACTACTCGGGGCCGGTGAAGCCGCACATCGCCGGCATCAACAACGTCGCCTTCACCTCGACCTCGTCTGAGTTCAACCAGCTCCTCACCCAGAACCTCGACGTCGGTTACGTCGACTTCAGCGACCTCGCCCAGGTGGCGTCGCTGAAGGCGAAGGGCTACAACGTCTGGGGCTACCCGGACTTCGGCTTCTCGTACGTCGCCTACAACTTCAAGGACAAGACGGGCGACTTCAACAACATCATCAGCCAGCTCTACATCCGCCAGGCGCTCGCCCACCTGCAGAACGAGCCTGCTGTCATCAAGTCAAAGGGTGTCTTCGACGGCGCAGCCGGCGAGGCATTCGGGCCGACGCCCGCCATCCCGAAGAGCCCCTTCGCCCCGGCTAACGCCCTCTCCAACCCGTACCCCTACAGCATCTCGTCGGCTTCGAGCCTGCTCAAGTCGCACGGGTGGAAGGTCGTCCCGGGCGGAGTGACCACCTGCCAGAGCCCGGGCAGCGGCTCGAGCAACTGCGGTGCGGGAATCCCGAAGGGGACGCCACTCACCTGGAACCTCATCTACACGAACTCGCCGGCTGTCGTCGGGTCCCAGGACGAGGTGCTCGCCTCGAACGCCAAGCAGGTCGGCATCACGATCAACCTGACCTCGAAGACGTTCAACTACATCATCTCGAACCTGTCGGACGTCTCGAACCCGGACAACGAGCACTTGTGGGCGATGGAGGACTTCGGAGGCTTCACGAACAGCCTCTACCCGACCACCAACGAGCTGTTCAACACGACCGGATCGTTCAACGAGGGCGGCTACAGCAACCCGCAAGTTGACACAGACATCACGAACTCGCTCTCCTCGCTCGACAACAGCGCCGTGCAGAAGGAGATCGGTCTGATCACCGCCCAGCAGCCGGGACTGTTCCAGCCGAACCAGGACCTCGTGTTCGCCTTCAAGAACACCCTGTCCGGCCCCCCGGCGAGCTTCGCCTCGCTTTCCCAGTACCAGCCAAGCCCGGAGTACTGGTACTTCAAGAAGTAGCAGTACCGGTCGGCACGGGAGATACTCGGACTGTCGCTCTCGGGCGCAGTCCGAGTATCCTTCCGGCCGGCATGGCAGGGAGTCTTGCCGGCCCGGGCGGGCCTAGATAGCCTTCCCGCCGGCTCGGAGAGGAGGTCGTGCGAGCGTGACGGCGTATCTCATTCGGCGGTTCGGGACCTCCGTGATCGTCGTGCTCGGAATCGCCCTCTTGACCTTCGTCATGCTGCACGCCATCGCTCCGACTCCGGGAAGGGCCGTCCTCGGTGACCGTGCGCCCGCTGTCGCCGTCAACGCCTTCAACCGGGCGCACGGCTACGACCGGCCCGTCTGGGCGCAGTTCATCAGCTACATCCACCAGCTGCTGAAGGGGAACCTCGGCTACTCCTACAAGGAGAACCTGAGCGTCAACACCGAGATATCCCAGAACGCCCCCCACAGCATGTACCTGAGCGGGATCTCCCTCTTGCTGGCCGTCCTCATCGCCGTCCCGCTCGGGATCTTCCAGGCCGTGAAGCGCAACTCTGTCGCCGATCAGACATTCACGGCAGTCGCCTTCACGGCGTACTCGATGCCACAGAACTTCCTCGGCATCGTCCTCATCGGCGTCTTCGCCATCCAGTTCCACATCTTCCCGGCCGAGGCGAGCCAGTCCGAGGGGATCATCCCCTACATCGCCAACGTGCACGCCGACTTCCTGCCGATCCTCACTCTCGTGATCACCACGGTGGCCGGCTACTCGCGCTACATGCGCTCGTCTGCCCTCGACGCCTTCGCGCAGGATTACATCCGGTTGGCCCGGGCGAAGGGGCTGTCACAGGCCGCGGTGCTGAGACGGCACCTCTTGCGCAATGCCAGCCTGTCGATGGTGACGCTCATCGGGTTGTCCATCCCGCTCCTACTTGCGGGCAACCTCATCGTCGAGAACCTCTTCAACTCACACGGCCTCGGCCTTCTCTTCATCAACTCGCTCAACAACGAGGACTTTCCGACCGTGATCGCCCTCGTGCTCCTGGGAGGAGTGCTCACCGTGACAGGCAACTTCGTCGCCGACGTCGCCCTCAGCGTCGCCGACCCGCGGATCCGCATCGCATGAGCGGGATCGGTGCCACCTCGCTCGGCTTGGGGGAGCTGGCAGAGGAGATACGGCCTCCGGCCGGCAGCGACCCCGAGGGCGGCCAGGTTCAGGGCCCGAGGGCGGGCTGGCGACTGGCCCTCTCCTCGTTCGTGGAGAACAAGCTCGCCGTCGTCGGCACGGGCATAGTCGTGCTCTTCCTCCTCTTCTGCTTCGTCGGCCCGTTCCTCTACCACACGAACCAGACCACGACGAACGTCATCAACTCCTTCCAGGCGCCCGGGAGCGGGCATCCTCTCGGTACGGACGTGAACGGCTTCGACGAGCTCGGCCGCATCATGAAGGGCGGTCAGTCGGCCCTCGAGATCGGGCTCTTCTCGTCCTTGGTCGCCACCGTCATCGGGACGCTCGTGGGAGCGATCGCCGGGCTGCTCGGGGGGCTCATCGACGGTTTCCTGATGCGGATCGTCGACATCCTCCTTTCCATCCCGCTCCTGTTCGTCGTCCTCATCGTCAGCCAGCGCTTCAACGGGGCGAACGTGATCAGCCTGTCGCTCATCATCGGAGTGTTCTCCTGGCTCGTCTCGGCCCGGCTGGTGCGGGGCGAGGTGCTCACGCTGCGGGTGCGGGACTTCGTCTTCGCCGCCAAGACGATGGGCGCCAGCCGGACGCGGCTCATCTACAAGCACCTCATCCCGAACGCGCTCGGCGTCGTGATCGTGAACATCACCTTCCAGGTAGCTGACGCGATCAACCTGCTCGCACTGCTCGGCTTCCTCGGCTTCGGCCTCAACTACCCCCAGGTGGACTGGGGCGACATGCTGTCCGGAGCGCTCAACTACCTGAACAGCGGGTACTGGTGGCTCGTCTACCCGGTCGGGGCCTGCCTCGTGATCGTCGTGATGGCCTTCAACTTCATCGGCGACGCGCTGCGGGACACCGTCGACGTGCGCCTGCGGCGGCGATAGGTCATGGCACCGGTTCTCGAGGTCGACGACCTGTCGACCCACATCCAGCTGTCCCGCTCCGTCGTGCAGGCAGTCGGCAACGTCAGCTTCCACATCGACAGTGCCGAGACTCTCGGCCTCGTCGGCGAGTCCGGGTGCGGCAAGTCGATGACCGGCCTCTCGATCATGCGACTGCTGCCGAACGGGGGGCACATCGTCTCCGGCTCGATAGGACTCGACGGCGTCGACCTCGTCAAGCTGAGCGAGGCCGAGATGCGCGACGTGCGGGGCAACGACGTCGCGATGATCTTCCAGGACTCGCTCACGTCCCTCAACCCGACGATGCCGATCGGCCGGCAGATCGCCGAGCCGGTGCGCCGGCACCGCAACACGACGAAGGCCGAGGCGATGGAACGGGCGGCGGAGCTGCTCGAGATAGTGGGCTTCCCCCGCTCGAAAGAGCGCCTCAACGTCTACCCGCACACTCTTTCGGGGGGACAGCGGCAGCGGGTGATGATCGCCATCGCGCTCGCCTGCGACCCGAAGCTTCTCCTCGCCGACGAGCCCACCACCGCTCTCGACGTCACCATCCAGGCCCAGATCCTCGGCCTCCTCGACGACCTCAAGTCCCGCCTCGGGATGTCTGTGCTCATGATCACCCATGACATGGGCGTGGTTGCCGGCCGGGCGGACCGGGTGAACGTCATGTACGCCGGCCGCATCGTCGAGACCGCAGATACCGTCGAGCTCTTCACCCACATGCATCATCCCTACACCCAGGGCCTCCTCGCCTCGATCCCGCTCCTCACCCAGGAGCGGACCGAACGCCTCTTCAGCATCCCGGGCATCCCACCTGATCTGACCGTGCCGCCACCCGGGTGCCGCTTCGCCCCGCGATGCAGCCGGGCGACCGATCAGTGCCGCGAGAACGAGCCGCCCCTCGAGGAGCAAAGCCCGGGCCACGCCTTCGCCTGTTGGCACCCCGTCGACGGGCCGATCAACCGGGCGACGATCGTCATTCCCGGGCTCGACGTGAAGGCCGTCGGCGGCACGGCCGACCTCGCCACACCGGTTGCGGCCGTGCCGGCCCGGGAGCGGGACATGGTCGCGAAGGCGACGTGGGCGGCCGTGGCCGACGACAAGACGCTGCTCCAGGTGGTCGACGTCGTCCGGGAGTACCCGGTCACCTCCGGGATGGTCCTCCAGCGCAAAGTCGCCTCGGTGAAGGCTGTGAGCGGGGTCACCTTCACCGTCGGACGGGGCGAGACGTTCGGGCTCGTCGGTGAGTCCGGATGCGGTAAGACGACTCTCGGCAAGGTCATAGTGGGCCTCGAGAAGGCCGACTCCGGGCACATCAATCTGGGCGGTACGGACGTCACGGAGCTCGGCGAGCGGGAGCTGAGGCGCTTCCGGCGCGACCTGCAGATGATGTTCCAGGACCCGATCGGATCGCTCGACCCGCGGATGCGCGTGGGCGCCATCCTTCGAGAGCCGATGGTGATCCAGAAGGTGGGAACCCGCAAAGAGCAGGACGAGATGATCCTCGAGCTGCTGAGCGAGGTGGGCCTGCCTCCGAACGCCGTCGAGCGCTTCCCGCACGAGTTCTCAGGCGGCCAGCGGCAGCGGATCGGCCTCGCACGGGTTCTCACGCTGAACCCCCGGGTGATCGTGGCCGACGAGCCCGTGAGCGCCCTCGACGTCTCCATCCGCTCGCAGGTGCTGAACCTCATGAAGCGGCTCCAGAACAGCCACGGCCTCACCTATGTCGTCATCTCCCACGACCTCGCCGTCGTCAAGTACCTGTCGGACCGGATCGGCGTCATGTACCTCGGCAAGCTCGTGGAGTACGGGACGGGGGACGACATCTACCGGCGGCCGGCCCACCACTACACAGCCGGCCTCGTCGCCACGATCCCTGAGCCGGACCCGAGCCTCGAGAAGGGCAAGAACAAGATCGCCATCCGGGGCGAGCTGCCGAGTGCCGTCGTCCCGCCGTCCGGCTGCCGCTTCCGGACACGTTGCCCAGCCGCCCAGCCGCTCTGCGCAGAAGAAGAGCCGCCGCTGCGGCTCTTCCACCCCGGGCACCGGGCCGCCTGCCACTTCCCCCTCGAGAGGCCGGCCGAGGTCGACGACGAGGCGACGGAGCAGACACGAGCAGGTGCCGGCGTCTGACGCCGGAAGACAGCAGCACGAGCAGACAAGGCCGCTCCGTCGTCACGGCTGCGGTCTGGCCGGTGCCGCGCCGGACTGAGATCCCACGCGACGGCGACGAGATGACGATGCTGAAGGCCTACCTCGACCACTACCGGGAGACGTTCGAGCTGAAGTGTTCCGGCGTCTCTCCGGAGCTGTTGTCGCAGAGAAGCGCGCCGCCGTCGACCATGAGCCTCCACGGGTTGACACGTCACCTCGCCGGCGTGGAGCGATGGTGGTTCGCCATCAACTTCGCCGGCCTCGATCTGCCGATGCTCTACTACAGCGACGAAGACCCTGATCAGGATTTCGAGTCTCTCGAGGGCGACCCGACGGAGGCACTGGAGGTCTGGCGAGCGGAGTGCGACCGTTCGCGCGAGATCATCGAGGCCGCCCCGGGGCTGGACGAGACAGGCGTCGTCGAGCGAAGGGGCAGCTATAGCCTGAGATGGCTGATGCTGCGGCTGATAGCGGAGTACGCCCAGCACGCCGGGCACGCGGACCTCTTGCGGGAAGGGATCGACGGCGCCACGGGGGCCTGAGCCATCGGTCTCCTATCATGACCTTCATGTCGGTCACAGCCCGGGTCGAGCATGTGGGCTCGCTGCTTCGGCCTCCCGAGCTGTTGACGGCTCGAAGGCAGCGGGCGGCGGGCGAACTCGACGAGCCGCTCTTCAAGCAGATCGAGGACCGGGCGGTCGCAGAGGCGGTCGTCACTTCAGGAGGAGGCAGGCTGCCCCGTAGTGACCGACGGCGAGCAACGACGAGAGTCGTTCCAGAGCGAGCTGACGGCGGCGACGTCGGGCTTCGAGGGAGTGCAGATAGACGCCTGGCTGTGGGGGGCGTGGCATTCGGACGTGGTCGGGGACCTCACGACCGAGCGACCCGCCGGTCTCGCCGTCGTCGAGCCGATGCGCCGGCACCGGAATCTGGCGGCTGAAGAATTCACCTACCTGCGGGCGGTGACGACCCGGGTGGGCAAGGTCACGCTCCCGAGCCCGACGCTGTTCGCCAATCTCTGGTCGGCCGAGCTGTCGACGCGCCGCCTATCCGACGCTCGACGACTTCATGGCCGACGTCGTCGAGATCCTGAGCGACGAAGTGCGCGAGCTGCGCCGCCTCGGCTGCACCTACGTCCAGCTCGACGCCCCCCATTACCCGCTCCTGCTCGACCCGACCTGGCGCGCCTTTTACGAGGCACGCGGGTGGAGCCTCGAGCGGTGGCTGTCGTACGGCATCGATCTCGACAACGAGGTCATCGGCGCGGCGGACGGGATGACCGTCGGCTTTCATCTCTGCCGCGGCAACCAGGGCAGCCGCTGGCTCGTCTCGGGCGGATACGACGCCATCGCCCGTCCCGTGTTCGGCAAGATACGGGCGGATCGGCTGCTCCTCGAGTACGACGACGAGCGCTCCGGCAACTTCGACCCGTTGCGGCTCGTCCCCGACGACAAGATCGTCGCGCTCGGCCTCGTCACTACGAAGCAGCCGGCGCTCGAGCAGGCCTCCGACCTCGTCGCCCGTGTGGATGCTGCCGCCTCGCTGATGGACCGTGAGCGGCTGGCGGTTTGCACCCAGTGCGGTTTCTCGACATCGGTGGTCGGGAACGCCCTCTCGGTCGACGACGAACGCAACAAGCTGGCCCTCCTCGTCGAGGTCGCCCGCTTGGCGTTCGGCGGGACCGGATGACCTGAGGGAGGATCGGGCACAGCGCCCTCGCCTGAACGCCGGATGGGCAGCGAAGGCGCCTGAAGCTATGGTTGGCGAATGGCGTCGTCACACAACCGTCATGTCACGGGAAGGCGCCGGGCAGCCGGGACGGGCGCCTCGCTCGTGTGGCGGGCAATACGTTGGCGTGCCGGCTCTTCGTTGATGTTCTTCGCCGTCGGCGTCGCGGCGATTGCCGTCGCGAGCATCGGCCCGATCTACATCGCCTCGGCGGATCAGTCCGTTCTTCGAGGCGGAGCTGACGGCCGCTCAACCGTCGTCGACCGGTTTCACCATCGCCTCCGTCACCAATGGCCCCGTCCCATCGTCGGCCGAGTTGTCGGCGCGCCGCCGCCCGGATACCGGGCGGCTCCGGCCCGGGAAAGAGGTTCGGCTCGCCCATCATCACCCTCGACGTCGGGACGTTCTGCGATGGGCATCCGGTCGTGGCGATGGACGTCATCTCCCGCAGTGGCGTCTGCGCCGAGGTGAGGATCGTCCACGGCTCCTGCCCGTCGAAGCCCGGACGAGGTTCTTCTCAGCACGAGGACGGCCACTTCGCTCGGCGATCGCCTCGGGAGCGCCATCGTGCCGATCGATCCCGCACACCCCAACGTGAAGCGGCCCACAGCTCGACGTCTCGGGGCTGTACGCCGCCCCTTCGAGCCTGAGCGCCTACTGGTGGGGATCCGACCCCTTCTCGTTCGGCGTGAAGCCCCCCGGCTCACCAGCCTCCGCCCGTCGACGCCGGCTTCGTGACGGCCGCCGGGGCGGAGAGGCTCGGCGCAGTATTGCCGAGCGCCAACATGGTGCAGATCCCGCTCGACCCGGCCGGGATCTCGGCTATCGACCCTGCCCGCCGTCGATGAGCCAGCTTGCCGCCTTCTCGGCGACGCTCTCCATTCACAAGCTGAACGGCTACACCTCGGTGGGGGCGCGTGTTCAGCTCGATCGAGTCAGAAGAAAAGCAGATGCGGAGCGTGATCGCCGTCATCGCGCTCGAGCTCATTCTTCTTGCGCTGCTCGTGCTGTACGGGGTCTCCTCGAGCATGAGCAGTGAGCGTGGACCCGACACGGCCATCGCCGAGCTTCGGGGCCTCACCCGCGGCTCGGTTGCTCTGCTTGCGCTGCGCGAGCCGGCCGTGCTCCTTGCTGTCGCCACCCCGCTCGGCATAGCTGTCGGATGGGTCATCGTCCGCCTGCTTGCCGCCCAGGTCCTCGTCGCGCACACGCCCGTCAGCGTCGACTCGCTCACGCTCGGGTCGGTCGGCGCCACGTTCCTCGCCGCCCTTCTCGCCTCGGCCGCCGGCGCCAAGGCGCTCATCCGGCCCTCGGTCATGAACGAGACGGTCGCTTCCGCCGCCAGGCGCAGCGCTCGAGCATTGATCCTCGGTGACGTCATCGCCCTCGTGCTCACCGGCGTGGCGGTCACGGATCTCGTGACGGGCAAGGGGGCGACGGCTGACCTCAGCGGGAGCGGCTCAACCGGCTCCGGGGCGACGGCCTCGAACCCGTTTGCCGCTCTCGCGCCGGCCCTCGTCGGGCTCGCCGCCGGCATAGTCGCCGCCTATCTCCTTCCGCTCGCCTGCCGGGCGGTCGCAAGGTCGACGCGCTGGTCCCGACGTGTCGCCGCCGGCCTCGCCTGCCGGAGCGTGATGCGCCGGCCGGGCATGGCGCGAAGGGTGGTCGTCCCGGCCATCTCGATCGCCCTGCTCGTGTTCGCCGTGGCGTCGTTCGAGGTCGCAAAATCGAACCGGTCGACCCAGGTCGGTCTTCTCGATGGGGGCGCCTGTCGTCCTCCACGTGAAGATGGCTCGCGGCGTCGACCTCGTGGCAGCCGTCCGAAAGGCGGACCCGACAGGGCGCGAAGCGATGGCAGCCGCCGTCGTAGGGCTCTCGACCGGCAACCTGTTGGCGGTGGACAGCCGACGGCTCGCCGCCGTCGCGGCGTGGCCGGCCGGCACGACGACAGCAGGAGTCGCCGAGGTGGCGCGCTACCTTTCGCCAACGACCGCCGCACCGCTCGTGTTTCGCCAGAGCAGCGGGCTCCGCCTCGGGCTCGATCTGACGAAGGCCGTCTCGCCTGCGCCCGCTCTCGAGGTGAGCGTCTTCGACGAGCAACATCGACGAGGAGGAGTCCTTCACCGTCGGTCCTCTGCTTCCCGGGAACCGCCAGTACTTCATGCCCACGGGGGACGCCTGCGAGCAGCTGTGCAGGCTGGACAGCCTCACCGTCAACTGGGCGCCTCGAGCGGGGTCGAGGGCCACTTCTGTCACTGTCCCGATCCGGTTCGCCTCGATGGAGGTCCGGCTATGCGGGGAGACTCGAGAATGTGAATGCGGGTTTCTCAGCCCCGGGTAATTGGGTCGGCAACTCGTCGGCCGTCTCCGCCCAGCCGACGCCGGGCGGCCTTGTCACCCGGTTCCTCGTGAACACCTCGGCTGCCCCCGCCGTGCTGATCCGGCACGACACGCCGACCCTTCTTCCCGCCGTCGTCACCTCAGTCGTCGCATCCGTCGGCGCCAACCCGACTGCCCCCGGCCAGTACCCGGCGCTCGGGATCGACGGGAGCGACATCACCGTCGCAAGCACTCACCTCGCGCCCGCTCTCCCGGCCATCGGCGATGACGGCGTTCTCGTCGACTTGTCGCTCGTGGAGCGCCTCGAGACGGCTCCCCCACTCGGGACGACATTCGAGGTGTGGTGCCATGAGCCGCCTTCTGCGAGCCTGCTTTTGAGCCTGCGCCGCAGTGGGATATCAGTCGTCGGCACGCAATCCTCGGCGACGACAAATGGCCTGCTCAACCGATCCGCCCCGGCGCTCGCGTTCGATCTCTTCGTGCTGGCGGCGCTCGCAGCCGCCCTTTTGTCCCTCGGGGCGATCGTGTTCGCCGATCGCCTCCTCTTCCCGCAAGCGTGCGATCGAGGTGTCTGCGCTCGCGGCGGTCGGCGTGCCCCGCCGGGTGCTTCGGCGGTCCCTGTTGGCCGAATACATTGCCGTTGTCACAGCCGGTGCGGTCCTCGGCTTCGTCTCCGGCATCGCCACGATCAGGCTCGCCCTCGGCTCCCTGCCGGAGTTCGCCCCGGGTCGGGTAGGCCCACCCCTCTCGGTCTGGATCCCGTGGGCCCAGGTTGCCGCCGCCTCGGGCGTTGCCCTCTTGCTGTTGCTCGGCGGTGCCGGCCTCGCCATCGGGTTGGTCATGCGGCGGGCGACCCCCGACAGCTTGAGGACTGCGCCGTGACGAGCGTCCGAGGCGCCACCGTGATGGCAGGGGAGGTGCGGGAAGAGCCCGGTCTCGACGTGCGTTGCCTCAGCGTGGTCCACCTTTATCACGCCGAAGGGTCCGAGGTCGTCGCACTTAGGGGCGTCGACCTCGACATCGAGCCCGGCGAGATGGTGGCGCTGCTCGGGCCATCGGGTGCCGGCAAGTCGACGCTCTTGAGAATGCTGGCCGGCCTGATACGGCCGTCCGCCGGGCGTGTCCTCGTCGGAGGGCGGGACGTGACGCGGATGTCGCCGCCCGAGCTCCGCTCCTACCGGGCGACTGAGATCGGGATCGTGCTCCAGGAACCGACGTCGAACCTCCTTCCATTCGCGACGGTGGCCCAGAACGTCGAATTCGCCTCCCGTGGTGCCCGCCAGCGCCATTCGGCTCATGCGCGGACACAGGCCGACCTTGATGGACTGCTCGATCTCCTCGGCATCGCCAGGCTCGCCCGGGAGAGCATCGGCACGCTCTCGGGCGGGGACCAGCAGCGGGTCGCTCTTGCGGCGGGCGTGGCGGGCGGTGGCCGCCTCCTCCTTGTCGACGAGCCGACGAGCCAGCTCGACGCCTCGGCTCGCGACTCGGTCATCGAGGGCCTGCACAGCCTGCACGACACGCTGCGGGCCACCATCGTCATGGTCACGCACGACCCGGTGGTGGCGGCATCGGTCCCCCGCACCGTCACGATCCGGGACGGACGGATCGGTGCCGAGGGCCACCACGGCACCGAGTATGCGGTCGTCGGCCGGGACGGCGCCGTCCAACTGCCACCGGACGTGCTCGAGATACTCCCGCCCCAGACGCTCGTCCGCCTCCGGCGGCTGCCGGACGGTGTCGAGCTATTGGCGGCCGACGTCCGACGCCGGCGGCGTCGTTCTTCCGGTGGAGCAGTTGTGACGGCCGTGGCGGATCCGCCGCGGCTGCGAGCAGCCGGCATCAGGGTCAGCTACGGCGAGCGCAGCCTGCTCGTCGGGCTCGACCTCGATCTCTCCGGCGGCCAGCTCGTGGCTGTGACAGGACCGTCAGGGACGGGGAAGACGACACTGCTGATGGTGCTCGCCGGTGTGCTCAAGCCTGACGCCGGCACGATCGAGGTCTCGGGTGGCACTCGGGCGAGCGGCCGCTCCGGCGGCCGGACGCGGTCGCGTGGCAAGGAGACGGATGCCGGAGCCGGCGCCGAGCGCTTTCACCGCGAGCGACCGATCCGACCCGTTGCTGTCTCCCGACATCGCCGCCCCCGGACCGGAGATCTCAGCCTCTGCGAAGGCGATCAGCGATGCCCTCGCAGACCAGCAAAACCGCCCAGGGCGGAGGCGTGCCCGGCGGCGGAGCGCCCACGCGGACGGAAGCCTCCGCCAAAGCAGACGTGCGGATCGGGTATGTCCCTCAGACGCTCGGGCTCGCGCCGTGGCTGACGGCGATCGAGAACGTCGCCATCGTGCTCCAGGTCCTCGACCTGCCGTCCGAGGTCGTCCGCCGGAGGGCGGAGAAGGTCCTGTTCGATGTGGGACTCGAGGCGGCGGCGGACCGGCTCGTGACCGAGCTCTCAGGCGGCCAGCGCCAGCGTGTCGCTTTCGCACGGGCCCTCGCCACCCGACCGGACGTGCTGATCGCCGACGAGCCGACAGCCGAACTCGATGCCGAGAACAGGCAGGTGGTCCTCGGCCTCATGGTTCAGGCCGCCGCTGACGGAGCTCTCGCCGTAGTGGCGACCCACGACCCAGATGTGTCCGACGCCTGCGGCCTTGTCTATGAGCTCCGGGACGGCCGGCTCGTCGAGGTGTGACCGGCGGCGAGCGGAGTCGCTTCGCGTCCGGTTCGTGGTGAAGACCGGCGGTGTGGCCAGCCCGGCCGTGTCGGCCCGCCCTTCGTATCTCTACTCGGGATCGCCCTTCAGAAGCCGCATCTCTGTCGTCAATGCCAGCGAGCTCGACGGCAATCTCATGTGCGTCGTCAGGATGCATTATGCGCAAGGTGGCAGCGAGGCTTCCTTCGCTCCCGACTGGCAGGGACCTCGGTCAGCCGACGCCTCACCTCGCCCAGGCGGATCAGCAGCTTTTCGGGCAGATAGCCGTACTGCCTCGCGTCGTCCATGACATTGGCGAGGGTGGAAGAGACGCGTTCGAGACGCTCGGGGAGCGGCCGAATGTCGGCCGCGAGCGAGTCGACCAGAACACCCAGCTTCCCGTTGGCGTAGTCGAGACCCACACTTGGGAGCCTAACGGAACCGGCTCGGCTCCTCGAACCGGAGAGGCCGTCAACCGACCCGCGAGCGGGAGACGGCATGCGCCACCGACCGTGTCGGCAGAGCCTCTTTACTCGGCCGGGCTCCCCTCCTTCAGAGCCAATATCTGGCGGGCGAGATCGAGGAGCTCGAGGACTATGACGTGGCCCTCGCTCAGGTGTCATCTCTCTCAAACTGGCAGCCAGCCGGCCCTCGTTCCCATGAGCTTCTGCAAATGTTTGCTGCCGCCTCACGTCCTGCATCCGAGCCAAAAGATCGTCGGGCAGATAGGGGTTGTGCTCGGCATCGTCGATCACGTCGACGAAGTAGCCGAATACAAGCTGCAACCGCTGTGGCAGGGGATTGCCGTCGACGGCGAGCGTGCGGACGAGCCGGCCCATCTGCTCGCGGGCATAGTCAAGGCCCATGGATCAAAACCTTACGCTCCCGCCAGCCGACATGCTTTGCCAAAGGGCATTTCCCGATGCCGATGCCGCGTCGATGCTCTCGAGGAATCATTTTCGGCCAATGCTGACAAGGGAGCGGAGAGGAGATCATGACGAGCAAGAAAATGAATTCCTCATACAATGAGACACGGTATTAGCTTGGCATGTCTGGTATCGGGGGTGGCGGCCCTTCGCTCGAGAGAAGGGTGTCGCCGGTGAAGGACGAAGAGAACGAGGTTCTCCGAGCCATTGAACAGGGCCGGGATGAGCTGAGCGACCTCGCTTGCGACTTGATCCGATTCGACACCACCACCCGGGAGGACATCGACTCGCTTCCGCGGGAGGAAGTCGCATTCCAGGATTACCTGGCTCGGAGACTTCGCTCGGTCGGAGCAGATGTCGAGGTGTGGGAGCCGACTCCCCTCGACGTGGCCGGGAGCCGGCAGGTTCCCGCCGGCATCGACTTTCGCGGCTTCCCGCAGATGGTGGCACGATTCGCGGGAAAGGGCGGCGGGCGCAACCTGATCTTCAACGGACACATCGACGTGGTGCCGGCAGGACCCCGCGAGAACTGGACGACGGACCCCAACATGCCTGAAGTGCGGGAGGACCGGCTGTACGGACGCGGTGCCTGTGACATGAAAGGGGGGATCGCAGCCATGGTGTTCACAGCCGAGATCCTCGCCACGAGCGGCGTGACCCTCGGCGGCGACCTGATGGTGAGCACGACGACCGATGAGGAGTCCACTAGTGCAGGCGGCGTGGCCACGGTGGCTCATGGACTTCGTGCCGACGCCGCCATCGTCACCGAGCCGACGAGCCTCAACGTGGGAATCGCCTGCCGCGGGAGCCTCCTGCCGACGATCGTTGTCCACGGCCGAGCCGGCCATGCGGGCGGGGTGCAGGCGCACTGGCGGGACGGGGGCGCCGTCAGCGCGGTAGAGCGGATGACGCCCATCATCGATGCCGTCTATCGACTCCGACAGGAGTGGCGCGACCGACCAGACCATCGTCATGACTACCTACCGCCGGGAGATGCCGTCGCCACCATGGTCCGGGGCGGGGACTGGGTGGTGACACATGCCGCCTCCTGCGAGCTCTGTTGTCACCTCACCTACCTTCCTGCCCACGCCGACGCGGCCGGCTACGGAACCCTGGTGGAGGCGGAGTTCAGCAACTGGATCCTGCGCTCGTCTGCCGCCGACCCCTGGCTTGCCGACCACCCGCCCGTCCTCACATGGGGCGTCGACGTTCCCCCGAGCGAGGTAGCGACCGACGACCCGGTGGTTGAGGCCGTGCTCGACAGCACGTCCGACCTCGCCCTTGACAGCCGTCCCGTCGGGAACGACTACTGGTGCGACGGAGCCACCTTCACCCGATCGGGGACGCCGGCGGTCACCTTCGGCCCCGGCAGCGTCAGGGTCGCCCACACCGCAGACGAGTACGTCCCCGTCCAAGAGCTGGTCGACTGCGCCAAGGGCCTTGCGTTGTCCGCCATGCGCTTCTGCGCAACAACCACCTGAAGCACCCGCCGGCTTCGACAAAGCGCGAGGCTTACGTCCATGTTCGACGTCCACCTCCGTGCACCCCCTGAGATCGACGCCTGCGCCGGAAGCCTCAACGTGCTCCTGAGCCTGGCGATGCCTGGCCGACGAGCCGCACTGACGAGCCTGTGACGGCGAAGGCACTGCCCTTTTTCAGCAGAGGATGTCGGCTGGACGCCGACCTCCATCTGCCCGATCGACCCCACGACGGCCCGATAGGAGTCGTCGTGGTGGCTTCGGGATTCCAGGGGCTGAAGACGATCCATCCGGAGCGTTTCGCCCGGGCCCTCGCGCCGCGGGGCGTCGGGGTACTTGCCTTCGACTACCGCGGCTTCGGGGCGAGTGAGGGTGAGCGGGGACGGCTCGTCGCCCAGGAGCAGGCTGAAGACGTTCGCGCTGCGATTGATCGGCTCGTCGGCCTACCGGAGATCGATCCGGACCGCATAGCGCTGCTCGGCTGGGGGCTCGGAGGGGGCGTCGTCATCGTTGAGGCAGCCGAGGACCCCCGTGTGGCCGCCGTCATCGCCGTGAACGCGATCGGGGATGGCCGCCGCTCCACCCGCAACCTTCACGACGATGAGTCCTGGCAGAGCCTGGTCGAGCATGCCGAGGCGGACCGCCCGAGGCGGGCGAGGCTCGGCCGCTCCGAAATCACGTCGCCGTGGGACATCGTGCGCCTCGACCTCGATCCCTCGACCGATCATTACGTCGCCACGCGGCTGTACCAGGCGCCAGGTTTCGGCTCCGGCGTGACGTGGGAGTCAGCGGACTTCCTGCTCCGATTTCGGCCGGAGTCGGTCGTCGCTGACATCGCCCCCCGGCCGCTCCTGATCGTGCACGGCTCGAAGAACCGGCTCCATCGCCTCGAGGAAGCAGAAGGGCTCTTCGGGGCCGCGCGTGATCCGAAGACCCTTGTCGTGTTGGACGATGTGGGCCACACGGAATGGATGTTCGACGACCACCCGACGTTTCAGAACCTGATCGAGGTCGTCAGCTCGTTCCTCGGCGAAAGCTTCGGGGATCCGGACGCCTTTTACCTCGACTGAAGGGTGTTCGACGTGCGGCCCCCTGTCGTCCGGCAGGTCGGCCTCAGGTGGGCGGTGCCTTCCTCGCGGCCGCCCCGGCGCGGGAGATGACCCGGGCGGTGGCCTCTTCTTCGAGCTCGTCGCGAGAGGCGCGCAGCCGCCTCGCCACCGCCACTCGCTCGTCGCGGAATGCCTGAATGCGGGACAATGTGTCCTCGAGGCGTGCGAGCAGCTGGTCGTTGGCGACGATGGCCTCCTCCAGCAGTGCCCGCCGCCGTGATCGGGAAATGTCGCCCGCTTTCAGCTCCGACCTGACGCGGTCAAGGACATCGACGTCCTCGGTATCGAGAACCGCCCGCACCTCGGCGAGCGAGAACCCGAGCAGCTCCTGCAGGTTGCGATATCCTCGCCACCCTCGCCACATCGCTCGGTGAATAGAGGCGCTCGCCGCTCAGGCGATGGGTGCTCGGACGGATGAGCTCGACCTCCTCCCAGTAGCGCAGCGTCCGGGTGGTGACCCCGGTCAGCTTGGCGACCTCGCCGATTCGCCACAGGACGGACTGGGTCCCTGCCGTCCTCCTCGACGGCATCAGGCTCCCCACCCCCGTTTAGGCAGCGCGCCACGAGGCATTGCTAAACGGTCTCCGTCGGCTTCGGCATCATTGCCGACTGCGACCCGGCCCGCCTCAGTCGGCTGTGCCGACTTATCAGCCGATCGCAGCTCGCTGTGAAGCGGACGGCCTCCCCGCGTCCAGGACGCCGCCGCCGCAAGGAGGCTGGTCACGATGGCGAAGTCGAGCGCCGCGTGCAGGCCGGCGCGAAATGGCACGGTGATGACGGAAGGAAAGAACCCCCGACCGGTGAGCACGGCGCGCTGTGCAGCCGGAACTCGAGCGAGGGCCGAAGCTCCCACGAGGTGTTGGACAGGGTCGTATCCGAGGAAGGCCGAGAAGAGGGTGGAGACGGGCGACAGATGGGAGGCTCGAATGGCAGCGCTCGCCGGCACGCCGTGAGCGACGAGCCCGCGATACAGGCTCTCGGGGAGGGAAGTCGAGAGCCCAGCGATCATGAGGGTGAAGAAGATCCCGATGGAGAGCACCTGGGCCGAGTTCTGAAAAGTCGTGTTCATGCCCGACCCGGCCCCTCGATCCTCGGCAGGAAGGCTGTTCATCACCCCGGCACGGTTCGGGGACCCGAACGAAGCCATCGTGAGCCCTGTAAAGAAGATAAGGATAGCGAAGAGCCAATACGGGAAGTCGATCGGCAGCAGCTGCAGGAGAGCGAATGCCACCGCTGTGCCGATCATGCCGCCGGTGGCGAATGGGCGTGCGCCGAAGCGATCAGAGAGGATGCCCGAGGTCGGCCCGGCGACGAGGAACCCGGCAGTGAGCGGAAGCATGGCGATGCCGGCCCACAGCGGGGTCACGCTGAAGCTGTAGCCGTGCGACGGCAACCAGATGCCTTGCAGCCAGATGATGAGCATGAACATGAGCCCACCCCGGCTGAGGGCGGCGAGCAGGCTGGCGAACACGCCGGCCGTGAAGGCTCGAATCTTGAACAGCTGCATGGGGAACATCGGCTGTTCCACCTTGGTCTCGATGATGCAGAAGGCGACGAGCAGGCCGGTGCCGAGCCCGAGCTCGCCGATCACGGCCGGGTTCGTCCAACCCATCGAGTCGGCACCGTAGGGCTCGATCCCGTAGGTGATGCCGATCATGACAAGGACGAGGCCAAGGGCGAAGCTGACGTTGCCCGGCCAGTCGATACGGGCGGCCCGTCGCTCCCCGAGCTCGCGGAGCTTCAAGTACCCCCACACGGTTGCGAACAGGCCGATGGGCACAGAAACGAGGAAGATGAGCCGCCAATTGATCGGCGCGAGCACGCCGCCGAGGACCAGTCCGATGAAGGTACCGCTGAAGGCTGCCGCCTGGTTGATCCCCATCGCCATGCCTCGCTGTCCCGGTGGGAAGGCGTCGGTCAGGATGGCGGCTGAGTTCGCCATCAACATGGCGGCGCCGACGCCCTGGAAGATCCGCAGCACGATCAGCCAGACGCCGGCCGGATGACCCGACATCCACGTCACGCTGAGCAGGAGCGAGAAGAACGTGAAGACGGCGAAGCCGAGGTTGTAGATGCGAACGCGGCCGTAGATGTCGCCGAGGCGACCGAAGGTCGTGACGAGGACGCTCGTCACGACAAGAAACCCGAGGATCATCCACAGCAGATAGAAGCTGTTGCCGGCCTCGAGCGGGTCGATGCCGATCCCGCGGAAGATGTCCGGCAGGGCGATCAGCGTGATGGAGGCGTCGATCGTCGCCATCAGCATGCCGAGCGTCGAGATGAACAAGGCGACCCACTTGTAGCGGTCGCCTGCCGCCACCGAACCCCTGTCGGCAGCTGGACTCGGGTCGGATCGCGTCGGGAGCCGCTGAGAGGACATGTGCTCGGACCTTGACCTGCCGTTCACGTGGACAGTCACCAAATCTAACGTCAACGTGACCCATGGCCAGAAGTTGAACGGCGACGGTCGCCGAGGTAGGCGTTCTCGAAAGCAAAGGGGGCCATCCCTTACAAATGGATCGCCCGGTCGTTCTTCTCGAAGCTGATCGCTCCGCCCTTCGGGAACGGGCTGCAGCTGGCCCTTGACTTTTGCGCCGGGGCGATTCTCGGTCGTGGCGTCGGCCCTTCCTGGCCGGCGCTACTTGCACGCCACGCACCCGGCTGACGAGCTCGCCGAGGGAGCAGCCGACATGGCCTCGGCGGACCAGATCCGGCGCTGTTGATTGCTTCGCCGGGCATTGGGCATAGCTCCTGCCATGCGAGGCGTCATTCGTCCGTGCCGTCGTCGCCTCGGGCCGGAGCTGCACTCCCGATGGCTGTCTCACTTGTGCGGGTTGTGCCTAGGCCTGCGAGATACCGCCGGCCAGTCGGCGAGGGTGCTCACCGGCTACGACGTGCTGCTGGTCTCGGTCCTGACCGAGGCACAGGCTGGGCGCCTCCCAACCACTACGGCCGGCCCTTGCCCGCTCCGCGGCTTTCGTACAGCAGAGGTCGTTGACGCGGCAACACCGGGTGCTCAAGCGGCAGTGGCGGCGGCGCTCGTCGTCGGGGAGGCGAGCCTCACCGACAAGGTGGACGACGGCGACGTCCCGGTGTGGTTGCGCCCGCTCGCCTCCGGGACGGCCCGCCGGCTGGCCCGACTCGGCGCCTCGGCGGCCGAAGCGTGCGGCTGGGACGGCACCGACATGTCGGCGGCCCCTGCCCGGGCGAAGAGGGTGGAAGGGCGGGACGGCGCCCGCCTCGACGAGTTGTTGGAGCCGAGCGGCGCCGCTGTGGCGGCCTTGTTCGCCCACACCGCAACGACCAGCGGCATGAGCGGCAACGAGTCGGCTTTACGTCGGCTCGGCGACGCCTTCGGCCGCCTGGTGCACTTGATCGACGCCGCCGAGGACCGACGATCCGACCGCCGCCACGGCCGCTTCAACCCGCTCGAAGCCACCGGGACGAGCGACGTCGAGGCAGAACGCCTGGCCCGGTACTTGCACGCCGAGGTGGGCCGGTCACTCAGTGACCTGACCCTGGTGGACGGAGCGCTCGCCGAGGCACTATTCGGCCCTGCGTTGGGTGCTGCCATCGGCCGCGTCTGGGCCGGCCACCCCGAACAGGTCTCGCCCGCTCCCCGTCGGCGCTTCGCGGTAAGCGCCGCGGTGGCAGCGGCGATGGCCGGTCAAGCCGCCATGTGGGTCGGGGGCAGAGGCCGCGGCCCCTACGGCTACGGACCATACGGTTACGGACCCTACGGCGGCCGCCCCTACCCCTACTACGGCAGGGGCCGATACGGCCGGCGAGGAGGCTGCGGAGGCCCCAGTTGCGGCGAGATGCTTGCTTGTGACTGTTGCGCGAACTGCGCCTGTGACCAATGTTGCGGCGGTGACACCTGCTGCTGCTGCATCTGATTCCGACCCGCCCGGCTCACGGTAGGTACACGCACGTCGACAACAGTTTCAACTTCAAAATCGATGAGACAAAGGAGACACGACAATGACCATGCAAGAAAATAGCGACCTGATCGAGCGCATCCATGCCCTAGAGACGGCTCAGGCCGTCCAAGCCGCTACCCAGTCAGGGGCGCACGCCACACAAGCGGCGGCGCATGCCGGCACGTGGTCGACGATGATTGCGGCGGCAGCTTGCCTGGCTGGAGGAATCGTCTTGGGGGTAGCTATCGCCCGGTCATCCTGACGTCCTCTCCGTGGACGTCCGTCACCTGCTCCACCCCTTCTCCCTCGTTGGATGAGGGCTCCTCATCGCAGCAGTCTCTCCCAGACAACGGTCTCTAGCTCGACGTGCATCCCGACACTCTCGTAGAGACGCGTTGCACCCGTAGGGTTGGCGGCGTCAACGACGAGGCTCGCCCGCGACATGTCGCGGAGTCGGAACTCGCGGAAGCTATGGAGGAGGAGTGCCCGGCCGTAGCCGCGACCGCGCCACGGGCGCCGCACACCGAGCGCGCCGACAAATCCTCCGCCCAGGTAATTCAGGTCGTTTTGAATCGCTGCCGCGATGTCTCCCCCGTCGGAGATGAAAAACCACAGCGACGGGTTGTATCCGGATCGCTCCCGATGCCGCGACCACCATTCGTCGAAGGGGTGAGGATGATGCTCCCAGTGATCCTCGAAGGCCTCCTCGAGGGCGGCATGGAAGGAAGGCGCATCCTCCTCTCGGAACGTGTGGATGTCCAGGGCCACCTCCGGAAGCTCCTCGTCGAGCTCGATGGCCATGTCCCAGAAGCGGCGCACTTCGCGGTATCCGCGGGCACTGAAGAGGTCGTCCGCCGCCTCGTCGCCGGCAACCGTCCACGTGTGAAGACGCTCGGCTCCCTCCTCGTCCAGCCGAGCTTCGGCCAGCTCGACGAGTTGCGTGCCGAACCCCCGGCCCCATTGAGATGGATGCACAGCTCCGGCGAAGTTCCCCGTGCCGGCTCGGAACTCCGCAAAGGCGACCGCAACAAGGGCGTCGTCTTCCACTAACCAGGTATTCGTCTCGAACGAGAGCGTCCCCAGCCAGTCGTCGACTGCATCTGAGTCGAGCGCTGACGGACGGTGGAGGATGGCCTCCTCGACCGAACCGAAAAGCCGGGCGATCGCGGCCGAATCCTCTGTGGTTGCTGACCGGAGCCTCATGACGCCGGCGGCTGGGAAAGTCGCGTGCAACAAACTTCCCGGGTCAGCACCCGACGACCCCTCCCCTTGACCGGGAGCCATTAAAAGTGATATCACTTTGATAGGTGACCGGAGCAGCCGGAAGCCGAAGGCAACAGGAGGCGTCCCGATGAACGCACAAAAGGACAACACTGCTCCGAAGGGGCTGCCCCCGCGCTCCGGCATGCGGCGTCTGATTATTCCACTGGTGCATCGCCACCTCCGCGGCTTTGGGGTCACGCATATTGCTGGTGGCTGTGTCCAGGCCGCCGCTGGCCTCGTCTGCCTCTCGTACGGCGTCTACCCATGGGCAGCCTTCTTCCTGGCTGTTGCGGCGCTGAACCTCACGGGTGGCTACTGGTACCTCACCATCGATCGCTCCGCAGCTGCCCGAACTTGAGATTGTTTGGGACTCGACATTTGCTGGCACGACGGCACTGGGCTGCTCGTCGCCGAGAGTCTCGCCACAGCACTCGCCTTTGGCCGTCAGCTGTGGTTCGGTACGGTGCGCAACGTCGGCCAGGTGCTTACGCGTGCGGCCGGCGAACCTGGCATCGTCGTCCAGGTGATGACCCCGACCTGGTCGGCCGCCAAAGTCTCGAACTGCACGGCAGTCGGCGCACGTTCAACTGGGGAGGAAACGTCGATGCCTCCACAAGTCGTACGTCATCGGTGAGGAAAGTAGCGCGAAGGTCGTCGGCCAACGCCACGTAGAGGTCATCGGCAGAGGAAGCGTCTCCTCAGCACGGCGAGAACCTCGGTCTAGAAAGGTTATGGGACCCAACCCTAAGATCCACTCGGCACGAGCCGGGCTAGTGCCCGACCCCCTGCGGGTGTCAGCGACGATCCCGACTCCCACGGATGCCTCGACAAGCGCGGCCCTATCAAGGTGGCGGGCGACAGTCCGGGTGCTACCACGTGCCCCTAAAGCCTGCTGGCCTCCTTGGGCACTCGGAAGCGATGAATACACTGAAGCAGGGGTGGTTCCTTGGGCGGTGTCTTGTTGCTGTTGCGTGCGGGGTTCCGCCGTCGATGGCGATCGTGGCTGATCCTCACCGCCCTTGTTGCGGTCGCCGGCGGCTTGACGCTAGGTGCTGCCGCTGCCGGGCGTCGGACGGCGACCGCCTTTCCGCGCTTCGTCAACGACCACGGGTATGACTTCGTCATTTTCAACCTGACACCGGTTCCCGAGCTGGCCAAGATGGGGGAGGTCGCTTCAGTCACCACGGCTCAGGAACCTTTCAACGGCGCCTTGACCTGCGCCTGCAGCTCCGGAATCAACGACGCCAACGTCTCATTCCTCGGCTTGTCGCCCGTCGGCCTCGCCGGCGTTACGAAGCTGGTCGCCGGTCGGATGCCCAACGAGGCCTCACCGGACGAGGTATTGGCTTCGGTCAACCTCGAACAGGACTTCGGGGTACACATCGGAACCGTCGTCCGCACGCAGTTCTACGCGCTGATCCCAGGAGAAGGCAGTAGTCACCGGGGCCAACCTGAACCCTGCGGGGCCGACTGTTGCCTTCCACGTGGTGGGGATCGAGGTAGCCGAAGATGAGTTCCCCGAGGGTCAAGCCTCCACCTACGACTTCTACACAACATCGGCATTCACTCGCGCGACGGGTGAGCGGGCGGCCTTCGGCGAGCAATACTTTGTGCGACTGCGCCACGGCGCCGCCGATCTTCCCCGGTTCTCCGCCGAGATGAACGCGAGGCACCTTTTCTTCGCGGAGAACCAGGACACCGGCGCCACTGCGGTGACGACGTCGATTCACCCCCAAGCCGTCGGCTGGTGGGTGTTGGCCGCCTTGGCCGGGCTCGCCGGCCTCGCTGTGATCGGTCAGGCGCTCGGCCGCCAGAGCGCCGTCGAGAGCGAGGTGTACCCCACCCTGACCGCCCTCGGCCTGCCGCGACGTCGGCTGGTCGCACTCGGCACAGCCCGCAATCTCCTCGTCGGCTTCGCCGGTGCCGCCGGCGCCATCGTCATCGCCTTCGCCCTGTCCCCGCTCACCCCCGTCGGCGAGGCACGGCTGGCAGAGCCGTCCACCGGGCCTGCTTTCGATCCCCTGATCCTCCTTCCGGGGGCGATCCTCATCGTCACCGTCGTGCTGGTCCTCGGTCTCTGGCCGTCGGTGCGCGCCTCGCGGGTACCAACCTGGGGGGACCGCGGCCCTCGGGCGCCAGTCGGCGATCGTGGGCCGAGTGGCAGCGACCGGCGCTCCGGCGAGCGCCGTCATCGGAGTCCGCCATGCGCTCCAATCCGGCCGTGGGGCCGCCTCGGTACCGGTGGTCACGGCGCTGTTCGGGACTGCCTTGGCTGTACTGGCCTTGTCTGCCACAGCCGTCTTCGGGGCCAGCTTGTCGCACCTGACGGCCACCCCGGCGCTCTATGGCCAGGACTACCAGCTGCTGTTCGCCAACAACGCCTCCAACGGGGGGAACCCGGCCGCCGAGGTGACCGCCCTCGAGAGCAACCCGACCATTACCGGGATCATGACTGGCACGAGAGAAGAGGTGACGGTCGACGGGGTCAGCGTCTTCGCCATCGCTGCAACGGCTGTGCGCGGGCCACTCCTCTTGTCGACGGTCGATGGTCGCCTGCCGGCGGGCGACGGCGAAGTCGCCCTCGGCACCACGACCATGGGTCAGGTCGGCGCCCGCGTCGGATCGGTCGTGCCGGTAACCGTGCAATTGCCCACGGGAGGAAGGCGGACCTCTCCCTTCACCGTCGTCGGATCGGCGTCGTTCCCCGGTCAGTTCGGCCTCGGGGGGCTGGGCACGGGTGCGGCGTTCACCTTCTCCGGTCTTCTCGACGCGACCTGTCCACCCGGCCCGACGCGCGCCACGTGCGTGAGCACGTTCCGTGACGACGTTCACGGCCACGCCGTCTTTGCCAAAGCAGTCGCCGGGCCGAAGGGGAGAGCCGCTGTCGCCCACTTCCTCAACGACTTTTCGGGCGTCGCCGGACAGCCGACGACCCCCGTCTCGTTGCTCAACTTCGGGCAGGCGGTGAACTTTCCGCTCATCGTGGGACTCATGCTGGCGATGTTCGGGGTCGCGACACTTCTTCATCTCCTGGCCGTGAGCGTGGCCCGCCGCCGGCGCGAGGTCGGGCTCTTGAAGGCGCTCGGGTTCGTGAACCGCCAAGTGCGCGTCGCTGTTTGCTGGCAGGCGACGACAGTCGCCCTCGTCGGTATCGTCGTCGGCATCCCGCTCGGGGTAGCTGCCGGAAAGCTGATATGGCGCGACTTTGCGACAAACCTCGGTGTGGTCCCCGTCGTCACCGTGCCGGGGTGGCTGATCGCCGTGTTGGGTGCGGCTGTCCTTCTGGTCGCCAACCTTTTGGCTATCGTGCCGGCGCTCGCAGCGGCGCGCGCGCCGACCGTCGCTCAGCTCCTCCGAAGCGAGTAGATACCTTACCGGGCAGGCCTGGACGTTCCTGGGCCCCGGGCGGGAAGCCCTGGTGCTCGCGGTGCCGATCCCGATGAAGCCGAACCGGCCGGTGGCAGAGCGTGGGACGGGGGCTTTGGCGTCTCCCCGGCCGGGACTCGCACCGGCTGGCTGCCGTGAGCTTGTCGCACGGCTACGTCATGAAGCCGTCTCCTTTGTCACAACGTCCGCGCTCCTGGACGCACGGGACCGCTGTTGGGACTGAGCCCATCAGCGACCGATCTGGCATGAAAAACATGCTCTGACCTTTGGTGGCTGGTGTAGGTGGGCCGCCAGGGTCTCGAACCCTGCACCTTGGGATTAAAAGTCCCCTGCTCTACCCGATGAGCTAGCGGCCCAGACGACGTCCGGTTCACAGGCGCACTCGGGCCCGACGAGCGCCCAGGCGTGCACGTGCACCGGCCTTAATCGTCGCCCATCGTAGGTGAACCTCTTTCGGAGCAAGACATCAACGACCTCGGAGCCGTCCCGACGCACCCGTGGCGACGTCGCGGAACAAGAGCGCCTCTCGACGGTCCCTGCCGATGACGCCCTGTAGCGTCGCGCTGCGATGCCCAGCCAGGAGGCCGAGCGCCACCGGCGGCTCCACTTCGAGAGAGAGGCAACCGACGATGTCAGATCCCGGCAACTGGAACCAGAAGATCATCGACGAATTCCGCGCCAACGAAGGGAAGGTCGGAGGACAGTTCGAAGGGGCGCCGATGGTGCTCCTGACGACGACGGGAGCCAAGAGCGGGCGCCGGCACACGACCCCGGTCATGTACCTGCCCGGTGATGAGGGCACGGTCTACGTGTTCGCCTCGAAGGCCGGCGCACCGACCGACCCCGACTGGTATCGCAACCTATTGGCCAACCCGAGCGTCATCGTTGAGATCGGCACTGACAAATATGACGCCGTTGCGAAGGTGCTGGAGGGTGAGGAGCGGGCGGAGAAATACGCCGCTCAGGCGAGCAAGTACCCGGGCTTTCGCGAGTACCAGCAAATGACCACCCGGGTCATTCCCGTCGTGGCACTCACTCGCCAATAGAACATCACCCGGGATGAGCTCGAGCAGAAGGAAGAACGACGAGCCTGCTGAGACGACGCAGCCGGAGCGGCACGACGAAGGCCCGTCGAAGGACGTTCAAGCCGACGCCTGCGATATCCGACACCCGGACGGGATCTACACCCATGGCCATCATCAGAGCGTCCTTCGAGCTCATCGCTGGCGAAGCGCTGCCAACTCTGCCGCCTATTTGCTGGCGAGGCTCAAGGCTGGAGACAGCATCCTCGACGTCGGCTGTGGCCCCGGCACCATCACCGTCGATCTAGCGGCGGCCGTCGCCCCTGGCCGCGTCGTCGGGAGTGGACGCAGAGCCGGCGGTCCTCGAGGAGGCGCGGGAGCTGGCAGAGGCGCGCGGCATCGACAACGTCGAATTTCACGAGGGAGAGGCCGAGTCGCTTCCCTACGACGACGCCTCGTTCGATGTCGCACACGCCCATCAGCTTCTCCAGCACGTTCAGGCGCCTGTCGTGGTGCTGGAGGAGATGGGCCGCGTCTGCAAGGCGGGGGGCCTCGTCGCCGCCCGCGATGCGGACTACCACTCGATGGTGTGGTGGCCGCCGGATCCACTCCTCGATCAGTGGCTGGCCCTCTACTGCGCTGTTGCCCGCGCCGAACGGCGGAGAGCCCGATGCCGGCCGGCGGATGAGGGCGTGGGCCGGAGAGGCGGGCTACTCCAAGGTCGAGGCGTCGGCGTCGGCGTGGTCCTTCGCCACAGCCGAAGAGCGGGAATGGTGGGGCGGCTCGTGGGCCGAGCGGGTGACGGAGAGCGCTCTCGCCGAGCGGGCGCTCGAGCTCGGGCTCGCCCGCAAGGAGGAGCTTGCCGCCATCGCGACGGCGTGGCGCCGTTGGGTGACGGCGAGGGACGGCTGGTTCGCCGTCGTCCACGGCGAGCTCCTGTGCGAGGCGTGACTTCTCGACGTCGGCGGCTGACGTGCGCCAGCGGTCAGACCCATACCTCTTCGTCCTCGCTCGCCACCAGCTGACACGTCGGACACCAGTGGCGAACCTCGAGCGGCGTGCCACAGGCACCGTGCACCGGGATCAGCAGCTCGGCCGGGTCAGCGGCTTGCCCGCTTCCTCCACGGGTAGATCCGCCCTCTACTGCTCGACCTTTGGCGTCTGGCGCCGCCTCTGCTCCCGCCGGCGCACGAAGATGTTCTCCGGCTACCGGACGCGGGTCCCCGCCCTCGGGGGGTGGCCCGCTTGCTGCTCCCCATGCCGCCAGCAGCCGGAGAGCTCCTGCCAGCTCTGCTCCCGCCCGGCTGAGCTCGTACTCGAAGCGAAGCGGGCGCCTCGAGTAGGGGATCGCCACGACGAGGCCGTGGCGCTCCAGCTCGCGCAAACGGCTGGTGAGGACATTGGTGGCGATGCCGGGCACGACCTCCTGCAGCTCGCCGAAGCGCCGCGGTCCATCCAGCAGCTCGGCTACGAGAAGGAGTGTCCAGCGGTCGCCGACGCGCTGAAGGGCCGCAGCAAGCGGTGAGGAATGGCGCACGGGACTTCTCTACACCTCCACGGCCACCGAACTGGCCGCCGATCCATTTCAGGCTTATGACTTGCATAATGCAAGTTACAAGCTACTATGCCTCCACCGGATGCCGCCGACGGCTCCGGACCGGGAAGGAGCACCATGAGCGCATTGGACGAGGTCACAGAAGTGATCGCCGGAGTCGCCGCCGCTGTCGGTGGATCCGTGGTCGGCGTCAACCGGCACGGGACCGGTGTCGTGATCCGTAACGGGATCATCGCCACGAATGCCCACAACCTGCGGAGCGAGGAGGTCTATGTCACCTTCGCTGACGGACGGACCGCCACCGGCACCGCTGCCGGCGTCGATATCGACGGCGATCTCGCCGTCATCGCCGTGGAGACCGCCGAGGCGGCGGGGGTCGAATGGACCGGTTCGACGGTCAACGTCGGCGAGGTCGTCGTCGCACTCTCCAATCCGAGAGGTCGTGGCCTGCGAGCCACGATCGGGACAGTCTCCTCCACCGGCAGGGGCTTCCGAGGGCCGCGGGGCCGCCGGATCCCGGGCAGCCTCGAGCACACCGCCCCCCTCGCCCGCGGCTCGTCTGGCGGCCCGGTCCTCGACCGCACGGGCAAGCTCGTCGGGCTGAACACGAATCGGCTGCAGGAGGGCTTCTACCAGGCGCTCACGGCCAACGACGAGCTGCGCGAATCGGATCGAAGCGCTCGCAGCAGGAAAGGCCCCGCTCCGGCGCCGCCTCGGGACGGCGATCGCCCCCTCCCACGTGGCGCGGCGCCTTCGCTCGGCGGCCGGGCTGCCGGAGGTCGACGGGCTTCTCGTGCGAGAAGTCGAGGAGGGCGGTCCCGCCGACAGAGCCGGGCTTCGGCGAGGCGACGTCCTCGTCGCCGCCGGTGGTCGCGAGCTGCGATCCCTCGACGACCTGTACGAGGTGCTCGACGGCGACGAGCCGGAGCTCCGGTTCCGCGTGGCGCGTGCCGCCGACGAGATCGACGTCACTGTCAGCTTCGCCGCCTCCGATGACGAAGAGGTCCCCGGCGGCGGGCCGCCAGCCTGAGAGCCGTCTCGGGCGCCGGGAACTACCTCAAGCCGCTTCGGACCCCTGAGCAGATTGCAGGCGGGCCCGCCTCTCGGTCGTCGCCGGACTATGCAGCGAGCAGTTCGGTGGCGGCCGGCTCGGCCGGAGCGGCGGCCGGAGCGACGGCCCGCTCGACGAGGTTCAAGCCGCCGAGGCCGGGAAGGCGGTCTATCTGGCGGTCGATCCGTTGGGCGGCAGCGAGACCGGACGTCCCGGCGAAGAGGTAGCCGGCAAGAAAACGTACCTCGGCATCGGGCATGACGCCTGAACCGACCGGCGACCAGAAGCGCCTGAGAGCCATCCTCGTCAGCCGCCGGGCTCGCTTGCTCCCGGCGAGGCGCCTGGCGGCCTCACCGGCGTAGAAGTCGATGTGACGGCCCTCCTGCTTCATGATCCGCTTGAGCAGCTCCGACAGGACGGGCCGGCCCGCTCGGCGGCTGAGACGCGAGTAGCCGCTCTGGGTGGTCCACTCGTTGACTGCACCCCAGGTCATGTGAACGGCGGTGAAGTCCGACCCGCCGATCCATCCGCCGAGGGCCATCAGCAGTGGCCGGATCCGGTCGCGGGTCGCCGAGCCGCGCCCGGGTATCACCCACGCGCTCCTCGCCGAACGGCTCCTCGTGGGCGGCGAGCACGGCAGCGAGAGCCTCACCGTGCCAGAACTCTTGATAGACCCACATGTTGAGGAAGCCCGTCACCCTCGGGTCGGCATGGGCCGGCGTCAAGAGCAGGTCACGCAGGTAGCAGACGGTGTGGAACTCGACGTCGTGCATGTAGCGGATCGCCCGCAGGACGTCCGCCGCCAGCGGCTCCCGTCGGAAGCTGGCAAGATCGAGGTCGTCCCAGACGAGGCGGTCCGACGACCGCTCGATCAGCGTTGCAGTGTCCACTCGCATACCCGGTATCCGGGAGCAACACCCTCGTCGGATGAGCACCCTCCGGTGCACTCAGGTCAGGCGGACTTAGGACCAGCCTTCCTGCTCAACGTCGAACAGCCCGTGCTTCGGCTTCACCACCGGGGGCCGCGGCGGCGGAGTCCGAGCTGGGGCCGGCCATCTCTGCCGGCTGCAGCGGCAGGGTGTCGACGGCTGCGACGCCGACAACGGGGCTCCGGTCAAAGCCGCCCCGCGACGACGGCCGGCTGACCGCCTCCTCCGGCTCTTCGCTTCCGCCCGAGGTGATGGTGTCCTCCACCGAGTCGGGCGTTGCTATCGGGTCGGCCCCAGCCTCGTCGGCCTCGGCATCCCCGCCTTCGATCGTCCTGCCGGATCCCCGCCGCCTCGCCGCTCGGGCTGCGTCGCGGTCCTTCGGCAGGACGAACCTCTCCATCGGTACGGTCGGCTCGTCTTCTGCGACGCCGGCTGTGTCAGAGGTCTCCGGCTCGCCGCCGCCCTTCTTCGTCGATGGCCTGCCCGGTGTCGTCTGGGTCCACAGCTGCCTCGTCGCGCCGCGCCGCGGAGGCATCGGCGGGATTGACTGCGTCGGTGACGGTCGCAGCATCTGAGGCCGGCGCGTCGGTGACGGCGAAGGCATCAAAGACCGACGTCGCCGGAGCTCCTCCGAAGCCGGCGCCTCCTCGGAATCCTCGGCTGAAGCGTCGCCGGCGCTCGGGATCACCGACCGACGCACCTCCGTCGCCGGAGGCGCCTGTGTCGGCTGCCGCTCCGGCTGCCGCTTCGCCGGCCGCCGCCGACGGGCTCGGCCGGATGCCCTCCCCCGCCGGGCGCCTCGCCAGCAGCCTCGGTCGCCTGTCCTGCTGCTTCGGCCGACCCTGCGGCTTCCTCGCCGGCGCCGTCGCCCTCTCCCGCCACCTCTCCGGTCACGGCTGCACCGGCCTCGTAGGCGCACCGCCGAGGGCCTCGCGAGCGGGCTGCGCATCAGCTCCTCGACCGTCGCCTGAACTGTCGCCTGCAGGCGGACGAGCTCGGCGACGGCGCCTTCTCGCTGATCGTAGAGGTAGCTGAGCTGGGCTATCGCACGTTCGCGGTCCCGTTCCACCTGTTCGAGATAGGTCTGGCGTCGCCGCTCAGTCTCGTCCCTGATGCTGAGGGCGCTGCTGGGTCGCCTCGTCGACGGCCTCGGCCGCCTCCCTGCTCGCCACCTGCCGGAGCTCTTCGATCTCCCTGTTCGCCTGCTCCCGGAGAGCCGTGATGTCACGCTCCGCCGCCCCGCGCAGCTCGTTGACCTCCTGCTCGGCTTCCTGGCGGAGGTTGTAGGCACCTTCCCAAGCCTCCTGGAGGATGCGCTGCACCCGCTCTCCGAGCGTGTCGAGCTGTGCCGGCTGGGCGTTGTGCACCTCGCTCTCGTAGACGGCGACACGCCTGTGCAGCTCCCGGAGCTGCCCGACGGCAGCCGCCAGCTTGCGCTCGGACTCCGACGCCCGGTGCACCGCCTCGTCCAGCCGCCGTTGCTGGTCGCCGACGTAGCGGTCAACCTGCTCGGGGTCATAGCCCCGGCGATAGACGTTGAAGATGGGTGTGGCAGCAGCTTGCTCCTCGGCTGCCCCGGTCTCGTCCATGTTCGGCTGCCCCTCTCCCGGTGCCCGGCACCGCGTTCGGATCGGTCCTGCGGGGCCGACACTTCGAATGTGCCCAGCTCGAGCCGCGACCGAACCCGGTCGAAGCCCACGCCATGCTGACGTCTGGCGGGATGCTACGCCGCCGCCGGCCATCAGCATGGTGGATGTGACGCGCGGGCCGGATTGTCGACCGGCAACCACTGCGACTGCTGGTTCATTCGACGGCGCCGCCCGCCGCAAGGCAGACTAGCGCTAAGGAGGCTGATGCATTCTCCGCCAGGCGTCAGCCAGTGCCGGAGGGTGGGGCTCGATGGGTGGAAGAAACGAAAGGGGTTGTCGATGCAAGCAGAGGTGAAGGGATCCACGCTCCCGGTTCTCGAGATGATCCTCGACCCGGGCGAGTCGTTGATCTCCAACCACGGCGAACTGTCGTGGATGACGGCGAACATGCAGATGAGCCAGACGACCGCCATGGGCAATCAGGGCTGGCGGCGGGGGCGGCCTGCTCGGCGGGCTGAAGCGCGTGATGAGCGGCACGAGCATCTTCCTCACCCGCTACGAGCCGGCAGGCGGCCAGGGCATGATCGCCTTCGCGGCCAAGATGCCCGGACGCATCTTCCCGCTCGAGGTCAACCAGGCGGGCAACGGCGGGTTCCTCGTCCACAAGCACGGCTGGGTCTGCGGAACGCCGAACATCAACTGCACGATCGGGTTCAACCAGGGACTCGGCGGGATGCTCTTCGGCCACGAAGGGCTTCATCCTCCAGAAGCTGGAGGGCCAGGGCACGGCCTGGGTCGAGCTGTCCGGTGAGATCACGACTTACGACCTCGCACCTCGGCAGAGCCTGCTCGTCCACCCGGGCCACGTCGGGGTCTTCCAGGACACCGTCACCTTCCAGATGACCCGTGTCCAGGGGATCGCCAACCGATACTTCGGCTCCGACGGCCACTGGCTCATCGTGCTGACCGGCCCCGGCAAGATCTGGCTGCAGTCGATGCCGTTGCCGATCCTGGCGGCGTCGCTGGCGCCTTTCCTGGGCGACGAGGGCACGAAGGACGCGGTCGCCGGCGGCGCCGTCGGAGGAATGCTCGGGAACATCCTTCGCTGACAAGGCAGGAGGACCGCTCGCGGCGCCCGGGAGTAGGGTCGCAGCGCCCGGATCAGGCTCGGCCGGGCCGGACGAGGAGACGGTGATGGCAGGAGCAGGACGCAGCAACGGCCGCAGGCCGCAGAACCGATAGTCGCCCCGGACCTGCTCGAGCGGGTGCTCGGCACGGCGCTCGAGCGAGGCGGTGCATTCGCCGAGGTCTTCGTGGAGGACCGCACTGCGACCGGCATCTCTCTCGACGACCGGCGAGTCGAGGAGCTTTCCTCCGGCCACGACCGAGGGGCGGGGATCAGGGTCGTCGTCGGGGAGACGACGGGTTTCGCCCATACGGCCGACCTGTCCGAGCCCGGTCTCGTGGCGGCGGCGCGTGCTGCAGCCGCCGTCGCCCGCGATCAACGCCGGCGGCTCCGGGGCCGAGCGCCGCGCCCGGTGGCGCTCGACAGAGGCGAGCAGCCGCCGGACACGCCGCCGAACCTCGTCCGAGATGCTGCCGAGCGAAGTGGCCAAGTCGACGAAGGTGGAGATGTTGCTCCGGGCCGACGACGCCGCCCGGAGCAGCGGAGCGCGCCATCGTCCAGGTGAGCGCCGGCTACGGCGACTCCAGGCGCCGCACCCAGATCGCCAACTCGGACGGCGTGCTCGCCGGTGACGACCGCGTGAGGACCCGGCTGAGCGTGAGCTGTGTGGCAGCCGGTGACGCCGGCATGCAGACGGGCCGCGAGACTCTCGCCCTCACCGTGGGCTTCGAGCTCTTCGAGCGGCGCTCCGTCGAGGATGTCGCCGAGGAGGCCGCCCGGCGGGCCCTCGCCAAGCTGACCGCCCGGCCGGCGCCGTCGGGCGTCGTGCCCGTCGTGATCAAGAGCGGGAGCGGCGGCGTCCTGTTCCACGAGGCGTGCGGCCACGGCCTCGAGGCCGACCACATCCTGAAGGACAGCTCGGTCTACACCGGGCGCCTCGACGAGCTCGTGGCGAGCCCGCTCGTCACCCTCGTCGACGACGGCACCGTCGGCCCGGAGTGGGGCTGCATGACCGTCGACGACGAGGGGCGGCCGGCACAGAGCAACGTCCTCATCTCGAACGGCATCCTCACCGATTACATGTGGGACTTCCTCCGGGCCCGCAAGAAGGGCCGTGCAGTCGTCGGGCAACGGCCGGCGTGAGAGCTACCGGGAGCTGCCGATGGTGCGGATGACGAACACGTTCCTCCTGCCAGGCGAGGACGATCCTGACGAGATCGTCGCCGAGACACCGCACGGCGTCTACGTCGCCCACCTCGGCGGCGGCCAGGTGAACACCGCCACCGGCGACTTCGTCTTCGGCATGACCGAGGCCTACCTGATCGAGAACGGCCGGATCACCGAGCCGCTCCGCGACGCCAACCTCATCGGCAACGGCCCGGACGTGCTGGGCAAGATCGACGCCGTCGGGAACGACTTCGGGATGACCGCGGGGACCTGCGGCAAGGACGGCCAGTCGGTCCCGGTCGGCTGTGGCCAGCCGACGCTGCGGGTCACCGGCGTCACCATCGGGGGGACGGCCGGTGGCTGATCTGGCCGAGCTCGCCCTCTCCATCGCCGAACAGGCCGTCACGCAGAGAGGGCGAGCAAGTGGAGGCCTACGTGGCACAGGGCCGCGAGACGGCGGTGCGCGTCTACGAGGGCGAGGTCGAGTACCTCTCCACGGCTGACTCGGCCGGCATCGGTGTGCGGGTGGTTCGTGACGGCCGGGTCGGTTTTGCCTGGGTGGGCGCCCTCGACGAGGCAGCCGCCGCCGAGGCGCTCCGCGAGGCTCGTGACAACGCCCGCTTCGCCACTGTCGACGAGCACGCCGGCCTCGCCGAGCCGGACGGCGTTCGAGCCGGCCCGGCTCGACCTGTGGCGGGAGGAGCTGGCGGCTACGCCGACGGAGGCGAAGATCGACCTTGCCGTCGAGCTCGAGCGGCAGGTCCGCCAGCGGCGACCGGCGGATCCGCCAGGTCGTGCAGACCGACTACTCCGACGCCATGAGGGAGTCGGCCATCGCCACCTCGACGGGGATCTGCGCGGCGAGCCGCAGGAGCAACTGCTTCGTGTCGTCGTACGCCATCGCCGGCGAGGGCGACGAGACCCAGACGGGCTTCGGCTACTCGGTCGGGCGGAGCACGGGAGACCTCGACGTGCGCCAAGGCGGCAGGCGACGCCACCGACCGGGCGACGCGCCTCCTCGGCGCCAAGAAACCCTCCTCGTCCCGCCTCACCGTCCTCCTCGACCCGCGGGTGACCGCCTCGCTGCTCTCGATCCTGGCCGGCACGTTGTCCGGGGAGGAAGTGGCAAAGGGCCGCAGCCTCTTCGCCAACCGGGTGGGCGAGGAGGTCGGCCGCCGCCAACCTCACCCTCGTCGACGACCCGACCGACGCCGCCGCCTACGGGGCGACGCCGACTGACGCCGAAGGCCTCGCCTGCCGGAGGAACCGCCTCATCGACGGGGGAAAGCTCCTCGGCTACCTCTTCGACACCCATGCCGCCCGGGTGGCGGGGACCGTCTCAACCGCCTCGGCAGTGCGGGGCGGCTACCGCACGACGCCGGGCGTCGGGGCGCGGGCCGTCTCCATCGAGCCGGGCGAGCTCGACCAGGACGAGATGGTGACGCCGGATCGATCGCGGCCTGCTGGTGCAGTCCGTCACCGGCGTCCACTCAGGCGTCAATGCCGTCTCGGGCGACTTCTCGGTCGGCGCCGAGGGCTTGATGATCCGCGGAGGGCGCCCTCGCCGAACCGGTCCGTGAGCTGACGATCGCGTCGACGATCCAGCGGATGCTGCAGCACATCGTGCACATCGGCCGCGACCTCGAATGGCTGCCCGGGTCGGCAGCCGGCATCTCGCTCGCCATCGCCGATGTCTCGCTGAGCGGGGCCTAGCCCTTGGAGGCCGCCGGACGCGCCGGGCTCCCCGGCGGGGCGAACGGCCGAGTGCCGTCTCCGGAGGCGGTCGCCCGGCACCCACATCTGGCCCGGCCGCCGGAGCAGGGTCGCATCCGAGTCGACTGCCACGTCCACACGATGTGGTCGGGGGACTCGACGACGACGCCGGACGAGCTGGCGCGAAGCGATCGCGGCGGCCGCCATCGACGTCGTCTGCATCACTGACCACGGCACGGTCGCCGGTGCGCTCCGGCTGGCGGCCGAGCTCCCCTGCCGGGTCGTCATAGGTCAGGAGCAGAGGACGTCCGGAGGGCGAGTTGATCGGCCTGTTCCTCGCCGAGCGCCTCGCCCCTGCGCCGCGCTCGGCCCGGGAGGTCGCCGAGCAGATCCGCGCCCAGGGAGGGATCGTCTACGTGCCGCACCCCTTCGACCCGTTGCGGCACCGGCTGCACCCGGCGGTGCTCGAGGAACTGGCCGGCGGAGGGGCTGATCGACGTCGTCGAGGTCCGGAACGCGAAGACGCGGCTCGGAGCATCTGAACGAAGAGGCGGCGGCGTCAGCGATGCGCCTCGGTCTGTCCGCCGGCGCCGGCTCGGATGCCCACGTGCCCGAGGCCATCGGAGCGGCCTTCGTGGAGATGGACGATTTCGCCACCCGGGACGGGTTTCTCGGCTCGCTTCGCCAGGGCTCGGTCGATCGGTCACCACTTCGACGACCCACGGCCGTGGCGGAGCGCGGATCGTGCCGTCGACCTCAGGCTGTTCCTGAGGCTGCTCGGCGCTAGGAGGCAGGCGGCCGTCGAACCGGAAGAGCCGGGCGGTGCGGGCTTCGCCGAGCCCGACGTGCTCCCGTTCGAGGCGGCGTCCTTCTTCGGGCCGTCGCTCTTCGAGCTGTCGCCGACCCTTGGAGCCGCTCTCGGAATCTCCTTTGGCTCCGCCCTCGGCCGAGGACTTCTCGGAGGTCGTCGAGGCGCCGGCCTCTGTCTTGGCCTTGCCCGACGATGAAGACGAGCGGCTGTCCGTCTTGTAGAAGCCGCTTCCCTTGAACACGATCCCGATGTTCCCGAACACCTTCTTGAGGACGCCGCCGCAGTTCGGGCACTCGGTGAGCGCGTCGTCGGTGAACGACTGCACGACCTCGAGGTGGTCGCCGCACTGCCGGCACACGTACTCATAGGTTGGCATCGGCCGGCTCGCCTCCTCGCGGTGTCAGCGCCCACCAGCTTGGACGCGTTCGCACCGCTAGCACTCTTACCTGTCGAGTGCTAAGTCTATATGCTCGGCTGGACGGGACAGGCTGTTCGAGACAGTGACCGAGCTCCCGGGGAAGGATGGGGCTTGGTGCCGGGAGGAAGCGACGAGGTCCTGGTGGCCCTGCCGGAGGTTCAGCAGCTCGTGATGGGAGCCGTGAGGCCGTTGCCGGCCAGTTGGGCAACGATCGGGGAAGCGCTCGGTCGCATCACGGCCGAGGACATCGCTGCCGGCGAGGACATTCCTCCGTTCCCCAACACCGCGATGGACGGCTACGCCGTGCGGGCCGAAGAGACCTCGCCGCCGCCGGTGGAGCTCGAGGTGGTCGACGTCCTCGCCGCCGGCCGGGAGCCCACCGTTGCCGTCGGGCCGCGCCAGGCCGTCCAGATCATGACGGGCGCCCCGATTCCCGCCGGTGCGACGGGCATAGCGATCGTGGAGCGGACCGAGCCGGTGGGGACGGGCGGCCCCCGGCTCGTGCGGATCCTCGACGAGGTGGAGCCGGGCGCCCATATACGGCCGGCCGGGAGCGACTTTCCCGCCGGCCAGGTGGCCATTCCGGCCGGGACGCTCCTCACGCCCTCTCACATCGGGGTGCTCGCCTCGATCGGCGCCTCGCGGGTGCGCGTCTATCGCCGTCCGCACGTCGGGGTGCTCAGCACAGGCGACGAGCTCGTGGAGGCTGTGGCCGGACAACCTGCGCCGGCGCTCGCACCCGGCCAGATCCGCGACTCGAACCGGCACGCTCTTCTCGCGACGCTCAGCAGAGATGGCTTCGAGCCCGTCGACCTCGGCCTCGTCAGGGACGACGAGGGTGAAGTCGAGGAAGCGCTCCGGCGTGCCGTTCGAGAGTGCGACGCCGTCCTCACATCCGGTGGGGTGAGCAAGGGGGAGTTCGACTACGTGAAAGTCGTCCTCGGGCGCCTGGCGGAGGAGCCGACGGGGTTGATCCAGCTCTCCGTGGCGATCCGGCCCGCCAAGCCCTTTGCCTTCGCCATGCTCGCCGACGGGTCCGCGGGGAGCGGGAACGCGCCGGCGGCCCCGGGGGAGGACCTCGGGTCGCCTGCCTCTAGTGGGAATGGCCGTCCGCGAGCAGTCCCCGTCTTCGGCCTCCCCGGCAACCCGGTCTCCTCGCTCGTCAGCTACCAGATGATCGCCCTCCCGGCCTTCGCGCGTCCTCGCCGGGCATGACCCGGAGCCGCCGAGGAGCGTCAGGGGGCTAGCCGCTGAGCCGTTTCGCCGCCGCCCGGACGGCAAGATCCACCTCAACAGGGTCGAGGCCAGCTGGCGGGGCGATGGGCGGCTCAGCGCCGCGATCTGCCGGCGGCCAACTGTCGCACCAGCTGGGCACGATGGCGGCGGCGAATGCGCTCGCCATCGTGCCCGACGGGGAGGGCATCGAGGCAGGCGAGGACGTCGACCTCGTCGTCTTCGGACCGCTGAATTAAGGTCTGGCCGGACATGGGCGGGCGGGCAGGCGCCCGTACACTCGGGGTGTGACCGTTGTCGACACCGCCGCAAGCCCGCTCGTGGACTCCTTCGGGCGCGCCGTCCACGATCTTCGGATATCGGTCACGGATCGGTGCAACTTCCGCTGCGTCTACTGCATGCCGGCCGAGGGGATGGTGTTCGTCCCGCGTTCAGAGGTGCTCTCCTACGAGGAGATCGAGCGGATCGCCCGACTGTTCGTCGAGCGGCTCGGCGTCGAGTCGATCCGGCTCACGGGCGGCGAGCCGACCGTTCGGGCCGATCTGTGCGAGCTCGTCAGGATGCTCGCCCGGCTGCAGACCTCCGACGGCAACGGCATCGACCTGTCTCTCACCACGAACGGCTCACGCTTGGTTCGCCTCGCCCCCGAGCTGAAGGCCGCCGGCCTCAACAGGATCAACATCTCCCTCGACTCGCTCCGCCGGGATCGCTTCGCCCAGATGACCCGCCGGGACGCCCTCCCGGAGGTTCTCGCAGGGATCGATGCCGCCGTTGCCACCGGTCTTGCGCCCGTCAAGGTGAACGTGGTCGTGGTGCGGGACTGGAACGAGGACGAGGTGGTCGAATTCGCCCGCTTCGGTCGGGAGCGTTCGGTTCAACCGAGGTTCATCGAGTTCATGCCCCTCGACTTCGACGGCACGTGGACGATGGAGAAGGTGGTCCCGGCGGAGGAGATCGTCGCCGCCATCGACGCTGTCTACGGGCTCGAGGAAGTCGAGCACGGTCCCGAGCCGGCCTCGCGGTGGCGGTACAAGGACGGTGCGGGCGAGATCGGCGTGATCCCATCGGTGACCAAGCCCTTCTGCGGCGATTGCGACCGGGTGCGGCTGACGGCGGAGGGGGCGTTCCAGACGTGCCTCTTCGCTCAGGACGACTACGACTTCCGCGGCCCTCTTCGCGCCGGAGCGAGCGACGACGAGCTGGCGGAGCTGGCTGCCCGTGCGGTCGGCCTCAAGTGGGCCGGCCACCGGATCGGGAAGATCGACTTCATCCGCCCCCGGCGGTCCATGAGCCAGATCGGCGGCTGAGAGAGCTCATCGGGGCCTCGGTGCATTCCTGCACCTCGTGGGGGCGCCGGGAGCCGCTTTGACGGCGACCCGGCATGTGCCCGAGCGGCGCCCCTGCCGACCGTTCTCCCAGGTGGCCGAGGTGAGCGGCAGCCGGTGAGCGGGGCGCGTACACTCCCCTACCAATGTCTGAGCGCGGTCTCACTCACATCGATCCTCTCGGCCGAGCCCGGATGGTCGACGTCACCCCGAAGGAGACGACGCACCGGCGCGCGCTCGCTCGCTGCAAGGTGCAGATGCTGCCGGAGACGACGGTGGCCATCGCCTCGAACGCCGTCAACAAGGGCGACGTCCTCGGCGCAGCCCGCATAGCGGGCATCCAGGCGGCGAAGCGGACGCCCGAGCTCATCCCGCTCTGCCACCCCCTCCTCGTCGGCGGGGTGTTCATCAACTTCACCATGGGCGACGACCATGTCGAGGTCGAGGCTCAGGTGGAGGCAGTGGACCGCACAGGTGTCGAGATGGAGGCGATGACAGCCTGCGCAATCGCCGCCCTCACCATCTATGACATGTGCAAGTCGGCCGACCGGTCGATGACGATCAGTGAGCTCTCCCTCTGGGAGAAGTCGGGAGGACGATCGGGAACCTGGCGCCGCTCGGAAATCCGCTGATCTCAAGGGATCCTCTTGTAGGGTCTCACGAGACGCAGGATTGTACGAGGGAGAGTGGCTGTGTGGGTCCTGATGGTCCTCGCGGTTGTGTGGGTGATCGCTCTCACGCCGATGGTGCTCCGGAAGTTCTCTGAGCGGAGCGTGGTCAACTCAGTTACGTCGTTCCACTGCCAATTGTCACGTCTTGGGGGTGCCGTCCACCGCACCCGGAGGAGCTCGTTCCCGGGAACGGCGCTCGGTTTCTCAGCCGCCACACTCCGGCGGTGGGAGGAACGATATGCTCCGCCGGCGGCGTGCGACGCCCGTCCTGACGGCGCCGGGCTAAGGGACTCCCGTCGGCCCCAGCTTCCCTCGTCGTCGGCCGGTGCCGCTGGCAGGCTTCCGCCGAGGCGTGGCAGCGCTCTCCCCCACCGGCGGCCGTGCGCCCGCTGTCGTCGGCACCTCGCCGCAGATGGCCGCCCGGCGTCGCCGTGTCGTGAGCTCCCTCGGCAGCGATCACCACCTTCTTCTTCGTGCTCGGTGTCGTTCCAGGGGCGGGAGTGCTCTGGGACCTGTCGCTCATCTCCCTCGTGCTGTTGCTCGGATACCTGGCAGCACTCGTATACCTCCACCGAGTGAGAGTGGAGCGTGCGAGCAAGGTGGTCGCACTCCAGACGCGACATGACGTCGTCTCGGCGCTCGACCAGGCTCGCCGATCGATTTCGGGACAGCCCGCAGTGCGGAGGCATGCGGCGAGCGGCGCCGGCGGAGTGTCTCGATCCTCGGCGTCGGGGTCAAGAGCGCCCTTCGTCACGGGATCAGCAGGATCCGATCTGCCACTTCGCCAGGAGCTGGCTGCGAGCAGGTGAGCAGGCGGTGGGCTCCCCGCTATCGTGGGGCGACCTGAGCGGTGACGGGCCCTGCACATTGATGCCAGGCCGACCGGACCCGGGGGTGTAGCTCAGCTGGTAGAGCGCCACGTTCGCAACGTGGAAGTCGGCGGTTCGAGTCCGCTCACCTCCACTCGAAACGTGGAGGCAAGGCACCCTTCTTGGCTCAGACCTCCCGTCCGATCTGTCGGCGGCTGTTGGGCCGCCCGACGAGATGCTGGCGCACACGGCAGCGGAGGCGCAGACCTGGATGTCGCGTACGCTGTCTCGGGCCAATCCGGCAGAGGAGGGAACCGTGAGCGAAGCCGAGAACATCGCGCTCTACCGACGTCTGATCGAAGAGGGAGTAGGTGCCGGGAACCTCGACCTGCTCGACGAGCTGCTCGACCCCGACATCGATCTACCGACGGTCGCCGCTTTCGCCGCGCCGACGATCGACGGGCTGAAGCAAGTGAATGAGGCATTCCGGGCGGGCGCGCCCGACCTGCAGGTGAGCATCGACGAGATCTACCCGGCAGGCGACTGGATCGCAGCGCGCCTCACGTGGACCGGCACGCACTCAGGTGAGTTGCTCGGTCTGCCGGCCACCGGGCGGCGCTTCGCCGTGACCGAATTCGAGATCGCCCGGTGCCAGGCCGGCCGCATCGTCGACCTCCGCCAACTGGTCAACATTGGTGAGCTCCTCAGGCAACTGAACGGTTAGCGGCGAGCAGGCTTCGGTGGCTCAGCTACCGATTTCGACTGATGATCCTCGGGGATGGGCGCTAAGGGACGGTGTGCACCTGCTGTTCACCCACACAGGGGCGACCTCGCGAAGCCGTGCGGATGTCGACAAGGTGGTCCGCACTGTCATCGCCGGCGCCCTCGCGCAGGTGTGATGGGCATCCCGCAAGATCGGGATGTCGCTTCTTTCGAGGCACGTGCTCTTACCTACGAGCACGGTTGGCTCGGTCAGATGCACCGTGAGATTGCCGACCGGACGGCGAAACTGACGCTTCTCGCAGAGCCGGCTCCCCGCCGGGTCCTCGACGTGGGATGCGGCACCGGCTATCTGCTGCGGGTGCTCGCGAGCCGGCTCCCGGAGGCAGCGGAGCTGGCGGGGGTCGACCCCGCACCGTCGATGATCGAGGTCGCCGGAGCATCTCGGGTCGCCCGGGTCCACTTCTCGGTCGGCGTGGCCGAGCACCTGCCCTACCGGGACGACACCTTTGACCTGGTCGTCACCACGACCTCCTTCGACCACTGGAAGGACCAGCTGACAGGTCTACGCGAGTGCAGGCGCGTCCTTCGATCAGGTGGCGTCCTCGTGCTGGTCGACCAGTTCTCAGCCTGGCTCGTTCCGACGCTTCTTGGCGGGCGTCGTGGAAAGGGCCGCACCAAGTCCCGGTGTGATCGCCTACTTCGCTCGGCGGGGTTCGGCAGCTGGACCTGGCACGAGCTCCAGGCGGTGATCATCAAGGCGGTCATAGCAAGGGCCTGATCCGGGGTGCTCAAGAGGACCACGAAGAAAGAGTCCCCGGGGTGACGCGGCACAACATCGAGACTTAGGAGGGGGCACGACTGCGGAGAACACTGGGTTCTGCTCGCCACTCCCAATGTAGCTTGCAGCCCGGGCTTGCCACAATGGCGGGGCGTCCCTCCACAATCACCGGCCCGGGCCGACACATTCTCGTGGAAAGCAGGAGCAAATGCGCCGGATCGAACATGCGGTCCTGGTCACCGGAGGAGGCCCGACCGGCCTCATGTTGGCCGGCGAATTGGCGCTCGCGGGTGTTGACGTCGTGATCGTAGAGCGGCGGCCGAGTGAGCATTTCGACGGCCCGCGCTCCCGCGGCCTCCACTCGCGCACGATCGAGATCCTCGATCAGCGGGGCATCGTCGACCGGTTCCTCGCCGAAGGGCGACCGGTGCAGATCCAGAGGTTCGCAGGGAACCCACTCGACATCAGCGACTTCCCCACCCGCCACAACTACGGGCTGGCGTTGATGCAGAAGGACTTCGAGCGCCTCCTCGGCGCCTGGACGAGCGAGCTCGCGGTGCCGATCGTGCGCGAACGTGAGGTGACGGGCTTCTCGCAGGACGACAGCGGCGTCAACGTCGACCTGTCCGACGGCCGGACGCTGAGGACCGCCTACCTCGTCGGCTGCGACGGCGGACGCAGCGTCATCCGCAAAGCGGCTGGTATCGAGTTCCGCGGGTTGGACCCGTCGACAAGCTGGCTGATCGCCGAGGTCGAGATGGCCGAGGAGCCGCAGTTCGGCATGCGCCGCGAGGGCGGTGGCATCGGGCGCGTCGGCGATGCGGGGGCGATTCAGGTCGTAGTGATCGAGATCCCAGGTCGAACACGCCTCCGAGCCCACCCTGGTCGACGTCAGCGAGGCGCTCATCGCTGCCTACGGGACGGACTACGGGGTACACAGCCCCACCTGGATCTCACGCTTCACCGACATGACCCGGCAAGCGATGTCCTACCGAGAAGGACGGGTGCTGCTTGCCGGCGACGCGGCGCACGTGCACCCTCCCGCAAGGCGGCCAGGGCCTGAACATCGGTGTACAAGACGCCGTCAACCTCGGGTGGAAGCTGGCCCAGGTGGTCAACGGGACGTCCCCGGACAGCCTCCTCGACACCTACCACGCCGAGCGGCACCCGGTCGCTGCTCGTGTCCTTCACGACACGAGGGCGCAGATCAGCCTCACCGGCACCGACGAGCGCAACGAGGCGCTCCGGGAGACCGTCGCCGAGCTGCTCGGCATGGAGGAGCCACGCAAGCGATTCGCCGCGATGATGTCCGGCCTCGGCATCCATTACGACCTCGGTGAGGGGCATCCCCTCCTCGGGCGCCGGATGCCCGACCTCGACCTGACCATTGCCGGCGAGCCGGTACGCGTCTTCACGCTGCTGCACCTCGCCCGGCCGCTTCTCCTCAACTTCGGTGAAGCTGGCAGCATCGACATCTCGCGATGGGCGGACCGGGTCCGGCTGGTCGATGCGACCTACGACGACACTTGGGAACTTCCGGTGCTCGGCACAGTCGCCGCACCGACCGCCGTCTTGGTCCGTCCCGACGGGCATGTCGCCTGGGTCGGGGAGGGTACCCATCGGGGGCTCGAGAGCGCCTTGACGACCTGGTTCGGACGGCTGCACGCGACGTAGGCGGACGAGGGACCACCTCGACAATTCCTATATATGGGGCGCAGGCCAGCTCGGACAAGCTGGACGACCTGCTGGCTGACGTGCAGGCTGGCCGCCCGTAGGCCCTCGCTTTGTAAGCAACGGTGGGCCCGCGATGAGTTCGCTTCCCCTTATCGTCTTTGTCACTATGCCGTACGCCGATGTCAACGGGCTGCGCCTCTACTACGAGCAGCGCGGCGAGGGTGTTCCCCTCGTGCTGCTCCATGGCGGTCTCCTCACCGTCGAGCTCAGCTTCGGGGTGATCATGCCCGTGTTGTCCGAGCACCATCGGGTTATCGCAGTCGAGCTGCAGGGTCACGGCCGAACGAGGGACGTCGACCGGCCGATGACTTTCGAGCACCTCGCCGCAGACGTGGTGTCCTTGCTGGACCACCTCGGCATCGAACGGTCTGACGTGTTCGGCTTCAGCCTCGGGGGCCTCGTGACCTACGAACTGCTCATCGGCCACCCGGACCGCGTCCGCCGGGCGGTAGTGGCCTCAGCCGACTACCGCAACAACCGCGGAGGCGAGGTCCTC
>CAVWVO010000006.1:0-353158 GCA_963758515.1 uncultured Actinomycetota bacterium
GAGCCGGTCGGCCCACCGCACCTCGAGGTCGATCGGGCCGAGCTGCCAAGCGCCCCTCGAGACGGTGGCACCCTCGAGCCGTGCGACGACCTCGCCGCTGCGGCGGGCGCTCGCGAGGTCGAGGTGGAGCTGCCAGGCCTCGAACGGCCGCTCGACCGGATCGAGCCGCTGGAGCGCCTTCTCGGTGATGCGCACCTTGGAGGCCTGCTTCTCGGTCTGCTCGATCCGGAAGCCCCGTTGTGCCTTGTCGTTGTCGCGGGGATGTTTCTTCTCCTTCGCAACGCCCTCGACCGCCCACTGCCGCTGGAGGCGCTCCCTCGCCTTCAGCCGGTCGCGCTCCTCGACATAGCCGGCATAGGCCTCCTCGGCGTGGCGCCGGGCGGTCTCGCGGGCCTCGAGGTAGGCGGTCCATCCGCCGCCGTACTCTCTCGTTCGGTGCGACGCCTCGTCGAGCTCGACGACCGAGGTGACGATCCGCTCGAGAAACGCCCTGTCGTGTGAGACGACGACCAACCCGCCCTCACGCCCCTCGAGGAAGGCCTCGAGCCGGGCGAGGCCGTCGAAGTCGAGGTCGTTCGTCGGCTCGTCGAGAAGCAGCAGGTCGAAGCGGGACAGCAGGAGCGCCGCCAGCGACGACCTCGCCCGCTCGCCGCCCGACAACCCCGAGGTCGGGACGTCAAGCAGTCGGGCGGGGATGCCGAGGTCGGCGAGAACCGTCCCCATCCGCGCCTCGACGTCCGGGCCACCGAGGGCGAGGTACCTGTCGAGGGCGAGTGAGTAACGGTCCTCCTGGCTGACGGCGGGTGCCCGGACCCGCGGAGGCGGCTCCGCCGTCGCCGAGGCGAGCGGCCGCCTCCTCGAGCAGGCGCTCCGCCTCGTCGACGCCGTGCGGCGGAGGAGCAGGTCGCGCAGCGTCTCCCCGGTGACGACCTCCGGCTCCTGGGCGAGGTAGCCGACCGTCGCCGCCGGCGGGCTGACCATGACCTCGCCGGAGTCGACGCTCTCGAGGCCGGCAAGGGCACGGAGAAGCGTCGTCTTGCCGACCCCGTTCGGCCCGATGACGCCGATGCGGTGGCTCGGCCCTACGGTCAGCTCGACATCGACGAGGATGGGGGCGAGGCCGCGCCACTTGGAGAGGCGTCGTGCCACGACGGTGGCGGGTGAGCAGAGGCGGAAGTCGACACGGGTGATCTCCGGGCGGGCGCAGGCGGGCAGGCACAACGGTGTTGGAGATCAGGCGAGCACGGAGAACAGGATACCGGCGGCCGGCAGGCCTCGCTGCGGGCAGCAGGTCGCTCGAGCCTGCGGTACCGTTCCTGCCGAGCGGCGCCGAGGGCCCGGCGGCGACGGCGAGCCTCGAGGTGGACGGCCGATATGCCCCTCCTCGGCATGATTATCTCGTCGACAAGGCCGTACGCCTTCGCCTCGTCGGCCGTCATGTAGCGGTCCCGCTCGATGTCGCGGCCCACTTCCTCGGTGCTCCGGCCGGAGTGGTGGGCGAGGATGTCGACCATCCTCCTCGTCGTCGCGAGCACCTCGCGCAGATGGATCTCCATGTCCCGCGGCGCGCCCCTCGTGCCGGCGCTTCCCTCGTGGATCATGATCTTGGCGTTCGGCAACGCGAAGCGCTTTCCCGCCGCCCCCCCGGCGAGGATCATCGCGGCGGCCGACATCCCCATCCCCACGCAGATCGTCGAGACCTCACAGCGCACGTGCTGCATCACGTCGTAGATGGCCATGCCGGCGTAGCCGAGCCCGCCGGGCGAGTTGATGTAGAGGTGGATGTCCTTCTCCGGGTCCTCCGCCTCGAGGTAGAGGATCTCGGCTACGAGCAGGTTGGCGATCTGGTCGTCGACCTCCTGGCCGAGGAAGACGATCCGCTCACGAAGCAGGAGGGAGAAGATGTCGTATGCCCTGTCGCCGCGACTCGTCTGGTCGAGGACCGTCGGGATGATGGAGTGGCGGATGCCGAGGCTCATTGGGGCTTTCCTTTCGTCCTATCGCGAATATAAGATATCGAAAACGAGATGATGCCGCCACAGATACCACCTCCCGATCCGCCCGGGCCTGTCGTTGCGGGAGGGACGGCCTCACCGTCGGCGGAGGCGGCGCCTTCCGGTCTTTCCCGGGTTCAAGGAGATGGCGCAACGCCGCCATGAGCTCGTGAAGCTGCTCGAGGATCATCGTGTCGACCTCGGCCTCACCCAGACGGAGGTGGCGGCGCGGATGGGGACGTCCCAGTCGGCGGTGGCGCGCCTCGAATCGGGCGAGGCCGACGTCCGGCTCTCGACGATCGAGCGCTACGCGGCGGCGATCGACCATGAGCTCAGCTGGCAGCTGAAGCCGGCCGCCTCGGCAGAGGACCGGCACCGACGAAGGGAGAACCCATGACCACCGGCGGCGAGCGGAGCGACTGGGACGACTGGCTGGAGAGTCACCTCTTTGACCGCCGGGTGGTCGTGCTGCGCGGCAGCCTCGAGCACGGGGCCGCCACCCGGGCAGCCTCGAAGCTGATGACACTCGACGCCACGGGCGACGACAAGATCGAGCTCCAGCTCGACAGCCCGGGCGGCCCGCTCGAGGCCGCTTTCGCAGTTGTCGACGTCCTCGACGCCCTCGGCGTTGAAGTCGAAGTGACCTGTCTCGGGCGGGTGGAAGGAGCAGCGGTGCTCGTCGCCGCCGTCTGCCACCGGCGGACGGCGCTCGAGCACACCAGTTTCCGGTTGGCGGATCCCGAAGTGGAGATCACCGGGAGGGCGAGCGAAGTCGAGCACCTCGTGGAGAGCCACCAGCTGTCGCTCAGGCGCTATCACGAGCGGTTGGCAGAGGCATGCCGAAGGCCGGTGGCGGAGGTCGAGGCAGCCTGCGACGCCCGGCGGTTCATGGACTCGACGGAGGCGGCGAGATGGGGGATCGTCGATGCCGTCAGTCGCCGGCGGCAGGGGGTCGCAAAGAGCCTGCCGGCAGAGCCTCCCGCCGGGAGGCGTTCCCCGGAGGTGATCGGCCTTCGTTCCCGCCGGCCGCCCCCCTCCGGCCAACGCCGGCGGCCCTGAGAAGGCGCCTCCCGCGCCCCTGCTCCGGCATCGGGGCGGCATTCCCGAGCGCCGCCGACGACGGAAACTACGCTCAGCCCTGCACCGGACGCGCCAGTGGCCGGAGGGGGGAGATGACGACGTGACCGCACGAGAGCCATTTGAGGCTCGGGGACGGATCAAGGCTCTCCCGTCGTCCGCCCGGCGCCTCAGGCTTCGGCTCCTTGTTGCCGCCTCGGCCTGTGCCGGCCTCGTCGTGACGTCGGGAGTCGTTGAAGGTGCTGCGGAGGCGAGCCCGGCCGGCCGGGCCACCGTGGCGGGCCACGCCGGCGTCGTCAGCTCCGCCGGCGGACTCCGGGCTGGCGGCGCCGCCCCGGCACTCCGGCGCCCGTCACGGGCGGCGGCGAGCCCGTCCGGCAATCTCCTCACCTACGACTACGGCAACGCGAGGGACGGCATCGACACCCTCGACCCGTCCCTCGGGCGGATCGGGAGCAGGCCGGCATGGTCAAGAGCCCTCGCCGGCGGCATCTACGGCCAGCCGCTCGTAATCGGCAACCAGGTGATCGTGGCGACCGAGGACGACGTCGTCTACGCCCTCAACGGCTCGACCGGGGCCGTCGAGTGGCATTTCAGCATCGGCGCACCCGCCCGCGAGGCGACCATCCGCTCTGCGCCGGAGCTTGCCGGCTGCGGTGACATCTTCCCCCTCGGCATCACCGGTACGCCGGTCATCGACACCCTCCACAGCCCACCGGGGGAGAGCCAGCTCTTCGTCGCCGGCGAGGTACAGCGAGCCGGCACCTCCGACTGGCAGGGCATCGAGCACGTCATGGTCGCCGCCACGTTCAAACGCCTGAGCGCCACCGTGCGATGGAGACGGGTGATCGACCCGCCCGGCGCTGGCTCCACCTACCTCGCCGTCGCGGAGCAGCAGCGATCGGCTCTCACCCTTTCGAGCGGCCGGGTCTACGCAGAGTACGGCGGCCTCAACGGCGACTGCGGCCGGTACCAGGGCTACGTCGTCAGCCTGGCCGAGAGCGGTTCGGGGGCGCTCGGTTCGTTCAAGGTGCCGACCTCTCGCGAGGGGGCGATCTGGTCAACCGGCGGCGCATCGGTCGGGCCGGGCGGTGAGCTCTTCGTCGCCACGGGCAACAGTGCCAACACGAGCGCCGGCGAGCCGTTCGACTACGGGGACGCCGTCCTCGGCCTCTCGCCCAGCCTCTCCACGATCGACAGCTACTTCGCCCCGTCGGACTGGTACACGCTCAACGCCGACGATCTCGATCTCGGCTCCGGCGGCCCGATCCAGCTTCCGGGCGGCAAGCTGATCTTCGAGATCGGAAAGGCGCAGGACAATGGCGTCAGCACCGGGTACCTCCTCGACCCGGCCGCTCTCGGCGGCATCGGGCGGCCGTTGTACTCCGGGGTCGGTGTGCTCGGGCGGCGGCTTCGTGTTCGGGGCCGACGCGGCGGAGACCATGACAGTGGGCGGACGGAGCGTCACGTACATCTTCGTCCCGTGCCCGAGCGGGACAGTCGCCCTCACGCTCGGGGGGACATCGTCGGCGCCGTCGTTCACGGTCGCCTGGCGTGCGCCGGCGGGCGTCGACGCCAACGGCCCCCCGATCGTCGCAGGCGGCCTCGTCTGGGCGCTCTCCACCGAGGCCGACGGCGGGAGCGGAAACGGCCGGACGCTGTACGGCCATGAGCCCCCTCTCCGGGAAGCTGCAGGTGGAGCGGACGGTCAGCCCGGTCGAGCACTTCGCCACCCCCGGCGCAGGTGACGGCCGGATCTTCGTGGCGAGCCAGACCGGCGTGGAGGCTTTCGTCCCGGCGGGCTGACCCCTCTTTTCGCCCGCTCACCGCTAGAACGCTCGGATGAGGTCAGCTTCCGGGCTCTCCGGGCCCGGCCGGGCAGCAGTGAGACGGGATGACGGGACCGGGACGGGCGCCCGTTGCAACGGCGGGTCGTGTCGCTGCCCGGCGGGGCGGCTGTGGCCCTTGCAGCCGCCATGCTCGCCGGCTGTGCCGCCGGCAACTCGACGACGAGGGGCGGCCACCATGGATCCTCGAGCGTGCAGTCCGTCCCGGTGACGCGCGGCCGCCGGTACCGGCGCAGGCACGTCCCCACCGGCGACTCCGGCCTCTCAGAGCCTGCTCACCTATGACTACGGGAACGCCCGCGACGGCGTCGGGCCGGCGACTCCTCTCCTCGGGCGGATCGGAACGGCCCCGGCGTGGTCGACACACCTCACCGGTGGCATCTACGGCCAGCCGCTCGTCGCCGGGAACGAGGTGATCGTCGCCACCGAGGACGACGATGTATACGGGCTGAAGGCGTCCACCGGCGGGGTCGTGTGGCACTTCAGCATCGGATCGCCTGTCGCCGCCGGCACGTACCGGTCGACGCCCGGGCTGTCGGGGTGCGGGGACATCTCTCCACTCGGCATCACCGGCACGCCCGTCATCAACAGTGCCGGCAACGAGATCTTCGTCGCGGGCGAGGTCCAGCGAGCCGGCACGTCCGGCTGGCAGGGGATCGAGCATGTGATGGTGGCGGCCACCTTCGGGGCAAAGGGCGCCAAGGTCGACTGGGTGAGGGAGATCGACCCGCCCGGAGCAGGCACCGCCTACCTCGTCCCGGCCGAGCAGCAGCGGTCCGCCCTTACCCTTGCCGGCGGGACCGTCTATGCCGAGTTCGGCGGCCTGTCGGGCGACTGCGGCCGCTATCAGGGTTATCTGGTCGGCCTTCCTGTCACAGGCGCAGGGCCCGTCGGCTATTTCCGGGTGCCCACGTCCCGGGAAGGTGCCATCTGGGCGGTCGGCGGGGCTTCGGTCGGGCCGTCCGGCGAGCTCTACGTGGCCACGGGCAACAGCGCCAACGAGTCGCCCGAGCGAGCCTTTCGACTACGGCGACGCCGTCATCGGCCTCACACCTGCAGACGGCCGGTTCAAGATCGACGGCTACTTCGCCCCGGCGAATTGGAGGGCGCTCAATCTCGGCGACCGCGACCTCGGCTCGGCCGGCCCGATCGTTCTTCCGGGCGGGAAGCTGGTCTTCGAGATCGGAAAGACGCCGCCCGACGGCGTGAGCACCGGCTACCTGCTCGATCCGGCCTCCCTCGGGGGCCTCGGCCGGCCGCTCTACTCAGGGGCGGTCTGCCCGAACGGCGGCTCCGTCTTCGGGGCAGAGGCATCCGAAGTCCTCGCCGTGAAAGGCACGGACGTCACCTACATCTTCGTGCCCTGCCCGTCCGGCACGGTGGCTCTCTCTGTAGGAGGCCGCCCGGGCGCTCCGAGCTTCTCGGTTGCGTGGACCTCGTCCTCGGGCAACGGACCCCCGATTGTCGCCGGCGGCCTCGTCTGGTCGCTCGCCACCGGAGCGGACGGGGGAAGCGGGCGCTCCCCGCCTCTACGGGCTCGATCCGCTCACGGGTGCCGTTGTCGTCTCGCGGGCGACGCCGCCCGTCGAGCATTTCGCCACGCCCGGTGCCGCTGGCGGGAGGATCTTCGTCGCAACCGATGACGGCGTGGAGGCGTTTGCACCATCGTGAAGGCCCTGACGAGCCGAGGCCGGCGGCCGACGCCGGCACGATGAGTCAGCTCACCGGGTTGTAGATGTCCTTCGTGATCTCGCCGACGAGCTCGGTCGCGACGGTGCGCCGTAGCTCACCTGACTCCCGCAGCTCCCGGACAGCCGGAACCGGATCAGGATCCGAGAAGAGGCGATCGTCGCCGTAGTCGACAGGTCGTCCCGTCGGGTCGATCGTCCACCAGGACGCCTCGAGGGCGATCCCGCTCGGGTCGCTGAAGTAGATCGAGCGGAGAAACCCATGATCGACCACATCGGTCACCTCGCACCCGTGTCGCTTCAGCCGGTCGCGGAGCCTGAGGAGCGCATCCTCGTCGGGCAGGTGCATCGAGAGGTGGTCGAACTGGGAGGCTTGCTCGTAGGGCATCCCGGCCGGCTTGGCGAACATGGCGAGATGCTGATGGTGGTACTCGAAGAAGGCGATCGTGTTGCCGGGCGCCACCTCGAAGAAGTAGTGGCGGAAGTCGGGCGTCGCAAGCGTCGTGACGAGCCGGGCGTCGAGGACGCCGTGCCAGAACCGGACGGTGGCATCCATGTCGGGCGTGACGAGAGCAAGGTGATGGACCCCCCGCCAGTGGACGGTCTCCGGAGTGGCAGCCATGGGTTTCAAGGTTAGGGCCGTCGCCCGTCCTGCATACCGCCTCAGATCGCCGGCGCGGGATCGGGTCAGGCTGTCACGTCGCGCCGGGTGAACACGACGGCGGCGCCCGCCGCGAGGACGAGAAGCAACAGGGCGATCTTCAAGAGCGCCGCCTCGAAGCCGACGGCCGCCGTCCCGTCCTGGTCGACGGCTGTCAGCAACTGGCCCGGGAGCCATGCGTCAGCGCCCCGGGCGAAGTTGCTGATGAGCATCTCCACGGGGAGCAGGTAGGCGATGCCGATGGAGATCGCCGCCACTGACGAGCGCAGGACGACGCCGAGGAAGAGGCCGAGGGTGGCATAGCCGACGACGGCAAGGATGATGTCCCCGAGCGCCGTCTCGTAGGAGCGCAAGCCGGCAAACGACGTCCAGGCCTGCATGTCGATGCCGCGGACGTGCGCCATGACGGCGGCCGTGCCGCTCCCGGCGGCGGCGGCGAGCAGGACGGCCCCGGTGAGAAACGTGACGATCGCGACGTACTTGCCCGCGAGCAGGCTGAGCCGGTGGGGCTGGCGCACGAGGAGGTTGCGGAGCGTGCCGAGTGAATACTCGCCGGCGGTCTGGGCGGCGGCGACGGCGAAGGCGATGACGCCGAGCACCGTGCCGGCACCCGTGATGCCGATGGTGAGGCCGTTCGACTGGGCCAGCTGGCGGAAAGAGATGGCCACCCCGGCTCCCCCGGGCCCCTGCCCGGTGCCATGCCCGAAGGCGTGGCCGGCGGTGGCGAAGGTTATGACGGTGGCGAGAACCGTGATGGCGGCGATCGCCCCGTAGGTGCCGAAGAAGAGAGAAGGACGCTTGAGCTTGACCCACTCGCTCCGGTAGGCGTTCAGCACGACAGCTCGTCCCGGCCGCTCGGCGCGCCGGCGCCGCCGTCGCACGGCCGGACGTCACTTGTCCGGCTCCCCGTCAGCTCGAAGAAGATCTGCTCGAGCGTCGGGCGCGAGCAGGACAGATGAGAGAGGGTGATGCCGGCGTCGCCGGCGAGCCGGTTGAGGCCGGCCGCCGTGATCGCCTCCGCCGCCACATGGACCGTCGGCGGCACACGAGCGTCGAGGCGGGCGGCGACTCCACGGGCAAGGACGAGGGCGAGGAGGCGCTCGGAATCGAAGGGCGACTCGGTCCGGGCGCGCAGCTCTGCCTGGTGCCGGAGAACGAGCTCCTCCACGCTTCCCTGGAACACGAGCCGCCCCTCGCGGATCATGACGAGGTGGCCGCACGCCTGCTCGATCTCGGCGAGCAGGTGCGAGGAGATGACCACCGTCATCCCGTCGGCGGCGAACCCGGCGAGCAGCCGGCGGATCTCGGCGATGCCGGCAGGGTCGAGCCCGTTCGTCGGCTCGTCGAGGATCAGCAGCTCCGGCTGCGGCAGGAGGGCCGCTGCGATCCCGAGCCGCTGCTTCATCCCGAGCGAGTAGCACCTGAACTTGTCGGCGCCCCGGTCGCCGAGGCCGACCCGGTCGAGCAGCTCGGGGATCCTCGCCTCGCCGAGCCCGGCGAGGCGCGCGAGCACCCGCAGGTTGTCCCGCCCTGAAAGAGCCGGGTAGAACGTCGGCCCCTCGATGAGGGCGCCGACCCGGGGCAGGTAGCCCGGACCGTCGCCAAGCAAGTGGCCGAGGACGCTTGCCGAGCCGGACGTCGGGCGGATGAGGCCGAGGAGCATCCTGATCGTCGTCGTCTTGCCGGCGCCGTTCGGCCCGACGAAGCCGGAGACGACGCCCTTCGGGATGGCGAGGCTCGAGATCCTCGACGACCGTCCGGCCCTCGAACTGCTTCGTCAATCGCTCGCTCGAGACTGCGAGCTCGGGAGTGGTCTCCTCGGGCCGGCACCTCACCGGCCGCTCGACGACGCGGCGACGGGCCCCTGGAGCGAGCAAGGTGGTCATCGTGAGCGGTGCTCCTAGCTCGTAGTCCGAGGGGGGCCGGAGATGCGGGGTGCCTCCTGGTGCCGGTGCTGCACCGGGATGCTTGTAGGGGATCGGCAGTTGTGGGGGTTTCTTGAGGAGATTTGCCCCCGCGATGGCTGAACGGCGCCGGAGGCCCGGTGAAACGTCGTATCGGTACCCACGGTGCCAGGAAGAACGAGGATGACGGGCCTCACGGGATGACGCCGAGCGGCTCGAGCGCCCGGAGGAAGCTCCTCCGCCACTCGGCCTCCGACGTCACCGGCCACGGGGACGGCGTCAGCCCGGACTTGAAGGCTGCTCCGACCGCCTGGCGCACAGACTCCGCCGACGGTGAGCACGACGAGGCGCCCCCGAGCATCAACTCGTAGAGGAGGTTCTCCCGGCCGTGGCCGGGCACGACGTCGAGAAGGACGAGCGACCGGCCCACCACTCTCACTTCGTGGCATGCCTGACCCGGTCCGGTCACGACGACGTCGGCAGCCGACATGAGCGCCGCCATCTCATCGGTGTAGCCGAAGGCGTGCACGAGGGGCCGGGAGCGGCCCATCCGGGACAGCTCGCGCAGCAGCTTTGTGTTGGAGCCGGCGACGGCGAGCACTCGGTGGCCGTCATCGGCAAGGGCGGCCGCCGCCCGGGCGAGCGGGCCGATCCCCCAGCCCCCGGCCATCAGCAGCACACATGAGCTGTCGGCCGGGACCCCTAGTCGGGCTCTCGCCTCCACCTTGGGCGGCGCGCTGTAGAAGGCGGCCCGCACGGGGGCCGGGATGACGGCGATCTCGGCCGACGGCCGATACCGCCGAACGGTGTGTGCCGTCAGCTCGGACGTCGCGATGAAAAGGTCGGAGCGCTCGTGTACCCACATCGCGTGAACGGTGGCGTCGGTGCAGAAGACGACGGTCCGCAGGCCCGGCCGGCGAGCTGCCACCTCTGCGCCGGCGGCGGCTCCCGTCGCGAAGACGGACAGCACGAGCTCGAGCCGCTCGTCGGTGAGCTCGCTCGCGAGGTGGCGTGCGATCCGCCGGCAGGCGGCGCGGTCGCCGTAGCGGGAGAAGGCTCCCTCCGCCCTCAAGTGGGCGAAGTGGAAGCCGTCATAGAGGCCGGGCCGGGCGAGCATGAACCGGTAGAGCCCCTCGGCGACGGCGGCGTTGGTCCTGCCGAGGAGGGCCATGCAGTCGTAGATGGCCGTCTCGATCCCGTCCGACCGGAGAGCGCCCGCGCAGACCTCGGCTACGACGTCGTGGCCGCGGCCGATCGATCCGGAGAGGACAAGGGCACGACCGGGGGCGCCCGTCACCGGCACGGGAGCTCTGGTGCCGGGACGGCGGTGCCGCTCGTGAGCCGGCGTGTCAACGCCGCACCAGCTCCGACATGGTGACGGCGGTCAGGCCTCGCGCCGTCAGCGTCCCGCTCAGCTGCTCGACGGCGGCGGCCGCCCGGGCGGCGGTGCCGGGCACAGCCGCCACGTCACTGTCGTGCAGCAGCACGATCGAGCCTGAGCCGAGCCGCTGCTCGATCCGCCGGCTCACCGACGCGCTGTCGTCGTCCGCCCATTCCCGTCCCCATGCCGACCACAGCACGAGATCGAGCCCGGCGCGCCGGGCGGCGATGAGCGACCCCCCGGACACCTGGCCGTACGGAGGCCGGAAGAACGCCGGCCGGACCCCGAGCTCGTGCAAGGCTCGACAGAGCGCGGTCGAGGTCTTTCCGGGCGAAGGAGGCCGTGTGGAAGAGGTGGTGACTGTGACGGTCCCCGTGGACGCCGATCTCATGGCCCTGCTCGATGATCTCGGCCACGAGGTCCGGATGCGATCTCGCCTGCTCGCCGAGGCAGAAGAACGTCGCACGCCGGCGCGTGCGGGCGAGTGCCTGAAGAACCTTCACTGTGCCGACCGGATCAGGGCCGTCGTCGAAGGTGAGGGCCACCTCCTTCCGGCCGTTGGTGGGGCCCCTCCAACGGCAGAGGCCCGGAAGGGCGCCCGGATCGCGGATCTGTTCGGGCCACCATTGCGAGAGCACGAGGACGCTCGGCACGAAGTGGGCCGCTGCTGCTCCGGCCAGCCCGAGCGGGCTCAACCGGCGCAAGGATCGACCGGTTGGCATGACTGGCCTCTACCCCTGCTCTTCCGCCGCCAACCGGTGGCTGCATGGCCGTCGGTGGGCGTGGGTAGGGCGAGTCGTGCGCTCGCCACGCTTTGCTGACACCTACCCGAGCGCGGTTGCCCTCGCCCTCATCGCCCTCTGCCCGTTCATCGTCCTCAGCACGGCGACGACCCTGCTGCAGAGCGAGACGCTGAAGACGCTCCACACGACGACCGGCCAGCTGCAGCTGGCCGATGCTCTCGCCAACGCCGGCTATGCGTTCGGCGCCGTGCTGGCGGCCGGGCTCATCTCGCGGTTCAGGCTCCGCAACCTCTTCCCGCTCTGCGAGGCGGCCTTCGTCGCCGGCTGCCTCATCTGTGCCTTCTCGTCATCGGTCCTGCCCTTCATCGTGGGGCGGGCCCTCGAGGGGCTTGCGACGGGGCTTCTTCTCGTCATCGCCCTTCCACCGCTTCTCACCCGCTTTGGATCCTCGAGGGTGCCCCGCAGTGCCGCCATCACGAACATCGGCCTGTTCGGGGCGGCGACCGTCGGGCCCGTCGTCGGGGGGGTCGTGGCGGCGACCGAGGGCGCCCAGGCCTTGCAGCTCGCCTTTGCCGGGCTCGGCATCGTGGGCATCATCCTCTCCCGGATGGCGATCTCGCCCGAGCTCGGTTCGTTCCGGCCCCAGCTCCGGGTGCTGCAGGTCTCGATAGGGCTCGCCCTCATCGCGACGGTGCTCCCGTTCCTGGCTTCGTCGCTGCTGCCGAAGATCGCTTTCGTGAGCGGGACGTTTCTCGCCCTCACCTGTGCCGGGGTGGCGGCACTCGCCGCCATGATCCTCTACGAGCACCGGAGGGCCGAGCCGCTGATGCCGGTCAAGCTGCTCTCGACCACCCTCCCTATCGGCGGCATGTTGACGGCGATGGTGGCCGGGGCGACCTTCGTCGCCTTCGACGAGCTCGTCCAGACGATGCTCATCACGGCCCGGCATGCCTCACCTCTTTCGGCCGGTCTCCTCTTCTGGCCTCAGGCTGCCGGCGTCGTCGTGGCCGCCGTGTTGTTCGCGGCCATCTTCCGGACGCGCTTCGTGCCGGTGATGGCCTTGAGCGGGCTTGGGATCCTTCTCGCGGCAGGAGTGGTGCTCGAGTCCCTCGGGCGCCCCGGGCACGGTGGAGACGGCACGGTGCTCGTGGCGGCCGGCATGCTCGGCTTCGGGGCGGGAGCCACCGTCTCGCCGGGGCTGTTCATCGCCGGCCTGGCGGCACCGAGCCGGCAGGTCGGGCCCGCCTTTGCCCTCGTCGAGCTGTTGCGCTCAGAGGCGACCTATATCGTCGCCCCCATCGTGCTCGATGTGGCCACGGGCGGTGTCAAGCCGCCCGGCGCCCTCCGGGCCGGGCTCGGCAACGTCGGTTGGGCGCTCATCGCCACACTCGGCGCGACGATGATCGGCCTCGTCGTGTTGTTCCTCGGGAGCGGTGCCCGCCTCAATCGGCCCGACCTCTCCAAGTGGGCCGACGAAGGTGAGGAAGGGCTTCCCTCGCCCCCGGTGGCCGAGCCGCTCAGGAGCAACGCCTAGATCTGCCTCGCTCAAGTGGCAACGTCAGGTTCCGCCGGCGGCGGGCGACGGCATCTCTCGGATGTCGTGAACGCAGAACCCGAGGTTGCCGAGGAGCAGGCGCCAGCCGCCGGCGGTGCCGGCTCAGGCGGCCAGGGCGGGCTTCAGCAGCACCTTGACGGCGCCGTCGGCCTTCTTCTGGAAGATCTCGTAGGCCCTCGGTGCCTCGGAGAGCGGGAGGCGGTGTGTGGCAAAGGAGTCGACGCCGAGCGGATCGCCGTCACCGGTGAGGATCGGCATGATGTCGTCGACCCAGCGCTTCACGTTCGCCTGCCCCATCCGCAGCTGGATCTGCTTGTCGAACATCTGGAGCATCGGCAACGGATCGGTCATCCCGCCGTAGACGCCTGACGACCGAGACGGTCCCGCCCCGGCGGACGAGCTCGATCGCCGTTTGCAGGGCGGCGAGCCGGTCCGAGCCGGCCCGCTCCATCATCCGGGCGGCGAGCTGCCTCGGGAGGAGGCCGGTTGCCTGGTGGGCCAGCTTGGCGACCGGCGAGCCGTGCGCCTCCATGCCGACGGCGTCGATGACGGCGTCGGCACCCCTGCCCTCGGTGCGCCCTCTCACGACGGCGGCGAGATCGCTCGTCCTGGCGCAGGTCGATAGCTTCCACACCCCGTCGAGCGGGCCCGCTCGAGTCGTTCCGGCACGATGTCGACGGCCATGACGTTCTCGATGCCGCGATGGAGGGCGATCCGCGTCGCCATGTCGCCGATCGGGCCCAGCCCGAGCACGACGAGGCTCCCGCCGGCAGGGACGGCGGCGTACTCGAAGGCCTGCCATGCCGTCGGCAGGACGTCGGAGAGGTAGACGAAACGGTCGTCGGACGGGCCCTCTGGAACCTTGATCGGGCCGAAGTGGGCCTGCGGGACACGCAACAGCTCGGCCTGGCCGCCCGGTACCTCCCCGTACAGCTTGGTGTAGCCGAACAGGGCGGCCCCCATGCCGTGATCCCGCACCTGGGTCGTCTCACACTGCGAGTGGAGACCCTTGCCGCACATGTAGCAGCTGCCGCAGGCGATGTTGAACGGCACGACGACCCGGTCGCCCGGGGCGAGGTTCGTCACCTGCGATCCGACCTCTTCCACGATGCCCATCGCCTCGTGGCCGAGCACGTCGCCGACGCCCATGAAAGGGCCGAGTACTTCGTAGAGGTGGAGGTCCGAGCCGCAGATGCCGCTCGAGGTGACCCGGATGATGGCGTCGGTCGCCTCCTCGATCCTCGGGTCCGGCACCTCGGTCACCTGCACGTTGCGCTTGCCCTGCCAGGTCACGGCTTTCATGAAGTTCTCCTTGTGGTGTCGGTGCGTCCAGATCGGGGAGCTCCATCGACGAGCGGCGCTCTTCGTTGGATGGCGGGGCCTCTGCCCACACGCCCCGGCCTGTTGTCCGTACCCATTCGGCTGACCGCAGCAACACGCCGGCGACAGATACCGACGTCCGCCCCGTCCTTCGGCCTTTCAGCTTCCGGCGAGGGCGAGCGCCGGGTTCGTCACGAGCAGCTGCTGCTGGACTGCGCCGCCCATGCCCGAGCTGCTCCATGATCGGCACGACCCGGCGGAGGATGTGGGCGTAACCCTCGCCGCCGTACCTCGAGAGGTGGGTCTTGTTGCAGATGTCCTGGGCGATGAGCACCTGAGCCGGGTAACCGCGCTCGAACAGCTCCTTCACCATCTCGAGGCGGGCGGCGTCGTTCGGGAGAAGAAACGCCGAGTGCGAGTAGTAGCTCGTCTCGTGGCCGAAGAGGTCGAAGGCGACGAAGGCGCCGGCCCGGGCGATCTCGGCGATCTGCTCGACATCGTCGAGGGTCCTGTCGGTGTGGCTCATGACGACCCGGGCCGGATCGGCCCCGCCCGCCTCCGCCGCCCTCAGCGCCGCGAGCGGCGCGGCCGGGTCACGACCGGGATGGATTATGAGCGACTTGCCGGTGAGCGCCTGTGCGCGGGCCGCTGCCAGGAGGACCCGCTGTTCGCAGTCGACGACCGGCCAGCTCAACCCGATCTCGCCGATGACGCCCGATCGGATCCTCGCCGGCCCCGCCTCGTCGTCTGCCGGGACTCCGACGGTGCAGTCGTGCACCATCTGCTCGGTCATCTCCTCGACGCGAGAGGGCGTGGGCCGCCCCGCAGTGGTACTGGTGGGTGTAGTAGCCGCCGCCCATGACGATGTTGAGGCCGGTGGCGCGGGCGACGGCGGCGAGGCGGGCCGGCTGGCGGCGAAGGCAGATCGGCGTGACCTCGACGATCGTGCGGCCGCCGCTGCGGGCGAACTCGCCGAGCTCGTCGACTGCTTCGCTCACCGAGTCGAGCACGCGGGTGTGCGGGTTCTCGACGGTGCGGCGTGCCTCGTAGTAGTTGTGGAGGGCGAGGGGCTCGGGGGCCGGCTCGTCGAGCGCTGCGCTCCTCGCCGAAGGTCGAGGAAGACGTGCTCGTGGATGTGCGTCACACCGAGATCCTTCGCGTCGACCGGGACCGAGCACCGTCTCTACCCTCGGCGGCTGCGAGGCGCCGGTGTCAGAGGGAGACAGCATGGTGGACGGCCTAAGGCGGGGCGGCGACGGTGTCAAGTCACGTACCTGTACGCGGTTAGCGTCAAATACAACGCCAACTACTTACAGCTAGGGCGCTCGGCCGAAGCTCACGACCGCACAAGGCGTCGCCGGCTAGCTCCGGGCCGCAAGGGCTTCCTCGCTCTCGAAGAGCTCAGCGGCGAGGAACCGAAGCACCAGCTGGCGCATCCGGGCCGGCGTGACGGTCCGTCCGGTGAGCACCTGGAGGCCGAGGCCGTCGATGAGTGCCGCCAGCATGGCGGCGACATCGCACGGCTCGACCGGGCGGAACTCGCCGGCGGCGACACCCTTGCCGATGATCTCCTCGAGCGTGGCGAGCCAGTCCGAATAGGCGGCGTTCTGGGCGTCCTTCACGTCGTCCCGGCGCATCGCCTCGTTCCAGACCTCGAGCCAGATCGTCCAGCTGTCCCGCTCGCCGGCAGCCGGGTACCTGCCACTCGATCAGCTTGACGAGCCGCTCGCGCGGAAGCTCGGGAGGCCGGCGAGCATCTCACGGTGCTGCTCGGAGTCGAGCCGGCCGGCGAAGGCGAGTGCTTCGGTGAGGACGTTGTGCTTGGTCTTGAAGTAGTAGTGGACCGTTGCGCTGCTCGTCCCGCTCCTGCCGGCGATGTCGGACACCCTCGTGGCGGCATAGCCGCGCTCGGCGATGACGGCGCACGTCGCCCGCAGGATCTCCTCCCGGCGCGCCTCCTCGACGTTCGGTCGCGGGGCTCACGGCCGGCGACTCAGGCCCGGAACGCCGGCGCGAGCGCCTTCCAGACGAGGGCGTAGAAGTGCCGCATGTTCCGCTCGCTCTCGGGAAGGGTGTAGCCCCACGTGTACATCCCCGACTTGAGCCCGGCCTGCACCCGGCCGGCGGCATCGCGGTCCTCGTCGATCGTCAGCTGCCACCACTCGGCGATCTGCTTGGCCACCTGTTCGTTGAGGATCTCGGTGTCCGGCGTCTGGTAGCGGACGTTCTCGCCCTTCCAGGCGTCCACGCCGTCGGGCCACAGACGGCCGAAGCTGCCGCCGTAACCGCGCTGGCTGATGCCGCCGTCGAGGTACATGTTCGGCCAGAGGTAATAGAACTGGTACTCGGGGCGCTTCTCCCGGTTCGTGATGCCGAGTGACTCGGCGACCGAGTCCTGGTACCAGGTGGTGTGGTAGATGCCGCGGTCGAACTCGCGGTGGGTGTAGTGGGCCGGGTCGACCTTGTACATCTCCGAGAAGCTGTGCTTGTGCGACGTCGGGCAGTGGTAGCACTCGATGTTGTTCTCGTTCATCGCCTTCCAGTTGGCGGGGCCGCCCGTCGGCGTCACCTCCCGCCTGTACTCGAACTCCGGGTCGACGTTCTCCGGAGCGAACGGGAACTCGAAGCCCTGGCCCTCGAGCACCGTCGGGAACTCGCCGAGGGCGTCGTCGAGCGACTCCTCCGGCCTCAGGGAGACGAAGATGTAGCCCTTCCACGTGTCGAGCGCGAGCGGGTGGAGGCCGAGCTGCTCGAAGGGGGGCAAGTCCGCCCTCCGAGGAGCGCGGTATCGCCCGCAGGCAGCCGTCGAGGCCGTAGGTCCAGCCGTGGTAGGCGCACTGGAGCGACCTGCGGTTGCCGCTCCCGACGCAGACCATGTGCGCCCGGTGCCGGCAGACGTTGATGAAGGCGCGCAGCTGCAGCTCCTTGTCGCGAAGGACGAGGATCGGGACCGAGAAGCCGTACCCGTCGATCGTCGTCGTGAAGTAGTCGCCGACGTTGCGCACCTCGGGCACGACGCCGACGATCTGCCAGGAGGGCCTGAAGACGAGCTCGTCCTCGAGCTCGGCGATGCCGGCGTCGGTGTAGAAGGGCGCCGGCAGGGTGGCGCCCTCGGCGAGGATCCGGTCGATCTCGTCGGGGTCGATCCTGCGTCCCGCGGCCGAGCCGGATCTCTCCGAGGGCTGAAGTTGATCATCACTGCTCCCGTCTCACAGAAGGAAAGGGCCGGCGCCGGCCGGCCCGGCACGCGCTCCAGCCAAGCTACCGGTGACATTAACTGTTCGCGTCAATCAACAACGTCGGCCGACAAGGCCCGAAAGACACCCGCCCGAAGTGAGACCGCCCCACCCCCGCCCGAAGCCATAGCGTTCCAGTCGTGCTCCACCTCCACCGGTCCGAGCGGGCGGACGGCCTCGTGGCGATGCTCGGGCGACGTCGTCGCCGAACCGCTCGACGACGCGATGGAGAGCGAGATCGTGGCGGTCCCGACGCGGGGGGTGGAGCGGTGGCTCACCCAGGAGCTCTCGGGGCGCCTCGGCGTGACGCCCGGTCGTCACGACGGCGTCTGTGCCAACATCGACTTCCCGTTTCCCGGCAGCGTCGTCGGCGCCGCCCTGGCGCTCGCCGGCGGGGTCGACCCCCGCGCCGACCCGTGGTCGCCGGCACGGGCGGTCTGGCCGCTCCTCCAGGTCGTCGACGACGCCATCGAGCGAGCAGTGGCTCGCCCCGCTCGCCGCCCACCTGCGCAACTCGGCGCCGGCCGGCGAGATCGCGTCGCTTCGCGAGCGTCCGCCACATCGCCGACCTCTACGACCGCTACGGCGTCCACCGCCCCGCCATGCTCCGTTCATGGCTGAACGGCGACGAGGACCATCCCGGCGCCGGCTGGCAGCCCGAGCTGTGGAGGCGGCTGCGGCAGCGGATCGGCACGCCGAGCCCGGCCGAGCGGCTGGTCGAGGCCTGCGACCGCCTCACGGGACGAGCCGGCGCTCCTCGAGCTGCCGGCACCGCTTGTCCTATTCGGCCTCACGCGGCTCCCGGCCAGCTATCTCGACGTCCTCGACGCCATCGCGAGCGGCGCGCGACGTCCACCTGTTCCTTCTCCATCCCTCGGCGGTGCTGTGGGAGCGCGTCGCCGGCTGCCTCGACGGGCCGACCGCGCGATCTTCGCCGACGCCGAGGATCCGACGGCCGACGCGACGACGAACCCGCTTCTCAACTCGTGGGGGCGCGATGCGCGAGAGATGCAGCTCGTGCTCCGGGGTGCCGGCGGCGAGCAGGTGGTCGACCGCCACCTGGCCGGTCACCGACGACGCCGACGATCTCCTCCACAAGCTGCAGGCAGATGTCAGGGCGGACCGGTGAGCCGCCGGGGCGGCCCGCCCGCAGCCGGGAGCGACGCCCGGCCGCAGCTCGATCCGACCGACCACAGCGTCGAGGTCCACGCCTGCCACGGCCGCGCCCGGCAGGTGGAGGTCGTCCGCGACGCCGTCCTTCATCTCCTCGAGGAGGACGCCACACTCGAGCCCCGCGACGTCATCGTGATGTGCCCGGACATCGAGACGTTCGCCCCCCTCATCCAGGCCACCTTCGGCAGCTTCGATCCCGAGGACGGCGGCTGCGCCCGCCAGCGCCGGATCTGACGGGTCCGCCTCGCCGACCGGTCTCTCCGCCAGACCAACCCGGTGCTCGAGCGTCGTCGCCGGGCTCCTCGACCCCGCCGCCGGGCGGGTGACCGCCACCGAGGTGCTCGACCTGGCCGGCCGGGAGCCGGTTCGGCGGCGCTTCGGCTTCGACGACGACTCCCTCGGCCGGATCGAGGAATGGGTCGTCGAGCGCCGGCGTGCGCTGGGGCCTCGACGCCGATCACCGGGCGGCCTTCAGGCTCGAGCAACTGGAGGCCAACACTTGGCGGGCCGGCCTCGACCGGGCGCTTCTCGGCGTGACGATGGCCGACGAGCGCCAGAGGCTCTTCGGGGGCGCCGTTCCGCTCGACGACATGGACAGCGGCGACATCGACCTCGCAGGCAGGCTGGCGGAGCTGTCGACCGGCTCGACAGACGCCGTCTCGTTCCTCGGCGGGACGCGGCCCGTCGGGGCATGGGCGACCGGGCTCGCCGACATCGCCGATGACCTTCACCGAGACGTCCGAGCAGGACGTCTGGCAGCGCCTGCAGCTGCAGCGGCTCCTCGACGACCTCGTCGACGAGGCGACGACCGACGGGCAGGTGAGCCCGGTGGAGCTGAGCCCGGCCGACGTGCACGCCCTTCTCGCCGACCGCTTGCGGGGTCGTCCGACGAGGGCGAACTTCCGTACCGGGCACCTCACGATCTGCACCCTCGTCCCGATGCGGTCCGTCCCCCACCGGGTGGTCTGCCTCCTCGGCCTCGACGACGGCGTCTTCCCCCGCCATGTCGAGCGGGACGGAGACGACCTCATCGCGGCCGACCCGCACGTCGGCGACAACGACGCCCGCACCGAGGACCGCCAGCTTCTCCTCGACGCCCTCCTGGCGGCGACGGACCGACTCGATCGTCACCTACACCGCCCGGGACGAGCGCACCAACCTCGCCCGGCCGCCGGCCGTCCCTCTGAACGAGCTCCTCGACGTCATCGACGCGACGGTGAGCACGAAGGAGGGGACGGCCCGCGATCAGGTCGTCATCCGTCATCCGCTCCAGCCCTTCGATGTGCGCAACTTCACCCGGGGGGCGCTCATCGCAAAGAGGCCGTGGAGCTTCGACACCGTCAACCTCGCCGGCGCCAAGGCGTCGGCTCGCCCCCGGGTCGGCGCCCGGCCCGTGGCTCCCCGGCCCGCTCCCCGCCCTCGAGCTCTCCTCGCTCGAGCTCGATCGGCTGGAGCGCTTCGTGCAACATCCCGTCCGCGCCTTTCTCCGCCAGCGTCTCGGGATCTCGACGGCGGCCGGCGGCCGCGAGGTGGACGACGCCCTCCCCATCGAGCTCGACAACCTGGAGCAGTGGGGAGTCGCCGAGCGGCTCCTCCCCGCCCGCCTCGCCGGCGCCAGCCTCGAGGAGTGCCTGGCGACCGAGCGCGCCCGGGGCCTCCTCCCGCCGGGCGAGCTGGCGACACCGATCCTGTCGAAGATCAAGCCGACGGTGGAGCAGCTCGCCGCCGCCGGCAGGTCCGATCTCGAGCCGGCCTCGCTCGACGTCCACGTCTTGTTGTCCGGCACGACGACGCTCAACGGCACGGTTGCCGACCTCCGTGGCGACACCCTCCACACGGTCACCTACTCGCGGCTCGGCCCGCACCAGCGCCTCGTCGCCTGGGTCCGGCTGCTGGCGCTCAGCGCCGCCTGGCCGGCGCCGCCCGTTCAAGGCCGTCACGATCGGGAGGGCGCGGGACGGCAGCCGGCGCGGCACGGTCACGACGATCTCGACGATCTCGACCCTCGGCGGCGACCCGTCGAGCCGGGAGGCGGCCGCCCGCGGGCATCTCGAGATCCTCGTCGATCTCTTCGGGAGGGGGATGCGCGAGCCGCTGCCGTTGTACTGCAAGACGACGGCCGCCTGGGCGGCCGCCGCGCGGCGGGGGCAGTCCGGCGAGCAGGCGGCACAAGCGGCAGGAAAGGCTTGGAAGACCCCGTTCGGCAACGGCTTTCCCCGCGAGGACATGGAGGCGGAGCACGAGCGGGTGTTCGGGGGAGTGGTGGGTTTCGAGCGCGTGCTGGCGGAGGCGGGTGAACCTCGTGGCGACGAGGCCGGCGACGGCTGGGACTGCTCCGAGACGACCCGCTTCGGCCGCTACGCCCACCGTCTGTGGGACGGGCTTCTCGACTACGAGCAGCTGGTCGACGGGTGAGCAAGCCCCGGCCGGCGCCGGATGGCAGGGCACCCACGGGCGCCGGAGGGCCGCAGCCCTTCGACATCTGCGGCCCACTGCCGACGGGTGTGACCCTGCTCGAGGCGAGCGCCGGCACCGGCAAGACGTTCACGATCGCCGGCCTCGCCGCCCGCTATGTCGCAGAGGGAATGGCCCTCGACCGGCTCCTCATCGTCACGTTCACCCGCATGGCGACCGGTGAGCTGCGCGAGCGGGTGCGGGAACGGCTCGTCACGGCCGCCGACGGGCTGACGGCCTTCCTCGCCGGCGAAGAGCCGGATGCCGACGACGATCTCCTCTGCCTGCTGGCGGCAGGGTCCCGCCACGAGGTGGAGCAACGGCAGGACCGCCTCGGGAAGGCGATCGCCAACTTCGACGCCGCCACGATAGAGACCACCCACGGCTTCTGCATGCAAGTCCTCTCCGGGCTCGGGACCGCCGGGGATGTCGAGCAGGACGTCACGCTCATCGAGGACGCCGGCGACCTATTGGAGGAGGTGGTCGACGACCTGTATGTGAAGCGCTTCTGGGCTCCGGCGGACGACTTGAGGATCGGGCGGGGAGATGCGCTCCGGATCGGCAAGGAGGTGCTCCAGCATCCGACGGCGGTGATCATGCCCCGAGAGACGAAGGAGCGGACCGTGCCGGGGATCCGCCGGCGGCTGGCGGGTGCGGTCTTCCGCGAGATCGATCAGCGCAAGCGGGCCATGCAGGTGCTCACCTACGACGACGTGCTGATCCGGCTGCGCGACACCCTCGCCGATCCGGTCCGGGGCCCGGTCGCCTGCGGGCGGCTGCGGGCGCGCTACGACGTCGTCCTCGTCGACGAGTTCCAGGACACCGACCCTGTCCAGTGGGAGATCATGAGGCGCGCCTTCGGCTCGGGCGGCTCGACGCTCGTCCTCATCGGGGACCCGAAGCAGGCCATCTACGCCTTCCGGGGGGCGGACGTCTTCGCCTACCTGCAGGCCGCCGGCGAGGCGGCGCTCCGCGCCACCCTCTCGGTCAATTGGCGCAGTGACGGGGCGGTCATCGCAGCCTACGACGCCTTCTTCCGGCGACAGCCAGCTCGGCCACGAGGGCATCGTCTACCGTCGGGTGAGAGCAGCTGAGGGGAACCACGAGCCACGCCTCGAGGGGGCACCGAACGGGGCGGCGCTTCGCTTCCGGATCCTCCCCCGATCGGACGGCCTCGTCCAACTCACCTACAACGGCTTTGCCTCTGCTCCCTCGGCGCCGTGAGTTGATCGCCCAGGATCTGGCGGCTGATGTGGTGGCGCTCCTCTCCTCGGGCGCCCGCGTCATCCGGCGCAGCAGGGACGGTGCCGAGACCGCCTCCGAGGCCGTGCGGCCGGGTCACCTCGCAGTGCTCGTCCGGTCCCACACCCAAGCCGCCGTCGTCCAGGGTGCCCTCGCAGGCGCGCTCGGTCCCGGCAGTCATCGGCGGATCCGGCAGCGTCTTTGCCACTCCTGCTGCTTCGGACTGGCGCGGCCTGCTCGACGCCCTCGAGCGCCCGACCTCGCGAGACCGGGCGGCGACGGCGGCCCTCACGAGCTTCGTCGGCTGGGACGCCGCCCGGGTGGCGACGGCGAGCGACGAGGAGTGGGAGGATCTCCACTGGTCCCTCCACCGCTGGGCGGCGCTCCTGCGCCGGCGTGGTGTGGCCGCCCTTCTCGAGAGCCTCACAGTCTCCCGGCAGTTGCCGGAGCGGGTTCTCTCACGTCCCTCCGGTGAGCGGTTCCTGACCGACCTCCGCCACGTCGGTCAGCTGCTGCATGCCGCCGCCGTGGCGGAGGGGCTCGGCTCGAAGGCACTCGGGGCGTGGCTCGCACACCGCATCGCCGAGGCGGCCGACGACGTGAACAACGAGGACCGCAGCCGGCGGCTCGAGTCGGACGCCGAAGCGGTGCAGGTGCTGACGGTCCATCGCAGCAAGGGGCTCGAGTTCCCGATCGTCTACTGCCCCTTCATGTGGAGCTCCTACTCGCCGAAGGACCCGGTGCCTGTATTCCACGACGCCGCCAACGGCCATCTCCTCACGATCGACGTGGGGGTGGTCGACGACGGCTCGAACCGGTTGACGCAGAGCCAGAGCCAGGCTCAGCTCGAGCAACGCGGAGAGGACCTCCGGTTGCTCTACGTCGCCCTCACGCGGGCCGAGCATCAGGCGGTTGTCTGGTGGGCCGGCTCTCGCGACAGCAAGGACTCACCCCTTGGACGCCTGCTGTTCGCCGGCGGCGAGAACGGCGTCGTTGCGCCCGTCGGACACGCCGTTCTGAGCGACGAGCAGGTGGCCGAACAGGTGGCGTCCCTCGGGGGTGGGATCAGCGTCGAGCGGATCGGCCCGGTGGCGGATGGGGCCTGGAACGCCAGTCTGCCGCCGGCGCCCGAGCTCGAGGCGGATTCCTTCGACCGGACGCTCGACCACGCCTGGCGGCGAGCCTCCTACTCGAGCATCGCTCAGGCGAGCCACGAGCAGGCCGTGACGAGCGAGCCGGAGCAGGATTCCCTGAGCGACGAGGACGTCACGGGCGCCGTTGCCGCCGAGGCGCCGTCGTCGCCGTCGGACGCCGCCTGGCAGGGGCTTCCGCTCCTCCTTTCCGAGATGGCCGGCGGCACGAGGGTGGGGACGCTCATCCACTCGGTCCTCGAGAAGGTCGACTTCGCCGCCACCGACCTCGAGAGCGAGCTGCGGGCGGCGCTCAACAGCGAGCTCTCCTGGCAGCACCTCGACCTCGGCGATCCGGCGACGGTCATCGCCGGCCTGCGCACCGCCATCGAGTCCCCCCTCGGGGCATCAGTGGGCGGGGTGCGCCTGCGCGATCTCTCCTGCCAGGACCGCCTCGACGAGATGAGGTTCGAGCTCCCCCTCGTCGGTGGTGACCGAACATCGGGCACCCTTTCGGTGAGCGACATCGCCCGGCTGCTCGAGGAGACGCTGCCAGTTGGTGACCCGTTGGGGAGCTACACGGCGCGGCTGGCAGACCCCGCCCTCGACTCCACGTTGCGCGGCTATCTGATCGGGCAGCCTCGACCTCGTGTTCCGCCTGCCGGCTGACCGTTTCGTCGTCGTCGACTACAAGACGAACCGGCTCGCCCCACTCGATGAGACCCTGACCGCCTGGCACTACCGGCCTGCCGCACTCGCCGCCCAGATGGAGGCTGCCCACTACCCGCTCCAGGCGCTCCTCTACACCGTCGCCCTCCACCGGTACCTGCGGTGGCGGGTGCGCGGGTACGACCCGGAAGCCCATCTCGGCGGTGTCCTCTACCTGTTCCTCAGAGGAATGAGCAACCCTTCGTTTCCCGAGATGGACGGTCAGCCGTGCGGGGTGTGGAGCTGGCGGCCGCCTGCATCGGTCGTCGTCGCATTGAGCGACCTCTTCGACCAAGGAAGCCACAAGGCCGTGAGCACGATCGACGCAGGCGCCTTCGAGGTTCGCCTCGCCCGGCGTGCCGGCGGGCTCTTGCGGGAGTTCAACGAGGCCGGCGTCCTCACCGCCGCCGACGTGCACGTCGCCGTGCGGATCGGCCGGCTCGGCGGGACCGACGACGAGGACGCCCTCCTCGCAGCGGCACTGGCGGTGCGGGCGCCCCGCCTCGGCCACGTCTGCGTGGACCTTGCCACCATCCGCACGACGGCGAGCACCGACCTCGAGGTGCCGATCGACCTGCAGGAGCTCCGATGGCCGAAGGAGCGCGAGTGGATCGACCGGCTCGGCGACAGCCCGCTCGTGGGCGTGGACCGGCCGCTCCACCTCGAAGGGGCGACGCTCTACCTCGATCGCTTCTGGTCCGAGGAGTGCCAGGTGGCGGCTGACCTTCTCGCTCTCGCCGAGCCGGCCGCCGGCGACGTCGACATCGGGCTGCTCGCCGCAGGCGTCGAACGGCTCTTCCCGGCGGCCGACGAGCCGGACTACCAGAGGCTCGCTGCCGCCTCGGCGGTGCTGCGGAGGTTCTCGCTCATCGCCGGCGGCCCCGGCACCGGGAAGACGACCACTGTCGCGCGGGTGCTGGCGCTTCTCGACGAGCAGGCCGCCGCCGGAGGCCGCCGCCCTCCGCTCGTCGCACTCGCCGCCCCGACCGGCAAGGCCGCCGCCCGCCTCGAGGAGGCTGTCCACTCCGAGGCCGGGACGCTGTCGCTCGGCGCCGGCGAGCAGGCCCGCCTCGCGCAGCTGCGCGGGACGACGCTTCACCGGCTGCTCGGCTTCGAGCCCGGCAACCGGAGCCGGTTCCGCCACCATCGTCTGAACCGGCTCGCCCACGACGTCGTCGTCGTCGACGAGACCTCGATGGTGTCGCTCTCGCTCATGGCGAGGCTGGTGGAGGCGGTCCGGTCGGACGCCCGCCTGATCCTCGTCGGGGACCCCGAACAGCTCGCCTCCGTCGAGGCCGGCGCCGTGCTCGGTGACATCGTCGGACCGGCCGCCGGCGGCATGAGGATGCGCTCGCCGGCGAGGGAGAGGCTCGCCGCTGCGGCCGGGCAGGCCGTACCGGCGTCGGAGCCCGAGAGCGGCACGCCGATCGGCGACGGGACCGTCGTCCTCCGCCGTGTCCACCGCTTCGAGGGAAGGATCGGCGAGCTGGCCGAGGCGATCCAGAGAGGCGACGCGGCAGGGGCTGTCGCCCTCCTCGCCGGAGGAGATGCCGGCGTCTGCTGGATCACCGACCGCCCTTGCAGCCGACCGGCTGGACGTCTCGAATAGCCTCGCGGCCCTGAGGCAGGCCGCCGTCGCGAGCGGCCTTTCGGTAGTGGAGGCCGCCCGCGCCGGCCTCGCCGCCGAGGCGATCGCCGCCCTCTCGGACTTCCGGCTCCTGTGTGCCCACCGGAGAGGACCGGAGGGGGTGAGCACATGGGCGGCCACCATCGAGAGCTGGCTTGCCGCCGCCATCCCCGGATTCGGATCCGAGGGCGTCTGGTACGCCGGTCGCCCGCTCCTCGTGACCGAGAACGACCACGCCCTCCAGCTCTACAACGGCGACACGGGCGTCGTCGTCGCAGCGGCCTCCGACCGGCTCGTGGCGGCCTTCGAACGTGGAACCGACGTGATCGAGGTCAGCCCGACCCGGTTGGCGTCCGTCGACACCGTCTATGCCATGACCGTCCACAAGGCGCAGGGCTCCCAGTTCGGCACCGTCGCAGTGCTCCTCCCCGGGCCCGACTCGCCGATCCTCACCCGCGAGCTCCTCTACACGGCCGTCACCCGGGCACGGCGCAAGCTGTTCGTCGTCGGGACAGAAGAGTCGGTTCGGGCGGCCGTCGACCGCCCGATCGCCCGCGCCTCGGGGCTGCGGGCAGCCCTCTGGGGCGCCTGAGGCCGGCCCCGGCGCGTCCGAGGGAGGATGCCGGCGGCGTCGACAGCCACCACCGCCTCGTATTGCGATGTAGTGCAGGATGTAGTACACTTGGACGGTGAAAGCCAATCCGGGTGCTCCCTCGAGCTACTTCGCTGCCGCATCCCGCGCTCAGAAGCCGCAGCCGAGCCACCTGATAAGCATCCGGCTCTCCGACGAGCTCGTCCGCCGCCTTGCCGAGGTCGGGAACGAAGAAGGCTTGTCGATGAGCGACACGATCCGCCTGGTCCTCGAGCGCGGCCTTGAAAGACCCAACAGAAAGGCACGACCTTGACGACCACAAGCCCCCACCTGCACATGTACTTCGTGCTCGACCGCTCCGGCTCGATGGACTCCATCGCCTCGGACGTCGTCGGCGGATTCAACGGCTTTCTCGCCTCACAGCGCGCCGAGGGCGCCGATGCCGTCATGACCCTCGTGCAGTTCGACTCCCAGGATCCACACGAGGTGCTGGCCGACGCTCTCCCGCTGAGCGACGTGAGCGATCTCACCGCCGACAGCTTCGCCCCCCGCGGCGGCACACCGCTTTATGACGCCATCGGCCATACCGTCGCCGATGCCACGATCAGAGCAGAGCGGCGTCGCAACAGCGACCTGCCGGCTGAGGAGATCCTCTTTGTGACCTTCACCGACGGGCTCGAGAACCAGAGCGTCGAGTACACACGGGAGAAGATCTTCGAGCTGATCAAGAAGCGTGAAGCCGACGGGTGGAGCTTCGCCTACCTCGGCGCCAACCAGGACTCCTACGAGGAGGGAGGAAGGATCGGCTACAGCCAGGCGAGCACGCAGAACTTCGCCGCCGACGAGGAGGGCAGCAAAGCCGTCTTCCAGAGCCTGAATGCCGCCGTCGTCAAGCGCCGCCAGAAGATCCGGGCCGGCGTGAGCTACGACAAGGCTGACCTGTTCGAGGGTGACAAGGGCGCTGAGGACGATCTGAATCGCCGCCGTAGCTGAGCACGGTGCCGGTGCTGCTGCCGCCTCCCGTCAGCCCGCTGACGACACCCGTTCGAGGAAGCCGATGAGCCCGCTGAAGTAGCGCTCCTGGTCGTCGTACATCGCGCAGTGACTGCCGTCGGGGCAGTGAAGGTACTGGCCGTTCGGTAAGAGCTCGGCCATCTTCGCCATGAATGCAGGGTCCATCGTGTCGTGCTCGGCTCCGATGACGAGTGTCGGCACGGTGATCGTGGCGAGCTCGTCTGTCCTGTCCCAGTCCGACAGGATGCCGCTCAGGCCGAGCTCGCTCGGTCCCTGCATGGGGACGTAGACGTGGGGGTTGAGGTGCTTGAACATCCGCACGACCGGCTCCGGCCATTCGTCGAGCGGCCGCCTCAGCACGTGGAAGACGTAATGGTGCTCCATGAGGAGCTCCTCGAAGCGCGGGTCGGCCGTCTCCCCCCTTGCCTCGAAGCCCTTGATCTCGGCGAGCACGTCCTGATCCATTGCGGGCATCAAGACGTCCTCGGCATAGGCGTTGTATGCCGGCGCGCTCGACATCATGTTGGAGATCACGAGCCCCTTCAGCTCCGCCTGGTGCCGGAGCGCATACTCGATCGCCAGCGCGCCACCCCACGAGTGGCCGAGCAGGAAGAAGTTGGATGAGTCGAGGCTGAGCGCGAGGCGCACCTGCTCGACCTCGTCGACGAACCGGTCGACCGACAGGAGCGCCTCGTCGTCCGGCTGATCGCTGTAGTAGGAGCCCAGCTGGTCGTAGTAGTGGTACTCGATGCCTGCTGGTGGGAGATAGGAGTCGGCGCACTCGAAGTACTCATGTGTGCCACCCGGGCCGCCGTGGAGGAAGAGGAGCCGGATCTCGGGATTGTTGCCGATCCGCTTCGTCCACACCTTGAAAGTCCCAAAAGACGTCTTGACCGGCACCATGGTCACTCCGCCGGTGAAGGCGTCGCCTCGGCCCTCGCTGCTCCAGTAGCCGGCTCCGGCGCCCATCGCCGCCTCCTTCACTCGCTCGTCGGTGCGGATCGTAGCGACGGGCGGCGGCGGCTCAAAACCTTCCGTTCGAAGCTGTCCTCAACCGCCGATCTTCATGATGGCTTCAGGTTCGGGACCGATGATGGGCACGCCGGCGCCGCTCGACGAGCGGTCACCGGCTCGAGCTGGTCGATGCGAAACGGTGTGGTGCCCTGATGGTTGACGAGTCACCTGTGACAAGCAGCAAAGAGGAGCCGCCCCGGCCCCGACGGAAGTCCGGGCGCCGCCGGAAGCGCCTCGGCTGGCGGGGACGCCTGCTCATCGCCCTCTTGTCCGTCCTGGCGCTCCTCGGGGTGATCGTCGGCAGCGGCGTCGGCTACGTCGCCTACCGGAACCACCAGATCAAGAAAGTCGTCGTCACCCACCTCGCCCCGCCCGCAACCTCGGGGCCCGACGTCGGCGTGCAGACGTTCCTCCTCATCGGATCCACCTCCCGTTGCGCACTCACCAAGCAGGACCCCGTCTTCGGCACGTGCGCCGGAGGCATCACCGGGGTCAACAGCGACGTGATAATCCTCCTTCGCGCCGATCAGAAGACTCACTCGATCTCGGTGCTCTCGATACCGCGGGACCTCGTCCTCTACGACGTCAGACCGGGCGACCAGTTCTACAAGATCGACGCCGCCCTCGCCGACGGCCCCGGACAGCTGGTCCATGTCATCGAGCAGGACTTCGGCATCCCGATCAACCACTTCGCCGAGCTCAACTTCGACACTTTCCAGAACGTCGTGAATGCGCTCGGGGGGATCAAGATGTACTTCCCCTATCAAGAGACGGACAACTACTCCTCCCTCGACATCAAGACCCCCGGCTGTCACAAGTTGAACGGCTTCGAAGCTCTTGCCGTCGTGCGTGCCCGCCACCTGAGCTACCGCGTCGACGGCCGCTTGGAGTACGACGGCACCGGCGATCTCGGCCGGATCATCCGGGTGCATGAGTTCCTGAAGGTCCTGGCGACGGCCGTGCAGGCGAAGGGCCTCGGCAACCCCCTCACCGACAACGCCATCATCGGCTCGATCGCCCCGCAGCTCACGGTGGACTCAAAGCTCTCGGTGACCGACATGGTCAACCTCGTGCTGGCTTTCCACTCCGGCAACCCGGCTGAAGCGCCCGAGGCGACGATGCCGAACATCGAGGATCACGACGACTACATCTTCCAGGGCTACGACGTCGGGTCGGTCGTGCTGCCGTCATACCCGCAGGACCAAGAGGCGGTCGACCGGTTCGAGGGGCTCTCCGCCCCGCCGGCGGCGAAGACGTCGCCGGGCTCCATCTCTGTCTCGGTCGTCAACGGCACGTCGTCCCCCGAGAACGGGACGACGGCCGTCTCGCGCCTCAGATCACTCGGTTACCGGATCGTCGGCACGAGTGCCTCGCCACCCGTCGGGCCGATCTCCGAGGCGATCGTGTACTACTCCAAAGGGCACCTGAGCGCGGCGGAACGCCTCGTCGAGTCGCTTCACGGCATCGTCTCGATGGCCGAGGGCCCGACACAGGACGGCGCCGATGTGAGCCTCGTCACAGGCTCGAACTTCTCTGTCAACATGCCCCACAAAACCAGCATCTCGAAGCACCGCCACGGCGGGCGGCCGGCGACCGCCTTCCCGGTGCTCGGCACTGTGAGCTCGGCCGTCCAGTCGCTGCCCTCGTACGACCCGCGTGCATGCACCGCCTGAGGGTGCCGCCTCCGACACCGGGCGAAACAACGGCCTGAGCCACCATCTGCTTATGAGAGCGGCCGATCGGTGATCTGTGGGCGTCGGAGGTGGGTCTCTCCGACTTCCCGCGCCTTTCCCCGTGCGTAGCATTCCCGACAGTGCAGCAAACGCCGATGGACTACCTGAGGGCGAACACCGAGGCGTGGCAGGCCCAGCGAGACCGCCAGCTCATCCTCGGCCGCCGTCAATGGGCGGCGGACGAGCCGAGCTGGGGGATCTTCGGCATCCCGGAGGAGGTGGCCGGCCTTCTCCCGGACGGGCTGGAGGATGCCGACACCGTCGAGCTCGGGTGCGGGACGGCGTATGTGTCCGCCTGGCTCGCCCGTCGGGGCGCCCGCCCGGTCGGCGTCGACCCCACCGCCGGCCAGCTTTCCATCGCCAGGCAGCTCCAACAGGACTTCGGCCTTTATTTCCCTCTCGTGCGGGCGGCGGCCGAGCAGGTGCCCCTCGCCGGTGAGTCCTTCGACATGGTCATCAGCGAGTACGGGGCGGCGATCTGGGCCGACCCGTACCGATGGATCCCGGAGGCGGCCCGCCTGCTCAGGCCTTCTGGTGAGCTCCTCTTTCTCGGCAACAGCACCCTCATGATGCTGTGCGTCCCGGACGAGGAGGATCTCCCGGCGGCCGACCGTCTGCTGCGCCCTCAATTCGGCATGCACCGCTTCGAATGGCCCGGCGATCCGACGGTCGAGTTCCACCTCAGCCACGGGGACTGGATCCGGCTCCTGCGGGCGAACGGCCTCGAGGTCACGGAGCTGTTAGAGCTTCGACCTCCAGTACCCAGCACGAGCGACTATCCCTTCGCCACCTTCGACTGGGCGGACAGATGGCCGTGCGAGGAGGTGTGGCGGGCGAGGAAGAAGTGGCCGGTGCTCCCGAGGCGGCCGGAGGCAAGAGCACGACGGTCGCTCCGAGGGTCTCGGGTCAGGTCGGGTCCGGTGACTGATCACGAACCTCCTCCGTCCGCCGCCGAGAGTGACGTCGGCAGGCGAGGAGTGGAGCAGCTGTCACGGATCTTCCTTCGCCCGATCGGCAGCCCGCTGCCGATCGGCTTTCTCGCACTCGGCGCGGGCTCGACAGTGCTGAGCGGGCTTCAACTCGGTTGGCTCGCGGTTGGCGACGCCCGCCAGGCAGCGCTCGTCTTTCTCGTCTTCGTGGCGCCGTTGCAGTTCGTGGCGTCGATGTTCGGTTTCTTGGCTCGCGACTCGGTCGGGGGGACCGGCATGAGCCTTCTCGGCGGGACATGGCTCGTGACCGGCACGCTCACGCTCACGGGCTCGCCCGGATCGACCAGCCGCACCCTCGGGCTCCTTCTGTTGTTTGCCGCCGCCGCGCTCATCGTGCCGGCGGCGGCGGCATCACTCGGGAAGGTGTTGGCGGCGGCGGTCATGGTGAGCGCCGGCGTCCGCTTCGCACTGACGGCCATCTACGAGTTCACCGGCGGCAGAGCCTGGGAGCAGGTGTCAGGGTGGTGGGGGATCGCTCTGTGCGTCCTCGCCCTCTACTCGGCGCTGGCGTTCGAGATCGAGGACACCGAGCGCCGGACGGTGCTTCCTGTCGGCCGTCGCCGGCTCGGCAAGAAAGTGATGCAGGGCGGTCTCGGCACCGAGCTCTACCGGGTCGAGCGGGAGGCGGGAGTGCGTGAGCAACTCTGACCGCACGTCGGACCCGCGAGGCTCGTCGGCCTCGTCAGCATCTTCGAGCTTCTCAGGCGCGCCAAGAGCGCCAGGCCGGGAGGCGGCTGTGATCAGAGGGTCGTCAGGACCTGCGAGCTCAACTCTTTGATCATCCCGTTGCACCACAGCACCTGGCGCATCGTCCGGCTGTGGCATGCGCTCACGATCTCGAGCAGTTCGCTGTCCTTCATCGTCTCGGCCGCCTGGGCAAGCATCGTCCAGAGCACGGAGTTGTCAGACGAGAGCAGGAACAGCTGCCGGAGATCGTCGAGGAGGAGCAGGCCCGGCTCGGCGCGGTGAGCCAGCAGCTCGGCGATCTTCTCCGAAGCTTTCGCAATCGGACCAGTCGCTGTCCGGGGAGCCTCGTCCTCGGCCAACGTCTTGCCGTAGCGAGCGGCCAATGGGACGAGGTCTTGGCGGTTCTGCCGCGACCAGCGGGCAAGGTCGACCGCGAGGTGGTGCACCTCGTGCTCCAAAGGGTGTCGTTCGGCTACGAGGTGGAACTGCTTCTCCAGCTGTGCCTCGCCCTCGTGCACCTCTGCAAGCATCATTCGCACGCCGCCGCTCACAGGAGGACCTCGTCCGCCTCGGCTGTGGGGCCACCCACCGTGATGGGAACCCCGTCGGCGTATACGGGCGCGGACGCCGTCGTCGTGGGCGCGAGCGAGCGCTCTCCATCACGCTCCACGAGCCGGACGGCGGCGGCGGCCGTCTTGAAGAGCGGCTGCTTGGAGAGCGGGTCCCAGTCGGTGATCGTCAGCTCGTTGGCGGCCCGCGGCCGGTGACCGGGGACATCCCAGTAGCCGTAGTGGAACGGCAGGAAGATGACGCCGTCACGGATGCCGCTTATCCGCAGCCTTGCCTGCAAGCTGGCACGCGGTGAGACCACCTCGAGCAGGTCACCCTCCATGTATCCCTCCCGCTCTGCATCGGCCGCCGACATCTCCACCCATGAATCCGGGGCGGCCGCCTGGAGCTGCGGAGAACGCCCCGTCTTGGTGCGGGTGTGGAAGTGGTAGAGGGTGCGGCCCGTCGTGAGCACGTAAGGGAAGTCGTCGGAGGGAACCTCGTGGGGCGGGACGAACTCTCCTCCCTTTAGTAGGGCCTTCCCGTCGGGATTGGTCGCTTTGTACTGAACGGGCTCGGTCGGCGCGCCGGTGATGGGATCCTTGCCGTAGCTCTCGCAGAGCTGAGGGGCGGCAAAGTCGAAGCCGTCGGCGTAGAGCCGCGGCGTACCGCCTGGATGATCGGCGTCGACCGGCCACTGGATGCCCGACGGGCCGCGGAGCGCCTCGTAGCTGAGGCCCGTGTAGTCACACGGGCGCCCGGCGCTGCACTCCTTCCATGCCTCGAAGGCGGACTCGGCGTCGCACCAAGAGACGAGCGGCGCGCCGTCCTTGTCACGGAGATCGAGCCGACGGGCGTAGTCGAGAAAGATGTCGAGGTCGGACCGCGCCTCCCCGGGCGGCTCGACAGCCTTCTCCGACAGGTGAACGGTCCGGTCGGCGTTGGTGAACGTGCCCGTCTTCTCGCCCCAGGTGGCGGCCGGTAGGACGACGTCGGCGAACTCGGCGGTCTCGGTGAGGAAGATGTCCTCGACGACGAGGAAAAGCCGCTCGTCGGACAGGATCGAGCGGATACGGGCGAGCTCAGGTAGCGAGACGGCCGGGTTCGTCCCGGTCACCCAAAGGAAACGTATCGAGCCCTGCTCTACGTAGCGGAAGATCTGCATGGCATGGGTGGGAGGACCGGCGTGTGGGATGGCGCTCGGCTCCAGGTTCCAGACCCGGGCGAGGTCGGCGACGTGATCGTCGTTCGCCCAGTTGCGGAAGCCGGGAAGGTCGCCGTTGGCTCCGGTCTCCCTTGTGTTCTCGGCGGTCGGCTGGCCGTTCATCTGAAGGATCCCGCAGCCCGGTTTGCCGAGCATCCCGCGGACGAGATGCATGTTGTTGACCTGCATTGCCGCGAGCGTCGCCTGGTGGGACTGGTAGACGCCCTGCAGGACGGTCGACAGCAGGCGCTCAGACTCGCCGAGCAGGCGCGCCGCTCGCTCGACGTCCCGGGCAGGCACGTCACAGATCTGCTCGGCGACCTCCGGGGTGTACGGGCGAACGGCCTCCTCGAGGTCGGCGTAGCCGACGGTTCGAGTCTCGATGAAGTGATGGTCGACCAAGTCGTGGGCGATGAGCTGCTGAAGGAGAGCATTGAAGAGAGCCACGTTGGTACCCGGCAGCGGCCGGAGGTGCACCGTCGCCTCCTTCGACACAGGTGTCCGGCGCGGGTCGACGACAAGAAGGCGAGGCGGCCGAGAACCGCCGAGCCGATCGAGGATCCGCATCCAGAGGACGGCCTGGGTCTCGGCGACGTTGTGTCCCCACAAGGCGATCGTGTCGGCGCTGTCGATGTCGTCATAGGAGCCCGGCTGGCCGTCGGAGCCGAAGCTCTCCTTCAGTGCCTCACCCGCCGTCGCGGTGCACAGCCGGGTGTTGCCGTCGAGGTGGTTGCACGACAGGCCGCCCCGGACGATCGTGGCGAGCGTGTAGTACTCCTCCAGGAAGAGCTGCCCGGTCGTATAGAAGCCGAGTGCCCCCGGACCCCGCTCCGCAAGCAGGTCCTTCGTCCTCGCAACGACGAGACTCATCGCCGTGTCCCAGTCGGTCTCGACAAGAACTCCGTCCGTCCGGACAAGTGGCCGCCTGAGCCGATCGGGGGAATTGTTGGCCTGCCAACCGAACAGGTCTTTCGGGTCCAAGCGCCCCCTGTTGACCCGATCCTCGCACCGGCCCCGGACCCCGACGATGGTGCCGTCCTTGACGGCGATGTCCATCGCATCGCCGTTGCTGTGAAGAAGCGAAGCGCTCTGCACCCACCGCTCGACGTCCGGCTCGCTCAAGCCTTCACCAAGGTAAAGGTCGGTCCGTGCGGGCCATCGCTCACCAGGCCCGTAAGGGGTACGGGTGCCCCACGGCTGGGCGATGCGGTCGCTACGCGACACGTGCCACACCACGGGCGCTCATCAAGCACCCATACCCCGCGACGCCTCTTCCTCATTCATCCGGCGACCCCTCTCCCGAGCTTGTCGTCGTCCCGTGGCCCGAGTCGCCCGGGTTGCGGCAGATCCCTCGTGGATGGCGACGCCCTCGTGGGTAAGAAGACTCCAGATAGGACCAGTCGCCGTTGCCAGACACGAGGAGACCACAGTGGCCAGTCAGCACAGCCCCGCCGATGACATCGTCTTCGACCTTGTCAGCATCCAATATCACGCTCTTCAAGGCGCTGGCCTGCACGAGCAATACGTGAAGGACGCAGAAGACCATGCCGACGTCGTAGAGTTCCTCAAGCAGGTTAAGGATGAAGACGCTCGCCGGGCAATCCGCTGTCACGAGCTTCTGGGCCAACTGACGCGGTCCGGCCTCGGCTGAACCGTCGGCATTACACCGGGAGCCGTCCCGTTCAGAAGCCCGAGACTCCCGGTGCCTGAATGTCGGGCGGTGGCGTCCACTCCGGAAGTGGGATGCAGTCTGAAACCACGTGGGAGTTTTGAGGTGCGGGAGCCGCCGAGGTCAAACGATGCTGAGCTCTCCGTCCACGATCGTCCGATTGTCTCTCCACATCCTGGCTGCCACCGTCTGGGTCGGGGGCCAATTCACCCTCGCCGGCCTCGTCCCCGACCTGCGCCGTGGCGGACCGGAGGTGGTCAAGCTCGCCGCACGCAAGTTCGCCCGCCTGGCATGGCCGGCGTATGTGGTTCTGGTCGCCACTGGCATCTGGAACCTCATCGCCGATGATCCTGCCCACGAGCAAGGTGGGTGGCGCCTCGTCCTCTGGTGCAAGATCGGCCTAGTCGCGCTATCGGGCGTCGCCGCCTTCGCCCATCAGCGGGCCGGGACGCGACGTGGGCTGGCGGTCTGGGGCGCGTTAAGTTCGCTTGGCGCCGTGGCGGCGCTCGTCCTAGGAGTGGCTTTGGCAGGCTGACACATGCGGCGCCGCCTAGGAACTTCCTGTGGCTCGCCGTCGTCACGCCCAGCTGAATCCGAAGGCCGGCTTCCTCCCCGGTGGGCGTGACTACGGTCGTCGCCGTGCCCGATGCGATCTTCGCCAATCCGATGTTGGCCCGGATCTACGACGCCTTCGACGGGGACCGCGACGACCTCGACCGTTACGCCGACTTGGTCCGCGAGCTCGGAGCAAGCCAGGTGCTCGACGTCGGCTGCGGCACGGGCTCGCTATCGATCTTGCTCACCCGCAGCGGCATCAACGTGATCGGAGTCGACCCGGCCGCAGCATCGCTCGAGGTCGCCCGTGGCAAGGAGGCGGCCGACCAGGTGACGTGGGTCCACGGGGACGCCACCATGTTGCCGCCCCTCCAGGTCGACCTCGCCATCATGACGGGCAACGTGGCCCAGGTATTCCTGACCGACGAGGAGTGGACCGCCACGCTTCGCGGGATCCGGAGCGCCCTCAGGGCCCACGGCCGTCTCGTGTTCGAGACACGGCGCCCTGAGCGGCGTGCCTGGGAGGATTGGGCCCTCGAGACAGGGCCCGTCGTTCGAGACGTACCAGGCGTCGGCAAGGTCGAGCAGCGGCGGGAGGTGACCGAGGTCTCCCTGCCCTATGTCTCCTTCCGGTACTCCTACCGCTTCGCGCGAGACGGCGCCGTTGTCACCTCCGACTCGACGCTCCGGTTCCGAAGTCGTCACGAGGTCGAGGCGACCTTGGTCTCCACCGGCTTCGCAATGCCGGAGGTCCGAGAGGCACCCGATCGCCCGGAGCGGGAGTACGTCTTCATCGCCGAGCGCGCCTCGTGACAGACCTGGGCCTCTATGGCGGCGGAGTCGACGCCCGCCGCGAGGACGTGCGGAACGGCGTCCGCGACGGTGCGCCCGTAGAGTCGACGACAACCCGGCGTCCCGACACGGACCATCACCGAAGGCCGTTGCAGTCCCCGGCATCTTCGACTGCGAGCCGTCTGGGGCCCGGACGAGCCACTCCATATCCCCACCTCCGCGTGCCGGTGATCCAATTAGCTGGACCATTGAGGTAGCGGGACGACCGCTGCAAAGCCGCTGATTTGGAGCAGAGGCCAGAAAGGATGTAGAACGGTTGCAAGAAGATCTGCGGTTAGGGAGGCAATCGTGTGCCCAAGTACCTGATTGAGCGGACCTATGACGTCGGTGAGGACGAGATCGGCGAAGTGGCCACCAGATCCAAGCGCCTCGCGATGGAGCAGTTCCCCGACATCGTCTGGGAGCACAGCCACGTTGTCGCCGACGCCGATGGGACCCTCAAGTCTTTCTGCGTGTACAAGGCTCCGGACGAGGAGACGGTCAGGCGGCACGCCGCACTGCTGGGTCAGCACGTCGTCGACCACGTGTACGAGATTGGCGGCGATGTCACGCCGGATGACTTTCCCCTTTAGCCAAAGATGTCTCGACAGACCAGGGTGGCACCGGACGGGGCGTCGCTCACTGCTGCACCGGGTAGGAGGATCAGCAACCTGTGACGATCCCTCGAACTGACATCAAAGAGGTACAGCGCCGTATCCGCGCGGGGTACGCCGACAATCCCGACGGAAGCGTCCTCACGCTCCGGGTGAGGGGAGGCCATGCTGACCTGGCGGACCACCTCCACTGCGAAGTGGAGCCTACGACGGTCCCGGGAGTGACTTGGCGGTCAGGGGCCCACGAAGCGGTCGGAGGCGAGGGCGATGTCCCCTGCTCGGGCGACTTGTTGCTCGGGGCGCTCGCCGCCTGCCAAGAGATCACGCTGCGGATGGTCGCCGCGAACATGGCGATTGACCTCGAGGAGCTCGATGTGGAGGTCGAGGGCGACTGGGATCCTCGAGGAACCCTTGCCATGGGCCGGGAGTTCCCTATCGGCTTCACGGCGATCCGCTGCCGAACCCGGGTCGTTGTGCCCGCAGACGAAGCCGGCGAAAGAGCCGAACGCCTCCTTCGAAGCGCCGAGAAGTACTGCGTCGTGCTGAACACCCTCAGAGAAGGCGTGAGCGTGGAGTCGACGTTCGAGTTGGAAGCGCAGGACCGAGGGGACCGCTAGGACCGCCCGCTCTGCAAGTCTCCTCAGCCCGGTGACATGCTCTGTGGGCCGGTCGTTGCATCCGGTTGGTCGCGTCCCAACCATTCTGCGTCCGGCAGGTGGAAGACCATCTGCTCTGCCACTGCGCATTGCAGCCGGACTTGCCTCCTGCGTTTCGGAATCCTCTTTCGGCAGGAGCTTCAGCGCCTCCCTGTAGTAACGGACCGCCTCCTGCTTGGCCCACCCCCGCCGAGCCTGCTCGGCTGCCGCCACTAGATAATTGACTGCTTTCTCCTCATCACCGGCTTCCCGCCAGTGATGTGCGAGTACGGCGAGTGAGACCCCGCCGACGCCTGCCTTCTCCAAGAACACGGCGACGACGCCATGTCCCTCTCTCCTTCTGACGCGTGGCAGAGTCGCATAGGCGACGTCCCTGATCAACATGTGCTTGAACCGGAACTGCTCTTCGCCTCTGATGCGCGACACATGCTCCCGCCGGATCAAGTCTCGCCCTTCCAGGCGATCGAGCACCTTGTCAAGCTCCTCGCCGTCTTCATTGAGGCTGACGAGGCTCCCGCGCCAGAAGATCTTGCCCACAATCGATGCTGCGAGAAGGGCCGATCGTTCACCGGCAGAAAGGGCGTCGAGGCGGGCGGCCACTATCCCCCTGATGGACGTGGGGAGGTCGCCGGCTGTTGCGGCGGCGCGCTCAGCGAGCGAAGCCACGAGCTCCTCTATGAAGAGCGGGTTTCCCTCTCCGGTCTCGGCCAACTGAATCGCCGCCTCCGGTGCGGTGTCCGACGAGGTCCGGGCGAGGAGCCGCCGGGCGAGCTCTCGTGACTCGTCAACGCTGAGGGGCTCGAGCGGCAGGGCCGTATATGCCGGCAGCCCGGCGCCCCAGTTCGGACGCTCGGCGAGAAAGTCCGGGCGCGCCAGTACCAGCATCATCAGCGGAGCGTCGCGGATCCGCGAGGCCAAGTGTTCGAGGAGGTCGAGAAGGCTCGGATCAGCCCACTGCAGGTCCTCGAACACGAGCACCGTGGGTTGCTCCGCTGCGAGCGCTTCCACGAAGCGCCGGGCGGCGAGGAAGAGCGTGTGCCGGTCGGCGGTGGCCTCCACGGGGCCGACACCGAGCAACATTGCGAGGTGAGGACCGACGTCGGCGCCTTCTTCGGGTCCGAGCAACATGTCCGTCGTCCGCCGGACCTTCTCGAGGGCCAGGATCGGGGAATCACTGTCGGGGATCTCGGCCAGCTGCTTTATCTGCTGAGCGAACGCCCCGTAGACGCCACTCTCCCCGTAAGGAAGCGACCGTCCGCGGATCGTTCGCCCTCCTCTACCGGGAACGGTTGCCCCGAACTCGACCGCGAGGCGGGATTTGCCTACACCGGGAAGTCCGAACACCGTGGCCATGTGGGGATGGCGACGGACGATGACGTGATCCAGGAGCTCGTCGAGAGCTGCCAGCTCTTCGCGGCGTCCGACGAGAGGGGCGCTCTTCACTGCGCGCTCGCCCGGGAGGCCGCCCGGCCGACAAGGCGAGCCAGGCAGGTACCGGGGCCTCCTTGCCCTTGACCGGGATCGGGTCGACCCACTTGTACTCGATCGTGAAGCGCGTCGCTCGGTAGGTCTCTTCACCAACGAGAACCGAATTGACCGGCGCAGCGGTCTGCAACCGGGCCGCCGTGTTGATGGAGTCACCGGCGACGGTCGCTTCGCCGGCCCAGATGCGCGCTCCGAGAGAGACGATCGCCTCGCCGGTGTTGACCCCGATGCGAGCCTGCAGGTCGAGCCGAGAGTCTTCGGCATTCAGTTCGGCAAGAGCGTCCCGGATCCGAAGAGCGGCCCGAACGGCTCGTTCCGGATCGTCGCCGTGGGTTACAGGGGTGCCGAACACCCCGACGACGGCGTCGCCCACGTACTTCGACACCTCGCCGCCGTAGCCCTGGATCGCGTCCCGAAGGCAGGCATAGTAGGGGGCGAGGAACGCTTGGACGTCCTCCGGATCGAGCCGTTCCGAGCGAGACGTGAAGCCGGCGAGATCTGCAAAGAGGACACTGACGACTCGCCGTTCCTCCCCTCTACGAGCAGACTGTGGTGCAGGCGACAGATCAGCACCGCAGCTCCCGCAGAACTTGAAGTCGCGAGGGCATTGCTCTCCGCATGACGTGCAAATCAGCAGGAGCGGCTGTCCGCACGAGCCGCAGAACCGCTGAGCCGCATCATTACCGCGGCCGCAGTTGAGGCAGTTGGCCTGCTCAGCCGTAGTGATCGCCCCACTCAAGTGGTGCTTTCAAGAGACTCTTTAGCAGACTCGCGCCTTTTCTGCAGATTCGCCCACCGCTGGACACGGCGGCCGGAGCGGGTGGGGCGTGCTCATAGAGGCCAGCGGCTGCATCCACATGTTGTTCTTGGTCAGCTTGTCGGCCAACCGGATTCGGCTCGACCCCGGTCAGCTGGATGTGCAAAACCTGCAAGGAAGGAGGTGTCTCGCCCGGGAAACCTTTCGCCTTCTCGAAGGTGTTCCGTCCACTTGACGATCCATATGAGGTCACAGCAGACGCCAACATTACGAGGTGTGCGCGCATGGATCTCGCTGGCTACATCGTGAGCGCTGTGCTCGTGGAGGGCGGCACCGTCGCCGAGGTCACGTCAGCCCATGACATCTCGAAGAGCTGGCTCTAAGAGCTCCGGGAAGAGGCTAATCCGCCAGCTGACGATCGATCCGAGCCGGCCCTACCAGCCCTGCGGCAGTACCTGGAACGTCCGGGATGTCTCGCGACAGTCGTCCGGGCACCCCGGGATGTCTCGCGACACAACACTGACCTAGACCCCAAAAAGTGGACCACCCGTAGGACAATTTGGCCCTGATACACACAGGAGCCAATATGCCAAGGCACTATCCCAGCCGAGCTTCGTCGTCGGACCTGCGAGCGGATGCTCGCCGGCGAGGCGGTGAAGGACCTTGTCGTCGAACTCGGGGTCGCCGAGGTCACTCTCTACAAATGGCGGCGCCAGGCGCTCATCGATGCCGGAGAGAGACCCGGCCTCAAAAGCTACGAGGCTGATCCGCTCGTGGCCGCCCGCCGGCGCGTCAAGGAGCTCGAGGCCGAACTGAAGGCGGTCAAGGCGGCCAGTGCTCTGTTCGAGGAGGGCGCCGTCGACCCAAAAGGAAGTTCCAGGTTGTCCGAGGGCTGAACAACCTGGGCTACTCCGAGCGCTACGCCTGCCAGATCGTCGGTCTCGACCGCTCGACCTACTACGACATCAAGTTCCAGAAGCCCAACGACCGCGAGATCCGTCGCCTCATGCTGGCCGACGCCATCGCCGATATCCACGCCCGCTCCCGAGGGCACCTACGGCATCTTGCGGGTCAAAGCCGCCCTCGAGATCGAACAGGGGCTCATCGTCAACACCAAGCTGGTCAAAAGGATCATGCGTGAGCTGGGCATCCGGGGTCTTCCGGGGCCGAAGAAGGGCTACAAGAACCTCAAGAACGCCCCGACCTGCGAGGACCTGGTCAAGCGCAAGTTCACGGCCACCCGTCCCAACGAGCTGTGGTTGACCGACATCACCGAGCACCCGACTGGGGAGGGGAAGCTCTACTGCTGCGTGGTGCTCGACCTCTACTCGCGGAAGGTGGTCGGGTTGGGCCATCGACCGGCGCTGTGAGGCGGTGCTGGTCCTCGATGCCATCAACAAGGCCGGCGCATCGAGGACGACCTCACCTTCGACGGTGATCCACTCGGACCACGGCAGCCAGTTCACGTCGTGGGCCTTCACCGAGAACGTCCGACGCCTCGGGCTCCTCAGCTCGATGGGGACCGTCGGCGACTGCTACGACAACGCCCCGATGGAGTCGTTCTGGGGCTCGATGCAGATCGAGCTGCTGAATCGGCAGAAATGGCGGACCAACCTCGAGCTTGGCCATCGCCATCGCCGACTACATCGAGCACTTCTACAACTCGGAACGCCGGCACAGCTCGCTCGGCTACCTCACCCCGAACGAATTCGAGGCCTTACACTCACCACCCACCCAGCAGGCCACGTTGTCGTAAGAAGTGGTCCACTCAATGGGGTCAAGGCCTCACGGCGGAGGAGGAGGGATTCGAACCCTCGGACCCTTGCAGGTCACACGATTTCCAATCGTGCCGATTCGGCCGCTCTCGCACTCCTCCCGCGCGCCGCCCCAGGATAGGGGGCGGCGGGGGGCAATGAGGCGGGCCGCTCAATGGGGTGGACGTCGTGCGGCCGGACGCGTGCCACCAGCCATACTCTTCCGTGTGGCCATCGCTCAATGAGCCGGCGCTTGTCACCGGGGACGAGGTCGTCACCTACGGAGAGCTGTTGCTCGTAGGGGCGGAGACCGGTTTGCTCGATCCGATGAGGGCGCGGACCAGGCGTTCGCTGTACGCATTGGCCGGGGGAGGCGAGCCGGCCAGAGACGATGTGCGACACGAGGCTGTCGCGTTTCGGCGGCAAAGGCGGCTCGAGAGCGGCGAGGACCTGCGGAGCTGGCTCGCTGCCCGCAGTCTCACGACGACGCAGTGGGAGGGCTACCTTCGCCGCCGCCTGACTTCGAGCTCCCCGTGGATCCAGTCGAGGTCCCGCTCGACGACGGCGCCCTGCATGAGGCGCTCGCCAGCGACCTCGCCTGCGACGGCTGGTGGCGCAAGGTTGCAGACGACGTCATCTGCTACTGGTCAGCAGGCTGCCTCTCCGGCGACGATGGGCCCGGCCGGCGAAAGGCGGCGCCGGCCCGACCGGCCGGCGATCCTGCGACGACGCCGGCCGCTGCCGAGCGGCTCGTCCACAGCCTCGCTGCGCTTCGGCCGACTCGATCCGGAGTGGTGTGCGGAGCGCCTCGCGTTGCTGCACGGTAGGCGACAGGCGCTCGAAAACGCACGCCTGCGTATCGGCTCGAGCCGGCAGGTTGCCGACCGTGTGGCCGATCATGGTGCCGACTGGACCGAGCTCGTCTTCGACGTCCTCCACCTGCCGACAGAGAATGCAGCCAACGAGGCCGTCGATGTGCTCGCGAGAAGACCACCTTCCGCCCGACGAGATCGCCCGTCGCTCCGGTCGCGAGCTCGAGCACGCGAGGCGGCGGCACGACCGGTTGCCCCGCGGTGAGGCGGCGCTGCTCTCGGGAGCGCTCCCCGGCGAGGCGCTCGGGCCTCTTGCGAGCGATGGTGCCCATGCAGTGCTCTGGCTGAGGGAGCGGCGGCCGCCTTCGGCCCTTGATCCTGCGACGATCGAGCTGACGACAGCCGAGTTGCTCGCCGAGGCTCTCGAGCGGGCGGCGGCTGGACGGACCCGCCTGGTTGGCCCGTTGTGAGCGAGCCGCCGACCGAGGACGGAGCCGAGCTCCTTCACCGCCTTCCGCTTCTATCCCGGCTGCCGGCGGTCCTGAGTGATCTCGTCTTCCGGTTGTTCCAGGAGCGCACCTTCGGCTTCGGGGACACCATCTTCTCCGAGGGCGAGTCGCCCGACGGTATGTACGTCGTCGTCAAGGGAACGGTACGGGTGCTGGTCGGGCACGAAGGCCAAGAGGTGTCACTCGTCCGCCTCGGTCCGGGCGAGTGGTTCGGCGACAGTTCGCTCCTCGACGGATCTCCCCGTACGTGCGACGGTACGCGGCCTCAGAAGCCGTTCGCCTGCTGTGGCTCGACCGTCTCGTGTTCGACTCGCTTCTCGAGCTGCATCCGGAGATCCGGGCGGCCTTCGCCGACCAGACGCGCATCGAGCTGCTCCACCGTTTCCTTCGAACCCATGCCGCCTTCGAGAGCCTGTCACTCGAGGCGGCGACTGCAATGTTCCCGGTTCTTCAGCCGGTCAGCCTGGAGGCCGGTGCAGTAGTGGTCAGCGAGGGTGAGCCCGGGGACTCCATGTTCATCGTGGAGGACGGGCGCCTCGAGGCGACGGTGACGGCGGGCTCGCGCGTGCGCACCGTCGGCTACCTCCAGACCGGCGACATCTTTGGCGAGCGATCCCTCGTGACGAGAGAGCCGAGAGTGGCAACCGTGAAGGCGCTGAGCGCCACGAAGGCCTGGAAGCTCGACCAGGAACGCTTCGAGGAGCTGAGAGGACGCTTCCCTGAATTCGCCGGGCGGATCGAGGAGATGGTCTCGGGGCGGGACTTCCGCAACGAGGCCCGGGTCCCGCTCGGATTCGGGCCGGAGATACTGCCCGGTGGGTTGGCTGAGGCTGGGGAGGCCGTTGCGGAGGCACAGCTCGACGGTCGCTCGGTTCTGGCGGAGAGCGCCCCGGTGCAGGCGGGCAAGGCACCGCACGATTCCAGGCGGCGGAAACGGTTCCCGTTCGTCTACCAGCTCGACGAGATGGACTGCGGCGTCGCCTGTCTGTCGATGGTTGCGAAATGGCACGGGGTGGACGTCTCCCTCTCGTGGTTGCGCGACGTGGCGAGAGCGGGGCCGTCCGGCACGACACTTAAAGGGCTGGCGGCAGCCGGACGCCAGATCGGCCTCGATGTCGTGCCGCTCAAGGTCTCCCGCGACCGCCTGGATGACCTCGCCCTCCCGGCCGTCGTCCACTGGGACTCGAAGCACTGGGTGGTGCTCACGCGCCTCGACAACGGCCGTGCCGAGATCGCCGATCCCGCCATCGGAATGACCTCGATCCGGCGGGACGAGGTCATCTCGCACTGGGACGGCTACGCCGCACAGGTCGCCCCAGGTGAACCCGTCGCCGACCTCCCCCACGGGGGGCCGAACCTCGCCTGGCTCCGCCCGTTCCTCCTTGCGCACCGCGCGCGCCCTTCTCACGGCGCTCGGGCTTGCCCTTGGCGCTGCCGCAGGCGAGGTCGCTCTTCCTCTTCTTGTCCAGTTCATCGTCAACGACGTGATCAGCAAGCGCTCGAGCTCGGCCATCGACCTCCTCGGCCTCGGCATCCTCGGCCTTGCCCTCGCCGGGACGGCAGCCTCCCTCTTCCAGCGGTGGGCGCTCGTCGGCGCGGCCGTCCGCTTCGACAACGACACCCTCGGCTTCATCACCGAACGGCTGCTCGGCCTTCCGATGTCTTACTTCGCCAGCCGGCGGATCGGCGACATCGAGCGACGGCTGTCCGGCGTCCGCGAGATCCGCCGCATCGTCGTCCAGCAGGGGATCGCCGGCCTCTCGGCCGCCACCCAGATCGTCGTGGGCGTTGCCATCATGTTCGCCCTCTCCTGGATGCTGGCACTTGTCTTCATCGCCGTCGCGCCCGTCTACCTGCTCGTCATGCGCTACTCGGCTGCCCGGCTGCGGCCCTTGTACGCCAGCATCGAGGAGAGCTTCGGCCGCTACGCCTCTGACCAGATCGACCTGTTGAAGGGGATCGAGACGGTCAAGTCGTCAGGCACCGAGGCGGGGCTGCGGCGACGCCTTCAGCGCGCCTTCAGCGACCTCACGAGCCGGACCGCAGGCTCCTACCGCACCATCGCCGGCTACGGCTCTGTCGTCCAGCTCGTTGCCCTCCTCACCTACGGGCTCTTCGTCTTCCTCGGCGCCCTGCTCGCACGGGGAGGCCACTTGAATGTGGGGGCATACGTTGCCTTCACCGTCCTCGTGTTGATGATCACCGGGCCGCTCGTCGAGCTGCTCGGGCTGTGGGACGACGTCCAGGTCTCGACCGTGCTCCTCAACCGCATCGCCGACGTTCTCGAGCATGAGCCGGAACAGGGCTTCGAGACCTCCGGCCTCACGGCTGTGCCCACGCTCGAAGGGCGGGTGCAGCTGCGTCATCTCGGCTACCAGCCGGTGGACTCGGCTGAGCCGATCCTTGCCGGGATCGATCTCGACATCCCGCCCGGCACGACCGTGGCGATCGTCGGAAGGTCCGGCTCGGGCAAGTCGACGCTGCTCCGGCTGCTCGCAGGCCTCATCGAGCCCACCTCGGGCCTCATCCTCTTCGACCGTGCCGACTCGAAGTCGTTGCGCTACGGCGACCTGCGGCGACAGGTGGGCTTTGTTCTTCAGCAGCCGTACGTCTTCTCCGCTTCTATCGCCGAGAACATCGGCCTCGGCGACGACCCCGTCGATCTCGAGGCGGCCCGCTCGGCAGCCGAGATGGCCGATCTGGCCGAGCTCATCGAGCGGCTGCCGCTCGGCTACGACACCCCGGTCGGGGACAGTGGCCTCCCACTGTCAGGCGGCCAGGCACAGCGCCTCGCCATCGCCCGCGCCCTCTACCGCAGGCCGCCCCTCCTTTTGTTCGACGAGGCGACGAGTGCCCTCGATACCGAGTCCGAGGCTGTCGTCAAACGGAACATCGACCGCCTCCTCGAGGGGCGCACCGCCTTCGTGGTGGCACACCGGCTGAGTACGATCCGCAACGCCGACCTCATCATCGTGTTGGAACGGGGGCGCCTCGTCGAGAAGGGCACCCACGAGGAGCTGCTCGACCGCCGGGGCGTCTACTTCTACCTCTACAGCCAGCAGCTCGCCTCGCCCGACGTCAGCTGAGCCCGAACAGTCGGCGCCGTGCGCCACAAAGGGTGTGGCTCCGGCCGGCGCCGGCGCCGATTGACCGCTCGTTGCGCCTCTGCACTACGGTGAGCGCACCGTCCACGGTCAGCCGGCCAGCTTCTTTATCTGCAACGTCCCGGGTCCAGCGACGAACCCTGGTCTAGGCTGCCGGAAGCAACGGAGAGTCCGATGGTCTGTTCAAGCTGCGGGGTCGAGAGTCAGCCGGGTTCCAGGTTCTGCCATCAGTGCGGGCGAGCCCTCGCTCGGGTCTGCCCGAATTGCGGCTCAGCAGCTGTGCCCGAGGCGAAGTTTTGCAGCGAGTGCGGGACGCCGCTGACCGGCTCCCCGAGCCGAGAGTCAGCCGCCTCTGCCGTGCCTGCTCCGGCACCGTACTCGACCCTGACCGAACTGCGTCACGTCTCGGTCCTCTTCTGTGACCTCGTCGGCTTCACCCCCTTCTCCGAGAGCCGTGACGCCGAGGAGGTGCGCGAGCTGCTGTCCGGATACTTCGACGTCGCCCGAGCGATAGTGGCCAGGTACGGCGGCGTCGTCGAGAAGTTCATCGGCGACGCCGTCATGGCGCTGTGGGGCGCCCCCGTCGCCCAGGAGGACGACGCGGAGCGGGCGGTGCGAGCCGGGCTCGAGCTCGTCTCGGCAGTGAAGTCCTACGGCGCCGAACGTCAGGTCGAGCTCGAAGCGCGGGTGGGAATCGTGACGGGCGGGGCAGCGACGACCGAGACCGCAGAGGAGGGCCTCGTCATCGGCGACCGGGTCAACACCGCCGCACGAATCCAGGCCGTCGCCCCACCGTCGTGCTGCTACGTCGACGAACCGACGAGGTCGGCGACTGCTGCCGCGATCGCCTATCTCGATGCCGGCGAGCACGTCTTGAAGGGGAAGGTCGCTCCCGTCCGCCTCTATCAGGCGATGCGCGTCGTGGCGGCGGTCGCCGGCTCGCAGCGCCCGGGAGTGCTCGAGGCTCCCTTCGTGGGCCGGGATCACGAAGTTCGGCTCGTAAAGGAGCTTTTCCACGCATCGGCCGAGCGGAAGTCGGCCCGGCTGGTCCTCGTGTCCGGTGTGGCCGGTGTGGGCAAGTCCCGCCTCGGGTGGGAGTTCTTCAAGTACTCGGACGGCCTCGCCGGAGAGGTCCTCTGGCACGCCGGGCGCTGCCTCTCCTACGGCGAGGGAGTCAGCTACTGGGCGCTGTCCGAGATGGTGCGGGCACGCCTCTCCATAAGCGAGGAAGATCCCCTCGACGTCGTAGCCGAGCGTCTCGTGAGCGGGCTCGAGCGCTGGATCACCGATCCCTCCGACCGGGAGTTCATCTACCCCCGCCTCGGCCAACTGCTCGGCCTCCCGAGCCCGAAGGTGCTTTCCCGAGAAGAGCTCTTCGCCGGCTGGCGCCTCTTTTTCGAGTGCCTGGCCGATCACCTGCCCGTCGTCATAGTCGTAGAGGACCTGCAGTGGGCCGATTCGGGCATGGTCGAGTTCCTCGACCATCTGCTCGACTGGTCAAGCGAGCACGCCATCTTCATACTCGTGCTCTCCCGGCCCGAGGGCTCCGACCGGCGGAGCCTCGCTCTCTCCCGCCGCAGCGTCACCACGCTTCCTCTCGACCCCCTCCCCGGGCCAGTCATCGGCGCTCTCCTCGACGGTCTCGTCACCGACCTTCCGACGAGCACGAGGGAGCGAATCGTCGAAAGGTCAGAGGGGATCCCCCTCTACGCGGTCGAGACTGTGAGGGCCCTCCTCGACAAGGGCGTGCTCGAGAAGAGCGATGCCGGCACCTTGCACCTCGTCGGCGAGGTAGGTGAGCTCGAAATCCCTCCCGGCCTCACTGCGCTCATCGCGGCGCGTCTTGACTCTCTGGCTCCCGAGGAGCGGCGCCTCGTGAAGGAATGCTCGGTGCTCGGCACGAGCTTTCCCCGCCAGGCGATCGAAGCCATCTCGGAGACTGACCCTGCCGGTCTTGACGACCTGCTGCGTTCTCTCGTCCGAAAAGAGGTGTTGGCGGTCCGGGCCGAGAAGCTCTCCCCCGAGCGCGGCCAGTACGCGTTCACCCAGTCGCTCATACGGTCGGTCGCATACGACCTGTTGACGAGGACAGAGCGAAAGAGCCGGCACCTCAAGACGGCAGACCACCTGCGTGCCGCCTTCCCGGACGGGGGCGCCGAGATGGCCGAGGTCATCGGCGCCCACCTCTACGACGCCTATCGGGCAGCCGGCGACGATCCCGACGCCGCCGAGCTTCGCGCCCGCGCTTGTCACGCCTACATGCTCGCCGGGGAACGTGCCGCCGCCGTCGGCGCCCCTGAAGCGGCCGAGGCGGCTTACCTGCAGGCGGTCGAGCTCACGACAGACGAGGCCGAGCAGGCGGCCTTCTTCGACCGAGCAGGGAGAGCGGCCACGACGACCGGTTGGTACGAGCGGGCGATCGCCCACTTCAGGACCGCCATCGCCGCTCATCAAAGCGCCGGCCGGACGATCGACGCCGCAGCGGTGACGGCGCGGCTCGGGAACGCTCTCGGCCGGCTCGGCCGGAACGAGGAGGCGATCACGGCCACACAAGAGGCGCTCGCCTCACTCGAGGGTGCAGGAGCCCCTCCTGATGTGACGGCGGAGGTCCAGGCGAGCCTCGCGGGCGCACTCATCTTCCGCGGCCGCGACCTTGAGGCGGCGAGCGGGCCGGTCGGGGCGGCGCTCGCCCTGGCCGAGCATCACGAGCTTGGCGAGCAGTTCGCCCAGGCCCTCAACTTGAAGGGCATTCTCCTCAAGAGCAGCGGACTGCCCGGCCAGGCAGGCGCATATTTCGAGCTGTGTATCGCTGTCGCCCGCCGCCATGGCGTCACACGAAGCGAGATGCTGGCGGAGGCCAACCTCGCCGATCTCGAGATGACGCGGGACCTTCCGGATGCCGAAGAGCACGCCCGGGCAGGGCTCGCAGTCGCCCGACGCCGCGGGCTCAAAGGCGACGAGGTGTGGGGGGTGAGCAACCTCATGTCCATCCTCACGACGACGGGCCGTTTCGACGAAGCAATCCTGCTCGGGACGGAGTTCCTCCAGGCCGATGGCAACGATCGCCCTGGGACGACGGACACCCACTTCAGGCTGTTGTGCGTGCAGGCATTTCGTGGCAATGCCGACGCCGCTCGGGCTCATCTTTTGATCTGCCGCAGATGGGCTGACAGTGACGACGTGCAGGAACAGGCATTCTGGGCCGTCGCTGAGGCTGCCGTGCTGCTGGCAGAAGGAGAGAGTCGACAGGCGTTGGCGATGGCTCAGCGTGCGATGAACCACGCCGTGACCGCAGGGCTCGACATTGCGCATGAGGCGGTCCGGCTCGGTTTTCCCATTGCCATCGATGCGGCGATCGATGCCGGTGACTTGGAGGAAGCCGGCCGGCTCACAGGATGGCTCGGCGGTCTCCCCCGGGGTGAGGTGCCCCCTTTCCTCCGCGCACAGGTCATGCGCGGTGAGGGACTGCTAGCCATCGCGATGGCCGACGAGGAAGCCTCTGAGGAGCGCCTCGTCATGGCCGAGGAAGCATTCGGCCGCCTCGGCTACCTGTATTGGGTTGCTCGAACCCAACTCGACCGGGCTAAGTGGCTCACCGGAATGGCCAGGCCCGACGAGGCGGCCGCACTCGCCTCTACGGCGGACGAGGCACTCGCGGGGATGGGCGTTGCTGCGACCATGCTCGCCGAAGCAGAAGGCGCCGCTGAGCCGGTCCTTGTAAACGCTGTCGATGGGCTCGGCACGCCCAGTAGCCGCTGATGCCCGAGGCCATCCGCTCGCGCCGCGCCCCTCCAGTCGCAGTGCGACCAAGTAACTCACAATGCGACTGAGTATTAAGACTCATGGTTGGGGGCTTCTCATATAGTCCCGGTGCTCGTACCATGGCTGAGGTTCACATCGGTGAACCAAACCAAGGAGGCGACCGAGATGGACGAGAAGCGCGACGAGCAGGAGCTGGACAGCGACCTCGAGATCGACGACGAGACGGCCGAGGAGGTCGCCGGCGGAGCCAACCGGAGGAACGCGGAGCGCCACGATGGCGCTCAGCGTCACGCCTGAAGCGATAGCTATAGACGACGGCGACTTTCTCCGCCGGCTCAGCGACGAAGAGGCCGCAAGCCTCGAGGCGTTGAGCCGGCGGAGGAGCTATCCCCGCAACGGCGTCCTCTTCCGGCAGGGCGATGCCGGTGACGAGGTTCTCGTTCTCCGGTCTGGCCGGGTGAAGGTGTGCGCACGGCGCGCCAAGAGCGAGGTCATCCTGGCGGTCCTTGATCCGGGAGCACTGCTCGGGGAGCTGAGCGCCGTCGACGGCTCACCCCGTTCGGCGACCGTCATCGCCCTCGAACCAGTCGAGGTCGACGTCACCAGTCAGGCCCAGTTCTCGCGGCTTCTCGCAGAACACCCGCGTATCGCTACTGAGCTTCTCCACTTGCTGGCGGGCCGGCTCCGTGACGCCTCGTTGCGTCAGCTCGAGTTCGGGACGATGGACACCCTCGGCCGGCTCTGCGCCAGCCTCGTCGAGCTCGCATCGCGCTACGGCCGGGAAGACGGCGACGCAACCGAGATCCGGGCACCGCTTCGCCAAGGAGAGCTGGCGGCATGGTCGGGGATGTCCCGCGAGGCGCTCGTAAAGGGCTTTCGTCAATTGCGCAGCATCGGCTGGCTGTCGGTCGACGGCCGGACGATCACTCTCCACGACCTCGGCGCGATCCGCCGGCGGGCGAGCCGCCGATGACGCGCCGGCCGGACGGCCATCGTCGGCGCTGCCGGGTCTGCTCCTCCAACTCGGAGCGATCGTCCGTCGACCTACCGGAAAGTGTCAGCGCCTTGTAATGTGTCAGCGTCGGCGCTGTCGTGCGCAGCGGCCGGGTTCTGCGCAACTGGCGACCGTGAACCGAGTCAGGGTCGGAAGGCAGCAGCTCTCAGCGGACCTGCCGGTGTGCCGCAGGGGACCTGGCTGCTGCGCCCGGCAGCGCCGGCCCAGTCCCGGTAGCCGATCGGTCAGGCCGCGTCAGGCCGCCCCCGTGAGCCGGCAGCGTGAGCACCTTGCGAAGCTCGCTGCCGCGCCACCTTGCCGGTCGGCCCGAACGGCAGGGACTCCGCCACGACGATCTCGAACGGCCGCTTCGACCTGGGCGAGCTTTGCGGCGCAGGCATCGGCGATCCGCTGGCGGAGCGACTCGTCGGCCCCCGCCTCGGGATGCCTTCCTGTCGCGATGAAGGCGACCGGCAGCTCGCCACCGGCCGGGACAGGCCGCCCGACGACGGCCGCCTCGACGACACCGAGGACCGAGACGAGCACATCCTCGATCTCGCGGGGGTACAGCCTCGACTCTGCCTGCTCGATCACGTCGTCTACCTGCCCGGCGAGGAACAGGTAGCCGGCTTCGTCCAGCCACCCGACGTCGCCGGTGCGCAACCATCCATCGGCGTCACAAGCCTCGATCAGCGGCCCGAGACGGCCCTCGGGCAGGTAGGAGGTGATGACGCCGACGCCCTGGACCTCGACGTGCCCGGGCTGACCCGGCCCGAAGACGTCGCCCGGCTCGCGACGACCCGTACCTCCGTGCCGACCGGCAGGCCGACCGAGCCCGGCCGGCGGTCGGCCGGCCGGCAATGGGTTGGCCGCGACCTGGCCGGCCGCCTCGGTCATGGTGTAGCTCTCGAGCACCGAGATGCCGCGTGAGCATCCAGAAACGGGAATGGGTCGCGCGCGGGAGCGCCTCCAGCCCGGAGCGGGCGAAGCGCACCTGCCGCCTGACCTGCTCGCTCGGGCCGGGCACGTCGGTCAGCCGGGCGATCATCGCCGGCGAGAGGTTCAGCCAGGTCGCGCCGGTCGCCTCGACGCGATGCCAGAAGGATTCCGGCTCGAAGGTCTCCTCGACGGCGAGCGAGCCACCGGAGATGAGCGTGGCGAGGATGCCGACGACCTGCGAGTCCACGTCGAAGAGCGGGACGGCGGCAAAGCCGCGGTCCGATCCCGAGAGCCGCTGGTGCTCGACGACGCTCGCGGCCACGGCTACCAGCTGGCGCTCGGTGAGGGGGACGAGCTTCGGCGCTCCCGCTCGAGCCTGACGTCCTCGAGAGCACCGCCGCCGGCTCGGCGAGCAGGTCCAAGGAGTCCGCCAGGCCGCCGAAGGAGACGATCGGGTCGACGCTCCGATGCGACTCGGATGATCGGACGCCGAGCCGCCGTGGCGCCGTAGCTCCTCGAGCGGAGCTGCCGGGCGGCACCGAGATCGAGCACCTCCGCCCCGTCGGACAGGAGGTGCGTCAAGCGGAAGGACGCCGCGTAGCGGTCGAGACTCGGCCTGGCGTGCAGTGCGGATCAACCGGAACGACGCAGACGCCGGCAGCAAGGGCGCCGAGGTACTCCCGGCAGAAGATCTCGGGCGCCGCGATGCGAAGGCCCACCACCGGCCGTGCCGGCGTCACGGCCGGCAAGCGCCGCGCCTGCTCCGGGGCGGTCCGCTCCGCCGGGCGCACGAAGCGCTCCTCCCACAGTGCGGCCGAAGCTGCCACGTCCGCCCAGGTCACCTCCGCTGCCCCCTTCGGCGTCGACGAAGGCGGCCTGGTCACCCATGACCTGGGTGGCCTCGTCGAGCAGGAGGCGGACCGCCCCGCTCCGTTCTCGCTGGGGAGGGCATGATCTCGCCTCGGGCGAGGCCGGAGTCGAGGAGCCTCTCGAGTTGAGGAGCGGAGGGACGGGTTCAACGCCATCGGTGTCAGCTTCTTCCTCCGAAGTTTGGAGTAAGCATCGGATTGTCTGAGCCCTCGCTGCTGGTTCCCTGTGTCTTTCCCGTGACCTCCTCGTCGGCGGCGCTGAGGAACCTGTCTCGGCCATGTATATACCCGGCGGCGTGGCCACGACGTCTTCGTTTGCCGATCCAGCGCTCTCGGCGCGGCTCGACCCACACAGGAGCCACGCCGCGTCCTTTAATGTCGGCTCTGTGGCCGAGCCTTCGCAGTACCAGTCGCTCTACCGGAGGTACCGGCCGCAGCGCTTCTCGGAGGTCCGTGGGCAGGACCACGTGGTGCTGGCGCTTCGCAACGCCGTTCGCGACGACAAGGTCGCCCACGCCTACCTCTTCTCCGGTCCGAGGGGCACCGGGAAGACCTCGACTGCCCGCATCCTCGCCAAAGCGCTCAACTGTGCCGCCCCCCTCGACGGGCGAGCCGTGCGGTCAGTGCGACTCGTGCCGAGACATCGCCCGAGGTGCCTCCCTCGACGTCCACGAGCTCGACGCCGCCTCCAACAACGGCGTCGACGCCATGCGGGATCTCGTGGCGAGGGCATCGCTCGCCACTCCGGGCAAGTGGAAGGTGTACATCGTCGACGAGGTTCACATGCTGTCGGCGGCAGCCTCGAACGCTCTCTTGAAGACGCTCGAGGAACCGCCCGGGCACGTCGTCTTCGTCCTCGCCACGACGGACCCGCAAAAGGTTCTCCCGACGATCAAGAGCCGCACCCAGCACTACGAGTTCCACCTTCTCGACTCTCGGTCCTCACCGGCCTGCTGTCCGATGTCGCTCGCGAGGCGCAGCTCGAGCTCCCGGCCGAGGGCGTCGAGGCTGCCGTCAGGCGGGGCCACGGCTCGGCTCGCGATGCCCTCTCGGCTCTCGACCAGGTGGCGGCGGCCGGCCTTGTCGAGGATGACGACCGTTTCGTGCGCCAGCTCGTGACGGCCATCGTGGAGCGGGACACCCGGGCGGCGCTGCAGACGGTGGGTGAGGCGATGGTGGCGGGCTTTGATGCCGGCAGGCTGGCGGCGGAGCTGGTGGACGCCCTCCGCGTCGTCTTCCTCGGCGTGGTGGCGCCCGGGCTGCCCGCCGCGGCTCCAGCCGGGCGGGCAGGCTTTGCCCGAGATCGGCCCGGCTCGCTGTGTGAGGGCGCTCGAGGTCATCGGCGCCGCCATCGTCGACATGCGGGAGTCCCTGGACGCCCGCACGACCTTCGAGGTGGCTCTCGTGCGCCTGACGCATCCCGAGGCCGACGACGGCCCGGCCGCGCTGCTCGACCGCCTGGAGCGGCTGGAGCGGCGAGTCCAGGAGCTCGTGTCGGACCGGCCGGACGGGCAGCGCCGCCGGCGCCAAGGACGCCGCCGTTGCCCGCGGCGCCGGCGGCGCCCGCCGGTGGTCGTCCGGCGCTCGGAGCTTCCGCCGCGCCGCCCGGCACGTCTGTCGCCACGGCGGCGGCGACTTCGGGCGAGCCTCCCGTCCGGGCGGGCGAGATGTCGAGCGAGCCGCCCCGTTCGGCGGCCGGAGCGGTGAGCGAGACGGCCACGGGCGAGACGGCCGGCTCGTCCGCCGGTTCCGGCCCTCGGCCCGCGAGTCGACCGGGCGCCTCTCCCCCGGCGTCGCCTGGCCGACCAGGCGATCCCGGTGACCGAGCGCCGAGCCCGCCCCTCGTTGCTCCGAGCCGGGACGACCTCGTCACCTCGTGGGCCGACCACGTGCTCCCGCGGCTACGGCCCCGCGTGCGGGCCGTCTACGCCGTCGGCCGTTTCGTCTCCTCGAAGGACGGTACGGTCGTGTTCGCCTTGCCGAACTCGGCCCACGTCGAGCACGCCGAGCCTCTCCGCGAGGAGGTGGCGGCGGCACTCGGCGGTCATTTCGGCGGCCGGCTGATCCTGCACCTTGTCACCGACACAGATGCCGCTTCGGAGGCCGCCGCCCTGGTCGGCTCCCCACCCGAGGCGCCCCTCGAGGCGCCGGCGGGCGCCGGTGAGGGGAACGGCCGGGGGCCGGCGACCGCGATCGACCCCCTGCGCCGACTGAGGGGGCAAGGCGGGAGGCGGTTGTCCCGGTGGCAGACTTCGACTCCGAGGTGGGCGAGTCGGCCGGCAGGCATGATCCTCTCGAGTGGGCGCAGACGCGCCTGCTGCAGGAGTTCCCCGGTGCTGAGGAGGTTCCCGATGGCAGCTGACGACGACGAGCGGGGTGCGGGAGGTCTCGGTGACCTCTTCGCCCAGTTCGAGCAGGCTCAGGAGCTCATCCAGACCGCCGCTGCCGAGGCCTCGGCGACGGTCGTCGAAGGCTCGGCCGGCGACGGCCGGGTCGTCGTCCAGCTGAGCGGTGACCTCGATGCCGTCTGCGGTCCACATCGATCCTTCGCTCGTCGACCCGAGCGACGTCGCGATGCTCGAGGACCTCGTGCTGGCGGCGATCCGGGACGGGCTGGGCCAGATCGCCGAACTGCAGGAGGGGGTGGCGGGAGCCTTCAGCGGCCCCGGCGGCCTCGATCTCGGGGCATTGCTCGGCGGCCTCGGCGACCTGTCCGGCCTCGGGAACCTCGGCTCCTTCGACATCGGGGCGATGGCGCACCTTCCGGGGCTCGAGGGCCTCGGCGAGACGGCCGGCGAACTCGGGCAGACGGGCGGATCGCCTGACGATGACGAGGATGAGGCCACGGAGAGGGGCGGATAACGACACGGGAGAGGGAACCGACGACGCCGGCCGGGCCGGTCCCGGCTGACCTGGGTGTTCGCCGGCCCCATCCAGGATCTGGTCGACGAGCTCGGCCGCCTGCCCGGCATCGGGCCGAAGTCGGCTCAGCGGATCGCCTTCCATCTGCTCGAGGTGCCGAAGGACGAGGCTCTCCGCCTCGCCGCGTCGATCACGGAGGTGAAGGAGCGGATCCGGCTCTGCGAGCGGTGCTTCAACGTCGCCGAGCTCGACCTGTGCAAGATCTGCTCAGACGACCGGCGCGACCCGTCGCTGATCTGCGTCGTGGAGGACCCCCGTGACATCGTCGCCGTCGAGCGCACCCGGGAGTTCCACGGCACCTATCACGTCCTCGGCGGGGCGCTCAACCCGATCGACGGCGTCGGCCCCGACCAGCTCCGGGTCCGGGACCTCCTCGAGCGGCTCTCGCAGGAGAAGACGGCCGAGGTCATCTTGTGCACGAACCCGAACATCGAGGGGGAGGCGACGGCGATGTACCTCGCCCGCCTCCTCGCGCCGGTCGGCGTGAGGGTGACACGCATCGCGAGCGGCCTGCCGGTCGGAAGCGATCTCGAGTACGCCGACGAGCTCACCCTCGGGCGCGCCCTCGTCGGCCGGCGGGAGATGGGCGGCTGACAGTCGAGTCCGGCTCGGACCGGAGCCCTCTGCCATCAGACGGCTGGCGGCTGGCGAGGCGGTTCGGGTAGGGGAGGTCCGCCGCCCGGAGGCTGTTTCACCGCACCGGCGGCGGGTACCGACACGGCGTGGACATCGCGAACGACACTCCGGCCCCAGATCGACCGGATCGGCCAGCTGAAGGCGCTCGACAAGGCGGCCGACCAGATCGACCGGCTCGTGCGCCCCCGGGTCGAGCCGGCGCCGGTCCGCAACGCCCTCAGCGGAGTATGGCTCGGCCACCGGCTGCACCCGCTCCTCACCGACGTCGCGATCGGCTCGTTCACGAGCGCCACCCTGGTCGACCTCGTCGCTCCCCGGCACTCGAAGATCGCCCGGCGGCTGATCGCGATCGGGCTGCTCTCCGCCCTGCCGACGGCGGCTGCGGGCTTGTCGGACTGGATCGACGTCTATGACGACGGGAGGAGGATCGGCCTCGTCCACGCCGCTCGGCAACTCGGTCGGCCTCTGCCTCTACGCCCGCTCCTGGCGCCGCCGGGGCAAGGGCAAGGGCCGGCTGAGCTCCGTTGCTCGGCATGGGCGTCCTGTCACTCTCCGGCTACCTCGGCGGCCACCTCTCCTATGTCCTCGGCGTCGGGGTCGACCACACCGCCTTCGAGCCGCGCATCGAGGAATGGACCCGGGCTGCCGACAGCGCCGACATCGCCGAGGGCGGTCACACCGTCGCCCAAGTGGCCGGCAACGACGTGCTGCTCGTCCGGGAGGGCGGGCAGCTGCGGGCCTCGACAACCACTGCTCGCATGCCGGCTGGGCTCTCGAGCCGGGCAAGTTCGAGGGCGGCTGCGTCACCTGCCCGATGCACGGGAGCATCTTCGACCTGAAGGACGGCTCGGTCGTCCGGGGGCCGGCCGCCTCGCCCCAGCGGCGCTTCCAGGTGCGCGAGGTCGACGGCCGGGTCGAGGTCCGCTCCTGACCCGAGCCGTCGCCGGCACGCCGGCAGGCGGACCTACGACAGCGTTCGGAGAAGGGCGGCGTCGCCCTGGCCGCCTCCACCGCAGAGGGCGACAGCGCCGAGGCCGCCGCCGCGGCGCCGCAGCTCGTGGAGGATGGTGAGGGCGAGGCGGGCGCCGGACATGCCGATCGGGTGGCCGAGGGCGACGGCCCCGCCGTTCACGTTGACGACGTCGGGCGCCGAGCCCGAGGTCGTCCATCGAGGCGAGGGCGACGGCGGCGAAGGCTTCGTTGATCTCGAACAGGTCGATCTCGCCGAGCTCGTGGCCGCTGCGCTCGAGCGCATCCCTGATGGCGCCCGACGGCTGGGTCAAGAGCGAGGCGTCGGGGCCGGCGACCTGGCCGTAGCCGACGATCTCGCCGAGCGGCACGAGCCCGAGCGACTCGGCCCTGCTCGGCCGACATGACGACGAGGGCGGCCGCTCCGTCGGAGATCTGGCTGGCGTTGCCGGCGGTGATCGTCCCGTCGGGCGAGAAAGCCGGCTTCAGCCTGGCGAGCGACTCGACCGTCGTCTCCGGCCGGACGCCCTCGTCGGTGTCGACGACGAGGGGATCGCCTTTGCGCTGCGGAACCTTCACCGGCGTGATCTCGTCGGCGAAGCGGTGCTCCTTGATCGCCGCCGCCGCCCGCTCGTGCGAGCTGGCCGAGAAGCTGTCCTGCCGCTCCCGGCTGAGGCCGGCCGTCGTTGGTGTAGCGCTCGGTCGAGGCTCCCATCGCAACCTGGTCGAAGGCGCAGAACAGGCCGTCGTGCATCATCGAGTCGACGACCTTCTGGTCGCCGAGCCGGTAGCCGGCGCGAGCGCCGGGCAGCAGGTAGGGCGCTCCCGTCATCGACTCCATCCCGCCGGCGACGACGATGTCGGCCTCGCCGGCGCCGATGGTGAGGTCGGCGAGATGGAGGGAGTTGAGGCCCGAGAGGCAGACCTTGTTGACGGTGGTCGACGGCACGCGTCATCGGGATGCCGGCCTTGACCGCCGCCTGGCGAGCGGTGATCTGACCCTGGCCGGCCTGGAGCACCTGGCCCATGAAGACGTAGTCGACGTCCTCCGGCGAGACGCCTGCCCGCTCGAGGGCGGCCGCGATGGCCACACCTCCGAGGTCCATCGCCGACAGGGCGGCGAAGGCGCCTGACAGCTTGCCGATCGGGGTGCGGGCGCCGGAGACGATGACTGAACCAGGCACTCTTCTTACCTCCCAGTGTCGAAAAAGGAGAAACACGCACGGCCGGCAGGTCTCGACCCGCCGCGCGGAGCCGCTCCGGAAAGACCTGAAGTGGCGGCCCGACGAGCCTACCGGGCGATGGACTCCGCCGGGAGCCGAAGTCGGGCCCGGAAGTGACCGCCAAGTAGGCTCCGGCGCCATGGAACGGTTCCGGGACGCGATCCTCGCCGGGGCACCGGGCGAGGAGCTGGCCGCTCTGCCGTTGCCGGAGTCCTACCGGGCGGCATTCGTCCGGAAGGACGAGGCGACGATGTTCGCCGGGCTCGGCTCGCAGGAGAAGGACCCCCGCAAGTCGCTCCACGTCGAGGACGTGCCGGTCCCCGAACTGGCGCCGGACGAGTGCTACGTCGCCGTCATGGCGAGCGCCATCAACTTCAACACCGTGTGGACGTCGATCTTCGAGCCGTTGCCGACGTTCGGGTTTCTCGAGCGGCTCGGCCGGGAGAGCGCCTGGGGCAGGCGCCACGACCTGCCCTACCACGTCGTCGGCTCCGACGCCGCCGGCGTCGTCCTCCGGGCCGGGTCGGCCGTGTGGGAGTGGAAGCCGGGAGACGAGGTCGTGATCCACTGCAACTACGTGGACGCCCAGGATCCCGCCGCCCACGACGACGCCATGAAGGCGTTGAACCAGAGGATCTGGGGTTTCGAGTCGAATTTCGGCGGCCTGGCCGACCTCACGGTCGTGAGGGCGAACCAGCTCATGCCAAAGCCGGCCCACCTGTCATGGGAGGAGTCGGCCGTCAACGCCCTCTGCAACTCGACGGCCTACCGGATGCTCGTCTCGCACAACGGCGCTGCCATGAAGCAGGGCGACGTCGTGCTCATCTGGGGCGCCACGGGCGGCCTCGGCGGGTACGCCGTCCAGTACGTGCTGAACGGGGGCGGGATCCCCGTCGGCGTCGTCAGCTCGCCGTCGAAGGCCAAGCTGCTCGAGGCGCTCGGCTGCGAGGCGGTCCTCGACCGGGGCGAGAAGAACTACCAGTTCTGGGCCGACGCCCACACCCAGGACGAGCGGGAATGGCGCCGGTTCGGGAAGGACATCCGAGCTCTCGTCGGGGAGGATCCCGACATCGTCTTCGAGCACCCGGGGCGATCGACGATGGGCGCGTCGGTCTTCGTGGCCAAGCGGGGCGGCATGATCATGACGTGCGCCGCCACCTCCGGCTACATGGTCGAGTACGACAACCGCCATCTCTGGATGAAGCTGAAGACGATCAAGTCGTCGCACTTCGCCAACTACCGGGAGGCGTCCGAGGCGAACCGCCTCATCCGGCTCGGCCGGATCCAGCCCGTCCTGTCGGCCGTCTACCCGCTCGAGCAGGTGGGGGAGGCGGCCTCCCAGGTCCACCACAACCTCCACGAAGGAAAGATCGGCGTCCTCTGCCTGGCGCCCGGAGGAGGGCCTCGGGATCACCGACCCGGCGCTTCCGCGAGAAGGTGGGCGAGGACCGGATCACGATGTTCCGGAGGCTCGGCGCATGACGGCCGGGCCGGAGAGCGTCGGCGGGACCAACCTGAGCGAGGCCGGCGTCGAACTGAGAGCCCGCCGGCGTCGATCCGAGCGCCGGCGCCTCCGGCAGGAGGCCGGAGCCGCCCGCGCTCGTTCGAGCTCACCGAGATCGACCACGTCGCCATCGCCGTGCGGGACCTCGACGCCGCCACCCGCTGGTACGAGGAGACGCTCGGCGCCACTGTCGCCCACCGGGAGCGGATCGAGCCCGACGGCGTGGAGGAGGCCCTCTTGAAGGTCGGCGGACTCCTATGTCCAGCTCCTCACGCCGACGCGGGACGACTCGCCCGTCGCGAAGTACCTCGAGCGCCGTGGCGAGGGGATCCACCACGTCGGCTACCGGGTGACCGACTGCGCCGCCGCCCTCGAGTCGATGAAGGCGGCGGGTGCCACCGTGATCGACGCCACGCCCCGGCCGCGGCTCGCGGGGCACGACGGTCGCCTTCGTCCACCCGAAGAGCGCCTTCGGCGCCCTCGTGGAGCTTGTCGAGGAGTAAGGCGACAGCTTCAGCGCCGTAGTTGCGCCTCTCGTGCACGAGGGGGCGCAGCCGCCCCGCTGTAGCCTTCACCGCATATGCCCGATGACACGAGGACCGAGCCGGCGGCGGACGTCACGGCGGAGATCGCGGCGGAGATGCTGGACGGGGAGAGCGCCGGACGCGGACCCTGACGACGAGATCGCCGGGGCCATGCACGACCACTCGATGGCGGCACGGCTCGCCTCGCTCGAGGAACAGAAGAGCCAGGCCCGCCAGCCCGGCAGCGAGAGGTCGATCCAGAACCACCGGGCCAAGGGCAAGATGCTCGCCCGCGAGCGCCTCGAGTACCTCCTCGACGAGGGCTCCTTCCAGGAGGTCGACCTTCTCGTCCGCCACCGCTCCGACGGGATGGGGCTCGAGCGGAGCCGCCCCTACACCGACGGCGTCATCACGGGGTTCGGGACGATCGACGGCCGCCGCGTCTGCATATACAGCCAGGACTTCACGGTCTTCGGCGGCGCTCTCGGGGAGGCCCATGCCGAGAAGATCCACAAGCTGATGGACCTGGCCCTCGACGTCGGCGTCCCGCTCGTCGGGCTGAACGACGGCGGCGGCGCCCGCATCCAGGAGGGCGTCGTCGCCCTGCACGGCTACGGCGGGATCTTCTACCGCAACGTGCGCGCCTCCGGCGTCGTGCCGCAGATAAGCGTCGTCCTCGGCCCGTGCGCCGGCGGGGCCGTCTACTCGCCGGCGATGACGGACTTCATCTTCATGGTGCACGAGACGAGTCACATGTTCATCACCGGCCCGGACGTGGTGAAGACGGTGACGGGCGAGGAGGTCACCCTCGAGCAGCTCGGGGGCGCCATGAGCCACGCCACCCGCTCGGGCGTGGCCACTTTCGTCGCCGCCGACGAGAAGTCGTGCCTCGACGACGTCCGCTACCTGCTCTCGTTCCTCCCGTCGAACAACCTCGAGCTGTCGCCGCAGAGCGAGCGCCCCGAGGATGCCGAGGCCGAGGTGCCCGAGCTGCGCGAGATCGTGCCGCCGAACGCCAACCAGCCCTACGACATGCGCAAGATAATCCAGGCGATCGTCGACGGCGGCGAGTACATGGAGTACTTCCCGCACTGGGCGATGAGCTTGACGTGCGGCTTCGCCCGCATCGGCGGCCGGGCGGTCGGCATCGTCGGCAACCAGCCGGCCGTGCTCGCCGGCGTCCTCGACATCGACTCCTCGGAGAAGGGCGCCCGCTTCGTGCGCACCTGTGACGCCTTCAACCTGCCGCTCGTCACCTTCGTCGACGTGCCCGGCTTCATGCCGGGGACCGATCAGGAGTACGGCGGGCATCATCCGCCACGGCGCCAAGCTGCTCTACGCCTACTGCGAGTCGACCGTGCCGCGCATCCAGGTGATCACGCGGAAGGCCTACGGCGGGGCCTACGTGGTCATGGACTCGAAGTCGATCGGCGCCGACTTCGCCTTCGCCTGGCCGTCGGCCGAGCTGGCCGTGATGGGGCCGCAGGGGGCGGTGGAGATCGTCTACCGGCGTGAGCTGGCCGACTCGGCCGACCCCGACGCCCGCCGGGCCGAGCTCGTCGAGGACTACATCGACCGCTACGCCAACCCCTACGTCGCCGCCGAGCGGGGATACGTCGACGACGTCATCGACCCGGCCGACACCCGGCGCGTCATCGTCCGCACCCTCGACCTCCTCTCCTCGAAGCGGGAGGAGCTCCCGCGGCGAAAGCACGGGAACATCCCGCTGTGAGCGACGCCGACCGCCTTCAGCCCGTCGCGGCGGGCGCTCTCACGGCTCCGCCCGAGTCGTGGCGGCGATCGCGGCGGCTGTCGAGATCTGCTGGCCGAGGCCGGCGCCGCCACCTGTGGAGCTCCCGGACACGAGGGAGCGGGGGGCGCCGGAGTACGTGTGGCGTTTCTCGGGGCGGTGGTGGTCAAAGCCCGTCCCTCTCCGCCGTGACCGGCCATGGACGGACCATGGCGGGGAACACGGGCAGGTGGGCACCCGCTCTGCTTAGGAGGCCCCGCTCTCGACGTGCCGGCCTGCGCTCGTTCACGGTACTCGGCGACGAGGTCGGCCACCTCGGCGAGGATGACGCCCATCGAGTAGTCCTTCGGCGTGTAGATCGCCGCCACGCCCGCCTCGAGGAGCTTTTGCTGGTCAGCCTCGGGGATGATGCCGCCGACGACGACAGGGGCGTCGACGCCCCTCTCCCGGAGCTGGGAGAGCACGTCGGCGACGAGCTCGAGGTGGCTCCCGGACAGGATGGACAGGCCGATGACGTCGACGTCCTCGTCGAGGGCGGCAGCGGCGATCTCGGCCGTCGTCGAGCGGATGCCCGCATAGACGACCTCGAAGCCGGCATCTCGCGCCGCCACGGCGATCTGCTCCGCACCGTTCGAGTGGCCGTCGAGGCCGGGCTTGCCGACTAAGAGGCGGGGTGCTCCCGAGCGGGCCGTGATGGCCGCCACCTGCTCGGCTGCAGCGGCGAGCTCGGATCCCCGCTGGCCGATGCCGCCCGAGACGCCCGTCGGCGCCCGGAACTCGCCGAAGATCTCCCGGAGCGCCCCCGCCCATTCGCCGGTCGTGCCGCCGCAGTGGGCGAGGGCGACGGTGGCGGGCATGAGGTTCTCGCCCGACTCGGCTGCCCGGCGGAGGGCGTCGAGAGCCTTCGACACCGCCGCCGGGTCACGCCTGGCGCGCCAGCGGGCGACGTCTTCACGGAGCTCGGCTTCGACGGCCGGGTCGACCGTGAGGATCGAGGCGCCCGGATCGGCCGAGCGATGAAGGGGAGACGGCTCGCTCTCGGTGAAGCAGTTGACGCCGACGACCTTCCTCTCGCCCGTCTCGATCCGGTGGAGCCGCTCGGCCTGGGAGGCGACGAGGCGGGACTTGAGCTCCTCGATCGCCTCGAAAGCCCCTCCGAGCTCGAGGACGTCGGCCAGCTCAGCCGAAGCGGCCTCTTCGATCTCGGACACCTTCTGCTCGATGACCTGCGAGCCCTCGAAGAGGTCCTCGTACTCGAGCAGGTCGGTCTCGAAGGCGAGGATCTGCTGGATGCGGAGCGACCACTGCTGGTCCCACGGCCGCGGCAGCCCGAGCGCCTCGTTCCATGCCGGGAGCTGGATGGCGCGGGCACGGGCATCTTTTGACAGCGTGACGCCAAGAGTCTCGAGGACGATCCGCTGGCAGGTTGTTCTCCGGCTGCTGCTCGGTGAGCCCGAGCGAGTTGACCTGCACCCCGTAGCGGAAGCGGCGGAGCGCCGGATCCTTCACGCCGTAGCGCTCGGCGCAGATGCGGTCCCACATCCGCGAGAACGCCCGCAGCTTGCACGTCTCCTCCACGAAGCGAAGGCCGGCGTTGACAAAGAAGCTGATCCGGCCGACCACCTGCGGCATCTCCGCCGGGGGCGACCTGGCCCGAGGCGCCGGACGGCGTCGAGGACGGCGACGGCGGTGGCAAGGGCGTAGGCGACCTCCTGCATCGGCGTCGCCCCGGCCTCTTGCAGGTGGTAGCTGCAGACGTTGATCGGGTTCCACTTCGGCACCTCGCGCACGGTGTAGGTGACGAGGTCGACGGTGCACCGCAGGCTCTCCGCCGGAGGAAAGATGTAGGTCCCCCGCGAGAGGTACTCCTTCACGAGGTCGTTCTGGGTCGTCCCCTGCAGCTGCGAACGCTCGGCGCCCTGCAGGTCGGCGTTGGCCACGTAGCAGCCGAGCAGCCACGGTGCGGTGGCGTTGATCGTCATCGAGGTGTTCATCTGGGCGACGGGGATCCCGTCGAGAAGCTCGGTCATGTGGCCGAGATGGGCGATCGGGACGCCTACTTTGCCCGACCTCGCCGGCCGCCTGCCGGTCGTCGGGGTCATAGCCGATCTGTGTCGGGAGGTCGAAGGCGACGGAGAGCCCGGTCTGGCCCTTCGACAGGTTGCGCCGGTAGAGCTCGTTCGAGGTCCTGGCAGAAGAGTGGCCGGAGTAGGTGCGCATGACCCACGGCTTGTCGGTCACCGCACAGCCCTTCTCATGCCCTTCGGCCCGGGCCTACGGGCGGGAGTACCGATAGAAACCCTCCCCCGTCTTCCTCCCCAGCCTCCCCGCCGCCACCATCCTTCGAAGGCGGGGGACCGAAGCGCAGGCCGTCTCCCTGTGCTCGTCGTAGAGGGCGTCGAGGATGGAGACGGTCGTGTCGAGGCCGACGAGGTCGAGGAGCGCGAACGGCCCCATCGGGAAGCCGCAGCCGCCCTTCATCGCCTCGTCGATGTCCTCCATCGAGGCGACGCCCCGCTCGAGCAGCCGGACGGCGCTGTTCAGGTACGGGAAGAGGAGGGCGTTGACGACGAAGCCCGCCTGGTCCTTCACGACGATGGCCGTCTTGCCGCACGCCTCGGCAAAGGCTTTCGCCCCGGAGATCGTCTCCTCGGCGGCGGTGATGGGGCGGACGATCTCGACGAGACCCATCAAGGTGGCCGGATTGAAGAAGTGGATGCCGCACACCTTCTCCGGGCGCCTCGTCTCCATCGCCATCTCGACGACGGGCAAAGTCGAGGTGTTCGTGGCAAGGATCGTGTCGTCGCGGCAGATCCGGTCGAGCTCGGCGAAGAGCCGCTGCTTCGTCGGGAGGTCTTCGACGACCGACTCGATCACGAGGTCACAGTGGGCGAGGTCGTCGAGGTCGCAGGTGACCGAGATGCGGCCGAGGGCCTCGGCTCCGCTCGGAAGGCTCGATCTTTCCCTTGTCAACCCGCTTGTCGAGGGAGCGGCCTATCGACGCGAGCGTCCTCTCGGCGGTGCCGAGGTCACGGGAGCGCAGCGTGACCTCGTGGCCGGCGCAGGCGGCGACTTCGGTGATGCCCCCGCCCATGATGCCCGAGCCGATCACACCGAGGGTCTTCACCGTCATCAGGTGCAAGGGTACCGGTAGGCGGGGTGCCCATTGGAAGGCGGCGGCGGAGGCGGGACGGCCGGCAACGGCCCGCATTGCGGGATGTCCCACGAGGCGCGACCATCAGCAGATGCTCAGGATCGGGACGACCGTGATGGGTGTCGAAGACATGTCGAGAGCGGTGAAGTTCTGGACCGAAGCGCTCGGTTACGTGCTTCGGGACGGCCAGCTCGACGCGACATTCAACGTTCTCGTGCCCCCTGACGGCGGCGGCGCCAGGCTGGCGCTCGACCTCAGCACGACCCCCGTCCAGCGTGAGCCCCGCCTCCATCTCGATCTCTATGCCGGCGACTCCGCCGACCAGGCCGCAGAGGTGGACCGGCTCGTCTCGCTCGGTGCCGAGCGGGTCGACTGGCCGCACTACCCGGAGGCTCCCGACTTCGTCGTCCTCGCCGACACAGAGGGCAACCGCTTCTGCGTCATCGACACGGGCGGCCATTCCTGAACCCGGACCGCAACCTGGACGGGCTCAGGAACCCGCTCGAGGCGGTGTGCACGTTCTCGCCGCCGGTGCCGCACGCTGGCCGGCGCAGGCGTACAAACGTTCGACTAGGCTGACGACGTGTCCGACGGCCCACCAGCCGACTCTCCCGGCGGCCCGCTCGGCGGGTTCCACCCGGTTGTGGCCGAGTGGTTCCGTCGCACATACCCGGCCGGGCCGACGGAGGCCCAGAGGCTCGGATGGCAGGCGGTGGCGGCAGGGCGGGACACGCTCATCGCCGCCCCGACGGGCTCCGGCAAGACGCTCGCGGCCTTCCTCGTCGCCATCGACCGCTGCTACCGGGCGACGGCTTCGGGCGAGCCCCGGCGCGGGACCGACGTCGTCTACGTCTCGCCCCTGCGGGCGCTCACCGTCGATGTCGCCCAGAACCTCGAGAGGCCGCTCGCCGAGATGGCCGAGGTGGCAAAGGAGATGGGCTACGAGCCGCCCCAGGTGCGGGTGGCCGTGCGCAACGGCGACACGCCTCCGTCGGAGCGCGCGTCGATGATCCGCAATCGCCCCGAGATCGTCGTCACCACTCCCGAGTCGCTCTACCTGCTGCTCACCTCGGTCCGCGGCCGGGAGCTCCTAGGTGGCGTGCGGACGGTGATCGTCGACGAGATCCACGCCCTCGCGAGGGACAAGCGGGGCTCGCACCTGGCGCTCAGCCTGGAGCGGCTCGACGCCCACGTCCGCCGCGACGGCACGGCGGAGCGCCCGGTCCGGATAGGCCTCTCGGCGACGCAGCGGCCGATCTCGACGATCGCCCGCCTCCTCGTCGGAGGAGCAGACTGACCGCTCGCAGCCGGACGGCACGCCCTTGTGCCGCATCGTCGACGTCGGTCACCGCCGGCCGCTCGACGTCGCCATCGAGCTGCCCGACGACGAGCTCGGCGCCGTGTCCACCCACGAGCAGCTCGCGGCTGTTCTGGAGAGGATCGCCGTGCACGTCCGGGCGCACCGCACGACTCTCGTCTTCGTCAACACCCGGCGGATGGCCGAGCGCATCGCCCACCGTCTCGGCGAGCTCGTCGGCGACGACCTCGTTCAGGCCCACCACGGCAGCCTCTCGATGGACCGAAGGCTTCGGGTCGAAGGCCGGCTCCGCGCCGGCGATCTCCGGGCCGTCGTCGCGACGGCCTCGCTCGAGCTCGGAATCGACGTCGGGCCGGTGGAGCTCGTCTGCCAGATCGGCAGCCCGCGGGCGATCTCGACGTGGCTGCAGAGAGTCGGCCGGGCCCAGCACCACGTCGGCGGCACGCCGACAGGACGGCTCTATCCGCTCACCCGCGACGAGCTCGTCGAGTGCACCGCCCTTCTGTCCGCCACGAGGCGCGGCGAGCTCGATGCCACCCTCCCCCCGGTGGCACCGCTCGACATCCTCGCTCAACAGGTGGTGGCCGAGGTGGCGGCGGCCGGCCCCGAGGGAATCGCCGAGGACGCCCTCTTCGAGCTGATGCGCAGGGCCGCCCCCTACTCGGGCCTGGAACGGGCCGCCTTCGAGGAGATCGTCGAGCTCGTCACCTCCGGCGTGCAGACCGGGAGGGGACGGCGTGGGTCCTATGTCCATCGGGACGGCATCAACCACGTCCTCCGGCCGCGGCGCGGCGCACGGCTCACCGCTACGACGTCGGGCGGGGCGATTCCCGAGCTGGCCGACTACCGGGTCATCCTCGAGCCGGAGGAGACCCTTGTCGGCACGGTCAACGAGGACTGGGCGATCGAGTCGATGGCCGGCGATGTCTTCCTGCTGGGCAGCCACACGTGGAGGATCCGCAGGGTGGAGGCGGGCACCGTGCGCGTCGTCGACGCAGCCGGGGCTTCGCCGTCGGTGCCGTTCTGGCTCGGCGAGGCGCCGGCCCGCACCGACGAGCTGTCGCGGGCCGTGTCAGAGCTGCGGGAGTCCGTCGAGCTCGAGCTCGAGACCTCCGTCGGGGCTGCCGCCGAGTGGGTGAAGGAGTCGGCCGGGGTCGACGCCCGCGCCGCTGACCAGGTGGTGGCCTACCTGTCGGCGGCCAAGACCGAGCTCGGGGCGTTGCCGACGGCGGGAAGGCTCGTGGTGGAGCGTTTCTTCGACGACACGGGCGGCATGCAGCTGGTCCTTCACTCGCCCCGCGGTGGCCGGATCAACAGAGGGCTCGGCCTCGCGTTGCGGAAGCGCTTCTGCCGGTCGTTCGACTTCGAGCTGCAGGCGGCTGCCAACGACGATGCCGTTGTGCTCTCGCTCGGCCCGCAGCACTCCTTCCCGCTCGCCGAGGTGGTCAGCTACCTTGCGCCGGGCACCATCCCCGAGACCCTCACCCAGGCCGTCCTGCCCACGCCGATCTTCGGCGGCCCGTTGGCGCTGGAACCTCTCCCGTTCGCTCGTCTCCCCCCGCTTCCGCGGGAGCCGCCACCTGCCGCCGGCCATCCAGCGGATGGAAGCCGACGACCTGATGGCGGCCATCTTCCCCGCTCTCGCCGCCTGCCAGGAGAACGTCACCGGGCCGATCGAGATCCCCGACCACCCCGTCGTGCGCCAGACGCTTCACGACTGCTTCACCGAGGCGATGGATCTCGCCGGGCTGACGACGTTCCTCGAGCGGCTCCGCAAGGGCGAGATCGAGACGCGCTTCGTCGACTCGGTGGCGCCCTCCATCCTTTCCGAGGAGATCCTGAACGGACGGCCGTACACCTTCCTCGACGACGCCCCCCTCGAGGAGCGGCGCACGAGATCGGTGCAGCTGCGGCGGGGGGTGCCGCTCGAGTCGACCGACCTCGGCCATCTCGACGAGGAGGTCGTCGCACGTATCGCCGCCCAGGCCCGTCCCGAGCTGAGGGATCCTGAGGAGCTGCACGATCTTCTCGGTGGTCTCCTCCTCGTCGAGCCTGAGCCGGCCTGGAGGCCGTTCTTCAACCGGCTCGTCGCCGACGGCCGGGCTTGCGAGGCGCTGCTGCCCCCGCTCGAGGGAGACGGGGCGGGTGACCCCCCGTCCGGGGACCGGCCGGTGCGGTGGGCCGCCGTCGAAGGTTGCCGGCAGATAGCGGCGCTCCTCCCCGCCACGACCTTCCGCCCAGTCCCCCGATCAGCCGCCGACTGGGCCGACGACGGCGCCGCCGCAGCCGCCGCCGAGGAGGCGCTCGTCGGAGCGGTCCGCGGCTATCTCGAGGCGAGCGGTCCTCTCACCGTCGGCGAGCTTGCCGGGAGGACCGGCGTCGGTGAGGGTCGGTGCGGCGAGGTCCGCACCGCCCTCGCCCGGCTCGTCGGCGAGGGCTCGGTCCTGCAGTGTCGCGTCGGAGCCGATCCCACCGACCGGTACTGCGTCCGTCACCTGCTGATGCGGATCCACGCCGCCATGCGCGACCGCTCCCGCCGATCGATCGAGACTTTCTCCGCCCAGCAGCTGATGCGCTTCCTTGTCGCCTGGCAGCACGTCGGACCCGGCCATCGCCTCGTCGGGTCGGGCGGCCTCGGCGAGGTCATCGAACAGCTCCAGGGCGTGGAGGCTGCTGTCGAAGCCTGGGAGTCCGCCATCCTGCCGGCACGGGTGGCCGCTTACGAGCGCTCCTTCCTCGACGAGCTGTGCAGCCGCGGAGAGGTCGGCTTCGGGCGGCTGGCGCTTCGGGCTGGTGAGGGCGGTCCGGCCGGCGCCGCTGAGGCCGAACGAGCGATTGCTCCGGGACGCCGGCCGGGGGCGACACCTTCCCCTGCAACCCCCGTCGGGCTCTTCCGCCGGGAGGATCTCGGGTGGCTGCTGGCGGCGATCCGTGCCGGTTCGTCTCCGGAGGTGCCGAGGCTCGGGGCCGCCGCCGACGTCATCGAGGCTCTGAGGGATCGCGGGGCGCTCTTTCTCACCGACCTGTGCGCCGTCACCGGAAGGATGCCGGTCGAGGTGGCAGACGCACTCTGGGACGGCATCGCCCGTGGGCTCGTGACGGCGGACGGCTTCCAGGCGGTGCGGGCACTTCTCAGCCGGGCGCGCCCGGCTCGGCAACCTCGTCCGGGAGGCGGGACCTTCGTCGGCGCTCAGCCGGCGCGGGTTGCCGAGGCCCGGCCGCACGCGGGCCCGCGTGCGCCCTGCGCTCACGGGAGGCCGTTGGTCGTTGCTGGACCGGGGGGCCGAGGTCGAGGAGGCCGGCGATCCCGCTCAGGGCTGGCCCGGCAGAGCTGCCGATTACGAGCCGGACGAGCTGGCAGAGGCGCTCGCCGGTCAGCTCCTCGAGCGGTGGGGCGTCGTCTTCCGCGATCTCGTCGCCCGCGAGCTGATCGGCATCGGCTGGCGGGAGATCCTGTGGGCGCTCCGGCGCCTCGAGGCGCGCGGCGTCGTGCTCGGTGGTCGCTTCGTCGCCGGCTTCACAGGTGAGCAGTTCGCCCTGCCGGAGGCCTACGAGCAGCTGCGCTCCATCGCCAAGTCTCCCCCGGAGGGCCACACGGTGCGTCTCTCAGCCGCAGACCCGCTCAACCTCACCGGTGTCATCCTGCCCGGCAGCCGGGTGCCATCCCTGCGCAACCGCACGGTGACGATCATCGACGGCGCGCTCGCCGAGGATCAGGGGGACGGGCACCTGATGCCCGCAGCTCTCCCGGGAGGGAGCAGGGCGGGCTGAGCGAGGTCGGTGCACTCGGCAGGGCTCGGGAGGCCGGTGAGCGGGGCTCGGGGCGAAGCCGGTGAGCGGGGCTCGGCCCGCTAGCGGCACGGGCTCGTGTGCATCTGCAGGCTCGTCAGGCCGCAGACGGCCGAGCTGACCGTGACACCGGGAGCTGCCGAGGCCCACATGGTGAACGTCACCCGACGCGGGGCGCCGCGACGAGCCGACGGATGCCATGCCCGCGCCCGGACGTCGCGGTCGGTCGAGTCCGCCGGCCCGGGGCAGGTGGGATCACGTCCCACCTCGACGGAGAAGCCCTGGTTCTCGAACGCGAGCAAAGCTGAGCAGCGGGCCCGGCTGACACCACCGGTCCCCACGCCCCACGGCCCCCCCGAACCACTGGTCCGGTCGGTGTCCCGCCAAGCAAATGCGCTGCCCCTTGCCAGCGCCTGCTCGCCAGGCCCGCTCTCAGCATTGCCCGGTGCCTTGCGGTCGTCGTCGCTCGACGAGCCTGCCGGCACCGTCCCCACCGGGCCCGAGAGCGCAATCGCTTTCTCCGGTGGAGCTCCCCCCGATCCTGTTCGGGGCGATCGTGATCGGCGCACCAGCTCGGTGATGCGCTCGATGAAGTTGTCAGAGTGGAGCGGCTTCTCGAAGACGTCGTCTGCGCCGCTCATGCGGGCGGACGCACTCGATCTCCCTACAGCAGACCGACGTCATGACGGCGATGCCCATCGCCGGGTACAGGCGCCGTGCCTCGGCGGCCAGATCCATCCCGCTTCGGCCGGGCAGCCGGTAATCGGCGAGCAGGACGTCGAAGGGCTCTTCGTGGAGCAGGATGCCCGCCTGCTCGGCGTCGAGAGCCCACCGCGCACTGAGGCCGTTCCGCCTCAACACTCTCGTGACGTAGAGCGTCGTCGACTCGTCATCCTCGACGACGAGGACTTTCCCCCCGTCGTTCGCCTTCCCCGAGCCGGTCATTGCATGAATGCTCCCGCGCCTCGGTGAGAAATCGGCCCGTGCGGGGTTGCAATCAGCTCCCTCCGGTTGCAAACCGGTAGCAGCCCGTGAAGGCCGGCCTCAACTCGGACCGGGCGGCCGCAGGCGGTACCCGAACCCGCGCACGGTCTCGAGCGGACCCTCTCTTCCCTCTGACCAGCCGAGCTTTCGCCGGAGCCGGAGCACGGCGAACTTGACCCGGTCCGGGCCGGTCGCCGTCGGGTCCTCCCAGGCCAGCTGGAGCAACTGCCCGTGCGACAGGACGCTCCCCCGGTGCTCGAGGAGCACCTTCAACAGGCGGAACTCGCTCGGGGTGAGGGAGACCTTCACACCGCCGACGTCGACCCGGCTGCAGCAGAGGTCGATGAGGACGCCGTTCTCGTGATAGTCGTCGTGACTGGGCTCGGGTGGCTCGGTACCCGCCGGCACGACCCCGGGTGCCTCCGCCACGCGCCGCAGGATCGCCTCGAGCCTGGCGAGCAGCTCCTCGTTGCCGAAGGGCTTCGTCACGTAGTCGTCGGCGCCCGCGCGAAGGCCACGGACCTTGTCCATCTCGCTCCCGCGAGCTGTGAGCATCAGGACTGGAGCGTCGCTCAGCTCGCGGATGCGGTCGAGGAGCGTCCAGCCGTCGAGGGAGGGCAGGCCGACGTCGAGGATGACGAGATCCGGGCCCGTCGTGTGGAAGCGCCGGAGCCCGGACGCGGCCGTCGGTCTCGACGATGGGCCGGTAGCCCGCCCTCTCGAGGAGCGCCTCGAGCGCCCTCGCGATGTCGTCGTCGTCCTCGATCACAAGGACCGACGTCGATGCAGGCGGATCGGCTTGCCTCATGAGCGCATCGGCGGCCGGATCCGCCCGGTGGCATCGGCAGCATGGGCCGGGTCCGGCAGGCGGAACAGGAGCGGCAGCGACGCGAGCGCCACCGCGCCGCCGAGGGCGCCCCCCGTGACGACGATTTCGCCCCCGTGAAGGGTGGCGATCGCACGGGCAACCGACAGGCCGAGCCCCGAGCCCGGGATCCGGGCGGCGCGGGCATTCGACGCCCGGTAGAAGCGCTCGAAGAGCGAGCTGCGCTCGGCAGGCGGCACGCCGATGCCGGAGTCGGCGACGGCGATCAGCCAGTGCTCGTCGACGGCTGTCGTCGTGACGAGGACACGGCCCTTCTCCGGCGTGAACTTGACGGCGTTCGACAAAAGGACGTCGAAGAGCTGCGCCAGTCGCTGGGCGTCGCCGGCGATGAGGGGCCCTTCGGCGATCTCTGCCTCGAGGACGATCTGCTTGGCGTTGGCTGCCGGCATGAAGGTCGCGACGGCAGCCGAGACGAGAGCCGGGATGTCGCAGCTGCCCCACTCCACCGCGAGCGCTCCCGTCTCGGCCTTGTCGAGCAGGAGCAGGTCGTCGACGAGGCGCAACAGCCTGTCGGCGTTGCGGGATATCACCTCGAGGAACTCGGCCTGCTCGAGCGGGTCGTCCTTGCCGACCCCGTCGCGGAGCAGCTCGGTGAAGCTCAGGATGGACGTGAGAGGTGTCCGCAGCTCGTGGGAGATCTCTGCCAGGAAGGCGGACTTCACGTTGGCGAGCTCGACGAGTCGGCTGTTCTCGTCGCGTTGGGCGGCGAGGAGCTGCTCCCATTCGGCTTCGGACTCAGCCTGGGAGGAGACGTCGCGGAAGAGCCAGAGCTGTCCCCGGTACTCGTGGTCGACGTAGATCGGCACGAAGTCACGCTCGAGGACGCGTCCGTCCGTGAGGGCGATCCTGTCACCGATCACCCGCTGCTTGCGCCGGAGGATCTGATCGAGCCGGTCACGTCCGGGATCACGTGTCGGGTCGCCGAAGCGCCTTGAAAGGTCCGGCCCGAGCTCCTCGAGCGAGTGGCCGACAAGGTCCTGCGGGGCGCGCTCGATCTCGAACAGGTCGATGAAAGCGGTATTGGTGAGGATGATGCAGCGGTTCTCGTCCTCGACGAGGGCGGCGATGTGGAGGCTCGTGATGACGGTGTTGAGGCGCTGGATCGCCTCGAGCACGCGTGTGTTGAGCGTCTCCGGCTCCGCCTCAGGCTTGGGCTCCGGGGCTCCGGGAGCGGGCGCAGGCGCCTGGCGCCTGCGCCGGCGGCGATCGGCGAGCCTTTTGGCTGTGCACCGTCACGGGAGCGGATCGTACTTGACGATGCTGTCGCCTCACCGGATCGCCCGCAGCCCTGAGGCCACTGTGCTATCGGGAAGGCTTCGCAGCTCGCCGCCTGTGGCGCGCCCGTCTCCCCGCCGCCCGACCTACCGTATCTACAGACGTCGTGCTGATGCTTGACAGACATCAATTGTGATGTCAGAATGACGTCATGTTGCTGGCACCAATAGTCGAGGGACTGGAGGACGACCTCAAGAGGGCGGCCGCCGTCGGGGGCGAGGAGACTCGCCGTGCGGCGGGCGTTCTCGCCGAAGCACTCGGCTCAGCGGTGAGGCTGCGCTTCATGGACGCCCTCCAGCAGGCTGCCGAGGAGCTCGCCGACTCCCTTCCCGGGTTCGGGGTCGAGGTGCGCCTCCAAGGCCGCGACCCGGTCTTGACGGTCACCGCCTCTGCACAAGTCGACGATCTGGGCGGTAGACGGCGGACTCTCCGCCGACGAGGACGACGGAGAGGTGGAGGCCGAGATCGCCCGGATCACGCTCCGGCTCCCGGAGCCGTTGAAGAGCCAGATCGAGCGGGCCGCACAGCGACAGGGCATCTCGGTCAACAGCTGGCTCGTCGATGCCGCCAGCGCCGCCCTCCAGCTGCCGGCGGTGGGAAGGCGCGGGCGGGCGCCGCGTCACAGGGTTCGTACGGGGATGAGAGGGCGCCTGTGCACGAGCACAGCCCCGAGATCGGAGCAGACGACATGTGGGTGATCACCGGTAGGCCACCGTCGCGAGGGAGCTGTGAGGGGAGCCGGAGCGTTGCGCCGGCGAGGCCGCGCTGCCGACGCGAGGAGATCGAGCCCGCACAGCAGCGGGAGAACCAGAAAGGGAGCGAATGATGGAGTGGACGTTTCCAACCGACGGAGTGGTGACGGCAGACCTCGAGCTGGCATCGGGAGTGCTCGAGGTCTCGCTCGAGGCGGTCGACGAGATCCACGTCCGCCTCGAGCCGATGAGCGGGGAGAGCGAGCGGGCGAGGGGCCAGATCGAGGCGGCGGAGGTGGGTGTGTCGGGGTCTCGGCTCACGGCCCACGTGCCGAAGCGCAAGATGCGGGAGACGGAGCTGCGCATGACTGTGACGCTCCCGGCCGGGTCATCGGTTCGGGCCGGCACGGCCTCTGCCGACGTGCGGGTGCAGGGGCCTCGGCGGGCAGCTCGAGGCACGGACGGCGAGCGGCGACGTGGTCGTCGAGGACGGATGCGACAGCTTCAAGGCCGTGACGGCGAGCGGCGACATCTCGTGCGGCTCTGTCGCCGGCGAGGCCGACGTGCGCACGGCGAGCGGCGACGTGAGCGCCGAGTCGATCGGGGCCGGCGGCTCCATCCAGTCAGCGAGCGGAGACGTCAGGGTCCACAGGATCAGTAAGGGGGGGCGGATCCGCACCGCCTCGGGCGACGTGAGGATCGGCTCGGCGGCGGCCGGTGAGATCTCGGTCAACACGGCCTCGGGCGACATCGTCCTCGGCGTCGACCGGGGCGTCGGTGCCTGGCTCGATCTCGTGACCGTCTCGGGGGACACCTCCTGCACGCTGCCGTCCGAGCCGCAGGGGGAGGCGGAGGCGGAGCTGCGGATCTCGTGCCGCACGGTGAGCGGCGACATCCTCATCCGCGAGAGCGACGGGGCGACCCGCCGCTGAGGAGCCCGCGGCGGCGCCGACGCGGCTCGACGCCGGCCGGCCGGTCAGGGCTCGGCGACGGGCGGTACGGCGGTGACGGGCCGCGTCTGTTTCGATCTGACCGGCCGGGTGGCGAGGACGCAGCCGGCGAGGATCAGCACGAAGCCGAACGCCGTCGTGAGGCCGAACGGCTCGCCGAGCACGCTCACTCCGAGCAGGACGGCCACTGCGGGGTTGACGTAGGTGATGAGCGTCATCCGCATCGGACCGACCTCACCCACGAGGGCGAAGAACACGAGGAAGGCGACGACCGTGCAGAGCACGACAAGGGTGATGATCGACTCGACGACCGAGGCCGACAGCGGCTTCGAGGGCAGTGAGAACGCCGCTATCGGCGCGTAGACGAGTGCGCAGAGGCTGAGTGACCCGGCGACGACGCCAAGCGGCGGGAGGTCCGCCAGGTATCTCGAGAGGATCCACGGCCCGAGGGCGTAGCCGATCACGACGACAAGGAGCGAGACCGCAGACAGCAGCTGCGAGCCGCCGATGTCGAAGCCGACGAGCAGTCCGACGCCACCCATGCCGAGCAGCAGCCCGACGAGCCGGCGAAGGTCGATCCGGTCGGACCCGCTCAACCACGCCAGCATCGCTCCGGCGAGGGGCACGGCAGCGATGAGAAGTCCCGTCAACGAGCTCGGCAGTCGCCGCTCGGCGTTGAACAGGAGCAGCCACGGGAGACCCATCTCGGAGATCGTGTAGGCGGCGAGCGCTCTCCAGTGGCGGACGAGCGGCCGGAGCTCGCCGCGGGCGCCGGCGAGGGGGAGGAGCAGGAAGGCGCCGCCGCCGGTCCGCAGGAGGACGAGGAATGCCGGGCTCACCTCGCGAACCGCCACCTTGATGAGCAGGTAGGGGATTCCCCAGATGATCCCGAGGGCGACGAAGAGGATCCAGCCGCGTCGCGTCACAGCAGGGGCGCCTCTCGCCCGAGGAAGCCGCTCCCCGGTTGCTCGTCGTTGCTCGGGGCGGCCGGGCTCATCGCGTCCATCCTGACAAAGAACACCGCGCTGCCGGCTCTGCGCACCGTCGCTAGGGTCGCCTCCCGTGGCAGCCGCAGCATCCCGAGGCCGCCGGCCGGGGGCGGCGGCTGTGCCGGTCTTCGGCGAACGCGGCCGGCTGGTGCTGCCGGGGATCGTCGTCCACGGCGGTGCGGGCGTCTTTCGGGGCCTCGATGAGGAAGGCCGGTCCGATCGGTTCGAAGAGGGCCTCGCGGGCGCCCTCGAAGCCGGCTGGGAAGTGCTCGGCGCGGGCGGTCAGGTGCTCGACGCCGTCGTCGAGGCGGTGGCGGCCTTCGAGGACAGCGGCCGTTTCAACGCCGGTCGGGGGGCGGTACCGACTCGTGGACGGGACGGTCGAGTTCGACGCCGGCGTCATGGACGGCTCGAGCGGCCGGGTGGGCGCTCTCTGCGCAGCGACATGGCCGGCGAACCCGGTCCGGGTGGCGCGGGAGATTGCCGAGGTCGGCGGCGCGCCGGACGGGCCGCTGCTGCTGGCGGCGGCCGGTGCCGACCGCTTCGCAGAGGAGCACGGCTTCCCGCCGATGGACGCCTCCCTCCTGACAGGCGTGCGGGCGGCAGCGTCCCCCGGCGGGGGCGCGCCGCCCTCCGCCGGCGGGGGCGCTCCACCCGGTGCCGTCGGCACTGTCGGCGCTGTCGCGGTCGGACGCTGACGGCCACGTCGCTGCTGCGACGAGCACGGGAGGCCGCTCCGGCCAGGTGAGGGGGCGCGTCGGCGACTCGGCGATCCCCGGGGCGGGCGTCTGGGCCGCTGCCGGCACCGTGGCGATCTCTGCCACCGGGGCGGGCGAGGCGTTCATGGTGGCGGGCTTCGGCCGGATGATCGACCTGGCGCTCCGCCAGGAGGCCTTCGGAGGTGACGGGGTCCTTGACGAGGCCACGATGGACGAGGAGACGCTCGAGGAGGCCCGGCTGGACCGGGCGATGGAGGCCGCCTTGTGGGAGGTGGCAGCTCTCGGCGGCGAAGGGGGCGGGATCGCCGTCACGCCGGCGGGAGCCTATGCGGCCAGGTTCACCTCGGCAGCGATGGCCCGCGGGTGGCGGGACGCCACCGGGCTCTCGACACGGATCCGCCGCTAGCTCCGCCGCGGTCGAGTCTGTCGCTCTCTGAGGCCGCTCAGTTGGCCAGGCGGCAGATGAGCGTCCCGAAGGCCCCCTCGAGGCCGAGACGGTGCACGAGGCGCGAGTACCCGCGGGGGATGGCCGTCAGCCGGCCGGGGAAGTAGGTCTCGAAGACGGCCGGGTTCTCGAGATGGCGCACCTCGAGGGAGGAAAAGCCGGCAACCCCGGCCGCTCTCCGGATCGCCGCCACCGTGTTCATCTTGTAGGACATGGGAAAGTGGGCCGCCGGCGTCGCCGTGGCGGTGGTGGTCGGCGTGCTCGCCGTGGTGCTGGCGCCGGCGGAGCGCCTCGAGGAGGGGGTCGTCGATCCTGAGCGCCATCGCCGCCTTGGCGGCGGCGCCGAAGTAGTGCCGAAGGTTGGGTGTGATGAGGAAGAGGGAGCCCCCTTTCTTCAGGCAGGCTCGGGCTGCGGTGAGAAACCCGACCGGGTCATCGACGTGCTCGGCGACGTAGATGGCGAGGGCCACGTCGAACAGCTGTGGGGGCTGGGCTCTCCCCGTTCCCGACACCTCTGTCGTGAGCCGGGCGAAGGCCTCGATGGTCATGGGATGCCACTCGTCGAGGGCGGGGTTGTGCTCTGAACGGGCGTCGGGGTCGACGCCGACGAACCGGCCGACGAGGGGGCGGATCAACGAGGAGTAGTGGTCGTCACCGTCGCCGGCACCGATGTCTATGAGCGCGCACGTCGGGGTTGCGACCTCGCGCACCCATTCGGCGAGAACGGCGTACTGGTCCTCGTGCGAGGCGAGGGCCGACCTCAGGACGGGAACGCCGGCGTCAGCCGGCCGCCCGCGCCTTGTCGACAGTCGAGCCATGGCCGAAGAAGCTAATAGCGCGCCGGCGCCGCCTCACCTGGCTGCCCCGGCGGCCCTATTCCGCCTTCCGCAGCACGAGGACCGAACGCTCGGGAAGCATCACCGGCCCCTGCGGGCTCTTCAAGCCGCCCTCGCCTTCAGGCGCCGTCCGGAGGACCTCCTCCCACGAGGACGCCCACCGCTCGGGAAGCGTCCATTCGAGAGCGTCTCCCGTGTTGAGGAGCACGACGAAGGAGTCGTTCGTTATGTGCCGCCCGCGCTGGTCCTTCTCGAAGATGGCCTCACCGTTCAGGTAGAGGCCGATCGCCTTTGCAAAGCCGGCCTCCCAGTCCTCGTCGCTCATCTCCTGCCCGTCTGGCCGGAACCAGGCGATGTCGACGCTGCCGCGGATCGGGCGTCCGTGGAACCACCGGCGGCGGTGGAAGACGGGGTGCTCCCGGCGGAAGGCGATCAGGCTCCGGGTGAACTCGAGCAGGTCGGTGTCGACCGAGGACCAGTCGAACCAGGAGATCTCGTTGTCCTGGCAGTAGGCGTTGTTGTTGCCCTGCTGGGTGCGGCCGATCTCGTCCCCGCCGAGGAGCATCGGGACGCCCTGGGACAGCATCAGCGTCGCGAGCAGGTTCCGCTGCTGGCGCCGCCGGCACCTGAGGACCTCCGGATCGTCGCTCGGGCCCTCGGCGCCGCAGTTCCACGAACGGTTGTGGCTCTCGCCGTCGTTGTTGTCCTCGCCGTTGGCCTCGTTGTGCTTCTCGTTGTAGGAGACGAGGTCCGCCAGCGTGAAGCCGTCGTGGGCGGTGACGAAGTTGATGCTCGCGACGGGACGGCGCGTGTTGGCGCGGTAGAGGTCCGAGCTCCCGGTGAGGCGCATCGCCATCTCGCCGGTCGTGGCCGGCTCGCCGCGCCAGTAGTCGCGGACGGTGTCCCTGTAGCGCCCGTTCCACTCCGACCACAGCGGGGGGAAGTTGCCCACCTGATAGCCGCCCTCCCCGACGTCCCACGGCTCGGCGATCAGCTTGACCTGGCTGACGATCGGGTCCTGCTGGATCAGCTCGAAGAAGGCCGACAACCGGTCCACCTCGTGGAACTGGCGGGCGAGGGTGGCGGCGAGGTCGAAGCGGAAGCCGTCGACGTGCATGTCGTTCACCCAGTAGCGCAACGAGTCCATGATGAGCTGCAGGGTGTGCGGATGGCGGACGTTGAGGCTGTTCCCCGTCCCTGTCGTGTCGAAGTAGAAGGCCGGGTTGTCAGGGACGAGGCGGTAATAGGCGCTGTTGTCTATCCCCTTGAAAGACAGCGTCGGGCCGAGATGGTTGCCCTCGGCGGTGTGGTTGTAGACGACGTCGAGGATGACCTCGATGTTCGCCTCGTGGAGCGAGCGCACGAGCTGCTTGAACTCCTGCACCTGCTGGCCGCTGTCTCCGCTGCTCGAGTAGTCGTTGTGGGGGGCGAAGAAGCCGATCGAGTTGTAGCCCCAGTAATTGCGCAGCCCGCGGTCGTCGAGCCCCGAGTCCTGGACGAACTGATGGACCGGAAGGAGCTCGAGGGTGGTGATCCCGAGCGACTGCAGGTACTCGATGGCGGCCGGATGGGCCATGCCCCCGTACGTGCCGCGGAGCGCCTCCGGCACATCGGGGTGGGTCTCGGTGAAGCCCTTCAGGTGGGTCTCGTAGATGATGGTCTCGTGGAGCGGCACGTCGGGCGGGCGGTCGTTCCCCCAGTCGAAGTACGGGTTGTGCACGACCCCCTTTGGCATGTGCGGGGCGCTGTCGTCGTCGTTGCGGGCCTCAGGATCCGAGAAGCGGTAGGTGAAGCATGCCTCCGCCCAGTCGACGGCGCCCTCGATCGCCTTCGCGTACGGGTCGAGGAGCAGCTTGTTCGGGTTGCAGCGGCGCCCTTCGGCGGGCGCCCACGGCCCGTGCACCCGGTAGCCGTACCGCTGCCCGGGAAGGATGCCGGGCAGGTAGGCGTGCCAGCAGAAGGCGTCGACCTCTTCGAGCGGGACGCGGGTCTCGTTGCCCGTCGTCGTCGAAAAGGCAGAGCTGGACCTCCTCGGCAACCTCGGAGAAGAGGGAGAAGTTCGTCCCCGTCCCGTCGTAGCGCGCGCCCGAGCGGGTATGAGCGGCCCGGCCAGGCGTCGGGTTGTTCGACCTCAGGCATGTGAAGGGCAGTCCTCTCCAAAAGGTGGGTATTCGATGACGGCGACCGAGTCTGACGGGAGCATGACCGAGGCAAGGCCGTCGCCGGCTCCGTCGGCGTCGCCGAGCGCCACCCTCGCGTCGGAGGCGAGAGCAAGGCGGCCGCCCGCCCGCACGGGCACCTGACGGCCGCCCGCTGCGAGGTTGGCGGCGATCAAGAGCGGCATGCGCTCGACGACGAGCCACATCGCCTCTTCGTCGAACCTTGTCCGGATGCGGCTGCGATCGCCGTCCGAGAGCGCCGGGAGGGCCCGGCGCAGGCGGATCAGGTCGTGGTACCAGGCCAGTACCTCGCAGTGGGGCGCCTTCGCCGGCTCATCCCAGTCGAGCCTCGAGCAGAGGAAGGTCTCCAGCTCCTGAGGGTCGGGCACTTCGTCAGGGCCCCACCCGAAAGCGGCGAACTCCTGGCGACGCCCCCCGCTGACGGCATCGGCCAGGTCCGGGGCCTGATGGTCGGTGAAGTACTGGAAGGGCGTGGAGGCGGCCCACTCCTCTCCCATGAAGAGCATCGGCACGAAGGGCGAGAGGAGAACGAGGGCGGCTCCGACCTTTGCCCGGCCGATCGAGATCTGCCCGCTGATCCGGTCGCCGGCGGCGCGGTTGCCGACTTGATCGTGGTTCTGGAGAAAGACGACGAAGCGGCCACCGTCGAGCCCGTCGGGGGGCCTGCCGTGGATCCGCTCGCGGTGGGGCGAGTAGTCGCCGGCGTAGACCCACGCCTGCTGCGCCGCTCGTGCGACGAGGTGGAGTGATCCGAAGTCGGAGTAGTAGCCGCTCGTCTCGCCGGTGAGGGCGGCATGGAGCGCGTGGTGGAACTCGTCGGCCCATGCCGTGTCGAGGCCGAGACCGCCGGCCACCGGCGGGCGCACGTACGCCGGGTCGTTGCGGTCGCTCTCGGCGATGAGGAACAGGGGCCGGCCGAGGTGGGCCGCCAAGCGGGAGATCCGACCGGCGAGCTGCTCGAGGACCGTCAAGGCGGAGTCGTCCTTGATGGCGTGGACGGCGTCGAGCCGGAGCCCGTCGCAGTGGTAGTCCCGCAGCCACATGACGGCGTTGTCGATGACGAACTCCCGGACCTCGTAGCTGCCCGGGCCGTCGAAGTTGACCGCGTCGCCCCAATTCGTCGTGTGGGCGCTCGTGAAGTACGGCCCGAACTCGGCGAGGTAGTTGCCCGCCGGCCCGAGGTGGTTGTAGACGACGTCCATCACGACGCCGAGGCCCCGCTCGTGGCAGGCATCGACCAGCCTTTTCAAGCCCTCCGGGCCGCCATAGGCATGGTGGGGCGCGTAGAGGTCGACGCCGTCATAGCCCCAGCCCCTCTCGCCGGAGAACTCGGCGACGGGCATCAGCTCGACGGCGGAGACGCCGAGGTCGACGAGGTGGCCGAGCCGCTCGATGGCGGACTCGAAGGTCCCCTTTCCCGTGAAGGTGCCGACGTGGAGCTCGTAGAGGACCGCTGAGGGCAGGTAGGTGCCGCCCCAGGCGCCGTCGGACCATTCGAAGGCCTCGTGGTCGACGAGACGGGACGGGCCGTCGATCCCAGCCGGCTGGTGGAAAGAGCGCGGGTCAGGCCGGGGCGGGCCGCCGTCGAGGCTGAAGAAGTAGTCGGTTCCGGGGCCGGCATGCTCGACGGTTGCCTCCCACCAGCCCCGGCAACCGCTCGGGTGGCGGGCACCGGCGGGGAGATCGCCGGTAGGAGGGAGAGCCGGCGTCATCTGGATCCGCTCGCCCTCGGCCGCCGGCAGCACGACCTCCACCTTGCGGGCAGACGGAGCCCAGACGCGAAACGTGTGCATCTACCCGACTCCTCGAGAGCCACAGGCGCGCGGCCGCCGCCCGGAGAGACGCATGCCCTTCCTTACCCAGAAGGGGCGGTGGTCGATGCAGAGATCCTCCGCCCGGCGACAGTGGAGGCCTCAAAGCCGCCGGATCGTTCAGCTGTGGTCCCACATCACGCTGAAGTCGATGCTCCTGGCGGCTGAGTGTCGACGCCGTCGCCATCCTGCGGCCGCCGTTCGACACCATGTCGAGCCGGTACTCGGTCCGGTGGGAGGACACGATCGGCGTGGCGGCGCCGTCGTTGGTGGTGGCCTTGCAGCCGGAGAAGCCGACCGATGAGAAGGGGGTGAGCGCAGTGGTCGAGTTGCCGACCTCGGGTGCCTCGGCGATCCACTCTGCTGAGGACTGCTTGAGGCCGGCGGCGCCCGCCCTGACCGTCCTGAACCTCCAGCCCTCGCTGCTCGAGAGGGTGAGCGTGAAGTGGCCGTGGGCGACCGAGACCGAGGCGGTCATCCTGTCCCCCGGCTTCACCGGGTACTGCGTCGGGGCGAGGCCGATCGATCCTGCCGGGTACATCTCCCACCAGGCGTAGTACGCCGGCGTGCTGCCGAGGCAGTCGGAGTCGGTACCGAGTTGCTCGACCGTGCTCGACGAGTAGCCGTCGATCCCGACCCAGAACGATGCATCCGGCTCGCCGCCCTTTCGGGCTGCATGACGCCTTCGGCTCCACCCAGCTGCCGACGACGTAGGTGAACTTGCGCCCTGGCGTCGTCTCGTCCGCATAGCCCGACCAGTTGCTCGACGCCACGGTGTCGTTCCGCATGCTCGTCTGGCTCGACCCGTGGGCCATCACCGCCGGGAGCGACACCGTCGAGGTGGCAAGGGCACCGCTCAACGAGAACGACGACAGTGCGACGGCGAGAATCCCGGTGCTAAGAGCGGTGATGCTGGGTCTGCAATGCAAAGGAGGCTCCCCGTCTAGATCCTGGCAGGCGAAGTCCATTGCCGGGCTGATTGGGGAGCCCTATGAATCGTTCTTCGCCAAGCTCATGGTAGCTAGATTGCGGATTGCACGCAGTCCCCGCGCGAATGCTGTATAGTGGCATTCAGCCTTAGGGGATAGTAACGGCTACTTAAAGCGTTTGCACAAACACAAAGAGCGGTTTTTAATCAAAACCGTGTACGGCTTTGGTTTGCGGGCAGAGGCCTTAGCGGACGGTCGCCCGGTGGGCGGAGGCCAGAGAGGCGAAGACGACCACGTTGCTCAGATAGTGGCCGGTGGAAGAATCGAAGTCGCCCCCGCACGTCATCAGGCGAAGGCCGGGATAGGAAAGGCCGCCGTAGACGGTCTTGGTGGGAAAGGCGGTCTTCAGGTACTGGCGGACGCCGTCCACTTTGAAGACGGCCACGATTCCGTCCTTGAGCGTCACGTCGAACAGATGAGCCAGGCCTCAGAGCACCGAGGCGGAAGAAGACCGACGGGCCGTCGGCGGCCGAGTCGACATGGCCCTCGATGATGGACGGGCCGATCTGGCCGGGTGTGCCGGAGTACTTGTACCAGGCGGCCTCGTTCGTGATCGCGCCGTCATCGAGCGGAGGGACCTGGATCGTCCCGTCGCGGTTCAGCCCCACCTGGAGGAGCTTCGAATGGACGCCGATGGCCGGGATGTCGATCCGGACCGGGAGCGAGCGGGAGAGGACGAGCGCCGGGGAGCGCCTCCGGGCACCGAGCCGGAGTGAGCCTTCGTGCTCCTGCCGAGCGTGCCGGCCTGGGAGGCTGTCGGCCGGGGAGCATGCGGCGATCCCGGCGACGGCTACGCCGACCGCACCCGCACCGCCGGCGAGGAGGAGGACGGCGATGGCGCCCGCAACCATGCCTTCTCCGGCCGCCCCGCCGCCACGATGGCGCCGCCGGATCGGTCACAGGCCTGTCGCCGGCTCCTCGTGCAGTCTCAACGGGAGTCGGCCGCCGCAGCCGGAGATTGACCGCGAAGAGCGCCGCTGGCCCGGTGGAGGCTCCCGATCGAAGAGGGATCCGTCGGCCGGCGGAGCTCAACTGACCGGGCGTCGTCGCCGGTAGACGAGGGCGCTCGCTCCACCGAGGAGGAGAGCACCACCGAGACCGAACAGGCCCATCTCGTGCATGCCGGCAGTCGAGCCGCCGCCCGTCTGGGGGGCACCCTTCGGGGTCTTGCTCGGGGAGGTGCTGCTCCCCGGTGTCGTCGTCCCGGTCCCTCCCGGCGTCGTCGTGCCGGTCGTCTTGTGATGGTTGCCGTGGTCGTCGCCACCGTGGTCGTCGTGGCGGCGCCACTCGTGGTCGTCGTCGTCTTCGGCGCCGTCGTCGTCGTGGTGGTAGTGGTGGGAGTGGCGGCGCACGTCGGCCGGTTGATCGTGTCGTGGATCAAGGTGACGGCGCCCGCACCCGACGCCTGCTCACCTGCGAGGAGGCGACCCGTGACCGTCACGCTGTCGCCCAAGGGAGATGTCGTCGTAGGCGAAGATCGTTCCCTGGAACCTTGTGCTCGTATGGAGCGTCGCCGAGCTGCCGACCTGCCAGAAGACGTTGCACGCCTGGGCGCCGTTGACGAGGTTGACCGAGCTCGACGTGGCGGCGGTGAGCGTGGAGCCGGCCTGGAAGACGAAGACGGCGTCCTTGTTGCCGCCGGCCGTTGAGCGTGAGGGAGCCGTTGAGGGGATCGAGGAGGCGGAGTTGTAGACGCCGGCGAAGAGGGTCTTCGCCGGCCGCCGATCGTCGAGACGGCGTTCCTCGGCCCCTCGCCCGCCGCCTCGTTGTAGGCGGTCGTGAGGTCGTGCTTGGCGCCCTGGGTGACGCCGTTGCCGTGCTCGTTGGTTCCCCCGGTGATCGCGACGCAGCCGGGCGCGCCCGGGCAGGGCCCGAAGCCGGTCTGCGACGTGCGTCGGGTACGAACCGACGTCGCCGTTGACCGTCGTCACGCCGGTGTTCGTGATGCCGGAGCCGGCGAGGATGGCGTACCGTGCCGGCGGTGCCCATCGTCACGGCGGTCGCCGCCGCCTGGGCGGTCGTCGCCAAGCCTGCTGAGAGGACGGCGACGAGGGCTGCGGCCGCCACCCCCCCGGCCGGGAGGCGTCGCGAGCGGGCCATCTGCTTGGAGCGGTTCTGCTTCACGATTCATCTCTCTTGTTGCGCCAGCGACTGGGGTCTCCCACCATGTTACCACTCTGAGTGTTGATCCACATACTCAGAGCGTCAAGCTACGGGCTGTCGATCGAGGGCACCGGCTGCCCGTCATGGCGCGGGCATCCTGCCAGCTTCAGGCGCGGTCCCATGTCACGGCAAAGGAATGGCCGCCTGCGCCGAGGTCCGGAGGCAGTCGCCTCCCGCATGCCGCCGGCGGTGACCATGTTGATGTCGTGCGGCTGCCTGGCGAGGAACGACGAGATCGGGACGTACGGGCCGTTGTCGGTGGCGGCCGAGCAGTGAGAGAAGACGAGCTTCGAGAACCGGGCGAGTCGGCCGGTGGAGGCCCCGATCACAGGCGCCTCTGCGATCCACTCGGCCGAGGACTGCTTGTAGCTGCGGGGAGCCGGCATCGCCCGGGTGAACTTCCAGCCTCTGCTGCTCACGAGCGTCAGGGTGAACCGGCTGTTCTCGACCGAGACCCGACGCCGTCAAGGTGTTTCCCGGGAAGAGTGGGAACTGCGTCGACGAGAGCTGGACTGCCGGCGCCGGGTACATCTCCCACCAGGCGAAATAGGAGGGGACGCCCCCCTCGCAGTCCGAGTCCGTCCCCAGTTGCTCGACCGAGCCCGACACGTAGCCGTCGATCCCCACCCAGAACGACGCAAAGCTGTTCCCGGTGCCGGCACACGTCACCTTGGGCTGCACCCAGCTGCCCACGACGTCGGTGAACCGCCGGCGCGGCTGTAGTCTGGACGGCATATCCCGACCAGTTGCCCGACGACTCGGTGTCGTTGTGGACCGGGAGACGGGCGGCACGGAAGAACAGGCCGCCGGGACGAGCCGAGGCGGAAGAGGCGGCGGCTGCCGGGGCAGCCGGGGGACCGGGCGCCGCCCCAGGCTGCGGAGACGAGCGGTGCGGCTGTCGAGCAGGCTGTGACGAGCGCGCAGACCGCTGCTGCACCGGCGAGCCCCCCGAGTCCCCTCATCGTCCCTCCCCCTACGCGTCCGAGGCGGATCGCTCCGCTTGGTCATGACGGCGACGCGGGCGAGGAAGAGACAAGAGGACACCGTCCGCCGGTCGCTCCCGCAAGCGACTCGATTCCGCCAAGGCCAATCGTACATGCTGGGTGCGGCCCGAAAGACGAGGCCGCGAGGCGGGGAGGGACGCCGTCGAGTTTCCTCTGGCGCCTTCTCAACCGCCGGCCCGGGTCTCGACAGCGGGACCCTTCGGCCGGCGAGCCGCCGGTGGCGGCAGGTCAGAGGTGGGTCGTCAACCAGCCGAGGCGGTCGAAGATCAAAAGGACGCCGAAGGCCCCCATCACGACGACGGCCACCCCCATGACAGAGCCGGTGTGCCTCCGCATGAAGGCGATCGCGCCGGCGAGGCGGCCGAAGGCGAGCCCGACGGCGAGGCACGGGAGCCCGAGGCCGATCGAGTAGATGGCGAGCAGGACGGCCGCCTTGGCGAGATCGCTCCCTGAGGCGGCGACGGTGAGGACCGAGGCGAAGACCGGCGTCACGCACGGCGTCCAACCGAAGCCGAAGGCCGCCCCGGCGATCGGCGCCGCGAACGGCCCGAGGCGTGACAGATCGGGATGAAAGCGCGTCTCGCGCTGCACACCCGGGATCGGGACGACGAGGCTGGCGGCGAAGACGACGGCCATCGTCACGAGCACGTAGCCCGAGATGCGTGTGAGCAGCACCTTGTCGTGGGTGAGCGCCTGGCCGAGTGCGGTCGCCGTCAGGCCCATCAGGACGAACACGACAGAGAAACCCGCCACGAACAACGACGTATCCCGCGCCACCCGCCCGAGCCGGCCGCTCTTGGCGGTGACAGAGGTGATGTCAGTCCCGGTGACGACTGACAGCACGACGGGCACGATCGGAAGGACGCACGGCGAGGCGAACGAGAGGATGCCTCCGCCGAAGGCCGCCAGGTATCCGACGTCGGCACTGGTCTGCATGGCAACCACCATCCTTACTGCTCACCGGGCGGCGTACAAAGCGGGTAGGGTCCACGAGCCGATGGGCAAGGATCAAGCGACGGGGACTGCGGAGGCCGGAGCGACCACGTCCTGGCACTCCGGCCAGTCCTGGCGGACCTGGCACGCCGGCCGGATCTGCTGCCCCTTCCGGCCGGCAGGCGCCATCTCTCCGCCGGCTGTGGCTCCTCGTCACCCTCGGCATCGTCGTCACAGCCTTTGCCGTCATCAGCCTCCTCAAGGCCATGAGCGTGACGGAGGGCAGCTCACTCGCTCTCCCAGGAGCCGGAGCTCGGGTTCATCGTGCCGCACCGGACGAGGCCGGTGGCGTTCCGCCTCCAGTCGATCACCGGCAAGCGGACCGTCACCCTGTCCGCCCTCGAGGGAAAGCCGCTCGTCATCAATCTGTGGGCGACTTACTGCTCGGTCTGCAAGCAGGAGACGCCCGCCATCGCCGCCGTCGCCGCCCGGGAGAAGGGCCGTGTCAGCTTTGTCGGCATCGACTCCCTCGAGCCGGCCTCGACCGGCGAGGCGTTCGTGAAGCGCTATCACGTCGGCTACCTCGAGCTGTCCGACCCGACGGCGAGCGTCGACCTCGCATACGGCTACTCGGCGCTGCCGATCACGATTTTCATCTCCCCCGCCGGCAAGCTCGTCGGGGAGAACCTCGGCGCCCTCACCGTCACCTCGCTCGACCACTACATCGTCCAGCTGTTCGGGCGGGGGGCGCTCGCCTCCTGAGGCCCGTCAGGCTCTGGCAGTGTCAGATCGCCTCTGAGCCGGAGTTACGTCGGGAGCGGGAATAAATGGAGCCGGAGGGGGTGAGTGATTTCATGACATAGCGGACACATGTCGCGAGACATCGTGGACACCTGGAAAAGGGGGTGCCCGATGGACATGGCCCGCTACCTGGTAGCCGCAGTCGAGGCAGAAGGACGAAGCGTCCGCGCTGTCGCCCGCGAGCACGGCGTGTCCAAGACCTGGCTCTATGAGCTGTTGGCCCGTCACCGTACCGAGGGCGATGCCGGCCTCCTCCCCCGCTCGAGGCGGCCGCACAGCTCTCCGAAGAAGACGTCGGGCCGCCTAGAAGACGAGATCGTCTCGCTGCGAAAGGAGCTCGCCGGCAAGGGTCTTGATGCCGGCCCAGAGACGATCCAGGTCCACCTCGCCCGTCGGCACAAGAAGAAGGCTGTTCCTTCGGTCTCGACCATCTGGCGGGTGCTGAAGGCGAGGGGCTTCGTGAGCCCACAGCCGCACAAGCGCCCGAAGAGCTCCTATGTGCGCTTTCAGGCCGAGCTGCCGAACGAGCGCTGGCAGATGGACGTGACCCATGTCCGCCTCAAAGGTGGCCAGGACGTCGAGGTGCTCAACATCATCGACGACCACTCCCGCCTCTGTGTCGCCTCGCGCTGCTCGGCGGTGTTCACCTCGACAAAGGCAGTCGAGGTGCTGATGGCTGCCGGCAGGCGGTGGGGATACCCCGAGAAGGTGCTGAGCGACAATGGTGCCGTCTTCACGGCCGCCTACCGCCACGGGGTGGCCGCCATGGAGGCAGCGCTTCTCAGTCTTGGAATCTGCTTCTCGCACTCGCGGCCCTACCACCCTCAGACCTGCGGGAAGGTGGAACGCTTCCACCAGACGCTGAAGAAGTACATCGATCGAGGCGACCCCCCGGGGACCCTCTCAGAGCTGCAGAGCCTCTTGGACGGCTTCGTCACCTACTACAACAAGATTCGCCCTCACCGGGCCATCGGCCGGCGGACGCCGCTTCGGGCCTTCAACGCCCGGGTGAGGGCCGTGCCGAGCCTTGTGCCAATCGACGTCGAGAGCCACAGGGTGCGCCAGGACAGGGTGGACAAGAGCGGCCGAGTGACGCTTCGCTACCGCGGCCAGCTCATGCACATCGCAGTCGGTCGTGCCCACTCTCGCCGGCGCGTGGTCATCTTGGTAGCAGGGAGGGATGTGCGCATCGTGGGGGTGACAGGCGGACTGATACGCCACCTCACCATCGATCCGACCAAGCGCTACCAGGGACTCGGCTGACGCCGGTGTCTACTATGTCTCGCGACATCCGTCCGGGGTGTCCCGCGACATCACACGTGGGCGAGGGGGGACTTGAACCCCCACATCCTTTCGGACACAGGAACCTGAATCCTCCGCGTCTGCCAATTCCGCCACTCGCCCAGCGCCGACGACGATACTCGCGATATCCTGACGCCCAAGTCGTGGCCGCGCGCCCCGGACGGGTACTGCCGGGCCGGTATTCTCGCGGGGACATGGGACTCCAGCAGTTTGAGCGCCGCTTGGAGCGTCTCGTCGAAGGCGCGTTCGCCAAGGCGTTTCGCGGCCAGCTGCAACCGGTCGAGCTCGGCCGGCGGCTGACGCGCGAGATGGACCTGCACAGGGCGGTCGGAGTCCGCGGCCTGATGGCCCCGAACCACTTCGAGGTCTACCTGTCGACTGAGGACTACGAGCGCTTCGAGGGCTTCGGAGAGCTGTTGAACCGGGAGCTCGTGGAGGCGGTGCGCCAGCATGCCGGCAACGAGCGGTACCTGTTTCTCGGGCCGATCGAGATCGTCATCCACGAGGACCCCGATCTCGCCCGGAGCACTTTCGCCATCGAGAGCGACCTCCGTGAAGGAGCCGGCGGCCCGAGCGACTGGCTCGTTCTCCCCGACGGCCGACGTGTCGGGATCGCCGACGAGATCGTGACGATCGGCAGGCTGCCGGAGTGCGCCGTGGCGCTCGAAGACCCGAACGTCTCTCGCAGGCATGCGCAGCTTCGGCGGGAAGGGGACAATGTCGTCGTGGTCGACCTCGGTTCGACGAACGGGACGAAGGTGAACGGAGTCAACGTGAGGTCTCAACAACTCGCTCCCGGAGACCTCATCACGGTCGGGACCACGTCCATGAGGTTCGAGCCCGCGTGACAGGCGGGATCCCACGATGCCTCATGCTCTTCTCCATCTCCTCAGGTACTTCCTGCTCGGGCTCCTGTGGTTGTTCTTTCTCTACGCCGCGAGGATGGTCTACGTCGAGGTGCGGCGGTCGCGGGCCGAGCGCTCGCCGGTAGCCCCCCAGCTGCAGCACGCCATCGACCGCCCGGTGCCGTTGCGGCTGAGGGTCGTCGACCCGCCGCAGCGACGCGGCCGCATCTTCGAGCTCGGCGAGGAGGTGACGATGGGGCGGTCGCCCGGCTGTGCTGTGGCCCTCGAGGACGACACCTTCACATCCTCGGTGCACGCCCGCGTCTTCCGGCGGAACGGCGAGCTCTGGCTCGAGGACCTCGGCTCCACGAACGGGACGTGGCTGAACGACGAGCGGGTGCGCGCTCCTTCGAGATTGCAGCGGGGCGACCGGGTGAAGGTCGGAAGCACCATCCTCGAGGTGGCCAGGTGAGATCCACCGGCTCGCACCAGCCAGCGGGCCACGCCCCGTGACGCTGCTGCGGGCGGCCGCCGCCACCCACACCGGCTACGTGCGGGGGACCAACCAGGATCTCGCCCTCGTGAGCGGTGACCTCGTTGCGGTGGCGGACGGGATGGGCGGTCATCTCGGTGGGGAGGTGGCGGCCCGGACGGCCATCGAGGAGCTCCTTGCGGCCTTCCAGCGCGACCGCACCGGAACCGGCCTCGTGCAAGCCGTCCGGCGGGCGAACCTCACCATCTGGAAGAGAAGCCGCGTCGAGCGCACGCTCCACGGGATGGGGACGACGCTCACGGCTGCCGCCCTCGTCGCCGGCAGCGGGGAGTCCGACCATCTCCACCTCGCCCTCGTGAACGTGGGCGACTCCCGTGCCTACGCGCTCGATCACGACACCCATCAGCTGCGACAGCTAACCGAGGACCACTCCGTCGTGGAGGAGATGGTTCGCCAAGGCGAGCTGACGGCCGACGAGGCGGCCGTCCACCCGCACCGTCACGTTCTCACGCGGGCGCTCGGGATCGACGCCGAGGTCGACCTCGACATCTGGGATCTCGAACCGGAAGCGGGGAGCCGTTTCCTCCTGTGCAGCGACGGGCTCACGAACGAGCTCTCCGAGCGCGAGATCGGCGAGATCCTCGCCTCCGCCGAAGAGCCGGAGGACGCCGCTCGGGAGCTTGTCGGCCGGGCGCTCGGCCACGGCGGGACGGACAACGTCACCGTGGTCGTCCTCGACGTCCTCGACGAGGCGGGCGATTCGCAGGACCTGCGGGTGGCGCTCGTGCCGGCGCGTGCGCCCCGGCCGGAGACCCCTCCTGAGGAGGCACCAGACATCACCGAGCTCGTCCCCGTCGTTCCCGCCAACGGTGGGCCGGCCGAGGGGGCGCCGGGCGAATTGCTCCCCGTCGCGACAGGCGCCCCGTCCGACTCAACCGACGGTCCCCCCGCAGAAGCCGGCCCGGTCGTCATCGCTCCCGTAGCTGTCGGCGAAGATGGCCGGCGAGACAGGAAGCCCGGGGAGGCGGCCGGCCTCGCCCCTGGAGCTGCGGCGGCTGCGGCCAGCGCGCAGGGTGCCGGGAGCTCACCGGCGGCGGCATCCGGTGCGTCCGGGGTCAGCTCCGGCGCGGGCGCCGGTGAGCTCGCCGGCGGCGGCCTCGATGCCGGTGGTGGCTCAGATGAGGCGACCGAGCTCGTGCCCCGCGTCGGTGGAGGCGCCCCCCGCCGGACGGGGCGGAGCATGACGGTGCGATCACGGGTCGGCCCTCTCGTGCACGCCGGCGCGAGCCCGCCCGTCGCCGACGGTCGTGCCGGGGGGGCGACCGACGTCTCCACCGGCCCGATAGCTGTCGGCGCCGGAGGCCCCGGGAGGCCCGTCGTCCTTGTTCGCCGGGCGAGAGAGCGGCAGAGGGACCGCATCGTCACCGTCCGCGTGGCGCTCTTCGCCATCCTCATCGCCGCCATCGCCGGAGGGACGGCGGCAGTCGTCATCTGGTTCGAGCAGTCCTCGTACTACGTCGGGCTGGACGGGAGCGATGTCGCCATCTACCAGGGCCGCCCGAGTGGCCTCCTCTGGTTCAAGCCGCGCTCTTCTCGAGGACAGCTCACTCACAGTTCGACAGCTGCTGCCGTCGGCTGTGCCCGCACTCCGAGCGGGGATCGTCGAGTCGACCAAGAAAGACGCCGAACAGGTCGTGCTCAACTTGACCAACGAGAAGGGGAAGTTGACGACGGGCATCAATCTCGTGCCGCCGGCGACGGGTCCACCGGCGACGTACCCCTCCACCAGCACCTCCACGACCACGTCGACGACGCCCGGACAAGGCTTCGGTGGCGACATCGACGACACTCGGACAAGGCTTCGGTGGCACATCGACGCCGCAGACGTCCACCACGACGACGACACGACCGGTCCCGCCGACGGCGCCCCCCCGGAAGGGGCACGGACACAGGGGACCGAAGAAGAAGAAGAATAAGAAAGGGCATCACTGATGGAGGGACGCATCCGCTGGGTGGGGGCGCTGATCCTCCTCTGCTTCGTGTTGCTGTTCGTGCAGCTGAACAACATCCAGGTCCGGCAGGCACCTGCCCTCAACAGGAACCAGTTGAACGCCACGAGCCCGCAGAAGGTCGACACCTACTTCCAGCCCCGCGGGGAGATCCTGAGCGCCAACGGGCAAGTGCTCGCCGAGTCGGTCCCTTCCCATGACGCCTACCACTGGCTGCGCCGGTACCCGAAGGCGACCTCGTGGGACTTCGCCGGCATCACGGGGGCATACGAGACGGCCGCCCAGGCGAACGAGTACGGCGTCGAGAGCAGCTACAACCAGTATCTCGAGCAGCACGAGTCGGCCGTCCACACTCTCGGCCAGCTGTTCACCCAACACGAGGAGACCGACGACATCGTGCTCACGGTGTCGACGAAGCTGCAGGATTTCGCCATGAAGGAGCTGGCGGCCACGAAGGAGCCCGGGAGCGCCCTCGTGGCCATCGACCCGCGCTCGGGCGCCATCCTCGCGATGGCCCAGTACCCGACGTTCAACCCGAACACGCTGTCCGCCCACAACCCTGCCAAGGTGACGGCGGCAAAGAAGAGGCTGACGAACGTCGGCGAATGGCGACTCGCCTCTGTACAACCTTCCCACCTTCGTCGGGCATCCCCCCGGCTCGACGTTCAAGGTCATAACCACTTCAGCCGTCTACGACCACGACCCGAGCCTCGCCAGCCTGAACTTCAAGCCGTCGGCGTACTACACGTTCCCCGACTCGGGGGTTCCCCCGAAGAGGATCCACAACTACGGCCTTTCCATCTGCCCCTCCGGCAGCGACACTCTCGCCCAGGTCCTCCTCATGTCGTGCGACACGACCTTCAGCGAGCTCGGGGTGCGCCTCGGCGCCGAGAACCTGGCACTCGAGGCCCATTCGTTCGGCTTCGACAGCACTCCGCCGATCGATCTTCCGCCCTCGCAGGTGACGCCGTCGAACTTCCCGCCCCCGCAGGCGATCAACGCCACCCCCTTTGAGGGCTATTCGGCCATCGGGCAGTTCGACGACTCCGCGACCGCACTGCAGATGGCCCTCGTGGCGTCCGCGATCGGCGACAACGGCGTGATCATGCAGCCCTATCTAGTCGCCAAGGCCGAGAGCACATACGGAACGATCGATTATCAGCACCGCCCGAAAATCTGGCGGCGGGCGACGTCGAAGCAGACGGCCGTCCAGGTGAGGCAGTTGATGCTCGGCGTCACGCAGAACCCGCTCGGCACCGCCTACGGCGTCTTCCAGTCCTATTACGCCAATGGCATGCCGCCGATCGCCGCCAAGACCGGAACCGCCGAGCCGGGGGCGAACACCTGCGGCACCTACAACTGGCTGATCGCCACCGGGCCGTCGGGCTCCGGCGAGACGCCGACAGTTGCCATCGCGGCGGTCGTCCCGGTGCCACAAAGGGCTTGTGCCTCGGGCGCCTTCAGCCCTACCGGCGCCACGATTGCGGGCCCGGTGCTCGCCCCGGTCCTCAACATGGCGCTTCAGATGCAAAAGAGCGGAGCCGGTTGAGCGCGCAGGCGTTCCCCTCCTGATGAGCGTTACCACCTAAGCTCGCCCCGACATGAGTCGACAGCCGACGTCGAGCGGGGATAACCCTCCCCCCATCTACAACGGCCGCTACGAGTTGCGGAACCAGGTCGCCCGTGGAGGCACAGCCCAGGTCTACCTGGCACGGGACCTGCTGCTCGACCGCCCTGTCGCCCTCAAGGTGCTCTTCCCCGAGCTTTCAAGTGACAGCTCCTTTGTGGACCGCTTCCGCCGGGAGGCTCAGGCGGCAGCCAACCTCTCCCACCCGAACATCGTGCCGGTCTTCGACTGGGGCGAGTCGGAGCGGACGTATTTCATCGTCATGGAGTACGTCGACGGGCAGGCCCTCTCGACGGTCATCAGAGGCCAGGCTCCGCTCCCGCCGATGCGGGCCGCCGCCATCGCCGCCGACATCGCGAAGGCTCTCAGCTATGCCCATCGCCACGGCGTCGTCCACCGCGACGTCAAGCCGGGCAACGTCCTTCTCACCCGGGACGGCCAGGTGAAGGTGACCGACTTCGGCATCGCGCGGGCTATCGGCGCTGACGACAACGTCACTCAGACCGGCCTCGTCATGGGAACGGCGACCTACTTCTCGCCCGAGCAGGCGCAGGGCTTCGGCGTCGACGGCCGGAGCGATGTCTACTCGCTCGGAGTCGTCCTCTACGAGATGCTCACAGGCGTGCCGCCTTTCACCGCCGACACCCCGGTCGCCATCGCCTACAAGCACGTCAGCGAAGCTCCTGTCCCCCCGCGAGCGTCGAGCCGAAGATCCCCGAGCCACTCGAGGCTGTCGTCCTCCACGCGATGGCGAAGCAGCCGGCCGACCGCTATGCGACCGCCGAGGACTTCCATGCCGATCTGGAGCGCTTTGCCCAGGGGGCGCCGGTGCTCGCAATGGCTGCCCTCGCCGCTGTCCCGGCAAGCGTCGCCGTGGGCGCCACCCAGGCGATGGGAGCAACGCCCACCCGCGTCCTCGAGGCGTCCGCGACAGGAGCGGTCGCCGCGCGCCGGCGGCGGGGTGTCTGCTCCGGCCACGAACGGGAGCGATGCGAGGGCCGTCCGAGGAGTGGTCGAAGCCGGCCGGTTCCGCCGGTCATGGGCCCTCCCGAGATGCCGAGGCGCCGTTGGATCGGATGGACCCTTGCCGGGATCCTGCTCGCCGTCGCGCTCCTCCTCCTCCTCGACTACGGCGGCCGCCAACTCGGCTACCTCGGCGCCCCCGGCTACACGACGGTGCCGTTGGTGACCGGTGAGCCGCTGCAACAGGCGGAGATCAAGCTCGCCCGCGACCAGCTCAGCTTCACGTCGTCCGCCCGTTACAGCAAGCTCCCGAAGGGCGTCGTGGTCAGCACCAACCCTGCCGCCGGCACCGAGATCGAGGCGAAGACCACAAAGGTGCTCATCTACTATTCCGCCGGCCGCGCCCCGGTGAGAGTGCCCCCCGTCGGGCAGATGAAGCTGAAGAAGGCCGAGAAGGCCCTCACCGCCTCCGGGCTCAACTTCAAGGTCTTCCACGTCGCGCCGGCCCTCGGGGAGCCGCTCGGCATAGTTGAGCAGAGTTCGCCGGGGCCGAACACACTCGTCTCGCCGGGCTCCACCGTCATCCTCTACGTCACCGCGGGCAGAGCTTCGGTCGCCGTTCCGAGCAACCTCATCGGCCAGCCCCTCCAGACCGTCAAGAACGACATACTGAACGCCGGCCTCAAGGTGGGCACCGTCACCCAGGTGGTGTCTGCGAGGATCCCGAACGGCGACGTGACGGCGACCGAGCCGACCGAGCAGTCAAGCGCACCTGCCGGCACTGCGGTCAACATCTCGGTCTCGGCCGGGCCCGGGGTCAACGTTCCGAACGTGGTCGGCGACAGCGCCGGCACGGCCGAGAGCAGGCTCACCGCAGCCGGCCTGATACCCCAGGAGGTCTTCCAGGCCGGCCCGCTCGGGACCGAGAACGACGTCCTCAGCCAGAGCCCGCTCCCGAGTGGCGGGCCCGTGCTGCCGCACACGCCCGTGCAGATCGTCATCAACCAGGGTCCCGCACCCACCACGACCACCACCACGACGGCCCCGACGACGACTACGACGAGCAGCACCCCGAGCACGACTACGACTACGACGACGAGGCCGAAGAACCCCTAGGGCGCTCAGCAGGCGGGCCGGGCGCCGGACGAACCGGTAGACCCCGTTCAGGCAGGCGAGGCGGAGCGGAGGAAATTCGCCAGCAGGTGCTTGCCGGCTTCGCCCGTGAGGACCGACTCCGGGTGGAACTGGACACCCTCTATCGGCAGCTCCCGGTGACGAAGGCCCATCACGAGGCCGTCACGTGTCCGGGCGGTCACTTCGAGGCAGTCGGGGACGGACTCCTCCTCGACGACGAGAGAGTGGTACCGCGTCGCCACGAGCGGTTGGGGCAGATCGGAAAAGACGCCTCGGCCGTCGTGGGAGACGGGGGACGACTTGCCGTGGACTATCTCGGGAGCCCGCACGATCCGGCCGCCGAACACCTCGCCGATGCACTGATGGCCGAGGCACACCCCGAGGACGGGAGTGCCTCGTCTCCCGAGGGCGACGATCGCCTCGTTGCTGATGCCGGCGTCCCGAGGGCGGCCCGGGCCGGGCGAGACGAGGAGCGCCGCCGGGGAGAGGCTCGCCAGCCCGTCGAGGTCGATCTCGTCGTTGCGGACGACGACCGGCTCGGCCCCGAGCTCGCCCAGATACTGGACGAGGTTGTAGACGAAGCTGTCGTAGTTGTCGATGACGAGGACCGTCGTGGCCAACTTTCTCCTAGTGGCTCAGGCTTGCCAACACGGGGCGGCTGACGGGTCGGCGCCGCGGTCACTAACCTGGCCTGTCGTGCCACCTACGAGGTCCGGAGGGCCAGACAAGGCCAAGCCCGAGGCGAAGGGGGCTGTCCGGGCCGGCCGGGCCACACCTGCGGGCGCATCGGGCGGCCGGGTGACGTCAAAGCCGGGCCGGTACACCCCGCCGATCCCGAAGGACCAGCGCAAGAGCCCGCCTTGGTACCCGGTGGTCCTGTTGGCTCTGCTCGTCATCGGGCTGCTCATGATCGTCCTCAATTACGTCCACGTCCTCCCCGGAGGCACAAGCAACTGGTATCTCATCGGTGGGATCGGCGCCATCGTGGCCGGCCTCACGATGGCGACCTTCTACCACTGAGCGGGCTCCGGCGCGCCGACGGCCGCCCTTCTCCCGCCGGCGCTACGGTGCGATCAGGAGAGCGCCTCGATCACGACGGCGTTGCCCAGCCCGCCCCCTTCACACATCGTCTGAAGGCCGTAGCGACCACCCGTGCGCTCGAGCTCGTTGAGGAGTGTCGCCATCAGCTTGGTACCCGAGGCCCCGAGAGGATGGCCGAGGGCTATCGCCCCGCCGTTGACGTTGACGCGCTCCATGTCGGGCTGAAGCTCCTTCTGCCAGGCGAGCACGACCGAGGCGAAGGCTTCATTGATCTCGACGAGGTCGATCGCGTCCATCGCCAGCTTGGTGCGCTCGAGGACCTTGCGGGTGGCCGGTATGGGACCGGTGAGCATCGTGACCGGGTCCACGCCGACGACGGCGAAGCCGACGAAGCGTGCCCGCGGGCGAAGCCCTAGCTCGCTCGACCGCTCCTCTGACATCACGAGCACAGCCGAGGCGCCGTCGGTGATCTGGGAGGAGTTCCCGGCAGTCACCTTGCCGTCCTTCTTGAAGGCGGGCTTCAGGCCTCCGAGCGTCTCTGTTGTCGTGCCGGGGCGCAGCCCCTCGTCAGACGAGAGCGTCTCGCCGGTCGGGTTGCCGTCGGCGTCCTTCACCACCACCGGGACGATCTCCCGCTCGAAGCGGCCCTCCTCGGTCGCCCGGAGCCCCCGTTGCTGGCTGCGGGCGCCGAAGGCGTCAAGCTCCTCCCGCGAAAGGCCCCACTCGTCGGCCACCATCTCGGCCGAGATCCCCTGCGGCACGAGGCCGCCGGCGCCCTCGTAGCGGGCACGCACGGAAGGCCCGAACGGGAAGCCCACCCCGGAGCCGATCGAAGCCCCCATCGGTACCCGGGTCATGCACTCGACGCCGGCCGCGACGGCGACGTCGTACGCACCGGCCATGATTCCCTGGGCGACGAAGTGGAGCGCCTGCTGGGACGAGCCGCACTGCCGGTCGACCGTCGTCGCCGGAACCGACTCCGGCCAGCCGGCGGCGAGGACGGCGTTGCGACCTATGTTGAGCGCCTGGTCCCCCACCTGCATGACACAGCCCATCACGACGTCGTCGACAAGGGCGGGGTCGAGGTTGTTCCGCTCGGCGAGAGCCTTCAAGGTCTCCGCCGCCAGGTCTGCCGGGTGCCAGCCGGAGAGCTTGCCGTTCCGCTTTCCTCCCGGGGTACGGACGGCGTCGACGATGACTGCGTTGGGCACCGTTGTCTCCTTCGGTCGGCGCTCGGGGACAGGCGTCGCCGTCGCCGGGCTGACTGATCGCCAGCAACCCTATCGGGTGGTCATCCGGCCGGTCGTCGGGATAAGTTGCCCGCCGTGTCGAAGAACATGAGCCGCTGGCTCGGTGACGGAGGGATGCCGATTCTCGGTGTCATCGGGCTCGCATTCGACGACTACGGGGTGGAGGACGTCGAGCATGCGGGCTGGGCGACGGCGGTGTGGGAGCCGACGGCAGTCGCCTGCAATCCGCACGGGTCGGTCCAGGCCGGGGTGCACGCCGTCGTCCTCGATGCGGCGATGAACTTCGCCGTCAACGCCGGCCTCACCCGCCGCGACCGCACGAAGGCCACCATCGAGCTCAAGGCCGAGACGATGCGCCCGTCGGTTGCCGGCGAGAGGCTCGCCGTCCGCGGTGCCGTCGTGCGCGAGACGAAGCAGATCGCCTTCGCCGAGGCCCGCATCGAGAACGCCGACGGGCTCCTCGTCAGCCGGGCGACAGGCACCTTCCTCCTCCATCGGGTGGACGATTAGCCGGGCGGGGCCGGCGACACGCCCGGGGACGGAGCGCGGGCCGAGCGGCCTCAGCGGCGCCCTGCCGTCACCGCCTCGGGCAGCTTTCGCGTCCGGGCATCCGACAGCTCGCTCATCTCGAGATCGACGAGGCCCGGGATGATGAGGCGGTCTCCGCCCGCCCGGCCGATCGTGACCGCCTCCACTCCGGCTTCGGTGCACCTGCCGATGACGGCGCTCGGCTCAGGCGTGCAGACGACGACGCGCGAGGGGGCTTCGCTGAAGAGCGCCGCGACGGATTCGACGGCACCGCCCTCGAGGGTGGCTCCCGTCCCCGCCGCGCAGCAGATCTCTGCGAGGCAGACGGCAAGGCCTCCGTCGCTCACATCGTGAACCCCCGAGAGCGGCACGGACGGAATACCTGCTGTCGCCTCGCTCACGATGACGCCGGGTGACGTCACAGACACGGCCGTGCAACCCGTAGTCGAGGACGGGTAACCCACCGCCCGCGTCGCCGCGGAGCTCCCGAGCGAAACGGGACCCGCCGAGGGTTGCCTCCGGTGGCCCGTCCGAGGTGCCGTGCGAGCCGACGAGGACGAGGGCGTCGCCCTCATTGAGCCAAATGCCGGGCGGACGGGTCTTAAGGGCGTCGATCAAGCCGACGAGGCCGACGACCGGAGTCGGGTCGATGTCCCGCCCGGCGCTCTCGTTGTAGAGCGAGACATTGCCGCCGACGACAGGCACGCCGAACGCCCGGCAGGCTTCGGCCAGCCCGTCGATCGCCTCGGACAGCTGCCACATGACTTCTGGGTGCTCCGGGTTGCCGAAGTTGAGGCAGTCGACTGCAGCGATGGGCACTGCTCCTGCGCAGGCGAGATTGAGGAGCGCCTCGGCGACGGTGAGGGCGGCGCCGGCCCGGGGGTCGATTGCGCACCAGAAGGGATTGGCGTCACAAGTGAGGGCGAGCCCCTTGCCGGTCCAAGGGATCCCCGGCGCCGAGAGCTTCAGGATCGCGGCGTCGGCCTCACCGGGGCCACGCACGGTATTTAGGAACAACTGGTGGTCGTACTGGCGGTAGACGAACGACGGGTCCTGAAGAAGTGACAGCAGGTCTGCCGACGGGTCGGCACTGGTTGGTCTCAATGGCCGCCCGTGGGCCCGCCCGCCGAGGCGGGGTCAACGGGCGCCGGTAGAGGGGGGCGGCATCGGCGAGCGATGACGCCGGCACATTGGCCGAAAGAGGGCCATCGGGGTTGGATCCCTCCCTCACCACGAGCATCCCGACGCCGTCTTCGCCCGGCGCGGTCACCGTACCGATGACGGTCGCCCTCACCTCGTGACGAGCGCAGCGTTCGAGCACGAGGTCCAACACGGCCGGCTCGACGATGGCGAGCATCCGCTCCTGGCTCTCGCTCGTCATGATCTCGACCGGCGTCATCTCCTCCTCGCGGAGGGGGACCGCCTCGACGTCGACTTCGATCCCCACTCCCGAGCGGGCGGCGATCTCGGCGGCCGCACAGGTGAGCCCGGCGCCGCCGAGGTCCTGGATGCCGATCACGAGCCGCCTGTCGAGGAGGTCGAGGCATGCCTCGATGAGCCGCTTCTCCTCGAATGGATCTGCGACCTGCACGCTCGGCCGCTTGCTCTCATCGGCTCCGCGATGCTGCCGGGGCTCGGCAACGGCCGGCTCGCCATTGCCAAGATCGGGCCGGTCCGGGACCGGCTTCTCACCGTCAAAGCCTGCAGATGCGAGCACGCTCACGCCGCCGATCCCGTCCCGCCCCGTGAGAGCCCCGAGAAGGACGGCGAGGTTGCCTTCACCGGAGGCCTTCGCGAGAACGAGACGCTCTATCGGCAAGAGGCCGAGACAGAAGACGTTCACGAGCGGGTTGGCCTTGTATGAGGGCGAGAACGTCAGCTGGCCGCCGACTGTGGGGACACCGACGGAGTTGCCGTATCCCGAGATCCCCCGCACGACGCCGTCGAAGACGAAACGGCTCCTCGCGTCGGAGAGAGGCCCGAGAAAGAGCGGGTCCATGAGGGCGATCGGACGCGCTCCCATCGCGAACACATCGCGAAGGATCCCGCCGACACCTGTCGCAGCTCCCTCGTAAGGCTCGATCGCAGAAGGATGATTGTGGCTCTCGATCCTCACCGCGACGGCGACACCGTCGCCGACGTCCACCACGCCGGCGTTCTCGCCCGGTCCGACGAGGACACGTTCGCCTTCTGACGGCAGGCGGCGAAGGTGGACACGGGAGGACTTGTAGGAACAGTGCTCGCTCCACATGACCGAATACATCCCGAGCTCGACCGGCAATGGCTCGCGACCGAGCACTGCAACGATGGCGGCGTACTCGTCGTCGGTTAACCCGAGTTCGCGATGGACGCTAGTCATGGTGACGTTGCACAGCTAAGCGCGGCTCGGCAAGCCGTGGAGGGTGATTACGACACCGCAAGCGGGCAGGCTTGCGGGCACGTCCATTGCATAACGTCGCGATCCGGGCAACAATGGTGACATGCCTCCCCGTAAGAGACAGTCCAAACCCACTCTCAGTAACGAGCACAAAGGCGCCCTTGCTGCAGGCCGTCGCCAGGGAAATGCGGTCCGGCGTTACCTTGTGGCGCTCGAGCAGCACAGGCCGCGGCGCGGGCGGCAGGTCACCTCCGAGTCGCTCGCTCAGCGACTGGAAGACGTCGAGGCGCGTATCGCCCATGCCGACCCCTTGCAGCGCGTCCACCTGATCCAGGAGCGCCGCAACCTCGAAAAGCGTATCGAGTCGGCGGATTCCCATGCCGATTACGACATGCCCGCTCTCGAAAACGCCTTCATCGACGTCGCCGCTGAGTACGGCGAGCGGAAGGGGATCGACTACAAGACATGGCGTGAAGTGGGTGTGCCGCCGGACGTGTTGCAGCGGGCCGGCATCCACTGGAGTCGCCGCGCCTAACAAGGAACAGATTCGGTCGCAGCCTGTCCGTCAGGCCGGAGGACCGCTCGACCATCCGGTGGGCGCTCCTCCGGCCTTGCCACGACGGGGAGATCGCCGGGCGGCGAGCTGACGGCTGTCGCAGCCTGCAGGAACGACCTGAGAAGGCCGAGACCGTCGACAGAGCCGAGCAAGGGATCACTTGCCCGCTCGGGATGGGGCATCACGCCGACGACGTTGCCGGCTTCATTGGCGACACCGGCGATCGAGCCGACGGAGCCGTTCGGGTTGACGACGTAGCGGAGGACGATCTGGCCTGACTCCGACAGCCGGCGCAGAGTCGCCTCGTCGCATGTGTAATTGCCCTCGAAGTGGTTGATCGGAAGGCGGAGGCGCTCGCCTTCAGTTGCGCCTGCTGTCAGGGGAGAGGCCGTCGAGGTGACCTCGCACTCGACCACGTCGCAGAGGAATCTCAGCCCGGCGTTCGGCTGGAGGGCGCCGGGAAGGAGCCGGCTCTCGGTCAGGACCTGGAAGCCGTTGCAGATGCCGAGGACGGGACGACCGGCGGCGGCAAGCTCCTCTACGGCTTTCATGACGGGCGAGAACCGGGCGATGGCTCCCGGCCGCAGATAGTCGCCATGGGCAAAACCGCCCGGGATGATGACGGCATCAATCGCTTCGAGTGAGCGCTCGTTGTGCCAGACGAGGCGGGCCTCTGCACCAAGGCTCTCGACGGCGCTCACGGCGTCGTGCTCGCAATTACTGCCGGGAAAGACGATGACGGCTATTTGCGGCTTGTTCACGAGCCTCCGCTGCAGCTGGTGCTCTTCCTCACTGCGCCCTCATCTCTCAAGCGCCCCCACCTGACGGCTCGATCACGACGGCCGATCGCTCTATGACCGGGTTGGCAAGCAGCCTGTCGCACAGCTGCTCGGCCTGCTCACGGGCGACCTCCATGTCGGGCGCATCGAGGATGAAACGGAAGACCTTGCCGACCCGCACGTGCTCGACGCCGGTGAAGCCGAGGAGGGGCAGGGCGCGCTCGATCGTCTGTCCCTCAGGATCGGCGATACCCTCGAGACCGTTGACCTCCGCCATCACGGCGAACTTCAACTCGACGTACCCCACCAGTCGGCAAAGGACCGGCCGGTCAGCTGCTCATAGGCCGAGATGTAACGACTGCGCGTCGCCTCGATGACGGCTGCCGGCATCGGTGGGGGCCGGGACGACTTGTCCCAGCCGGTCGCCTCTGCCCAGTCGCGCACGGGCTGTTTGTCGAACGACGGCGGCGTCGCACCGGCTCGCCAGTGCGCGAGTGGCCAGAAGCGGCTCGAGTCGGGCGTCAACACCTCGTCGCAGATGGCGAGCTCGCCGTCGATGAAGCCGAGCTCGAACTTCGTGTCGGCGATGATGATCCCGCGCTCGATCGCCCGGGCGGCACCTCGCTCGTAGGCCTCGAGGCTGATCTCGCGGGCACGGGCGGCCTCCTCGGCTCCGACCAGCTTGGCGGCGTCCTCAAAGGAGATGTTCTCGTCGTGGCCGGTGGCGGCTTTGGTCGAGGGAGTGAAGACCGGCTCGGGGAGCCGGCTCGACTCCTCGAGGCCGCCGGGGAGCGGGCTGCCGTGCATCGTGCCGGTCGAGCGGTACTCCTTCCATGCCGAACCGCTCAGGTAGCCGCGGACGATGCATTCGATCGGAAGCATCTCGGCCTTGCGGATGAGCATCGACCTGCCGGCGAGATCAGCGATCGCCGAAGCCTCCTCGGGGAATTCCGCCGGATCGGCCGAGACGAGATGGGTCGGCGCGACGGGGGAGAGCTCCTCGGCCCAGAACGCTGTCAGAGCGGTGAGGACGCGTCCCTTGTCCGGGACGGGCTCCTCGAACACGACGTCGAAGGCCGAGATCCGGTCGGAGGCCACCATGAGCAGCAACCCGTCGCCTGCTTCGTAAAGGTCACGGACCTTGCCCGAGTAGAGGTGGCGCAGGCTCACGGCTCCATCTCCTCGAGCGCCGAGAAGATCCTGCCGGCGTGCCGGAGCGACCGTGAGAGATCGAAGGACTCATCGAGGACGCCCTCGAGCGAGTCGCCGAGAGCCGCCTCGACGTCCGGGTCCTTCTCGAGCACGGACCGGAAGCCGACCTGCTCGGTCAGGCTGCGCGCCGCATCCCGTTGGACGATCCGATAGGCGGCGTCGCGCGTCAGGCCGGCGGCTACAAGGGCCAGGAGCACGGGCTGGGAGAAGACGAGCCCGTTCGAGCCCTCGAGCAGGTTGACCCGCATCCGGTCAGCATGCACGACGAGGCCGTCGATCAGCCTGCTCATCCGGCGGACGGCGTAGTAGGCGACGAGGCTGGCGTCGGGGAGGACGATCCGCTCGACCGAGCTGTGGGAGATGTCCCGCTCGTGCCAGAGGGTGACGTCCTCGAGCCCGGCGACGAGGTAGCCGCGCAGCACCCGGGCCAAGCCGGACAGCCGCTCGGCTGTGATCGGGTTGCGTTTGTGGGGCATCGCCGAGGAGCCCTTCTGCCCGCTCGAGAAGGCCTCCTCGACTTCACCCACCTCGGTCCGCTGCAGGTGGCGGATCTCGGTCGACACCGACTCGATCGTCGTGCCGATCGCCGCGCAGGCGTAGAGGTACTGGGCGTGGCGGTCTCTCGCGATCACCTGCGTCGCCGGCACCGGACGGAGACCGAGCGCCCGGCAGACGCGCTCCTCCACCGCCGGCTCGATGTTCGAGTAGCTGCCGACAGCCCCCGAGAGCTTCCCGACCGAGACGGCTTTCGTCGCTGCCCGCAGGCGCTCCCGGTCACGGTCGGCCTGCAGGCAGGCAAGCGCCAGCTTCGTGCCGAACGTCGTCGGCTCGGCGTGCATCCCGTGGGTGCGCCCGACCGTCACTGTGCCGGCGTGCTCGAGCGCCCGCCGCTTGAGGACGGCGACGAGCTCGTCGAGCGCCTGGCCGATCAGCGACGCCGCCCGCATGAGTGAGACTGAGAGCGCCGTGTCGACGACGTCGGAAGATGTCAGGCCATGGTGGATCCACGAGCCGGCCGGCGGCCCGATCGCCTCCTGCACGACATCGACGAAGGCGGCCACGTCGTGATCGGTCACCGCCTCCCGCCTCGCCACCTCCTCGACGAACGCCGCGTCGACCTTGGGCGCCCGCCCGCGACAGGCGGCCGCGTCCGGGGCCGGCACAACCCCGAGGTCCGCCCAGGCCTCGACGGACAACAGCTCGATCTCGAGCCAGAGCTCGTAGCGCGCCTCATCGGTGAAGAGGGCCGCCATCTCGGGCATCGAATAGCGGGGGATCACCTGGGGACGGTCACCTTCCCGGCGACGTCGGAGCGGAACTGCATGCCGTCGAAGTGGACCCGCCGGACGCCGTCGTAGGCCCGCTCTCGTGCGACGGCGAGCGAGTCAGCCCGGCCGCAGATCGAGACGACCCTGCCACCGGCTGTCCGCAGCACACCGTCGGGGTCAAGGCGTGTCCCGGCGTGGAAGACGGTCACTCCCTCGACCCTATCTGCCTCCTCGAGGCCGCGGATGGGAATTCCGCTCACCGGGGCGTGCGGGTAGCCCGGTGCCGCCAGCACGACACAGACGGCGGCCCCCTCGGGTGTGGCGGCGATGGACGGGTGGCGGCTCTCGTCGAGCCTCCCGCCGGCAGCGCCGGCGAGCATCTCGGTGAGGTCGCCCTGCTCCAAGAGCAGAACGACCTCTGCCTCCGGGTCACCGAAGCGGGCGTTGAACTCGATCAGCTTTGCGCCCTCGGCGGTGAGGATCACGCCCGCATAGAGCACACCGCGGTAGTCGACGCCCCGGCGCCGGAGCTCGTTGAGGGTGGGTTCGACGATGTGCTCCATCACCTCCTCGACAACAGGGCGACCGGCGATGGGGACGGGTGAATAGGCACCCATTCCGCCGGTGTTCGGGCCCGTGCCGCCGTCGCCGAGAGCCTTGAAGTCCTGCGCCGGCGGGAGGGCGACGGCCCGCCGGCCGTCGCAGACGGCGAGCACCGAGACCTCGGGGCCGCTCAGGGCCTCCTCTATCACGACGCGCCGCCCGGCGGCGCCGAACGACGAGCCGGACAGCTTGGCGTCGGCATCGGCCTCGGCCTCGTGGAGGTCGGCGGTGACGAGCACCCCCTTCCCGGCCGCCAGCCCATCGGTCTTCACGACGTACGGCCCCGGGAGCGAGCGGAGGGCCCGACGGGCCTCGGCTGTCGAGCCGCACGCCTCGTAACGGGCCGTCGGGACACCGGCGGCGGAGCACAGCTGTTTCATGAACTCCTTCGAGCCCTCGAGCCTCGCCCCGTCGGCCCCCGGTCCAAAGACGAGCCGGCCGGCCGCTCTCAGGCGGTCGGCGAGGCCGTCGACGAGCGGCGCCTCAGGGCCGATCACGTACAGGTCTGCTTCTATCTCCTCGGGCGGCGCCGCGCTCGAGGAGAGGCGGTGGCCGTCGGGCGTCCGGCCGGTGATGCCGGGATTGCCCGGAGTCGCGACGACGTCGGCCGTCCGCCCGAGCACCGTCGCGAGGGCGTGCTCGCGCCCGCCGCTCCCGACGACGCAGACGACGGTGCTCACGCCGCGAAGGAGACGTACTGCTCGCGGCCGGGGCCGACGCCTGCGAAAGTCACCGGCACGCCGGTCTCCTCGGCGATCAGGTCGAGGAAGGCGCGGGCGGAACGGGGGAGGTCGGCGGCGGTTGTCGCCCCGGTGAGGTCCGCCCGCCAGCCCTCGAGCTCCTCGAAGACCGGCACGACGTTGTGGAGGACGGACTGGTGATAGGGCATCTGCCCGTATCTCGTGCCGCCGGCCTCGTATGCGACGCAGACCTTCACGGTGTCGAAGGCCGACAGGACGTCGAGCTTCGTAACCGCAAGCTCGGAGATCGAGTTCAGCCGCACGGCGTGGCGGAGCATCACTAGGTCGAGCCAGCCCGGCCGTCGCCGGCGGCCCGTGTTCGTCCCGTACTCGTGGCCGCGCTCGACGAGGACGTCGGCCTTCTCCCCGTCCACCTCTGTCGGGAAGGGGCCGGACCCGACCCTTGTCACGTAGGCCTTCACGATGCCGACGACGCGGTCGATGTCGCGGGGGCCGACGCCGCTTCCCGTGCACGCCCCGCCGGCGGTCGGGTTGGAGGAGGTGACGAATGGATAGGTGCCGTGGTCGACGTCGAGGAAGGTCGCCTGCGCGCCTTCGAGCATCACCTGCTCGCCGGCGGCGAGAGCCTCGTGCACGAGCCCGACGGTGTCGCCGATCATCGGCCCTATGACCGGGGCGAGCTCGTCGAGGTAGGTGGCGGCGATCTCGCCGGCATCGAGCGGCAGGCGGTTGTAGACGCGGGAGAGGATGGCGTTCTTCTCGCGGAGGACGACGTCGAGCTTCTCGCGGAAGATCCTCCTGTCGAGGAGATCCTGCACCCTGAGCCCGATCCGTGCCGCCTTGTCGGCATAGGCGGGGCCGATCCCCCGCTTGGTCGTGCCGAGCTTGTTCTGCCCGAGGTAGCGCTCGGTCATCCTGTCGAGCTCGTAGTGGTAAGGCATGATCAGATGGGCGTTGCCGGAGACGACGAGGCGGCTCACGTCGATGCCGCGGCGGCTCAGCATCTCGCACTCGGCGATGAGCACGGCCGGGTCGACGACGACGCCGTTGCCGATCAACGGCACGGTGTGGGAGTAGAGGACCCCGCTCGGGACGAGCTGCAGGGCGAAGCTCTCGCCGTCGACGACGATCGTGTGGCCGGCGTTGTGGCCCCCCTGGTAGCGGACCACGAGGCGCATCTCCCTCGCCAGCAGGTCGGTCAGCTTGCCTTTACCCTCGTCGCCCCATTGGGTTCCGACCACCACGGTCGCGGGCACGGTGCAATGTAGCCCGCCGGCGCTCAGGCCACCGCCGGGCGCCCGGTGGTGCTGACGAGCTCGAATGCCTCCCACATCGCCGCGTAGCGGCCGCCGAGAGCCAACAGCTCGTCGTGGGTGCCCGATTCGACTGCCCGCCCGCGGTCGACGACGACGATCCGGTCGGCCGCCCGGGCCGTCTGGAGGCGGTGGGCGATGACGACAGTCGTCCGGCCGAGCGAGACGGCCTGCATGGCGGCCGCCACCCGCGCCTCGGTGGCGAGGTCGAGGTTCGACGTCGCTTCGTCGAGAAGCAGGATCGCCGGGTCGACGAGCTCGGCGCGGGCGAGGGCGATCAGCTGGCGCTGGCCGGCCGAGAGCGACCGGCCGCGCTCGGAGAGCACGTGGAGGTAGCCGCCCGCAAGCCCGGCGATGAAGCGGTGGGCGCCGACCGCCCGCGCCGCCGCCTCGACGTCCTCGTCGGAGGCATCCGGCCTGCCGTAGGCGATGTTGTCCCGGATCGTCCCGGTGAACAGGAAGGCTTCCTGTGGCACATAGCCGAGCTGCGAGCGGTAGGCGTGCAGGTCGAGCTGTTTGACGTCGCGGTCGTCCACGAGGACGCGTCCCCCCGTCGAGTCATAGAAACGGGCCAGCAGCTTCATCACCGTCGACTTGCCCGCACCCGTCTCGCCGACGAGGGCGACGGTCTCGCCGGGGTGGATCTCGAGGTTCACCTGCCGGAGCACGTCGGGCGGTGGGGAGCCCGGGTCGGATCCGGGGTAGGCGAAGCGCACCTCGTCGAAGCGAACCGCCCCGCTCAGCCTGCTCGGCTCGATGGCGTCGGCTCGCTCCGGCGTCATCGTCTCCATCGCCATCAGCTCGGAGATGCGACCGACAGAGACCCTCGTCTGCTGCCAGGAGTCGAAGACCTGTGAGAGCTGTTGGATGGGGGAGAAGAACAGGTCGATGTAGAGAACGAAGGCGATGAGGTCGCCCACGGTGAGACGGCCCGAGGCGATGAGGCCGGCGCCGACGCCGAGCACGATGGCGTCGGCGACACCTGAGAGGAACTGCACGAACGGGAAATACGTCGCCACGAGCCGCTGGGCGGCAAGGCGTGCTTCGAGGTACTGGCGCCCGAGGTGGTGGAAACGGGACCTCGTCAGGCTCTCGTGGACGAAGGCCTGCGACTCGCGGACGCCGGCGAGGCTCTCCTGGAAGTCGGCGTTGACGACGGCGATCCGCTCCCGGGCGAGGTCGTAGATCCTGGCAGCCCGCCGCCGGAAGATCGTCGTGCCGATCGCGAGCGGGAAGACGACGGTGAGGACGGCGAGCCCGAGCCGGTAGTTGAGGACGAGGAGGGCGACGCCGACGCCGACGAAGCTGAACATCGCCACGAGGGCCGAGAGGAGCCCGTTCTCGATGAGAGACTCGAACTGGTCGACGTCTGTCGTCATGCGGGTCATGATGCGGCCGGCCATCTCGCGCTCGTAGTAGTTGAGCGAGAGACGCTGCAGCTGGGCCCAGATCCGGAGCCGTAGCGAGAGCATTATGCGCTGGGCCGTCCGGCCGGTGACGAACGTCTCGCCGATCTCGTCGACGAGGTCGGCGAGGGTGACGACGAGGAAGATGGCCGAGGCGGCGAAGAGGATCGCCTTCGAGCCGGTGGCGACGCCGCTGTCGATCCCCTCCTTTATGAGCACCGGGCCGGCGAGCGAGGCGAGAGCGTCGAGGACGACGAGAACGAGCCCGAGGCCGAGCGGCCGCTTGTACTGGGAGAGGAGGCGGGGGAGGGTGAAGTGGGGATCGGGTCGGGTCTCTTTGTCGAGGTCGACGGCGGCGAAGTCCCGGACCGGCTTCAGTGCCGCCACGCGCTCCAACAGCTCGGGCGTCGGGGCGAGGTTGATCCGCCAGCCGCCGCCTCCTCCACCGAGCCCCGGTCCGATGGAGGGGCGCCCGGTGCTCGGCGTCCCCGCCGGGATCGCCCGGGCGGGCCGTCACCGAGCCGTTCGTGCCGTTCGACTCGCCGGCCCGCTGCCAGGCGGCAGCCGTGACGCCGGCGGAGCGTTGGATGCGGGCGAGCTCCTCGACGCGGTCGCCGATGGCGACCTGCTCGTCCTCGGCAAAACCCGACAACAGCTCCCTGTACAGCCGGCTCCGCCCCAGCAGCTCGTCGTGGGTGCCGACATCGACGACACGCCCTTCGTCAAGGACGGCGATCCGGTCGGCGAGGTGGAGCGTCGAGCGGCGGTGGGCGACGAGGAGCGTCGTGCGCCCCGCCATGATCCCCCGGAGGGCGTCGTGGATCCGCTCCTCGACGGCGGCGTCGATGGCACTCGTCGCATCGTCGAGGATGAGGATCCGCGGCTGTGAGACGAGCGCACGAGCCAGTGCCACCCGTTGGCGCTGGCCGCCCGAGAGAGTGAGTCCCCGCTCGCCGACGACCGTGTCGTAGCCCTTCGGGAGCGCCTCGATGAACTCGTGTGCCTGGGCGGCGCGTGCGGCGGCCTCTATCTCGTCAGCCGTCGCGTCCGGGCGGCCGTAGGAGATGTTGGCCGCCACCGTGTCGGAGAAGAGGAAGCTCTCCTCGAAGACGATCCCGACCCGGCTCCTGAGCGTCTTGAGGGCGAGCCGGCGGACGTCGTGGCCGTCGACGCGAACCGCACCGGCGCCGGCGTCGTAGAAGCGCGGCACGAGCATGGCGGCCGTCGACTTCCCGCTCCCGGACGGGCCGACGAGGGCGACCGTCTCGCCGGGCTCGATGCGGAGATCGAAGCCGGAGAGGACGTCGCCGGCGCCGTCATTGCCGGCGCCGTCATCGCCCGTCGCCGTCATAGCGGAAGCTCACGTGCTCGAAGCTGATGGCGCCTGCGACGTCGGCGAGCTCGATCGCCCCGGGTGGATCGGCTATCGCCGGCCGGATGTCGATCAGCTGGAAGATGCGCTCGGCGCCCGCCCTCGCCTGCTGGCCGACGGTGAGGACGCCGGCGAGCATGCGCGAGGGGGCGACGAGCTGGGTGATGTAGGTCGAGAAGGCGAGGAACGTGCCGAGCGAGATCTCGTGGCGGATGGCGAGGTAGCCGCCGAGCGCCAGGATGCCGACCTGCCCGAGGGCCGGGATGGCCTCGAGGAGGGGCTGGTAGCGCGACTGCAGGCGGACCGCCCTCATCTGTGAGCTGTAGAGGCGGCCGGCGGCGCCCACGACTCTCTCGAGCTCGCGGCGTTCCTGGGCGAACGCCTTCACGACCCTCACGCCGTTGACGTCCTCGTCGACGATCTGGGCGACGTCGCCCTCGCGCTGCTGGCCGTCCCAGGTGGCCGGGAAGACCTTCCAGCGCATGCGGTAGGAGACGACGAGGAGGGACGGGGCGACGAGGAGGCTCACGAGTGCGAGCAGCGGGCTCAGATAGAACATGATCGCGAGCGAGAGGAGCATCAGCAGCACGTTGCCGGTCATGATGGGAAGGAAGCTCAAGAGGCCCTGCACGAGGGTCGAGTCGGAGTTGGCACGTGCCACGAGCTGCCCCGTCGGCATCCTGTCGAGGTTCGTGAAGTCGAGGCTCTGGAGATGGTCGTGCATCTCGTTCCTGAGGTCGTACTGCACGTCGAGGGCGACCCGGCCGCCCCGGTAGCGGCGCAGGTAGGCGGCGCCGAAGCCGACCGCCCCGAGCCCGAGGAGGGCGACCAGCCACGGCCAGAGCGACGAGCGGTGGTGCACGATGACGTTGTCGACGATCTGGCGCTCGATGAGCGGCACGACGGCCTGCGCGGCGCTGCCGACGACGGCGGCGGCGACGGCGATCAGCAGGTTCTTCTTGTGCCTGAGCAGGTAGCCGCCGAGCCGCCGCACCCAGCCCTGTCGGCCGCTTTCGCCCCGTCATCGGCCGCCTTGGCGTTCGGAGGTCTCGGCGTCGATAGCGGTCCCGAGCTCGACGAGTGAGCCGAGGACGAGATCCGGATCGGCCGTCCTGCCGGCGAGCGCCCGCAGCCTCCCGCCCATCTCCTCCTCGATCCGTGCGAGGAGGGCCTCCCCGTCGTCCGTCAGCCGCAGGCACGAAGCACGCTGATCGCCGGCGACCTGTGAGCGCGAGAGGAGGCCTTTGTGGCAGAGGGCCTCGACGGCGGCCCTGATGGCGGGTTTCCCGAGTGCGAGGCGGGCGGCGAGCCTCGAGGCCCGCTCGTCGCCGGACGCCACCGCCGACAGGACCCGGTAGTGGGCGAGGCTCAGCTCCTGCGACGCCCGCTCGAGCACGCGCGAAGCCCGGGCGAGGGCCCGGACGGCTTCGATCTCGCGGGTGTTCGACGCGACGGGAGGCGGCACGCCGGCCATTGTAGCGAGATGGTTCGGCTATCGAACCAGTTGTCTGGTGCCTCCTCAGCCGCCGGGGCGCCGGCAGAGCGCCGGCGGCCTCGGGATCCCGCCAGACGAGCGTCCGCTTCTCCGGGCGCTCGGCGAGGCCGGTGACTCCGGTGGCGGCACCGAGGGTCTCGCCGTAGACCTCGTCCACCTCGAGCCGCCGCACCTCCTCGGCGAGGAGGTCACCGAGCTCCCGGCGGAGCAGTGGCAACTGACGCTCGGGCTGGCCCGTGCGGGAGAGCGTCGCCAGCCGGCCGTCGGGCCGGCTGATGCGCAGCTCGCCTCCGCCCTCGCCGTCGCCTGCGGCGTCTCCTCCGCCGTCCTCCTCCCGGAGCGAGACCTCGACCTCGGTGACGCCGGGGCCGGAGGAGTCGACGACGGCCGACTCGATGCCGAGACGGGCCGAGAGCCAGGCGCTCAGAAGGGTGGCGCTCGGGTTGCCGGCGGCCGCTGCCACCCGTGCCCCGGTGGCGGTGGCCGGGAGGCCGTCGAAAGCCGACGCGAGGAGCGACCGCCACGGGGTGACCCGTGTCCAGGCGAGATCGGTGTCGCCCGGGGCGAAGTCGTCCACCCGCTGGCGGAGCGCCGCGAGCGGGTCGGCGGCGAGCGAGGTGTCGGTCACGCGCCGGTCTGCGAGCACGGCGAGCGGGTCGGTGGCGAGCTCGTCGGGAGGCGGCCCGTGCCACCACGTGACGACGGGGGCGTCAGGTGCCAGCAATGGCAGGACGACCGACTCGGCGTGGAGGCTGAGGCGCCCGTACATCCGCATCACGACAGCTTCGATCGGCCCGAGCCGGCCGCCCACCTGCACCTCGGCGTCGAGGCGGTCGGCGGCTCGTCACCTGCCGGCGGATCACGATGAGGAGGCGGCACGGGTGCTGCTGGGAGGCCACCATCGCCGCTTGCTCGGCCCGGTTGACGTTCGGCTCGTCGACGACGACGACAAGGGTGACGGCAAGGCCGGACGCGACGGCGCCGCCGGCCCGTCGCTCTGCGATGAGCGCCTTCACGACGTCGCTGCCGGTCGTATCCCAGAGAGTCGTCGTCACGGCCGCCTCCAGCTCCTTCCCTCGCGGGCGAGCATCTCGTCGGCGGCCCGCGGACCCCACTCGCCGGGGCGGTAACGCTCGGGCGCCTTGCCGGCCCAGAACTCCTCGAGCGGGTCGATCACGCGCCAGGAGGCCTCCACCTCGTTGTGGTCGGGGAAGAGCGTCCTGTCGCCGATCAACACGTCGAGAAGCAGCCGCTCGTAGGCCTCCGGGCTCGACTCGGTGAAGGCGGCGCCGTAGAGGAAGTCCATCGAGACCTCGCGGACCTCCATCAAGCCGAGCCGGGCACCTTCGACCCGAACCGGAGCGTGATCCCCTCGTCGGGCTGCACCCTCACGACGAGCTGGTTGTTGCCGAGCTCGGTCGTGTCCGTCTTGGCGAAGGGGAGGTGCGGGGCGCGCTTGAAGACGATGGCGATCTCGGTCACCCGGCGGGGAAGGCGCTTGCCGGTGCGGAGATAGAACGGGATGCCCGCCCAGCGGCGGGTCTCGACACCGAGGCGGACCGCCGCGTAGGTCTCGGTCTTCGAATCGGGCGGGATGTCCTTCTCGTCGAGGTAGCCGACGACGCGCTGGCCGGCCAGCCAACCCCGCTCGTACTGGGCGCGTACCGTGAAGGCATCGAGGTCGTCCGGCAGCGAGATGGCGCCGAGCACCTTGTGCTTCTCGGTGCGGAGGGCTTCGGCGTCAAAGGAGACCGGCTCCTCCATGGCGGTGAGCGCCAGCAGCTGGAGCAGGTGGTTCTGCAGCACGTCACGTGCCGCCCCGGTCTTGTCGTAGAACGCCGCTCGGCCTTCGATGCCGACGTCCTCTGCCATCGTGATCTGCACCGAGTCGACGTAGTTCGAGTTCCACACCGGCTCGAACAAGGTGTTGGCGAAGCGGAGGGCGAGCAGGTTCTGCACCGTCTCCTTGCCGAGATAGTGGTCGATGCGGAAGACGTCGGCCGGCGTGAAGACCGAGTCGACGAGCTCGTTCAGCTCTTTGGAGGAGGGGAGGTCGTGACCGAAGGGTTTCTCGACCACGACTCTCCGCCAGCCCCCGCGGATGGAGTTGTCGGCCATCCCCGTGCGCTGCAGCTGCTTCAGGACCGTCGGGAAGGCGGCCGGCGGGATCGAGAGGTAGAAGGCGGCGTTGCCGGCGATGCCGTTGCTCTCCTCGAGCTCGATGAGCGTCTGGTTGAGCTCGTCGAAGGCGTTGTCGTCGTCGAAGGAGCCCGAGACGAAGCGCACACTGCCGGCGAGCCGCTGCCAGACGTCCTCGCGGAAGTCGGTCCGCGCGTGCTCCTCGGCCGAGCGGCGGGCGAGCTGCTCGAAGTCGCCGTCACCCCAGTCCCGCCGGGCGAAGCCGAGCAGCACGAAACCCGGCGGGAGCAGGCCCCGGTTGCCGAGGTCGTAGATGGCCGGGATGAGCTTCTTGCGGGCCAGGTCGCCCGTCACCCCGAAGACGACGAGGGCACACGGCCCGGGCACTCTCGGAAGGCGACGGTCGCGGGCGTCCCTGAGCGGGTTACCGGGAACGACTGGTGGCGCCGACGTCGTGGTCGGCGAGCCGGTTGGCGCGGGCACGCGCCTGAATCTAGTGGCAGCCGCCGGAGGCCTCGTCATGAGGGCGGCTCCCGGGTGACCGGGAGACCGTGGTAAAGCGGTCACCTGCCGTAATACGGTGATCGGCCGTGCGCCTCGACGACTGGTTCCTGCGGCCCGCCGAGCGGGGCAACCCTGCGACGGCGATCGACGGTGACCGGGCGGCGAGACGCAGCATGGACCGAGGGCAACCAGATCGAGCTCCTCGTGCACGGCGCCCACTACTTCGCCCGCCTGGCGGCGGTGGTCTCGGCCGTCGGGCCGGGAGACGAAATCCGCTTCACCGACTGGCGCGGGGACGGAGACGAATGCGTCGCCGAGGACGGGCCGGCCATCGCGACGTTGCTGGCGGGGGCGTGCCGGCGTGGTGCAGACGTGCGTGGCCTGCTCTGGCGCTCGCACAGCGACCGGCTCTCGTTCAGCGCGAAGCAGAACCGGCGCTTTGCCGTGGAAGTGCGCCGGGCGGGCGGCGAGGTCCTGCTCGACGAGCGGGTGAAGCGGGGCGGCTCACATCACCAGAAGCTCGTCGTCGTCCGCCACCGGGCCTCGGCCGAGCGCGACGTCGCATTCGTGGGCGGGATCGACCTGAGCCACGGCCGGCGGGACGATGCCCGCCACGCCGGCGACCGGCAGGTGATCGGTCTCGACCGGCGGTACGGCTCTCGTCCTCCCTGGCACGATGCGCAGCTCGAGGTCCGCGGGCCGGCGGTGGCGGATCTCGACTTCACCTTCCGCGAGCGCTGGAGCGACCCGACTCCTCTCAACTACTCGGGTAACTGCAGGGCATGGCTCTCCGGGAAGGTGTCGCGGGATCGTGTCGCCAAGCCGCTCCCCGGCCCGCTGGCGGCTCCTCCGGCCGCCGGCGGGCACGCCGTTCAGGTCCTTCGGACCTATCCTTCGCGGCGGCCGCCGTATCCCTTCGCCCCGCGGGGCGAGCGGAGCATCGCCCGGGCTTTCTCGAAAGCGATCGCCCGAGCCCGCACGCTCATCTACATCGAGGACCAGTACTTCTGGTCGGTGGAGATCGCGCGGCTTCTCGCTGAAGCCCTCGACCGCCAGCGACGAGCTGCAGCTGTAGTCGTCTGCCCCGCTTTCCTGACAAGGACGGCCGGCTGTCAGGTCCGCCGGCGAGGACGGCACAGGAGCGCGCCGTCGCGACGATCCGCTCGGCGGGGGGCGAACGCGTCGGTGTCTACGATCTCGAGAACCAAGCCGGCACCCCCGTCTATGTCCACGCCAAGATCTGCGTGATCGACGACGTCTGGGCGGCAGTGGGATCCGACAACCTGAACCGCCGCTCGTGGACCCACGACTCGGAGTTGTCGTGCGCCGTCATCGACTCAGAGCTCGACGAGCGGGCACCCCTCGATCCGGGCGGACTGGGCGACGGGAGCCGCCGCTTCGCACGCGAGCTGCGGCTGTCGCTCTGGGCGGAGCACCTCGGTCGCTCGCCCGCCGACCCGCGACTGCTGGAGCTGTCCGCCGGCCCGAAGCTGTGGGAGGAGGCGGCGCGGGAGCTGGCCGACTGGAAGGCGTCTCCTGCCGGCCGGCGGCGGCCCGACGGCCAGGTGCTGGCGCACGAGATCAGAGCGGTGCCACCGCGGCAGCGTCCGTGGGCCCGCCTCGCCTACCGCCTGATCTTCGATCCCGACGGCCGGCCGTACCGGTTGCGGGCGAAGGGCGGTTACTGAGCCGGCGAGCATCGGCTCTCCAGTGGTCGAGAACGAGGACGTCGTCCTTCACGTCGACGGTGACGGTGTCGCCCTCGGAGTAGCGGCCCTCCAGCAGCGCCACGGCGAGGGGGTCGCCGAGCTGGCGCTGGATCACCCGGCGGAGCGGCCGGGCGCCGAAGGTCGGGTCGTAGCCGCGGTCGCCGAGCCACGCCTTGGCCGCCTCGGAGACGGCGAGGGAGAGACGCCTCTCGGCGAGGCGCTTCTCGAGAGACGAGAGCTGGATGTCGACGATCCTCGTCAGGTCGTCCCGCGTCGAGCGGCCGGAAGCGGACGATCTCGTCGATCCGGTTGACGAACTCCGGCTTGAAGACGTCGAGGGGCTCGCCCTGCAGGTTCGACGTCATGATCAAGATGGTGTTGGAGAAGTCGACCGTGCGCCCCTGCCCGTCTGTGAGGCGCCCGTCGTCGAGCACCTGCAGGAGGACGTTGAACACGTCGGGATGTGCCTTTTCGATCTCGTCGAGGAGGACGACCGAATACGGGCGCCGCCGCACCGCCTCAGTGAGCTGGCCGCCCTCGTCGTAGCCGACGTAGCCGGGAGGCGCCCCGACGAGGCGGGAGACGTTGTGGCGCTCCTGGTACTCGCCCATGTCGATCCGGATCATCGCCCGCTCGTCGTCGAAGAGGACGCGCGGCGAGCGTCCGGGCGAGCTCGGTCTTGCCGACCCCGGTCGGCCCGAGGAAGAGGAAGCTCCCGATCGGCCGGTGCGGGTCGCTCAGGCCGGCCCGGCTGCGCCGGATGGCGTTCGCGACCGCGCGGACGGCTTCGTCCTGCCCGACGACCCGCTCATGGAGGAGGTCCTCCAGATGGACGAGCTTCTGCATCTCGCCCTCGACGAGCCTCGAGACGGGCACGCCCGTCCAGCGGCTGACGACCTCGGCGACGTCCTCGGCGTCGACCTCCTCCTTCAGCATCTTCTGCTCGGCCTGGAGCTCGGCGAGGCGCGCCGTCGCCTCCCCGATCTGGCTGTCGAGCTGCGGGGATGCGGCCGTAGCGGATCTCGGCCGAGTGCTCGAGGTCTCCCTCCCGCTCGTAGCGCTCCATCTCGCCCCGAGCGGCGTCGACCTCTGTCTTCAGCTGGCGGATGGCGGCGATGGCGTCCTTCTCGGCCTGCCAGTGAGCCGACATCGCCGTCTGCTGCTCGCGCAGATCGGCCAGCTCCGCCTCGAGCCGCTGCAGCCTCTCCTTCGAGGCGGCGTCCTTCTCCTTCTCGAGGGCGACCTTCTCGATCTCGAGCTGACGGACCCGCCGGGAGACGACGTCGAGCTCGGTCGGCATCGAGTCGATCTCGATGCGCAGGCGGCTCGCTGCCTCGTCGATCAGGTCGATCGCCTTGTCGGGGAGGAAGCGACCGGTGACGTAGCGGTCCGACAGGACCGCAGCCGCCACGAGGGCGGCGTCCTGGATGCGGACGCCGTGGTGGACCTCGTATCGCTCCTTCAGCCCGCGGAGGATGGCGATCGTGTCGGCGACCGAAGGCGGCTCCACGAGGACCGGCTGGAACCGGCGCTCGAGGGCGGCGTCCTTCTCGATGTGCTTGCGGTACTCGTCGAGAGTCGTGGCGCCGATCATGCGCAGCTCGCCGCGGGCGAGCATCGGCTTGATCATGTTGCCGGCGTCCATCGCGCCCTCGGCGGCGCCGGCGCCGACGATCGTGTGCAGCTCGTCGATGAAGGTGACGATCTCGCCCTCGGAGTCCGATATCTCCTTCAGGACCGACTTCAGCCGCTCCTCGAACTCGCCCCGGTACTTCGCCCCGGCGACCATGGAGCCGAGGTCGAGCGCGATGACGCGCTTGTTCTTCAGGCCCTCGGGCACGTCGCCCTCGACGATCCGGTTGGCGAGGCCCTCGACGATGGCCGTCTTGCCGACGCCCGGCTCGCCGATGAGCACGGGGTTGTTCTTCGTCCGGCGCGAGAGGACCTGGATGACGCGGCGGATCTCCTCGTCGCGGCCGATGACCGGGTCGAGCTTGCGCTGGCGGGCGAGATCGGTCAGGTCACGCCCGTACCGCTCGAGCGCCTGGTACTGCTCCTCGGGGTTCTGCGACGTCACCCGGTGGCTCCCGCGGACCTCCCGCAGCGCCTCGAGCAGCTTGTCGCGCGAGACGCCCAAGCCGGTCGGCGAGGGCGAGCAGGAGGTGCTCGACGGAGAGGTACTCGTCCCCCATCTCCTTCTCGGCGGCTGCCGGCGGCGTCGAAGGCGTCGAGAAGCTCCCGCGAGAACTGCGGCTCGCCGCCGCCGTAGGCCTTCGGCAGGCGGCCGAGCGCCTCGTCGAGGCGGTTCCGGACGCTGAGCGCCGACACGCCGAGGCGGTCGAGCAACGGGAGCATCACCCCGCCCTCCTGCCCGAGGGCGGCGAGCAGGAGGTGCTCGGGCACGACCTCGGCGTGATGGAACGAGCGGGCGAGCGCGACGGCGTCGCGGGTCGCCTCCTGCGTCTTCTGGGTCCAGCGGTTCGGGTCGAGTGCCATCTGGTGCTTTCTCGAGTGCTTCTTAGAGTCAGCCGCGCCAGCGGGCGGGGAGACGTGTCTGTGTCACCGGCACGAGATCGCGCCGGTAGTGGCGGTGGGTCCGGTCGAGCGCTTCGCGGGCCTCGGCCGTGATCCGCTCGATGCGGCGGCGGAGGTGGTGGATCTCGTCCTCGAGCTCGAGGACACGGCGGACGCCCTCGAGGTTGATGCCGACGGCCGTCAGCTCCTGGATGCGCCGCAGGCGGGCGATGTCGGCTTCGCTGTAGCGCCGGTTCCCGCCGCCGGTCCGGGCCGGGTCGAGCAGGCCCTTCCGCTCGTAGATGCGCAGCGTCTGGGGGTGGACGCCGCCGAGCTCCGCGGCGACCGAGATGACGTAGACCGCCTGCGTCGCCCGGTCGGTCGGCGACGCGCCCGGCTGGTCGGCGGCTCACGACGTCACCCCGAGGTGCTCACGCGGCGACTCGGCGGCCGCTCTCGCGAGCGCCTCGACGGCCTTTCGCTCGTCGTCGGTCAGCTCCGGCGGGACGACGAGCTCAGTCGTGACGAGGAGGTCGCCGGAGCTCGACCCGCTCCGGACGCCGCGGCCCTTCACCCGGAACGTCTTCCCCGACGTCGTGCCGGGCGGGATGCGCAGCGTCACGGGCTCGGTCAGCGACGGCACGGTGATGTCGGCGCCGAGTGCCGCCTCGGGGAACGTGATCGGCACCCGGAGCGTGAGGTTGCGGCCCTTGCGCCCGAAGAGCGGGTGCGGCCTGACGTGCACGACGACGTACAGGTCGCCGGAGGGGCCGCCGTTGTCGCCCGGCTCGCCCCGCCCCTTCACCCGGATGCGCTGGCCGTCCTCGACGCCGGCGGGGATCCTCACCTTCACCTGGCGCTGGCGCCGCTCGACGCCCGAGCCGTTGCACGTCGGGCAGGGATCGGTGACCTTGAGCCCGCGGCCGTGGCACTCCGGGCAGGGTGACGCGAGCGAGAAGAGGCCCTGGTTGTCGTTGAGCACGCCCGTCCCGCTGCAGCGCGGGCAGGTGACGGGGTGCTGCCGGGACGGGCGCCCGAGCCGTTGCAGGTCTGGCAGACGGCGCCGGTGACGACGTTGACCGCCGCCACGACGCCCTCGACTGCGTCGTTGAAGGAGAGATGGAGCTCCGTCTCGACGTCCTGGCCCCGCCGCGGGCCCACCCCAGCTCGTCGTGCGCTGGTCGCGGCCGCGGTTGAAGATGCTGCCGAACAGGTCGCCGAGGTCGTCGATGCGGAAGTCGAAGCCCCCGTTGCCGGCGGTCGTCCCCCGCCGCGCCGAGGCCGCCGGCGAGCGGGCCGAGGCGGCGGACCTCGTCGTACTCCTTGCGTTTCTCAGGGTCGCCGAGGACGTCGTAGGCGCCCGATATCTGCTTGAACCGGTCCTCGGCGCCCGGGATTGGCGTCCGGGTGGTACTGCTTGGCGAGCTTGCGGTAGGCGCGCGTCAGCTCCTTCTCGGTCGCCTCCGGGGAGACGCCGAGAACCTTGTAGTAGTCGGTGTCGAACCACTCGCGCTGTGGTGCCACGTGTGCCTTTCAGGTTCCTTCTTCATCGGTCAGCTTGTCGTCGTCGCCGGAGTCGCTGCGGCTGCTGCCGCCGGCGGCTGTCCCGCTCGCCGGCAGCGGACGGCGACCATCGCCGGCCGGAGCACCCGCCCCTTCAGCCGGTAACCGGATCGCATGACGTCGGCGACCGAGTTGTCGCTCGGCGGGCCTGAGCCGCCCCGTGTCGGCTCGCTGCCGGCGATGCCCGGCCGCTCCCGGCCTCCGGCGGCTCGTCACCGGGCTCGTCACCCTCCGCGGCTCGTCCGGGCCGGCCTGCGCGACGGCATCGTGGATGGTCGGGTCGAACGCACCCCGACCTGGTCGATCCGTTCGAGACCCTCCCGCTCGAGGATGTCCCTCAAGAGCGTGCCGATCTGGATGAGCGACCTCATCGCATCCGAGTCGCTGCCCGCTCGCCGGCCGCCGGCAGGTGGGCCATCGCGAGGTCGAGGGCATCGAGGACCGGAAGGAGCCGCACGAGGAGGCCTTCGGTCGCCCGTTCGACGAGCTCGGTCTGCTGGCGGATCGCCCGCTTGCGGTAGTTGTCGAAGTCGGCTTGAAGCCGCCGGAGCGAGTCGAGGTACTCGTCGCGTTCGGCGGCGATGTCCTTCAACTCGTCGGAGCTCGGACGAGGAAGGACTCCGATCTCGGAGAGATCGATCAGGTCCTCGCCGGCATCGGTCTCGTCGCCGGTCACGTCCGACTGTCACCGGCGAGGGCCGTCTCCCGTCCGGCGTCACGGCGCCCGGCGCCGGTCTGGATCGCCGGCATCGGCGCCTCCCGGGCGGGGCGCTCCCCGATGCGGGCGCCTCGTGAGCGATGTCCGGAGTCCGGCCTCCGCGCTCCTGCTCGGCCGGCGCTCCGGGACGGCGTGCCCGCCGGCTCAGAAGCCTCGTGCTTGCTCGTCATGCGCCTTCGGTACCCGTGCTCGACTCGGGCTCGTCGACGATCTCGGCGTCGACCACCTCGTCCTCGGACGGGCCCGGGACGCCGATCGGCGCCTGCGCCCGGACCGCCGGCGGCGCTGTGCTGCTGGCTGGCCTGCTCGTACATGCGCTGGCCCATCGCCTGCGAGGCGCTCTTCAGGGACTCGAGCGTGCGGTTGATCTGGTCGACGTCGCGAGCCGGCGAGAGCTTCCTTGACCTCTTTCAAGGCGCCCTCCACCTTCTCCTTCTCGTCCGCCGGGATCTTGTCCGACTGCTCGCGGAGCAGCTTCTCGGTCTGGTAGACGATCGTGTCGGCGTTGTTGCGGGCCTCGGCCTCTTCACGGCGGCGCCGGTCGTCGGCCGCGTGCTGCTCGGCGTCGCGGACCATCCGCTCGATGTCGTCCTTCGGGAGCGACGACTGGCCGGTGATCGTCATCGACTGCTCCTTGCCCGTGGCGAGGTCCTTCGCCGACACGTGCACGATGCCGTTGGCGTCGATGTCGAAGGCCACCTCGATCTGCGGGACGCCCGCGTGGGGCCGGAGGCAGGTCGACGAGCTGGAACTTGCCGAGAGTCTTGTTGTACATCGCCATGTCCCGCTCGCCCTGGAGGACGTGGATCTCGACCGAGGGCTGGTTGTCCTCGGCCGTGGTGAAGATCTCCGACCGGCGGGACGGGATGGTCGTGTTGCGCTCGATCAGGCGGTGGGTGATGCCGCCCTTCGTCTCGATGCCGAGGCTGAGCGGGGTGACGTCGAGGAGGAGGACGTCTTTCACCTCTCCCTTCAGCACGCCGGCCTGGATGGCGGCACCGACGGCGACGACCTCGTCCGGGTTGACGCCCTTGTGGGGCTCCTTGCCCGGTCAGCTGCTGGACGAGGTCCTGGATCGCCGGCATGCGGGTCGGCCCCGCCGACGAGGATGACGTGGTCGATCTCGGACTTCGTGAGGCCGGCGTCGTTGATGGCCGCTTCGAACGGGCCGCGGCAGGCCTCGGCGAGGTCGTCGGTCAGCTCCTGGAACTTGGCTCTCGTGAGCTTCACGTCCAGGTGCTTCGGGCCTTCGTTCGTGGCGGTGATGAAGGGGAGGTTGACCGTCGTCTCCTGCACGGTGGAGAGCTCGATCTTGGCCTTCTCGGCCGCCTCCTTCAGGCGCTGCATGGCCATCTTGTCGCCCGACAGGTCGACGCCCTCGGTGTCCTTGAACGTCTTCACCAGCCAGTCCATGACGCGCTGGTCCCAGTCGTCGCCGCCGAGATGGGTGTTGCCCGAAGTCGCCTTCACCTCGAAGACGCCGTCTCCGATGTCGAGGATGGAGACGTCGAAGGTGCCCCCGCCGAGGTCGAAGACGAGGACCGTCTGGTCGGCGCCCTCCTTGTCCAGCCCGTAGGCGAGAGCAGCCGCGGTCGGCTCGTTGATGATCCGCAGCACCTCGAGGCCGGCGATCTGGCCCGCCTCCTTCGTGGCGGTCCGCTGTGCGTCGTCGAAGTACGCCGGCACGGTGATGACGGCCTGGTTCACGGAGTCCCCGAGATAGGCCTCGGCATCCCGCTTCAGCTTCTGCAGGATGCGGGCCGAGATCTCCTGGGGGTTGTAGGCCTTCCCGTCGATGTCGATCTTCCAGTTGGTCTCGCCCATGTGGCGCTTAACGGACCGGATCGTCCGGTCGGTGTTCGTGATCGCCTGGCGCTTCGCCACCTCGCCGACGAGCACCTCGCCCGACTTGGCGAACCCCACGACCGAGGGCGTCGTCCGCCCGCCCTCCGCGTTCGGGATGACGGTCGGCTCTCCCGCCTCGAGGAACGCGACCACCGAGTTCGTCGTCCCGAGGTCGATTCCTACGGCCTTCGGCATGATTGTCCTCTACTTTCGTGTCTGTAGGCGGCTACTGCCGCCTCCGAGTGCCTCCAGAAGGCCCACCACGGACCCCTTGAGGCTTACCTACAGCGGCGAGTATAACCAAGTTGAGTGAGGCGTTGTCAGGTTCGGCGAGAAATCCTGAAATAATCGTCTCAGCGCCGGATTCGCGTCCCAGACCGGCGGTTGGCTAGCCTCGGCCCGTGCCTCAGCTCGTGATCCTCCGCCACGGCGAGAGCACATGGAACGCCGCCAACCGCTTCACAGGCTGGACCGACGTCGACCTCACCGAGAAGGGCGAGGCCGAGGCTCGGGAGGCCGGCCGGCTGATCAAGGCCGAGCCGGATCTCGAGATCGACGTCGTTCACACGTCGGTCCTCGTCCGGGCGGTCCGCACCGCCAACCTCGCCCTCGACGAGATGGGACGGAGCTACCTACCCGTCCGCCGGCACTGGCGCCTCAACGAGCGCCACTACGGGGCACTCCAGGGCCTCAACAAGAAGGAGACCGCCGAGCGGTACGGCGCCGACCAGGTACAGGCGTGGCGGCGTAGCTACGACGTCCCGCCGGACCCGGTCGACCTCGAGGATCCCCGACATCCGGTGAACGACCCGCGCTACAGGCTCGTGCCCGCCGGGGCCCTCCCGGCGACGGAATGCCTCGCGGATGTCGTGAGGCGGCTGCTTCCGTACTTCGAGGACTCCATCGGCCCCGAGCTGCTCGAGGGAAAGTCGGTCCTCGTCGTGGCGCACGGGAACAGCCTGCGGGCTCTCGTGAAGGAGCTCGAGGGGATCTCCGACTCCGAGATCGTCGGCGTCAACATCCCGACGGGAGCCCCCCGCGTCTACGAGACGGGACCGCACCTCGAAATCCTGAGCGCCCGGTACCTCGGCGACCCGGACGCCGCCGCGGCCGCCGCCGAAGCGGTCGCGAGGCAGGCCGGCTGAGGGGCACCGCCGCCTCTGTCGGCCATACGCGAGGTAGAGCGCCTGGGGTTCAAGCCGTGTCGCCGTCGGCGACTGTGCCACCCGCGTCGCCGTCGGCGACTGCGCCACCCGCGTCGCCGTCGGCGACTGTGCCACCCGCGTCGCCGTCGGCGACTGTGCCACCCGCGTCGCCGTCGGCGACTGTGCCAGCCCGTCGTCGCCGTCGGCGACTGTGCCACCGTCTGCGGCGCCGTCCTCTGCTGTCAACACCGCCGGCGCGGCTGGGGGCGCGCCGTTCGTCGAGGCCATCGAGCGCTCGAGGACCTGGGCGATGTCGAGCACCTTCACCTCCTCGTCCCGCTGCCTTTCCTTGACGGCGTCGTCGAGCATGATGAGGCAGTACGGGCACGCCGTCGAGACGACGCCGGCGCCGGTGCTGAGGGCTTCGTCGGTCCGCTCGAGGTTTACCCGCTTGCCGATCCGCTCCTCGAGCCACATCCTGGCGCCCCCGGCCCCGCAACAGAAGCCCCGCTCCCGGCACCGGTGCATCTCGACCGACTCGACCCCCGGGACCGACTCGATCACAGAGCGGGGCGGGTCGTAGACGCGATTGTGGCGTCCGAGATAACAAGGGTCGTGGTAGGTGACCTTGGCGTCGAAACGGCCCGGCTCGAGCCTGCCGTCGGCGACGAGGCGGCTGAGCACCTGTGAGTGATGGAGCACCTCGAAGTTGCCGCCGAGCTTCGGGTACTCGCGCCCGAGCGAGTTGAAGCAGTGCGGGCACGAGGCGATCACCTTCTTGACGCCGGCAGAGTTGAGCGTCTCGATGTTCTGCATCGCCTGCATCTGGAAGAGGTACTCGTTGCCGAGCCGGCGGGCCGGATCGCCGGTGCAGGACTCGGCCGGCCCGAGCACGGCGAAGCCGACGCCGGCGCGGTGCAGCAGCCGGGCGATCGACTGGGTGGTCTTGCGGGCGCGCTCGTCGAGGGCGCCGGCGCAGCCGACCCAGAAGAGGTATTCGGCCTCGTCAGGGATCGAGCCTTCGACGACGGGCACGTCGAAGTCGAGCGCCTCGGTCCACTCGAGCCGCTTGGCGGCCCCGAGGCCCCACGGGTCGCCCCGGTTCTCGATGTTGCGCAGCATGAGGCCCGCCTCCGAGGGGAAGCGCGGACTCGATCAGCACCTCGTAGCGCCGCATGTCGATGATGGTGTCGACGTGCTCGATGTCGACCGGGCACTCCTCGACACAGGCGCCACACGTCGTGCAGGACCAGAGGACGTCGGGATCGATGACGTCCGGCACGAGCGTCCGGGTGAGGCCGACCTCTCCTGGATCGGTCTGACCGCCGCCGTCGCCTGTTGCAGGCTCTGCGCCCCCTCCGTCGCCGCGCCTTGCCGCCGCTGCTGCCAGCACCCGCTCGGAATTGCGGAACAGCTCGTCGCGCAGGTCCATGATCACGAGCTTCGGCGAGAGCGGCTTTCCGGTGTTCCAGGCCGGGCATTGGCTTTGGCAGCGACCGCACTCCGTGCAGGTCACGAAGTCGAGCATCTGCTTCCAGTTGAAGTGCTCGATGTGGCCGGCGCCGAAGACCGTGTCCTCGTCCATGTTCTCGACGTCCATGTCCGGGGTGGAGTCGAGGGGGCCGAGAGCCCGCGGCTGGCGCGAGAAGGCGACGTTGAACGGCGCCGTGACGATGTGCAGATGCTTCGAGTGAACAAGGAAGACGAGGAAACCGAGGATGACGATGACGTTCATGTCGAGGAAGACCGTCTCGAGCACCTTGTTGGTCTGCCTGCCGAGAGGGTGGAGAAGGTGTCCGATGCCGTGGGAGGCGAATGCCCACGTTGATGCGTAAGGGAAGTCGCCGGTGTTCGTCTGGGCCGCCCGGTAGAGGAGCAGTGTGATGATGACGAGGGCGATGAGGCCGAGGGTGACCCAGGCCGCCCCGGTGTGAGAGCCGTAGAAACGACTCCTTGCGCTCCAGTCTCGCCGGCGCGTTCCGCACCCGGATGATGCTGAACACGATCAGAGCGGCAAGGACGGCACAGGCGAAGAAGTCCTCGATGAAGCCGACGAAGGCATTCGTGCCGATGAGGGGGATGTGGAATGCCGGCTGGAAGAGGTCCCCGAAGGCTTCGATGATGGTGAGGATCAGGATCGTGAATCCCCAGAACGTGAAGGCGTGGGCGAGACCGGGCACGGTCCACTTGAGGAGCCGCTTCTGGCCGCCCACCTCGACGAGCTCGACCTCCGCCCGGCGGCCCCAGCGGGCCGTCCGCCCGGGCGCCGGCCTCCCGCCCGTGACGAGGCGGCCGAGGAACAGGAGCCGCCTGCCCGCCACCACCGCAGCGATCGCCGCAGCCGCGAGGGCGATCGGGTACCGGTAGAGCTGCAAGGGGCCTCCTTGAAAGAAAGGGGGGAATCTATTCCGGCGTGCCGGTCGGGCGGAAATTCTCGAAGTACCGGCTCGGTGTCGGCCCCCGCTGGTGCTGGTATTTCGAGCCGAGATTGGCCGAGCCGTAGGGCGTCTCGGCTGCCGTCGTCATCTTGAGGAAGCTGATCTGGCCGATCTTCATCCCGGGGTACACGGTGATGGGAAGGTTGGCGACGTTCGACAGCTCCAAGGTGAGGTAGCCATCCCAGCCGGCGTCGACGAAGCCGGCCGTCGAGTGGATCAGCAGGCCCAGTCTTCCGAGGCTCGACTTCCCCTCGAGCCGGCCGACGAGGTCATCTGGGAGGCGCACCTGCTCGACGGTCGACCCGAGGACGAATTCGCCCGGATGGAGGATGAGGGGATCGGGACCGATCTCGACGAGCTCGGTCAGAGTCCTCCTGGTTGTCCTTCACGTCGATGACCCGCTGGCTGTGGTTGCGGAACACCCGGAAGTACCTGTCGACGTGCAGGTCGACTGATGAGGGCTGGATGCAGCCGTCTCCGAGGGGGTCGATGCCGATGCGGCCGGCGTCGATCTCTTCGCGGATGGTCCGGTCCGACAGGATCATGTGCCTGCACGTTAGTGGCGTCACCGGGATCGGCTGGTGGGAGGGGTTGCAACCTTCTCATGACTGTGTCAGAGTTTACCCGTGGAGCAGACGGCACCGAGGCTGACTCGAGGTTGCGCCAGCCCCGCCCGACGGGACGCTCACGATCCACGAAGCCGCCGCCATCACCGGCTGGTCAGCCCGCATGCTGCGCTACATCGAGGATTCCGGCCTCGTCACCCCGGCCCGTTCGGCCTCGAGCTACCGATTGTTCGGGCCGGCGGAGCTGCAGAGGTTGAGGACGTTGCGTGAGCTGTTGGAGGGTTTCGAGATCGAGCTTTCTGAGGTCGGCTTCGCCCTTCGCCTCCGCGAGGACCCGGCGCTAAGAGCCGCCGTCGAGGCATGGCTGAGCGCAGAGGCGGTGCAGCCCGGCAGAGCTCTCCTCGTCCGAGTGGCTCGCCTACGAGCAGGACAAGCACCTCCGTCTCCTCGAGGCGGCCGGCCGGCCGTCATTTGCCCCGCTTCCCGACGAGGTGGCCGAGCCGGCACCTCGTGCCGTCACCCCAGCTATGACCAAGGAGAACAGATGAGCTTCGATTACAAGGTTGCCGACCTCAGTCTTGCCGAGTACGGGCGGAAGGAGATCGAGCTTGCCGAGCACGAGATGCCCGGGCTCATGGCCACCCGGCGGGAGTTCGCCGAGGCTCAGCCGCTCCAGCGGGGCACGGGTGACCGGCTCGCTCCACATGACGGTGCAGACAGCAGTGCTCATCGAGACCCTCGTCAGCCTCGGCGCCGAGGTGCGGTGGGCGTCGTGCAACATCTTCTCCACCCAGGACCACGCGGCGGCCGCTGTCGTCGTCGGGCGGGACGGGACGGTGGATGCCCCCGCCGGCGTCCCCGTCTTCGCCTGGAAGGGCGAGAGCCTGGAGGAGTACTGGTGGTGCACCGAGCAGGCGCTCAGCTGGCCGGGCGGTGATGGCCCGAACATGATCCTCGACGACGGTGGCGATGCCACCCTTCTCGTCCACAAGGGTGTCGAGTTCGAGAAGGCCGGTGCCGTTCCGAGCCCGGACACCGCTGAGAGCGAAGAGGTGGCGGTCGTTCTGTCCGTCCTGGAGCGGTCGCTCTCCGAGGACGGCTCCCGCTGGACGACGATCGCGAACGGCATCCGCGGCGTCACAGAGGAGACGACGACGGGGGTGCACCGGCTCTACGAGATGCAGGAGCGGGGCGAGCTGCTCTTCCCGGCGATCAACGTCAACGACTCCGTCACGAAGTCGAAGTTCGACAACAGGTACGGCTGCCGCCACTCGCTCATCGACGGCATCAACCGGGGGACAGACGTCCTCATCGGCGGCAAGGTCGCCGTCATCTGCGGCTACGGCGATGTCGGCAAGGGATGCTGCCGAGTCGCTCCGTGGCCAGGGCGCCCGCGTCGTGGTGACCGAGATCGACCCGATCTGCGCCCTGCAGGCGGCGATGGACGGCTACCAGGTGACGACCCTCGACGACGTGGTTGAGGAAGCCGACATCTTCGTGACCGCCACCGGCAACAGGTCGGTCATCACCGCTCACCACATGAGCCGGATGAAGCACCAGGCGATCGTCGGCAACATCGGCCACTTCGACAACGAGATCGACATGGCCGGCCTCGCCCGGCTGCCCGGGATCGAGCGGGTCAACATCAAGCCGCAGGTCGACAAGTGGGTCTTCGCGGACGGGCATGCCGTCATCGTCCTCGCCGAGGGCCGCCTCTTGAACCTCGGCGTGGCGACCGGCCACCCGAGCTTTGTCATGTCGAACTCGTTCACGAACCAGACGATGGCCCAGATCGAGCTCTTCACGAAGCCGACCGAGTACGAGTGCCAGGTCTACGTCCTCCCGAAGCACCTCGACGAGAAGGTGGCGCGGCTCCACCTCGACGCCCTCGGTGTCAAGCTCACGACTCTGTCGCCCGAGCAGGCCTCCTACATCGGTGTGCCTGTGGAAGGGCCTTACAAGACCGACGCCTACCGCTACTGAGCACGAGGGGGCGGCCTTCTGACACGCGACGAGGCGCCGGCCACATGGCCGGCGCCTCGCTCGATCCACTAGGGCTGGTCCAGGCGAAGTGAAGGGACCAAGGAAGCGGTCCTCAGGCGGCAGCCGCCGCTTCCTGCACCGCCGGCTCGAGCGCGGCGGCGAGCACCTCACCCACGTTGCGTGGCGAGATGGAACGTCATCTCGTCGCGGACCGCCTCCGGCACGTCCTCGAGGTCGGGGCCGTTGCGGGCCGGCAGGACGACCTCGCGCAAGCCTGCCCTGTGTGCAGCGAGCACCTTCTGCTTGACGCCGCCGATCGGGAGGACGAGGCCCTGCAGGGTGACCTCACCGGTCATGCCGACGCTCGAGCGGACGGCCCTGTCGCTGAGCAGTGAGACGAGCGCCGTCGTCATCGTGACGCCGGCCGACGGGCCGTCCTTCGGGACGGCGCCGGCAGGCACGTGGACGTGGAACCGCCGGCCCTCGAGCAGCAACGGGTCGAGCCCGAGGTCGCCCGAGTGGGAACGCACGTAGGAGAGGGCTATCTCAGCCGACTCCTTCATCACGTCGCCGAGCTGCCCGGTGAGCGAGAGGCCCTCCGAGGTGCCCCCGACCGACGTCGCCTCTACATAGAGGACGTCGCCGCCGGTGCCCGTCACGGCGAGGCCCGTCGCCACGCCGGGAACGGCGGTGCGGTCGGCTGACTCGAAGAAGAAGCGCGCCCTTCCCAACCAGCCGCGCACATCGCCCTCCTCCACCTCGATCGGGGCGGCGAGCTCGCCGGCGGCAAGCTTCGTGGCGACCTTGCGCAGCAGCCTGCCGAGCTCGCGCTCGAGCGAGCGCACCCCCGCCTCCCGCGTGTAGTCGGCGATCACGCTCCGGACGGCGCCGTCGCTGATCGTCACCTCCTCCGGTCGCAGTGCGGCCCTCTCCACCTGGCGAGGCCACAGGTGGTGACGGGCGATCGCCACCTTCTCGTCCTCGGTGTAGCCGTCGAGGCGGATGACCTCCATCCGGTCGAGGAGCGGCCCCGGGATCGTGTCGATCGACATTCGCCGTCGCGATGAAAAGCACCTTCGACAGGTCGAGCTCCACCTCGAGGTAGTGGTCGCGGAACGTGTGGTTCTGCGCCGGGTCGAGCACCTCGAGGAGCGCCGACGACGGGTCACCGCGGAAGTCGGACCCGAGCTTGTCCACCTCGTCGAGGAGGATGACCGGGTTCATCGTCCCGGCCTCGCGGAGCGCCCGCACGAGCCGGCCCGGCTGCGAGCCGACGTAGGTCCTGCGGTGGCCGCGGATCTCTGCCTCGTCGCGGACGCCGCCGAGCGCCACCCGGACGAAGGAGCGTCCAAGAGCGCGGGCGACCGACTCCCCAAGTGAGGTCTTGCCGACCCCGGGGGGCCCGACGAGGGCGAGGATCGCACCTGTGCCGCGGGCGCCCTTCACGGGCACGAGCCCTCGCTCGGCCTGCAGCTTTCGGACGGCGAGATGCTCGAGGATCCGGTCCTTCACGTCACGAAGCCCGTCGTGATCCTCGTCGAGGATGACGCCGGCCTGCTTCACGTCGAGGCGGTCCTCCGACTCGTTGCCCCATGGGAGCTCGAAGACGGTCTCGAGCCATGTCCGGATCCAGCCGTGCTCGGGGCTCTGCTCGCTCGTCCGCTCGAGCTTGTCCACCTCCTTCAGCACGGCAGTCTTCACGGACTCAGGAAAGGCCGCCTCTTCCGCCCGGGTCCTGAAGTCCCCCGGCTCGGCAGCATCGCTCGATCCGGAGAGCTCACCGAGCTCCTTGCGGATCGCCTCCAGCTGGCGGCGGAGGAGGAACTCGCGCTGGGTCTTCTCCATCCCCTCCTCGACGCTCGACTTGATCTGGTCGCGAAGAGCAAGGTCAGCGAGGGTGTCTCTCGCCCACGCGAGCACGAGGCGAAGCCGCTCGGTGACGTCGATCGTCTCGAGGACCTTCACCTTGTTCTCGAGCGACAGGTCCGGCGAGTAGCCGGCGAGATCGGCGATGAGGGTCGGCTCTGTCACCTCCCTCAGCCTTTCAGCCATCCGGCGGGCACCCCTCGAGAGCAGGATGTTCTCGAGCACGGCGCGGTACTCGCGGGCGAGCTCGATCGCCGTCGGCGACGGTGGCGGGTCCGGGAGGGTGTCAACCTGGACCCACAGTGCCTGGCCCGGTGCCGGGCACGCCCGTGCCTATCGATGCCCTCTCAACCCCGCGGACGACGGCGGCGAGCGGCCCTCCGGGCAGCTCACCCACTTCGAGGATCTCCGAGATGACGCCGATCGTCGAGTAGCGGCCTTCGATGTGAGGCACGAGCACGAGACGTCCGCCGGCTGATCCGGCGGCCTCGACGGCCGCTTTGGCCTCGTCGGTCTCGAGGGCCATCGTGAAGACCATGCCCGGCAGCACGACGCCGGAGGTCAATGGAAGAAGGGGAAGAGTCTGGTGTTCGTTCAATTCAGCCATTTAGCTGCTCCTGAGATCTTCGGTCGGCGGCTCGGGCCCGACGGTCAGAATCGGGCAGCTTCGCCGCTGTTACTTGTCTGGAACAACAATGTGGCTGCCGCACTATTCCCCGGGCGGCGGGAAGCCGGACAGCCCCGCCGGTGTTGAATGAGCAGGTGGAGGAGGCAGGCAGATGAGCATGGGGATGGGGGCACACGGAGCAGGAGCGGCCAACTGGAGGCTGATGCACTCGTTCCGGCGCGATGGCAGCGTGACAAAGCAGCAGCTGCCGAAGGGCATCGTCGGGCGGATCGCAGGCTTCGCCAAGCCCTACCGGGGAAAGCTGGGGCTCTTCCTTACTCTCATCATCCTGAGCTCACTCGTGGGCGCCGCCGGCCCTCTCCTCCTCCGGGCCATCATCGACGTCGGCATCCACGACCACCGTCCCCGGCTGGTCGTCGGCCTCGCCCTCGTCGTTGCCGCCCTCGCGATAGTCACCGGCGTCTTGTCTCTCTGGCAGCGGTGGATCTCGTCGCGGATCGGCGAGGGCCTCATCTACGACATGAGGACGAGAGTCTTCGACCACGTCGGGAGGATGCCGATCGCCTTCTTCACAAGAACCCAGACCGGCGCCCTCATCTCGCGGCTCAACAACGACGTCCTCGGCGCCCAGCAGGCCTTCACGGACACGTTCTCGTCGGTCGTCGGCAACCTCATGACCGTCATCGTCACCCTTGTGGCGATGTTCGTCCTCTCGTGGCAGATCACGTTGCTGTCGCTCGCGCTGCTGCCGGTCTTCATCTTTCCCGCCCGATGGGTCGGCCGCCGCCTGCAGGCCCTCGCGAGGGAGGGCTACGCGCTCAACGCCGAGATGAACACGACCATGAGCGAGCGGTTCAACGTCTCGGGGGCCCTCCTCGTCAAGCTGTTCGGCCATCCGTCCGCCGAGTCGGGCGTCTTCAGCAGCCGCGCCGGCCGGGTGCGCGACATCGGCGTCACCCAGGCGATGTACGGCGGCGTCTTCATGACCTCTCTGTTGCTGATGGCCTCGCTCGCCACCGCACTCGTCTACGGGTGGGGCGGGGTCGAGGCAGCCCATGGTGTGTTGCTGGTCGGGACGCTCGTGGCGCTCACCGCCTACCTCGCCCGCCTCTACGGGCCGCTCACGGCGCTCAGCAACGTGCAGGTGGACGTGATGACCGCACTCGTCTCCTTCGACCGGGTCTTCGAGGTGCTCGACCTCCCGCCGATGATCGACGAGCGCCCGGGTGCCGTCGCCATCCCCCGCGGGCCGTCAACGATCGAGTTCAGCCACGTCGACTTCAGGTACCCGACGGCCGACGAGGTCTCGCTCGCCTCCCTCGAGAGCGTCGCCGTCCTCGACCAGGCACCTTCCCAGCAGATTCTCTTCGACGTCTCGTTCCGAGCCGACCCGGGACAGATGGTGGCCCTCGTCGGCCCCTCGGGCGCCGGCAAGACGACGATCAGCCACCTTGTGCCCCGCCTCTATGACGTCAGGTCGGGCGCCGTACTGCTGAATGGAGTCGACGTCCGCGATGCGACGCTCGAGTCCCTCCAGGCCGCCGTTGGCGTCGTCACCCAGGACGCCCACCTGTTCCACGAGACGATCCGCTCGAACCTCCTCTATGCGAAGCCGGACGCCACCGAGGCCGAGCTCCGGGCGGCGCTCGAGGCTGCCCAGATACTCCCGCTCGTCGAGACGTTGCCCGACGGGCTCGACACCGTCGTCGGGGACCGCGGGTACCGTTTCTCGGGCGGGGAGAAGCAACGAGTCGCCATCGCCCGCCTCCTCTTGAAGGCACCCGACGTCGTCGTCCTCGACGAGGCGACTGCCCATCTCGACTCCGAGTCAGAGGTCGCCGTCCAGCACGCCCTCAAGGCCGCCCTTGCCGGCCGGACCTCCCTTGTCATCGCCCACCGGCTGTCGACTGTCCGCGACGCCGACCTCATCCTCGTCGTCGACGGAGGTCACATCGTCGAGCAGGGCACCCACGAGGAGCTGCTGGCGGCGGGCGGCCTGTACGCCGAGCTCTACACGACGCAGTTCGAGCCGCAGGACCTGCCGGAGGCGCCGGCCCACCTCGACGCAGTCGCATCTGACCTGCCCGACACCTTTAGCGCTTCCTTAGCGGTTCGCCTCGGTGTCGACGGCGGTTCGACCGGCGAGGGCCCGGACAGCTCCGGGCCCTCGCCCGTACCGGCGGCGTCAACCCGCCACGCTCAGTTCCTCCTGCCACTCGGCCTCGGCCTCGACGTCGGCCACCGCCACGGCAACCTTCTCCGCCGACATGGCGACGATGGTTGACCAGTAGTAGATGACAAGGCTCCAAACGGCGACGACGGCGATGTCCCACCACGTCGGGATGTCCTGTCGTGCGAGAAGCGTCAGGCCGAACACCTTCGGGGGGACTGCCGTCGTACTGACCGAGGGCGGAGATGGCGGCCAGGCCGAGGAGCCAGGGAATGATCCAGCTGCCGGCTCGCCAGTCGATGATCGTGCGGCGCTCCTGCGGGATCGACACCTGGTAGACGGCGAAGGCCGATAACGCCGAGGAGCAAGCCCATGTACAGCCAGAAGATGGTGCTCCAGCCGGCGAAGTAGACGATCAGGTTCGCCAGCACGAAGGAGAACGGGCAGAGGAACCCCGCCGCCGGCAGGCGGAAGGGCGTCGGACGAGTCGGGTCCTTCCTTCGCAGCGCACCGAGGGTGGGCGGTGCGAAGGCGTACATCATCACCGTCGCCGACGTGACGAGGCCTACGAGGCCGGACCAGCTCGGGAACGGCAGGAAGCAGAGCATCCCGATGACGAAGGCGATGATGATGGAGTTGACAGGAGCTCCGCGCTTGCTGATCTTGTCGACAGCGTGCGGGAAGTAGTTGTTCCTGCCGAGGCCGTAGGAGAGCCGCGAGGCGGTCCCCATGTAGACGAGCCCGGTGGCGGCCGGGGAGATGAAGGCGTCGATGTACAGGAGCGTGGCGAGCCAGCCGAGACCCGCCTTCGTGGCCAGCGTCGCGTACGGGCCGAAGGAGCCGACGCCGGAGATCGGGTTCGCCCATCCGTGGAGCGAGGTCATGGCGGGTTGAGGGCGCCGATGAACGCCACCTCGAGGAGGAGGTAGATCAGGGTGCCGATGATCATCGCGCCGATCACCGCCCGGGGGATGTCCCGTTGCGGGTTCCTTGCTTCGCCGCCGACTTGTATCGCCTGCTCGAATCCTTCGACGGCGAACACGACCCCTCCGAGCGGCATCGCCTCGAAGACGCCGTGGAAGCCGTAGGTGAAGAAGCCGCCGCCGGCCGAGAAGTTCTTCGCGTGGAACGACGGTCACGAGCAGGGCGATGAACGTCAGCGTCGGGACGGCGATCTTCCAGATCATCGCGATCGAGTTCGTCTCTGCGAGCCACTTCACGCCGAGGATGTTGATGATCGAGAAGACGAGCATGAAGATGGCTGCGATGCCGATGCCCTTCCCGGTCAAGGTGCCGTTGGCGTTGAGGGCGTGGACGCTCGGGAACTTTGCGCTGAGGAAGGTGAGCGTCGCCTCGACCTCGATCGGGGCGATCGTCACGGCCTGCAGCCAGGCGAACCAGCCGCCGCCGAAGCCGCCGAGGGCGCCGAAGGCCATGTAAGGGAAACGGGCCGTGCCGCCCGAGACCGGATAGGCCGAGCCGAGCTCGGCGTGGACGAGGGCCAGGATGGCCAGGATCAGGCCGGCGATGATCCAGGAGAGGATCGAGGCCGCCCCGGCGATCTTGGAGGCGTTCAAAGCCCCGAGGAGCCAGCCGGAGCCGATGATCGACCCGAGCGAGATCATCGTCAGCCCCGTGAGGCCGACGTCCCGCTTGAGAGTGCCTTGATCCGCTCTGGAGACGCCTGCCGCAGTGGGCGACGGAACGGTGATGTCGGACACGACTTCCCCCTTCTTACGGTCGTTGCGTACCGTTATCTCAGGCGCCCCAGAGGGCGACCGGCGGACATATTGCCATGCCGAGACACGTGGGACCAGTACACGTCGAGGTTCTGGCTTGTCCAGCCGGGCGTGAGGGCGACGTCACGACCGAGCATGCTCTACGGCGGGTCCTGCCGCTTGGCGCGATCGATCGGGTCCTGCCTGTCCGGGCCGGGATGTAGGTTGTTGCGATGGCGTGCCGGGCGCGAGACACTTTCGGTCTGTGTCGTGCGGTGATCGAATCGGGATCGCCGGCGAGCCGAGCCGAATGGGGGATTGCTAGCCGTGAGCACAGCTATGGAACAGCAGCGGATCGTCGTCGGTGTGGACGGATCTCGGCCCTCGGCCCGGGCGCTCGAGTGGGCAATCGAGGAGGCGCGGTTCAGGGGAGCCCACCTCAAGGTCATCTATGCCTTCCCGGCCCTCGTCTCGCTATTCGGGACCACGGCGCATGAGTACTACCCGCAGGTGGCCAAGGAGGGCCAGGACACGCCTTGAGGCCATCATGGCGTCGGCGCCGTCGACTTCCGGCTTGGAGGTTGAGCACGAGGCCGTGCCTGGCAGCCCTTCCGAGGTGCTCGTGGATGCCAGTGAAGGCGCCAGTCTTCTCGTTGTCGGCTCGCGAGGGGAGGGTACGCTCCGCGGCCTAGTGCTCGGCTCGGTGTCGACGCACTGCGCGCAGCTGGCACATTGCCCGGTCGTGGTCGTGCGGGGTGACGACGACTGAGCTTGTCGTTGCCCGGTGCGCCTCCTGTAGTGTGAGTCTCACCCAGCGGGCGTAGTTCAGAGGCAGAACATCAGCTTCCCAAGCTGAGAACGCGAGTTCGATTCTCGTCGCCCGCTCCCCTAGAATTACCTGGTCAGGGACCTTTGAGGGCTCATGCCTCGCGTCCGTGGATGGCTCATCGGGCGCGTCTGTCGCCGTCAGCGTGTAAGAGTCGTGTGTGCGACTCCGGTTCATCCTTTACACCGTGGCTCCGGCACCTGCTTGACACTTTCCGGCGCGGTTCCGGTACCTGGGCGACACTGGCTCCGGTACCTGCTTTACACCCCGCCGGCCTGAGTATCCACCGGTTCGCCGGCGCCACCTTCTTCGCTGTCGACATCGACCTGTCGGCAGAGCCGGAGGCCCTCGTGCTCGTGTTGGAATACTGCGACATGAGAGCGGAGCTTGGCGGTGACTCCCCTTGCGGAGGCCGAAGCTGTGAACCGTTGGTCCAAATCCGCGGGGGCTCACGAGAGACGAGGCCGACCCGGTTCGCAACATGAACTCGACGGCTGCCAATGCGTTTACCGACGGCCAGCTGAGCCGTTGGGCGCCATCGGCGGCAGCCCGAGCGAGGAGCATGTGTCTGAACCGCCCGGAAACACCGCGGCCTCGCCTGACGGCAGCACGCACACCGCTAGCGGCGGTACAGGATTGCCTCTCGTTTCCGGCCTCGGGAGAGCCCCAGAAGTGCCGTAAACAAGCAGCCCCTGTTGCCATGCCGCCGAGCAGACGCCGAGAGCCTCGTCTGGTACGTCCATTGTGCCGGATTGTCCGAGGGCCGTGGCCATTGTGATCGACGTGCCCGGGAACGCATCGGAGAAGTCGTTGCTGGGCTCGCTGTAGCAGCGAGCCTGATCGAAGACGGTCGGCCGCTGCGGCGCCAGCAGCACGGCAGCAGCAGCGGTTCCCCCTGCCAGCGCACTTGCGGCGAGGGCGCCAACGAGGATCACACGCCCGCCGAGCCTGGGACGGCGTCCGTCGATTCGCAAGGCGGGTGCGCTCTCGCCGAGGTTCGGCCATGACCCAGGACAGCACAGCCTTGTCCGCGGCCACCCGATCTGCTCGTGGTTCCAGTCGACCGGAAAGATCGTCCGACATGATCATGGGAGTACCTCCGTTGGGCTCGATAGTCGACAAGGCGCCGGATGAGGTCGATCGGCGAGGTCAGAGCGGTCCGCCAGACGGCGGCGTGCACGCGACAGGCGAGATTTGAGAGTGCCGACAGGGATGCCGAGTGACGCTGCCATCTCAGACTCACGTAGCCCTGAGCATGCCGCGAGCACGAGCACGTCACGGTCTCGGCGGGAGAGCTGGTCGAGCTGCGACAGGACAAGTCGAACACGCTCTTTGTCGATGAGCCGAGCTTCCATGTCCTCGGACTGAACGTGGCCGGCGAGCTGAGCTACGCGTTCGAGACGTCCGCGATGACGGCGGGTAGTTCGGTTCTCGTTGGCGATGACGTAATGGGTCGTCCGAAACAACCATCCGGCCATCGAACCGTCTCCGCCGAACCGGACAGCGTGCCGGTGACGCCACGTCTCGAGCATGACGAGCGACACGACGTCCTCAGCTCTCGCAGCAGAAGCCGTCCGAAAGTAGGCGTAGTTGAGGAGGCGCCTAACGTAGCGGTCGTAGACGATGTTGAAGGCAGCCTCGTCTCCGCTGAGACAGCGCGACCAAAGGTCTCTATCGGTGAGATCCGTGGAGGCGTTCACAACCATTACATGTCCGCTCCGTGCCGCTGGTTCCAGATGCTCACACGAAATTCATCAACCCGCTAGTCGACCTCGGCAGAGATCCCGGTTGAGCCTGAGCGTCGAGAGTATCCCGCTGCACCGGTCTGCTCACCGGCGTAGCGATCTTCGGCTATGTCATCATCGGCGGTGGTCGAAGTGAGCGACTAGGCGCGCGATGAGCTGCTGGGCGAATGCCTCTGCCAGGAACCAGAGGTGTGGGGACCGGTCAAGACGATGGCGCTCGCCATCCGACAGCGAGGTAGCGGTATCACCGACCAGCCGGCTCTAGACAATTTCGTGTCGGAGCTCAACCGCAGCGGCGGCATCGACGCCGTCGCCGGCGCTGTCGGCATCAGCGGCTCCCCGGCGCTGAATCCTGTACCGCGGCTCGCTATCCGAACGAGCGGTGGCTTCAGTAAGTGTCGCCAGCCAGTTCGGCCACCTGCACGTTGGCAGAGCAGTCAGCGGGGCAGCTTCTCGAGCACCTCAAGGTCCCTCACGGCGTACCGATGGTGCTGCCACTCCTCTTTGAGGACCACGTGCAGGCATTGCAGCACGGTGTGGTCTTTCCGCGGGTGGCCCGGGGTGTCGGGAGGAACGCAGTTCCGCTCGAGCCCCTTCTCATTCGTGCCGGCGATCACGTTGCATACCTCATCCATGCGCTCCCGGCGCAGAGTGAGCACTTGGTCGAGCGACGGATCGGCGTCCGGGTCGATGCCCCAGCGTCGAGGGCTCGTCAACCACGATCCTCCGAGACCCCACGGGTGGTACGGGTGGGCGATCCCCTTCACCATCCGCCGCAGCCAGCAATCCGTCGCAAGCACAAGGTGACGGTGCGTCTGGACGAAGCTCCACTCGCCGTCGACCCGCTCGTGAAGGGCGTGCTCGGGCAGCTCCCTCGCGCGGGCAACAGTCTCCCGCCAGTGGTCTTCGATCATCGCCCAGGCGGCAGCCAACCGCTCGGGATCTGTCGCACCGAGAGCCTCGCGCTCTGCTCTCAGCCTGACGCGTTCGGCTTCCCGACTTTCCACCTCTGAAATCTACGACCGCCCGAGGTGCCCAGTCCGCCCCCGGCAGTGCCGAAAGGGCGGACTGGGACCTGGTTGGACAGGGATCAGGTCAGGAGACCGTGACCCTCTTCACCGTCTGGTGGACGTGCGTGAAGTAATTGGCGTGCAGAGATGCGTGAACCACGTGCCCGACACCTCGAGGAAGATGCCGTAGTGGTCTTGGAAGATGATGTGTGACTGATCTGCACTCAGATGGGACTGCGGACCCTACGAGGATGCCGGTCGTCCACATGTCGGTCCTGGCGACGTTCGTCAGGGTCGTGGCCGAGTTGGAAAGCTGGATGGGATCACCGAGGGTGTTGTTCCCGCGGACGCCCTATGAGGTCGTCGCGCCCTTCACGGTCCAAACGAGCTCAGCTTGCGCCTGCCCGCGCGGCTCCCGCAGCTTTCGAACCTGGGACGGAGTTCTATTCTCCGCCTGCTCGCCTGTAATCCCTGCTCAACCGGCCCCGGGACCCGGGACCCGGGCCATCCTCACCTTCAGGCCGGCCGGGGCTGGCGGCCCATGAAAGCAGCCAGGCACTCCCACGCAGCGGCGTCAGCCGGTGCCGGCAGCTCGGTGCCGAACGGGGAGCCCTCCCCCATGGCGTTGCGGTATTCGGGCTTGAGCATCGCCCGGGCGCCCTCTAGGGCGGTAGTGGCCAGCTCGTCGTCGAGCCTCGTCAGCTGGTCGCTCGCTGCGGCAAGATCCCAGGTGTGCGTGGCCAGCTCGGCCAGGTACATGTCGATGAGTGTGGAGCCGGTGTACGTCTCACCCCATGGCATCGTGACGGTGTCGGCGAGCCGACTGTCATCCGCCCAGGCCGCCTCGGCCTCCGTGCCCGCTCGGCGCAGTTGCTCGGGGGCATCTTTCAGGTCCACGTGAGGAAACTCGTCGCCGGGCGGTGTCTCGCCGCGCCCGATCGTGGCGGCGCGGTGCGCAGCGCCCACGAGATGGTCAATGAGGGTGGCCACGTCGTACTCGGGGCAGGCGGTGGGACGCCCGAGCTGGCCGGGTTCGACGTTTGCGACGACGTCGGCAGCCTGCTCGTAGGCCTGGAAGAAGGCGGGGCGTCGGTCTGGGCTGGTCATCCTGGTTCTCCTTCGGCATGTCGGGGACTCTGGCATCCTGGCTGATCGGTCATCTCGTGACGAGCAGGCAGACGCACTTCGTGAATCCGCTTCGCTTCCACCTGACAGATCCATTCGACGGCGCTTCTTTGTGTCCGTGACGGCCATTCGCCAACCTGCATCTCAGCTGACGGCGGCGTAGGCGGCGTCCTGCAGATCCTCGTGGGCGACTGGAGGCTGGGCCGTCTCCCATAGGCGTTGCGTCAGCACTATCACCACGAGGCCTCGAGCCGGATCTACCAGGAAGGACGTGCCGAGGCCGCCATCCCAACCGAAGGCACCGGCACGTGGCCCCTCGGTGATCACGGACTGGGACAGGCTCCAGCTTCGGCCGTGGAGGAATGCGTCCGCTGTCCCGGCCCGCTGGGCGGCACTGAGCTGGTCGCGGGTCATTTGTGCGACCGCCTCTTTGGACAGAACCGAGGCGCCGCCGGCGAGGAACATGCGGGCGAAGGCCAAGAGGTCGTCAGCGGTCGAGACCAGCCCGGCAGCGCCGTCAGGGAAGGCGGGAGGGTGGCTCCATTGGCCATCAGGTGGGTCCCACACCTGCAGCCCGTCCGGCGGTGGGTACGTAGGCGGTGGCCATACGGGAGAGGTCGGAGGCCCAGAAGGCGGTGTCGCCCATACCGAGTGGCTCGAAAAGGCGGGTTCGCAGCACATCGGCGAATGACATGCCGGCGGCCCGTGCAGCCAGCACTCCGAGGACGGATGCCCCGGTGTTGTACATCCAACGCCCGCCGGGCTGGGCCATAAGCGGTAGCGAGCCGAGCGCGGGCGATCCAGGTGTCGGGATCGGGCTGCTCATCGGGGTTGGGCGGCCCGAGGGTGCCGAGGTGCAGGTCCTTGGCGGCCTTCACCACCGGCCATGGCTCGGGTGCCATGAACATCTCCACGACCATCCCGAAGCCGAAGGTGAAGGTGAGCAGATCGCGGACAGTGATCGGTCTCTCGCTCGGGACGGTGTCGTCGAGCGGGCCCTCCATGTTGCGCAGCACGCGGCGGTCGACGAGTTCTGGCAGCCACTCCTCGACGGAGTCGTCCAACCTGATGACGCCGTTCATCCACCAACGCCATGATGGCTGCGCCGGTGACCGGCTTGGAGGTCGACGCGATGCGGAACAGGGCGTCTCTTCGAATCGGGCGGGCCGCCAACAGACCCGGATCCGAGCGCCTCGACGTGAACTTGATCTTCTCGGGACACGACGGCGACGAGGCCCGGGATCTTGTCGCTTCCGACGTGGCTGGCCGCCACTTCGGCGAACCTTTCGAGTCCGCCCGGGGAAAGCGGATCAGTCATTGGTCTCCTCTGTCAATGGCACTTCAGGTTGCCCGTCGGCTGCTGAGGGGGCCCCGGCCCCTCGAAAGAACCAATGGACGCCGAATCGGTCAGCTAGGTGGCCATAGGTCCCGAACGGCATCTCCTGCAGGTTGTCTAGTAGCTCTTTGTCGGCGCCGACGGCAAGCTTGTCGAAGAGGGTCCTCAGTTGCGCGTGGATCGTCCGCCTGCAGGTAGATGGCGACGGTGTTGCCTGGACGAGGCGCCCGGGTGTGGTGCAGCCAGTCGGTGCCAGAGAACTCAGTGGAGTCACTTTTCAGGCGGGCATATGTCACCTTCTGCTTCTGTTCGGGTGGCGCTTGATCCCCCATCGGGGTGTCGCCCAGCCTCGTGATGGTCAACTCGCCCCCCAGGCACGACTGGTAGAAGGCCATTGCCTCGGCGCAGTTCCCGTCGAAGAGCAGGAAGGCCGTGAGGTTCATCGCGCAGCCCTCAGGCTGAGCAGCTGCGCTCGGGGCTTGATCCATCACGGCCGCCATCGTCTTGCCCTCCTCATTCGGTCTGCCGATACGACGGATCGACCACCGGGATCTCATCGGCCGCTCCCCCGTCGGGGCCAAGCGAGGCTGAGCGCCACGGAGGTTGGCCCCTCCGACTCGACCCTGACGTCGCCGCCCAGATCGAGGCTCACTTGCTGCCCTCAGTCAACAGGGCGTCGTACCGGTCGAGGTACAGCCCCCATCCGCCGCCGCTCGCGACGCCCTCGGCAAGTGCCTGCCATCCAGGGCCGTGTCGGTCGATGTTGCGGTGCTCGAGCTCCACCCGGGTGCGCTCCGTGGTCTCGGCGACGAACCGGACCTCGACTTCACTCGTGTTTTCGGGGTTCGTCTCGATCTGCCACTGCGGGCTGATGTCCCAGCTGAACACCACCCGGGCGGGTGGTTCGTAGGCGAGCACCCGGGCCCAGCGGCACTCGCTGCCGTCGGCCGCCCGGTCGTAGATGTGGCCGCCGACCCTCGGCTCGAAGATCGTCTCTGTGATCGGCGCGCCGAGCAGATTGTGCTCGGGTGGCTTGAAGTCGCCGAAACGTTCGGTGAACACGGTGAAGGCCCGTTCGATCGGTGCGTCGACAACGAGCTGGGTGCGGACGACGGCTGGCCCTGCCTGGGTCATGATCTCTCCTCTGTCGGTTGTTCGATGATGTCCTTGTATGCCAGGAGCGCCCGGCTCCAGAACGTCTCGAGCTGGTCACGCAGCGCGCAGACGCCCACCGGGTTGAGCCGGTAGATGTGTCGGGTGCCAGCAGCTCGCTCCTTCACCAGCCCGGCGGCCTTTAACACCTTCAGGTGCTGGGAGACGGCCGGCTGACTGACCGGCAGCGCGTCGGCGAGCTCTCCGACCGCCATCGGGCCTTCGATCAAGCACCCGATGATGGCGCGTCTCGTTTGATCCCCCATTGCGTCCCACACGACATCAGCCTGGTCCGCTCGCACGTCCATAAGTCTCCACTTATGGAGAGCACGTGTCAAGGCCACCGACGAAACAACCGCCAGGCAATCTGGGCGAGCACCAGTGTCGACGCCAAGTCGCTGGCTGCGGCCGGGCGATATTCTGCAACGCCATGGCTCTCGCGCGGTACCCAGGCTTCGTCATCGATTGCCCCAACCCGGAAGTTCTCGCAACCTTCTACGGGGGCCTGCTTGATTGGAACGTGAAGGTCGAAGCCGACAGGGCGGACATACGTCCGGCCGATGGCAGCGACTGCATCTCATTCCAGCGAGTTGAGGCGTACTCGCCGCCGCAGTGGCCCGCTCAAGCTGTGCCACAGCAGATGCACCTCGACCTGATAGTGGACAACCTCGACGAGGGCGAGGCGGCCGTGACCGAGCGCGGCGCCACCAAGGCTGAGGTCCAGCCCGGCACTAGCTTCCGGGTCTTTCTCGATCCCGCCGGCCATCCCTTCTGTCTCTGTGTCGACTGAGCTCATGGGTCTCGAACCCCCTCGTCGGCAAAGGAGGCCGAAATGCCCCAGATCGTCGTGACACGGTTACGCCTGCGGGACGCTCTTCTCTTCGAAGAGTTCTTCGCTGCGGCCATCAAGGCTTTCGAGCAAGCCGAAGCCAGCGACGGCAACCTCGGCGCCGACGTGCTGGCGGATGCCAACAACACGTATTGGACACGCACGGCATGGGTGGACGACGAGGCCATCCGCGCTTTCATGATGAGTGAACCTCATCTGAGCACGATGGCGCGCATAGATGACTGGTGCGATGAGGCGACGTTCGTGAAGTGGGCCCAGACCGGCCCCACACTTCCCGACTGGGGAGCCGCGTACGAGCGGCTGGTCTCAGATGGCGAGGTCGTGGATCTCCCGGCGGCTTCGCCGGAGAATACCCGACGCTCGTTCCCGAGGCCCACCCTTCCTTCCTGAAGCTGACCGCTAACCTGGCAGGTTCCCCGACTCGGGCGGCCGAACCCGCGCCGCCTCAGCCGGTTCAGCTACAGTGCTCTCACGACAGCCGAGCACCATTACGTGGCCGCCCTACGGGGACCCGCGATTTAGAGACCACCATCGGCTTGAGCCGTAACTCCGGCTGCAGAACAAGCATTTCCCTTGCAGCACCATTGTACAGATGATAGGCATGTAACTGGCCGTAAGGTGGGTTGAAGAACCGGGTTCATCATTGACGCCATCCGGATCAGATCGGCAGAGGATCTGACACACAGCTGGACCGTACCGACCAGTGGTCGGCGATATGTAGTAACGGAGCCGCACTCGTGCTTTCAGCGGCAGCCATAACTTTCGGGGGACACCTGACTTGAAAGCCTCTTTCGCATCGGTGGTGATCGGTGCAAGTGTCATCTTCGCCGTAACGACACCTCTGGCATTGGCAGCTACCGCCGACAGACCCACTCCAGCCGGATCTGAGATCATTGATCAGGCCCCATCAGCACAATCCGGTAGCGCATCAAGGGCTGGGACGGCCGCAACGTCGGCAAGCGCCGGACAAGCCAACTTGATCAACGGCTACATCCACACTTCAGGGACCGCAATCTATGATCAAGCTGGGCATGCGGTCAGGTTCTTCGGTATTGATTCCGCCACGCTGAGCTACGGACCGGCGACAAGTGTGTGCCCGTCTCAGAACTGGACTGCGATCACAAGTACAGAGATCTCCAACGAGGCACAAGCGGGCTTCAATATGGTTCGCATCGCCCTCAGCTGGGCGAACCTCGAACCCTCTCCTCCAACGGTGACGTCGAATGGAGTGGTGCACAGTTGGAACATGCCATACCTTGATGCCGTTTCCGCTGCCGTCCAGGCGTACAACCAGGCCGGCATCGCCGTCGTGCTCGACATGCACGAGACATCCTGGTCGCCCGCATGGAACGAAGATAATGATCCAGGCGTTAGCGGCTGTCAGGGTACGGGCTTTCCTCTGTGGATGTACCCGAACGCCAGCACCCTCTCCACGAACCAAGCGATCTGCGACTTCTACAACAACGTCCCGGAGCCGGGAGTCGTGGAGAACCCACAGGATGGCCTGGCAGCCGCCGAAGAGTTCCTGGCCGGGTACTTCGGACCGGGGAATGAGTCGACAAATGGACAGGTCATCGGCTTTGACATGTTGAACGAGCCCAAGCCTGTGCTTGGCACCACCTGTCAAGGATCAGTGGGCACGGACATGCTCGCCATTTACAACAAAATCGGAACGGCAATTCGAAGCGTGGATCCGTCGGTCGCGTTGATCTATGAGGACTACGCATTTGAGTCATACGAAGCGGACGGCTTGCTGCTCAAGTCACCCTTGAACATGCCGAACGCTATTTTGTCAGGTCATGCCTATCCAGCCACGTGGAATGAGCCGGTGCCGTCGAGTTGCACAGGCAAACTAGCGTTATTCAGGTCTGCCGTACTACGAGGCTCACCTTCAGCAGGCGGAGAGCTTCGATCAACCGCTCTACATCGGAGAATTCGACGGCTTTGTATCAGGCAACTCTTGTTCGGACTCGAACTGGCAGACTGACGTCACTGCGAACATGCAATACGACAATGCAAATGACATCAGCTGGTCGTTCTGGAACTACGCAAGTCTGGAGAAGTACTCGCAGGTCCTGCCGTACCTGCAGGCGGCAATGGGACCCTCGAACCCCGCCGTGGCGATAACGGCGCCGGCGGCCGGCGCGACGGTCACCGGCACGGTGACGGTGACCGGAACCGTGACCGACGCCAACGCCGTGAGCTCGGTGCAGGTGAGCATCGGCGGGGGGACCGCAGTCACCGCGACGGGGACGAACAGCTGGTCGGCCCAGCTCCCGACGGCCGCTCTGGCAAACGGCGCCCAGCCGATCTCTGTCACCGCGACGGACTCGGCCGGCAACACAGGGACCGCCTCTGAGTCGGTCAACGTCAACAACCCCTCGAACCCCGCCGTGGCGATAACGGCGCCGGCGGCCGGCGCGACGGTCACCGGCACGGTGACGGTGACCGGAACCGTGACCGACGCCAACGCCGTGAGCTCGGTGCAGGTGAGCATCGGCGGGGGGACCGCAGTCACCGCGACGGGGACGAACAGCTGGTCGGCCCAGCTCCCGACGGCCGCTCTGGCAAACGGCGCCCAGCCGATCTCTGTCGACCGCGACGGACTCGGCCGGCAACACAGGGACCGCCTCTGAGTCGGTCAACGTCAACAACCCCTCGAACCCCGCCGTGGCGATAACGGCGCCGGCGGCCGGCGCGACGGTGACCGGCACGGTGACGGTGACCGGAACCGTGACCGACGCCAACGCCGTGAGCTCGGTGCAGGTGAGCATCGGCGGGGGGACCGCAGTCACCGCGACGGGGACGAACAGCTGGTCTGCCCAGCTCCCGACGGCCGCTCTGGCAAACGGCGCCCAGCCGATCTCTGTCACCGCGACGGACTCGGCCGGCAACACAGGGACCGCCTCTGAGTCGGTCAACGTCAACAACCCCTCGAACCCCGCCGTGGCGATAACGGCGCCGGCGGCCGGCGCGACGGTGACCGGCACGGTGACGGTGACCGGAACCGTGACCGACGCCAACGCCGTGAGCTCGGTGCAGGTGAGCATCGGCGGGGGGACCGCAGTCACCGCGACGGGGACGAACAGCTGGTCTGCCCAGCTCCCGACGGCCGCTCTGGCAAACGGCGCCCAGCCGATCTCTGTCACCGCGACGGACTCGGCCGGCAACACAGGGACCGCCTCTGAGTCGGTCAACGTCAACAACCCCTCGAACCCCGCCGTGGCGATAACGGCGCCGGCGGCCGGCGCGACGGTGACCGGCACGGTGACGGTGACCGGAACCGTGACCGACGCCAACGCCGTGAGCTCGGTGCAGGTGAGCATCGGCGGGGGGACCGCAGTCACCGCGACGGGGACGAACAGCTGGTCTGCCCAGCTCCCGACGGCCGCTCTGGCAAACGGCGCCCAGCCGATCTCTGTCACCGCGACGGACTCGGCCGGCAACACAGGGACCGCCTCTGAGTCGGTCAACGTCAACAACCCGCCGGCTGCGACCAGTTGCCCTGCCGCTCCGGCCGGCATGAAGCAGCTCTCGGGCAACGTCAGCGTCGAGACGAGCCAGAGCGGGTGGACGGGCACTTACAACACCCAGTCCGTCGTCACCCGTGTCAAGCCGACCGGCGGCAGCTACGACGGCCTGTGGGCACTTCATGTGGCGCCAAGGGCCGGCGCCGCTGGTGCTGGCGGGCTGAGCAATGCCAGTCCCGTGTGGGTGCCGGGTGTTCCCGCCACCGGAACGACCGCCGGTGCAACATATACGGCGAGCGCTTACGTCAAGGCAAGCGTGGTCGGTGAGAAAGTCGCCCTTCTCATAACAGAGACCACGACCCGTGGGATCACCCTCGGCTCACACCTCGCCACAATGACGCTGAGTGACACCAAGTGGCACCAGATCAGCTCGAACTACAAGGCCGGCGAATCGGGGGACCGCCTCGGGTACAGCCTTTACGCCAGCAACTTCGCCAACTCGGGTCAGTACTTTCTCGCCGATTGCCTCAGCCTCCTGACCAGCACGACGACCGCCCCGGCCACAGGCGGCGCCACAGGGTCGCAGACCGGCAGCGACGAGGGCGGACTCGGGCTCGCCGAGCTGTCCAGCCGCGTCGGCCGGCGGTCGTGAGAGGCGCGACAGGATCGACTGCCTAGGTTTCGTCGTCCGCGGCATGGGGATAGGAACCCCGCTCAGAGCTTTGTGACCTCGACCAGCAAGCGGCTGGTCACGGATCATCGAAGCTCTCGAGGAGGCATGGATGCGAGCCATGGTGTACCGGGGCCCGTACAAGATCCGGGTGGAGGAAAAGGACATTCCCAGCGATCGAGCACCCGAACGACGCAATCGTCCGGGTGACGCTGGCGGCGATCTGCGGGTCAGACCTGCACCTGTACCACGGGATGATGCCGGACACCCGCGTCGGCACGACGTTCGGCCATGAGTTCATCGGTGTCGTCGAGCAGGTGGGCGCGTCCGTGCAGAACCTGAAGATCGGCGACCGGGTGATGGTGCCTTTCAACATCTTCTGCGGCTCGTGCTTCTTCTGCGCCCGCGGCCTCTACTCCAACTGCCATAACGTGAACCCGAACGCGACGGCCGTGGGCGGCATCTACGGGTATTCCCATACATGCGGGGGTTACGACGGTGGCCAGTCGGAGTACGTGCGGGTCCCGTTCGCCGACGTCGGCCCGAGCATCATCCCGGACTGGATGGACGACGAGGATGCCGTGCTCCTGACAGACGCCGTCCCCACCGGCTACTTCGGCGCGCAGCTGGGTGACATCGTCGAGGGCGACGTGGTCGTCGTGTTCGGGGCCGGGCCCGTCGGGCTTTTCGCGGCGAAGTCGGCGTGGCTGATGGGCGCCGGGCGGGTCATCGTCATCGACCATCTCGAGCATCGGCTGGCGGCCGCTCGCAGTTTCGCCCAAGCCGAGACGTACAACTTCACCGAATACGACGACATCGTGGTTCACATCAAGAAGCTCACAGATCATCTGGGGGCCGACGTCGCTATCGATGCGGTGGGTGCCGAAGCCGACGGGAACCTCCTGCAGCATGTCACCGCCGCCAAATTCAAGCTGCAGGGCGGCTCGCCCGTGGCCCTCAACTGGGCGATCGACTCGGTCCGCAAGGGCGCCACCGTGTCGGTCATGGGTGCCTACGGCCCGATGTTCAGCGCCGTCAAGTTCGGAGACGCCATGAACAAGGGTCTGACGCTCCGCATGAACCAGTGCCCGGTCAAGCGGCAATGGCCCCGACTGTTCGAGCACGTGCGCAACGGCTACTTGAAGCCGAGCGAGATCGTCACGCACCGCATCCCACTCGGCCACATCGCCGAGGGGTACCACATCTTCTCGGCCAAACTTGACGGCTGCATCAAGCCGCTCGTCGTGCCGAACGCCGCCTGAGGAGTCAAATCGACATGACCTATACCTCAGAGAAGCCCTCCCTCACCCCGCCGCCGGACGAGCTTCGCGCCCGCATCCCTGGGTGGGGCGTCGATCTCGACCCGGCCGACCGCCCGTCGGTGCCCCGGGAGCGTCGCGACCTCGAGACGGGTGCGCACTGGGACTTCCCGGAGCGCCAGCCGGAGAAGTGGCCGCGCGAGCGGTCGAACGAGCACAAGTTCCTCACGCCGGTCTTCGGCACCTCGGCTCCGCCGAGCGGCCTGTCGGGAGTGCTCCGGAGGTCCGCCTACAAGTACAGCGAGGCAAGGGCGGCGCACTGGCTGATCCTCCTCGGCGCCGACCGGGTCGATGCCCTCGAGCACCACCTCAAGTCGTTTCTCACGCTCCACCCAGACAACCCGTTCACAGAGACCGGCATCACGAGCGAGCTCTCCTACCACGGGTTGTCGTCGCGGGTCGGACAGAAGCGGGCCGATCTCGTGCACCTGCCCCTCGACCCCATCATCGTCGCCGGCCCGTGGGTGGCGGCGGCAGGGGCTGGCTATCTCGGCGTGAGAGCCGTACGGCGCCGGAACCGGGCCTGACGGCCTCAGCGGGAGGAGTTCAGCCACCTCGCCAATGGCGAGGCGGGTCCCTTCAATGCACCGCTGCAGCTGATCGTCGCTGATGACGAGCGGCGGGCAGAAGGCGAGGGTTGCCGTGCCGATCGGGCGGGCGATGACCCCGAAGTTCAAGAGGGAGTCGCGCAGGATCGGCGCCTGCAGCTTCGGACCGAGCGCGAGCGCCCAGATGCCCATGGTGCCGCGGACATCCACCACTTCCTCCCCGTCCACCAGGGCGCCAAGGCCGGTCCCCAACTGCTCGCCGATGCCCTCTGCCCGATCAAGGAGGCCTTCCTTTTCGATGATGTCGAGGTTGGCGAGGGCGGCGACGGCCGGAAGCGGATGGCCGCTGTAGGTGTACCCGTGCTTCAGCACGAAGGTGGGATCGGCTTCGAGCGGGCCGCGAACGGCCGGTCCGACGAGCACGCCGCCGCATGGCAGGTAGCCCGACGTGACGCCCTTGGCGAAGGTGATCATGTCCGGGCGCACGCCGAAGTGCTCCGCCCCGAACCAGGCGCCGAGGCGACCGAAACCGCAGATGACCTCGTCGAGGATGAGATAGGCGCCCCATCGGTCACACCGCTCGCGCAGGGCTGCGAGGTAGCCCGGCGGAGGCGGGTAGACGCCGCCGGCGCCGACGACGGGCTCGGCGATCACCGCAGCGATCCTGCTCTCGGTGACCTCCGCCAGAGCATCGAGGGCCTCCACGTCGTCGTAAGGGACCTGCACCATGTCGGGGAGAAGGGGACCGAAGCCCTCCTGATTGCCCGAGAGCCCCGTGGCCGTCATGGCTCCGTAGGTCACGCCGTGGTAGGACGGATGACGGCTGATCACGACCGTGCGCTCCGGATGGCCGGCCTCGGTCTGGGCGATGCGGGCCAGCTTGATGGCGGTCTCGACCGACTCCGAGCCTCCCGAGGTGAGAAAGACGCGGGAGCCGGGCATCGGCGCCATCCGCGCCAGCCGCTCGGCGAGGGCGTCGGCCGGCGGGTTGGTGAAGCGATCGAAGGTGTGGAACACCTCGAGACGCCCCATCTGTTCGGCGATTGCCGCCGCCATCTCGGGCCTGCCATGGCCGACATTGCAGTACCACAGGCTGCCAAGGGCATCGATGTAGGTGCGGCCTTCTCGGTCGGTGACCTCGGCGCCGGCTCCGGCCACGATCTCGACGAAGGATTCGCGGGAGGCGGCCGGCCGGGCAAAGGGGTGAAGGAGACTGGGGAGATCGGCGTCCAGTGTCATGGTCGCAGTCTCGCGCCCGCCCGCACTTGCGACCACCCGAGGATCTCGCCGGAGCGAGCACCACGTGGAGCGCCTCCATCGGAACCATCTGGGTGGACGACTTCGAGCTACCGGCCGGTGGGCGCGTTGCGCCGCAGGTCAGGCTCGCCGCCGACGCTGGAGACGTCACTGTCTCGGCGGCACCCGTCGCCTTCTTCGGATGGCGCAACAGGTCGGAAAATGGACGCTCAAGAACTCGCAAGCGAGGGGGGCGGCCCAGCCAATTCATCGTGATGAAGCTGAACACGCGGTGGGCGGCGCGGGGCTCAGCGATCACGGCGTTACGCAACCGTGGTGGGCGGAACGTCGCTCGGCGCTTCCAATCTTCTTGTCTTGATGTGGCCCCGTTCGCTCAGGGCCGAGGCCTCCGTTCCGACCACGGCGATGAGTTGGCGCATGAAGCCTTCGATGACCTGCATCCGTTGAAACGAGTAGGAGTCTGTCAGCTCGGCGGTGGCGCGACCGACACTTGAGAAGAGGTCTGCCGTTCGGTGTTGCAGGTCCGACGTAACGTCTACATAGATTTTTCGGCGATCAGCGCTATCACGGCGGCGCTGCACGTAGCCGACTCGTTCGAGTCGATCGATGAGCAGCGTGGCGGCGCCAGTAGTGAGGCTGAGCTCTTCGGCCATCTCGCCCGCCGTCATCGGCCGACCGCGCCGCTCCAGCACCTCAAGTCCGCGCAGGTCGGTCCGTCCCACGCCGAGGTGCGCAGCTGCTGCTTGGTCGAGCCGATCCATTTGTGCCGCCAGTTCGCGGACGAGACGGGCCAGCCTGCGGCCGGGATGCTCGGGTAAAACTTCTCTTGACAGCACGGAGTCTTTGTCACTAAGCTTCCTAGTCACGCAGGAAGGTTACCGCCGGTAGAGGGCGTAGTCAATGGAGGCACGGTGCGACCCACGCACACCATGAGGTTGGAGCCCGCCGCGAGCCACGGAGCGGCTCCGGCAGCATTGGAGCTGCATGGGGTGCACAAGTGCTTCGGCCAAGTGCGAGCAGTCCGGGGCATTGACCTTACGATCCGGCGCGGTGAGATGGCCGCGTTTCTCGGGCCAAACGGAGCGGGAAAGACCTCGACCATCGACATGGTGCTCGGACTCTCCCGTCCTTCGTCCGGGGAGGTCCGCGTGTGCGGTTGCACCGCTCAGGAGGCCGTTCGGCGCGGCCTGGTCTCGGCAGTCATGCAAAGCGGCGGCTTGCCGAAAGATCTGACTGTCGGCGAGACCCTCCGCTACATCGCAGAGCTCTTCCCGACACATCGGCCGATCACGGAGATCGCCGAGCGCAGTGGCCTCTCCTCTCTCGAGTCCCGCATGGTCGGAAAGTGCTCCGGCGGAGAGCAACAACGGTTGCGCTTTGCCATCGCGCTGTTGTCCGAGCCGGAGCTGCTGGTCCTCGACGAACCGACACAGGGAATGGACGTGGAAGGTCGGCGTGACTTTTGGGCCGCCATGCGTGAGGACGTCTCCCGCGGCCGGACGGTGCTATTTGCCACCCACTACCTGGAGGAAGCCGATGCCTACGCGGACCGGATCGTGTTGGTGCGGGCGGGCGAGGTCGTAGCCGATGGCCCGGCAGCCGAGGTAAGGGCGATGGCGTCCGGGCGCACGGTGCGGGTCACGTTGCCAGGAGCGGCGTCAGAAGAGCTAGCCCGGCTTCCTGGAGTTGATGGCGTCGAGATTAGAGGGGCGACGGTCGTGATTCACGCCCGGGACGCCGACGCCGTGGCGCGCTACCTGCTCAATGAGACGGCCGCCCGTGACCTCGAGATCACGTCCCATAACCTGGGGCAGGTGTTCCTGGCCTTGACCGCCGACCGAACGAGTCACCCGCGCACCGAACACATGAACAGAGCAGATGACGACCGACCCTGACACTGTCGCGAGTGCCCGCCGCGCCGGCCCTGTCATGAGGGGGCTCAGCGCTGTCATCATTCGGCTGGAGGTGCGTCGGCTGCTTCGGAACCGCCGCACGCTGCTCTTCACGATGATCGTTCCAGCATTGTTCTTCTTGATCTTTGGCCTGAATAGTGCCTACGTGACCCAACGCGCCGGGTCTGGCAACACTTCAGCCGTCGTCATGATCTCCCTGGCCCTCTACGGTGCTGTGCTGGCAACCTCCAGCGGAGGTGCCACGGTCTCCATCGAACGGGCGACGGGATGGAGCCGGCAGCTGCGTATTACGCCGCTTTCCCCGGTGAACTACATCGCGATCAAGTTGATCGGCGCCCTCGTGCTGGCGGCGTCGTCGGTCTTGACCGTCTATGTCATCGGTGCGCTCACCGGCAAGCCATCCATGGCGGACCACATCTGGGTCGTCTCTGGGCTCGCCGTCTGGCTGGGATCTGTGCTGTTCGCAGCCTTCGGACTGTTCGTCGGGTACCTGTTGCCTTCCGAGAACGTGATGCAGATCCTCGGCTTCGCGCTGATGCTGTTCTCATTCGGAGGCGGCCTGTTCATACCGTTGAGCCAGTTCTCCCACCCCCTGCGATCGATGGCGACCTTCACTCCCCTGTACGGACTGAGCCAGCTGGTGCACTACCCACTTGTGGGTGGACTATTTGACTGGACGTGGGCGCTCAACGTGATCGTCTGGCTGGCGCTGTTCTCCGCCGGTGCCATCTGGCGCTTTCAGAACGACACGGCCCCGGTGTGATCAGGACTGGGGTGTGCGCGAGGGATGCCGATCCGAGGCCACCGGCTGCTCTCCCGTCGCTAGCGACCGGGGCTTTCTGGGTGGCCGGAGGGCTCTTCGTGGTGCTGATGGTGCTCTCACCGTGGTACGGGTTCGACCGCGACGAGCTGTACTTCCTAGATTGCGCACGCCACCTCCAGGCGGCCTACGTCGACCAACCCGTGCTCACGCCCCTGCTCGCCCGCATTTCGTTGGACCTGTTCGGCGTTTGGCTCACGGGACTGCGCTTATGGCCAGCGCTCGCTGGTGCTGGCACCGTGCTCGTCGGTGCGGTGACGGCGAGAGAGCTCGGTGGCGGCAGGAAGGCTCAACTCGGCGCTGCCCTCGGTACGGCGACCATGCCATCCCTTCTGGCAGTCGACCACCTGATGGGTCCGACCGCCATCGACCTTCTTGCCTGGGCGTCGCTGGCGCTCGTGTGGCTCCGCATCGAACGCACAGGGCAAGCCCGATGGTGGCTGGCGGCAGGCGGCATCCTCGGCGTCGGCCTGGCCAACAAGCACAGCATCGGCTTCTTCGCCGTTGCCGTCGTTGCGGGCGCCCTTGTCACCGGGGGGCGCCACCTCTTGGCCAGCTGGTGGTTCCTGGCCGGCGCAGCGATTGCGGCGGCATGCACCATCCCCGACCTGTGGTGGCAGGCCACCCACGGGTGGGCGACGGTCAGCATGACCCAGCATCTCAACGCCGAGAACGGCGGCGTGGGCAAGATCGCCACCTGGTTCGCCGGCCAACTGATCATGACGACCTTGGCGCTCGTGCCGGTGTGGATCGTCGGGCTGCGGTGGTTGTGGCGTTCGCGCCAGCCCATGCGTCGGGCGCTCGTGGTCGCCTATGGCCTGCTCTTCGTGTTCTTTGCTGTCACGACCGGTGGAAAGATCTACTACCTCGCCGGTGCCTACGTCCCTCTACTGGCGGCGGGGTTCGTATCCCTCGAGGCTTGGCTCGGGGCTCGGCGGCATCGGCTGCAACTCCTAGTGGCGGCTGCCCTCACTACGGTGGCCGCCTTGCCGATCGTCCTTCCCGTCTTGCCGCCGGCGGACATCGGCTGGACCTATGGGATCAATCAGGTTCCCGGAGAGTCGGTCGGGTGGCCGGAGCTCGTGCACACCGTCGGTGCTGCATGGGACCGCCTGCCGGCGGCGACCCGGGCTCGGTCGGCCATCATCGCCACAGACTACGGCGAGGCCGGTGCCCTCAACGAGCTCGGCCGGTCCGAGGGGCTGCCCGTGGCATTCGGCGACCAGAACAGTGAGTGGTGGTGGGGACCGCCCCCCGTACGGACCGCAACCGTTCTCGCCGTCGTCCCAGGGCCTCGTGACGTGACCGGCTATCGGTCGTACCTTCTTCAGTTCTTTCGTTCGGTGCGTGAGGTCGGGACCTTCCACAACAAGGCCGGCCTCCACAACCAAGAGTGGGGCGGCCACGTCTACCTGTGCAGCGGCCGTCTCCGTCCGTGGACGCAAATATGGGCCCAACTTCGTCACTACGACTGATGAGTGATCCCTCTTGGCCACCGCGGTGCTGGTCCTGTTGCTGCTGCGAGCCGATCACTCGGTCGGCCGAATCTACCGGTCATCTCCCGTTGCACGAATTGCGTCGTGGTCGAGCCCGCCTACAGGTGGGCATCAGGTCCCTCCGACGCTCCCCAGGATCGTGCCACCCTCCGGGACCTTTTGTTGAGGTTGCCTTGTGTGCATCAGGCGCGGGTCGAGGGTGAACCTCATCATTGCTCCTCGACTATTGAGGCCCCAACCCATCTCACGACCCGGTTGTGGAGCGGTCGAGGCCGATGAGACGCTGAACGGTTTCGGTGATCACATCGTCAAGTGGCGGCCGGGGGAAGTCGGGCCGGTCGAGTCGGAGCATGACTTGGCCGTGCAGTGCCGGCCAGAGCAGCCCAGCAAGCCAGCTCGGGTCGGAGTCGTCGCTGGTTGCTCCTGTCTGCTGGCAACCTTGGATGGCGTCGGTCATCGATTCGTAGGCGACTCGGCTCGCGGAGTCGGTGGAGTTGTAGAAGCGGATGAACACGTCAGCGGGAAGATCCGGCCCGAACATCAGCCGGTACTGGCCGGGATGAGCCAGGGCAAACCGGGTGTAGGCCTGGCAGCGGGCGACAAGCGCGGCGGCTCGATCGTCGATATCGGCAATCGCCGCCGCTCGGGCTGTGGCCAGCTCGGCGAAGGCCCGCTCGGCTACGGCCACCTTGATCTCGTCGAGGTCAGCGAAGTGCAGATAGACGGAGGTGGCGGCGACGCCCGTCCTGGCGGCGACCGACCTGATGGACAGTTGACCGGCATCGCCTGTCTCGGCGAGGAGGTCATAGGCGCTGTCGATCAGGTCCTTCCGGAGTCGGGCGCCCTCTCCCCGGGGGTTGTTGCGCCGGCGGATGTGGCGGGTGCCTCCGGTCACGGTCTTCCGAGTCATGTGTCTCCTCCTGGCATTCGCCGAAGTATCAGTGGCAACGCTAGCGCAACACGTGTTAGGCTACGGGCGTACAGTAATCCACGCGTCGGCCAGCAGGGAGACCCATGACCGGGATGACCAATCAGCGAGGCCTAGGACAACCTGATCCTCGTCGTGACCTCGGCAGCGGGATCGGGGCGCACCGCCTGCCGCGCCTTCGCTTGAGCGTGGTCGGCAACTCGCCGGCCCACCGCTGCCTGCTCGCCGCCGGCCTCGCCGGCTCGGTCCTGTTCAATGCCACCTACCTGATCGACGGAGTCCTCCGGCCCGGCTACGGCACACTCCGACAGCCAATGAGCGCATTGAGCCTCGGACCGGGCGGATGGGTACAAATCACCAACTTCATCGTTTTCGGCGTGCTCACCTGCATCTCGGCGATCGGCTGGCGCGCCACACTGACGCCCGGGTTCGGGTCGGCTTGGTACCCGCGCTTGAAGGTCTTAGCCGGCCTCATGCTGATCACTGCCGGCGTCTTCAGCCAAGATCCCGCGATGGGCTTTCCGCCCGGGGTCGCCGCCCCCGCCGGCACCACGACGCACGCGCAGATCCACAACCTGGCCGCCGTCGTCAGTCTCGGGGCAACCATCGCCGGGATGTTCGTTCTGGCCTACCGCTTCCGTCACGAACCGCACTGGCGCAAATGGTGCCCTTTCGCCGCTCTGAGCGGTGGCCTCATGGTCGTGTTCCTCGGCACATTCGGAGCCACGATGGGCCACGGAAGCCTCGGCGGCATGTTCGAGAAGCTCGCCACGGTCACCGCCTTGGTCTTCGTCGTCAGCTTCACGGCCCGGCTCCTCACCCATGACGCTCGCCTGTCACCAACGACGCCGGGTGTTCGAGCACAAATCCCTCAACCGCGACCATTGTCCACCCGGCGGGCAGGCATTCTGAAGCCCACAACAGCATCGCCGTGGCGTGGGTGGCTGGTAGCGCTCGTCGTGGTCGGTGCGCTGCTCACGGCCACAGGTGGCGTCTTGGCCCTCCATCCTGCTGGCGAACAGCTCAATGCGGCGGGACGCAACTACGCAGAGTATTTCTTCACCCGCAATCTGGCCATGTCCGCCGGACTCCTGGCGATGTTGGGGCTGCGGGCCCGCCGAGCTCTCGTCGCGCTCATGGTGATCACCGCCCTCATCCAACTGCTCGACGCCGTCACCGCAACCGCCAGCGGGCGCCTCGGGCTGGTGCCGGTCGATCTCGTCTTCAGCGCAGCCTTCCTGATCGGCGCCGCTCGCTTATCCGGAAAGCCGCTCTGGCGAGCTTCGGGCTGGCGAGAGGGCCCGACGAGCGGTTCGTACACTGCTCGGCCGACAACCCCCGCCTAAATGACAGATGAAGCAGCGTTTGGCGGGTACGCCGACCGCGCAACAACCTCCGGGGCGTCCGCCCGACTGCGGAAGCCGTAGCGGCTGAGGATCGGCTTGCGACAACGAGAAAAGGGCCAGCGCGACTGAATCTTCCGGCCGTGACACGTTCGGCACCCGGTACAGCTACGAACAGTTCACCCGACCGTTGTCCCTGTCATCGCCGGTCCCAGCTTGGGCCTGAGCCGAGCGATGCGGCGGCCATCGCCGACGATGACCAGGCCGCCGCTGGCCGCGGCAGCAGGGTCGAGGCGGCCGGCGAGCAGGCCAAGAATCGCATCGGGAGGACCTTCCAGCACGATGTCGGGCGACGGCGTCTGCCCCGGTCGCAGCGTCACTTGCCCGGCTCTCGATTCGATGGTCGACGCTTCGTCGCCGATGCGCACCTCGATGATGAGGGCCGGGCGGCGTCTGTCGATTCCCTCGAACATCACAGCCACGGGGCGGGCGAGCCATTCGGCCCGAAAGGCGTCGTCACCGACAGGGCCCGACATCACTACCGGAGCCGACCAGCGAGCCAGGGCGTAAAGCGGCCCGCGCAGTTGCTCACCCCACGGCGTAAGGCTGTAGCCGCCGTCACTCCGGCGTTCGATGACGCCGGAACCAACGAGGTGACGTAGCCGCTCGGCAAGCAGGTTGGTGGCGATCCCGGGCAACCCCTCGACCAACTCGCCGTAGCGGCGGGGACCGTCCAGCAGTTCCCGCACGATCAGCAGGGACCACCGCTCCCCTACGACGTCGAGCCCTCGAGCAAGGGCACAGTACTGCCCGTAGGACTTCACACGGCTCACGCTATCACTTGATATTATCAAGTAGACCGCTTTAGATTGCAAGTGCAGGTCGAGACTCGGCCAAAGGAGAGGACGACCACCATGACCAGCGAACCCATCCGCCAGCTCGCCACGGCCCTGGATGCCACCGGCGAGCTGTTGGTCTCGATCGCCGACGCCGAGTGGACCCTCCCAACCCCGTGCATCGAGTGGACGGTGAGGGACCTCGCCTGCCACCTCGTCGCCGGCAACGACCGCTTCACCTCGGCACTCGGCGGCCAGCCGTCCGCCGCACCAGTCGGTGCGGAGGCCGACGTCGCCGATGCGTATCGCCGGTCGGCTCGGGAACTCCTCGACGCCTTCGGCCGACCGGGGGCACTCGAAGGCGACGTCGAGGTCCCGATGGGGACGGTGCCAGGATTGGTTGCCCTACACCTCAGGATCACCGAGATCCTCGTGCATGGTTGGGACCTGGCGCGAGCGACCGGGCAGGCTGTCTCGTTTCCCGAAGCCCTCGCCGAGCAGGAACTGGTCTTCAGCCGGGACAAACTGAGCGACATCCCGGTCGGGCGTCGGCCCTTCGCACCGCCACAGCCGGTCGCTGAGGACGCGCCGGCCATTGATCGGCTGGCGGCCTGCCTCGGTCGGCCAGTCACGGCCTGCGCCGAGGGCGGAGCGTGACCGGTCTCGGTGATAACGCCCACATCTTCGCCCGGCCGTCCCGGCGCGCAGAGCTGCGCCGTTGCTTTCAGGCACTTGCCGGCTCAGAAGCGGTGGCGACCGTCGAGTGGCCAGGCATCGCCCAGCCGATGCTTGTCGTCCGCTTCCCGGCCGGCGGCGGCCTCAGCATCGAGTTCACCAAGTAGGCCCCCGACGACGAGGAGCCGCGTCCCGCCGCCTGGCTCGAAATGCGCTCCCACAGCACCTGCTGCCACACCTTGCCGTACCGTTCGGTGTCGGGGATCCGGTCGATCGAGTGGCTCTCGATTTTGAGCTTGCAGCCCACCTTTCAAGCTCGGGCTGCTTTCGCCGCTTCGAGCCTGCCTGCTCATGAGGACCGAAGAGCTCGCGGTCGGCGCTGAGCCTAATCTCACTGGCGTGGCAGACAACAGTGGCAACAAAGGCCCGACCGGTCGACCGATCGGGCCGCCTGAGGGCCTCGTCGTACCGCGCTTCGCCGGCCCGGACACCTTCGCCCGGCTCCCCCGGCTCGACGACGTGTCGTCGGCCGACGTTGCGGTCCTCGGGATTCCCTTCGACGCCGGGGTGTCCTATCGACCGGGCGCCCGCTTCGGGCCCCAGGCCGTGCGGGCCGGCTCGAAACTGCTCCGGCCGTACCACCCTTTCCTGGACGTCGAGCCCTGGTCCGTCCACCAGGTTGCCGACGCCGGCGACGTGACATGCAATCCCTTCGACATCGGCGCCGCCATCGAGCAGATCGAGGCCGCCGCCGTGCAGACGCTCGAGCGGGCCGGCCGCCTGATAAGTCTCGGCGGGGACCACACCATCGCCCTGCCGCTGCTCCGGGCGCTCCATGCCCGGCACGGTCCGATCGCCCTCGTCCATTTCGACGCCCATCTCGACACCTGGGACACCTACTTCGGTGCCGCCTACACCCACGGCACGCCGTTCCGGCGCGCCTCGGAGGAGGGGCTGCTCGCCCTCGGCCATTCCGCCCATGTCGGGATCCGCGGTCCGCTCTACGCCATGAGCGACCTGATCGAGGACCGGGAGCTCGGCTTCTCCGTCGTAACGACGATGGACGTCGCCCGGCTCGGACCTGACCATGCGGTCGACCTCGTCCGGGAGCGGGTGGGCGGCCTGCCCGTCTACATCAGCATCGACATCGACGTCCTCGACCCGGCGCACGCTCCGGGAACGGGCACGCCCGAGCCCGGCGGCCTCACTACCCGGGAGCTGCAGATGATCCTCCGAGGGCTGGAGGACCTTCCCCTCGTGAGCGCCGACATCGTGGAGGTCTCTCCGAGCTATGACCACGCCGAGCTGACCGCTATCGCCGCAGCCAACCTGGCATACGAGCTGCTCGGCTTGTTCGCCGGCCCGCCTCCGACGCCGCCCGAGGGAGCTTCCTGATCGCCCCTACAGCGATGCCCCTCGAGGCTGGCGCGCCCGCTGTGCCGTCTCTCACGGGCCATCTTCCCCTCCCAGCGCTTGCACAGTATTACCACTCTGAGTAACATATCTACCACTAAGAGCGCGTACAGGCGGGAAGGCAGGAATCATGGCGATCACCCCGCGGGTGAAGGCAGGTCTCGCCGGCCGCATCGGCCGGCGAAAGTTTCAGCAGATTCGAGCAGGTTCGAGCACCGTTGTCGCGTTGGCCCTCGCCACCCTCGTCGGGGCTGCGCTCGGCCTGCAGGCTCTGCCCGCAGCGGCCAGCCCGTCGGTTGCCGCAGCGAGCGCGAGAGCAGGTACGACTGGGGAGCGCACCGTGACCTATCACGGGATCACCCTCACGGTTCCGGCGGATTGGCCCGTCTACCGCCTCGTGAACGACCCGACAAGGTGCGTCCGATTCGACCACAACGCCGTCTACCTCGGGACGCCGGCGGGGAACCAGAACTGTCCGGCGAGCGCCGTAGGTCAAGCGGGGGCGGTCCTCGTCCAGCCACTCGACGCCGCAGGAGTGAGCCACGCGATGGCAGGACTGGCGCCGGCCGAGCTCGATGGCCGACTCGTCGGAGTGGCAGCTCAGAATGCCGTGCAGCCGGGGTACACGATGGTTGCGCCGGAGGCACACGCCGAGGTGGTGGTGACGAGCGGAGCTGACGCCGCCGTGACGAGCGCCATCAGGAAGTCGATCCGGGCAGGCGTGGCTCCGCCGGCGCTCCCAATGACGGGCAGCGGTGCTTCCCCGCTCAGATCGGCAGGAGCGGGAACCGCAGCCGCTCGATCCCGCCTGGCCGCCGCCCAGCCCGGGCCTTCTGTCTACACCGGGCGTGCATTCGACATCTGCTCCACACCGAGCCTGTCCACGATGGCCGCCTGGTCGGCATCGCCGTACCGCGGCATAGGCGTCTACCTCGGTGGCGACGAGGCCGCCTGTTCGCAACCCAATCTGACCCCTTCGTGGACCGCACAGGTCGCCGCCGCCGGCTGGCACCTGATCCCCATCTACGTCGGCCCGCAGGCCGCCTGCACCGGGGTTGACTTCTCCCACGTCATCAACCCGAGCACGGCGACGGCCGAAGGCCGGCAGTCCGCCCAGGCGGCGGTCGCCCTCGCCTCGGCAGTCGGCCTCGGGACCGGCAACCCGATCTACTACGACATGGAGTCCTGGACGATCAGCGACACGAGCTGCAACAACGCCGTCCTCGCATACCTGGACGGCTGGGCGAGCGAGCTGCGCACCCTCGGCTATTCCTCGGGCGTCTACAGCAGTGCCAGCTCGGGGATCACCGCCCTTGTCTCCGAGGTCGGCAATCCCAACTACACCGAGCCCGACGAGCTGTGGTTCGGCGACTGGAACGGAGCGGCGACGACGTCGGACTACTACGTGCCCGCCGCCGAGTGGGCTCAGCATCAGCGCATCCACCAGTACAGCGGAAACGTCAACCAGACCTACGGCGGCGTCACCTTGAACATCGACGGTGACTACAGCGACGCCCTCCTCGCCGACTCCGGCTCGGGGGCGGCCCCCGGCAGCATCGCCACAATCGGGAACACCTACGGCGACGTCACGCTCGCTCCCGGCGAGACGCTCAGCGCCGGCAGCTCCATCGTCACCCCCAACGGTCAGTACCGCCTCACGATGCAGAGATCCGACGGCGACCTGGGCCTCTACAACGCGAGCGGGCGGATGCTGTGGGACACGAAGACCACCGGCAACCCGGGTGCTCATGCCGTGATGCAGGCGAGCGACGGCAACTTCGTCGTCTACTCAGCCGGCGGCCGCGTGCTGTGGAAGAGCAGCACCGCCGGGCACCCCGGCGCCAAGCTCGCCCTGCAGACCGATGCCAACCTGATCATGTACGGATCAGGAGGCGCCCTCCTCTGGTCGACGAACACCGTCAACAACGAGCTCGCGAGCGGGGAGCCGCTCATGGGGAACTGGTACCTCGAATCGGCCAACCGGTCCTTCGAGCTCCTCGAGCAGAAGGCGGACGGCAACCTCGTGCTCTACGACTACGCCGGCCGTGCCCTTTGGTCCAGCCGGACTGCGGGCCATCCCGGCGCCAATGCCATCGTCCAGTCGAAGACGGGCAACCTCGTCGTCTGGTCCGCATCGAGCAGGATGCTCTGGAATCTCGGGATCGCCAACCGGAGCGGGGACCGCCTCGTGATGCAGGATGACGGCAACCTCGTGCTGTACTCGAGCAGCGGCGCGGTTCTCTGGGCCACCCGGACCTCCTGAGTCGAGCGTTTCCACCGCGGGTCGGCCAGCTCCGTGCCGGCCGGCCCGCAGCTGAGGTCGACGGGCGCTATCGCGGGCGATGGCGCCGGAAGCTGACAAAGCGCGCCAGGCTCTGCGCAAAGCCAACACCGGCCACAGGGCTCAGGGCTGAATACTCACCCTCGCCGTCGCCCGGGGAGAACGACCCCTCACCATCACGCTCATCACCTCTTGGGCGCTCCGCCTGCCGAGGCCTCCGCCGTCTCTTTCCTTTGGAACCCATGATCACGAAGTATGCACTCCCCTAAGCAAATGCGCATTTCCACGGCGACGCAATGCACGGCTCACCCTGATCGAAGCGATCTGCCCGAGTCGAGCAATCTCACTAATCGGGCAATCGCTTTGAAGAGCGTTCTCGACAGGTGAGACGGGTGAGCCGGTCCATCGGTCGTCCCGGGGGACCGGCCCGCCCTTTGATGGTGATGCCTACTTGACCGTCAGCACGGCGGTGGCGAGGAATGACGCAACGGCACCTCTAACGAGCGGCATTGCATTGTTGCTTGTGTTGCACTGGCCCTTGTGGGGGCCGGACTTGTACCGGGGGAAGTATTCGGCGAAATAGATCTGCACTGCGGCGGGACCCGAAGCGCCCGCAAAGGCACCCGTGCTCTTGCTGCCGACGGCCACGAGGGCAATGTCCTCTGTCTGGGTGAAAAGGCACGTCTTGGCATCGAAGGATTGCCGGGCCTGTGGCTTGCTCGTCGCCCGGACGGTGAGGTTCCCCGCCGGGCTCTGCAACGTCTTCATGCTGGTTTTGTGGACGCCGCCTCCTCCCAGGACGATGACCGACCGGGTCCCCACGAGGCCGCGCCAGCTGAGCGGGATCGCGGTCACGTTCGCGAGCGCCTTCTTCCCGTGCACCGCACCGGCGATCACCTCGGGCGCCGTGACGGACTTCGTGGCGTGACTGCTGGCGAGGGCGGGCCCGCCGGTCAACAGGAGGGCGCTTGCGCCCGCCATGGCCAGTACACCGAGCTTCATCCTGAGCTGCATTCTCTCATTCCTCCTTTTGAAGCCGTTCGGGACGCTGAAGCGATGTCGCGACCGGCTGCGGAAACGCGGATTGCACCGGCGACAACCGGTGGACCGACACGCTGACAGCTCGCCGTCACACGGCGTCACACCGGTATGCGCGAGATGAGGCCCCGGATCCCGCATCCACCACTTTCGGCCCCAGATGGGGCAAAATACAGGGGAGTCGGCCGGGCGATCCCAGGGTCGTACCGGCGCCCGAACTCCCCGAGTAACTCGGCCGGCTCCATATTCTCCACACGAGCCACGAGGCGAGGCGATCGGCGAGACCGGTCGCAGAGACGGGCGTCATCCCGGGATGGCGCCCGCTGTTCGCTACCGTCTTAGGTCATGAGCGAAGCCCCACTTGGTCGGCGCGCGGCGCCGTACCGGTCGCTGTGGCGGCTCCGCGGCTACGTGCGGCCGTACTCCCGCCAGATGGTCGTGATGCTCGTCTGCGCGACGCTCGCCGTCGCCGCCAGCACCCTCATCCCCCTCGTCCTCGAGGCTGTCGTCGACGGGCCGATCCGGCGTGGGGAGCGGGGGGCACTCGTGCCGATGTTCTTCCTCGCCCTCGGGCTCGGCGTCCTCGAGGCCGCCCTCATCGTCGCCCGGCGCCGCGTTCAGTCGGTCGCCGTGCAGAAGGTCGAGCGAGAGATCCGCGACGGCCTGTACGCCCACCTCCAGCGGTTGCCCGTCGAGCTCCACGACAAGTGGCAGACCGGCCAGTTGCTCTCGCGCACCACGACCGACTTGAGCACGATCAGGCGTTTCCTCGGGTTCGGAGCCATCTTCTTCGTCGTCGACGGGCTCCAGTACCTCGCTGTCATGGCACTGCTGATCGTCACCTATGCGCCCCTCGGCGCCGTCGCCGTCATCACGACCCTCCCGGTGATCTGGCTCGGGAAACGGTTCGGCAAGAACTACTCGTTGGTCTCGCGCCGTGTTCAGGACCAGCAGGGCGACCTCGCCACGCTCACAGAGGAGGCGGCGAGCGGGATGCGGGTGGTGAAGGCGTTCGGCCGCGGCCCTCTCATGCGGGAGCGGTTCGGAACCTCGGCCCGGGCCCTTCGGGTCTCCGCGGTCGAGATGGCCCAGCTCCGCGGCCGCTTCTGGGGGTGGCTGACTCTCGTGCCGAACCTGACGATGGCCGCCGCCGTCCTCGTCGGGGGTATCGCCGTCGCCCGCGGCTCCCTCTCCCTCGGTGCGATCGTCGCCTTCACGACTCTCCTCGTCCTTCTGCAGTTTCCCATCATCGACCTCGGCTGGATCCTGTCGATGGCCCAGCAGGCGGCGACGGCGGCCGATCGGGTCTGCGAGCTCTTCGACGCCGAGATGACCATTCACGACAGGCCATCTGCTGTCCCGCTCCAGTCGGCGAAGGGACGACTGTGCGTTCGAACATGTGGGCTTCACCTACCCGGGAAGCCCGGCACCGGTGCTCCGCGACGTCTCCCTCACCATCGAGCCGGGTGAGACCGTTGCGATCGTCGGCCTGACCGGTTCGGGCAAGAGCACGCTCGCCGCCCTTCCCGCCAGGCTCTACGACGTCACCTCGGGCCGGATCACCCTTGACGGCATCGACATCCGCGACCTCACGATGGACTCGCTCCGTCGCCATGTCGGGATGGTGTTCGAGGATCCGGTCCTCTTCTCGATGAGCGTGCGCGAGAACCTCGTTCTCGGCCGGCCCGGCGCGTCCGATCAGGAAGTCGACGAGGCCTTGCAGCTGGCCCAGTCCGAGTTCGTCTACGACCTCCCGTGGGGCCTCGACACGAGGATCGGCGAGCAGGGGCTCTCCCTCTCGGGAGGCCAGCGCCAGCGGCTCGCCCTCGCCCGGGCCGTCATCGCCCGGCCGGCGGTGCTCGTGCTCGACGACCCCCTATCGGCTCTCGACGTCAGCACGGAAGCACTCGTCGAGAACAGCCTCGCCAAGGTGCTGCCCGACATGACCAGTCTTCTCGTCGTCCACCGGCCGTCCACCGTCGCTCTCGCCAACCGGGTCGCCCTCCTCCGCGACGGCGTGCTCGCCGCCGTCGGGACGCACCACGAGCTGATGGCACGGCCGGACTACGCAAGCGTGCTCTCGGTGGCTCACGAGGAAGGAAAGACCCCATGAGCTCGATCGAGACCTGGCGCGGCGTCGCCGCCGAGGACGCCGAGGACGTCCCGCAGGCCTGGGCGGGCCTGCTTGCGAAAGCGCACCCGCCACCTCCTCGGCGTCCCTCAGCTCGCCTCACCGCCGCACCCTCATCCTGCTCGCGATAGCGATCTTCATCGCCAATGCGGCATCTGTGGCCGTGCCCTATCTGGTCGGCGTCGGGATCGACTGGGGCATCCCGGCCGCCCGGGGCGGCGACTACGTGCGGATCGGGCTCATCACCGGGATCATCGTCGTGTGCGCCCTCCTGCAGGCATTCGCCTACCGGGGCTTTGTCGCCGTATCGGGCCGCGTCGGCCAGGAGATGCTCCTCGAGCTGAGGGAGCGGGTCTTCGCCCATTTCCAGCGCTTGAGCCTCGCCTTCCACGAGCGCTATACGACGGGCCGGATGATCGCCCGCCTCACGTCGGATCTCGAGGCGATCAACGACATGTTCTCGCTCGGCCTCGACACCGTCGTCACGGCCGTCCTCGCCGTCTTGAGCGTCGGCGTGATCCTGCTCGTGCTCGACCTGCCGCTCGGGCTCGTCTGCCTGTCGGGCTTCATCCCACTCTGGTTCCTCACCCGCTGGTACCAGCGTGAGTCGACGATCGCCTACCGCAGCACGCGAGGCGCGATGGCGATGGTGATCGTGCACTTCACCGAGTCCCTCCGCGGCATCCGGGCCGTGCACGCCTTCCGCCGCCAGGACAGGAACGACGAGATCTTCGGGCAGCTCTCGGAGGGTTACCGGTCCGCCATGAGCCGGTCGTTCCAGCTGCTCGGCATTTACTGGCCGGGGATCGTGCTCGTAGGCAATGTCACGACTGCGGCGGTGCTGCTCTACGGCGGCATGCGGGTGATCGACGGGGACATGAAGGTAGGTGTGCTGGCGGCGTTCGTCCTCTACCTGCGGCGTTTCTTCGAGCCGCTCGCCGAGGTGAGCCAGTTCTACGACTCGTTCCAGGGGGCGGCGGCCGGCTTCGAGAAGCTGGCCGGCGTGCTCGACGAGGAGCCGGGCGTGCCGATGCCCGAGCATGGCGTCCCGCCCCCGGCGGGCGGGTTCCGCGGGCGCGTCGACTTCTCCGCCGTCCGTTTCGGATACCGCGCCGGCACCGACATCCTGTCCGGCTTCGAGCTTCACATCCCCGCCGGCCAGACCGTCGCCCTCCTCGGCACGACGGGCGCCGGGAAGAGCACGATCGCCCGTCTGCTCGCCCGCTTCTACGATCCGCTCGACGGCCAGGTCTGCATCGACTCCATCCCGCTCTCGCTCCTCGGCGAGACGGACCTTCACGAGGCCGTCGCCATGGTCACCCAGGAGAGCTTCCTCTTCTCCGGCACCATCGCCGAGAACATCGCCTTCGGCTCGCCTGAGGCCTCCCTCGGCGAGGTGATCGCCGCCGCCCGCGCCGTCGGCGCCGACTCTTTCATCGAGGTCCTCGAGGACGGCTATGCGAGCGACGTCGGCAAGCAGGGTTCTCATCTCTCGGCCGGCCAGCGCCAGCTGATCGCCCTCGCCCGGGCCTTCCTCGCCGACCCCGCCGTCCTCATCCTCGACGAGGCGAGCTCGTCGCTCGACGCCCCGATGGAGCGCCTCGTCCAGTCGGCCTTGAAGACGGTCCTCACCGGCCGGACCGCCGTCATCATCGCCCACCGGCTCTCGACCGTTGAGATCGCCGACCGGGTGCTCGTCCTCGAGAGGGGCAGGATCGTCGAGGACGGGCCTCCCGGCCGCCTCCTCGCCCAGCACGGCGGCCATTACTCGGCCCTCTACGAGGCCTGGCGCGACAGTCTCCGGTGAGGAGGAACACCGCCTGTGCACAGGCAATCGATCTCTGACGTGCTCGAGTTATGGCGAAAGGGCCGGCGGCAGCCCTAAATTGCCGGCCGATGACGGGCGCCGGGTTGTCGGGGGCAGAGCCGACTAGCTACGCCGACCGGGTCAAGGATGAGCTGGACCACTTCGGGCAGGTGGAGAACGTCCACGACCTGCCCGCCATCTACAATTACTGGAGCGAGGGCCACTTGCGGCCCCTTCTCAAAGAGCTCGGCTTCCCCTCGCTCGACAGCTTCTTCCTCGACCCGCTCGTCGCCCGGTGCGGACGGGGTCCGACGGTCCGGGTGGTCTCGCTCGGGTCGGGCAACGGTGAGCTCGAGCTCGGACTGGCCGGTTCGCTCCGGGCAGCCGGCTTCGACAACTTCTCCATCCGCCGGCTCGAGCTCAACGAGGCGATGCGAGAGCGGGCAGCGAGCCAGGCAGAGGCCGTCGGCTTGGGCCCGTTCCTGATCGACGAAGAAGCCGATCTGAACTTCTGGGAGCCGTCCGAAGAGCACGACGTCGTCATCGCCAACCACTCGTTGCACCACGTCTGCGAGCTCGAGCGGCTGTTCGGGGTCGTCCACCGCTCGCTCGCCCTCGACGGCGTCTTCATAGTCAACGACATGATCGGCCGCAACGGCCACATGCGATGGCCTGAGGCCCTCGACCTCCTCCAGCGGATATGGGCCGAGATGCCCGACCGCTACCGGTTCAACCACCAGCTGAAGCGCCACGAGGAGAGGTACGAGAACTGGGACTGCTCGACGGAAGGCTTCGAAGGGGTCCGCGCCGAGGACATCCTCCCGCTCCTCAACTCCTGCTTCCACCCGGAGGTCTTCCTCGCCTTCGCCAATGTCATCGACGTGTTCATCGATCGCGGCTTCGGGCACAACTTCGACCCTGAACATGGAGAAGACCGTGAATTCATAGAGAGCGTCGCCCGTTTCGACGAAGCCGCCCTCGCCCTTGGCCTCGTGAAGCCGACCCATCTGATCGCCCACTACAGAAGGGAGAGAGTCGAGTGCCGCTTCATCCCGCCTCTCAGCCCTTCGTTCTCCGTCCGTGATCCGGCGGCGCCGGCCTGGCGACCCGAGGCGGCCGCCGGCGCACCCTCTTCTTCGTCACCGGCGACCGATGCCCAGATGCCAAGCCCCGCCCCCGTCGAAGGGGACGGCCTCCCCGGGGCGTCCCCGACGGGGAGGCGGGCGTCTCTCCGCTCGTCGGTTCGGGGCGTGACGCTGCGGGGGCTCGCCCACCGTGCACGAGGCAAGCTTCCCGCTCGGCTGCCTCCCGACCTCTGGCGGCGGGGCGACGTCGACACGGCGAGCGCGGCGCCGCTCGAGGCGACACCGGCGGTCGCTGACGACCTGCACGCCGCCTCAACCGCGACGGCTTCGACACGCTCAGGGGCTACGGCATGGACCTGCAACATCTGTGGGTCCCCGAGCGACGTGCCGCTCGCGGCGATCGAGCGTGAGACGGCGAGCTGTCCGACGTGCGGTTCGACGCTCCGCTGGCGGGCTGTGGTCGCAGCGCTCTCGATCGGCCTCTTCGGCCGGTCGCTCACCCTCGACGCCTTTCCCCACGCGCCGGAGCTGAAGGGGCTCGGGATGTCGGACTGGGAAGGGTACGCCGCTCCTCTCACCGAGCGTCTCGGTTACCGCAACACCTACCTCCATCAAGAGCCGGCTCTCAACATCATGGAGCCGGTCCCCCCGGGCCTCGCCGGCACGTGTGACTTCGTCATCTCGTCCGACGTCCTCGAGCACGTCGATCCCCCCTGGCAACGTGCCCTCGAGCACTTCGGTGAGCTGCTCGTCCCGGGCGGCCTGCTCGTCCTGACGGTCCCGAGCAAGCTCGAGGGACTGACCGAGGAGCATTATCCCGATCTCTACGACTACAAGGTGGTCGACCTCGCTCATGGTCGCGTGCTCGTCAACAGGACGCGGGCCGGGTCCCTTCAGGTGTTCGAGGACCTCGTCTTCCACGGTGGCGACGGCTCCACCCTCGAGCTACGCCTGTTCTCGGCTGCAGATCTGCTGACGACGCTGAGGGAGCTGGGCTTCTCAGCCGAGGTCTGGGCCGACCCGGTCCCCGAGCACGGAGTCGTCTGGCACGATCCATGGTCGACGCCGATCGTCGCCCGAGCCCCTGGCGGTAACGCCTGACGGATGGCGCCCCGGCTCAGCCGGAGCACCGTCCGGCATGGGCTAGTTGAGCGTCCTCGCGCTCACGGCGTCACTGTTGCAGTAGTCGCTGTCGATGTTGATCCTCACGCCGCCGTACTTGTCCGTGTGGGGCCCGCGGTACTGGTGGATCCGTTGGTCATGGGACCAGTCACGCGCCGGCACGTGTCCGTCGTTCGTCGTGTCGCGCCCGTTCCAGTCGCCGATCCAGATGTCATTCGGCTCGTGGTAGGAGGAGCCGACCATGGAGATGAGGTCGGCTATCCCGCTGTCTGCACTGCTGTAGACCCCTGACCGGTATCCGAGGCCGTGCAAGCGCCCCGTCCAGCCCTCGAGGAAGGAGAGCACCGCTCTCGTGTTCGACCAGTCGACGACGTAGCTCTCCATGTCGTCGTAGATCGGGTTGCCCCTGCCGATCCCGATGTTGCGCGCCGACTCGACGGCGTGGTCGGCCGCCACGATGCCCTCCGCGTTCGCCCACCTCGGGTTCATCGCCGAGCACCGGCAGCTGTTGCCGGGGGCCTGAAGGCTGACATAGGTAGGGATGAGCCGCCATCCCATTCCGGTCACGGTCCTCACCCAGCCGGCTGTCAGGTTGGGCTGCGAGCACCCGCGGTCGCCGCCCCCGATGTAGATGTTGACCCCACGGAACGGAGACCTCAACCAAGCCCGCATGGCGTTGACCGAGGGCGTTGAGCAGGCGTCGAACGCCAGGCCCCTGTAGTCGTGACCGGGCGCACTCGCCTCGGCCGTGCCGGCGATGGCGACCGACGCCCCACCCATCACCACGCTCGCCGCCAACAGGCGCGCCACCTTGAGTATTCGTGTGCCCATGAGACGTGCTGCCTTCCCCCGGCGCCTTTGGCTCCGCGGCGGAGTCGTGGCAAATCACGTGGATAACAACAGTAACAGCAGTCCCAGAAGACCACAAGGGGTGATGTATCAACCACCCTCCGGGCGCTCGGTTGCCAGCGGGACACCGAGCTCGGAGAGCACCTGTACGAGAAGCGGGCGAACGGCACCGGGCGAGTAACGAGCCGAGACCGTCCGGCGGCCGTTGACTGCGAGCTTCGTCCAGAGGTCTCCGTCGCGATAGGCCCGCACGACCTCGCCCGCGAAGGCGTCGGCAGCGTCGGCAACAAGCACGTCGCTCCCGTGCACGAGCCCCATCCCCTCGGCTCCGATGCGGGTGGTGACCACGGGCAGCCCGTGGGCGAGGCTCTCGCCCACCTTGCCCTTCATGCCGGCACCGTACCGGAGCGGCGCCACGAAGAGCCGGGTGCTCTCGTAGAGGTCGGCGAGATCCTGCACCCACCCGAGTACCCGCACGCCGTCGCCGGCAAGGGCCCAGATGTCATCTGTCGGATGGCTCCCGACGATGTAGGCGGGGATGTCGGGCATCTCCTCGTGGACGCGGGGGAGGACCTCCTCCACGAGCCAGTGGGCGGCGTCCCGGTTCGGGTCGTGCCGGAAGCCGCCGACGAACAAGAGGCCGTGGCGCCTCGCGAACGGCTGTCCTGCTGCTTCGTCCCGGTGGATGTTCGGCACGACGTGGACCGAGAGCCGAGGGAGCCCGCTCAGGAGCAGGTCACGCTCTGGAGGGGTCACCACGAGCGTGGCGTCGGCGGCCTCGGCGAGGGCGAGCTCCATCTGGCGTTGATGCTCGGCGGCGTTCAAGCGCTCCGCGTCGCCTTCGATCTCGGCCCGCCGGCGCTCCCTCACGAAGTGGAGATCGACGGTGTCATAGATGATCTTCGCCTTCGGGGCGAGCCTGCGCACCGTCGGCAGGTGCTGCCAGGTCGGTTGGGGCCGGCAGAGGACGACGAGGCGCAGCTCCGGAGCCACCTCTTGCAGGAATTCGGGCAGGCGGTGGACGCCCTCGAGCACCTCGATGCCCGCGTCGCGCAAGCGGGCCGAGTACGGGGGCATGTCGAGCCCACTGTTCGGCAGGAACGTGACGGCAAAGCCGAGCTCGTTGAGGATGCAGAGCACTTCCCACATCCGCCGCGAACCGGAGTCCTGGTTCGGCGTCGGTATCTGCTCGTCGACGACGAGGACGCGCCCGGCCGGCCTGCGCCAGCTGGCGATCCGGACAAGGGCGCCGTCGGGCCGGTGCCTTCCCGCCAGCTCGTCCGCCCATTTCGAGCGGAAGACCTCCTGATTCACGACCTGATAGCGCTTGGCACCGGTCGTCAGGTCGGTCCCGCTGCTCCCACCCTCGAGGTGGACGACGACTGCACGAGGGTCGTAGACGACGCGGTAGCCGAGACGCCGCGCCGAGAACGCCAGGTCGGTGTCCTCGTAGTAGGCGGGGGCGAAACGGCTGTCGAGGCCACCTGTCGCCTCGAGGACCTCGCGGCGCACGAGAAGGCAGGCTCCCGAGCAGTAGTCGACGTCGCGGCGGAAGTTGAAGGCAGCATCGGCCGCATCACCGTTGCGCCCGTAATTGAACCCGCTCCCGTCCTGCCAGATGATGCCGCCGGCCTCCTGCAGGCGGCCGTCCGGATAGACGAGCTTCGCGCCCACTATCCCTATGTCGTCACTCGACTCGGCGACTTCGGTCAGGGCGTCCAGCCAGCCCAGCCCGACGAGCGTGTCGTTGTTGAGAAGGACGACGAACCGGCCCCGAGCGGCCGCCACGCCGGCGTTGACGGCGCGCACGAACCCGCTGTTGGCCGGCAGGCGGACCACCTCGATGCCGCCCACCTGCTTCAACATCCGCGGCGTCTCGTCGGTAGAGGCGTCGTCGACGACGACGACCGCGTAGGGGACGCCCGTGACGTCTTCGGCGATCGAGCGCAGGCAAGCGGCCGTCAGGCTCCACTTGTTGTGCACCGGGATGACGATCGTGACTTCCGGATCGCTCGCTGTCGGAAGGGCCATCGGCCGGTGCTGCGGCGGCGGCCCGTCGGTCAGGCTGGCGGTGCGCACCGGGCGGACCTCGCCGACGGCGCGGACGGCCCTGCTGTAGACCCGCCGGCGAAGCGACCGGGCCGGAACCAGCTTCTCGAGGCCGCGGCGGTAAAGGCCGCCCAGCCGGAACCATATGGAGCCCTTCATCAGCTCGAGCTCGTGGGCCGCCTGTTCGCGCTGCTGCTCGCTCGTTCGGAGCGCCTCACGGGCCTCGATCAGGCCGGCGGCGAGTGCTTGCTCGTGGCGCGCTGCGCGAAACCCCTCGCGGCGGTGGCGACGGACCGCCCGGAGCGCCTCCTCGTAGGCCTCGACGAGGGCGTCCTGCCGAGCGGTGTCCTCGGCCGCCGCTCCGGCGGCGGCGTCCCGTTCCGCCAGCATCCTGCGGGCTTCGTCGCGCTCCCTCATCGTCCGCCGGACGAGCTCCATCCCGACGTCGACGAGCGTGAAGTAGCCCGGCAGGCCGAGCCGGGAGAGATCCTGCCGGGAGGCGACGGCGACGAGGAAGCGCGGGACGAGTTTCGTCCCCGCCGCCCAGTGCTCCTCGTCGTCCTGGAGGGCGAGGGTGGTGAGCTCGCCAGGCGTGTCGGCAGCCTCGAGCGGCACGAGCACCGAGCCGACAGCGAGGTTCTGCCCCCACAGCTGGACGTGGGGGAACTCCGACCTGAGCAGACCGTCGAACTCGCCGGCATTGAGCTCGCGGACGTGGAAGGGGTTGTCCTCGTGCAGGCTCATCGAGACGTCCCGGTCAGGCGTCGAGGCGATGAACAACCCGCTCGGGGCGAGCACGCGGGCTACCTCCTCCAACAGGCGGGCTTGATCGGTGACGTGCTCAACGGCCTCGAGGCACACCACGACGTCGAAGGAGCCGGCCGGGAAGGCCGAGAGGTCGAGCATGTCCCCCTCGCGGAACGTGAGGTTGGGCAGCTGGTAGGCCACGCTGCTGTGGGTCACGCTGTCGGCGTCGATGTCCAGCCCGACCACCTCTTGTGCCTGTGATGCCAACAGCGCCGACCCGTAGCCCTCGCCGCTCCCGAGGTCGAGGACGCGCCGGCCCGCCACCTGTGAGGCAGCAAAGAGATACCGGTGGTAGTGCTCGTAGACGACCTGCAGGTTGTCGGCCCACGGGACACATCTCTCTCCCGTCCAGTCGATGAGGCGATCTCGGGGCGCCCCGGGCCCGGACGGCGTCATGTGGTTCCCACGAGGCCGGCGACCTCGACGGCGAGCGGGCGGACGTCACCGTTGCCGTGATTGAGGGAGGCCGGCACGACGACGCAGTGGTAGGTGAAGGTCAGCGTGCGCCCGGCACGGGCCGGCCCGACGCCGATCCGGTACCAGTGGTAGCCGGCGGCGAGCACAAGGGTGCGCACACCTGTACCGCCCGGGCCGTGGATGAAGACCCGTTGAGGCTGACCGTCCGGGCAGTGCATCGGCGCCAACCGCAACGACAGGGCGGTCCAGCCCGGAGCGATCCCGATCGTCGATATCGGCCCGTACGACCACTCCCAACTGGTGGGGTCCTTTGATGCCGGGTTGGGGCTGTGCTCGATCGACCCCGTCCAGCCGGACTCGAGGGCGGAGAACTGGCCGTGCAGACGGCGGTTGGCGGTTCCGACCCTGAAGGCGGGGGGGAGGCGCCAGGCGAGCGGGATGATGCCGACGACGAGCCACGCCCCGAGCCCGATGGCGAGAATGTGGCGGGCATGGAAGCGCCTTGCCGGGGAGCCACCTGCATCTGTCGCCGGGGGCCGGGTCAGATCCATTGCCCGCTTGCGAGGTGCCGCACGTCGACGGTCGTTCCGGCGAGAAGCACGAGCACGACGACGGCGAAGACGACGGGCCTGCTGATCACACGGCGGACGGGCGCGACGGCCCCGACGGCGAAGCCGGCCGGAAGGAGATAGCGCGTCGTCGCGAGCTCGCTGCCCCATCGGGCGGACTGCCATTGCACGAGAACAAAGGCGACGACGATGAGCCAGAAGCCGAACGTCCTCGGACTGCCCTTCATGGCCAGGAGAGCGACGATGAGGGCGATGATGACGATGGCGGAGATGGCATCCATCAGGAAGATCTGGTTCGAGCCGTAGGGGAGGGCCGCCCAGGCGGTGAACGACTTCCGCACGGGCTCGAGCGTGACGATGCGCGAGACGACCTTGGCGGCCGGCAGCGGCGCTGTCCAGGCCTTGGCGGCGTCGTAGAACGCGAGCGGGTTGCCGAAGCGCTCCCAGAGATAGACGGCGTAGCCGGCGATGCCGGCCACGCTGACGAGCGCCTGCCCGGCGAGGGCGAGGAGGGACCGCCACGTGACCGGGCCCGACCACAGCTCGATCAACGACCAGACCACAAAGGCGATGGCGAATGCGACGCCGAGCGGGTTCATCCCGCTCGCGAGGCCGACGGCGACCGCCACGACCCATTTCTTCCGCCGCAGTGCGAAGAGGATCGCAACGTAGGTGAGCACGCAGAAAAGGGCGCTGTAGTACCCCATGACGTCGAAGATGACAGGTGGGCTGACGAGGAACATGATCACCCACATGAGCGTCTCGCCGTCCCTTCCGCCCTGGGACCGCACGATGAGAGCGAGCAGCGCGGCGGCGACGGCTTGGAAGACGATGCTCGAGCCGACGGCGAAGTCCTCGATCGAGAGGCCCGTGACGGCGTGCCCGATGCGCTCGAAGGCGGGATACAGGGGGAAGAAGTTGGGGTCCTGCTGGAGATGGCTGTGAGGGTTCCACGAGTAGCCGTGAAGGGCGATCCGCAGGTACCAGCCGGCGTCCCACGACATGAGGGTGCCACCGAAGCTGACGTGTGGAGGGAGGATGGCCCGTACGACGAGGAGGAGCCCGCCGCTCGAGAGCAGGCTCAGCAGGCCAGCCACGAGAGGGAGCCTGAGCCCCCTCGCCGTCGCCAGGTGCAACGCCGGCCGGCGGGCTGGTCGAGGGGCGGCCGGGGTGGTGGTGGAAGCGGGAGTAGCCGGTTCGGCGGGAAGCGTCGTCGTCGCCGGCCCGCTGAGGCTGGCGCCTCTGCCGGGAGCGAGCTGGCGCCGGCCGGCGAGGGGGACCATCGGGCGGAGGGGGCGGATCGTCGCTAGTTGGCTGCTGGGGTTGCGCCTCGTCTGTATGCCACGGCCGCGTATCTTAGCTAGCTCGCCCGGCGCCGAGGTCTATCGGTGGGCCGTCCCGGTCTCGGCGCGGGCCGTTTCCCTGCCGGGACGGTCCTCTGGCCTAAGGTGGCGGAGGTGGGCGGGAGAGCAAACCCGGTCGTCACAGCGGGGCCGGTCCTGGTCGTCTGCCCCGACGGAGGAAGCACCGCCTCGAGGACACTCGCGAGGCGCCTGTGCGCCGCCGCCGCTGTGCTCCTCCCGGATCCCTCGGCTGGAGCCCGGCTCGAGCCGCTGTCGGCTCTCGGACAGCTCGATCCGGACTGGCTCGGGACTGCGACCGCATTCGTGGTGAGCGGGGCGACGTGCGCCCTCTCCGGGCCGGTCGCGCTCCAGGTGCTGCGAGGTGCCCGGCGGCGGGTCGCCGTCGTCGGGGACCACGACGAGGCGGACTGGCCGGCGTTCCTCTCCCGGAGCGGCGTCGAGGTGGACGCGGTCCTCGAGGTCGGTTCCGCCCCCCGGGAGCACGATCACCGCGAAGTGCCCCGCACGTTCCTCTACAACGCGCCATTGGCGGCCGAGGCCGACCTGATCAGGTCACAGGTCGCAGGCGAGCGCCCGTTGCCGTGGGCGCTCGTCGGCCATGCCACACCGGCTCGGGCCGTGCTTGCGGATGCTCTCGTCGAACGCTTCGGCCCCGACGGCGTCGTCTTCCTCCCGTCCGACCGGCCGGTCCGGGCGGGCGGGCGGATGCTCGGAGAGACCGCCCTCGGCCGACTGCTGTCCGCCACGTCCTACTTCGTCTGGTCCTCCAGCTACAGCCCGGCCCGTCACGAGTCGCACCGCTTCCTCGAGGCGGTCCTCGCCGGCGCCGTGCCGTGCAAGATCGAGCCGGAGCACCTCCGCGACGGCCGCCGCGACGCCGGGCGTCTACCGATCCGTGAGTGACCTCGTCGAGAGCGCGCAGGCCCGCGGCCGAGAAGCGCTCTACGAGGACGCCCGTCAGTACCACCTCGCCCGTGGAACCCTCGAAGATCTCCTGGCCGAGGCGCTCGTTGGCGTCTTCGAGGCAACAGGCCGCCTCTCCCGGACCGGCGGCCTTGCCTGAGGTCCTCGCGAACCGGTCCTTCGGCGACGTTGCGGCGCGGGACAAGCAGGATGGCGTCACCATCTTCATCCCGAACTGGAACCACCGTCAGTTCCTGTCCGCCTCCGTCACGTCGGCGCTGGCGGCGGCAAGGGCTGTGGAGAACGCCGGATCACGGGCTGAGGTCGTCGTCGTCGACGACGCATCCCGGGACGGGTCACAGAAGCTGCTGCGTTCGGTGGCGGCCCTCGTCGGTGATCAGCCATTCGGGGCGGTCCTCCTGGCGGAGAATCACGGCCTTTCCGCCGTCCGCAACATGGGACTGAGACTCGCCTCTTACCGGACGGTCCTCTTCCTCGATGCCGACAACGAGCTCGTGCCGGAGGCGGTGCCCGTGCTCCACCGCGCGCTGACGAGACCGGGGCGGCACTCGACCTACGGCAACCTCATCGACATCGAAGGCGGCGTCCCTGTCGGGCTGCGCTCGAACGAGGTCGCTTCGCTCGGCCTCACGGTGGAGAACTACATCGACGCCCTCGCTCTCGTCGATGCCGTCCAGGCCATCGAGGTGGGCGGCTACACCACCGACCGCTCATTCGCATCCTGGGAAGACTGGGAGTTCGTCCTCCACCTGATGGCAGAAGAGCGCCGCCTCGTCTTCGTTCCCATCGTCGTAGGCCGCTACCGGCATGGTCCCGCTCTCGATGAACGCCGCTCCCCGCCCGGCCGACACGATGGATCGCATGCGCCGGGTCTTCAGCCAGACCGGCACACGGCAGTGGGACCGCCAACGCGTCGGCCGGATCTACCATCCGGCCGTCGGCTACCTTGACGAGCCGTGGTAGGCAGATGACGCAGGTTCCGCCACTGCCGAGCCTCGACACGACCCAACCGCTCCTCGCCCGGCGGGCGGTCGACATCTACCGCTCCGCCCTGGCGGAGATCTGCCCTGCGATTCCTCGCGCCCGAGCTCGAGATGCTGACGTTGGGCCGGTCGACGCCCTCGCCATCTCCGAGCTCCTCACGAGCATGGAGTGGCCGGTCACCGTCTTCGACATCGGCGACCCGCTCGGGGGCGCCGCCTTCGTCTTCGCCTGCCACCCGGCCGTCACCGGTGTCACGAGCTTCAGCCCGGACCGCCTTGTCGCCGACGAGATCAACGCGAGGACGGGATCAACTGCCGCCGCCGTCGCCGGTGGCGAGCTCCGGGTGCAGGAAGTAGCCGCCGGCGCCCTCGCGCGCTTTCCCGAGGTTGCCGCCCGGATCGATCTCCGGCGCGGCCGGCTCGGCCCTCTGCTCGACACCGGATCGGCCGGGACGAGCGAGACGGTGCGGCTCCCGGCAGCCGGCGAGGAGGCGGGCCGCATCCTCGTGTTCATCGAAGGCGCCCGCACCACCGAGGCCGTCCATGGCCAGCTGTGCGAGGTGTTCGAGCAGCGACCGGGATCGGTGGCGCTCCTCGGCGACTGCCGCTTCAGCTTCGGACCGGCGGTCCAGGCGGGCGTGGCCCGCTTCCTCGAGGAGGATCCACCGGGGCAGCCCGCGCCACCGGTTCCACCTCCTCGCCGATCTCGTGCCGTCACTCAGCCGGTCGACCCTCGGTCTTGTCTGTCGCGCCGGCGACAGCGAGCATCGAGGAGGTGCTCGAGACTTTCGTGCGAAGGTTCTCCGGCCGCCTCGAGCTGCTTCAGTTGCTCGAGCGGGAGGACGAGCTCGTCACTCTCGCGAGCGCCACCGCTCAGGAGCTCTCGGCGGCGCGCCGGCTCATCGACGAGGGGAGCGAGCTCGCCGGCCAGATCACCCGCCTCAACCTGGAGCGGGAGGAGCTTGCCGCCGAGCTCGCCGCCCTCGGCACCGTCGCCTCCGAGGTCGATGCGCTCAAAAGGGAGAGGGACGACCTCGCCCGGCAGCTGTCGAGGACCGAGGAGGCGGCCCATGCGGCCCACGAGCGTGTGCTCGAGCTCGAGCAGAGCACGTCGTGGCGTCTCACGGCGCCGTTGCGCTGGGCGAGCGGGCAAAGGCGGTCCGGCTGATGCGGGTCGTCGTGACGGGCGGGGCCGGGTTCCTCGGCTCTCACCTCTGCCGCGCCCTCGTGACCCGCGGCGACGAGGTGGTCTGCGTCGACAACTTCTCGACGAGCTCGAAGGCCAATGTCGAAGAGCTGACCTCGGCGGCTGCTTTCAGCCTGATCGAGGCCGACGTGAGCCGGCGGCTTCCCGTCGACGGTCCCGTCGATGCCGTCGCCCACCTGGCGAGCCCGGCCTCGCCGGCGGACTACCTCCGCCTTCCTCTCGAGACGCTCGCCGTCGGGAGCAGAGGGACCGAGTCAGCTCTCGGGCTGGCGGAGGACAACGGCGCCCGCTTCGTCCTCGCGTCGACGAGTGAGGTCTACGGCGAGCCGCTCGTCCACCCCCAATCGGAGAGCTATTGGGGGAACGTCAACCCGATCGGCCCGCGAAGCGTCTACGACGAGGCGAAGCGCTTCGGGGAGGCCTTGACGAGCGCCCATCGGCGGGTGAGCGGGACCCGGACGGGGATCGTGCGGATCTTCAACACCTACGGGCCGCGGATGAGGCCCGAGGACGGGAGGGTCGTCTCGTCTTTCCTCGACCAGGCGCTCTCCGGGCAGGCGATCACGATCTTCGGCGACGGCACCCAGACGAGGAGCTTCTGCTTCGTCGACGATCTCGTGCGGGGGCTCATGGCGATGATCGACAGTGAAGAGGCAGGCCCGGTGAATCTCGGAAACCCTGACGAGCACACAGTCCTCCAGGTGGCCGAGCTGGTGCTCGAACTGACCGGCTCCTCCTCGGTGATAGAGCACCGGCGCCTCCCGCCCGACGATCCGACGCGGCGCCGGCCGGACATCTCCCTTGCCCGCGAGACGCTCGGCTGGTCGCCGGAGATAGACCTCGAGGACGGCCTCAGGCGGACGATCGCGTGGCTGCGGCGCCAGCCTTCGACAGCTCCCTGACGCCCGGCCGCCGGCACATCGAGGGCGGGGCGCGATGACCGCCTTCCCGGGCCCGGAGGAGCTCGGGCGGGGCGTCGTCACCTCGCCCGGCCAGCCGTTGCCGTCCGTCTGCACCTCATGGCCGAAGCTCGTCATCGACGACGAGGTCCTCGCCGAGCCGGCCGAGGCGGCCGAACGCCTCCACATGGCCTTCCTACGGCGACAACCGGTCACTGTCGTCCTCGCCGCCGACGCCGCCGCCCTCCGCGCCCCCGAGCGGTTTGAGGGGACGCCGTTCGAAGCGGGGGAGGGTTTCGAATTCTCGAGGGAGCGGCTGCAGTACCTCGTGTGGTCGAACAACTACGACGCCCGCAACGGCGAGCCGGTGTGGTGGCACGCCCGCAGGGCCGAGCGCCTCGGCGCCGCCGCCGGCGACCGAGCCGACGTACGTCTCCCGGGAGGAGGAGCGGCCTTCTGCGACGGGGGGCCACGCCAGCCGTTCAGCTTCGCCAACGGCGTTGTCGTCGTCCACCGGGAGTCCATCGAGGCGGGCTCACTCGAGCCCGACAGGGACGTCCCGGTGACGGCCGAGCTCGCCGCCGACCAGCTCGCCGCCGTCGCCCACGGAGGGGGGCCGGCCCGGGTCATCGCACCGGCGGGATCGGGCAAGACCCGCGTCCTCACCGAGCGCCTCCGCCACCTGCTCGCCGACCGCGGGGTGACGCCGTCGAGCGTGACGGCGGTGGCGTTCAACCGGCGGGCTGCCGACGAGCTGCGGGAGCGCACGAAAGGGCTGCCGGCGCACATCCGGACGCTCAATTCCCTCGGGCTCGCCGTCGTCAACGGTGGCGGCCCGTTCGCCGCCCCGGGCGGCAGGCCGCGCCGCGTCATCGACGAGAGCGAGGTGCGGCGCATCCTCGAGTCGCTCGTGACGGTGCGCCGGCAGATGAACAGCGACCCGTGGGTCCCCTATCTCGACGCCCTCTCGGCGATCCGGCTCGGGCTGTCCGACCCGGCCGAGGTCGAGGCCGCCATGCCGGACGCCGAGGGGATCGCCGGCGTCTTCGATCACTACCGGGCGATCCTCTCCGAGCGGCGGCATGCTCGACTTCGACGAGCAGATCTACGGCGCCCTCGAGCTTCTGCTCCGGCGGCCGGATCTGCGCCATCACGACCAGCGGTTCACCCGCCACCTCCTCGTCGACGAGTTCCAGGACCTGACGCCGGCCCACCTGCTGATGCTGCGCCTCCTTGAGCGCACCCTCCTACGACGTCTTCGGCGTCGGCGACGACGACCAGGTCATCTACAGCTACGCCGGCGCCACGCCGGAGTACCTGATCGACTACGGGCGCTTCTTCCCCGGCGCCGCCGAGTACGCCCTCGAGGTCAACTATCGCTGCCCGCCGGCCGTCGTCGACGGCGCCCGGCACCTGCTCACCCACAACCGCCGGCGGATCGACAAGGCGATCCGGAGCGCTCCCGGGCGGTCGGGAGAGCCGGCCGATCTCCGCCTCGAGGCGATGGCGGTCGAGAGCGAGGCGACTGCGGTCGCCGGCGAGATCGGCCGCCTTGTCGCCGGCGGGGCCGGCTTCGGCGAGATCGCCGTGCTGAGCCGTGTCGAACTCGTCGCTCCTGCCCGTGCAGGTCACGCTCCGCCAGGCCGGCATCCCGGCCTCGGCGGCCGTCGGCGTCGAGATCCTCAAGCGGACCGGCATCCGGGCCGCGCTCGCATACCTCCGCATCGGCGCCGAGCCGGGCGCGATCCGGCGGGCCGACATCGCAGAGACGCTGCGGCGGCCGAGCCGGCGGATCGCCCGCAACGTCGCCGAGATGCTCCAGCGCCGCCCGACGAGGTCGATCGACGGCATCCGGCGCCTCGGGCAGGGCGCTCTCGGGCGGGGATGCCGACAAGGTCGATCTCTACGCCGACGACCTCGAGACGATCGCCGGCGTCGTGAGGAGCGGCACGACGGCCGAGGCGCTCCGGGCGATCCGGATGGAGATCGGCCTCGGGTCGGCGATGGACGCCCTCGACTCCTCGAGGAGCGAGGCGGACCGGTCCACCCACCTCGACGATCTCGCCGCCCTCGAGCAGGTCGCCGCCCTCCACCCTCAGCCGGCGACGTTCGAGAGCTGGCTCGTCGGCCTCCTCGGCGCCGCGAGCGGCCGGTAGCGGCCGAAGGCGGGCATGACTTCGCGTCGACGAGCCCGAGCCGGCGGCGTCCGGAGAGGTGACGCTCTCGACCGTGCACCGCGTGAAGGGGCGGGAGTGGCCGCACGTGATCGTGTTCGGCGTCGGGGGCGAGTCGTTCCCCCACCGGCTCGCGGGCGACATCGAGGAGGAGCGGCGGGTCTTCCACGTCGCCGTCACGAGGTGCTCGGAGAGCGTCGTCGTGATCAGCCGACCGTGACGACCCCTCCCCCTTCCCCGCCGAGCTGCTGGCGAGACGCACCGCCGACGGGCCGGTCAGCCGGCGAGCGAGCGGCCGTCCGCCAGGCGGCGGGAGCCGGGCCGCCGGCGCGACGGGCGCGGGACAGGAGAGGCGCGACGGGCGGACAGGAGGCGGCGAGGAGGCGGCGGGAGCGCTCTCGGCGAGGAGGCGCCGCACGCCGGCCGGCGGCCGACTCCCCGCCGATGGCGGCGCTTGCGGGCATGGCGGCTCGAGACGGCGAGGCGCGACAACGTCCCCGCCTACGTCGTCTTCTCCGACGCCCACCTCGCCGGCATCGCCGCCGCCCTCCCGCGATTCCGAGCGGGCCCTCGCCCGCTGCCCCGGCGTCGGCCCCGTCAAGCTCGAGCGCTACGGCGACGAGCTCCTCGCCGTCCTGGAACCCTTCACGAGCGAGAAACCCTGACTTGTCTATAATATAGCGTTTGGCAGTGCCAGGCTGGGAGGGGCTGGAGCAGCTCCGATCAGCGTGCCTCCGGCTCACCGGCAGGCGACTGCGCCGCTCGCCTCGCCACCCGCCGGTCGTCGGGAAGGATCTCCTTTGCCACAAAGCCGTAACGGGGTCCTGTCGTAGTACGTGAGGACCGTGAGGGGCGGGGAGTAGGCGTGCACGCTGACGGCCGGATGGCCCGCCTCGTGCGAGACGTCGTGCACGTGGTCGGCGCCGAAGCCGCCGTGCGAGCCCGGTCCGAGGCTGCGGGTCTCGACCCCGACGTGATCGGCGGCGCGGTAGTCCTCCCGGAGGGCTGCCTGCGCAGACCGACCAGGCTCCGGACGATCCTCCGTGATCGTGCCAGTTCGTCTCCTGCTCGGTCTCCCAGGCCATGAGGCGGACGTCACAGTTGGCCGTCCGGTAGAGCACGAGCCACCAGCGCTCGTCGGCATCGTCGACGACGAGGTCCTCCCAGAGGTCCGGCCGTCCGGCGACGGCGACCGTCACCCGTTCGAGGTCGGCCTCCGACAGGCGGGACGACCCGAGGAGGAGCGACTCGAGGAGCTCGCCGCACGGCAGAGGCCTCAGCGGGAGGTGCCTCGCTCGTCCACGACAGGGCTGAGCCGGTAATTGTCATCAGATCCATAGTAATACACGCGAACTGGCGCGACGGGAACCGACCGTGTTGAGCCGCACAGTAAGGGCAGTGGTCACCCGGAGCGAGCTCGATGTGCAGCCGCAGGGGCCGAGGGCTCCTTCGACTAGGTCTCAGCTACAGCGGCCGCCTCGTCGGCCTGCGAATCGACGGCGGCGGCGGCCGGAGAAGCTTCGAGATCGAGAAGGCGGCCAATCCGGCACCGGCGACAGCCGCCAGTCGGACGACCGACTTCGGGGCAGGAGGGCCGATCGCCAGCCAGCCCGGGACCGGCTGCGGCGAGAGCGGCAGCGGTGGCGGCGTTCGTCAAGGGGTGCTCGAAGCCGTTCTTCGTGGCGAGGGCGCCGTTCTCCCGGTGCGTGACAGATGCCACTGTCATCGTCCCGAGGATCATGAGCGGCCCGAGCGGGTAGGCGATCCCGGTCGCGGTCAGGATGCCGCCGCCGAGCTCGCTCGAGCTGGCGAGGATCGCCATCTCCCGCCCCGGTGTGAGCCCGATCTTCTCGAAGAAACCTCCCGCCGCCTCCAGCCCAGGCCCCTCGAAGGCCCCGAACAGCTTCTGGGCGCCGTGGACGGCGAGGTACGAGCCGAGGACGAGCCTGCTGCCGAGCAGGGCTGCATTGCGGAACATGGGACCACCTTTGTTCGATCGCCGACTGTTGGCCCCGGCCCGGCAGCCGCAGATGCCGATCGAAGATGCGGATCAGGCGGCGCTCCGAGGCGTCGGGGGAGAAGCGAGCCTACGGCCTGCCCGCTCGAACCGTACCCCTGTCGCAGGACCCGATCCAAGGCCGCCCGGTAGAGGACGCCGGCCGGGCGACCGCCGCTCATGACGGCGAGCTCGGCACGCCGCGTCCCTGCGAAGGCCTCCATGGCCGACGGCAGCAGGTCCTGGTCGATGTCGAGAACGGGGGCCGACCGGTCGCAGAGCGAGCCGGCGGTGGCAGACGGCGCGGCGCCTGTCAGCTCTTGCGGGCCGAGCATCCCGAGGTACTGCTCGCCGAGGACGACGGGCACGGCGCGGCCTTCGGAGCGACAACAGCCACGGCGCCACCTCCCCTGCGGTCACAGAAGCAGGGACGGCAGTGGGGTCCCACATCATGACGTGGCCCACCTTCACCCCGGTGAGCAACCTGGCGAAGTTGCCCTGCTGCCGCTCGGCCTGGGCGCCGATCATCACGAAGAGCGCCGATGAAGACGAGCCACCAGTCGGCGACGACCGCGCCGAAGGCGATCATGGCCACGCCGACGACCTGGGCGACGGTGGCGGCGATGGCGGTCGCCCTCTTCGGCGTTGCCCCGCTGGGCGAGGACTGCCCGAAGGACGCGCCCGCCGTCCATCGGCAGGGCAGGGATGAGGTTGAAGGCGGCGAGGACCACGTTGAGCCATGCGAGCCGGCTGAACCATGAGCCGGCGAGGAGGCTCGGAGGCCACAGCTTGGCCCCGGCGGCGAGGGCGACGAGACCGAAGAGCAGCCCGAGCCCGAGACTCGCGAGCGGGCCGGCGATGGCGACGTCCCGCTCGGTCCGCGGCGAGGCGCCGAGGCGCCGATCTGCGAGACGCCGCCGATCGGCAGGAGGACGATGTTCTTCACCGAGAGCCCGCGCCGGCGGGCGACGGCGCAGTGGGCGAGCTCGTGGATCGTCACAGAGGCGAAGAGCGCCACGACCCACAGGAGAGTCCACCACAGCGCGGAGGAGGGCTGACCCGCCGTGTCGTAGGCGACGAGCAGGAGCAGGAAGGAGAAGCTCCAGTGAACTCGGATCGGCACCCCTGCCACAGAGCCGATCTTGAGCGAGCGGTTCACGGCTGCTTCCTCCTCATCTGCGCCCCGGGTTCCCGGGCCAGCCTCCATTATGACGGCCCTTCCTGTGGAAGCCCTTAGCGGCTCATGAGGAGTTGTCCTCTCGCCTCGTGCCACCTGCCGCCGGCCGGGTCCCGGGCCTCTCCGGCCGGAGCTGAGGCCGCTCCGGCGCCCGGAGGGCCCGTAGGCTGCCGCCATGAGGGCGGAGGAGGAGCTGCCGAGGAGGCGTCGTCGTCGGCATCGGCCGTCGGGCCCGCCCGCTCCCACCGGCAGGTGCGCTTCGAGGTCCCCGCCGGCGCAACCGAGATCGTGCTCGTCCGTCACGGCGAGACGATCGCGTCGGATCCCGATCGCCCCTTCCCGCTCCTCGACGGTTTCGGCAACCCCGAGCTGAGGAGCGAGGGCCTCGAACAGGCGGAAAAGGTGGCGGAGCGACTCGCTGTCTCCGGCAGGGTGGACGCCATCTATGTCACGCCGCTCCGGCGGACGGGGGAGACCGCAGCCCCGCTCGCGGCTCGCCTCCAGCTGGAGCCGATCGTCGAGCCCCGCCTCCGGGAGGTGAACCTCGGCGAGTGGGAGGGTGGCCTCTACCGCCACAAGGTCATCACCGGGGACCCGATGGCGATCGAGATGATCTCGAAAGAGCGCTGGGATGTCGTTCCGGGTGCCGAGACGAACGAGGAGCTCGCAGCAGCGGGTCACCGCCGCCATCGAGCGAGATCGCCGCCAGGCACCCCGGCGAGCGGGTCGTGGTCTTCTCACACGGAGGCGCCATCGGCATGATCCTCGCCGTCGCGAGCGGCGCCCGCCCGTTCGCCTTCCTCGGCTCGGACAACGGCGCCATCTCGACCATCGTCGTCGCCGGAGACCGGTGGCACGTCCGGAGCTTCAACGACACCTCGCACCTCGGCTGAGGAGAGGCGGCGAGGCGGGCGGCGGGCGGGCCGGGACGGCAGCGACCCGGCTGGCGCGGAGACGGACGGGGGCTGTGGCAGAGGAGTGACATACCCCCTCCGTACTGTGGCCCCATGGGCTGGTGCGAGGGGCCGCTTCTCGGCTTTGACTTCGAGACGACAGGTGTCGACCCGCGCCGGGACCGGCCGGTCCAGGTCGGTCTCGCCTGGACGCTGCCGGGAACGGCGGGACGGATCGACACCTTCCTCATCGACCCGGGATGCGCCATCCCGGAGGAGGCGGTGTCGATCCACGGCATCACGACCGAGCGGGCGAGCCGGGAGGGGTGCTCGCTCGCCGAAGCGGCGAGAAGGGTCCGCTCCGCACTGGCCGAGGCGTCCGCGACAGGTGTGCCGGTCGTAGCCATGAACGCCGGCTTCGACTTGACGGTCGCAGAGACGCTCTTCGCCCGGGCAGGCCTCCCGCCGCTCGAGTGGCGGGCGGTGATCGACCCGCTCGTCATGGACCGCCACGTCGACCGATACAGGACGGGGCGCCGGCGGCTCGAGGCGCTCTGCGGGCACTACGGCGTCGAGGCTCACGCGCCCGCACGACGCCGGCGCAGATGCTGTCGCCGCCGTCCTCATCTCCCGCACGATCGGGTGGGCGTACCCGCAGTGCGGACAGACGGCCGCAGGCGAGCTCACCCGCCGGCAGACGAGCTGGCACCGGGCGTGGGCCGCCGGCCATGACTCCTGGCGGCGGGAGCAGGGGCTCCCGCTGCTCCACGAGGAGGAGTACTCGTGGCCCTGCCGGCCCCGCACCCGCTCGGCGGGTTGACGGCCGGGGCGGATCAGTCGGCGAGAGAGTCGAGGACGATGTCGACGTCCTCCTCGGTCGAGCGGCGGGTTCACGACGCAGAGACGGACCGCCTCCTCACCGCGATGGGTCGTCGGCACGACGAAGGCGGTACCCGACTCGAGCAGGGAGGCCGACCAGGCGGCATATCGCGCGCGCGTCCCAACCCTTCCGCCGGAAGGCGACGACCGAGAGGGGCGGCTCGCAGATCAGCTCGAGCTCGGGCCGCCGGCGGACCGAGACCGCCGCATACCGGGCCACCTCGAGCGTCTGCTCGATCGCCTCGGAGTAGGCGGCTGTGCCGTAGGCGGCGAGCGAGAACCAGAACGGGAGGCCGCGAGCCCGCCGGGTGAGGTGGAGGGCGTAGTCCGACGGGCTCCAGTCGCCCGTCGCGTGGAGGGGCTCGAGATACGCGGCGTGCTGAGCATGCGCCCGGCGACCCTTCTCGGGCTCCCGGTAGAGGAGCGCCGCACAGTCGAAGGGCGCAAAGAGCCACTTGTGCGGATCGACCACGAACGAGTCCGCCCTCTCGATCCCGGTGAAGAGGCTCCGGACGCTCGGCGCCGCCATCGCGGCGCCTCCGTAGGCGCCGTCGACGTGCAGCCAGAGGCCCTCCCGCGCGGCCACCTCGGCGATGCCGGCCAGGTCGTCGATGATCCCGAGGTTCGTGGTGCCGGACGTGGCGACGACGGCGAAGGCCTCGCGGGCACGGCTCTCCCGGGATCGCTCCTTCTCGAGCGCCTCCTCCACGGCCGCCCCGGTCAGGCGGCCGTGCTCGTCAGGCTCCACCGCGATCAGGTCGACATCCATCGCGGCCGCCGCGCTGCTGATCGAAGAGTGCGCCTCGGCGCTCGCCGCCACCGCCCACCTCGGCTCCTCGGAGCTGCGCCGGCCGCCGGTGACGCCGGCGGCAGAGCGCCGGAGCCGGGCGTCGTAGCGGGCCGCCACGAGGGCGGACAGGTTGGCGAGCGTGCCGCCCTGGACAAAGGCGCCCCCCGCGCCCGCCGGGAAACCGGCGAGATCCGCCAGCCATCGCAGTGCCTGATTCTCGGCGAAGACCGCACCGGCGCCCTCGAGCCAACTTCCCCCATAGAGGGACGAGGCGCTCACGACGAGGTCGAACAGCGTGCTCGCCGGCGTGGGGGCGCACGGGATGAAGGCGAAGTACCGCGGGTGGTCGATGGAAAGGCATGCAGGAGCAAGGACGTCGGTGAAGAGCCGGAGGGCGGCCGCCCCACCGATGCCCTCTTCGGTGATCGTCTCGCCTGCCCCGGCCCATAGCTCGGCGGGCGACTTCGGACTGTCGAGTGGCGGCGGCCGTAGGTGCAGCCGCTCGGTCGTGTAGGCGAGGATGCTCTTCGCGAGCGCTTCGGTGGTTTCGTCCCATTCGTGCACGTGCCCTATCGTGCCTGCTCGTGGCAACCAACGACGACTCCGGCGCCCGACAGGGGCAACAGCGCGGAGCTGAAGAGCCGCCGCTCGCCCGGCCCGCTCGACCCGGACGCCTCGATGCCTACGGCTTGAGCGTCTTCGGCGAGATGTCGGCCCTCGCACTCGCCCACGGGGCGATCAACCTCAGTCAAGGCTTCCCCGACACCGACGGGCCGCCCGAGGTCCTCGCGGCGGCGATCGAGGCAATCCGCAACGGGGAGAACCAGTACCCGCCCGGACGGGGAGTGCCGGCGCTGCTCGAGGCGATCGCCGAGCACGAGTCGAGCTGGTGGAAGCTCGACTTCGACCCTCTGTCGGAGATCCTCGTGACCGCCGGCGCGACGGAGGCCATCGCCGCCGCCGTCATGGCCCTCTGCCGGGAAGGCGACGAGGTCGTCATCTTCGAGCCGTACTACGACTCCTATGCGGCGACGATCGAGCTGGCGGGCGCCCGGCGCCGGGTCGTGGCGCTCCGGCCGCCCGAGTGGACCTTCGACGCCAGGGAGCTCGAGGAGGCGATCACCCCGGCCACCCGGCTCATCATCGTCAACACGCCCCACAATCCGAGCGGCCGGGTGCTCGCGGGCCGCCGAGCTCGAAGTCATCGCGAGGCTCTGCATCGAACGCGACCTCGTCGCAGTCGCCGACGAGGTGTACGAGCACCTCGTCTTCGACGGGACCCACGTCCCGCTTTCCTGTCTGCCCGGGATGAAAGAGAGGACGATCCGCATCTCGAGCGCCGGGAAGACCTTCTCCGCCACCGGCTGGAAGATCGGCTGGGCGCTCGGGCCGGCACGGCTCCTCGACTCGGTCCGGGCGGTCAAGCAGTACCTCACCTTCGCCTCCGGGACGCCTTTCCAGCACGCCATCGCCACCGGCCTCGGCCTCGGCCGGGACCGATTCGCCGACGGAGCCCTTGCGCTTGCGCGACAAGCGGGACCGTTTCTGTGACGGGTTGGAGGCCCTCGGGTGGTCGGTGAACCGGCCCGAGGCGACGTACTTCGCCGTCGTCGACATCAGGCAGTTCGGGGCAGTGGACGGCCCGGAGTTCTGCCGCTCGCTCGTCACCGACGTCGGGAGTGGCCGCAGTGCCCCTTTCCGTCCTCTACGACGACAAGGAGGCCGGTCGGCCGCTCGTGCGGTTCGCATTCTGCAAGCAGCCGGCGCTCCTCGACGAGGCGCTCGGCCGGCTGGCGAGGCTCAAGCTCCGGAGCTGACCGGCTCGGTCTCCGGATCGGCGCCCCCGGCCTCTGCGTCGGGCTGGAAGAAGACCTCGACTTGTTGCTCGGGGCGGCGGCGGTTCTGCTCGGCCTGGGCAGCAAGCGACGCCTGGTCGGCCGGCGTGAGCGGCGGCTGGACAAGCGAGCGGGGCCAGAGGCGGCGGTGGAGGACGACGTTCAGCTCGGCCGCATAGACGGTCAGCCGGGCGGCGAAGTAGATCCAGGCGAGCAGCCCGAGAACCACGGCGAAGGTCCCGTAGACCTCGCTGTCGTTCTTCAGCGTGTGGCCGACGAGGTAGTTGCCCGCCCCCTGCAGGACCGTCCAGCCGATCCCGCCGAGGACGGCACCGGGAAGGAGCGCCTTGCGCGGCACCACATGAGGGGTGAGGATCCAGAAAGCGGCGAGAAAGAGCCCGCCGTTCACGAGGAGCGAGACGGCGACGGCTCCGGCCTCGACGAGGCCGGACTGCTTCAACCCGAAGAAGCCGACCGCGGTGAGAAACGTCGTCGCCCCCACCCCCACTCCGAGGACGGCGAGGAAGGCGAGGCTCCTCCCGGTCCGCTTGAGGAAGTTCGGCCTCTCGGTGCCCGGGAACGTTCCATAGCTGCTGCATGGCGTAGATGCCACTGCCGGCGAGGCCGAGGGAGCCGTAGACGAGGCCGGCGATCCCGATGAAGAGCCCGATGAGACTGCTGCGGTGGAGGGCGTGGATGTTCTTGCCGAGCTCGCTCCCGATCAAGGGGAACTGGGAGAGGGTGGAGTCGAGGATCGTCCGGCGGACCGAGGGGTCGGAGCTGAAGACGAGGCCGAGGATGGTGACAAGGAGGAGCAGGAGCGGGAAGACGGTGACAAAGCCCGAGTAGGTGATGTTCGTGATGAGAAGGCCGGCATTGTCGTCGCCCGCCTTCTTCAGCACGCCGTAGGCGACAGCTAGTGGCTTGACACGCTTCTGAAGGGCGTCGATCCGGCGAACCAGCCCCTTGAGCAGGCTCAACGGCATCTCCCCATCAGGGCTGGCTACCCGGGGCGGTGACCGGTGAAACGGTCGGTCGGCAGCCCGATCCGCTGCCGGGCGGGCCCGGCTTCAGGAGGGAGGCCGGGAGTGGCTCTCCGCCGGAGCGGCGAAGTAGGATGACGGCAAGCACAGCAGGCTGGTGAGCGCCGTCTGCCGGGGTCGCAGAAAGGACGGCACGGCAGCGGCGGAAGGTGGGGTGCGTGGCTGAGCGACGGGGGCCGGAGGATGGACGGCCGCAAGACGGCGCTTGCCTCCCTCCTCGCCGCGGAGCGGAGCGCGAGGGCCGCCGCCAGGGAGGCCGAGCACTGGGCGGCGCCCCTCAGGCGGGCTGCGGCATCGGCGATGTCGCGCCCGTCGCTCGACACCGTCCTCGCGGGCGCTCTCCGGGCGATAGCCGATGCGCTCTCGGCCGATGCGTCGGCCATCCTCATCGCCTCGCCCGCCGGCGACGAGCTCGTCGGCCCGGGCGTCCGTCGGCTTGGCCGCAGGAGGTCGAGGTCAAGATGAGGATCCGCGCCGGCGCCGGAGTCGCCGGACGCGTCCTTGCGACCGAGCAGCCGCTCATCGTCGACGACCTCTCCAAGGTCGAGGTGGCGAGCGAGACGCTCCGGAGGAGCGGCGTCCTCTCGTGGGCGGGTGTGCCGCTCCGGTCCGAGGATCGCGTCCTCGGCGTGATGCACGTCACGAGCAGGACGCCGGGGTACTTCTCCGAGGACGACATCGAGGTGCTCGAGGTGCTGGCCGACCCGATCGCGGCGGCGATCGACCGGGTCCAGCTCTTCGAAGCCGAGCGGACGGCAGGACTGACAGCAGAGCTTGCGGCCGAGAGGCTGCGGAGCCTGCAGAGGATGACGGCCGCCCTTGCGAGCGCCGGGAGTGCCGACCAGGTCTGCGAGGTGATCCTGCAAGGAGTCCGCCACCGGCGAGGCGGCCGGAGACGGCGGCGGTGGCGAGCGGGCGATATGGATGCTGCGCGGGGGCCGGCTCGTTCTCGTCGCCGGCGGCGGGCAGAGCCGCCGGTACCCGGAGATCCCGCTCGACTCGAGCCTGCCCGCGCTCGGCAACCTGAGGGCGGGGACGCCGATGTTCGTCGAGACGCGTGAAGAGCTGATCTCCCGCTGGCCCGTTCTCGAGTCGACCGACACCGCCGCCTTCGCCGGCTTCCCGCTCATCGTCGGCGACCGGACGATGGGCGTGATGGCGATCGGCTACCGCGAGGACCACCTCTTCGACGAGAGCGAGCGTGCCTATCTGTCGGCCACGGCCGAACAGGCGGCCCTCGCCCTCGACCGCGCCTTGGTCCGCGAGCGTGAGGAGTCGGTGCGGGAAAGGCGCGACTTCCTCGCCGAGGCGTCGATCGTGATCTCCGACCCCTCCCGCGACCCCGGCCGCGTGCTCGGTCGGCTGGCCGAGCTTCGTCGTGCCCGAGCTCGCCGATGTCTGCGTGGTGATGCTCGCCCGCGGTGCGATCGCTCGAGGTGGCGGCCTCTGCTCCGGCGGGCAGAGCTAGCGAGGCGGCCGGCTCGCCTCGCCGGGCCGATGCCGCTCAGCGCGCGAGACCCACGGCCCTCTCGCCGGCGTCATCAGGTCGGGGCGGCCGGCCATCGTCGAGCATGCCGAGCAGCGAGAGCCCCCTCGGCTCTGTCTACGGCCCGTTCGTCGCAGAGCTGGGGATGAGCTCGGCCATGCGTCGTGCCGCTCATGGCTCACGGCCGAACCTCAGGACTGATGCTCTTTGCAGCCGGCGAGGACCGGGCGGCCTACGAACGGGAGGACCTGGAGCTGGCGATGGACCTCGGCTCGCGGGCCGCTGCCGCCGCCGAGGACCTCGCCGTGCGGACACGGGAGCGGACCTTCACCGAGATGCTCACCCGCGCGCTCCTCCCGTCGCGCTTTCCAGCCGTGAAGGAACTGGCCTTCGCCGCCCGGTACGTCCCGGCGGACCTCGGCCCGGTCGGCGGGGACTGGTACGACGTCTTCGAGCTGCCTGACGGCCAGATAGGTCTCGTCATCGGCGACGTCGCCGGCCACGGCATCGAGGCGGCCTCGACGATGGCCCGCCTCCGCAACGGCCTGTTCGCCTATGCGACCGAAGGACACGACGCCACCGCCATCTTCTCCCGGCTGAGCGGCCTGCTTGCCGACCCGAGCGGCGACTGGCAGGTTCAGGATCCGCTCGCCACCGTCATGTACGCCATCTACGACCGGGCGACCGGCCACATCGTTACCTCGTGCGCCGGCCACCGCCGTGGCTTCGCCTCCACGGCGACAAGGCGGAGTACATCCCCTGCGGAGGGCGCCTTCTCGCCCCTGGCATCGAGACGATGTGCGAAGAGCACATCGTCGCCCTCGAGCCGGAGGACACTTTGCTCTTCTTCACCGACGGCCTCGTCGAGCGCCCGGGCGAGCCGCTCGAACAAGGCCTCGAGCGCCTCGCTGAGGCGGTCGCCGACGCCGGGCAGATGCGGCTCGAGGACATCTGCGACCTGGCGCTCCAGGTCACCGCCCCCGAGGCCGGCCGGCGGGACGACTGCTGCCTGCTCGCCGTCCGCGTGCTCTGAGCCTCCAGGTCGCCCTCTGGCGGCGGAAGTGCCCGGCGGCGCCGCGTCCATGAACTGCGGCGAGCTCGAAGTCCCGCTCCGTCACCCCGCCGGCGTCGTGACTGGTGAGGCGGACCTCGACCCGGGAGTAGACGTTGGACCACTCCGGATGGTGGTTCATCTTCTCCGCCTTGATCGCGACGGCCGTCATGAACGAGAACGCCCCGATGAAGTCGGGGAAACGCGAAGACCTTGACGATCGCCCGTCCGCCTTCCTCGATCGCCCAGCCCTTCAGGGCCGCCGCCTTCTCCTTCACGTGCTCCTCGGGAAGCGCGCTCACCGCCCGCATGGTAGCGGCACCGGCAAATGCTCCTCCTCCCGATCTGCCCGAGAGCTAATCGCGGGAGAGCGTACGGTGCCGCTGACCTGGCCGTACGATATCGGGCGTGCCCTCGTCGGAGACGACTCTCCCGCCCCGGGCGGCGAGCGTGGGTGTCGCACGGCGCTTCCTCGTGCAACTGCTCGAGGTGTGGGATCTGCAGGGTCTCGAGTACGACGCGAGCGTCGTGCTGAGCGAGCTCGTGACAAACGCCGTTCTCCATGCAAGGACGGACGTGCACCTGAGGGTCTCGAGCACCGGCAGGATCCTGAGCCTCGAGGTGAGCGACGGGTCGCCGAAGCTGCCGATGGCGAAGCGGGCGAACCCGCGGGCGGCCACCGGCAAGGGCCTCGTGCTGATCGACGCCCTCGCCACCGCGTGGGGCGTCCGGCGGGAGGCGAGCGGGAAGACCATCTGGGCCAACTTCGCCGAGGGCTCGGCGCTCGAGACGAGCGAGCCGAGGGTCCGCCAGCTCCGGCCGCGCGGGCGTGGGCAGCCGGCCGGCGGCGGCACGCCGGCGGGCAACCGGCGAAGTGAGCTGAGAGCCGCCTCGTGACCACCGGCGGCGATGCCCCGAGAAGGGTTCGTATCCTCGGCCTGCCCGTCGCCATCTGGGCGAGGGCACAGGAGTCCTCCGACGAGCTGATCCGGGAGTTCACCCTCATCGCCCTCGGAGACGCCCCCGGCGAGCGTGAGCTCCCGCAGCGGCTGATGGCTCTCCTGCAACAGCTGACGGCCAGTTACGGACATGTCGGGGAGTCACAGAACGAGCTCGTGCAGCGGGCCAGCCTCGACGGTGTCGAGACCCTGGACGAGCTGATCTACGAGATCCCTCCGTCCGCAGCGAGCGCAGCGACCGAGCTCGGACGGATGCTCGACGAGTGCGACGAGTACTGCAGGGCAGGTGAGCACCTGCTCACGCTGGCGGCCGGGGCGGATGTGAGGGCGTTCCGGTGGTGGTTTCTCGACGAGATCGCCGCCCAGGTGGGCGGGGCGCCGCCGACACCGTGGTCTGAGAGCCACTGGGCGCTCCAGGCCAGCAGAAGGCGCGAGCTGAGGCCCTGACCGCGGCCGGGGGCGAGCATCCCCCACGTTGATACACCCCTTCGCCAGACTGTCGGCAGAGATTTCGTTCGATGGAGGACGTGTCGTGGCCGACGTGGCAGAGCAGGCAATCGACCGAAGGGTGGAGTTCGCCCGGGCGCTCGGGCGGGGCGTCGTCGGCTGGGCGCCGGAAGACTTCGCCGAAAGGGCCCTGACGCTCCCGTTCGGGCTGAGCGCCTGGATGCGCCAGTGTGCCGTCGATGCCGAGGAGGCCTGTGCCGCCATCTGGCTTCTGCGGGAGGCTCTGATGGAGGTCTCCGGCCTCCATCGGGGCGATGAGCCCCGGCCGCTCATGCCCGCCGACCGCAAGGTGGCCGTGATCAACATGACCGTCTACCTGAACAGCCTCGTCTCGCGGGCCTCCTGCTGTGCCGGCACGGACCGGGACGAGATCCTCGAAGCTGCCGTGACGAGCCTCTAGCGGTACCGGCCATGCGGCTCACTGAACGGCGGTGAGGCCCCGGGCCCGGATGCCGGTCGGCGATGCTTCCTCGAGACTGCGTCTCAACACCCTGCTGAGCGGGTAGAAGGAGCCTGTCACCTGGTCAAAGCTGCCACGGCATGCTTGACTGGTGGGGATTGTCGTCGGGCGGACGCGGTAGCAGAAGGGAGGCACGGTGGCGAGAGCGATCTGGACAGGCTCATTGAGCTTCGGGCTCGTCAATGTGCCGGTGGGCGTCTACGCCGCCACCGAGGACAAGACGATCCACTTCAACCAGCTGCAACGCGAGACGTCCGACCGGGTGCGCAACAAGCGGGTGAACGAGCGGACCGGTGACGAGGTGCCCTATGACGAGATCGTGAAGGGCTACGACCTCGGCGGCGGGAAGTACGTCATCGTCGACTCCGACGAGCTCGAGTCAGCCGAGCCGGGCCGCTCGCGGAACATCGAGATCACCGACTTCGTCGACCTCTCCGAGATCGACCCGGTCTTCTACAAGTCGACGTACTACCTCGCCCCCCAGGGCCGCGACGCCCAGCGGGCCTACGCCCTCCTGCGCCAGGCGATGTTCGACGAGAACAAGGTGGGGGTCGCCACCTTCGTGCTTCGCAACAAGCAACACCTCGTCGCCGTCCGCCCGGCGGACAAGGTCCTCGCCCTCGAGACGATGTACTTCGCCGACGAGGTCCGCGATCCCGTCTCCGAGCTCGACACCCTCCCCGGAGACGACGTCAGCTTCCGTGACCGCGAGATCGAGACCGCCAAGCTCCTCATCGAGTCGATGACGAGCGACTGGGAGCCCGAGCAGTACCACGACACCTACCGCGAGGCCGTCGAGGAGCTGATAGAGGCCAAGAGCAGGGGTGAGGTCGTCGAGCACGAGCGGCCGGAGGAGCCTGCGCCGGTCGTCGACCTGATGGAGGCGCTCCGGAAGAGCGTCGAGGCTGCGCGGGGCAAGCGGAGCGCCGCCGCCGGAGGTGCGCAGGCACCGGCCCGGGCGGAGGCACAGGGAAGCGGTCGGTCGAAGGCTGCGAAGGCGTCCGGGGGGACGAAGGCCGCTGCGGCGGCGAAGGGCTCCAAGGCCGACGGCGGCGCCAAGCGGACGTCGAGCCGGTCGGCGGCAAAGGCAACGGCCAAGAAGGCGGCAGAGAGCGAGACGAGCGAGACGCCGGCCCAGAGCAGCCGGCGCCGGAAGGCATCCTGATCGTTCAGAGGAACCGCCGCCGGCCCGCCGGCCCCGGTACGGGGAGGCGGCGAGCGTGCGGGGCGCCCCTCACATCCGGGCGAGGTCGCCGAATCTGGCGTAGTTGCTGACGAAGCTCAGCCTGGCCACGCCGGTCGGGCCGTTGCGGTGCTTGGCGATGAGGATCTCCGCCGTCCCGCGGTCGCTCGACTCGTTGTTGTAGATCTCGTCCCGGTAGATGAACATGACGACGTCGGCATCTTGTTCTATGGCTCCGGAATTGTGCGACACGACGCCGTTGGCGAGAAAGCTGTGAGTGCCGGGCACACTGGCGTCGAAGACTTCCTCCTCGCCGGCCGGGTCGATGCTCACCACTCGATCCCAGAGAACGTCGGGCGTCGCCGGCGAAGTCGACCACTGGTCATCGAGAGACCGGCTCATCCCCGAAGGTGAGCCTGCGGGGATCCTCCGGGCTACGGCGACACGGTCAGCGGGCGCCAGGTCGCCCGCCGGCACCCATCCGGAGACGGTCAAGAGCGGATGATTGGCGGTCAACCTGAGGTTGGGCCCGGAAGCCAGACGAACGTCGAAGACCGGCTTTATGCCCGTCGACCACGCCCCCGTCATCGAGGAGTGAACAAGGCGACAGCTCTCGTCAAGGGACCACACCGGTATGTCGGTCGCCCCCGAGCGAGCCAGCTCCGCCAAGGTGACCTCCTCATTGGAGCCCGCCTTCGCCACCTTCGTGCTCCCGCTCAGGCACTCCCGTAGGTCTGCCAGCATCGGCCGCTTGTCCGCCCTCGCCTCGAGGTTGCGGGAGAGCTGGCTCGCCGCCACGACGGGGATGGAGAGCTCGCGGGCGAGGATCTTGAGGCCACGGGAGATCTCCGAGATCTCCACCTGGCGGCTCTCTGCTGACGACCGGCCCGTCATGAGCTGCAGGTAGTCCACGATGACGAGGCCGAGGCCCCCCTCCGTGCTCTTCATCCTTCGCGCCTTCGCCCGGATGTCCATCACCGTGACATTGGGGTTGTCGTCGATGTAGAGGGGAGCTGTGCCGACCCTGCCGATGGCGCCTGAGATCTTCGACCAGTCGCTGTCCACGAGCTTTCCGTTCCGGAGCCGGCCGGCGTCGACGCGGGACTCGGCGCACAGCACACGCTGGGCCAGCTCGAGGTGGCTCATCTCGAGTGAGAACAACAACACGGGGATCCCACTGCGGGCGGCATGAGCAGCCATCCCGAGCACGAAGGACGTGTTGTGGGTCGGGATCATCGACTCGCCGGCGAGGTAGAGATGGTGGGGTGAGTCGACGGTTATGCAACGGACGGGCACGGACTCGACGGGGACGATGTTCCGCACGGCTCTTCTCGTCGACTTGCCGGGCCTTCGCCGGGAGCAGCAGCTGGCCAATGCCCGCGCCTTGCGCTCGAGCCGGAAGACCGGGTCGAGGGGAGCCCACGTGAGTCTCCAGGCGGGCGACAGAGAGCCATCGGGGAGAACGGTCGTCTCGCGCTTCAGCTGCCCCGCCTTGTGCCCGAGCGAACAGACAAGCTCGCGAACCTGCGCACAGAGAGCACGATCAGCAAGACGGAGCTCCGCGTTGCCCTCCGCAGTCGCCTGGCCCTCCATGTCGAGTATGCCCTGAAGCAGCGCAAGCCGCTGTTTGAAGGACGAACGCAGGTACCGGGCGGGTATGTGCCTGGGGTTGCTCTGCAGGAGAGGGTCGACCTGTAGCTCGCGCGTCAACACTCTGTCGCTTCGGCTGTAGTCGGGCGACGGGCCGGGGCCACTCACCGGGACGGCGGCGTATGGCAGCTTCGCGTGATCCACAACCGGGTGGCCGGCAAGGGCGAACTCAGCCTGAAAATGCTCCAAGTCCTCGTCACCAACCGTCATCTCCGACTTCGCCGTGCCACCCTCCCCGAGCCAGCACCCGAGCACGTAAGGGTCGACGGGGAGATCCTGCTCCGGCAGATCGAGGGGACCGCCGAGGGCGACATACCAGTTCGGCCTTGATCCCCGCTGCACTGTGACACCCTCGTCGAGCATCTGCTGTGTCGTCACGACCCGTGGATGCTTCCACCGTCCACTCTGATCGCCTGCGAGCGAGGGGGACAGCGGTGCTGGGCCAAAGGCTCGACGCTGCCGCTCTCGCGTCGCGCTCAGAGCGGAGAAGTCGTACGCCGACCACTGATGGTCGGCGTCGGCGACGATCGTTGAGCCGTCGTCAAATTCCACCCGGTAGCACTTGCGCCTGAATTGGACCGGTGAGACATACGTGACCGTGCAAGCCTCGCCTCGATCATCGAACACCTTGTCGCCCACCTCGACCGAGCCCATCGTCGTCCAACCGGCCGGAGTCGGTATCGGCGTATCGAGCGCCAGTGCTTTTCCCATTGAAGGCCTCGCCCCCACGACGACCAGGTTGGAGGGCTGCAGCCCGAACAGCTCCATGTCGAGATCGTGATAGCCGGTCGGCACCCCGGTGATCGTCTCGTCACGGTTGGCGAGGTACTCGAGGTGCTCGAGGCTCTCGGTCAAGAGATCCTTGAGAGCGCGCGTCGAGTCGCTTGAACGCCGTTGGGCGACATCGAAGACCATCGCCTCCGCCCGGTCGAGCGCCGCCACGACGTCGGTCGGCAGCTGGTAGCCCATCTCGGCGATCTCGTACGCGGTGCCGATGAGCCGCCGCAGCTGGGCGTGCTCTTGCACGATGCGGGCGTACCTGCTGGCGCTCGAGATCGCCGGGGTGTTCGCCTGCAGCGATACGAGCGCCGAGATCCCGCCGGCCGGGTCGAGGGTGCCGAGCCGGCGCATCTCCTCGGAGACCGTGACCGCATCTGCCGGCTCAGCGCGGGCATAGAGCGAGGTGATGGCAGCAAAGATGTGCCCGTGGGAAGGCCGGTAGAAGTCGTCGGCGCTGACGTCTTCCACCGCGACGGCGATCGCGTCCCTCGAGAGAAGCATTGCGCCGAGGAGGGACTCTTCCGCCTCGAAGCTGTGGGGCGGGATCCTCGAGATCGTGCCGCCCGGGCCGCCTTGGCCGCTGCCCGGATCAGAACCGGCGCCGGCGCCCCATTGCCCGGCGCCGCGACCGCCCGACTGGGCGGCAGCTCCGGACCCGGGCCGAGAGAGCCGGGGGCGCGTGGGTTCGTGGGGAAACGGCGGGACGGTCGCCATGTCTTCTCAGAATGCTCCGTCTTGCCTGGGCACAGCTAGACCAAGAAGCTGTTGATTTCCCCCCCACAAAAGGCCGTTCTCCTGTGGACAGCCTCTGGATGGCCGAGGACCTGGGGACAACAGCTTGCCAACGGGGGCGCGCCGAGAGCCGCGACCGTCCGCCGCTTGTGAGGGGTACTTGCCGGCGAGGGATCTTCGACCACGCTCGCCATCACCGATCAGCCCGCCGGAACGACCTCGACGGTGATGCGGAACTCCACCTCGGGGTGGAGACGGACGGCCACCTCGTGCACTCCGACGGACCGGATCGTGTCGTCGCTGATGAGGCGGCGGCGGTCGAGCCCTACGCCGGCCTGCTCGTCGACGGCGGTCGACGACGTCCTGCATGGTGACCGAGCCGAAGAGCCGACCTTCGACTCCGGCGCGAGCGGGGATCCTGATGACCATCGGGACGAGCTTGCGGGCGATCGCCTCGGCGCTTTCACGATTGCGGGCGTCCTTCAGGTCGCGGGAGCGCCGCATCGACTGGGCCTGGGACTCGATCCCCTCCGTGGCGGCGATGGCGTGGCCGCCCGGAACGAGGTAGTTCCGGGCGAAGCCGTCCGCCACGTCGAGAAGGTCTCCCCGCTTGCCGACTCCGCTCACGTCAGCACGAAGAACGATCTTCATGCGTCGTCCTCCCCGCCCCCGACAGTGGCAAGCTCCGAAGCCACTTCATCAGCAGCAAGAACGGCGTCGTCCGGCACCTCGCCATCGAGGCCCGGGGCGTCGTCAGGCTCGGGAGCACCTTCGGCGTCCGGTGCCGGCACGCCCCGCGCCGCCCGGGCCGCGGCCGGGGCCACGAGGTCCGGGACGGTCACTCATCGTCCGTTGCGTGTACGGGAGCAGGGCCAGCTCACGGGCGGTCTTGATCGCGAGGGCGACGTCCCGCTGGTGCTGGGCGCAGTTGCCCGAGACCCGTCTCGCCCGGATCTTCCCCCGGTCCGACATGAACTTGCGGAGCAGGCCGATCTCCTTGTAGTCGACCCAGCTGATCTGGTCCTTGCAGAAGATGCAGACCTTCTTCTTGCCGCCCCGCCGGACGGACTCCTTCGGCGCCCGGCGGGTGCCGCGGTCGCGATCGTTGTTCCGTGCCATCAGAACGGCTCCTCGTCGTAGTTCGCATAGGGGGTCTCCTGCTCGGGACGGGCGCCGACGGCCGCCGGCGGCTGAGCGGGCGCGCTGCGCGGCGCCCCGGTGGACTCTCCCGGTCCCTTCCTCTCGTTCTTCGTCACCTGTGCGCTCGCCCATCTGAGGCTCGGGCCGAGCTCGTCGGCCACGACCTCGATCTTGGAGCGCTTCTCACCTTCCTGGGTCTCCCAGCTGCGCTGTTCGAGGCGACCGGTCACGAGGACGCGCGCCCCCTTGTGGATGCTCTCGCTGACGTTCTCGGCCAGCTCCCGCCAGCAAACGACGTCGAAGAACGACGTCGCCTCCTCCCACTCCTGGGTCTGGCGGTTCTGCCAGCGGCGGTTCACGGCCAGCCCGAAGGTCGTCGTCGACTGCCCGCTCGGCGTGAAGCGCAGCTCAGGCTCACGGGTGACGTTTCCTACGAGAACGACGTTGTTTCCATTCGACATTTGTCTTCCAGTCCTTGGCTCAGCTTGTTGCTGGTTCTTGGTCGGCGGAGGGTGATCCGGCGCCGGAGGCCGGCGGTTCGGCACCCTCGATCGATTCAGCCGACACCGAGGCGGTATCGGTCCCACCGCCCGAGGCCTCGGCGGACCCCGGGCCGGCGGAGCCTGCCGGTGGCGGTCCCGGGCGACCGTCCGCCCCCGGACCTGCCCGAGGAGCCCGGGCCACGCGACCCCGGCCGGCGGGAGCCGGACGACGGGCGCGAGCGCCGTGCGGCGTGCTCCGGCTGCCGCATGATCTTGTGCCGCAGGACGGCGTCGTCGAGGGCGAGCATCCGGTCGACCGTGGCCATCGCGGCCGGCTCGGCCGCCATCTCGACGAGCACGTAGTACCCCTCGGTCTTGTGGTCGAGCTCGTAGGCGAACGTGCGTCGGCCCCAGTGGTCGACACGGCCCGCTGTGCCTCCGCCGGACTTGACCTGCTCGGCGACCCGGTCGAGCCGCTGCGCGAGATCGTTCTGCTCGAGCTCGACATCGAAGATGATCATGACTTCATAAGGCCGCATGGCGGCGCTCACCTCCTACGGACCCAGCTCGAGGAGCCTGGGGCCCCGTCGTTCGGGGCAGGGGTGGACAGGACCGGTTCATGCTAGCGGACCTTGACGAGACTTCCCTCTTGCCCGCCGGCCACCGATGGCGGACTCCGGTAGCCGCCGATCCCTGCGTCGACTCTCGAGGCGCCCGATTGCCATCCTCAGAGTGTGGACGACGGGTATATCAGTCGGTCGGTCCGCTCTCGCCGCCAGATCGGGCCTTTGCGGAAGCGAACGCCTCCCGTAGCTCCCTCGGGCCGTGATAGATCTCCGCCTCGGCCGGGAACGCCCCGGAGCGAACGTCTGCCGCGTACGCCGAGACAGCCGCCGAGACGACCTCACCCACTTCGGCGTAGCGCCGGACGAACTTCGGCGACGCACGCCGCGACATGCCGAGAAGGTCGTGGAGGACGAGCACCTGTCCGTCACAGCCCGCTCCGGCGCCGATCCCGATCGTCGGTACATCGATCTCGGCCGTCACCGTGTCGGCGACGACAGCCGGGACGCCTTCGAGCACGACGGCAAAGCAACCGGCCTCGGCGATCGCCTTCGCGTCGGCGACGAGGGCGAGGGCCGCCGCCTCGGCGGTCCCCTGCACGCGGTAGCCGCCCATCGAGTGGACAGATTGGGGCGTGAGGCCCGAGATGGCCCATGACCGGGATCTCGGCAGCGACGATGGCGCCGATCACCTGGACGCGCCGGCCACCCCCTTCGAGCTTCACCGCGCCGGCGCCGGCGCGGATGAGCCGGGCGGCGTTCCGCACCGCCTCGTACGGGTCGGTGTGGTAGCTCATCCAGGGCAGGTCGCCGACAACAAGAGCGCGGGGCCGCGCCCGCGCCACCGCTCCGACGTGATGGACCATCTCGTCCATCCCGACGTGCAACGTGTCCTCGTATCCGAGCACGACCTCGGCAAGGGTGTCACCGACGAGGATGACGTCGACACCGCCGGCATCGACAAGACGCGCCCACGGCTCGTCGTAGGCGGTGACCATGACAAGGGGAGCGGCCCCCGTCCGCCGTTTGTGTCGCCGGACCGCGGGGGCGGTCACGTGCTCTTCCATGCTTCCTCCTTCCGTCCAGCGCCTCGCGGCTGCCGGCGGTCCGTGTCTGTCGAGGAGAGAAGGACGTGAATCTCAGCGGCTGCGGCCGCCGCCGACGACGAACATCCGCAAGAGGTGGTTCCAGGAGCACTCGGTGCAGACCTCGACCACATAACAGCTGATCTCGCCCGGGCGCCGGGACAGCTTGCCGAGCTCGCCGGCGGCAAGGGCCCGCCCGCTCGGGGGAAGCCTCGGGCCGAAGGCGAACGAGACGTGGACGAGGTTCGACTTCTCGCAGATCGGGCACGTCGTCGTCGTCTCCCGACCGAGGTTGCGGGCGACACGGAGAAGCTCCGGCTGGGCGTCGCACACGTCGGGGCGCTTCAGGCGGCCGCGGCGGTATTCCCGGAGGATGGACTCCCGCAAGAGGCGGTATTCGACGCGGCCGGCTGCAGGGGGACCCCCGGGACCCCAGAACCGCTCCGAGCCGCTCCGAACCTCTGCCATCGAGCAAAAGGCTACTGAACCCTGCGCCGGGCAGTCACACGCGGTGGGGCTGATGGGTGGATGAGCGTCAAGTCGAGGCGAACCCTGTCCGCACTGAACCCACCCACCGGGCCGCCGAGAGAAGGTTTTCCGACATATCGAGTCGATATCGCGAACCGCTGTATATAATGACTCATCATGCTTGAAATGGCACTCCTCGGGCTCTTGAAGGAGCAGCCGATGCACGGCTACGACCTGCGCAAACGGCTGCGCAGTGACTTCGGCCTGCTCGCCAGCCTCTCCTTCGGCTCGCTCTACCCCGCCCTCGGGCGGCTCGAGGCGGGCGGGGCTGTCAGGGAGGTGGTGCCGGGTACTGAAGCCGGCTGGGGGGCCGCCGGAGGAGATCCGGAACGCATCAGCGGCCTGCAGGGGGGCCAGACGCCGACCGGCTCCCGGCTTCGGGGGGCATGCGCCCGCCGAGGTGATTCCGCTCTCGGGCTCTCTCACGGGGGAGAAGGCGGCGTTCCGGGCACGCCTGGCGGCGAGGACGGCCCCGCAGCGGCCACGCGCCTCAGCAGGCAGCACCCGGGCGCGCAAGGTCTACGAGCTCACGCCGCGTGGCGAGCAGATGTTCGAGCGGCTCCTGACAGAAGACCCTCCCCGCTCGGAGGACGCCAAGGCGTTCGCCCTCCGTTGGGCCTTCGCCGGGCACCTGACGCCCGAGGGGCGCCTCCGCCTGCTCGAGCGGCGCCGGCGGCAGCTGGAGGAGAGCCTGCGCCTGAGCCGGCGGGCCGCCGACTCGCCCCCGCGCCCGCTCGACCGTTTCGAGCGATCGCTCGTCGAGCACTCGAATGCTGCCGTGCAGCTGGATCTGGATTGGATCGACCACCTGATGGCGTCGGAGCGGGAGGCCGCACAGGACTCGCTCGACGCAGACCACGAGACCGAAGTCTCCTGACCACTCGCAATTCCGACCACACAAAGGAGCCACCGCATGACGAGCCGTTCAAGAACGATCAAGGTCGCCATCGCGGGCGTCGGCAACTGCGCGAGCTCGCTCGTGCAGGGCATCGAGTACTACCGGAACGCCGATCCGTCCGAGACCGTCCCCGGTCTCATGCACGTCGAGCTCGGCGGCTACCACGTCCGTGACACCGAGATCGTCGCCGCCTTCGACGTCGACGCCGCCAAGGTCGGCCTCGACATGAGCAAGGCGATCTTCGCCGGCCAGAACAACACGATCCGTTTCTCAGATGTGCCCGAGCTCGGGGTCTCGGTGCAACGTGGGCCGACACTCGACGGCCTCGGCCTCTACTACCGCCAGGTTCTCGAGGAGTCGCCGGCGGAGCCGGTCGACGTCGCACAAGCCCTTCGCGAGAGCGGCGCCGAGGTTCTCGTCGCCTACCTCCCCGTCGGGTCGGAGGAGGCTCAGAAGCACTACGCGGCGGCCGCACTCGAAGCGGGGGTGGCGTTCGTCAACGCCATCCCGGTGTTCATCGCCAGCAACCCGGAGTGGGCGGACCGCTTCACGAAGGCCGGCGTCCCGATCATCGGCGACGACATCAAGAGCCAGGTCGGCTCGACGATCGTCCACCGGGTGCTGACGAGGCTGTTCGAGGACCGGGGGATGGTGCTCGACCGGACCTACCAGTTGAACGTCGGCGGCAACATGGACTTCCGCAACATGCTCGAGCGGGAGCGCCTCGAGTCGAAGAAGATCTCGAAGACCCAGGCCGTCACGAGCCAGCTCGACCAGCAGCTCGGGGAGGACGACGTCCACATCGGGCCGTCGGACCACGTGCCGTGGCTGGAGGACCGGAAGTGGGCCTACATCCGCATGGAGGGGCGCAACTTCGGCGACGTGCCGCTCAACCTCGAGTTGAAGCTCGAGGCGTGGGACTCGCCCAACTCGGCCGGGGTGATCATCGATGCGATCCGGTGCGCTCGTGTCGCCCTCGACCGAGGGATCGGCGGCCCGCTCGTCGGTCCGTCCGCCTACTTCATGAAGTCGCCGCCCGTCCAGTACCACGACGACGAGGCCCGCGACCTGGTGGAGCGCTTCGTCGCCGGCGAGGCCTGACCGCCCGGCCGCCGTCTCGAAGTCGGCGGCCGGGCTTCAGCTCGGCCGTTCCTCCCACCACTTCAACAGGCGCCCCCGCACTTCCTCCTCGCCGATGAGGCCCTCGTCGAGGCGGACCTGCATGAGGAAGCGGAGCGCCTCGCCGACGAGCGGGCCCGGTGGCACGCCGAGAAGGCCCATCACCTCCTCGCCGTCGAGCTCCGGCCGGAGGGCGTCGAGCTCCTCGCGCTGGCGGAGATCGGCGAGACGATGCTCGAGCTCGTCCATCCTCGCACCGAGAGCCTGCGCCCGGGCGAGGTTCCGCGTCGTGCAGTCGGCCCGCGTGAGCTCGTTCAGCCTCGCGAGGAGGGGACCGGCCTCGCGGGCGTAACGACGCAGCGCGCTGTCGGTCCAACCGAGCTTGTAGGTGTGGAACCGGAGGTGCAGGAAGACGAGCCGGCTGACGGCTTCGATCTCCTCGGTCGGGTAGCGGAGCGCCTTCATGCGCTCCCGGGTCATCCGGGCGCCGACGACGTCGTGATGATGGAACGACACCCCGTTCGGCCCGATCGAGCGCGTCTTCGGCTTGCCGACGTCGTGAAAGAGCGCCGCCAGCCGGAGGATCTTGTCGCGGGCTGGTCTTCTCGACGACGGCGATCGTGTGGGCGAGGACGTCCTTGTGACGGTGGACAGGGTCCTGTTCGAGTGCGAGCGCCGGCAGCTCGGGGAGGAACTGCTCGGCGAGGCCCGTGCGGACGAGGAACCACAGCCCGTCTGCGGGTGACGGGAGCACGATCAGCTTGTCGAGCTCGTCGCGGATCCGTTCGGCAGAGACGATCGCGAGCCGCTCGCCGAGGCTCGTGACGGCGGCGGCAAGCTCCGGCTCGGGCACGAGCTCGTAGCCGGCGATGAACCTCGCCGCCCTCAGCATCCGCAACGGGTCGTCCGAGAAGGAGAGCTCAGGCCGAAGAGGCGTCCGGAGCCGCCGGGCGGCCAGATCGCCCGAGCCCGTCGTACGGATCGATCAGCTCGAGGTCGGGCAACCTGAGCGCCATCGCGTTCACCGTGAAGTCGCGCCGGGACAGGTCGGTCACGACGTCGTCGCCGAAGCTGACGGTCGGGTTTCCTCGAGTCGGGGTCGTAGGCCTCGGCCCGATGGGTCGTTATCTCGAGGCGGCGGCCGCCGTAGAGGATGCCGATCGTCCCGAAGCGCTTTCCCTGGGTCCACACGGTACGGGCGAGGCCGCCGACAAGTTGCTCGACTTCGTCCGGTCGGGCATCTGTCGTGAGATCGATGTCGACGGTGTCGTCGGCCTCCACCCCGCCCGGGCGCCTCGCGATGGCGTCGCGCACCGTTCCCCCTACGAGATAGAGCTGCTTGCCGGCGGCCGTGAAGCGCTCTGCAAGGGGCCTTACCAGCTGGAGGACCGGCTGGAGGCGGTCGGGGACCACGACGGCCGAGGGTACCTGGCGAGGGCCCGTCAGCCGAGCAGAGGGGCCTCGGTGTGGAGCCGGCGGGCGGCGGCGACGGCGTCGCGGGCCATCTCGTCTGCCGGCCCACCCCCGGTCGCCGGCTCCGGCCGGTAGTCGGCGCCGGCCATCGCCGCCACGGATGCGCCCGCCGAGGCCGCGAGCGCCCTCAGGTCGTAGCCCCCTTCGAGGAAGACGATGCGGCGACCGGGTGGGGCGAGGGCGATCGTCTGGCGCGTCAGGTCGGCGAAGTCGCCGGCCGACAGCCCGAGGTCCGTCAGAGGATCGTCCAGATGAGCATCGAAGCCGGCCGACACGAGAACCCAGTCCGGTGCGAGGCGCTCGGCCACCGGTGTCACGACCGAATCGAGCGCCTCGCGGTAGGCGTCGCCGCTCGTGCCGCCCGGGAGGGGCACGTTGACGGTGAAGCCGAGCCCGGCCCCCTCACCTGTCTCGCCGAGCGCCCCGGTGCCCGGATAGAAGGGATATTGGTGGAGCGAGATGTAGCAGACGTCGGACCTGCCGTAGAAGGTGGCCTGGGTTCCGTTGCCATGATGGGCGTCCCAGTCGACGATGAGCACCCGCTCGCCGGCGGCGGCGAGCCCGGCGGCGGTCACGGCGACGTTGTTGAAAAGGCAGAAGCCCATCGCGCTTCCCGAGAGGGCGTGGTGACCCGGCGGCCTCACCGCCAGAAAGGCTGCATCGGCCTCGCCGCTCCGAAGCCGCCCTGCGGCATCAAGACCGGCTCCGGCGGCGATGAGGGCGGCCTCGTAGGACGACCTCGAGGCAACCGTGTCAGCGTCGAGGTGTCCTCCTCCGCCGGCGCAGAACCGCCCGAGGAGCTCGGTGTAGGCCGGGTCGTGCACCCGGGCAAGCTCCTCGGGAGTCGCCGGGCGAGGCTCGAACTCGACGAGGGCCTCGGTCACCCCCGAGCCGGCGATGCCGTCCAGCACAGCCCCGAGGCGGTCCGCCCGCTCCGGATGGAACCTGCCGGTCTCGTGGGCAGAAGAGGCGATCGTGCCGTCCGATGAGCACTGTCATCGGCGTCAAGTTAGTTCTGCGATGCCCTGGTCGCGCCGGCGGCGACCGGTAGGCTCGTTCGGCGTGGGCGCGCGAATCCTGCCCGCCGCCCGGCGCGCCAGCCTCTTGGTCCTCGCTGCGATGGCGGCGGTAGCGGCAAGTGGGACATTCGGGAATGTCCCGGCGAGGGCTTCCGCTGTCGCCGTCGCACTCCGGCAACCTGCTCCGGCTGATCTCACAGAGCCCGGCCTTCGTGTCGAGCTCCTCAGGGGTGACGCTCTCCCTCGAGGTCGACTCGCCTCAGCCGGCCTCCCGGCTCTCTCTGCTCGTCACGCTGTTCTCCCACGTGAGCGCGCGATACACGCTCCGCCAGACGCTCAGCGGCGACACCGCCGGCCTGAGCGCACTTCCCGGAGGCCCTGAGATCCCTCTCGACACCGCCGGCATGAACTGGGCTCCGGGGCGCGAGATCACCGTCCACCTGCCGGTGTCTGCTCCCGACCTGCCGGGGCAGGCACGGGGAGGCACTCGACCACGCCGTTCTCGACATCAACGAGTGCGTCCCTCCCAACTGTGGCGGCGTCTATCCGATGGAGGTCTCGCTCGTCGACTCCGACCTCGGGCAGACCCTCACCTCGTTCACGACCGACCTCATCGTGACCCCTCCTTCCGAGCGGAACGGCACGTCTCCCGTCCGCTTCGCCTGGACGATGCCGCTCGGCTCCTCGCCGGCGATCGCCCCGGATCAGCTGCCGGTGAAGGACGAGGCCGATCTGGGTGAGCTGCACCTCCTCGAACACCGCCCTCGCCGGAGCCCCGAATGTCAGGATCTCGCTCGACGTCTTCCCGCAATTCGTCGAGGCGCTCCGCCTCGGGAGAGCGCGGCGCGACTCGGCAGCTGCCGCCGCCCTTGCTCAGTTGTCCGATCTGACCGCGCCCGGGCGGCCCGGCCGGCGTCGTCGCGGGCACGTATGCGGCCCGTTGACCTCCGGGCTCTCATCTCGGCCGGCCTCGGCAGCTACGTCGGCCGCACAGCTCGCCCGCGGCCGGGCCGTGCTCCAGGGGTTGATCCCTTTCGAGGAGCGCACCTACGTCGCGAACACTCCTATGGCGAGCAGGTCCCTCGCGGCCCTCGAGGCCGCCGGCGTCACCCGGCTGCTCGTGCCGAACGCCAGCGTGAAGCCCGAGCCGGCGTCGCTCACCCTCACCACGCCGACGGCGCCGTTCCTCATCCCACATTCGGGAGTCGAGGCGATGGCGTCGGACGCCTACCTCGAGGACGACCTCGGCGATACCACCGCCCCGGCGCTGAAGGCACAGCAGATGCTGGCCGACCTGGCCCTTGTCTACTTCGACGAGCCGAGCGACCCCGAGAAGGCCGTCGCATTGCTCTCCCCGCTCGACTGGCATCCGAGCGCCTCCTTCCTCGACGCCGTCCTGACGGGGTTGTCGGAGAGCGGGATCGTCGACGCTGTCACCCTGGCCGACCTGTTCGACAACGTCACACCGGGCTACGGCGGCTCGCCGGCGAGCGCCGGTTGCAGGCGCCCCCGCCGCCCCCGTCGGCTGAGCCGTCGGCTCGGGCCGTCGCGACTGCGGCAGACCCAGCTCGGCCGCCGTGAGCGGCATCCTGCCGCCACCGCTGCAACGTGCTCCCGCCTCGCTACGCGCCGCTGAGCGACCTGTTGCTCCTGTCGCAGGCGAGCGATCTGTCGACCGGCGGAGCGGGCCGCCTACCTCAACACGATCGCCGGCTCGTTACGGCGTGAGGCGTCGCTCATCACGATCCCCTTCGGGCACACGATCACGATCACGTCGCTCCAGGCAAAGATCCCCATCTCGATCCTGTCGGGCGCCAGCGTGCCGCTCCGGGTCAAGCTCGAGGCGAGCAGCCCGGACCTCGGCTTCCCTCACGGGCGCCGCTGGTCGGTCACGCTCTCAGCTCGCGGACCAACGTCGTGGAGATCCAGCTGCTGGCGCGGAGCTCCGGGGATCTACCGCTCCGCCTCGTCGTCTCGGCCCCGAACGGCGTCCCTCTTCAGGCGGGCGACCTCACGATCCGCTCCACCGCCATCTCGGGCGTCGCCGTCGGCCTCTCGTTCGGCGCCGTGGCGTTCCTCGTCGTGTGGTGGCTCCGAGCGATCGTCCAGAAGCGGCGCCGCAAGCACCGCCTCCGCGGTGCCGCTCTCGCCGCGAGTGCAATCCCTGGCGACCGAGCCGGTTGCAGCCGCTGAAAAGCGGACCCCCACCCCGAGGCTCCGCCGGTCACTACGACCGCCGACCGCCTCACGTGACGCGGTGGGCAGGGCCTTCCAGGTGGAAGGGCCTCCACCGCCGGCCCGAGGCGGACGAACCCGGAGCTGTGGAGGGGACCGAGGAGCCGCTCGCACGGAAAGCGCTGCACCGGTCAGCTGCTGATCCGGCCGACCGCGTCGTCTTCGTCGGATCTACCAAGCCGGCCCATCGCGGCCGCCGACCAAGGCGGGCCCCTCTATCGCCGCGACCGATCGAGCCGCGCAGGCGACGCCGGCGACGGCTTCGAGCCGCTCGCTGAGGCTGTCCGATCCTGCCGATCGCGTCGTCGGCGAGGCGATCGAGAGCGCGCCTGGCAGTTGAAGACCTCGGCGCGGCGCCGGCCGACAGCGACCGGCAGTTGCTGCGGGCCGGCACCGGGCTCGGCCGGCCGACACTGCTCATGGCCGGCGGGACGATGCTCTCCCGCGTCACCGGCCTGCTCCGGCTGCTCGTCGCCGCCTACGCCCTCGGCGGCAACCGCCTCTCGGACGCTTTCAACCTGGCGAACAACACCCCGAACATCGTCCACGACCTCGTCCTCGGAGGAGTCCTCTCGGCGACGTTCGTGCCCCAGTTCGTCGACCGGCTCACCGACGCGGTCCGAAAAGGAGGCGAGCTGAGTCGATCTCCGCCGTCGTCTCGGCGGCGTCACTCCTGCTCTTGGTGGCGACGGCGGTCTTCGTCCTCATCTCGCCCTTCGTGATCGACCTCTATTCAGTCGGCGCCCATGGGCCCCATGTCGGCCCTGGAGCGCCACATCGCCACCGAGCTGCTGCGGATCTTCGCCTTCCAGCTGCTCGGCTACGGCGCCATCAGCCTCATGACCGCCGTGCTCAACACCGTGCGGCGCTTCGTGCTCGTCGCCTACGTGCCGCGTCGTCAACAACTTCGTCGCCATCGCCGTGCTGCTCGAGTTCGCCTCCATCGCCGGGCGCAATCCCGGCTCTCGAGACGCTCCAGCACGACCAGGCGCTGCTGTGGCTGCTCGGCATCGGGACGACCGCCGGCGTGCTCATCCAGGCCGCTCTTCTCGTACCTGCCGTGCTCCGCTCCGGGCTCCGCCTGCGCTTCGTCTGGCGCCCCCATGACCCGGCGATCCGGGAGATCCTGTCCTTGTCGAGCTGGACGTTCGGCTTCGTCTTCGCCAATCAGATGGCGCTTTTCGTCGTGCTCGCCATCGCGGTTCATCTCGGTGCATCGAGAGTGACCGATTACACGTATGCCTTCCAGTTCTTCCAGCTCCCATTCGGGATAATCGCCGTGTCGGTGATGAGCACGGTGATCCCCGAGCTTGCCTACCGGTACAGCTTGAATGACCTTGGCGAGATGGCGCACCAGTTCGGGCTCGGGCTTCGCCGGATGATGGTCGGGATCCTGCCGGCGACGGCCGGCTACCTGCTTCTCGCCGGCCCTCTCATCGCGCTCCTGCTCCACCACGGCGCCTTCAGGAGCGGGTCGAGCACGCTGACCGGTCAGCTGCTCGCCCTGCTCGCCGTCGGCCTGCCGGGCTACTGCGTCTACCTGCTCTGCATCAGCGCCCTGCAGTCGATGCGCGACACCCGGACGGCCTTCTTCTTGTACCTGCTGGAGAACTCGCTCAACGTCGTCCTCGCCTTCCTGCTCACGCCGGCCATCGGTGCCCGCGGCCTTTCGCTCTCGCTGTCGGGGGCCTACACCATCTCGGCAGTGGTGGCCCTTTTCGTCGTGCGCCGGCGGATGGGCGGTATCGACGGCCGCAACGTCCGGCGGTACGTGGCCCGGTCGTTGGTGCTGAGCCTCGCGATGGCGCTCGTCGTCGCCCTCGTCACGACGGCGATCGGCTCAGCCGCCGGCCTCGGGCTGGTCGTGCGCGTCGTCGCCGGCGTCCTGAGCGGGATCCTCGCCTACGGCGCTCGGCGCATCACTCGCCGGGACGCTCTCGGACTGGCAAACTCACAAGCCGGCGGCAGAAGGCTGCCGAAAGGAGGTTGCATGGCTCCGATCAGAGTGGTCACTGACAGCGCTGCCGACCTCGGGCAGGCGGTCGCCGACAAGATACGGTATCGGCGTGGTGCCGCTCGACGTCCGGCTCGGCGACATCGGGCCGGAGGTGACGAGAACGTGGTCACCCGAGGAATTCTGGCGGCAGTGCGCCAACAGCTCGGCCTTTCCGGAGACCTCGGCTCCCTCGCCGGGCGCTTTCAGCGCCGCCTTCTCGGACGCAGCGGACGACGGGGCCACCGGAGTCGTCTGCGTGACGCTCTCGTCGAGGCTCTCGGCCACCTATCAGGCCGCTGTCGCCGGCGCCGAGGACGTGGGTGAGCGCCTCCCGGTCCGTGTCGTCGACTCCCTCTCGGTCACGATGGGCCAGGGCCTCATGGTCGTGTCGGCCGCCGAGGCGGCCGGGTCGGGCGCACAGCCTCGACGAGGTCGCTTCCGTCGTCGAGGCGGCGCGGGAGAAGGTCCACGTCTACGGCAGCCTCGACACGCTCGACAACCTGCGCCACGGCGGCCGGATCGGAGCGGCACAGGCGTTCTTCGGCTCGCTGCTCTCTGTGAAGCCGATCATCGAGGTACGGGACGGCGTCGTGGAAGCCGAGTCGCGGCAGCGGACAAGGACGCGCTCGCTCGAGTACCTCGCCTCGAAGGTGCCCGAGGACGGGAAAGCTCGACCAGGTGGCCGTGGTCCATGCCGCCGCGCCGGACGTGGGCCGCTTCGTCGACATGGTGGCCGGCAAATTCCCGAAGGACCGGATCTCGTCGGCCACATCGGGCCGGTCATCGGCACCCATGCCGGCCCGCGCTCGGTCGGGGTCTGCTTCAAGTTGAAGTGACACCCGTCGGGAGCAACCCACGGCGACCGGCGCGAAACGACGGCCGGGGTGAAAACGCCCGTGGCCTCGGCTGCCACCACTAGTCTGCCCGCATGTCTTCGGAGCCCGGTACTCCGACCAGCGCGATGAGCGCTCGTGGGGATCAATCCGCAGGCGGCGGCAACGACTGGGCGGCTCAGGTCACTGCCAAAGTCGAAGAGGTCGTCTCTCTCGTCCGCGACCGGACGCTCACGCCGGTCGTCAAGATCGTCCGTTTCGTCATCCTCGGGCTCATCGCGGTCTTCATCGGTGGCCTGATCGCCGTGCTCTTCGCCGTCGGTGCCGTCCGCGTTCTCGACACCGAGGTCTTCCACCGCCGGGTGTGGGCGAGCTACCTCGTCGATCGGTGGAATCTTCTCGCTCGCCGGACTGTTGCTCTCGCGGATGCGGAATCGCCGCGTTTGAGAGTTGCAGGAGGGCGGCACGAACAGCCATGGACACGGGCAGTGCTGGGAGCACACGTGACGTAGTCATCCTCGGTTCAGGTCCGGCCGGCCTGACGGCGGCGATCTACGCCGCCCGGGCCGACCTGAATCCTCTCGTGATCGAGGGCGAGCCGTCCTCGACGAGCGATCAGCCGGGCGGTCAGCTGATGCTGACCACCGAGGTCGAGAACTACCCCGGCTTCCCCGAGGCGGTGCTCGGCCCGATGCTGATGACGAGCATGCGGGCGCAGGCAGCAGCGCTTCGGCGCCGAGATCATCACCGCCAAGGCGACCAAGGTCGACCTGACCGCTTCACCGCCCGCCATCTGGCTCGGAGGAGACGAGGACGGGGAGCCGACGATCCGGGCGCGGGCGCTCATCATCGCCACCGGTGCCCAGTCCCTCATGCTCGGCGTGCCGAACGAGGCACGGCTCCTCGGTTACGGCGTCTCGACATGTGCCACCTGCGACGGCTTCTTCTTCCGTGACAAGCAGATCGTCGTCGTCGGAGGCGGTGACTCGGCGCTCGAGGAGGCGCTCTTTCTGACCAAGTTCGGCGACACGGTGACTGTCGTCCACCGCCGCAAGGAGCTGAGAGCATCGAAGATCATGCAGGACCGGGCGTTCCGCAACGAGAAGATCCACTTCATCTGGGACTCCGTCGTCACCGAGGTTGCTCGGCGACGACCGGGTGAGCGGTGTGCGGATCCGCGACGTCGTCTCGGGAGAGGAGCGGATCCTTGCCGCGGACGGTCTCTTCGTCGCCATCGGGCACGCTCCGAGCACGGATCTGTTCAAGGGGCAGCTCGAAATGGACGCCGGCTGGGCTATCTCGTCACCACGGGCGGGACTAAGACGGCGATCCCCGGTGTTTTTGCATGTGGAGACGTACAGGACCACGAGTACCGACAGGCCGTGACCGCGGCGGGGTCGGGTTGCATGGCGGCGATCGACACAGAGCGCTACCTCGCCAAGCTGGCGCACGAATAGTCCACAAGGAGACAAGCAGATGGCTGAGAACATCATCGCAGTGAGTGACGACACCTTCGACGAGGAGGTGTCGCACGCTGACCTGCCCGTCCTCGTCGACTTCTGGGCAGAGTGGTGCGGGCCTTGCAAGATGGTCGCCCCGGTACTGGAGGAGATCGCCGAGCGACAAGGCCGGCGCGCTGCGCATCGTCAAGCTCAACGTCGACGACAATCCCGCGCACGGCGCAGCGGTTCCAGGTGATGAGCATCCCGACGCTCATGCTCTTCAAGGACGGCGAGCTTCAGAGCCGAATCGTCGGCGCGCGGCCGAAGAGCCAGATCCTCGCCGAGGTCGAGCCGCACCTCTTCTGACCCGGGACAGCGGCTCCGAGCGTCTGAGTCCGGCCTCGGGCTCCGACACCGGGACCCAGCCGTTCCGGCGTCGGCCATGGCCGGCATCCTGCAGCCTCGACCCGAGCGACCACCGGGCGACGGCGGACCGCTTACGATGAGCGGATGCCGTCGGCGCCTCAGGCCCCTTCGTGGCCCGGAGTCTCCTCCGGCGACGCTGCTCACGAAGCGATCACCGGCTTCGAGCCTGCCCCTCTGCTTCGGCTCGTCAGGAGAGCCGGTGACGGGACCTCCAGTTCCGCCTCCGCCGGCTCGGCTTCTCGTACCGGCGGCGACCAGACGGGGAGGTTCGGGCAGGGACCGAGGAGGCGGTCCGCCGGTTCCAGGGACAGCGGGGGCTTCGGTCGGACGGCACATGCGGACGCCACACCTGGTCTGCCATCGTCGAGGCGGGGTTCGGGCTCGGCGACCGCATCCTCTACCGCCGCTGGCCGATGCTGCACGGCGACGACGTCGCTGAGCTGCAGCGCCGACTGAGCGCTCTCGGCTTTGACCCGGGAGGGGTCGACGGCATCTACGGCGAGCAGCACAGCGGACGCGCTGGGAGAGTTCCAGCGCAACGTGGGCATCGGGTCCGACGGCATCTGCGGGCCACGCACTCTCGGCGAGCTGAGCCGCCTCCGGCCTCGGCTGGGCGGCGAGGACCTCGTCAGCCAGATCCGGGAGCGCCTCGATGCCGCTTCCAAGCCGCCGACGCTGAAACGGCAGGCGGATCGCCGTGGGAGAAGGCGGTGGGTTCTCGGCCGGCGTGGGCGCCGTCTGCCGCGCGCTGTCGGCGGCGGGAGCCGAGCCGATCCCGCTTCATCACCCGGAGGAATCCGAGCAGGCGATCGAAGCCAACAACGCCGGAGTCGACTGCTACATCGGCCTCCGCCTGGAGCCCGATCACTCGCTCGTTCGGACGATGCACTACAAGGGCTACAGGTACGAGTCCGAGACGAGCCGGCGCCTCGCCGAGCTGCTCCGGTCAGCGATCCTCGCGCAGGGTCTGTCTCGGCGACGGCGGGAGCGACGGGATGGCGTTCCCGATCCTGCGGGAGACACAGATGCCGGCGGTCGCTCGTCGAGCTCGGGGCGCCCAATCACGTGGCCATGCACGTCGACTGAGATCGCCGCTGCGGTCGTCACGTCTCTTGAGCAATGGCTGAGGGTCGACTGGGACAACCTTTGATCATCCACAACCTGTGCATCAGGTTGTGGATCACTTTCGACCACCGGTAGAGGGAGCACGTCAGAACCCTCGCACTCTGGCTCAGATCGAGCCGCCGAGGCCCCCATCGGTGACAGTCGGCGGTCGTCTCAGCCCTCACCGATCATCACCCGGTAGATCCGCTCCAGATCGTCCAGGTTGGCGAACTCGATGATCACCCGCCCCGCTTGCCGCCCACGTCGACCGATCACACGGGTGTTCAAGTGGTCTCCGAGAAGTTCCTCGAGATCGAGAACTCCGGGTGGGCGGAGCCGGTCGGAGTGCTGAGGCTGATCCGGGTCTTCCTGTTCGCCGGCGCCGGCCGAGCCGGCTCCTCGAGAGCCCCCGACGGCCTCCGTCGCGGCGGTGTCGACAGGGCGGCCGGCGTGGCCGGCAGGGCCGTCGACCTCGGCGGGCCGGCTCTCCGGGCGGGCGGGTTCGCCGCCTCGGCCGTTGAGCGTCCTCGTGTCCGGGTCGGGCCTCGAAACGTCGCCGCACGTCAGGAAACGTGCCATCAGCGCGCATCGCTCCACGGACCAACTCCTCGAGCGCCCGGACCGACAGGGCGCCCTCGGCAGCCACCTGCCCCAGCTCTTCCTGCCGGGCCCGATCCGGCGTCGCCAGCAGGGCGCGGCCATGGCCGGCGGCTGAGCAGGCCGTCCCTCACGTAGCGCTGCACGGCCGGAGGGAGCTGAAAGAGGCGGAGTGCATTGGTGACGGCTGTCCGGCTCTTCCCGACACGCTTGGCCACCTCGTCATGTGTCAAGCCGAAGTCCTCGATCAGCTGCTGGTAGGCGCCCGCTTCGTCGAGAGCGTTGAGATCCTCGCGGTGAAGGTTCTCCACGAGCGCCTGCTCGAGACTGGCGGCATCGTCGGCACCTCGGATCAACGCCGGGACCGTTGCGAGCCCCGCCCGGTGAGCCGCTCGAAAGCGGCGTTCGCCCGCGATGAGCTCGAAGTCACCCTCGCCGGTCGCCCGGACCAGAACCGGCTGCAGGATGCCGACCGCCTTGATGGAGTCGACGAGCGAGGCCATAGCTTCCTCATCGAAATGCTTGCGGGGCTGGAAGGGGTTCGGCCGGATGCGGCCGAGCGGCAGTTGCTGCAACTCTGATCCTGACGACGAAACCGCGCTCGCTGCGGGGATCAGCGATCCGAGCCCTCGGCCAAGACCACTACGACGCGACACCGGCGACCTCCTTCGCGAGCTCCCTGTAAGCGATAGCGCCCCGTGACGTCGGATCGTGGACCGTGATCGGCTCCCCGAAGGAGGGTGCTTCCGAGATCCGGACCGTCCGGGGGATGACGTTGTTGCAGACGACCTTGCCGAAATGGGCGCGGACCTCCTGAACCACTGACTCGGCCAGTCGCGTCCGGGCGTCGTACATCGTGAGCACGATCGTTGTGACCGCCAGCGTCGGGTTGAGGTTCGAGCGCACCAGCTCGACGTTGCGGTTCAGCTGAGACACCCCCTCGAGGGCGTAGTACTCGCACTGGATGGGAACAAGCACCTCTGTCGGCAGCCGTCAGGCCGTTGAGGGTGATGAGGCCGAGCGAGGGCGGACAGTCGATGAATACGTAGGTGAACTCCTCCCGCACCGGTTCGAGAGCCCGCCGGAGGCGGAACTCCCGGCTGAGCGCCGGAACCAACTCGATCTCTGCGCCGGCCAAGTCGAGGGTCGACGGCGCAATGAAGAGATTCCTGATGCTCGTCGCCTCGATGCAGTCGTCGAGAGGGACGTCGTGGAGCAGGACGTCGTACATCGAGTGGTCGAAGTTGCGGGGGTCGATGCCGAGGCCGGTCGAGGCATTGCTCTGCGGATCAAGGTCGATGATGAGGACGCGATGGCCGAGGTCGGCAAGGGCGGCACCGAGGTTGACCGCCGTAGTCGTCTTGCCGACCCCGCCCTTCTGATTGGCGACAGCGAGAATCCTGGCCGCCTTGGCCGTCACCGGAGCCTCGGCCTCGTGACCTCGGTCCTGCACCGAGCCATCGGCATCACCCGGCTGGGCGGAGGCACCGCCGACCTGGCCAGGAGCTTGTGGCTGATCCTCGCCGTCAGCAGAACCGACCGATTCTTCTCTGAGCAATTCCGACATCGGCCTCCTGTCAGCGCGGTCGGCGGTCGTTCCCCGGGACCCCGGATTCGGCCTAGGTGTCGTACCGTAATCGATCGCGCGCCTTTCCGGCACGGCCACCCCGACTCCTTCGACGGGAGGATCCGGTCATTCTCCTCCGTACGGGTTGCCGATCCGGTCGAATCGCCGCCGCCGAAGCCCTCCAGACGGCGCCGCCGGCCCCCGATCTCCGGGAGTTCGACCCAGCGGCAGCCACCCGGAAATTGTTTCACGTGAAACATCGCCCCCTAAAAGAGCGGACGCTTGGCAGGTATTCCGGTCCGGCGAGGGAAGCGGTCGTCGCATGGAAAGAGCCTGGGCACGGTGACAAAGGAGTAAATTGCTGAGCTGAGCAGAGGCGGGCGGCCCCGAGGCCGAGCTCAGCCAAGCCTTCCGCCGGCCAGCGGCTGCTCGAAGGAGAGTCTGCCGGAATGTTGAGCGCGTCCTCGCGAGGCTCGCCGCTTCCGGTCGTCTGCTCCTGGTCGCGCGTACTGAGCGCCCCTTCTTCACCCGCCGGAGCGGCCGGCTCGGAGACAACGAGAACACCGCTCTCACCGAGGAGGGGAGCGGCGCACTCAGCGGTCACGGCCGGCTTGCCGAACAGTCGTGCGACGACCGTCCCGAACCCGTAGCGCCGGTCTTCACGACGGCCGGCGATCTCGGCGCGCTCGGCGACGACTTCGACCGAGCCGGACAAGCCGAGTCGATCGACCGCCGTCCGTAGCCAGGCGGCTCGGCGCACGGAGCCGTCGAGCAGCACGGTCGGAAGAGGGTGACGGATCCCGGCGATGACCAGGCCGGGAATGCCGGCGCCCGACCCGAGATCGAGCAGCGGACGTCGCGCCAGCTCAGCCGGGAGAGCATCGAGGACTTCGACAAAGCCGAGGGAATGGTCTATATGCCGTTCGACGTCCCGGGGCCGAGATACCCGAGCGTCGTCGCCTCATCCAGAATGGATGCCAACGCGCTGCCAGGTGACACGCCGGTCAGCCGTCGACTTCAGGCTGGACGACCCGCTGCAAGAAGAGAACACCTGGAACTGCTAGGCGAACCTCGCTCAGCTGACTAGTCCTTCTGTCGCTCAAGCCTCATCTTCGGGAGCGTCGCTCTCGCCGTCTCCATCGGCAGGGTCCGACGGCCTCAGGGCCGGGCTTCGACCGAGTCGTCGTCTCGCAGTGTCCCGAGCCGGCGGGGGCGCGAGGCGGTGCCACCGGAGTCGCCGGCCGCTCGGCGGATGACGACATAGCGGCGCGGATCCTCGCCCTCCGAGCTCGTCGCCACTCCGTCGAGATCATTGACTGCATCGTGGACCACTTTGCGGTCCGGCGCGCTCATCGGCTCCAGGGCCTGGGACTCGCCTGAGGCGATCACTTCTTCGGCCACCCGAAGAGCGAACTGCCGCAGAGCGGCCGCACGTCGGGCCCGGTACCCACCGACATCGACATGGATCCGGGTGGGGTACTCCTCAGTCGCCCGCTGCACCGCCGTCCGGGTCAGCTCCTGGAGGGCGTCAATGGTGGAGCCTCTCGACCCGATCAGGATCCCGACGCCTGATCCCTCCACGGTGACGTGGACTGCGTCTTCCTCAATGCTGCTCTGCGTGGACGCCGTGATCCCGAAGCAGCGCACCAGCTCGCGGACGAACTCTTCTGCCACGTCGGCTTGGGCCTCGATGCTCATCTCTTCCTCCTTCGGTGTGCCCGGCACAGATCGGTCATGGCCGTTGACGTTGCCGTTCTCGGCGTGGGCCCGCTCTCTCGCCCGCCTGCGACGAGCGGATCTCGAAGTGGAGCGGGAGGGGACCTGTCTCACCACCACCGCCTTCAGCGCCTGAAGCGACCCCTGATCTGCCCCGATCCTGTCTGCCCTGCCGCGGGCTCCCCCTGTCGCGCGGGACCCTCCGATGAACGTGCGCCGCCGGGGCGGGCGTTGGGCGCCAGAACCGGCTGCTCCCGCCGCGCCGTGCGCCGGCGGACGGCTTCTGCTCGGGGCGGCTCGGGCCGCCCCGTCCGGTCTGCCCCGACCGCCCGCCTTCGGATCGAGGGCGGTCTCCGGGATGCCGTGGCCGGCTTTCCGATGAGCCGGACGATTGCCGGCGCATGGGCCGCTTCGCCCGTGCCTGCACCGGGCGCACTCTCGCCCGCAGCCGGGCGCCCGACTTGCGCAGGCCGAACATGGCGCTCCGTGGCTCCTCGAGAACGACGACTTCGGCGTCGGTCTCCGCCACGCCGAGCTGCTCGAGGGCAGCCTCGAGCGCTTCTGCCATCGTCTTGCCGGTTGTCTCGACCCACTCCACCGTCAAGCCGGCCTTCTGGGCCGCCGTGGTTCCCTGCCGGCCTTGGAGCCGGGCCCACTCGCTGAACCGTTGGCGTCCGGCGGGCCGGCCGGGCTCGGTCCGGCCCTGCTGGCCGTTCGTGCCCGAGGGCGGATTACCGGCCTCGTTCGCCGTCCGGGCCGGCAGAAGACCGCTCCTGAGCCCTGTGGGCGCCTCGGGCGGTTGCCTTTCGGAGGACCTGAGGATGTGTTCTTCTGCGATGCCGAGCCGGAGGGCCCGTCAGTCCGGCCCTGGCCGTCAGCGCCGTTCCCGCCGTCTGAGGCTCTCGGCGGACGTCCACCTCGGGCATCGCCCGGCGCAGGCTTGCGGCCGGTTCCCTGCGGTCGTCCGCCGGCCGATGCCGACTTGCCGGAGCGGTTCACGCCGGGCGAGGTTCCGGCGGGCCTCCGGCCGTGGCTGGCCGTTGCGAGCTGGCTGGCCGTTGCGGGACTGGCTGGCCGTTGCGGGATTGGCCCTTGCCTGCCGGGCGGCCGTTCGAGGAGGCGCCAGCGGGGCGGTTGCCTGCTCTTGCGCCGCCCGCCTTCGGCGACGAGCCCCGCTCCCGGGGGTTGGGCTCGAGCGAGGCCCGCGAGGCGCCTTCACCTGCTGCCTCACGCAACATCTGGCGGAAGCCCTTCTTCGGGCCGGCCGGGGTCGGGTTCTCGGCCTTGCGCTTCGTCAGCTGCTGCACAGCTGCGACGATGTGAGGGTCGTGCTTGTACATGTACTCCTGCTGGGCGACGCGGAACATGCTCGACACGATGAAGTAGATCCCGACGCCGGCGGGCAGCACGATGTAGAAGACGATGAAGATGAGGGGCATGAACTTCTGGGCGGCCTGCATCTGGGGGTTGGCCTGTGAGGCAGCCGGGTTCCGGTTCGTGATCTGCCAGATCGAGATGTACTGGAGGGCGACGGCGATGAGGATCACGACGACATAGGGGATCACGTCGACCCACGAGTGCTGATGGGTCCGGACCGAGGCCGCCAGGTTGAGGCCGAAGGAGTTCAGCTTCCCGGCGCTGTGGGCGAGGGAGGTGTAGAGCGCCGTGTTCTTGTGGATGTAGAGCGGGTCGGAGACCAACCGCGGGTTGACCTTCCCGAGCAGCCGCGTCCTCGTCATTCCACGGATGGTGTCGTAGAGGACGATGAAGATGGGGAACTGGAGGAACATCGGCAGGCAGCCGCCCGTCGGGCTGACGCCGTTCTCCCGGTAGAGCGCCATCATCTCCTGCTGCTGCTCCTGGCGCACCTCCTGCTTCTCCTGGGCGGACATCCCGGGCTGCACCTTGTGCTTGCTGCGAAGCTTCAGCAGCTCCGGCTGGAGGAGCTGCATCTGCATCATCGAGCGGGTGCCTTTGCGCGTGAGCGGGAAGACGACGATCATCGTCACGAGCGTGAGCAGGATGATGGAGATGCCGTAGCTGTGGCTGAAGCTGAAGAACCCTGCCAGCAACCAGCCGAAGATGGTCGCGATCGGGCTGATGATGCCGCTCAGGACGTTGGCAAGGATCACCTGTGCCTCACTTCACTGGGACGGGGTCGGAGCCCCACCCGCCGAGGGGGTGGCAACGGGCGAGGCGGCGCGCAGCCAGCCAAGTTCCGCGGGCCGCGCCATGGCACTCGATCGCCTCGGCGGCGTACTCGGAGCACGACGGCACGAATCGGCAAGGCGACAAGCGGCCCGAGCGGGCCGTCTGATAGGCGCGGACCATCGCCACGAGGAGCCGTGCCCGCGCGGTCATGAGCCGGCCCCGCCGCTCGCTCGTTCGATAGCTTCGATCACTCGTCTCCTCAGTTCCTGGAAAGAGACGTCGCGTACATCGGGTTCGACTCCGATGAGATACGCCCCAGGTGGCAGGCTGGGCGCCGCTTCGTATGCCACTGCTCGCAGGCGCCGTCGCCAGCGGTTGCGGTCGACCGCTGAGCCAACCCGCCGGGGAACCGAGTACGAGATCCGCGGGACCTCGTCGAGCGGCGGCGCAGGCACGTAGTGTACTGCGACCGGACCGGAACGGGCACGTCGGCGGCTTCTCCGAAGGGCGAGAAACTCGATCCCGACCCCGCACCGGCTCCACTCGCTTCGCCACGCGACCAGCTTCAGTCGAGCTCGTGCAAGCGACAAGGTCTGGCACGCCGAGGCGAGCGGGATCAGGCTGAAAGTCGGGCTCGGCCCCGCCTGCGGCGCGCCTGCAAGACCGCACGTCCGGCGCGGGTGGACATGCGGTGCCGGAACCCGTGCTTGCGGGCACGCTTCCGGTTGTTCGGTTGGAAGGTGCGCTTCATCCCCGGCTTTCCTGATCGTTACCTGACAGCTCCATGCCATGGCGCGGCCAGGCAACTACTGCGCCGCCCGGGCACTCTCTTGAGGCTACCGCCCCGGCCCGCGCCCTTCAACCATCGGCCTCCGAGATTCGGGCCGCTGTCATCTCTCGGACCAGAAGTGGAAGCTAGTGGGTGACGACGAAGATGCCGGCATGAGCCGTTGTCCTGGTGCAGGGCCCTGAGCAGGATGTTCGTCTGGGCTCGCGGCGGCGGGGCGGGCGTGGGAAGCACGGCTATTCGGGCGCTGAACTGGGGTTGCTCCTCCGAACCCGGTCCCTCGTGTCCCGAGGCACGCCGTCGGGCGGCGCACTACTATGCCGACGGTTCGCGTGGCTTCGCCCACCGTCCACACCTGTGGATTCCGGTGTGGAGAACATCTCGACGCGAAAGCCGGAGCTGGTGACAGAGGCCCAACAACTGTGGAACGACTGCTCGGACGGCTTGCGATCGCAGGTCTCCGATGCCGCATGGAAGACCTGGTTCTCAGACGTGAGGCCGATGGCCGTCGTGAACGGCACATTGGTCCTGTCGGTGCCGAGCGCTGTCGTTCGTGACCGCCTCGAGGGGCGCTTCGGTGTCCTTCTCCGCGAGGCCCTCCGTGATGCCTCGGGCAAGGACTACCCGATCCGGTTCGACGTCGAGGTCTCCCTCCCTGACGAGGACACCGGTCAAGGCGGGTTCGGCACCCAGCTGAACGGCGCCGCCCCCACCGGCGCGCCGGCGGAGGATGCCGGCTTCCGCGGCGGGAGCAGCAGGGTGGCGGTGACATTGAACCAGGCAGAGGCCGTGGCGACCCTCGATGCCGCTTTCAGTCCCAGGTACACCTTTGACGCATTCGTGATCGGCCCGTCGAACCGGTTCGCTCACGCCGCTGCGCTCTCTGTCGCCGAAGCACCCGCCCGCTCCTACAACCCCCTCTTCGTCTACGGCAGTGCGGGGCTGGGCAAGACCCATCTCCTACAGGCGATCGGCAACTACGTCCGGGAGAACTTCTCCCGCCTCCGTGTCCGCTACGTCTCCACCGAGACGTTCATGAACGAGTTCGTCGAGACGCTCCGGGCAAAGGACGACATGGGGGCCTTCCGCCGGCGCTACCGCGAATGCGACGTCCTCCTCATCGACGATGTCCAGTTCATGGACAAGAAAGAGGCCCTCCAGGAGGAGCTGTTCCACACCTTCAACTCCCTCTACAGCGCCTCGAAGCAGATCGTGCTCACCTCGGACCGCCCGCCGAAGGCGATAGCCACCCTCGAGGACCGCCTGAGAAGCAGGCTGCTCGCCGGCCTGACGACAGACATCCAACCGCCCGAGCTCGAGACGCGCATCGCCATCCTGCGGACAAAGGCCGAGCACGAGGGTGCCGTCGTCGGTGACGACGTGCTCGACTTCATCGCCTCGAACGTGAAGGACAACATCCGTGAGCTGGAGGGCGCCCTCATCCGGGTGACCGCCTTCGCCAGCCTCAACCGCCAACCCCTCACGCGGGAGACGGCCGAGGTCGTGCTAGCCGACATCGTCGCAGCCAGTCAGCCCCGGCGGATAACGGCACAGCAGATTCTCGAGACGAGCGCCGTCCACTTCGGGTTCTCCGTCGACGACATCTGCGGGCCGAGCCGGCGACGGCCTCTCGTCATCGCCAGGCAGATCGCGATGTACCTGTTCAGAGACCTCACGGACTACAGCTATCCGGCGATCGGAAGGGAGTTCGGCGGACGGGACCACACGACGGTCATCCACGCGTTCGAGAAGATCTCATCGCTCATGAAAGAGCGCCGCCAGGTCTACGACACCGTCACCGAGCTCATCGTCCGGCTGCGCCAGAACAACGGCTGATGACGAGTCGCGGGGGATGAGGTTGGGGATTGGCGCCGCCGAGGATGTGGAAGGCTGGCGCCGCCCGGTGGAAGACCATCCCGGCTGTCCCCAGGCCTGAGGTCTCCGTCGCCGGCAGCTGTTGATGCCGGTGCGGGGCTGGGGATGGCTCCAGGTGCTGTGATCAGGGGAGGAGTAGGTTTCTCAACAATCCACACCCCTTACTACGGATACGAACTTTTCATCAATTAAAAGGAGCTACCGGCTGTGAGATTCCGAGCGGACCGCGACACCCTCCTCGAGGTACTCGTCACTGCCGGCCGGGCGGCGGCTGCTCGGGGCGGGCTGGCGGGCGGCATCGTCGGCCTGCAGCTCACGCTGCGAGGGAACCGCCTCGAGGTCGTGGGATCCGATCCCGACCTTGTCATCGAGGCCCATTGCGAGGTCGGCGGCGAGTCGGACGGATCAGCTCTCGTGCCGAGCCGCCTCGTCACAGACATCGTGAGGTCGTTCGAGACTGGCTCGGTCGCTGTCGTGGGCGGTGAGGAGGAGGTGCGCTTCAGCTGTGGCCGAGCGGAATTCGTCGTCCGGGTGGCCGTCGGAGCCGAGATCACCCGCCTCAGCACTCCGGAGGCCGAGGGGATCAAACTGCCTGCGGCGACCTTTGCCGACGGGCTCCGCCAGGTGATTAGAGCCGCCCTCGTCGACGACTCACGTGCCCCTCAGCTGACCGGCGTGTTGATGAAGGCGACGGAGAAGGGGCTGCGGCTCATCGCGACCGACTCCTACAGGCTGGCGTTCCGGGACTTCGAGGGGCTGAGCGTGCTCGACTCCGACGGGAGCGTGCTCGTGCCTGCGAAGGCGCTCGGAGAGGTGCAGCGGCTGGCCGGCTCGGGCAAGGACGGCAAGGAAGGCGAGGACGGCGCCGAAATCGTCTTCCGGCACAGTGACCTCGATGCGGTCTTCGACCTCGGGCCCGTCCGGATCACGACACGACTGCTGCGCGGGCAGTTCCCCGACGTCGAGCGGCTCGTGCCGGAGTCGTTCAGCTATCTCGTCAATCTGGATCGGGAGGAGTTCACGTCGGCTCTCCGGCGGGTGAGGCTGCTCGTGCGGGACAGCAAGGACATCACCACGCCGGTACGGCTGACCTTCAAAGAGGAGACCGTCGAGCTCGCCGTCCTCACGCCCGAGAGCGGCCGGGCGGTGGAGTCGGTCGAGAGTGACTTTCACGGGGAGGAGACGATGGTCGCCTTCAACCCGACCTACCTGCTCGAAGGGGCCGAGGCTGTCCATGCGGACACCCTCAGGCTCGGGATCAACGATGCCGGCCATCCCGCCCTTCTGAGCGCAGAAGGCGAGGAGGAGTTCCGGTACCTGCTCATGCCGGTGAAGGTGTCCTGAGCAGCTCGACGCCGCTCAGCACGACAGTCGCCCGGGTGACGGCGGAGCACTTCCGCAACCTTTCCACCATCGAGCTCCTGCCTTCGGCGCTCGGACTGACGGTGATCCAGGGCGACAACGGCAGCGGCAAGACGAGCCTCCTCGAGGCGATCGTCTACTGCTCTGTGCTCCGGTCGTTCCGGCAAGTGCCGCGGGAAGCCCTCGTCCAGAACGGGCAGTCCCGCGCCCGCCTCCACTGCGACCTCTGCGTCGGGCCCCGTTCGGTCGAGATCGGTGTCGAGATCGAAGGCCACCGCCGGGACGTCGCGCTCTGCAACGGGCAGCGGGTGAACGGGCCGAAGCCACTTCTCGAGGTCCTCCGGACAACGCTGTTCACTCCTGACGACCTCGACCTCGCCAAAGGCGGCCCGGCGTTTCGCCGCGACCTTCTCGACGACGTCATCGAAGCCACGAGGCCGCGGCTCGCCGGCGAGCGGGCGAATCTGGAGCGGATCCTCCGCCAGCGCAATGCCCTTCTCAAACAGCTCGGAGGCCGCCCCGACCGCGAGGCCATCCTCACGCTCGACGTGTGGGACGAGCGGCTCGCCGAGGTGGGCGAGAAGGTCGCAACCGCCCGCGAGCAGCTGACAGCGGAATTGGACGTGCTCAGCAGAGAGGCGTTCGAGTCACTGGCGCCCCGCGCCGCCCCGCTCCGGCTGCGCTACGCCCGTTCGTTCCCGAGCCCGCTCTCAGATGCGCTCCTTGCCGCCCGGAAGGAGGACCTGCGCCGGCAGGTGACCACCGTCGGGCCGCAGCGCGACGATCTCGAGATCGAGGCGGGGCAGCTCGACGCGAGGACACGGCTCTCCCAGGGACGTCAGCGGTGCGTCGCCCTTGCCCTTCGCCTCGCCACCCACCGCTATGTCACCGCCGTCACCGGGGCGACTCCGGTCCTCCTGCTCGACGACGCCTTCTCCGAGCTCGACGAGGAGACGGCGCGGGCGCTCGTCAACGAGTTGCCGCTCGGGCCTGCGCTCTTGACGACGGCAGGATCCCTTCCGCCCGGGGCTCAACCCGACCTCGTCCTGCGACTGGTCGACGGGGCTCTCAGGTGAGCGGACCGTTCCCCCCCGGCGCCGCCGGAGGAGGCCGGCCCATCCCGACCTCGAGCCGGCGGGCGATCCGCTCGTACCGATCGGCCAGGCGGTGAACCATCTCCTTGCGGCCCGGGGGCTGAGGGAGGCGGGCTCGCTTGCGGAGATCATGGCTGAGTGGCAGGCGATCGTCGGGGCCGACGTCGCCCGCCATGTCGTCCCGAGTGCCTTTCGGGCCGGCGAGCTGACGGTCGACGTCTCCACGCCGGCATGGTCGACCGAGGTGCAGTTCCAGGAGGTTCTCATCCTGGCGCGGTGTCGTGAGCAACTCGGCGACGGAGCACCGGCGAAGCTGCGGGTGCGCGTCAGGCGACCGGGGAGCATGCCTCCCGCTCCGGCCTGAGGCCGTTCCGGGGCCTCCGACGGCGGCCGAAGCCGCTGTCCCCCGGTGGAGCTCCAAAGCGCCGCCGGGCGACCCTCCTCGAGGGCTCCAATCGCCCCGCTGACCACGTAGAACCGGTAGAATGGAGCTACCGCCGAAAGCATCGTCCCATAGCTCGGGGCCTCGTTCCGGCCGGATCAATTCGCCCACGTCGGAAGGCCGCGCCCCAAAGTGTTGGACACCAAGAGCGAGGACCGAAAAGCAGGCAAAGCTGCCAAGACGACCTCGTACGGAGCCTCGGACATCGTCGTCCTCGAGGGTCTCGAGCCGGTCCGCATGCGGCCGGGGATGTACATCGGCTCGACAGGCCCGAGCGGGCTGCACCATCTCGTCTGGGAAGTCGTGGACAATGCCGTCGACGAGGCGATGGCCGGTTACGGCACCCGGATCGACGTCACGCTGCTGAGCGACGGCGGTGTGCGCGTCCTCGACAACGGCCGCGGCATCCCGGTCGGCGCCCACCCGCAGTTCCCCGACAAGACGGCCGCCGAGGTCGCCCTCACCGTGCTTGCACGCCGGAGGGAAAGTTCGGCGGTGACAGCTACAAGATCTCAGGCGGCCTCCACGGGGTGGGGGTCTCGGTCGTGAACGCCCTCTCGTCGCGCCTCGTTCTCGAGATCGACCAGGCCGGCAAGCGGCACCGGATGGAGTTCCGCGACGGCGGCACGCCGGCGACGGCGCTACGGGTCGTCGGTGACGCTCCGCGGGGGCGGACGGGCACATCGGTGAGCTTCTGGCCCGACGCCACCGTCTTTGACGAGACGGAGTTCCGTGCCCAGACCGTGGTGGAGCGACTGCAGGTGATGGCGTTCCTCAACCGGGGCCTCGAGATCCGCTTCAAGGACGAGCGGGTCGACCCGGTCCACGAGGAGACCTTCAGGTACCCGGGCGGGATCGTCGACTACGTGAAGCACCTGAACAGCTCGAAGGAGCCTCTGTTCAGGAAGGTGGCGTCCTACTCCCAGGCCGAGGAGAACCAGGAGGTCGAGGTCGCCCTGCAGTGGAACACCGCCTACTACGCGAGCATCCACTCCTATGCCAACGGCATCGCGACGATCGAGGGCGGCATGCACGAGGACGGCTTCAAGAGAGCCGTCACCTCCGTCGTCAACAAGTACGCCCGCCAGCGCAATCTCGTCAAGGAGACGGGCGAGAACCTCGACGGTGACGACATCAGGGAAGGGCTGACGGCGATCGTCTCCGTCCGCCTGAAGGAGCCGCAGTTCGAGGGCCAGACAAAGGCCAAGCTCGGCAACGTCTCGATCCGCTCCCTTGTCGAAAAGGCGACGAACGCCAAGCTCGCCGAGTGGTTCGACGAGAACCCGAAGGAGGGCAACCAGGTCATCCAGAAGGCCATCCAGGCGCACCGGGCGAACACGGCGGCAAAGCAGGCCCGCGACCTCACCCGGCGCAAGAGCGCCCTCGACGGGGCGGGTCTGCCGGGCAAGCTGTACGACTGCTCGTCGCGCAACGCCTCGGAGTCGGAGCTGTTCATCGTGGAGGGGAACTCCGCCGCCGGCTCGGCCGTGAAGGCGCGCGATCCCCGCACCCAGGCCGTCCTGCCGATCCGGGGCAAGATCCTCAACGTCGAGAAGGCCCGCATCGACAAGATGCTGAAGAACGCCGAGATTCAGGCGCTCATCATGGCCATCGGCGCCGGGCTGTCGGAGGATTTCGACCTCGCCAAGATCCGCTACGACAAGATCATCATCCTCGCCGACGCCGACGTCGACGGCTCCCACATCCGGACCCTGCTCCTCACGTTCTTCCTCCGCCAGATGAAGCCGCTCGTGCAGGCGGGGCACGTCTACGCGGCCCAGCCCCCGCTCTACTCGGCGGAGGTCGGGACCTCGAAGGTCTACCTGAAGGACGATGTCGCCCGGGGGCGCTTTCTCGCCGAGCACCCGAACTTCTCGAAGGAGTTCCAGCGCCTGAAGGGCCTCGGGGAGATGAACTGGCAGGAGTTGAAAGAGACGACGATCGACGCCACGAAGCGGTCGTTGTTCCAGGTGACGATGGAAGAGGCGAGCGTCGCCGACGAGATCTGCTCGATCCTCATGGGCGAGAACGTCGAGCAGCGCCGCAACTTCATCCAGCAGAACGCGAAGGACATCCGCTTCCTCGACATCTGATGGCGGACAAGCGACCGCGTCGCGCCTCGCGGGGGGGCCGGGCGGCACACCGGACAAGCAGTGAGACATCGGAGGGTTCTGTAGATGGCAGGAGACGACGCTCGGCCCGGTAATGGCAGCGGCGGCCGCGGGGGCGGTGACGGATCCGGCGACGGCGCCGTCGCCGGCGGCGGTTCGCCCATCGGGGTGATGCCGGTTGAGATCCAAGTGGAGATGGAACGCTCGTTCCTCGAGTACTCGATGTCGGTCATCGTCCAGCGGGCTCTCCCCGACGTGCGGGACGGGCTGAAGCCGGTCCACCGCCGGATCCTCTACGCGATGCACGAGGAGAACCTCCGTCCCGACCGGCCGTACGTCAAGTGCGCCGCCGTCGTCGGCGAGGTCATGAAGACGTTCCATCCCCATGGCGACCTGGCGATCTATGACGCCCTTGCCCGGATGGTGCAGGAATTCAGCCTCCGCCACCCCCTCGTCGACGGCCACGGCGACTTCGGCGCCCCCGGGCCGACGATGGGACCGGCCGCCGCCCGGTACACCGAGTGCCGGCTGGCGCCGCTCGCGATGGAGATGCTCGCCGGCATCGACGAGAACACCGTCGACACGATGCCCAACTACGACGGCACCACCACCCAGCCGGTCGTCCTGCCCGCCCGCTTCCCCAACCTCCTCGTCAACGGCTCGCAGGGCATCGCCGTCGGCATGGCGACGAACGTCCCGCCGCACAACCTCGGCGAGGTGATCGACGCCGTCCTCCATGTGCTCGAGAACCGCGACGCCACCCCGGACGAGCTCATGCGCTTCGTGAAGGGGCCCGACTTCCCGACCGGCGCCCTCATTCTCGGCCGCTCGGGCATCCTCGACGCCTACCGGACCGGCCGGGGCTCGGTGAAGATGCGGGCAGTCGCCGAGATCGAGGAGACGCGGAGCGGCAAGAGCCAGATCGTCATCACCGAGATCCCGTACCAGACCTCCGCCGAGGTCATCCTCGAGAGGGTGGGCCTCGCCGTCGAGTCGGGCGACCTTCCCGGCATCGACGGAGCAGAGAACCTCTCAGCCGGTGACTCGACGAGGATCGTCATCACCGTGAAGCGCGACGCCAACGCCAACGTCGTGCTCAACAACCTCTACAAGTACACGCCGCTCCAGACGAGCTTCGGCGTCCACATGCTGGCGCTCGTCGACGGCGTCCCGCGGCTTCTCAATCTCGCCCAGGCGGTCAGGCACTACGTGGACCACCAGATCGAGGTGGTGACGCGGCGGTCCCAGTTCCGCCTCGACAGGGCACAGAGGCGGGCGCACATCGTCGAGGGCCTCTTGAAGGCGCTCGACATGCTCGACCAGGTGATCGCGACGATCCGCGCCTCCGACGACCGCGCCGCCGCCCGCGCCTCGCTCATGACAGAGCCGTTCTCCTTCAGCGAGGAGCAGGCCAACCACATCCTCGACATGACGCTCGGGCGGCTCACCCGCCTCGGTCGTTCGGAGCTCGAGGCGGAGATGAACCAGCTGCGCGAGACGATCGCCGAGCTCGAGGCGATCCTCGGCGACCCCGTCCGGCTCCGCGGGGTGATCGCCGGCGAGCTGACCGACGTCCGCAACCGCTTTGCGAACCCCCGCCGGACCCGGCTCACTCACGACCCGGGCGATCTCAACGTCGAGGACCTCATCGACGACGAGGAGATGGTCGTCACCGTCACGCGGGACAACTACCTGAAGGCCGTCTCGGCCGACGCCTTCCGGACCCAGGGCCGGGGCGGGCGCGGGGTGCAGGGGTCCCGCCTCAAGGAGGAGGACCTCGTCCGCGAGATCGTCCATACGACGGCCCACTCCCACCTGCTCTTTTTCTCCAACGTGGGCAAGGTCTACCGGCTGAGGGCCCACGAGATCCCCATCAAGGAGCGCAACACGAGAGGGACGCCGGCGATCAACCTTCTCCCGCTCGAGCCGGGCGAGTCCGTCCAGGCGATCATCGACGCCGGCAGCTTTGCCGAGGACGAGTACCTCCTGTTCGCGACGAAGTCCGGCCAGGTGAAGAAGACGACGCTCAGCGAGTACGACAAGTCCCGCCGGGAGGGCTTCATCGCCATCAACCTGAACAGCGGCGACGAGCTCGTCCGCGTCATCAGGACGACCGGCGACGACGACCTCCTCCTCGTGAGCAGCGGTGGGATGGCGATCCGCTTCTCAGAGGAAGAAGTACGCCCGATGGGCCGGGGAGCAGCCGGCGTCCGGGGCATGCGCCTCAAGACGGGGGACGAGCTTGTCTCGTGCGACGTCGCCCGCGACGGCGTAGACCTCCTGATCGTGACACAGGCCGGCTTCGGCAAACGGACCAAGCTCGACCACTTCAACAGCCAGGCGCGGGGCGGCCTCGGCGTTCGCGGCATCCGCCTCGCCCGCGGCCGTGGCCGGGTCGTGGCGGCCCTCATGGCCGCCCGGGATGACGAGATCCTCGTCGTGGCCTCGGGCGGGGTCGTGATCCGCACCGCCGTCCGCGAGATAGCCGCCCAGGGCCGTGACGCCACCGGCGTCCGGGTCATGAACCTCGATGCCGGCCAGACCGTGGCGGCGGTGGCGCCCGTCTCCTCAGGCGGGGACGAATAGGGCAACGAAGGATCGACGGGAGCGACGGAAGGACGAGCATGTTCACGACAACGCGTGACAGCCTGAGGGCCGAGCTCGACAAGATCGACGCCGATGGTCTCTACAAGCGGGAGAGGGTCATCACGACCCCGCAGCAGCCGAGCATCGGGGTCGCCTCCGGTGCCTCGGTCCTGAACCTGTGCGCCAACAACTACCTCGGGCTCGCCGACGACCCGAGGGTCGTGGCGGCGGCGAAGGAGGCGCTCGACCGTTGGGGCTACGGCCTCGCGAGCGTCCGCTTCATCTGCGGGACACAGCAGGTCCACCGCCGGCTGGAGGAACGGCTGTCGCAGTTCCTCGGCACGGAGGACACCATCTTGTACGGCTCGTGCTTCGACGCCAACGGGGGCCTGTTCGAGACGCTGCTCGGAGCAGACGACGCCGTCATAAGCGACGAGCTGAACCACGCCTCGATCATCGACGGCGTGCGGCTCTGCCGGGCCAAGCGGCTCCGCTACCGCAACCGGGACATGGGAGATCTCGCCGAACAGCTACGGGCTGCCTCGGGCGCCCGGAGGCGGCTCATCGCCACCGACGGCGTCTTCTCGATGGACGGCTATGTGGCGCCCCTCCGGGAGATCTGCGAGCTGGCCGAGACCTTCGACGCGATGGTGATGGTCGACGACTCGCACGCCGTCGGCGTAGTCGGCGAAGGCGGCCGAGGCACGCCGGAGCTGCACGGGGTTGCCGACCGGGTCGACATCGTGACAGGGACCCTCGGCAAGGCGCTCGGCGGCGCGAGCGGGGGATACACGAGCGGGCGGAAGGAGATCGTCGAGTTGCTGCGGCAACGCTCCCGCCCGTACCTGTTCTCGAACTCCGTCGCGCCCGCCGTCGTCGGCGCCTCCCTTGTCGTCCTCGACCTGCTCGAGGAGAGCAACGACCTGCGGGCCCGGCTGCGTGACAACACGGCCTTCTTCCGTGAGCAGATGACCGGGCTCGGCTTCGACGTGCTGCCGGGGGACCACCCGATCGTGCCGGTCATGATCGGTGACGCCACTCTCGCCGGCAAGATGGCCGACAGGCTGCTCGACAAGGGCGTCTACGTCATCGGCTTCAGCTATCCCGTCGTCCCGATCGGCAAGGCGCGCATCCGCACACAGGTCTCAGCCGCACACACGAGAGCCGACCTCGAGCGGGCGGCCGGAGCCTTTGCCGAGGTTCGCGCCGAGCTCGACCACTCGCCGGGCTGACGCCGGCCGGCCGGGCGCCCGCGTGGCGCCGCCGGCGCGACGCACAGAAGTTCGTCGGCTTCCCGGCTCGGAGGCTGAAGCGGGTCGGCCTCTCCGACATCTGCGGTGACAGACTGAACTCCCACAAACCCCACAGGCACAGCCGTCGCGCCCCGAGTAGCGTCCGCTCTGCGACACAAATACAGGAGCACTGATCGAAGGGGGGAGAGCGATGGGTTCCAAGGAAGACGCCGAGGTGGTCCGGCGGGGATACGCAGCGTTCAGCAGCGGGGACATGGCCACTCTGAGCGAGCTGTTCGAGGAGGACGTCGTCTGGCACGTCCCGGGCAGCGGCGACCTCTCGGGGCCTAAGCAGGGGCGTGACGCCACTTTCGGCTACTTCGGTGAGCTCGTGTCACGCTCAGGCGGCACCGTCAGCATCGAGCTTCATGACGTGGTCGGCGGGGACGAGCACACCATCGGCTTGCACCGTGCGCGGGCCGAGCGGGACAACGCGACGATCGAGGAGAACGCCATACTCGTTTTCCATCTTCGCAGCGGCCGCGTGAGTGAGGTATGGGAGTATCACGAGGACCCGTCCGCCAGCAGTGACTTCTGGTCCTCCTGAAGCCCTTCTACAACCTCACGGCGTGCTGGCGCAGACGGTCCCGGCGGGCGGTCGCTTCATGGTGAGGAAGTAGCCGTCCACCAAGCGCTCGACACAGCTGCTCGAGAAGTAGCCGGTGTGACCGTCACCGGTGCGGGTGAGCAGCTCGGCACCGGCGAGCTGGGCCGTCAGCGCCTTCGCCCACGCGTACGGCGTGGCGGGATCACGCGTCGAGCCGATGACGAGGATCGGCAGCGGCCGGGCGAGGTGCGCAGGAGCGACAGCGACCGTTGAGCGGACCGGCCACTGGAGGCACCCGAGCCCGCCCCAGGCCTCGGCTGCACCGAAGTCGGGAGCACGCTTGGCGGCGAGAGCTGCGAAAGCGGCGTACTGGCTCACCTTGTCCGGCACCGGGTGATCGACGCAGCCGATCGCTGCGTTCGCCTCGAGGAGGTTGGAGAACGTCCCATTGGCGTTGATGCCGGCATAGGAGAAGGCGAGGGCGGCGAGATCTGTCCCGTTGTCGTGCACCCCTTCGTTGATGGCCTGGGCGAGGTAGGGCCACGAGGACTTCGAGTAGAGGGAGGCGATGACGCCGAGGAGCCCGAGCCCGTAATCGACGCGTTGAGCACCGCCGACGGCAGCGACGAGGTTCGCCGGGAGGGTGGCCCCTTCTTCGAGGTGCTTCATGACGGTGGCGTACTCCGCCTCGGCACCCGACGGCAGCTCATGTGCACAGCTCGAGTTGGTGGCGCACCAGGCAAAGAAGTCATGGAGGTCGCCCTCGAAGCCCTCTGCCTGCACGAGGTCGCCCGCCTCGGTGCTGAGGGCCGGGTCGATCGCACCGTCGAGCACCATCGCCCCGACGTGGCTAGGGAACATCTCCGCATAGACCGTCCCGAGGTAGGTCCCGTACGAGAAGCCGAGGTAGTCCAATCGGCTCTGACGGAGCGCACCGCGGAGCCTGTCCATGTCGCGGGCTGTGTCGGCGGTCGAGATGTTGGCGAGGAGCTTGAGCGACGTGTGGGCGGCGCAGTCGCCGGCGAACCTCTTGTCGTCGGCGATGAGCTCGACTCACCGGGAAGCGCGGGGTGGGCGCCGGTGGGAGCGACAGGTAGTCAAGGAAACCCGACAACGTCGTCACACACCTCACCGGGTCGCTCTGCCCGATCCCCCGCGGGTCGAAGCTGACGAGGTTGAAATGCCGGCGGATCGCCGCCGGGAAGCTGGTGGCGGAGCCCTCGAGGAACTGGACCCCCGAAGCCCCTGGTCCTCCCGGGTTCATCACGATGTCCGGCGCCGCCGCCGCGTCGACGAGCGCCGGCAGCTCGACGACGGCGAGACGGAGCACCCCGTCGGATCTGTCGGAGTACGAGACCGGGGCGACGAGTGAGGAACAGCGGAATGTCTTGTCACACGAGCGCCAGGACAATGTGGGGACGGCCGTCGCCCCAACGGCCGCTCGTGCTCGAGACCGAGGTGGTCGTGGACGTCGAGCCGGCCGCCCGAGGCGAGGTCTGCGAGCAGGCGGTCAGCCCGAGGGCGAGCGCCGCGAGCAGTACGGCTGGGCGGGCCAGCCGGCGGGATGTCTCTGATCTCGTCACCACACAAGCCTAAGACGCCTTTCACCCTCGGGCCTGCGGGTCGGGCTGCGCCGGCCCCGCCGAGCCGGAGGAGCCAACATGCGGTTTCACCCGACCCGAATTAAACTTCGGGCGCCCCGCCGCCCGCGGACGCGGGAGCTGGAGCGAGGAGTGGCATGGGACGGATGCCGCCGTACCACATCAGTCGCCCGCGCCTCGAGCGCGAGGTGTCTCGACGAGCGCGTCGTCGTCGTCGAGGCTGGTGGGGGATACGGCAAGAGCGTCCTTGGAGCCGAGCTCGTGGACGCGTGGCGCGCCGTCGGCATCGAGGTCGTCTTCCTCACAGAGGGCGTCACCGCCCCGCTCTTCGCCGCCCGCCTCCGTGCGGCCGTCGCCCAGGCGGGATTCAGCGAGGCCGCCGCCGCGATGGCGACCGCCCTTGACCCGCAGGCGACCGTGGACGCCGCCGTTGCCGCCCTCTCGAAAGAGCAGTGCGCCTTCGTCATCGATGATGCCCACTACACGACGCCAGACGGGGCGCATCTCATCGAGCACCTCGCATCGAGGATCGGCGATGATCAACACCTTGTCGTGCTGGCACGGCGCCTCCCGGCGGGGGCCGAGCGCCTGCGGAGAGCCGAGCATCTGCAGCTGAGCGCGGCGGATCTCCGCCTCGAGCCCGAGGAGACACTGCGGCTCTGCCGGTCCGGCTTCGGTCTCGCCGTCGACGCCGACGAAGCCGAAGCGATCGACGAGGCGACGGGAGGTTGGACCGCCGCCACCGTGCTCGCCGTCGCCCGAGCCAAGCGGACCGGTGAAGGCCTCCACGCAGTTGCTGACGTGGCTGCTCATCGCGAGCAGGGCTCGAGTGCAGTCGCGGCGATCCTGGAGGCTGCCATCAGCGCCCTCACGACCGACGACAGGAGGCGGCTCGCCCAGGTGGGCCGGCTGCCGCTTCTCGACCGGAGCGTCGTCGACGCCGCCGTCGGTGCCGACGGCTACTTCGACCGCTGCCTCGAGGCGGGCGTCCCTCTCACGAAGGGGCCTGGACAGTGGTGGGAGCTGCCCGGCCCGGTGCGGGACCATCTGGCCACGATGGCCCCCGCCGACCCGCTCATCCTCGGCCGGGCGGCGACCGAGTACGAACGCCGGGGCGAGCTGAGGGCAGCGCTTCGTCTCCTCCTCAGCTGTGGCTACGACATGGTGGCGGCAGAGCTGCTGGCGGGGGCGGCACCGGCAGCACTCGACGGCCTCGACGTGCTCGAGATCCAGACCCTCGTGCGGATGCTGAGCGACGACGCCGTGAGGACGTATCCGCTCGTGCTCCTCCACCTCGCAAGGAGCCTCAACTCGGCCACCCTCATGCACCAGCGCGACGCCACCCTCGAGCGTGTCGAGAAGATAGCCGCGAGCAGATCCAGTCCCGAGCTGAGCCGGGCGATCGCCGCCGAGCGGGCGAAGGACCTCGTCCGGGACGGGCGATACGACGAGGCGGCCGCGTCAGGCTGCGGCGCCTCCTCGAGGAGACGCCACCGTCCGAGCTCCTGACGCGGGCGGGCGCCCTCTCTGTCCTCGGGCGAGCCGTCTGCTGGCGGTTCGACCCCGACGGCCGGCGGGACGAGTCGGCCCTCGGTGAGGCGGACGAGTACCTGGCCGAAGCGATGACGATCTACGAGCACTTCGACATGCGCGCCGCCTCGGCGGTGCTCGTGCTCTACAGGGCGATGTGGATCGACTTCGCCCGCGGGCGTCCGCTCGCTGCACTCGACCGGTTGAACGAGGGCCTCGCCCTCGTCGTCGATCGCCCGCGGGTATGGGCCCTCCTCCTGTCACACAAGAGCGAGGTCGAGCTCGAGCTCGGCCGCTTCGACGAGACGGAGGCCACTCTCACCGAAGCGATGCGGGTAGCCGAACGCTACGACGACGAGCTGTTGAGGGCTTACACGTACTGGAACCGCGCCATCGTCTCCTCCCACCGGGGCGATGCCGACGCGACCCTCGAGTTCGTCCGGCTCGTGCAGCGCCACAAGGGCGACTGGTGGGACTACGCCGCCGCCGACTTCTACGCCGGCGCGGTGGAAGTGCTCGGACGGGTGGGCCATAGCGCCCTCGCATTCGAGATGCTCGCACTGGCGAAGGAGGATCCGGGCGACGCCGAGCCGGTTGTCTCGATGGCCGAGGGCGTCCTCCTCGCCCGCTCCGGCGACCCGCAGTTGGCAGAGGCGCGACTGCAGGAGGCGCCTCGCCACGGCGTCGACCCGCGGGAGTTCTGGAGGATCTCGTTGTTCCGCGGCCTGGCGGCCTTCCGGCGCGGCGACCCCGAGGCGGGCGCACTGGCGGCGCGGGCGTTCGAGGAGGCCTCCCGCCTCGGGCTCGGCCACCTTCCACTCACGAAGGAACGAGTCGTCACCGAGCAGCTGCTCGGGCTCGCCATCGAGACCGGCCAGCCGGCGGCCCTCGCCCTCGAGGTGACCGCGCTCCCGACGGCCATCCGCGTCCTCGGCACGTTCAGCTTCACGAGAGGAGGCCTCGAGGTCCCCCTCCCCCAGGGCCAGGGACGCCAGCTGTTGAAGGTCCTCGCTGTCTCGGGCGGCCGCCTCGTGAGCGACCAGGTGATCGACGCCCTCTGGCCGGAGGCGGATTTTGACGCCGGCCGCAACCGCCTCCGGACAGTCCTCAACCGGCTGAGAGCCGAGGCGGGCGACGTCGTCGTACGCCAGGGCGAGATTCTCGCCCTCTGCTCGGACGTGAGCGTGGACCTCGCCGAGTTCGAGGCCGACGCCCGCCGTGGCCTCGCCCTCGGGGCCGGCGAGCCGACGCTCTCGGTGGCCCGCGCCCGTGCCGCCATCACCCGCTACCGCGGGGAGGTGCTACCGGAAGATCCCTACGAGGAGTGGGCCGTCCGGCCGCGGGACCGAGCCCGGCGCACGATGCTCCAGTTGCTCGACCTCTGTGCGGACGTGGCGGCGGCACGGGGCGACCTCGACGAGATGCGGCGTGTGGTCGAGATGACGATCGACCTCGCCCCCTACGAGGACGAGCGCTATCTGCGGGCGGCCTCCGCCCTTCTCCAACAAGGCCGCCGGGGGGCAGCCCTCGCCGTCGTCCGGAGGGCGCGCTCTGCCCTCGCCGAGATCGGCCTCAAGCCGCCGCTCCACCTACTCCGCCTCGAGGAGGACATCAGCGCCTGATCACGCGTTCCCCGGCGCGGCGCTGGCCGGACCCCCTTTCGAGGGCCCGGCCGCACCGCGCTTTCCTCTCGGCTCTCTCGAGCGAGCCGACAGGCTTCGAGCCCTTCAGCCCATCGGTGTGACGAGACTGAACGTGCCCGTGAACGGGTGCGGGCGCCTTCACGCCGTTGCCGTTACCCTCGGCCACGACACCGTTCGCCCCGATGGTGAGGGCCTCGTTGCTGTAGAGGTAGAGCGGCTTTCCGTTGTAGGTCACCTGCCAGGTGCCGTCGGGACGCTTGATGCTCCCGTAGCTCCCCTTGGAGGCGCCCCCGGTCGTGCCGGGCCGTCCCTGGCTGATGAGTGGCGGGAAGAGGTGGGCGCAGCTCGCCTTGCAGTTCATGCCGGAGAAGCTGTAGACGGGCATGAGGACCGAGCCGCCGCCGACGGTCATGTAGGCCGCGAGGACGGACTTGCCGTTGATCGTCGCCGTCGACAGCATGGCCGTCCGGGGCAGGAACCTTCCCGCCGGGCTGATCAGGTACCAGACCCCGTGCCACGGCGGCTGGGTGGACTCGTCCCAGTTCTCGCCGGTGACGAGGCCGGGCACCTGGTCGAAGAGGTAGAGCGGGTGGCCGTTGTAGGTCACCTGCTCGCCGAGGCCCTTGATGTTCACCTCGCCGAGGAGGCTCTGCTTGATGCCGGGGCCGGCGACGGGGGCGCCCGTCGTGAGGTACGCCGGCCACTCGGCGCTCGGCGAGCCGGGTGCGCCCGTGCAGGCGCCCTCGCCGCCGAGGAACTTCGTGAGCTTCGTCGTGCAGCCGATGTGGCCCGGGTAGTCGGACGTGATCGAGTAGAGGGCGGTGCCGGCGTAAGGGCCTGAGCCGGCGACCAGCATCGGCCCGTACTCTCCGTCGACTGCTGCCACGGCGGCGCCGCTGCTGCTGGCCTTGGTGCTCGCCGAAGCGACGCCGCCGGGGAGGGCCGTCACCGACGCGAGCGCCGTCAGGCCGATGAGGGCAGCGGCGTTGCGGATCCGCCTTCGGGTGAACATCGTGCCGAGGCGCGCGGTGCTGTGCATGATGTGTCGTCCTTTCTCTGTGCCGGAGGTGGGCGGGGCGCCCGCCTCTCAGGGGGAAGGTTCGCAAGTCCCCGTCACACGGGCGTCACAGAGAGCCTCCGACAAGACACCCGTCGGGACGACGGCCCGCCAAGGGTGAGCTCTGTCGTGTAGCCTCGAACAGATGTTCGCCACGGCGTGGGACAGCGGTCTCGACGACGCGCAGCTGGAGGCGGTCACCCACGGCGACGACCCGCTCGTCATCGTCGCCGGCGCAGGGACCGGCAAGACGCGCACGCTCACCTCGCGAGTGGCGCGGCTGCTCGATCGCGGCGTGCCGCCGGAGCGGATCCTGCTCTTGACCTTCACCCGGCGCGCCGCCGACGACATGCTCGCCCGGGCGGCTGCACTGAGCGGCGAGGCCAGTCGCGCACGGCGCCTCCGAGGAGGGACGTTCCACGCCGTCGCCCACCAGATGATCTCGGCCTTCGCCGAGCCGCTCGGGCTGCAGCCGGGCTATTCGGTGCTCGATCCGGCGGATGCGGCCGACGTCATGGACCTCCTCCGGGACGAGCACGGCCTTGCCGGTGAGGGGCGCAAAGAGCGGGCTCCGCGTCCGTCGACGCTCGTCGACATCTACTCGCGCTGCGTGAACACCGGCCGCCGGGTGACAGACGTCCTCGCGACCGACTTCCCGTGGTGCGAGGAGGACAAGGAGCTGATCGGCAGCCTCTGCAAGGCCTATGTCAGCCGCAAGCGGGAGCGTGCCCAGCTCGATTTCGACGACCTGCTCCTCTACTGGCGGGCCGCCCTTGTCGACGAGCGGGTCGGCCCGCAGCTGGCCGGCCTCTTCGACCATGTCCTTGTCGACGAGTACCAGGACGTCAACACCCTCCAGGTCGACATCGTCCGGCTCCTCGCCCCGGGCGGCCGGGGCCTCACCGTCGTCGGTGACGACGCGCAGGCGATCTACGGCTTCCGGGGCGCCGACGCCTGTCATCTCCACGACCTCGCCCGGTCCCTCGACGGTGCGTCGGTCGTCCGGCTCGAGCGCAACTTCCGCTCGTTCCAGCCGATCCTCGACGTGGCGAACCTCGTGCGGCCGCCGCCGGCTGCCGCCGAGGAGCGCCTGTCGCTCAGCTCGGTTCGCTCCGGCGGCCGGCGCCCCGCCCTCGTGCGCTGCTACGACGCCGCCGGCGAGGCCCGCGCCGTCGTCGACCGGATCCTCGAGCTGCAGGAGCAGGGGACGAGGCTGCGGGACCAGGCCGTCCTCGTGCGGGCCGTCCACCACAGCGATCTCATCGAGCTCGAGATGACGGCGCGGCGGGTGCCCTACCGCAAGTACGGCGGGCTCCGTTTCGTCGAGGCAGCCCATGTGAAGGACTATGTCGCCGCCGTGCGGCTGCTGGACAACCCTTCCGACGACATCGCCTGGTTCCGGCTGCTCCGCCTGCACGAGGGGATCGGGCCTGGACGGGCCCGTCAGCTGCTCGAGACCCTCCCGCCCCGCCGGCCCGGGGGCGCCGAGGACTGGGCCGACACGGTGGCGTCCTCCCCGCCGATCGCGAGAGTCCCCCTCGGCGAGACCCTCGCCGCCCTGAGCGCCGCCCGGGCGGTCGCCCCGCACGAGCCCGGGCGGCGCGCCGGACAGGTCCTCGACCTGGTCCGTCCCCTCGTCGCCGGTCGGTATCACGACTCCTCGGTCCGCATCGGTGATCTCGAGCGGCTGGCGGCCGCCGCCGCGGCCGCGCAGGATCTCGGCGACTGGCTCGCCGAGATCACCCTCGATCCTCCCGTCTCCTCGGGCGACCATGCGGGGCCGCCCCATCTCGACGACGACTACGTCGTCGTCTCCACCGTCCACTCGGCAAAGGGCCTCGAGTGGCTCGTCGTCCACCTCCCGCATCTTGTCGACGGGGCCTTCCCGTCCGACATGGCGCTTCGGACCCCGGCGGGCCTCGAGGAGGAGCGCCGCCTCTTCTACGTGGCGACGACGAGGGCCCGCGACGAGCTCAGGCTGTACGAGCCGTTGCGGATGCCGCATCACCGCCGCGGCCGCGACGACAGGCACAGCCTGGCGCCGGCGAGCCGGTTTCTCGACGAGCCGGTCCTCTCGGCGCTGAGGGTCGAAGAGCATCGCCCGGCGAGACCTCGGGTGGGCGCAGGCGTGAGCGCCGGCTCACCGGGCCGGCCTGCTCCGGTCTCGGTCGACCTCGATGCCCTCTGGTAGGCGATCAGAAGTCGAGCGGGAAGGGAGCCGGCAGGACGAGCTCGACGTTGCGGTCCGCCGGGAGCCCCTCGAGGGCCGAGCCGGCGCCGGCGCCCGGCACATTGGCGGCGAGCTCGCGGTGAATGGCGGCGAGCTGCGCCGTCCCCTCCACACGGCGCGGATCGGCGTCGGCGAGATGGTCGAGCATCGTGCAGAGAATCGAGAGCGTCCCGTCCCCGTTCACGACGAGCTCGACGAGACGAGCCTGGCACGGCCAGTCGGCAAGGGCCGCCGTCGACACCTCCCAGAATCCGCCCGCCGAGCTGCCGGGCGGGGTGCGGAGCACGACCTCGTTCACGTGGCGGTGCCCGTTGATCCACAGCACGACGTTCGGGAAGCGGTGGACGAGCGCCCGGATCTCCCTCGCGGCGACCCGTGGCCGGTCGTCCTCCGGGCCGCCCGGAAGGTCTCTGCAGTTGGTGAGGGAGGAAAGGCCGTGGTGGGAGGAAAGGATCACGAGCCGGTCGTCGTGCCCGGTCGTGACGACCCTCCCGTCGCCGCTCAGGTGGCGGCCGTGCACCTCGCTCAGGCGCTCCTCGAGCCAGCTGAGCTGGCGGGCGCCGATGCTGCCGGCCGAGGCGCCGTCGAGGTTCGTCGTGTCGAGAAGGAGCACCCGGACCCCCTTGATCCCGTCGTAGGCGGCGTAGGCGGTGCCAGCGGTGAGGTTGTCCTCGCTGAAGCCGTGACCGGCCGGTGATCCGGCTGCACGAAGATGGGCGGCGACGAAGTCCCGCCGGGAGACTGCCCGGCGGTCTGCCACAGGAGTGACGCGTCGTGCCGGGCCGGTGAGGAAACGCTCCGGATGGCTGAACAGCTCGGACACCTGCCGGAGGGGATCGAGGCCGTCGGGGAGCGAGGTGGGTTTCTCTGCGCCGGTGAGGAGGCGGCGGTAGGCAGCCGTCGGGACCGACTCGCCGAGCGCCAGCCCGTCGTGGTTCCCGAAGCACGACAGCCACGGCACGCCGATGCCGCCGGCGAGGAACGGCGCCGACGCCCGCGACAAGAGACCGGGCCAGTCCGGGAAGCCCCACTCCCTCTTGTACCGGTCGATGCCCGGGTCGGGGTGCCAGTAGAGGTCGTTGCCCCAGCTCGCAGCCTGCACGCCCTCATAGGAGGAGCCGTCCGCGGACGGGACGAGGGCACCGCCTGTGAGGAGGGACATGAACCAGGTCAGCTCGTTCAGCTGGGCGTTGTCGATGTTGTCGCCCGTGCAGATGGCAAGGCCGATGGGAGCACCGGTGTCCGGGCTCGACGTGAGCTCGCGAAGCGTGGCCGCCATCGTGTCGACGGCGTGCACACCGAGGGCCTCCTGCGGCCGTTGCGCCGGCAGGAATGCGCTCAGGTCCCCCCGGCCGGCCCCGCAGCTGCTCGAAGAACTCGAAGCGCCCCGGTGACGCCACGTCGGCGAGCTGGAGGTCGGTCAGCTGGACGAGAGCGAGCAGGCTCCGCCGGGCTGAGCCGGCGGCAGGACGGGCCCCGGCGCCAGCAGGACGGACGGTCCGTTGCTCGCCCGGCGCCGTAACAGAGCCGGCGGTAGAGGCCCTTCGCGCCCGTGCCGGTGACGTCGCCGACGCCGATCGTCCGCTCGAGTGTGGTCGGAGGAGCCACCTGTCCCCGCCGCCGGATCAGGACTAGGAGGCGAGCGAGCGGAGCGACCCCGGCACGACGGTGACCGCCACCTCCTCGCCGGCACTGAGCGTGAGAGCGATCGCGCTCGAGACATCCGCCAGGATCGGCCCGAGATCGGTCGTCAGGCCGACCCGGGTCACCGGCCCGAGGAAGGTGAGGCTCGTCACCTGCCCGGCGAAGGAGTCCGCCGGCGCCGGCGCTCCCTCACCGACGAGAGCGAGCTCGACGTCCTCCGGCCGGACGTAGAGCTTGACGGTCTCTCCGGGCGCGTGGGCGAAGACGGCGTCGGCGACTTTCATGACGATGCCGCCACAGCGCACGATCTTGTCATTGCCTGACACGACGACGCCTTCGAGATGGTTCATCATCCCTACGAATCCGGCCACGAACGGCGTCGCCGGCGACCCGTAGATCTGGGCGGGCGTGCCGATCTGCTCGACTTTCCCCGCTGACATGACCGCCACGCGGTCCGAGACCGAGAGCGCCTCCTCCTGGTCGTGGGTGACGTAGAGCGTCGTGATGCCGAACTCGAGCTGGATGCGGCGCACCTCCTCGCGCAGCTGCACCCGCACCTTGGCGTCGAGGGCGGAGAGCGGCTCGTCGAGCAGGAGGACGCTCGGTTCGATGGCGAGCGACCTCGCGAGCGCCACCCTCTGCTGCTGGCCGCCCGAGAGCTGGCGGGGATAGCGGCCCATCGCGCTCGCGAGACCGACGAGGTCGAGCAGGCGCTGTGCCTCCTTCGAGCGCTCCTCCTTGCTCTTGTGCCGGATGCGCAGGCCGAACTCCACGTTCTCCTGGGCGGTCATGTTGGGGAAGAGGCTGTAGGCCTGGAAGACCATCCCCATGTTCCGCTTGTTGGCCGGCAGGCCGAGGATGTCACGGCCGTCGACGAGCACCTCCCCCGAGTCGGGCCATTCGAAGCCGGCGACGATCCTGAGCGCCGTCGTCTTCCCGCACCCGCTCGGCCCGAGAAGCGAGATGAACTCCCCGGACGCCGACGTCGAGGTCGAGGTGCTCGAGAGCAACGACATTCCCGAACTGGCGGTGCAGCCCGCGTAACTGGACGGTGGTCATCGGTTCGGCCTCCCGAGGGCGAGCGCCTCGTTCGGGCCGAGCGCACCGCGGCCCTTGCCTCCCCGGCCGAGGAAGACGAGAGCGAGCATCGCACCCCAGGTGATCATGAGGCTGATGAAGGACAAGGCGACTCCTTCGTAGGCCGTGCTCGTGCCGATGTTGTAGATGTAGACCGAGAACGTGTCGAAGCCGAGGAGGCTGGCGATGGTGAACTCGCCGAGGGCGATCGCCACCGTGAGGAGCGAGCCGGCGATGATGGCCGCCCGCAGGTTGGGCAGGATGACCGTGAGGAGCGTCCGCACGGTGGACGATCCGAGGCTCTCGCCCGCCTCGACGAGCGTCTTCAGGTCGAGAGCCCGCAGCCCGGCGTCGAGGGACCGGTAGAGGAAGGGGAGGGCGAAGATGACGTAGATGAGGGAGAGCACCTCGGGGCGGACTATCAGCCACGTGAAGGGGTGGAGGAAGACGTCGATGCCGACGACGAGGACGATCGGCGGCACGACGAACGGGAGGATCGTCACGAGGTCCATCACCGGCCGCAGCCTTGGGCAGCCGCAGATGGATCCAGAACACCGTCGGGATCATCAGCACAAGGCCGATGGCGACTGTCTCGAGGGAGATCTGGATGGAGAGCCAGAAGTCGCTCTTGAAGGCCGGGTCGTCGAAGACGGTCAGGTACCAGTGGTAGAAGGGCTGCCCCTTCACGGTCCCCGAGATGCTGAACTGCACGATCGAGTAGAGCGGGACGATGAACCAGATCCCGCCGAGCACCATCCAGACGATGTGCCAGGTCGGTAGACGGCTCCGGGCGCGCCGGAACCGGTGCGACCTCGGGCGGCCGGGCGCGACCGCTACCTGAGCCACCGGCTCGCCCTTCTCTGCAGCATCAGGTAGATGGCGACTGCCACCATGATGATGACGATCATCCCGAAGGCGAGTGCGTACGCGAGCTGGGGATCGACGGTGACGTTGCCGTCGACGAGCTCCCCGATCCAGATCGTGACGAGGTTGGTGGAGCCGAGCGTCTCGGCGGTGGCATAGGCGGCAAAGGCATTGCCGAAGAGCAGCACCATCATCCCGAGGAGCGACGGGGTGAGGATCGGCAGGCCGATGTGGCGCCAGAAGCGGTACGAGCTGCAGCCGAGGTTGGAGGCGGCTTCCCGCCACTCCTTCTTGAGCCCCTCGATCGCCGGCATGACGAGGAGGACCATGAGGGGGAATTGGAAGTAGAGGTAGACGATCGAAAGGCCGAAAAGACCCTGCAGGTTGAACGTCGTCGAGCCGACGTAGATGTGCAGGCCGAAGTGCCCGAGCAGGTCGGTGATTATCCCGAGCGGGCCGACTGTGGCGGTGAAGGCAAAGGCGAGGGGAACGCCGCCGAAGTTCGCCGCCACTCCGGAGAAGCTGACGAGGGAGGGCCGGATGAAGCGCGGCACGCCGTGATGGAGGACGGCGTTCGCGACGAGGAAGCCGAAGATCCCGCCCATGGCGGCGCTCAGTGCCGAGACCTCGAGGGAGAATTGGAACGCCGGCAGGTAGGGCTGATGGAGGATGGCCGAGACGTTGCTGAGCGTGAAGGCGCCCGTCGGCCCCTTGAAGGCGTCCACGATCAGCTGGCCCGTCGGGATCAGCAGGAAGATGGTGATGTAGGCGAAGAAGGGGATCACGCCGAGGAAGGCCCACCGGCGCAGCCGGGACCGCCGGGGCGGCCCGGACTGGGCGATCACGACTGGTTGGGCCGCAGGCTCTGCGATCTCAGCTAGAGCCACCCACCCCTCCCCCTCGGTCGGACGACGACCGGGCTCAGGCTATGCGCCACCGACCATCGAGTTCCAGTACTGCGTGACCGTCGCGCTCGCCTTGTTGATCTGGTCGAGGTTGGGGAACTGGACGCCCGAATAGTCGGCCGCCGAAGGGAGCAGCTTTGAGAGCGAGGCCGGGATCTTGCCGGCGGCCGCCATCGCGGCGTAGCGGGCCGGGTGGGCGAAGCCGGCGAGGTAGAGGAGCTGGCCCTGGTCGGAGTAGATGAACTCCTCCCACAGCTTGGCGGCGCTCGGGTGCTGGGCGGAGGCGGAGATGGCCTGGCAGTAGAAGTTGCCGAACTTGCCGTCGGTCGGGATGCTCACCTCGTAGCCGATCGTCGTGTACTGCTTCTTGTAGCCGATGTTGAGGTAGTCCCACACGATGGCGATCGGGGTGGAGCCGCTCGCGATGTTCGCCGGGTAGCAGTCGGTCGGGTTGAAGTTGCCGACCTTCTTCAGGTCCTGGAAGAACTTGAGGCCGGGCATGATGTCGTCGAGCGAGCCGCCGTTGGCGAGAGCGGCTGCCCAGACCGCCGAGAGGGCATCGCCTGCGGCCGCCGGGTTGCCGTCGATGGCGACCTTGTTCTTGTACTCGTTCTTCGTCAGATCGTGGAAGGACGTCGGAGGGTTCTTCACCACCTTGGTGTTCGTCCCGAACGACTGGACGCCGTAGTAGTCGCCGTACCAGAGGCCGTTCGGGTCCTTCATGTTCGCCGGGATCTCGTCCCAGGTCGACACCTTGTAGGGGGTGAAGAGCTTGTCGGTCACGCCGGTTGCCGCCACGGACGGCGAGACGTCGACGACGTCCGGCTCCTTGCTCGTCCCCTTGTCCACCTTGAGGGCGGTCAGCTCCTCGGCCGAGCTGTCGTCGGGGGCGACGGAGTTGCAGGTGATCCCGTACTTCGAGTGGAACTCGCCGATGACGGTGCCGGCAGTGGACTGAGTGCCGTAGTTCGACCAGTTCGCCGGCAGAGCGATCAGGTTGATCTGACCTTCGGACTTGGCGGCGGACTCGAGAGCGGCCATCGAGCCGGCTCCGCCTGTGGACCCGGCTTGACGCCAGCCGTCGTCGTCGTCGAGGACCCCGAGCTCCCGCAGGCCTCGAGCAAGGCTCCCGTTGCGACTCCGGCCATTCCGAGCGCTGCGTTACGAAGGAAGCGGCGGCGGTCGTAGCCACTCGGATACGGCAGGTTGGAGCCATCTCGTTCAGGCATGTATGTCCCCCTTGTGTCGCCCATGTGACGAACTGCCCGCACCATACACGCGAAGCCGGGTATTGCATTGGCATACCGTTTGCTACGCGATTGGAGCTGAACAGACCATGAACGGACCATGAACAGAAACGGTGATTGCCAACGGCGGGCGGGCCGAACGAACGATGGAGCACGGCGACGGGGACCGACCACATAGGAGCGATCGAGAGGCCGCGTCGGGGCCGAGGACCCGAAGACGGATGGCCGAGCAGATCTCCGCTTGCGGAGCGCACGGGAGGCGGCTTCAATTGGCAGTCGTCTCACAAACGGGCTAAGGAGCTGGGAATGTACAAGTCGATGCTGGTCGCAACGGACGGTTCCGAGACGGCATCTGAGGCTGTCCGGGTGGCGACCGAGCTGGCCTCCACCCTCGGCGCGACGCTCCACATCGCGAACGTCTATCGGACGGGGGAAGGCTCTGCTCTGACCGCTCCGGGGATGACGCACCCGGAAGGGATCGACAGGGGGAGCATCGCGGCGACAGACGTCGACTCGGCCGCCTCGTACGCCCGGACCAAGGGGGTGACGGCGGAGAGCCACGCTGTCACGGGCGACATCGCCGAGCGCATCGTCAGCATCGCCGAGGAGCAGCAGGTCGACCTGATCGTGGTCGGCAACAAGGGGATGCGGGGCCTGAGGCGCGTGCTCGGCAGCGTGCCGAACGCAGTTGCCCACTCCGCCCCGTGCTCGGTGCTGATCGTCAACACGGCGTACTGAGGTTCCCCACCCGCCTCGTCGCCGGCGTTGCCCCGCCGGGACGGGTCGCCGCCGGGGGTCTGACCGGCGCCGCCGGCCTCTAAGGCACCAACGGTTGGTGGATGTGGACGTCGACGACGACGAGGAGGAGGACGGCCCCGTGCCGCCGGGAAGAGTCGTCGTCGTGGTGGACGTGCTCGTCGACGGCTGAGGGACCGTGGTCGTGGTGGTGGTCCGGTGCGGCTTTGTCGTCGTCGTCACGTGGCGCGTGGTCGTGGTGACCGTAGTGGACGGGGGGGACGTCGTCGTGGCCGCTGTTCTGCCCCCGGTAATGGTAGACGGCCACGATCGGCGGCCGGACGAGGATGTAGGTGCCGAGGGCGGCGAGGAACAAGGCCAAGCACGATCCATGTCGAGAGACGGACGCCTCGACCGCCCTCCCGGTGAGCCTGCCCGCCCGCCCGGCTCATGTGTCGGCCTCGGCAAGGACGGTCGGCACGGTGATGCCGGCTTCTCGCAAGGCGACGGAGATCCGGGCGCGAAGAGTGCGGCTCACCTCGAATTGCTTGCCGGGGAGGGTCCGCGCGACAACCCGGATGTCCAACTGGTCGACGGAGATCGACTCCACCCCCATCACCGACGGCGTGTCGAGTAACAACGGCCTCAATGTCTCGTCGGCAAATGCGTCCTTCCCGACCTGTCGCAGGACGGTCGTCACCGTGTTGACGTCGGCGGTGGCCGGCACCGGCACGTCGATGACGGCTCGCGCCCAGTCACGCGAGAGGTTGGTGACGAGGAGGATCTGCCCGTTCGGAATGAAGACGACCTCCCCGTTGAGCGTCCGCAGCCGCGTGATGCGAAGGGTGACCTCCTCGACCGTGCCGGTCACGACGGCACCCGACGACAGCGCCGTCACCTGAACGAGGTCACCGTATCCGTACTGGCGTTCGGCGACGATGAGGAAACCCGGCAAGCACATCCTGCACCACCTTCTGGGCCCCGAACCCGAGGGCGACGCCGAGGAGGGCCGCCGGGGCGACGAGGCTCGTGAGCGGGACACCGAAGCGCTCGAGGATGAGGATCGCCGTCACGAGGTACAGCACCGCCAGGAACGCCCCCGTCACGACACCGGTGACGGCATGACGATGCTTGGCCGCCTCCGAGCGCATGAGCAGGTCTGATCCCTCGGTCCGACCGTCGATACGAGCCGTCAGCCACGAGCTGAACCATGTGACGGCGCGCGAGACGAGGACGGCGCCCGTTGCGAGCATCACTATCTCGAGAGCGTTCGTGCGGAGCCACGTCTCGAAGTCGTCGAGTGAGGTAACTGCTGCCAGCATCAAGGTCCATCCTCGCAGGCCGCCGTGACGGGCCGCATCATTGCCGTCACTTCACAGTGACTGCCGTCTCCGCCCGGCGCCCACGCGGACCTTGGCGCACCGGCAACTCAGGCCGAGAGGCACGCCGGCGTGGGCGCCGGGCGGCAGCTCAGCGGACGAGGGCGGACCACGTCGAGCGCGTGGGGCGAGCCGAGCTGGCTCAGGCGGGTGATGCCGAACAGGGACGAGCCCCCCAAGCTGCTCGACGAGTCAGCGGAAGGGTCTCCGGACGGGTTGTGACCCCAGTTGAAGAACCACTGATTCGAGAAGGCGTCCAATGCCTTCGCATCCTTCACCTCGACGATCCAGACCGGTGTGGGGCCTGGAACGCTCAGGCCGATCGGGGTCCACGGGAGCTCCGAACGAAGCCGACCGGCCGTTGTTCCGACCCAGGCGACACGAAGTGTGCTCAGCTCGGACCGGTACTCGACTCTAAGCACGGCCGTCATGTTCTGCTTGACCACCTGCGGCATCGTCATCGGTGGGCCGCCGTTCAGCCATAGATCGTGGACACGACCGAGCGCCGCCAGGTAGGCGATCCGCTCCGCCTTTTGAGGAAGACGGCGGCCGGTGAACCGCCAGGCCGAGGTCTGAGTCTCTGTCGTCACGGACCAGTCAGACCCGGCTGGGGCCGTCGCCGAGGAGCCGAAGACGGCACGGAAGTCCACCACCCATATTGGCAAGTCCTCCGGTGAGGTAGGCAGGCCGAGGGCGCGGTCTGTGCCTTTACCAATCGTGCCGACGGTGGTCTTCACCCACAGGACCGGAACCGAGGGGTGGGTGTTGCCGAAGAGCCTCGCCCACCGCTTCACGAGCGTCTGCTCGATGCCGGGCGGCAGGACCGGGGCCGGCGGTGGAGGCTGCAGATACTGGCGGTGAACGGTCCCGAGCTGCTCGAGCAGGCTGAGCGGGACGGGCGCAACGGGACTGTTCTCGAAGCCGACGCCTCCTGATGGCCTCGGCGGCCTCGGCGTCCACACGTCGAGGATCGTGCTGTAGATCGCCGTCTTGTGTTCCGGGTCACCGTAAAACCTGCTCGTGACCTGGCCAACCCATTCCACCGTTCGCGCCGGGACGCTTGCCTGGGCGGATATCTGGTAGCCGCCCAGAAGCTCGTCGGCGGCCCGGGCGGTGGTCCTCACCCACAGCACAGGCGTTCTCGGGTACGGATTACCGGAGATAGCTGCCTCCGACTCGATCTCGTCGTAGAGGTCCGTCGGCATGCGGGCGATGGTGAGCGCGCCGGCGGGCACATCCGGTGCATGCCGCGCACGGCTCGCCGCCAGCCCAAGCCCGGCGCCGAGCCCGGCGAGAAGGAGCACAACGGCGGCAATGCGGGCAATGGAGATCCCCCGAAGGGTGTGCGAGCTCTGCGTCGTGCCGATCGCCGTCGGGTCCGCTCGCTCGACGTGGGTCCTCACGAGGCCGGCCACCCTCGCCATCGCCTCGAGCTCGTCGTCGAAAACTGCCGGTGCCTGCACGTCACTGGCGGAGCCGGCGGCTGGCTCAGAACCGAATCTGGCGTCCAGAAGGAGATCGAAGGTCTCCTCGCGGCGCAACTGGTCGGTGCTTCTCATCGCGCGCCTCCTTCCTCGTCGAACCAGCCTCTGCGGGCGAGGTCACGTCTCATGGCGGCGATGGCACGGAACTGGATCTGGCGGACGTCGTCCGGTCGCCGCTGCAGGAGCACGGCGGTCTCAGCAGCAGGACGCCCTTCGAGAATCCGCCATTCGAGAACTCGCTTCTGAATCGGTGACAGGCGCTCGAATGCCGCTCGCACAGTCTCGGCCTCGAGACCGGCGATCACGAACTCGTCCGCACCGGGGGCAGATCGAATCGCCGAGGCAGCGACGTGGGGATCTCGCAGACGATCCCGCTCCCGGCGCCTCCATCGATCCCTCACCAGGTTGCGGGTGACGGCTCGCAGCCAGGTGCGCTCCTCGTTGCGGTCTTTCGGAACGCTGTCTCTGCGGGCGAAGGTCTTCACCCAGGCGTCCTGGGCGATGTCCTCGCGGTCAGGAGCTCTTGTGCCGGGAGCGATCTGCCTCACGAACACCGACAGCTGGGCGTCATTGCGCCGGGCGAGGTCCTCGTCGGACTGGGGTGGGTCTAGGTCTGACACGCTTTTCCCCCACTGAGAGCCCACGCTGTATCCAACGCTGGCGAGGCCGGCGTGTGACAAAGGTCGCAGGTCGCGGTTCCTGCTGCTCACCTGTTGAAGAAGCGCCCGTGGCTACGACTCGTCGGCGGGGAGCTCAGCCGCGACCAGGCTCCACCTTAGGCGGGGCTCGCCCGGGCGGGCTTGTCAGCGGTCTATTTGAGGAAGCCGCGCCCGATGGGGGCCGACTGGTCGGGTGCCGCCTGGTAGTAGATGGCGAGTGTGGCGTGGGCAGTGGCCTGGGCGGCGATGGCCAGGCCGGGCTTGCGCACGAGGAGGGCCTCGGCGCGTCGCCGGTGCTGCTCAGCCATCTGGCCGTACGTCGGTTGCGGTGATGCCGGGTCGTCTTGCTCGCTCATGAGCCGCTTCCTTTCTGCTCGGGAGGGGTGGAGCTTCTCTCGGTCGTTCCCGTAGCGGGCAAAGGCTCGCCTGGGGTGCGGCGTGACCGCACCGGGGCGCTCCCCCGGAGCAGCCACAGCGACGCGACGATCCAGACGAGGATGAAGCCGAGCCAGACCAATACCCGCGCCCACGGCTGGAGGCCGCCCGCATACGTGTTGTAGACGCTCACGGGCGCATAGCCCGTCCACCCTGAGAGAGAAGAGCCTCCACCGGTAACCCATTCGCCGAGGAGACCGAGGCTGCCTGCGAGGGCGACGACGAGGACGATCCGCTGGGGCAGGTTGAGGGGCGTCGCGAGCATCCTCTCTCCCTTACCTGACCACAGGTCGCCGCGCGTCTGCAGATGCCCGAACCGGGCTTGCCAGGTCGCGATCCGCCGCGGCGACAATCATTTCCCTCACAGAATAAAACGCATTCTCATGCAAAGGCCAATCGTATGAGCGCCTTCTGAGCGCTCCACGGCTGGCCGAGTGGCTTTGGCCTGTGATCTGGATGCGTCAGTCGACTGATACAAGTCGACCTTGCCGCCTGGATCGCACAGTGTTCCACCCAGGTCCTCCCATAAGGCGCGACGGGCGGGGTCCGGTTCGGCAGGATTTTCTCCTGCTCGGGATGCCTGGAACCTCGGCGCAGAGGCTCATTCGAAGCCTTCAACAACTCCTGGGTGTGAGCGGTGGGATGTTTCAGCACACAGGCGGAGGGGAATCATGTGCTTGCTGAGCAGGCGGTTGCTTAGAACGCAGGCAGGGCCTTGTTCGCGCCTGAGCTTTGGAGGTGGAACATGTCGACTACTGCAAATCCGGCAGTGGCAAGGCAGTCCCGCACGAACGGTTTTGCTGTCGCCGGCCTCGTCGTCGCGATCGTCGGAATTTTCTTGTTCGACATCATTCTCGGCCCGCTCGGCATCGTCTTCGGTGCGATCGGTTGGAGCCGGGCCAACCGTGGGGAGGGCGGCAAGGGTATTTCGATAGCTGCCGTCGTGCTCGGAGTTGTCGATGTCCTTCTATTCGTCGTGCTTGTCGCCATCGTGGCAACCAACGGCCACCACCACTTCAGCTGGCACATCTGAGCTCAGTCACTCGTTGCCGGTCTCGTCGTAGCCCCGGTATCAGCCGTTCTCATCGGCCTCCGCCTCACTGCCGTCATCGAGCCTCGGCCGGCTGAATAGCGTTCCTCGCCCTCGGGAACTCGGCGGCTTTGCCTGCTGACTGCTTTGAGCCCATTTGCGGCGCAAAGCAGCTTTTGTGGCATCCGTCGGTTCCGGAATAGAATGGCAGGCCGACTCAGAAGAGTCGCGCTTCAGTCAGGGGGTTTGGCATGCTTCATCCATTGCGATCGTTCGCGGTCGGAGTGTCGGCGGTGGCCTTGGGCGGGGTCCTTGTGATCAGCTCCGGCTCCGCATTCACGAGCGCTTCACCGAGGTCTGTGACCGTCCATCGCGCCAGCGACGGCGTGTCAGCGCGGTTCCTCAGCGAGGCTCGGGCGGCGTTCTTGGGCTCGTTCCACGACGGGCACCCGGGGATGCTGCTCGCCCACGGCGGACCGGCCGACTCGGTCAGATCAACGGCTTTGGACTCCTACAACTGGTCCGGTTATGCCGACACTTCCACGACGACGGGCGCCTTCTCCAAGGTCATCGGGTCGTGGGCCGTGCCGGCGGTGACCTGCACCGCGGAGGACACGCTCGACTCGAACTGGGTCGGCCTCGACGGTGCCACCGACACCACCGTCGAGCAGGATGGCACGACCAGCCAGTGCTTCGAGAGCAAGACCGTTTACTACTCGTGGTACGAGATGTACCCGGCCGGCACCGTCGTGATCTCGCAGACCGCCGTCAAGGCGGGGGACAAGATAACGGGCAGCGTCGTGCGCACCACGACGTCGTACAAGCTGACGCTCACCGATGCCACCCACAGCGCAGGAAGCGGCTCCGCGACAGCGACTTGCGCGGCCAGCACCTGCAAGGACCTGAGCGCCGAGTGGATCGTCGAGCGGCCGGACTACTCGACGACCGGCATCACCCCTCTCGCCGACTACAAGACGGTGGCGTTCTCTGCTGACTCGAAGACCTCGACCGGCACGATCACGACCGACAGCTTCACCATGATCGATTCCACGCAGACCTACGCCCTCACGACGGTGGCGGGCAGTGCTGCCGCTTTCACCGCCACCTGGAAAGACAGTTACTGAGACACTCAACCGCCGGCGCCGCTTCGCCAAGGGCTGTCAGCAGACCTCAGTTGTAAAGAGCGCCCGTTAGACGTTCTTCGTTGCCTTGAACAAGCCGGCGCCGACGACAGGTTGACTGTTGTCGGCGCCGGCTTTACGTCGGCAGTGGGCGGGACCATCGGCGGCTGAGGTGACAAGCGAGCCCGTAAGTGAGTGAGGACAGGGAGATGACTGCGGATCACGCAAGTGAAACGGCTGACGAAATGCTGCGCAGCTTCCTACGGGCGCAGCGCGAGTCGGTGCTGGCGATCGTCGACGAGCTCAGCGAGGAGGCGTGGCATCGCTCGGTCGTGCCTACGGGCTGGACGCCGGCAGGGATGCTGGAGCACTTGGGGGGCGCCGAGTGGCACTGGTTCCAAGGCGTCGTAGCGGGCAGGCAGCCGGAGCTTCCAGACGACGTCGATGAGGATCAGCCGCCCTACGACCCCATGTCGGTCGTATTCACGTCGGAAGCGTCCTCAGCAGAAGTCACGACTTTCTACCGCGACCAGTGCGCAGCGTCAGAGGCAGTGCTCGCGACAACTCCACTGTCGGCAGCGCCACGGGGTAAGCACGGGCGGTACGAGCCGCCAAATGTTCGCTGGGTCGTGCTGCACATGACGGAAGAGACGGCGCGACACGCTGGGCATCTGGACCTTACGAGGGAGCTCCTCGACGGCAAGGTTCGGCTCGGTGGTCGCTGATCGAGGTGTCGAACTGCGCCGGGCTCATGGCCGTGAGCACATCCGTCTCAGGCATTGGCCACACCGTCGATGAGATCGGCCAGCGCAACCGGCTGGGTGAACATCGGCCAGTGGCCGGAGTCGATATCTATGTAGTCGACCTCTCGCGCCCGCGCCAGCTCCGGTAACTGGCCTCCGTAAATCCACTCCTTTGCCTGGGCTGGTGAGAACTCGGGGCAGATGAGGGTGACGGGCACGCCGAACCGCCGCTCGTCGCCGAGGTGGACGATCGCCTTTGTGACGGATTCGGGAACCGGGATGGTCCGAGCCGCGATCGCTTCCCGCAGTTGTGCGTCGAGGTCGGCAGCGTCGGGGCCGTCGAAGGGTTCCCAGCCTGGGAACGGAACCACTCCGTCCACACCGGGGAAGAAGTCGGCGTAGGCGTCGCCGTCACTGGACGAGAAGCCGCCGATCATCACGATCCTGGCCACCTTGTCCGGGCGGGCGTCTGCGGCCATCCACGCAAGGGTGGAGGCAGCTGAGTGACCGACGACCATGACGGGGCTGGCGGCGTCGTCGACGGCGGCCACCACCGCCGCGAGCTGGTCGTCGAGCGTCGCAGTCGTCGGCGGTGCTCCCTGGCCAGGGAGGAAGACCGCCACCGGTTGGTGGCCGAGATCCCGGAGGTGTGGAACGACATCGTCCCAGGCGGACACGTCCAACCAGAGGCCGGCAATGAGGATGATGTCCATCGTCTTGATGCTCCCTTCGCAGTCAGTGTCGGAACTCGCAGGGCCCCACCGGGCCCGCCTGGCCGAGCGGACCGCTGCGACGGTAGAGCCATTACCGGACGGAAGGCTTCCGGATTTGAAAGAAACTGCCGTACCCTGCAGCTGTGGCGCCAGCTCCCAGCCCGACTGCTCGGGCGCTCCAGACGCTCGACATGCTCCAGATGCGACCTGGGAGGACGGCTGACGAGATCGCTGGGCGGCTCGGGGTGAGCACGCGAGCGGTCCGCCGGTACGTCGAGATCCTGCGGGAGGCGGGCGTGCCGGTCGAGTCGTCCCGGGGCCGCTACGGCGGCTACCGGCTCGGTCGCGGGACGCGCCTGCCGCCAGTCGTCTTCACCGAGGACGAGGCGCTCGGGCTTGTCATGGCAGTGCTCGAGGGCCATCCGGCGGCCAACGACGCCGGTGAGCTCGTCGGCTCGGCGCTCGACAAGTTGATCCGGGCGCTCCCTGAGAACATCGGCCGGCAAGCAGCGGCGCTGCGGGAGTACGCGGCGGCGGCACCCGACGACCGGGTCGCCCATCCGGACCCCGCCATCACGAGCGCGCTCATCGTCGCCGTCGCGTCGCACCACCGGGTCCGGCTGCAGTACCGGAGCGAAGCCGGCAACGAGTGGAACGAGGAAGCAGACCCGTGGGCGGTCGTCGTCCGGCACGGCCGCTGGTACCTGCTCTGTCACTCCCACCGCGCCGGCGCACTTCGCAGCTACCGGGTCGATCGTGTGCGCGCCGTCGTGCAGACTCCGCAGTCGTTCTCCCCGCCTGCGGGGGTGGATCCCCTCGCAACACTTGAGGAGAATCTCGGTGAGGGCTGGACCTTTCCGACTCGCGTGGTCTTCGAGGGCGCGCTGTCGGAGGTCTCACCCTGGATCCGCCCACCGATGGGTCGCCTGCGGGCGCACCCGAGCGGATGCGTGCTGGTCGGCAGTACCGACAACCCCACGATGTACGCCGGGGAGTGGCTGGCGTCCATCCCGTTCGCCTTTCGGATCGACGGCGGCGATGAGCTGCGCGCTGCTGTCGCTGCGCTCGCCTCGCGGTGCGCAGCTGCGGTCGCGGGCTGATCCGGCTGCTCCCCTAGCTTTCAGCGTCGATCGGTGCCACCGATGAGTTCGATCCTCGGCGTGCGTCTGATCCGTTGACAGACCAATGGAAGGAACAGGAGTGTCTCAGTTACTTAGGTTGCAGTGCTTCAACGTGTCCTCAGACGGGTTCGGCACCGGTGAGGGCCAGAGCCTGGATCACCCCTTCGGGCACGCCAACCCTGAAGACCTATTTTCGTGGGCCGGCGCCACCGCGAGTTGGGTGAACCGCACTGACCCCGGCGGCAGCCGAGGGCTCGACGACTACTTCACCCGCGACATGACACGCAACATCGGTGCCGAAATCATGGGTCGCAACAAGTTCGGTCCCCAACGCGGTCCGTGGGAGAATCACGAGTGGAAGGGTTGGTGGGGCGAGACTCCGCCGTTCCACACCCCGGTGTTCGTGCTCACCCATCACGACCGCCCGTCGTTCACGTTGTCCGACACCACCTTCCACTTCCTCAACGCCACACCCACCGAAGCCCTGCGGCAAGCGAAAGAGGCCTCGAACGGCAAGGACGTACGCCTGGGTGGCGGCGTCGCAACCGTCCGCGAGTTCCTCGATGCCGACCTCGTCGACACGATGCACATCGTCGTCGCGCCGATCGAGTTCGGTCACGGCGAGCGACTCTGGAAGTCCCACAACGAGCTACTCGACCGCTTCCATCTCGAGTCCGTGCCCAGCCCGAGCGGAGTGACCCACCTACTCTTTTGGCATAGGTGACCGCCATGCAGCGAGCTGGGCTTCAGTCCGTGGTCGTGCCGTCTTGTTGGGTACCCGCGCCGTTCGGCGTCGTCACGAACACGAACTCCGGCCAATCCTGATCGCGATCACCAGCTGTGACCTCATCTCCCATTGCCACTTGTATAGGAGGTCGAGATGGAATCTGACGGGCGGCAATCGCCTGCACACGTCTCACCGCGCACGATTCTCGCCTCTGGCAGAATGAGGGACGCAACTGCGGAGGATCCTGGCCCGCGAACCGGAGAAGTCATGCGAACCTCGTCAGCCTGGTGAGTGAGCCGGAAGCCTCGATGGCTCCAGTCACCCAGGCGGAGGCTGCCAGCAGTTCGGCAGTCGAGATCTCGCATCTGCGCAAGTCCTACGGTGCGCTCGTCGCGGTCAACGACGTATCCTTCTCGGTCGCGGCGGGGGAGATCTTCGGAATCCTCGGCCCGAACGGAGCCGGGAAGACGACCACGGTCGAGTGCGCCATCGGCCTCCGGTCCCCAGACTCGGGAACGATCCGGCTGATGGGCATCGACCCGCAGGCCGACAAGGCCCGGGTCCACGAGATCACCGGTGTACAGCTGCAGTCGGGCGCCTTTCCGGCCAAGCTAAGGGTCGGCGAGATCATCGACATGTACCGGTCCTTCTACCGTCACCCAGCCGACGCGGACGAACTGGCAGGAGCGCTCGGGCTCGCCGATAAGCGCAAGTCGTACTACCGATCCCTGTCCGGCGGCCAGCAGCAGCGCTTGTCCGTGGTACTGGCGCTCATCGGCGCGCCCAAGGTCGCAGTCCTCGACGAAATGACAACCGGACTCGACCCGCAGGGCCGCCGGGACGCCTGGGAACTCATCGAGCACGTTCGTGACCGCGGAACGACGGTCCTGCTGGTCACGCATTTCATGGAGGAAGCCGAGCGACTATGCGACCGGGTGGCATTCATCGACTCCGGACGCATTGTCGCGCTGGACACCCCGGCGGGCCTGACTGCGCGGGCCGTGGGCGGGAAGACAGTCCGGTTTCTTCCGTCGGTTCCGTTCGACGAGAGCCTGCTGATCCGCCTGCCGGAGGTCACCTCGATCGAGCACGACGGCCATCACGTGGTCGTCGCAGGCACCGGTGAGCTCGCCACTTCTGTGATCGTCGCGATGCATGCGGCCGGCGTGGAGACCCAGGACGTGCGGATCGACGCATCGACTCTGGAGGACGCCTTCGTGCGCCTCACCGGCAGGCACCTGCACGAAGCAGAGGGAGGAGCACGGTCATGAGCACGCTCTCGCTCGCTCGGCCGCGAGCGCCGCGTGCCGCCTTCGGCAAAATGGTGCTCAACGAGGCGAGGCTCGCCTGGCGCCAGCCGGCCGTGATGATCGCCGGTGCGGGGGTCGCCGTGCTACTCCTTGTCATCTTCGGCGAGATCCCAGTGTTCAGGAAGCCCGCGGCCAATCTGGGCGGCTACTCGCCGTTCGACATCTACATCCCGATACTCATGTCCTTCTCGATCGCAATGATCGGCTTCGGCTATCTTCCCGGGCCGCTCGTTTCCTACCGTGAGCTCGGAATCCTGCGGCGCCTGTCGACGACGCCGGTGCCCGCCTACTGGGTGCTGGGCGCACAGATCGTCGTCCAGACCTGCCTGATGGTGGTCAGCTTGGCACTGATTGTCTCCGTGAGCATCGTGTTCTTCGGGATCAGCGCCCCAAGGAGCCCCGCCGGGATGGTGCTTGCTGTCGCGCTCTGCATGGCGGCGTTGTTCGCGATCGGGCTGACGATCGCCGCCCTCGCCCGCTCCTCAGGCGCCGCCCGGGGCCTAATGGCGGCGGTGCTCTACCCGATGATGTTCTTCTCCGGGCTGTACTACCCGGTACAACTGATGCCGGGCGTGATCCAGGGCATCAGCCACTACTCCCCCCTCGGCGCAGCAGTGCAGGCGATCGGTGACTCATGGGTGGGCCAGTTCCCGCCCGCGCAGCCGTTGCTGGTCCTCGTGATATACGCACTCGTGTTCGGGTTCCTCGCCAAGCGCTTCTTCAGGTGGGAATAGCCCTGAAATCGGTCGCAGGCCTGGCTTGCTGCAAGGAAGGCTATGGGATGGTCCCGGGCCTTCACCGCCGCGGCTGCAGGTCGGTCTTCACCTAGCCTTTGTCCGGTGGTGCTCGGATCAGGGCTCGACCGGCTCGGCGGCTACCCCTTCGAGGTGCGTCACAGCGCGGGATCCCTCGTGCGAGCGCAGGCCGCAGCTGACATCGCCGCAGACGCGTACGTCTACTTCGGTCGACGGTTCCCCGGAGTCGATCCCGAAATCGCCCTCATCGTCGCCGACGAGACGGACTGGAACAGCAGACAGCCGTACGGGCTGCCGTTCTTCAACGACGACGACGACCAGATCCGCCCAGGGATCCTCGTCATGCCCGCAGGAAGCGGCGACTTCTGGGTGGCGATCGGGCAGGGCCTGCGAAAGGCATCGCCAGGCGGCTTCAAGCGGCTCCTGGAGGCATACCCGGACGGCGCGGGCGGCTTGGACCTCCAGCCCTTCTTCGACCTGATCACCATCCACGAGCTCGGCCACGCCTTCGAGGTGCTCGGCGATCTCCGGCTGCCCACCTTCTGGCTCGGGGAGATCTTCGCCAACCTGGCTCTCCACGCCTTCGTCGCGACGCAACGACCGGAGAGCCTGAAGACCCTCGAAACGCTGTCCACTCGTGGGAGGACAGAGTCGGCGCCTTGCCGCTCGAATGCGCACCGATGGCTACAGCACGCTGGAGGAACTTGAGGCCCACTACACCGGCGGCAAAGCCCCGATGGACCCGCTCAACTACGTCTGGTACCAGTACCGGTGGCAGCGCATCGCAGCGAGGGTGTTCGAGGCCGACGGCGAGGCAAGTCTCGTCCGCTTCTGGCAGTGTTTCCACGCAGTGGACCGCCTCCCATCCGCTGATGCCTCGCCGGTGACGCTGGCCTCGCTACTGAGCGCCGAGGTGAGCCAAACGCTCGGTCGGGCACTTCGGCGCTGGCGGTAGAGACGTCGCGCTCTCGTGCTGGAGACGCCGTTTATGTTCTCCTTCGCGAGGAGCAGGTCGAATCAGGTTCTGGCAGATGACGATCTTGTGTCCAGTCTGTCCCGAAGAAGGAGATGACGAAACCTCTAAGCGTGTCGATCCAGCTACTCGAGGATGAACGAATGGCTGGAGGTGCTGACGATAGGTTCATGATCCACGAAGCCAGTGTGAGGACTCGCTGAGAGATGAGGTTGTCGAGAGACAACTCTGAGATATCCGAACCGCTCGAGGCCGCGTAACCGGCAAGGAAGTTGCTTCTGAAGGTCTTGTACCGGGTAAAAGCTTGTGCGATATGGGCATCAAACAGCACGGCGTAGAGTGCTTCCGCGAGGTCGAACTCTATGGGGCCATAACCCGAGTCATCGAAATCGAAGATTCGGCTCTGGCCGGAAGAAGTCCGAATGTTGGCGGAGCTAAAGTCGCCGTGCAGGAGTTGAACCTCGCCAAAACCGTTGGCCGGCGAAATATCCGAAAGCCGAGCCGGAGGAATGCCGAGTTCCGAAGCCGCCGCCCGCATACCCGCTCGGTCCTGAAAATTAGTTATCGGCGGTAGCGCGAACGATGGAAGCTCCGCCAGCTGTTCGTGGAGCTCAGCGAGCAGCGTACCCATTGCTGATGCATCAGTTGGTTCAGCGACATCGGGCGCGTCGCCTTCTGCGTGCTCGTAGCACACAGCGTAGAAGTGCTGAGAACCGGCTAGCTGCACATCGTGAATCAGCCGCTCTTGGAGCGGTATCGGTGCACATGCCGCCGTCGTGACAGAGCTGAGCTGCGACAGCATGCTCAGCCTGGCCTGCAGAAGGCCCTTGTCGAGGTAGGCGGCATCGATGAGCTTTATCACAACGAGCCTGTCGCCTGAGTGGCCGAGATAGACGGTGCTCTGGTGGCCCTCGGTCATTTCTCGCATGTCTCGAATCTCGAGGGAGGCGCAGAGCGCGTCGGCGAGCGACGATGGACTCATAGGATCCGCTTCGCTGCGGAAACGAGAACTGACGGGACACAAGGTTCAGCATACGAAGCTGGACCTGACGGATGGCTGAGATCTACCTGCAGGGAGCGCCGCATGACCGCCGGCATCGGCCCTCCTCCCCCGCTTTGGCACGCATAGCCGGTCAAGTTTTGCAGGGCGTCCTCCGGATTGCCGTTCGAGGCTTATGGCTCGATAGAACGGCAGTCGGGTCTTTCGCCTCTGGTGGCTGATAGACTTGTCTGCTCGCGCGTTCTGGGACACTGGCGCGGCCAGCCGGCGCTGAACCGTCGATGCATCGGTGACGGCGGTACGCCGTCCGCGCGGAGGGCAACACAGATCGGTTGGTCAGGTCGGCTCATCGAGGGTTGAGAGCACGGCGTCTAGGTCCCGTACGGTCCTCGCAACGGTGTCGTCATGGCCGTGCCGGGCCGCCTCGACGCGCTCGGCGGCTGCATGCCACCCCCTGTAGACAGTGGCTCGCCATTGCTCCTCCGCTCCGGAGGGTGGGCCACCGTAGGCGGTCCAGAAGGCATCACGCTCAACGGTCACCTTGCGCGCCGCCGCACGGTACTGCGCCCAATCGGCCAGTGCGTCACCCCACCACGCGCGCTCGCTGTCCAGAACACCGATAACCGTTGGTTCGGTCGCAGCAGGGTCGAGGAGGATATTCGCGGTCCACAAGTCACCGTGGAGCAGCACCGGCCGTGCGACAGCATCGAGTCGCTCATGTTCTCGCTCGACGATGGCCGTCAGCCTTTCAAGGTCGTGAAAGGGCGCCGATAGGCGCGACGAGGTCGGCCGCCCGATCGCTCAATGACTTGCTGAGAGCCTCGCTCCACGAGTTGAACGACGGGGACGCAGTTGGTCCCCATGTCTCCCCTCTGACCTCGTGCACCTTGGCCATGATCGTCCCGAGTTGAGCGAAGAATCCGGGCCAGAGCTCGCGTGGGTAGGTCGACATCAATTCGGGCGCCGGCACCCCCTCCAGTTCCGTCTAGGCCATGAAGTCTCTGCCGATCACCTGGTGAGTGAAATCGGCGCCCAACACGGTGGGCACCAGGTTCCCAAGGCAGACGAGCCATGCGGCGGCGGGGTACTCGCTCCGCAACCAATGACGCTCCGAATGCAACTGGGACCCGGGGCGGGGGGCGACGCGCAAGATCACCCTCCGCCCCGTCGCCAACTCGACGCGGAAGGTGCTGTTGTGGCTACCCCATTCAAGCTCGGTGGCCGAGTGAACCTGGGCGTCACCTTCGAGGACCCGTTGGCACATCCCGGTGACCTCGTCGGCCGTCACTGGCTCTTGGAAGGCGCCCGCTGGACGGGCTACGGGCCGGAACTCCACCTGGCTGACCCTACGACGCTGCCGCGGAGGTGTTCTGCACAGAGCGCCCCTCCGGCACTGGCGATCTCCGTAGGGCATCGCCGCTCGTAGTCTGCGTTCTGGGCGCACGGGACAACGCAGAATTTTGTCCCGTAACACACGCCCATCAGGCGAACCAGAACGCCACCTACCGCCGGATAGGCGGGACACCATCAGCGCCGCCACCCCCGTCTGCTTGCTGTCGCAGTCCTTTCCAGACCGAATCGGACCTTGGGACGGGAAGACTTGCGCCGGCCGGATCGTCCCATCCTGTCGGTAGTGCCTCGCATGCGCGTGGTGCCTCCGGACGACGAGGTCTAGTGGCAGAACACTCCGGTTGCCGGCTGGCCACAAAATCGGTGACGCGCGCACAAGGATGGACCTCGTGACCATCGCGATCCGACGACAACGACCGGAAGACGACTCGGCTGTTCGCCAAATCCTGACGGCGGCCTTCGAGGACGACGGACGAGTCGCCACGTTGGCCGAGGCCCTGAGGGGACGCCTTGACCGAGGAGCGGCGCTTGTAGCGGTCGACGGCAACGGTCGAATCCTTGGCCACACCCAGCTGTCCGTGTCATGGGTCGACGCCCGAGAGCGGCTCATCGAAGTCCTTGTCCTGAGTCCATTAGCCGTCGCGCCTACCCATGAGTCCCAAGGCATCGGCTCGACGCTGCTGACCGGTGCGAAAGAGGAGGCCGAAAGGCTTTGTGTTCCACTGCTGTTCCTGGAAGGCGACCCGGGCTATTACTCCACCCAAGGATGGCACCCGGCCGGTGAGTTCGGCTTTACCCCACCCTCGGCCCGCATCCCCGGTCCCGCCTTTCAGGTCGTGACTCTACGCGGGTACGACCAAACGACGATCCGCGGCGCGTTGATCTACAACGACACCTTCTGGAGCCACGACTGTGTCGGTCTGCGCGGTGCCCGGCTCGATCAATGGGATGACACCGCAGGCAACTAGCCCGCGCATCGGGCATGACCTCGATCCGATCTGACACCGTTCAGCGTGCCAGACGTCCTGCTCTGCGATTGGAGAGTGGGACGGCCTCGAGGTGAGGAACTCGGCCGGCGACCAGTCAAGCCGCTTTCCGCCGTTCCCGCCGCGGCCGTGACCGATCAATGGGCTGAACCGTCGTGGCTGCTCAGAGACTATGTGCGCTCAGTTCCGCACTACGGCAAACGGCGGCGTCCGGGCGATAGACGCGCGATGGAGGTCAGCACCAGCCGACGAAGGCGGAGGCGACTCCTGCGGGCGCCGTCGCCTGGGCCAGCGATGGTTTGACATGTCGATATGCGAGACCTTCAAGAGCGCGTGGTAAGTACCGCTCGTTGAGCGGTCTAATTGGATGTGACGACGACTGAGCCGGACAGCCTCATGGATGCCGACTCAGCTTTCGAGCGGTTCTTCGAGGAAACAGAACCGCGCCTGCGAAGGGCTCTGACAGCAACCTACGGCTTCCACCTTGGCCGTGACGCCACCGCCGCCGCGCTCGCATGGGCCTGGGAGCATCGCGACCGTCTGGGGGACCTCGAGCACCCCCTCGGCTACCTCTATCGCGTGGGCCAGAGCAGCTGTCGGCGTAGGAGGCTTCGCATGCTTCACGTCCGCACGGAATGGGCCGAGCCATGGGTGGAGCCGGAATTAGCCGGTCGCGCTCCGGGAACTGACGGCGCGCCAACGAGTCGCCGTCGTCCTTGTGCACGGGTATGGCTGGACTCTCGCCGAGGTCGCCGACCTGCTGGGGGTCAAGGTGACGACGGTGCAAACACACCAGGAGCGAGCCCTTGCTCGTCTCCGCTTACGACTGGGAAGTGACTCTGATGGCTGATCTTGACGAGCGGCTGCGTAATCTGTTCGACGCTTCGCCTCCCGTGTCCCTGAAAGAGGTGCGCGAGCGGTCGATGAGCGGTGCCGACGGCGATCATCACCGAGCGCGTCCGCCTCGTGGTGGTGATGTCTGTCGCAGTCATGATGCTCGCCGCCACCCTCGCCATCGTCGCCTCCCAGGGGTCAGGGCCAAGGCTGCACCCATCGGATCGCCATCGAAACGCCGGCCAGCGTGCACCGCTTACGATTCGACTCGAGCTTGCCGGTAACCGCATTCGTGCCGGACGCCAGATCCACGGCGAAGCTCTCATCGACAACACGACCGGCAGGAAGATCACGGTCAAGGCCTGTGCCGCCGACGGCTGGCTCATCGTGGGGCTGACGAACTCGCACGTGAGATTCGATTCCGTCTCCCCAGGCATCGCGTGTAATCCGTCCGTGCAGCTCAAACCTGGGCTGAATTCCTTCCCCGTCACCATCTCGACGAGCTATATAGCCTGCACCCAGAAGAGCCACCCCACTGTGCAACTGCCGCTATGCACCTCCTCGGGAATGCCGCCGCTTCCCCCGGGCCGCTACGTCACCGAGGTCGTCACCGCCGGCCTGCCGGCCGGCAGCCAAGTACCTTCCCGATCCGAGTGACGCTGCTGCCGGCGTCTGCTCATCGTCTTCGCGTTTGCCGGACCGGGCAGCTTCGAGTCCAGCCTTGTCGGCCCCGGTGCAGCGACGGGAACCGAGGGTTATACCGCGGAGCTGACGAACACATCCTCGGCGGCATGCACGCTCGACGGATATCCGAAAGTCCTGCTGCGCAACGACGGCGGCCGAACGATCCTGCGCTTCGTGCCGGGCGCAGCCGTGATGGCGCTGCCCGACCCGGCCAGCCCAACCGTCGTGACCGTCACAGCCGGCGGCAAGGCACAATTCCGTTTCGCGGCATCTGACGTGATCCCCGAAGCCAACAACGGCGCCGGAGCACCCTGCCCGTCATCGAGCGAGGCAATAATCACCCCACCGGGCAACTCGTCACCGCTCGTGGTCCACGGCAGCTTTGGCTTGTGCGTCCTTGGGGGAGTTGCCGCCGTCACTGGTCGTGGGCTCGGGCCGTGAGGCGCCCGAGGAGGGGGCATTCGCTGGGCGACGAGTGATCCACAAGGATTGATCCAGGCGGCCGATGGGCCGCCGGCGGTTCCCATTGTTGATTCCGGCAAGGAAGGTTCTCACCACGGTGTCGTTGTCGTCGGCATGTCGTTGGCGTCATTGACCAGTCGTCGACTGTCCTGTCCCTTGCTCGCGTTGCGAGAGCACAAGACGCGGAGGACAAGGTGGTTATTCGTTCATGACTCGGTCGAGGATCGCTTGGTCGGCTTCGCGCTGTCTTCGATCCGCCTCTGCCCGCTCGGCTCGGATCTCGTCCATTGCTTCCTGATCAATGGTGTACCGCTGCGGGTAGAGAGCAATGGCCGCGGCTAGGGCATCCCGTAACTGACGAGCGGGAGCCTCGCGGGCGGGAAGCGTGGACCATGGGCTTACACCGATTACGCGTCGTGCGAGTCACGCGTGTCGTGCGCGATCCGGGTATACCAGTCGGACTCGTGGTGCGTCGCCGAAGTGGTCGGTGGCCACTCGGCTGCAACCTCGGACGAGCGGGCGGCCCTAGACACTGTTATCGGGAGCAGAGCGTCCGCCGAGGCTCCACCTCCGCTGGGACGCGGATTACATGTTCTGTCCCGGTTAGGCCGGGTGCCGGCTCCAAGTCGTGCCTCGTTCAACGGTCGAGAAGCCGATGGCGGTGTAAGTGGCTGCTGGGGCCGGGTAGTCGGCTCGTGGTCCTGTGTGAATGAAGATCTGGTGGCCTCCGCGGGGTGCCAACGAGGGCGGCCGCCTCGAAGCAGAGGGCCGCCGCCAGCCCGCGACGCCGGTGTCCAGGTAGGACGCCTAGCGGCTCGATTTCAGCGACACCAAGGCTGGGGTCCCACCAGACGGTGCAGCAGCCTGCGAAGGCCCCGTCGGGACCCTCCACAACGAGGTCGAGGTCCTCGTCGTACAGCCAGGCCCGCCGCACCGCCTCGAACTTCTCGGTGTTGAACTTGCTCGTTAGTTGGGGCGAGACAGTACCAAGCACGTCTGCCGGCCACGGCAAGGTGGCAGGCCGCCACGCCGCCCGGTGCGCCTCGACTCGCGCCCGCTCCTCTCCCCTTCTCAGGCCTCTGATCCGGTAGCCCGGCGGGGGCGGCGGTGCAACCGGTATGGCATCGTGGAACATGCCGTAAAGCAGCGGCCGGGCCGGATCTGCCGAAAAACCGGCGGTTGCAATGGCCTCTTGGACGGCGTCGTCACCGTCGAAGAGGTGAACGGACACGGGCTCGTCCACTGCCGCGTTCTCTAGGGCCCACTCCACGAGTGGCCGGACAGCATCGGACGCCGCAGGATCGACGTGTACCTCGAGCGCTCGAGTCGATCGGCCAGCCCAACCGACGAGTTCCTCACCCTCGATGGCCAGATGGATCTGTGGATACAGCTCGTCGATCGCCAACGCCCACCCGAGCCCTCCGGGGTGGTGTCCACCAGAGGGCCAGAGGCGACTTGTCAGCCGCTGGAGGGCGACCATGTCGCTCAGCCTGTCTGCGGATCGGATGGTCGCCACCGCTGTCACCGTATTCCTGCTCGATGGGCGGTTGAACTGTAACGGACGGTGACGGCCGGATCCTAACCAGTTCCCCCTTCGAATGTCTGACGTGAGGGTGTTCCGGCGGTGGCTTAACCAGAGGGCTCAAAGGCGAGACGGTCAGTGTCGGTCCGAGGTGGAACTCCCGGCGGACCCTGGTCGTACCCGGACGAAATGGTCGAACTGCTTGCTGCCCATTTGCGCCGAAGTGAGCTGACTGCAGGCGACAGGGGTGCCCTCGTCTTCTCATCCCGGGACGGTCAGGCGCTCCACTACTCCAACTGGCGGCGGCGGGTGTGGACGCCCGCCTGCCAAACCTCTGGTCTGCCCGAGCTCCAGTTCAAGATGCTCCGCACCGCCAATGCCACGTCGATGGTTGCCTTGGCAGTTGACATCAAGACTGCCGCGACGAGGGTTGGCCACACGCGGGCCAGCACGCCCTCGACATCTATGCCCAGCCGACCAAGGGAGCGGATCGGGCAGCTTCGGATGCCCTCGGGCCTACTTCTTCCACCAGGCCGACGAGCCCGCTGAGAACCCGTGCGGCGAGATTAAGGGTGCTCTGCCACAAGCTTGTCAAGTCCCGGTACCCGGGCGACACTTCAGTTCCGGTACCTGGGCGACACTTCTAACCCGCGACCCGGGTTGCCCTGTTTCGCGGCCGGCCGTTCGGCGTCGAGAAGGCCCCGTACTCCTTCGAGCGGTCGTGGCGGATCGGGTGGACGCGGATGACCTTGCCGTTGGCTGAGATCTGCACCGAGGATGCGACGATGGCGACATTTACCATCTGGCCTCTGTAGGAGCGCCCGACTCTGTACGAGGCGCCGGCAAAGCTGAGCGAGCCGCCGCCGTCGACGCTTCGTGCGACGCTCATCCCAGAGCTCGGCCGGCGCGCCGACAGCTGACGCGGGTTCTCGGGACGCCCGGCCCGGTCCGTCTTCCGCCGGCGCTCGGCGTGGGTGGCGACAAGGACGCCTCGGTGCAGGATCTCTACCAGTCCGCCTTGGCAGACGACCTCGACGGGCTCGCCGGCAAGGTTGGACCCACGCGGTACCTGAAGCCGTTGAGGCCGATACTGCCCCGCTGGTCGACCCAGCGCGAGACGCCGGGCGGCCGGGGAAGGACACCTTCTGTGACCTCGGGTTCGTCGATCTCGACCAGCTCGGCCTCGGCGATCCTCGCGAGGGAAAAGCGCTCGACCGGTGGCCTCATCCCGGCGCCCTGGTGCGGTCGGACCGTGTTGTACTCCACTACCCAGGCATCTAGGCCCCGCTGAGCGTCCTCGATCGTCTCGAAGGCGTAGTCGTTCGTCTTCAAGAACTCCGCCCGCAGCGTCTTGTGGAACCGCTCCACCTTGCCTGTCGTGGTCGGTGAGTAGGGGGCCGTCAGCAGATGTCGGATGCCGTTCTCGTGACAGATCCGGTCGAAGAGGACCGGACCTGGGCCCTTCCCGAATCTCGCCGTGAATACCTTGCCGTTGTCAGTGAGAATCGAGGTGGGAAGTCCGTGCTCTCGAAGGGCGAAGCGGAGCGCATCACAGACCGGCTTGGCCGTCGCCCTCGCGACGAGTCGGGCACAGACGCAGTAGCGGGAGTGGTCGTCGATCCCGGTGATGGCATGAAGCTCGCTGCCATCGGCGAGGAAGATGCGCCCGACGACGTCCATCTGCCAGAGCTCCATTGCTCTTGAGCGCTCCCATCTCTTGTAGTCCTGGCGCCTCCGGCGGCGCCTTCCCGGCTCGATGAGGCGGTGGCGGATGAGGGCCCGGTAGATCGACGAGCGGCCCGGCAGCGGGGTGTACCCCTCCCGGCCGAGCTCGTAGAGGATGCGGTCAGGCCCAAAGGAGGGATGGTCAAAGCGCAGTGAGACGACGCGTGCCTCTACCACGGGCTCCATCTGGTGCGGGCAGCTGTCCGGCCTCGAGCTCTTGTCGGCGAGGGCGCCGATCCCGCTGTTGGAGTACAGCCTCAGCCAGTCGTGGACCGTCTGGCGACAGACGCCGTAGCGCCTCGCCACATCGGTGACGCTGGCCCCGTCGAAGACCTCGTAGACCGCCTTTGAGCGCTGTTCCACGACACCGAGCTCCACGAGCACAGAGGGCCTCCTTCGGATCTGCCGACGTCTACGTCGACAGCGAAGAAGGTGGGCCCCGCCAACTGGTGGATGCTCAACGGCGCGAAGTGTCGTGCAGGTACCGGAACGACTGTCGCCCAGGTACCGGAACCGCGTCCTGCAACTGTCGTGCAGCTACCGGAACCCCAGTGTCGAGTATGAACCGGAGACGGACACTCTGCCACAAGCTTTCCGCGCGACGGAGTGCCTCGGACGCTCATGACGAGGAGTGACCTGAAGCGCAACGAGGTGCCGATGACCAGGGCGAAAACGCTGTTGGGCTAGCTGGAATCGAAACAACGACCTCAGCATTATCAGTGCCGATGCTTGCCCCGTTGTCGACGCGTGTGACCACGGCCTTAGGGCTGTTCGATGGCCGCCATGTAGTCGGCGTGCCTTATTCATGCCTCACCCGTAGGACGTCGTCGGCTCTTTGAGCCGACACCCGGAGCGGCGTTCGCCCCACCACTGCCGGGCGGTGCAGCTTGCGCACCGACTCCCGGCCTGCGCTAAGAATCCCGCGTCCGTGGCTCGCGATAACTGCCTGCCCCGCAACGGCACCTCGGGGCGATGCCCCACTTGCTTCCGCCGGCCATTTCGTCCGTGATATTGGGACGGTTACGGATCGGCGTCATCCCCCGGCGAAGGTGCTCGGGAACGCCGATTCGCGCGCAAAAGTTTCTGGTGTGTTCGGCGTCATTATGTTCACCTTCGAGCCGGCGTGTACTGGTCGGCTGTCACTTCGCGACATCGTGAGGAAGATCCGAGCGAGTCGAGCCTCGTGGTCCCGTCGGAACTGCCGGGATGGTCATCGCGATTGGCGCACGGCCGGTAATGGCAGATGATGGCACGCGGTTTAGTCGAGTTTGCGGTCGTCGCTTCGGTCATCGGCGCGGCGCGACGTCTCGCCGTCCCCGCTCTCGGCGCGCCGCCCGCTGAGTGCTACCGGCAGTTGGATGTTGAAGCAAAGGCCGACGATGCGGATGGCGAAGCAGACGGCGAAGCCGATGAGCGGGAATGCCTCGTTCGTGGTGCCGGCGCCGTGGGCGCCGACCACGACGGCTGCTCCGGCGAGGGCGGGGACGGCGTAGAGGTCATGTTGTAGCACGGTCGGGATTTGGCGGATGAGGAGGTCGCGGAGCATGCCTCCGCCGATTCCAGTAATGGCGCCGAGGATGATGGCCTGGGCGGGCCCGAGTCGGAACTCGAGGGCTTTGGCTGCTCCGGTGACGCAGAACAGGGCGAGACCGGCGGCATCGAGGATCTGGATGACGTTCCAGATCCGCTCCAGCAGGGGGCGGGCGGCGAAGGTCACCAGTCCGGCGGCTCCGGCGGCGGCCAGGTAGCGCCAGTCGCGGAACGTGGCCGGTGGAGTGCCGATCAGCAGGTCTCGGATGATGCCGCCGGCGAGGGCGACTACCAGGGCGAGAACGAGCACACCGAAGAGGTCGAGCCGGGCTTTCATGGCGGCGAGGCCTCCGCTGATGCCGAACACGAAGGTGCCGATGAGGTTGAGCCACAGGATCAGCGTGGGGTCGAAGCCCTGGCCCATACGTGGCATCCTTGCGCAAGGGAGGGTGACCATGTCTGATGCCGGCCAGATCAGGTCTGTCCTTGGGGGCTTGGATGGCATCGTGGGTGACCTCGAGGCTTTTTACCGCGATCTGCACGCCCACCCCGAGCTGTCACTGCAGGAGCACCGCACCGCCGAGAAAGCGGCCGAGAACTTACGCCGGGCCGGTTTCGAGGTGACCGCTGGGGTGGGCGGCACGGGAGTGGTGGGGCTGCTACGTAACGGCGAGGGCCCGACGGTGATGCTGCGGGCGGATATGGACGCGCTGCCGGTGAAGGAGGCCACCGGACTGCCCTACGCCAGCGTGGAGTTCGCAACCGACAGCGAGGGCAACGAAGTTCCCGTTATGCACGCCTGCGGCCACGACATGCACGTCACCTGGCTGGCCGGCACGGTCAGCCTCCTGGCTCAGGCGGCCAGGTCATGGAACGGGACGGTTTTAGCCGTGTTCCAGCCGGCGGAGGAGACGGCCCAGGGGGCGCAGGCGATGATCGATGACGGCCTGTTCGAGGGTCTCCCGAAACCGGAGGTCATCTTGGGTCAGCACGTCATGCCTGGCATCGCGGGCCATGTCGGCTACCGTCCGGGGACCACCCAGGCGGCTGCTGACAGCCTTCAAGTCCAGCTGTTCGGCCGTGGCGCACACGGGTCGATGCCCGAGTCCAGCGTGGATCCGGTGGTCATGGCGGCGGCGACGGTCATGCGCCTGCAGACCATCGTGTCGCGCGAGACGGCGGCAACGCAGGCGGTAGTGGTCACCATCGGCGCCCTCCAGGCCGGGACCAAGGACAACGTCATCCCTGACGAGGCGGTCCTCAAGATCAACGTGCGCAGCTTCGACGAGGCGGTCAGGCGCCGCACCCTGGACGCCATTGCCCGTATCGTCAACGCCGAGGCCCAGGCCTCGGGGGCGCCGAAGGCGCCGGAGATCCGCACCACCGAGCACTACCCCCTGACCGTGAACGACGCTGGGCGCACCAACCGGGTCGCAGCCGCGCTGCGAGCCCATTTCGGTGACGACCGCGTCGGCGAGCTACCTGCACCGTATTCGGCCAGCGAGGACTTCGGTTCGTTCGGCACCGAATGGGGCGTCCCGTCGGTGTTCTGGTACGTCGGCGGCACCGATCCCGACACCTACCGGGCCGCCCAAGCTGCGGGCCGGGTGGCGCAGGACATCCCGACGAACCACAACCCGATGTTCGCTCCCGTGCTGCATCCCACGCTGGAGACGGGCGTGCAGACCATGGTCGTCGCCGCCCTCGACACTCTGCGCCCCTAACCGGCCCGCGGGATCAGGAGGAAAGCCATGGCCGAAAGTCTGCGGGGCCAGCTGACCGGGGCTTGGAAGCTGGTCCTATCAGGAGATGCCGGTGGACGGATCCAGCCGTTCGAGCCGCTCGGGCCCGAACCACGGGGAATCATCATGTACACCCCTGACGGATACATGTCCGCGCAGCTGCGCCATGAAGGCATCTTGATCCTGGCAGCGGCAACGTGGTGCACAACCTGCGCCGGGTCGACTGGAGCCGGCCGGGGGCATACGACTCGGCGAGGCGCTTCGACGGAAAGGTCACCCAGGTCATGACGTCCTCGCCCGGAGACATCCTCTCGGTTGTTGACGACAGCGACCACTCCCTGGCCGTTCCCACACCATCATTTCATCTCCCTGCTCTACGGCGCCGGCCTGGCCGACGCCGTAGAGCAGAGCACCCGAGTCCTCGTCGACGCTTATGCCATGGGTTCGCTATCGATGACATGCTTTGATCTCGGCCGCAAGGAGATCGCCGTCAGCGGAGCCGGGGAGGCACCACCCCTGCCGCACGTACCGGCTGACGAGTCCAACCTGTGACATCCCTGACCGAGCTGCACGGTCGTCGCAGGTTCAGATGGAACTAGTATCGGAGGGGTTCCGGCTGTGCACGGGAGGGCTGACATGAGTGTGTTGGCTGATGCTGCTCAGAACGTGACCGGGCGAGTTGTGCGGCCGTGACCGAAGCACCGACGGCCGGGTCCGCAGGCGATCACAGTCGGATCGTCAACCATGTGCTGGCCCCTTCCTCCGGGGTTTACGCCATCGACCCTGTGCACACGTTCGTGGGGTTCTCGGCTCAACACCTCGTGGTCGGCCGGGTCCGCGGCCGCTTCGAGCGCGTCACCGGCACAGTCAGCATCGCAGAGGAACCGACTGCCTCGTCACTGGAGGTCACCGTCGAGACCGGCAGCATCAGCACCCTGTTCGCAGCCCGTGACGAGGACCTGCGCTCAGACCGCTTCCTCGACTGTGACGCTCACCCGACCATGACCTACCGCAGCACCAGCGTTACCGAGCGACCAAGAGGTGACTGGCTGGTCCTAGGCGAACTCACCGTCCGAGGAGTAACCAAGCCGATCCCTCTCACCGTGCGCTTCGGCGGCTCCATCACCGACTCACAGGGAAAGGCCCGCGCCTCGTTCACCGCAACGGGCACCCTGACCAGAAGCGAGTTCGGAGTCGTCGCCGAACTGGAAGAAGAGTCAGGGAGCATGCGCATCGGCGACGACATCACCCTCGATATAGAAGCAGAAGCAACCCTGTCCCGGTGATCGCCGTCGCAGTCGTCCGAGCTGTCACCCACAATCAGCGGCAGATTCTGCCGCTCCAACCTGAAAGCGTGACCCTATGAGCGATGACCAGGTATCAACCAACCTCCAGGGCATGGACGACCTCGACTTCACCGGCTGGAACGGCGGTGACTGGCACGGCGTGTTCGCCGCTCACCACACCGACGACGTACTCGTGGACTGGAAAGGCCAACCGCTAACGCACGGCATCGAAGAGCACATCGCCGCCATGAAGGCCTACGTGGATTCGGCGGGAGGAACGCCACCTCAGATCACGTCGCACCCGATCAAGTTCGGATCGGGCGAGTGGACCTGCGTGGTCGGCGAGTTCGTGGGAGGCGGCCGAATGGTGACCGTCGCCCGCTGGAAGGACGGCGCCATCGCCGAGGAGTACATCTGGTCCTGAAGCCATAGGGGTGATCCCACAGACTCGAAGGCTCACGGACCACACAGACCACGCTGAGGCTCAAGCTCAAGAGCCGGGTCTCCATACAGCGCCTTCTACGGGTCCCAGCCAGGCGCACAAGGACTACCTGAGGACGGTCCGGCGAAGGCACGGTGTGAACCAGAATGCGCTCGAGCAGGTGCTCGACGCGCTGGACGAGCCTGTTCTGGACGATGACTGTGTTGGCGTGGACGCCGAAGAAGCACGTCGACGAGTGATGCTGTCGGAAGCCAGTCAGAACCAGCACCGGGCGCTATCCGGTTGATGGGGTCGAGCGGGTCAGCCAGGTGGGCGGTGTGTCCCGCCGCCTGATCGCCAGTTCGAGCTGAACGGGCGATTGAGATTCGACGCTCGGCCGATCGCCAACGCTCGGCTGTCCTCCAGGAAACAACATCTGACCTGCGACAACAGTCTCCCGCAGGAGTGGGGCTAGCTGGACTCGAACCAGCGACCTCAGCATTATCAGGACGGATCACGCGATCAACGTCGCACTGAGCGACCCAACATGACCCGGTCAGCCCAAGCGCCGCGCAGCTTCGGACGGCATGACACGGCCTGGAAACGCGACGAAAAGCGGCGATGTGAGACACCGTCCATTTGACACGACGACGATCAACGCGCTGCTCACCGTTGGCCGGGCGACGTGCGTCGCCCAGTCGACAATGGCCGTCCTGATCGCCATAGCTGCAGATAAGGACCGGTCACCTTGGCGTCTCTAATTCTCGACCGGTTCGATCTCTCCGCCTCGTTCCCTCGCCCTTCGCCGCAACTCATCGACGTGGTCCTGACATGCCCCGACGAACAGAACGCCGGGGTGGGGAGAACCTTTCGGACCAGGGTGTTCGAGCGGGCCACCAGAGCCTGTAGGAGGCTCGAGCGACTGATGGCTGAGCGCATAGGCGCGGTTGCTGATGCGATCGCATGTAGATGCCACACGCCATGCCGTCGGTCGTTTGCACGACGGGAGCGATGAGACGAAGCAACATGTTGTCGTCAACGATCTGGCCTTTGCTGACGAGGAGAGCGCCGTTGAGCTCGGTCCAGATGAGGCCCTCGTCGTCAGGGCTGGGGGCAACGTCACGCATCATCCGGTGAAGCGCGCCGGTTTCGATCTCTTCTTTCAGCCAGATCAGCTCGTTCGAAACGGTACCCGGGGGTGCGAAGCGATGGGCGAAGCGAGCCCCAGCAAAGGCAGAGTGCGAGAACAAGACCGCTACTGGCTCTCCGCCCCCTCCCCCACTGGTCGGACCTCGACGTCGGCAACATGATCGATGTACGGCCACGCTTCGAGCGGTGGAAGGGCATCTGCAGGCCGAGCACCGCCGCGGACTGCCTCGAGCAATGCCCGATCGAGACCTGTCCATCCGCCGTGCGCGAGGACGCGCTACGCCTCGTCATAGTCGTCGGCGCTGAGGCTCCGCGCCTCGCCTGCACCCTTCGAGACCCAGCCATGACGAAACGCTTCTTCGACCTCCCGACGTTGTGCCCCGAATGCAGCATCAGGCTCAGGCTTGGCGGGCTAAAACACTAGGTCCACGGTATAAGCAGCGAAGCCGGGCCCCGGTACGTTACTCGAGCAAAACGAGGTCTCAGCTTGGGAAGTCCTCGCGAAGGGATCCGGGACCGTCAGAGGTTGTATAAATCCGCAGTTCACGACGTTGCTGGGACATCAACGAGCATGCCCGGATAGCAGAGGACGCGGGGTTGGCGCGGGGTTGGGGCCGCCTCCCGTGCCGGACAACTTGATCCCGTCTGGTCATCGCCGGGTGAACGTGAGATGGGTGACACCGCTGGGCGAGCTGACCGCTTCGACATTGAAGCGCTCCGCGAGTTCCTCGAGCCCGTCCCACAGGCGCTCCCCCCGTGCGAGAACGATGGGCACGATCGCGATGTGCATGTGGTCGATGAGGTCGGCCGCGAGGAACTGGCGGATTGTCGACGGTCCTCCGCCAATTCGGACGTCGAGGCCGGCCGCCGCCTCCCGCGCCGCTTCCAGGGCCGCCTCCGGGCGGGCGTCAATGAAGTAGAACGTTGTCCCGCCTTTCATCTCGATCGTGGGCCTGGGATGGTGGGTGAGGATGAACACGGGGGTCTGGAAGGGTGGATCGTCGCCCCACCAGCCCTTCCACTCCTCGTCGGGCCACGGGCCGCGCTGTGGCCCGAACTTGTTGCGTCCCATGATCTCGGCACCGATGCCCGGGCTCCAGTTGCTGGCGAAGGCATCGTCGACTCCAGTGCTCCCTCCCGGCGCGCCCTGCATCTGGCGCGGAAGTCCGCGTGGGGAAGAACCATTCGTGGAGTGCGGTGCCAGCATGTCCGAAGGGTGCTTCGAGACACTGACCTTCGCCGGTGCCGAAACCGTCGAGCGAGACCGAGAAGTTATGGACCCGAACGGTTGACATGTGGTCTCCTCTTGACTTTGGCGTGACCGCCATAGTTTGCTGCGACCGGGCTCCCGCCGACCAGACCATTACAGAGATAGGACGACCTGACGAGCCCTAGCCGTCGATCGGGGTCTTCAGGCTGGCGGGCGGATGAGGGCGCGATCAGCCCAGGGAGGCGCTCCGGGACGTCAGGGCTCGATGGTGGCGACCTTCTTCATCTCCGGCGGGGGGCCGGCGGTCGGGTCGACGCCGTGGATGACGGGGATCACGTGCGAGCCGATGTAGCGCTCGTGGTCGCTCCGGGGGTTGGCGAGCATGTCACCCATCAGCCTGCCGACCTCGTTCTGGTCGACGCCCTCCCACACGAGCACCATGATCGGCCCCATGGGCGTGTCCTGACGGAACACGTGCTCCTTCGTGATCCCCATCCGGCTGAGCATCTGGCGATGGGCCCCGGCCCGCTCTCCGCTCTCCGCGCTCTCCATCCATGCGTCCCACTCGTCCGGTTGCGCGATCGGGAACACTTGCACCGTGAACGTGTCCATTCGGCACCCCTCTTGTCGTGGCCGCGCCCCGCGGGGGCTCACCCGCTCCCATGATCGCGCGCCATCTGGCTCTCGTCCAGGGCGGCCGCTGGCGCTCGTCCAGCCACGTGATCACACACGGTGCTGACCCGCTGGTCTGCCTGATCCGCCGTTGCGCACATGTCGGGCCCGGCTCTGAGCGTCCATGAGGCTGACCACAATGGGGCAATCTGTGCGCATGCAAAATGGGCAGCCTGCGGTGTACATCTTGGTCCATGGAGGTTGGAGCGGTGCGCACGGGTTCCGTCATGTGCGGCGCTTGTTGCAGTCGCGCGGCCATCAGGTCTTCACGCCGAGCCTTACCGGGATCGGTGAACGCGCCCATCTCGTCAGCCCCCAGATCGACCTGACAACCCATGTGCAAGATGTCGTGAACGTCCTGCTCTACGAAGACCTGAGCGACGTTGTCCTGCTTGGCTTCTCGTACGGCGGCGCGGTCGTGACGGGAACACTCGATCACATCGGATCGCGGGTGCGCGAGCTGGTTTACCTCGACGCGTTCATCCCTGGCCCTGGTGAGAGCGTGGCGGGAATCGCCGGTCGAGCGTCGGCGCCGACGCTCGATCTGGGAAGCGCCTGGCTCGCACCGCCACCCGACCGCGATTTCGACGACGCTGAGGAGGCGGCTTGGCAGACGGCGCGAAGAGTTCCCCATCCGTTGCGGTGCTTCTCCGAACCGGTGCGGCTATCAGCTCCCGTTGAGGAACACGACTTCGGTCTCACCTACATCAAGGCAACGGCGGACGGCCGGGACGCGCCGGGCGGAGAGGCGTTCTGGGCCGCTGCCGATCGCGCCAAGGAGTCCGACCGATGGCGATACTTCGAGATCCATACGACACATATGGTTGCCAGCAATCGACCCGACGAACTCGCGGCCATCCTCCTCCAGCTCGCGTGAGGGGCGTCCAGGACAGCCGTTCGGTGCGCTTCGCCGCCCGGGTAGACGATCGGCGAGCAGCGCCTACTCGGCGACCGGCGTCGAGGCCGCTGTCTGGCGCTTCGCTCTGGGTGCTTATGTGGGGCCAGCCGTGCCTGATTTCAGCACGTGAGCGACACCCCCACCGGGATGTGTCAAGAGCATCTCCTGGTCCTCGAGCGGCAGCGACGAGAACGTCTGCTCCTTCCCGGCGACGGTGATAGCGAACTTCGGTACCGATGAACGCATTAGGTGGAAACTGGAGAGCTTCGCGCAGTGAGAGCTCGAGAGCTTTCTTGGCCCCAGGGGTAAATGGCGGCGAACCACTCCGAGACAACTCGACCGGGCCAATCCCAGCGCCCACCTGAGCGCGTGCTCGCTCCAGAGTGATCCCCACAGACTGCAACGCATCAGCCGCGACGCCATTGTCCGCCCCTATTAGCCCGAGCAACAGGTGCTCTGTGCCGACCATCTCGTGGTGGAGCCGCCGTGCTTCATCCTGAGCGACCACTATGACCCTGCGGGCGTCGCCGGTGAACCTCTCGAACATCGACTCCAACAATCCCACACGGAGAGCCGAAGCGTCTGGGCGTACCTGCCGTACAACGCCTGGAAAGGCCCACGGCCGCGGCCGATCGATTCACCTGATCGGGCTTCACCATGGACCGCGTACGCATAGCAGCCGCCCGCCAGCCGGGGGCGCCGGCGCAGGGGACGCCGGACGCGCAGCCAGATCGCTCACCGGGACCCTGAACGTTCTGCTCGTCTCCATTGAGCCTTGCCGGCTCGGTCCGCATGCTCGAGATCGCCGACTCGGGCGCAGGGAGTTCACTGCCTGGAGCCACCCGCCTGAGCGCAAGATGGAACACTATGCGCCGATGGACACTTCTCCCGCGAATGGAATAGGAATGGAACGAGGCGGCGCGAACAGAGGACCAATGACCGGGCCCGACGTGAACAAGCACTACCCAGCCGCGGTGGCCGGGCTCACACGGCGGGGAGTGCTCGTCCCCTGGGTTGAGTGGTGTGAGAGGATCGGCGCTGAGCCTGCGGGCGTGGGCGGGATAGCGTCTGGGTCGTGGAGTCCGGGGTGCGACATCTTCCGAGTGGCACGGTCACGATGCTGTTCACCGACGTGGAGGGGTCGACGCGCTTGTTGGACGAGCTCGGTCCCGTGCGATACGCCACCCTATTGATGGCGCATCGTGAACGGCTTCGTTTTGTCGCGGATGCCCACGGCGGGGTGGAGATGGGGACGGAGGGCGATGCGTTCTTCTTCGTGTTCCAGAGCGCAGGCGAAGGTCTGGCGGCTGCAGGCGAGATGCAGTCGGCGCTCGCGGATGGGCCGTTCCGCGTTCGCATGGGGGTCCATTCGGGTGAGGTCCTTCTCGCCGGAGGCGACTATTTCGGGATGGCCGTGCACAAGGCGGCGCGGATCTCCTCGGCTGCGCACGGCGGGCAGGTCGTCGTCTCGGCGCAGACCCGGGCGCTTGCGGATGTCGCGCTGCAGGACCTCGGGGAGCACCGGCTCAAGGACCTGGCCGCGCCGGAGCGCCTGTTTCAGCTGGGTGACGCGACGTTCCCGCCGCTGAGGACGCTGCGCCATGTTCATCTGCCGGTGCAGGCAACTCCACTGCTCGGTCGTGAGCAAGAACTCGCGGAGCTGCTCGAGCTGGCCGACAGTCACCGCCTCGTGACGTTGACCGGGACGGGGGGTACAGGGAAGACGCGGCTGGCGCTCGCGCTCGCAGCGGAGCTCGCGGACCGTTATGCCGACGGGGTGTGGTGGGTACCTCTGGCGATGGCAACCGACCCAGCGGTCGTGGTGCCGACGATCGCAAACGCGGTGGGTGCGGGTGAGGATCTCGCGAGTTATCTGGGCCATCGGTCGCTGCTGCTGGTCCTTGACAACCTGGAGCAGGTGATCGATGCCGCTCCCCTGGTCGGCGAGTTGCTCGCGTCTGCGCCCGGGTGTGCGGCGATCGCCACCAGCCGCGAGAGGCTTGCGATCTCGGGTGAACAAGAGTACCCCGTTCCGCCTCTATCACATGCGGGCGCCGTCGAGTTGTTCACCGCCCCGCGCGACAGGTCAAACCGGGCTTTGAGCCGAGCGCGGCCGTCGATGCGATCTGTGCTCGCCTCGATCGTCTGCCGCTGGCGCTCGAGCTCGCCGCGACGCGCGTCAAAATTCTCTCCGAGGGCCAGCTCCTGACCAGGCTGGAGCAGCGGCTGCCGCTGCTGGCGGGCGGCGGGCGCGACCTTCCCGCGCGTCAGGCGACGATGCGCGCCACGATCGGCTGGAGCTATGACCTGTTGAGCGAGCCCGAGCAGCGTTTGTTTGCCAGGCTGGGGGTCTTCGTCGGCAGTTTTGAGCTCGAGGCCGCCGAACGGATCTGTGACGCGAAGCTTGACGACTTGCAGTCGCTCGTCGATAAGAGCCTGCTCCGCGAGGGTGATAGCGGCCGCTTCTTCCTCTTGGAGACAACCCGCGAATACACGCTCGAGCAACTCGACGCGAGCGAAGACCAGGACGACGTCCGGGGTCGGCACGCCCGCTGGTACTTCGCGCTTGGCATCGCCGCCGATCTCCAAGGCGTGGGGCGGGCGGAAGCTCTGACCCGCCTGCGGCAGGACGCTGGCAATGTCAGCCTCGCCCTCGCTTGGGCGCTCGAGCACGACGTCGCGGCGGGCTTGCCGCTCGCGGACTCAGTGTTCTACACCTGGTTGGGAGCCGGCCGTAACAGCGAGCTCAGGCGCTGGTACGAGCGCGCGCTGGCGGATCCGAGCGTGTTCTCACCCAGCCAGCGAGCCGACGTGCTCGCCGGCCTCGGCATCACCCTCGTTTACACCGACACACCGGCCCCGGCGCGGACTGCACTGACCGAGGCGCTGACGCTCTATCGAGAAGTCGGGGATGAGCGCAAGGAGGCAGACGTGCTCCTGCGCCTCGGCGGCGTTGAGTTTGTCGCTGGCTCGCCCGCGGAGAGCCTCAAATGGTCAGAACAGGCACTGGAGATCCACGAGCGACTCGACGACGTAGGCGGGATCGCCCGTGCGGTCTTCTACCTCGCCGAGGGACTCCGAGACACCGGCGAGTTCGAGCGATCGGCCGAGCTGTATCAACGTTCCATCGAGAGCCGGCGCGAGCACGGTCTCGGCAGTGTCTCCGCCCTGCTCCACAGTCTCGGTGACCTCTACCTCGATAAGGGGGACCTGCCATCCGCGGAGCGCTACTACCACGAGGCACTCGCACTCGCGCCAGAAGAGAACGACGTGCGGCTGCAGGCATACTGCCTCGCCGGCCTCGCCTGCGTGGCGGCACAGAACGACGACGCAACCACAGCGGGCCGGCTGTGGACACTCGCCGAGCGGATCGAGCAGCAGATCGGCTTCAGGATGCTGCACGCCGAACGTGTCCGCTACGAGCGGACCCTCACCCCTGCGCTGCGCGAGGAGGGCGAGTACCGCGCCGGCGTCGCGGACGCTTCCCAACTCGACCCGCTCACCGCAGTCGCCGACCTCCTCCGTCGCTGACAAGTCAGCATTCGCAAGGCAGAAACCGGGGTGAACATCTGCGACTCTGATTGTGCTGGTCGGCGGTCTTTCCATCGAGACCTCCGCAAGCTTCGTGTCGGCGGAATTGACTTTCTGACCAGAACTGTCACCGTCGATACCCAGCTGACCCGAGGACTCAAGGGCCAGATGGTGACCGGCGGTCCGAAGTGGAACTCGAAGCGGACCCTGGCGGTGCCGGACGAACTGATCGAACTCCTGGCTGCCCACTTGCGTCGCCGGAAGCTGACGGGCGGCGACAGTGGCGCCCTCGTTTTCTCCTCTCGGGACGGACAGGCGCTCCACTACTCCAACTGGCGGCGGCGGGTGTGGAGCCCGGCCTGCCAGGCAGCTGGCCTGCCAGGCTTCCAGTTCAAGATGCTCCGCACTGCGAACGCCACACGATGGTTGCATTGGCGGTTGACGTCAAGACTGCCCAGGCCAGAGCTGGCCACAAGCGATCCAGCACGACCCTCGACATCTACGCTCAGCCCACCAAGCGGGCGGACCGGGCGGCTTCGGACGCGCTCGGAAGTTACTTCTTCCACGATGCCGACCGGCCCACGGGGAGCTCCAGCGGCGCAACAAAAAATGCCCTCCCACAAGCCTCACCGCGATAGCCGCGCGATGGAATGCCTCAGAGGCTCATGATGAGGAGTCACAAGAAGGGCAACAAGGTGCTCCTGACCAGAGCGACGAACGCGGGTGGGGCTAGCTGGAATCGAACCAGCGACCTCAGCATTATCAGTGCTGCGCTCTAACCGACTGAGCTATAGCCCCGCAGGACGGCTCCCGAACGGTGGTCCGTCGGCAGCCGAGGTTACACAGCCCTCATCACCGCTCTGCCCACGACATCACGACCTTGCCGCACTCGGCGGCGCTCACGACCGAGAACGCCTCCTCGAACTGATCGGCGGGGAAGCGGTGGGTCACGACCGGTGAGATGTCGAGGCCCGACTCGACGAAGACAGACATCCAGTACCAGGTCTCGAACATCTCGCGTCCGTAGATGCCCTTGACAGTGATCATGTTCGTGACGAGGTGGGACCAGTCGATGCCGAATTCGTCGGTAGGCAGGCCGAGCATGGCGATCCTGCCCCCGTGGCACATGGTGGAGAGCATCGAGCGGAGGGCCGCCGGCTTGCCGGACATCTCGAAGCCGACGTCGAAGCCCTCCCGCATCCCGAGGTCGTCCATAGCCTCGGCGGGTGACGTCCGCCTGGCGTCGATCGCCAGCGTGACGCCCATCTTGCGGGCGAGCTCGAGGCGATACTCGGAAAGGTCGGAGATGACGACGTGCCGCGAGCCGGCGTGGCGCGCCACGACGGCGGACATGATCCCGATCGGCCCCGCACCTGTCACGAGCACGTCCTCGCCGAGGACGGGAAAAGTGAGCGCCGTGTGGACGGCGTTGCCGAACGGGTCGAAGATCGCCGCCACGTCGAGGTCGATGCCGGGACGGTGACGCCAGACGTTCGTCGCCGGCAGGGCGACGAGCTCGGCGAAGGCGCCCGGGTGGTTGATGCCGACGCTGTCGGTTCTCGAGCACTGGACACGCCGCCCCGCCATGCAGTTGCGGCAGCGGCCGCAGACGAGGTGGCCCTCGCCGCTCACGAGATCGCTCGTCTCGAGGTCGTGGACATCGGCGCCTAGCTCGACGATCTCGCCCACGAACTCATGGCCGACGATGAGGGGGACGGGGATGTTCTGCTGCGCCCAGCCGTCCCAGGCATAGATGTGAAGGTCGGTCCCGCAGATGCCCGTCCGAAGGACGCGGATCAGCACCTCGTCCCGGCCGCACGGCGGTTCCGGCACGTCCTCGAGCCACAGCCCCGGCTCGGCCCGGAGCTTCACCAACGCCTTCATGCTCGCCGCTGTGCTCCCTCCGTCGACCGGCCGCGACCGACACTAGTGGTGGCGGCCGAGGCGCCGACCGGAGAAGGGGCGGGACACGACAGTGCCTTCGGGCGGCGAACCTTCGCCCGCCCGGGGATCGGGTAGCCAATTGGGTGCTCGCTCTCCGCCTGGTGCTGCTCGCCGTTGCGGTCCTCGGGGCCGTGACGAGGCCGCGCGGGCTGCCCGGCGTGGGTGGCGCCCGCTCGTGGCGACGGCCGTCGCCCTCGCGAGCACCGCTATGACGCCGGCGGGCGCTCTCCATTCGCTGCGCCCGTTGGCCGCTCCCATCGCCTTCCTGCTGGCGGCGATCCCGCTCGCCGTCCTCCTCGACCGGGCCGGCTACTTCAGGCAACTGGCGGCTCTGTTCGGCAGCGGCCGGTCCCTTGTCCCCGGGTTGTGGGTTCTCGGCATGCTGACCGTCGCTGTCCTCAACCTCGATGCGGCGGTGGTGCTGCTGACGCCGCTCTACGTCAACATCGCCCGCACGACGGGGCGCTCGCAGCGCTCGCTCGGCTTCCAGCCCGTGATCCTGGCGCTCCTGGCCTCGTCGTTCCTCCCGGTCTCGAACCTCACGAACCTCATCGCCGCTGCCCGGACAGGTGTCGGACCGGGGGCGTTCCTGTCCCATCTCGGGCTGCCCGGGCTCGTGGCGTGCATCGTCGGCTACTGGTGCTACCGCCGTTGCCGCCCCTTTGACGACCCTCCCGTGCCTCAGAACAGTTCGACCCGGGCAGCGCCACGGGCAGCGCGACGGACCGCCGGGTGCTCCTTCTCGGGACGGTGCTCGTTGTGGGGCTGCTGGTGGGTTTCTTGGCCGGGCCGCTCGTCGGTGCACAGCCGTGGGAAGTCGCCCTCGCCGCCGACGTCGTCCTTGCCGTCGCCACCCGCCGGCTGCCGGTCGGCTCGATCCCGTGGGGGACGGCGCTCGTCGCCGGCGGCCTCGGGATGCTCGCAACGTCGGCTGCGAGCGGGCTGCCGCTCGGTGCTCTCCTCGGTGGGCCGGCCGGCCCTTTGGCGACGCTTCGCATCGCGGCCGTCTCGGCGGTCGGGGCGAACATCGTCAACAACCTGCCCGCCCTTGTCGTGGCGCTGCCGTTCGTGTCGAGGCCGGCGGAGGCCTGTTCGCTCTGGCCGGTCCTTCTCGGCGTCAACGCCGGCCCGGGCCTTCTGGTTACGGGCTCGCTCGCCAGCCTGCTCTGGGTGGAGTCGATGGGACGCCTCGGCGTGCCGGTGACGGGGCGCCAGTTCCTCAGGATGGGCCTCCGGGTCAGCCTTCCGGCGGCGGCGGCCGCTCTCGTCGCTCTCGTTGCTCTGTCGCCGCTCGTGGGCTGCCGTTGATCCCTCCCATTATTGTCAGTCGCCGTCGGACCGGCACACGAAGATCGGGGAGATCCTGGTGAGCGACACCACGAGCGACCACACGCACCTCGCCAACAACGGCAAGGCCGAGCTCAGCCTGGACGAGCTCGCCTCCATCCAGCCCGGGATGGCCCGCCTCATGGTCGAAGTGTCCGACCGGATGTGGAAGTGCTACCACGCCGGCGCAGCGGGCAATCGCCCGCTCGCCCGCTATCAGCTCTCGGAGGCGACGAAGATCATGAAGACCTCCGTCGTCGTCCGGCCGAAGTACGCCGACGCGATGCAGGACTTCATCAGCGGCGAGCTCGCCTCCCTGAGGGCCGCCATCGAGGCGGAGGACTGGGGCCGCTTCGAGGAGGCCTTCGAGGACGTCGTGACCGCGACGAACCGCTACCACGAGGAGTTCGACAAGGGATTCCTCGTCTGGAAGGTGCCCGAGGTCCCGCCCGCCGATCTCGACCTCAGGCCTCGCTGAGACGACCGCCCTCCGGCCCTAGGGGCCGAGCGGAACCACAAGGCGGAGCGGCAGGTCCCGGGAGGAGCGACCGGCGCTGATCTCGTATTCGCCCGCGGGGGCGACAAAAGAGGACCGTTCCTCGTCGAAGTGGGCGAACGCCCGCTCCCCGAGGGAGAGCAGTACCCGCTCGGACGCACCGGGATCGAGCGTGAGCTTGGCCATCGCCCGCAGTTGCCTCACCGCTCCGTGGCCCTTTCGGCCCGGAGCCTGCACGTAGCACTGGACGACCTCGCTGCCGCCCCGCCCGCCGACGTTCGTCACCGTGACGGCGACGGTGACGACAGCAGGGCCCTCCAGGCCCGGCGGGAGCGGCTTGCCCGACAGGGGTGCGACGGCATTGACAGCCCAGTTGCTCATCTCGAAGGTGGTGTAGGACAGCCCGTAGCCGAAGCAGTACCGCGGCTCGGTACCGGTGGCGTCGTAGTGGCGGTAGCCGACGAGGAGCCCCTCCCCGTAGGAGGCGTGCCCGTCCTTGCCGGGATAATGGGGGAACGCCGGCGTGTCCTCGATGCGGACGGGGATCGTCGTCGGCAGCCGGCCGCCCGGGTCGGTCTCGCCGAGGAGGACGTCTGCGACCGCCTCATCGGCCTGCTCACCTCCGAACCAGATCTGCGCGAGGGCGGCAACCTCGGGCGCCCAGTCCATCGCGACGGGGGAGCCGGCGTTGACGAGCACGCAGAGCCGCGAGTTCGCGAGAGCGAGCCGGTGCACCAGCTGGTCCTGCGGTCCGGGCAGGTGCATCGACGGCCGGTCATGTCCTTCGCACTCCCAGTTCGGGGGCGCGCCGACGACGCACACGACGGCATCTGCGCTCGCGGCGAGGGCTTCGGCCCGCCACAGGAGCTCCTCGTCGGTGGCGGTGGGAGGCACTGCTCCGATCCGGAGGCCGCCGAGAGGGAGGTTCGGCGAGGCGGCGTACTCGACGACGACGTCGTAGGTCTTGCCCGCCTGCAGTGTCGTCGTCGTCCGCACCTCCGCCGACCCGAAGCCGAAGAACGAGCGGCCTCTCGGGTTGTCGGCTCCCGCCTCGAGGACGACCTCGTCCCCGATCAGGAGACGGGCCCGTCCCACCTGGGTGAGCGAGAACCCCCAGTCGCCGTCGTCCTCCGGCGTGATCGTGGTGCTGCAGCGGACGCAGTAGGCACCGCCCTGGAGGGCGAGGAGACCTGGCACGGGGTTCCCGAGCCAGGTGAAGTCCCCGTCGCGGTCGGTCTCGGTGTGGAGGACGGTGCCGTCGAAGTCGGCGCTCTCGAAGCCCGACCCGGCGTAGTACTCGAGCAGGAACTCGCCGGCGAGCGCCGGCGTGTCCTGCCAGGTGACACAGCCGAGCTCGTAGACGACGCGGACACCGAGGGGCGCCAGCCGGCGCTCGAGGGCGGCGTGGATCGAGACGACCTTCGCCGGGTTCACCCGGGCGCTCCCTCCCCCCTGGGTGCACGTCTCCTGGGCGTTCGGTCCTATGACGGCGAGGGTGCTGCCGGGAGAGAGCCGCAGCGGCAGGATGCCGTCGTTCTCGAGGAGCACGAAGCTCGAGGACGCCAGCCGCCGTGCCAGCTGCAGCCGGGCGGTGAGGCTCGATCGCGGCCGGCGCCGGTCGGCCGCACCTGCCGCTACGCCGAGGGCGCCCGTCCTTGCGCAGAGCAGCAGCAGGTTCCGCACGTGGCCGTCGATCACCTCTTCGGGCACTTCCCCGTCGGCGACGGCCTGGAGCAGCTTCGCAGCCGAAATGGAGAGGCGGCCCGGGCATCTCGAGGTCGAGGCCGGCGAGGGCGGCGGGGACCGTGCTCTGGGTGGCGAACCAGTCTGAGACGCACGACTCCGTCGAATCCCCACTCTCTGCGAAGCAGTCCGCTCAGGAGCGGCTCGTTCTCGGCGGCGAACGTGCCGTTCACCTTGTTGTAGGCACACATCACCGCCCAGGCCCGGCCATCGCGGACGGCAGCCTCGAACGGCACCTCGTAAAGCTCGCGAAGGGCAGCCTCGCTCAAGTCGGAGCTGATCGTGTTCCGCTGGTACTCGGTGTCGTTGGCGACGAAATGCTTCGGTACCGCAGCCACGCCGCGATCCTGCAGAGCACGCACGTAGCTGGTTGCGAGGGCGGCGGTCGAGCACCGGGTCCTCCGAGAAGCACTCGAAGTGACGCCCCCCGAGCGGGTGCCGGTGGAGGTTGACGGTCGGTCCGAGGAGGACCTGCACCCCGCGGTCGGCGCACTCGTCGGCGAGAGCGGCCCCGAGCTCGCCGGCCGCCTCCGGATCGAAAGTGGCCCCGATGGCGATCCCGCTCGGAAACCCGACCGAGGTCGTGCCCACGCTCCGCGCCCCGCGGACGCCGCTCGGGCCGTCAGAGAGGTGGAGCGAACCGATGCCGAGCCGCTCGACGGCGTTCGTGCTCCAGAAGTCGCCGCCCCCGAGAAGAAGAACCCGCTCCTCGAGGGTGAGCTCGCCGACGTAGGCCTCGAGATCGACGCCGGCGGCGAGCGGTGTGACGCCCGGATCGGCCTTCGTGCTCACTTTCGGCGCTCTGCGAGCGCCACGAGGGCCGAGTCGGGCACCGACAGGTCCCCTCTGCCGGATCCGACGCTCAGATCAGGCTTGTAGCTGCCGTGGAAGTCGGACCCGCCCGTGGCGACGAGGCCGAGGCGGTGGGCGATCTTCAAGAGCCCTTCTCGCTCCTCGTCGAGGTAGCGCCCGTACCAGCACTCGATGCCGGTCAGTCCCTTGTCGGCCAGCTCGCCGATCTGACGCTCGAGCTCAGCGGGCTCGAGCTCGAGGGAACGGGGATGGGCGAGGACGGCGAGGGCAGAAGAGCCCGTGGCCGCCTCGATGGTCGTCGGCGCATCGATGAACGCCTTCGGGAAGTAGGCCGGCCCTCCCTTTGCGAGGAGGTCGTCGAAGGCGTCCTGGTAAGACGGGACGAGCCCTTTCCTCGCGAGGACGGCGGCGAAATGCGGCCGGCCGAGGGTGGCGTCGCCCGCCTCCTCGCGCAGCTCCTCCTCCGAGATGGGATAGCCGAGCTCGTTCAGCCGGGCGATGAGGCGCTCGTTTCGCGTCTCACGGTCCCTCCGCAGTATCTCGAGCTGGTCCTGGAGCGGGCCCTCGCCGGGCTCGGCGTAGTAGCAGAGCATGTGGAGCGTCCCGCGGGAGATCTTGCAGGACACCTCGCAACCCGGCACGAACCCGATGCCGAGCTCCCGTGCCTTGCCGGCGGCCTCCTCGATGCCCGAGCAGCCCGTCGTGGTCGGTGAGGGCGACGGCGCTGCAGCCGGCCTCCCCGGCCAGCTCGACCACCCGCGCCGGAGTCTCCGACCCGTCAGAGCAGGTCGAATGGCAGTGAAGGTCGATCATGAGACGCTCGGTTCCCCGGCCAGCGCTGACCGGATCGGTCGCTCCCGGCCCCGTCGGCGGGAGTTGCCTGAGCGTACTCGGCGCCGCAAGCGGCTCTGGATGGCAGAATGGCTGCAGTGAAGGAGGCATGCGGCGTCTTCGGGGTCCGTGCTCCCGGCGCCCCCGTCGCCCAGCTCACCTTCGACGGGCTCTTCGCCCTGCAGCACCGCGGGCAGGAGTCGGCCGGGATGGCGGTGAGCGACGGCGAGACGATCACGGTCGTGAAGGACATGGGGCTCGTCGCGGCGGTCTTCGACGAGCGGACGCTGCGATCGATGCAGGGGCAGCTGGCGCTCGGTCACGTCCGCTACGCCACCACCGGGCCGAGCACCTGGCACAACGCCCAGCCGGTCTACCGGTCCGTCGGGCGCGGCGGGCTTCGCCCTCGGCCACAACGGCAACCTCACGAACACCCCCGAGCTGGCCCGCGACGCAGGCATGCTGCCCGGGCATCGTCGACGACGCCCGGACCAAGTCCGACAGCGACCTCGTCGCCCATCTCGTCGCCCGGCGGTTCCCGCCGGAGATCTTCGAGTCCGGGACGTTGCGCCCGGACGACGGCACGACCACCTGGTCGAAGCCCTGATGCACGTGCTCCCCACCCTCGAGGGGGCCTTCTCGTTCGGGATGCTCGACTCGGAGCGGCTCATCGCAGTGCGGGACCCGCACGGCTTCCGCCCGCTCTGCCTCGGGCGCCTCCACTATCAGGTCGCCGGCGAGGCGAAGGTCGGCTATGCCATCGCGTCGGAGTCGCCGGCTCTCGAGGTGATCGGGGCCGAGTTCCTCCGCGAGATCGAGCCGGGCGAGATGGTGGTCATCTCCGACGAGGGCGTCGTCTCCCTCCGGCCCTTCGAGCTCGGACGAGATCGAGTCGCGCCTGTGCGTCTTCGAGTTCGTCTACTTCGCCCGGCCCGACACCGTGCTCAAGGGGAGGGAGGTCTATGCAGCCCGGCGGCGCATGGGCGAGCTGTTGGCGGCCCAGTCCGCCGTCAGCGCCGATCTCGTCATCGGCGTGCCCGACTCGGGCGTGGCAGCGGCGGAGGGTTACGCAGCCGAGAGCGGGATCCCCTACGGGCAGGGCCTCATCAAGAACCGCTACATCGGGCGGACGTTCATCGCCCCCACGCCCGAGGCGCGGGCACTCGGCGTGCGCCGCAAGCTCAACCCGCTCCGGGCGAGCATCGCCGGCAAGCGCCTCGTCGTCGTCGACGACTCGATCGTCCGCGGGACGACGACCCGCCAGCTCGTCCGCATGCTCCGCGAGGCGGGCGCGGCCGAGGTGCACCTGCGCATCTCGTCGCCACCGTTCCGCTGGCCCTGCTACTACGGCATCGACACGCCCGACCGTGACGAGCTGATCGCCGCGCAGCTGTCGGTCGAGGAGATGGCGGGCCGGATCGGGGCCGACTCGCTCGCTTACCTGTCGCTCGACCACCTGATGTCGTCCGTCGGTGCGGACGCTGCCGGCACGGGCTACTGCAGAGCGTGCCTGACGGGCCGCTACCCGGCCGCCGTCCCCCTCGCCGTCTCCGCCCACGGTGGGGCCACGGCGCCGACCGGTGACGCACCCGGGCAGTTGCGCTGGTGAACCACGCGTGATCGCCCCGACCCGAGGTTCAGCCGATCACGCGCGGTTCACGGGCTTGATTCCCACAGCCGGCCGCCGGCAATCGTTCCCGTTGACGAGGCTTCCGGCGTAGATCGCGGAGGGGCGGTCACCGCCCGCTCAGGTCGCCCTCAGGCGAGGACGATGTGCCCGTAGGTGCTGCAGAGGCCGGCCGCATCGATGAGGAGGAAGGCGGCGATGAGAACGACGACGAGCGTCGTCCGCCACCGGCTGCCCGGCATCATCGCCCGGGGCATGTACCACTCCGGGAGAAGCTCCGGCGACTGCCCCAGGTAGAGCCGGAGCGGCACGGCGTCCGGCTCGAGGGGAGCGTCCGGATCGGCGGCGAGGGCAAGAGCCGTCAGCTCTGCATCGCTGATCCCGGCTGCACCGTGGATCGCCGTGCCCGTGGCCGGCAGGCCGAGGTCGCTCATAGTCGGCACGATCGTCCCTCTTGGCTGAGCTCTTGAATCGCGGACCCTGAGCGTACCCCGTCCCCGCCTGGGCCGGAAACCTCTCCGGCGCTGACGCTCCCCCGCCCCGCCCGCTCCGGGCGGGTCGGTTACCTGGCGCTCAGGCGGGCCGAGTAGATCGAGTAGCCGTCGATGTGGCGCGTGACCGCTGTGGCGCCGACTGTGGCGGCGATCATCGGGACGACGATCGAGAAACCGCTGTGGGTGAGCTCGAGCACGAGGACGAGAGCGGTGAGGGGTGCCTGCATCGACGCTCCGATCATGGCGGCGGCGCCGACGAGCGCATAGGCGCCGGTCGCTGAGCCTGGCCAAGCGAGCGACCACGCGATCCCGAGCAGGCCGCCGAGGACGGCGCCCGTGCTCAACGTCGGGGTGAAAAGCCCGCCCGAAGCGCCGCTCCCGAGGCAGAGCGAGGTGACGATGGGTTTCAGGATGAACAGAGCGAGGAGCAGAGCAAAGCCGCCTCGGCCGACAAAGGCCGTATGTGCCATGTCCTTCCCGTTGCCGAACAGCTGCGGGTAGGCGATGCCGATGAGCCCGAGAATCCCGAAGGCGGCGACGACCGCACCGATGGAGCGCCCGCCGGTCAGCTTGTGGTGCGACACCCAGCCGATCAGGCGCACGTAGCCGGAAGCGACGACGCCCACCAACGGGCCCGCCACGACGGCGAAGACGAGGAGCGTGACGGTGAAGCGGTATGAAGAGATGTTGAGATACGTGGCGTGATCCGGCAGGTAGAGCCACGCCGTCGCGGTGGCGATCCCGGCACAGGCGAGAGCGGGCAGCACGACCGGCAGCGCGAGCGAGCCGTAGAGGATCTCAGCGGTGAAGAGCGCTCCCCCGAGTGGCACGTTGTAGACGGCAGCGAGGCCGGCCCCCCCGCCACAGGCTACGAGCAGGCGACGCTGTGTGGGGGAGAGGCGCCCCCAGGTCGCGAGGAGGCTGCCCGAGACGCCCCCCATCAGCTTCGGCGCAGCCTCTCTACCCATCGAGGCGCCCATGCCTATGACCACCTCGGAGATGACAGAGGTTCCGAGGCTCCGCCCGAACAACAGCCGCCCGTCCCCGCTCCAGATCGCATCGTCGATCTGCGAGCCACCGGGCGTCGTGTACCGGCGGAGGAGGTACCAGCTGATCCCGCCGAATGCGCCTGCGATCAGCAGTGAGGCCACCCGGCGGGTATCCGACGCCCGCTCGACGGCCGCCTGGAGGGTGCCGGTGTGATAGCCGAAGGCGAGGTGCTGCACGCTGAACAGGAGGAACATCAACAGGTCCCCGAACAGCCCGGTCACCACTCCTGTGAGGGCCAACATGACCCAGAAACGGAGGGTGAGCGCCGTGCCGGCACCCCCGGCCGTGTTCGGCTGCTCGGTCGCCCCTCGTCCCGAGGCGATGCGCCTGCGGATCATCGGCGGAGGGATCCGCCGGCGCTCGCTCTCGCGGATCTCTCTCTTCCCTCTGTCGCTCACCTGACGCAGTCCACGCCAGAAGCCCGGCCCGGATCAGCGGGATCCCGGGAGCAGGGACCTTCGTCAAGCTGGCCCGGGGCGGCAGATCCCATTGCTACAGATTGCCCCCAATCCCGTGCCGGCGGGGGGTAGGCGACCGAGAGCGCCTGAGAGCGCCATTCGTGCCCGGCGCCCTCAGCGCCGATCGACGAACGAGCTCGCATGGACGGTGCCGCTCCCACCCCGAGGAGCCGGTTGTAGGTTTGACCGTGCGAGAGGCTGTGAAGTCGGCCAGCAAGGAGAAGGCGAAGAGGATGAACGAGATTCCGAGCACGGGCGGCCGGCTGAGGAGCGAGGACCTGGAGCTGTTCCGGAAGGATTTCGCCGCCAACCCTGCATACCGGCTCGCCCAGAACGCCGTCACGCGGGTGGCGCTCGATGACGTCGCCATCAACCGGGAGATCGTCAACAACACCGGGCATGCTCCCTCGGTCCTCCTCGACGACTGGAAGGTCACCAACCAGGAGCGCAGCGGCCGGTGCTGGTTGTTCGCCGGCCTCAACCTGCTGCGCGTCGGCGCGATGGCGAAGATGGGGTTGAAGGAGTTCGAGTTCTCCCAGAACCACGCCATGTTCTGGGACAAGATCGAGCGGGCCAACTACTTCCTCGAGGCCGTCCTCGACACCGCCGAGCGCGACCTCGACGACCGGACCGTCGCCTATCTCCTCGACTCGGTGGCCAATGACGGCGGCCAGTGGAACATGTTCGTCGCCATCGTCAAGAAGCACGGCCTCGTTCCGAAGTCCTCCATGCCCGAGACCCACAGCTCGTCCGACACCGCCCGGATGAACTCGGTGCTGCGCAGCCTTCTCCGGCAGGGTGCGAGGTCGATGCGGGAGGCATCCGGGAGGGGCCTCGAGGAGGCCCGTGCCGAGAAGGCGGAGATCCTCCGGGTCATCTACCGGGTGCTATGTGTCCACCTCGGCACCCCGCCCGAGCAGTTCGACTGGCAGTGGACGGACAAGGACCGCGTCTTTCACCGTGACGGGACGCTCACTCCGCAGGAGTTCGCCTCGAAGTACGTCGAGCTGCCCCTCGAGGAGTACGTCTGCCTTGTCCACGACCCGCGGCCCTCGAGCCCGACGGGGCGGACCTTCACGGTGGAGTATCTCGGCAACACTCTCGGAGCGCCCCCGGTCACGTACCTGAACGTGGAGATGTCCGAGATGAGAGAGATCGCCAGGACGGCTCTCGAGGGTGGGGAGCCGGTGTGGTTCGGCTGTGACGTCGCCAAGATGATGAGCAACGACTATGGCCTGTGGGACGCCCGCCTCTACGACCTGCCGTCGGTCTACGACACCGCCTTCACCCTCGACAAGGCCGATCGCCTCGGGTACCACGAGTCCCAGATGACCCACGCGATGCTCTTCACCGGCGTCGACGTCGTCGACGGCGTCGCCCGCCGATGGCGGGTGGAGAACAGCTGGGGAGCCGACAAGGGGCGGGACGGCTTCTACACGATGAACGACTCCTGGTTCGAGGAGTACGTCTTCGAGATCGCCGCCCGCCGCCGGCTGCTCCCCGTAGAGCTGCAGCAGGCGCTCGACGCCGAGCCGATCGTGCTGCCGGCGTGGGACCCGATGGGGGCCCTCGCCCGTTAGCCGCTGACAGGGACAGCTGGGCGCCGCTCGTCTGCTGCCGGGCGGAGCTCGGCTCTCTCCGGCGCCGGCTGCTCATCGGCGATCTCTGCCGTCGGGAGGCGAGAGATGACCGTCCGGTCCTCGGACAGCTCCTCGAGAGTCCGCTGGCTCGGCTCGGGCAGGAGGAACGTCAGGGCTGCGCCGGAGAGGGCCGCCCCGGCCGAGACGACGAGCATGAAGCGCAGGCCGATCGACTTCTGGAGCGCCGGCACGAGGAACACGCCGATGAAGGCGCCGAGCTTGCCGATGCCGGCGGCGATGCCGTGGCCCGTCGTCCGGGCCTGCACGGGGAACACCTCGGACGGCAGGACGAAGGTGGTCATGTTGGGGCCGAACTGCACGAAGAAGTAGCTGAGACCGAAGATGGCGAGGAACGGGGCCACAATCGTCGTCAGTGGAGCGAACGCCCCGAGAACGAGGAACGCCGCCGCCATCACCCCGAAGCCGATCAGCTGCAGCATCCTGTGGCCGATCCGGTCCATGAACGTGAAGGCCATCACGTAGCCCGGAACGGCGCATGCCACGAAGATCCCGAGCGTGAAGAGCAGCTGAACGTCGAGAGTGGCCGTCGGCGAGACCTCTTTCAGGATCGCCGGCAGCGAGAGCGTGTTGCCGTAATAGGCGTAGTCGAAGAACAGCCAGCCCCCGGCCGTCCCGATCAGCAGTCGCAGCATCCTCGGGTTGCGGACGAAGTCGCGCAGCCGGAGCCTCGCCGGCGGAGCTGCCGCCGGTGAGGCCAGGCCTGCCGTCCCGGGGGTCGCAGGTTGGGCGGCGGCACCAGTCGAGGCGACTCCGCCCGAGAAGAGGTGCAGGTCGGCGGCGGCCTTGCCGTGGTCACCCTTCACGCCCGCCTGGAAGCGGGGCGACTCGGGCATCCGCGACCGGAGCCAGATGACAGCGGCGGCCGGGACGGCGCCGAGGCCGAGGAGCAGGCGCCACGTGAGTGGGTGGCTCACACCGGAGGAAAGGAGGGTGAGGGCCACGAGCGGCCCGACGATCAGACCGATGGCCTGCATCGAGAAGACGAGACCGACCATCCGGCCGCGGTCGCACCGGTTCGAGTACTCGCTCATGAGGACCGCAGAGACCGGATAGTCGCCACCGATGCCGAGGCCGAGGAGCAGGCGGGAGGCGACGAGCCACCACAGGTTCATCGAGAACGCCGACAGGAGAGCACCGACGATCATGATGGCGGCGACCATCACATAGACGCTCTTGCGCCCGAGGATGTCGGCGATCCGGCCGAAGACCATCGCTCCGATGAAGGCGCCGAGGATCGCCGCACCCGAGACCCAGCTCTTCTCGGTGATGCTCAGGTGCCACTGGACGGCGACGAGAGTGGACACCGTGCTGATCACGAACAGGTCGTAGGCGTCAGTGAAGAAGCCCATCCCGGACACGACGACCGCCCGCCTGTGGAACCTGCTCCGCGGAGCTTCGTTGAGGATGTCTGCGACGGTGAGTTGGGCCCGCGAGACCGGCACGGAAACAGCCTGACGGGACGAGGTGACAGCGAGACGACGCCAAGTTGAACGAGAGGTGAACGGATTGCGAACTCTCGGCCAATAAGGGCCGCACTACCTGGTCAGCCGCCCTCCGCCCACCTCCCCAGGCGATGTCGCCGGCGGCAGAGGACCCCCGACCCGGATGTCACCATGGATCGAGCTCGATGGGGGGCAGGCTCGGCGCCCGGCCGGACAGCCATGCGAGGAGGTCACGGGAGTCGGCGGCCGATCGCAACCGGTTGGTGACCGTCCCGAGGAGGAGAGGCAGCTGCGAGGCCACGAATGCCTCAGGCCAGTCCGACGGCTCGTAACCCGCCCCGAGGTCGACGTGGTGGATCTCAACCTCTCCCAGTCGCCGGAGGGGGCTCGAGGTCGTGGGCCAGTTGTCGTCCCCCCTCAGCTCAGGATGGGGCCAACCGGCCGCCGCACTGCGTTCCCACATCTCTTCGAGGCGACTCCCGGCACTCTCCAGATCAGCGACGATCTCGGCCGCCGGCCGGAGCGCCCCCTCGGCGATCTCGCCGTCCCGTTGCGTCGCCCCGCCCGGGTAGCGCGCCACATCCTGTCCCCGGAGCGCACCCTCGAGGCGCCGGGCGTGGCCGTCGGCATTGCGGGCGAGATGGGTGAGCACGTGAGCGATCGACCAACCCGGCAGCCGGCTCGGCGAGCGCGCCTGCTCATCGGTGAACTGCCCGGCGGTCGTGTACAGCCGGGCGTGCGAGGCCAGGCAGAACTCGATCGCCCTCGCCGGCTCGGCGTCCAGATCGGTCGTCACCGTCTCACCCTTGCACGTCGTGCCCGCACCGGCACGACGACGATCACCCGGACACCCAATCAGGCTGGCGAGGAACGACGGAGAGTGGGCAGTGCTGAGCCGACGGACCTCCTGGTCATGCCTGGCCCCCAGGCATGGCGAAGGTGGTCATCCACCGATCGCACAGCTTATGCACACCCTCAGCGTGCAACCGAGCACGTTCTGTGAAGGCAAGCCCTCAGGTTGCTTGCAAAACACTGCCTGAATTCGGTCTGGAAACCGGTACCCGTTCGACTAATATTTCAAACGAGGGCTTGAGGTCAGAGAAGCGGCCGCTGCTCACATCCCCATTGTGGGAGCGACGATGTACCAAACCGACCTTCGACTGGACATCACCGAATCGACCCCGGATCAGCATGTCGTCGAGTTGCAGGGCGAGCTCGACCTCGCCACAGCGGCTGGATTGGCCGAGCGTCTCACCGACATCGCCGGCTCCCTCGTCGTCGTCGACCTCTCCCACCTCACCTTCATCGACGCCACCGGGCTGACAAGCCTGTTAGCGGCGAAGGAGAAGATCGAGGCGCAGGGCCATGGCATCGAGTTCCGCCATGCCGACGGCATCGTGCGCCGGGTCTTCGAAGTGTGCGGCCTGAGGGAGCTGTTGGCGGAGTAGGAGTCCCGCCGGGCGCTCAGTCGCCGGTGACGCCGTCGATCGCCTCCCGGAGGAGGTCGGCGTGCCCGTTGTGTCGGGCGTACTCCTCGATCATGTGGACGAAGATCCACCGGATGTCCCGTACGCGCTCAGGGTGATCGCCCCTGCTCGCTACGACCTCCTCGAGTGAATGTCCGGCGACAGCGGCCCGGGACATCTCGCACTCGCGCTCGAAGGTGGCGAGGTCAGCGGCGGCGTCGGCATCGTCGATCTCCTCGAAATCGAGCCCGAGGCCGTCGGGGTCATAGACAAAGGCGATGTTCTCTCCCGCCGCGTGCATCCGGAACCACCAGCGCTCGACCTCGACCATGTGCCGGACAAGGCCCAGCAACGACAGACGCGACGGTGGCACAGCTCGAAGCTTCAATTGCTCGGCGGTGAGCCCGGCGCACTTCGTGAGCAGCGTCGCACGGTGGAAGTCGAGCCACTGTTGGAGGCTCGTGGGCTCGTCTGCGACGAGGGACGGCTCGGCTCGGTCCGTCGAAGGGGCTCTCCACGTCTCGCTCATCGCTCTCGGCCACCCCCGCTCACGCCGGCTCGGCGCCGGCACTCGGTGGTCGGGACCGGCATCGATCCGGTGACCTCGCGCTTTTCAGGCGCGCGCTCTACCAACTGAGCTACCCGACCTCGAGTCTCACAATAGGCGAGAGGAGTTTGCCGGCAACAGCCGGTGCCGCTCTCCCTCATCTGACTGCTGGCGGACCTGACGGGATTTGAACCCGCGACCTCCGGCTTGACAGGCCGGCGTGCACTCCGAGCTGCACCACAGGTCCAGTGGCCCGGCAGAGCCTAGGCCCGCTGAACACTCATCGCGCCGCCGACCGACAGAGAGCGCCTCCCGGGCTCGTTTCGGGCCGGAAGCCGGGGCCCAGGTGACGCCCTCGCGGGACAGTCGTCTCAGGCTGCCGCCGTCGCCGCACCTTCCTCGAAGGCACGCACCATGGCAGAGCAGAACGCCGGCAGGTCGTCCGGCTTGCGACTCGTCACAAGGGTGTTCGGGCCGCTCGTGCAGACCTGCACCTCTTCGTCGACCCAGCTGCCGCCGGCGTTGCGGATGTCGGTCTTGAGGCTCGGCCACGAGGTGAGCGTGCGCCCGCGTACGACCTCGGCCTCGACGAGCGTCCACGGCCCGTGGCAGATGACGGCGGCGGGCTTGCCGGCGGCGAACATCGCCGAGACGAACTGGACAGCCTCAGGGCTCATCCGCAGCTGGTCGGGGTTGGCGACGCCGCCGGGAAGGACGAGGCCGTCGTAGTCGGCCGCACTTGCCTCTCCGACGCTCTTCTGGACGGGGAACGTGTCCCCCTTGTCGAGGTGGTTGAAGGCCTGTGCCTCGCCGGCTTCCGGCGCGAGCAGCTCCGGTGTGCCGCCCGCCTCCTCGACCGCCTCCCACGGCTTTGTCAGCTCGACCTGCTCGATTCCCTCGTTTGCCACGAGGAACGCGATCCGCTTGCCCGTCAATTCGTTGGCCATTGTGCCTCTTTCTTCGATGGCGTGAGAAAGAGGGATACCCGCGATGCCTCGTCGCCGAACCGGCCCGAGGGCGCACGCACCGCGAGAGGCGGCTGGCGACCGTCTGCTCCTAGGAGAGGATCAGTACCAGCCGTAGTCCGCCTCGTGCTGCCATGCGGCGGCCGGGTTGCCGTAGCGGCTGTGGATGTAGCGCTCACCGGCTGTGCACTGGTACCAGCCGGGATGCTCGCTCGACGAGCCGCTCCAGTACTGGTTCCAGGAGACGCCCTCGCTCGCGATGAGGGGCGGGTTCATCTGGAACCAGCCGTACTGCGGGCCGTTCTCGGCGTGATACTGGAACGTGCTCTCGTAACAGACGATCCTCGCGATGTCATTCCGGTAGGTGGCGTCGCTCCAGAAGGAGCGAGGCAGGTCGCGGTGGGTATCGGTCACGTTCTCGATCCGGGCCCACAGGACGGCGGGGGCACTTCCGGGCGCCGCCCCGTTGCACCACTGCCAGTGGGAGTTGGCGGCGGCGGACACCGTCGAGGACGCACCGTGTGAACGAGCTCCCGGCGAGTGCGCCGAGGCGGTGAGGAGCGAGATCCCGCTCAGGGCGACGGCCGCCACGAGTAACGGGACGCGGGCTGACCGGTATGCGAGTAGCAATGTCTGACCTCCGCTTGGACGGCACCTTGCGCAGCGTCGGCTACGGCGACACAACTGGGAGGCGCCGCCGCGCCGGCTGCACTCGTCAAGTGCTGGCTGACCGTGGCAAGTCGTAGGGCCACGAAGGGCGCAATCCTTGACGCGCCGGACGCTCCGGGTCAATGGCCGACACCGACTCGTCACATGAGTCGCGCCATTGCAACCTCACGGGGAGGCCACATCGCGGGTGCCGCCGTGGCACCCGGAGCCCGCGTACCATCTCGCAATGGCGAAGATCCCCACGTCGACGTCGTCCTTCGGCGTCTCGCGACGGGAGGGCCACGACGCGAGCGCCTTCTACAGCCGCTTCACGCCACCGGCGTTGTCGTCGGAGAGCGGCGTCCACCCCGTGAAGGAGATCGACAAGCTGATCTGCGGGGACGCCCGGTCGATGGACGAGGTGGCCGATTCCTCCGTCGCTCTCGTGGTCACCTCTCCCCCCTACTTCGTCGGCAAGGACTACGAGAGAGCCCTCGGCGAAGGTGGAGCGCCTGCCACCTACCTCGAGTACCTGAAGTTGCTGCGCGACGTGTTCGCCGAGTGCGTGCGAACGCTCGAGCCCGGAGGCCGGATCGCCGTCAACGTCGCCAACCTCGGGAGGCGCCCCTACCGCTCGCTCTCGGCCGACGTGACGAGGATCCTCCAGGACGACCTCCGCCTGCTGTTGAGAGGGGAGATCATCTGGTTGAAGCAGCGCGGATCATCAGGCTCGTGTGCGTGGGGGAGCTTCCAGCAACCGGGCAACCCCGTCCTCCGCGACCTCACCGAGCGGGTGATCGTGGCGAGCAAGGGGCGCTTCGACCGGGCGCTCTCTCCGGGCGAGCGCCGGGCGAGGAAGCTCCCTTCGGAGGGATCGATGAGCCGGGAAGGCTTCATGGAGAACACGCTCGACGTCTGGGAGATCCCGCCTGAGAGCGCGAGGAGGGTGGGGCATCCGGCACCTTTCCCCGTCGAGCTGCCCCTCCGGCTCATCGAGCTGTACACCTATCGGGGGGATCTCGTCCTCGACCCGTTCGCCGGCGCAGGGACGACGGCTGTCGCCGCCCTGCGCTCGAGGCGCCACTACGTCGGCTACGACCTCGACGAGCGCTACGTCGCCCTCGCCGAGGCGCGAGCCGCCTCCGAGGGGCGGCGACTCGTCGACGAGGCGCCGGCCGACCACGAGGGCGGCTCGTTGCCGGCAGAGGAACGCCCCGCCGAGGGCGGTGACCCGGTCGAGCGGGCGATCAGGGAGGGCCGGGCGGCGAGGGAGATCAGCAGGCTGCTGCTGGCGGGGGCCGGCTTTGCCGAGATGGCGCAGGACCGGCGCCGGACGGGCGGGATCGAGGTCTCCTTCACGGCCCGCTCCCCGAGCGGAGCTGTCTGGCTCTTCGACGTCGCCGGCGGCTTCACCGGCCACGGGCCTGCGCTCTCCCGCCCCGAGACGCTCTGGCGGACGATCGGCAGGGCCGCCCTCGTGCGGGAGACGAGCAAGTGGCCGCTCGTCGTCCTCAGTGCCGGCCTGCCCGCTCCGGGGAGTGCGGCCGGCGGGCTCTTGAACAGGATCTGTGGTGAGGGGAAGCCGATCTACGACGTGATCGACGTGCTCGCCCCGGCGGCACCCGGGCGACTGCGGGATCTCTCGCATCGCTCGAGGGCCACCTCCTCAGAAGCGGCGGGTGCGCCGTCCCCGGCGTGAGACAGCCGCCACGATGAGGGCGGTGAAGACGACGGAGAGGACGAAGGCGAGGCCGCCGGCGTAGCGGTAGCGCATGCCGAAGGCGTACCGCCCGACGAGGCCGCCGAGGAGGGAGCCGAGTATCCCGACGCCGATCGTCGCCCCGATGCCCATCGGGTTCGGACCGGGCACGAGGAGGCGCCCGAGGGCGCCGATGATGAGACCGCCGACCAGTAGAGCGAGGATCAGGAGGATCATCCCCCAGTGTTGCGGCTGGACGGCGGGAGCCGGGTCACCGGCCGTGGCCAGCGGGCGCGCGGCCCTGCCGAGAGGCCCGGCTCGGCCTAGTCGTGCGGCAGGCTGCCGCGGCTCGCCCGGAGGTACCCGAAGGGGGTCACGCCGAGGAGGTTCGACACCCTCGAGAAGTAGATGTCGGCGTTGTTCTCGAGCTGCCGGGCGAAGAGGCTCTTGTCATTCCCGGCTCGTAGGAGGGGGCCCCACTTCTTGTTGCCGAGCTCGCTCGCTTCCTTCGCGAACGGGCCGATCTGGTGCTCGAGCTCGGTCGCACGCCGAACGAGAGCGCGCAGCCGGCCGGCCTGAGGGGGCGGCTCGGGCGCCTCGGCGTAGCCGGCCTTCGCCCTCAGGAGCCCGAGGCGGAGGTGGGCGATCTCGTTGTCGATCGTCACTTTCCGCGCCATGAGGGCGTCGAGCTCGGTCGCCCGCTCGGCGAAGGACTCGAGGGCGGCGATCTCAGACTCGAGCTCGCGAAGGACGAGGCCCGGTGCGCCACCGGAGGGCGAGCTTCGAGGCGTTCACGTCGCCGAAGAGATGGTCGCCGACGAAGAGGATCTCGGCCCCGCTCACCCCGAGGGTCCGTTCCACGAGGGCGGCGTCGCCCCCGACGTGGACGGCGCCGGGCACGAGCAGGTCCCGGTGGGGACGGAGCAGGCCGTCGTCCTCGTCGACCATGAGGTAGGTGGCGTGCTCGCCGGAGAAGAAGGCCGGCTTGCGGGCGCTCGCGATGATGAAGTCGAAGAGCGATCGCCAACCGACACCGGGCGGGAGTATCGGGTCGAGGACGTAGGTGAGGATGGAGCTCGCGTACTGCCAGCCGGAGTTCGTTATGAGCATGAGCGTCTTGCCGGCGTGCTTCTGGTCGAGGAGGGTGAGGGCGAGGTCGGCGGTCGACCTCGACGAAGCGCTGAGGATCGGCCGCGATCTCCTCCTGCAGGTCGCCGCGGGCGTGAACGCCGTCTATCGCGAGGCGCACCTGCTGGTAGACGTCCCTGTAGGCGAGAGTGGCAGGCAACAGGCCGCGGTCGAACAGATCGATGCAGCCCATGTAGAGGCAGCCCTCCGAGAGGGAGAAGAGCGTGTTGAGGAACTGCCAGCGCGGGTAGGCGAGGTCGATGATCGTCGTGTGGTAGGCGTCGCGGGTCTCCGCGAAGGAGAGCAGGTGGCCGCCGTGCTGGGCCCGGATGACGTAGCCGAACCGCGTCGCCTTCACGACGTTGCCGAGCTCGGTGTCGATGACGAGGCCCTGTATGACGCTCGAGGAGTCGAACTCGAGGGACTCGGTGGGCCAGCCGGCCGAGGCGAGCGAGGCTCTCGCCCGCTCGAAGGCGGCCCTCTCCCACTCCTCGATGTTGTAGTGGACGAGCGTGTAGTCCATGTCGTAGCCGATCGCGCGGATGGCGCGGAGATTGAGCGTCCGGTTGCAGTACACCCCCAGCTGGCGTGAGAGCAGCCCCTCGTGCGGCCTCGGAGGCCTGCTCGGCCTCGCCGGCGGGAGGGGAAGGGTACGGGGTCGAGTCGCTCGAAGCCGGATCGAGGGCGCGGGGAGGTGTCACGCCAGGCGTGCGCCCGAGCCACCTCGAGGGGGCGGGCCGCCTGCGGCGGGGGAGGCGGCGCCGGGGGGGATAGCTGTGCCCGTCATGGGTCGAGCCTAATCGTCAGGCGCCCGGCTGGAAGGGGCCACCCCGGATGGTGCGGCCGGTACCGTCGGGTCCTGCCCGGGCGCCGGAGCGGCCCGCCGAGAGCGGTCTCGGTGCCCGGAGACTGACGCCGCAACGTAACCTTCTAGGGGCCTTCGTTCCCGGTGCACCAGCGACTGGCTGGACGGGCAGGGACGGAAGCGGCGAGGGACCATCGGAGGGAGTGCATGGACCAGAGGCTTGGCAACACCGACCGCGGGGGGGCGCCCGTCGGCGACGGCCGCCCGACGCCGGCAGCCGAAGCTCTCCACCGTCCTCGCCGCCGCCCGGCCCCGGCAGTGGATCAAGAACCTGCTCGTCTTCGCCGCCCCTGCTGCTGCAGCCGTCGTCGGGCATCCGGTCACCGTCGGGCGGACCGCCGCCGCGGCGGCACTCTTCTGCGTCGCCTCATCGGGCGTCTACCTGCTCAATGACTCATTCGACGTGGAGGCCGACCGGGCCCATCCCCTGAAGCGCTTCCGGCCGATCGCCGCCGGCGAGCTGAGCCCGGGGCTCGCCCAGACGATCGGCGCCGTCGCCCTCGTCATCGCCTTCGCGGGCGCTCTTCTCCTCGGCGGTCCTCGAGCTCGGCGGGGTGGTGGCCGCCTACGGGCTCATCAGCGTGGCGTATTCGACGCGGCTGAAGCACGTGCCGGTGCTCGAGCTGTTCTGCGTCTCGTCGGGTTTCGTCCTGAGGGCGCTCGCGGGAGGGGTGGCCGCCCGTGTGCCGCTCTCGCCGTGGTTCCTCGTCGTCGCCTGCGCCGGCTCGCTCTATGTCGCTCTCGGCAAGCGGACGGCCGAGTTCAGGCAGCTCGGCGAGCACCGGAGCGAGCACAGGCCGGCGCTCGGCTGGTACCGGCTGGCGTGGCTGCAGGCGGCACGCTGGGCGACGGCGGGGGTCACGATCGCCGCCTACTGCCTGTGGGCCATCGCCCGTTCGGGGACGATCGACGACCGTGCACAGGACGGCGTGTTCATCCTGCTGTCGACGGTGCCGTTCGCCCTCGCCGTCATGGCCCTCGAGTGGGCCTTCGCCAACGGGCGGGGGGGCGCCCCCGAGGACCTCGTGCTCCGGGACCGGCTGCTGCAGGGGATCGGCGCCGCCTGGGCCGTCCTTCTCATCCTCGCCCTCGCCCTGTGAGCCTGCGCTGAGCGAGAGCTCCGAGGCGCCCTTCGGAGAGCGGCTGCTGACAGGGTGGGGGAGGTCGGCACCGAGCCGGGCAAGGGTCGTCGCCCCCGTTGGCGCAGATGCCGCCGCCGACGCATTCGCCTCGGCCGTCTCGCGGGGGAGAGGATCATCGCCCGCGGTCTCGGCCGCTCCTACGGCGACGCCGCCCAGTCCGGTGGCGGCACGGTGCTCGACATGACCCGGTGCAGCCGGCTGATCGACTGTGACCTCGAGGCCGGGACCGTGCGGGCCGAGGCCGGCCTCAGCATCGACGAGCTGCTCCGCTGGTCCGTGCCGAGGGGATGGTTCGTGCCGGTGACGCCCGGCACCAGGCAGGTGACGCTCGGCGGGGCCTTCGCGGCCGACGTCCACGGCAAGAACCACCACCGCGACGGCTCGTTCGCCGGCTGGGTGCGTGGCGGCGTCCTTGCCGCCCCGGCCGGCCGCCGGGCCATCTCGCCGGACGAGGACCACCGGCTCTTCTGGGCGACGGCCGGAGGCATGGGCCTCACCGGGCTGGTCCTCGAGCTCACCGTCGAGCTCATCCCGATCGAGACGTCGATGATGCTCGTCGACACCGAGCGGGCCGGCGATCTCGACGACTGCATGGCGAGGATGGAGGAGGACGATCACCGCTATCGCTACTCCGTCGCCTGGGTGGACTGCCTCGCGGGCGGGGCACAGCTCGGGAGGAGCGTCCTCACGCGGGGCGAGCACGCCGGCGTGGGCGACCTGACCGCCGCCCGGAGAGCCGGCAAGGCGGCCGGCCCGGTGAACGATGCGCTCGGCTTCTCTCCGAGGCGGATCATGAGGGTGCCTGTCTCAGCACCCGTGCGGCCGCTCACCCGCCGGACGGTCGCCGCTTTCAACGAGGCCTGGTTCCGGAAGGCCCCGAGGCGGCGGATCGGCGAGCTCCAGCCGCTGTCGAAGTTCTTCCATCCCCTCGACGGGGTGGGCGACTGGAACCTCCTCTACGGCCGCCGCGGCTTCACCCAGTACCAGTTCGTCGTCCCCTTCGGACAGGAGCAGGTGGTGCGCGATGTCATCGAGGCGCTCAGCCGGGCCCGCCTCCCGTCTTTCCTCGCCGTCCTGAAGAGATTCGGCCCGGGCGACGCCGGACCGCTCTCGTTCCCGATGAGCGGCTGGACGCTCGCCATCGATCTCCCCCTCGGCGTCCCGGGGCTTGCGGAGCTGCTCGACGACTTCGACGGCCGGGTCGCCTCCGCCGGCGGCCGCGTCTACCTGGCAAAGGACTCACGGCTCCGCCCGGAGATGCTGGCGGTGATGTACCCGGGCCTCGACGACTGGCAGGCCGCCTGCTCGGAGGTGGATCCGGACGGGCTGATGAGCTCCGACCTCGCCCGGCGACTGATGCCCGGCAGGAGACCACCGTCACGGTCGTCGATGCCCGGCGGCGGCACCGGCCGATCGGGAAAGGGAACCAGATGATCGATGCCACCGGCATGCCGCAGACCGCCGTCCTTCTCGGGGGCACGTCCGAGATCGGCCTCGCCATCCTCAGCCGGCTCGCCGGCCGCCGGCTCGAGGCGGTCGTCCTCGGGGGGCGGAACGCCGAGCGCCTCTCCGGTGCAGCCGACGGGCTCAGGGCCGCCGGCGTCGCCACAGTCCACACGGTGGCTGTCGAGGTGACCGACGCCGCCTCGCTCGACGCCTTCGCGGCGGAGGCGACCGAGCTCCTCGGGACGGTCGACCTGTTCATCTCCGCAGCCGGGGACCTCGGCTCGGCCGAGCTGGACGAGCTGTCGGCCGCCCGGGTGGCCGAGCTCGTGGCGGTGAACGCCGGCGGTCCGGCGGGAGCCCTCGTCGCGTTCGCGAAGGTGATGGCCGCCCAGGGTCACGGCCGCCTCCTCGTGCTCTCCTCGGTGGCCGGAGTGCGGGTTCGGAGGGCCAACTTCGTCTACGGGAGCGCCAAGGCAGCCCTCGACGCCCTCTCCCTTTCCCTCGCCGAAGCCCTCAGGGGAACCGGCGTCAGTGTGATGGTGGTGCGGCCGGGATTTGTCAGGACGGTGATGACCGCCGGGATGCCGAAAGCTCCCTTTGCCGTCGGGCCGGGCGACGTCGCGGGCGCTGTCGTCCGCGGCCTCGAGACGAATGCCGCCGTCGTCTGGGTCCCCCCGGTCCTCCGGTGGGTCTTCGCGGTCGTGCGCCTGCTTCCGCAGGCGATCTTCCGGCGGCTGCCGGGTTAGGCGGAAGGCTCTGGAGCTCAGCGTGCCGACATGGTGAAGAAGTCACGCGCCCACCACGACTCGAAGTAGCGCGACGGCGTCCCGACCATGTCCGGCAACAGGTTGTGGCCGTTCGCCGGTGACGCCAGCCCGCCTGCCGTCGCCGGGTCGAACGTCGCCAGGTCCACCCAGTCCGTGTTGATGTCGAGCTCCATCGCACGCACCGCCCCCGCCCGGACGAGCAGGTCGGCGAGCGTCGTGATGTTGAGCCCGGGACCGCCGACGTAGACGAGCGCCCCGTCGGCGGTCTGTCCGACAGCCGAGCGCCATACGTACACCTGGCCGCCGAGGGTCGCACCCCAGGCCGAGTAGTCGTTCGGGTTGAGGCCCGGGACCGGCCGGCCGTGGTCGACGAGCGGGACGAGGTTCTGGCGCACCGAGACAACCTGCGGGCTCATCCTGACCTCGGTGCCCCAGGCGCCGATCCTCACCGAGCCGTCCCGGTAGATGACGAACGAGGCCGCACCCTTCACGAGGGGGAGGATCGTCCTGCCGTCGGTGTAGTAGCCGCCGCCGGCGTTGCTCATGAGGAACCCGGCGTTGAACGCCGCCACGAGGCTGCGGGCGGCGCCCGGCTCGACCGGGGCGGTATGGGGGTAGGGGCCCCCTCCGGGGATCATGCTGCCCGAGTACAGCGTGGCCGTCAGCAGCCGCGTGTCCATCCAGGCGACGCCGACGACGAGGCTCGTGTGGATGGCGTCCGGGCGGAGAAATGCCTCGTAGACCGCCGGCACTCCGTCGACGAGACGTCCGGCGGCATGCCACTGCCCCTCGCCGGCGATCGGCGGCGAAGCGAGCGGCTTGATCGGCTTCGGCTCGGGCAGGGGGTGGAGGGCCGCTGCGCTGTTCGTCCCGCCGGGCTGCGGGGACCCAGTGGGGGCGGGGATGGCGCCCTTCGGCGGCCGGCCGCCGACCGGGGGCGGGTTGTGGGAGTAGTAGAAGTTCTCGACCCACGAGACGGCGGAGGCTCCGCCGTGCTCCCGCGCCCATTCGGCGAAGCGGGCCGGCAGCGTCGTCCCGAAGGAGGGGTTCGAGAGGGCAGAGCCGAGGGAGACCCAGACGGGAGTGAGCGCGAGGACGACGACGGTAAAGCCCGTCGCGACCGGATGCCTCCCGACAAAGAAGCGCCGGGCGGCGCGCCGCCGGCGCCGGGCGCTGCGGCGGCTCCTCACCCTGATGCGCCGGCGTTGGAGGACGTTGAGCCTGCGGTGCGACGGCGCGCCTGATTGAGGGGCCCTTTCCTCGATCGCCTCCTCGGGCGCCTCGGGGGCAGCCGGAAATGCCATGGTTCGATAGTACGGACCGAGCCGGCGGGAGGCAGTGCAGTCCCGACTGTGAGCCGACTGTGAATGTCACCCCGAAGAGGAGCTCAGGTGGCGCCGGGAGGCGCCGCCGCCGGCTGGGGGCCGTCGTTCACCGTCGCGGTCGCCAACGGAAGCCGGATGCTGAAGCGGGCACCTCCCCCCGGAGCGCCGGAGGCCTCGGCCGAGCCGCCGTGGGCGACGGCGATGGCCCGGACGATGGCAAGGCCGAGCCCGGACCCCCCGCCTCCCGTCCTCGCCCGGGAAGAGTCCGCTCGGAAGAAACGCTCGAAGGCCCGCCGGATGCCCTCTTCTCCGAGGCCGGGCCCGTTGTCGGTCACCTCGATGACGGCGGCTTGTCCGTCGGCCCGGACGGCAACCTCTGCCTCTGTGCCGTCAGGGGTATGGGCCTCGATGTTGGCGAGCAGGTTGTCGAGGATCTGTCGCAGTTGTGCCTCGTCGCCGATCACCTCGACCGGCTCTGTGGCGACGAGGTTGATCTCTCGTCCCGGGCGGATGGTCGTCGCCGCCTCGATCGACTGTGCGGCGAGAGAGACGAGCTCGACGGGCGCCCTTTCCGGCTGGCGGCCCTCGTCGAGGTTGGCGAGCAGGAGGAGGTCGGCTACGAGGCGCCCCATCCGGGCGGACTCGGTGCGGATGCCGCCGAGGACGCGCGGCACGTCCTCTGGATGATCACGGGCGCTCCGGTCGAACAACTCGGTGTAGGCCGACACCGCCGCGAGCGGCGTCCGCAGCTCGTGTGAGGCGTCGGCGAGGAACTGCCGCATCCGGTCCTCGGAGGCTCGCAGCTCGACTTCGGTGCGGTCACGGGCGGCAAAGGCATCTTCCAGCCGGGAGAGCATCAAGTTGAGGACGCGGGCGAGGCGGCCGATCTCGGTGCCCGGGCGCCGGGGCTCCCGGATCCTCACCCCGAGCTCACCCTCGCCGATCGACTCCGCCGTCCGTTCGATCTCGGCGAGCGGGCGCATACCGAGGCGGACGAGCAACCACCCGAGCAGCAGGGCGAGCGCGAGCGCCCCGCCCCCGACGCTCAGCTCGGTGAAGAGGAGCCGGTCGAGGACGTTGCTTCGTTCGCCGAGGGGTGTGGCGAGGAACATGAGGTCGCCGTTTGCGAGCCACGACGCCCTCACCCGGTAGTCCGGCCCGCCCGGCCGGGCCGGTCCGGCGGTGAAGTAGACGGCGGCCGGCCTCGCGACCACCGCCCGCCCAAGGCCTTCCGAGCCGGCCGCTCCTCTCGTCGCCCCCGCTCGAGGGCAGTCCGCCTCGGCGAGGGATGCCGCCCCGGTGGGGAGGCGGGGGGCGCCCGCCCCCGGGGGCGACGCCGCCCGATGCCCGAGGCCGGGCACGTGCGGCGGCAGTCGTGGCTCGGTCAGGGTGACGCGGCGACCGGTGACCGAGAAGGCGGCGACCGTCCCGACGACCCGGCCGGCCGCCGTCCGCTCCTCGAGGAAGGCGCCCGGGGCGTCATCGGCAACGAGATCCGGTGTCGGCCGGGCGCCGATGTCGAGGCACTCCTGTATGCCCGTGTGCTCGGCTGCGAGCGTGCTGTCGGTCTCGCTGTTCAGATAGGAGCCGAGGGAGAGATAGACGACGGCCGCCGCCAGCACGAGAGCGACGAGGGCGACTGTCCCCGCCGCCAGCACGAGGCGGATCTGGAGGGACATCTAGGTCTCGGGCTCGCGCAGCACGTAGCCGACGAGCCTGATCGTATGGATCAGGGGAGGCCCGTGGACGTCGAGCTTCTTTCGCAGGTAGCGGACGTATGTCTCGACGATGTTCTGGTTGCCGCCGAAGTCGTAGTGCCATACGTGGTCGATGATCTGCTGTTTTGAGAGCACCTGCCTCGGGTTGAACAGGAAGAGGCGCAACAGGCTGAACTCGGTCGCCGTCAGCTGGATGGGCACGCCCCCCCGCCATACCTCGTGCGTCCCCTCGTCGAGCTCGAGGTCGGAGAAGGAGAGGCGCCTGTCTGTGCCGGCAGACGAGCGCCGGAGGAGCGCCTTCACCCTTGCGACGACCTCTGCCAGCACGAAGGGCTTGATGACGTAGTCGTCCCCGCCGAGACCGAGGCCGGCGACGAGGTCCTCGACGTCGCTCCGGGCGGTGAGGAACAACACCGGCACGTCGATGCCGTCCTCTCGCATCCGGCGCGTCACCTCGAAGCCGTCGAGATCGGGCAGCATCACGTCCAGCACCACGAGGCCGAAGCGGCGCTCCTGGACAAGGGCGAGCGCTCTCCGGCCGGTCGTCGCCTCGAAGACCGCGTAGCCCTCGTACCGGAGCACCGTCGCCACCGCGTCGACGATGGAGGGCTCGTCGTCCACGACGAGGATCGGCACAGCCTCCGAGCCGCCGTCAGTGCTGCTCATCGGGAGCAAGGTTCGCGCTGCCAGCCCGTGTGAGCCTGAGGGCGGGCTGAGAGCGAGCTGAACCCGTCCGGTGTCCCCCGGTGTGCGTCCGTGCCGTCGGACCACGAGCCGGGCTGCCCCGTCGGATGCTCAGCGATGCTGGCGCTCATACTCAGGGGACTCTCAGCCTGAGCGGCGAAGATGTCCGAGCAGGATGATGAGCTAGGAGCTTAGGTGGCGGTATCGACATTTGAACCCCGGGCGTACCGGCCGTCCCGGTCTCGGCGCCGCTCGCGGCCGGCGCCTGCGCCGCGGCCGTGGACGGTGGAGGCGGCGACCGTGGTCGTCGGCCTCGGCCTCGGCCTGTGCGTCGGCATCGCCTTGACCGCAGAGACCCGGGGACAGCTTCATGCGCCCGGCGGCATGGTGACTTTTCTCGGAAGCCTGACCGGGCTCGTCGGCACCTACCTCGCCCTCGTGATGGTTCTCCTCGTCAGTCGAATCCCGGCGGTGGAACGAGTGCTCGGCCAGGACGGCCTGCTCAGGTGGCACCGCCGGCTGGCGCCGTGGCCGATCTCGCTCATCACGGCCCACGCCGCTCCTCCTCACCCTCGGCTACGCAGAGGCGGCGAAGACCGGTGCCTGGCACGAGTTGGCCGTCTTCCTCTCGAAGTACCCCGACATGGTGACGGCGGCCGTCGGCCTCGCCCTCATGCTCGCCATCGGCGTGGCGTCGATCCATTCGATCCGGCGCCGGTTCAGGCGCGAGACGTGGTGGGCGTTGCACCTCTTCATGTATCTCGCCTTCGCCCTCGCCTTCTTCCACGAGATCGCCCTCGGCCCCTCCTTCGTCGGCCACCCCCTCACACGGGCGGTGTGGACGGTCGCCTGGGTGTCGACGGCCGGCCTCGTCCTCCTCTACCGGTTGGGCCTGCCTGTTCTGAGGTCGCTCCGTCACCGCCTCACCGTCTCCGAGGTCCGCCCGGAGGGGCCGGGGGTGGTCTCTGTGATCCTCAAGGGCCGCCGTCTCGAGGCACTCGCCGTCTCGGGGGGCCAGTTCTTCGAGTGGCGGTTCCTCGTCCCCGGGCTGTGGTGGCAGGCCCATCCCTTCTCCATCTCGGCCCGTCCACAGCCGCCCTACCTCCGCCTCACCGTCAAGGTGGTCGGCGACTTCACGTCCGCCGTCGCCCGCCTGCGCCCGGGCACACGGGTCGCCGTCGAAGGCCCCTACGGTGCCTTCACATCCCATGCGCGCCGCCGTCCGACCGCCGTGCTCATCGCCGGCGGCATCGGGGTGACAGCGGCCCGCTCGCTCCTCGAGGATCTTCCGCCCCGGTCGGATCCTGTCGTCGTGCTGCGGGCGTCGACGCCGTCGGACCTCGTGCTCTCGGGCGAGATGGCCGAGCTCGTCCGCCAGCGGAAGGGCCGGCTGCACGAGGTGGTCGGGCCGCGCTCGGCGCTCGATCTCGACTGGCTGACCCGGTTGGTGCCGGACCTCGTCGAGCGTGACGTCTACCTCTCGGGGTCAGAGACCTTCGTCACCGACCTGAAGGCGTTGGTGACCGCCGCCGGCGTCCCCTCCGAGGCCGTTCACTACGAGGTCTACTCACTATGAGACGAGCACCGCTCGGTCCTGCAGGGGAAGGGCCGGCGGAGGAAGGTGGAGGAGCGAGATGATGAAGCGTGCCCGCATGGCTGCAGCAGCGGCCGCCGTCGGGGCGATCGCCGTCGTATCGCTCAACCGCCCGAGCTCTGCCCTCGGGGGGACCGCCGGCAGGCCCGCCGCCACCAGCCCGCCCACGACGGCCGGGCGCTCGTCCGGAGGGACGACGACCACGACGCCGGCGACCAAGTCCTCGGGCGCCCTCAGGACCGCCGTCGGCAAGAGCGAGCAGTATGGCTTCGGCGAGCTGGCGGCGAAGGTCTCGGTCCGCGGCGGGCGGATCGTCGACGTCACAGTGGTCGGGCTCCAAACCGCCGAGCCGACCTCGCAGTCGATAGCGGACCAGGCGATACCGGAGTTGAGGAGCGAGGTGCTCTCGGCCCAGAGCGCCCACATCAACGCAATTTCCGGCGCCACCTACACGAGCGAGGGCTACGCCGGATCCGTCCAGTCCGCCCTCGACCAACTTCACCTGAGCTGAGAAGCCGCCCCCGTTGAGAGCCGTCTCGCGGGAGGTGATGGGGACGGTCGTCTCGATGCAGGCTGCCGTCGGCGAGCTGCCCGAGGCCGAGGTGGATGCCGCTCTCGAGGCGGCCTGCGGGCGTCTGGCGGAGCTGGACGACCAGCTCAGCACGTGGAAGCCGGAGAGCCCGCTCAGCCGCCTGCGGAAGGGCGCCCTCGAGCCGGCGGAGGCTCCTGTCGAGATCCACACCGTCATCGACCTCTGCCGCCGTGCCGGCGAGCTGACGGGGGGCTGGTTCGACGCCTGGGCGATGCCGGGCGGCTTCGACCCGACCGGCCTCGTCAAGGGATGGGCGGCCGAGAGGGCACTCGAGGTGCTCGAGCGGGCCGGAGTGAAGGACGCCATCGTGAACGCGGGCGGCGACGTAGTCGTGACAGGCAGGCCGGGACAGGATGACGGCTGGAGGGTCGGGATCGCCCACCCGTGGCGCCCCGGCGCGTTGGCCTGCGTGGTGCGCGTGACGGCTGCTGTGGCTACCTCGGGCACCTATGAGCGGGCCGGCCACCTCGTCGACCCGACGGGACGCTCACCTTCCTTCGCCGCCTCCGCCACCGTCACAGGAGAAGAGCTCTGGCTCTGTGACGCCTTTGCGACGGCGGCCGCCGTCGGCCTCGACGAGGTGCTCGAGCTCGTGGAGGATCTCGAGGGCTACGAGGCCTACCTGATAAGGGCCGACGGCTCAGAGACCTCCACCGGGGGCTTTCCCTTCGTGCCGGCGTAGCGCCCGGGCCGGCCCGTCGCGCAGGGTTATATTCGCCTGTGCACTTGGCGGTGACGAAAGAGCGGGTGCACCACGGCGGCACTGAGGACGGACCGGGCGCCCCTTCGCGGGGCGCACGAAGGGGCGCCTTCATGGGCGCTGCTCTCGTCGTCACAGCCGTCCTGTCCACCGCGTGCGGGGCTTCGTCGCCGGCGAGCTCGGCCGGGCGCCCGTCGAGCTCCACAGGCCTGCCCGCACGACGACGACGGCGCCGCCCACGACCACCGGCCCGTCGTCGACGACGACGGTGCCGCCGGTCACGACGACGACGGTCGACCCCGGGCGCCTCCCGCAGACCCACGCCGAGCCCCCGGTCGGCCCTCTCCTGCAGAGCAGGCTCGTCCCCCTCTGGGAAGCCATCGTCACAGGCTCGATGAAAAGGGCGCTCCCGCTCTTCTTCCCTGAAGCTGCCTATCTCCGGATGAAGACGGGCCTCCTGCCGGATCCGGCGGCCGACTACGTGGACCGCCTGATCGGCTTCTACCGACTCGACCTCGCCGCCTATCACGATGCCCTCGGGCCGGGAGCGGCCGGGGCGACCCTCGTCAGCGTCAAGGGGGCGCCGGCCGATGCCGCATGGATACCGCCGGGGACCTGCGAGAACCTCATCGGCTACTGGCACCTGCCGGGCGTCCGCTTTGCCTACAGGGAATCGGGCGTGGAGAAGTCCTTCGCCGTCGCCTCGCTCATCTCGTGGCGGGGGGTGTGGTACGTCGTCCACCTCGGGCCGAACCCCCGTCCGGTGGATGCGGGCACGGTGGACGAGCCCGCTCGCGGTGCGGGGACGCCCGGGCCTGCGGGCGGCTGCTGACGAAGGACAGGCTCAACGGGAGTCGCCGTTTCGGTGCCGGCGGGCCGGCTCTACCAGGGCTGCTCTGTCACCCCGGGGACACGGCGGAAGACGGCGAAGAAGTCCTTCGTCGCCGGGAAGAGGAAGCGGGTCGGGATCGAGGCCGGGTTCGGCACGAAGATCGACGGGTCGCCGGCGTCGGGCGCCCCGTAGGTGATCAGTATCGGCCACTCCGGGTTGATGTCGAGCTGCATCGCCCTCACCGACCCGACGTCGAGGAGGATGCGGGCGAGGCTTGCCGCCGTCTGGTCGGCGGCGGCAACGTAGATGAGGTTGCCTTCGGCATCTATCCCGAGCCCGGTTCGCCAGACCGCAGGCACACCGCCGAGGGTGATGCCCCACCGGCTGTCGTCGGCCGCCGCCGGCGTCGGTGCACCCCCGTTCACGAGCATCGGCAGGTTCTGGCGGGCGACGAGGATGTCAGGGCCCGGCTTCGGCCCACCGTGCCAGTCGACGATGTCGACCTTGCCGTCCCGGTAGGCGACGACGGTCGCCAACCCGTTGATCATCGGGAAGTAGAGCGTGCCGTGGGTGTAGAAGCCGCCGGCCGAGTCCTTCTCGTAGAAACCCGAATTGAACGTCGTGAGCAGCCTCGGCCACCCGGACCTGGGCACCATCTCCGGGCCCCGGTTGAGGGGCGTCTCGCCCGGCCCTTCGTAGCCGGGATAGAGGGCGAACTGCGTCGTCGAGGACCTGATCCAGGCGACGTAGGCGACGACGGCCGGGACGGCCCTGTCGGGGCGGAACGTCGTCGTGAGGACCGACGGCGGCCCCGGAGCCCACTTGTCCACCGCCGTCCACCTGCCCTCGCCCGGGAACCCCGGCGAGATCCTCGGCTTCACAGGCGGAGGCTCATAGGGGGGCGGGGGGAGGGTCGTCGTCGTGGTCGCCGGGGCGCGCGTCGTCGATGACGACGCGCCGGGCGACGTCGGGGTGCCCGTCGGGGAGGCGGCCTTCGAACTACAGGCAACCAGGACGCCGGCGCTGACGAGGACGGCCAGAAGAGGCGCTAGCGGCCGGCGGCGACGGAGCCGCCTCCACCGCCCATGTCGATGGTCTGCCGCCGCCACTTGACCGGGGATGAGGCCGTCTGGACCGAGGACGGAGGCGGTCAGCTGTTCGATTGCAGCCGTCGCCCCTCGGGGCGGGCCGACGCAGTCACGAGGTCGAGCGGTGCCACCGGGGCGAGGTGCACGAGGAGGTTGTAGGTGACGAGGGCGATGGCGACGTGCATGACCATGAGGACGGCGACCGCCTCACCCGGTTGCCCGCGGACGAGGAGGTAGAGGTCGGGAAGCCACAGGACGAGGGTGACGAGAACGGCGAGCCGGAAGAACAGCCACCGGGGGGCCGACGTCACCCGCGTCACGATCGGCCATGCGACGCAGGCGATGATGACGCCGATCACGGTGAGCTTGGCGTAGTCGGCGAAACGGAAGTGGGCATATCCCTTCGTGGAGCGGAAGATCGCCTCGCCGATGACGACGAGGAGGGCGTCGACGAGGAGCGAGCCGACGATCGCCGCCACTGTCGCGAGGAGGACCCGCCCGGGGAGCGGCTGCCGGTGCCGGGGGGAAAAATCGACGCGAGCCAACTCCGCCAGTTGCTTGATCATGCCCCGAGTTTAGTGGGCCAATTGCCTGTGCCCGGAACCGGCCGGTGCCATATCGCCCTCCCCGGGCGAGCTATCAGGACGTACCCAGCGGGGGCTCAGCCTGTGCTCAGCGCACCGCCGGAGCACCGTCGGAATCGAGGCGGCCGTTGAGGTAGTCGTCGTAGGCGCCGAGGTCGAGGAGGCCGTGCCCGGAGTACGAGAAGAGGATCACCCTCTCCTCGCCCGTCTCCTTGGCGGCGAGCGCCTCGTCGATGACCGCCCGGATGGCGTGCGCCGTCTCGGGGGCGGGGATGGGCCCCTCCGAGCGGGCGAAGGAGACCGCCGCCTCGAACACCTTCGACTGCGGGTAGGCGGCCGCCTCGACCCTTCCGGCGCGCACGAGGTTGGAGATGATCGGCGCATCGCCGTGGTACCGCAGGCCGCCGGCGTGAATGGAGGGCGGGATGAAGTCGTGGCCGAGGCTGTACATCGACAGGAGCGGCGTCAGGCCGGCCGTGTCGCCGAAGTCGTACTCGAAGGTCCCCGTCGTGAGGGTGGCACACGCCGTCGGCTCGACGGCGAGCAGCCGCACCCCGTCGTCCGGGACGAAGGGGAGGGAGATGCCGCCGAAGTTCGACCCCCCTCCGCAGCAGCCGATGACGACGTCGGGGAGGCGCTCGCCGGCAAGGTCGAGCTGCCTCTTCGCCTCCTGGCCGATGACGGTCTGGTGGAGGAGGACGTGGTTGAGGACCGAGCCGAGCGAGTAGTGGCTGTCCTCCCGGGAGGCGGCGTCGCGGACGGCGTCGCTGATCGCCTTGCCGAGCGAGCCGGGATGGTCGGGCTCGTCGACAGGCGACGGCACGACCTTTGCGCCCCAGGTCTCCATCATCACGCGCCGGTAGGGTTTCTGCTCGTAGGACGCCCGCACCATGTACACCTTGCACTCGAGGCCGAACAGGGCGCTCGCGAAGCCGAGAGCGCTTCCCCATTGCCCGGCGCCCGTCTCGGTCGTGAGCCGTGGGATGCCCTCCGCCTTGTTGTAGAAGGCCTGCGGCACGGCCGTGTTCGGCTTGTGGGATCCCGCAGGCGAGACGGACTCGTCCTTGTAGTAGATCCGTGCCGGCGTGCCGAGAGCCGCCTCGAGCCGCTCCGCCCGGACGAGCGGGGTCGGCCGCCAGATCCTCAGGATGTCGAGCACCTCACCGGGCACGTCTATCCACGGCTCGGCCGACACCTCCTGGCCGATGAGCGCCATCGGGAAGAGCGGGGCGAGGTCGTCAGGCCCCACCGGCTGGCGCGTGCCCGGGTGCAAGGGCGGCTCGAGCGGGCGTCTCGAGGTGCGGGATGACATTGAACCAGGCCTCGGGGACCTGATCAGACGGAAGGTTCCAACGCACCGGCCCGCTCCTCTCGCTCGGATCGAGCGATGATCATCGCACAGGGGAATCCCGCCCCCGGCCGGCGCCGGCGGCGGCGCGGGCATGGAACAATCCCATGATGAGAAAAGCGCAGGGATTCGGGTCGCTCTGGCACCTCGCGACCCGTTTCTTCGGCTCGGTCGTTCCCGTCGGGCCGAAGGCGGCAGCTGAGCGATGGGCGATGAGCCAGCTCCTTCCCGGCGAAGCGGGACTGTTCGCAGCCATGAGCGGAGCGGACCGGCGCCATGCCATCGGAGTGGCCCGCCGTGCCATCAGCCTGCTCGGCGGTGTCGACGAGACGCCGCAAGAGGCACCGGACCGTGCCTTCGTGGCGGCTGCCCTGATGCATGACGTCGGCAAGAACGAAGCACGCCTCGGGACGTTCGGCCGGGTGGGGGCGACGGTCTCAGCGGGCGTCTTCGGGCGGGAGAAGGTCGCCGCCTGGGCCCATCCCCGTGCCGTCGCGATGGTTGTCGCCGGCGCCGCCGATCCGCCCGGGGCGGCCACGACGGAGACCGCCCCGGCACCATCGCCGTCGCGATGGACGATCGGGGGCCTGAAGGCCCGGATGGGCCTCTACCTCGTGCACGACAGCATCGGGGCGCGCCTCTTGGAAAGGGCCGGAAGCGAGACGCTCACCTTCAAGTGGGCACGTGAGCACCATCTCCCCGAGAGCCGGTGGAGCGTCGATCAGCGCCTCGGGCAGGCCCTCAAGGAGGCCGACGACGACTGAGCCGGAGAACGGTTCAGTCCGGTGGCTGGGTCCACTGCCCGCTCGTGGTCGGCGGCGCAGCCTCTGAGCGGCCGTCAGGAAGAGAAGGACCGGTCGCCGTCCTGCACGCCGGCGGCCCGGGCGTCGGCACGGTCCTTTCCCTGCTCGCGGGCGATGGCGTCGTGGTAGGCGTTGTAGCGGTGCCATAGCACGAAGATGAGCGCGAGGACCACGAGGAAGGCGATCACGTAGCCGGCGTCACTGAAACCGTGGGCGATCGACTTCCACTGCGATGCGAGGCCGTAGCCGAGGCCTGCCCAGGCGCCGAGCCACAGGAGGCTGCCCGCCGCCGTGAAGACACCGAAGCGGACGGGCGGGACCTCGGCGACGCCCGCCGGGAGGGCGGCGAAGCTGCGGACGACCGGCACGAGCCTGCTCCCGAAGACGCCCCAGCGCTCGTGGCGGGCGTACCATGCCTCCGCCCTGTCGAGGTCGGTGTGGGACAGCCATATGTACTTCCCCCACCGGTCGATGATCTCGCGGCCCGCCGTCCGGCCCACAACCCAGGCGATGTAGGCACCGACGACCTCGCCGGCGACCCCGACGGCGATGACAGCGGCCAGGCTGAGCTTGACGTGGGCGACGAGAGCACCTCCGGCGACGGCACCGGCGACCCCCATCGTCAGCTCGGACGAGGTCGGTATGCAGCAGGACTGGGCGACGCAGAGCAGGAAGATCGCCACGTAGCCGGACGAGGTGACGAGCGACGTGGGGTCGAGAAGGCCGAGCACTACCGGATGATACCGGCGCGAGGTGGGCGGGAAAGGGTCAGCGTCGACCCGACCGGCCGCCGGCCGGGCACCCCGGCGGCTGAGGCGAGCGGGTCAGTCGTCGAGGTTGACGACGACCGCCTCCTCGGTCGTGCGGGCGATGACGACGACCGCCTCCTCGTCGGGAGAGGGATTCTCCTCCCGGTGAGGGACATAGGGAGGCACGAAGACGTAGTCGCCCGGTGAGGTCTCGAGCCGGCGCTCCCCGCCGGCACCGGCCCTCATGACGAAGACGGGATGTCCGGAGACAACGTAGATGCCCGTCTCGGAGTGGCCGTGATGGTGGTTGGCCGATCTTGTCAGAGGAGCAAGGCGCGTCTCGCCCATGAAGAGGCCCTCCGCCCCGCAGCTCGCCCCCGAGATCGCCGCCGAGCGTGACATGCCCGGCGTCTGGGCCGTCTCGGTGCTCAGCTGCTCACCGGAGATGAGCCGGAGCTCCGGCGCCCTCGGGTCAGGTTCGGCCACGACGTCTCGTCGGCACTTCGAAATCCTGTCGGCGGTCCTTCACTGTGCGGAGCGGGTGTGGAGGGGCGTCGTGCGGCTGTTCACACGGCGGCGTCAACGGGCGGGCGGCTCGGCAGGACGGTGAAACGTACGACGGTGTAGGCGATGGTCAGCGGGACATCGAGGGCGAAGACGACAAGCAGCGATGTCACGACGGCAAGGGGCGCTCCGCGGGCGTGGTTGTGCACGAATGCCAGCTCGATCATCCCCGCAGCGATGATGTAGGCGAGGAGCGCCCAACGGGCGATGCGGAAGAAGGCCTGCCACGGGAAACGGGGCAGCCTGACGAGCATGGCGACGGCGCCGAGCCAGCAGGGCTGCACTTGCCGCGAGGAGAGCGACCGGGAGGCCGAGAGGCGGCCGTCGCGGGACGTAGGACGCCATGACGATCCCCCCGACGACGACAAGCATGAGCGACGAGATGGCGATCTCGGCGACGGGCGGCAGCCGCCGTTCGGGGTGTGCCTGAGGAAGACTCTGACCGAGGGCGGTCATCTGCTCGCCAACCTCGTCATGATGATCAGCGTGGCGATCTGCATCAGCCCGGTGATGCCGGCGGTGTAGATGAAGCGCTTCATCAGGCGCCCGATGACCTCGCCGTTCGGCTGTGGCTTCTTCATCTCGAAGAGCACGGCGACATTCGCCGGCTCGAGCACGCCGAGAGCGATGACGGCCATGATCCCGACGACGATGAAAGAGACGATGAGCCAGGCGTGGTTGGGGCTTGACGGCGCGAGGTTCCCCTCCTTGAGCGCCAGCTGGAAACCTGCTGCCAACGTCATCAGGACGAGCGTCGGCATGATCAGGACCATCTTCGGCATGAAGCGGGCGGCGAACTCCGAGCGTGCCGGTATCGACATCCGACCGAGAATCGGCCCGACGACGAGACCGACGAACAGGTCGATCGCCGTCCACAGTCCTCCGCCGGCGACGTGGCAGAAGTCGAGCGCCCAGCTCCAGTTGCCTTCGATGGACACGATGACGAAGACGACGACGACAGCGACTACCGGCAGCCCTTTGAGCGGCACGACCTGGAGCGGGGGCCGAGCCTCCCGGTCGCCGGTCGCTCCGGCTCCGATGCCCACCTGGACGACGTCAGTCACCGCTCGGCCTCCGATCGTGTGCGGGCACTTCGGCTATTGCCGGCGCCATCCTACGCCCGAGGCGGCGGAGGTTGCAGGAAAGTGCCGGGCGATGGAGACGCGCTCGGCAGTCGTGCGTCGCGTCCGGTTGCCGGCACTCGCTCTTGTCACCGGTCCCGTTCGCCGTCTCGTACTTGTTCATCTTGACCGATTGCGGCTAAGCAAACCAACGTCCGCGCCGGTAAAAGGCTGGACTGTGCCGCGGAGAGGTGGCGATAGCCACACGAATGGAGCTGTCATGCATGTCGTCATCAGGACCTACTCAGGACAGGGCGCGTCGGAGCTGTTCGACCTCCTTCAAGAAAGGGAGGCGGACGTGAAGAGCCTCATCAGCGGGGTCCCCGGGTTTGTCAGCTATGCAGCCGTGCGAACCGGCGACGGCGGCGTGGCGGTGACCGTCTGCGAGGACAAGGCCGGCACCGAGGAGTCGTCCCGACGCGCCGCCGGCTGGGTCAAGGACAACCTCGACACCACCGTCGACTCACCCGTCATCACCGAGGGGAGCACCGTCCTTCACTTCGGCTCCTGAGCCGGCCGGCGGAACGGGCGCCGGCGAGGGGGCGGGGCGTCGGTCACAAGATGGTTGAGAACGGCTCGTAGCCGGGAGCGGTCGCCGGCCACGGATGGGCCGCTTCCCAGGCCGCAGCGACTTCCAGCAGGGCCATGTCGGAATACCGCGGTCCTGTCAGTTGCAGGCCGAATGGCAGGCCGTTCCCGGACAGGCCCGCCGGCACGGTGATTGCGGGATGGCCCGTGATGTTCTGCATCGGCGTGCAGAACACCTCGGCCGGTAGCGACCCCGGCTCCCCGTCGGCGACAAGGCGCCCGTCGGCGAGGTAGCCCTCGACGGCGACGGTGGGGGTGACGAGAAGGGCGTCGTCACCGAGCAGGAGGTCGAGGGCGCGGACGTGGGAGAACCGCCGCCGGCGGGCGTCGAGGTACTCGTCGACACCGACGTCGAGACCGTTGGCGAGGAAGTTCCTCGCCCCGACGTGCATCTCGTCGAGCCCTCCGGTGACGAAGTCGCGGCCGAGAGAGGCCACGTGTTCCGGCCCGCACAGGGTGAACCAGTCGAGGTCCGGGTTGCCGTCGGTGAAGACGCCGTCGGGCTCGAGCCAGCTGACCGGCAACGAGAGCACGTCAGAAAGAGCATCGACGGCCGCCTGCAGGCTCGCTGCCACCGGGCCGGGGAGCGGGCCGAGGTCGGAGGTCCGGCGGGCGGCGAAGAGTCTCGCCGGGGGCGGAAAGGCGGCTGCCGGCGGCGCTCCGAGTGGTAGAGCCGTCGGATCGCCTGCGACCGGGCCGATCTCGACGGCCAGCAGCAGCCTCAGGTCCTCCACACAGGTGGCGAACGGTCCGTCGGTGGAGAGGTCGATCCAGTCCGGGACGGGCCGGCGGCCGACGAGGCCGTTCGTCGGTTTCAGCCCGACCAGCCCGCACAGCGAGGCCGGGATGCGGATCGAGCCGCCGCCGTCGGTTGCCGTTGCTATCGGCACCATCCCCGCCGCCACGGCAGCGGCCGATCCCCCGCTCGAGCCGCCCGGTGACCAGTCAGGCCCCCACGGGTTGCCGGTGGCCCCGAAGAGGGCGTTGGCCGTGTAGCCCTCGATGGCGAACTCGGGCAGATTGGTCTTCCCGATGGGGATCGCCCCTGCCGCCCGCAGCCGCCCCGGCACGAGCCCGTCCGAGGAGGCGGGCGGGGCGCCGGCGAGGAGGACGGACCCCTTCGTGGTCGTCATGCCGGTCAGGTCCTCGAGATCCTTCACGAGCATCGGGACACCGGCCAACGGTCCGAGAGGCTCACCGGAAGCCCGCCGGCGGTCGAGCATCTCCGCCTCGGCGAGGGCCTCCTCGCCCCGCAGGGCGACGACGGCGTTGAGGCCGCCGTCCAGCCGGGCAACCCGTTCGAGGGCCGCAGTGACGGTCTCGACGGCGCCGATGCGGCCGGCGGCGACGGCTGCGGCCACCGAGGCGACCTCTGAGCGGGATCTGTCGGCGCTGTCACTCGTCTCCGGCACCCGGTCGAGACTAGGCCGCGGCAGCCGGCGGGATCGCAGCGTGTCTGTCCGGCCCTGAAGCAGATTCGGCTCGTTCTTCTGGAGCCGCAACTGAGCCCCTCAGAGCAGTCGGCCACCAGGCAAGGCTTTGACCGGGCGCCCTGAACAGCGTTACCGTCCGACAGTAAGGCAACTGTCGTTGTCGCCCACTAAGGAGCAATCTGTTTTGAGCATGTACAAGGTCGTCAACCCCGCAACCGGTGAGCTCGAGCGCGAGTTCCCCACTGCCACCGACGAGGAGCTCGCCGACGCCGTCGAGCGGGCCCACCGGGCCTACCAGGCGTGGAAGACCACGTCCTACGGCGAGCGCACGAGCATCCTCCTCAACGTGGCGCGGCTCTACGAGGAGCGTGCCGAGGAGCTGGCGAAGCTCATCACGAGAGAGATGGGCAAGACGACCGGCGACGCCCTCGGTGAGATCGCGTATGTCTCGGCCATCTACCGGTACTACGCCGAGGAGGGCCCGAAGCTCCTCGAGGACAAGCCGCTCCCGTCGAGGTCCGAGGGCGACGCATGGGTGCGCACTGCGCCGATCGGGGCTCTCCTCGGGATCATGCCGTGGAACTACCCCTACTACCAGGTCGCACGATTCGCGGCGCCGAACCTGATGATCGGCAACACGATCCTGCTTAAGCACGCTCCGCAGTGCCCCGAGTCAGCCTCGGCGATGGAGCAGATCTTCCACGACGCCGGCCTGCCCGAGGATGCCTACATCAACATCTTCGCCACGAACGAGCAGGTGGCGACGATCATCGCCGACCCCCGCGATCTGCCGGGGTGTCAGTGACCGGTAGCGAGCGGGCCGGAACGGCCGTGGCCGCCCTCGCCGGCCAGCATCTGAAGAAGGTCGTCCTCGAGCTCGGGGGGTCCGACCCGTTGATCGTCCTCGATCCCGCCGACATCGGCTCGGTCGCCCGTGCGGCGGTGGCGGCCCGGATGGAGAACGCCGGCCAGGCGTGCAACGCCTCCAAGCGGATGATCGTCATGGACGAGGTCTATGACGAGTTCGTGGACGAGTTCACGAAGGCGATGGCCGAGCAGGTGACCGGCGACCCGACCGATCCGAAGACGACCTACGGCCCGCTCTCCTCCGAGCAGGCGGCGCAGAACCTGATGGATCAGATCAACGACGCCGTCAGCAAGGGGGCGAAGGTCCACCTCGGCGGCAACCGGATCGATCGGCCGGGCGCCTTCGTCGAGGCGACCGTGCTGAGCGGCGTCACACCGGAGATGCGCGCCTACCGCGAGGAGCTGTTCGGGCCCGCTGCCGTCGTCTACCGCGTCGGGAGCGTCGACGAGGCCGTCGAGCTCGCCAACGACTCACCGTACGGCCTCGGGGGGGCGGTCTTCGCCAAGGACGAGGCGCTCGCCCTCGAGGTGGCCGACAAGCTCGACACCGGCATGGTGTGGATCAACGAGCCCGAGGGCGGCGGCCCCGATCTTCCCTTCGGCGGCACGAAGCGCTCCGGCGTCGGGCGCGAGCTCGGCCCCGCCGGCATCGACGAGTTCGTCAACAAGAAGCTCATCCACACGCCGGCGAAGAAGTAGCCCACCGGGATCGGGCCAGCCAGCGAGCCCAGCCCCGCTGACTGTCGCCCGAGAGCCTGGAGCCCTCAGCCTTAAGCACAGGTCGGGGGACGTCGTGGCCGTCGTACACCCAACTGGTCGAGGACGACAGAGCTCACCCCTGTTTGACACCCCCCGCCGACGGGCTTACCGTGCTGGCGTGGTCACTACCGAAGTAACCACCTAGTCGCATGGAGTGCCTCGTGTTCGCGCCTGACTGGGCCTCTCCCCCCGTGCGTTCGCGTACCAGATAGAGCAGGACTTCTCGGTGCCGCTTCACGACGGACTTGAACTCGTCGGCACCCTCTATCGCCCGATCAGCGAGGACCCGGTCCCACTTCTTCTCGGCTTTCATCCCTACAACAACGAGTTCCAGAGCGGGAACATGCGCCCGGTCGGGTTTGGGCTGCAGCGAGGCTGGATGGAGTCAGGGGACCCCACGTTCTTCGCGCGGCGAGGGTACGCGCACGGGATATTCAATGTGAGGGGAACCGGCAAGTCCGGCGGTCTCTTCGACTTCATGGGGCGCCAGGAGGCTGACGACGTCGTCGCCGCCATCGAATGGTTGGCGGGTCAACCGTGGTGTTCCGGCGCCGTCGGGATGTTCGGCGTGTCGTACTTTTCACGTGTCGCCCTGCAGGCGGCGACCCGCGAGCCGCCGTCACTGCGGGCGATCTTCGCCCCGTTCGGCCTCACCGATGTCTACCGCGACCTCGTCTACCACGGCGGCATCTTGTCTTACGGCTTCATCACGGGCTGGAGGGACAAGCTGGACGGACTCCGCTACGAAAGCATCTTCAGGCGTCTTCACGGAGATGACGCCTTCGAGAAGGCCATCGCCGAGGCGCGTGAAGACGACGAGCTCATGGCGGTGCCGCCGCTGCGCGAGGCGCTCGAGCATCCGGTAGGGCCGCGCAACAGCTTCCTCGCCGATGCTCTGCTTGAGCGCTTTGACGGTCAATTCTTCGCTGAGCGGAGGGTCGAGTACGACCGAACGTCGATCCCGGGTTACTTCGGAGCGTGCTGGGGCCTCTACGGGCTGCAGCTACCTGCGGCGTTTCGCAACTTCGAGCGGTGGAAGGGGCCGAAGAAGTTGCTGATCGGCCCGCCCTATTACCTCGACCGGCCCCTGTACCAGCTCGCGTACGAGTCGCTCCGCTGGTTCGACCACTTCTTGAAGGGCAACGACACGGGCATGCTGGACGAGCCGGCCGTTCGACTCTTCATGACCGACTCAGGCGGTTGGAAGCGCGCCGAGCGGTGGCCCCTTCCCGAGACCCGTTTCACGCCGTTTTACCTTCACGAAGAGGGCTTGTTGAGCGAGCACGAGCTGTGGGACTGGGAACACTCGACCAGCTTTGAGGACTCGCCGTTCCTGCATGGTGGAGTGACCTTCCTGACCCCGGCGCTGATCGAGCGGACCGAGGTGATGGGACCGGCGGTTCTCGAGCTGTATGTGTCGACGACTGACACGGACCTGCTCGTCTTCGCCTCCATTTACGTTGTGCGCGGAGACGGCTCCGAAGAGGAGCTGAGCCGTGGATGGCTTCGGGCCTCCCAGCGTGAGAAGGACGAGGAGCGCAGTCGCCCGTGGGCGCCCGAGTACGTCCATCGGAAGCGCGAACCCCTCCTCGTGGACGAGACCTACCGCCTCGAGGTGGCCATTGCTCCCTTCGGTTGCCCGCTCCTCCCAGGAGAGCGTCTCGGCCTGCGCCTCAAAGCCGCCGACGACGAGCCTCGACCTGACCCCCTTCGTGCGACCGGCTTCGGCCACGTCGCCCGCCAGACGGCGGCCCGGGTGACGGTGCACCACAGCGTCGATCGGCCGTCGTGCCTCGTCCTGCCAGTCGTCGCTGGCAACCACATCGGGACCTATCTTTCCGAGGGGCGCCTCGAGTTCCCCGGGCCGTTGCCTCTTGCCAAGATCCAGCGTCTCAAACGCCCTGCCGAGGTAGAGGCGTGACAGGCCCTGTCTCCCGCGCCGCGCCGTCAACCCGTGAGGATCTGCTCCTGACGCTGGAGCCGCACGAGATATCGGTGACAACGTCGACCGGGACGGAGCCTGCGCGGAGACCTCTATCTGCCGGCAGGGTCCGATCGTGCTCCGCTCCTCCTGGCGGCTTCGCCCTACCAGAAGGAACTTCGCTCCCTTCCCGTGCACCCCGCCTTCCCCTTTCGCGAGTGCGGCCCGATCGAGTTCTACCTGGAGCGCGGCTACGCCTTCCTCTGGCTCGACACGCCCGGTTCCGGGCGCTCGGGTGGAACGTTCGATCCCGTCTCGAGAGCAGAGGGAGAGGCTGTGTCCGAGGTGGTCGAGTGGGCGGCCGAGCAACCCTGGTGCAGCGGCCACGTCGGCATGATCGGACAGTCGTACTTTTGTTGGAGCCAGTGGAACGTAGCCCGGGTGGGGCCGCCCCACCTTCGCACCATCGTGGCCTTCGACGGCTCGTGCGACCTCTACCGCGACTGGATGTACAAGGGTGGCATCCCGGATCTGGGCTTTGCTTCGTCATGGGCTGCGGCACTGCTGCTGCAGCATCAGGCGACAGGTCATCCAATCGTGGAGGCGGGCCGGGAGCGCTTCCTCGCCGACATGTACTCCCATCCCTTCGACGACGACTGGCATCGCACGAGGTCGCCGTTCTGGGACCTTGACGCGGTGACCATACCCGGTTCTCTCGATCGGCAACTGGGCCAAGGGGCCACTCCACCTGCGTGGGAATGTCGAAGGCTTCAAGCGCCTCGGGGGTCCGAAACGTCTCGTCATCCTCAAGGCCTCCTCGCCTTTCGAGGTCCAGTCGCTGTACGCGAGCGCCGCCTTTCACGAAGCCGAGATCCTGCCGTGGTACGAGCGCTTCCTGCGGCCGTCCTCTACTGCTGGCTCGGCCGAGCCACCGCCAGACATGCCTGCCGGGGCACCTGTCCGCTATTTCGTGAACCGCCTCGGGCTGTATAGAGAGGCAGAGTCCTGGCCGCCCCCAGGGAACCAAACCGCCACGTTGCGCGCTCACCGGCACCCCGAGCGGTGCCACGCGCTCGCTCTTCGACGGATCACTCGCCGAGGAGGGAGGTTCCATCAGCCAAGATGGACTGAGATCTGTGACGTGGTCCTACCCACATGCGAGCTGGCGCATCGGGACGAGCACGTTCGATGATGCAGGCCGCCCGGACCACATCGGTGGCGTAGTCACCTACACCTCGGCACCATTCGATGCCGATCGCGTCTTCTCGGGCGACGGAGCGTTGATGCTGCACGCCTCGAGCGACCAGGAGGATTTCGACGTCGTCGTACGAGTCTCGGTCGTTTCTCCCGATGGCTCGGTCGCAGCCCCCCTCACCCAGGGTTGGCTTCGAGCATCGCACCGGAGCGAGGACGAGACGCTCACGACGACGCTTCGCCCCTTCCACCGCCACGACGAACCGACGAAGGTTGAGCCGGGTGAGGTCTACGAGCTGCGGGTGGCACTTCTACCAATGAGCTGCCGTGTGCACGCAGGCGAGAGGCTGCGCCTCGAGGTGAGTAACGGCGATTCGCCGATCCGGGAGGGCCGCCTGTTCCAGTGGTACGGACTGAAGGTCGGTTCCGACACCTACTACCACGCGCCCAGCCGCCACTCGCGCCTCGTTCTCCCGGAGGAGCGAAATGCGGAGGAGCGTGGCGCGACGACGTAGGCGAGCTGGACCGAGAAGCACGAGGGAGCTGCCCTCGCGAAAGAGCTGCAAAGGAGATCCCCATGGATACGACTGCCGGACCTATCCTCTCGATTGCGGAGCGCGACCGACGCTGGCGGCGATCCGCAGCCTGCTTGACGAGCGTGGCCTTGCCGCGGTCATCATCCCCGGCTTGCGGGGCAGGGAGGCCTTCGAGACGTGGGTGACCGGTGAGGCCATCCAGGGCGCAGTGGTCTTTCCGGCGAGCGGCGAGCCCGTCTACCTCACCTGGATCGCCTTTCGCGTCGTCGGGCGCGACGACCCAGGCAACGAGCGGGAGTACTGGATCAAAGACATTCGCGCCGGCCTAATCGGACCAGCGCTCGTCTCGACGCTGAGGGAGATGAACCTTACGACCGAGCGGGTGGGCATCGTCGGCCTCAACAGTCGCGGGCCGATGGAGCTCGAAGGCTTCATCCCCTTCGCACTGTGGCAGCACGTGCTCGAGGAACTCCCGAAGGTCGCCTTCGAGGAGATCTCCGTTCCCTTCTCCTACCTGATGGCACAGAAGAGCGAGGAGGAACTCGTCCTTGCCCGCTACAGTGCCTCCGTCGGCGAGCGGGCGTGCGAGCGGATGCTCGAGATCGTCCGGCCCGGCGTCTCCGAGGCGGACGTGTACGCCGAGGTGACCGGCGTGATCTACCGGGCAGGCCTCACGCTGACGCCGCCATCGTTCATCTTGAAGTCAGGCCGTGACTCGCTGTCGTGGGGGCCGCCCGAATGGGGAACGGGAGCCGTCCCGCCGCGTGTCTTCGGCGCCGGCGAGCTCATCTCGAGCGAGTTGATGCCGTCCTACGGCGGTGTCGAGACCCAGCAGCAGATGATGATTGCCACAGGACCGGTCGACCCGCTCTGGCGGGAGCTCGACGATGTCGTTCGGCGTTCCTACGACGCTGGTCTCGAAGCCTGCAAGCCGGGGACGACCTTCGTCGAGCTGTGTGACGCGATGGCTGTCCCGCTCAAGGAGGCGGGCTGCTGGCACTTGTCACCACTCGTCCACTCGACAAGTCCCGCCTACCTGCTCGGGACGTTGCACGGAGGGGTCGAAGGCGTCTTCGCCGACCAGTACCCGTGGCTGAAGACGCTTCCCGCCAGGACCGATGCCGTGCTTGCACCGGGGATGCTCTTCGCCTTCGAGCCCAATGCCTGCCGCGGGCGGAACGCGAGTGAACGTCGGCGGCGCGGTCGTCGTAGGGGAGTCCGGTCCCGAGGAGCTGAACAGCCTCCCGCTCAAGATGCACACCGTGGGATAGCGGTCCGCTCCTCACAGCCGGGAGCGCTCAGCATTCCCTAGGAGCGGCCTTCCTGACGGCCTCGTCTTCAGCTCGAGCCGTTCCCAGTCCTCACCACCTGCTCATAGGTCCGGCGGACGGACAATCCCAGTAGGTCGGCCTGTGGACGGGCGGTCGGCGTCATGAAGCCGACGCTTCGAGTCCAAGCAGCCGACAGGCATTGCCGGCGAGGATCAAGTCAAGCTCGCCCTCGGAGAGACCGATCGCGGGGAGGGATTGAAGGACTTCAAGCGCGTGAGCCTCACCTTCGTCGGCTCCCATCGGAAAGTCGCTTCCGTAGACGATCTGCTCGACCCCGAAGAAGTCAAGCCCGCATCGCAGGGCCGGCTGCCAGCCGGTCACCATCGCGTCGGCGAAGAAGCTCCGGAAGAGGTTGAGCGCCTCCGGCTCGACATCCTGATCAACATCAGACGAGGTGACCTCGGCGGTGGCGCGTCCTCGTTGGCGATTTCGGTCGATCGCAGCGATACGCCCGGCGTAGAATGGGACCATTCCTCCGAGGTGGTGAGTGACGAAGCGCAACGAAGGGAACCGGCCCACGACGCCGCCGAAGACCAGGCGGGCCATGGCCAGGCTCGTCTCGAACGGCCATCCGAACATCCGGTCGATCCGGTTCTCCTCGATCCACGGGTAGGAGTGACCGTCTTGGGGATGGATCCAGATCGGGAGACCGCTAGACGCAGCCTCCTCGTAGAGCGGCCACATCGACTCGTTGTCGAGGGGCAGACCCTCGATGTTGGAGAAGATGAGGACGCCCTTCATGCCGAGCTCGTCGTGGGCGCGCGGCATAGCTCCTCCATCATCTCGTCGTCTACGAGTGGCAGAACCGCCACACTGATGAATCGGTCCGGGTGCCCTGCGGCGAACTCTGCCATCGAATCGTTGGCAACCCGCGTCAAGCGGTGTATGTCGTCCCGTTCCATTCCGAGCCACATCGGGGGACGTACGAGGGTCAGCACCTGCTTATCAATGCCGAGGCGGTCCAGAAACTCGAGCCTCCGCCCGGCATCAGACAGGTAGGTGGTCGTGAGCCCCTCGAGAGGGAGCGTCGGCTTGACAGCGAGGACCGCCTTTAGCAACGGCTCCGGACAGACGTGGCTGTAGGCGTCGATGATCACGTCGGCCCAGCCACGGCAATGCGCTCTTGCTCACGACCGCAGTAGCTAATCACAACATCGGGAGCGTAAGGTTGATGACGGCCGTCGTCAAGACGGCTAGCACTTCCACCTGTCGGCGGTCCCGAACTCCCTTGACATGCCCGGCGCGTGCGCTGTAGCTTTCCCTCCGTCCTTACTACCGGAGACAGTACTGTTCTGAGGGGGATGAATGACTGCGAGGTTTTCGCAAACACGGGGTCTCTACCCCCGACACCCACGGCGTCCTTACCGCGGGAGGGTTCTCCTGCTCGCCCTCGTGGCCGGGCTCCTCGCCGCTTGTTCCTCTTCCGCGACTCCGAAGAACGGGGGATCTGGAGGCACGTCTGGCGGGGGCAACATCTCCCTCGGGATCGTCGGACCTTTCACCGGCTCATCGGCCGCTATCGGCGTCGCTATTGGCGCGCCGGCCTTCGCCGCCATTCACGAGATCAACGGGCAGGCGGGATTCTCGGGCACAAGGTTACAGGGGTGAGGGTCGACGACACCGGGGACCCGGCCGACGCCGTACCGAACGTTCAGAAGGCCATCGCGACGACTTCGAACTTCGACTTCGCGCTCGGGATCGACAGCAACGTAGCTGCGACGGTAGTCCCCCTGCTGAACCGTGCACAGATCCCGATGATGTCGCTGAACGGCCTGTCGCTCTTCATCCACAACCGGTACCACTACTTCTGGCGCATGTCGTCGCCCGACGTGGCCCTCGGCTCTGCGCTCGGCATCTTCGACAACAAACTCCACTTCCTCCATCCTGCGGTCCTTACGCAGAACGACAGCGGTGACGAGGGGAATGTCCCCGGGCTCAACTTCGCGTTGCAAAAGCAAGGCATCCACCCGGTCGAGGACGTGACCGTCACGGGCGACCAGTCGTCGTACCTGAGCACCATCAGCGCAACGATCGCCAAGCACCGGACGCGCTCATCCTCTCGGCGGACACGCAGACCACGGCTGCCCTCCTGAAGGAGTACGGCTCGCTCAACAACCGGAACATCCCCCCGATGATCACCCCGACCGAGAACATCGGGCTGACGTTCTACAAGGCCCTCGTGTCGTCGGCGGGGGCGCCGTATACACAGAGCAAGGTGTTCCTTGTCGGTGGCTACGTGCCGGCGAACACCCCTCAGTACAACCTCTACCTCCAAGCCATCAAGGCCACCGGGAGTGACAACCCGGGCGGTCAGCCGATACCGCCGGCTGTCGCCCAAGCGGTCGGCGCCCTGTACGACGGAGGCATCATCCTTGCGCTGGCCATGGACATGGCCCACAGCACGAAGGGCAGCGTGTACGACTCCTATGTACCCAAGGTGACGAACGCTTCTCCGGAGCCGTCGTCGTTCACACCTATGCGGCCGGAGTTGAGGCGCTCAAGGCGGGAAAGCACATCGACTACGTTGGAGTGGACGGCCAGGCCAGGTTCAACAGGTACAACATCTCCGTTGACAGCTTCGGGGTCTACGGGCTGACCACTACCGGCAACACGACGGTCGTCAAGTCCGTCGTCGGCGGACCGGCGCTCGCGTCCTATGTGCCTTCAACCTGAGGTCGCTGGAGAGCGCTCTGCCGGGGAAGGCAACGGAATTCGGCGCTGGTCGCTCGAGGTGAGCGCGCATCGGGACCTGGTAATAGAGCCGGCGTTGGGGCGCCGAGCAGGGGAGAGGCTGCTTGGAGGCGGCCGGTGAGTACCTTTGTCGAGACCTTGGGCTTCGGGATCGCCTACGGGATGGTGGTCGTGCTGGCGGCGCTCGGGTTTACGATGCAGTTCGGCCTGAGCAACATCATCAACATCGCCTACGGAGGGTTCCTCACCCTCGGTGCGTTCCTCGCCCTCGGCTTCCTCAAGCTGACCGGCAACATCTGGATCACGATGCTCGTGGCGGCGGTCATCCTCGGATTGCTCTCGGTGGCGTACAACAGATTGCTGCTGGCACCGCTGCAGCGCAAGGGGACGAGCGTCGTCGCGATGGTGATCGTAACCGTCTCGGCGGGGATCTGCCTTGAGTACCTGTTGCTCGCCGTGGTCGGGCCGAACGCTCAGAGCCTCCAGGTTGGACAGAGCACGGTTCACATCTGGCTCTTCACATTGACGTCGATACAGGTCGCCTTGATTGTTCTCGGGGCCGTCATCATGATCCTCGCTCACATCGCGCTGACCTACACCCAGCTCGGCAGGGCGATCCGAGCGACGGCCAACAACGAGCTGCTGGCAAAGAGCGTTGGCATCAGAACCCAGCGGATCACCGACATCGTCTGGATGGTCACGGGAGCGTTCTCCGGAGTGGCCGGGGTCGCGCTGGCCATGACGGCGGGAACCTACGACTTCACCATAGGGTCGACCTTTCTCATCTACGCCATCTCGGCGGCCGTCTTGGGTGGGATCGGCAGCCCCTACGGCGCAATGGCGGGCGGCCTGATAATCGGCATCTCGACGCAGCTCACGGCTGCCTACTGGAACCCCGCATACGAGAGCGTGGGAGCCTTTGTGTTCCTCGTCGCCATCCTTCTCTTCCGTCCGACCGGCATCGTGCGCCGAGCGGCGTCTGCGCACGGAGGGCAGATGGCGTGAGGCAGTCCCTGCCGGCATACGGTCCTTTCGAAGCGCTGGTGCCGGAAGACCGAAGAGGATCTCCATGAGCGGCTGGGAGTACTACCTCGTCGTTCTTCTCGTCTACGCCGGCATCGACGTCATCGCTGTCTGGGGCCTCAACCTCGAATTCGGGGTGGCCGGAGTAGCCAACTTTGCCTACATCGCCCTCCTGGCCGTAGGTGCGTATACCTACGCCGTCCTCACGCTCGGCCCGGACACGGCGAACGGGGGGTTCCAGCACTACATCATCGGCGCACACCTCGCTCCCCCCGTCGCCTTCGTTGTCGCTGCTGTAGTGAGCGGGTTAGCCGGAGGGCTCGCCGGCTTTGTCGGAGCAAGGCGTCTTCGGCCTGACTACCAGGCGGTGGCGCTCCTTGTCATCTCCATAATCTTCGTGACGATCGTGCAGGGCGCGAACGGGCTCTTCAACGGGAACCCCGGCGTCTCGCTCGTCGCCAACCCTATCGGGACGTCCGGCACCGCGAAAGGCAACTGGGGCTTCTTCGTCCTTGTGGTCGCATGCTGCGTGATCAGCTACCTGGTGCTCCGCCGGTTCAGCGACGGACAGATGGGTCGTACCCTCCGAGCCGTGCGCGACGACAGCGACGCTGCCACGGCGGTCGGTAAGAACGTGGTCGGCCTTCGGCTGATGGTGCAAGTGGTCGGCGGGATGCTCGCGGGCCTCAGCGGCGCGCTCCTCGTAGCGTTCATCGGCGCCTGGAGCCCAGCCGAGCTGGGCGTACGTCGAGACGCTCTCGCTCTTGACGGCGGTCATCGTAGGAGGCGCCGGCAACAACTTCGGCGTCGCCCTCGGTGCCGTGCTCGTCCCTGTCGGGCTACAGCAGGCGTCCAACTACGTCCCGACGATCCCCTCGCGCCCAGGTCTCGCCCTCGACATCGGTTGGTTTCTGGCAGGTGCCATTTCCATCCTGTTCATCTGGTTTCGCCCGAGGGGGCTCGTCCCCGAGCGGCGACCGCGGCTGGCGCTAGGCGGAGCCGACGCCGACGAAGAGAGATGGGACGCGCCTCGGGCGGTCGATGTTCCGGCGCCCTCCTCCGCAGGCGATGCTCGAGAAAGAGCCTGATATCGCTGCACCGGCCCGCAACGGAGCCGCCGCGTGGCGCAACGAGCTCGCCCTCGAGCCTCGGCAGCTCCCACAGGCACGTGCCGATGCCCCCGCTCTCGAGGTCGACCGGCTGACGGTCGAGTACGGCGGGGTCCGAGCAGTCGACGAGGTGTCGCTGAGGATCCCGAGCGGCGCGGTGTGGGGCCTCATCGGCCCGAACGGCGCGGGCAAGTCCTCACTGCTCGGTACAGTTGCCGGCTTCGTGCCGGCGAAGGGAGGCCGAGTCCTCCTGCGTGGCATCGACATCAGCTCGATGAGCGCCCATCACAGGGTGCGGGCCGGCCTCACACGCACGTTTCAGCTTCCCCACGAGTTCGCGCGGCTGACGACGATCGAGAACCTCCTCGCCGCCTCGCCAGACCAGGCCGGCGAGAAGCTGAAGGGAATGATCCTTGGTGCCAGGGTGTGGCGGGGCCCCGAGCGAGGCGAGATCGAGCGTGCCTTGATGCTGCTAGAGATGTTCCGGGTCGAAGGCAAAGCCAACCTGCTGGCCGGCAACCTGAGCGGCGGCGAGAAGCGGCTCGTCGAGATCATGCGAGCAGTGATGACCCGGCCCGCCGTGCTCGTGCTCGACGAGCCGACCGCCGGGCTCAGCCCCCTCATCCTGCCCATGCTGCAGAACGGGCTGCGCTCACTGGCAGAGGCTGGCATCACCATCGTCCTCGTGGAGCACAACCTCGCCTTCGCCCGAGAGATCTGCGACAGCGTCGTAGCGATGGCACGTGGCGAAGTTATGAGTATCGGTTCAATGGACGAGGTGCGGAGCCGTCGCGATGTTCAGGAGGCCTACGTCAATGGCTAGCGGTAGCCGCATTTGGGTGGCCCCGTCGGTTCCGCCGGTGGCGAACCGGCGGCTGCGGTCGCCTGTCCGGAGCTGACGAGACTATGGCCAGCGTCGACGCCATTCGGGAGGTCACCGCCGAGGTGGTGCTGATCCCGCGGCCCCGGACTGCCGCAGTCGGCGGAGGATTGAAGGCAAGGACGCAGTTCGCCACGGTCGTCTGCTCGATGCTGACCGACGGGGGCTTGCGCGGGGAGAGTTACATCAGCTTCGAGAGCATCGGGGTGGCCCACGGTTTCGCAGAGGTGCTCTCAGATGCCGGTCAGGCGCTCATCGGGACGGAGCACGCTTCGCGACGTGATGCGCGACGAGTCGTTGCTCGCGAGCTCCACGACCTGCTGCCGCGGTCCGGCATGGTGCAGCTCCTGCTGAGCCTGGTTGACATCGCCCTTTGGGACCTGTTCGGGAAGCTGTCGAACCTTCCGGTGTGGAGACTCATCGGCGGCAGTGGAACCGACGTGAGGTGCTACGCGAGCCATGGCCTCTTCTCGGGGGAGACGGAAGATCAGCTCGAGGGGTCTGCACGACGGCTGGTGAACGAGGGCTTCGTCGGCGTCAAGCTCCGAATAGGGCGTCGTCCCCTGAGGGAGGACATCGCTCGTGCGAAGCGGGTTCGAGCGGCTGTCGGAAGGGACGTCTCGATCATGGTCGACGGCCTGTGGTCAATGCGTTCAGGCGATGCCATCCGGTTCGGCCGAGCAGTCGAGGAGCTCGAGATCAGCTGGCTCGAAGACCCGACCGCCGAAGGCAACCTGGCAGAGCTGAAGCGAGTCCGGAACAACGTGACGATCCCCGTCGCCTCGGCGGAGCGGGTATCGAGTGTCGACGAGTTCCGGCGACTCATCGACGCCGACGTGGTCGACATCGCGATCATCGACGTGTACCACATTGGTGGGGTGTCACCGTGGCTCGAGTGCGCCGCGCTGGCGGCCGATCGTGGTGTGGCGGTCGCCGGACACGCCGCTCCCGCTTACAGCGCCCACCTGGTCTCAGCGGTGGAGAACGGTGAGGTCATCGAGTACTTCCCTTGGTGGGACGAGCTGCAGGGCGGCGCGATGAAGCCCAGCAACGGAGCCTTTTCCATGCCCGATGCTCCGGGCTGGGGCATGCCCCTCGACCCGATTGCCATCGACACCTATCGGGCGGAACTGACCCGAAAGGTGAGCACATCGATTTCGGGAACGTGACGACTTCCCACCGGAGCGGCACCGTTACGAGCCGAGCACATGAGCGATTCTGGGAGAGAGAATGAAGGACGGAATGATTGTCGTCGACGCCGATCGACATGTCATCGAACCATCTGACCTCTGGCAGCGCTATATGCCGGCTGACGTGCGTGACAAGGCGCCCGGATGGGACTTCTCCGGCCCGAGAGGAGGTAACTTCCAGTTTGCCGGCGTGCCCATACCGGAGCCGACGTGGATCGCCGATCGGACCGGCCTATTCGAGGCCGATCGATTCGCCGAGGCAGCCGCAAGGGACTACGACGTTCCCTCCCACCTGTCGGCGATGGACGCCGAGGGGATCGACCTTGCGGTGCTTTTTCCGAGCCGGGGGCTCTTGGTGCCGGGAGTCGTCGACGTGGACCCGGCGCTCATAATGCTGGCGGCGAAGGCTTACAACGACTGGCTAGCCGACTTCTGCCGAGACGGCTCCGAGCGGTTGTTCGGCGTGGGGATGCTCGATCTCCGCGACACCGAGGCGGCACGCGCGGAAGCGGTCCGCTGCGTGGAGGAACTCGGCTTTGTCGGCCTCTTCCTCAGGCCGAACGTCGTTGAGGGCAAGCCCCTGTTCGACCCGAAGTACGAGCCCCTTGGGCGACGATCGCCGAGTTGGACGTGCCCGTGTGCTTCCACGAAGGGGCCAAAGTGCGGGTTCCTCAGGTCGGGCCGATGGAGCTCGGCAACCGGTGGGCCTTCTGGCACGTCTGCACGCACCCGCATGCGCAGCAGATCGCCATGGTCGCCCTCGTCATGGGCGGCGTACTCGAGCGGCACCCATCGCTGCGCTGTGCATTCCTCGAGTGCGGCGCAGGTTGGTTGCCCTACTGGATGTGGAGGATGGACGAGCACGCTGAACCGAGGCTGTGGCGGTACCAGAGCGTGGGAGAGGTCGCCGACCTCAGCCTCACCCCGTCGGAGTATGTGCGGCGGCAGTGCTTTGTCTCGATCGAGAGCGACGAGGAGCCGGGCAGGTACGCCGTCGAGGCATTGAGTGGCACGAACATCGTCTGGGCGAGCGACTACCCACACGTCGACTCGACCTTCCCCGGCGCCGTGGACGCCTTCCTCGAACTGGGCGGTATCACGAGCGAGGAGAAGGCGCGCGATTCTGAGCGAGAACCCCACCGCCATGTTCGGGCGTCAAGTGGGGGAGGCCCTGCGAGACCTGCCCGCCGGTGGGTACGGCGCGTCACGTCCGACCGTCCAGAGCGGCCACGGCTGAGTGGTCCAGCCCGCAGACGGGTCGGACCCAGTATGCACAGCGCGAGCGACGCCACAGTCGGGCCATCGACCCCGGCCGGAGATGACAAGCAGGAAGCACCTGCAGCCCTGCCGCGCCACCGGTGTGGTCGCTGGATACGGAGACCTCCGAATCGTCCACGGTGCCGACGTCAGCGTAGACAACGGCAAGATCGTGGCCATCGTCGGTCCCAACGGCGACGGGCAAGAGCACGCTGCTCAAGGCTCTAGTCGGCGGGGCCCGGTTGATGAGCGGTCAGGTCTGTCTCGGGCAGGAGGACGTCACCCACAAGCCTCTCGAGTATCTTGCCCGTCGCGGACCTTGCTTACATTCCGCAAGTCGGCGACGTCTTCGACGCGCTGCGCGTGCGAGAGAACCTTGACCTCGGCGGCTACTTGCTCACGCGCAGCGACCGGGCGCAGCGACTCGAGGAGACGCTCGTGATCTTCCCTGCGCTGCGCGGCAAGCTCAAGCGCTCCGCATCCACGCTCAGCGGTGGAGAGCGCAAGATGCTGGCCGTTGCCCGCACACTCATGCTCGGAGCCGAGGTCTTCCTTCTCGACGAGCCGACCGCCGGCCTGTCGCCGAGCTTGACATCGCGGGTGTTCGACGAGCAGGTCGTTCCGCTGGCACGTCACGGGCGGTCGGTCCTCATCGTCGAGCAGAAGGCCGAGGCCGTGCTCGAGATCTCCGATTGGGCTTACGTCATGGTGGCGGGTGAAGTCGCCATGTCATTGCCGGCCTCGGAGCTGCGGCAGCGGGCGGACATCGGAGAGGTATTTCTCGGTGGTGGGCTTCCCGAACGTGGTCAGAACTAGATCGAAGGAAAGGTAACACCGTGCGCCTCGTCACCTTTCGAGCAGCTGACGGCAGTTCGCACGTCGGTCTGAAGCAGCAGGACGGCACGTGCGTCGATCTCACGTCGGGCGCCCCCGTGAGAGGAGGCCAGCGCCTGCGGGACGTGCGGGACGTGCTGTCGCTCGGCAGCGACTGGAGAGGGATCGTCGATCGGCTAGCCGCTCGGGCGTTCGAGGATCCGCAAGGTGAGGCGATCGTGTCGCTCGACGAGACTTCGCTCCTCGCCCCCCTTGGGACGCGCAGCCTCATCCTCGGCTCTGGCGGCAACTTTCGGACCCATCGCAAGGAGATGGCGGCGGGCGGAGGAGCGCCTCTCAAGCCGCCGGAGAGCCCGAGAGGATTCATCAAGAACTGTGCCTCGGTGATCGGCCATAGAGAGACGATCCGTATCCCGGAGTTGCCCCGACATGGTCGACTACGAGGGTGAAGTCGCCGTGGTCATCGCTCGGCCTTGCTTCGAGGCGGCCAAGGGACGGGTCGCGACTTCATCGCCGGCTACACGCTTCTGAACGACATTTCGGCCCACGACTGGGTGCCCGCAGTGCGTTCGGCGGCGACGGGCCGAGACGCCATCGACGCCTGGGAACGGAACATCATGTGCAAACAGTTCCCGACCTTCTGCCCTATCGGGCCAGAGTTTGTCAGCAGCGACGAGGTTGCTTGTCCCGAGGAGATCCATCTCCGCACTCTCGTGAACGGCGAGGTTCGCCAGGAGGCGACATTGACCGATCTCGAGTTCGACGTAGATCAGCTGGTGGTTCATTACTCGCAGACCTACCTGCTGCGACCGGGCGACATTGTCACCACCGGAACTCCTGGCGGGGTGGCGATCGGCATGACTTCCCCGCAGTTCCTCCGCTCGGGCGATCAGGTGGTGGTCAGAGCTCGATGCTCGGGGCCCTGAGGAACGAGGTGGCTTGACGGTGGCCTGCACGGCGCCCCGGCCCGCTGACCCAGCGCGAGGAGCGTGACCTGAGGAAGTGGGCGACGACGAAGGAGGCATAGCCATGCAACCAACACGAACAGATCGAATCGAGCGTCTCGCTGCGTCCGGTCTGCAGGGCGCGCTCCAGAAAAAGGAACGTACCCCGGTCCGGTTCCTTCCCGACCCCGATCCGCGGCCGCGGCGAGATCGCAGTGATCTCGGTGGACGATCACGTGATCGAGCCGGCCGACATGTTCGAAGGCAGGATCCCGAAGAAGTTCGAGGAGCTCGGTCCTGTGGTCGTGGAGCTGGAGAACGGCACCCAGCTCTGGCGGATCGAGGACCAGCTCGTGCCGAACATCGGCCTCAATGCCACTGTCGGCAAGGAGGAGGGTTGTACCACCGAGCCGCAGCGGTTCGACGAAATGCGCCGCGGCACGTGGGACATCAAGGAGCGCGTTCGCGGATATGGACATCGACGGTGTCTGGGCCTCACTCTGCTTCCCGTCGGCGCTCTCGGGCTTCGCCGGCTGGAAGTACTCGTGCCTAAAGAATCAGGAATTCGGGCTGGCCGCCATGAAAGCGTGGAATGACTGGCTGATCGAGGTGTGGGCAGGCACCTACCCCGATCGCATGATCCCTTGCCAGATCACCTGGCTCAACGATCCGGCGATCGCCGCAGACGAGATCAGGAGAAATGCCGAGCGCGGCTTCAAGGCCCTCAGCTTCACCCAGTCACCGCACCAGCTCGGCTACCCATCGCTCTACTCCGGTCACTGGGATCCCGTCTTTCAAGCGTGCGAGGAGACCGACACAGTCATCTGCCTGCACTTCGGCACCGGCGCCCCGTCCGAGAGCGACATGGCACCGGACGCGCCAACGGACCCTTTCGTCTTCCTGCTGCCGTTCCAGGGTGTCTTCGCCGTCGCTGACTGGATATTTTCAGAAGTGCCTCTGCGATTTCCCGGCCTCAAGGTCGCTCTTTCGGAGTGTGGGATCGGGTGGGTTCCTTTCGCCCTCGACCGGCTCGACTATCTCGAGGTGCGGCGCAAGGGCCTTAAGAGGTGGAGTGGCACCGAAATGACCGCTGCCGAGTGCTTGAAGAAGACGTTCTGGTTCTGCGCTCTCGGCGACCGGGCGGGCTACCAGTTGCGGGACGTCATCGGCGTCGACCACATCCTGTCCGAGTCCGACTACCCGCACGAGGACACGACGTGGCCGAACACACAGGCAGGCCTTAAAGCGGTCCTAGCCGACGTTCCCGCCCACGAGCGTGACCTCATCACATACAAGAACGCCGCAGCCTTGTTCCGCCATGACACGTCGGCTCTCGATGCCTGGATGAGCGCAATGCCGGGCTTGGCGCCTGGTGCGGGTGCGGAAAGAGGAAGAGACAGCTAGCCACCGTCGACGAGCCGCGCTCGGACCCGAGCGCGCGAGACCGATGCACAGGGAAGGATGACATGACCGCGTCGATCGCCAAGGTAGAGGTCACTCCTCTGATGCTCCCCCGGGTCATTCCACCCGGACTCGAGGACAAGGTCGGCGACAACTGGAAGCTACCGGTCATCGTCGTTCGTCTCTTGACCGAGTCGGGCCTGGAAGGGCTTGGTTACACCCTCGCCCTCGCCCCGAACTACGTCCGCTCGTTGATGACCATCGTCGAGGAGATCGGCGAGCAGCTCATCGGCCAGGACGCCCTTCGCGTCGAGCAAGGGTTGGCTCGGGTCATCAACCCGGAGAACGGCATCGGGCCCGGCGGCCTTCTCAACCTCGGCGCTGCAGCCTTCGACATCGGAATGTGGGACATCCAGGGCAAGGTCTTCGGACAGCCGCTTTGGCGGCTGCTCGGTGGCAACTCGGACCGCGTCCGGGTGTACGACAGCTCGCTGATAGCTCCAGACATCGACCTGCTGCAGCAGACTGCTGCGTCGGCGCTCGCGAAGGGGTATCGGGCGATGAAGATGAGGCCCGGACCGGATCGATACGGCCGGGTGGACGAGGTGACGGCGCGAGTGCGGGCGGTCCGCGACGTCGTCGGCTACGACGTCGACCTCATGTACGACGTGAACCAGACCTGGACGCCGTCGCGGGCTATCCGGATGGGCCGCGCCCTCGAGGAGTTCCAGCTGTACTGGATTGAGGATCCGACTCTGATGCACGACGTGCGCGGACAGGCCGCCATTGCGGCGGCATTGGACACTCCGATCTGCTCGGGCGAGTACCAGGCTATGACGCGCCGCCCCTGCTTAGGCTCTGCGAGGAGCGGGCGGTGGACTACCTCATGGTCGATCTGATGCGTCAAGGCGGCATCACCCAGTTCCGCAAAGTGGCCGCGATGGCCGAGGCCTTCGGTATCCCTGTCGCCAGCCATATCGTTCCGGAGGTCTTCGCGCATTGCATTGCCGCCATCCCGAATGGCTTGATCGTCGAGGGCATGCCGGTGACGGAGCGGATTTTCACGGCCTGCCGGAGCTTGTCGACGGCATGCTCGTGCTGAGTGAGCGACCCGGACATGGGCTCACTCTTGACCGAGAGAGCGTGGCCCGCTACCAGATCAGCTGAGTCGAGCGTTGGCCCCCGTGCCGGCGGTTGAGCCAAACCGTAGGCCGTTCGCCGTGGGCGGACCCGCCGTGTTCGAGAGGGGGAGACGGAGGACGTCGTCGTCGTGAGCGTGTCACCGGGGCCACCATCCGGTGTACGCCCGGCCGTGTGACGAGCGAAGACCTCCTTGACACCCCGGAGGGGACTGCCTACGGTGCTCCAGGTGGTTCACTACCTAGGTAGCGACTGATGGGTACTGCTGCTCGCAGTGTTCACATCGTTGATGCCGTTCGAACGCCGATAGGCAGGGCACGCGGCGTGCTCAGCTCCGTTCGGCCGGACGACCTCGCGGCCACGGTGTTGCGGGCGATAGCCTCCCGTAACCCGGGACTGCCGCCCGAACGAGTCGAGGACGTCGCCTTCGGCAATGTCAACCAGGCGGGAGAGGACAACCGCAACGTCGCCCGCATGGCCCTCCTGCTCGCCGGCTTTCCGGTGACGACGGCAGGCGTCACCCTGAACCGGCTTTGCGGATCCAGCCTGGACGCCTTCCTCCACGCCTACCGGTCCATCGCCCTCGGTGAGACGGACGTGGCCATCGCCGGAGGCGTCGAGTCGATGAGCCGGGCGCCTTTCGTCATCGGCCGGCCCGAGCGGGCGCTCCCGCCCGCCCTCGAGCTCGTGGACTCGACGATCGGCTGGCGGTTCACGAACCCGCAGATGCCCGAGGAGTGGACGATCTCCATGGGGGCGACGGCTGAGAACCTCGCTGAGCAGTACGGCATCTCCCGGGAGCGCCAGGACATCTTCGCCCTCCACAGCCATGAGCGGGCGGTGACGGCCGCGGACAAGGGGCACTTCGACGACGAGATCTTGCCTGTCGCGGTCGCCGACGGCGTGGTCGAGCGGGACGAGGGTCCGCGCGCGACGACCTCCCTCGAGGCGCTGGCGGCTCTGCGGCCGGCCTTCCGCCCTGGCGGAACGGTGACAGCCGGCAACTCCTCGTCCATCAACGACGGCGCCTCGGCCGCCCTCCTCGTCTCCGAGCAAGCGCTGGCCGACTTCGGCCTGAGCGCCCTCGCCACCATCGAGGGTGGGGCCGTCGCCGGAGTCCGCCCGGACATCATGGGCATCGGGCCGGTGCCCGCCACCGCCAAGTTGCTCGGGCGGCTCGGCTGGAACCTCGAGGACCTTGCGGCCGTCGAGCTGAACGAGGCCTTCGCCGCCCAGAGCCTCGCAGTCCTCGCCGAGTGGGGCGTGGCCGACGACTGGGAGCCGCTCAACGCCCTAGGCGGTGCCATCTCCCTCGGCCACCCCCTCGGCTGCAGCGGCGTCCGCCTGGTGGCGACGCTCGTCCACCGGCTGCGCCGCCGAGGCGGGGGGCGGGGGCTCGCCACCATGTGCATCGGCGTCGGTCAAGGTATAGCGGTCGGCCTGGAAGCCGGCTGACGTCCTCATCCTTCGGCGGCGCTCCCCGAGACGCCCTTCACGCCCTTTCCTCCCGCGAGCTCCCCGCACGTGGCTCCGCGCCTCGCAGCGGGAGAAGGATCCCGCCTCGCCGCCCTGAGCGTCCGCCTGCTGCCGGGCGAGGCCCCATGCTCCGGCTCACCTCCGCCGACGCGGAGCCGCCGCCTGATCCGCTCCGCGAGACGCGGTGGCGGCACGTGAGCCGCCAGAGCGCCTCAGTGGTTACCACTGAGCCGCCAGAGCGCCTCAGTGGTAACGGTCCACCACAGCTCCTCCCGCCCCTCCTCCCTCGTCCTTACGGTGACGGAGGGCAACGTGCTCGGGTCGTTTCTCTCCGGAGGAGTGCTGCCCGGCAAGCTGGGGCCCATCCCGACGTTGAAGATCAAGCGGATCAAGGTGGACGAAGGGGCTGGCCGCCGCCCGCTCGCTCAGCGCGCACCTTGACACCGTTCCCGGTGCCCGTTTATCTTGCTGGCGTGGGTCACTACCGGGGTAGCTACTAGTGCCGCCTCCCGAGGGCAGCCGCCCGGTCGTCCTTGTCACGGGTGCATCGAGAGGGATCGGCCGGAGCGCCGCCCTTGCTTTTGCCGCCGAAGGCCTCGACGTCGCCCTCAACTTCTCCCGCAGTGAGGACGAGGCCGCCCAGGTGGCAAAAGACGCCGACGCCCTTGGCGCCCGGGCCGAACTCTACTGCGCCGATGTGGCCGACGAGACCGCCGTCCGGGCGATGGTGGAAGAGGTCAAGGCCGACTTCGGCCGGATCGACGTCCTCATCGACAACGCCGGCACGACGATCGACACACCTCCGTCCGATCTGGAAGGCCTCGACCTCCAAGCCTGGGACCGGGTCTTCGCCGTCAACGTGCGTGGCCTCTTCTCTGTCGCCCGCGCCTGTGTGCCGCTCCTGCGCCAGTCGCCCGTGGCGGCGATCGTCACCACATGCAGCGTCGCCGGCCTCCGCCCTGGCCCGCAGCCCTTCCCCTATGCCGCCAGTAAGGCGGCCGTCGCTAACCTCACCCGCACCCTGGCGGGCGCACTCGCGCCGGAGATCCGCGTGAACGGCGTCGCGCCCGGCTGGATGGTCGGGGAGTGGATGGAGCACCAGCTCGGCGAGAACTACGACCGCCTGATGGAGCGCCGTGCCAAGATGACCCCCCTCAAGCGGGTGGCCACCCCTGACGACGTCGCCGAGACGATGGTCTCCCTCGCACTGAACAACCGCTTCGTGACCGGCCAGATCGTCGTCGTCGACGGCGGCTTCACCTCGGTCACCTGACGAGATACCCGGCGGCAGCAGCCAGGCCGGCCGACAAAGCGGCCCGCCGAGGAAAAGGAGCACGCTTGCTCGAAGGAGTCACCCCCTTCCCACCCGAAGATGCCCGGCGCTTTGTCGAGAAGGGCTATTGGGAGGAGCGGCCGCTCATCGACGGCTTCCGGGAGGTCTTCGAGGCCTACGCCGACCAGATCGCCCTCATCGACGAGAGCGACCATGTGACCTACCGGCAGCTCGACGGCGCTCCAGCCTTCTCGCCCGCCATCTTCTCGACCTAGGCTTCGCCCCGCTCGACCGTGTCGTCGTGCAGCTCCCGAACACGGTCATGTTCGCCTACCTCCACTTCGCCCTGCAGAAGATCGGTGCCGTCCCGATCCTGGCCCTCCCCGTCCACCGGCGCTTCGAGGTGAGCCAGTTCGTCGAGATCTCCGAGGCAAAGGCGTGCGCCGTGCCGGCGACGGCACGCGACTTCGACTTCCGCCAGATGGTCGCCGGCCTCATGGACAGCCACGAGAGCCTGCGGCTCTGCCTGGTGCAGGGCGAGGAGAAGGAGCCCGACGACCGCTTCGTCTACCTGGACGCGCTCCTCAGCTCCGAGCCGGCAACGCCAGAGTCCGCTCTCGCCGAGATCGAGATCGACCCCTACGACCCGGCCGTCTTCCTGCTCTCGGGTGGCACGACAGGCGTCCCGAAGCTCATCCCCCGGACCCACAACGACTATCTCTACAACTCGAAGCTGGCCGGCTCGGTGACCGACATCCGCCAGGGTGACGTCCTGCTGCTCGTGCTGCCGATCGAGCACAACCTCCCCCTTGCCTGCCCGGGGCTGCAGGGCTTCCTCTTGAAGGGGGCGACGGCGGTGCTTTCCACCTCGGTCCGCCCCGATCACGTCTTCCGGCTAGTGGAGGCTCACCGGGTCACCCACATCCACGTCGTGCCGGCGCTCCTCATCCGCTGGATCAACGACCCGTCGCTCGAGCGCTACGACCTCTCGTCGATACGCATCATCCAGTCGGGAGGCCAGCGCCTGCAGCCAGAGACCCGCCATCGGGCCGAAGCCCTCCTCCCCGGGCTGTTCATCCAGGAGAACTTCGGCATGGCCGAGGGCCTCATCATGTTCGTGCGGTCCGACGACCCAGACGACGTCCGGCGGGAGACGTGCGGGCGGCCTATCTGCCCGGACGAGAGGTGATCCTCGTCGACGCCGAGGGCGAGGCCGTGCCCGCCGGGGAGGTGGGAGAGCTATATGTGCGGGGGCCGTACACGCTCCGCGGCTACTTCCGCTCGCCGGAGCACAACGCCCGCGCCTTCACCCCGGACGGGTTCTACCGCTCGGGCGACCTCTGCGGATGCACCCCTCCCGCAACTACGTCGTCGAGGGGAGGCGCAACGATCTCATCAACCGGGGAGGCGAGAAGATCAGCGCCGAGGAGGTGGAGAACCTCATCCTCGCCCACCCGTGCGTGCTCAATGTCGCCTGCGTGTCCTACCCCGACCCGGTGCTCGGCGAGCGGATGTGCGCCTGCGTCGTGCTGAAGCCGGGCCGGGAGTCTCGAGCTGAGCGAGCTCACCTCGTTCCTCGCCAAATTCGAGATGGCCAAGTTCAAGCTGCCCGAGCGTCTCGAGATCCTCGAGTCGCTCCCCCTCTCGGGATTCGGCAAGGTCTCGAAGAAAGCCCTCGGCGCCATGCTGTCCGCCGGCGACGATGGGTGAGACGCCTCGGGACGGCTGTGGCGGCCACGCCGCCAGCGTGGCCGCCAGATGGCGGGCGGTCGCCGCCATCTGATGCCCGTCTCCTACCTGTCGATCGTCAACGAGATCACGGCGCCGATGCCGCCCATGCCGGTCGCCCGGCTGGGGCCGCCGCCGTTCTCGCCGCTCAGGGTTCCGCTCGAGGAGGCGACGGTCATCATCGTGAGCAGCGCGGGGGTGCACGTGCGCTCCGAACCGCCCTTCTCCTTCGTGGACGACCTCTCCTGCCGCCGGCTCGGGCGTGATCTCGAGCCTTCAAGCCTGCGACCGTCCCACCCGAGCCCGATCCGCCGCCCCGGGCGGCAGGACGTGAACGTCGTTCACCCGTACGAGCGCCTGTCGGAGCTCGCCGACGAGGGGCTGATCGGGGATACGAGCCCCTTTCACCTCTCCACCCTCGGGGCTATCAAGCAGCTGAGGCGGATCACCGGCGAGCTCGGGCCGAAGGTGGCCTCCGAGGCCCACGAGGCCGGCGCCGACCTCGTGCTCGTCGTCCCGCTCTGTCCGGCCTGCCACCAGGCGATGGGGATCCTCGCCCGCGTCGTTGAGCGCCTTGGGCTGCCCACCGTCTCGGTGACCGGTGCCCGCGACATCACCGAGCTCGTCCGCCCGCCTCGGGCCGCCTACCTCGACTACCCCCTCGGCTACTGCGTGGGCCGACCGGGGGAGGCAGCCGAGCAGCGGGCGATCGTAGGAGACGTCCTTGCCCTGGCCACCCGGGCGGACGAGCCGGGGAGGATCGTCGACCTCGACTACAGCTGGCCGGAGGCTGGCTGGGAGGATGCCGTCGCCGCCCGCTACGGGGAGAAGGCAGAGACGGTGCGCAGCAAGCGGGAGAAGGAGTTCGCCGCCGACGGGCGCCACGTCGCCCTCATGGAGGTGGAGGCCGTCTAGAAGATGGCCGCCGAGGGCTCCTCTGAGGGCGCCGATGGGAGCATGCCCCCGGCCGGGTGAGCCCGGTGCGGGGCGGGGAAGGATCGACTGATGGAACAGGGCGCCTCGAGCCTGAGCATCCTCGGCCACCGGGTGGAGCGGCGGGAGGACCCGCCCTTCCTCACGGGGGAAGCGCGCTACGTCGCCGACCTCGACGCCGACGGCGCCCTCCATGCCGTCTTCGTGCGCTCCATGGTCGCCCACGGTCTCCTGCGGTCCGTCGACACGAGCGAGGCACTCGCCGCCGGCGGGGTGGTGGGCGTCTTCACTGCCGAGGATCTCGACCTCCCCGACCTCCCGGAGTGGCCGAGGCCGGACGCGGCGGCCCGTCCCGAGCTCGGCCGGCCCTGCCTCGCCCGGGAGCGGGTCCGCTTCGTCGGCGAGGCCATCGCCGTCGTCGTGGCCGAGACGCTCGCCGAAGCAGTCGACGCCCAGGAGCTCGTCGTCATCGACATCGAGGAGCTTCCCGCCGTCCTCGACCCGCTCGAAGCCTCGGCGGAGGACGCCCCCGTCCTCTTTCCCTCCTTCGGCTCAAACGTCGTTCTCGAGGCTCCTCCGTCCGACGACGGCGACGTGCTCGAGGGAGCCGAGGCCGTCGTGCGTGCCCGCTTCACGAACCAGCGTGTGGCGCCCGTGCCGATGGAGCCGAACGGCGCCCTCGTGCGGCCGCTCCCCGACGGCGGCCTCGAGTGCTTCGTCTCCTGCCAGGCGCCCTTTGCCGTCCGGGCCGGCATCGCCCGGGCGCTCGGCAAGGACGAATCCGAGATCTGGGTGCGCGTCCCGGCCGTCGGGGGCGGCTTCGGGGCCAAGGGCGGCGTCTACCCCGAGCAGATCGTCGTCGCCGCCGTCGCCGACCGGCTCGGCAGGCCGGTCAGTTACGTCGAGACCCGGTCGGAGAACCTCCTCGCCATGAGCCACGGCCGGGGCCAGCGACAGGAGGTGGCCATCGGGGCACGCCGCGACGGGACCATCGTCGGGCTCGAGGCCCGCACCGTCACCGAGATGGGCGCCTACTGCTGGCGGGGCACCATCCCATTCTCGACGAGCCGGCTCATGGCGACGGGCGTCTACCGGATCCCCCGCCTGAAGCTCACGTCGCTCGGCGTCGTGACGAACACCTCGCCGACCGGCCCGTACCGGGGAGCCGGGCGGCCGGAGGCTGCCGCCATGCTCGAGCGGGTGATCGAGCTGCTCGCCGCCGAGCTCGGGATGGACTCGATCGAGCTGCGGCGGCGGAACTTCATCCGGCCCGACGAGTTCCCCTACCGGACCCTCACGGGTGCGAGCTACGACAGCGGCGAGTACGAGGGAGCCCTCGACGCCGTCCTCGAGCACGCCGGTTACACGGAGCTCCGCGCCGAGCAGGCTTCACGGCGCTCGTCGGGCGACACGCGCCAGCTCGGCATCGGGATCAGCACCTTCGTCGAGATCAGCGGGAGCGGCCCCGAGTACGGCGGGGTCGCCGTCGAGCCGGACGGGACGGTCGTCGTCACGTCCGGCTCATCGCCCCACGGCCAGGGTCACGAGACGACGCTCACCCAGCTCGTGAGCGGGCTGTTCCACCTCCCGGCCGAGCGGGTCCGGGTCGTCCACTCCGACACCCGCGCCGTCCCGCACGGGGTCGGGACCTTCGGTTCCCGCTCCGGCCAGCTCGCCGGCAATGCCGTCCACAACGCCGGCCGGACCGTCCTCGAACGGGCGCGCGAGGCTGCGGCGGACCTCCTCGAGGCGGCTGCCGCCGACGTCGTCCAGGGGGAGGACGGCGCCTTCTTCGTCGCCGGCGTGCCGGCACGGCCCGTCTCGCTCGCCGAGATCGCCGCCTCTGTCCCCGGCGAGCTCGCCGCCGGGGGTGACTTCTCCCAGCAGGACGGCACCTATCCCATTCGGGGCGCACCTCGCCGTGGTCGAGGTCGACACCGAGACCGGACTCACGCGGCTGCTCCGCCTCGTGGCCGTCGACGACTGCGGCGAGGTCATCAACCCGACCATCGTCGAAGGCCAGGTGCACGGCGGCCTCGCCCAAGGGATCGCCCAGGCCCTCTACGAGGAGGTCCTGTACGACGAGGCCGGCAACCCGCTCACGACGAACCTGGCCGACTACGGGATCCCGACGGCGGTGGAGCTCCCGAGCTTCGAGGTCCACGAGACCGTGACGCCCTCGCCGAGGAACCCCCTCGGGATGAAAGGGATCGGCGAGTCCGGCACGGTCGGCTCTGCCGTCGCCGTGCAGAACGCCGTCCTCGACGCCCTTGCGCCCTTCGGGGTGCGCCACCTCGACATGCCGCTCACGCCCGAGAAGATCTGGCGGGCGCTCGAGGAGGGGCGCCGTTCCTGAGGCCGCTGCGGCTCAGGCCGTCTGTGCCCTCTTGCGGGCCCGCGGCCGTCGTACCGTCGCGGTGCTGCTCACGGCGTGCTGTTCGGGAGCGCCGTCCTTGATTGGCATGACCAGCTTCTCGAGCCCGGGGCCGTAACCGCCTCGAGCAACTCCCCGAAGTCCTGGGAGATCTGCTGGACGTACATGTCGTGGCGCACGTAGCCCTTGAGGGCAGCGGCGAGGAGGTTGTCGTCGGCTGACACCGCCTGCCAGTCCTGCCCACTCGGGGCGAGCGCCCAGAGCACCTTCGTCGAGTCGGCGACGATGGCGAGGTGGCGCGCGCCTGGTGGTGGCGGTAGACGACGCCGTCAGTGGTGGCGTGCCGCAGGCTGCGGCCGTGCTCGACCGCCAGCTCCTCCTTGCCGAAATGGAGGAGGTCGGTCTTGACGCCGCGCTCGACAGCGCGGGCGACGGCCTCGAGGAGGGGGGCGCTCTCGCAGTTGATGGACATGTAGACGTGGCGGGTGGACTCGTCGAGCAGCTCGACGGCCTGGCGCTCGACGGCGGACCAGTTCGAGAGGGCATCGAAGACGCGAAGCTGCTTCTCGGTCCCGTCGACCTCCTTCATCAGCCCGAGTTCGGCGTCGGCGAGGCGCCGGCGAAAGCTCGTGTCGAGGTGGGCGAGGACCTGGGCGGGTGGCACGGCGACGAAGCGGAGCGGCTCACCCTCGAGGGCGATCGCCACCCCCTTTCGTGCGAGGCGGCGGAGCGTCTCGTAGACCTTCGGCTGGGGGATGCCGGTCGAGTTGGAGAGGGCGTAGCCGGTGAGGGGGGCGCTCCCAAGCAGCCCCACGTAAGCCCTCGCCTCGTACTGGGAGAAACCCAGCTCGACCAAGCGCTCCGTCGTGCTCGAACCACTCGCCGGCATGACCACCCCACTCCCTACGCTAGAAGGAAGGATGACGCCACTCTAGCGGCTGGCGTCGGTTGACGAGAAGCTGAGTCAGAGCCCGAGGACGGCCTCGGCGTTCTCGTGGAAGACGGCGTGCATGACCGACTCGTCATAGCCGAAGCTCGTCCCACTCCCGCAGGATCCGCTCGTAGGTCATCGACGGGTGATCGCTACCGAACATCATCTTGTGGCGGAGGCGACCCCGGATGGAGCTTTGAAGGCTGGCGGGAAGTACTTCGGCGCCCATCCCGACAGCTCCCAGTACACGTTGCCCTTGTGAGCGCAACAGCGGTCATCTCCTCCACCCACGGCCAGCCGGGATGGGCGGCGATGATCGTGAGGTTGGGAATCTGGCGGCCAGCTGGTCGACGGCGGCGGGTGGGCATGACGCAGGATCGCCCCCATTCCGGCGGGCATGCCGGCACCCATGCCGGTCGTGCCAACATCGATCAGACCGGGACCTCGAGGCCGGAGATCGTCTCGAACAACGGGTCCAGCCGGGCGTCGTCGACCGAGTAGTGCCCCATGATGGGGTGGAAGTGGAAGCCGAGGACCCCGTGCCTGACGCACCGCCGGCCTCGGCATCGGCGATGGCGGCTTCGCCCTTCAAGGGGTCGACCGCTCCCCCACACCCGGATGAAGGTCTCGGGGTGGCGAGCGAGATCCGCTACGTAGCCGCTCGAGCAGGGGGGGGCACCCGTAGCGAGCTGATGTCGAAGGCCACGAGCACCGCCTCGACGCCGGCGGCCTCGAGGTCGGCGACGACCTCGTCCTCGGTGCGTGCCACCCACGGCTTCGACCAGACTGCTCGAGGGCGGCGACGAAGGGTCCCTGGGAGGCGACCCAGACGTCGGTGCCCGGGTAGCAGTGCAGGTCGATGCGCCTCATCCGTCTTTCCTTTCCGACCTACCCAAGTAGGTGGTACTACATCACCACACGAAAGGTGCCGCTGACAAGTGTCCCGACCTGGAAGGACCTTGGCTGGCACGCCGCGTCGGTCTACCGTCCGGGCGCTGCGGCCGGTCTCAGTGAAAAAGCGCTCCCTCCGTCGACACGAGGGTCTGGGCCGGTGACGAAACCCGACACCGGTCCGCACAGGAAGCGGGCGGCCCCGGCGACACCGGCCGGCACCTGGTCGCGCCGCAGGCTGCGGCTGGCAGGGGCACTCTCGATCGAGCCGACGAAGGCCTCCCGATGGTCGAGGACGCCATCACTCAAGGTGAACCCCTGGCGCGATGGCGTTCACCCGGATGTTGACCCCGCCGAGCTGGGCGGCACTGTTGACGAGGATGTCGACGCCGCCGAAGCGCTCCCGGACTTGCTAGCCATCGCGAGGCCCGAGCCGTCCGAGGCGACATCGGTGCTGACGTCGATGAAATCTGATCCGCCGGGCAGTGAGTCGTGCCCAGCGGCGAGCTCACCGGCCGCCTCGGTCGCCTTCCGGAGGTCGGCAATGGCGACCCCGGCACCTGCCCGTGCGAACTCGCCGGCGATCGCCCGACCGATTCCAGAAGCGCCACCTGTGACTATGGCGACCTTGCCCGCCAGCTCCATCCCGGCTCGTCTCCGTGCCTCGTGTGCCTCTCCCGGCGCCCTCTCCGACTGGGAGGCCGGGGCAGGTAAACAACCGTACCTACTATGGTAGTGGCGCTCGCAGACGACCTGCTAGAGGGAGGAGCACCGTCTCGTGGTCATCGACTTCTATTCGCACGTCTGCCCGTCGAACCTCATGGAGGCGCTCGCCGACGAGTACCCGACCGACGAGAGCGCTGCCCTCTCGAAGCGTCCCTACCTCTTCGACGCCGAGAAGCGGCTCCGCTTCATGGACGAGGTCGGGGTCGACACCCAGGTCCTCGTGATGGTGCGGCCGCCGATGTGGCTCGGCATGCCCCGCGGCATCATGTACCGGCTGCTGCGCACCGCCCATGAGGGCATCGCCGGAATGGTGACCGCCCACCCCGGGCGTTTCGTCGGTGTGGCAGTCGCACCGCGGGTGGACGACACCGTCCTCGAGGAGCTGAACCGTGCCTGGAACGAGCTCGATCTGCGCGGCGTCCTCATCTTCTCCAACATCGAAGGACGGCCCGTCGACGCCGAGGAGATGTGGCCCCTCTACGAGCTGTGCGAGCGGGCCGGGCAGCCGGTCTGGATCCACCCCCAGCACACGGAGTACCTCTACCCGTGGATCAAGGAGTCGCTCCTCGACCGCAGCCTCGGGTGGCCCTTCGACACCTCGCTCGCGATGGCGAGGCTCGTCTACAGCGGCGTGCTCGAGCGCCACCCTGACCTAAAGGTCGTCACCCACCACCTCGGCGGGATGATCCCCTACTTCGGCGCCCGCCTCGAGGCCTTCGACGACGAGATCGGCGCGGTACTCCGAAGTTGAATCTCACGGAGGAGACAAGAGCTCCCCTCTCCCGACCGGTCGGCGAGTACTTCCGGCGCTTCTACAACGACACGGCCATCAGCTACGCCCCTGACACGCTCAAGTGCGGCGTGTCGTACTTCGGTGACGACCACGTCCTGTTCGGCACAGACTTCCCGATGGGCTCGGCGAGCGGGGAGCAGTGGACGAGAGACATCCTGCGGGCCATCGACGACGCCGGCCTCAGCGCCGCCACCCGGTCGAAGATCCTTTGGGAGAACGCAGACCGGATGCTCAGCGGCGCCTAGGAGGCTTAACGGCATCGAGCCGGCGGAACCGATGTCGATGCTGCGGCTATGGCCGATC